>NZ_JAARZC010000009.1 GCF_014229095.1 Listeria cossartiae subsp. cayugensis | reverse complement strand
TGCCCGGCAGCGACCTACTCTCGCAGGGGGAAGCCCCCAACTACCATTGGCGCGGAGAAGCTTAACTACCGTGTTCGGGATGGGAACGGGTGTGACCTTCTCGCCATAACTACCAGACAATATTGAGTTGTTGAAAGATTGCTCTCTCAAAACTAGAGAAGAAAGGGTTCAGTTAGGTAACTTCGTTTCATTTTTTGGTTAAGTCCTCGATCGATTAGTATTTGTCCGCTCCATGTATCGCTACACTTCCACTCCAAACCTATCTACCTGATCATCTTTCAGGGATCTTACTTTCCGAAGAAATGGGAAATCTCATCTTGAGGGGGGCTTCACGCTTAGATGCTTTCAGCGTTTATCCCTGCCACACATAGCTACCCAGCGATGCTCCTGGCGGAACAACTGGTACACCAGCGGTGTGTCCATCCCGGTCCTCTCGTACTAAGGACAGCTCCTCTCAAATTTCCTGCGCCCGCGACGGATAGGGACCGAACTGTCTCACGACGTTCTGAACCCAGCTCGCGTGCCGCTTTAATGGGCGAACAGCCCAACCCTTGGGACCGACTACAGCCCCAGGATGCGACGAGCCGACATCGAGGTGCCAAACCTCCCCGTCGATGTGGACTCTTGGGGGAGATAAGCCTGTTATCCCCGGGGTAGCTTTTATCCGTTGAGCGATGGCCCTTCCATGCGGAACCACCGGATCACTAAGCCCGACTTTCGTCCCTGCTCGACTTGTCAGTCTCGCAGTCAAGCTCCCTTGTGCCTTTACACTCTGCGAATGATTTCCATCCATTCTGAGGGAACCTTTGGGCGCCTCCGTTACTCTTTAGGAGGCGACCGCCCCAGTCAAACTGCCCACCTGACACTGTCTCCCCACGCGCTAAGCGTGGCGGGTTAGAATGGTCATACAGCCAGGGTAGTATCCCACCATTGCCTCCTCGTATGCTAGCGCACACGTCTCTTCGGCTCCTACCTATCCTGTACAAGCGGTACAAACATTCCATATCAGGTTGCAGTAAAGCTCCACGGGGTCTTTCCGTCCTGTCGCGGGTAACCTGCATCTTCACAGGTACTATAATTTCACCGAGTCTCTCGTTGAGACAGTGCCCAGATCGTTGCGCCTTTCGTGCGGGTCGGAACTTACCCGACAAGGAATTTCGCTACCTTAGGACCGTTATAGTTACGGCCGCCGTTTACTGGGGCTTCAATTCGTACCTTCGCCGAAGCTAAGCACTCCTCTTAACCTTCCAGCACCGGGCAGGCGTCAGCCCCTATACGTCACCTTACGGTTTTGCAGAGACCTGTGTTTTTGCTAAACAGTCGCCTGGGCCTATTCACTGCGGCTCTCTCGGGCTTGCACCCTAATAGAGCACCCCTTCTCCCGAAGTTACGGGGTCATTTTGCCGAGTTCCTTAACGAGAGTTCTCTCGCTCACCTTAGGATTCTCTCCTCATCTACCTGTGTCGGTTTGCGGTACGGGCAGTACTACTCTTCCTAGAGGCTTTTCTTGACAGCGTGAAATCAGGAACTTCCGTACTTAATTTCCTTCCCCATCACAGCTCATGCTTCGCGAGAAGCGGATTTGCCTACTTCTCACACTCACTGCTTGGACGCACATTTCCATTCGTGCGATTCCCTATCCTTCTGTGTCACCCCATCGGTTAAACAATTAGCACTGGTACAGGAATCTCTACCTGTTGTCCATCGCCTACGCCTATCGGCCTCGGCTTAGGTCCCGACTAACCCTGAGCGGACGAGCCTTCCTCAGGAAACCTTAGATATTCGGTGGAAGGGATTCTCACCCTTCTTTCGCTACTCATACCGGCATTCTCACTTCTAAGCGCTCCACCAGTCCTTCCGGTCTGACTTCACCGCCCTTAGAACGCTCTCCTACCACGAACCTCTAATGAGGTTCATCCACAGTTTCGGTAATATGTTTAGCCCCGGTACATTTTCGGCGCGGGGTCACTCGACCAGTGAGCTATTACGCACTCTTTCAATGGTGGCTGCTTCTAAGCCAACATCCTGGTTGTCTAAGCAACCCCACATCCTTTTCCACTTAACATATATTTTGGGACCTTAACTGGTGGTCTGGGCTGTTTCCCTTTCGACTACGGATCTTATCACTCGCAGTCTGACTCCCGAGTATAAGTACATGGCATTCGGAGTTTATCTGAATTCGGTAACCCGAGAAGGGCCCCTAGTCCAAACAGTGCTCTACCTCCATGACTCTTTACCTCGAGGCTAGCCCTAAAGCTATTTCGGAGAGAACCAGCTATCTCCAAGTTCGATTGGAATTTCTCCGCTACCCACACCTCATCCCCGCACTTTTCAACGTGCGTGGGTTCGGACCTCCAGTAAGTATTACCTTACCTTCATCCTGGACATGGGTAGATCACCTGGTTTCGGGTCTACGACCTGTTACTTATGCGCCCTATTCAGACTCGCTTTCGCTACGGCTCCGCTTTTTCCGCTTAACCTTGCAACAAATCGTAACTCGCCGGTTCATTCTACAAAAGGCACGCTATCACCCATTAACGGGCTCTAACTACTTGTAGGCACACGGTTTCAGGAACTGTTTCACTCCCCTTCCGGGGTGCTTTTCACCTTTCCCTCACGGTACTGGTTCACTATCGGTCACTAGGGAGTATTTAGCCTTGGGAGATGGTCCTCCCGGATTCCGACGGAATTTCACGTGTTCCGCCGTACTCAGGATCCACTCTGGAGGGAAAACCATTTCAACTACCGGGCTGTTACCGTCTTTGGCGGGCCTTTCCAGACCGCTTCATTTATAGCTTTCTTTTGTAACTCCGTATAGAGTGTCCTACAACCCCAAGAAGCAAGCTTCTTGGTTTGGGCTCTTTCCGTTTCGCTCGCCGCTACTCAGGAAATCGATTTTTCTTTCTCTTCCTCCAGGTACTTAGATGTTTCAGTTCCCTGGGTCTGCCTTCCTTACGCTATGTATTCACGTAAGGATACTATCCGACTAAAGATAGTGGGTTCCCCCATTCGGAAATCTCTGGATCAACGCTTACGTACAGCTCCCCAAAGCATATCGGTGTTAGTCCCGTCCTTCTTCGGCTCCTAGTGCCAAGGCATCCACCGTGCGCCCTTTCTAACTTAACCAATTTACTTCTACGAAGTAAAGGTTGTTTTTCTGATTTTCTGTATCAGCGATGATACTTCCAATCAGATGAAAGATTCACTTTCAGATGATTCTCGGTTACTTGTGTCATAAATAATAAATTATCTATGCTAACTTTACTAACTTTCTTATCTAGTTTTCAAAGAACAA
>NZ_JAARZC010000008.1 GCF_014229095.1 Listeria cossartiae subsp. cayugensis | reverse complement strand
TTCTGCCCTGCGATTACCAGTGAGACTTTACGTCTCATTGCTTTTCGTCTTCTTCTTTGTTCAGTTTTCAAAGGTCACTTTTTCTTCTTCGTTGCCTTTAGCAGCAACTCTTATATCTTACTCTATCTAGTTATCAAAGTCAAGATGTTTTTTCAAAAAAATTTAATTTCCTGAATCACATTTTGCATTTGTTTAACTGGAACGTTTATAAATATATCATGTTTTTATGGGTATTGCAAGCATATTTTAAGAAAAAGTTTCTCTTTGGCAAATTTGTTTTTTTCTGAGAAAATAACAAAATCCAGAACCGATATTATCAGCTCTGGATTTTTTATTAATCGCGATGTTTCATTGTTGGGAATAGTAGGATATCACGGATGGATGGAGCGTCAGTTAATAGCATTACTAGACGGTCTATACCTATACCTAGTCCACCTGTTGGCGGTAATCCATATTCTAAAGCTTCAAGGAAATCTGCATCCATTCCGTGTGCTTCATCATTTCCTTGTTCACGTTCTTTTATTTGCGCCTCAAAACGTTCTCTTTGATCAATTGGATCATTTAACTCTGAGAAGGCATTTGCGTGTTCACGACCGACGATGAATAATTCAAAACGATCAGTAAAACGTTCGTCTTCTTTATTTTTCTTAGCTAAAGGAGAGATTTCTACTGGATGTCCGTAAACAAATGTCGGTTGAATTAGTTTTTCTTCTACGTATGTTTCGAAAAACTCGTTAAGAATATGGCCATATGTCATATGTTCCGTTACTGGTACACCATGTTTTTTAGCTAGTTCGCGCGCTTCTTCATCAGAAGTTACGTTCCAGAAATCTACGCCTACATATTCTTTTACCGCATCAGCCATGTGTACACGACGCCAGTTTGGAGTTAGATCTACTTTGTATTCGCCGTATGTTATTTCTGTTGTTCCGTTTACTTGTTTACATACAGTGGATACTAAACCTTCTACTAAGTCCATAACATCTTCGTAATCTTCGTATGCCGCGTATGATTCTAGCATTGTAAATTCAGGGTTGTGGCGTGTGGATGTTCCTTCATTACGGAAAACACGGCCAATTTCGTATACTTTATCCATCCCACCGACGATTAGGCGTTTTAGGTGAAGTTCTAAAGCGATTCGTAAGTATAATTCCATATCAAGTGCATTGTGGTGTGTGATAAACGGTTTTGCAGCAGCGCCACCAGCGATTGTATGAAGTACTGGAGTTTCCACTTCTAAGAATCCTTGGTTATCCATGTAATCACGAGTGTATTTCAAGATTTTACTACGCATTACAAAACGGTTTTGACTTTCTTCGTTTGTAATTAAGTCTAAGTAGCGTTGACGGTAGCGTTGTTCTACGTCTTTTAAGCCATGATATTTGTCAGGAAGTGGGCGTAATGATTTGGAAAGCAAAGTGAATTCTGTTGCTTTAACCGAAAGTTCGCCTGTATTAGTACGGAAAATAGTTCCTTTTATACCAATAATATCTCCTAAATCAGCTAATTTGAAAATGGCATATGCATCTTCGCCAATAGCGTCTTTACGGATATAGATTTGTAATTGATGGAAACGGTCTTGAATATGCGTGAAACCTACTTTACCTTTTACACGCTTCGTCATAATACGACCTGCTACAGAAACTTCAATAGCAGCTTCTTCAAGTTCTTCTTTTGATTTATCAGCGAATTTTGTTTCAAGTTCTTCCGGGCTGATGGAACGGATGAATTTTTCGCCAAAAGGATCTATGCCTTCTTCGCGTAATGTGTCCACTTTTTCGCGACGGACGATGAGTTGGTCATTTAGTTCTTCATGATTCTCGTTACTCATATAGGTACACTCCTATTCTTTTCATTTCTACAGATGTTTCCATTATACGCTTTTTTGGTATTGTTTTTCTAGTATAAATTTAAAAATTGCCCCGAAATCTCGAGGCAACGATAATTAATCTTGTTTTGCTAATGCTTTTTCCTCATACTGAAGAACAAACTCGTTTAAAATTGCTTCCATTTCAGATTGCTTCGTTGCTTGGTTAGCAGCTACTTTAGCGCGAGTACTTCCGCGAGCGCCTTTTAGATAGTAAGCTGCATGTTGTCTGAATTCACGTACTGCGATGTTTTCACCTTTTAACTCAACTAAACGGTTTAAATGTAACATGGCAGTTTGCATTTTTTCGCGTGGTTCTGGTTCTGGAAGAAGTTCGCCTGTTTCTAGGAATTTCACCGTGCGATAAATCATCCATGGGTTTCCGAGGGCAGCGCGGCCGATCATTACGCCATCTGCACCTGTATGTTCAAGGATTCGTTTGGCGTCTTCTGGTGTTCTTACGTCACCATTAGCCATGAACGGGATTTTTAGTTCGCGTTTTACGTCTCTAAGTACATCCCAGTTCGCGCTACCTTCATACATTTGCACACGGGTACGTCCGTGCATTGCAACCGCAGCAGCTCCGGCACGTTCAGCGGCAAGTGCGTTTTCGATAGCAAAGACATGTTCTTCGTCCCAGCCGATACGCATTTTCACTGTTACAGGTTTATCAACAGCATCCACTACAGCAGCTACCATGTCGTACACTTTATTTGGATCAAGTAGCCATTTTGCTCCAGCTTCACATTTGATAATTTTGTTAACCGGGCAACCCATATTAATATCAATAATATCTGCTGTTGTATTTTCAGCTACGAATTTCGCAGCTTCCACAAGCGTTTCTTTCTCGCCACCGAAAATTTGCAGGCTCAGTGGTTTCTCTTTTTCATCAATATATAGCATATCAAGTGTTTTAGCATTACGGTATGCGATTCCTTTGTCGCTAATCATTTCACAGCAAACGAGGCCTGCTCCGAATTCTTTAACTGTTAGACGGAATGCGGAATTGGATATACCGGCCATTGGCGCCACAACTACTTGGTTCTTAATTTCTACGTTACCTATTTTAAACATTAATGGTAAACCCCTTCCTCTTAAATTGCGCTAGTGATATGTTATCATAATTACGTTTTTCTGCAAGTGCCAATTTTACCAGTTGACTTGATTTTTTATTTTTCGAACGCCTTGTTCTTCCAAAATGGCCGTATTATCCAAAAGATTGCTTTTTTCTGGTGAAATTTCTATTAGCGGAATCATGACAAAGGCGCGTTCTTTCATATAAGGATGTGGTATTTTCAGCTTTTCTGTGTCCATTTCAACATTATCATATAGTAAAACATCAATATCAATTAGGCGCGGACCCCATTTAAACAACCGAACTCGCCCCAATTCAAGTTCGAGCGCCAGGCAAAAATCTAGTAATTCAACTGGTGTAAAATTGGTTTCGATTTCTGCTGCGATGTTTAAAAATGCTGCTTGATCTTCATAGCCAACTGCGTCCGTCTCATAAACACTGGATACATTAGTGATTTTTATTTGATTGGAAGCAGCTAGGCCTCTTAGCGCATCATTTAAATTTTCTAAACGTTCGCCGATATTTGTACCAATAGACAGAAATGCTTTAGCCATTCATATCACTTCTCTTACGTTCGATTTCTACGGCAACAGAATCGTAATGTCCCGGAATCGGTGGATTTGGTTTAATAAGTTTTACAGTTACTTCTTGTAAAAGTGGATAACCTGCTAAAACTTCGGTTGCAATTTTTTCCGCAAGTGCTTCGATTAGTTTAAATGGCTCTCCTTCTACTATGCCTTTCACCGTTTCATACACTTCCGCATAGCTAACTGTATCTTCTACACTGTCTGACATTCCTGCTTTTTTTGTAGAAAGCCCGAGAATAAGCGACACTCTGAATGTTTGCCCTAATTTTGTTTCTTCTGCTAAAACTCCATGATATCCGTAAAATACTAATTCATTTAAATAAATTTTATCCAATTAAAGCACCTCTTTATAATTTTGTAATATCTAATTTGCCAGTTATCGCATCCGTCATTCGGACCATGCGCGCAATTGGAAGAACATCGTGCACGCGAGTAATTGTACAGCCTTTTGCAAACCCGTAAACTGTTGTCGCGCCTGTTCCTTCCATTCTATCTTCTGGAGTAGTCCCTAGAACAAGACCTATAGTTGATTTTCGGCTCGTTCCGAGTAAAACCTCATAACCAAGCTCAACAATTTCGTCGATACGGCGTAATACTTCTAAATTCTGAGCAGGTGTTTTAACGAACCCAAAACCCGGATCAAGAATGATATGTTCATCTGGTACCGAAGCCGCTTTTGCAATCGCAACGCTTTCTAATAAGTCGTTTTTTACGTCTTCTAGAAAATTTTCATATTGAGCGTTATCACGATTGTGCATTAGGCAGATTGGTACGCCGTATTTTGCAGCAACTTCCGCGATTTTCGGTTCTTTTTTCGCGCCCCATTGATCATTTATCATATCAGCACCAGCTAAAATCGCTTGCTCAGCTACTTCAGCGCGCCAAGAATCAACGGAAATCCATATATCCGGAAGCTTCTCTCTAACAGCTTTAATGACCGGGAGTATCCGCGCTAGTTCTTCCTCAGGTGTTACTTCCGAAAAACCAGGTCGTGTAGAAATTCCGCCAATATCAATAATCGCGGCTCCATCCTCCGCCATTTGCACAGCTCGAGCCAAAGCTTCTTCTACTTGCATATATTTTCCACCATCCGAAAAAGAGTCTGGTGTAACATTCAATATCCCCATCACCATACCTAAGTGATCCCTTTTCCACTTTTTCAAGCCCAAACACCTCTTTCCGAGATTTATTATAGCAGAATTCAGTGATTTTAGCGCACAAAAAAACCGATGCGGAAAAGGGAGTAAACCGCATCGGTCAAAAAGGGAGTTTGGGATCTTCATTCTAAAAGGGGGGAGAAGAATGAAAATGTTTTGCTTGTTGTTAGCTTATAAATATATATTAACCCAAAAATTGGTGGATATACTGTGATTTTTGTTAGAGTTTCATGAGATTTTTCCGTTTTTATTTTCATTTTTT
>NZ_JAARZC010000007.1 GCF_014229095.1 Listeria cossartiae subsp. cayugensis | reverse complement strand
AGGAGTAAAACCTTTGTAAACCATAGGCATCACCCCCTACTGAGGATTAGCCACCGTCTATTCACTTTGCTACTGCAGTTATTATTATAGCATTGAAACTCTTTTGGAAAAAGGGTAAACGCTATGGTTATGTACTAAAATTATTTTTTATCGCAAGTTCCTACAAAACAACGAACAATAAAGCTAACTATAATGATCAATATATAGATGTGATCATTTAAAATAAGCCAATTTATTCCGTATTCAATAGCTAAAGACAATAACTCTTTAAATAAAAATTCTAGGATTATTTTCATGAATCTTCCCACCTCTCATTAAATATATAAATAGATACAGTTAAGAGGGTGATTTGTCGCATTTTCCAGAAAATTAAATGTATAAATTTGTAAATAAAATTCTAATTGGCTAAAAAACAAATAAATACCAATCTTACTCAATGACATTGAGTAAGATTGGATAAAACGACGTGAAACATTGGCGTTCTAAGAGAGAAAACGATTTTTTGTTTTCTCTTTTTTCTTCCTTCATTTTGAATATTACTTAATATATGGTATAATGATGTTAAGTAATATTCGGTAAAGAGGTGAATTTTTCAAATGGAAGAAGTGCAACCGATCAAAAATTTAGAAAAAATTGCGTTGATTAAAACCATTTTGTCCCAGGGCGATTTTGGAGAAAGAAACGTATTGCTTTTTTCTATCGGAATTAATACGGCCTATCGAATTTCCGATTTGTTGAGTTTGAAGTTAAGTGATGTGTTAGAAATATATCGGCAAAAAGTTCGGGTGAAAAGTCGATTGAAGATGACCGAGCAAAAAACGGAAAAAAACAACTCCGTGATCTTAACGAAGAAGTTGCAAAAGGATATTTGGGATTTTGTAGTAAAAGAACATGCGAAGGCGATTGATCAGCAAGATTTAGATCACTACTTGTTCACGAGTCGAAAGAAAAAGGCTGGAGAACGTCCGTTAACGCGGCAGCAAGGATGGTATATTATATCAACGGCCGGAAAAAAGGCTGGATTAGAAAATTTGGGTACGCATAGTATGAGGAAAACATTTGGCTATCATTTGTACAAAAATGGAATTGGCCTGGAATTAATTCAAGTATTGTTGAATCATTCTTCCCCTCGAATTACTCTTAGGTACATCGGCATCGAGCAAGAAGATAAAGACCAAGCAGTAAGTAGCTTAGGTTTATAGTTTTTTCACTGGTAGCATAACAGTACTAACGCAAATTAGAATAGGGAGTTGGTTTTCCTGGAGAATTTTAAAACTATAGTAAAAGAAATATATAGAAATGAATTGAATTTAACACGAAGAGAAGAATACAAACAATTTTATATACTTGCTGGATATGAGTTAACTATGGGATTGCTAAAAGCTATTGAACGAAATCCGTATCAAAACGCTTCTATTTTATCTATACTAGATTATTACAGAATGGACTATCAAGAATTGCATGATTTTATAAAGCTAAATAGCGCTGAAATTCCGGAATTTTTTTCCACAGAAGCTTTAAGTTTTGAAACGTTTAAAGATGTTAAAGGTTATAATTTCGGTTTGTTTTTAGAGGTGTATATGGAGCAAGAAAAGTCAAATGAATTGGATGAAAAACAATATTAAATTGGAGGAATAGAAATTGGATAAAAAAACATATGTTAAGGGAGCAGAAGAAATGATTAGAAATCAGAGTTTATTGGAAAGCATGAAAAGTGAGTGTGAAAACGATTCATTGTCCAATGTAATTGCAAAATTTCAACGTAGTCTTAATACGCAGCTTGATGCTAGAGTGATTATGGAGTTAAGTAAATGGGTAGTAGAAAAAGAAACGAGCGAAAGCGAAGAGGTATTAACGATTATTTACCGTACGCAAAGAGGCGATGGGGAAATCGAAGTATCAGATGTAAAAAATCAAAATTGGATAAAACATCAATTAAATAGCGGAAATCAGTTTATAAAATTTAGTCAATGTGAAACTAATTATGATTTAACGAATAAATTTGAAGAAACTGTTTCTTGTGAAGAAATTTGGTTGAACGTAGATCATATAATCGAACTACAGTTTTCATACTGAGATAGCATGTGACATAAAATGTTAATTTATTCACTTAAATATTCTCTGTAGCGCTATTTCCTACCAAATAGATTCACAAAACGCTCACAAAAGCAGTATGCTACCGATGTTATAATGGGAGAGTATCAAACTAAATCCTATTGGACAGAGAGGAAGCACGAATGTGAGAGAAATAAAAGTCAACGAAGTAACCTTCCAACAACATGCAACTAAATTGGCAAGTAAAAGTTCGGGAAAATACTTACCATTAAAAAACGGGAACATGGCGTATTCCAGAGCCAATTCAATTGATCAATTGCGATCGGCATTGATTGATTTGGTAGACGTAGTGGAGGATTTTCAACATGTGGCCAAGCAAGATGCGAGACGATTAAAGAAAATGGGTATTGCCTATGCCAAGCAAGACCAGGTCATGGGACAAAAAATCAATCAGTTGGAGGTGCGTTAATTGGATAGCGCACACAGCCAACTAGAACAACAACTCCAACAAATCAAAAAAGCGAAGATGACGGCAGAAACGAATGTCGATCAAACGAGAAGAAAACAAAATGAACAAGATTGGTTAGAAGAGGACAGCCACCAATTAACACAAGAAAAACTGGTGTTATTAGACTTTTTACGCAGTGGCTGGCAAGGCGAAGAAGCCAGTGGTTTTCATCGTTTTTTAGAAGAGCAGCAACACGAAGAATCTCAGGCTTGGAGGCGTAATCTCCAGGATAAAAGAAGCGATTTAGACACAGAACTACAAGAAAATAAGGCCAGGCTCCACACGTTAGAAACCAAACAAGCCACCCTGCAAAAGGAGTGGAGTCAATGAGCCGGATAGATATTGCGGAATTGAATGACTTTCTCCACGGTTTGCGAAGTAGTAATGCCGAAGCCAAAACCATGATGAAAAAAATCAAAGAAGCGGCAATGGACTACGCCCAGGACAATAGTTTAAAAGGAGAAGCAGTTAGTACCTCCAAAAGGTATTTTTCTAGTACCTATACAAGTATTTGCCAGAGCATCATTGAAGCATTGGATGAAAGCGAAGAGCGACTATCGCAATATATTCGCGAGTTCGGGAGCCAAGTGGATAGTTCGCCTTCTGCCAGAATTGATGCAGAAATCTTACAAGAAGCGATGGCCAAGGTTAGCCAGTTACAGCGAAAAGAAGAAGACTTGCATCGACAATTAACCGCACCGAACACGAAGCCGGATATGCAACAAGTCTATGCAGTGAAATCAAGAAGTGTTCATACACAATTACTGAAGGCAATCGAACAAGAGAACATACTAGAAAGATATTTAGCTTTCGAACAAAGCCATGGCCAGTTTTTTTGTGCATTAGATGAACTCATTCGGGCAACCGGACGTGCGGTGCAAGAATTGCTACATCATGTGAGTTTTAATGACAAAACAGGGACTTATTCCGTGCCGAAAAGTGCGGCAAACAGCTTGTTGCTTATGAAAAAAGCGCTGGATAACGCACGAAAAGAAAACGACAAAGATCCGTATCCGAAAGCTTTTGAAGATTACACGGTATTAGCCTATACATATGTGAATGATCAAGGTGAAACAGTCACGATGTGGTTACTTGAAAAAGATGGAAAACGAGTAGAGAACAAGGAATTACAAGCGTTCTTAGAAAAACATGGCCAGGAATTACCATCTATTTCTTACACAGAACTTTCGGGGGAAGAACTCGAACGGCGAGTAAATGATAGTTGGAAAGATGGAGTAAACTATTTAACTGGAGAAAAAGTATCCGGATTTTCCGGAGGTGTATTAAGATCCTCTGCCTATGTTGCTAGTATGAAAGATTGGACAGATGATGCAGGATTAACGGATATGGCATTAGGTTTAGGGTTTGGAATTGCAGCAGCCAGAAATAAATCAATAATGGCAAAGAAAGTAAAAAAACCAGAAGTTGGAAAAATTTCTGAACGTACAAGTGGTGGTAAAAACCCAGTCCAGTTAATAAAAAATAAATACCCAAACGAAAGACAGGAAGGAAAAACATTTGATTATATAATTGAAAATGGGCAAATTAAAATAAGAGACGGAATTCATGAGGTAGACTTTATCATTGATATGGAAGGTAATCTAAAAGTTGGAAAAGGGCATTCTTATTTAGCAGGTGGTGCAGATGTTCAGGCAGCAGGGAAATTAAAACTTGATAAAAATGGAAATGTTCGACGCATTGATAATCAGTCAGGACACTATACTCCTACTACAAATCATGCAAATAATTATCAACAAATTTTTGAGAATTCGGGAATAAATACCAAAAATGCTTGGCTAGAAAATTATAGTATGAATTTAACTGAATCTGGATATGTTGATTTAGGGAAGCTGGGTCATACAAGTACAAAATTAAAATAATTGGGGAGGTTCAGTACCATGTCTAAACTTACACAAATGAATAAACAAATATTTAAAAACAATTTACAAAAAACAGTAGATGAAATTAAACAATCTAAAAATATAAACAGCTTGAAAGAGAGATTCGTGATTGTTCCCATAGAAGAATCTGGGAAAATATTAGATAGTACAGATGAAATGATGAAAAGAATGGTATTAACTGAAGAAAATATTGGAGGAAAACAACTGGGGATAAATGATACAGTTGATGTTTTAGGAGGTGTTTTACCTAAAGCCCCTTTATGGATAAATGTTTCGTTTTTAGGAATAATTGATGAAACGGCGATTTTCAAATTAGATACAAGTCTGAGATTTAGGAAACCTACATTATTGCAAAATGTTGAAACAGGGCATGCGCCTTTTAAAGTGATAGTTGAATAATCTAGTTAGTGACAAGCAAAAAAAGTTGTGTTTATTATAAAGTAATTAAGCTATCTTATCTATCATTCTATTTTGCTAGATTCAGATTTAAAAGAATGAACGATAGTTAACAAATAGTAAAAATTAACTTATAACACTAAAAAATGATAAAAAAGACACATTGTAAATAAGAACATATGTTTGTATAATGTATACAAACATATGTTCTTATTATTTTTGGAGGTTTTGGCCATGGAAATGATGTTAATTGGGAAAAAGTATTATGAGAGAGTCACTCAACCTATTGTCACTAAAGAACGCTGGGAGCAATATTTGAAGTTAATACATGACTCCATAGACGATGATTATTCTCTCCGTTTTACCACGTATAGTGGTGGCTACGAACATCACGTTTCGGGCAAATGCTATTTATTTAATGAACCGTTGAAGACTATTCTTGTATCCGGAATTATTGTACGAGATACGGAAATAATTTCAATTGAAAGGTTGTGATTGTAATGACCTATCAAGATCGAGGAATTAAAAAATGGCAAGGATTTTTCTTGAGTGAACATAACGAGCAAATGGATCAGCAACAAGCATCCACCAGGTTAAAATGGCGAGAAGCTATGTCGCCAGAATGCATTGAGAGCGTATTAAGTGCTGCTATCACTCACCAGTCTGCATTAGTGATACAAAAAAAGCCCCTAAATGCGGATGCTTTTCCAGAACCAGATATAATAGGCAGGATTGCTGGAATAGATGGTGATATTATTTTTATTCAAGCAGCTTCCGGAGTTATTTCCCTGTCTTTCTACAGTATCTTAAACATTGAAGAACGGACAACAGAAAAATGGTACAAGTAGAAGATTATTCTCATGCACCACGAAAAGATATTCTGTGTATCGATGTAAAATCATTCTTTGCTAGTGTAGAATGTGTGAAGCGTGGATTAGATCCTTTAAAAGCGAAATTAGTAGTAATGAGCAACGCAGATCGCGCCGGAGGTTTAGTGCTTGCAGCAAGCCCTGCAATGAAGAAAATTCACCGGATAAAAACGGGTTCGAGAATGTATGAACTCCCCACTTGGGATAAAGAAATCATCATAGCTCCCCCACGAATGAAATTATATTTAAAAGTGAATGCGATGATCCAGGAGATATTTTTGCGTTATGTACCCAGAGAGTATTTTCTTGCTTACTCAATTGACGAGGCATTTTTAGATGTTACAGGTTCTCACAGATTGTTTGGATCGACACAAGAAATTGCGGAGAAAATTCAAGCAGATATTTTAAGAGAATTACGCCTTTTTGTGACAGTAGGAATCGGTGATAATTTGTTGCTATCTAAGTTGGCTTTAGATAATGCAGCTAAACATCGGGATGATGGGATTGCTACCTGGAGATATGAAGATGTTCCAGATACTATTTGGAAGATTAAAAGTTTAGAAGATATGTGGGGGGTTGGCCATCGTACAGCTGAAAATTTGAAGCGGTTAGGAATATATAGTGTCTATGCATTAAGCCAATCCCCTCCCCCACTCTTGAAGAGAAGGCTAGGGGTGATTGGGGAGCAGTTATACTATCATTCTCATGGCATTGATTATAGTAAAATAAATGAAAAATATGTGCCTATTTCGAAGAGTTATGGAAAGAGTCAAATACTAGAACGAGATTACCACGATCCCATGGAGGTCGTAATTGTTATTCAAGAAATGGCTGAAGATATCGCAATGAGATTGAGAAAGCAGCATGTAAATACGACTGTTGTTCACTTAGGAATTAGATACAGTAAGTTTAGTGTGAAGCGTGGTTTTAGACATCAAATTAAAATAGATGCGACTAGCAGCAATAAGGCACTTGTTGGACACTTTCTTACGCTCTTCTGGAAGTATTATGAGAATGAAGCTGTACGACAAGTAGAATTATCTTGCGGTGGAATTACTAGGAAGGCAGGTCTTCAATTAAACTTATTTGAAAACCCGGAAAGAACAATTAATCGGGAACAATTAGATACTACTATAGATAAGATTAGACAGCGTTATGGTTTTAGATCGATGATGCATGCGAGTAGTTTGCTAACTGGTGCAACAGGATTAAAGCGTTCTGGAATGATTGGTGGCCATAAAGGCTAGTAACAAGAAAAAAATAAAAGAAATCTACTAATCTACATATATACATGTAGATTAGTAGATTTCTTTTATTGCCTTTGTATCTTAATTTTATTAAGTATACATGTATACTTATCTACATGTATACTTATCTACATGTATACTTATCTACTTCTTTTCTTTTCATAAATCTGTACCATAGTTCGTAGCTCTCTTTTTTCATCGGTTGTTAAAACGGCCTCATGTTCATCAATTAGGATATCAAGTAGCTCATCTACAGAATCTAGTCCTTTTAAAGCAACCAATGCATTCATTTTATCTTTATTTCTAAAGCTGAGACGTGCAGTAGTAGTTTTTTCAATTGCTTTTTTTGAAGGCACACTTTTTTGAGTTTCGGTATTTGATGTGAAGATATTATTCCTTGAGAATGAAGATGTTGGTTCTATCTGTTTGGAACGTTCAATCGTCTTTGGTTTGCTTAATAATTGTTTGCTAGTATCACTCATTATTAAGTGCTCCTTTCTCGTCTAATCTTTCTAATAATTCGGTAGTAACATTTTTATAAAGGTTAAGTACTCTTTTATCATGCATATCAGCCGAGCCATCAACTTCTGGATCAACTATGCCTATCAAATCATACCGCTTTAATCGTTCCATGTTTTTTACAACGGTTTTGAATAGATTTTGCTCTCCGAAACTTTCCTTTGCATTTTCGAGAGTTGAAATATCAACGGCAGCATTATTTTTTAAAAGCACCGGCAGAACTCCTAAAATATCAAAGTCAGCATGATAATTATCAATTAGTTCTTGAAGGTATTTAACATATGCTTCAGCACCCACCAGGCTTCGCTCTTGTGTTTGTAATACAATAATTGTGTAATCACTACTATAAAGTGCTGAGTCTGTATATGAAGATAACGTAGGTGGAACATCAATTAAAATAAAGTCAAATTTACTTTTTAATGGTGTAATTAATTTTGAAAAATATGCAACGCGATCAAATTGGCTATCAGGAAATTTCTTTTCTAAAAATAATGGATATGATGTAAAATCGGCAAAACTCGGTAATAAGTATAAATTATCTTTAATCTCTAAAACAATATCTTCTAAATTTTCTTCAGCAATTGCAGACATAAGAGTTTTATCAAAAGTTACTACTTTGTCTTCCAGTCTTTGTTTAGTTAATAAGTATAAAGCAGTCGCATTTGCTTGAGGATCCAAATCTATTAATAATACTTTGTGTCCTTGCCTTGCAAGTTCATGTCCAATCATAGCACTATTTGTTGTTTTTCCAGTTCCACCCTTAAAATTTCCAAATGTAATTACTTTTGCCATAATACCCCACCTTTAATTTTATTAAAATCTACAAATCTACATGTAGATTAACTTTGATTTAATAATAACATATGATTTTCAATGTTTCAAGCATTACTTTTTTAAATCGTCTACATGTATACAAGTATACAAATATACTAATCTACAAATCTACACGTAGACAGGAATACATGTAGATTTGTAGATTAGTATATAGAGAGTTATCTGTAATTGGCATAAGAATCGGTTTTTTGAAAAGTTGATATACATGTAGATTTATATACATGTAGATAAATATACTCGTATACATGCATATAAATCTACATGTATACATAATAGTATAAGTGTCAAAAAATACTTTTTAAAAATGATTTTACAAAAAAAATAAAATGTTGTATGGTTAAAATAATTAAAAAAGAACTGTAGGAAAAATGTACGACCAATACATTTACATACAGTTCCGTTCATACTATCCACATACGACCAAATATGTGAATCCTATTATACCTTTGAAAGCTATAATCTTTTAAATTCGTTAAAAAAATTATAGCATAAAAAGGCTTATTTAGCAATGACTAAAAGCCTTTTTTATCAATTCAGTATCAGGAAACACATTGTCTTCTAAGTAATGAGTAGCGATTAAATTCTAACGTCTATTCATGCTAGAAAAGTGGGTTTCCTGTTTTTTGTGTTCAAAAAATTAATTTAAAGAAAGGAGATGAATATTTTTATGAATTCAAAACTGAATGAAGTTGATTTATATACATACACCGCTGTAATCTCTACAGTCGTCAAAGAAGGTATCACTGCGTTTCGTAAAAGAAAAAGTAGTGGTGTTTTGTCTATTCAAAAACATTTTGCGGAAATGGAAGCTGCAAATGATCATCGGAAGGGCGTACAATTTGTTGTTCGACAAAAAGAAGACTTGCAGCGTTCGAGTGGTGTAAGAGGATTTATTGTAACAAGTCAAGAAGCACTTATCCAGGAAGAAAATAAAATTAGCCATTGGACCCCAAACATTTATCGATGGGGAACATATAGTGATCAACAACGAAAATTTGTTAAAGGTCACGCAGAAGACAATCTTCAACAAATTAATACATATGTTATCGATGTCGACACATTAAACGTCGATGTAGCAAAAATGATTATGGCATCAATGAAAATATTGAATCAAACACCGACGTTTATATTGCAGACGGATAAAGGTTTTCAGATGTATTTTGTGCTAGAAAATCCTACTTTCATCAGCAATGCGAATAACTTCAAAAGTCTTCGAGTTGCGAAACGTATTGCAACAAACTTAAAACACGCGTTTGCCGAAGAGTTACCGCACGTGGACAAAGGATGTAATGACTTTGGCTTTTTCCGAGCGCCTAACACGAAAAATATTATTTTTGAAAACTTGGCCAATCAAATACAATTCGCTGATTTAATGATCTGGTCAAAAATCTACACACAAAAACATAATCGTCCAGGATTAAAATTAGTTAAAGAGCGAGCATCTTTTTCTATTGCCACGGAACAAGAATGGTTTCAAAAACTCGTGCAATTAACCAATATTCGCGGTAGAAAAGGACAGTACGGACGTAATAATGCTGCGTTTACAATAGCTCTAGCATGCTATTCATCAGGAAAAAGTTATAAAGAAGCGTATGATTTTTTAGATGAATTTAACACAAATTTACAATATCCTGTCACTCAAAAAGAAATTGAAAGAGTACTGAAAAGTGCTTTTTCTGGTAAATATAAAGGAGCCAGTCTGGAATATATTCAAGGGATATTAGAAAACTATCAAACTGAGAACGAAATGAAACATTCTACAGCATTTATCTTTGAACAAGCGGGTAATCGTGTGTTTAGAAAGCACAGAAAAGCTCGAGAAAATCGCACGTACTCTCATTTTGAAGAGTGGGAAAAGGATTTGGAAGAATACTTGCAAACTACTATGCTGCCAGGACAAACTTTTGTAGAAAAATCTCAAAGAGAACTTGCTGAAGAAACCAAAATTCCTTTGGCCACGTTAAAAAAAATACTCAAGCAATCCAAACGAATTATTTCTAAGGTGGAAGGTCGAGGAAGAACAGCAAGAACATTATTATCAACGGTAGCTATTGTTGTCGAAGCAGCTATACGTCATGCACTTACTAAAAAGCATGATCAAAGTGAAAAATACATTAGTTTTTTAGCAACGTTTACTGAAGCAGCGCAGTATATTACACAAAAAATCGTAAAAAGCACATCTACTCTAACAGCGCAGAACACCATTTTAGCGGCGTTACCGGAAGGCAATAGTTCAAGTCGACAGATGTTTTTATTGCTAGACAAGGTGTACAGAAGCAGGCCTAGCTCTCTAATTCTCAGGGATGCTGGCACTTAAAAACAAATGGGTTCAATTGCCAATTACTTATTTCTAGTTACGTTTGTCTTTAGCGACTACACGCACTAGTTATAACTAAAATAAAAAGACCTAGGAGTTATCCTGGTCTTTGGAGAATTAAAGTTGAACATCAATAGCTACGTAGTTGTTGACGTCATGTTCTAATGCTTTAGCAATATCTTCTTGATCTAATGATTTTAGAAGATACAAGGATTCTTTGATCAAAGGAATGCCGATATCTGGTTTGTGTTCCAGGCAATTAAGGATTCCTTTTGTCCCTTTTGCAAATAGCCACAAAGTATAGTATTCATACTTTTTAGCAGTATGTATAGTTTGATCGATGAATTCCAGGGAATTTTTATAATCTTTCTGGTTTAAGTATAAGGTGCTTATATTCATCAATGTATTGGCCTGAATTCGTTTAATGTTGTGCATATGGAGATACTTTTCTGTTTGTTTTAATAAGCGCTGGCTTATTGTAAGTGCTACTTGGTTGTCAAACATGTAAAAGATACATGTTAGTAACTGTATGTCATCAATAAACCATACCTCGTTTTTGGATATACGTTCCCAAATTGGGGCTACATGTAAGCTTGCTTTGTTGTAGTCGTCTTCTGTTTCAATAATGATTAGGGCTTTAACAATCGCCAGATATTCGTTAATTACGGGATCTGTTTGTGTATGTAAGAAGTGTTTCATTTCCTGTTCTAGTGAGAGCCATTTTTTTACGCGTATACTAGTATTGATTGTGTTGAATTTTTCAAGTAGTTGCTGTCTAGTACTTAGTTGAAAATTATTTCGTACAAGTGTAAATTCTTCTTGATCAATACTTAATTGATGCAAAATATATTCGAGTGTTTTGGCGGAAGGGATGGTTTTGTCACTTTCTATTTTGACTAAAGCGCTTCTTGAAATAGTATCCAGGCAGATTTCTTTCTGACTGATATTTTTGGAAGATCGAATAAATTTAATCGTTTCACCTAAAGTTTTTATCATGTTGTTTTGTCCTCTTCTCTCTATTTGCGTATTATAATACCCATTTTCATTCTATCCAGATTATAACATGTTATCGTAATTGTAACATAGTTAAAAACGTTGGGAGAGAGTGCAATGTTCAGTCTTTTTACAGCTCCATTGGCCCTTCTTTGCGGTCACTGGTGGGTATAAATTAATCCAATAGCTACATGATAAAAACCTTTTTAAATTAAGACTTAAAAAGGTTTTTTGTGCTGTTTGAAAATTGCGAATTGTATCCAGAAATGTGTAATAATTATCACAATTCCGGTCGTTCACGACTGAAATCGGGCATTTCATTACATTTTTGGTTTTTCTGAAGATTTTTATGCTAGACTAAACACATACTTCAGAAGGGACTGATACAAATGATAAAAGTATTGAAAAAATGGTTTAAATTGGGGCTTCATTCTTCTAAAGAAGATATGCTGTTTGAAAAAAAAGTAAATGATTTAACACGAAGAATGCAGTCTATACAAGAAGAAGTAGATTCAGATGCGTGTAGACGACAACAAGCTGATTATCGATTTTTAGAACATACACACTTGGGATAATGCAAAAAAGCCAGATGTGTTATCATCAGGCTTTTTATTTAGCGTATTTTTTGAGCATTAGCTCCCAGTCGGCTTTATTATCAGCTAAAAATTCTCGTTTGTTAAGAAAGGCAAGACCATCGAAGCTTTCTTGTGCTAATCTATTAGCTTCTACACGTTGATGTTTAGCAAGCAGAATTTCCGCTTTTTTGTATAAAGCATCGTAATACAAATATTTTTCAGCTAATTTCTTACTTTCTTTTAAAGCTTGATCAACATGTGGTTCAGCTGAGAGAATATCATTGTTTAACTTTAAACAGTAAGCGAGGTTTAATAGAACACGGACCTTACTCGCTTTTGCCGGATACAGATCGTCGTAATAATCGAAGGCTTCACGAATTTTACTTGCTAAGATGTAGGCAGAATCATTATCAAGATAAAGCATAATCGTTTGTGCAACTAACGCATCCCAGTAAAACCAGTGCTCCTTAGCTTTTAATTCACTGTTAATTTTTTGGCACATTTCAGCAGCTTTTTCGCGATCATTTTCATAGTCTAGTATTTGTAGTGCTTCCATTGCGACTAGCATATTTTTAATATCTTTATCTGTTTGATAGCGTAAGTACTCTTTACAGTCTTTAATAAACGCTTTAAGTTTGGATTTATTTAATGTGTGACTGAGATTTTTAAACGTATATAAAAGACTTTCCTTAGTGATATATCGATTTTTATTGTGAATAAACATGAATTCAATCAGTGATATTTCTAAGTTGCTAAGAATAGAAAAAAAGTTGACGAGTGTAGGAACTGACACATCATTTTCTATTTTTCTATACGTACTTAGCGGAATATCATCAGCAACATCCCTTTGTGACATGTTCTTATTCTTACGAATGAGTTTAATTGTCTGACCAACATCGGGGTAAGTTGTTAAATTGTGAAATCTTTGTGACATTTTCATCAACTCCTGACAACGAATTTTGGAAAAGTAGTTTTTTTATAGAAAATGACCACTACAGGTTACTGAGAATGGCTTTATAGAGGGATTCTTATTTTCAGGGGTACTTTATTTTTAAGAAGTGACCACCACAGGTCACTTTTGACCAAAAGGCGGTTTTATGGTTAAATTAAGTTAGGAGTTAGAGATAAACAATACTCCTACAAATCGCAATGAAGCATGCTTTAAATACATCGAGAGGGGTCATTAAAATGAATCTACTTTTAATGTTTATTGGAACTAATGGTCATGGCCATTTAGGATAATTTAAAAACTGAACTGTGTACTAAGTGAAGCATCTATGTAAAAAAAAGACTTGCAAAACTTTTTTTTAAATGCTATCTTGTAACTAAGTTACTTAGTACGTGAAAAATTTAATAAAGAGCCATCCTACGTAATTCTCGCCAAAGAATTACGCAGGACGTGTAACACACAACACACAGCAGTAACTGTGGTCGCGGCTCGACTTTGATTATACTATATTTTAAACACTATCGTAAAGCCTTGTTTTTTCTTGCTTTTTCGTGTCTTCTATAGACAGCTAAAAGTTTGCGATGACAGTTCGTTACTTGTGCAGAAGAAATATGTGTAATAATTGTTGAAGCGTCCCATCACAAAATTGTGTAGGGGCGCTTTTTTTCGTACTAAGTAACGATTTATTAGTACATAAACTATTTAGAAAAGGAGGATGGATAATGACAAATTTAGGAAGAACAAATTATCAAGAAGAAATTAAACATCTTAAAACATTACTTGACTCCTGTAGCGATGAAGACAGGGCTATCATCAGTTCGATGGCTAAAAGCACAGAAGCTGCAAAAAGTTTAGATCCAGTGGAAATTAAAAAAAAGCTGAATCTAAAGAAGCAACAATTTCCTAAAAAGAAGACACAAATTAAAATTCCGAGTATAAATTATACTTCTCATAATATGAGTAAACGAAAGAAAAAAATTCGCGCTTCGGTGCGAATGGGAATGACAGAAGATGAATTTATACGTTTAGATAAAGTGTATATCCGCACTTTTGAAGGGAAATTTGGTAAAGCAGAATATGTGATTGATAGGAAGGCGGAAAAGTGTCTGAAGCATCAGCATGGTTATGCGGTGGAAATTAATGGAACAAGAAGAGTGTTGTTGCATGAAATATATCCACATGTTCGGAATGTTCGAACACAAACAAATGAGGTCATTGCTAAAAGAACGCACACATACAAAGCGTTGTTTATCACAGCACCATTTAAAAATAGCTATAAAGGATTTTTATTCAAGTGAAAATAAATCTACTCGTAAGTATGGAATTGATAAACCAATGGCAATTGCGAATAATGCATTGCGTTAATTATGTGGAATCAACTCTATAAATTAATTTGCAATAGTACCTTGAAAATTAAATGAAATGCAAATGTGGACTTTCCCAGCTTTCGAAGCATGGTTCTAAGCATTTGTGAACCTGGATGATTGATTCGTGCTAAACACCAGGGGATTTGTTAGAGAGTGAACTATAAACTCTTGCACGCTTTGGTTTTGTCGTTCCTTACCATAAACGATATCAATTTTGTACTTATGAGTAGATTAAAATAAATGTAAAAAAATTCACTTTTAAAGAGTGAGTAAGTGACAATAATGTGAAAACTTAATTGGAGGTCACATTATAAGTTCAAGTGAAGGTATAATAATTGTAACTATAGAAGGGAAGCGGAAAAAAATGGAGAAAAAAAGAAAAATTATCATTGGTGTTAGTTTGGCTGTAGCAGTTGTTATTTTAGGGGGAGGAGCGCTTGGGTTTCACAATTACAGTGTGAAAGCTGATCAAAAAGAAATGGCTCTGAAACAAAGTAACAGTGAAGTAAAAGCACTGCAAGAAGAAATAAATAAGTATTTTACTAATTCAAAGAAGGAAAATATCGTAGCTTCTTTTAAGAAAGAGGATGTAAAAGTACTGCTTGAAAAAGCTAAGAAATTACCCAAGGATTTGGATAATGCAAAAGCAATGCAAACGATAACTACTGATATCGATGATTTAATGAAGATGGTATATGCAAGAGAGAAAGTAGCAAGTTTATTAGATGATCAACAAGTGTTAGTAGCTGGTGCGAATATTCAACTAGCGCAAGCTGATGTAGATAGATTAAAAACGAAAAAACCAGTTTTTGCGGAAGAACAACAAAAAGTAATAGACGAAGCAAACAATCAAAAAAAAATAATTGATGAAGCAACGGCAAAAGTTAATCAGTTGTTTACTAGTGATCAAAAAACTGATGTCAAAAGTGGAACAACAAGAGAAGCGTATAATCAAGCAAAAGAAAATGTAAGTAAGATTAAACAATCACTTGCTAAAGAGAATTTAAATAAATATTTAGACAAAGTTAGTGCTTATGTGACTGAGGAAGAATCAAAAAGTGCAGACGTTAATCAAAATAGAACTTCCGGAAGTTCTAATAAATCTACTAGTAGTTCCGATAAAGTAGTTGAAAATGAAGCTAGTAATTCTAATAGTTCTAATTACAGCACAGGTAGTAAATCTAATTCAAGTTCTTCTGAAAAATCATCAAAAAACGATTCAACTAATAAATCTGTTAGTGGTGGTACTAGTTCAGGGAACAACAAAAATAGTGGGGGAAGTACAGGAAGTAGTAGTGAGAAATCAAATGGTAATAATAGTAGTAAACCAAGCGGAAATGTTAATCCAGGAAAAATAAACAAAGTTACTGAAAATGAAAACGGTGGAACGGATGAATATTTCGGTTGGTAATTAAATAATCAAAAAAGAGCAATGCATTTAATGCATTGCTTTTTTTTATTGGAGTGAATTTGATGAATATTAGAGCGCCAACAATTTTTCGATAAATTAAAGCATTAGAATATAAATAGGAGGTAAACATGAAGAAAAAACACGTTCAATTAACAAAAGTATCAATTGCAATGCTGCTAATTTTATCTTTGATAATTCAAATTTTTTCACCTTTGATTACGGCAAAAGCAGCAGAAAATAATGGATTTAAAGTAGGACAAACTGATTCTGGTGAAGCTGTTATGACTAGTAAAAATCCAAGACCACTACTGAAATCTACAGGTAGTAGTTCAGGAAGCTGGAGTGCTAATTATGGTGGATATACAACTTCAACATCTTATATTAATGTTGGTGGAAAGGTAGCCTTCTGTATTGACCCAGCAAAAGATTTTCCAGTCAATATTAATTATGCAGAATCTGTATACACAGACGCTGGTGTTTATAACATTTTAGCATATGGGTATCCGCATAATGGGACTAGCGAAAAAAATTATGTAGATACTTACGTCGCACTAAATTATTATTTGGGTCATTTTGATAGTCCAGCGATGGCTGCCGATTCAGGAGTGAAATATTTATTAGAAAAAGCTAGAACAAAACCAGCAGCAATGGGTAAGTTTTCTATTACTAATAAAAGTCAAAAAGCTACATGGAACTCAACTACTAAGAGACAAGAAACAGGTTACTATCAACATGTTTTAGAGTCTGATGTAAATGTTACTCAAACTATTTCTTTACCAGCAAATATTACCTTAGTTACTAGGAGCGGTAAAGAGTACAAAGGAAATGTTACTATTAATGCAGATGAAGATTTCAAATTAACTGCTCCTGCAGATTATGATAAAACAATTTCATTTGATGTTGACACTAACCTGCGTCCTAAATCTGCATTAATGTTTAATCCATCAAGTTCAAATGTGCAAAGATTAGTTTCAGCTGGGGGAGTTCGTGACCCAATTTCAGTTACTGATATTAAAGCTACATTTGAAGCACAGGTAGGCGATTTGAAGATCAAAAAAACTGGTTCTGATAATCGTACGCTTGCTAATGCAGAGTACGATGTGAAAGATAGTTCTGGAAAAGTCGTAGCACACGTAAAAACTACTGCTGATGGAACTATTACGGCAAAAGATCTTTTAATTGGAGATTACACTGTAGTAGAAACAAAAGCTCCAGCTGGTTATACCATTGATAGAACACCGCGTAAAGTAACTGTGAGAGCAGCAGAAACAACGCTCTTAAACGTGACGAACAAAGCCATTTCTTTCCAAGTGAAAGTGAAAAAAGCGGATTCTGAAACAGGTGATACTGCGCAGGGTGATGCTAGTCTTGTAGGTGCTAAGTACGGTATTTATGAAGATGCAGCAGCTACTAAATTACTTGAGGAAATTACCATTTCCCAAGATTTATCAGCCACTTCAAAGAAAATGCTGTTAGGCGGAGCATCTAAAACCGTTTATGTAAAAGAAACAAAAGCTCCAACTGGTTACAACATCGATAAAACGATTTATCCGGTTAAAATTGACCAAAAAGACGATGTAACCGAACTTTTACTAGGGAATACAACTAGTAACGATACAGTCATTAAAGGCGGTTTTGAACTTATTAAGTTTGCTAATAAGCCTTTGCTTCAAAGTATGCTAAATACTCTGCCAGAGGGCCAGAAACAGCCTTTATTTGGAGCTGAGTTCACTGCTACACTTAAATCTACTGGTGTCGTTGCGCAAATTCAAACAACAGACTTAAACGGTGCAGCAAGCTTCAAAAATCTTCCGTTCGGGACTTATAAAATTAGTGAAACTAAAACGCCAATTGGCTACAAATCAGTAGCTGATTTTGAAGTAACGATTAGCGAAGAAGGTCAAAAATTCCATTATATCCTGGAAGATAAAGTCATTGAAGCTAAAGTGAAAATTCTCAAAAAGGATATAGAAACAGGGAAAGTAATTCCTCGTGCAGGAGCAACTTTCAAAATTAAGGATAGCGAAGGCAATTTTATTTCGCAACATATCAATTATCCAACTGAAAAAGATCTAACTGAATTTACAACCGCAGCAGACGGAACACTTGTATTGCCAGAATCGTTGGTATTCGGTGATTATAAGCTTGTGGAAGTAAAAGCTCCGCACGGATATCTTCTTAATAAAGAAGAAATTTCGTTTACTGTTAGTGAAGAAAATGATGGAGATATGATCACATTAAGCTTTAGCGATGCTCCGGCAAAAGGTAAAGTACGAGGTATTAAAACTAAGGAAATTATTGACACTGAAAAATCTACTTCAGAAAAAGTAGTTTACAAGCAAGTTCCGGCTGCGAACATTGAGTTTGATGTCGTTGCAAAAGAAAATATTGTTACACCAGATGGTACAGTTCGTGCTAAAAAAGGTGAAGTAGTTGATCACTTGAAAACTAATAAAGAAGGTAAATTTGAATCAACTAAAGAATTATATTTAGGAAAATATAATTTGGTTGAAACCAACTTGCCAGCTGAGTACAAAGAATTAAAACCAGTTTCATTTACGCTAAAATATAAAGATGATCAAACAAAAATTGTCTGGGCAAATGTAAATGTTACAAACATCCTTAAAAAAGGGGATGTAGAAGTTAGTAAAACAGATATCACTGGAGATAAGGAATTGCCAGGGGCGACTCTGCATATCGAAGGAAAAGATGTTGATTTAACGTGGGTTTCTACAAACACAGCTAAGAAGTTTAATCTTCCGGAAGGTGAATATGAACTTACTGAAAAAATTCCTAACGATGGTTACAAATTAAATACCTCAACTGTGAAATTTACGGTCAAGGATGGTAAAGTAACAAAAACTATCATGCATAATGAAAAATTACCTGTCCAAAAAGGCTTCCTACCTAGCACGGGCGATAGCTCCCTAGATTTGATGCTTTATAGCCTAGGAACTATTTTGACTGCTGTAGGAATCTATTTACTAGTACAACTTAGAAGAAAACGTTTGAACCAAAATTAATAGCAACTATAAAAGGAGAGTAGCGAAAGTTGCTCTCTTTTTTATTGAATCGTTAATTAAATGCAGAAAGGAGCTGTGACATGACAAAAAGAATGAAAAAAATTCAAGTGACACTTTACATGCCAAAAAATCGGAAACATTTAAATAATACTAAACTAGTCAATCATAGAGCGACTGTGTGCATTCCACAACAATTTAACGAAGCTGATTTCATTAAAGCTTTTTACGAGCTACAAAAGACAGTACCTAATAATCTAATTAAATTAAAAGCCAAACAAACGAAAAAAACATTAGAAATGGAACTAAAGAAAGTCGAGTTCCTAAACTTCGGAAAATATAAAGGGTACGAAAATGAATTTGAACTTATTTTTGATGAAACAGACTTTGCAACGATTATTTATGCAATGATGCAAAACATCAAAATCTTGGGCGCATTATAGTGTCAAATAAATAAAAACATAATAACTATTTGGAGGAATTACAATGAAAAAACAAACAAAATTAATTACAACTTCCCTGGTAGCAGCAATGCTTATCCTACCCCTATCCGGTTGTGGCCAAAGTGCCGCAAATGCTCCAGCTTCGCAACCTCAAACTCAAACCCAAACGGAAACAACTGAAAAAGTAGAACAAAAAAGCAGCTTGCAAGATTCAAAATACGTAGCTGAAAGATATCTGAGTTACATTTACGATGCGAAAACAGCTGAAATTAAGGATGTAACGGGCGAAAGCACTTCTAGTTTTAAAGAAGAGCAAAAGAAATTCTTTTACGACAGAGTTGGTGCAGTAACGCCAATCGAGTATCCGTTAGTAATTGAATATCAAGGATTTTCTGAATTATATACTCCTGAGAAAATCAAGAGCGAGTATGCAACAGCAATGGTTAAATACTTTGAACAAGTGAATGACTACAAGGTTATTGACAGCAAAGAAAGTGATAACGGAGCAGAAGTTACGGTGGAAGTGAAAGGACTAGCGATGAATGCTCTTGCTAATCAAGCTAACTCATATATGGACAGTTTAATTGGATTTGATCAAAACTTAGCATTGAGTAAATATCCATCAGATTTAACACAAAAAGCAAATGCTGTACTACAATTTTGGGCGATAGGCGAGCTATTTCAACAAGGAAATAAAGCACCTATGCTAAAGAATAGTCATACGTTCACGATGTATTTAGAAAAAGATAATAAAGGTAACTATCAAGCTACTGAAGACACGATGAGCGATGTTTATTCTGGATCTAAACTAGATACCTACGAAGACGGAAAATAAGTGAGTCAAACACAAATAGAGGAGGAATAAATATTGAACAGCATCAATCAATTAAAGGTGGAATTTGTGGATGGAGTGGTGGTTATTTTGTTAACCGCGTTATTTGTAATAGCTTTAATAATGGTAATTGCTAGTAGACAAGAACGGGTTTCATCAGAAAATAGTAAGGATACTATAGAAAAATTTCTAAATAGAGTCGGTTGGTTGGAAATGGAAATACAAAGATTAAGTGAGGAAAACAAAAAAATGTTGCAGGAGAGAAAGTTAGAATGTGCCTCTTTTAAGATATCACCGAAAGAAGATTTGTTTAAGCCAGTAAAAAATGGCTACCTGCTCGAGTCAACAATAAGTTTTCTTCTAAATGAAAATCAATCTTTAGAGCATGCGCTGGAGGAATTACGGATAGAAAAAGCATCGCTTATGAACGAAGTAGAAATGCTTTTGCTGGAACTAGAGGGATTTTCTAGTGATAGTGATATTACATGAAAAAAGATAAATGGTTAGGATATGAAAGAATATCCTTAAACGTAATAATTGTTTTAGCGATACTAGTGATACTAATCCCAATGGAAGATAAGGACGATTTTCAACTTTTGACAAAAGTGTTAGCTGGTGCTTTAATCTTAGTCGTGACATTAGCGAGATCTATGGTAAAAACGGAATTAAAACTCATCATGAAACGATGTAGGAATCTTAGAAAAGAGTCGTTGACGTCAAAAGAATTTAATTCTGGTCAAACTAATGAAGTGAGTACTATAGGTTCATTCATTCAGCCTCCATTAATCCGTGTAGCAAGGGTTAATGTGGAGATCTTTGAAGAAGCATTAGAAAAGTATATGAACAGTTCTTGGAGGACAGTTAACTTTACAAGAAAAGCTCAAAAAGCTTTCGATGACTTGATTCAACAAATTGATGAACAACGACTAGCCGTTTCAGCTTTTCAGCAAAGGATGTTAGAGAATTTAGACAAACGAAACGCAGACTGGGAAAAAAATCTTCACGATGAAAGCAGGTTATTTGATCGAGAATGGAAGTTAGCTTTACGTAGAAGGCAAGAAAGTGAGATAAAGCATTACTTTCAAAAGAAAAATTTGATAGTAACTAAAATCCAAGAAATTTCGATGGGTTATTCTCTAGTATATATTAATTCTGATCAATATATTATTAGAGTAGTAGGAGACAAGGTAATAGATGTCTATAACTGGCATTCACATGAAAATGAAATGCTGTCTTCTCCTATACTTATCGAGGGAGATTAATTAAAGGAGGTTGTATTTTAAGTTATGAAAAAGCATGATAAAGTACGAATTTTTCTCAATATATTATGTATATGTTCGATTATTGGATTTTTCATTTTACCCATGCATTCATTTTTAATGGGAATATCGACTTTTTTTATAGTGATAATTATTATTTACGGGAAATTACTAAGTAAAATAAGACTTAATCTGTTCATAGATAAATATCAATTAAATAAACGTGTACGAATAAAATGCGATCGAACATCCAATAAATTTCCGGGTATTTTAGTAGGAAGAGCTATATCCCCACTATCAGAAATACCAGAAGTAGATGTAATAATTTTCAAAGAAGCTTTGAAGGACTACGAGAAAAGTATCTGGAGATCGGTGTCCTTTACGGAAAAGGCACAAAGTGCATACGATCTCTTATTAGGAAGATTTGAAAAACAACAACAAACAATGAAAGAAGAAAATGAACGGAAGGAGGCCAGAGAAAAAGAAAATTTAGAAACTGAGAGATTTAATCAGAAAATAGAAGAATATAGGTTACTGGAAGATGGAAAAGTCATAACAACTTTTTTTAAAAATGATGGATTCATTGTGGACGATATTAGAAACGTGAGTGGTAATCAATATTTAGTTTATGCCAACTTATCAAGGTACGAGGTTGAACTAAAGAAGGGAAAAGTAATATATATAAATAAACTAAAGGAGAGATTTGCTTAATTATTCTTATATGAAAGTAAAGGTGGTGATGCAGCAACTATAGTGACAAGATGAAACGATCTATAAAATAGATGGTTTTTTATTTTGTGAAAAAACAAGGATAGGAGGATGCAAATGCAAATGATTACCAAAGCAGAAAAGACGAAAGTTACTAGTCTTTTCAACTTGTTAGCAGAAGCAAATGGAGAAGATCCCAATGATTTATTACATCAATTAAAAGTAAAAGAGTTAGAAAAAAATAATATTGATGAAGGCTCCAGAATGTTGCTACAACAGATGGCGAAGCTACAAGTAGAAAATTCCCAACTGCGTAAAAAGCAAGGGGAAAGTCCGAAAGAGAATGGAGTAGATTTAATGACCAATAAAGTCACTCATTCGAAGCAAGAAGAACAGTTAAAACCTACTGATGAAAATAGTAACAAAAGAAAGGAAGATGAATAAATGGAAGAACAAGAAAAATTCATGGAGAGAACAAGTTCATCTACTGCAAAAAAATCAATGAAGGATCGAATTTTACAAAAGCCAACCATTATGAAAATGATGGGGGCTTTTTTTAGTATCTGCTTATTTTTACTGGCACCAACACAAGCTTTTGCAGCTAAAACATCAGGCGACATTCAATCCTCTGTAAATGCAGCTGGAGAAGGTGTCTATGATTTCGTCACAGGAATTACATTATGGCTAGGTGTAGCGATGGTTTCCATTGGTTTCTTAATTATGAAATTCAAATGGATAGATAGAAGTGGAACTGCTGGTAAAATCGTTATGAACACATTATTTGGTATTGGTGGCGTTTTTGCAGCTCCACAAATTGTTCAATTTGTTATTGATCTGGTGAAATAAATGTTGATTTGGTGGATACGAATTAGTGTGGTAAAAAATGTGGAAAAGGAAATACCTTTTTTTGTTGGGCAAGAGATGCTTTTTAGTCAGTTTCATAATGCTATCAATGATCTTTTAAATGGATCAAACGGGTTTACGAAAATTCGATTTGAACTTAATCAAACAAAAAATCAACAATCTCAAACGGTAGGCCTATTTACATGGGAGTCTGATGATCAACTTAATATCCTTAATTCTATTGAAGCAAAGTTAGAATTGGGTGTTAAGAATAACATGCTAGATAAGAAACGTAAGAAAGAAATTATGAAATATTTAACTACGGATGTTTATAAGAATCAGCAGAACCCCTCCGGTCTAAAAGAGAAACCCATTTCTAATTCGTATCCTCCAATAAAATCAAATGAGGTTCAATCGAAGGATAACGAATTAGAAAACAAGCATGAAATAAATGTATCAAATAAAGAACCTCTTACACCAACTGAAAAGGAAACGGAAAAAGAATCTGTTAAACAGCCAATAATTAAGCAAGTAAAACCGAAAAAAACTGGCCCTAGCAAAATCTCCTTGCTTTTAAAACAAATACCAATAAGCCAAACAATAGCCCTTTTTAAAGATAAATGGAAGTGGATAGCTGCTAGTGTAATTTCTCTGCTTCTTATTTGTTCTATTATTTTTGTCAGTGTGACTTTTTTTTCTTCGAATAAAGCGAATAATTCCAATGATTCTTTTAGCGTTTTAAAGTCGGAAAAAGACTATAAATCAATGGCGAGTGAATATCCGGATGAATTTTGGAAATGGGAAGAAGCGAAAGTCGAGGCAATGGATACAGATATATTAATGGAAGCTTATGAAGCATACCCTGATGAAGCCATAGCGTTCGATATAGCCTTTCTAGGCAAAGCCTACACCAAAGTAACTCAGATGTATGAAAAGACGCCAGAAAAGCTGCGTATGAACAATACGCGATATGCATTTTTAGGTTTCTCTTATTTGAAAGAGAATAACTTAGCTAAGGCGGAGGAGATGACTGGTAAGAGTGAAAGTCAGGCGCTTTATGGCCAATTGGCATTAGCTTATTTACGTAAAGGTGACGTTAAAAAGGCGGAGGAATGTAATAAGATATCCAAAGATGATGATATTAACGTAAAAATCAAAGATTATCAACTAGTGAAAACAACGCTGGACGAAGTTAATAAACAACTTGGAAACACTAACTTGAGTAAAGAAATCAAAGATAAGTTGCAAGAAAATAAACAAGTGTTAGAGAACGAATTAAAGAAAATTAAAGATGGAAAGGATGAATAATTGAATGGCACCAAAATGGAATAAAAAAGTGGTTATCGCCCTTGCTTCCGTTGGCTTAGTAGGCAGTATCGGAACAGGCGTTTTTTTCGCATATAACGATAATGCGAGTGAGAACGTTGGCCATCAAGCAGAAGAAAAAGTTAAACAAGTATCAAAATCAAAATTAGATCGTATTTTAGAAGAGGAAGATACTAAAAAGACGGATGCAAAAAAAGATATTTTGCAGGGGATTTTGAGTAAAGAGAAGAAGAAGAGCGATCAGTTTGCTTCTATTATTGATGCTACAGCTGATACTAAGAAGTTAAGCGCAGGGGAAGTTGCTTTGAGTGTAATTAGTACACTTCCGGCCGATAAACAAACTAATCAACAATTAGTTAGTGCGATTCCATCACCAGCAATCAATTTACCAACTAAAGAACCAATTATTAAACCAATTGATGATGGAGGCGGTAGTGGGGGTACAGACATCGTTTTACCACCAATAAACGATGGAAATGATGATGTAGTTGTACCGCCTGAAAAAATCAATCATGCGCCATCTATTTATGCTGAAAATCAATCTATCCATGTTGGAGCTAATTTCAATCCGTATAGATATGTGACAGCATCAGATGAAGAGGATGGTGATTTGACTTCGTCAGTGCAAGTAGTTAGTAACAATGTGAATTCTGATAGAGTTGGTAGTTACAGTGTCACATACAAAGTAACGGATAGCGCTGGAAAACATGTAGAAAAAACGATTACGATTGAAGTTATTAATGATGCGCCAGTCTTACATGTTGTAAACAGAGAATTATCTGTAGGTGATACGTTTAATCCTTTAGAAAATGTAACAGCCTTTGACACAGAAGACGGTGATGTGACTAGTCGTATAGAAGTAACTGAAAATGATGTTAATAGTCAAGTGCCTGGTACTTATTCGGTTACTTATCAAGTAACCGATTCTTATGGGACAACAACTACGAAAACAATCCAAGTGAGAGTTTTCAATGACAAACCAATTATAAGCGCAGTTAATAAAGAGCTAGTTGTGGGAGATACATTTGATCCATTAGAAGGTGTCAGAGCCAATGATAAACAAGATGGTGATTTGACGAATATTATTCGTATCCAAGCAAATGATGTTGATTCGACAAAAGCAGGTGTTTATCATGTGACTTATGTTGTTGAAGATAGTGCAGGAGAAGTTAGCGAAAAGACAGTGACTATTACAGTCAAAGAAAAAATTCTGCACCGGAGATAAAAATGAATACTGAAACGATTAATTTAAATGTAGGAGCTAACCCAGACTGGAAAGTGGGGGTTACAGCAAGTGATGAAGAAGATGGGGACATTACGAACGCCATTACGGTCAATGCAATAGATGTAAACTTGGAAGTACCAGGAAATTATATAGTTATTTACCAAGTAACAGATTCAGGTGGTTTAACAACGACCAAAGAAGTTTCTGTGACTGTCGAATAACGAAAAAGGGGGGGCTTATTGTAGCTCCTTCTTTTTAATATTGAATGGAAGGAGTGGGAAAACACATGCAAGTAAAAAGCCAGATGTTGAACTATCAGCCATTGTTAAGAGAGTGTTTGCTTATTAGTTAGAGGATTAATACCAAATAGAAAGGAAAGATAACTATGACCAACCAAAATGTAGAATATCCTATTTATTATGCAAAGAGTCAAATAGAAGAACACCAACGAAAAATGCAAGAAGAAGTAGAGGAGCAAGCTGGAGAACGACTGGTCGAGAAAGAAGATTTATTGCAACTGATATATGGTGAATTGACAGCAATCAAAGATGCGTTAACCGATTTTGCGGCAGGTTATGGCCAATCTACTGAGGAAGAACAAGTAGAACGGATGCAGACTTTTTCGGAAAGATTAAAGGAGTCCTTTTCAAATTTTAAAACAAAGGTGACTCAATTTCTTCATCGAATGGATGAAAAATTAGCATTTAAAGAGCCTGTAACAGCCAAGCAAGGGACAGAAATAGCATTAAAAAATTACATGGAAGATCCAGTTGGTAAAATCGACCGAGTTCCAACTGAATTAGAAACACCTTTTGCTAAAAAAGAAGTGGAGAAGCAAAACCAGGATGTTAGAGAAGTTGTCCAAAAGTCGATGGAAAAAGGGACTTTAGATGAAAAGAAACTAGAAAAAATATTAGAAGAACACTTCCAGAAAACAGAGAAGATGGTTTTAAGCCACCTTGATAAAGTAGAAGCCCTATCTCAAACAAATGAATTGCCTTCTCAACAACAAGTAGATGTGCAGAGAAAGAGTTTTCGAGAAAGAATGTCGGACTCTACTAATCAATTAAAAGACAGAACCAGTCAAGCAATTCAATCTACCATTCTTCCCGTTCAGAATAAGATGAAAGAAGTCCAAGATAAGGTGCAACAAGTAACCTCTGACAAAATGATTGCACTAGGTGACAAGTTAAGAGTGGTTGGATTGGATATTGCACCTAAAGTTAACCAAGAAAACAAGCAAGAAAATAAAGAAGAGAAGTCATCCAAAGAAATAATGGGTAAATATCCAGATTTTATATTAGGCAATTTACCTGGTCTTCCGGAAGAAATTTCTCAATTTGATAAATTACACACTCCAGCTGAAGCGGTGGGTGCGCGTATTGAAGTAATGAATGACTGGCTAGAGCATCAATCAAGTAAAAATTACGCCAATGACAAAAGAATAACTAGCCATACAGCATGGTTAACGAATCTAAGTAAACAGTCAGCTGAAGAAATAGAAAAAATTATTTCTGGTGAGGCGACAAAAAATATTGAAAGAGCAGACACAATGAAGATAAGTGCGCCTAATAAAGAGGTTTTAAGGGAATCACTGATAAGCCAGAAACAAAGTGAAATTGCGAAAGAAGCCAATATCTTAGAATATTTGAATGCACGCGGAGAAAAATTTAATAAGAATACGGTTGGTAAATATCAGCATGTAGAGCTACCTAACTTGGTGTACAGCCCTACTTCGAGAGAACTAACTTATTCGGTTGACGGAGAAGAAAAAGTTGCTAGGAATGCGATTGAAGCTGGTCAAATGGTCTATGGCTATAAAGAGGCCGAAGTAATAGAAGATATTCTTAAAAATATTCAAAAAGGAGAGCTGCAGGTGGGGGACGAAAAACAAGAAGATCCAATTAAAGAAATACCGCAAACAGAAAAAGATAGTAATTTAGATCCAAAAGAAGTAGAAAATAAGCAAGCTAAAGAAGCCTACATCAATTATTTGGCTGGAAGTGTGATAGCGGATACGCTGAAGAGTTTTGATAAAAAGTATGGCTTAGAAGAAGCATTTAATATTCGTATGGAAGCCATTGATGAAGAAGTAATGTTTGGCCATAAATTAGATCGAAGTAATCCAATGATTGAAAACAAAATCAATGAATTGCAATCTGTGTTTCGGGAAAGATCGGTAGAAAAGCAGACTGCTCTAATTAGAGAAGAATATAGAACACAACCATCAAAACAAGCAGTGGAAATAAGTCAGGATAAGAGCATGGATTCATTACTTCAATCTGTTCCAAATAGTGGACCACAGAAAGAAGATATCATTCCAGAGTATCAATCATTTATGAAAGCTAGTTATGCTGGGGAAAATGGACAAGTAAGCGACCTCTTAACACAATATGAACAAGAACATGGTCTTGAAGCGAGTATGCAATTACGTTTAGATGCTGTTGAAAATCTTTTGGAAAGCAAAGAAATTAATTTTACTGAAGCTGAGTATATGGAAGATGTCAAAAGTAATTTGAAGGAATGTTTAAATCGTGGACCGGAAGCCATGCAAAAATTCAAAGAAAACGAGCAAGAAGGAAATGTAGAGAAAAATATGCATCGTAGCGAGGAACAATCACCTTTAGCTAAAGGTATTAGATAATGTTTTCTCTAAAAAAGCCGTTCAAGGATCCTAGGAAACATACGTCAGAAGAATGGCGCGATACCAGACGTGCAGCATATCGAAATAAACTAACTTTGTTAGCCAAACCAAAAGGTTTGGCTATCTTCTTTATTTTCAGTTGGGTTGCCCAACTGTATTTAGTGAATATCATTATTGGTATAACGCGTGCTTTAGGAAAAAACGCACAAGCATTTTTTCATGGGGAACAGAATGACAATTCACATATGGTTAAAGCCTTCATTTATCCTGCTTTATTTGAGTTTCCAGCATGGTTACTTTTTTTAATGGTTGTTTTCGCGATAACCAGTATATATTTCTGCTTTCAAGTATTTCACTCTTTTAGAGCTTTAGAGGATATACAAAATACAAGTACCAATAGGTGGGAATCAACGGAGAACTTATTAAAGCAGTACCGTATTATTTGGGCAGACGAGGAAGCTAAGATTGATGGAGTCGGTGGTGTTCCTGTTGCGCACGTCCGACCTTCTGTTTTGAAAGAGTTTGGTATGGAACGTTTGACCTTCTTTGATGACCAATTTATAGAAAAAGAAGATATACCTGACGTCAAAGCAGCGATTATTGCGCAAGGGGACGATTTGAAAAGCATTATAAAAAATGCCGAAATTCTAAAAAAAGAATTGCCTGAAACAGTGAGAGAGTATGGAATCTTAATTGCAGATGAAAATACAAATGTTATCGCGTTGGGTATCACACGGGCCGGCAAAGGGGTTTTCTTTGTTAATCCAGATATTGATGCCTTTAGTCGTTCTAAGCGGATAGAAGACAGAGCAAGTTTCTTCATAGCTGATACTAAAGGGATTGCGTTACGTGAAAATTATAAAATGCTTGTATCACGTGGGTACGATGTTTTAGTTTTTAATACAGCTGATCCTTTCTTTTCCAATCCGTTTAGTCCATTATTTACGGCTACTCACAATTATGAGGATTATTTATTTAAGGAAGATTCGCTTACTCGCATTCAACGCTTTAAAAGGTTGGATTTTGCGGTACAGGATATTGCTTCCCTGGCAAGTATTTTATATATTCGACCAAATTCAGGGGATAAGTTCTTTGTAGATAATGCGAGAGCCTTATTTAGAGCTAGTTGTATAGCAATTATTGATTACTGTTTGAGGACAGATCAAAAACATAAAATCTGTTTATATACCGTATCAAAAACCATCTCAGATATGATGGGTAAAAAAATGAACCGGAAAAATCACCCTTATCTCCAAAAGTATGTCACAAGCGAACGCCCAATTGATGATTTATACGCTGATTACAAAGGGAAATCAGCGCTGGATGTCTTTTTTGGAGAATTAGACAATGACCATCCAGCTTCTGATGCATATGGTTCCATCCGTTTGGCCGGAGGAGCCGAGCAAACAATATCAGGTATTGCAAGTGAATTAATTGTAGCTTTAGATCCTTATGTACGTAGTGGTAATGCAAGATTAACAGCAGATAACGCTTTTGATTTCCGGAAATTAGGTTTTGGAGATAAACCGCAAGCAATCTTCCTAGTATTTCCGGACTCGGATTCAAGTAATGAAGAACTAGCTACTTTATTTATTGAAACATCTTTTCGTGAACTATGTCGAGAAGCTGATGCAACAGAGGATGGAGAATGTCCGCGTACAGTGATTTACTTGTTTGATGAGTTTGGTAATTTAATGAAAATACCATCCATTGGTAAGAAGCTAAGTGCGGCCCTTTCACGAAATATTCGGTTCCACATTGTTTTACAAAATTTGGGACAATTGAAGATTTATACAGAAGCAGAACGTGAAACAATCTATTCCAATACTGGGATAACGAATTACATTAAGAGTAATGATAAAGATACCAATAATGAAATATCTAATCGATTATGGAAGCGTTCTGTATCTAGTTTTACGCGACAGGGCGCACGATTCAGTTTAAAGAAAACAGAAACGGAGTCAGTAAAAGATGTTGATTTAATGTCACGATCAGATTTAGAGCAGCTTCAATTTGGCGAAAATGTTATTTTGAGAGTTTCAAAAACTACAGATTTAAATAACGAAGCAATTACGCAACACCCTATTCTAAATAGGGGTTCGGAGCGTATGATACCTAGTTTTTGGTATTTAAAACATAAAAAAGTAGCATGGGAAGACCTTCCAATCAACAATACGCATGTAGATATTTCTTTGGCAGATTTTACTTTGGAACTTTTAATTCCATCTATTGTAAATAATGAACATCAAACATCAATTGCGAAAAAAAGTGACGAAGTAAAACAAACCTTTAAGTCAGCAGTGCAAAAAGCTTACAAGAAAGATGGTAATTATTATCGCAATTGTCGCGAAGTATGGAATGAAGTAATTATTAAGACAATACGACAAGAGCTGTTTTTAGAAGAAAAGTTGAAGCTGGATAAAGAAAATTTAAACGATGGTTTGAAACGTCTAATGAGTGGGACAGTTGCTGAATTTACACAGTGGTTGGAAATGGAAGACAACGTTCATTCTGTTGAATTTGTTGGGCGCACATTGGAGCTAGAAAACTGGAAGGAGGATTCAAATGAAATTAAAAGTGCGTAAATGGAAAACAAAGATTCTTGTCACATTGACACTAAGTATCGCAATCTGGTTACTGTTAGTGAATTATCAATTGGTCGCCGATGCAGGATTCTGGGGCTTATTTGAAAAAACGAATGATGAAGCAAAATCTATACTCATTTTATACGAAGGCTATTTGGTTCAGGGAAACGTATTTTATTTCATGCTTAGATGGCTAGCATGGTCACTCATCATTATCCTTGAAAGAGGTGTAACCATATTTAGTCAGGCTAACTTAGATGTTTTGGAACTAGGAAATTTTGCTGAGGCAAGTGGTTTCTCTGATATTATGAAAAAATTAGATGGTTTAGAAGCCTTTTTTCTTCTATTAGCCATATTGCTGTTGTTTTTCATGATGATGATGGGGAAAAAAGTGGAATTCTCGCAAGCTATGAGTAATCTAATGAGTGCGATGGTTATTGTGATGGCTTTGCCATTTTTTGTAACTACAATGTTAGGGCTAGCAACTGATATTGGAACCGATCTAAGCAGAGGTAATGATGATGTTAACATCGGCCAGAAAACTGTAATGGATAACACAGCAGATCTGACTGTATTTGCAAAGAATAATTGGATCGATCCAGACAAAATAAAAGAGAAAAATGAGCTTACAAATATCAAATATGTAAGGATAACACAGCAAATTACTAAGCCGGAAGAATTTGGTGGTAATGGTGTTCTTGGATATAACTTAGACTTTGCAGATGGAAAAGAAGTTGCTGCTTCCTTTGATGCGGATGTTGGTTTCGGTAAAAGGTGGGCGCAAGATTTAATCGGGGAAGGATATTACCGATGGCATGTTAATTTTATTACCACGATAGTCATTTTAGCTGCATTAAATGTAGCTTATATTTTGTCCGGTATTCGGATGGGAAGAATGATGATAGAACTTGCTTTTAATCAAGGGTTCGCGACGATATTGGCATTCGCTGATTTTCGAACGATGACTAGATTAAAGCAGGTTCTTTTTAATATCGTTGGAATACTATGCGTGATAGTAGCAATCTTTTCTACGTATTCTGTTTTCTCTGCGTTTGCGACATATATTACAATTTCAGGATTAACCGGAGTACCTTATGTTTTTGCGATGGTAGGCGCTATCTGGTTTGTTATTGATGGACCAACAATCGTACAAAAAGTGTTAGGTATTGATGCGGGTATTTCTTCTGCTTGGGGCTTACTAGGCGGTGCTATGGGTGTGAAAGCAGCAGCAGGTCTTGGTAAGGCTGGTGTAGGTGTAGCTGGTGCTGCAGCTTCTTTAGCTTCACAAGGAGCCGCATTTGTTGGTGGCGCTACGGCCGGAGCTATTGGAAATATAGCGGATGGTTTAGCAGATGGCTTAAACAAGAAGAAAGATAGCGAGAAATCTGAAAAAGGCGATGACAAAGATGACGGAGCAAAAGGCTTAAATGAGTCTAAAGAGGATGGTGATGAGTCAGAAGGATTGAATGAGAATAAGGGACAAGAATCATCCGAATCAAATGGGTCAGAAGAGAACGAGACTCCAGGTGATAAATCAGAAGATCAAGCTGAACGGTCAAATACATCCGAAGATGAAAATAACGCAAAAACAAAAGGCTTAAATGAAAAGTCTGATGACACTAAGTCGCCAAACAGTGAAGATGCAGAAACGCTGTCTGATAAAGGTAAAGAGGGTAATAAACCTGATGAAAGTGCGTCATCTAATCGTAACGATGATAATGGCACACTGAACGACAACGCACAACAAAATGATGGTAAGAACACAGAAGCATCTGATGAGCCATCTGATAGCCCAGAAAAACCTACGTTAAGTAATCAAGTGAAAAATAGAGTAGCAAATACAAAAGTAGGAAAAGCAGCAAAATCTGGTTATAACCTAACAAAAAAATCAAAGTAGAAGGAGGATGAGCGATGAAAATAGAACAATCCTATGATATTCAAAAATCCATTCAAACAAAAACAAAAGTAAAAGGGTTAGTAGATTTTCAAGATGTATTGCTCGTGTTTCTGTATTTCATGCTTCTTTCTAAAATAAAATCCGTATTTCCTCCACAATTTGCAATGTACATTATTGTACTTAACGTGGGGGTAATGGTTTTTTGGACTTGGCGATCGAAAGCAAATTACAAAATGAAACATGGCCAGACACTTTTCAGAGTGCTTTTTAAACGAAGTAGAACGTATCATGCCATAGATTCAGAAGGCAACTCATATGGAGGAAGGAGAAAAGCATGACCAATTTATTATTTGATGATAAAAAGCTACAAGCTCAAGAGGCTGATTTAGAGAAAAAACTAAAATTGACTAAAAAGCAATTAAAGGCCGAAAGAAAAAGGAAGAGAAAACTACCTAAAACAACGATTGACTTAATTCCTATTCGTTACGCGAAAAGTGAGTCATGTTTTGCGTTAAATACTGGTGTAACAGATTATGTACAAATATCTGGGATACGGGTAGATGACTTAACACCTGTAGATAAACAGATAGCTATTAATCAATTTCATGATTTTCTAAAACAGTATGATGAACCTTTCAAATTGATTTATCAAACGTTTCCAGCAGATACTATTGAACCACAAATGTTTTTAAACCAGCGAATTAGAAAAAATAGTAATCCGGATTTTCAGCCATTCTTAGAAGATCGACGTTGGGAGTTAGAAGAAGCTGCTCGATCTATCTTGCATCAAGAATTTTATTTTCAAATTTTCGCAAAAGATGAAGAGGAACTTACTATTCTTCGTAACAGGCTTCTAAAAATAAAATATTCATACTTTAAAATTGAAGCTATTTCGTTTAAAAAGAAGATGAAAATTCTATTTAAATTAAACAATTTGAACACGGAAGTTTTGACAGATGTACCTGAAATTGAGTTTTTCCCAGGGGAACCACCAAAAGATGGTTTTGATCCACGTTTTTTACATTATATACAACCAAGAGGCGGATTTACACCAGATCGTAGGTTTATCGAAAAAGGTGATGGTTTTGAAACGTGTATTCATATTATTGAGTATAAGCGTGATGCCCGTCCTTTTTGGGGAAAAGGATTGTTCAACAAGAAAAACATTGTCACTATCCAAGATACAATGACTATTCCACGCGACAAGGTAATAGTGGCTATTAATGATAGTTCGGCCGAACAAGAAAATCGATATGACAATGCCAGGAATAAAACAGATGAGAAAATGGCAGCTAAGGAATATAAATCTTTAGACAAGTTAGCAGATGAGGTAGTAGACACACAAGAAACAGTGAAGGAGCTGCATACGCGGCTCTTTGTTTATGCCTCTACAAAATCTGAATTAGAAGAAGAAGTGGCTAATATCATTGGCGAACTTACGATTCAAGGATTTAGGGGAATGATTCAGTTAAGCGAAATGGAAGAAGATTATAAAGCCATGTTTACTGATTATTTGACACAGTACAATAAAATTCCAAGACATGGCCAAGAAATTAAGAGTAAAAGTTATGCTGGAAGTTATGCATTTGATTTCTCTTTTTTGATTGATCCAGAAGGTATGTATTATGGCAATACAACAACAGGTGGTGCTGTCATATTTAATCATACACATATGGATCACACGAGGTTATCTTATAACATGTTATTGTGCGGTGTTCCAGGTTCAGGGAAATCAACCACACTAAAGAAAATAGCTATAGCAAGGGTTATCATTGGAGAGCAAGTATTCATATTCGCCGTATCCAATGAATTTAATTTATTAAGTCGAACGCTGGGAGGCGTGGCTGAAAACATTGCTGAGTGTGCGACAAATCTTTTACAAGTGTTTGCTACTTGTGTAGATGAGAACACCTTGGAAGTACAAACAGAGGCATCGTTTGACTCTCATCTAGCTAAAGTGACGTTGATTTATCGGTTCCTTATGGATGAAACAGTGCCTGCTGTTGAACGAGAGTTGAAAGCTCAACTTCGCAAATTCTATGCATATTGGTGTTCTTTGAAAGGTATTACGATGAAAGAGATTACATCATTGCCAGCGACTGAGTATCCATTGATGGAGGATTTTTTAGCATTTCTCCATAAAGAATTATACGAGGATTTGAATAAGCGCAAGTATCAAGCTAAATGGAAAAAAAGTGAAATCGAAATCTTGGAACAGATTGTTAGTAATATAAATTCCATTATCATAAATGATCCACTATTTAATCGTCATACACAAACAGAAAGTATTGAGGATGCACCAATTGTAGTGTATAACATTGAAACGATGTTAAAGAGTAGTCCAGGACAATTGAATGCACAATTGTTTAATTGTTTGAATTTATTTTGGGACATCATCATACGTAAAGGTCAACAAGAAAAGGGAAAGCATGATAGAGGAGAAGTTTCGGGTAAGGAGTATATTTTTAGAACATTGATTTTAGATGAGTTTCATAACTGGATTCGTTCTGCGTTTCCCGAGCAGCTTCAATTATTAGATAGATTAAGTCGTGAAGCAAGGAAGTATTTTGCTTCACTTATTATTGCTTCTCAACATTTTCATGATATTTTACCTAAAGCGAATGGTGAAGAAAATCAGAAAGCTGTCGATGCAGCAATGAATAATATATTTGAGTCTACTACCTATAAATTATTTATGAAACAAAGTCCAACATCCGTAGCTGCAATTGAAAAGTGGTATGGTTCAGAGTTTAGTAAAAGTGAATTAATCCAAATACCCAATTTAACTAAAGGTTACGCAATTATGAACATTTCAGGTAAGCAAAATATTCATTTGAAATTTGATTTATCTAAGAGAGAAGAACGTATCTTTAGTGGTGGTCGTTAATGGTAAAGAAATGGGTAATAGGAATTGTCATTTCTAACTTAGGATTTTTCCTTCTCATGTTTTTGCTACTTGTCATGATAAGTGCAATTGTTACCTCTGGAGGTGCAAGTTCAAAACAAAGTGATGGAAGCTCTGAAAGATGCTCTGTTGTCGCATCGGGGAAGTTAGATGAAGCCACTTTAAGTAAATTCTTGGAAACGAGAGGTGTTTTTAAAGGAACGGCAAAAACATTTATCAAGTATGGTGAAGAATACAATGTAGACCCAGCTTTGGTGGTGGCCATTGCCATGCATGAAACAGGTAATGGTAAGTCCAGAATGGTAAGAAAGCTAAATAACCCTGGTGGTCTTATGGGGGATGGGTCAGGGTTTCAATTTTCTACTTTAGACAAAGGAATTGAAGCTATGATCAAAAATTTAGCTAAAAATTATATAACGCAAGGGCTTAATACACCTGAAAAAATACAGCCTAAATATGCTCCTGTAGGCGCTGCTAATGACGGTCTAGGATTGAACAAAGAATGGATTACTGGTGTTAACGGATTTCTTAAACAGTTAGGAGGACTTAGCACATGTGCAACCAGTAGCGAAGGGACTGGGAAATATATTATTCCAGTGGACAATCCGATTGTTTCTAGTGGTTTTGTAGATCGGGTAAATCCAGTAACTGGTGTTGCTGAACATCATAAAGGACTTGATTTTGCCCAACCAACTGGCTCAAACATTAAAGCAGCAGATGACGGTGTAGTTTTAGTAGCTCAAATGGGCGTTTCTGGTTCTGGATTTGGTGGATATGGGAACGTAGTCCTTATTGAACATACTAAAAATAAAGAGTGGACTCTCTACGGCCATCAATCGAAAATTTTGGTTAAACCAGAACAAAATGTTAAGAAAGGGGAAGTAATTGGGTTAGTTGGAAGTACTGGTCAATCTACGGGGCCACACCTTCACTTTGAAATAAGACAAGAGAAGATGGGTAAACAGATTGATCCGGCTCCTGTACTTGGAGTGAAAGGTAAATAACAGTTTGCCAAGGAGGTCAACAATGAAAAATAAGAAAGTGGTAATAATTTTAGGCATATTAATCGCTTTGTCTATTGTGGTTTTTGGTATTCGTGTTTTGCTACAGCCTACCGAAGAAGTAATGACAGAAAAGCGACCAGTTGAGAGAGAAACTAAGAGTGTTGAAGAAAATAACGCTCCACAAAATAGTACGAATGACAATCAGAACGCTACGATGCTAGACAAACAATTAACTAGCTTTATCCCTTTATTTTATAATGCTAATTATGCAAAAACGAGTAAGGATAAAATAGAAGATTATGTCACAGTGGACTTTTTAAATGAAATGAAACAAAACGAAGATAATCATGTGGAATACGAGGATAAAGACTATGCTATCCGTATTTCTGGATTATCTTTTTATATTCCAATTAAAACACAGATAGAAAGTGAAACGAGTGTGAAGGTGCTGACTTCTTTCGATACTTCCATCAGAAGTAGTGGCGCTCCGGAAGTAGAACGTTCCATTTTAGTGGAAATCACAATGGTGTACAGCGATACATGGCGAGTAAGTCGCATAGAAGATAAAAGTTCATTAAGTCAGAGAGGAGCGTGATTGAATTGGCGGAAACAGAGAAAAAAAGAAGCCGTTTTTTTAATCAAAAAGATAAAGAATTTGCAAGATCAGTAAACATACTTTCCTATTTACAAGCATGTGGGGAACCGTTTGAAGAGATATCAGTGGGTATGTATCAACACACAGAGCATGACAGCATCATGTATAGCTTAAAGAAGAATCTTTTCAAACGATTTAGCGATAGTAATACAAAGGCAATGACTAGTTGCATTGATGTAGCTATGTATATGTATAATTATAGTTTTTCCGAAGCTGTTCATGATATCCTTCAAAAGGCAAAGCACATCCCAGAAGAAGGTATTCAATTAACTTTAAGCTCGAAACCAAAAGTTTTTGATTACAACAGAGATGTACAAGAAGTTGAACATCCACAAAGAGCATTTCGCTATTTAACAGAAGAACGAGGATTAAATAAAAATTTGGTAAATTATTGCATAAAGGAAGGAGTAATTGCTGGAGATAAGCGTGGAAATGTTGTTTTTAAATGGATGAATATGAATGAATACAAGAGTAATAAATTGGTAGGGGCTTCTTTAAGAGGTACTCGAATTATCCCTTTAGAAAAACGATTAAAACCAAAAAATAAATACTTTCGAAAGATTCTAGAAGGAAGTAAGAATGATGGTGGATTTTATTTTGATTTGGGTATTCCAGAAAAACTAGTCATTGGCGAAGCTCCTATAGATGTCCTTAGTTACGTATCTAGGAAAATGAATAGTGGGGAAACAGAGGAATTAAAAAATACACGATTCGCCAGTATGGAAGGACTAAAGGATGTGACATTTTTAAAACAATTTGCTGCAGTAAATCATATCCAGGATAAAGTGGGCAGAAATAAAACGCCATCCGCTTTATTTGTTGTAGATAATGATCAGCCAGCTCAAGATTTTATTTTTAAAATGGAAGAAATGGGAGAGAATTTTAATTTTGGAGATAAGAAACTAGGAGATTATTTCACTTATGAAATGGTACCTAGTATTGAAATGGAAAACGGTGAGTTAATGAAAGATCAAAATGATTTGCTGTTATATACATTAAGACAGAACAAAGAAATAGTTCGAGACGTAAATGTAAATCAACAACAACCTCATCAACAAACAGGGGGGCGTTAAATAGCGTGAACAAGCTATTATTTTGGCGACAAACAGAAAATACCTATATAGATGAGAAAGAGAAGAGTGAACGAAAAAAGTACACTAGGGACGGTGAAAGGCGATATAAATACTTAGCTGCAAAAGTAGTTCGATTTTATTATATCGCTTTTAGTATTTCTGTTTTAATTGTATTAACGACCTTTACAATTGCAATTACAAATGCCAGTCACTATGACGTAGTTGATAGTGGTAGTGGTGAAGATACTGAAGAAAAGCTAGCAGGTACTACCTTGTTTTTAGCAGATAGAACCTACCATCCAAATACGAATCAAGCTGAATTTTTGTTTCAAGTAAGTCGTGAACCTATCTATCAGAAACAACCTATTCAAATGATTGTAGCTGAACGGAAAACAAAAAAAGAGCTAAAGAGTAGGCTCTTGGAGTTAAACGAAGAATACATGCTAGTTATCGTCAATGACGTCCCAGAAAACTGGAAAGAAATTGTATTTGACTTTGGAGAAAATGAACTTCTAGTGGACACAAATACGGAAGTTAAAACAAGTCATTTGTTAACAAAAAGCGATGAAGAAATTATTAAAGAAGGGGAAATGAAGCAATGTTCTTTCTTCTTCTCCGAGTATAAAACCCCTAAGGTAAAAGGTTATGCTAATATGTCGGATGATGATTACTTACGTTATTATGCGGACAAACAAATTGATGCAGCAGATGAATTAATGACTAAGTATGCAAAAGCTATTCAGACTTTGGATAAAGACGTGGAACACATGAATAAGCAAATTGAGCAATTAAAAGACGATAAAAAATATCAGACAGAAACGACTCAACTAGAAACAGATCAAAGTATTAAATCTATCCAAAGTGAACAAGATAAAATTCGTTCGAAAGTACAAGAAACGAAGTTAGGCATTAAACAATTAAATGATCGTAAAGGGAAACTAGAGGAATGGCTTAGTGATCATCCTGCCTAGTTTCCATTTTTTTCATCATTTTTGTATGGCAAAAAACTGGCAGAGATATGGCAAAAGGGTGGCATAAATACAAAAGGTATGGCAAACCGATGGCATTTGCTTCTAAAAAGGATAATGACGTATGGCAAATGGATGGCGTAAGTGATTATTAGTAGTAACTTTGTGAAGAATAATCGATTTTACTAGTAAATGGTATGGCAAATATATGGCAAATGCGTAAATTTTGACCCCACCACGAAGCTAGGCACTGCCTAGCTTCTCAATGGTTTTGACCCCAAATCCCCTTAACCTGCTTCTAAGAGGAAATGTTTCACATTTTCGATTAGAAGCTGTCTGTTGTCGGCTCAATGCCGACAACAGACAGAGGCACTTGGCGGTGATGTTCGCTTTTGCCAAAACAAATTCAGTACAGGAGGTTAGCAACATGTCTACTACAGAAACACAGAGCATTAACATTCGCGGCTTGAGTAAAACAGCCTATCAGCACATAGAGCAGCAAGCCAAGCAATCAAACATGAGTATCAACAAATATTTGCAAAAAAAATTAGAAGTCATGGCTTTTGGTGCAGGGACAGCAAGAAGGGATATCGAAGGCGAGCTAGTAAAAAAATCCCTGGAAACGATTCGTATCAATTCCCATTTCAGGTCATTGCTCCATGACTACTTTCCGGAATTACTTGCTGTGCAGAAAATAGAGGTGGCGGAGAATGGAAGTTAAAGTAACTGGTATTTCCAAGCAAGTAGTAAACGCTATTGATTTACAAGTCGAAGCAGAACGTTTAAAGGATGGAGAATTAACCAAATTATCGAAGTTAACCCGGGAAGCGTTCCTTCGAGATTATCTCGAACAAGAAGCAATTGCCCCAGAAGTACACCGAAAAGAGTTAGAATACGAAAACCTGATTATTCGGTTACTCTACTTTCTCGAATGCAACAGTTTGGAGTGGTTACAGCTGTTGGCTATTGTGGACGATAACTGGAAAGAAACAATAACTAATAGTAGCGAGGAAGGAGGGGGAGTATGACACCATTAAAGAAGATGACCATTCGTGTACATCAGTCTACGTACGAACGTTTAAAAGAATCTCGGTTAAGCGATGGGGAAGAGATTGAACGTATGTTTCGGTCAAATGACAAAAAAACAAAAGAGATCGAAAAACTAAACGAACAAGTGGTGGCTTTACAAAAAGAAAAGCAACTGTTGTTCGAAGTAACAAACAAAATGAATATGACGTTGGATATATTAAACACGATGGTATCTAACATGAATGTTACTGAATTTATCGCACACGATGTGGATGCGACGGAAGTTGTCCAAGCGGCGCACTTAAAACAAGAAGGAAGGGTGAATGCTATGCGCAACTATTAATGAAATTCCCCAAAAACCTACCTTCTAAAAAAGGAAGTGATGATAATTGGCAAGCAATTTAGGTGTTCTTCATGATGCTAAATTTACGTATGGCACAGACATAGCTGGGTTCATTAAATACATGGATGACGAAACTAAAACGAATCAAGAAGTTGCAGATCTGAATTTCGGAACTTTTTTGGGTTATATGGATAATCCGAATAAGTCAACAGGACTTTTCGATAGTACAGGTGAGTATGTTTCGAAAGAAAGACGAAAAGACTATGTGCAGTACTTCAAACTAGCACAAGAAAGGGATACGATTTTATGGCAAGACTTATTCTCTTTCAACAATGAATGGTTGGAAGAATATGGTCTGATGAATACTAAAACGAATGAAGTAGATGATATTCGCTTAATGAATGCAGTCAAAACAGCGATGGACACGCTAGTTAAAATGGAAGGATTACAAGATTATAAATGGGTAGCTTCGATGCACCATAACACAGAACATAGACATTTTCATGTTGCAGGTGTTGAGCTAAATCCAAGTAGGCTTTGGAAATGGCACAATGTTTACAAAAAAGATTATCGAGGTCGTTATGTTCTCGATGATGTTGGGAAGAAAATACCGACCGGGAATAAAGTTTTTCAACCTACAGGTGTACGAAAAAAAGAGACCTTGAAGAAAATTAAAAGTGTCTTTGTAAACCAGCTTATTCAATCAGCAGAAGCACTAAAAGCTATAGATCACGTGGCTCGCCAAGAGATTGTCGGTTCTATCAAAGCAGCGAAAGCTTTTCAAGTAGAAAGTCAGCAAGAGAAAGAAATGTTAGCGAATTTGTATCTCAAGCTACCGAAGGATAAACGACTTTGGAATATGAAAAATGCGAAGAAAAATTTCTTTGGTAAAGAAGTAACACTGCTGATTGAGTCGAAATTCAAGGGGCTACTAAAGGAACCTTACAATGATTGGCAAAAGAAGTCAGTAGCACAAAGTGAAGCGTATGAAAAAGCGTATAAAAATGTGGAGATAAAGGATGCTCCAATTAATGATCCTGAAATAAAGAAATACTATCAGGATAAATTAGACAAGCTTTATTACGATGCAGGGAATGCCGTATTAGCACAATTACGAAACTTAGACAAAGAAAGACAAGCAAGCGGTATGAACAGAAAACAGTTCATAGGTTCCATGCATATACCATTAGAGCGTGAACTGTTAGTAGAAGTGAAGGAATTTAGTCTAGGGAAAATCCAAAACCCACCTTCTAAAAAAGGAATTCATTCAGAATTGCAACCACTAACAAAATATAGTCCTTCTAATAAAAAGGATGTTTTAAAACCATATTCACAAGAAGAAGTAGATACCGCTTTATCTAATCTGATATTTAAACCTTTGGAAATAGAGGATGATTTTGCTTTGAAAAATCCACCTTCTCAAAAAGGAACAACAAATCACGCTCCTTATACACAAGAAACCATTGATTCGGCATTATCGTCTCTTCTTTACAAAGAGGGAGAAACTAAACAAAGCGCTAATTTTGAAAATCTACCTTCTCAAAAAGGACAAAGTTCTAGTCCATGGCACGTCGTCAATGTTTACTTGGATGATGAAAAAATTAGAGTGCTTACGAATAGTGAAGTAGAGCGTAAAGATGTGCAAACATTGTATGAAGAAAGAGAAAAATCACATAAAAAATACGAAGATAAAAATACCACTTATTCTACAACAGGAAAAAGAGAAGTAGAGTGGGATCGTCGTAAATTTATTGAAGAAAGACAAAATGCGGCAAAGATTCATAGAACTATTCGAGGAATAGATCGGAATATGAAAAAAGCAACAAATAAATGGCGTGATCAGATGGATTACGAGTATTTGGAACAACAAATTTTACAAGAAGGAAAACATTCATTTTCTTATTAGGAGGGCATTCATTTGTATAGTGTGACACTACAATATGTATTAGATAGTAAACTACCGATTTTAAACAAAAAAGAAGACACTCAATTTTTTAAGGAAGACTTATTCGTTAGCCTAAGTGACGTTAAACTAGTTGGATTTGTCACCACGGTAGGTGAACAAGCTAACATTTATCGACCTGTTTATAGTCCTAAAGGCAGAGAGGAGAAAATTTGATGGCAGAGCTAAATGGCAACAATACGAACATGGAGATTAAGACTTTGTTAAATGATGTTCTGGAGTATGCATTCCCTAGCAACACGCATCCGTTAGAAAAATTACAACGGTTTTCGGTGGAATGTCAGCGTAAAGAAGCAAAAAAAGATGGTGATTATAATGCTGATCTTCATCGAATTCGTATCTTTAATTTGTCCAGGGACTCAAAAGAAATACTTCTTACAGCATTGCATGACTTATCACATCATATTGAATATACGTTTTATGGGGAGTCAGCACATAGAGAAAGATTTTACACGTATTATCATAATGTATTGGTGACTGCAGTCGGAATGAAATTGTTAGCAAAGATGGACTTAAATTTGATCAGTGTAAAAGAATTGGAAAAGCTAGAAAAATTTCATGGACCAGTTGTTTATTGGAAAATCCCAGAAATTTCCTACAAAGACAACATTTTCTATTTAGATGTGAAAAACGGTTACGAATTCCGAGATGTATTAAAAGATTGGGGATATAAATATCTCAGTTTTGAAGAGGTTTGGAGAGGAGAATTTAATCGGGATACTGTGTGGGAAGAAAAAAGTGAACTGAATGAACTAGGTATAGAAGATAAATCAATTTGTGTACATCATGCAGTGGACTTTCAAACCTCTTTTGTTTATTATCTCGTTATTCGTAACGCCTATGACCATCGGCTAACGCTGCGGAAATTGGGCTATAAATATGGCGCATATAACGTTGGAAAACGAAATTGGGTCAAGAAAATTGATGCAAAAGATTTGAATGAAGAGAGAGCAAAAGTAGAAGGGTTGATGGGTGTTTCATTGAAAGTAATGAAAGAATTACCATCAAGCGGATCAACAAAGTAAAACATGCTGGATATAGGTAAGTCAATTAAATTAGGCAATAAAAAGAAGCCTCTGCAATTCTTTGAGGTTTCTTTTTTATGTAAATAAATTAAAAGAAAAGAGGAAAAAGAATGAACAGTACTAATTTTATGTTGTTTGAAGAAGATCGATTACACCAATTTGTGGAGGCAGCAGGGCATCACTTTACAGAGGATATTCAGGAGGCTATGTTTTTATGGCCCAATGGAGATATGACATCTTCTAATGAGTATGGTATCAGAGGTGACGATCATAATGTTTTAGGTAGTTATTTTGAATACCTGGATAAGAATGAAATCTTTGAGATGTCACGACATGAAATGCTTGAAGTGGCAGCTTCCACTGTAGGGACTGTTTTATTATCACCTGAATCTCAAACAGCCTCAATTGCAGAAAACCAAACCATGACTAAAGAACAACAAGAAATTCTCGGAAATTCAAGTTACCAGATTGAATATTTTACGGAAGGCATTTCTCAAAATCAAGGATTGAAAAAACTAGATCTGGATGAATTAACTATGAATAGTACTAATTATATTCTGTTTGATGAAGAAGAATTAAATCAATTTGTTTATGATAATGGACATCATTTTACAAAAGATGCCGATGAAGCGATGTTCTTATGGCCTAATGGCGAAATGACATCTTCCAATGAAGCAGGCGTTAGGGGAGATTCTCACAATGTATTAAGCAGTTATTTTGAGTACTTAGATAATGATGAAGTTTTGGATTTGAAAGGAAACGAACTATTTGAAGTAGCTGCGGCAACAAGTGGTACAATCATCATGACACCTGAAACGCAAACTGCTTTAATCGCGAAAAACCAAACAATGACTAGCGAACAGGAAGCTGTTTTGGAAAATTCATCATATAGCCTAGCTTACTTCTCAAATGGTGTATCTCAAAATGATGCGCTAGAAAAATTAGATTTAGATCAAAAACAAGTAGAAGATTTAAAAGATAAAGGACATAACCAAGGAATTAATCATTAATACCTTGGTATAACTTTTATAATTTGCATAATATAAAAATGGGTGTTATGATGAAAGAAAAATTTGTACTAGATGCTAATCAAACCAATTTATTAGATTTATTTGGTGAGATGGCTTCTTTATTTAAAAAAAATCCGAGAGAATGGCAACGATTTTTAGCATTTTCTACCAATATTTATAAATATAGCTTTGATAATGTGCTACTTACGTATGCGCAAGTGCCTTATGTGACTGCATTAGCGAGTGAAGCAGTGTGGCAAAAATTAGGAAGACAAGTGAATGAACACGCAAAAGCGATAGTTGTAACGAACTTTCAAGGGGAAAAAGCCTTTGAAACACATGCTCTTTTTGATGTAGATCAAACAAATGGTAAGCCTATTATGCTAGATCAGTGGAAGTTTGATGAAACTTCTTATAAAGCACTCGTATCTTCTTGGAATTTAAAGCCCTCTGATGATTATTTTGAACAATTAAGGGCTGGAATGATGAAACGAATTATTCAAGATGTACCAAATAATGAATTGGTAAGAAATAGTGTCTATTATTTAATGCAGCATAGATTAGGTATTCCAGAAAAGCCTTTGAATGAGAATGAAGTGGAAGGTCAGCGTTACCAAATAGCCTTCTCAGCATTAGAACAGTTGCAAACACTAGAACAACTTGCAAACATCGGTAATACTATTTTTAATAATGCAAGGCAAATATTAACGGAAATTGAAAGCTGGAAGAAAGAGTATGACAAAGAGAGGATGATAGATAATGACCATCGAAAAAATCAGGGAAAAAATAATGTACGAACAAATGCCGGACGGAAAGAGTTATCCCAAGATCAAAATAACGAATCAGAACGTGAGAAAGCAGGTAGGGGAATACGGGAAAGCGGTACTGGACTACCTGGAGGAGAACAAGCCGGAGAGATATCAGTATTTGATGATGTACAAAAAGCTCCTACCATTTTTACAGGAGATAGAACTAGAAGCGACACGAAAACAAATGAGCCTGGAAGCAATACTGGAGAAAAATTACCCCAGACCAGAGAGCCACAATCCGTTAGTCGTGACGAAGCACCTGAATTGGATAAGAATGATGGCGAAAGAAACAGTGATGAAAGACTTCATTCTTCAACCACGATAACTGACAATAATCATAATGAAAAGGAAGTTTCTGTACTTACAGAAGCTTCTTTTTTTGCGGAAGAATTTGATTTGTTTTCGCAATCAATGGATGATAATACGCCAAGCATGGAAATTAGTGAGAATTCGGGGGTAGTGAAAATTCAAAACCCACCTTCTAAAAAAGGAAGTAACTACTATAGAGATGAAAATAATCCTTATCCAAAAGGGGCGAAAGCTAAATTTAAGGCGAATATGGAAGCTATTCAATTGATCCAGGTATTAGAAGCTGCTAACCGTGAACCTAGCTTAGAAGAACAACAGGTTTTAGCACGCTTTACTGGCTGGGGTGGACTACAAGAAGTTTTTGATCCATCTAATGCAACATGGGAAAAAGAATATAAGCAGTTAAAAAAGTTATTACCGGAAGATATGTATGTAAAAGCCAGAAGTAGTGTTTTAACAGCTTATTATACAGAGCCATTTATTGTAGAAGAAGTATACAAAATGCTTGTAAGTAAAGGTTTTACTGGCGGTAACATTTTAGATCCATCGATGGGAACGGGGAACTTTTTTTCCAAGTTACCGGAAAAATTAAGAAGTTCTAAGTTGCATGGTGTGGAGTTGGATCCACTCACTGGAAAAATCGCCAAGTATTTGTATCCTGATGCTGATATTCAGATAAAAGGTTTTGAAAAAAGTCATTTTAGAGAAGAAAGTTTCGATTTGATTATTAGTAATATCCCATTTGGAGATTTTGAAATAAGTGATAAAGACATGAAGAAAAACTACAAAATTCATGACTATTTTATGCAAAAGTCGGCGAAACTTCTTAAACCAGGTGGAGTAATGGCTTTTATCACTTCCACAGGAACAATGGATAAAAAGGATAGCAAAGCTAGAATGGAATTAGCTGAGAAACTTGACTTAGTTGCTGGTGTCAGATTGCCCTCCAATGTGTTTAAACAGGTTGGAGGAACAAATGTTACTTCTGATTTAATATTTTTCCAGAAAAAATCCGAGGTACAAGCTACATTAGATACTTCTAAGGATGAGGTGAAAAATGACCCTTCGGCAACCTGGCTGGATTCCAAACAGTTAGGAAATGAAAAACTATGGAGGAATGAATATTTCATAGATAATCCAACTAACATTTTAGGGGATATACGAGTAAAAAACTTCCACGGACAGACGGAAGAAGTATTTATTCCAGATTATGATAAAGTTGCGTTTCAAGAAAGACTGCGCTCAAAGCTATCAGAGTCTTCTTTTAGTTGGAATGCTGAAATGGATACAGTTAATGAAAAAACCATCCCTAATGAAACGAAAAAGGTAAAAGGGGAATCGTTTATTCCTAGGACGGATGAAAGATGTTTCACCTACAAGATAATGAACGATTCTATTTACTATGTGGAAAAAGATGTCTTAGAAAGGAAAGATATCACCGGGAAAGCAGCAGAAAGAATCAAAGGTATGCTCAAAATAAAGGATGCTTTATTAGATGTTATTAATATTCAGGAGAGCTCCTATGAACAGCAAGAACTAGAAAATGCGCAATTAATTTTAAACGAAGTATACGATGAATTCGTTCGTAAAAATGGATTCATTAATGATAGAGCAAACCAACTAGCTTTTCAAGCAGATGATCAATTGCCATTACTGCGCTCCATTGAAGTTCCGGATAATGAAAACAAGCAATTCCATAAAGCGATGATTTTCTCAGAAGCGACTATCAGACCAGCGCTTGAAACCGTAAATATAACGACTGCTGAAGAAGCGCTAATTTATTCGCTAAATAAAGTGGGTTATGTAGACTTAGGATTGATGAAAGGTGTCTATCAAGTTTCTCAAGAAAAACTCATTGAAGAGTTGGACACTAGTATTTATTTTGAGCCATACACCAATGTGCTTTTTGAGCCAGAACCGACGGAAACTATTGCAGGTGAATGGGTAACCAAAGAGGCATATCTTTCGGGAGATGTAAAAACAAAGCTTGCACAAGCACGGAAAATTGCTAGTATCCATCCGGAAATATATGGAAGAAATGTGGATGCTTTGGAAAGTGTACAGCCAGTTGATTTAAAACCATCCGAAATTAAATACAGTATTGGTTCGACTTGGATTCCAAAGGAAATATATGAAGAATTCATGTACGACTGTTTTGAAACAAGTTATGGCAATAGGCGTTCAGAAACAAATAAGTACTTCATAGGAATTGACTATTGCAACATTACTTCTAAGTGGAGTATACAAGGGAAATTTAGAGAACCTCGATCCATTCGTGCAAATAAAACTTTTGGATCTGATCACTTAAATGGATATGAAATTATGGAGGATTGTTTAAATCTACAGTCTTCAACAATTTATAACACAGTGAGAGAGTTAGATGAGAATGGTAATTTAATTGAAAAACGCGTTGTGAATGCGAAAGAAACAATGGTTGTTCGTGGGAAGCAACAACAGTTACAGGAAAAATTTGCCTCATGGTTATTTGCAGAACGAAATCGTTCCGTTAAATTAGGAAGACTTTACAATGATCGTTTTAATCGAATTGTACCACAAAATTTTAATGGTTCTTATTTGAGCTTTCCTAACATGAGTAAAGAATTGACTCTTCGTCCCCATCAACAAAATGTTATTGCCAGAATTGTACAGAAAAAAACTGCTCTTATGGCGCATGAAGTTGGAGCCGGAAAGACAGCAGCTATGATAGCAGCTGGCATGTATTTAAAAAGAATTGGAACAGTAAAAAAACCGATGTTTGTTGTACCTAATCATTTGATGGATCAATGGGGGATGGAGTTTTTACGCTTTTTCCCTGGAGCCAACATACTAATTTCTAGTAAAAAGGATTTCCAAAAAGAGAATAGAAAGACGTTCACTTCCAAAATCGCGACTGGAAATTATGATGCAATTGTGATTGGACATAGTCAGTTTGAGAGAATGCCGCTGAGTGTAGAAAGGCAGAGCAACTATATCAATAGTCAAATTACTGAGATAGAAAATGAAATTTATCAACAAAAAGCAACAAGTGGGCAAAAGTGGACAATTAAACAAATGGAAGGCATGAAGAAGAAATTAACTACTTCTTTAGACAAGTTAAATAATACATCAAAGAAAGATAATGTGATTGACTTCGAAAAATTAGGCGTAGACTTTTTGTTTGTTGATGAAGCACATAATTACAAGAATTGTTTTGTATATTCTAAAATGCAGGGGGTTGCTGGTATTAGTCAGTCAAATAGTCAGAGGGCAACGGATATGTTAATGAAGTGCCAGTATATGCAAGAAATACAAGACGGTGCAGGTGTGGTGTTTGCAACTGGGACTCCCATTTCTAATTCTATGTCTGAAATGTACGTAATGCAGCGTTATTTACAACCAGATGCTTTGGATCAAATGTCTATAAGTTCTTTTGATGAATGGGCTTCAACCTTTGGAGAAGTAGTTTCTAGTCTGGAAGCCACACCGGAAGGAGGTGGTTATAAAATGAAAGCAAGGTTTGCTAAGTTCCATAATTTACCGGAGCTAATGAATTTATTTTCAGAAGTAGCGGATATTCAAACAAGTGATATGTTAAATTTGCCTGTGCCAATTATTAATGGAGGACAAGCTGAAATTGTAGCAACAGAGGCTACTCCATATCAACTAGAAGTTATGGAAAGTTTTGTGGATCGTGCAGAAAAAATAAGGCTAGGAGCAGTAGATTCTTCGACTGATAATATGCTGAAGCTCACACACGAAGCAAAATTGTTAGCAATTGATCCTCGGCTGCTTAATCCATTGGCACCAAATGATCAGGGAAGCAAGTTAAACACCTGTGCGGAAAATGTTTATCAAATTTGGGAAAAGCATACAGAGTTGAAATCGACACAAATGATATTTTGTGACTCTGGAACACCTAAAAAAGATAAATTTAATGTGTACGATGAAGTAAAACGAATTTTAATTGAAAAAGGAATTCCGGAAGATCAAGTAGCATTTATTCATGATGCGAAATCGGACGTGCAAAGAGAAAAGCTCTTTCAAAAGGTTCGAGATGGGCGAGTAAGGGTGCTTCTAGGTAGTACCTCTAAAGTCGGAACTGGTACGAATGTACAAGATAAATTGGTTGCTGGGCATCACCTAGATTGTCCTTGGCGCCCTTCTGATATTATCCAACGTGATGGACGTGTTGTTAGACAAGGAAATACTAATGAGTCTGTCTATATGTATCGCTATGTAACTAAATCTACTTTTGATGCCTATCTCTGGCAGATTCAAGAGCAAAAGCTTAGTTTTATCTCACAAGTTATGACGGGCAAAAGCATTTCACGTGATTGCTCGGATATAGATGAAACTGTTTTATCAGCAGCTGAAGTAAAAGCAATTGCTACAAGTAATCCACTTTTAGCAGAGAAAATGACTTTGGATAATGAAGTTATGCGGTTGAAAATTTTGAAAGGAGAATGGCAAAATGCAAAACTTACAATGCAAAGTGATCTGGAAGAGAAGTTTCCGGTAAACGTGAAAAAATTGCAGAAAGATGTAGAGAGCTTAGAACTGGATGCTATTAAAGTCCCTAATAAGGACAGTGACGGGGCTAAACTTCCGTTTGCTATTCAATTAGGTGATAAGTGCTTTGATAGCCGGAAAGAAGCGAGTTTAGCGCTAGAAAACATTTCTATGTTATTGAAATTAGAAACAGGAGAAAAACAAAAAATTGGTTCTTTTCATGACTTTGATATTTACCTGGCAAAAAGTAACTTTCAAAAGAACTTACTTTTAGTAGGAGAAAAGGAATATGATACCCCTTATCAAATTGAAAAGGGGATAGGAAATATCATCAAATTAGAGAACGTATACTATGGTATCCCAGGAGAGTTAGATAAAACTAAAATTGACTTGCAGATGTATCTAAAAGATTGGGAGGACACTAAGGTGGAAGTAACCAAACCTTTCATTCATGAAAATGAATTGGAAGACAGTTTAGAAAAGCAAAACAAGCTTAACTTTCAATTAGAGTTGCAAGGATCAGCCACACAAGAGAAGCAAGTGGAAAAGGAACAGGTTGAAAAAATTAAATAAAAAACATATATTTTATATTATACATAATATAAAATATATGTTATAATTAAGCTAAGATAAATCAGAAGGGATGAGATAGAATGACTATTCGTGAAAAAAGTATACTTTTGTTTCAAAAATTTGCACATAGTCCATATTGCACGTTGGTGTTTAGTTTGTTAGGAGCATTATTGTTATTGAAGACTTTGTTGTTTTTTGCTGGTGGATCGTTCATTAATCTTTTTGCCTTGGGTGGAACTATACTTTTGATTATTGAATTAATCAAAAAAACATGGCTATTCCTTCTGGGATTATCGCTTATTATATTTCTGTTTTGGTTTCTCAATTAAAAAAACAAAAGCAACTACTGTTACTTTTGTTTATGCCAGCCACGCGGATCTTTCTTATTTTCGGCAACTATTTGTTTTAGTTCTAGTAAGTCTGATTTCCAAAACACTTTATTATGAGGTCGATTGATTATTGGCGTTAATAGATTTCTTTTAACGTAATTATCAATAGTAATGCGATTAACATTAATTAAATCAGCAGCTTCAGAAGTGTTTAACAAATTTTCGGCTAAATAAGAATTCAACCATTTTTGTTTCTCAGCATCATTTAAAGCAGTATTTGATAGAGTATCAATGATTTCTTTCATAAAGACACCTCTTTTGTGGGTTATTAATTGTACTATATCATTAAATTATTATTATGTAAAATATACAAATTACATTTTTAGGAGGAAATTATATGATAAATCGTGTTGTATTAGTAGGTAGATTAACCAGAGAGCCAGAATTGAGATATACGCCAAACGGAATAGCTGTAGTAACATTTACATTAGCTGTTAATCGCGCGCGTACAGATAAAGATGGGAATCGTGCAGCGGACTATATTAACTGTATTGCTTGGAGAAAAACTGCGGAGAATATAGCTAATTACGTGAAAAAAGGTCATCAAATGGGGTTAGATGGACAGATTACTACGCGTAATTATGAAGGAAAAGATGGAAAGCGTGTTTACGTCACAGAAGTGCTTGTGGAGAGTGTAGAGTTCCTGGAGCCACGTAAAGATGCAAGGAATGCAATGCCTGAAGAAAATGATGCTCCACCAGTAAAGTCTAATGATCAAAAGCCAGCAAATCAACCAAGTGATCCTTTTGCACGTGAAACAAAACCAATTGATATATCGGATGACGATTTACCGTTCTAACAATAAATGAATACTTCAAAAAGACCCTCGCATTTATCGGAGGGTCTTTTAAATTACTAATTTTTTGGAGCATTTTTTTTGTTTCGTGCATATTCTTCACACTCTTCTTTAAGAAAAAGGCGGACTTTCGATTGATGTTCCCCTTTTTCATAAAACGAGTTTAATGTTCCTGTCTGTATACTTTGATTAAATGCGGCTTGAGATTGTTTTGTAATTGCTCTAGCTTCTGTTTTAGTTAGTAAATTGCTAGCTAAATAAGTCTTTAACTCTTCTAAGTTTTGTATAGGAAAGTCCATTAAAGTTCACCTCATAATCATAATAACATGTTAATAAAAACATGTCTATAAAAATAACATATTAATATAGACATGTTAATATAAATATGGTAAAATGAATATATAAGAAATGAGGTGGTCATATGTATGGTTTAGACATGTTGGTAGCAATTTTTATGTTCATAATATTGTGTTTTGTTGGAACGATTGTATGGATCGATGCCAAAAAAAGAGTACCTGAGAAGCGGCAACTTCACAAAGGTACTCTTAGTAAAAAAACAATATAGAAATTATATCACAAAAGTAATGTGATATGTAACAATCCCAATCTAAAAAATCGAAGCAGAGAGGTAGAAGAATATGACAATCAGTCAAAGAAAACCTATTAGAGAAACTTTAGGTATTTTACAAATTCAACAAAAAATTATCGATACAATGATTGATGAAGAACGAAAATATATGGATGGTTTTCCAAAAAGCAAAGTAAACACAGGTGAATATATGGAAGTGGAGGATGCAATAGCGGGTTTAGAATTCGCAAAAGATGCCTTAAATGATTACCTGATTTATCTCGAAAATACAACAAAACGGAGGTGACTTATGAAAAAAATAATCTTATCATTTATCGCATTTCTTTTGATAGGTGCAGGGGTTTATGAAACAGGAGTATGGCAAAAATTAAACCCAAACACAGAAACTACTGCTAAAGGTACTATAGATGCAAAAAGTAATAGTACCCTAGCAAATTTAACCTTTGATGGTACAAATCAAGTGATACAAGTAAATAGTAATGTTCCTACTTTTGATAAAGAAGATTTGGCAATATCGAAAGGGACGTGGCAAAGCTTTACCGACTTAGATAAATTAAACCGAGTCGGTGAAGCGAATGCAATGCTCCATAAAAGCTTGATGCCAACTCAAGAACGAGAAGCACTATATATCAATCCTACAGCTTGGAAAAATAAAAAAACTTCTTCTGGGTGGCTATATAATCGCTGTCACTTGATTGGGTATCAACTTACAGGTGAGAATAATAATCCGAAAAATTTAATGACAGGAACTCGATCATTGAACGCTCCTGGAATGCTAGAGTATGAAAATGAAGTCGCTAGTTACTTAAGAAAAACGAATAATCACGTGCGCTATAGGATTACTCCTGTTTTTAGAGAAGGAGAGTTACTTTCTCGTGGTGTTCAAATGGAAGCTCAATCTATTGAAGATACAAGCATAAAATTTAATGTATATGTATTTAATGTAGAGTTGGGAATGGTACTAGATTACAAAGATGGAACTTCAAAAAAACAGTAGAGGTGGGTAATAATGCGTGAATTATATAGTGAAGGCTTATCTGGTGAAGTGATATTCAAGTTGGACCAATCTGGAAATAAACTTTACATGAAAAATTATAAGCGACTTGGCTTAGGAAAAGGGATTGAAGTAGTTGGTTATACGTATTCCAAAAAAGAGGCTGGATTATTTTTAGAAGGTACTAAAGAGCTCCTGGAAGAAGTACTCTACAACTTAAACTGTGATGGCAAGTATTTGTGGAGAACAGAAGAAGAACCCAATGCGATAAATGAAAAAGAAGATTTAAAATTTGAAGATAAAGTGATTTTAGCAGCTGCGGACTACATGACAAGAGAATTTAGCGAAGAAGACGATGATTTAGAGGAGTACAGGATTAGTATGGTGGAGCTCACAAAAGATTATGTTAAGAAAGGGGAAAACATTCCTATTGCAACGGGGTATGTAGATGAACCTTATTGTCATCTGGACGCGTTTATTGATATTAAAAATAAATCCATCTTTCAAGAAATAACTCCTTTTGATGATAATTTAGATGATGAGAGTATAATTTTGACTTTATTTCAAGGAGAAACAGAAGAAGCATTGCTATCAGAAATAAGTAAGATTTTCTTTGAAGCCATGGCTATGGCTGATGAGGATAGAGTACAAGAACTACTAGATGAAAGAAATGCTAAAAGTAAAGGATTTACTAGATAAAAAAATAGGAGCTGATAACTTTGGAAGACATGAAAAAATATGAAATAAAAACTGTTCAAAATGGTTGGACCCGATTTGAAAATTATCGTGATGGCTATGTGGTTGCAATTAAAGCGTTTCAAGGAATATGCGTGAATATCACAAATTTTTCTAGTTCATCATTACACAGCTATAGCATAGAGGACTTGGAAAAGGACACAGGCGATTGGAGTTATATCTTTGATGAGCAATTGTTAGAGCGCGTGGATGGAGAGGATGAATTAAAAGCAGTTTTAGAGAAATATCATCTAACAGAAGATGAAATTGCTGAAGTTCTTAATTTTGATTTTGATGATAAATATAGTGATTCATATAATTTACAAGCTGAACAAATTAGACAATATATGGAAAGTGAGAGGAAAAGAAAAGCTTGGGAAGCGGAAATACAAGAAACAAAAGAAGCTTTAGCAGAACTGTCAACAGCAGAAATAAATGAATGTTTAGAGTTAGTTCATATGACCTTTGAGAAATCTAAGGAGCTTATTTTTGAAGAACTTGCTAAGAGAGAGAAGAATAAAAAATAGCTAAAGTATTTAGTAAGCAATAAGAAGTATTAAGGTATCAGAACAGTAGCGATGATGCCTTTTTATTATGTAGAGGTTATCATTTTACGGTACAAAATGGTAAAATAAGGTTAGCAACGGGAGGTGCATTCTGATGGATGTAACACTTTTTTTAGTAAGAGCATTATCTACCAAAATTTATGAAAAGGATATTACGGTTCTTTTTGATAATCATGCACTAGAAGCTTATCAAGCGGCACAAAAAAGCCCATTTTGGAATTCTTCAGGAATCCGAGAATTACCACCTGATGATGAAATACGAGCAAGAAAAATTCTTGGATTAGTATGCTTGAGTATGGAAAATAATACAATTCAAGATGAGTTAACGACAATTTTTTTCTCGAAAATTGGACTTTTGTTAAAAAGATACATAATTAAAGAAGATTCACCAGAATATTATGAGTTACATTTAGATGAAATGCGACAACAAGTTAATGCTTTACCACAACGAGTTGTGGACTATGTTCTTATTTTATTAGGAAATAATGGAATAGATAGAGATGATACCCTTGGCTATGTTTATGAACTTTTGCAGCACTGGGATTCGGAAGGTGATGTGTTTTCGAGTTTATCAGAAAAAGATAAACTAGTGGCCATTAACTTAGTGAAAGAGTATTTTCCTGAGCGAAAATATACAAACTATACGAACTTAATAAAGGTTTTATATAAACACAAGGGATTAAGTAAAGAAGATATAAGTGCTTTTCAATATATCTTTCTATCGGAACAAATTTCTACAGAAGAATATGGGGAGCAAGTTGAGATCAAGAAGGATGATCTAAGAAGGTTATTTGCGATAGCTGTACGCAACAAACTGTCTAATAGAATGCTCCCTTACTTTGTTTTAACCGGTATAGAAAGCCTGATTGTCGCAAAATCATATAATAAACTAAGGAAGGGTTTATTGAAAAGTGATTTAGAATTAGTCGAGGTAAAACACCAGGTACAAATAAGTAATGAGCAGAAAATGAAAAGAGAAAATCAGTTACTGCAGCAAGAAAACAAAAATCTTCAGGATCGCATAAAGTTTTTAGAGGGGGAGCAGCACACCTGGAATAAAGAAGAACTTAAAGCAAGAGAAGAAACCATTTCTATCCTGGAACAATTACTAGATAGAAAAGTGAACGAGTTGGAAGCAGCAACCAAAGTCGATGCTGTTAAAGAAACGGATGCAGCAGAAATAAGCTTGGAAGGCTTGAAAATAGCTGTTGTGGGTGGGTACCCTAAACTTAACACTGATCTAAAAAATGAAATACCTGATCTTTCTATCTTTTCTACGGTTGATCGATTAAATAAATCCCTTCAACAATTCGATTTTGTATTTCTGTTAACTTCTTATGCGAGTCATGCTATGAAAATGAAGTTAGATAGCTTGAAAGTTGATTATCTTTACTTGGCCAACATGACAGCTGCAAGGTTGGTAAATGAAATTAAAATGCTTGTTCAAGCTAAAAACAGTTAAGATAGCTGTAGCAAGTGATAATAAAGACCCCCAAGCTAAAAACTTGGAGGTCTTTGTTGTCGTTATTATTTAAAATGTGTTTTTACAATATCTTGCATATCGTTGTAAAATTCTTCTTCATCCTCATAGGCACCATCCCAGCCATTTTCGAATGTAGAAACGAATTTTTCAACAATTGACTCGAAGTTGCTTTCGCTAATCACGTACTCGTTGCCATCATTATTAACGTGAATAATTAGTTGTGTGATACTATTGCTATCCGTTCCACTCAATTTCGCTGTGTAATCTTTGTTTTTGATTTCTCTAACTAGCTCTTTTAAATTCATCTTTTTTACCATCCTTTTTTTATATTTATTTTATGTTTACCATTCTTTTATTGGATTGCCTTCACTATCAGAAAGAACAAAATCGCTTTCGTTTTCAAATGATAACTGTACAAGTGTTTCAAGGCTAGTTTTATCACTATCATCAAGTTCTTCTTCCTCTTCTTGTAAGTCTTCATACCATTCTTTTGCTTCGCGCTCTATTAATGCTTTATATTCTTTCCAAGTTAGCAAGGAGTCGGTTCCTTCGTTATACCAGTACGTAGTTTCCATTTCCATTTCTTTTTCTAATTCCGTTAATTCATCAAGTACTGTACCAGGTGTTTCACCAACTGCTTCACTAATCAATTTAATATTTAAAGCAGATAAATTATGTACTGATTTAGAATTAGCAAAACTGAGCGTGGTTTCTTTAATACCCGATTCTTTTGCTAGTTTGTAGAGTGACCATCCTTTTTTTTCTTGTGCGTATCTTTTTAAAAACCCTTTCATCTCTCATCCATCCTTTATGTTAGATTTGTGTTTCTTTACTATATATATAGTATACCCCAATATATTGGGGTAGTCAAGTAAAAAGTAAGAAGAAAGTATAGAAATGTGATCTAAAAATAAAGTATAATGAGGTGTAATGTAGTTACAATGATTTAGAGGGTTAGATAGAGAACGGATAAATTTTGAGTGAATGAAAAAAGTAAGTATAAAAACTACACAGAGCTGAAGGGAAGATAGGATTAATGGAGATAACATATTTGGTAGGTAATGGGTTTGATATGATGTATGGTCTTAAAACTTCTTACAATCAATTTTATGAGTATATGTTGAGAGAGTTTTCAAAAAACAAAATAAAGAATAATTTTTTTTACAACCAAATAAAAGAAGATGTTGTAAAATGGTCTGATTTTGAGTGGATGATAGGTTTGTCAACTAAGTCAGAACGAGAAGTTAATGACTTTTTAGCTAAAAATGAACAGTTTACAGAAACAGATTTAGGAAAGGAACTTTTTGATAAGAAACATTTTTTAGATTCTTTAGAGGAATTTCATGAGGATTTTGAAAATTATCTTAAAATGGAAGAGGAAAATGCTTATATTCCAAATCTAGAAGATGCTTTAATTTCATTTTTAAAAGAATTGGATGATGTTTTCTTCACACAAATTGCAGAAGTACTTCATCCGAAAATGTCACCATGTGAAATCAAAATTAATTTTCTGCAATTTAATTATACAAACATTTTAGATAGAGCAATTCTAAAAATTGATTGGGAAGTCGTTGAAAAATCATTGTATGAATTACTAAAAATAGATGAAACTTATAAAGTTACAGTCGCACTTGGGGAAAATATTCATGTTCATGAAAGCTTAGGAAAAGGTTCTTTCTTAGGAGTGAATGATAGATCGCAATTAAATAGGAGTCTATTCTCAACAGCAGAGCTAAATTATTTAATTAAACCAGAAACAATTGATGAATATGATTATTTAAAGTTAGGACAATTGTATAGTATTATAAATAGAACTGGTTTATTTGTAATATTTGGCATGTCCCTAGGAGCGACAGATTTGTTGTGGTGGCAGGAACTTATAAAAAAAGTAATAAATGAAAATGTGCTTATTGTCTTACATAGATTTGATAAGAAATTGACCTTTAATAAATCTAACTCTAGAAAATATTTGGAGATTGCTTATTCTACCAGGAGGTTATTGTTTAGATACAAAACTAGTGCTATATCTATAGCGGTTGAAAGGAAAGTTATACCTCTTGTAAATAGTGAAAATTTATTTGTTGATCAAAATTATATTAGAAGTTTAAATTTAAAATCTAAAAATTTAAAATCTAAAAATGAATACATGCTTAATCATTAAGGTTGTTTCCTTAACTATAAATGTGGTATTATGTAAATGAAAAGAGAGCCATGCTTGAACATGACTCTCCAACAGCAGCACCGTTAAAAAGACGGTGGACAAGGTTTAAAAATTGATTGATAATCGTCTTTTCGCACCTGTCAAAGTGTAAAGACGATTATTTTTTTGGTTTATTAAAGTCTAGTATCAGCACAACCAATGTGGCAAAAGCCAACATTAAAGTCATTGCTTCAAATACAGACATGCTTTATTCCTTTCT
>NZ_JAARZC010000006.1 GCF_014229095.1 Listeria cossartiae subsp. cayugensis | reverse complement strand
TTTGTTGAAAACAGCTTTCTGTTTTCTGCCCTGCGATTACCAGTGAGACTTTACGTCTCATTGCTTTTCGTCTTCTTCTTTGTTCAGTTTTCAAAGGTCAGTTAGTCGCTTTCACACTTGATGTGCGAATGTTTTCGTTTGTTTTTTGCGACTTTTAAATCATATCATTTTAGCAACTATCTGTCAACAACTTTTTAAAATTAATTTATGAATAAAATTCTTTTAAATTGCTGCTATCGTAGCGCCGAAAACTAATATATCAAGTTTTGAGAAATATGTCAACCGAATTATGCATAAAATTTAATAAAAATGAAAAAAATTGCAAGAAACATAAAAAAACACTTAGCTAGGCCAAGTGTTTTTGTTTTAATTATTTGCTTGTTTTTCTTTGCAATCTGGGCATGTACCATATACTTCGAGTCTGTGGTTATCGATTTCATAGCCAGTCATATGAGCTGCGAAATGCTCTACTTCATCTAAACCTGGATAATGAAAGTCAACTATTTTCCCACAAACATTACAAATTGCGTGGTAATGATTAGAAGTTGAAAAATCAAATCGACTAGATGCGTCACCATAGGATAATTCTTTAATTAGACCTGCATCGCGGAAAACGCGTAAATTATTATATACAGTTGCTACACTCATGTTTGGGAAGTTGCCTTCTAGAGACCGATATATGTCATCCGCGGTTGGGTGTGTATGTGAGTTAATTAAGAATTCAAGTATAGCATGACGCTGAGGAGTGATTCTTACTCCCGTTTTCTTCAAGACATCTACTGCCTCTTTTAGAGTTGCATTAGACACCGCCATGCACTCCCTTCCAAAAATAATTATTATCTTTATAATACCGGAAATAACGCTTAACTGTCAATAGAATGGCAGAATTTATAGCTTAATAACCTCTACTTAAATCAATCTCGTTACGTAATTGCTTATTTTCTTTCAAAAGATGAATATTTTCAAACCAAATTTCAAAGCTGCGTTCTAAATATTTGTCGGAATGTCCCGAAACATGTGGTGTGATTGTAACATTATTTGTGCCCCATAAGTAATTGTCTTCGGAAAGCGGTTCTTCTGGTAATACATCTAAATAAAAATGAGCTATTAGCTGCTGTTTTGAAGCTTGTTCTAGTACATTTAGCTCCACGGCACTCCCTCTTCCTATATTAATAAAAGCGGCATTTTCTTTCATTTGTTCAAAAAATGATAACGAATAGATTCCTGTTGTTTGTTCTGTATGCGGCAAAACACTAACAAAAAAATCGGCTAAAGGAGCTACTTTTTCGATGTCGTCCATGGCATATGTTTTACTGAATGGTTTTACAAGATGGCCTGTGGTATTAATGCCGATAACTTGCATATCGAATGCTTTAGCGAATTCAGCTACTTTTGCTCCGATAGCACCTGTGCCCGCGACAACTAATGTTTTTCCCGCTAGTTCTGTAATGGGTTCTTCACTTGCCCAATTTTTTTCTTTTTGCATTTTATAGAAGAAAGTAGCTTTTTTGACGTGAGATAGCATGAAAGATAATGCATATTCGCCCATTGGTATTGCATGAATTCCTCTTACATTTGCGACTTTTATTTGGCGTTCTTGGATTATTTCTCTAGGTAAGCTATCTACTCCAGCAGAGAATACCATGATTAATTGTAGTTTTTTAGCTTGTTTTATTTTTTCTTCTGTAATATTAGAGCCGTATGTGACGATGATATCTATTTCTGCTAAATCGGCAAAATGATTATTGCTTTCATAATAAAAAGTATCATCTGGAAATTTCTCTGCTTGCAAGGTTTTTAAGTGTTCGGGTACGTCTAAAGTAAATAAAATGTTCATTTTGCCGCACTTCCTTTCCTTTGCTATGATTTAATTTTATGCTTTTTTTCATTTATCGGCAATTATATTGTTTTTTCGATTGCGGCATCTTATTTTTTCGCATAGAATATAGTAGGTATTAAATTTTTGAGGAGATGACGAAATGGATCATTCTAAGTCAAAGCAATTGCATGATGAAGCACTTTTACATATAGTTGGCGGGGTTAATAGCCCATCTAGGTCAAATAAAGGAGTTGGCGGCGGAATTCCGGTAACAATGGAGCGAGCGAGTGGCGCTTATTTTTATGATGTGGATGGCAATAAGTATATTGATTACTTAGCGGCATTCGGGCCAATCATTACTGGGCATGCACATCCTCATATTACAGAAGCGATTACAAAAGCGGCACAAAATGGCGTTTTATACGGAACACCTACGAAACACGAAATAACGTTTGCGAAAATGTTAAAAGAAGCCATCCCTTCTCTTGAGAAAGTTCGTTTTACAAACTCTGGGACAGAAGCTGTTATGACAACTATTCGTGTGGCTCGTGCTTATACAGGAAGAGATAAAATTATTAAATTTGCTGGTTGTTATCACGGGCATTTTGATTTAGTGTTGGTGGAAGCTGGGTCTGGACCATCTACGCTTGGGATTCCTGATTCTGCTGGGGTAACAAAATCTACTGCAGAAGAAGTTATCACAGTTCCGTTTAATGATCTTGAAGCATTTAAGGAAGCACTCACTGTTTGGGGCGATCAAGTTGCGGCTGTTTTAGTAGAGCCAATTGTTGGTAACTTTGGAATGGTTGCACCAAAAGAAGGATTTTTAGAGGCGGTTAATGAACTCGCGCATGCCAATGATTCTTTAGTTATTTATGATGAAGTTATTACTGCTTTCCGCTTTATGTACGGTGGAGCTCAAAATTATCTAGGGGTTATTCCTGATTTAACTGCTATGGGTAAAATTATTGGTGGCGGTCTTCCGATTGGCGCTTATGGTGGTCGAATTGATATTATGGAAAAAGTGGCACCGCTTGGCCCGGCATATCAAGCTGGGACTCACGCTGGTAATCCGGCATCCATTCTTTCAGGGATTGCTTGTCTCGAAGTTTTACAAGAAGAAGGATTGTATGAGCGCTTTGAAAAATATGGTTCGATGTTGAAAGATGGCATTGAAAAAGCAGCTGCCAAACATGGTATCGCGGTTACCGTCAATCAAATTGTTGGTGCTTTAACAGTGTACTTTACGGATGAAGCGATTACTAACTACGCAGAAGCTGGTGCAACTGATGGCGAATTATTTGGACGCTTTTTCAAAGGAATGTTAGAAGAAGGTATTAATTTGGCGCCTTCTAAATACGAAGCATGGTTTATTACATCCGCGCATTCGGAAGCAGATATTGTAGAAACAATTGCAGCAGTTGATACAGTTTTTGGAAAAATGGTTCAAGATAACTAGGTAATATTACTTTATAAACTCGAGAGAAACGTTATAATAGAAGAAGAATGAGCGGGAAAATGCGAAAAGTCCCGCTCAAATAGTCTATAGAAAGGAATAACCTTCCATGAAATTCGGAGCTAGAATTTTGAAAACTGGTATTGCAATCACATTGGCGCTTTTTATCGCGCAACTTTGCAATTCACCCTCTCCATCTCTGGCAGGCATTTCCGCCGTTTTTGCTATCCAACCTTCTATTTATAGGTCTTATCGAACTATTCTAGAACGGGCACAAGGGAACGTAATTGGAGCTATCATTGCAATTATTTTTGGACTTTATATTGGTAATGATTTTATTTTAATCGGGGTTGCTTCGATTATCTGTGTTGCCTTATTAATGCAATTCCGCTTGGAGAATACGATTGGCCTCGCAGTTGTGACGCTCATTATCGTGATGGATTCTCCTGGTAATGACTTTTTAGAAATCGCACTTATTCGTTTTGGGACAATTATGTTAGGTTTACTTGCCGCATTTATTGTCAATCTGTTCTTTTTACCACCGAAATACGAGGTTTCATTGTTTCAGTTAATTTATAATACGAATAGCGAGATTGTTCGTTGGATTAAATTAAACTTGCGTCACGCTGCAGACTTCCCTCTTCTAAAAAAAGACATGGAATGGATGCAAAAACAGTTAAACCAAACGCGTAACTTATACGGATTATACCGAGAAGAACGTACTTTCTTAAAGAAAAATGCCATTTCAAAAGGGCGGAAAATTGCTGTTTATAGGCAGATGTTGCTTTGTTCTCAAAAAGGTTTTGAGCTTTTAAAAATTCAGCACCGTTATGAAAATGATTATTTGCAACTGCCGCCAGATAAGCAAGAATTAATTCGCCAACATATTGATTATTTAACTGATAAACATGAACAACTTTTATTAACTTATATTGATAAGGTTTCGATTGATCTTGAATATGTAGAATCTCATTTAGCACAAGACCCCCAAGATTTAATGCAACTTTTCTTGCGCGAAATGGAAGAAACGGAAAAAGATGAATATGAGGATATGATGGATAAATACCATTTAATGCGTATTATCGCCTCGATATTTGCTTATCAAGAGACTATCGATTATTTAGAAAAATTGATTCATAGTTTTAAACTAAGACATACAGAAGAAAATCAAATCGATATTAATGTTAACGAAGAATAAACAAAAAACGAGCTTGGAGATAAACTCCAAAGCTCGTTTTTTTAACGGTATTCTTTATACTTTTCATACCAAATGTCGATGTAGTCAGGAGAAAATGGACCTTTTTTGTCCAAAATCCAGTGGCTTAGCACATCCACATTATGTCGAAGTATCCGGTCAATCGAGTCCGGGTACTTCATTTGGCGACGGTGTTGTTCGTATTCGCCTTCATCAAGCAAATGAAACCTTCCATCCGGGAAAACCTTAATATCGAGGTCATAGTCAATGTACTTCAGCGCTTGCTCATCTACTGCAAAAGGTGTACCTAGATTGCAGTAATGATAAATGCCATCTTCTCTAATCATCGAAATTACATTAAACCAGTAATCACTATGAAAATAACAAATAGATGGTTCGCGCGTTACCCATTTACGTCCGTCTGCTTCCACAACTAATGTGTGGTCGTTTCCGCCGATAATAATATTCTCCGTAGATTTAAGCACCACTGTCTTTTTCCAAGTACGATGAAGTTTACCGTTATGTTTGTAGCTCTTGATCTGTATTATTTCTTTCTCTTTGGGTAAGTACATCCTTTATCCTACTTTCCTCATGTACTATCAAAATCATTATTATTATAACATAAGGCAAGACTGCAAAAAAACAATATCGTGCTGAAACGGAACATTTTCCTAAAAAAAGAGTGATTTTTATGCAAAATAGCTAATTTTCATCCATTTTTCTTTACTAGACTAAAAGCGTTCTGCCGCCATCTACTAAAATAGTTTGTCCGCGGATCATGTCTGCTTTATCACTAGCGAGGAAAAGCACGGCATTTACTAAATCATTGGGTTCAATCATTCGTCCGGCTGGGGTTTTGCTGACAGCATCTTTTAATAATTCTTCGCGGTTTGGGAAATGGTTGAGTGCATCTGTTTCGATCAAACCACCAGAAACTGCATTAACTGCAATGCCAAATGGCGCCAATTCAACGGCTAAATAACGAGTAAGTGATTCTACCGCCGCTTTAGAAACACCAACTGTCGTATAATTTTCTAAATAACGAATGGAACCAATTGAGCTCAAACTAATAATTTTCCCGCTTTGGTGGCGTTGCATTAGTTTAGCTGCTTCTTGGCCAGCAAATAATAAAGCCTTCGCATTAATATTCATTGTCCAGTCCCAGTGTGATTCCTCTAGTTCCATCAATGGCCGAAGTACGCCGCTCGCTGCATTGTTAATAAAAACATCTAAGCGTCCAAATTCCTCATCCACTGCTTTAAATAATTCTCTAATTTTTTCCACGTCGCCAACATTGGCTTTAAAAATCGTGCATTTTCTGCCAAGTTGTTCAATTTCTTGCTGTACTTCTTCTGCTTTTTTGCGATTTCTGGAAAAGTTGACCGCGATATCATACCCCTCTTTTGCAAGTGCGATGGCGATTTCTCTTCCCAGTCCGCGACTACTTCCTGTTACTAATGCTACTTTATTCATTTGTTACTCCCCCTTAAAATCTTTCCACGCTTGCCACATTTTTTGATATGGTACTGGAAAAGCAAGTCGCTTCATTTCTTCTTCTGTCGCAAAATACCAATTTTCATTTGGCTCCGCTGACTGAAGGCTTGCCACACGAATGTCCATTTTCCAAACTAAATGAGAGAAAACGTGTTTGATATGCGCAATTGGCTCATCTTTAAGTAAAACATCTAAGCCATAATTATGTAAAAATTGTAGTTTTGCTACTTCATCATTTTCTTTTTTGGTGATTTCGATGGTTGGAAATTGCCACATATTGGCTAGCAACCCATTTTCCGGACGCTTTTCGATGGCTATTTTCCCATCTTCTGATACTACGATGATGCTCAATAGTTCTTTTGTTTTCGTTTTTACTTTTTTGATTTTTACTGGATAATTCGTTTCAACGCCGTTTTTATGCGCTTCGCAAAACGGTTGAAGCGGGCAAAGCATACACATTGGTTTAGTCGGCGTACAGACGAGTGCCCCGATTTCCATTAAACCTTGGTTAAAAGCGGACGGATTTTCTTTGTCGATCAGTTGATATAGCACTTCTTCAAAAATTTTCCGGGTGGATGCTTTCATAATGTCTTCGCTTATTTCTAAAACACGCGCAATGACACGCATTACATTACCATCAACGGCGGGTTCTGCTTGATTGTAAGCAATGCTAAGAATAGCTCCAGCTGTATACGGACCAACACCTTTAAGTGATAGAATGGTTGTTAAATCGTTTGGGACTACACCAGAAAAATCTGCCATTACTTGTTTCATCGCTGTTTGAAGATTTCTGACACGAGAATAATAACCTAAGCCTTCCCAAGCCTTTAAAATATCTGCTTCATCCGCTTGAACAAAATCTTCCATCGTTGGAAATTGAGTCATAAAGCGATTAAAATATGGAATCACTGTGTCAACTTTTGTTTGTTGCAGCATGATTTCTGAGACCCAAATTCTGTACGGCTCGGTATTTTCGCGCCACGGTAAGACGCGTTTATTCGCTTCATACCAGGAAACGAGTGCTTCTTGGAAAGCGGTTATTTTTGTTTCATCCCATGTTAGTCTCTTCATTTTTCTCATTTTCCCCTCGTAATTCTAATAGATTTCTAATGTGTGTTGCTCCGGATGTGTAGTATAATGTAGACAGGGAATAAAATAGTATACCCATTCTTAAGCCGATTTCTATTATACCGAATGCTGGCTTAATTGAATAGTGTTGTGCTCTTTTAGGCAACACGACTTGTATTTTTCAAGACCGATTTTAGAGGAGGCAAAGTCATTGGATACTGGCACACACGTAGTAATGGGAATTGCACTCGGAGCGTTAGCAACCGTAGACCCGGTAGTTGCCGGAAGTTCTCAAGCTGCCATTGGTATTATGACAGCAACAATTATTGGTTCACAAATTCCAGACATTGACACTGTATTAAAACTTAAAAACAACGCTGATTATATTAGAAATCACCGAGGAATCACGCATTCCTTGCCGATGCTTGCCATTTGGCCATTACTTATTTCATCGATTTTATATTTACTTTTCCCGGCGGCCACGTTTATTCATTTACTGTTATGGACGTTTATCGCGGTGGGATTACACATTTTTGTAGATATTTTTAATGCTTACGGGACACAAGCAATTAGACCGTTTAAAGAAACATGGGTCGCATTTGGATTTATCAACACGTTTGATTGGTTCATTTTTGGTTCTCATGTAGTTGCTATTGCGGCTTGGTTGTTAGGTTCGCCAGCATTACCTACGTTTGGCACGCTTTACGTCATTTTGGCACTTTATTATGTGGCAAGATTCGTTACACAGCGAATGATCAAACATGCAGTTCAAAACTTAATTCCTGATTCAGAAGAAATCATTATCGCTTCCACTATCCACTTCTTCCAGTGGCGTGTGGCAGTAACAACCAAAGATCATTATTATGTAGGTCGAGCTTTCAAACGTAACATCTCTATCTATGAAAAATTTGACCGCTTACCCGTTCCAGATAATGAAATCATTCGTTCTGCAAAAAAAGACAAAAACCTCGCTGCTTTTATCTCTTTCTCCAAAGTTTACAACTGGCGTATTGAGGAAAAACTAGATGGTACTTATGTAACCTTTACCGATTTACGTTATCGCAGTAATGGACATTATCCATTTGTAGCAGTAGTTAAGCTAGATGATGATTTAAACATTATCTCATCGTACACTGGTTGGATTTTCTCGACAGAAAAATTATACAAAAAGCTAGCACCTGTTAGTATTTAAAAAAAAGACCCGGATTCCGGGTCTTTTTTATTTATCTACCTGTACTTCCTACCCCACCAACACGTGTTTCGTTGGCAACGATATCTGTATCAGCTACTAAGTATTTTTGGAATACGCCTTGCGCAACACGTTCACCAGCTTCAATTACTACTGGTTCGGAAGAGAAATTTTTGATGGCAATACCGATGTTGCCGTCATTACCAGGATTACTATAATAAGAAGAATCGATAATTCCTGTACCGTTACATAGTAATAACCCTTTTTTAATACCAATGGAAGAACGCACATGGATATTTAACACTTCATCTTCTTGCATATAACTTTTAATATCTGTCCAAAAAATATGTTTTTCTCCTGGCGCGATAGTTATTGTTTCGTTGGAGAAGAAATCATAGCCGGCTGAACCTTTATCACCGCGTATTGGTAAAGATATCGTTTGTTCTGGAAACTTTCTGCTTGCTTCATTTACTACCTCAAATCCTCTTACTTTCACTTTGTTCACTCCTATTTGTTTGGGTCTTTTCGTTCAACTTGATGTAAAAAGCTACCGTGGCGCTCGATTTGCTGACGAACGTAATCCGCCGCGTATTCAGGACCGCGGTATGGGTAACCTGCTTTTGCATAGGAACTTTCGAAATCGGACCAAAGCATTTCAATCCACCATAAAGCTTTTTCTTTATCTAAATGCGGGTTTTTAGCCATCAATTCCGCCGTTAGTTCATCTAAATATGTGTACACTTCACTCTTCCTCCTCGAAACTGATTTCATTTTCAGTTAGGTATGATTGAATTGTATCATAAGAAAAACCTTTCTGCATTAGCGATGTGATTGTTTTTTGCTTAGCGATACTAGGTTTGTAGCGTTTATTTTTGCGCATGGTTTTTTCGACTTGTTTTTGTAAGATATCTGCTTCATCGGCTACAGCTATTTCGCTCGTTGCTTCTATGGCAGCTGTTTTGGCTAATTCACTCGTATATCCTTTTTGAATTAAGTCGGTGATAATTTTTTGTTGGAGCATTTTTTTGGCACTTTTGTTGTTGCGCTTCATGATTTTGATTGCTTGTTTCGTGGCATTTTCGAGCTGGGCTTCGTCGGAATATTCTTCGATAACTTGGCTAATGATTTCTCGTGTTAAGCCTTTTTCGACTAGTTCGCGTTCGATCGTTCGCGGGCCTTTTAGTGTTGTCTTGATTTGGGTTTTGGTGTATAGTTCCGCAAATTCGACATCGTTAATGTAGTCCATGTCGGCTAATTTTTTTAAAATCTCATCGATGGCAAAAGGTTCCATTTCCTGTTTTCTTAAATAATCGCGAATTTCTTTTTCCGAGCGGACGCGGTGAGATAAGAAATTAATTGCTTTATTAAGACCTTTGCGAACCATATCGGCTTGTTTGAGTTCTTCTATTTCAGCCTCAGTTAGTGTTTTTCCTTTCATTAGCTGGTAGCGGGCTAAAACTTCTTCGTCAACACTAAAGTTGTATTTTTCATCAATAAAAATGTTGTAGCGTTCTTTGTTTTTCTGTTGGACACTTATGGACGTGATTTTCATAATCCGCCTCCTTCTCTTCTCTATCATACCGCAAAAAATGGTTTTAATACTACTAAAAAGGGAATAAACTAGTTAGGACAATAAAGAGGTGATAAAATTGCATATCTTACTTACAGGCGCAACGGGTTTTATTGGTGATCATTTAGTACATGAATTAGAAAAATCTGATCATGAACTTTATATTTTAACGAGACAAAAGCTAAAAAACCGCGCGAATGTACATTATATTGAATGGTTAAATGATGATAAATTACCTAATTTAGACGATTTACCAGTGGATGTTTGTATTAATTTTGCAGGTGCTGGTTTGATGGATGAAAAATGGACTTATGATAGAAAGAAAGTGATTGTAAATAGCCGCATCGAAGCTACTTCAGCGCTTCTATCGATTGTGAAGAAAATGAAATCCAAGCCAAAACTGTGGATTAATGCAAGTGCAATTGGGGCTTATACGTCCTCTAAATCAACTATTTATCTGGATACAGAAGAAAATGACTATGCCGATAATTTCTTAGGAAAAACGGTTTATGAATGGGAAAAAACTGCGCGTGCGGCGGGAGACTTAGGTATTCGCGTTGTTTATGCGCGCTTTGGTCTTGTGCTTGGGACGGATGGAGGCTCATTCCCTGTTTTCGAAAAGCTATTTCAAACTTATACGGGTGGCCGTTTTGGTAATGGTAGACAATGGTATTCCTGGATTCATATTGACGATGTTGTCGCAGCGTTATTATTTCTTTTTGACCATGAGGAAATAAGTGGCGTCGTTAACTTTACTGCTCCACATCCTGTCCAAGAAAAGAAATTTGCGGAACGACTCGGGAAAAAGATGCATAAACCATATAAAACGCCCGTTCCTAAAAAAATTATCAAGTTTATTCTTGGTGAACGCGCTATGACTATTTTAGATAGCCAGCGAGCTTATCCGGAAAAATTAATGAGTCATCATTTTGAATTTCACTTTGAAACTTTACAGGAAGCGCTAGATGACTTGCTTGATTAATAAAAAACCAGACTCTGAATTTACTCAGAATCTGGTTTTTTTGTTTGTTCTTCAAGCGGCAAATCAAGGACGACTTGGTTGTTTGCAAGTGGTCGTTTTTTACCAACGAGAATCATTAGTTGTAACATCGTAAAAGCAATGGAGCTTCGTTTTCTAAAGGCAACAAATTTCTGTTCCCATTCGGTAACATATTTGGATTTGAAATTACGTAATCCTTTGAAGCCGTAGAATCCTTGGCTATAACGGTAAACAAGTCCTGCTAATCGTTCTCCTAAAAAGGCATATTTGCTTTCTCCGACATTCGCAAGTGGCGCCATGCCGGCATTAAATGTTTGGAAGCCATCTTCTTTGGCTTGTTCGAATAAGTTGATGAAAAGGAAATCCATAATACCTGATGGCGCTTCTTTGGAATAACGCATTAAGTCGATGGACGTCATTTCGTCTGTATAAGATGGCATCATTGAGGCAAAACCAACGACCGTGCCTTCTCCGTTTTTAGCGATGGCGATTGGTGCTTGTTCGAGATAATAGGTATCAAAGAATCCTAGGGAAAAACCTTTTTCTTCCCTACCATCCAGCCATTCATCGGACACAGCTCGTAGTGTCGTCCATGTTTCATGATCAAATGGTGGATTTATTATTTCGAATGTATAGCCTTCGCGTTCTAACTTGTTCATTAGTGCGCGTTCGCCTTTTTTCTTTTTGCCGCTCATAGTGAAGTTTTGGACGTCCACGAAGCCTTCTTCACCTAGTTTGATAAAGTCAAAGCCGTGATCGTGTAAATAAGGAATCATTGTGCCGCGAACTTCATAGAAAACTGGTCGATAACCGAAACGATCCGCGTTCATCATCACTTCTTCAATCGCATCTTCCATTTTATCCATATTTCCGGTTGGCTCTCCCATGATAACCATTTTGTCCGCAATAATTCGGTAAGAGAAAAGCACTTCCCCGTTTGCTGCCCAGAAAAGCAGTTTATCACGTAAGAACATTGTATGGCTGACTTCATTTCCGCCCCATTTTGCTAGGTGGTCACGCACTTTGACAGCTTCAAATGGTGAGCCTAATTTTTCTTTTGTTGTAGATAAATAAATGTAGATAACCACTAGACTAACGACAGCGATAAAGACACCGACAAATCCGACTAACCATAGATGTTCAGAGGCAATACGTAAATAGTCTGGAATTTCTTTAGAATGCTTGATATTTGGCGAATTGTAAATACCGATAACGATATAACCTGCCAAACAAACAATGAAAATAATGCTATCAATAATTACTTTACTCCATGTATATACCAGTTTTTCCCGGTAAAATTCATTACGAGCTAGGAATAAACATAATAAAACAATTCCTAAAAAGATAGCTTGCTTAATCGAGAATACGCGAGCTAATGTATTGAAAATCGCGCAACCTAGGACGATAACCGTAATAATGTATGCTTTTTTCGTTTTACATTCAATCCCTCGTGCAAGTCCGAGCAGTAAAAAGCCGAAAGCAACAATCGTAATTTGGGATGTAAATAAGAAATTAAACGGCATAATTTTGTATAGAAATGGCACGTGATAAATCGCGTTTGGCACAGATGAAGATAAAATTAGCAGTAAACCAGATCCATAGACAAAAATAACTAAAAAGCGATGCGCCACTTTTTGTAAAAATAGCAGTGGCAAGCCTTCTAAAAAGTCATTCACTCGTTTGCCGGCTTTTTGAACGAAGAATAGTAACCCGACTACGAATGGAATAATATAGTAGAAAATCCGATAAAATAGCATCCACGCGAGCGCCAACTCTTGCGAAACGCCTAATTGGCTTAGTCCAAGAATCATTACAACGTCAAACGTCCCTACACCACCGGGAACCATGGACGCGATTCCGATAACAGAAGCGATGACGAATAACGGGAATACTTTGAAGATGTCTACTGGCTCTCCCATTAACGTACCAATAATAGCGAAACAACCGAATGCAAAGCCCCACTCTAAAAGGGACGCTACAATTAAAGTTAATTCTCTTTTAATTGGCAAATCGACGAAAAGTGACTTACTTTTCCATTTTGTGATTGTGAATAAAATAGGGAAATAAAGTCCTCCAGCAAGTAACCACGGCCAGTAATTAACAAAATGATCTGCAAATCCTGGAATGAGTAATGTGGCTAATGATACTAAACAGTAAATCGATAAGCCAGATACTAAGAATAAAGCAATTTTGGAAATAGCTAGTAAAATTTCTTTATGGGAAGCATTTTTTCCGTAGAAGCTTGCTCTTAGGCTGGCTCCTAACACCCCACCGAATCCGCCAATATTCGTAAAAGTATTGGTGATCCAACCAGAAGCAATCACATGTGATGGTGAAAACTTTCCGGGTAACAACTTAACAATGACATAATCATATAAAAGCATTGGGGTCACTGCGATTAAGCCGACGATAAACATAATAAATATTTGTTCTGGGCTTTGGGAAGTGATATTGGCTTTTAATGACGAATAGTCAATTCCGGTCGCAATATTAATAATTTCGTAGATAACAAATCCCATTACAAAAGTGATAAAGACAATTTTGACGATGGTGCTATTTTTTTGAAACCAAGCATAGGCTTGCATTAATTTTTCTTTCATAACAGAGTCTCCTTAACATTTTCCATTCATCTTCTTTTATTTATTCGTTTTCTAACGGACGGTACAGCATACGCGAGCATAATACCGATTAAACCACTTAACGTATTTAGAATGATGTCATCTATGTCTGTCGAACGATTAGGTGGTAGCGAAATGCCTTCGAATCCTGTAATCATCGTTGTTTGTGCAAATTGTAGTAGTTCGATGCCGCATGAAGTAAGGAATACTACTAGCAGTGTTTTGCTCGCTGTGTTTGTTATTTTGAAGTAAAGCATGAAGAAAGACAGTGGGCATAGTAATAAAACATTCCCGATAATTTGAATGATAGTAGGCATCGTTGGTAATGTTTGCTTGAATGTATTTTCTATTGTTGTAAAAGGTATTAAATTCATCATTTCTTTTTGAATATGGAAGGTTCCGGTATACGTACTATTCACGAAATCTCCAATTGATATGTAAGCCACTAGGTGTAATAAGATAATTATATAAAGAATAAAAACACAAAACCAGATAAAGTCAATCCAATTTTTCAGCTGCGCCATGTTAGTTAATATGATTGTCGCTAAAAAAAGTAAACAACTATTAGCAATCGCATTGATTAAATCAGCGTTATTCCCAAATTGTAATGCGAGCGAAATCCCGTAAAGGAGATATAATACTGGCAATAACAATACAAAAAAACGGCATTTTTGGACCTGCATTCTCGTATTCCAACGCCTTCCGTTTCAAAATCAGCTTTCAGACTCTCTGAATAAGCTCCTAGTAACAGTTTAGCAGATATAAAAATGAAAAGAAAGCTTGTTTGTGCTTACATTTTTGCAAGCTTATGTAAGGGTTTCGGGTTCTTATTTTCCTTTTAACCGAAAAAGTGCTACAATTTCTTAATGATATTTGTGGAGGAGACTAGGATGAAAGAATTATTAGGATTATTAAAAGAAGGTAATAAATCGGCTTTAACTGCGGCGCTTGTTAATACAATTGTTTCCATTATTAAAGGCGTGACTTATTTTTTTACAGGAAATATTGCGATGTTTGCTGAAACGTTACATAGTCTTGGTGATGCGGCTAACCAATTTTTTGTTTTTATCGGCTCTGCTTTAAGTAAGAAACGACCAACGAAACGTTTTCCGCATGGTTTTGGGCGGATGGTTAACTTAGTATTACTTGGTGCGGTGATTGTGGTTGGGATTATGGCATTTGAAACGATTCGTGAAGGTTTCGCGCATATTATCCATCCGACAAGTTCGACCGGTTTTCTGATTAACCTTACAGTCCTTTTACTTTGTACCGTACTTGAGTTTTCGGTTTTAGTGAAGGCAATGCATGAAATTGCACATGATGTTGGTCTAGAATCAAAAGGACTTCAATTGTTTAAAGACAGCATTTTAAACCTCGGTAAGGCAAAAGCGGCAACCAAACTGGTATTTTTAGAAGATTCCGTTGCAACTGGTGGCGGACTGCTTGCGATGATTGCGGTTATTATTTCCCACTTCACCCCTTTCCATCAAGCAGAAGGTATTGCTTCGATGTTGATTGGTGTCATGATGTTTATCGTTGTTGGAAAAGTCTTTTTGGACAATGCAGCGGGTGTTATTGGCGAGTCGGATCAAAGTATGCATTTGACAGTTGGCCAGCTAGTAATGAGCGATCCGGATGTTCGCGATATTCAAGTTTTAACGGTACTTAAAGAAGGCGACGTTTTCCATGTCGATGTCGAGGTTGAATTAGACCCAATGCTGACACTCGCTGAAGTAGATGATATTAAAGATCGTTTAGAAGAAAACATTGGTAGTCTGCGCGGCGTTGCGGATGTACTCATTTCGTTTGATGAAGATGATGCGATTCGAAACTGGGAATATGGTGACGGACGTTAAAATTAAAAAACAGCCAAGTGCGCGCACTTGGCTGTTTTTTTAGTCTCCGGGATTAATGATCGCAAGCACTTGATGGTCTTCCCATGTACCATTAATACGAACATTTTGTACTGCGAGCCCTTCTAAATGGAAGCCCGCTTTTAAAAGTACTTGTTTAGAACGTTCATTTTTTGGCATTACACCGGCTTCGATACGATGAAGTCCAAGGATATCAAAACCAAAATCTACTATTAATTGTACTGCTTCCGTTGCATAACCGTTCCCATTATGTTCTTTATCGAGAAAATAACCAATGAATGCCGACTGCAACGATTCACGTAAAATGCTAAATAAATTAATTGTACCAATCAGCTCATCAGTATCATTCAAGAAAATCCCATAATAATATTCCACATCACTCGCAGCAAAATCCTCTAAACGTGAAATAAGCGCTTGCTGTTCCTCTATCGTATAAAATCGCTCATCCCGTTCCATTGAATATCCTTCAAAAAATGCTTTATTTGCTAAATGAAATGCTAGTTTTTGATTCGCATCTACTATTTGAAAAGGTCTTAAATAAATCCGTTCCCCTGTAATCCGCATTCGTATCCCTCCCGCATTTTTCTAAATTATAAGATTGTTCTCGTTTGATTGCAAGTATGACTTCTAAGTCAAATTCATCATCATACCCATTTTATTAAAAAATAAACCTTCTATTACGAATATAAGTGTGTTATTATGTTGATGTTAGTTATTTTTATATTATTTTTCTAAAAAATGGAGGTTTTTTTAATGATTGTTAATGCGGAAACAGAAGACGCAACTCTCCTTCTCGATGGTTTACTTCAAAACGTGGCGATAATTCGTTTTGATATTAATAAAAAAGTAACTTATGCTAATGCCCTTTTTGCGGAAGCGATGGGATACTCTGAAGAAGAAATGTTGAAATTATCCCACCCAGACTTATGCTTTCCTGATTTTGTCCAAAGTACGAGCTACAAAGAAATGTGGACAAACCTACTTGCCGGGCAAAAATTTCAAAATAAAATTGAGCGTAAAAATGCACGCGGCGAACGTGTTTGGTTTGAAGCAACGTATATCCCGATTATTCGCGAAGACTTGGTCGTTGGTGTTGCAAAAATCGCAACAGATATTACGCGAAGAGAAGAAACAGTCCATGATTTTGCATCAGGTTTAAAAAATATGGCAACCAATTTAAAAGAACATTCCAGTGTTGGAAAAACGCGTAGTGAAGCTCTCCTCGAACTCGTGAAATCAATCACGAAAGAGTCGAATGAAAATACCGATACACTCCATGACTTGCAAACAGAGGCGCAAAATATTCACGGCATTATTAATACAATTAATGGTATTGCCTCGCAAACGAATTTACTTGCGCTCAATGCAGCCATCGAAGCCGCACGCGCTGGTGATGCTGGCCGCGGATTTAGTGTTGTCGCTGAAGAAGTTCGCAAACTTTCAAGCCGTGTAGAAGAAGCGATTAAAGAAGTAGAAAAAAGTGTCAATGGTATCACGCAAGAAATTAATACGATTTCCAGTGGTACAGAACGTGTCGAAGCAAAAGTCGAGGAAAGCCAAGAAGTGCTTATTTTATCTTTAGAAGATTTTAGCCAAATTGAATCTGCATCTACTGCCTTGGATCAAAATGCCGGTGCTTTCACAAAAATGATTTAACTGGCTGAACAAAGGAGCGAAGAAATCTTGAAACTTATTGGAAAACATCCTTCTGGTCGCGCCATTATTATCCGTTTGAACAACCAAGAATACCATTATGAAACCGCAAATAGTTTTGGAAGCGCCACTTCACTTACGAGAGCAAAGACAGAAGCTAGAGCCGATAGTTTTACCTCTAGTGAAATGGACCAAGGGTTACATATTGGTAACTGGCACTGGAAAGAGCTTAGATAAACGAAAATCCCACCTATAAAAATAGGCGGGATTTTTTATTTATGCGTTCAAATCTTTTTCTAATTGGTCTTTAAAAGCCGTTGCCACATCAAACACAGTAACAAATTGGAAATCGCTCACATTGTAATGGACAACAAACTTGTTATCCCGGTGGCGAACCATAATGGAAGAGCGAACTTTATCACCAATTGCATCTCCTGCTTGTGTTTCGTTATAGAAAATCCAGTGTGTTGCTTCGATGGGATTTGCTGTTTTTTCGGCAAGATCGTTTTGGACTAATTGTTTTATTTCATCGCTTAATTCTGGTGCGAATTCATTTTCGATATAACCGTACCAGATAGTTCGGTAGTATTTTTCTTCAAATTCATTTGTTTCATCAAATAGTTTTTTCATGATTGTTTCCTCCTATTGGCTGTTATTTCTATTCATGATACCTTTTTAAGCGTTCTTCTAATGTTCCAGCGTGCAGTTCAAAGAGATGATTATCAAAGTCATAAAAATAAATCGACCGTCCCTCGCCTTGGACTCTAGGGCGTTCTGGTTTTATTTCCACACCAAGAGATTTAATTCGCTCGATATATTCATCCATTTCCTCGGATTGAATTTGGAACGCAATATGATTGTAAGTTCGCTCTTGTAAAGATTCCCCTTCCATAATACAAATCCACAGACCAGCTATTAGAAAAAATTTTTCTTTGGAAAGTGAAAAAGTGTTGTCTCCACTTGAGTAGATTTCTTTTGCATTAAAAATTTCCTGCAAGAAAGTAGTTGTTCTATCCAAATCTTTCACAATCAGCGTTATATGGCTTAGTCCTGAAATCATCATGTTCCACAACCTTTATTTATCTTTTAGCTGTAAAAGCACCACTGTCTCTACATGCGCTGTTTGCGGGAACATATCGACAGGTTGCATATAGCGAATGCGATATTTTTTCGCAAGTAAAGCTAAATCGCGAGCTAAAGTGGACGGATTACAAGATACGTAAACAAGTTGTTTCGCTTCTACTTCTAAGAGTGATTTAATCAGTCCTTGGTCACAGCCGCTTCTTGGTGGGTCAACGATGACAGCATCTGGGCGGAAACCTTCTTTTACCCATTTAGGCAATACGTCTTCTGCTTTGCCTATTTCATAATAAACATTTTCAATGCCATTTTTCTCAGCGTTTCGTTTGGCATCTTCAATGGATTCTGGAATGATATCCATGCCGCGGACTTCTTTTACTTTTCCGGCAAAAGCTTGTCCGATTGTTCCAACGCCGCAATAAGCATCAACTAATGTTTCACTGCCTGTTAGTACAAGTGCTTTTTCAACTTCTTGATAGAGCCGCTCTGTTTGGAACGGATTTAATTGGAAAAAGGCACGAGCCGATAAATCGAATTCGAGTTCCATTAATTTTTCTTCAATGCTTTCTTTTCCTGCTAAGAGGAACGTTTCATCGCCGAAAATGAGCGAAGATTTTGCTTGGTTTACGTTTTGCATGATTGAAGTCACTTCTGGAAGAGCTGCTTCGATTTCTGCCAGGATTTCGCGTTTTTTCGGTAGTTTTTTACTATTCGTAATGAAAACTAGTTGTGTTTCGCCTGTTTTGACACCTGTACGAACGACGATTGTCCGGACGATACCACTACCAGCTTTTTCATCATAAATTGGTACGCCGTATTTTTCGAGTAAGTCGCGAACAAAATTCGTTACTTTGATGGTAACGGGTTGTTGGACGATACAATCTTCAATTGGAACAAGTTGATGGGAGTTAGCTCCGAAAAGTCCTGTTTCGACTTGGCCACTGCCTACCATTCTTGTTTGGAATTGGCTCTTATTGCGGTAACGCCAAGGATCTTCCATGCCGATTGTTGGGCGAATTTTTAATTTCGCTGGATCGATTTTTGTATGTTTTTCGATTGATTGAATAACAATATCTCGTTTTAATTCAAGTTGGGCGCTATAGGCCACGTGTTGCAGCTGGCAACCACCACACGCCTCATAAACTGGGCAAGGTGCGGTAACTCGGTTGGGAGATTTTTTACGGATTTTATTTAATTTTGCTTCGGTGAAACGATCACGAACTTTGACCGCTTCGACAACTACCTCTTCACCGGTAATTGCGCCAGGTACAAATACAACTGCTTTTTTAAAGTAGCCAATTCCTTCCCCGTTGATTCCCATACGTCGAATCGTTAGTGGGAATTTTTGGCCTTCTTCTACTGGATTTTGATTCATTATTTTCCTCCATCATTCCAAGTCTTCATTAATACTAACAAAAAAACAGCAACTTGTCAGTAGTTTACGGCATGATTTCCAGACTTTCATCGACAATGATGCTATTTTCAACAGAACGAACCATCGAACAGTATTTTGGGGTTAATTTTAGCGCCTTTTCAAGTGATTTAGGCTCCAAGTTATCTCCTGTAATTTTAAAATGCAGATGTATCGCGCTAATCCGATTTTCTTCTTCGGGGATGCGCTCCATCGTTGCGTCTATCCATAAATCGCTGAACTCCACCCGTTTTTTTCTTAAAATGTTGCGAAAAACAATGGCGCTACAACTGGCAATAGACATTAACATCAAATCAGCGGGTGAATAGTTGGTCCTTTTGTCATCAATTAAAAAATCCCCTGTGTCAAACCCATTTTCGGTATAAACTAGCTTTAATGGTTTTGTCATCCTAATCCCTCATTTCTTCTCTTTTATCGTACAAAAAATCTCCTTATTAAGCAAATTAGTAGTATAATGAACGAATAGTCGACCAAAAAAGGAGGCTACTCGTGTTATGGAAGGAGTAGGAAATAAAGTGATTGTTTTAGCTGGAATGATTGGCGCTGGGAAAAGTAGTTATACAGAACTAATCGCAAATGAACTTGGAACAAAAGCATTTTATGAAAGTATTAAGGATAATCGTATCCTTGAAATGTTTTATGATGACCCAAAAAGATGGGCTTTTGCCTTACAAATATATTTTTTAAATACCCGTTTTCGCAGTATTAAAGCTGCTCTGACGGATCAAAATAATGTGCTTGATCGAAGCATTTATGAGGACGCGCTTTTTACACAAATTAATTTTGAAGAAGGTAACATTTCAGAGCCTGAGATGGATACATACCTTGATTTGCTTGATAATATGATGGAAGAACTTGCCTATATGCCGAAAAAAGCACCGGATTTGTTGATATACTTGCGCGGAAGTTTGGAGACGGTTCTCAGTCGGATTTCTCTGCGTGGGCGCCCTTATGAGCAAATTGACGATAATCCCGGTTTGCTTGAATATTATAAACACCTTCATAGTCGTTATGACAGCTGGTTTGCATCCTATGATAAAAGTGATACGCTGGTGATTAACATTGACGAGATTGATATTACTCAACCGGCGGATGCTAACTATGTCATGCAGTTAATTCGTGAAAAATTAAAACGCTAAAACAGACTTATGCTGTTTTAGCGTTTTTTCAATTGATTTCGCCTAATTCTTTTTTCTTTTTGCGAATTGCGAGTGTGGCGTTTAGCTCTCCGCCTATCATTAAAATAATGCCGGTCAAATAAAACCATAACATTAAAATAATAATTACCCCGATACTGCCATAAGTAGCCGAGTAGTTGCCAAAATTGTTCACGTAATAGGCAAATCCTACTGAAGCGACTGTCCATCCGATTGTTGAAAATAGTGCTCCCGGAAGGACACTGATTAACGTACTCCGCCTGTTTGGTGCCACCCAGTATAAAAAGGTAAAGACAACAAAAATAACAACGAGCGTAACGGTCCAACGAAGATTATTCCAAAAACTAAGAAAGTCTTCCGAGAAATTTAAATGATTTATTAAAAACATCCCAATTTGCTGTCCGAATACGAGTAATAGCAAGGTCGCCCCTACTGTTGCAAGCATTGCGAGCGTGAAAAACATGGATAATAAGCGTTGCACGACGTAATTTCGTTTATTCGTTACGCCATACGCTTTATTGAGCGATTTCATGACCGCATTCATACCGTTCGATGCCGACCATAACGTCGCGATAATCCCGATGGAAAGTAAGCCGCCATTTTTCTGCGTTAGTAAGTTATTTAAATTTTCTTCTAAAAAGTCCATAATCTGGTCTGGCGCGAATTCTTTAATCATATTAAAAACAGAATCTTTATCAATATGAAGGTATGCAAGTAACGTCGCCGCGATTAAGAGCATTGGAAAAATCGAAAACAGCATGTAATAAGCTAACTGTGCTGCATTTCCGGAAACATCATTTCGCCCTACTCGCGTGCTTACTGCTTGGCCTACTTGGACAATCCCGTTATTTTTAATATATTTTACAACTTTTTTCCACACTACTAAGGCCCCCTGTTCTAGTCATTCGTCTGGAAGTTTTTGTGCTATTATGGTAAAATTTTGTCTATTAGCTTGAAAGGAGCAAAAAGATGAATCTTGAAACCCCTTCGCAGGAAAATTTAACTTTTATGTTAACTGAAATTACTACAAAACTAAAAATGGTAAATGTTGGTGTTTTTGAAAATCTTGAGCTTGACTCTGTTGATTATAACGCACTTATCGATATTTATCAGCTAATAAAACGCAAATCCAATTTTAGCCCGCGCGAAATGCAATTATTTGCAGAAGAGTTGCGCCGGATTAGAAAATAAAACAAATTCCAGCCACTGTTTAGTGGTTTTTTGTTTGGAAATAATTAGTACCAAAATCCACTAAATCCCGCATATCATAAATTTTCGTCGGTGCTCCGATAATGGATGTTGGATGAAAATCACGCTCTTTCTCGTAAGCTCGACCTAAAGCGATAAACGCCTCACTATTATAGTCGATTTCTTGATACTTTTCCCAAATGATTTCGCCGTTTTTTAGAAAAGCAGCTTGATTTTCGATAAGCGGAAAAGTGTTAGATCGTTCTTCTGCCAGATGTAGCGATGTATTGTTATTATTATCGACGCCAAACAAAATGATTTTCGCGCCAAGTTGGTAGAGTTTTCCAAGCGGTGACTCATCATTCATACTTTTCGCAAGCGGCTGGTTAGCAAGGATATGTTCTTTGTCCTTTCCCCAGGCACAAAACGAATGATACGGATGAAAACTACGCGCGACATCGGGTATTACTCGAAAAGTTTCCGCAATAACGCCCATTCCGCGAGTCGGTGTTACGAGTGGGTCAAATGGTGGTGTTTCTGCGCGAATGATTTTCCACCAACTTTCTGGAACTGGCGGATTTTCCCATTTAGATGGATCCGTTAATTGTCCGGTTTGAGCTGGCATAACAATATTGCCCGTTTCACCAACAAGTTCTTGTAAGGCTAAAATAACCGTCACTGGGCCGCCGCAAATCCAGTCTGCTTTTGACATTGAAGCATGAAAAATAATCGTATCCCCTTTTTCAATACCCGCTTTTCTTAGGTCAGACACGATTTTATGTTTTGTTGCTGGTTTTTTCGTTCGCCAGATGGCCATTTTTTCTCCCATTTCGTCTCTCACCACCCCTAAAAATAAAACCAGATGCCTAGAAAAAAACGTCAATGTAAAAGCAGATGTAGTGTTTACATGTGTTTTTACTTGCATTCTGTTCTAAATGCATCTGGCTAAATAGTTTAAATTAGTCGTTTTCGCCTTGATACGTTAAGATTTCTGGGCCGTCTTTTGTAATTGCAAAAGTATGCTCATATTGAGCGGATAAAGAACCGTCAACAGTTCTTGCAGTCCAGCCATTATCGTCCATTTTTGCTTTCCAAGCGCCCATGTTTACCATCGGTTCCACTGTAATAACCATGCCTTCTTTCAAGCGTGGTCCTTTTCCAGCTTGACCAAAATGCGGAATATCTGGTTTTTCATGTAAAGTTGGTCCAACGCCGTGCCCGATAAACTCGCGCACAACTGCTAGATTTTCGGATTCTACGTATGTTTGGATGGCATGACCGATATCGCCAACTCGAGCGCCAACTTGTGCTTGCTCAATGCCTAAGTAAAGTGCTTTATGGGTTACATCCATTAAATGCTTCACATCGTCTGGAATTTCACCTACTGCATAAGTCCAAGCAGAGTCAGCAAGTGCACCGTGATAATTCACGACCATATCTACGGTAATAATATCGCCTTGATTTAGCTTTTGTTTGCGCGGGAATCCATGACAAATTTCGTCATTGATACTTGCACAAATAGCATATTCGTAACCTTCAAAGCCTTTTTGCTCTGGAGTTGCGCCATTTTTACGTAAAAATTCTTCTGTAAAAACTTCTAAATCCCAGCTAGTAATACCAGGTTTAATGATCTTTTTTAGTTCTTTATGCGTATCGGCAAGGATTTTCCCTGCTGCTTTCATTTCATCGATTTCGCGTCTTGATTTGAGTGTAATCATCTTTTCATTCCCTCCTAAAATTTCCACTATTTCCTATTATAGCTCGAAAACCCTTAGAAATAAAGTAATCTGGAAAAAAGGTTGCAGTTTTTCTGAAGACATTTATAATAGAATGTATCAGTTAAAAAAATGGTAGGCTCGTTTGTGCCATTTTAAACAATAAAAAATTCAGAAAATGGTGATGCAAAATGACAAAAGTGATGATCGTTTATGCCAGCATGACTGGTAATACACAAGAAATTGCCGATATTTTAGGTGAAGAATTAGAAAAATATGATATCGAAGTAGAAATTGAAGAATGTATTTCAGTGGATCCTGCAGACTTACTAGAATATGATGGCGCGTTAATCGGCGGCTATACTTACGATGATGGGCAGCTTCCTGATGAATTCGTTGATTTTTATGAAGATATGGCGGACGTTGATTTTAGCGGCAAAGTGTGCGCTTCTTTCGGTTCTGGCGATACTTTTTACGATGAGTATTGTTTAACCGTTGATTTAATCGAAACTCGTCTAAAAGAACAAGGTGCGACGGTTCCAGTTGCCGGGCTAAAAGTTGATCTTGATCCTGACGAAGAAGATGTTGTTCGCGCAGAAAGTTATGCTAAAACATTTGTTGATGTATTAAAAGGTTAATTATAAAGCAAGCGTCCAGTTGGGTGCTTGCTTTTTTATTTTACGAAAATAGCGAAAAATGGCGCTTCGTGGTTGCTTTACCTTATTAATTGAGATACAATTCTCGTATTGAATAAAAAGATTGGAGTGATTAATTATGACAGTATTTAGTGAAAAGTTAGAAAAATATGCAGAATTGATTATTAAAGTTGGAGTAAACGTCCAACCTGAACAGAAAGTAGTAATTATGGCTCCAGTTGACGCGGCTCCGCTTGTTCGTCTAATTTCCAAATACGCTTTTGAAGTTGGCGCTGAGGATGTTATTATGGATTGGCGCGATGAAGAACTAGGCGCATTACGTTATAAAAATGCCCCACTACGCGTTTTTGAAAGCGCTCCGGTTCACCGTGTTGCAGAAAAAACAGAGCTTGCTAAAGAAGGAGCTTGTTTTATTTCCATCACTTCCGAAGATCCGGATTTGCTAAACGGCGTTGATAGCAACAAAATAGCAACTTTCCAAAAGACGATGGGCGGCGCAATGAGCGAGTTTCGCGAGTTAATGCAAGCAAACGTGGTAAGTTGGACAGTTGTTGCAGCAGCTTCACAAGGCTGGGCAGCAAAAGTATTCCCTGATTTGACTCCAGAAGAACAAATGGAAACACTTTGGGAAGCTATTTTTGAAACAACTCGTATCAATACCGAAAACCCGGTAGAAACTTGGAAAAATCACGATCAAACACTAGCTGCAAAAGCAGATAGTTTAAATGAAAAACAATTTACTTCTTTACATTATACAGCTCCTGGAACAGACCTTACAATTGGTCTTCCGAAAAACCACCTTTGGGTTGGCGCTGGTAGTAAGAATAAAAAAGGGCATGAATTTATGGCCAATATGCCAACAGAAGAAGTTTTCTGTTGTGCGGATAAACTAAAAGTGGAAGGCTATGTCTCTAGCACAAAACCACTTAGTTATGCAGGAAATATTATCGATGACTTCAAAATCACTTTCGAAAAAGGTCGTATTGTAGGTGTAGAAGCAGCGTCCGGCGAAGAAATTTTAAAAGATTTAATCGCGACAGATGAAGGCTCTCACTATTTAGGTGAAGTGGCGCTAGTTCCAGATCCTTCCCCTATTTCCCAATCCGGCATTTTATTCTACAACACCCTATTTGACGAAAATGCCTCTAATCACTTAGCAATCGGTAGTGCGTATGCATTTAACGTTAAAGGTGGCGAAGAAATGTCTCGCGAAGAATTAGAAGCAGCTGGTGTTAACAATAGTTTGACGCACGTTGATTTCATGATTGGTTCTTCTGAAATGGACATTGATGGTGTAACCGAATCTGGTGAAGTTGTTCCTGTTTTCCGTAAAGGCGACTGGGCATTCTAATCCTTTTTAAAACTTATGCCTTTTGCGTAAAACCCTTGTAGCTTTTGGCTTTCAAGGGTTTTCGTTTGTTATTTTTTATAAAAGAGAGCGAGGTGCATTGGATGAAATTTAGAACATGGGACATCAATTTAAAAGTAAGGCTTTTTGGGGAAGCGCTACTCGATATTTCTTTTTGGATGGTCTTCCCCTTTCTAACGATTTACTTTTCGGAAAGTATTGGCCGTGAGCTGACGAGTCTCTTGCTGATTATTTCGCAAGTGTTGGCGGTTTTCACAGCTTTACTTGGCGGTTACTTTGCGGATAACTTTGGTAGAAAACGGATGATGAGTATTTCGGTTATTGGTGAAGGTTTTGGTTTTCTTGTTTTTGCAATAGGCGCGCTTCATGTGGTAGATTCGCCTTATTTAAGTTTTGCTGGTTTTGCGATTGCGAGTGTTTTTATGGCATTTTATCAGCCAGCAAGCCAAGCGATGATCGCAGACGTGGTGCCACCTGAACATCGGACACATATTTATTCGGTTTTCTATATGATGATTAATATCGCGGTCGTTATTGGTCCGATTCTAGGTTCGGTATTATTTTATAATTTCACGACGGAAACCTTACTTGCCATTGTTTGCGCGGATTTACTACTACTCTTCTTACTACAAAAATTTGGTCACGAAACGGCCCCGCTTTTAGTTAATCCTGATTTACAAAAAGAGGTTGTTCGGAAAAGCATTGGCGCCGTTTTAATGGAGCAGTTGAAAAACTATAAAATTATTTTTAAAGATAAGATTTTCTTCTTATATATCATTGCTGGAATTATTGTTTCTCAGTCATTTATGCAACTGGATTTGCTGTTCCCACTCTATATTAAAGAAGTTATCGGTGCATCTAACTTGTTCTCATTCCATTTTACTGGTGAGCAATTGTTCGGTGTGATTGTTTCCATCAATGGATTCTTTGTTGCCGCGCTTACGGTTGTTGTTACTCGTTGGATGAGCCATTTTAGAGAAAAATTTGTCTTTATGAACTCTTCCTTTCTTTACGCGATTGCGATATTTTTATTTGGGATTGCAACAGGACCGTGGGGGGCGATTTGCGCGATTATCCTCTTTAGCTTTGCAGAACTAATGACGGTCGGTTTGCAACAAACGTTTGTTTCTCAGTTAGCTCCAGAAGATAAGCGCGCAATGTATTTCTCTGCTGCCGGGCTTCGTTACACGCTTGGTAAAGTGATTGCGCCGCTTGCGATTACGCTTTCGACTTTAATTGGCTATACGGGAACATTTGTGATTATCGGTATTTTAGCACTCATTAGCGGGTTAATTTACTACTATATGTACTCCGAATTTGAAAAACAACGGCAAATTTCATAACGAAAAACGGCTATCTATTGACGGATAGTCGTTTTTATTTGATTACTTTTTTTACGAAATTTTTACGAAATGCCGAAAACACCTGTCATATCGCCATTTTAAATTACCTTTTCATGTCATCCATGTTTAAAGAATGCTTATAAGGTGAAAAAAGTCTATACTGTTAGTTATACACCTAGAATTTACTCGCTATTTTTAATAGAAAGTTAGGTGTGAGAATGTTTGGAACAACAACTATTGGAATTGATTTAGGTACTGCAAATATTTTAGTTTACAGTAAAGAAAAAGGCATTATTTTGAATGAACCATCTGTGGTCGCGTTAAATACGCATGATGGTACGGTTCTCGCGATTGGTCAGGAAGCAAAAGAGATGATTGGCAAAACGCCAGCCTCGATTTCTGCTGTAAGACCGATGAAAGATGGCGTTATTGCTGACTTTGATTTAACGAGCGGCCTTCTGCGTGAGATTATGCGCCGAATTTCGATTAGTGGTGTGAAAAAGCCCAATGTGGTTGTTTGTACGCCAACCGGAGCTACATCAGTCGAACGTCGTGCCATTTCAGATGCAGTAAAATCAACTGGCGCTCGTTCGGTCGTTTTAATTGAAGAACCTGTCGCTGCTGCAATTGGTGCTGATTTACCCGTTGCTGAACCTGTCGCAAATGTTATTGTCGATATCGGCGGTGGTACGAGTGAGATTGCGATTATTTCATACGGTGGTGTCGTTTCAAGCACATCGATTCGAACTGGTGGCGATCACATGGACGAAGAAATTATTCAATACATCCGTAAAAACTACAATCTTCTAATCGGCCAATCAACCGCTGAACGGATTAAAATGGAACTTGGCTATGCGCCGATTGAACATGTACCGCAAACAACCGATATTCGGGGTCGCGATTTACTCACTGGATTGCCAAAAACGATTCAAATAAGTTCTACGGAAATCCAAAGTGCCTTATCAGAAACGCTACTACGCATTCTGGAAGCGATTCGAAATACACTTGAGTTATGTCCGCCAGAATTAAGTGGCGATATTGTTGACCGAGGCATTATTTTAAGTGGTGGCGGTTCCCTTCTGCAAGGTTTCCGTGACTGGCTTGTACAAGAAATCGATGTCCCTGTACATATGGCTCCAAGTCCTTTGGAATCTGTTGCAATCGGCACAGGTAGATCCCTCGTTTTTGCAGATAAATTAACTAAAAGCTAACCATCAGAAGCATTTGGATTACTGTGTTTATCGCTAATCCAAATGCTTCTTTATCTTGCTGAAATTCTTTATTTCTGGTAAACTTATTTCTGTTGTCTGTCTTTCCTAGCCCATATAGTTAAACGGATATAACAAGCCCCTCCTAAGGGCTAGTTCGTGGTTCGATTCCGCGTATGGGCGTCATAAAAAAGCCGAAAACACTTGAGTAAATCAAGGTTTTCGGCTTTTTTTCAAACTTTATTGTTCAGACATAAAACGTTTCATCTTTTTTCTTTGCTGAAAATTTTAACGAGAAGTCTTCATTCGCTGAAAATGATCTTGAAGCAATTTTCACCCGAGTAAAGTCACAGCTTTTATTTCTCAATGCAGACTTAATCGCTTTGATACCACTTTCTTCATCGACGACCACGCAAAATATATTTAAAGCAAATTGCTTCGTTGGATTCGCGGTTTGTCCCATGTCAAAACCATCAACAAGACCTAAACCTTTCCAACCCAAATCACTGTTTAGGATGTCTGTGACTCTATCTTTCAGCCAAATATCACGTTTCGTTCCATTTAAACTTTTCAGTGGATATTGCACGACTATCCAACATTTTTCTTCTTCTGGAAACTCACTGTAGCCCTGAGGTACAAAGCGATTTAGAAATGCTTCTTTGAAAGCCGCTTCATCTTGATAGTTTTCCAAGTAATTAGCGTCTTTTTCGGTTTGACCAACTTTACCTATTTTTCCGTAATGGACGGTTGCTTCCTTATCTAAGTGTAACCTACCATTAGAGAGATTTCTAACCCCTCTATTACTTCCTTATCGTATACAAAATCCAATTCCCCTTCTCTTTCTCCACTACGTCACTAAAGCCAATTTCTTTTAAAAGTACTGTTAGCGAGGCGGTTGTCTTATATTTGTCCATATGATAATCAATTTTATCTTTTTCAGATGATAGTATCAAAACCGCATCTTTTGACATTACACGATAGATTTCTTCAAACCCTTTTCGAGGATTATCCCAGTACATATGGGTTTGTATAGCATAGACGACCTCAAAAAAATCTGCTGGGTAACTCATCGCAGCAACATCTTGTATAGATAGTTTTACTTTCCCTTTATCTATTGCTTTTTTGTTCAAATTCGTGGCTGTTTTGTAGGACTCTTCTGAAATATCCACTCCGTAAATAGTTATATTTTGCTTTAATTCACCAAGATTTTTAATATTGGAACCGCCGCCGTAACCCACATCTAATACATTCGTAACCTCGTTCATTTCTGTATTACTAATTGTCCACTTACTTAAATCCGCAAAATAGGATGACCATATTTTCGTAGTAATTTCGCCTAAGATGCCGCGTGGATTAGCCGCTTGTTCGCTTAAATAGTTAATTAATGGTTTATATAAAATAAAACTCATCCCTAGTATACCTCCCAAAATGATTAAAGCTATTTTCTTTCTTTTTGTCCTTTTCATCATAATCAAAGTCCTTTCGTGGGCACCTTTAGTTTTGAAATAATAATAACTATATTTCAAAACTATTGTATGATACGTTTGTTGTCTAAGTCAAGAACTTTTGAAATTAATTGGTTTATATTTCAAAATAAAAGTTTTTATGTTATATTATGCTAAAGATAAAAATTAGCCTTTGGGAAGTGTTTAGGATATGAATAATTATGAAAAAAGAACGCAAAAAAAGAAGCTGGCGATTATTCAAGCAGCTCTTACTTTATTTGGAAAACAAGGCTTTTCTGATGTAAGTATTAAGGATATCGCTTCTCTCGCTGCTGTTTCACAAGTTTCCATTTATAATTATTTTGGAAGCAAAGAAGCACTCGTTGGTGAATGCGCTAAAATTATTATGCAAGATACGATTGCTTTAGCAGAAGAAATTTTGGCATCTGAGGGAACATTTACACAAAAATTAAAGCGGGCTATTCAGCTTTGTAACGCAGAAATAAATATGTCTTTAAGTAAATTTATATCCAAAGAAGCTAGTAAAGACCAGCAATTCTTAATGCTTTTAGTAAATAATATTAATTCGCTAAAAAAAGACATTTATATGAAATATGTTGCTGCTGGAAAAGAAGCACAAGTCATAGATAATGCTATTTCGGATGAAGTAATTCAACTTTTTATTGATGCGATTAATAGTTTGGGGCTCACAGTTCCTGAGGAGGAGCTTGAGGAAAAACAAGCGGAAATTATTCAGTTGTTTTTGTATGGGTTGATTGGTCAAGGTCGGAAATAACATTAATCTCTTATTTTACAGATAATAAAAAAACCTGCAATCCACTTTATTTGGGATTACAGGTTTTTATTAATTTTTTATTTCTTCTTCTCAACCAATCTAAAATGTTGCCACGGTAGGATAGTATCTAATAAATAGCGCTCTTCTGGAACAATTCGAGCAACGATATTGGTATTGCCGGAGTTTTCCATTTCTTGAAGGGCTACTTGCATTTCGCCTTTGTAGCGTTCATAGCCATTGTTGTCGATTGTTACATCGCCTTTTGCAATGGTGTTTGTGTCATGCGCAGGGAAATCGTGTTGTTTGAAATTAACACGTGTCATAGTCGAACGTAGCACATACTCGGAAGCATCACCACGGTTGAAATGTTTTTGTGTTAAAACGATTTCTTTTTCTACGTCTGTTGCACCATCTAAAAATTCAACGGCTAATTGTAGTTCATTACGGTTTAATTCGCTTAAAGCGCGTAATTCATCTTCTGAAGCAAACATGTTTCCTACGATAACATCATCGATAAGCCCTGTGTTCCATAGATCTTTTGCTTGAACGGTAATGTCTTCGCCGCGATGTTCTTCCATTGTTGGAAGGCCGCCGTCTACAACAAACCATGGACCAAATTCTCCGCTGTTAGAAGAAACGAATGCTGCAGTGCGTAGGTTTAAGTCTTTGAATTGTTTACTTGTACGTAAGAAATGTTCTCTGGAAAGACCAGTGTATTTTCTTGGGTAGAAGTTATGACAACCAATGATATTTCCTACGTTTGCTTGGTAAGATAAGATATTTTCAACGTAACGAGTGCCATTACTAATGTTTAGCTCGATTTTCAGATCCGTATCGTCAAATGACATCGCTGCCTCTTCGGAACCAGAGAAACCTAAATCCAGGCGTAAACCAGCTAGGCCAAGCTCTTTAAAGCGATCTAATTCTTTATAAGTGATATTTAACGATTCAAATACAGTCGGGTCAACATCAGCAATAACGTCAAATCCTAATTCTTTTGCGCGTTTGCAAATTGTTTCTAATTTAGCAAATTCCGCTTCGTCATTAGCAGAAATCAAACAAGTGAAAATACGGCTAAAACCATATTTTGCAGCTGTTTCAATGTATTCTAACGATTCTTCAAGTGCTACATGTTGCGGAAATACGGATATTCCTAATTTTCTCATTTAAATCATCCCTTCAAAAGCTTATTTAGAGCGGTATAAATCAATAATTTCTTTGGCTAAATCTTTAAAAGTAATAGCATTCATTAAGTGATCTTGCGCGTGAACTAGTAGTAAAGATACTTCTGCTTTTTCGCCGCGTGCTTCCCCTTGAATTAAAGAAGTTTGTGAATGATGCGCTTCAAGTAATGCTGCTTCTGCATTTTTGATTTGCTCATCTGCCGCGTCAAAATCCCCTTTTTTTGCCGCTTCGATTGCTAGCATTGCGTCACTTTTAGCGTTTCCTCCGTGTACGATTAATTGCATAATTGTTTGTTCTAATTCCATTGTTTACACATCCTTTTTCATTTATCGAACTTGTGTTTATTTCCTCTTCAAGCAGTCTCGAACTCGAGATTATTTCTCAATCATTGTTAGTGCATCATTTAGCACTTTTTCGCCGTCCATTGTTCCGTAGTCAATCCCGTTAATGATTGCAACTGGAATACCTAATGGGTCCAGTACTCGTTTCAAATTCTTCTCTAAAAAACGAACTTGCGGTGCGAGTAATACAACGTCTACATTACCTTTGTATTTATCAAAATCTGCTTCTGCAACTGCGATTACAGTGGCTTCTACTTGATTTTTTTCGATAGCTTCTGTCATTTTTTTAACGAGTAGACTTGTGGACATACCGGCCGAACAAACTAACATGATGTTATTCATTAATTTAACCTCCTAGTTTGAAAAGCTGCACGCATATATAATATGCAAGATATGTGCCAACTTTCCTAGTTATTCATCGCTTATATGCGAACTTTCTTACTTACACAATAAAAAAACCAAGTGTGTAAGATAATACACACTTGGTAGATTCCGTTTTCTTAGCTTTCTTCCACCTGGTTTGAGAGCATCATCTGTGTTAAATATGCGATTTCTGATTGGGGTATTACGATGTCGTACTCAATTTCCACATTTTCCATCATTTGTTGCGTGATTTGCATTTCTACCATGTGGTTTTTAGCAAACTCATTTAAATCTGGGAATTCTCTATCTACAGCACCAAGTTTTACGCGCTCGATAAGGAAGGCCAAGTGAAGAATCATGCCGATATCTACACCCGATTCCAGTATTACGTTGAGCTGCAATTGCAATTCAGAAATCACTTTTCGTAAAAAGTAAACGAGTTGCTCAGCGGAACTTACAGCTTGTAAATTGCCTTCTAATGAGGCGATTAATTTTTCATATGGCACTTCATCATTTAAAATTCTGGAAATAACTTCTAAACCGCCATCTGATAAAACTTCCAGCGCGCTAAAGAATGGAATATCACGGTATTCAAAGGCTACGGAACCCATGATTGCTAGAATATTATATTCTTCCATCAATTGATCAATTCGTTCGCGGAAAGCTTCTTTATGCAAGAATTGTAGCACGATAATTTCGATTTTCGTTTCATCAATAATTGGTGCAACGACTTTACGTAGTTGCTCGGCTACCCCTTCTCCCGTGAAACAAGTGAAAATAACCGCATTTTTTACTGGTTTTGCTCGTAAGACGTGTGCTTTATATTTATTTTCAAATAATTGCTCACAACTTTGATAAATATCTTCTAAGCCTCGTCCTAATGAGGCTTTACGCATCGCTTCTAATACAACTGGAGTACTTACCATCGTCACCGTTTTTGTGCGGATCCCCAGTTCTTCCGTCAACATATTCCCAAAAGAAGTGAGTGATCCCATGTCGGAAAGGATGAGTACGCCTTTGACTGGATTTAATTTGATTACGGTTTGTTTTAGTTTTTCGTACATTGCTTTTACTTCGACGGTAAGTGGCATATCAAGAGCAATTCCGCTTTCGATGCTTAGTAGTTCTTGCACTGTTTCTACCATACTTGTTGCCGTTGAGCGCCCGTGCATCATGACGATTACTTCAACTTGATTTTCTTGTGCAAGCGAGGTATCCACTACTTCTTCCGTCAAAAACATCGTCAAAAAGCCAATTTCATCAAAAGGAATTTCGATACTTAACTCTTGTTCAATTAGCGCAGATAAATCAATCGCCACTTGGAATTCTTTTGGGTATTTTTTGCGGATATTATTTAAATCAGGGTGAATAATGTGTTTTTGTTCGCGTACTCGTTCAATTGTGCTTTGTAAATGTAGCGAAAAGGCAAATTTCATTTTTTCATTGTATTTGCGATTTAATTTTTCTTCCGCCATGGCATATACTTTTTCGGTTAATTCCCAAACAGCTGGTGCGATGATTTCTTTGGCTGTTTGGTGGGTTGGCAATTGGACCATGTAGTCGTGGAAATATTGATCTACATCGACATAAAGCGCCTTTTCTAGCTCGCTTTGATCCTTCCCTTCTTTCATCAACTGATCCGCTTTTTCTTGGATGGCATGGTAGACATCATGAACATCTTCCATATCCACCAAAGCGTCACTTGTATCAACGAATTTAAAAATGGATTTATCTACATCAATTAAACGATTTAGTTTTTCTGGTTCGTCTTTTAAGTGCAGTAAACCTTTTTGGACGTGAATTGGTAAATCATCTTGCTCGATTAAAATATAATTGGCTGTTTTGGTTTTATAATGCAAAAAGGCTTTGGCACAGGCCAGTTTTAGGTCTCTTTGCAGTTGACCAACGTTAGCGCTTGCATGATAAAGTAAAAAGGCAATCAGTGCTTTTCTATGTACGCGAATCGATTGATGTAGTCTGGTCGCTTCTTGGTTTAAGAAAAATTCTACTAATTGATAACGTTCTTCCAAGTTTCGTTCTGCTAGGGATGGCAATGTAATCGTCATCGGGATACGTCTTGTGAACGTTTCTAACAGAAAATTATCTGGTGATTCTGTTGTGGCACCGATAATTTGGACTTGCGCATGATGCACATTCGCACTTTCTCCGAGTGGACGGAATTCCCCTTTATCAATAAATGTAAAGAGCATTTCTTGTCCTTCTGGAGGTAAGCGGTGAATTTCATCAAGGAATAATATCCCGCCATCTGCTTTTTTCAGCAAGCCTTCGCGCGTTTCTTCCGCTCCCGTGTATGCTCCTTTAATCACCCCAAAAATATGGCCAAATAAAAGCTGTGGATTTTGTGCGTAATCAGCACAGTTAAACGAAACAAAAGGTGCATCAGCTGGAATGGTTTCTGATTCCTTAGCAAATTGATACATACATTCGGCAAAAAGTGATTTCCCTGTCCCAGTACGACCTAAAATCAAGCTATGAAGCCCATTTGGTGGATATAAAATCGCGGCTTTTGCTTGTTGGATACTTACTTTTAAACTATCTTCCGAGCCAATTAATCGTCCAAAAGCAGATTCTTGCAAGTTCCCTGCTGGTTCGGTTGCCCGTTCGGTCGTTTTGATAGCTTGATAAAATACCGGTTTCCCAGGAAGTTTGTCTATTTTTTGTTCTTTAAAAAGATCATTTAGATAACGACTAGCGTTCGCTCGGTCCATTTGAAGCAATTCTGCGACATCTGCTGCAGATACTTTTTCTTCTTTTGCGTTTAGAAGTTGGAGGACTTCTTCTTTTCTACTAGACATCTACTCTACTCCTTTTTGAAACTCTATGTTTCCATTATACCTTTTTAAATGGCATCCTCGCAACGATAAAAATTAACTAACAAAAAAGCGCGAATGCTTTCCTTTCTATCAAGAGAGAAAAACATTCCACGCAGCTTATGATTTTTTAAAATTGTTTTGTTTTTTGTTGAATTTATTTGGCTTGTTATTACGTGCCGGTTTCGCTGAATTAGTAGGCTTTTCTTTACGTCCCCCAGCAGTTCCACTTGGTTTATCTTTGCGGAATGGTTTTTTCGTATCGTCTTTTTTGCCTTTTTGCACTTGTTTTGGTGGTCTAGTTGCTTTTTTGGCAATTTTATTTTCAGGGACAGCGCCGTCAAGCAGTTTTCCTTGGTAGAAGCGCACTTGTTTCCCTTTTATATTGTGGATGGTTAAGTATTGTTTTAATGTTCTTATTTCACGTGGGTTGGCAAAAGTAATAACAGTGCCTGATCTGCCCATTCGTCCCGTACGACCTGAACGGTGGGTATATTCTTTTTCGCTGGCTGCTAAATCGTAGTGAATCACGTATGGTAAATCCTCAATATCAAGGCCACGAGCCGCAACATCTGTCACGATTAAATAAGTTAAAGTACCTTTTTTAAAGTCGTCGAGATATTTTTTGCGTTTTTCTTTGCGAATTTCACCGTGAATTCCGGCTGCTTTTACTTTATCGTAATGCAGTTTTTCAAGCAAAATTTCCATTCGTGGTTTGTCTTTCACAAAAACAAGGCCGCGCATATCTTTAATGTGAGAAATCCGACGTAATAAAGTCGCTTTATCGCGTGACTCAACGTCCATGTATAAATGTTCTACATTCGTTAACTCTTCTGGTTTTGCTGTCACTTCTAGCATCACTGGTGTATTTTCCGTTTGCGCGAAAAACGCTTCTGGATTTTCAAGTTTTGTTGCGGATACAAGGGTTAATTGGCGATCGCGAACGGCACTTTCGACAATTTCAAGTGTGCTTTTAAAATTCTCTTGGCGAAGTAGTTGGTCACATTCGTCCAAAGTAATCGTTTTGATTTCGTGCATTTTAATTTTCTTTTGTTTGATTAGCTCAAGCGCGCGGCCTGGAGAGGCTACAATTATTTGCGGTTTTTTCTTTAACTTTTCGATTTGCCGTTTGACATTGGCTCCCCCGATTAAAGATATAACCGTCAATTCATCGCTTGGTAACCATGAACGGATTACTTCCGTGATTTGCATAACTAATTCATGAGATGGCGCTAAAACGAGCCATTGTGTTTTTGGAATTGCTTCTATTTTTTCAAGGGTTGGCAGCGCATAGGCTACTGTTTTCCCCGTTCCTGTTGGTGATACTGCGAGTACATCTGCCCCGTCTTTGATTGGTTGATACATCGCGCTTTGAATCTCTGTTGGCGTTTCATAACCATGTTCTTTCCATTTTTCTGCCCAAAAGCTTGGGATATTTGATTCTGTCATGACCCGACTCCTTTATTAGTTCTTCTCTGTATCATACCATGCTTACTGCAAGTCTGCACTTTTATTTAGGATTTTTGTTGCTATAAATAAAAAAACTAGGAATTAGCTCGCGAGCCTCTTCCTAGCTTTTCGAAAAATTATTTTTCCGCGTCAAACCAAATATCGTTTTGGTGACGTAGTTCGTTGGAGACACGTAATACTTTTAAGCTTAAGTCAGCTAAGTATTCATATGTATCTCGGTCGCTTTGTTCGATAATTCTTGCAAACTCAGCTGCTTCAAATTGCATATCATTAGCAACAGTTGGACCAGCAAGTTCAGCTTCTTCTTTTGTTGCATTATCGTAAAAAGTAATATGTTCAATCCCAGTAAGTGGGTCCACGATTAGCGTTCCTTTTTGACCATAAATTTCACTTGGTAAGAAGGATTGGGAATTTTTCCCTTGAATGATTGTAACGTTGAATGTTGGATATTCAAGAATAATCGGGCCAAGTCCGTCTACGCCTGTTGGTAATTTAGTCGCGAAATAAGTCGCTTTTACGGGTTCACCGAATAATGTGATTGCTGAGTAAAGTGGATAAACGCCTAAATCAACAATGGAACCGCCAGAGAATTTTAAGGAGAAGATATTTGGTTCTTCGCCGTTTAAAACTTGATCATATCTAGAGGAATATTTCATGTAAGCAAGTGTTGCACCGTGGATGGTTCCAACTTTTTCGATGCTTTCTTGTAGCCGTTTGAAGTTTGGTTCTTGGATGTGGCGAGCTGCTTCAAATAAAAAGACATTGTTTTCGCGAGCAATTTGGTGCGCATGCTCTAATTCTGCTACTGTGGAAAAAATTGGTTTTTCGACAATCACATGTTTTTTATTTTTCAGTAAGCTGACCGCGTGTTGATAATGAAGTGCATTAGGCGAAGCAATATAAACAGCATCGCAAGCGTCTGATTGACCCATTTTCTCAATATCAGTGAAGTAAGTCAACTCTCCGTATTTTTCTCCAAATGCGCGTGCTTTTTCTTCTGTGCGCGAGTATACCGCCGTAAGATTCCATTCACCCGAATTAATTGCGCCTTCGATAAATGCGTCTGTAATCCAGTTCGTTCCCATAATTCCAAGTTTCATTAGCCGACAACTCCTTTTATTTTATTTTAAGTATACCTTAAAATAAGGAAAAAAGCGTACTAATTGTTTGAAACCGATGGACCACTGATTCGAGTTGTATAGATTATTTCATTTTCGGCTTTTTCACCTTCGAGCAGCTCGACAAGTTTGTCAGCAGCCACTGCGCCCCATTTGTACTTCGAATATTCGATAGTAGCAAGGCGTGGCACTAAATACTCACTAATATCGGTATTATCAAAGCCGATAATCCGGACGTCTTTGCCAATTTCTAAATCTGTACCAGCAAAATAGCGATACATACCGATAGCCATATTATCATTTAAAGCGAATACGGACACGGGCGCTTTCCAGTTTTTAGCGATAATGGCTGCTGCTTTTTCACCGCTTTGTTCGGAAAAATCGCCTTCGATAATATGCACTTTTTTGTCGCCAGAGCGAGCGAGTTCTTGTTTAGCCGTTTCGAGTCTAACTCTTGCATCGTACGAATCATCTGGACCAGTTATCACATAAAAATCACCTTTAAAGTTAGTAGATAAATAATCAATCGCGAGTGTTGCCCCACCTTTATTATCTAGTAAGACTTGGCTCACATTTTCATGCGTAAGTTCGCGGTCAAGTACGACTAGTTTATGACCACGATCAGCATAATTAATAATCTCGCTCGACGGGAAATTCGCATCTAAAATAATAGCGCCATCAATCATTTTTTCGGGTAAAAATCGGTGTGTTTTCGTGCCACTGCAAGCAATGAGTTCATATCCGTGTTTATAGAGCGTTTGCGTTAAACCTTCCAGTAAAGTCCCGTAAAAAATCCCGCCGTAGTTCGTTAAATAGACGCCGATAATTTTTGTTTCTCTCGTTTTTAACGTTCGTGCTGCCATATTGGGAATATAATTCAATTCATTTGCGATGGTCATAATTCGTTTTCGCGTTTTTTCGGTCACTTTTGGGCTGCCATTAAGCGCGTAGGATACTGTTGAAATGGAAACCCCTGCCTTTTTCGCGATATCTTTAATTCCTACCACGTGAATCGCATCCTTTTCTGTTTTCTTTTATTATACACAAAACAACCTTAGAGACGGTTATTTTTTTGAAATTTAATCGTGATTTGTGAACATTTTGTCGTTAAGTTCTTTTTAGGTAAAACGAGAGCGCCTGTACGGTATGCATTCGCTTCATTTTCAACAGGTTGTTTTTCTCCGTTCACCAAAATCCCGGCCTCATCTGCGCTTTCAAACGTGATATCTAGCGGGTAATTATCCAGCTCAATGTGGCATTCTAACCCATTTAAATCTGCTGGCAAAATAGGATCAAAAATGAGCGCTTGTTCTGTTTGGCGAATGCCGAGAACCGAACTAATTAGCTGATGCAAGTATATTCCTGGACCACTCGAATAAATCCGCCAGCCGCCTTTCACTGGAATAGTCCCTTCTTTCACGCGACCGAATTCATTTTGTGCCTGATAACGATCTAAAAATGCGGCGTCAGAACTACTGAAATACGTATTGCTTTGGCGTAGCTCCGCGTTTGGTACAACTTCTTTAATATTGATTGGATTAATAATATCAAGCATATGCCAAGCTCCTGTGTCGCCAATTTTTGCAAGTGCTTCGATATAGCGAATATGCGCATGGACATATTGCAAACCAACTTCTCTACCAAAATTCGCCGCTTGCTCAGCCCGTTTGAAGTGCGTACTTACACCACCTGCATAATGCGCTGGCTCACTCATTAAACGCACGCCATCCGGATGAAGTAAATGCTCACCTATAATGTCAAAATTGCGACTTGCTTGTTTTTTATCAACGAGTTCGGCAATTACGCTTCTCGTTAGTGGAATTAAACGATGCTTAATATTAGTTTCTTTGTCTTCCGGATGAATCATCCAAACCGGTGCTTTTCCTTCTTCTAAATAGAGGAAACCTGGAATGACGTCGGTATCCGCTGTCATATATTTAGCAAAATCAGCTTGAACTCGTTTTGCTAAAGCGCCGTATTCATCTCCTGCTGGCAAGAATGTCGCTAATCGTTTAAATGTTTGATACGTTAGAGCAACTGTCCAGCTGGAAACCATATTTTTTTTCAATTGCGCATTTGCAGGTTGAAGCGTATCGTCCCAGTCACCATCACCGTAATTAGAAAGCGCCGTTCCTTTCATAAAGCGGGCTTCAATTGTCTGTACAGCTAATTCAATATGCTCTAACAGCGTCCCTTTTTCAGTTGTGAATGTTTTCGATTCACGGTCAACAAACGGAATCGCTTCTTCGAGTATCCCTGCATCTCCGCTCATTTCCAAGTAATCACCAATAATTTTCAGCGGCCAAACAATGACATCGCCGTGACTTTCTTCTTGTTGAATCGATGTATATTTATCAAACATAAACCACTGCGGCCAGTCACCAGTATCCCTGTATTGGTGGGAAAAGATTGTTAATACAAGTTGGCGTAAAACAGCTTTGTTCCCGGTCGCAAGGAAAAATTCAAATGGTCCTTGACTTACGTCACGTGTTCCCCAAGCCGCCCCGCTATACTGTTCTAAACCGTGCGGCGATGCGTAATGAACGAGCATTTGGTGCGCATACCAATACACCGTTAAGTTTAGTTTTTCCGCCGTTGTACTTTGGTGGTTTAAATGAAATTGGGCGGTTAATTCGTCATAGCTAGTGCGAATTTCTTTTGTAGCTGCTTCTAAATCTGGCTGCTTTTCTGCAAATTCAGCGGTCAGTTTTGCTTGAACGTGGAATGTTGCGCTATCTGTTGGTTCAAATACGAAAACGTCTAATCCAGCTGTTCCGGCATAATCTTTCGCAAAATAACTTTCGTCTGTGATGTCGTTATAAGTACCGTCCACGCGGAATTGAAGTGCCGGGTAAGTATCTAAAATGGGTGAATCTGCTGATGGGAAATAAGTAACGACGCCAGCTTTTATTTCTTTTTTCACGGTTGTGTCGTATTCATTCGTGGCCATTGTGACTTGGTTAGTTAGTACCAATTTATATGGATGACCTTTTTTGGAATGGATGGTGACGAATGCCTCTTTGCTTGCAGCGGTTAAGGTCGTTTTGACAGTGATTAAATCATCATTCCACTGGTAATACCAAGTTGAATAGTTCGTGCTCGTTTCCCACACAGATGGTACGCCGAGTAGCCGTAGTTCACCATCTTCTTCAATATAAACTCTTACACCACTTGTTTGCAAAATGTTCAGCGGATTGCGCGCATGGCTATTCCATTTGTTCATATTTGTGTTCCCTGCAACCAATTGCGATAAAAATGCACCGTACATGTATGTTGTCGCCGAAAGAGTTGCTTCCGGGTTTAAAACATCCACTTTGTCTAGCAAAATGCTGCCATGTGGACGTTCTAATTCAGCCTCTTTTTCGCGCATCACAACATGTGCATAGCTTGGTGTGAAAAAGGATAGCAGTGCGCCGTTTTGTTTTTCTTCTTGAATTCTGTCTGGGAAGTTCGCTTGTAGCCATTTTTCGGAAATTGGTTCGCCCGTGATAGCTGTTCCGATGTTTTTGTCGCGGATCGCTTTTTTACTTGGCTGATAGGCTTGCTCCGGAATACTCGCTTTTATTTCGGCGATATTTTCAAATGGCGCGCCAGATGCTTTTGGTTGATTCTCGGTTGCATAGCCATAAAAAGTTGTTTCTGCGTGATTTGAAAATGCTTCTGTTTGTAAGGAGATTTGCGCGAATTCATATTGATATACACGATTTGGTAGTGATTTTTGCGCAAGTGCTGCTAGTTCACTCGTTATTTTATAATTGGTGCCATACATATCGAAACCATCTGTTGCATAGCCAATAATGTTCGTCAAAGCACCGATTTGGACTGCCGGAAAGCGATTGTTTTGTGGTTGATTTTGGCGAGCTTGAATCGTGAAACCAGTCGCACCTTCTGTCACATGATAATCAATGTATTGCGACATGTAAGCTTCATTTGTCCGCACTGCCGCTTGTTCTGCAAGGCCTAAATCTTGCAAATACACAAGATCAAAATTTCCTGCACCATCCACCGTTATATCATAAAACCAGCCACGCGAATGGAATTGCATTTGCACCGTGTATGCAAACGGCCCAACTGTCCCGCGATATTCAACCCCATGCTCATTAAAACCGACTTCTGCATCTGCGGTTAAAAGCGGATATGCCTTCACTTTATCAGCCAAATGCGCTCGTACATAGATTTGTGATAAGCGATTTTCTAACGGATTTTGAATGACTTGATTCAACATCAGATCCTTTAATTTCAACCAAGCAAGCTCCCCACTTGGATAAAACGCCGCCGATAAATCTGCTTTTTTAATTTCTTTTAATTTTGTCACAGATAGCCACCTACTTCCAGTTCAAAAACGTCTACATTTTCACTGCTCGTCCCAACAAAAACACGGTGAAGTCCCGGTTCCTGCACTTTTTCAAGTTGATGGTTGTAGAAAGAAAATGCTTCGCTCGTTAATTCAAATGAAACTGTTTTTTCTTCGCCAGCTAGAAGCGCCACTTTTTCAAAAGCTTTTAGTTCTTTGACAGGACGTGAAATGCTTGCTGTCACATCTTGCAAATACACTTGAATGACTTCTTTTCCAGCGATTTTACTCGTATTTTTAATTGTTACCTCCACATGAAGCGACTCACCTAGAGGCAATTCTTTCGGAATATCGGCCGTTGTTAATTCAAATTCGCTATAACTTTTTCCGTAACCAAATGGATAAAATGGTTCGTTCGGAATATCGAGATAATGCGATACATAGCGCTCACCTTTGTTTTCTGGTGTTTGTGGTCGACCAGTGCGTAAATGGTTATAGTAAACTGGAATTTGACCGGTCGTTTGCGGGAAGGACATCGCTAATTTTCCAGAAGGATTGCTCGCCCCACTTAATAAATCCGCAGTAACGCGGCCCGCTTCTGTACCCGGGAACCATAATTCGAGAAGCGCATCACTGGCTTCCGCTAATTCTTTAACTTCTAACGGTCTACCATTAAATAAAGTGATAACTACCGGTTTCCCAAGCGTTTGTACAAATTTGGCTAAGTCGTATTGTGCTTCTGGTAAACGAATGGTTGCGAGGCTTCCTGCTTCTCCGCCCCATTCATTTTTCTCACCTAGCGCAAGAACAATCACTTCTGCATGGCTCACGGCTTCCTCAATCGAAGCTTTATCTTCCTCGGTAAATTCTATATAATCCGTCGAGACAGTTGTGATTGTTTCAAACACCTCGCGTAAGCCCGTTTCCACATTGATGCCATCTTTCTCTTCGCCGTATACATTCCAACCACCGAGAATATCAGGTGATGTAGCAAGTGGACCAATTAGTGCCAATTTCGTCGTTTTAGCTAAAGGAAGTAAGTGATTTTTATTTTCTAATAAAACAGCTGACTCTACTCCAGCAGCGCGCGCTTTCAAGCGGCTTTCATCAGTTAAAATGTCTTCTGAACGATCGCTATTTTTCAAACCACGATACGGATCTTCAAAAAGTCCTAAATCATTTTTCAAATGCAACATCCGCAACACGGCTTCATCTAAAAGACTTTCAGCTAGTTTTCCTTCCTCAATCAAGCCTTTTAATTCATGAATATAGCAAGTCGTCATCATTTCCAAATCAACGCCTGCCTCCATCGAAAATTGCGCCGCCTCTTTCGGATTTCTGGCAGTTCCGTGGTTAATCACTTCAGCGACCGCACCCCAATCAGAAATAAGTACGCCATCGAAATTCATTTCACCGCGTAAAACATCACGATTCAGCCATTTGTTCATTGTCGCCGGAACCCCGTCCACCACATTAAATGCCGTCATAACTAATTTAGCTCCTGCTTGGATTGCTGCATTATAAGCAGGTAAATAATTTTGATATAGTTCGCGTGTAGACATATTGACCGTATTGTATTCCAGTCCAGCCTCCGCTGCCCCGTATGCCGCAAAATGTTTCACACAAGCAGCCATTCGCTCTTTGTTTTCAGCAAGTTCGCTCACATCACCTTGGTAACCAGCAACCATCGCTTTCCCAAGTTCGCTGTTTAAAAAGGGATCTTCACCAGTTGATTCCATTACACGACCCCATCTCGGATCCCGCACTAAATCAAGCATTGGGGAAAAAGTAACATGGTGCCCTTCCGCTGTTGCTTCAAATGCCGAAACTTCCGCCATCACTCGAACAGTTTCCCGGTCAAACGAACAACCGAGTGCAAGTGGAATTGGAAAAACAGTTTTATAACCATGTATAACGTCCGCCATAAAAACAAGCGGAATTCCTAGTCGATTTGTTTTTAAGTAAGCTTCTTGAATACCAATCATATCAAGCGCCGAACTTGATCCAAGTACCGAACCCGCATTTTCAGTCTGCGCATCCGTTAATTTCATTTCTTGAAGAAGTGGCCCTGTAAGTTCTGCATTTTTGTTTGTACCTTTAAAAAGAAAAGGGGAAAGTTGAAGACATTGGGCAATTTTTTCATCTAATGTCATTTGATTGACTAAATCTTGCACTTTTTCTTGTTTCATAGGAACCTCCTGAACACATTTTTCGAAACGTTTCTATTCAAATATAACAACAGTATAAGCGCTTTCTTTTCTTTAGTCAACCAAAAACGACATTCACATGGTTAAATGATTCGATTTCCACGTTTCTTCTATACTATCTCGTTTTCAATAAAATCCATTCAAAAAAAATTTATCAAGCATAAAGCGTTGATACATAACCAATAACCCTACTTATAAAAAAATAAAATTGCAATTCACTTGAAACCGATTACATAATATACTATAATAACCTTGTCGAAACGTTTCTATGAAATATTGTGTATGTGAATTAATTTTCACAATTTGCTTCATCCCGTACGGTGCACAAGTTCCGTACAACAGTTTTTATTCTTTAACAGCTTTTAGTTAGTCAAGTTGCTTTGAAAAAAACAAAAAAATGGAGGAAAAATCATGAAGAAAAAGATGTTTGTCGTTTTAGCTTTAGTGTTGTCGCTTAGTTTAGTATTAATGGCATGTGGCGGATCGAAGGATGATATGAATTCGAGCGATTCGAAAGTGTTAAACGTTTGGGCTATGGGAGATGAAGCCAAATCATTAAAAGAACTCGCACAAAAATTCACGAAAGACACTGGCATCGAAGTGAAAGTCCAAGTTATTCCTTGGGCAAATGCACATGATAAATTACTTACAGCAGTCGCTTCCAAATCCGGCCCCGATGTAGTCCAAATGGGAACTACTTGGATGCCTGAATTCGTCGAAGCTGGCGCATTACTTGATATTACAAAAGACGTAGAAAAAAGTAAAAATATGAACTCCGATTTATTTTTCCCTGGTTCGGTGAAAACAACGCAATTTGATGGTAAAACTTACGGTGTTCCGTGGTATGCAGAAACGCGCGTATTATTCTATCGTACCGATTTACTAAAAAAAGTTGGCTATAACGAAGCACCAAAAACATGGGATGAACTTTCCGATGCTGCGCTTAAACTTTCCAAACGCGGTAAAGACATGTACGGTTTTGCCATTGATCCAAATGAACAAACAACTGGTTTCATTTTCGGACGTCAAAATGGCTCCCCTCTTTTCGATAAAGATGGTACTCCTGTATTTAACAAAAAACCATTTGTTGATTCTGTCAGTTATTTAGAAAGCTTCATTAAAAACGGTTCTGCTCCAGACACTGACCTTGGTTTAGATGCGTCCCAAAGCTTTGGCGGCGACGGAATCGTGCCAATGTTCATGAGTGGTCCGTGGATGGTTAATACACTGAAAGACACTGCCCCTGATATTGACGGAAAATGGGCAACTGCAGTATTACCTAAAAAAGAAAATAACGAATCAAGTCTTGGTGGCGCTAACCTATCCATTTTCAAATATAGTAATAAAAAAGAGGATGCTCTGAAATTCATGGACTACATGAGCCAACCTGACGTGCAGTTATCTTGGTTGAAAGATACTAACTCGATGCCAGCTCGTATGGATGCTTGGGAAGATGATATGCTGAAAAACGATCCTTACTACAAAGTATTCGGCGAACAAATGAAAACGGCAGAACCAATGCCACTTATCCCGCAATTTGAAGAAATCGCTCAATTATACGGAAAATCTTGGGAACAAATTTATCGTGGTGGTGCAGATGTACAAACACAAATGGATACATTTAACGATCAAGTAGAAACCCTTCTTAAAAAATAACGAATAAAAAGGGCAAATGATTCTAGTCTGCCATTTGCCCTTTTAGAATGGAACTGATGTTATGAAACAATTTCTAAATAAAAACACGCCATATTTGTTTATTTCGCCAGCACTGTTTTTACTTCTTCTGTTTTCGTTACTTCCGATTTTGCTTGCTTTTGTTATTAGTTTTACAGATATCGATTTAGTCGGGCTTGCCGATTATTCTAAAATTAACTTTATTGGGATAGATAATTACGTCAATATTATGCAAGATCCGGTATTTTTAAAATCTATTTTTAACACCCTTTTCTATGTTATTATTGGCGTTCCACTTGTTATCGTTTGTTCGCTTGGGATTGCGCTGATGATTAACTTTTCGCAAGCGAAGATTTTCCAGTTTTTTCGGTTAATTTTCTATACGCCTTCGATTACAAACGTTGTCGCTGTGGCAGTTGTTTGGAGTTACTTATATAATCCACGGTTTGGTTTACTTAATTATTTACTTTCCTTTTTAGACCTTGGCCCTGTTCCTTGGCTACAAGATCCTACGATTGCGAAAATTTCACTGATTATCCTCGCTGTGTGGCGGGCTATCGGTGTGAATATGATTATTTTCTTAGCAGCTCTTCAAGGGATTCCGCGTGAATACTACGAAGCTGCATCGCTTGACGGTGCTAATAGTCGTCAACAATTGTTTAAAATTACTGTACCGATGCTTCGTTTTGCGATTTTCTTTGTAACTGTAACGACGATGATTGGTTGGTTGCAATTCTTCGAGGAACCGTTCGTCATGACGGAAGGCGGGCCGCTCGATAGCACGAACTCAGTCGCCCTCTTTATTTATCAAAACGGTTTCCAATTAAGTAAATTTGGTTATGCGGCGGCTGGATCATTTATCTTGTTTATCGCGATTATTATTATCACGATTATCCAATTCCGGATTCAGCGTAAAAATAATGGCGGGGATATTTAAGAGAGGAGTGTTATAAATGAATCAATATAGACAAAAATCACGTGGTGCTCAAATTGCCGTTATTACTATTTTAACGGTTGGCGGATTCTTTATGATTTTACCGTTCATTTGGATGGTTCTCTCCTCTTTGAAAACGGATGCTGAAATTTTAAAAATCCCACCTACTATTTGGCCAGAAACGTTCACACTAGATAATTTCACCAAACTATTCACTGAAATGGACTTTGCTATTTACTTAAAAAACACATTAATCATTGTATTCTTCTCGTTTTTCGGTTTATTTTTAAATGCGATGGCGGGTTACGGTTTTGCTAAATTTAAATTTAAAGGGAAAAACAAGTTGTTTTATCTCGTGCTTGCTACGATGATGATTCCCGGACAAGTAACGATGATTCCAGTTTATCTACTGCTTAATGCGGCCGGATTAACCAATACTATGACAGGGATTGTACTTCCAGGACTAGTTGGCGCCTTCGGGATTTTCTTATTCCGCCAATTTATGTCCACCATTTCCGACGATTTACTAGAAGCGGCAAGACTGGATGGCGCTAGCGAGTTTTACATTTTCTGGCGGATCGTTATTCCGATTTCCCGCCCAGTGCTTGCAGTCCAAGGAATTCTCACTTTTATCGCTGGTTGGAACTCATTCTTATGGCCGTTAATCATTGCCAACGACGAAAAATTCTACACCCTATCAGTAGGACTTCAACTTCTAAAAGGACAATACGGCAGCAACTACGCGTTACAAATGGCTGGTGCAACCTTTATGGTTATTCCAATTATCTTGATTTTTATGACTTTCCAAAAATACATTTTAAAAGGCTTCAATGTTTCAGGAATGAAATAATTGGTCAAAAAAAGAGCTTACCCTTTTGAGGATAAGCTCTTTTTCTATTAAGGTAAAAATGTTTCGCCCATCAAGTAAAAGTCTACTTCACGAGCCGCTTCTCTTCCTTCTGCAATTGCGGTTACGACTAAACTTTGACCGTGACGCGCATCTCCGCAAGCGAACACACCTTCTTCACTTGTACGATAGAATCCTTTAGCAGCATCAATCGTATGGCGGTCTGTTTTTCCTACGCCAAAATTTGTGAAAATATCTTCGGTTGTACCAGCAAAACCAATGGCGATTAAAACCATATCAACGTCAAAATACTTTTCGCTTCCTTCTACAGGTGTATACGTTCTAGCAGCCTTATCTTCCACTACTTCTACCGTATGAAGACCAACCAGATTCCCTGCTGCATCTTTTTCAAAAGAAGTAGTATTGATGAGATATTCACGTGGATCTCTTCCATAAACAGCCTCTGCTTCTTCGTGCGCATAATCCATTTTGAATACACGTGGATATTGTGGCCAAGGGTTTTCACCGTCGCGTAATTCTGGAAGTTTGTCTTGAATACCGAATTGATAAATACTCTTTGCACCTTGTCTTAATGCCGTTGCCACACAGTCAGCACCAGTATCACCGCCACCGATAATTACGACATTTTTGCCTTTAGCAGAAAGTGTTTGCACCCCGCCGTTGTCCAAATTGTCGCGCGTACTTTGTGTTAAATACGGCACAGCGAAGTGAATACCAGCTGCATCACGTCCAGCAAGTGGAATATCGCGTGCGTTACCAGCGCCTGTTGCAAGTACAATCGAATCATACTCTGTGCGTAGTTCTTCAAAAGTAATATCCGTACCAGCTGCAACGCCAGTCACAAATTCAACGCCTTCTTCTGCCATTAAATTCACTCGACGTGTTACTTGTTCTTTCTCGAGTTTCATTGTTGGAATGCCGTACATTAATAAGCCACCAACTCGGTCACTTTTTTCAATGACCGTTACGCTATGACCAGCTTTATTTAATTGATCGGCACAAGCAAGCCCCGCAGGACCAGAACCAATCACGGCAATTCGTTTACCTGTGCGCTTTTTAGGAGGAGCAGGTTTAATCCATCCCTCTTCAAAACCGCGGTCAATAATTGCTTTTTCAATTGATTTAATTCCTACTGCTGGTTCTGAAATTGCTACTGTACAGCCACCTTCACAAGGCGCTGGGCAAATACGACCAGTAAACTCTGGAAAGTTATTTGTTTTTAATAGTAGTTGTAACGCTTCATACCAGTCACCCCGATAAACTGCATCGTTCCACTCTGGAATTAAATTATGCAGCGGACAACCTGATACGCCATTTTTAATTTCCATCCCAACGCTACAAAACGGTACACCACAATCCATACAACGTGCAGCTTGTAACGTTAAGTCAGCTGCCGGCATTGGTAAACTATATTCATTCCAGTCACGCGTCCGACTTTTCGGATCGCGTCCGGGAGAAGGGATTCGGTCATATTCCATAAATCCAGTTGCTTTTCCCATGGTTTCACTCCTCTCTATTTCGCCGCTCCGGCAACTAATTTTCCATCTTTATGCTCATAAAAAGCTTGTAATTCTGCTTCATCGTGTGTTTTTCCAGTTTGTTCAAGCGTTGTGATTCTTGTTAGCATCATTTCATATTCATTTGGAATAACGAAAATGAAATTCGCTTGTTCCGCTTCCCAATTGCTGAGAATAGCTTGGGCAAACTCGCTTCCAGTAAGGCTTGCGTGTTGTTCGATTAGTTGCTTCAATTTAGCTAATTCAGATGCTTCTAATGTGGAACGACTATTAACAAGTTCATGATTGATTTTGGTAGTAGTTTCTTGTTTATTGTTCGTATAAATATAAGCCACTCCACCAGACATTCCGGCCGCAAAGTTCTCGCCAATTTCGCCGAGGATGACTACTGCACCACCTGTCATATATTCACAACCATTGTCGCCAATACCTTCAACAACCGCTGTCGCACCACTGTTACGAACGGCAAATCGTGCGCCAGCTTTTCCGTGCATATAAGCATATCCGCCAGTTGCACCGTATAACGTTACATTTCCGACAATCGCAGAATCATGTGGTTTGATTGGCGTTTTCGCATCTGGACTAACAATCAATTTACCACCAGAAAGCCCTTTGCCGAAGTAGTCATTGGCATCACCGTGAATTCGAAGTGTCATACCAAGTGGCGTATAAGCACCAAAGCTTTGACCCGCAGAACCAACAAAATCAAGTGAAATCGTATCTTCTGGCAAACCTTCTGCGCCGTACTTTTTACTAATAAAGGATCCAGCAATCGTCCCAATTGCACGGTCAATGTTGCGTACAGCGAAAGTTCCAGTTACTTTTTCGCCATTTTCAAGTGCTGGTTTAATTAATGGCACAATTTCACGCATATCGAGAGTTTGGTCAATTTTGTGGTCTTGTTGTTTTGTGCAGTATTGGACTTGATTTTTATAGAAATCATCACTGTAAAGCATATTCGAAAAATCGATGTATTTCGCTTTCCAATGTGCCTCTTTTTTCTCGTGAGTTGTTAGTAACTCTTTATGTCCAATAACTTCTGTCAAACTTCTGAAGCCAAGTTCCGCCATCATTTCACGCATTTCTGCCACGATAAAATGGAAGAAGTTTACAACATAGTCCGCAGAGCCGTTGAATTTTTTACGAAGTTCTGGATTTTGCGTTGCTACACCAACCGGACATGTATCTAAATGGCAAACGCGCATCATGACGCAACCAAGTGTTACAAGTGGTGCAGTAGCAAATCCGAATTCTTCCGCTCCTAGCATCGCGGCAACTAAGACATCTTTACCTGTCATAAGTTTTCCATCTGTTTCGACAACGACTTTATTTCTTAAGCCGTTTAAAAGTAATGTTTGGTGCGTTTCTGCTAAGCCGATTTCCCACGGTACACCCGCGTGACGGATACTCGTTCTTGCGGCAGCACCAGTTCCACCTTCATAACCACTTACCAAGATAACGTCGGCATTCCCTTTCGCAACCCCAGCTGCAATCGTACCAATACCAGTTTTCGAAACTAGCTTCACGTTAACGCGCGCATTTTGGTTCGCATTTTTTAAATCGAAAATCAGTTGCGATAAATCTTCAATCGAATAAATATCATGGTGTGGCGGTGGTGAAATCAGGCCGACACCTGTTGTTGAACCACGTGTTTTCGAAATCCATGGATACACTTTGTTCCCTGGCAAATGACCTCCCTCGCCTGGTTTTGCGCCTTGAGCCATTTTGATTTGCAATTCTTCTGCGTTAACCAAATAATGACTTGTTACGCCGAAACGACCAGAAGCGATTTGTTTGATTGCACTTCTGCGCCAGTCACCATTTTCGTCTGGAGTAAAGCGGTTCGGATTTTCTCCGCCCTCCCCACTATTACTTTTTCCGCCGATTCGATTCATCGCGATAGCAAGCGCCTCATGAGCTTCTTGGCTAATCGAACCATATGACATCGCACCTGACTTAAATCGTTTGAAAATAGCTTCTGCTGGCTCTACCTCGTCCAGTGGAATCGGCTTGCGATCACTTGTAAATGTTAGCAGCCCTCTTAAAAAGGCATTATTTTGATTTTGCATTAAATCTGAATATAAATTATATGTTTCGCGGTCATTTTCGCGCGTCGCTTGTTGTAAAGAATGAATTGCTAATGGATTGTACACATGGTATTCACCGTTTGAACGCCACTGATATTCGCCGCCAGTATTAAGCGTGAAACTTTGGTAGCCGATATCATGATAGGCTTCGCGGTGACGCAACCAAGCTTCTTGGGCAATTACTTCAAGTGGAATACCGCCAATTTGTGAAGCTGTACCTGGGAAATAGTTTTTAATCACATCATCGCCAATACCGATTGCTTCAAAAATCTGCGCACCACGGTAACTTTGGACAGTAGATATTCCCATTTTCGACATGATTTTCAAAATGCCGTCTGTAATTGCTTCAATATAACGACTTTCTGCCTCATCAAGCGTAAAACCTTTAATACGTCCTTCTTTAATTAAACCGTCAAATGTATCAATAGCTAGACTTGGGAATACGGCATCCGCCCCGTAGCCAATTAATAACGCACATTGGTGCACATCGCGCGCTTCCGCTGTTTTCACAATAATACTCACTTGTGTCCGCGTCCCCGCTTTAACTAAATGATGGTGCAAGCCACTTACAGCTAGCAATGAAGGAATGCCAATCCAATCCGCATCTACGCCATCATCTGTTAGCACAAGCAACTCGGCGCCACCTGCGATTTTTTTATCGGCTTCTATAAACAATGCTTCCAATCGCGCCTCTAAACTGTCACGTTCTTCTGCTTTAAATAAAATGGATAATGTTTCGGTTTGTTTCGCGAATTTCGTTTGCTGCGCAAGAGCCGCAAATTCTTTTCGTGATAAAATTGGTGTTTTCAAGCGAATTCGGTTCGCATTTTTCGCAGTAGGATTTAAAATATTCCCTTCATCCCCGAGCAGCGTCATCGCAGAAGTAACTGTTTCTTCGCGAATCCCATCAATCGGCGGGTTCGTAACTTGCGCAAAAAGTTGTTTGAAATAATTAAATAATACTTGCGGACGTTGACTTAAAACGGCAAGTGGCGCGTCATAACCCATTGCGCCCATTGGGTCTTTTTTCTCTGTTACCATCGGAATCAAAATTTTATTTAATTCATCTTGCGTGTAACCAAATGCACGTTGTTTTTTAAAGCGTTCGGACTTATCCATCGCTTCGTAATCTAAATCTGCTGATACTAAGTCAGCAATCTCCGTCATTTCCGCATTCAGCCATTCACGGTATGGTTTTTCGGTTGTCAGTTCTGCTTTTAACTCCGCGTCCGTCACAATGCGTCCTTCTTCTAAATCGATTAACAACATTGTTCCCGCGCCAACCGTTTCTTTGCGAATAATCTCACTCGAATCAACAGGTACAACGCCCGTTTCCGAAGAATAAATAATCGTATGGTCTTTCGTTTCATAATAACGCGCCGGACGTAAACCATTTCTATCCAAAATTGTCCCGATCACGCGACCATTCGTAAATGAAATCGAAGTCGGTCCATCCCAAGGCTCCATTAATGTACTATGATACTCGTAAAAAGCGCGTTTCGGGTCTGTCATGTGTGGATTTTTGTCCCAAGGTTCTGGAATAAGCATCATCGCCGCATGAGGTAACGAACGCCCTGCCTGCACTAAAAATTCTAGCGCATTATCTAAAGTCGCTGAATCACTACCACTTTCATCAATAATTGGTAGTAACTTCGCTAAATCGTCACCAAGTAAACCAGATTCTGCTCTTTTCTCCCGAGCTTTCATCCAGTTAACATTGCCTCGTTGCGTATTAATTTCACCGTTATGAATTAAATAACGATACGGATGCGCCCGCTCCCAACTCGGAAACGTATTCGTTGAAAAGCGCGAATGCACTAACGCAAAAGCCGATACATATGCTGGATCCGCTAAATCTAAATAATATTGATTGATTTGTTCTGGTAGTAACATTCCTTTAAAAATAACCGTTCGCGTTGATAAACTTGGAACGTAGAAAGTTTCTGTAATTTGTTCAGAAGTCTGAGCAAACTTTTCGACTTGTTTTCTAATTAAATAAAGTGCACGTTCAAATTCCGCTTCATCTAGCTCAGCATTTTTTTGAATAAATAGTTGATAAATTGCTGGTTCTGTTTCTCTTGCTCCCGCGCCAACTTTTGTTACATCGGTTGGTAATTCGCGCCAGCCAAGAAAAATTTGCCCTTCACTCGCAATCAATTTTTCTGTTTCTGCCATTAAGCATTCGCGTTCGGTTTTAGTTTGTGGGAAATTAAACATACCCACCGCATAATGATATTTTTCAGGCAAATTAATTCCTAATTTGCTACATTCACGTCGGAAGAACGAGTCAGAAATTTCAAGTAAAATACCAGCGCCATCGCCCGTATCCCCGCCAACTTCTCCGCCACGGTGCTTTAATTGGCAAAGCATATGAATACCTTGCTCAACAATTTTATGAGAAGAAATCTTTTTAATATTTGCTACGAAGCCAATTCCACAAGCATCGTGCTCATTTTCTGGATTGTATAGGCCATGTTTTTTTGGTAAATTAGTTTGTTTCATCCTAGTTCCTCCTCTTCAAAAACCGAATCTTTGTAGGTCTTTCTGGTAATTATTCAAATTAACTGATAATTAACCAGCGATTCAGCTTACCTTACATTTCTTGTAGTATCTATTTTATTCCTTTTCATTTATCGAAACAATATATATAATAGAATAAAACAATCTCATTTCGAGAACAATCGGAGGTAAGAAATGGAACTACGACAATTAAAGTATTTTATGGAAGTAGCCCGCGTCGAGCATATGACCAAAGCTAGTGAGAATTTGCACGTAGCCCAATCTGCCGTAAGTAGACAGATAACGAAACTAGAAGAAGAACTTGGTGTGCATTTATTTGATCGTGTTGGTAGAAATATGCAGCTCACAAGTGTCGGTCAAGAATTTCTTAAGCAATCCGCCATCGCTTTAAATGAATTGCAAAAAGCCGAAGCGCTCGTAACCGAATACACCGATCCTGCGAAAGGAACCGTCCGTGTTGGCTTGCCTAACTCACTTTCGACCAAAGTTTTGCCATCCGTCATTTCTACTTTTCGCGAAAAATACCCACAAATCACCTATAAATTTATGGAAGGAACCAATGAAGAGCTTACCGAAATGCTACTTAACGGCGCACTCGACATGACTTTCTTATCACCTGTTCCCGAATCTAGCGACCAAATCGAAGCCATTCGTTTCTTTGATGAAAAATTGAAGTTAATCGTTCCCGAGAACCATCCGCTTGCTGAAAACTTTAATGTTTCCTTAAAAGAACTTGCTTCCGAAAAATTCGTTCTTTACCCGGAAGACTTTGATTTATATAAAATTGTGACAAAAGCCGCCAATAAAAAAGGCTTCACGCCACAAATTGCTTTTCAAAGTAGAGATTTTTATACGATTCAAGGACTGGTCGGGGCTGGACTCGGTATTAGCATTTTGCCGGAAATGATTTTAGATGGGGCGATTTTTAAAGAAACGAAAAGTATTGCGCTACGTGACAAAGAGTTGCGCCGTTCGGTTGGGATTATTACGACAAAAAAACGGAACCTATCCCCTTCCGAGAATTTGTTCCGTTCATTTATTATTTCATTTTTTTCTAATTAAGCATTTACTGAAAAGGCTGCTGGATAATGAATAGTACCAGCTAAATTTTCTAAACTACCATCATACAGTTCTAAAAACATAAAGTATTCAGCCGGCACATCAAATGGTGCTGGAATCGCAAACTGCTCAGAAGGAATAAATCCAAATCGCGGATAATAATCAGCATGTCCAAGCACAGCAATGGCCGGATATGCTTTTTCGCGTGATAACCGGATACCTTCTTCCATTAGTCTGGAACCCACTCGCATCCCTTGATATTCAGGTAAAATAGCTAGTGGGGCAAGCGCCAAAATAAACCTACTGCGCCCAGCTGTCTCAAGCGAAATTTCGCTAAACATAATATAGCCAACAATGCGGCCATTCTCCGCTTCTGCTACAAGTGATAATCCCGGCTGATAATAATCAGATGCCCGAATGCTTTCAACTAAGTCGGCTTCCACACTACCTTTAAAAGCTTCCTCATTCACGTGACGAATCGCCTGATAATCTTGTGGTTGTTCTTTCCGAATAATCATTTTTACTTCGTCACTCGTTTCATTGCCATACTATCTTCCAGTTGTTTCATCGCATTTAACACGACTTCTGCCGTCATTTCACCTGGCATCATATGGATTGTTTCATGTGGTTCCGTGGCGCGCTTAGCAACTGCAATAAGCGTATCATCCGCAAGTGTCGCAAGCCCCATATCGTATAAACTCATTGGAAGACCTAGTTTGGAATAAAACGGTAATAGTTGTTCGATTTCATCCCAACGATTTTCAATAACTAATTGTACTAAAATTCCATACGCTACTTTATTACCATGCAATAAGTGATGCGTTTCTGGAACCATCGTTAGCGCGTCATGAATCGAATGCGCACCAGCACAACGACCATAATCGTCCCCAAAACCACCAACCATTCCACCAACTAAAATGTTTGTTTCGATAATTTTAACGAATGCTTCATTTAGCTCTTGTTTATCCATGGCAGCGAGTGCTTCTTCACTGAACTCTAACAAGTTATCACGACACATTTTCGCAGCAATGTGGGCAATTTCGATTTCAACAGATTTACTCGGTAAAGCGTTAATAATCACATCTGCTTCGTACCATTTTGCTAATGTATCACCAATTCCCGCAACAAGTAGTTCTTTTGGAGAATCTAAAATCATTTCTGGATCAATTAATAATAACGCATTGCTGCTAGCGAACACATCGTAACGAATCATCGCACCCGCTTCGTCATACATCACACTAAGCGGTGTATAGGCAGCGCAAGTAGATGCAAGTGTAGGTAAAATAATGACTGGCAACCGTAAAACTGCAGCAGTTGCTTTACATACATCGGCAATTTTTCCGCCACCAACTGCAATAATCGCATCCATCTTGTTTGTTTTCATTAGCGTTACCAGACGATCACGTTCCTCGTAGGTAGAACCACCATTATATACTTCAAAAGTAGATGTAACCGTTGATAATTCAGGGAATTTAAGTTTAGCAACTTCCCAAGAAGCATTTCCACGAACTACTAACACATTTTTCAAACCGCGGCGTTCTAAGTGAGTGGGTAACGTATCCCACGCGCCAACTTGGCAAAAATATTCTTGCGGAGCTCCGCGAACAATTAATTCTTTATTCAACAAAAATCATCCCTTCTGTCTGGCACGGTCGGATATTCGGCTGCGACATTTATAATTCAAATTGTATAGGAACTTAAACCTACTGTCAAACTAGCTATTGCTTAGCGATTTCGTCATCGCCAAACCATTTTTTGCTAATTTCTTGCATTTTGCCTGCTTTGTATAATTTTTCAAAAGCTTCATTGATTTTTGTTTGTAATTCTTTATCACTTTTACGCATTCCTACTGCAAAATCTGTTGCATCAAAACCGCCAGTTATAATGTTGTAATCGTCTTTATTTTTTTGTTTATCAATGTAATAACGCGCGTAAACTTCATCGATAATTAAACCGTCAATCCGTTTGTTATTCAAATCAATAAAAGCTGTATCAAATGTATCATATAATTCTGGCTCATTGTTATTAATAATATCTGTCAGCACTTCAGGTTTGTTCGCCATATCATCAATCGAACTTGCGCCGTTTTGAGCTCCGAGTGTTTTATCTTTCATATCGCTAAATTTATTAATATTGCTTGATTTCAACGTTACTAGCACTTGCTCGTTTTTCATGTAAGGGTTACTAAAAGCGACTTGTTTCTTTCTAGCATCCGTCACAGTATAGCCATTCCAAATTAAATCAATCGAGCCATTTTTCAATTCTGACTCTTTCATCGTCCAATCAATCGGCGTGAACTTCGCTTTAATGCCATATTCCGCAAAAACTGCTTTCGCCAAATCAATATCAAAACCGACTAAATTATCATCTTTATCTCGAAATCCCATTGGCACAAAACTATCATCCAAGCCAATCACGACTTCTTTATCTTTGTTAATTCGCTCCCACTGGTCTTCCTTCGATTCACTACTGGAACAAGCTCCCAGCGCTAACATCACAATTGCCATTACAGCTATTAATAATCCTTTTTTCATCTTAAATTGCCTCCTTTTTTAGTGGTTCGACTTCCATCATTTGATTCGCTACTTTTTCTGCAAAAGTGTGATCATGCGTGACGATAATCTGCGTAATTCCAACCTTCTTCAAACTTAAAATTAACGCTGCAACATGATCGCGTAAGTCAGGATCGAGTGCCGATGTTGGTTCATCAAACAGGAGTACTTTTGGGTTCATCGCAAGCGCACGGGCAATGGCTACGCGCTGTTTTTGTCCGCCTGACAATTGGAACGGCATGCTATCGGCTTTATCGGCTAAATCAAGCAACCCTAGTAATCGTGTTGCTTCTTTGATGGCTTCGTCTTTTTTCGTTTTCCGAGCAAGTGTTGGTGCCAAAATCAAATTATCGAGAACGCTTAAATGTGGAAACAAGTGGAATTCTTGGAACACAACACCAATCGTATTTTCGACATCTTTCCGCGACATTGGGTCAATTTTCTCTCCATCAATGAAAATTTCGCCAGCATCCATTTTTTCCAGTCCACTAATACAACGAAGTAAAGTCGTTTTTCCACCACCAGATGGCCCAACGATAGAAAGTATTTCGCCATTTTGAAGCGTTATGTTTACATTATCTAAAATCGTTTTTTGATCAAATTTTTTCGATAGATTTTTAATTTCCAACATTTTCTTCACCTCATTTATAATAACTAAAACGTTTTTCGAGTTGTTTAAATAGTATGGTTAGGATGGCAGTTAACGCCAAGTAGATTGCTGCTACTAATACGAGCGGGATTAGGGTAACGTCTCGACTCATGGCGATTTTCCCTGCTCGTAATAAGTCGCCAATTCCGAGGATATAAACTAAGGAAGAATCTTTCACTAAGTTGATGACTTCATTACCAATCGCTGGCAAGACGCGTTTAACAACTTGAGGTAAGACAATTTTCCGAAGTGTTTGTCCATAAGTAAGCCCAAGCACCTTCGCACTTTCATATTGTCCATTTTCGATAGATAGAAAGCCACCGCGGAAAATCTCTGCAAAATAAGCAGCATAATTTAAAATAAAAGCAATAAACACCGCGTCCATCCGGTCAAAAACTACGCCAATAATCGGTAAACCATAATAGATAAAAATTAATTGTAAAAGTAATGGCGTTCCTCGCATAATCCAAATGTAAATATTTAAAATGAATTTCAGCGGTGCTATTTTGCTAATGTTCCCAACCGCTACGACAGCCCCTAGCGGAATCGAACAAACGAGCGTCACTGCAAAAACGAGTAAAGTTGTTTTCGCCCCGTCGAGTAAAGCTGGTAAAATTTCCATAATATAATCCATATTTCTTCGCTCCTTTTTTAGCATAAAAAAATCTCGTCGCTCTTGGCACAAATTGGCCAAGAGGACGAGAATACTATTCACGTGGTTCCACCTCAATTTACTGATACTTCGCAGTACCAGCCTCTGTTAGTTCGTGACTAACAAGCTATAACGGGCTTACCCCGAGTTCACCTACTCACTTATGCTTCAGCAAACCAGCTCCGAGATGTGTTCGATGACGCTATCTTTATCCTTTCGCACCAACCAAGGACTCTCTTCTAAAGAATCACGCTCTACTTGTTCTACTCAACGCTTTTGCTTCTTCTTGCTAATACTCTACCACGATAAAGCGACAGAGTCAACCGTTTTTAATTACACAAAAAAAAGCGGTGCGCATTCGCACACCACTTTCTATTAATCTTTCGCAATTAGTAAATAATCATCCTTTTGCTCAAAATAAATATTCACTTCTGTTCCCACGCCACTCTGAGATTGAATGGAAATTTCGTGACCTAATTTTTTCGCCATTTGTTTAGCAAGATATAATCCCATTCCTGTGGCTTTTTTCTCTTGACGACCAATGTTACCAGTGAAACCTTGTTCAAATACACGAGGTAAGTCTTCTTCTTTAATCCCGCGTCCGTTGTCCCTAATGTGAAGTACTTTCTTTCCAGATTCTTCCGTATCACACCAAATCTTTACTTCGCCGCCGCTTTCTGTGTATTTCAGTGCATTGGACAAAATTTGGTCCAAAATAAATCCAAGCCATTTACTATCCGTCCGCACGTCGATATCCACATTTTGCAAATCTAACTTCATTTTCTTACCAATGAAAAGTTTAGAATGACGTTTGACAGACTCGCGCACCACTGCTCCAAGATTTTGTTCCTGTATAAAGTAATCTTTCGAGAACGTATCCAGCCTGGAAAAATAAAGTGCTTGCATAACCAGTTTATCAATCGTCGTTAATTCTTCATCGATTTGTTTAAAAATTGTTTCGGTATCGTTTAAATCTGGATTATTAATTAACATTTTACTTGCAACTACCGGGGTTTTCACTTCATGCACCCAGTATAAAATAAAATCATGGTATTCTTGTTGTTTATCTTGTAACTTGCTAATTGTTCGTAATTCTTCTTTATGCTTTTTCGCCATTAGCTGATTAAAAAATGCTTGTTCGCGAGTCCGCGGTTTTGGCAGTAATTCAATAATATTTTCTTCAATTTCCCCGCTAACTAGCTCTTTCATTTCGCGCCAATAACTATATTTAAAGAAATAGCCGAGCACGAGGTATGAAAGTAAGAAGACTAAAACAAATACATATAAATAAATGAAATTTCCGAGTGTTAATTTACTATTAGGATCAATCGAAATTAATACGCCTACAAAAAACATAATACTGCAAAAAAACAATAAGAAAAATCGTTTATCTTTTATATAACTCCACCAGTTCATATCGCACCTCCTCGCTATAGTTAGTTTACTTCATTTGGAATGATTTGAAACGTAGCAAAATCAAACAAACCTTGGTCTGTTAGTTTTAACTCTGGAATAACTGGTAAGGTTAAGAACGACAAGGTTAAAAATGGATCAAAACCTTTGGCGCTACTAATTTGGTTAAAGGCTTTTAATAGCCCGGCTAGGTCCGTTTCTACTTCTTCGTACGGTTTATCGCTCAGAAGCCCTGCAATCGGAAGCGCCAAATCATGAAGTACTTTTCCAGCACCATCAACGACCGCAATTCCGCCGCCCGTTTGAGTAATATGATCAATTGCCGCTTTCATGGCTTCATCACTGACACCAACCGCAACAATATTGTGGGAATCATGAGCAACAGTCGTAGCAATCGCGCCTTCTGTTAAACCAAATCCTTTTACGATACCAACGCCTACACAACCGGTATCATGATGACGCTCTACCACGGCCATTTTAAGTAAATCGTTTTCCACGTTAGGGACGAATTTCCCATTTTGAATAGTGACTTGTTCGATACGCTTTTCGGTAAATAAACTGTTTGGTTGCATCCCGATGACATAGCACGTTTCTTTTGTTAAAGGTAACGCTAAATCTTGTAACTGTAAATGATGATTGATGGGGGGGGACGCAAATGGCACTGCTGCTTGTTGTTTGAAAGCAGCTTCGTTACGCACACCATTTTCTACGACTACTTCACCGTTTTTTAAGACTTTGCTAATTTCTACAGTTTTTAGGTCTTTGAGGAAAACGATATCGGCTTGGTATCCCGCGGCAATCGCGCCGAGGTATGGTAAATTATGACAATTGGCGGCATTGATTGTTGCCATTTGGATAGCTGTAATTGGTTCTATGCCGTTATTGATTGCCAGCCTGATATTGTAATTAATCGAGCCTTCTGTAATTAAATCATTAATCAATTTATCATCCGTGCAAAAGCAAAAACGATGGCTGTTTTTTTCGGATACGGCGGGAATCGTTTGGAGTAAATCACGGCCGACCGTCCCCTCGCGTAACATTACAAACATGCCGGCACGTAAGCGGTCTGTCGCTTCTTTCGCCGTTGTACTCTCGTGGTCTGTTCGAATCCCAACTGCCAGATAATTATTCAAATCCGCGCTCGTTAAGCCCGCTCCGTGACCATCAATTCGACCGCCTTCTTTTTTAGCATCGATAATTTTGGTTAAAATATCCGAACTACCTTTTGCTACTGATGGAAAATCCATTACTTCTGCAAGGCCGATTACTTTTTCATGTCGATATAGTGGGTGGAGTTTTTCGGCATGTAGTGTTTCGCCGTTATGCTCGCCGTCGGTTGCTGGAACAGAGGATGGAAGCATCACAAACATATCTAGCGGTGCCCCTTTGGCATCTTCTAACATAAATTCAATTCCTTTTTCCCCGGCAACATTGGCAATTTCATGTGGATCTGTCACGATGGTTGTCACACCATTAGGTAGCAGCACACGGGCAAACTCAGCTGGTGTTACCATCGCACTTTCTACGTGAACATGAGCATCAATAAAACCAGGTGCAATAAACGCCCCTGCTGCATCGATGACTTTTTCTGCTTCCGGAAAATCACCAATTCCAGCGATATAGCCATTTTTAATCGCAATATCGCCATCCATGATTTCTCCAGAAAAAACATTGATAATTCGTCCGTTTGTAATAACCAAATCCGCTTTTGCACGACCATCACTGACCGCAACACGCTCTTGCAGTTGTTTTAAATTCTCCACCAAATTTCACCTCCGTCAATTAAGCTTCAAAAAAACCTTCATCAAGCAAATAACCTTCTGCAGCTTCAAGGGTAGGGAAAACTGCTTCTAAATTTTCACCTGTATAAATAACCCACATTTTATTTTCATATACGAGCGATAGTTTTTCACCGCTATTGTCTTTGTATATTTTTGTTAAGCCATCTTTATAGCCATCCTCGTCGCTGTCCATAAATTCTTTTGCTTCAAGTAGTAAAACGCGAATTTCATTTTCCGAGTAATCTTTTACATTGACATAGCCTTGTTTGTCGAGCGGCTCTACTTCTAAAAATGGCGCGTAGACAAAAGCATTGCCATTTGGATGAAGATGTTTGACGATGATTTTTTTGTCTCGTTTACTCGCTGGATAGTGCACATTGATGCGCCCCATAGAAATTTCATGTAGTTCAAAACCATCGATTGCTTCTATAAGTGCCTTTTTTTCTTCAAAGTTTAACATAGTGTATTTTTTCCTCCAAAATTAATTTTCTTTTAAAATGTCTGTCACTAAAGTCGGTAACCATTCTTGTAAATCGTTAAAAACGAAACCAGCTTCTTTTGCTTTCGTATTATCTAAGTAATAGGTTTTTTCGAAGCCAAATGGAGAATCATCCACATCGTCAGTTACTGATTCCACTAGCGCAACTTCACCTGTTTTCGCTTCGAGCATTTTGATAAAGCTATTTAACGCATACGTGCCGTCAGAAGCTGCATTGATTGGTCCAGTCAAATCAGACTCAACGCCAACCCACGCTAAAAAATGCGCTGCTTCATCCGAGGTAATAAAGCCAATTTCAGCTTGACCATTGCTAATCCCAATTTCTTCGTGGTTTTTAATATGATCGATATGAAAATGCAGTCGTTTCGTATAATCGTCGAGACCAAGCACTATCGGAAAGCGAACCGCCACAACTGGAAATGAAGCCTTTTGGAAAAAAACAGCTTCTGCTAGTCGTTTGCCTTCTCCGTAATCGAAATCTTCCTTGTCACCTATCACAATTTCATAATGTTTTGGATTAAAGTCATCCTCTACTAGTGCACGTCCTTTTTGGCTGTACACTGAAAGCGATGACGTATATATGTATCGTTTCACTTTTCCTTTGAAGGCATCTACTGCATAGAGTGCTTCTTTTGGAGAGAAACAAATATTATCGTAAATAACGTCCCATTCTTCTTTTGCTAATTGAAATAAATCATCTCTTGATTCCCGGTTTAAAACCACCCGTTTGACAGAATCGCCAAAATTATCTTCTGTTTTTCCTCGTGTACCAATAGTCACATCATGTCCGTCCGAAATGAGTCTTTCCACTAACTTCTTTCCAAAAAAGCGTGTGCCACCAAATACTAAAACTTTCATTTTGACTCCTCCTTAATTTACGAAAAACAGGAAGTTCGCGTTTTTTGGCGCTATCTTCCTGTTTTCTTTCTCATTCAATCATATAACCTTGGCCTTTTTTCGTTTTGATAAATTCACCTAAACCAATTTCGGCTAGTTTTTTACGAATGCGCACGACGTTAACTGTCAGCGTATTATCATCCACAAAACTTTCATCTTCCCAAAGTGCGCGCATAATTTCATCACGACTTACAATGCTACCTTTTTGTTTCATTAGTTCATATAAAATTAAAAATTCATTTTTAGTAAGCTCAATTTTATCTTCTAAATGTGTGAGAGTATTCGTATCGATGTGTAGGAAGACATTATTGTGCTCCATTACGTTAGCTTCTTCTAAATCTGCATAAGAATATGTTCGTCTTAAAAGTGCGTTAATCCGCGCCATTAGTACATCAAGATCGACTGGCTTCTCAATATAATAATCTGCACCCATATTCATGCCCATAATTTGGTCCATTCGTGAATTACGCGATGATAAAAAGATAATCGGTACATTTGATACTTCACGGATTTGATTGCACCAATAAAAACCATCAAAGAAAGGGAGATTGACATCTAAAATAACTAATTGGGGCTCAAAAGATAAGAACTCTTGTAAAATATTGTTAAAATCCTCTACTACACCAATCTCAAATCCCCATTTACTTAAATGTTTCCGGATTGTATCACGGATTACTTCATCATCTTCTACGATATATACCTTAACCATTTCTAGTACCCCCTCAGCAGAACTCTCTATTCATTTTAGCTGAATTAGCCGTAAAAGCCAATTACTTTTTATTACCCATCACAATTTTGGTAAAAGAATCAATACATAAGAAGTAATATGCGGTATAACACACAATATAAATGCCTGTTCCAATTAAAACGGGATACTTAATATTGTCCATTAAATTAACCGAAATACCCCATAAAGCAGCCATCGAATGCGCAATTCCGAAAAATAACGGAATAACAAAAATCGGCCACACTTGTTTGGAAATAATTTTTCGCACTTCTTTTTCTGTTACACCTAACTTAAATAAAATATCAAATTTGGCTTTTTCCGATACGGCATCTGTCACGAGTTTAAAGTAAATAATACTTCCTGTTGCTAAAAAGAAGACAACACCAATAAAAATACCAATAAATAATAACGACCCAACCAATGTGGAAATCAAATGATAATTCGTATAATACGAAGAAACATTTTCTGAGAATAATGAGGGCTCCCCGTCCACGATTGTTTGCACTTTTTTATCCAAACTTTCGCTATGATTCGGATTCGTGATATCAAACATCTCGACAGATTCCGGCGGGAAAAGTCGTTCCAAATCATCATAATAGTCATCGGATACGACGAGTGTTTCATAGGAAATCCCTGTATTAAAGATAGAAAACTCACGGAAATCCACGACTTTGATTGGCTTCATATTTTTAGCAGAAGGTTCATTTGACTGAACGACCATTTTACGTGTAAGCCATTTATCTTGAATTTCTGCTCGAGCATAATACGTATTTTTCCCGAGTAAAATGGCATCCCCGTATGCTAATTTTTTAGGTCTTTCAAAGTCATCTCGCTGCCGCTCGCCGATTCGGATATACTCCGATTCAGATACAACCGTATGGATCATGTTATCCATGCGCATCCTGTATTTTGGAATATCTTTATACTCAAGGACGGCGCTAACCATTTCCGCCTCCATCAAACTTTTCAACTTATGATCTTGATCATCATGGATGGTTTGAATAATCTCCGCTTCTTCTTTGGCAGAAATATCAAGCACCTGATAACTAGAAGGATTCTCAGCTGAAATATCATTGATTGTTCGCACATAAAAACTACTCATCGAGCCAATTATCGTCAGCGTCGTCGCACTCAACACAGCAATCATCGCAATCGTTCCAGCATTTTTCTTCAACCGAAAACGTAGCGAAGTCACCCCGATAATATTTGTCCCATTATAAAAGAAATGCTTATTATTATATAATTTTCGGATTAAATAAGGCGTACCAAATCTGACCATCAGCCAAGTTCCTAAAATCACTGCCCCAATAATCACTAAAATCAAATCAAAAAAATCATACTTTAGCCAAATTGGCGATTCTTCAATATTGCTCGTCGCTAAATAATAACCAAAAATAATTAAAGCTAGCCCGATTAGCATAAATAAGAAAGACCCCTTAGCCACTTTCTCCTCTTTTTCATCATTTTTGAATAGTTGGCTTAAATTGTAACGTAAGACAATAAAAATCGCATACACAGATGTAAAGAGCATGATAGCAAAGAAGACGAGCATCGTATCCAGAATCGCTTTAAACGAAATAATAAATTCCGCATCGATCGCCAATCCGACAATCCAAAATAAAACCATCGCAAACAATTTAGAGGAAAAAATACCAATTAAAACCCCAAACAAAGTCGCCAGCATATAAAGCATTGCATTTTCAAAAAATAATACTAAAACAACTTGCGATTTCCGCAAACCAAGTAATGAATAAAGCCCGATTTCCCGTTTTCGTCTTTTGAGAAAAAAACTATTAGAATAAAAGATAAAAAAGAAGATAAACAATATCAACATAATACTTGCAGAAGAAAACATCGCCGGCCCGAATAGCTCCCAGCGCTTAAATACCGTTTCAATGAGTGGATTATACGATAACGAAACAAATGTAAAAAACACTAACACACAGACAATCAGCGAAACAAAATAAACAATATATTGATTAAAATTCTTTCGCATATTAGTCAGCGCGACTTTAAATAACATCGTTTTCGCCACCTCCAAGAAGCGCCAACACATCTAACACCTTTTGGAAAAATTGCTTTCTCGAACTTGTTCCGCGGTAGATTTCAGTGAAAATTTCGCCGTCTTTAATAAACATAATTCTTTCACAGTAACTAGCCGCAAAAGCATCGTGCGTCACCATCAAAATCGTAGAATCGCGGACATCTTTTGCTTGGGAAAGCCCCTCTAACAAGTTTGTCGCGGCTTTAGAATCAAGCGCTCCTGTAGGTTCATCCGCAAAAATGAGTGTTGGTTCCGTAATCATGGCTCGACAAACCGCCGTTCTTTGCTTTTGTCCGCCAGATATTTCTGTAGGATATTTATTCCGCAGCTCAAAAATCCCAAACTGACGCGCAATAATTTCAAAACGCTCATCTATTTCTGCTTGTTTTACGTGAGCGAGCGCCAGCGGTAAAACAATATTATCTTTCACTGTCATAGTATCTAACAAATTATAATCTTGAAAAATAAAACCAAGCTGATCACGTCTAAAAACCGCTAGCTCTTTCCCGTTCATTTGAGAAATTAGTTTCCCGCCGATTTCAATTTCTCCAGAAGTCGGCTTATCGATGGAGGATAACACATTTAATAAAGTAGATTTCCCCGCACCAGAAGGACCCATGATGCCAACAAATGAGCCTTTTTGTATTTCTAAACTAATACTTCCAAGCGCAGAAAACAAATTTCCTTTGGAGCCGTATACTTTTCTAACTTTATGCGCCTTTAGCACTGTTTCCATTGTATTCCTCCCGTTACATTCATTATTTGGTTATTTTACCTTACTTTTAACCAAGATACTATGGGCTATAGTTGTATTTATCAAAAAAATCATCTCCCTATTTTAAATAAAAACAGACAAATGATTTTTCTTCTTATTTCTTTTCCACGAAGATTTCCGTACCAATTGTTTCGTCATCTGTATAAGTTTCTCGCATAGATTGAATGAGTTTTTCCAGTTCTTCTAAACTGATGGAAACATCCGCGGCAACGATATCCCAAGCTATCTCCGCTCTCCCATTAATTGATGTCATGATTTTTAATCTACCTTGCGAAAAAAGCATAATCGCTGGCTTTTTCAATTCTGTTGCTTTTATTTCATTCCATGCTTTAAAATCACCACGGTAAGCAACTCCCCGTTCTGTTAATTCTACTGTTGGATTAAGATTAATTAAACGAAGCAACGGACGTAACACGCACAGCCCGATAAACACGAGTAAAATGATTTCTTCTATGCCATTAACACCTTTGATATGACTAAAAATAACGTAAAGCAATAATCCTACTGCCATCCAAAGTAAACAACTAGAAAAAATCAAGCGTCGATTTACCCCAAATTCGATTTTCTCTGTTTTCTCTGCTTGTTCTAGCTCATCTTCTATCATTTTTTTCCTCCAGTTTCACAGCTCTATTATTTCTATTGTACTAGAAATATACTACAATGGAAAGGAGGCTTTCTTTTTTCTGTAGAATAGCTCTCCAAATAATAAATTTCGGTTGACCTTTTTAGCATTTGTGATATAATTTCTTTAATGCTTTTAAGTAGTAAAATGTAGTAATTAAATAAAGGAGGAGAACATCATCGATCAAGTTATCTTAATTGGCTTCATGGGAGCTGGAAAAACAACGGTTGGAAATATACTCGCAAACTTAGCTAATTTACCGTACATCGATATTGACGAAGTAATTACGAGCGAACAAGGAATGAGTGTATCGGACATTTTCGCTAAATATGGTGAAAAAGAATTCCGCCGTCTAGAACATGAAAAATTAAAAGAATTAGCTAATACCAAAGCCGTTATCGCAACAGGCGGTGGCATTGTTCTCAATCCTGAAAATAGAGAAGTTTTGAAAAATACATATCCGGTCATTTATTTAGAAACCGACCCTGAAGTATTTATGAATCGCTTAAAAGGTGACACTACGCGACCACTTGTACAACAAAAATCAGCCGAAGAAATTCGCGCTATTTTTGAACCAAGGATTGCTCATTACCAAGCCTCCGCAGATTTCATTGTTAACACCGATAACCGCAATCAGCAAGAAGTTGCTACAGCGATTTTGGCTATGTTAGATAAATAAAAAAAACAGCGCTAATTAATTAGCGCTGTTTTTTTATTCTGTACAGTGTCTGCACCACATATCCGGTAACACAGACGTATAGTCTTTTGTAAATGTTAATAAATCATAAAACATACTATCTGCATAACCCGCATCAATGCCTTCGATTTTGTTTAATTCGATTTCGCGATGGAGCGATTCTAGAGCCGCATCACGGAGCGCCGGTAAAACGTAGCCTGTGATTTTGATTTGTGCTAAAGCAGCCGAAACCGTAATTCTATCGGATGTCCGAACATCACTGCCAAACTCAGCTAACAATTGCTGCAAACGCTCTACCCCATCGTCTTTTGCTGGAACATAATTCGCTTTCTTCACTGTTTCCATCATGTATTTTGGAAAAGCAGCTAAATTAAGTCCTTGGTCACTTTTATCACTAAAATATTCTTCTAAACGACGCAACACATCGAGGCCATCGTCATAGCCAAACGGACCGTAAGTATCTTGTTCATCCAAATAAAAACTGGCTTTAAAGTGCTCCTTGAAATGCGGGTGTGTTGTTTCGCTGTTTAATACGGCATTCGGGTTGTCAATATACATCGTAATCGCCATTTTCATTTCCTCCATTCATGTGAAACTTCCTACATTCATCTTACCAAATTATGCTCTCATTTGAAAGGAGAAAAAAATATGTCAATTTTACAACAATTTTATGACCACTTTTCACCATTTTTGTATTTTAATTAACTTAAACGTGATAATATTGTTAAAAATTAATCAAATTATGCTATAAACGTTAAATTATACACCTTTGACCATTTTTTTATTTCGTGGTTAAATAAAAACTGGACTTGATTTTTGTTAATCTCGTCTGTTAATTTATTAGTCAACCACACACACTCGAAAACAAAAACCGCCATTTATCCCATTATGGCGGTTTTTGTATACATTAATTTAAATCTAAAACAGTGACTGCTTCAATGTGTGTCGTCATTGGGAACATATCTACTGGTTGGACTTTCTTCGCCACGTAGCCACCTTCTGTCAATATTTTCATATCACGAGCTAATGTCCCTGGATTACAAGAAACATAGACAACTTTCTTTGGTTTCATCGCTAAAATCGTTTCAAGCAGTTTCTCATCGCAGCCTTTTCTAGGTGGGTCAACCACTAAAACATCTGCCACGATTCCAGCTTTATACCATGCTGGAATGACCTCTTCTGCTTTCCCTGTTTCAAACGTTGTATTCGTAAGTTCGTTTAGTTCTGCATTTACCCGGGCATCTTGAATAGCTTGATCCACAATTTCAACCCCATACACATGCTTAGCTTTTTTCGCCAGGCAAAGGGAAATAGAGCCAATCCCACAATAGGCGTCAATCACTGTTTCTTCCCCAGTTAGCTCAGCCGCATCAATTGCTTGTTGATACAAGACCTCGGTTTGTAGTGGATTCACTTGGTAAAATGAACGAGCCGAAATGGCAAATCGAATACCATGAATCGTGTCTTCAATAATATCTTTCCCCCAAAGCGTCTTCGTGCGGTCGCCGAAAATGACATTCGTTTTATGTGGATTAATATTTTGAACGATAGATGTTAATTCCAGCTGTTCTGTCAAATCGCGAACTATTTCATCTTTAAAAGGTAAACGTTCTTTCGTTGTGACAAATACAATCATTAGTTGCCCAGTAGTGTGCGCAAAACGCGTCATAATATGACGGATATCGCCTTTTCCTGTTTTTTCATCGTATGGCTCTGTACCATATTTAGCAAGGATTTCCCGTGCTTTTTGGACAGCCAAATCGCCTTGCTCATTGTGAATCAGGCAGGTAGACATATCAATAATTGCGTGGCTTCTTTTTTGATAAAAGCCAGCTGTTAATTTGCCGTTCACGAAACCAACTGGCACTTGTGATTTGTTGCGATAACGCCACGGATTCTCCATGCCAAGTGCGGCTGGTACTTCTACATTTAGTTTACCAATTCGCTTCATCGTTTCTTCCACTTGATTTCGCTTGAATTCAAGTTGACCCTCGTAGCTTAAATGCTGTAAACTACAGCCGCCGCATTTCGAATAAACCGCACACGGTGGTTCCACGCGATTAGGGCTAACCGTTTCGATATTTTCCATCCGAGCAAAACCGTAATTTTTGTTTAGTTTAATTATTTTGGCTGTCACTTTTTCACCAGGTAATGTATTGGGAATGAAAAGTGGATACCCGTCGATTTTGCCAACTCCACTGCCATCATGCGTTAAATCCTCAATTGTTAGTTCAATGGATTGGTTCTTCTTTAAAAGGGATGCTTCCAAAGTCCCTTGCCCCTCTCTTTGCTTTACTTAATAATGTATTCAATGCCGATTGGTTCTTGAATTACAGCTTCTTCCTGCTCTTTAAAAACTAGCATCGTATTTTTCTGTAAGGTAAAATCGTATACAAATGATTTTGGATAAACCGTCACATTTTTACTGGTAATAAGCTCTTTTGTGTTATCCGTAATCGTCACTTTATCCGGAATGCTACTATTAAAAATGCCAGCTGCAACTTCTGCATCATCACTTGAAAAAGTGGTTTTCAGAGATGCTTTTATTTCGTTATTATCGGTTTCTTCCATTTTTAAAGGTGCTTTGTCTGTTTGGACAGATCGTTCACCATTTGTAATTTCATAGTTAGCCAATTTTTTCTGAATGGTAGTTGTTGGGTAACGATATTTGGTATTGGTGATGTACTCTGAAACTTTCTTTGCTTCAATACGAAGGCGATATGCTTTGATATCTTTATACCGATCGTTAGAAGCTGCTAATTCTTTTAAAATTTCTTCGTTTGTCGTTACTAAAATTAAATCTCCATTTGCGGCAATCGTTGTTTGTGTGTTTACTGCAGGAATGGATAAGATTATATTGTCTTGTATCGGAATTTGCATTTGGTTGTTTATCCATACTTTGTTACTTTCAATTAGCTCTGCCTTCGTTACTTTTGGAGCTTGCTCTTCTGCATCCACTTGCCAAAAGAAAAAAACAGCCGCTGCGATAGCAATGATAAGAACGATTATTATCATCGTGAATTTTTTAAATAAATGTTCACTTGTCATATCGCATTCACCTCATTTCTTGTCAGACTACTTATTATACTTGTTTTAAGCAAATAAGACAAATAACTAACAATAATTACATCCTTTTTACTATGTTGCAATTAGGACGTTTAGGCTAAAAGAAAAAAACTACCAAGCTGGGCAGTTTTTAGCTATTTTCTTTTATGAATAAATCGGTTGCAGGGATATCATCCACACTTGCGAAAAATTCAATATGTTGTTTTAAATTGCGGAATGCCATTGGGGTTTCCCCACCAAGCTCACCGTCAAGGTTAATTAACATTTTGTCCTCTGAGTGGACAATTACTTTTTCGGATTTAACATAGATGACATTTGGTTCTTTAATATGATCGCCTCTAAGCGCTAATGTGACTAAACGGATAAATTCTGCCAAATTAACTTTTTTTACAATAATAAGCGAAAATTTACCATCATCTAGCTTAGCATCTGGAGCAATTTTTTCGAAGCCTCCGATAGAATTCGTTAATCCTAATAGGAAAAACATTACTTCGCCTTCAAAAATACCTTGATCGTATTCTACTTTTACTTTAGTTGCTTTCAAGGAAGGTAACATTTCAATTCCTTTTAAATAATAAGCAAGTTGTCCAAGCATTGTTTTTAATCGGCTAGGAACGTCGTAGGTAAGTTCGGTTAACCGACCGCCGCCTCCAATATTAATAAAATACGTTTCATTTGCTTTACCTATATCCATTGCTACACTTTGACCAGCTGCTATAATCTTCGTTGCTTTTATCACGTCTCTAGGAACATGTAAGGCTCTTGCAAAATCATTGGTTGTCCCGGTTGGTATAATCCCTACTTTGGGGCGATATTCTTTTTCTGCAATCCCGTTAATGACTTCATTAATGGTTCCATCTCCACCAGCTGCTACGACTAAATCAAATCGATCTCTTACAGCTTCTTCGGCAGCGCGTTTGGCGTCATCTGGTTCTGCAGTAGTTGCGTGTGCAGACGTTACATAGCCCGCTTCCTCTAATATCGAAAGGACATCTGCAAGATTTTTCTTAATGATTTCTCTTCCAGATGTGGGATTATAAATAACTCGAGCGTGTTTTTGCATTATGTTCGTCCTCTCCTTCACTCAAACAGCGTTGTTCAAAAGAAAAGCGCGTTTTGACACATGATAGTAATATTATAGCAAATTTCGCCATAAATTCCTAATAAATACAAGCAGTGAAGCGAAATGCCTCACTGCTTGCTTTTTAGCGTTTGTTCATTTCTTCTAATAATAGTTTGTTCGCCATTGGTGGATTTGCTTGGCCTTTTGTTGCTTTCATTACCTGACCAATTAAGAATCCAACAGCACGGTCTTTACCATTTTTAAAGTCAACGATAGATTGTTCATTTTTATCTAAAATTTCACCAATGATTGTGCGTAAAGCTCCTTCATCGGAAATTTGAACAAGTCCTTTGTCTTTAACAACTTGCTCTGCATCGCCGCCATTTTGCGCTAATTCACGGAAAACTTTCTTGGCGATTTTAGAGGAAATTGTGCCGGCTTCGATTAATTTAATCATACCTGCTAAGTTTTCTGGTGTTAAGCCTGTTTCGTGCAGTTCTTTTTGTTCTGCATTTAAGTAAGCGGAAACTTCACCCATTAGCCAGTTAGACGCTTGTTTAGCATCCGCTCCAGCTGCAAGAGTTGCTTCAAAGAAATCAGACATTTCTTTTGTTAGGGTAAGCACCATTGCATCGTATGCAGGTAAACCAAGATCGTTAATATAACGAATTTGGCGTTTATCTGGAAGTTCAGGAATTTCTGCACGAATACGTTCTTTCCAAGCTTCATCAATAAATAAATCTACTAAGTCTGGCTCTGGGAAATAACGATAATCATCGGATCCTTCTTTGATACGCATCAAGGAAGTTTTTCCAGTTGCTTCTTCAAAACGACGTGTTTCTTGTTCGATAATGCCACCAGAAAGAAGTACCTCTGCTTGGCGTTTTTCTTCATATTCGATACCTTTACGCACGTTGTTAAATGAGTTGAGGTTTTTAAGTTCGGTTTTCACGCCAAATTCTTCGCGTCCAACTGGGCGGATAGAAATGTTGGCATCACAACGCATCGAACCTTCTTCCATTTTCACATCGGATACGCCAGTGTATTGAATGATTGATTTTAGTTTTTCCAAGTAGGCATAAGCTTCTTCTGCAGAGCGAATGTCTGGTTCAGAAACGATTTCGATGAGTGGTGTTCCTTGACGGTTAATATCCACCAATGAATAACCGTGAGAAGTATGGGTATTTTTACCAGCATCTTCTTCTAAATGAAGGCGAGTGATACCGATTTTTTTCTTTTTACCGCCAACTTCGATTTCAATCCAGCCGTGCTCCCCAATTGGTTTATCGAACTGGGAAATTTGGTATGCTTTGGGATTATCTGGATAGAAATAGTTTTTGCGATCGAATTTTGTATGTTCCGCAATTTCGCAGTTGATTGCCATCGCTGCTTTCATACCGAATTCTACAGCGCGTTTATTTAAAACTGGTAAAACACCTGGCATACCTAAGTCTACCACGGTTGTATTTGTATTTGGTTCTGCTCCAAAATGAGCTGGCGCAGAAGAAAATATTTTTGAATTGGTTTTTAACTCTACGTGAACCTCAAGTCCAATAACTGTTTCAAAATTCATTGCTACGCCTCCTATAAGTTTGGTTTTTCTTTATGGAATGTTGTTTCTTGTTCAAATGCATGTGCTACTTTGTATAATAATGATTCTTCAAAGTAGTTACCGATAATTTGTAAGCCTACTGGTAAGCCATCTGAGAATCCACAAGGAACAGAAATAGCTGGTACGCCGGCTAAGTTAATCGGAACAGTTAAAATATCATTGGAATACATTGTAATTGGATCATTAATCATGCCGTCAATTTTGAAAGCTGTTGTCGGAGAACTTGGTCCGATAATTACATCGTAGTTTTCAAATACGTTAACGAAATCTTGTTTAATTAATGTACGTGCTTGTTGCGCTTTTTTGTAGTATGCGTCGTAATAACCAGAGCTTAACGCATATGTTCCAAGCATAATACGACGTTTTACTTCATCGCCAAAGCCTTCAGAACGAGTTTTAGTATAAAGTTCTTCTAAAGTAGTCGCGTTTGGAGAACGATATCCGTAACGAACGCCGTCAAAGCGAGAAAGGTTAGAAGATGCTTCACTAGATGCTAAAATATAGTAACTTGCTACACCGTATTCAGAATGAGGTAAAGAAACTTCATCCCAAGTAGCGCCAAGTTTTTCGAGTGTTTTAAGGGCATCTAATACAGCTTGTTTAACGCCAGGGTCAACGCCTTCCGCAAGATATTCTTTTGGAACACCAATGCGTAAGCCTTTGATGTCGCCAGTTAAGCTATCTGAGAAACGTTCTACTGGTTGGTTAATAGACGTAGAATCGTTTGCATCTAAACCAGAAATCGCTTCTAGTAAATATGCATTATCTTCTACATTTTTAGTAATTGGGCCGATTTGGTCTAATGAAGATGCAAAGGCAATTAAACCAAAACGAGATACACGGCCATATGTAGGTTTCATTCCGACTACCCCACAAAAAGCTGCTGGTTGGCGAATTGATCCACCAGTATCACTACCAAGCGAGAATAACACTTCGCCGGCTGCAACTGCGGATGCACTACCACCTGAAGAACCACCAGGAACTCTTGATAAATCCCATGGGTTAAATGTTTTGTGGAAATACGATGTTTCTGTAGAGGAACCCATCGCGAATTCATCCATGTTTAATTTTCCGATATTGATTGTTTGCGCACTTTTCAATTTAGAAACAACTGTTGCATCGTAAATTGGATCGAAGTTTTCTAAAATTTTACTTGCTGCTGTTGTGCGCAGGCTTTTAGTAACGATATTATCTTTAATCCCGATTGGAAGTCCTGCAAGCATGTTGTTAGGATCTATGCCAGCATCTCCAAGCTCTTCCGCTACATCAAATGCTGCTTCTTTATTTAACGTGATAAAGGAGCCAACTTTGTCCTCTACGGATTCAATTCGGTTGAATGATTCTGATACTAAATCAAATGGTGTAATTTCTTTTTTTACTAATTTATCGTGTAGTTCTTTTACTGAAAAATCAAATAAACCCAAAATAAATTCCCTCCTTAGCTACTTTTATTGTTCCATAATTGTTGGTACTTTGAACATGCCGTCTTGCTCATCTGGCGCATTCTTTAGTACTTCTCTACGGTCAAGCCCTTTTGTTGCCACATCTTCTCGTAATACATTCGATACTTCAATTGCATGGCTGGTAGGTTCTACATTCGTTGTATCTAAAGTATTTAATTGCTCTACTAGCTCAATAATTTTACCAAGCTGACCAGCGAAAGCAGTTGCTTCTGTTTCTGATACTTCTAATTTGGCAAGATTTGCTACTTTTTCTACGGTTTCTTTTGATATATTTGACAAAATGCCATCCTCCTTTTTAGTGGTACTTTCTACGCGGTAGTACTTCCCGCCTGTTAAAAATGGGAAGAACTGTCCTCTCCTGCATAATTATACAACAGGAAAGAACAATTCGCATTGTTTTTTATTAATCGTAAATGTGGGCGGTTGCTGCATCTTCATTTGCTTTTCTTGTAATTAATGCTGCTGGACCATCTGAAGTCGAGATATTGACTTGTAAATCAGCTGTTTTCGAAAGATGCTGACCTACTAAATCTGTTACGTACTGCGTGAAGCCAATGATTTCTGCTTCGCCGTAAAATTGTAGTGGAATATCAATACTTAATGCTGCCAATTGGCCATCTTCGTAACGAGCACGTCCAACTACACCAGTGAAGTTCGGATAATAATCTTCAATCGATTTTTTGAAATTAAGGAAGTTATCATTATCTGTTTTGTGGTCTTTAGCAGATTCAGCAGATGGTAACACATAATTTTTTTCCTCTACATCTTTCCAGCTTGAAAGACTATCGCCGTTCGCTGTTGCATAAGCAATGAAATTACCTGGAGCGACAGCATCACGCGCGCCTTGTTTGTAAATAGCAATTGTTACGGGAACATTTTCTAATCCTTTTGTTTGGCGAATGCGATTTAAGACTGTAGCCGACATTTCTTTTCCTTGAGCTAAAAGGTCGCTATCGCTAATCGCTTGTTCATACGTGTCGCCGTATTGTTCTTTTTGGTAGTAATCGACCGAATTCATCGCAAGCGCAATCGAAATTCCGCCAAGCGCAACTGTATCTTTATCGGTTTGTTTTAAATAATCTTGTTCTAAAATGTGTGCTAGATAAATCGGATTACGGTCTTTGCCATCGCCATTGCTCTCTGGATTTAAGCCGTTGGGATTTTTCTCGCTTTTTCTGTCTAACCATTTTTGTAACGTTTCTTTATCCAAGTATTGTCCTTCTTGGAAAAGATAATTATCTGGTGAGTATTTATTTTGAGAAACACGCATTAAACCAGATTCTAATTCGTTGATATCGTATCTTGAATAAATATTCGATACGACCAGTCCACGAGATTTACTTGCTTTGTATGGTAGTACTGTTTTGTAATAATTGGATGAAATTTGGTTTTTTGTCATGATGCCCGTTTCAGCTTTTGTATCGTCTTTTTGCACCACTTTATCGTTTGAGTCGAGTTTTGGGGCACAGCCAGAGAGAACAAGCGTTAAACCGAGCGCTGCAATTATGAGTTTTTTCATTCGTTTAATCCACCTTCGTCTGGTAAGTACTCTATTAAGTCTTCTTCGGACCAAATAGGAATTGCTAGTTCTTCCGCTTTGGCTAATTTAGAACCAGCATCACTGCCAGCTACAACAACATCCGTTTTTTTACTGACGCTTCCAGAAACATTTCCGCCGAGTGATTCGATTAATGCTTTTGCATCATTACGCGTTAACTTCTCTAGTTTCCCAGTTAAGACAACGGTTTTGCCTGCGAAAACAAGTTCTTCCTCGGACATATCTTCTAGTTTTGGCCCTGTATAGGTCATATTGACGCCAGCCCTTTTTAGTTCTTCTAATAAATCATGTACTTCTTCATTCGCAAAATAGGTCACAATACTATCTGCCATTTTTTCTCCAATGTCGTTAATACTTGTCAGTGTTTCTTTGTCTGCTATTTTCAGTTTATCCATTGTGTCAAAATGAACCGCAAGCGATTTGGCTGCTTTGGCACCAACATGGCGAATTCCCAAGCCAAATAGTAATTTTTCCAGCGAATTCTCTTTACTTGCTTCGATGGATGCCAGTAAATTAGTTACTGATTTCTCACCCATTCTTTCTAATTCTAACAGTTTCTCCTTCGAAAGGAAAAACAAATCTGCTACATCTTTGATTAAATGTTGCGAAAATAGCTGGATAATCACTTTTTCGCCGAGGCCATCAATGTTCATCGCATTACGAGAAACAAAGTGGATAAGGCCTTCTTTAATTTGAGCTGGGCACTTAGGATTAATACACCTTAGTGCCACTTCTTCTTCCAAACGAACCAGTTCGCTACCACAAGTTGGGCATGTTTTTGGCATATGGAAAGGTTCTTCGCTTCCGCTACGTTCTTCGATGATACTTTTAATGACCTCGGGAATGATATCACCGGCTTTTTTTATTAAAACGGTATCGCCAATCCGGATATCTTTTTCCTTAATTAGATCTTCGTTATGGAGAGAAGCTCGACTCACAGTAGTTCCAGCGACTCTGACCGGTTCTAACACAGCGGTGGGAGTTATTACGCCAGTTCTGCCGACATTTAATTCGATATCGAGTAACTTAGTCGGTACTTCTTCTGCTGGGAATTTGTAGGCAATCGACCAACGTGGTGATTTGACAGTTGTTCCCATTTGGCGTTGTTGTTCTAAATTGTTTAGCTTTAATACAATGCCATCTATGTCGTATGCTAAGTCAGCACGTTTTTCTGTCCATTCTTCAATATAAGCATAAACTTCTTCTAAATTGTTACAAAGTCGGCGCTCTTTATTGACTTTCAGACCTAGTGTTTCAAGCATATCTAAGCCTTCGCTATGGGTTGTAACGCCCATTTCGCCAAAATCAGCTACGGCATAAAGGAAAATATCGAGATTTCTTGATGCCGCGATTTTTGTATCTAATTGGCGAAGTGATCCAGCCGCTGCATTTCGCGGATTCGCAAATAACATCTGGCCTTCTTCTTCGCGAATTTCATTTAATTTTTGGAAAGAACGTTTTGGCATGAAAGCCTCACCGCGAACTTCGATGGAATAGTCCTTATGAAGTTTCATTGGAATCGAGCGAATCGTACGCAAGTTAGCCGTAATGTCTTCCCCGATAGTACCATCGCCGCGGGTAGCGCCCTGTTTGTATTTACCCTTTTCGTATTGAAGTGATACTGCTAGCCCGTCAATTTTCAGTTCGCACATATAAGCAATATCATCGCCGACTTTATCGCGAATTCGGCGGTCAAAATCAGCCAAATCTTCTCGGTTAAAAGCATTGCCAAGACTTAACATTGGCGTGTCATGTGCTACTTTAGTAAAGCCATCTAAAACTTCTCCACCTACTCGTTTCGATGGAGACTCAGGTGTAACCCACTCGGGATGCGCTTCTTCTATTTTAAGTAATTCTTGCATCTTTTGATCGTATTCGGCATCTTCTACTGTTGGATTATCAATTACATAATAATCATAGCTGTATTGATCAAGTATGTTGATTAGTTCTTCATACCGTTTTTTATCAGCCATCATTCTTCACCTGCTTTTTCCAAATTTATACTTTTTCAATTGGCGCAAATTCTGCGAGCAATCGTTTGACGCCAGTTGGGCTTGGGAATGCAATATCAAGTTCCATTCCGCTGCCTTCCCCTTTGACGCTTACGACTGTTCCTACGCCCCATTTTTTATGACTTGCTTTATCGCCGACTGTCCAGCCAAGTGTTTCTGCTCCCGAGGATTTGTACGCAGTTGTTGCTTTTTGCGGCATCCGTGGTCTGGCATAAGGTTTGTCTGCTTTTAGTTTATTTTCGTTTCCTAATTCTAGTAAATCGCGTGGGATTTCTCCGATAAAACGAGATTCTTGGTTGGATGATGGGCGACCGTAAAGCATCCGTGAATACGCGCTCGTTAGGAAAAGTTCTTCTTCCGCTCTCGTAATACCAACATAAGCAAGACGGCGTTCCTCTTCCATTTCGTCCTCTTCATAAATCGCTCTGGAATGTGGGAAAATCCCTTCTTCCATACCAACTAAAAAGACAACTGGAAATTCTAGTCCTTTGGCAGAGTGAAGCGTCATCAGTGTAACTGCTCCGTTTTGCTCTTCATTATCTTCTTCTAGTTTATCTACGTCCGCAACAAGTGCCAAGTCTGTTAAAAAGGCAATCAATGTTTTATCGTCATTTTCCTTTTCAAAGTTTTGCGTTACGGATAAAAACTCATCGATATTTTCTAAGCGAGTTTGTGCTTCGATTGTTCGTTCGTTTTTCAACATGGCGCGGTAGCCTGTTTTTTCAAGGATTTCTTCTACGAGTTCCGTTACGGACAAGAAATCTTGCATTTGCGTGAAGCCGCGAACCAAATCATGGAAGGCAACTAAGTCTTTGCTTATTTTAGGAGAAATCCCCGCTAATTCGATGCGGTTAAGGACTTCAAATAAGCTTAAATCATAAGTGGTCGCAACATTATTCAGTTTTTCTAATGTGCCTGGTCCAACGCCGCGTTTTGGTACGTTAATGATACGTGTCAAACTAATATCATCTTCGTTATTACTAATCAGACGCAAATACGCTAAAATGTCTTTGATTTCTTTTCTGTCATAGAACTTCGTGCCACCGACCATCGTATAAGCCATATTCGACTTCATGAAATATTCTTCCATTACACGGGACTGCGCGTTAGTTCTATAAAGAATCGCAAAGTCAGAAAGTGGACGACTGGAATTATTTACTTCTTCTTGAATTTTCATAACAACGTAAGCTGCTTCTTCTTTTTCCGTGAGTGCTTTATGGTAAAAAATCTTTTTACCTTCTGCATTGCTAGTCCAAAGATTTTTCGGTTTACGATTACCGTTGTTTTCGATAACTCGGTTCGCCGCTTCTAAAATTCGTTTGGTCGAACGATAATTCTCTTCTAATAAAATGGTTTTCGCATTGGGGTAATCTTTTTCGAAGGACATAATATTACTAATGTCCGCCCCGCGCCAACCATAAATAGATTGATCCGAGTCACCTACGACACATAAATTTTTAAATCGAGAGGCAAGTTGTTTTACAAGTAAATATTGCGCGTGGTTAGTATCTTGGTACTCATCCACGTGAATGTACTGAAACTTGCGCTGATAATATTCTAAAACATCTGGTACGCGTTCAAATAATTGAATCGTCACCATGATTAAATCATCAAAATCGAGTGCTTGGTTCTTTTTGAGTTTCTTTTCGTATTTTTCATAGACTTCGCCGACCATTTTGTCATAGAAACCACTTGCTTCTTTGATGTATTCACTCGCAGAAATAAGTTCGTTCTTGGCATTACTAATCGAAGCCAAAATACCTCGGGGCTCAAACTTCTTCGGATCGACATTTTTTTCTTTAAGAATGCCTTTAATAACCGATAATTGGTCGCCGCCATCTAAAATGGTGAAATTACGTTCATAACCAATCCGGTCAATATCGCGACGTAAAATTCTTACGCACATCGAGTGGAATGTGGAAATCCAGATAGATTCCGCTTCTCCGCCCATTAAATTGCCAATCCGTGACTTCATTTCACGAGCTGCTTTGTTCGTAAACGTAATCGCTAAAATATTATAAGGATTCACGCCACGTTCTCGCACTAAATAAGCTATCCGGTGAGTCAAAACACGTGTTTTCCCACTCCCGGCGCCAGCCATAATTAATAAAGGTCCTTCTGTACTTTCTACTGCTCTGCGTTGTTCTGGATTTAATCCGTCAACTAATTCTTTTGCATTCAATTGCATTCTCCTATACACCACCATACAAACATTTGTTCTTATTTTATCATACTACACTTTATAATCAAACCGTTTTCTTTGTAAAAATACTGGCGGTTTCGAGTGCTTTTTCTAAATCTTCATAAATAATGTTGCCGACAATAATCGTATCCGCGTATTTCGTCATCTCAGCTGCTTGTTCTTTGGAACGAATCCCGCCGCCATACCAAAACTTTGTATCGCCTAAGACTGCACTTACTTTCCTAGCGACTTCAGGATCCCCGTACATGCCGCTATATTCAACATAAAAAATCGGCAGACGAAATATATTCTCTGCTAAACGCGCATATGCAACAATATCTTCATCGGTTAAATCCGTCTTAGCTTCCGTTAAATGGGCCACTTTGGCGTCTTTATTTAAAATAACATAACCTTCTGATGTGACTCGCTTCCAAGGAATAAAATCGCCTACTTCTTTGATTAGCTCCTTGTGTAAGCCATGTGTCCACTGACTATTTTCCGTATTTAACACAACAGGAATTAAAAAATGTTCTGCTTCCGGTAAAATCATGGATTCATCGCTTACTTCAAGGAAAATCGGCAAGTCTGTTTCGACTAATGCTTCATACAGATTTTGAACTGCTTCGATTTGTATATTATCTGTCCCGCCAATGATAAATCCATCGGTTCCAGAATGGATGAGCTTCGTGAGGTCATTCGTCGGTAAATTCTTTGCTGGGTCTAACTTGAATAAATGCTTCATTTGCTCCTCCAAGTCTCTATAATGGGATATCTTATTATAGCATTAGTTACATTTCATCGCACCCTTACGACCAAAATTTTTAACTTTTTTTAAGCTTTTTTTAGCAGTTGTTGTTGGGATAGCTTTTATTTTATGGTATGATGGGTAAAATTTGATTTTATGTTAACTTCTGAGTACTTACATAGAAAAAAGGAAATGGGGATATTATGCAAGAAAACAGAGAAGAATGGGGCTCAAAAATCGGATTTATTTTAGCATCCGCTGGGTCCGCAATAGGAATTGGTGCGATTTGGAAACTGCCTTATGTGGCTGCAACTGCAGGAGGTGGCGCATTTTTCTTATTGTTTTTAATTTTAACGCTCGTTGTTGTCATGCCACTTTTGATTGCAGAATTTGTGATTGGTCGAGGTTCTGGTGGGGATGCGGTTCAATCTTATAAAACGCTCGCTCCTGGAACAAAATGGAATTTACTTGGAAAATTAGGCGTAGTTGGCGCGAGTATTTTATTTTCATTTTACAGCGTCGTGGGTGGTTGGATTATCACTTACTTAATTAAAACGCTTGTTGGTGGGATTGCTGGGGAAAATCAAGTGAGTTTGCTTCATGACTTCCAAGTGACGACTGCTAATCCATGGATATCAGTGGGCGCGACGATTTTCTTTATTTTGCTGAACGTCCTAGTTATTAGTCGTGGGGTTGTTAGTGGGATTGAAAAAATGAGCAAGTTTATGATGCCGGCCTTATTTATTTTATTTATTGTTTTAATCATCCGGTCTTTGACACTTCCTGGTGCGATGGAAGGCGTCACATTTTTCTTACGACCAGATTTTAGTCATTTTACTGCTCAAACAGTTCTGATTACGCTTGGTCAGGCGTTTTTCTCCCTTAGTGTGGGGATTTCGGTCATGGTGACGTATAGTTCTTATTTGAATCGTTCGGTTAGTTTACCGCAGTCCGCGATTTCCGTTTCGCTTATGAATGTGTTTGTTTCACTTCTTGCTGGCTTAGCAATTTTCCCGGCTGCATTTTCGTTTCATATTACACCAGATGCAGGACCTGGATTGCTGTTTGTTATTTTACCGTCGATTTTTAATCAGTTGCCGTTTGGAATATTATTCTTTATTATTTTCTTGATTTTGTTTTTATTCGCCGCATTAACATCTAGTTTCTCGATGCTGGAGGCGACTGTTGCACCGCTCATGAATGCGGGTATGAGCCGCAAAAAAGCGAGCCTTTGGATGGGGCTTGTTATTGTTGTCCTAGCGATTCCAAGTGCGCTAAGTTTCGGTGTTTGGAGTGATGTTCAGATTTTCGGATTAAGCATTTTTGATACCGCAGATTTTCTTGTATCGAATATCATTTTACCAGTTGGTGCTTTGTTTATCGCTATTTTCGTTGGCTACCGGCTACCGCGCGAATTATTGTTAAAAGAATTTACAGCGAGCAGTCATTTTGGCAAAAAGGCCTTTATTATTTGGCTCTTTCTTATTAAATACATTGCGCCAATCGCGATTATCTTTGTCTTTCTTTCAGCAACTGGCTTAATCAAGTTCCTCTTTTAACAAAAAAAGCAATTCGCTTAAATTTAGCGAATTGCTTTTTTTAGATTGCCATAAGGACAATGCTTGTTACACAAATCAAAATTCCACTGAGGCCAATCGCCGTCCCAATCGCTCGTTTTTCTCTAACGTTAGCAAGTGTCGTAAAAATAAAACAAATGATAAAGACCCAGTGCCAAAGTAAAGAAAAATCAAGCCCGGTACCAGTGGAAATCATATTAATCACAAAATAAATAACTGCAAGTGCAAGAATAGAAATGATCACAATCTGATAGGTTTTACTATTAAATTTTTTCAACTTCCATCCCTACCAATCTTATTCCGGCTTTGTCATTCTTGAAAATACGACATCATACATATCATTGCCGTAATGAAGTGAACGTTTTACACGTGAAATAGTTGCTGTACTTGCCCCAGTTTCTGATTCAATTACATTGTATGTTTTTCCATCATGAAGCATTTTTGCTACTTGGAAACGTTGAGCCATGGACTGTATTTCATTCACTGTACATACATCATCAAAAAAAGCATAACATTCTTCTAAATTCTCGAGCGTTAAAATCCCTTGGAAGAATTCATCCAATCCTTGTCCACGCAACTTCTCTATTTGCATATCTTTACCTCCAAATAATCTCATATATCCTACTTTCATATTTTAACGTACCAACGCGTAAAACACAAACGTTTCTCTTCACTAAATGAACAAAAAAAGTACCATCTCCGCATTTTATGCAGAGATAGTACTTTTTTATTATTCCGCTTTCGTACCAATATCGATTCGATAAAAGAAGTTAGGATTGTCCAGTTTTTGCATTTCTGGATACAGTAATGTGCGCGCGTCGCTCATCGTTTCTGCCTCTTTTGCGAGTAGTAAGACGCGCCCGCCATTTGAGACGAATTCGCCCGTTTCATCTTTTTTTGTTCCAGCATGATAAATCGCCACATCTTCTGCAATATCATTCAAACCGGTTAGTTTATTGCCTTTATCATAATGCTCGGGGTAACCCGCACTCGCTAAGACAACACCGAGCGTAATTCCCGCTTTCTTAAAACGGACATCTGGTTTTTTATTATTAAGTAAAGCGTCAATCAGTGCCGCAAAATCACTTTCTAAGCGAGGTAAAACTACCTGTGTTTCTGGATCGCCGAATCGTGCGTTAAATTCGATTACTTTTGGTCCCTCTTCGGTTAAGATAAGCCCTGCATAAAGAATGCCGCGGAAATAACGACCTTCGTCCACCATTCCCTTGGCAGCTGGGCGAAGAATTGTTTGGACAGCTTCTTCGACAACGGCATCAGAAATGTGCGGTACTGGCGAATAAGCGCCCATTCCACCGGTATTTGGTCCTTTATCGCCTTCGTAGGCACGTTTATGATCTTGCGCAATCGCCATTGGGTAAACTTCTTCCCCGTTTACAAAAGCCATCAAGGAAAACTCTTCTCCTGCTAGAAAGTCCTCAATAACGACCTTGAGAGAAGCATCACCGAATTTTTCTTCTAATAGCATATCTTTTAATGTAAGAACTGCTTCTTCCATTTCTAGCGCTACTGTGACACCTTTTCCAGCGGCAAGTCCATCTGCTTTGATAACAATCGGCACGCCGCGCTCATCCAAATATGCTTTAGCTTCCGCATAATCAGTGAACGTTTTTGATGCCGCTGTTGGAATAGCATATTTCTTCATAAATTGTTTCGCGAAATCTTTGCTTCCTTCAATGAGAGCGGCATTTGCTTTTGGTCCAAACGCTTTGATCCCAGCTTCTTCCAGTGCATCGACCACCCCTTCTAAAAGAGGAACTTCAGGCCCAACGATAACAAAATTAATTTCCGCTTTCTTCGCAAAATCAATTAAGCCTGCTTTATCCGTTTCAGCAATAGCAACTAATTGAATACCGTCTAAACGCATTCCGTCGTTTCCCGGAGCGCAATATACGTTTTCAACCTCGTTTGATTCTAATAATTTTTTGCTAATGGCATGTTCTCTACCACCGCCGCCAACTACTAATAAGTTCATTTAATTACACGTCCTTTTTATGAGGATTAATGTTTGAAGTGTCGCACATGTGTTAGAACCATCGAAATACCATACTTATCGGCCATCGTAATTGATTCTTTGTCTTTTATCGAGCCACCTGGTTGAATAATCGCTGTAATTCCTGCTTTTGCAGCAGCCTCAACCGTATCATCCATTGGGAAAAAGGCATCTGATGCAAGGACTGCGCCTTTCGCTTTATCACCAGCTTGTTCGATGGCAATCAAAGCCGAACCAATTCGATTCATTTGCCCAGCGCCAATTCCAAGTGTCTGTTTATCCGAACCAATCACAATTGCATTCGATTTTACATGCTTCACAATTTTCCACTGTGCAAGAAGTGCTTTCATTTCAGCATCGGTTGGCTGTTTTTCGGTCACTATTTCATAGCTTGCCGTATCTTCTATAACTGAATCGTTCGCTTGGATAAGTAGCCCACCATTAACAGACGTTTTCTCAAACCCTGAAACAGCACCAGCAAACGGAACAGTTAACAAGCGAATATTTTTCTTTTTCGCTAAAATGGCGAACGCTTCTTCAGAGAAACTTGGCGCAATGATAATCTCCAAGAAAATTTTGCTCATATGTTCCGCTGTTTTCGCGTCGACTTCTTTATTTAAAGCAACAATACCACCAAAAATAGATGTTTCATCTGCTTCATAGGCTTTTAAATAAGCTTCTTCAATATTTTCACCAACGCCAACACCGCATGGATTCATATGTTTCACGGCAACAGCAACTGGTTCTGTAAACTCACTTGCGATTTTAAGCGCCGCATCTGCATCGCGAATGTTGTTGTAGGATAACTCTTTACCATGCAACTGTTTAGCAGCACTAATCGAGTTTTCTACGACGTGCGGTTCTGTATAAAAAGCTGCATCTTGATGAGGATTCTCACCGTAACGCAAGACTTGTTTTCGATTGTAAGTGAACGTTACTTTTTCTGGGAAAGCTTCTCCAGTAATGTCCGTTAAGTATTCAGCGATTAAAGCATCATAGGCCGCCGTGTGCCGAAATACTTTAGCTGCAAAGCGTTGTCTCGTTTCAAAAGTAGTTGCGCCGTGTTCTTCCACCTCTGCCAAAACGGTATCGTAATCCGCCGTATCAACCACAACAGTCACCGCCGCATAATTTTTCGCAGCGGAGCGCAACATCGAAGGTCCGCCAATATCAATATTTTCAATCGCTTCTTCTAAAGTAACACCAGGTTTTTGAATCGTTTCTTGGAAAGGATACAAATTAACGATCACTAAATCAATTGGCTGGATGTCATGTGCAGCAATAGCTTCCATATGCTCCGCTGTATCACGTCTCGCAAGCAACCCGCCATGAATCGCTGGATGAAGTGTTTTCACTCGGCCATCAAGCATTTCAGGAAATTCGGTGACGTCTTCAATCCCCGTCACTGGTACACCAGCTTGTTCAAATGTTGCTTTTGTTCCACCAGTCGAAATAATCTCTACACCAAGTTCTACTAATTGTTCTGCAAATGGCACGATGCCCTTTTTATCTGACACACTAATAAGCGCTCTTTTCATGATAATTAATCGTTCCCTCCATTTTGAATTAATCCTCGAATCACTTTTGGATAAAAAATATGTTCTACTTGATGAATTTTTTCAGCTAAAGTTTCTGCGGTTTCTGCTGCATCTATCGCTACTTTCACCTGATCAATCATCGGCCCGGTGTCCATTCCAGCATCCACAAAATGCGCGGTAACTCCCGTTTCAGAAACATTCGCCTGAATCGCCTGCCCAATCGCATCTTTCCCTTTGAATGCAGGTAATAGCGAAGGATGCAAGTTAACAATTTGCTCGGGAAATTCTGCTAGCAAAGTCGGCCCAATCAAACGCATATACCCCGCTAGCACTAATAAATCAATTTCCAAGCCACGCAGCTCTAATAAAATTTCCGTTTCAAATGCTTCCTTATCCGAATAATTTTTCGCTTCAAAAAGGAATACAGGAATTTTATGCTTGTTCGCGCGTTCTAAAACAAACGCATTTGGCTTATCACACACAAGTAATTTCACGTGCGGTTTAATGAATTCGTCATCTACTAAAGCCTGAAAATTCGAACCGTTACCAGAAGCAAAAATGGCTATGTTCATCCTTTTTTGCCTCCCGCGAAAATAACCGCTTCGCTTTCACGTGTTGTAACTTCACCAATAACATAAGCCGCTTCGCCGTTTTGCACGAGCACTTCTAACGTTTTTTCAACATCCTCGTTTGCCACTGCGAGTACCATACCAATGCCCATATTGAAAATCTCGTACATTTCAAGTTCCTTTAATTGACCATATTTCTTCATCACATCAAAAATTGGTAACATCGGCCATGATCCACGCTCCACTTTCACCGCTAAATCCGTCGTTAACATCCGTGGTAAATTTTCGACAAATCCGCCGCCAGTCACATGCGTAATCCCGTGAACATCCACTTGCTTTAACACCTCTAAAACTGGCTTCACATAAATACGTGTCGGTTTAAGCAGCTCTTCTACAAGTGGTACGCCTAATTCCGTAAGTTCCGCATCCAAAGTAAATTCGTTATCTTTAAAGAAAATTTTCCGCACGAGTGAATAGCCATTGCTATGAATTCCGCTAGAAGGAATGCCAATCAGTGTATCGCCAGCTTTAACTGCGCCCTCTGTAATCAGCTTCTGTTTCTCAACAGCACCAACAGTAAAACCAGCTAAATCATAATCGTCCGCGCCGTACATATCTGGCATTTCTGCTGTTTCGCCACCAATTAAAGCCGCACCGGCTTGTTCGCAACCATCAGCCACACCTTTCACAATTTGTTCCATTTTCACAGGATCTGTTTTCCCTGTTGCGATATAATCCAAGAAAAATAATGGCTCGGCACCTTGAGCTAAAATGTCATTCACGCACATTGCCACGCAGTCAATCCCGATAGTATCATGCTTATCTGCTTCAATAGCCAAAAGTAATTTTGTTCCCACCCCATCTGTACCAGAAACAAGAACAGGCTCTTTTAAATGTAAACTGCTTAAATCAAACATTCCGCCAAAAGAACCAAGCGCTCCCATTGCACCCATTCGCTCTGTTCTAGCCACATGTTTTTTGATGCGTTCTACTACTTGATAGCCAGCTTCTACGTCTACGCCTGCTTTACTATATGCATTCTCTGCCATTCGATTTGTCACTCCTCATTATTTTTCTGCTTCTAAGCTCGCTAAATATTCCGCTTCATAATCATATAAAGGGGTTGGATAATCGCCATTGAAATAAGCCATACAAAGTCCCCCGTAAGGTTCGTTCGGATAAGGTCTTCCAATCGAATCTACTAAACCTTCTTCACTCAAATACTCTAAAGAATCCGCGCCAATAATCCGGCAAATTTCATCGACAGAATAATTAGAGGCGATTAATTCATTTCGCGTTTGGATATCAATACCGTAAAAACAAGGATAGGCAAGTGGTGGTGAAGCAATTCGCACATGAACTTCCGCCGCCCCAGCTTCACGTAAAAGTTGTACAATTCGTTTACTCGTCGTCCCGCGCACAATCGAATCATCAATCATCACAACTCGTTTACCTTCCACAACCCCGCGCACCGCTGAAAGCTTCATTCTAACTCCTTGCTCACGGAGTTCTTGCGATGGTTGAATAAAAGTTCTTGCCACGTACCTATTTTTGATCAGGCCAAGCTCGTATGGAAGTCCTGCTTCTTCCGCATAACCAATCGCCGCAGAAATACTCGAATCCGGCACACCAGTCACAACATCAGCATCAATAAAAGCTTCTTTTGCGAGTCTTTTCCCAGAACGTTTTCTAGCTGAGTGAACGTTAATCCCAGCAATATTAGAGTCTGGTCTTGCAAAATAAATATATTCCATACTACAAATCGAATGCGTCACATTTTCTGTGAATTTTTCAATTCGCAGTCCATCATTATTAATAATAATCAGTTCGCCGGGTTCCACATCACGGACAAATTCAGCGCCGACCGTTTCGAAAGCACAGGTTTCCGAAGCAACTACATATGAATCACCAATCCGGCCAATCGAAAGGGGTCTAAAACCATTCGGATCAAGCGCGGCGTACATCGTATCTTCCGTTAGAAGCATATACGCAAAGCCACCTTTGACCTTATTTAAAGCCACTTTCAAATCTTCTACAAAATCGCCCGTATGGCTACGTTTAATTAAATGCGCTAACACTTCTGTGTCCGAACTCGTTTGGAAAATAGCGCCTTCTTCTTCTAGTTCACGGCGTAAACTTTTGGCATTAACCAAATTCCCGTTATGCGCAAGTGCCAAAGAAGAACTATGAAAATGAAATAAAAATGGTTGTACGTTGCCTAAGTTTTTTTGACCAGCTGTCGCGTATCGAACGTGCCCGATTGCGGCCTTACCTTTTAAATCGTCTAGTTCACCGTGTTTAAATACGTCTGCTAAAAGGCCGAGATTTCGGTGACCTTTCAGCGTTTCCCCGTCTGTTGAAACAATTCCGGCCCCTTCTTGCCCGCGATGTTGTAAACTATGCAACCCATAATAGGTGATTTCCGCTGCATTAGGATGATCCCAAATACCAAAAATACCACATTCTTCATTAAGTCCTTTTACTTCAGCAAGCATGGAATAGCCCCTTCCCAAATGGATCGTAATTCCGTTGTTTTCGCTGTTACTAGGTCTTCCTTATGTTTCACACGAATCGTTTCATCCGCAGTTACCACCCCAAGGCGATACACTTTTTCTAGTTCCATTAATTGCGCAAAAGCTGCTTCATTTTCCGGTTTTACCGATACTAAGAAACGCGATTGTGATTCACTGAAAAGCTGATTTAAAGCAAATGGTACTTCTACATCCGCACCAAGTCCCGCTTTAAAAGTCGCCTCCGCAAGCGCAACACCAAATCCACCTTCTGCTAAATCGTGACTGGAAGCAACTAAACCTTCACGAATTGCTGTTAAAAGTAATTGTTGGTATTTTTTCTCTGTCGCTAAATCTAATTCTGGCGCGCGTCCGCTAATTTTTCCTTGTTGAATTTTTTGTAATTCCGAGCCACTATATTCGGCTTTAGTTTCACCAATTAAGAAAATCACATCGCCGCTATTTTTGAAATCTTGTGTCGTAATATGCGCCAAATCTTCTACTAAACCAACCATCCCGATAACCGGCGTTGGATAAATACCCGTACCATCTGTTTCATTATAAAGCGACACATTCCCAGAAATAACAGGCGTATCAAGCTCTAAACATGCTGCGCTAATCCCATCTGCCGCTTTTTCAATTTCCCAAAAGATTTCTGGTTTTTCTGGATTACCAAAATTAAGTCCATCTGTAATCGCCAGTGGTTTCCCGCCAGAACATACGATATTGCGCGCCGCTTCCGCAACCGCTATCGCTCCGCCCACTTCAGGATCAAGATACAGATAACGCGAGTTACAATCTGTTGTCATCGCAATCGCTTTCTCTGTTCCACGTACACGGACAATCGCCGCATCCGAGCCAGGAACAACCGCCGTATCCGTCCGCACTTGGTAATCATATTGCTCATAAATATGTCGTTTACTAGCAATTGTCGGCTGAGCAAGCAGTTCCTTCCAAACTCCCACCACGTCATCAATAACTGGCACAAACGCTTCCTCTTCTTGGAATTTTTGATAACGAGCTGGTTCTTTCGAAGGCTTGTGATAAACCGGCGCATCTTCCGCAAGTGCATCCACAGGAACGTTCGCAACCACTTCCCCATGATGAATAATTTTGTACATTTTATCATCAGTTACTTGACCAATTACAACAGCCTCTAAACCATAACGTTCAAATAGCGCTTGGATTTCTTCCACATGTCCTTTTTTCACACATAGAAGCATTCGTTCTTGAGATTCAGAAAGCAACATTTCATACGGCGTCATATTTAATTCACGCTGCGGCACATCATCCATAATTAATTCTAGGCCAGCGCCAGCTTTTGACGCCATTTCCGAACTCGAGCTTACGAGACCAGCAGCCCCCATATCTTGAATCCCTACTAAAATATCCGAATGATCACGAATCACATCCAAACAAGCTTCAAGCAACAATTTCTCCATAAAAGGATCGCCCACCTGTACAGCAGAACGTTGTTGTTCGCCTTCTTCACTAAACTCTACAGAAGCAAAAGTAGCACCATGAATCCCGTCACGACCAGTTTTAGCACCAACGTACATCACCGGGTTGCCAATTCCTTTTGCTTGGCCTTTTTGAATATCTTTCGCTTCGATTAAACCAACGCACATCGCATTGACTAGTGGATTTTTCGTATAACAAGGATCAAATTGGATTTCGCCACCAACCGTTGGAATCCCAATCGAGTTACCATAACCAGCAATACCAGCAACGACTTCACTCACCAAGTATTTCGCATGAGGCGTATCTAGCTCACCAAAACGAAGCGAATTAAGCATTGCAATCGGTCTAGCCCCCATCGAAAACACGTCGCGAATAATTCCGCCAACCCCAGTTGCTGCTCCTTGATAAGGCTCTACGTAGGATGGATGATTATGACTTTCAACTTTAAAAGCAACACCTAAACCATCGCCAATATCGACAATCCCAGCACCTTCACCAGGTCCTTGCAATACTTGTTTTCCTTCTGTAGGAAATTTCCGAAGTACTGGTTTAGAATTTTTATAACTACAATGTTCGGACCACATAACGGAGAAAAGTCCAGTTTCTGTATAATTAGGCTCACGTCCAAGAATCGAACAAACAAGCTCATATTCACTATCCGTTAAGCCCATTTCTTGATAAATCTTTTGTTCTTTAATTTCTTTTGTCGTTGGCTCCATGTTAGGCATTTACTTGTTCCTCCTTCCAAGCTTTTACAACCGATTCGAAAAGTCTTAAACCATCTGTCCCACCAATAATTTCTTCTACTGCGCGTTCCGGATGCGGCATCATTCCAAGCACATTCCCACGTTCATTTACAATGCCAGCAATATCCGCACGACTTCCATTCGGATTAACGCTATCATATGTAAAAACAATTTGATTCTTTTCTTTTAAATTTAAAAGCGTTTCATCATCACAGTAATAATTACCTTCCCCATGAGCAACCGGCACTTGAATAATTTCGCCTTCTTCATAAAGTTCCGTAAACATCGTACTCGCATTTGCCACACGAAGCGGCACCGTCTTACAAATAAAATGCAGATTATTATTTCTAATTAAAGCACCCGGCAGCAAACCAATCTCCGTTAAAATTTGGAATCCGTTACACACACCAAGCACTGGTTTTCCCATTTCAGCAAAGCGCAAAACTTCTGGCATAATACTTGAAAATTTTGCAATCGCACCAGTTCGCAAGTAATCTCCGTAAGAAAATCCACCTGGAAGTAATACCCCGTCAAAGCCTGCAAGACTTGTTTCCGCATGCCATACATATTCCGCCTCCTCGCCAAGAGAATCGCGAATCGCATGTAGCATATCAAGATCACAATTAGAACCTGGGAACTGAATGACAGCAAATTTCATCGTTTACGCCTCCTCAATTTCATATCGGTAATCTTCCATCACCGGATTTGTTAGCAGTTTGTCGCACATTTCATTCAACACTTCATGAATATCTCTATCCGACTTCGCTACTTTAAGTTCCATAAATTTACCAATACGAACATCTTCTACTTCTTCGTAACCCATGCTTTTCGCTGCATCTTTTACTGCAACCCCTTGTGGATCTAATACGCTTTTCTTTAAAGTGACATAAACTTTGACATTATACATTTTGTGGCCTCCTAGTTTTGAACTTGCTTTAATCTATTCAATACTTCTGTATACACATCTGTTAAATTGCCAATATTCCGACGAAAGACATCCTTATCGAGCTTTTGATTTGTTTCCTTGTCCCAAAGTCTGCATGTATCAGGCGAAATCTCATCTGCTAACAAAATTCCTCCAGCAGCATCCCGACCAAATTCTAATTTAAAATCGATCAGCGTAATATTCATTTGATTGAATAATTCTTGTAGAACCTTATTAATCGAACGAGCCGCCTGACGAATCGTATCCATCTCACTCGTTGACGCAACCTCTAAATAAAGCACATGGTCATCATTAATAAACGGGTCATCTAGCGCATCCTCTTTATAGTAAAATTCTACAATCGCATTCGGAATTTGCTCGCCTTCTTCTTTCCCAAGCCGTTTCGCAAGACTCCCTGCCATCACATTACGAACAACCACTTCAAGCGGAATAATTGATACTTCTTTCACCAATTGTTCCGTTTCCGAAATCGATCGAACAAAATGACTCTGAATCCCTTCTTTCGCCAAATAAGAAAAAATAAGCGATGTAATTTGGTTATTAAGCTCACCCTTCCCAGCAAAAGATTCCTTTCGCACCCCATTTAGCGCTGTCGCATCGTCCTTATAAGCAACACGCAAGACACCAGCTTCTTCTGTTTTAAAAAGTCGTTTTGCCTTACCTTCATAAACCAGTTCATTAGTCACGATAATTTATCTCCTTATAAAGTACTTAACCTCTTTGAACAAATAAATATCAAAGAGGTTAGGTTGTATTCTGCCCGTAATTATAATCCTAAACGATCAAAAATTAAGTCGACATTCTTCAGGTGATAGTTGTAATCAAAGCAATCTGCAATTTCTTCCGCAGATAGGTTTTCAGTAATTGTTGCATCTTGTTCTACTAATTCACGGAAAGGTACTTGTTTTTCCCAAGCTTCCATTGCTCTTGGTTGCACGACATCATACGCCGCCTCACGAGCTAAACCTTTATCAATAAGCGCAAGTAATACACGTTGCGAATAAATAAGTCCCAGCGTTCTGTCCATATTGCGCTTCATGTTTTCCGGGAAGACCGTCAAGTTTTTCACAATATTACCAAAACGATTCAAAATATAATCAAGTAAAATAGTGGAATCTGGCAGAATAATCCGTTCCGCTGAGCTATGAGAAATATCGCGTTCATGCCAAAGCGGCACATTTTCATACGCAGTAACCATGTGACCACGAATAACACGCGCTAGTCCAGTAACATTTTCAGAACCAATTGGATTACGTTTATGTGGCATTGCGGACGAACCTTTTTGTCCTTTTGCAAAGAATTCTTCCACTTCACGCACTTCACTTTTTTGTAAAGCACGTACTTCAACTGCAAATTTTTCCACAGAAGTCGCAATTAATGCAAGTGTTGCCAAATACTCCGCATGACGATCACGTTGCAACGTTTGTGTAGAAATCGGCGCAGGAGTTGTCCCTAATTTTTCACATACGTAAGCTTCCACAAAAGGATCAATGTTCGCATACGTTCCAACCGCACCAGAAATTTTCCCGAATTCCACGCCGTCAGCCGCAAAATTAAAGCGTTCTAAATTACGTTTCATTTCTTCGTACCATAAAGCCAGTTTTAGACCAAAAGTAGTTGGCTCCGCGTGAACCCCGTGCGTACGTCCCATCGTTACCGTGTATTTATGTTCTTTTGCTTTTTCACCAATAATCGCAATGAAATTTTCCAAATCCTTGCGCAAAATCTCATTGGCTTGTTTTAGTAAATAAGAATTAGCTGTATCCACTACGTCTGTTGAAGTTAGTCCATAATGAACCCATTTACGTTCCGCACCAAGCGACTCAGAAACCGAACGAGTAAAAGCCACAACATCATGCCTAGTTTCTAGCTCAATCTCATGAATACGCTCTACATCAAACTTTGCATTAGCACGAATCTTCGCAACGTCTTCTTTCGGAATATCACCAAGCTCTGCCCAAGCTTCACAAGCCAAAATCTCCACTTCTAGCCAAGCTTGATAACGATTTTGTTCTGTCCAAATGTTGCCCATTTCTTTACGCGTATAACGTTCTAACATCCTTTTAAATTCCTCCAGTTACTTCCAAATTTGCGTTTCTTCTAAATCTTCTAATACCGCAGTCGGGTTATTCGTTAGCACAGTGACGTGGCCCATTTTGCGATTAATTTTTGCTTCTTTTTTACCATAATAATGTACGAACCACTTAGGATAATCAGCCATTTGCTCATTCACAGCATCCACATGTTGCCCTAAAATATTAATCATCACAGCCGGTTTCAATAGTTCGGGTTTCACTAATGGCAACCCAACAATCGCCCGAATATGCTGCGTAAACTGCGAAATCGAACAAGCTTCAATCGTATAGTGTCCGGAATTATGTGGTCTCGGCGCAAGTTCATTAACATAGATTGCACCCGAACTTGTCACAAACATTTCTACTGCTAAAACGCCACACAACTGAAGAACATCCGCTAATTTTCTCGCAATCTCTTCCGCTTCTTCATGTACATCTTCCGCCACGTTTGCCGGAGCTGTCGATGTATGCAAGATATTATTTAGATGCACATTTTCAGCAACCGGAAAAGTTTCAATTTGCCCATCCAAATTACGAGCAACCACCACAGAAATCTCTTTCTCAAATGGAATCCAAGCTTCTAATACACAAGAACCGTAACGCAACAATCTCGCCGCTGTTTCAATATCACTTGCATCATGAAGGACAACCTGCCCTTTCCCATCGTAGCCACCTTGTGCCGTTTTTAAAACCGCTGGGTAACCAATACTTTTAATTTCACTTTCGATCTCTTCTTGCTCAACAATCACCGCATAAGGCGCAATATTAATATTGGCAGATTCCAAATACGCTTTTTCTAAAATTCTATCCTGTGTGATCGAAAGTAATTCTGATCCTTGTGGGACAGAGACTAAGTTTTGCGTCATTTTTAAAGCTTCATAGTCAATATTTTCAAATTCATACGTCACTACATCCGCTTTTTCGGAAAGTTCGCGTAAAGCGACTTTATCATCATAGTCCGCGATAATTTGCTCATCACTTACTTGAGCTGCTGGACAATCTGCGGTAGGATCAAGAACAACAATACGGTACCCCATCGCTTTCGCTGCAAGAGCAAGCATCCGCCCAAGTTGACCACCACCAATGATACCAATCGTACTATTTGTTAGTAAAAATTTTTTATCCAAGAGAATCACTACTTTCTAGAACAGTTTCTTCTAGTGTAGCACGTCTTTTTTGTAATCTGTTAGTAATTGCATCGTCCGTTATCGATAAAATTTGCGCGGCTAGGAGTCCAGCGTTCACTGCACCACTTTCCCCAATCGCAACTGTTGCTACTGGAACTCCTCCAGGCATCTGCACAATGGATAATAATGAATCCATACCATTCAACGCTTTAGATTTGATCGGCACACCAATAACAGGTAAAGTCGTCTTTGCTGCAACCATACCTGGCAAGTGAGCTGCACCTCCAGCTCCAGCAATAATAATTTTCAAACCACGTTCCCGCGCTTGTTCTGCATATTGAAACATTAAATCTGGTGTACGATGAGCTGAAACTACTTTTTTCTCATAAGCTATTTCTAATTCATCCAATACATCACATGCTTTTTTCATTGTATCCCAATCTGAGGTACTCCCCATAATGACACCAATTACAGCAGGCATTACGTGATCAACTCCTTAATAATCTCTTTTCGACTCCTTCATTCTAACAAGAGGTACGATAAAAGTCAACGAAAAATCGAACATTTAATTGTTACGTTTTGTTAACGTTCGTGTTTAGGGCGTATTTGTTGTATTTCACCACTTTATGTACTCATTTTCACTAAATAAATAAAAAAAGAAGCTACCATTATAGGTAAGCTTCTCTTTATTTCCGAACTTGTTTAATCCAAAAACCACCGTGAATTTGCTTAGGCTCTGACGAAACAATAAATGCACCATTATCAATTTCAATAATTTGTTTATATAATTTCCGCTCATTCTTCCTTTGCGTCAAAATTTCCAGCATCATTCGCTCGCCGTCCCGACCACTTGCAAGCCAACTAGTGACACCATAGCCTAAATCGCGAATTTGATTCGGCAAATCTAAGTTGTACTCTTTCGTAATAACATTCACCGTAATATATCCTAAAGCAATTCTTTCTTCAATTTTCATACCAACAATAATCCCTACACCAAATCCAACCGCATATGCTAACACATTGGCAATATTATTGAGGTTATCTAAAACCAAACTAAGAGCCACCACATAAATAATCATTTCAAATACACTAGAAAGCGCCGCTAAATAGCGATACCCTTTCATCGTCAATAATAACCTCACCGTATAAATCGTTACATACAAAATATTTACAACAAAAATAGTAGCTACTATAAAAATACCATTATCCACTAAACTAATCCCTCCAGTTAAAAACGACATATTACTTTCTAATTAAGAGTCTTTCCCTAATATAACATTCCACAAGATAGCTTACAAAAGAAACACTTCAACAAAAAAAGCCCTAAATAACTAGGACTTTTTCAAATTGCCCGGCAGCGACCTACTCTCGCAGGGGGAAGCCCCCAACTACCATTGGCGCGGAGAAGC
>NZ_JAARZC010000005.1 GCF_014229095.1 Listeria cossartiae subsp. cayugensis | reverse complement strand
GCGTTTTGTCCGCATCAGCAACGTTTATAAATATACCAAGATTTTTGCCTTTCGTCAATACTTTTTACAAAGTTTTTTTAATAAAGATGAAAAAAGATTAATTTAGTGTATAAATTGCTGATTAAATAGGGATTTTAAAACATTATGTTGTATAAATTTGCATTCCTTTTTCTTCAAACTGTTCTTTTAAGACTGGATCTATTTCTTTTCCAGTGATAATGGAAGAGATTTCGTCTAAGGCTGCGTATTTGTATAGAGATATGCGGCCGAACTTGGTGTGATCTGTTACTAGGATGACTTCATCGGCTGAGTGGAGCATTTGTTGTTTGGCTGGGATTAAGTATTCGTCGTAGTGCATTAAGCCTTTGTCAATGTCTAATGCTGGTGTGGTTACGAATGCTTTATGTACGTGAATGCTCTGCAAGGTTCCACTTGTTATCATGCCATTAAGAATGAATGTTTCTGGGTAGATAACGCCGCCTGTTACGATTACTTTGGACGGAGAGAAGCGCATAATGGAAGCTACGTTGATATCATTTGTTATGACGGTTAGCTTAGAACGGTCTTTTAGAGCTGTTGCGATGTGTCCGGTTGTTGTTCCGGCGTCGAGAATGATTGTATCGCCATCTTTGACCATTGTGGCTGCTAATGTGGCGATGCGTTGCTTTTCTTCGTAGCGCACTTCGCTTCGTTTTTTCCAGTTGGGTTCGGAAACTACTTTTTCTTCTATCATAACTCCGCCATGGGTTCTTTTTAGTTTTTTGTCTTTTTCTAGTGAGGTTAAATCGCGGCGAATGGTTGCTTCGTGGACTTCAAAATGTTTGGCTAGTTCGCTAACGGTTGCTATTTTGCGGCTTTTGACATATTGGACGATGGCGCGTTTTCGTTCGATAGATAGCATTTCTTGCCCTCCTTTTGTTTAACTATATGGTAACTCCAATAGAAGAAAATCGCAAACAAACAAAAAACCTTGGAGCGATTGGCCCCAAGGTTTGGAAATGAAAATTAGTCATTTAAGCGTTTTTCTAGTTCTGCTTTTTTATCTTCGAAGCCTGGTTTACCAAGCAATGCGAACATGTTGGCTTTGTATGCTTCTACGCCTGGTTGGTCAAATGGATTTACGCCATTTAGGTAACCGCTGATAGCTACTGCTTTTTCAAAGAAGTATACTAGGTAGCCGAATGTGTAAGCATCTAGTTCTGGTACTTCTACAACAAAGTTTGGAACTTCGCCGTCTGTATGCGCTAAAAGAGTTCCTTCGAATGCTTTTGTATTAACGAAATCAACTGTTTCACCTGCAAGGTAATTTAATCCATCTAAATCTACGTCTTCTTTATTGATAGTTAAGTTGTGGCGCGGTTTGTCCACTTTGATAACTGTTTCAAAAAGATTGCGACGTCCGTCTTGGATATATTGACCGATCGAGTGTAAATCTGTGGAGAAGTTAGCGCTGGATGGGTAAATACCTTTTTTGTCTTTACCTTCACTTTCGCCGAATAATTGTTTCCACCACTCGTTAAAGTATTGCAAGCCTGGCTCGTAGCTGATCAGAAGTTCTGTTACTTTGCCTTTACGGTAAAGAACGTTACGAGCTGCTGCATATTGGTATGCAATGTTGTTTTTCAGTTCTGGTTTGTCGAAATCTTTACTTGCTGCTGCTGCTCCGTTCATAAGAGCATCGATGTCAACACCGCTAACTGCGATTGGAAGTAACCCTACTGCAGTTAAAACGGAGAAACGTCCACCAACGTCATCTGGAACAACAAATGTTTCGTAGCCTTCGTTGTCAGATAATGTTTTTAGAGCGCCTTTTGCTTTATCAGTTGTAGCGTAAATGCGTTTTTTCGCGCCTTCTTCGCCATATTTTTTGATTAAAAGTTCTTTGAATACACGGAAAGCGATTGCAGGCTCTGTTGTTGTTCCTGATTTAGAAATAACGTTAACAGAGAAGTCGCGGTCGCCAACTACTTCAATAAGGTCATGTAAGTAGGAAGAACTAATGCTATTTCCCGCAAAGAATACTTGAGGTGTTTTACGCGCACCTTTTTCAAGTACATTATAGAAGGAATGATTTAAAGTTTCGATAGCTGCGCGTGCTCCTAGGTAAGAACCACCGATACCGATAACTATTAGAACTTCTGAATCGCTATGGATTTTTTCTGTTGCTTTTTTGATACGAGCAAATTCTTCTTTGTCGTAATCTGTTGGTAAGTTAATCCAACCAAGCGCATCGTTCCCAGCACCTGTACCGTTATGTAATGCATCATGAGCTGCTTTTACTGCTGGTTCAAGATAATCAAGTTCGCGTTCTTCAAAAAAACGGAGCGCTTTGGAATAATCAAATTTAATATGTGTCATTATTTTCCCTCCAAATTTTAAAAAAGTTTCTTTACTAACTTTATATCAATCAGTGCTTTTTAGCAAGGCTTGACCTTGTGAAATTTGAGCCTTTTTGAAAATTAGGTATAGTTTTCATATAAGACTCCCTCGCTTCGGACCAGTTCATTTAAGGATAATTGGTCTACAGCTAATAGATCGTCTGCTAGCGGAATGGGTATCCACTTTACGCGAAAAGCATTGTCATTGTTTGAAGCGAGCATTGCATCGCCAACTGGTTTTGCTCGGAAGACAAATGTACAAACATGCTCCCATGTAGCACGCCGCTCTTTGCAATGTAAAATAGACTCTATTTCTATATCGATATTTGTCTGCTCTTTTACTTTGCTTGCGAGTGCCTCTTCCATCGTTTGATTTGTTTCCACGTGCCCACCTGGAAATGCCCAAGCTAGGTTGCGATCCCTTACTACTAGTATCTCGTCTTTCTTTTCGTTATATACAAATGCTTGCACATGAATAGATCTTTTCACAAAAATCCCCCTTTTGACTAATTTATACTATTGAATAAATAGAAAATTACTACTAACTATTCCCTTTTTCTAAAATTTTAGTCAATTAAATTTATCAGCCTAGCTATTTAACCCGAAAAAGGGCTTGATAACAGGCTGATACAGGGTTTTATTTATCTGCTTTTTTAATCCATTCCTCTAATTTGTCGCGTAAAGTGTTAAAACCTTCATCGTTTTCGCTAGATGAAACTGGTTTCTTTTTAGCTGGTTGTTCTTTTGGTGTTTCTTCTGTCGCTCTAATAGAAAGACTGATTTTATTTTTTTCTTCGTCGATATCTAGAATTTTCACTTTGACTTCTTGACCAACTTCTAGAAAATCATGGATATCTTTGACAAAACCATGTGTGATTTCCGAAATATGAACTAAGCCTTGTGTTGAATTATCTAGTGCTACAAATGCGCCGTAGCTTTGAATTCCTGCAATTTTGCCAGAAACTACATCTCCTACTTTGAATGTACTCATCCTCATTCCACCTACTTTCAACCTTACAATATTTTATAAATTATAACACTTAGGCGAAACTTTAACAATTATTCTAAATCCTTCTATAGCGAGCTTTTAAGGTGCAATTCGTGCTATAATTGAGGCGAATTAAAGATAAGGAGCGTGACATATTTGAGTCAATTTGATGAAGTCATTCCGCGTATTGGAACTAATTCAGAAAAGTGGGATGGAGCAGAAGAATTATTTGGCAGAAAAGGCATTATTCCAATGTGGGTAGCGGATATGGATTTCCGTGCGCCGCAGCCTGTACTTGATGCATTTCAGCGTCAAATCGATCATGGGATTTTTGGTTATTCCACAAAGTCTGAAGCACTTGTCGAAGCTGTTATTGATTGGAACAAAGAGCAACACCAGTTTGAAATCGATCCAAGCACGCTGTTTTTTAACGGAGCGGTTGTTCCGACTATTTCGTTAGCTATTCGTTCTCTAACAAATGAAGATGATGCCGTTCTAATGGTTTCGCCAATTTATCCGCCATTTTTCAATGTAACAAAAGCTACCGAGCGAAAAGTTGTTATGTCACCGCTAAAATACGAAAACCAGCAGTATCGGATGGATTTTAATGATTTGGAAAAACGGATGAAAGAAGAAAATGTCAAATTGTTCCTTCTATGTAATCCGCAAAATCCTGGTGGTCGTTGTTTCACAAAAGAGGAACTCGTGGAACTAGCGAAGTTATGCGAGAAATACCAAATCCCGATTGTTTCGGATGAAATTCATGCTGATTTAGTGATGAAAAACCATAAACATGTGCCGATGATGGTTGCAGCGCCATTTTACCACGATCAAATTATCACTTTGATGGCTGCTACGAAGACATTTAACTTGGCGGCTATTAAAGCTTCCTACTATATTATTACGAATAAAGAGTACCAAGCCAAATTTGCCGCAGAGCAAAAGTACGCTACGACTAACGGGCTCAATGTCTTTGGGATTGTTGGTACAGAGGCGGCATACCGTCACGGGGCAGACTGGCTGAAAGAACTGAAAGAATATATTTATAGCAACTATGAGTATGTCAAAGCGGAACTTGAAAAAGAAGTGCCTGAAGTTGGCGTGACAGATTTAGAAGCGACTTACTTGATGTGGCTTGATTGTCGCACACTTCCAAAAGACGAAAAAAGGATTTACAATGATTTAATCGAAGCTGGTGTCGGTGTTCAAATGGGTTCTGGTTTCGGTCATTCTGGCAAAGGTTTTGTTCGTTTCAACATTGCCTGTCCAAAAGAAACATTGGAAAAAGCCGTGAAACTTCTGATTCAAGGCTTAAAAAAATAATTTACTTGAGAGAAACTAAGTCGCAAATACTTAGTTTCTTTCTTTAGGAAATTGAATATAGCTTTGGTATACTATTCTTTGGAAAGTGAAATAATGTGCATTTTCCATTTACATAAATTTAAAGGAGTTGGTATAACCGATGTTTTTAGGGCTTCGTGAATTAGTTTATTCTAAGTTGCGCTATATTTTAGTAACAGGCATCATGGTTTTAATTATGTTACTGTCACTTATTTTATCTGGGCTGGCAAATGGCCTTGCTTATGATAATGCTTCATCTGTCGCAGATAACGGGGTTCCATATTATGTTCTCAGCAAAGACGCCCAAGACAAATTATCGAGATCTCAGTTCCCAGAATCCAAGCTCGCTGATGTGAAAAAAGATGCGAACGTGAAGGATGCTGCGGTACTTGGACAATCGATGCAAACTTTAAAACGGGAAAGTGACAGCAAAAAATTTAGTGTGGCACTTTTCGGTATTCAACCAGATAGCTTTCTCGCTCCAAAAATTTCTGACGGAGCTAACATACAAGTAACAAAACCTGACGAAATCGTCGTCGATTCTTCCTTAAAATCAGACGGAATCAAAATTGGCGATGTTTTAATGGATGATATTTTAAATAGAGAATTAACAGTTGTCGGCTTTACGGAAAACCAAAAGTACAGTCACGCTCCTGTTGTTTATATTAATATCGCGACTTGGCAAGAAATCAATCCTGTTTTATATCACCAAAAAATCCCGCAAACAAGTACTATTGCAATTAAAACAGACGATCCTGATAAAGGTGTAACCCTTTCGGATAAAGATTTAACGACGATCGATCATAAAGCGTTTTTAAATCAAATTCCAGGTTATTCCGCGGAGCAAATGACGCTTAACATGATGATTTTCTTCTTAATCATTATCGGCGGATTTATTTTAACGGCTTTCTTCTATGTAATGACGCTCCAAAAAACAACGCAATTTGGTATTTTGAAAGCACTTGGAACGAAAACAAGTTACTTAGTTAAGAGCATTATTACCCAAGTAGTGATTATTTCGATTATTAGTATTTTAATTAGTGTCGGAGTAACGCTGATTTTACCAAGCATCATGCCAGCAGCGATGCCATTTAGATTAAGTCCGATGACGATTGCACTTTATAGTGGCTTGTTCTTCCTAGTTGCCCTATTCGGCGCACTTCTATCACTTAGACGAATCGCTAAAGTAGACGCACTAGATGCTATTCGAGGAGGTGACGAATAATGGAAACTCTACTATCTTTCGAGAAAGTGTATAAAGATTACCCATCCGGCCCTTCAATTATTCATGCACTGAAGGAAACCAATTTCGAAGCGAAAAAAGGAGAACTAATTGCGATTGTCGGCCCAAGTGGTTCTGGTAAAAGTACGCTGCTTTCTCTTGCTGGCGCGCTGTTATCTCCGACTGGCGGAACGATTTCAATTAATGATAAGTCCGTCGGGAATTTATCTTCCAAAGAACAAACCGCACTACGCTTAGAAGAAATCGGCTTTATTTTCCAAGCAGCTCATCTGGTTCCTTACTTACATGTAAAAGACCAAATTAGCTTTATTGGAAAAATGGCTGGTAAAAGCGCGGCGGAACTTGAAAAAGATACGTCGTCACTTCTCAGTCAACTCGGCATTAGCGATCGCGCGAATTTCTATCCAAAAGATTTATCTGGCGGTCAAAAGCAACGTGTCGCTATTGCTCGCGCGCTTATTAATCAACCTTCCGTTATTTTAGCCGATGAGCCTACTGCGAGTCTTGATACTGAAAGAAGTCGCGAAGTTGTCGAGCTTATCCGTAATGAAGTTGTGCAAACAAGTCGAACTGCGATTATGGTAACGCATGATGAACGTATGCTAGATTTAGTCAACCATGTGTATCGTATGGAAGACGGGATTCTTACCCAAGAAAGCTAAAAAACCTGCGTGGCTTAAATGCCACACAGGTTTTTTTACTGTTTATTTTTGGAAGCCGTTAATTAAATCTAATGCTTGGCCTAGTACTTTTTCACCGTTCATTGTACCGTATGCTGCCATGTCGATTACATCTACTGGAATTTTCCCAGCAGCTAGTTCATCAACTGTTTTTTTCTGATAACGCACTTGTGGTCCTAAAAGTACTACATCTGCATCGTCAATTAAGTTACTTACTTCAGCAATGGAGTATGCTTCAATTTCGCAAGCTTCTCCGCGATCTTCTGCTGCTTTACGCATTTTTGTTACTAAAAGGCTTGTTGACATCCCTGCCGCACATACTAAAACAATATTTTTCATCGTAATCTTTCCTTTCAGATTAAGGCTGCTTTTTTTGTACACTCTTATTATAACTACCTTTAGCTTTTTAAACAAGTAAACTACTGGAGCCACGAGAAAATAATTAAAAATGCGAAAAACCATTGCGATTTCACGGAAAAAGAGCGATAATAGACAATAACTTTATCCGAAAGGTCAGAAAATTTCGCATCATTCGAAAACAGCACTTTCGGAAGCTAAAAAAATCAGATCAGGAGTGTGTTGCATGAAAGTAATTAAATTTGGCGGAAGCTCTTTAGCATCGGGTATTCAATTAAATAAGGTGTTCCAACTTGTAGCGGAGGATCCTGACCGGAAAATCGTCGTTGTTTCTGCTCCAGGGAAACGATTCAAGGAAGATACCAAAGTGACCGACTTACTTATTGACTGCGCGGCAAAGGCACTTCTTGGTGAAGATACGAGCGAATTGTTTGAATCTGTCATCGCTAGATATGCGGGGATTGCGCTTGATACGGGAATGAGCGATGTAGTTATTAAGCAAATCCGCGCAGACTTACAAGCAACCATTTCGTCTGACAAAAGCGATCCTGATAAATTTTTAGATCGTATGAAAGCTAGTGGCGAAGATAATAACGCAAAATTAATCGCCGCCTACTTTAAATTTAAAGGCTTAAATGCACATTATGTTAATCCAAAAGATGCTGGTTTATTCGTAACTGACGAACATGCAAGTGCACAGGTTTTACCAGAGTCTTATGACCATTTGTTTGCGCTTCGTGAACGTGAAGGCATTATTGTTTTCCCAGGATTTTTCGGTTATACGAAAGATGGGGAAATCAGTACATTTTCCAGAAGTGGTTCTGATATTACTGGAGCGATTGTGGCGAATGGTGCGCAAGCTGAGTTGTACGAGAACTTTACTGATGTTGATGCAGTTTACGCGGTCAACCCCGCCATCGTGAAAAATCCGAAAAAGGTACTTGAGCTTACTTACCGGGAAATGCGCGAACTTTCGTATGCCGGCTTCTCCGTTTTTCATGATGAAGCATTAATTCCAGCGTTCCATGCGGGCATTCCGGTGCATATTAAAAATACGAACAATCCCGATTCTTGTGGTACGCGGGTTGTTCATGAACGTGAAAATAGTAATGGCCCCGTTGTTGGGATTGCTAGTGATGACGGTTTTTGTAGCATTTATATTAGTAAATATTTGATGAACCGAGAAATTGGCTTTGGGCGGAAAGTGTTACAAATTTTGGAAGATGCTGGGTTGAACTACGAGCATATGCCATCGGGGATTGATGATTTAACAATTATTATTCGTGAAAATCAGTTTGGCGAAGATACGGAGCGGACGATTATGTCTCGTTTGAAAGAAGAATTGAATGGGGACCAAGTGATTATGCAGCACGGGATTTCGCTGATTATGGTTGTTGGTGAAGCGATGCGCCATAACGTTGGGATAACTTCGCGTGCTTCAAAAGCTTTATCGGATGCGAAAGTTAATATTGAAATGATTAATCAAGGTTCTTCTGAAGTGAGCATTATGTTTGGCGTAAAAGAAGAACAGGAAGATACGGCCGTTCGCGCTTTGTATAATGAGTTCTTTTCGGAAGTTTTAGTTTAAAAAGAAAACAAGTTTTTCATCCTAATTGATGAGAAACTTGTTTTTTGTTATTTATTTGCTTCTTCTAGCTGATAACTTTTGCTTATTACATCGATAATATGATCGTATGTGCTGATTCGGTAATGGGTGAAGTCTTGGCTGTTGTAATCACTTCTTATTTTTACTCGTTCGTTTATTAAATCAGAGTCCTCGATTATTTCAAAATTGCTTTGGCTTTTTAACCAACTTGAACTCCATTTACTTTTTTCGTAGGTATCAAGTTCGGTTGATGAATAGAAAATAAGGTCTTTAAAAATCATCTTTAGGAGGATGCTTTCTTCTTCGAGATCAATTTCTACGGATAGCGTGAGTTGTTCAGGTGTTTGATGTAAGCAGATAAGCCATGTTTTGTCTCTGCCGTAGATTAGTTGGTTGTTGATTTTTATTGGGTGGGAATTTTCCACGGATATAAGTCCCCTATCTGTAATCATTTTTAGTTGTTTAGGCCTTAGAAAAGAGCACTTTCCTATTTTGGGAAAAGTGCTCTCAATTCATTACTTAATATTAATCTTCTCAATCACAACGTCATTCACTGGTTTGTCTTGCATGCCAGTTGGTAGGTTGGCGATTTCGTCTACTACGTCCATGCCTTCGATTACGTGACCGAAAACTGTATGGCGTCCGTCTAACCATGGTGTTCCGCCTTGTTTGTAGGCTTCGATAACTTCTACTGGGAAGCCAGCTTGTTCCATTTGGCCAAGCATGTCAGTAGGCATATCTGGTTTTTGAACGATGAAGAATTGGCTGCCGTTTGTGTTTGGACCAGCGTTTGCCATGGATAGAGCTCCGCGTAAGTTGAAAGCTTCTGTAGAGAATTCATCTTCAAAAGATTCGCCCCAAATGCTTTCACCACCAGTACCGCGGCCATCTGGGTCGCCACCTTGGATCATGAATTCAGGGATAACACGGTGGAAAATAAGGCCATCATAGTAGCCGTTTTTGGAGTGTGTAACAAAGTTTTCTACTGTTTTTGGTGCGATTTCAGGGAACAATTTGATGCGGATAGTTCCTCGGTTTGTAATCATTTCTGCTTCGATTTCGTTAGGTGCCACTTCTTTTGATAATTGTGGGTAAGTCATATTGTAAAAACTCCTTCTTTTGTTTAAATTTATTGTTTACTAACGTAGCCAAATAATAAGTAAATTAACAACGACAGCAATCAGATACAGTACTAGTATAACAGCTGAAACCCAAATGACAATTTTTTTAACCAAAAATGCACATCCTTCACTTTATTTTTCATTCGCTACCTTTTATTCTATAATGAAAAGGACAGTTTTAACAATAATACGAATAGAGATGATTCTTTTATGACAACTCGAACACGGAATTTGTACATCTTAATGCTGGCAAACTTGTTGATGTCAGCCAGTATGACAATGATTATGCCGTTTTTATCTCTCTACATCGAAACTTTTGGTGATTACAGCAATGCGTATGTGCAAAGATGGGCCGGCTATATTTTTGGCGTAACATTTTTAATTGCCTTTATCTTTTCGCCGATTTGGGGGCGGATTGGTGATAAGCATGGTTATAAAGGGATTTTGATACTGACTTCAGTCGGTTTATCAGTTTGTATTTTTTTGATGGGATTTGCGCATTCTGTCACTTACTTGCTAATTTTGCGGATTTTTATGGGGGTTGTAACTGGCTTTATCGGTGTTAGTAATGCGTTTATTGCACGGCAAACGCCTCGGAATGAAGCTGGGAAAATTCTCGGTACTTTGCAACTCGGCGGTGTGACAGGTATGCTTTTCGGTCCACTGATTGGTGGCGCGATGGCGGATTTATTCGGTTTTAAGGATACCTTTACGATTACTGGGATTGCGATGATGGTCGCGGCTTTGATTGTCGCTTTTGGTGTCAAAGAAATTCGGACCGAGGAACAAAAAGAAGCGGCCAAAGTGGTCTATTCTCGTCGGGCGGTATTGAAACAAATTTTTACGCTACGAGTTCTGTTTACGGTGATGGTCATTACTGCGTTAATACAAATTGCTAACTTTAGTGTTCAACCATTACTTGCGCTTTACGTTGGTGATATGACAAATTCGGATAATATTGCGTTTTTGTCGGGGCTGGCTTTTTCTGCAACGGGTTTTGGGAATTTAGTGATGACGCGAAAATGGGGACAACTTGGCGATAAATATGGGTATGAGAAAATACTGAATATCTTGTTGATTATGGCAGCAGTTTTTGTCATTCCGCAAGCTTTCGCGACGAATCTTTGGGTATTTATCTTCTTCCGCTTTTTATTCGGAATCGCGATTGGCGGGATGGTGCCATGTACGACGGCGTATATTCGGCTTGCCGCTCCTGGAGTTATGCAGGGTGAGATGCTAGGTTACAACCAAAGCGCTCGTTTTCTAGGAAATGTGATTGGGCCAATTCTTGGTGGAACGCTCGCTGGTTTCACAGGAATCCCAAGCGTTTTCTTGTTTATGAGTTTTATGTTTCTCGTGGCGTTTTTCATTTTACTTTATGCGCTTCATTCCGATCGAAAACGACATGTGAACGTCGATTAAACTTTCTCAAACCTGAGATTTTTCTTGGGTTTGTTTTTTTGTTCTTCCTATTTAATTGTTTTTTAAATTTCCGTAAATTGATTTATAAAGTTAAGTTTCTTGCCTTTTTTTCAGATAAAAAAGTATGTTATAATAAAAAATATAAAAGTACGGCGTTTATTTGGGTACTCGTGAATAGTAAGGTTGTTGAAATTTAATGAGTTAGCTTGATTTTCTAAAGTTTTAGTTACGGCTATGTTTCATTAAATGTAAGTACTTGCTTAAAAAATAATGGTTTCCTGTTTTTATTTTCACATTTCCAGGATGAGTTTCCGTATAAAAATTCTTCGAGGAGGAGCCGATTTTGTCATTTCTTCATCTAGCAATTGTTCTGCCATTTATCGTGGCGCTGCTAATTCCACTTTTTTACCGGTGGACGAAACAAGTTCATACTGGCTGGTTAGTACTTCCAATTCCAGTGATTTTGTTTATTTACTTCTTAACATTTATTCCAAAAACGATGGACGGGGCTACGGTTGTTTCTATGCCTTGGATTCCGCGACTTGGGATTAATTTTACAGTAGTGGTAGATGGGCTTAGTTTGCTGTTTGCGCTACTTATTACTGGGATTGGTTCGCTCGTTACCTTTTACTCCATTTATTATTTAGGGAAAAAGAAAGAACGACTTAGCAATTTCTATACATTTTTATTTATTTTTATGACGGCAATGCTTGGGGTTGTCTTGAGTGACAACTTGATTGTGCTGTATCTTTTCTGGGAACTGACTTCGATTAGTTCGTTCTTATTGATTGGATATTGGTATCATCGTGAGCGTTCGCGTTACGGGGCTCGTAAGTCAATGATGATTACGGTTTTCGGCGGATTAATGATGCTTGGCGGATTTATTTTGCTGCATATTATGAGTGATTCTTTTTCGATTCGCGCAATTATTCGTGATGCGGATGTGATTAGTAATAATAGTTTATTCATTCCAGCGATGATTCTTGTCTTGCTTGGTGCATTTACGAAATCTGCGCAAGTTCCGTTTCATATTTGGCTCCCGGATGCGATGGAAGCACCTACTCCGGTTAGTGCCTATCTTCACTCGGCTACGATGGTTAAAGCTGGGATTTACATAGTGGCTCGGTTTACGCCACTATTCGCGAGTTCGGGTGTCTGGTTCTGGACAGTTTCACTCGTTGGGATTACGACCCTATTCTGGGGCTCACTTAATGCTACGAAGAAAAATGATTTAAAAGCGATTTTAGCTTACTCGACGATTAGTCAGCTCGGCCTCATTATGGCGCTTCTTGGTGTCGGGGCTGCCTCGCTTCACTTTGATACGCTGAGTGATGATATTTATGTGATGGCGATTGTGGCGGCTGTGTTCCATCTATTTAATCACGCGACATTTAAAGGTAGCTTGTTTATGATGGTTGGGATTGTCGATCACGAAACTGGTACGCGGGATATTAGACGGCTTGGTGGTTTAATGCGAATTATGCCTATTACAGCGACGATTGCATTTATTGGAACGTTCGCGATGGCCGGGATTCCACCTTTTAACGGCTTTTTAAGTAAAGAAATGTTTTTTGAAAGTATGGTCAATATTACGCAATTGCAATTGTTTGATGCAAGCACTTGGGGCGTTCTACTTCCTGTTGTAGCTTGGGTTGCCAGCGTGTTTACGTTTGTTTATAGCATGATTATTTTCTTCAAAACATTTACTGGAAAAGCAAAACCTTACTTATTACCGAAAAAACCACATGAAGCGCCATTTGGACTGCTTCTACCACCGATTATTTTATCGATTTTTGTGGTTGGGATTGGTCTTTTCCCTAATTTAATTGCAGAGCCGATTTTGGAACCTGCTGTAAGGGCAATTGTTCCTGGACTTTCTACTGATTTTTCGATTCATATTAGTTTATGGCACGGATTTACGCCAGCCCTATTAATGACGTTTGGCGTTGTTGCGGTGGGGATTGTCTTGTTTCTTACACATAAATACTGGAAACCTTGGATTACGACTAAGGTTCCAAAAGCACTACGAATTGGGAAAACGTATGATAATGGGATGTATTATTTGGAACAAGGTTCGTACCGGATGACGATGTTTATTATGACTGGTTGGCTACGGACTTACTTGAATTACATGTTATCTGCCTTTATTTTAATGATGGCTTCGGTCATGATTTTCACGCAAGCACTTGATTTCAATTTTTCGAGTATGACGAAAGTGACGGTTGTTGATTTTGTTTTAGCGGCAGTTATTTTAGTGACATTGGTTGGGATTGTCTTTTCCAAGTCGCGGATTACTTCGATTATTTTACTGGGAGCGATGGGTTACACGATTAGTATTTTCTTCGTTATCTCTAGAGCCCCTGACCTTGCTTTAACGCAGCTTATTATTGAAACTATTTCAGTTGTGCTTTATCTACTTGTGTTTTATCACCTTCCTCAGTTCAGTAATATTGAGGAAAAGCCGAAATGGTTATCAATGAAGACATTTTTGAGTATCGGGGTTGGTGTGATTATCACGCTAGTTTCCCTTTCAGCGTATAATACAACTTTTTACGATTCGATTTCGAAATACTATGTGGATAATGCTTACGTGGAAGCGGCGGGACGAAATATTGTTAATGTTATCTTAGTTGATTTCCGTGGCTTTGATACGATGTTCGAAACGGCTGTACTTTCAATTGCGGCGATTGGTATTTACGCGATGATTAAATTACGACTGACGAAACGAGGTGAGAATGATGAAAACGAATGACGTTCTACTGAGAAATGTAACGAAAGTAGTAGCTTTCATTATTTTCTTATTCTCGCTCCATTTATTCTTTGCAGGACACTATAATCCTGGTGGCGGATTTGTGGCCGGACTTACAACGGCTGGCGCGATTACATTAACACTACTTGCTTATGATACAAAAACAGTTGCTAGTATGCTTAATATTAATACGATTATGCTCACTGGAGTCGGTCTTGTTTTCGCTCTAGGTACTGGGATGATTGGGATTTTCACGGGAGATCCTTTCTTAACACATAAATTTGGTCATGTTGATTTGCCAATTTTAGGAGATACCGCGTTACACACGGCGACTTTGTTTGATCTTGGGGTTTACTTAGTTGTTGTCGGTGTAACACTTACGATAATTCAAACGATTGGGGAGAGTGACTGATGGAACTATTAATGTCTATATTAATCGGCTTGATTTTTGCAGCTGCTGTCTACTTAATTCTCTCTAAAAGTTTGTTACGAATTATTATTGGAACGGCTGTCCTAAGTCACGGCGTCAATTTACTTGTACTGACGATGGGTGGGCTGAAAAAAGGTCGCGTGCCGATTCTTGGTACACCTGGCTCAGGAACATACAACGATCCCCTTCCACAAGCACTTATTTTGACTGCGATTGTTATAAGCTTTGGTGTAACTGCCTTTTTCCTTGTTCTTGCTTATAGAGCGTATCAGGAGCTTGATAGCGAGAGTGTATCCAAGACGAGAGGACATGAAGCCGATGATGAATAATATAATTTTAATGCCGATATTGATTCCGTTCCTTGGAGCGATTACGTTAATGCTACTACCCAAACGAGTCATTGTTCAACGGGTATTCGCCCTTATTTTTAGTGGCATCTTGGTTGTGGCAACGATTGGACTTGTGTTTTATATTCGAGAAAATGGGATTACAACCGTGAATATTGGTAACTGGGCGGCTCCTTTTGGGATTACGATGGTTGGCGATATGCTTGCTGTCTTGCTTACAGCTACAACGAGTATTGTTTTATTCTGCGTGATTCTTTATTCTTTTTATACGATTGGGAAACCACGCGAGAAATTTCTTTATTATCCAGCGATTCTCTTTATGATTGTTGGGGTTAATGGTTCGTTTTTAACTGGTGATATTTTTAATATGTTTGTATTTTTTGAAGTTATGCTGATGGCGTCTTATGTATTGCTTGTCATCGGTGGGACGCAGGTTCAGCTTAAAGCGACGATTAAATATTTGCTAATTAATGTGGTTGGCTCTGGATTTTTCGTTGTGGCGATTGCGCTGCTTTACTCGATGATTGGAACGCTTAACATGGCGGATATTTCGCAAAAAATCACGGACTTAAATGGTGCAAATACAGGAATGATAAGCGTTGTCGCGGTTCTGTTCTTGTTTGTATTCGGTCTGAAAGCAGGTCTTTTCCCGCTTTATTTCTGGCTTCCTGGGTCCTACTTTGCTCCGCCAATTCCGGTGCTTGCTTTGTTCGGGGGACTTTTGACGAAGGTTGGGGTTTACGCGATTATTCGGACGTACACGCTCTTCTTTAGTTCATTAACGGACTTTGTTGTTCCGCTACTTGGGATTCTCGCGATTGTGACGATTATTCTTGGGGTTATTGGAGCAATTAGTTACTATGATATGAAGACGATTGTGATTTACAATATTATGATTGCGATTGGTGTCATTTTGTTCAGTGTTTCGATTATGACACGCGAATCGATGACTGGCGCTGTGTTTTACTTGATTCATGATATGATTATCAAAGCTGCCCTCTTCCTTATTGTTGGGATTGTGATGGCGATTACGGGATACTCTAGCGTGAAAAAATTCAGTGGCTTAATGAGCGTAAAGCCTTCGCTCGGTTGGATTTTCTTTATTGCGACTCTTGGCCTCGCTGGAATCCCACCACTTAGCGGATTTATCGGAAAACTGCTCATTGTTGAAGGAGCTTTCTCAGCTGGCCAAATGGTTGGCGGGATTATCATTTTACTATCCAGTTTATTCGTCCTTATGTCTCTAATCAAAGTCTTTACAAAAGGCTTCTGGGGCGAGAAAAAAGGCGTGTTCAATTTACAAATTCCGTATAAAAAAATGCTTGTGCCGGTAGTTATTCTACTTGCGCTTTCGATTGGTTATGGTGTGTTTAGTAACGCAATTTATCCGTTTATTGAACAGGCGGTTGACCCACTTGTTGACCCTTCTGTTTATATCCATGCGGTGATAAAGGAGTGATAAAAGATGGCTTTTCAACTTATTCTTAATATAATACTTGCTTGTTTGTGGATGTTTTTGGAGTCATCGTTTAGCTTTGCAACATTTATCATTGGCTTTATCATCGGGATTTTCTTGCTATTCTTTATGCGACGGTTCCTAGGATCGAGATTTTATCTTTTTCGGTTATTCGCTCTTGTCAAACTGGTTTTCCGTTTTTTACATGATTTAATTGTTTCTACGGTGCATGTAAGTCGGATTGTATTAAAGAAAGATATGAACATTCGACCAGGGATTTTCAGATATGATACGACGCTTGAGACAGACTGGGAAGTAACGATGCTCGCATTACTCATTACATTAACACCCGGGACACTTTCGATTGATATTTCGGATGATTATAAAGCCATTTATGTTCATTCGCTCCACGTTCCAAATATTGAAGAAGAAATTGCGACGATTCGTAAGTCTTATGAAGGCGCGATTATGGAGGTGTTCCACGGATGATTATTCAAATCGCTTTATCCATAGGTTTACTCCTCTATTCGATTTCAACCTTCTTATATCTTTACCGTATTTTAAAAGGACCGACTACTTCTGACAAAGTGGTGGCGCTGGATTCTATCGGAATGAACTTGGTGGCAATTGTTGCTTTACTTTCGATGTTTTATGATACGCATGCCTTTTTGGATGTTATTTTACTTATTGCGCTTCTGGCATTTATTGGGACGGTTTCCTTTGCCAAATTTATTGAGAAAGGGAAGGTGATTGACCGTGAACGTGATAATTGAGATTATTATTTCTGTAATGATTTTAATCGGCGGTTTGCTTAGTATTCTTGCGGCAATTGGTGTTATCAGGTTGCCTGACGTATATACGAGAACACATGCAGCCGGAATTAGTAATACGTTTGGCGTTAGCTTGCTTCTATTTGCAACGGTTGGTTACTTTTTCCACTCAGGCGAAGGTTTTAATGCGCGAGTACTTCTGGCCGTATTGTTTATTTTCTTAACAACGCCAGTAGCTTCTCACCTAATTAACCGGGCCGCTTATGATACTGGTGTTCCGCTAGCTATTCGAATTCGTGACCAATTGCGTTCGGTGAAAAAAGACGATATCAAGAAAAAGAAAAGTCTTATTATTCGCCAAGAACAAATTGAAAAAGCGCGTCAAGAGCGTGAAGAATTGGAAGAACGAATGGAATGGGAACGACGCGAAGAAAAAATTGATGAGCGTGAAGATCAAGAAGAACAAGAACGTGAACGCGAGGAACAAACGATTGAAGAACAGTCGGATGATTCCGAGCATGAAATCATCGAACAAGATGAAAGTGAATCAGAATCAGACGACGATAAAACAGAAAAATAAAAAAAGCATGGCACGAGTTGGTAATTTAAACTCTGCCATGCTTTTTATTTTCGTTTCTTTTTCACTGCAATCGTGCATCTACTAATACAGATTAATCTATCGTTTTCATCGGTAATGTTGATTTCCCATACTTGGGTACTTTTGCCGAGGTGAATAGCTTCTGCGGTTGCGGTCACGAGTCCCGCTTGTTTCGATGCTAGATGGTTAGCGTTAATTTCTAAACCGAAGACGATTTCATCAGCTTCAATTGAATTTGCAGCGCCAATACTAGCCGCATGTTCTGCTAAAGCAACGGAAACTCCACCGTGCAAATAGCCAAAAGGTTGATGGACTTTTTCTGTTATTTCTAATCGGATAACGGCTTTCCCTTTTTCTACTGAAACAATTTCAATACCAATGGTTTCTTGAAATCCCATAAGTTCCCTTCTTCCCGGATTTGATTTATACTTTATTATATAAGAGTTAGCGGAAAAACTCTAGAAAAGGTTTTTAACAAGCTCATTGTGGTAAAATAAGAGTAGACTTTTTGACAGGGGAGATTTGATGTCGATATTTACGAATACACCATTAATTGCATCTATTATTGCGATAGTTTTTGCCCAGGTGGTAAAGGTTCCGATACATATTTTAGTTTACCGGAAATTCAATGTCGGGTTAATGTTTTCCACTGGTGGCATGCCTAGTTCTCACTCAGCTGCTGTGACTGCCTTAATGACTACCCTCGCAATTGAATACGGATTGGATTCGCCTTATTTCGCGATTGCTGTTGTATTTGGTATCATTGTGATGTTTGATGCGACTGGCGTTAGAAGACAAGCCGGCGAACAGGCTGTTGTTTTAAACAAATTAGTAACGGATTTTCAAGACTTCGTGGAACATGCCAAAGGACTTGCGGCACCTGAACAAGAAGAAAAAACGAAGCATTTAAAAGAATTACTCGGCCATAAACCAATGGAAGTTTTCTTTGGTGCATTGACCGGGATTGCGATTGGATTTATTTTAGAAATGTTTATGTAATCGAAAAGCTGGCTCATTGTAGTCGGCTTTTTTTGTTAGTTGGTTGTTTACAGCTATAGGTTAAAGGGAAAATCATGCTATCAATGGAATTTTACAAAGGGGCTGACTTCGGTGAAAAAGGTAACTCTCGTTTTTGGCGTTTATACGTTTATCCTCGGAATCTTAGTGGGGATAATTGCCGCTTTATTTTTAGCAATGGTTCATTTTGCCACGACATTTTTATGGGATTATCTTCCTAATCGGTTTGATTTTTCATGGTATTATCCTCTACTAATTGGCTTGATTGGTAGTTTTTTTGTAGGAATGGTTCAGCTGAAACTCGGTGACTATCCGCGGTCGATGCATGACAATGTTGCTGAGGCGAAAAAAACTGGACGGATGGAATATCGCAAAGTTCTGCTTCCTACGATACTTAGCGCTTGGATTATTTTAACATTTGGGGCGAGCGTTGGTCCGGAAGCTGCTTTGATTGGTATTGTAGGTGGTGCCACGACTTGGATTATTGACCATTTAAAATTATCTATGGCGCATAAAGAAGAACTTGTTAGTTTGAGTGTTGGCGCAATTATTTCCAGTATTTTCCACGCTCCGTTTAGCGGACTGGCTGAGGAAATTGATGAAAGTAGTCAAGTGAGGAAAATCCCTAAAAACTCTAAATTAGTGTTATCGCTTCTTATTTCTTTTAGCGCACTCGGATCTTTCCTTTGGCTGAAATCCTTTTTAAAAATGCCTGCGAGTATTTTTGCGATTCGGCTACCTGATATGGGTTGGTCTTGGTGGTTTATTTTGCTTTTTATTCCTATGATTATTCTTGGATGGCTCTTTAGTGTTTATTTCCAGCAATTGCAAGTCTATATCGCGAAGGCAGCTTCTGTCATTAAAAATAAAATGGTCAGAGCGGTTATCGGCGGTTTGAGTATTGGTTTATTTGGAATAATTTCCTCATTCATGTTATTTTCCGGCGAACATCAACTGATTGAATTAACCACTACTGTCCAAAATTTTTCAATCCCCTTTTTACTTATCATCGCACTATTAAAACCTGTTTTGGTCGCAATTTGTTTAGCAACTGGTTGGAATGGTGGTGCGATTTTTCCGGCGATTTTCACTAGTACTGTGATGGGATACATAGCAACATATTGGATTGATGGATCGACTGGATTTTTAATTACTGTTTTTGTGACTGCTTGTTGTACGAAAATCGTTGGCAAACCTGTTCTAACTGCGTCGATTCTATTGTTTATTTTCCCGCTACAATTCTTCCCGTTTATTCTGCTGACTGCCTTTATCGTCAATAAAAATTGGTGGACAAGTATTAGAAAAGTTGTTCGAGCATAAAAAAAGCAGAAATTCGTAATGAATTTCTGCTCCTCGTCAAGAACAGTCCCAGTTATACAAAATATTGGAAAAGTCCCGGTTGATTAAATCTTGCTTGTTAATAAAGAAGTTGCCGACACCGCAGTCGCCCCACATAATTGCCATTCTGTTCTCATCAAAATCCTCAGATGCTAATTGGAATAAAAGCGTGTCATGGTGTGGATTTTCTGAATACATCCGCGGGTCTTCTTGGGTGAAGAATGGATAGCCACCTAGTTGACTGCAGTCTTTTCCAATTTGGTATAACGCTTCAGATTTATCTTCATCTTCCGCAAAAATTTGGTCTGCTAACTCATAAAAAGTGCTTCCAAATTCATTTTCGAAATCAAAGCTATCTTGTAATAGTATTTGGTCCGACACTAGGCCTGTAATTTTAAACTCGCCGTTTACCACTGGGTATAAATCACTTTTTGCCACATCTTCAAAAAAGGTATCTTGTTCTTCTGCAGTCAAACTTTTGCTTCCTAGGTCATCAAAGAAAAACACCCGAAAACCTTCTTGACTCGTTGGATTTTCAAAATCAAGTCCATATAAATCATCCTGAAAATCTACGTAAAAAGCAAGCAAACCAAATTCCGGATAGTTTTCCATTTGTGGCATTTCCGAAAAATTAATTTGCGCTAATAGCGAAAGCGGCTTGCCTTCTTCGGTCACCGGATAGCCTTGTTCTTTCGGCAAGTAACCGCGCCCACCAGCTTTACTTTGAAGCAATGACAGCGGCCCTGCATCTTTAAATTGCAATTCTATCCGCTCTTTTTCTGTTTCTAAAAATCGTTCTGCCCATTCACTAGGAAGTATATCAAAAAGTTCTTCCATGATTAACCTTCTTTCTTTTTTGTAACGTAGCATGTTTTTTTAACAATCCCAATTATAAATAACATTCGAAAAATCCCGATTAATTAAATCCTGTTTATTAATAAAGAAGTTTCCGACGCCGCTCATGCCCCACATTATATTTATTTCGCAACCTGGCTCTTCACTGTACTCGCTATCTAATTGGAACAGCAATGTATCATGATACGAATTTTCTGTACGTATTCGCGGATCTTCTTGGGTGAAGAATGGAAAACCGCCAATTTGACTACTATATGTTGCAAGGTCAAATAGCTCATTCGCTTTATCTTCATCATCACCAAAAATTTGTCCCATAATGTCATAAAAACCACTGCCAAATTCCGTTTCAAACTCTAGAATATCATTCATCAAAAGTTCTTTCGTTACTCGACCAACTATTTTATACTCGCCTTTGACAACTGTATAAAGGTTCGTTTTATCAATACCTTCAAAATAAACATCTTGCTCTTCCGCAGTCATGCTCTCTTTTTCTAAATCCTCAAAGAAAAATACACGGAAACCATTTTGCTCTGCTTGATTATCAAAATTAAGACCATACAAGTCACTCTGATAATTCACATAAAAAGCGAGTAAGCCAGACTCAGGATAATGTTCCATTTTTGGCATTTCCGCAAAATTTATTTGTGCTAAAAAGGAAAGTGCCTTGCCTTCTTCATTTACTGGATAGCCTTGTTCTTTCGGCAAATAGCCACGTCCACCAGCTTTACTTTGCACTAAAGAGAATGAGTCTTCATTTGTAAAACTCAACTCAATACGTTCTTTCATTGTATTTGAAAATTTCTCTGCCCATTCATTAGGAAGTATCTCAAAAAGTTGTTTCATGGACGTACCCTTCTTTCAGTTTTTCTTCATTATAACATAACAAAAAAGCAATATCTGCATTCACAGATATTGCTTTTAGAAACCTTATTTATAAAATTTAAACTTACCTTTACTTGCCAGAACGCCTGAACCACCAATAAGTAGTAGCGCGCGGTCATCAATGACTTTTTTCATAACGGAAGCTGGATAGCCTTTCAGGTTTTTACCGAAAACAACGCCAATTGCATCGTTATCGCCTAGAGAGCATACCGTTCCTTTTTCATGATACACAAAGTCTTGTAGGTCCGTTTCGCCGTTAACTAATTTAGCTAAGTTCACTGCAGCCACATCGGCTTGTTGCATTGCGATTTGAGCAGTTGGCGGGAATGGACGGTCGTTTGCTGGGTTGATGATTAATGAGCAGTCACCAACAATTAAAATTTCTTCGTTGCCTGGAACGGTTAAATTGTTGTTTACTTTCACACGACCACGGCCAGCTTCAAAACCAGACGCTTCGATAACGCTATTTCCGCGAACGCCCGCAGCCCAAATAATCGTTGCTGCTTTGATTTCACGAACTTCATTTTCACTTTCGGCATATTTCACGCCGTCAGCTGTAGCTTCTTTGACTGGTTTACCGACATGGAATTCTACGCCGCGATCTTCCAGTACACCAACACCATAATCAACGAGTTTCGCATCAAATTGTGGTAATACTTTTGGAGCAGCTTCCATGCAGTAAATGCGCACTTTTTCGCGCGGTACATCATATTGTTTCACTAGTTCTGGAATACGATTAGTTAATTCCCCAAGAAACTCAATTCCAGTAAAGCCAGCGCCACCAACGATAATTGTTAATAATTCATCGCGTGGATCTGTTTTCCATTTAGCAAATTGCGCTTCAATGTGCGCACGGATTTTTTTAACGGATTCTACACTTGTAATAGTGAAGGCATATTCTTTCAAACCACTGATTCCAAATGTTTCTGCTTCTGACCCAAGTCCAATTAATAAATAGTCATAGCTGATATCGCCATTTGCATCTAGTGTGACTGTTTTTTCGTCTTTATTAATTTTTACTACTGTATCTTGGATAAATGTCGTTTTCGTATTGTTAACAACTTTATCTAATGGATACATTAATTTTTCTGGTTCAATTGTTCCAGCTGCTGCTTCATGTAACCAAGTCGTTTCGTGGTGGTAGTCATTCTTATTCACTAGAACGATTTCGGCTTCCAAGTTTCTTTGTTGTAGCTTGCGTAATGTTTTTAGTCCCCCGTATCCTGCTCCGAGAATGACAATTTTTGGTTTACTCATCTGTTATCACATCTACTTTCCCTTATATTTTTCTTCACAAAAAAAATTGCATTAAGAATTTCTTACTGCACCTATGTAGATTGCGCTAAAAATCTACTGCAAACAATAAAAAAAGTGAAAATGGTAAGTACCAATATATTCCCTATTTCACTGCTTACAAACTATATCATAGACTTTTTAACTTTCATTTTCAAGGAAGCGAACTCAAGGGGTTAAGCTTCTTTGGAGCATGGTTCGAGTGGTATACGATTTTTTTCACAATAAAGCTCTGTGATGGCTTGATTTTCGTAAAAATCTTTTATTTGCGGCTTAATTGGTCTAGTTCATTTTTCTGATTTTTTCATTCCCGCAATCCCGTAAACATTCTTTTTCAACAATATATGCTAAAATATGCTTATTGCAACTTTAGGGATTTCATAGGGAATTTAGGAACTAGGGGGTGATGTATTTTGGATGAAAAAACAAAAATTTATGATATCACGATCATTGGTGGTGGACCGGTTGGGCTATTTGCTGCTTTTTATGCCGGAATGCGCAATGCGAGTGTGAAAATAATAGAAAGTTTACCGCAATTAGGTGGACAACTTTCCACGCTTTATCCTGAGAAATATATTTATGATATTCCAGGCTATCCTTCTGTTCGCGCACAGGAACTTGTTAATAATTTGATTCAACAAATGAAACCATTTGATCCGACCATTGCGCTAGAAGAAGCAGTCCAAAGCGTGGAAAAGCAAGTTGATGGCACATTTGAAATCATCACGAAGAAAGATACACATTATAGTAAAGCAATCATTATTACTGCTGGAAATGGCGCATTCGAACCAAGACGTCTTGACCTTCCAGAAGCAGAGCAATACGAAGGAACAAACATTCATTATTTCATTAATGACTTGAGTCGTTTTTCAGGGCGCCGCGTTGCCGTTTGTGGTGGCGGAGATTCTGCAGTTGATTGGGCACTTATGCTTGAAAAAGTGGCAAGTTCGGTCGCAATCGTTCACCGTCGCAATGCGTTCCGTGCGCACGAACATAGCGTGAACAATTTGGAAAAATCATCTATCACGATTAAAACACCATTTATCCCAACCGAAGTACTCGGTAACGGCGATAAATTAACGCATATTACGTTGCAAGAAGTCAAAGGCGATACTACCGAAACGCTAGAGATTGACGATTTCATCATTAACTATGGCTTCGTTTCTTCACTTGGTCCCATCAAAAATTGGGGATTAGAGCTAGAGCGCAATTCGATTATCGTTAATTCAAAAATGGAAACGAGCATCCCAGGAATTTATTGTGCAGGTGATATTTGTACTTACGAGGGCAAAGTGAAACTAATTGCTACTGGTTTTGGAGAAGCACCAACAGCCGTTAATAACGCAATGAATTTCATTGATCCAAAAACACGCGTGCAACCAATGCACTCCACATCTTTATTCGAATAACAACCGAAACCACGAGGCGACTTGTGGTTTTATTTTTTACTCACCGGGAAAAGTTCATTGTAGATATTTTTTAGGAGGAGATTAGCAATGAATGTACTCGTAATTGGCGCAAATGGCAAAATCGGCCGTCTTTTAGTCGAAAAACTCGCTATGGAAAAAGGCTTTTTTGTCCGAGCGATGGTTAGAAAAGCTGAACAAGTAAGCGAGCTTGAAAAACTTGGTGCAAAGCCGATTATCGCCGATTTAAAAAAAGATTTCCACTATGCCTATGATGAAATTGAAGCAGTTATTTTCACAGCTGGCTCTGGTGGTCACACGCCCGCTTCCGAAACTATTAACATTGACCAAAACGGAGCCATTAAAGCAATCGAAACTGCTAAAGAAAAAGGTGTACGCCGGTTTATCATTGTTAGTTCGTACGGCGCCGACAACCCAGAAAACGGCCCCGAATCACTCGTCCATTATTTAAAAGCGAAACAAACCGCCGATGAAGCATTGAAACAAAGCGGTCTTGATTACACAATCATCCGCCCAGTTGGTCTTTCCGATGACCCAGCTACTGGTAAAATCGCCGAAGTTTCTGGAAAACCTACAACAAATATTCCGCGAGCTGATGTTGCCAATTTTATCAGTGAAGCTTTAACTGATAAAACTAGCTTCTATAAAACCTACACCATCGAAAGCGGTGACACACCAATCAAGCAATTTTTTAACTAATAAAAAGCGATGAGCCCAAATGAAGGCTCATCGCTTTTTTCTATATTAAAACGGATTTTCTTCCAAAAATGTATATATATTCGCAACCAATTCTTCCGCCGTTTCCCCGCGAACCACTTCCCCGTCCACTAAAGCAAACAAACTCGTCGCGCATAAATCACAATATGTCAGACAATCATATTCAATCACATCTAAATTATCATCCGCATCTAATTTCGCAAATGCAGCATCCGCCCCACTCGCCAAATTATTCACGCAAAATTCCACAATCGGATTCATTTCCCATTGCCTCCTAAACTGTTACATTGTTGCCAAGTAACCACGTTCGGTCATTACTTGATAAATATCTTTCAACCGAGGATTGCCTTCCGCGATAATTTCACCGTCGACCACAATCACTGGATACATATAATCTTCCTCGACAATTTTATTCGCCATATCCGCTAAAGCCGTTTCGGTCGGCGGATTAAAAATATCGACATACTCCACCACAAACGGCTGCCCAGAAAACTTCCGACCAATCGCAGCTCGAAGCCATTCCTCTGTTTCCTTCGAGGATGGCGCTCCGACACAACTCGCACAAATTGTCGTTGAACCATACACATATAATTTCGCTTCATTTACCATCACGCTTCACCTCATTATCATTGTACAAAAACCCACCCCAAAAAGCGACTAAGCTGTTTCATGAAGCATAACTATTAAACTTTATGAATTTTTATAAAGATATGAATTGACACAAATTTACAGATATATTATAATATTTCCAATACATTGCTAACCTTTAAAGCAGTAGTGTGTTAACATAATAAATCATCTATCGGTTGTACCCGTGATTTCACGGTCAACATATAAGTAACACTCCCTTTAACAATCGGGCGCGCAACCCGATTGTCTTTCAACCTTACCAGTTGAAAGAGCACGTTCCTTTCTGAGCCTTAGGAACGTGTTTTTGTTTGGCCTGTTTGAAGCAAAGCGAATTACAGGCCAAATATACATGCGAGCGTAGCGAGCATGTAATCCTTCCAGTAAACTGCGCCCACCAAACAAACAGCTTGCCTTCCAAGTAAAATCCATCCACCATCTATCGAAAACCCTCAATCCCATTCGCCCGTTCGAAGCAAAGCGAATTACAGGCCAAATATGCATGCGAGCAAAGCGAGCATGTAATCCTTCCAGTAAACTGCGCCCACTAAACAAACAGCGCTCCCCCATCAAATTCTATCCACCCTCTATCGAAAACCCACATCCCCATTCGCCCGTTCGAAGCAAAGCAAATTACATCCCAAATACACATACAAAAAACTCACCTTTCAATATTTTCAAAAAATTTTAAAACCTAACAACTAATTTATATGCTATATATATTCAAAAACCCCCTCTCCACACCACCCATCAAAACCAAACCCTCTCTCCCACCTACATTCCCATCCTAAAAAACCCTAAAAAACAAATATGTCCAATTTTTGAACTTCACTCTATTTCCAATAAATTTCTTTTAAAAAACCCATGATTTCTCGAGAACCCACATGATATTATAACTTTGTTTAGAGGTATATTCGTTTCAAACTACATTTCCCAACTAATTTTTGTTGCTGAAATAGTCCGTTTTAACGAATAACTAATTACGAATACATTCAAAAAAAGGAGGAAATTAGACATATGCAAAAAGCAATAAAAATAATGTTAGCTTTATTTTTAATCACAACCGTATTTTTACCTTTTAGTAATGTACGAGCAGCATCAACTGATGTAGTAAATATCCCGGATTCATATTTAAAAGAAGGTCTTAAAAATATCGTAGGAAATCCGTTCTTAACAGAATTGACTGAAGCAAACCTTGAGACGATTACTATAGCGGATATTTCCTATATGTATAGTTCACCTGGGTATCCTGTCACTGGGTTAATTAGAGATTTAACTGGACTCGAAAAAGCAGTCAACATGACCAATTTATATTTTTCAAACCAAACAGAAATCACTAATTTAAATCAGATTAAAAACTTACCTAATCTGAAAAAAATCGTTGGTGTTACTACTGGATTGAATGACATTAAAGCTCTTGGCGAAATGCCAGCACTCGAGGAAGTAGAACTAGGCGGGGATTATATCACTGATTTCACTCCCTTACTTGAAAAAGAAAACTTAAAATCATTTTCTTATAACTCGTATGCTTGGTTAGATCCAGCATATCATCAAATCAATAATGAAGAATTCACAAAATTTGCAAACCTTAAATCACTTGAGAAATTAGATGTAACTTGGAATAATATTAGCGATTTAGCAGCATTAACTGCAAATGATCACATTACAAACTTAAATCTAAGTTACAACAAGTTCACTAATGTAGCTCCAATTGCTACGATGAAAAAACTTAAAGTCCTTTATTTAAACAATAACAACCTTACTTCCATTGATTCGTTAAATACACTAAGAGGATTATCTATTGCTTACGCTGATAATAATAACATTACTGATTTAAGTAAGTTAAAAGATTTTTTTGAAGGCATGGATGTCGTTGGAGATTATAAAGGTTTACAAGTTAATAGCCAAACTATCACACTTCCAACTATTAATATTAAAGAAGGTGCGACAGCTGTTTCAAATAATCCTACTTTAGATATTGATGGCAAAAAAATGCCTATTTCCAGCATTTCTGACAGTGGAACAGTATCGGCTGATAATAAAACAGTCTCTTTCTCTAACTTACCAATTGGAACGAAGACTGTGACTTACAATGCGACATTCACAGCTACTTCCGCTAAAGGAGTACCGCTTAGTTACTCTCTTAAAGTATCACAACCAATTACGGTATCCGAAAAAACCAATTCATCTGTAAACGTATTTTACAAAGATGAAAATGGCAATGAATTAGCTACAAGTGAAACAATTTCTGGTAAATCCGGAGAAAATTATCAAACAACAGAAAAAACAATTACTAACTACACATTAAAAGAAATTGAAGGCCAACCTTCAGGACATTTTGGCGATAGTGATACAGCAGTCACTTACGTTTACGAAAAAGTGGATGGTGCACCCGTTACCGTGAAATATGTCGATGGCAATGGCAACGAACTAGCTACTTCTGACACACTGAACGGCAAAATCGATGCTCCTTACCAATCTACAGCTAAAAGTATCGCAGGTTGGACAGTTAATACTACACCTACCAATGCTAATGGCGTATTTACAAACACTAACCAAACAGTCACTTACGTATACGAAAAAGCAGATGGCGCACCCGTTACTGTAAAATATGTCGATGGCAATGGCAACGAACTAGCTACTTCTGACACACTGAACGGCAAAATCGATGCTCCTTACCAATCTACAGCCAAAAGCATCACTGATTGGACGATCAAAACGTCTCCTGCCAACGCTAATGGCGTATTTACAAACACTAACCAAACAGTCACTTATGTGTATGAAAAAGCAGACGGTGCTCCCGTTACTGTGAAATATGTCGATGGCGACGGAAACGAGCTAGCTACTTCTGACACACTGAATGGCAAAATCGACGCTCCTTACCAATCCACAGCCAAAAGTCTTTCTGGTTGGACAGTCAAAACTACTCCTGCCAATGCTAATGGCGTATTTACGAACACTAATCAAACCGTCACTTATGTTTACGAAAAAGCGGATGGCGCTCCTGTTACAGTGAAATATGTCGACGCGGATGACAACGAATTAGCTACTCCAGATACATTGAACGGTAAACTAGATACATCTTACGCGGCAACAGCTAAAAACTTGAGTGGTTGGAAGCTAACAGCCACACCAGCCAACGCTAATGGTGTATTTACAACGGATGCTCAAACAGTCACCTTTGTATACGCTAAACAAGAAGACGATCCTAAAAAAGAGGATAAAACACCAAATAATACAAAACCAGATACAAACAAAACACCTATTAAAATCAATGAAAACAAACCAAAAGCAAGTAAAGTAACTACAATCAAAAAACAAACAAAATTACCGAAAACCGGCGATAATCAACAAGATAGTATATTGTTCGGATTAATGGGTACATGTTTCGTTCTCTTAGGAATTTACTCTATCTCTAAGAAAAACAGTTAAAATAAACAGCGAAAACTCTCTTATTAATTGGATAAGAGAGTTTTTGTTTGGTAATTACTTCATATTCCACTACTTTCGACCTCAGAAAAACCCAATTTAATTCCTTTAAATTTCCCCATATCCTGTTATAATAGAAAATATAACATTGCCTCACGAAAGGAGAACTATATCCTATGGAAGAAATTAGCTACGCCGAAGTTGATAAAGCTTTAAAAAAGTTCCGTCCGTTTTTAGTTCGTGATGGCGGGGACTATGAACTTATCGAAGTCACACAAGACGGTGTCGTGAAGATTAAACTACTTGGCGCATGCGAGACTTGCCCCAGTTCTGATATGACTTTAAAAATGGGAATTGAATTAACTTTAGCAGAAAAAATCATCGGTTTTAAAGAAGTTGTTCAGGTTTTTTAAAACAAATATTTTAGCGGCCAAACAATCGGTCGCTATTTTTGTATAAAAAGGTTTAGAAATCCTGTAAACGTCTATCATACAATATACATACAGTTTTAAGGAGGTAAGAAAAATGGTCGAAAAACAAAGTGCCTTGGAATCAAAAGCGCGCAGTTGGCTCATCGAACGCGGCGTAGAAATTGACGATATCGCTGAACTTGTATTATTTTTACAACAAAAATACCATCCCGGGTTAGAATTAGAAATTTGCCGGCAAAACGTCGAGCATGTTCTTCGCAAACGAGAAGTTCAAAATGCTGTTTTAACCGGTATACAGCTTGATGTCATGGCCGAAAAAGGCGAACTCGTCCAACCACTTCAAAATATCATTAGCGCCGATGAAGGGCTGTACGGAGTCGATGAGATTCTCGCACTTTCCATCGTCAACGTATATGGCTCGATTGGATTTACCAACTACGGCTATATCGATAAAGTAAAACCCGGCATTCTCGCAAAACTAAATGAACATGATGGTATCGCCGTTCACACATTCCTTGATGACATTGTCGGCGCCATCGCTGCAGCTGCCGCAAGTCGTCTCGCTCATAGCTATCACGACGACATCGTAAATTAAACAAAAACCAGTAAAACTAGAGGTCATTCCTCCGATTTTACTGGTTTTTGTTTACTTAATTTCACTTCCACTTGGCGAATCGAGTTTTTATTCATTGAGCGCACAATGAATCGATACCCCTCATGCTCTATCTCGTCGCCCGCCTCTAAATCAAACCGTTCGAGCAGCATCCACCCCGATAACGTATGAACACCCGGCCCTTCAATCGGAACCCCAAGCGCTTCCTCCACTTCCAGAAGCGGCTCAGACCCTTCAATAATAAAATGATTTAATGCGACTTTGCGGATCCCTTTTGGCCCTTTCGCTTCTTCCATATCACCTACAATTACTTCCATGACATCTTCCAGCGTCACAATTCCCGAAGTCCCGCCATATTCATCCGTCAAAACAACAAACGGCTCGCTTTCTTGCTGCATTTTCACAAGTAATTCTTCTAAAATAGTCCCTTCAAACACCTCTAAAATCGGCGTAATAAAAGGTTTAATCGACTGCGTCACAATCGCTTCATCTTTTCCAAGTCCCGCCATGACCGCGCTGACCCGGAGCATCCCGATAATATGATCCTTATCCTCATCTTCTGTTACTGGAAAAATATGATATGTATGCTCAGAAGTTAATTTCAATAAATCTCGCACTGTCGCCGTTTGGTCAATCGCAATCACCGACATTCGCGGTATCATCACTTCTTTCGCGGGCACATCGCCAAGTTTAAAAATATTTTTCATATAGCGAAATTCTTGTGGATTCAAAAGCCCTTGTCTATAGCTATCTTCAAAAATGATTTTAAGTTCGGTCGGTGTCATTTGGTCCGCATCAACCGTTTGCTTTACCCCAAACATCCGCGTAATTAAATTCGCCGAGTTATTTAACAACCAATTGAGTGGAAAAGTAAGGCGATACCAATAAACAAGCGGACGCGCGATAAACAGCGCTACTTTTTCCGTACTTTGAATTGTAAATGTTTTCGGTGCAAGTTCCCCAAGTACCACATTTAAGAACGTAATTAAAATAAACGAAACAAAAATCGAAATCGGCTTTTCAACGGATTCTGGCACTGGTAACATTAAAAATAATGGCTCCAACCAACCACGCATTGTCGCTTCACCAACCCACCCCATAGCAAGCGCGGCGAGCGTATTCCCTAACTGACAGGCAGCCAAATAATCATTCATATTAGAAGTAACTTTTTTTACATATTTCGCTCGTGGGTCCTCTGAGGCTACTAGCTGGAGGACAGTAGGTTTTCGAATTGCGACAATAGCAAATTCACTTGCCACGAAAAACGCGGTCGCTGCAATTAAAAATATCACAAAAAAATCATTAAAAACGTCCATTCTGCATCCTCCTTGTCCTCATTCTATACCCGTTTTTAGCGTTTGAACCACAAGTCGGCAACTGCCTCCCCGTCAATAATTTCACCTGTTTTCTCAAAACCATATTTTGCATAAAATTTCTCCGCAACATGGTTATCTGGCTCATAAGATAAACGTAGTCGCGCTGGTTTTTCTGGTAAGTTTTTCACCATCTCGATAATTTGTTCTAACGCATCACCGCCGTAGCCCTTGCCCTGATGCTCTTTTCCAGTCATAAAACGCACCAACCAAAATTCGCCGTCTTCCGTATCCTTTCCGTACATCGCATAGCCTACGGGCGTATTGTCCGCATAAATTACAAGCGAATGATACGTTTCTTCAAAACTTGCTTCAATAATGGAATACCAGTTTTCTGCGACAAATGTTTTTTGATGCGGATGCACTTGTAATTTCGCCGTTTCGTGAAAATTGTCTTTGGTTACTTTTTGAATTGAGACCATTTCCTAACCTCCCACTTATTAAAAAAAGAGCAGAAAAATTCCGCTCTTCTAGTTAAATTTCCAATCTGTTAGCTTTGTTACAGCATATGTAGGCTGGATTTCTTTTGTAAGTAGTGCTTCTTTCGAGGTAAAGCCGGTGTGGACGATTAAGGTGTCCATGCCATAATTGATTCCCGCCATAATATCGGTTTCGTAGTTATCACCAACCATGATCGCTTCGTCTTTTTGGACGCCGAGTTTCGCAAGTGCTTGCTCCATAATAATCGATTCAGGCTTCCCAATAAAAATTGGTGCGGTTTCTGTGGCCACGGAAACAACCGATGTAATCGAACCATTTCCCGGAAGCAAACCACGTTCAGTTGGAATTGCCGCATCGCCGTTTGTCGAAATAAACATTGCGCCACCGCGAACCGCAAGTGCTGCCTTCGAAAACTTCTCATAATCAACTTCTCGGTCAAGTCCCACAACAACAAACGCTGGATTACTAGAAGTTATTTCAAATCCATTATCCGTTAGTTCTTGTTTTATTCCACGTTCACCGATAACGTAAACCGATTTTTCGCGTTTTTGTTCTAGCATAAATTGTACGGTTGCTTGGGAAGTCGTGAAAACATCGTCACTTACAGCTTGAATTCCCATGCCAGTTAAATGTTCAGCTACTTGCCCAGGTGTTTTTGTTGAATTGTTTGTTACAAATAAATACGGAAGTCCCGCACGTTTTAAGTTTTCGATAAAAATGATCGCCTCAGGAATAACTTCTGCCCCGCGATACATCGTGCCATCTAAATCAATTAAATACGCTTTATAATTCTTCAATTCCAAACTACCTCATTTACTATTTTACTTTTTTAATAACAAAATAAGCACAACCAAAATTGCAGTATTCATAAATATATTCTTTCAATGTGCTAATCTTGTTGTCATACGCGGCTTTGCGGTTATCATCTTCGAAAAAGCCTTTCAGTCGAAGCTGATCATAACCCCAGTCGCCCACTATATAATCATATCGTCCAAGAATATCGCTAAACCGTTCATTTAACTTCTCCTCGTCAAAAGCATCGCGATAATTGGTGATAATCTCGTAGTTTAAATCTTGAATCGTAATCGTCACTTGTCTTCCTCCTGTCCGTACATTTTTTTAAGTTTCCATTTTAAAATATCTCGGAGTAATTCCGGTGTATATACTTCTTTTCGTTTAATTTGCTTCACTATCGGGAAAAATGGCGCGAATACAAACGTATCATGCGTCGCAATCCGGTATTCCCGTGTTTTATCAATCGGTTTATTATCAAAAAGAGCCACTTGATTTTCCGCGTCAAAACCAGCTCGGTCCATCAAAACGGTACCAAAATACTCGCCGCGGAAGCCGAATCCTCTAAGCGGAATATCTTGCAGTTCTGCTTTTTTTCGGTAAATCCCATCAATAAGTATCTCGAGCTCCTCGCCAGTCATCGTTAAAGCAATCGCGTTGAGCGGATGCGGCAACATTTGGTGAATATCAAAATCCGTTACAATTCCCGCTTCAAAGTCTGTCATAAAAATGCCCGCGTTCATCACAAAAGTTTCCGAACCAGTCCATTCACAAACAGCCTCGTTCAAAATGTGCGCAATTTCGGAGTCATCAAACCAATTATGCGCTAACTTCCCGGGAATCGCAACTACTTTTTCAGAGAGTTCTGCGCGCCCTTTATCGAAGAAACCTTGAATTTCAGTCGCTTCATCTGGAGCAGCCGGCAAATCTTCTGTTTTAAATGTGGTTGCTGTTTTCGAGATTAGCTGATTATTGTCATCTAGCTCAATATCAATTTTCCCGATATGTTCGCCCCATCTTCCCGCCGCAGCAAGTAGCGCATTCCCTTCCACTTTCCCAGTTTCGAGTAAATGGTGCGTATGCCCGCCTAAAATCACATCAATTTCAGGGATTTCAAGGGCAATTCGTTCATCCGTCGGCAAACCGAGATGGCTGAGCAAAATAACCAAGTTCGTATCTGCTTCCAAACCAGCCATTTGTTTTTTTATCGAGCTGATTGGTTCTTCAACACCCCAGCCCATCGCTTCATAGTATTCCCGAAACGGCGCGGTCGCACCAATAATAGCAATTTTAATTTGATTTACTTCTTTATAAACAATCGATTTCACCCAGTCTGGCTGCTTGGTTCGTTCTTTATCTGCGTAAAAATTACAGCAAACTACTGGAAACGCCGCATGTTCATATAATTTATCCAAGTCTTCATGGGCCAAAGTCGTTCCTTCATTATTACCAAAAGTCACCGCATCATACGGCAACTGGTTGAGTAAGTCCGTATTCGCAAGCCCGTTCGTTCCTTCAGTAAGCGGATGAACCCGGTCCATAAAATCGCCAATATCAAAAAAGAGTGCCGACTTATTTTCTTTCTCTGCAGTCGTCCTTTTCTCTTTTAAGAAATTAAAAATGCGTGGCCAATGTTCCAAGTGACTATGAACATCATTCGTATGCCATAAAGTTAAATGTTTCATTAATCCATCCACTCCTCACTTATAACTATTGTAGCTTAAAATAACTTTTTTTACACGCACTAGGACTGGATGAATTGTTCCCTTTTCATTTTATGTTATGATAGGATATATTGTTTTAAAAGGGATGTGATTTTTTTGGATATTACGCAAACAGTCGAAATTCTTCTAATCTCTGTTTTTGCAGGGGTTGTAGGCTCTTTGCTCGGTCTTGGTGGCGGAATTATCGTGACGCCTGCCTTGACGCTTATTTTCGGGATTGATATTCAGTATGCGATTGGAGCGAGTATTATTTCCGTAATCGCAACAAGTAGTGGCTCCGCAATTGCTTATATCAAAGACGGCATTACGAACTTGCGCGTTGGTATGTTTCTCGAAATCGCCACAACAATCGGTGCAATCACCGGAGCTTTCGTCAGCGGACTGCTCTCGGCCACGGCACTCTACATCATCTTCGGACTTTTACTTCTTTATTCTGCTTTCAACATGATTAAAAAGGTCGGTACAGAATTTCCTACTAATGTGAAACCAGACCCGCTCGCTACAAAACTAAACTTACATGATTCTTATTACGATAAATCTTTACGGCAAAACGTTGACTATCAAGTTGCAAACGTCCCCGCTGGTTTTGGTGTGATGTATGGCGCCGGAATCGCGAGTGGCTTACTTGGAATCGGTAGTGGTGCGTTTAAAGTCATGGCACTCGATGTCTTTATGAAAATGCCGCTTAAAGTAAGTAGCGCGACGAGTAATTTAATGATGGGCGTAACCGCGGCTGCCAGTGCTACCGTGTACCTTTTCCAAGGTGACATTCAACCTGCTATTGCTGCTCCAGTTGCGATTGGCGTTCTTGTTGGCGCAACACTTGGAACACGCATCATGCAACGTTTAAAAAGCAAAGTTATTCGGATTATTTTTATTCCCGTCATTTTATATGTTGCCTTCCAAATGATTTTAGAAGGATTGGGGTGGATTTAAATGGCAGAGAAAAAAGAAGAAATGTACCGCGTCGAGCTAATTGTTAGCGCACTGTTACGAATCGGTGTTGTCCTCAGTGCAATCATTATCGTTTTCGGACTTGTTATGCTATTTATCACCGGCGAAAGTGGCTACCCTGGGGAAACTTATCCGACCTCACTTACGGCGATTTTCAGCGGGCTAGGAACGCTTAAACCATACGCGATTATGATGTTTGGCCTCTTTTGCTTAATTTTAACGCCCGTCCTTCGTGTCGTTGTATCGTTATTTACTTTTTTGAAGGAAAAAGATTATTTGTACGTTGGGATAACTGGGATTGTATTGATTATTTTAGTTATTAGCTTTTTAATTGGGATAAAAGCATAAAAAAAGATGGCGCTAGCGATGCGCCATCTTTTTTTATTCAGAAAATAAATCCATTTGCATCGGAGCCAAACCTTGAAACTCGACTTGGAGTGCCTTTTGTAAATGTTTCGCATTATCAGCCGCATCCCCGCCGCTGTTATTATTAAAAATCACGACAACTTCTTTGGACAACTTTTGCAAATGTTCCACGTATTTAGCCCATTCATTAATCTCCTCTTCATTGTAACGGTAAAGCGTGCGAACCTCACGCCACTCAGGACTGTTAGCTTTCATCCAGCCATACTGATTTCGACCGTGAAGCCTTACTAATGTCATATCACTATTCGTCTCGCGAAGCACAATCGGCACACTCCCCGCCCCAACTTGCGGCTCGTCAACAACTGTATGAATAAGACCTAGCTCGCGCAGTAAATCCAGCGTTTTTTCCGTATTTTGCTCGTTATACCAAGAATTATGGCGAAATTCAACCGCCACTGGCAAATCGCCCATTTTCGACGCAATATATTTTAAATAAGTCACATTTTCTTTCGTACAATTAAAATACGGCGGAAATTGAAATAAAATCGCCTGTAGTTTTCCCGTTTCACTTATCGGCGCAATCATATCCATATAAGCCGTATACATAGCATTTTCACTATCAAAATACTGCGACCATTCCTTGTGTTTCGTCATCGCCGAAAATGCCTTAATTACAAACCGAAAATCATCCGGAGTTTGCGCCGCCCAGTTTGCAGTTGTCCGCGGAGAAGGAATCGCATAAAAACTCGTATCAACCTCCACCACAGGAAAATGTGCCGCATAATCAGCCAAAGTTAATTTTTTTGTTTGTAATAAAGAATCATGATCACTCCACCCAGTTAATCCGATTGTAACCATCAACCGCCACCCTCTCTATCGTTATGATTTATGTTTATTATAACGCAAAAAGGAGGGAGAAGCCTTTAATTTGGTCCTCGTTTTGGCTTGGATATTTTATTTTTTGTATTTTAATTAAAAAGAAGAAGAAAACAGATGAAAAGACTTATTATAATAACTTCAGCTTTTTTGGGAACGCTCTTAATCGGTTCAATCTTTACTGATAGGAAACCTTTTGGTAGATCAGATATATCTTTAATGGGCGGATTTTCTATTTCTATACTATCTTATTTTATTGCTGGCTTTTTAAATTGAAAGAAAAACAGCGGAAATTAAATGTAAACAAAATCCCATTCAACCACAAACCTGTAGTTGAATGGGATTTTAGTTATATCAATCAAGCCTTCCATACTGGAATAGGATTCTCAACCAGCGTCATTCATTGTCAAACTAGACAATTAAGGTGATTAATAGTAGTTCAATGAGTCACTATTTATCAATGATTATCAAATTAGGGTGGTCAAAATCTGGTCAATTTTGATGTGTTATTGGGAACAAATATAAAATAGATAGAATTTTGACCAGCTAAAAAAATGTGGTCAAGCAAACTATCACTGTATCAATATTGCTTTTAAAAAAACAATTCACTTTTATCCTCCATTTTATAATTTACATATTCCTATGCCAGCACATATCTATGTACTTATCATTGAATAACACTAGTAGTACTAAAGTGATTAACTTATGTAATCCATTGTTATAATTCCGACAAATCTTCTCTTATCCTTGCCAAACTTTAATATCAATTTTGTTTCTCTTTAGCCAAAGTTTTCATTAATGTTTTTTCTGTCTTTGAAGAAGTTAAATATCGCTTTAATGATTCATTATATCTTTTTAGAGAGTATAGAGTTTCTAGAGCATCATAGATATTATATGACAAAATAGCTTGTTGTTTGTTTTCATATGTTGTCAATTCCTCCTTTGAAATCTCAAAAGTTAACTCTCTAACTTCTGAGATCATTTCGTTCATCCCTTGTTTAGTAAGAAATAATCTATTTAGTTTTTCAGAGGTCTTACAATTGCCAAATTCCCAATAAAAATGCCAAATTTCATATTTTTTCATAGAAAAAAGTCTCGTAAAATAATCTAATTCTTCACTTGTGAGTTCTACAATTACCTCAGCTATTTTTAGAATTCCCGGTATCTCCTTAAAAAGATAAGCTTCAACATTTCTATTTGCAAGATAATATCCATCTTTCAGCTCGTGCATATTTTTTATCTTTTTGTTTAAAATTAAATCTACTATCAATGATTGACAATTAATTACATAGTCTAAATTTTCAGAAATAGTATAAATAGATTTTGAAATAAGTTTTGATAGCTCATTATGCTTGATCACAACAATCTCGAATAACTCATTGTTTTTTCTATCAATAATTTTTCGAACTTCTCTTTTTTGACTATGAAAATAGAAAAAGAATAAGACAGGTACTATTGTTAGTAGTGCAACAACTGCAGGCAATTTAGAAAAAATATCTCCAAAATTAATTTTTATTGTGAAAGCTTTTTTTAGAAATCCAAAAAGATATTCCCACTGACTATATACCCAGTCTAAATTGATTATATTTAATGTGAATAGCGTGAGAACTATCGCTAACATTACGGGTAAACATATCATAGCTCTGATAATAACGAATATTTTTGGAAATAGAGTTGATTTTGATATTCCTACCCATACCGAGCTTAAATTTGGATTGTCATATCTAAGCCACCCTAATCTTAAAAATTTAAAAACTCTCGCTATATTGTAGTTCACTCTTATCGTAAACAGAGCTAACTCAACATTCTTCTTCGTTATTAAAAGTCTGCCTAATTTCTCTATTCTAAAACTGATAAAAGAATAACTTTCAAGTATCAAAAGATCATAAATTATTAAGAATACGCAGATTTCTATAAAAAATATTAAACATAACAAAAAAAGATTTTCTGAGGTTATATCCAAATTAAATAATATTATAGCATCTATTACTGTTTGCGCATTCGTAATAAAAAAAAGGAAAAACATGAAAAATATGATAACTACTAGCCATTTAAATAATTTTTTAGACATTTATTCCTCCCATAAAATTATAAGAACTTGATTTCTTAGTACATTCTTTTAATTGTTTATTTGCATATTTTTAAAGTATAAATGTTTCTTTTTCTTTTCTACAGGAACATCAAATTTAGTCCTTATATAACGCAATGTATTCTTATAATGTTCCATATTTCTTTCCTTTTCTATAGCTTGTATCGCCGCTATGCATCCTTGAAGTCTATTACAAGTATCAATAAACTCATCTTGAATAAAATTACTTGGAGCTTTATCCATTTCAAGCAACAATCGATAGTAATCATACATCTTTTTATTAAGTTTTTTAGGAGCTTTTTTAGTATTCTCATGAATAATTACGCCAGTAATTCGTGTATGATTACAAATTGTTAATCTTGTTTTTTTCTTGTTGACTTTTAAACCATATTTTTCTATTATTGCAATTGCTTCCCTACGCTTATTAGTATGAATAAACTTATCAGAAGAGAATGTAAAATCATCATAATAAGCAGAGAATGTAAAATTATTACTTTTTGAAAATTTATCTAACTCTTCATACATTTGATGATAAGATAGAAAACTTAGCATAGGACTTGTTGAAAAACCTTGTGGTAAAAAACGCTCTCCATCTTTTTTTACAGTCGTCAAATTAGTTAAAATTTTTGCTATATCCTCTGACTGAGACATTGTATTATGAAAAAAATCATAAACATAAGAATCCTTAGTACTAGGGAAAAAATTTGTGATATCTAGCAATAGCAAATATTCTTTCTCCAAATGTCTACTAGCGTTGTCCACATAACCAACAAGAGGAATACCCCCGCATACATAATTTGGGAAACCAATATAACTCAACTTTTTAACAATGTTTTTGAGTGCTCTTTTGTGAGCTTCTGAAGGATTGTACAGCTCTCTGTTTTTTCCGTTTACTTCCTTGAAGAATGGCTTCACTTCATAATAATTATCAACATTTTTTAAAGTTTTCAACTCCAACTGCAGTAATTCTGACAGGTATTTTTTATTTGATACACCATAAAGCTTTGATTTAGTAAAATCCATAAAAAAATCTCCTTCCTTTATAAGAAAGAGATGAAGCCAAGTTTTCTAAGAAGTTGCACACTTCAATTAGAAAAGGCAAGACTTTATACAGAACGCCTAGAACGAATCCTAAAACCATTATTGCGACTTTGAAAGCACCAATGATGCCTAGAATATTTGCAATAAGTTTGAGACAATTGAAAAAGCTCAAAGTTCCATTTTTATATGTCCTTTGTTTAAGCCACTGTTTAACCAGAACAATTTTAGACACTTGCTTGTTTTTGCTCATGACATTTACCTCCTATAATTATTTAGGTCACTAAGACCCTCCCCTGCGTTATAATTATAGATTTAGAAGTTAAACAGTCTCGTTAACGCTTCACTCTCACTTAGCTAATAACTTTTATTAGCTTGATTAAATCCCCTGCTTCTCACTGAGTGATGCAATACAAATTCGTGACATCCTATACTCATACTATGGTTAAGATATGAATAATCATGCAATCAAAACAAATTTTGACGTCAATAGAACATGTTGGGGCTTTTTCATACCGCTATTGTTTTGTATAATAGCAAATTTATTTGCAGGGAACTCTAGGTAATTATTCTAAGTTAATAATATCACAATGGTAAAAAACAATCAATATAGCGTTTTCTTTTATACTATATGAAATATTTGTATATCTTTTTCAGTTGCAATAACTCCCACAAATATGTAGTACTTTTTAAGGATTTTTAGCCAAAAGCTATTTTTTAACCACTACATATATGAATCCAACAAATCCTTTTGTATAGAGAATTATCCCTCTGATTTCGTTTCATATTTCGAAATTTTTATTAACCTTTTACAAACGTCAAAAAAGAGTACCCCAAGTGCGCCCGTGTAGCTCAATTAAAGGGTACCCTTAGTACTGTCAAATAACAACGAGGAGGCTTCTCTACTCTATTCATTCAATTCCTTGTATAATTCTGCCAAAAATATGATTAGCTTGAGTTGATTGTCCATCAATTAGAGTAAGAGCGTACTCTGCTTCTAGTGGCTCTTCTAAGCCCAGTATTATCCCTTTCCCCCTTCCACCGAACAGATATGCTAATTGCTTTATTGCTTTCAGATGTTCTATTGCTTCTAATATGGCTTGCCTATCACATGGAATAGTCTCATCAGCATAATAGGTAATCCTTTTGCAGTACCATCATTTCCAGTCGTTAGATAGCCTTTATGGGGCAATTGACCATAGTTACTGATAAAGCAGTTCAACAACGATTAGGACATGAAAATAGTAAAGTGACATTAGACATCTATGCACATATTACAAACAACGCACCTAAGAAAACTGATCCAGAGTTTGCTGATATGAGGGCTAATCAGTAAAAAAGCTGGTCATTTCTAATATCAAGGTAAAAGAAAAAAGCTAAAGCCCTTATATATCAAGGGTTTTAGCTTCTATAACAAATTTATCCTATACTGCCTTCCATTTCAAACTTAATCAAACGGTTCATCTCAACGGCATATTCCATTGGTAATTCTTTCGTGAATGGTTCAATGAAGCCCATAACGATCATTTCTGTCGCTTCTTCTTCGCTTAAACCACGGCTCATTAGATAGAAAAGTTGTTCCTCGGATACTTTGGAAACCTTAGCTTCGTGCTCTAATGAGATGTTGCTGTTTAGGATTTCGTTGTATGGGATTGTGTCAGATGTGGAAAGGTTATCCATAATTAGCGTATCACATTCGATATTCGAACGTGCGCCGTCTGCATTACGGCCAAAATGGACAATTCCGCGGTATGTTACGTTTCCGCCTTGTTTCGAAATCGACTTCGATACAATTGTAGAGGACGTATTCGGCGCATAGTGCATCATTTTCGCTCCAGCATCTTGACGTTGGCCTTTACCAGCAATCGCGATAGAAAGCGTTGTTCCACGTGCTCCTTCGCCTCGTAAATGTACTGCTGGGTATTTCATTGTTAATTTCGAACCAATGTTACCGTCAATCCATTCCATTGTCGCATTTTCTTCACAGAAAGTACGTTTCGTTACTAGGTTATAAACGTTATTTGCCCAGTTTTGGATAGTTGTGTAACGGCAGTAAGCGCCTGGTTTTACAATAATTTCTACGACAGCTGAGTGAAGAGAATTCGTTGTATAAACAGGAGCCGTACAGCCTTCCACGTAGTTTACGCTGGCATTTTCGTCGACGATAATTAATGTCCGTTCAAATTGACCCATGTTTTCCGAGTTGATGCGGAAATAAGCTTGAAGCGGCGTATCGACTTTGACGCCTGGTGGTACGTAGATGAACGAGCCACCGGACCAAACAGCCGAGTTTAATGCTGCGAATTTGTTGTCGCTTGGTGGAATTACTTTCGCGAAGTATTCTTTGAAAATATCTTCGTTTTCTTTTAACGCGGAATCAGTATCTTTGAAGACAATTCCTAAATCTTCTAGGTCTTGCTTCATATTGTGATAAACTACTTCGGATTCATACTGCGCAGATGCCCCAGCTAAATATTTTTGTTCAGCTTCAGGGATACCCAGTTTGTCAAAAGTACGCTTAATTTCTTCCGGAACTTCATCCCAAGAACGTACGGTTTGTTCGGACGGTTTCACGTAGTAAGTGATGTCTTCAAACTTCAGTTCTGACAGGTCGCCACCCCAAGTCGGCATTGGCATTTTATAAAATTGCTCTAAAGACTTCAAACGGAATTCTAGCATCCATTCTGGTTCTTCTTTAATATTCGAAATTTCTCTTACTACTTTTTCTGTTAATCCGCGTTCTGTACGGAACACAGAGGTATCTTTGTCATGGAATCCATATTGGTATTCGCCAATTTCTGGAATTTCAGTCATGTCGTATCCTCCTTTTCGCTACTTATTTTGTTCCTTCTTTTTCAAAAATCGCTCTCTCCATTGCTTTCCAAGAAAGGGTCGCACATTTGATTCTTGCTGGGAATTTCGCAACTCCAGCAAGCGCCTCAACGTCGCCGTACTCATCAATAGTTTCATGGTCGTGACCTTGCACCATTTCTGAAAATTCGCGGGACATTTTAAGTGCTTCTTTCTCGGTTTTCCCGATAATGCTTTGCGTCATCATTGAAGCAGAGGCCATCGAAATCGAACAGCCGCTACCAGTGAATTTTGCCGCAACGATTTTGTCACCATCCATTTTTAAATGAAGATGAATTTGGTCACCGCATGTTGGGTTGTTGAGATCGATTGTTACATCGCTATCTGGGAGCTCTCCATTATTGCGCGGATTTTTATAGTGATCCATAATGACTTGTCTATAAAGCTGATCTAATTTCCGGCTTGTCATAATCCAAAATACTCCTTTGTTAACTTGAGGCCATCTATAAGCGCATCAATTTCTTCTTTTGTATTATAAATATAAAAGCTTGCGCGAGCTGTGGAAGAAACGTCGAGCCACTTCATCAACGGTTGTGCACAGTGATGACCAGCTCGAATTGCAATTCCATCTTCGTCCAAAATAGTCGCAATATCGTGTGGGTGTGCGCCTTCTAAATTGAAAGTCACTAAGCCACATCGTTTACTCGCGTCTTTTGGTCCATAAATGGTAATGCCTTCTATTTTGCTCATTTCTTCTATCGCGTAGCTGGCTAATGCTTGTTCATGTGCGTGAATATTGTCGAGTCCGACTTCTGCCAAGTAATCAATCGCCGCACCTAGCGCAATCGCTCCGCCAATAATCGGTGTTCCGGCTTCAAATTTCCAAGGTAGTTCTTTCCAAGTCGAATCGTATAATTCAACAAAATCAATCATTTCTCCGCCAAATTCGGTAGGTTCCATCGCATCAAGCAATTCACGTTTACCATACAAGGCGCCAATGCCAGTAGGAGCCATCATTTTGTGCCCTGAAAAAGCATAAAAGTCAGCATCTAAATCTACTACATTGACTTCCATGTGCGGTACAGCTTGTGCACCGTCAACGAGAATCACTGCTCCAAATTTATGAGCTAATGCTGCGATTTCTTTAATTGGCGTGATAGTCCCGAGCACATTAGAAACATGAGCTAGCGCAACGATTTTCGTTTTCTCGCCAATCGTTTTTTTCGCTTGCTCGACAGAAATCGTTCCATCTTCTTCTAGTTCGATATATTTCAAAACCGCGCCTTTACGTTTAGCTAGTTGCTGCCACGGAATCAAATTCGAATGATGCTCTAAATAAGAAATAACAATTTCATCACCAGCTTCAATATTTGCTTCACCGTAACTATCAACAACTAAATTAATCGCCGAAGTAGTACCTCTTGTGAAAATAATTTCTGCTACTTCACGCGCATGAATAAACTTGGCTACTTTACCTCGAGCTGATTCATAAGCATCCGTCGCTCTTGCCGCAAGTGTATGCACGCCGCGGTGAACATTCGCATTATCAAACTCATAGTAATGTGTTAATGCTTCGATAACTTGTTTTGGCTTTTGTGAAGTAGCAGCATTATCTAAATAAGCTAGCGGTTTTTCATTTATTTCTTGATCTAAAATTGGAAAATCCGCCCGAATTTTTTGGATATCAATCATTTAACGCACTTTCCCTTCGATTACTTCACGAAGCATCGTTTTTACGCTTTCGATTGGTAACTGACGAACAACAGGATCTAAGAAGCCATGAATAACTAGTCTTTCTGCTTCTTTTTGAGAAATCCCGCGACTCATCAAATAGAATAATTGTAACGGATCAACGCGTCCAACAGAAGCCGCATGTCCTGCTACTACGTCATTTTCATCAATTAATAAAATTGGATTCGCATCGCCGCGCGCTTCAGGACTAAGCATGAGTACACGTGACTCTTGTTGTGCATCTGACTTAGAAGCGCCATGTTTAATGTGACCAATTCCGTTAAAAATAGTTGTCGCTCTCTCTTTCATAACACCATGAGATAAAATTGTACCGTTTGAAGCTTTACCGTAATGTGTCACGCGTGTTGTGACGTTTTGCGTTTGCTTACCACGACCAACAGTCACCGTTTTCACATCAGCAGAAGAACCATCTCCCATTAGGTTTGTTACGTTCTCATTAATTGTATCACCATCGTTCATTAGGCCAAGTGCCCACTCAATTTGGCTATCAGTTCCAATGTGTCCACGACGGTTCACATATGTCGTAACATCACTCGCAAGATTGTCTACACCACCAAAAGTAATGCGCGCATTTTTCTCAGCGATGACTTCTTCGACAATGCTAACAATTCCTTTAGGCTTGTTATCGACCGTTACATAGTTTTCCACATAAGTGACAGAGCTATTATCATCCGCTACTAGCAACACGTGGTTAACTAGTGGAGATTCCGCTTTGTCTTGAACGAAAACAGCTTGAATTGGTGCTTTCACTTCAACATTTTTAGGAACATAAAGGAAAATTCCACCGTTCACTAAAGCCGCATGAAAAGCAGTCAATTTGTGTTCGTTCACTTGTACTGCATCTTTCATGAAGTATTTTTTCACAAGTTCAGGATGGTTTTTCACAGCTGAAATAATATCTGTGAAAATAACGCCTTGGTTAACTAGTTCTTGTTGCAACTGAAGTCTCGCAGGTCTTTCATCCATTTGAACGTAAAAATTGGCTTCTTTATTATCTAAATCAACTAAATTCGCTACTTTTTCCGGTAAAGTTTCATTCGTTACGCCCTCTTTAAAAGGTATAAACGTCTCAAACTTCGTGAAATTCCAGCGAGTAATTTTTGTTTTATCCACAAAAGGCAAGTCCAGTTCCCCGTAAGCTTTAAAAGCATTGCGACGGATTTCTAAAAACCAATCCGGTTCGTTCGCATTACTTGAAAAAGCGTGGATAAAATCATCTTTAATTGTCATATTTTGTGCCATGATTTTAACCTCACTTCCTTATTGTTGGTCTACTGCTTCTTCTTCCTCAAGTTCGATGCCAAGCTCTTGTTTAATCCAGTCGTAACCTTCTGCTTCTAAACGTTTCGCAAGCTCAGGTCCGCCCTCTTTCACTACTTTACCTTGCATCATTACGTGAACAAAGTCAGGCGTAATGTAGTTCAGTAAACGTTGGTAATGGGTAATGATTAAGCAGCCAAAGCCTTCGCCGCGCATTTCATTTACACCTTTAGAAACAACTTTAAGCGCATCGATATCAAGACCGGAGTCAATTTCATCTAAAATCGCTAATTTTGGCTCAATCATTAATAATTGCAAGATTTCATTACGTTTTTTCTCTCCGCCTGAAAATCCTTCATTTAAATAACGTTCTGCCATTTCTTCATCCATATCTAAAATTTCCATTTTTGCATCTAATTTACGAATAAATTGCATAACTGGAATTTCGTCACCTTCTTCGCGACGGCTGTTGATGGCTGCACGAATGAATTCAGCATTTGTAACACCACTAATTTCACTTGGATATTGCATCGCTAAGAAAAGACCAGCACGAGCGCGTTCGTCTACTTCCATTTCGAGTACATCTTCCCCGTCAAGCGTGATTGTTCCTTGTGTTACTTCATATTTTGGATGCCCCATAATAGCTGAGGACAACGTAGATTTACCTGTTCCGTTTGGTCCCATGATAGCATGGATTTCGCCAGTTGAAATTTCCAGGTTAACGCCCTTCAAAATTTCTTTTCCTTCTATTTCAACATGTAAATCTTGAATCTTTAAAGTTGCCATAAAAAAAGTCCTCCCTAGTGTAAAATTTGCATAATCCTAGTTTAGTATAATTCTAATCTGATTACAACTATAAAAACCAGTATTCTTCGCATTCTCCCCTTCATTCTACTATTAATAAGCGTTTTTTTCCAGTTTTCTCGCATTATCATTATTTCTATTTTATTTGAGAATTGACAACCTAAACGATACAACGCACTATACCAATAAAAGAAAGGGCTTTTTCACCATAAAAAAGGGATTGTATATCTTATTTATATATGGTATTGTTGTAACGTAACAAAATTGCAACATAATAACTTTTTTGTAACAAATGATTAATTATTGAAGGAGAATTTAAAATATGAAGAAAGCAATAATGGCTGCGACCATCTTTGTATTGCTTTTAGCCACTTTATCCGGGTGTAGCTCCCCTAAGTCCGACTTCACTGCTGCCTTACAAAAAACAGCTGAAAACCGACAATATACAACGAACGTAACTTTCCAAGTGAACGACCTTTCTGAAGGTTATGTAGAACAACTTGGACCTGAAATCGACTTAAACCAACTAAAAAACTCAAACATTCAATATAAAATTTCCGTTGATAGTGATTCCGCCTCTTCGTATAGTGCATACACCGTCCACTGGAAAGGCGAACAGCCGCTTGACTTAACGGTACACGCATTACAAAATAGTGACGACGGCAAAGCTTATATCCCTGTATCGGATATCTATGACGATTCTGAAAGCATCTCGAATATGCTGCCAGAATCAGCAGCGAAAATTTTCAATCAAGTGCTTAAACAAAACAAAGACTTAGAACCAAAATACTTAAATTTATTCGAAACAATTCAAAACTTTTCTAATCAAACGATTGATACCGAAACCGTAGACCGCCAAGCACAAGAATTGAAGAAAATTGAAGAAGATGCTGGTATTGCGATTTACAGTTATCTAAACAATCTCGACGATCAGCATTTCACCTCTAAAGACAACGGTGATGTCGTTCTAAAATTATCTAAAAATGAAATCAGCGACTTAATCAATGCCGTTTTCACAGAACTTAATGATAACGGAAATATTATCGCACTCATTTCAGAAATTGATGGAAGTACCCAAAAAGCAGCACAGAAAAAATGGAATGCGGCGCAAAAGAGCGTCCAAACAGCTTTGAAAGAACTAACAGACAATGAAGCACAAACTTTGGATTTCAATCTAACCTTAACACCTGACAGCAAAAAAGGTTTCAGCAAAGCCACTATCACTACTAAATTTGAAGATACTAAAGCAAACGATTTAATGAACTTCACAACAACGGTTGATATGCTCGACTATGAAAAAGTTCCTGCAATGCCAGAAGGTAAAGACATTGTTTCCAAAAAAGAATTAGATAAAGCCATTTCTGATGGACTAAAATTATATTTAAGCAGCAAACAATAAAAAAAAATCCTTTTACCGTAGTGGTAAAAGGATTTTTTTCTATTTATTTATCAACTGGAACAACTGCGCCGTCCCATTCTTTCGTAATGTAATCTTGAATTTCTTTAGAGTGTAGTACTTTTACTAGCTCTTTAATGTTTTTATCGTCTTTTTTCTTCTCGGTAGTTACAACGATATTCGCATATGGAGAATCTTTACTTTCGATTGCAATTGCATCTTTAGAAGGGTTTAAGCCTTGGTCTACAACAAAGTTTGAGTTGATAGCTACAACATCCCCTTCTTCGTTATTGTAAGCAGTCATTAAGTAAGCTGGGTCAAAGTCATATTTGAATTTCAAGTTTTTCGGATTGTCTTTAATATCATCAAATGTTGCATCTTGTGGTTTCACGCCATCTTTCAATGTTAAAAGTCCGTTGTCCACAAAAATACCGATAACACGCGGCCAGTCAGATTTCGAGTTAGAAAGTAATACTTGCGCGCCGTCTTTTAAGTCTTTAATGTTTTTTACTTTTTTAGAATAAAGGCCCATTGGTTCGATGTGAATTGCTCCAACGTCCGCAAATTTGTAGCCTTTGTCTTTTTCTTCTAGTTCAAGATATGGTTTATGTTGGAAGTAGTTAGCATCTAAATCGCCTTCGTCTAGGGCTTTATTAGGCATAACGTAATCTGTATATTTAACAATTTTCAAGTCAATTCCTTTTTCTTTCAAAATCGGTTTTGCTTGTTCTAAAATTTGGGCATGTGGTGTATTCGAAGCTCCCACTACCAATTTGTTATCGTCTTCTTTGCTAGATGAAGCTTTATCTGAGGAGCTGCCGCAAGCTGTAAGTACTAAAACTAAACTTAATGTAAAAATGAAACCAAGAACCTTTTTCATGAAATTCTCTCCTTTTTTGCGGGGATTCCGCGTTTTTTTATATAAATTTCTTCATATACATTGGTTAGCGTTTGTCGGTTCGTTTTGTCAGGAAGTCGCCGATAAACTGGAAAATAAAGACGATAATTAAGATAATAATGGTCGCAAGTACGGTTACATCAGGTTGTCCGCGTTGGAACCCTTCTAGATACGCCGCATTTCCGAGGCCACCAGCACCAATGACACCTGCCATCGCGGTGAAACCCACGAGTGAAATTGCTGTCACTGTAATACCAGAAATAATCGCTGGCAAAGCTTCTGGGATAAGCACTTTACCGATAATAGTAAACATGTTGGCACCCATCGATTTTGCTGCCTCGATAACCCCTTTATCTACTTCACGAAAGGCAATTTCTACCATTCGGCCATAAAACGGAGCAGCCGAGATAATTAAAGCTGGCAGTGCTGCTTTTGGTCCAATTACTGTGCCGACAAGCGATTTTGTCATCGGTAAAAGTAGTACGATTAAAATAATAAATGGTATGGAGCGGAACACATTAACTAAGATTGCTGTAATCCAGTAAAGAATGCGCGCTCCGGCATGTTTTTTGTTGTTTGTTAAAAATAGTAGTAAGCCTAGTACAATCCCTAGTAAGAAGACTGCAAACAATGAAGTTAGCGTCATATAAAGCGTTTCTTGGGTCGCGACCCACATCATTTGAAAATCAACATTTGGGAATAATTCTTGTAATTTAGTCATCGTTCTAACACTTCCGTTTCTACTTTAAGTTGACGTAGTTGTGTTAGACTCGCATTTATCGCATCATCTGTACCTAAAATCTGTACGTAAAGCGTTCCGTATGCGCCGTTTTGTGTTTGCGTTAAGTTGCCGTGAAGGACATTTAGCAACACATCATTTTCTTTTGCTACTTGGGATATGACTGGTTGGGTGGCATTTTCGCTCATAAAGAGTAGTTTGACGATTTTGCCTTCGGAGTAATTATCTAGGAGTAAGTGGATGAGTTCTTCGGTTTCGTCTGAGTCAGTAACTTGGCGAACAAAGCGCTGTGTTACTTTTTCTTGGGGGTGGCGGAAAACATCTAATACGTCGCCAAGTTCGACAACTTTTCCGTTTTCCATTACTGCGACGCGATTACAAATTTTTCGGATCACATGCATTTCATGGGTGATAACGATGATTGTTAAGTTGAGGCGTTTATTGATATCTAGGAGGAGTTCTAACACTTCATCGGTTGTTTGTGGATCGAGTGCGGACGTTGCTTCATCACAAAGCAACACTTTTGGGTTATTGGCAAGTGCTCTTGCAATGCCGACCCGTTGTTTTTGACCACCGCTTAGTTCCGCTGGATAGGCGTTTTCTTTACCTTCCAAGCCAACAAGACGGATGAGTTCATTTACACGAAAACGTCTTTTTTCACCGCGTACACCGGCAATTTCTAACGGGAATGCGATATTTTCTGCGACTGTTCGCGACCATAATAAATTAAAATGTTGGAAAATCATCCCGATTTGTTGACGCGCTTTTCTGAGTTTCCCGCCGCGAATTTGACTAATCAGTAAATTATCGACTTCAACAGATCCTTCTGTTGGTAATTCCAGTCCATTAAACATCCGAATCAGCGTACTCTTACCAGCTCCGGAATAACCAACTACACCAAAAATCTCGCCTTGTTCAATTTCTAAATCAACATGGTCGACTGCGAGAACTTTGTTGTTTCTAGACGCATATTCTTTTACAACGTTCTGTAACGTAATCATCTCTATCACCTTTTCTACATTCTGATATACAAAAAAGCCTCTCTGCTGATGAGCAGAAAGGCAGCATTTTTTCAAATGGACTAGCTTCCTTCTCATCTTTCAGAACAATTCGCTGTTCTGCATGACTTAGCACCTTAAACACATAATGAATTACTGTTTAGGTTGCTGGGTTTCATAGGGCATTTCCCTCCACCACTCTGGATAAGATTTCTACATATTATTAAATCACTTCATTTGTGACTATAGTGACGTTTCTTGTTTTTTCATATTACCTTGTCTAGTAAACTTTGTCAATAACTTTTTCACTTATATTGATTTATTTGTAAGTTATTTCACTAACTATACAACTATTTCCCATTTCATCTTCACTAGCCATTTGAGAGGCTATTTTGATTTGGGCCCTATTTTGATATTTTAATTCGCTATTATTCACTTGAACTATGTACATAAATACCGCAATCACCGTGATGCAAGCAACAACAATTAAAACAATATGTTTTTTCATTTTCCTCTCCTCCGTGATTTATATTCTACCGAAAGAACATAAATCACGAGGAAAGAAACATTTAAGAATTGTTAAAGATTAAATCAGCGGCAATTTGACGATAAAACTGGTTTTGCGGTTTTTGCTTTCTGCGGTAACAATTCCGCCGTGTTTTTCAACGATAGATTTAGCAATCGCAAGCCCTAAGCCTGTTCCTGTTGTCGTCCGATTTTTATCTACTTTATAAAAACGTTCGAACAAGTAAGGTAAATCGACGTTCGGAATTTCTTCGCCGTAGTTTGTCACGCGAATAACCGCCATATTATCTTCTTTTTTAGCGCTGACATCAATTTGTTTATTGCCTTCTCCGTATCTAAGCGCGTTTGAAAATAAATTCTCAAACAAGCGCATAATTTGGTTACCATCGCCGCCGATAATTAATTTATTGGCATCAAAATGTTCGACGATTTGCATATTGCGTTCCGCCGCTCGTCCGTCATATTCCGCGACTAATTGTCGGAGCAATTCAACAATATCCAGCTCATCTTTCTTCAATCGGTATTCTACGCTATCAAGCCGCGTATAAGAAAATAAATCATCAATCAATTTATGCAAATGGCGTGCTTTCCCGTAAACAAGCTCGGTATAATAACGTAGCTCAATTTCATCGCGATAACGATCTTCGTGAATATAACTTAAATACCCTAAAATCGAAGTAAGCGGCGTCCGCAAATCATGGGAAACATTCGTAATTAAGTCATTCCTAGCTTGTTGCGCTTGTTCCTCTTGCTGCATTAATTTTTTCTGCCGTTCCCGCATATTTTCAATGTTGCGTTCCAATTCTTGGATTTCCGGCACAAAGCTCTCGGTATCGACCGGTTTCCCGTCATTTAGCGCAAAATTGATTGTCCGTAATTGTTTTTTCAAGATTCTTTGGCGCATGAAACGATAGAAAAAGGAAAAGAATAAACAAGCGATCAAAAAGATAATCAAAAATTTCAGAGATAGCATCCAAAAAGATTGCATGATTCGCGTATATTTATTCGTTCCAAATAATTGCACGATGGCTTGTGATACTTCTCGTAAAAACAAGGAATCATCACGAATAGAAATGCTCCATAAATAGATAGTTTGAATAGTAAGCAAAGCCAAAACCCAAGAAATAACTGCAAAAAAAGTCGCCTGCCAAATATTCATCACATGACTAATTTTCGTAAACAACATTTCCAGTTTAGATTTCAATTTTGTACCCTACTCCCCAAATGGTCTTAATCACATTTTCGCCGCCCATCGCCTCTCGCAATTTATCGCGCAAATTACTAATATGAACCATGACCGTTTTACTTGCTCCAAGTGCCTTCTCTTGCCAAATTTTCTCGAAAATATATTCGGAACTAAAGACGCGACCAGGTTCACTTGCTAATAAAAATAAAATATCAAACTCAGAAGTTGTCAAGTGCAGTTCTTTGCCGCTAACGGTTACTACGTGCAGTCCGCGGTCGACCACGATAGGCCCAATGACCACTTTATCTTGGCTAACAGGCTCCGCTTGGCTCATTTGCTGCATTCGTCTTAGAATCGCTTTTACGCGTACAGAAAGCTCTAATGGGTTGAACGGTTTGACCATATAATCATCCGCTCCTGTTAATAGCCCCATAATTTTATCGTTATCTTCTGCTTTTGCGCTCAGCATTAAAATCGGCGTCAAAATACCATTATCTCTCATTAATCGGCATACTTCTAAGCCGTTCATTTCAGGCATCATTATATCTAATATCACTAAAGTTGGCTGTTTTTCTTGCACTATACGCCATACTTCCGCACCATCGTACGCTTGATAAATCGTATATCCTTCATTTTGCAAATATAATTTTACTAAATCAACAATTTCTTTATCATCATCCGCAATTAAAATAGAGGTTGTCATACTCATTGTCCTTTCCATTCTTATTTCTACCTATTGTAACACTTTAGCAACAAATCGAATAGAAAGAGCTTATGTCAAACTCTAGTAAAAACGCGTTCTTCTTCTGGCTCTAAGTGGATTAGAACTTCCGCCTTCGAGTAAAAATTCATAATCTCCGCCTCAATTTCATCACAAAGCGAATGCGCACTTTCAATTGTCATCGTGGAAGATACGACTAAATGAAAGTCAATATATTCCTCTGCGCCAGCTCGTCTCGAACGAAAATCATGAAATTCAATAAATTTTGTTTTATGCGTTAAAATAATTTGCTTAATAGCCTCTTCTTCGTCCGCTGATAAACGTTTGTCCATTAATGGTGGGAAAGACTCTTTTAATAGTTTATATGCCTCGTACATGATGTAAAACGCCGTTAAAATCGCAATGACCGGATCTAGCCAAAGCCAGCCAGTTATGTATACAAGGAACAAACTAAGCGCAATACCAAGCGAAGTGAAAACGTCTGTATACAAATGTAATGCGTTCGATTTCATCGCAACCGAATTCGCTTCATCTGCGGCTTTTTTGATGACACGTGACACAATAATATTCACAATCGCCCCAAATAGCATTACCATAATACCAAGCGCTGGAAAACGGATTTCGTGTGGATTTACAAGTTTATTAACCGATTCAACAATAATCCAAATCCCCGCCACAAAAATAAGTAACGTTTCAATTGTTCCCGCAATATTTTCTGCTTTTCCATGTCCATATGGATGATCTTCATCGGCCGGTTGATTAGAAATCCGAATCGAGAAGAAAGTGATGATTGACGCAAATAAGTCCATTGACGAGTGAATCCCCTCAGAAATCACTGCCACCGAACCTGTAAAAAAGCCGACAATCAATTTAAGTACAACAATTACAAAATTACTACACACAGATAAAATAGTAAGATTAGAATGGTTCATAGAAAAAGCCTCCGATATATTATGTTTCACTAAAAATCTCTCTTTATAAAACACGTAATTTAACAACTTGAACATCTTACCACAAGCAGCAGAATTGTGTCTATAGCAATGTTTTTAGCTAAATACAGGTCTATATCGGGGGCGAAACTTTTTTGCGCTAGGGCAAATTTTAACACAGAAAAAATCCCTGTATTACTTAACTATACAGGAATTCAAAAATAGCGGTTGCATCGTGTAATTGATAGCTCAAATCTGCTGGCTGACCGTCCTTGAATTTTACTAGCGCCGGGACAGAAGTGATTTCAAGGGCTTGCGCAATTTCAGGCACGTAATTTAAATCAACTTTTGCAACTTCATGATTTATCCCATCCGCCTCCAAAACCACGTCTACCAATCGACTTGCTATCTGGCAGCTACCACACATCGGCGTAAAAAAGAAAACGACAAAGTCCGCGCCATTTTTTTGCGCTGTGCTTAAAGTCTCTTTTTCCCAAATTTCCAGAAAAAACGCCTCCTATCAAAAAAGCCAGCTTCGGTTATCCCAAGCCGGCCTCCTAAAATTAATCTAATACTTTTTCGTAATCATCACTTGATAAAAGAGCCGTTACGTCCGCTTCTTCCACTTCTTCAAGTTTTAAAATCCAGCCTGTATCGTATGGATTACTATTAATTAATTCTGGTTCATCTTCTAACATTTCATTAACAGCAACTACTTTACCAGTTACTGGTGCGTAAAAATCAGATACTGTTTTTACAGATTCAATGCTCCCAATCGAGTCGCCTTTTGCTACAGTATCGCCAACTTCTGGCAATTCAACAAACACGATATCCCCTAATTGATCTTGAGCAAAGTCAGTAATCCCAATAACATAACTACCATCGTCCGCTTTCACCCATTCATGTTCTTCTGTGTACAATAAGTCTTTTGGTAAACTCATTTTCAAAACTCCTCCTTTTTCGTGCAATTATCTATATTGACTATTTCCAAGTTGCTTCAAAATCGTCTTCTTTAAAACCAAGCGTTACTTCTTTGCCATTCGTTGTTAATGGTCGTTTGATTAACATACCATCTGAAGCAAGTAATTCATAAGCTTCCTCCGGTGAAAGTGTATCGAGTTTGTCTTTCAGTCCTAGTTCACGGTATTTAATACCACTAGTGTTAAAGAAACGACGGATTGGAAGCCCACTAGCTTCATGCCATTGTTGTAATTCTGCGGCAGTCGGGGTTTCAGTCTTAATGTCTACTTCTTTAAAATCAACGTTTTCATTCTCAAGCCATGCTTTTGCTTTCTTACAGGTGCTACATTTTGGATACCAATAAAAATTAATCATTTTGTCTCTCCCTCCGATTGCATTCTATTACTATCATAGTGCATTTTTTCGGAAAGTACAAATGGCAACACTTAGAAAAAAGCAGAGAGTTTGAAAGCGCATTCACTCAACTTCCAAAAAATACAAAAGCCATTATCGACTTCTGTATTTTTACTTTTATGATACTTGATTTTCTTGTTTTACTTCAAACATTGATTTCTTAAAGTTAAACCTTATCCCGAGTACGAGCCCGACTGCCATCATATTCCCGAGCAAGGCACTACCACCGTAACTAATAAACGGAAGCGGGATACCAGTAATCGGGAGCAAACCAATATTCATCCCGACATTTTCCAGTACGTGGAACATCAGCATCATTACAACACCCGTACAAATATAAGAATAAAACGGTACAGCCACGTCAAGCGCGACACGAATAATTTGGTAAATGAGCAAGAAATAAATTGCCAGTAAAATACTAGCGCCGATAAAGCCATAATCACCGGCTACAATGGTAAAGATAAAGTCATTATGATTTTCTGGAATCGCAATCGCGTCATATCCCGCACCGTTTCCAGAAATCTGTCCGGAACCAATTGCCGTCATCGCTCGCAGCACTTGATAGCCCCCGCCTTGAGGGTCATTTTCCGGGTTAATCCACGTCGTAATCCGCTCAAATTGATACGGTTTGAAACCAAGACTCGTCAGCCAATTTTGATGATAAATAACCATCCAAATCAGCGCCGTCCCAATCGCCGCAATCGAACCAAACAGCGGCACGATGATTTTCCAAGTAATCCCGGAAATAAGAATCATTCCCGACATAATTGCAATAAATACTAGCGCCGTCCCTAAATCGGGTTGCAACATAATAAGAATAAGCGGAATTAATGTAAATACGCCAATTTTTAGTAGTAACCAAGCATCCATTTTCAAATTATGAACCTTGTACGTCCGGTTATGATCCCAAATCACTTTCGCTAGAACGACAATTAAGATAACTTTTACAACCTCAGATGGCTGAATGTTCCCTAAAAACGGAATAACAATCCAGCTTTTCGCACCTTTTACTTCCTTCCCAAAAAGCAACACAAATACAAGTAAAAATAGACCTAGTCCATAAAAGTAATAAGCCCATTTCGTAAGCCGGTCATAATCTAGTTGCATCACGACAATAATCGCAAAGGTCGAAACCACGAACCACATACCTTGCTTAACAACAAAGTTTGCGTCGTATTGATTATTTGTTAATTGCGCACTATAAATGGACACCAAACTGATTATCATAAGTAACATCATCGATAAAACAATCCCGTAATCAATGCGTCCAGCTAGTTTATTTTGTTGATTCATTATTTAATTACTCCTTACTGGTTGGTTTGATAAACAAAACTAACTCTTTCTCCCAAACAGTTTAAAAAAGAAAATCACATGAAACGATTTCCTTTTTCTAAGTTAACTTCCGGAGCATTATATCTCGCCGATAACACGAGCCCAAGTGCCATAAACGCGCCAAGAAGTGAGCTTCCCCCATAACTGACAAAAAGTAGTGGAATACCGGTAATTGGAAGAAGACCAATCGTCATCCCGATATTTTCTAAAACGTGAAATAAAATCATCGAGCAAACACCCGTACAAATATACGAGTAAAAAGGAATATTTATATCTAAAGCCACTCGAATTATTTGGTAAATCAGTAAAAAGTATAACATAATAAGCACACAGCCACCAATGAAACCGAAATTCCCACCAACAATGGAGAAAATAAAGTCATTATGGTTTTCCGGAATCGCAATCGCCTGATTACCAATCCCATTCCCTTGCAATTGCCCTGAACCAATCGCCTGCATCGAACGCAGCAGCTGCATCCCATCACCAAGCGGATCTTCTTCGGGTCTTAACCAAGAAGTGATACGTTTAAATTGGTATGGTTTGAAGCCGATTTTTTGTAATACTCCGGGGCTATACATAACTAAATAAATTAAAGTCCCGCCAATAACAGCAATTGAACTAAAAACTGGTAATAAAATTTTCCATGTTACACCACTAATAAATACCATACCAACAATAATCGCAATAAATACTAAGATTGTACCAAGATCCGGCTGAAGTGCTACTAGACCCAGTGGAAGAATAGAAACAATACCTATTTTTAAAAGTAATTGCATATCTAAGCTTACGGTATGTAATTTATATTTTTTATTATGGTCCCAAATGACTTTTGCAAGTGCTAAAATCAAAAAACTTTTCATTAATTCCGATGGTTGCAAGCTCCCAAGCGATCCGATACTGATCCAACTCTTAGAACCTTTTCGCTCGTCACCAACAATTAGTACAAGTACAAGAAGTAAGTTACCAATTCCATAAAGATAGTACGCCGCCCATTGCAGCTTATCATAGTCGAAAAAAAGTACAATAACAACAACTACTCCAGTAGAAATAACAATCCAAATAGACTGTTGCAATAAGAAATTATTTGTATATTGGTCGTTTACTAACCCCGCAACATAAATCGCTACAAGACCAATGACACATAGCAACATCATTAAAAATATAATCGAATAATCTACTCGAACCGCCTTTTTTCTATTTCTAGCCATTGTTTTCCGCCCTTTTATGTTTAAATTTAAATGTAAAGAGGCTGCTATTCTTAAAAAGAGCAACAGCCTTCATCTATTATAATAAAGTTTACCTTGGATAGGAAGCTTTTTCACCAAATTCTAATCTTCTTTCTGTTTTCTTTAATATTCAAACCGGGTCGAAGCAAGTGGATGAATATGCTGTTTTCCGTCTTTTTCGGTAATATCCGCCGTAATGTGGAAAACATCGCGAAGCAGTTCGGTAGTGAAAACCTCTCTAGGCGTCCCATTTTTGACTAATTGTCCATTTTCACACACAAAAACATAATCACTGTAAATCGCCGCTTGATTTAAATCATGTAGAACGAGCACGATGGTTAAATTATATTCTTTATTTAAGTGGACGAGTAAATCTAGCAATTCCAGTTGATGCGCAATATCCAAATAAGTAGTTGGTTCATCTAGTAGTAAAATCGGTGTTTTTTGTGCGAGCGCCATTGCTAGCCAAGCGCGTTGACGTTCCCCGCCTGACAATGAATGTAGCGGTCGATAAGCCAATTCTTCTAAATTACACACCTTAATGGCCCACTGAATTACAGCTTCATCCTCTTCTTGCAAAGTGGACAACCAACTCCGGTGTGGCAAGCGACCGTAAGCAACCAAATCATGTACCATCACATCGACCAAACCTTCTGGCGCCTGCGATAGCATCGTCATTTTTTTCGCTAAATCTTTGGAAGGAATCTCAGTAATTTTTTTTTCGTCCAATAAAACTTCCCCACTATCAGGTTTCAAAAGGTGCATCATTAAACGAAGCATAGTCGATTTACCCGAGCCATTTGGACCGATAAGTGTAGTTATTTTACCTTCTGGAATGCGCGCACTTACATTTTTCATTTCAAAATCTCTTTTACGCGCGAAAGAGACATTTTTCAGTTCTAATGCTGGTTTCATGAGGCAACCCTCCCTCTTTGAAGTAGGAATAAGAAGAATGGTGCGCCGATCATCGCTAGCAAGATTCCAACTGGCAACTCAATTGAACCAAACCAGCTTCTCGCCGCTGTATCAGCAAAACCAACTAACAACGCCCCGCCGAGTGCGGATAGTGGCAGTAAATACTTGTAGTCATTACCGATAATTAAACGGAAAATATGCGGCACTACTAGTCCAACAAAACCAATCAACCCGGCTACGCTGACCGCAACCCCACTTAGAAACGCCGCCAACATAATAATGAAAAAGCGATGTCGTTCTACAGAAAAACCAAGCAATTTCGCTGCATCGTCCCCAAGTAGCAACACATTGGAAGAACGAATCGCAAAACCACTTAAAACAAATCCAACCAACATATATGGCCAAATCATATCCAAATGATACCAACTTTTCCCAGAAAGCGTCCCTGTCATCCACGAGATAACACTTTGGACCCGGTTACTATAAAGCACCATTACACCAGACGTCATCGCCCCAATAAAGGCATTAATCGCAACCCCGGACAAAATAACACGTAACGGAGAAACGCCGCGATCCCATGCAAGTAAGTAAATTAAAATGGCTGTACCAAATGCACCTAAAAACGCTCCAATCGGCACAAAAGAAGCTAATGCCGGAAATGCTAATGTCATTAAAATTGCAACAAATCCACCGCCCGCTGAAACCCCAATTACACCCGGATCAGCTAACGGATTCCGCATCACACCTTGCAGTAAGCAACCAGCAATTGCCAGCGCCGCCCCAACCAAGAACGCGATTAATAAGCGCGGCAAACGTAAATTCCAAATCAATTGATTCGCAAGGTCGCTCCCGCCACCAGTCAAAGTTTGCCAAGCGTCACCATATGTAACTTTCACGGACCCAGTTGTCAGTCCGTAGAAAAAAGCTAAAATAAGTAAAACAATTACTACAATAAAAGTTATCCGTCTACGTTTTCGCCGCGGATCGTGCGCCTTCACAGTTGTCATTAGTTATCCACCTTATTTATTTCATCTGTCATATAATCCAATGCTTGATCAATTTTTATACCGGGATTCGTTCCGAAAAGTTCGGCCGGAAGTACGACAATATGATCATTTTTAACGGCGCTTGTTGAGTTCCAAGCTTGGTTTTGTTTCATTTCTTTCTTAAATGCTGCTTCTGTTTCTTTTTCGTCCCCGCCGTGAATCATTAAGAAAATCACTTCTGGGTCAGCAGCAACAATTTTTTCCACATTTATAGAAGCATATTGCGGAAAGTTTTCTACGCCTTTAAAATCTTTCGCGACGTTTTCTCCACCAGCAATTTCTAACACATTTCCGCTTAACGAAGATGGAAGTGCGGCGTAATTACTTCCGGGAGCTCCAAGAACAAGAAGCGCGCGTACTTTTTTACCTTGTTGCTTTTGCTTCACTTCTGCTACCTTTTGATCAATACTCGCTTCTAACTCTTTGGCTTTCGTTTCTTTGCCTAAAAGTTCGCCAAGTACGGCTGTTTGCTTTTTAATTTCGTTAATTGAGTTTGCTCCAGTTAATACGACTTTCGGGCCGACGCCTTCCATCGCGGGAACATCTTTTAAATTTTGCTCGGAACTTGCTACAATCGCATCTGCACCAAGAGCGGCAATTTTTTCTAAGTTTAAATCATGGGTATTACCCACTTCTGTTGCCTTTTTCGCACCATCTGGAACACCGCTTGCGTCCGTCGTTTGGCGACCAACCACCGTTCCACCTAGCGCATAGATAATATTCATATCCGCATTTGTTAGCGCGATAATTCGTTCTGGTTTTTTATCAAAAGAAACATCGCGACCAGCCATATCTGTTATTGATAGAGCCGCTTTCGCTTTTGTTTCGTTTTTGGTTGTTTCATTATTTGTATCCGTTGCAGTATCATTTCCACACGAAGCAAGGAGTAGTGCGGCTGTTATACTTAACGTCAATATAGTAATTTTCTTCATAATTCCCCTCCACAATACTGTCCTTTTCATTTTACTAAATTATAACACGATATTCAAAAAGACGAACCCCTAATTGAGAATTATTTTCATCTATACACAAATAGTCGATATTTTCCAGCTGATACTTTATAATTAACATAAGGAGGCGCTGAAAATGACCGACAATCTTTTTCCAAATCTATCGCATGAAAATTGCAAAGAAACTATGCCCCCAGTCACAACAGAACAATTCAAAGAGGCTGCCATTCTCGAGAAGAATCGCAAACTTGAAGAAATTTTAAACATCGTTGATAAAAAGAAGCCAAGTATTAAAAAATAACGAGGACCTGTTCGCGCAGGTTCTTTATTTCACTTTTAATTCCGAGTTAACTCATAAGATAAGTTATATTTATTTTATTTCGCTCAAAAATCATGTATACTAGAAAAAAAGACACGTCAGGAGGCCCTTACATTGGCTATTTTAGAACTTAATTTCAAATCTGAATGTTTAGCTATGCAAACAAGTGTAACGGTGATTTTGCCCGAAACAGAAACACTTTACCATGGCTCGATTTCTAAATATAAAACATTATATATTCTTCATGGCTTATCCAATAACCACACAACTTATGTACGTAATACGAATATTGAGCGCTATGCTACGGAAAAAGGGCTCGCTGTCATCATGCCCGCAGCAGATCATAGCTTCTATTCTAACATGGTCCACGGTCGCGACTTTTTCGCGTTTGTTAGCACAGAACTTCCACATGTGATGAAAAATTGGCTGCCACTTTCCGACAAAAGAGAAGACACTTTCATCGCTGGGCATTCCATGGGTGGTTACGGTGCGTTCAAAGTTGCACTTACTTTCCCAGAAAAATTCCAAGCCGCGGCAAGTATGTCCGGCGTCATGGATATTAATTATATCATTAAAGAAGACTGCTTCGAAAATTTTAGCACGCGTGCCATCACCGGCGAAATGACTAGCCAAACTGGTACGGAAAATGATCTCTTTCATTTATTAGAAACCAACCTAAACAACCAAATCGAATTACCAGCCCTTTTCCAAAATTGCGGCACAGAAGATTTTCTTTATGAAGATAATATTCGTTTCCGCGATTTTGCGCTTGCCAATAATGCCCCGCTAGAATATCGCGAAGGTCCCGGCGACCACGACTGGGAATTTTGGGATAAAAGCATCAAGGAAATCATCGACTGGCTACCACTTTCATAAAAAGAAGACTTGGACACGCATCCAAGTCTTCTTTTTTAATGCGTAAATCCGTAAGAGTCGTTGCGGCCTTTGTCATGATAAAGCACTCTGGCATGCTCTAAATTATGCAGCGCATCTCTGAAATCAGCGGCAAATTCTTCCGCCACATTATGACCCAAATCTGCCCGACAAACAAAGCGCTGAATAATAGTATCACTTAAATCAGCCGGTAATGGATACGCCGGAACTTGCCACCCCTTCATCAAAAGCTGATCAGCAAGATCGTACAAAGTCCACTCCACATCAAGCCCATCTTTCATTTTGTAACAAACAATTGGCAAATTTGCGCCATCATTAATAATTTCAAAATAGCCACTTTTTTCTACTGTTTTTGCAAGGTAAAGCGCCGTTTTCTTTGTTTTTTCGTGAATTTCTCGGTAGCCTTCAAAGCCATAACGCAAGAAATTATAATACTGACCAATAATTTGGCTCGCACTTCGGGAAAAGTTAATTGCCATCGTCGGCATCGATCCACCTAAATAACTCACTTCGAAAATAAGTTCTTTTGGCAAATATTCTTTATCTTTCCATAAAATCCAACCAACACCTGGATAAACTAAACCATATTTATGACCAGAAGTGTTTATCGAAACTACATTTTTAAGTCGGAAATCCCAAGGTAGTTCTGGGTTCACAAATGGCGTAAACATCGCACCACTCGCTCCGTCAATATGAATAACTAACTGATGCTCATTTGCTTCATTATAAATTTCTACTTTTTCGTCTAACAAAGCAATATCATCAAATTTGCCAGTATAAGTGATACCTAAAATCCCGACAATCCCAATTGTATACTCATCGACGAAATCAAACACCTTGTCCACATCGATACTAAGATGCTCTTCATCCATTGGTACGACACGCATATCAACATCCCAGTAGACACAAAACTTCTCCCAGCACACTTGATAACCTGATGAAATAATTAAGTTAGGGCGTTTTGCCTGAATATCTAACCCGCGTTTTTCCGCATTATTACGCCAGCGAAACTTCATCGCCAAACCACCAAGCATGCAAGCTTCCGACGAGCCAACTGTGGAAGTTCCTAGATAAGTCATATCTTTTGGCGCATTCCATAAATCTGCCAAAATATTGACACAGCGGTTTTCCAGTTCTGCCGTTTGCGGATACTCGGATTTATCAATCGCATTTTTCGCAAGTGTTTCCGACATCAGTATTTCTGCTTCTTTTTCCATATACGTCTGGCAAAAAGTCGCCAAGTTTTGCCGCGCATTTCCTTCATCCATCAGCTGATCTTTCACAAGTTGATAAGCAATGCGCGGTTCCATCGGTTCCTTTTTTAAGACATATTTTGGGATACTAGTACTTTCTTCCTCAGATCCAAAGAGCGGGATTCGATAACTTTCATGTTTTCGCTTGTCGTTTTCACTATAAAGCATCTTTCTTCCTCCTTTTAAATAGCTGATCATCTTCACTCACCAATACCCTTAAACCAAAGGGCCAAACCGTTCAATTTTTCACAATAATTTGTTATACTACGATGGTACATAAAAGGAGGTTCGTTATGCTTGATTTAATTTTTCCACTTTTGCTCATTATTCTTGGTATTACCTACCGGGTCAATCCGCCTAAAAATAAAGAAAGTCGCTTTAGTTACCGGACGAAAGCTTCTTTAAAAAATGAAAATACTTGGCAAAAAGCACATCAATTGCTTGGAAATTACTGGATAATTATCGGTATTTTGCTTCTAGTTCTATCGCTCGTGTTAGCTTTCATCCCGATGCACGCTTTTATCCGCAGCTCCGTTTTATTAACGACAAGTATTTTCGCCGTGCTATTTTCCGTCATTTTAGTTGAGAAAAAATTACAATAAAAAAAGCACCGCGCTAAGCAGTACTTTTCTGTAATCCATTACATATAAGTCCAAAAAAATTTAGTCTTCCTTTTTAATCATCGTATTACGTTCTGTGACGCGATAAATATGAATTGTAAGATAGACACGTTCGTCTCTTGTTAACTCTGTATGATGCGTATTAATTAAATAAGCGTCAATTTTTTTCGTGCATTTAAAAGCTTCGGGGTACTTGAGTTGCACTTGTTCGTATAAAAAGTCATCGCCGGAATCGACAATTTCTTTTCGAAGTAAACGTTGTGCGAAATACTGTAAATGTGTAATAAAACGTGTGTAATTCAGTGAAGTTTCATCTAAAACCATGCCATAGTGATAAGTGACGATACTTAAAATATCTTGAACAATTTGGGTCATTGCTACTGTCATGTGCATTTGTTGTCCATCTTGTCTAGCATTTACAATGTGAAGTGCGATAAAACCTGCCTCATCTTCATCCAAGCGAATGCCAACTTCTTGCTCGATAAAATCTAATGCCTTCATGCCAACTAAATATTCCGCATGATAAAATCGTTTTATTTCCCATAATAGTGCGTTTTTCAAATTAATACCTTGATTATACCGTGACACTGCGAAGTTAATATGGTCTGTGAGAGTCAAATAAATATTGTCACTTAAATCTGTTTCCAGCGTTTCTTGCGCATACTGGACAACATCATCCGCAACACGTAAATGTTTCAGTGGTATCTCGCTAAGTAATTCAGAGAGCTTTTCTGAAAGTTCATGTGTTTCCATTACGAATGTTTTCTCAATATTGGCTACCTCCACCTCATCGCCAATCTTCTTTTGAAAAGCAAGACCACGGCCCATCACGACAGACTCCTTGCCACTTTTACCCTCGGCGATTACAACATTGTTATTCAGTATTTTTTTGATAATCATGCATTTTCACCTCTTTCAAAAGAAAAAAACCCAAACTAATTCCAACGCTATTGATACCAAAATAGCACTTGAATTAATTCAGGTTTTGCCTGCCTTAGCAGTAACAATCCTATGCTTTTCTCTAACATTATAGTACAAAAAGAAACCGATTACAAGTGGTTTTTGATATTCAATTTTAGATTACTTTATATCTTCCCTACTTTACCACAACTTATTCATTGACATGTAGTTTTCTGCATGCTATTTTTGGCTGGAGGTGATAAATTATGGTAACACGCTCGAAGCAAATTTTTATTAACTTGCCTGTAAAAGATTTACAAGCAACCATCGCTTTTTTCACGGAACTTGGCTACGAATTCAACCCGCAATTCACAGATGAAAATGCTACCCAAATGCTCATCGGGGAAAATATTTTCGCCATGCTCTTGAAAGAAGATTTCTTCCAGACTTTCCATAAAGAAGGCATCGCTGACACAACAAAAGCACGCGAAGTCCTCATCACAATCACCCAAGATAGCCGCCAAGATGTCGACAATCTCGTCGATCGTGCTCTAAAAATTGGCGCCAAACAAGCCGGAGAAACGCAAGACTTCGATTTCATGTATAGCCGAAGTTTTCTCGATTTAGACAACCACCTATGGGAAATCGCTTATTTAGACGAATCCGCTTTAAAATAAACATCAAAAGCCACTGGAATTCATTTGATTCCAGTGGCTTTTTTAAATTTCCGTATTTTCTTCATAGCCCAATCATAATGGCTCGATGCGCTTGAAATAAAAATAGCCCCAAGCGAAGTGGTATTCGTCCATTTATAATATTTCTTTGTAAATAATTCCTCGTTCGAATGTTCAGCAATTAAAATCATTTCTTTATTGTGAGTTTCATCCAGTAATTCTCGCGCACATGTCAAATCCGTCGTTTGATACTTCTGCCAAATAACCAAATTCAGTTCCGGCGTCGTTTTCCACGTATAACCTTCCGCTGGCATAAATGGCTTCTTGCCGCTCATACCAATTCGGTACCAATTAAGCGCCATCTTATGCCATTCATGCAAATGCACTAAAACATCGCGAATATTTTTATCCCGGTCCTCAAAAGGAAACGCGAGCTGCTGAGATTCTGTTGGGATAGAATCAATTAAATCATTCAACTGTTGATACTTTTCCGCACTTTGTTGCAGCAATTCCTCTTTATTCTTCGGTCTCGCCATATAAACATGACCCCTTTCTAACAAATATGTAAGTTTAAATACGTATTTCGTCGCCTTGCACGAGGGATTAAAACGCCATTTCCCTATAAAATGGAAGATATCACTCAGCAAAGGATGGATGAACATGAAAAAAATCGTTATCATTATTATGAGCTTACTAATACTTATCGGGATCGGATTCGGGGCATATTACTTTAAAAACGCCAACCGACTAGGAGCAGATGTTTCCTATGTTAAGATTACGAAAGACGGTGAAATGGGCAAAAAAGTAAGCTTCAACTATTCCTATACACTTCCTGCATATGATGAAACTGGCAAAGAAACAGAAGTGACCCTTTCTGCAGACAAAAACTTACGCAAAGGTGCTTATTTGAAAATCTACAGCAAAAAAGATAAAGGCGTAACTTCATTTGAAGAAGTCGCAGAAAAAGACGTCCCATCTAAAGCAGCAGAAAAACTAAAATAACAACGAAATCTCCTCCTTGCGAGGGGATTTTTTATATCGAAATGTATACCTCTATTTTTCCATTAGTATGATACCACTCAAAATCGGTTCTATACGCACGCTCTAACTCACTATCCCGCGCCCAAATCTCCTGCCAAGCTTCCTCGACACCTTTATGATTGGCATTATCGACCTCAAACACCAAATACTCCCCTGCTGCGATTACTGCGCTGTTCACTTCATCCCAGTCACGCGTTCCAACCAATAAATCGTAGTCACCCTTATAATCACTTGCATAATTACTATATACCGCAAAAATATCTCCAGCAGGCTTCTCTACCATCACTTCACCCCAAAGCTCTGCAATCGGACTAAAATTCCCATTATTTGCGCGTATCTTTTTCCCGAAAATTTCTTTATTCTCTTGTAAAATCATCTTTTGCCGCCTCCTTTAAAATCATTATAGCGAACAAAACCTGACAACTATCTGTCAACAATTCAAATTAAAATAAAGTTTTTCTACCTCGGCTTTATAGTCTTTTTGAAGCGATGCCGGTTCTAAAATTTTCACAGCGCTACCAAACATCAATAAAAATGGAATTATTTGCCGCTCCAAATCATAGAGAAAAGTCACACGCACAAAATCTTCCTCAATTTCCATTTCTTCCCACAAAAAATAATCCAATAATTTCCCGAGCTGATTTTTCGGGAATTCCAAAACGATTCTTTCCATTTCTCCGGGCTGGTACTTGGTTTCTGCAATTTCCATAATCGCTTTATCGATTTCCTTCAAAGCAGTTATCCGGGTTACTTTAAAATGACGTACCGCTGCTCTTTTGTGGCAATAAGCTTCTAAATACCAACTACCATCCATTAAGTTTAGCTTCTGCGGTGAAATTTCGCGCTCCGTTTCTGTGCCACTCATGGCGATATAACTAATTTTTAGTTGTTTATTTGTTGTAAAAGCTTTTTGGATGTAGGCGATTTTCCGCTTCACCTCTGCTTCAATTTGGCGGCGGTGTTGTGTCGCAGAATCAAAGAAAATATGATTACTCGCCGGTTTTTCTGTTTGCAACAAAGTGATTTTTTCTCGCAACGTTTCTTGGCTATCATTCAACATAAACTCCGACCGCGCCTCTAACGCCTCCAGCAAAATCTGCTTTTCGGCCTCAGAAAAAGTAAATGTCGCTAATTTATACGTATCGAGCATCGTAAATCCACCATTTTTGCCCGGCAAAGAAACGACTGGAAATCCCGCGTACAAAAGTGTCTCCATATCTCGGTAAATCGTTCGCGTACTTACTTCAAATTTTTCAGCCAGCTCACTTGCCAGTACTTTTCGCTCCAAAATCATGACTAATATCGCTAAAATCCGTTCTAATTTCATCCCAAAATCCCCGCCTTCTTATCGATCAAAAACCCATGCATACGTAATGGATAAAGTTTCTCGCATCATTTTCTTATATTTGCCGGCTGATTGTGATTTCGCTGGAAGCCCTGACGCGTCAACACCTTGGCGCTTCGCTAACATTAACGCACGGTACATATGATAATCACTCGTTACAATCACCGTTTTCCCTAAATTAAATTTCCCCTTACTATATTTAAGATTTTCTTCCGTTCTTGTCGATTTATCTTCCATATTAATCCGACTTCTAGCAATTCCTTGATTAACTAAATATTCTTCCATGACCGACGCTTCCGAGGCACTTTCATCCTCGCCTTGCCCGCCGCTAACAATGACTTTCAACGTAGGATTTTCATTTAAATAAGTCACAGCAGTATCCAATCTTTCCTTTAGTACTGACGACGGTTCTGCCGGATCCCCGTTCACTCGCGCACCTAAAATAAGTACAGTATCCGCATTTTCATTCGGTTTTGCTCTCGTTCCACTAAACATAAATGCCGCTACAATTAACAAATATATAAATCCAATTGCAATTAAAATAACAAAAATTTTTCTAAGACGTATCATCTAGCTCGTCCTCTCTTTAGTTCTTTAATTATAGTTTAGCAGAAGATTGTAAATAAAAGAGAAAGAAATGATCAAGTTAAGAGAAAAAAGAAAAACAAAGGTCACTTAAAGCTATATCAAGAGCTTTATTTAATTTTTCTTTTTGTTTAGCAGTTAATTCCATGGTATTTATTTGATTACTAACTTCACTATTTTGATTTTCAAAGTATGCTCTCAATAAGTTGTCTTTTTCTTTATGAACGTTTTTTACAAATTCTTCCGTACTCATTGACAGACTCCCTATAATGTCACTTTGTTTATTTTCATCGTTACCCTTGGACTTAAATACTGCTAATAAAAAAAGCTACAAACAGCTTCATAAAGCCATTCATAACTTTTTTCATTTTATGGAGATGGTGGGAGTCGAACCCACGTCCAGAAATATCGGCACTTAAATATCTACGAGCGTAGTCACCGTATTAGCATTTCGCATAAACATCGGCCCGGTAACAGGCTTCCATTCAGCTAGTCTGATTAAGCTCTTCTATTTAACCTCAGACGGAGATTAACTAGTGTAGCCCACTTAGAGTGAGACCCTTACCGTAGCACATGGGCGATGCACGGAGGATCAGCTATGCTACTGCTTATTAGGCAGCGAAAGCTAGGTTTTGTTTTTCTTTGCCAGTTATTATTGGCTTTGACGTTGATAACGAGGACGATCCCCCCGACTCGCAACTCAAGCTCGAACTATCCCTGTCGAATCCGTAACATCCCCAGAGTTAAAGTCTAACAGTAGTTATTATACAGGAAAAAACGGGGCTTTACAATCAGAAAAAACTTGTGACATAGCCAAATGCGCAACTATTATTTAGCATGTCACAAGTTTTCAATTAATTAATCGTTATTTTTACCGAGTAACTCATAACTTCGCCTTCTTCTACATAAGGCTCTATGCCATTAAAATCGATTCCAATGGTGTATTCGCCTTTATCAAGGGTACTTGTCGGTATAATGATTTGCTTCGTCACTTCGTCGTAATCTACTGCATACGCGTTGTAAATTTCTTTCTCATTTGAATCATGAATCCAAACTTCTTGAAAACCACTAATTCGGCCTAAATCATCCAGTTGCGTATAAATTGGTAAAGTAATAGTTGTATCCTCACCAAAAACAACATTTTGATCTGGTAAAGTTCCAATTTGACCTAGTAAGATTACTTTATCCACAATGGTAGGTGGCAACACATTTAAATAATTATAGCTTAAATCCATACTTACCAAACTATCCAAATGAGTAAAATCAGTCATTTCTGTTCTAAATTGGTTCGTTTGGAAATTTACTTTCTGCAAGTTTTTCAAGTTTGTAAAATCTGGAACGTCTTCTGAAGCGAGTCCACAATTGCTCATCAACAAGGTTTCGAGCTTAGGAATATTAGAAAAATCTGGTAAGCCGCCAACAATAGTTCGACCACTAAGATCCAGATACGTTAACTCTGGGTAGTTTTGATAATCGGGTACTGTAATGTTTGCAGCTAGTATGTCGGATGTTTGGACCCATTCCGCTCTTAAAGTATCTAATTTGGGCAAGGTTGGTAAATCGGGAAAACCTGTAAACATCGTTTGAGTAGGATAAATCATGATATTGTTTACATTTGTAAAGTAAGCATTTCCCAGCATTTGTAAATCTTCGTCCGTTAGATAATCGCTAAAATAACCCAACCCTAAAGACGTCACTGCATCTACATCATCTTGGGTAATTACATCTGTCACATTTGTTTTACCAAAATTCTCCACCATATCTTTTGCTAAATTCTCATCTGGAAAAACATCAATTATTCTGGCTGGTAATGGGTAAATATCTGTCACGGACGCACTTACATCGATTGTTTTAAAAGAAATGACGCCAATGATAATCATACTAACTACTAGAAATAATTTACACAAATTTTTCATTATCTCTCCTCCTTCAAGTATAGGACGGGAAAGATTTCCCGCCCTGTTTTATTATTCCGCAGATGGCATAACGCGCACATTATCAATATGAATACTTGTTCCACCCGGAGAATCCATCTGGAAACTTGTATTTATATTACCGGTTGTGACTTTGACATCTTTAATCGTTACATAATGCCAAACATTATCCGCCACCAAGTCAATCGTTTGCCCGTCGCTATCATCAAAATTGTTGACAATCATTTGTGCTTTGGCTGCGTCGTCTTCACTTACTTTGACCCATGCTTCGACGTCATAATTTGCGTTATTCGTTGGAACCGCTATTTGTTGCGATAAAGTTTGTGTATAAGCCCCTGGTAGATAGAAATAAGCGCTCTGCTTACCAAATGCTGGTGATTCTGGAGGATTTACACCCGAACCACTATCAACGCCATAAGCCTTGTCCTGACCGTCTGGATGCGACTCTACCCAATTCGTTGTTGCTGCAGCGTCACGCTCAAATCCGCCATTATCAAGTAAATTCATTTCTGACTGAACAGGAGAATTAATCGGTTCAGCGGAAACTAGAATTCTATCCATATTAATATTCCCTGTCGACTCTCCGTCCATTAAGAACGTAATTTTATTCGTACCTGCTTTTAAATTCACTGCTGTTTCTGTATCTGACCAGATATTCCAGTTTTCGCCTTCAGAAGGGAATGTTACGCGCGAATTGTAATCGCCATTTGTGTATAAATCAAGCGTTTGTGGCATACTAGTTCCGTTAGCCGTACGTGTATTTAATACATATTCACCGTCTGCTGGTACATCTACTTCAAATTTGATTTCATCCCCTGCTGTTCCAAATCCGCCGACAAAACCTTCTCCACTATAAAACCAGTGATCATTTGCTACTTTCAAAGTACCTGCAAGACTTGCTTCTTCAGCTTCTACTTTTGCTACAGTTGGCGTAAAACCAATAGTAACTTTATCCAGTGAGACTTGATCCGCTTTGTCACCAGTATCTGTCACTACTTTATACGAAATACTATTTTTCCCAGCTGAAAGAGGTAATGTTTCGGGTGCAACGGTCCAATCTGTCGCTGGTTTTAATGTAGTTTGTTTCACATATTCTCCGTTGACGAAAATACTTAGCGCTTGGTCCTCGCTAGATGCATTTTTATACGTTAAATCAACGTTGTAGTCACCAGAGTCTTTGACGTTTGCATAAATAGTTGTTCCCGCGCCATCTGTATCATAGCCATCTACATACGTTTTTTCTGTGACTGGTTTATCAGCAACGGTCGCTGCAAAACTAGAGCCATTTTCCATTTCGTATGTGCCGGATTGGTCAACTGTTATCGAACCAGATGTTTTAATGACTGTGTCTTCGCTTGCTTGAGCAGGTACTTTAACATAAGTTACTGCCCCGTAGATATCGCTTCCGACTGCATATCCGCCGCCATCTGCATTTTCGAGTGCAGATAAATCATCGTATACTTTACTGTCTGCGCCATTTACTTGCACATTTCCAGCAGCATTTCCGTGTAGTTTGATAATGTAATTTTCTGTATCAGCTTTAAAACTTCCTTCTTTCGCACCAATGGTAAAAGTAGTAGCATCGGCTGTACTAGAAGTGGTCATCTTTTGTTTTAAATAGGTGTCTTTTTCGTAATCAAAAGATTTCCCGTCATCGTCATAATGTGTAAAAGAAGTTTCTTTTTCTGCTGCAAAAGTGTCCAAGTAAACTGTTTCGACTGCGGATTCGCCAATATAATTTTGCGGTTGTTGCATTGGTATAATCGCACCTTCTTTAACAAACATCGGTACGTCCGTCCAGTCTTCGTCATTTACTTCATAATTAATTGTTTGGTTGCCATCATAAACATCGCCGCGATTATAATCGATCCACGTTCCAGCAGGTAAATAAATATCTCTGGAACCTGCTCCTTCTTCTAAAACTGGCGCTGCTAAAATCGCATCCCCAAACATCCATTCATCCGTCAAATTCACTACATTTTCATCGGTAGGATTATCAAAAGTAAGCGGCTGAACGAGTCCAACGCCAGAATCATAAGCTTGGCGTTCATAAGCGTACATGTATGGAATCATCGAATAGCGCCAAGTCATAGCACTTTTAGCAATTTCTTCTGCCGTTCCACCATAATACCAAGGTTGGCGTTGCTGGTTATCGTTCCCATGTGTACGGAAAACCGGAACAAGTGAACTAAATTCCATCCAGCGACTATAAAGTTCTGGATCTGGATTTAAAACTTGTCCAGAATTCGCATTAAAGCCACCTGTATCCATGCCCCATTTTGTTTGGCCAAGATTAATAGTAGACAGCATCGTACTAGGTTGTTCTTGCATCCCATTTGCCCAGTCAATCACTTCTCCCTTTTTCCATTGTACGCCAATATCCCCGGACCAAATCGATGTAGAATAACGTTGTGCCCCCGGATAATAAGTTCTTCCAGTTTGCCAAACACGTTCATTCGTATAGTCTCGTTGCCCTTCGTACATTGCTTCTGATGTGAAGCCAGTAGTGAAATTCCCAAACCAATAATCGGCGCCATTTGAAGATACTTTGTCGGTTTCATCATTCCACCAACCAACAATTCCTTTATCTAGCGCATCTTCCGAATGGGACCACCACCAATTGCGTTCATCTGTATTATAAGGATCAATACTTCTAACCATTACCGGGAAAGCATAATCTTCATAAGCTTCTTGCCCCGGGTACCAGTAACCATTTGCTTCCGCATCCTTGCCTTGTTGTGTTTCCGTCCCGTCTTGCAAAGTAGTTACCACTCGAGGTTTTGTAATCCCAATCATTTTTACACCTAGTGCATCCATATCATTTTTCAAAGTCGTATCTGCTGCTGACGGGAAATTGTCTGTATTCCAAGCAAATTCGCCGTAATCCCCGCCGTACGTTGGATCTCCGTAAAATTTCCAATCATAATCAAATGCGAAAGAATCAATCGGAATCCCTTTTGCACGATACGTATCAATATTTTTTCTGAATTCAGCCTCATTAGTTCCCCACTCGAAGTTAGAAAAACCTAGTGACCATTTTGGCATCATTGGTGTATGTCCAGTTACATCCGCATACGAAGACATAATCGTTTCCGGTTCGCCAGACATTAAATACATTTCCACATTTTCTTTCACATAACGGCGCCCTTCAACTACCGTATCGCCATAGTAAAACTCCAATTTTTCTTCATCTGAAACGGAATACGGATATCCGCCATCACTATCTACCAACAAACCATATCCCGCTGTCGACCACATAAACGGACCACCTGCATTACCTTGTTGTCCTGCTTGTGCTGTTTTGCTACTATCAGCCGCAGTGTTATCACGTTCCATCCCAAGATCCCCGTCGCTAAAACTAATACCATAAGCGCCGTAGACATGGTCAGAAGCGCCACGTTTAAACCGCACTCCTCCATCAAAAATTCCACCATCAGCAGATTCAGACAATAACGTTTTACCGTCCTTATCTTTGAAAGTCATCCGTGCTGGCTGTTTGGAAATTTCAAGCGTGCACTCCTCCGTTGAAATAATCATCGGATCGGAGTCCAAATCAATTGTTGCTCCAATCGCAGTAAATGTTGCATTAGGATCAATCATCGGCGTTGATTCGCTATTTTCGATATTTCGAGGTCGCAAATTCACTTTAAGTAAATTATTGGCCAGTGGAGAAATTTCTAGATAGTCATCCTCCGCCTCGTCGCCATTATCAATTTTGAGCGTAACTACATTATCTGTTACAGTCGCTTCAAGTACGTTACCAAGCCCTTCCTCCGCACTTAATTTCGCATATTCTTCTTTACTCAGTTGTTTCGCAGCTCCTGTATTTGCTTCTTTCTTCACTTCTTTTTTCTTCGTTTCTTCTGCTTTTACTTCCACTTGTAACGGCTGAGTTATCCCTAAATTCAGCCAGACAAGCGGGAGGACAGCTAAACTGACGCAGACTTGCTTCATACCTTTTTTCATCATCTCGCCCCTTTTTTTATTCCGTAATAGTTACTGGGAAATCATAATAACCCACATATTCTCCGCTGTTATACCCTGATGAAATTTCTAGCAAATGTTCTCCCGGTAGCAATGAGTGTTCTTTTCATTCCAGTCCTTTCAGTATAGCCACCCTCTCTATCCATAAAAAGGGTGGCTTATTGGATTTACTTCTTAAAAACTACATGATCAAAATTGATTCCAGCTGTATCGCCGGCTTCAAAATCAAATACGACTTGGTTATTGCCATCTTGCAACGTTACTGGAACTTCTATCGTGCTCCAAGTATCCCAATCGGCTGTTTTCGGTAAAGTAATTTGTTGTTTTTTACCATTGATATATACGGTCCTTGTTGCATCTTCTACCCCTGCACTATAGCGAACTTCCATCGTATAATCAGAAGCGCCATCTGCTGCATCTACATCAAATTCTACTGCTTCTTTTTCAGCATCAAAACCGGCTACAAAACCAGTACCAGTATATCCCGCATGGTCACTTGCAGTAGTTACATTTGTCAAATGACCGAATTCTGCTTCGTACGGCGCATGATTTACGCCATTTAAGACAATTGCTTGTTTTGCATCTTTTGTTGCCGCTTTTACGTACGTCAAGTTTTGTACAGTATCATAGTAATAACCAGTCGCTGCTTCGTTAAATGCATCCAGCGTATCCACTTTTGCTACATCCGCCCCGTCAATTGTTACACTTGTTGGTTCTGTACTGAAAACTTGCATCGTTGTTTCGTCAGCCATCGCCGGAAGATCAATCGAAACTTTTTCATTCGCGAAGTCTTCTGAAACACTAATATCGCGCATTTCTCCGCCATTTACATCATCGTAAAAACTATATTCGCTATTTCCAGATGGATAAACTCGGAAAGTTAAATTATCATAGGATTTTAAATCATTTCCGACATTTTGACCAAGTTGGTAGCCGTCTGTCATGTTCATCGGAATAATTGCTCCAGCTTTTGCAAATACAGGCAGCGTATCTACATCGGCATAGTACGAAATTGTTTCGCCACCAGGATGAATCCCGCCATTCCAAATATCAACCCATTCGCCTTCTGGTAAATAAACTTCTTTTTCTGTTTGACCTTCTTGAACGATTGGTGCTACAAGTAAATCATCGCCAAACATATACTGCTCATCCAAATCACGCGCATTAATATCTTCCGGATAATCCATCGCCATTTGACGCATCATTGATTTTCCGTTGTCCGCCGTGTCTTTTGCAGCTGTATAAATATATGGAAGTAAATTCATTCGTGTATACAAATATTTTTGGAACGTTGGTAAAATCGTTTCGTCACCTGTTCTAGCTACTGCATTCCAAGGTGAACGTTCTTCACTTGGCGATGGATCTGATTTCTCCGAGTGGAATTGCATAATCGGTGCAAAAGCTGCCATAGCCGATGCGCGTTTATACAGTTCCGCTGTTGGATAATCACCCGTAAATCCTGCCATATCCCACGCCCAGTATGAAACACCAGATGTAGAAGCACTAAGTCCAGCTTTTACTGATGCTTGGAAAGAATCAAATGTCGAAGTTTGATCTCCAGACCAGTAAATGCCTGATTTTTGCGCACCAGAAGTTCCTGAACGACTAAAGGAAACTGCTTCTGGATTAATACTTTTCGCAAAATCAAAATAACTAGAAACGTAATCTGTTGGATAACGGTTTCTCATTTCTTGTCCTTTTTCGCCATTTGAGAAGGTTGTATCACGTCCCCAAACCATTTCGCCGCCATCTGTTTTAAATCCATCAATCCCTACTTCTGTTAATAAATACTCTCTTTGTGACGTCCACCAATCTACGGCATCTTTATTAGTGAAGTCTAGTAATATCCCATTTCCAAACCACTGTGATGCCGGAACTCGGTACGGCGCCCCTGTTCCATCGTCCGCACTATACCCTTGGCTTATCATGTATGCTTCATCATTATCTCGTTGTTCATATACAGTGTTGTCATCTTTTAATACTGGAACTTGCCATAAAACGATATTCATACCCGCATCATGAACACTATCCACCATTGCTTTAGGATTAGTCCATTTCCCGTTGAAAGTAAAATCGTCATAGCTAAATGCTTCCCCGTTTGTCTTCGCTGTATAGGTCGCATTATTCCAAATATAATAGGTTTCTTCGTCACTCCACTGCTCTAATACAAAACCTGTTGCTGGAATATCATTTGCTTTGGCATTCGAAAGGGCCGAGTTTACATCAGAATCTCTATCCCATTCATTCGCTGACATCCAAAGCCCGAAAGCCCATTTTGGCAGTAAAGTTGTTTTTCCTGTTATATCTGTGTAATTGTTAACAATGTCATTTTGATCTTTCCCGCTAATAACATAGTAATCAAGCATATTCGTCATATCGCCATCATTATCCAAAACAAAGCTATATTTATCTTCTACTTTGGAAGCCATTTGGAACTGTGAATGAAAATCGGAATTAACGAACATCCCGTATTTATTAGCACTCACGAAAAATGGTACTGCTAAATAAGTTCTTTCTGTCTGCGCTTGATCTTGATACTCATTGTATACGTATGTTTCAACATCTTTTCCGCGTTGGTTAATTGTGTCATAACGCTCACCAAAACCATAAAATGCTTCATCGCTCGGTGTCATAAAGTTATTTTGGTATTGATTGATTACGTTTTTCCCATCTGTTAACCAACCTAGGCTATTCGCCGTTGTGTATTCACTTGTAAGCAAAGTCCCGTCCGCCTGGTAAACTTCCATACGATAAGGTGATTTTTGGATTTCGATGCTTAGATCTTCTGTTGTTACGGTCACTTTTTCCGCTGTATCTTCTACCGTATAACCAGATTTCCCAGCATGTCCAGTTTCTTTACCAGTTGGTGAAAGTTCCATACGCAGTGTGTCTAAATCTTCAAATGAAAGATATAACTTCGGCGTGAAATCACCTGCTGTTGCTGTCATATTTAGCGTGATAGAATCGCCATTATCTTCTACGCTGCTAACATCCTGTACGTATTCCCAGTCCGTTACATAAAACGTGAACGGGCCGCTTTCGTATGCTGTTCCTCCATCTGTGGAACCTTTTGTTGTATAAGTAATTTCATCGCCCTTTTCAAATTTACCTAAATCTGCTTTCCAGTACGTGTTATTGCCACTGTTATAATCGTAAGCTGCTGTGACATTCTCTTGCGCGACACCATTCTTTGTCCACTCTACCCATACATTTTGCCCGTCTTCAATTGGCCAAGTGGTAATATTAAGAATGACATCCTCGCCGGCTTTTGGATCCCTGGGTGAACGTTCTGTCGGCTGAACTGTGTATAAATCATCATCCCCATATGGCGAGTGATATTCCCCGTCCATCGCGAAAACATTCGTTCCAAAACTGCTTAAACAACTAAATATGAGTATCCCAAGAATAAACACTAAACTACATTTTCTCGTTCTTCGCTTCATCTCACTTTCCTCCCTTTATTTAGCTTTTACAAAAACGTATTACTTTTGATATATTATTTTGCAAAATTAATAATTTTAGAATATCGATATTGTGCAAGCGGTAACATAATGTTATAATTTTTTCACAGATAGACTAAAATCGTTCAAATTATTACTAATTTCACAAAAATACGCAATTATGCCAGACCATTTTAGTGGAAAAACAATAATTGCGCTCATCAGAAGACCTTGCTTAAACTACTTTAGAATAACCAATTAACACTCGTTAAAAAAGTTAACATGTCTTCTCCCTCCTTTTTCATCTATACAGAAATTCTAACCTACACGACTTACATAAAATTAAAATACATCAAATTTGAACATATGGAGCTGTGTTTTATTATGCAAACTGTTGGTGACACGTTAAAATTCATTCGCAAAAGTAAGAACTTAACTCAACAAGAAGCTTGTACAGGTGCGCTTAGTCGCTCTAATTATCAAAAGATTGAAAACAACAAAATTATGCCTAGCATGGACCGATTTATTCAACTTTTACTTAATTTCAATATGACATTAGAAGAATTCGAATTTGTAAAACGGGATTTTACGCCTTCTCCAAAAGAAAATATCCTTTATTTATACTCCAAGATTATTACTTCCTCCGAAACCGATATTTTACTGAATGTCATTTCCAAATGCGATGCTTATTTAGAAAACCATACTGATACGTTCATCTCTGATATTAAAGCTTCTCTGGAAGGCATTTTGTTAGTTGAAAAAGAGCATGATTTCGAGTTAGCTAGACAGAAAGTAACATACATTTGGGATAGACTTTCGGAATCTGATGAACTATTTTGGAATGATATATTGATTTTACGAAACATCTTTTTTATCTTTGAAAACGATACAGCCCAGCATATCGTTAACCGCTTAATTAAACAATTGAAAAAATATCGCTTCTTGCACCCGACACTTTCGATTGAAATTTCGCTTCATGTTAATCGGGCAACTTACTTAATTCTCGATGAAAAATACGAACTCGCCTTACATTACATTGAGCAATCTATTAAAATCTCGAAACAAAATCACTACTACCTGCAATTTTGCATGGCGATTGCTAAAAAGGGCATTGTTCTGTATAAACTAGGCCAAAAGCAAGATGGTAAAAGATTTATGCAACGAGCGCTTCGAGTGGCAAAATTCCTCGAAGAAGAGCGGATACTCAATGGGATTAAAAATGAAATTGATTATTTTCTTCATGATGACAATCTTACGTTAAATGAATGTACAAAAATCGACCTATAAAAAAAGCCTAAATCTAGCTTCTCCAACGTATAGTTGAATGACTAGATTTAGGCTTTTATTTATTGTTGACGCTCTTTAAAGGCGCGTTCAATATCACGTTTTGCTTCTTTTTGTTTTAAGTCTTGGCGCTTATCGTATTTCTTTTTACCTCGAGCTACACCGATGAGTACTTTAGCGTAGCCATCTTTAATATACATTTTTAGTGGAACAATCGAATAACCGGACTCTTTCGTTTCTCCAATTAAACGGCTGATTTGCTTCTTATGTAAAAGCAACTTGCGCGTTCTTAGTGGATCGTGATTGTAGCGGTTCCCTTGTTCATATGGACTAATATGCATATTGTGTAAGAAAATTTCCCCTTTGTCGATACGTGCATAGGAATCTTTTAAGTTTACCCGTGCGTTTCTTACGGATTTAATTTCAGTACCTTGCAGGACAATGCCAGCCTCAAAAGTTTCTTCAATTGCGTAATCGTGGCGCGCTTTTTTATTTTGCGCGACTAGTTTACCATCACCTTTTGGCATAACTCCCCATCCTTTCTAGCGACGTTTTTTCTTCTTTGGGCTTTCTTTTGCTACACCTTGATAAAAAGGTTTTTTCTTCTTTTTCTTTTTAGGTTTTGTATACCATTCGTCTTCTTTGCGTTCTGTTTTCGGTTTCGCGTCTTCAGCTCTACCAGTTCTGCGCTTATTACGACCTTTTTTTGAGCCACTCTTGAAGTTTCTCGTTTTATCAATCGGTTTTTCGCGTTGGCGTTTTTGTTTATCGCTCACTGGGCCTGGTTTACCTTCACTACGCAGCGCAAAATCAATTTCACGTGCATCGACATCGACTTTCGTTACTTCTACTTCCACTTCATCACCGATACGATAAATTTGGCCGGTTCTTTCGCCAATCATCGCTAACTGATTTTGATGGAATTTGAAGTAATCGCCTTTCATTGCGCTCACATGGACAAGACCTTCAATCGTTGTCGGTAGTTCGATAAATAAGCCAAAATTGGTTACCGAACTAATGATTCCGATGAAACGTTCGCCCACTTTGTCGACCATGAATTCTGTTTTCTTCAGTTCGTCCGTTTCGCGTTCTGCTTCAACGGCACGACGCTCCATTTTCGAGCTATGTTCAGCAATCTCTGGAAGCTCCTCAGCGCGTTTTTCTAGCGTTTCTGGACGAACATCCCCGTTGATTAAATACTCTCTAATCAATCTGTGAACGATTAAATCCGGATAACGACGAATTGGTGATGTGAAATGCGTATAAAAATCAGTGGATAAACCAAAGTGTCCAGCGCTCACTGTATCATACTTCGCTTGTTGCATTGAACGCAGCATAACCGTGGAAACAACCATCTCTTCTGGTTTTCCTTTTACTTCTTCTAATACTTGTTGTAAAGCAGCAGGATGAATATCATTGGCTGTGCCTTTGACAATCAAGCCAAAGTTCGTAATGAATTCAAAGAACCGCGCTAACTTGTCTTCTTTTGGATCTTCATGGATACGATAAATAAATGGTACATCCATCCAGTGGAAATGTTCGGCAACTGTTTCATTGGCAGCAAGCATAAATTCTTCAATTAAATGCTCTCCCGCTGAACGTTCGCGCATAACGACCGCTTCTGGATGTCCTTCTTCATCAACTACTACACGAGCTTCTTTGAAATCAAAATCAATTGCACCACGTTTTTCCCGTTTGCGGCGAAGTGTTTCTGCCAATTTTTGCATCGCTTCAAGCATTGGAACGATTGGCGCATATTTTTCACGTAACACTTCGTCATTTTCGACTAAAATATCATTTACATCCGTATACGTCATACGTTCGGTTGTTTTAATAATACTTTCGAAAATTTCATGGTTAACAACATGACCTTCTTCATCTATTTCCATTTCACAACTCATTGTAAAACGGTCTACTTTTGGATTAAGCGAGCAAATGCCGTTCGATAGCTTATGTGGCAGCATCGGAATTACCCGGTCAACCAAATAAACACTCGTTCCGCGTTCTTGCGCTTCGATATCAAGTGGCGATCCTTCTGTCACATAATGCGTTACATCCGCAATATGAACGCCTAGCTTCCAGTTACCATTCGGAAGTTGCTTCACCGTAACCGCATCATCTAAATCTTTTGCATCTGCTCCGTCAATCGTAATAATCATTTGATCACGCAGATCACGACGATTACCAATATCCGAATCATCAACCACATCCGGCGCTTTACTTACTTGTTCCATCACTTCTTCCGGGAAGCCAATCGAAATACCATGTTTATGAATAATCGATAAAATGTCCACTCCTGGATCATTACGATGACCGATAATTGACTTAACGACACCTCTAGCACGAGTATTCCCAGTTGCATATTCCGTTAACTCCACGATAACTTTATGCCCGTCTACTGGTTTTAAGCCATCTTCTAAATCAATTTCCACTTCACCGAAAAGGCGCTTATCATCCGGCATCACAATCGGAGTACCAGCTAAGTCTTCCATATAAGTTCCGACGATTTGCGTTGTCTTCCGTTCGACAATTTTCTTAATCGTCCCCTCTGCCAAATTATCGCCTTTACGTTTCGTAATCGTTGCGAAAACCAAGTCGCCATTCATTGCGTCTTTTACTTCATTTGGCGGGATAAAAATATCGTCCATTTCTTTTTCTTCCGGGAGAACAAAGCCAAAACCTCGTTCGTGCGCGCGAAACGTTCCTTTTACTAAGTCCATTTTTTCTGGTAATGCATACCGATTCTTCCTTGAGCGGACAATAGTTCCGGAATCTTCCAGTTTCACTAACGCTTTCACCATTAATTTAAAAGCATCCGCATTATTTAAAGCTATTTCTATTTCCAAATCTTCTAGCGCAAATGTTTTATCAGGCGCTGAAGTTAATAGATTCATAATTTTTTCTTCCATTTGTTTTTGTTCCACTTCTGTCCCTCCTCTCTCTGTTTTAAAAATTGTTTATTCTTGCCAATCTAAGCTATTTAAAAATGTTAAAATGGCTTGATTTACTTCTTTTCGTTCTTTGTCTAAAGTGATAACGTGCCCAGATTCTTTAAACCAGTGTAACTCTTTTTTCGTTGACTCTACTGTATCATAAATTAGCTGTGCTCCGCTGACATCAACCATATCATCTTTTTCACCTTGGACAACCATTATTGGCGCATAAATCATATCTATTTCAGCCACAACGCCATTAATTTCATCTTTTAGCTTAGCGATAGTGTTCATTGGCGCGTCTTTGTAGGCAATCATTTCTGCGTCGATTTGTTTCGGTGTTTTGCCTTCTAATTTTTTATAATTGCGTACATAATCTAAAAAGCCTTGAATTATCGGGGATGAGCTGTCCATTCTTGTCGGAGTGCTCATGGCTATAATTCCCTTTAACGGCCTAGAAAAACCTAATTTCAGTGAAAAAAGTCCACCTAATGAAAGTCCCGCCACAGCGATTTCAGTGTAGCCGAGTGATTTTAGATGATCATAAGCTTCAAGTACATCTTCCCACCAGTCGTTTGGCCCTGTTTTTAATAGTAAGTCTGGGGATACGCCGTGGCCTCTGTATTGGGGCGCGTAGCAAGTGTAATTGTTTTCTTGTAAAAACCTGCCTAAAATCCTTACATCCGCTGAGCTACCTGTGAAGCCGTGTAGAAGAAGGACTGCTCGTTTACTTTTTTCGAATAAGAATGGTTGTGGTGGTGTTATTTTCATAGTGAATATCGCTCCTTGGTTCTTTTTGGAGGTTTGGTTGGTCTTGGGTGGGTGTTATATTTGTTGAAGTTCTAGGGGTTGGGTTAATATGAATGCTTTGCTCTCCCCTTTTTGGGTTGTTCGTCCACTTTTTTCAATGGAAACAACGCTCCACTTTGTTACGCCTTGTATTGGAGTTCTAGGGAAGCGGACTACGCTTCTTTAGAACTCCAATAAAAAACCACCTAAATTTTCATTCAGGTGGTTAACATCTCGTTACTGTACAAAATATGCCAGTGCAATTAGTATTGCGAAGAAAACAACGGATAGAACGATGGTAGTGCGATGTAGAATAAGTTCTAGTCCTCTTGCTTTTTGCTTACCGAATAATTGCTCAGCTCCACCAGAGATGGCGCCGGATAAGCCAGCACTTTTACCTGGTTGAAGTATGATAACTGTAATTAACAGTACTGATACGATGATGAGTAAGACCGTTAAAACTGTACTCATTGTTCTTTCCTCCTAAAACCGCCCAATTTGACTAAGGTTAATTTTACCATATTTGTGATTATACGTAAAGGTTTGTTTCCATAGAATGAATGGATTAAACGACTTTTTCCTCAAGCCAAACTAAATCGTCTAAGAAGTAAATTAAGTCTTCTTCTAAAATGTCTTTCTCACAGTCGTTCACGATATCATGACCTGACCCTGCATAGAAACATAATTGTTTGTCATTTGTATGAATGTGTTTAAAGATATAATTGGCGTTGTCTGCGTCGATTTCTTCATCTTGGCAGCCTTGACCAATCATGGTTGGTACATGGATTTTTTCAATGTCACGCGCTACGTTTTTGTAGAAAGTAGCACGAGCTTCCGTCATTACATCAATTTCGGGAAGATAGTTTTTTAACATTTGATCTGCTTCTTGTTCTACTATACCTTGTTTCTTTAATTGTTTAGTTAAATAGTTTTCGATTGGGATATAGCGCATTTTGCGGTTTACATTGGCACATAGTGGAACAATCGCTTTTGGTGAAAACGATTCTGCCATTTTTAGCGCAAAAACTCCGCCCATTGCCACACCGACAATTGCAATTTCATTATATCCGTCTTTTTCAAGTTGACGATATCCAGCCACCGCATCTTCATACCACATTTCCGGTGTTGTTTTCAAGAAAATAGCGGGTTCATCCCCGTGGCCTCTGAAGTTTGGTGCATGCACTGTGTATCCATTTTCTGCTAGAATTTCTCCAAGTTCTCTTACGTCTTCTGTAGTCCCTGCAAAGCCATGCAAGAGCAAAACAGCACGATTTCCCGCTTTTAACGTAAAGCTACGATCCGCACTCATTTTTACGCAATCCTCCTAATATCATCACTTTTATAATCCACTCTATTGTAGCCCATCTGAACTAAATAAGCTACCTTTTGAGTTCTGACCAATAGACCAATATTAACGCTATCCAAGGAACTTGTCAAACACTTTTTTTATAAAGTGCAAACCCATTGGTACGAAAGGATTTCAGTGGTGTTTTAATTGTGAATTTTTGCGCTTAAATCCGAAAAGAAAGTATGAATTAATTGTAACAATTGTTTTGGTTTTTGCCTTGGTAAGAAATGAGTGCCATTATTAACAACGACCATCTCCCCGTGCTGAACCGAATGCACCATTTTCTTCGTATCTTTGGAAGAAATCATATCAAATTCACCAACCACAGCTAAAAGTGGCGCACTTATTTTATTCAAATCCGCTTCGGACATGTGCGGGTGGTATATAGTTAAAGCGAGTTGGCGTTTCATCCGATTGAAAAATGGGCTGAAAGGCGCAAGAATACTTGCTACTCCGTATGCAACGCGACAAAATAAATCTGGTAAAAAGTGAATTTGGTTCACATGATAATTAGTACCGATAACGACAGATGCGATTTGACGACTCGGCTGCATTTTGCCCATAAACAAAGCAACAATACCGCCATCACTATAGCCAACTACTTTATATTTATCAATTTTCAAAAAATCGAGCAAGGAGAGCATATCGAGTGCCATTATTTCAAAATCAAGTGGCATTGTTCCCGCATCGCTTTTTCCGTGACCACGACTATCTACGGCAATCACCATATGATCAAGTGATAGGTCATCGATAATTCGCTTTAAAGAGCGGTGGCTTTGGCCATTCCCATGAATGAGTAAAATTGGCTCACCTTCTCCGACTATCTTATAAAATAGGTTAATTCCATTGATCTCTGCAATCATCACGCATCACTCCTTGCTGAAAACATTTTCTACCTTTATTTTACACCTGATTATACTTGAATTCCTATAAAAAAGCTTCCATTTAAATGAAAATACGCCTGATTCTTTGAAAGCTAGAATCAGGCGCACGGTTTATTTCATGAGTCTCCGATGGAATTGTTGTTGGGGCATATCTGCATTAATGATTTTCTTTTGTACAGAATGCTTTTCCGCTAAGGGGTGGTTTTTTTCATGCACCACAGCGTCTTTGATTTTTGGAGTTTCTAGCACTTTTGAGGACTGACTATTTTTTACTTTCATCAGCATTACCTCCTCTTCCAAATCATTACCCCTCTTCTTATTTTTAAAACAGAAAAAACTCCGCGAAAATGTTACTTTTCGCGGAGTTTAGCGTTTTATTCAATCAACTTATTTTTTTAAGTTGTAGAAAGTTTCGTTACCATGGTATTCAGCAAGATCAGCCAAATTGTCTTCGATGCGGAGTAATTGGTTATATTTTGCAACACGGTCAGTACGAGTAGGCGCACCAGTTTTGATTTGACCAGCGTTTGTAGCTACTGCAATGTCAGCGATTGTGGAATCTTCTGTTTCACCAGAACGGTGAGAGATAACTGCAGTGTAGCCAGCGCGTTTAGCCATTTCAATTGCATCCAATGTTTCAGTCAAAGTACCGATTTGGTTAACTTTGATTAGGATGGAGTTAGCGATACCTTTGTCGATACCTTCTTTAAGTTTAGTTGTGTTAGTTACAAATAGATCGTCACCTACTAATTGAACGCGGTCACCAATACGTTCTGTAAGTAGTTTGAATCCGTCCCAGTCATTTTCGTCTAGGCCATCTTCAATAGAGATGATTGGGTATTTAGTAATCATTTCTTCATACCAAGTTACCATTTCTTCAGAAGTACGAGTTACGCCTTCACCTTTAAGTTCATATTTACCAGTTTCGCGGTTATAGAACTCACTTGATGCAGCATCCATCGCAAGTTTAACTTCTTCGCCAGGTTTGTAACCAGCATCTTTAATTGCTTGCATGATTGTTTCAAGAGCTTCTTCGTTGGATTTAAGGTTTGGAGCGAATCCACCTTCATCACCAACACCAGTGTTTAAGCCTTTGTTTTTAAGAACTGCTTTAAGTGCGTGTAGGATTTCAGCACCCATACGTAGAGCTTCTTTAAAGTTAGGAGCTCCAACAGGCATTACCATAAATTCTTGAACGTCGACATTGTTATCAGCATGTTCTCCGCCGTTAAGGATGTTCATCATTGGAACTGGAAGAACTTTACCGTTCACTCCGCCAAGATATTCATATAAATGTACGCCTAGTTCGTCAGCAGCAGCACGAGCAGCAGCTAAAGAAACACCAAGAATAGCGTTAGCACCTAATTTACCTTTGTTAGGTGTACCATCAAGTTCGATCATTGCTTTGTCAATTCCGATTTGGTCAGTTACGTCAAAACCGATAATTTTGTCAGCAATAATGTCGTTTACGTTTTCAACAGCTTTTAAAACACCTTTTCCAAGGTAACGAGCTTTGTCGCCATCGCGTAATTCTACAGCTTCGTATTCACCAGTTGAAGCACCACTTGGAACTAAAGCGCGACCAAACGCACCAGCTTCAGTATAAACTTCAACCTCAACAGTTGGGTTACCGCGGGAATCTAAGACTTCGCGAGCATAAACTTCAGTAATAATAGACATTTATAATTCTCTCCTTTGTTGGGATTAATTGAACGAAATGAACTTAACATTCACTTCAAATTCAAAGACCCATCCGTTTTTAAATTCGTATTTATTGTAGCTCTGTTTGCAAAAAAACTAAAGTAATAACTAAAATTATTTTTGAATTAAACTTTCGCCTGTCATTTCGGCAGGTTTTTTAACGCCAAGTAAATCAAGCATTGTTGGCGCAACGTCAGCCAGACGACCACCTTCACGCAGCGTAACACCTTTTTTCGTTACAATTACGGGAACTGGAACGGTAGTGTGCGCAGTGTGTGGTTTTCCTTCTGGAGTAGACATTGTTTCAGAGTTACCATGGTCAGCAAAGATAATCGCTGAGCCACCTTTTTCTAAAATAAGGTCTACTACACGACCAAGGTTTTCATCTACTGCTTCGATTGCCTTAATAGTTGGCTCAAGCATACCTGAGTGTCCAACCATGTCTGGGTTCGCGAAGTTTAAGATAATTGCATCGTGTTTGTCGTTTTTAATGTCTTCAACAAGTGCATCTGTTACTTCATATGCGCTCATTTCAGGTTGCAAATCGTATGTTTCTACTTTTGGCGAATTGATTAGAATCCGGTTTTCACCAGGAAATTCTTCATTTCGTCCACCATTCATAAAGAATGTTACGTGTGGATATTTTTCTGTTTCAGCAATACGCAGTTGCGATAAGCCTTCATTAGAAAGTACTTCGCCGATAACATTTTTCATTTCAATTGGCTCAAAAGCAACTTCAGCGTCAACGCTTGGGTTGTAAAGAGTCATTGTCACAAATTTGATGTTTTTAGGGTGATCTGCCCCACGGTCGAAATGATCCCATTCTTTATCAGTGAATGCATTAGAAAGTTGAATCGCACGGTCAGGACGGAAATTGAAGAAAATAACTGCATCGTTGTCTTTAACTGTTGCAACAGGTTTGCCATCTTTAGTAATGATAGCAGGAACAACGAATTCATCATTTTTGTCATTAGCGTAAGAAGCTTTGACAAGTTCGATTGGGTCTTCAAATTTTTCACCTTCAGCGCTTACGATTGCTTTGTATGCTTTTTCAACACGTTCCCAGCGTTTATCACGATCCATCGCGTAGAATCGCCCAGAAACAGTAGCAATTGCGCCATAGTTTAAATCACTAATAGCTTTTTCTAGTGTTTCTAAATATTCTAGTGAAGATTGTGGAGCCACGTCGCGTCCATCAAGGAATGCATGGATATATACGTTTTTCACGCCTTTATCTTTCGCAGTTTCTAAAAGTGCAACGAGGTGATTAATGTGACTATGCACGCCGCCGTCTGATAGTAAACCGAAAAGATGTAGGTCCGAGTTGTTTTCTTTTGTATGAGTGAAAGCATTGTTTAGGGCTTTATTCTCTTGGAATTCGCCTTCTTCAATAGCTTTATCAATACGAGTTAAGCTTTGGTAGACAATACGTCCAGCTCCGATGTTTGTATGGCCAACTTCAGAGTTACCCATTTGACCTTCTGGAAGACCAACATCAAGGCCGGCAGCTTTAAGTTCCCCGTGAGGAAAATTAGCCCAATAACGGTCGAAATTTGGTTTGTTTGCTTGAGCTACAGCATTACCTACTGTTTCTGCACGTTTACCAAAACCATCGAGGATAATAATTGCTACAGGTGATTTACTCATTTTATTTTACTGCCTCCAATAATGCTAAGAACGATGCTGGTTCTAAGCTTGCTCCACCTACAAGAGCTCCGTCAATGTCGGACTCTGCAAGATAATCAGCAATGTTTTCAGGTTTTACGCTACCGCCGTATTGAATACGAACTGCGTCTGCTGCTTTTTGAGATACAGCGTCTGCAACTTCTGCACGAATAACTGCACAAGTTTCGTTTGCATCAGCGCTTGTGGAAGATTTCCCAGTACCGATTGCCCAAATTGGTTCATAAGCAATAACAGATTTGATTACTTGTTCTTCCGTTAATCCAGCAAGTGCCGCACGGATTTGACCACGTACCCAAGTATCTGTTTGACCAGCTTCACGTTGATCTAATGTTTCACCACAGCAAATGATTGGTGTCATACCGTGTTTGAAGATTGCGTGTGCTTTTTTGTTAATATCTTCATCTGTTTCGTGGAAGTACTCACGGCGTTCAGAGTGTCCGATAATAACATAAGAAACACCTAAGTCAGCAAGTGCAAACGGGCTAATTTCGCCAGTGAAAGCACCTTCGTCTTCAAAATAACAGTTTTGTGCAGATACACGAAGATTAGTTCCTTCAGTAAGACGAACTAATTCTTGTAAAAATAGAGCCGGTGCAGCAACTACTGATTCAACAGCATCGCTTGATGGCACGTTATTTTTTACGTCTTCTGCAAATTGTCCTGCTTTTGCAGCAGTTTTGTTCATTTTCCAGTTACCAGCAATAATTGGTTTACGCATTTGGATAAACATCCTCTCGATATTAAAAATTATTTTTGGTTCAGCTTATTTGTCGCTAATAGAAGCAACACCAGGAAGCTCTTTACCTTCAAGATACTCTAAAGATGCACCGCCACCAGTAGAAATATGTGTGAATTTGTCAGCAAAACCTAAGTCCATAGCTGCTGCTGCAGAATCCCCACCACCGATGATAGTTGTTGCATCAGTTAAGTTTGCAATAGCTTCACATACGCCAATTGTACCTTTAGCAAAGTTGCTAAGTTCGAATACGCCCATTGGACCATTCCATACAACTGTTTTAGCGCCTTGAAGTTCTTTTGTGAATAAGTCAATTGTAGCTTGACCAATATCTAGTCCCATTTCGTCAGCAGGCATTTTATCTGCATCTACTGTGTGGAAAGGAGCGTCGTTACTGAATTCTTTAGATACAACTGCGTCAACTGGTAATACTAATTTATCGCCAGCTTTTTCAAGTAAGCCTTTAGCAAGTTCAACTTTATCTGCTTCTAAAAGAGATTTACCAATTTCTTGACCTTGAGCTGCCATGAAAGTGAAAGTCATTCCGCCGCCGACAAGTACTTTGTCTGCTTTTGTAAGTAAGTTTTCGATAACACCGATTTTGTCAGAAACTTTTGCGCCACCTAGGATTGCTACTAGTGGACGTGCTGGATTATCAACTACACCGCCGATGAATTTAATTTCTTTTTCCATCAAAAATCCGGCCGCTGATTCTAGGTTAGAAGCGATTCCAACGTTAGACGCGTGCGCACGGTGAGCAGTACCGAAAGCGTCATTTACGAAAACGTCGCCAAGGCTAGCCCAGTATTTTCCAAGTTCTGGATCATTTTTGCTTTCTTTTTTACCATCAATATCTTCAAAACGTGTATTTTCAAAAAGAAGTACTTCGCCGTCTTTTAACTCAGCAATTGCTGCTTCAAGTTCTGGACCACGAGTAGTAGGAACGAATTTCACTTCTTTTCCAAGTAATTCGCTTAAACGAGCGGCTACTGGACGAAGAGATTTTCCTTCTTTATCTTCTTCTGTTTTTACTTTTCCAAGGTGAGAAAATAGAATTGCTTTACCGTTTTGTTCTAAGATGTACTCAATTGTTGGAAGTGCAGCTACAATACGGTTGTCATTAGTGATTTTACCGTCTTTCATTGGCACGTTAAAGTCAACACGGACTAAAACTTTTTTGTCTTTTAAATCTAAATCAGTTACAACTTTTTTAGCCATTTAGAGTTCCTCCATTAATTTTAAAGGATTGGGGTCGCCCCCGTTATTTCAGAAAATAAGCGGAAACAATAGTGTCTCCGCTTATTCTTGTTATTGCTGATGTGACTAGCACTTCAGTAAAATTAATCTGCTAATTATTTAGCGATTTTTGCAAAGTATTCTAAAGTACGTACTAATTGAGCAGTGTAGCTCATTTCGTTATCGTACCAAGCTACAGTTTTAACTAATTGTTGATCGCCAACTGTAAGAACTTTTGTTTGAGTTTCGTCAAATAATGAACCGAAAGTCATACCTTTGATGTCAGAAGAAACAACTTGATCACTAGTGTAACCAAATGTTTCTGAATCAGAAGCTGCTTCCATAGCTGCATTTACTTCGTCAACAGTAACTTTTTTGTCAAGAACTGTTACTAACTCTGTAAGGGAACCAGTTGGAACTGGAACACGTTGAGCAGCTCCGTCTAATTTACCTTTAAGTGTTGGTAATACTTCACCGATAGCTTTAGCAGCACCAGTTGTATTAGGGATAATATTTTCGGCAGCAGCACGTGCACGACGGAAGTCACCTTTTGGATGTGGAGCATCTAATGTATTTTGGTCACCAGTGTAAGCGTGAATTGTAGTCATTAGACCTTCAACAACACCAAATTTGTCTTCTAAAACTTTAGCCATTGGAGCTAAACAGTTAGTAGTACAGCTTGCGCCAGAGATAACTGTTTCAGTTCCGTCTAATGTTTCATGGTTTACATTGTAAACGATTGTTTTCATGTCGCCAGTTGCTGGAGCGGAGATAACAACTTTTTTAGCGCCAGCTTTAATGTGTAATTCAGCTTTATCTTGCGCTGTGAAGAAACCAGTACATTCTAGAACGATGTCTACTCCTAGGTCACCCCATGGAAGTTCTTCTGGGTTACGGTTAGCTAAAACTTTAACTTCTTTACCGTTTACTTTGAAGAAACCATCATGTACTTCTACTTCACCGTCAAAACGGCCTTGAGTTGTATCATATTTTAACAGGTGAGCTAACATTTTAGCGTCTGTTAAGTCATTGATTGCAACAACTTCAATTCCTTCCACATTTTGAATACGACGGAATGCTAGACGTCCGATACGTCCAAAACCATTAATACCAACTTTAACTGTCATAAGTCAATTTCCTCCTTGAAAATAGTGTTTTTTTATTTCAAAAGGGTATTACTCCCTTTTAAAAGCGATTTTGCTGCTCCTTCATCCGTGATTAAAATCGTATTTTTTGGAGCGCTTTTCATATACGATTTGATTGCTTTGGCTTTCGATGTACCGCCTGCAACAGCGATAATGTGCGGGATTTGCGCTAAGTCTTCGAATTGAAGACCGAATGTAGGAACCTTATGTACAACCTCGCCCTGTTCATCAAAATAATAACCAAATGCTTCACCAACAGCTTTACGATGGATGATTTTTTCAAGTACATCTTCGCCGGTATGTCTGCGTTTCGCCATCGCGAGCGCATCACCTATGCCTAAAATAATAGCATTTGCGGATTGTACTAATCGTAAGCCTTCTTGAATTGCCGGTTCTTTCAGTAACGAACGATAGGCCTCTTCACCTAACTGCTCTGGAACATAGAGAACGCGGTGCTTCGTGTTTGTCTTCGTTGCCATCTTATCACAAATTGTATTCGCTTGATTGTCAAGGTCTTCACCAATACCTCCACGACCGGGAACGAAAAGTAGTTCTCTGCCTTTTGCGAAATCAGTTGTCATCATTTCGGCAACAGTTGCCATTGTAGAGCCGCCCATAACTGCGACGATGTTTCTTTTTTCGGTGAGCGCCATGTCTAATTGTTCTACTGCCACACGTCCCATTTCTTCGCGGACCCATGGAGTATCATCGCTATCACCTTGCACTACCAAGCATTTTTTGATTTGCAATTTCTTCGCTAATTGTTCTTCCATTGAATGTAAACCTGAAAGTTGGTTCATGACATTTTCCAAATCACGGAAAACGACCAAACCTTCTTTTGTAACGGTCATTCCGGAAGAAGCAATTTCTACTAAACCTTGCGCTTTCAAAAATTCTACTTCGCCGCGCAGGACGCGTTCACTCATGCCTAACATTCCGGCAAGTGTCCGTCTCCCAACTGGTTCAGAAAAATAAATCGAGCGTAGGATTTGGTAGCGTTTTTGCATAATCATCAAAACGTCGGGCAATAACTTTTTCTGAATGTTAATTAAGTCTGACATTTTTAATTGCTCCTCATCTTTGGACGCTTAACGACCCACTTAGTCATCTGACGTCCCGTTAGAACTAAAAAAAGTAGAGATAGAGGTTTTTCATAACTTTCAAGACTATTAAACTAGCTACTTCAGCTTGTTAACAAAGTGTCTCTCAATGTGATTTTTACCCCTTCTCTTTCTGCTTACGCTGGTGAATCTTTTTTTAATGTTCTTTAACTACCCTACGTTCCCTATTCTAACAGTCTTGGCGCAAATCTTCAAGTGTTAAGTGGGACATTTATGAAATATTCACCTGAAATTTACAATTAATTTTTAAACTGCAAACTTCGAAATAGGCTATGTTAGTTGTTTTCCACGTCTCTTGAAAATGAAACATGCTCTTAGTAAATTTTTTGTTTTAAAAAGACGTTTTTTGTCCCACACACCGCACGTGAGGCAAAAAACGTCTTTTAAAATCTTTTTCTTTTGGACGAAGAAGGAATATTTAATTCTAAGCGATATTTCGCGATAGCTCTTCTTGAAACTTGGATTTCTTTTTCCGCGAGCATATCTACTATTTTTTGATCAGAAAGTGGTTTTAATTTATCTTCTGCTGCTACAAATTCTTGCACTAGTTTTTTGATAGTTGTACTGGAAATATCGCCGGCATTTTCGTTTTCGGACGATTTCTTCTGTAAACCTGATGCGAAAAAGCGTTTTAGTTCGTATACACCGCTTGTCGTTTCCATGTATTTCCCGTTCACAGCCCGGCTCACAGTAGATTCGTGCACGCCAAGTTCCTCTGCTACTTCTTTCAAAGTTAACGGTTGTAAATGGGCTGAATTATCAAGGAAATAGGCTTTTTGATGGCTAACAATCGCCTCACCAACTCTTTGCAACGTGTTTTCGCGCTGTTCGATGCCTTTTTTTATCCAATCAAATTCACCAGCTTTTTCACGTAAAAATTGGGCGACGTCTTTTTCTTCCGTTGCTCGCATTGTTTCGTAGTAAGCTTCTTGAAAACGTACTTGCGGTAGAAATTGCTTTGCTAGCGAAACAGCGAATTCATTTTCATGTTGGAGTAAAATTAAGTCTGGAACCACATATTGGACACGTTCGGATTCAAACTCAGAACCTGGTTTAGGGTTTAGCGTTTGGATGTAATCGGAAACTTCTTGGATATCTTGTAAACTAACATCCATTTCTGCGGCGATTATCTTCCATTTTTTCTCGGCGAACTCTGTGAAGAATTTTTGAATCACATCATAAGCAATGTAAGGAGCATCAGGCGAGCGTTCGATTTGTAGTAAAATGCATTCACGCGCATCTCTGGCTCCAACCCCGGCCGGCTCCATGCTTTGCAGAATCTCCAGCCCTTCTAAAACACTAGAATCATCCATTAAAAGTGCTGCACTGACATCTTTTAAATCTATTTGTAAATAACCATTGTCATTCAAACTTTCTATTAAATATAAAACGATAATTTTTTGTGTTTGCGTGACATCCATTAAATGCAGCTGTTCTTTTAGCGCATCGGCTAATGTCAATTTATTATCAGCGATTTGTTCTAGCCAATCCGTATCATCAGAACTTCCCGCGCTTTTACGGCTACTGTAGGAAAAATCTGTTGCAAAATCCGAGCCTGGAATCACTTCAATTAATGGGTTCTCGAGTGCTTTATCTTCTAAAAATGCCACTAAATCAGCTGTCGCAAATTGAAGCATTGCAATAGACTGGGACAATTGTTGCGTCATATTTAATTTCTGTGACTGCTTTTGTTGTTGCTTTTGGACGAAATTAGATTCTAAACGCACATTAAAACCTCCATTAAAAATCCGCCTGGCATAAGCATACCAAACTAAATTCCATTTATTGTCTTCATTATAACATGCCATTTTTCAAATTACAGCAGATTCTCTTTGAAAAAAATCCAAGTACTTGTTTCAGCACTTGGACTTTTTGTTATTTCGGTAAATGGTTTAAGAAGTTGCGCGATGCAAATCCTTCAACCTCTTCTTTTGTATAATGTTTTTCTAATGTTTGGAGGAAGCTTTGGTATTTGCCAGCGTGTTCAAGGCCTTTAACATGGTCAGGAATACCATCAAAATCTGATCCGAAACCAATGTTTTTCAAACCGCCAAGCTCACAAATATGATCGATATGGCGAATGACATCTTCCATATCAGCTACTCCGGTATTTGTCGTGAAAAGCGGATGGAAAATAACGTGAATCATCGCATCGTGCTCAATCATCGCTTTAATTTGGTCGTCATCCAAATTTCTAGGATGCGAACAAATAGCTTTCGCGCTTGAATGACTGGCAATGACAAATTCCGCTTGCTCCAATGTTTCCCAAAAAGCTTTTACACTCAAATGAGACACATCCGTATATACTTTTCTTTCATTTAAAAGATGGATAATGTCTTTTCCAAAACGCGTTAGACCCGCGCCACGTTCTTCCATAATACCATCTGCTGCCAAATTGGCGTTGTTCCACGTTAGTCCGACAGATAATACGCCACCATCAAGTAATTGCGTTAATTTATCTAAATCACGTCCAATTGGTTCAACACCTTCTAGTGTTAGCATCGCGCCAATTTTGTCTTCAGGTAGATTTTCTAAATCACACCATTTTTTTACATGTTGGATAATTCCACCTTTATGCAGTACGTGTTGTTTAAAAATATTAACTTGCTCAACCGCTTTTTTCCATTTATGTTCAACAGGAATATCTTCATCAAGAAAGATGGCGAATCCTTGCATTAACATTTTAGCTTCTATAAGCCGTTCAAAGTTCACATCAAGTTCTTCCGCATCTTGGAAAGTGTATTTTCCTTTTCCAGCCTGCAACTTGTAAAGCGCATCACAGTGGGTATCAATTACTCTCATTTTCTGTCGTTCCTCCTTTTTGATACATCTATTATATACTTTTCAGAGGAATAGACAAGGAGTTTTTCAGGAACGAAACTATTTTGTCATTTTATGCTGTTTTCCCGGCCAGAATGACCATTTTCCAAGGAGCACGGTAATTGATGGCACTAGGAACGGACGGACGATGAATGTATCAAGCAACACGCCAATTGCTGTAATTAAGCCAAATTGCACGAGGAGTTGAATTGGTAGTGTAGTTAAAACGCCAAAAGTTCCTGCTAAAATCAGACCTGCGGATGTGATAACCCCACCTGTTTGGCCAACGCCTTCTGTAATTGCTTTTCGGAGTGGCATTTTCTTGCTGTTTTTCCAGATACTAGAAATCATAAAGATATTGTAATCTTCCCCGAGTGCGACGATAAACACAAAAGCATAAAGCGGAATCAAGCCAGAAATCGCCTCAACACCCATCGCGTAATGGATAATGACCCAGCCGAGTCCGAGTGCTCCAACGAACGATAACAGAACCGTTGCCACGAGGTAAAGCATTGCTGTAATTGAGCGCAAATAACATAAAAGTAAAATCGCAATCAAAGCAATAACAAGTGGGATAATCACTTTTTCATCATGCTCTGTAACTGCGCGATCGTCATATTGTGTAGCTGTTTGACCGGCAATATACACGTCATTTCCTTTGTCAGCAGCGGCGCGAACTTTTGGTACGACATCCATCGCTTCATTACTATAAGGATTATCTTTTAAAATGAGTGTGTATTTTTGATAGTCCTTGCTTCGTTCAGGGCCGGTAACCGATGCAACCCCGTCCACATTTTCCAGCGAACTCTTCATGGATTCTTTGGAGTTCACAACCACTTCCATTGGCGCAAGCATACCGGCACCGAAATGGTCGCTAATAAGCGTAAACCCTTCCCGTGATGGCATGTCTTCTGGGAACGTCGAAAGCGTATCATAGGTGTATTTGACTTGGGTTGTAAAAATTCCACATCCAATTAAAATAATCAACGTAATAATTAAAATTCGTACGGGGTGTTTCGCGGACATTTCACCAATTTTATGCCAAAAACGGTTTTCTTTGTGGTGTTTCGGTGTTTTGCCTTTTTTCTTCGCGCGACTTTCTTCCATTTCTACGGTTCTTGGGACAAATGGCCAGAATGAAACGCGTCCAAATATACCTAGAAGTGCTGGTACAAGTGTAAGCGAAGAAATCATCATAATGAAAATTGCTAGGCTAAATGGTACGGCGAAATTATGGAATGACCCGTATTCTGCGGCTAATAGTAACAAAAGTGCCGCCATTACAGTCAAACCACTAAGCGCAATCGCACCTGCTGTCCCGCTGAACGCTTCTTTAAATGCTTGGAACCTGTTTTTCTCAGTGTGCAAATGGCTGCGGAATCTGGATATCAAGAATAAACAATAATCCGTTCCGGCGCCAAATAGCAGTACGGTCATTATCGAGAGTCCCTGTGAGCCATAAGTGATAATCCCTTCTTTCGCAAGTAATCCAAGAATCGGCGTAATCACCAAATATGCAAAGCCAACCGCAATCAAAGGAATTAATGCTAAAATTGGCGAACGATAAATCACTAATAAAAAGACTAAAACAAGTAAGACAGTCCCAATTAATAGCGAAACATCCGCGTCTTTAAATAGACCACTCGCATCCACACTTATACCAGCCGGACCAGTTGTCCGGGCAACGAGCGTGTCATCCGCTGAAACTTTCTGCGCAAATGGGTTTTCACCAATCGTTGTTTTCGCAGCTGATTCAAGTTGTTTAAAACTTTCCGATAGTTGATCCGATGTTGCGCTATCTTTCATAATAACCGTTTGAATAAACGTAGTTCCGTCTTTGGAAACTTGTTGTTTTAGTGCAACTGGTGGCATTTTGTCGTAAGGAACCGCCATCTTTTGGTAATCTACTGGATTTTCTGTTAGTTCTTTGCTGTATTTTTGGATATTCATTAAATCTGCTGTCGTCAAGCCAGTGGAACGATACCAGGTAATCAGAGCTGGTACCCCATCCGTTCCCGCAAATTTGTCATCAATTAATTTTTGCGCAACAACAGACGGCTCTGAGTTAGGCAAATCTTTCGCCGCATCATCTTTGTAATCGGCTGCTTTTGGAAAGAATAATTGTAAAATAATAATAGCGATAATCCACAGACCTAACGTGATAAATCGACCTTTCTTGCCGCCAACCCCGCCGGCTATTTTACTTAAAAATCCATCTTTCATTAGAAATCCCCCTTTAGTTTGCTCGTTTTTTCGTTTATCGTTTGATAAGTGAAACCACAAAAAAAGAAGCACGCTAAATTATACCTCTTTTTTGCATATACCAAACATCATTAAATTGATTAATTCATCGATTTGTTCCGCAGTCGTTTGCTTTTGCGCAAAGCTACCTTTCCCAGAAAAAAGTGGGCTAATAGTAGACAAACAGTACCGCGCGGCTGTCTCAGCACTGACACCATCGCGCAGTTCGCCAGCATTTTCTAATCGTTCGAAAAAGGCTTGAAATGGCTCTAGATACGTTTGCTGCCATAATTTATAGAGTAAAAACTGATTTCGCGGCTTCATTTCATTGAGGATATCATGGATCATTAATAAAATATTAGTCGGATGCTCCTCAATTAACATGATTAACATATCATGCAGTTGTTCCTCTTTCCCTTTTTCCGCCTGCATAATCGGATGCATTTCCACCTGAATATTTTGCGTCAATTCACGAACCACTTCAATATAAAGTGATTCTTTATCTTCAAAATGGTGATATAGTGCCGGTTGGGTAATTTTGGCAAGTTTAGCTATTTCTCTTGTAGAAACTGCCCGGTAACCTTTTTCCATAAATAAATCACGTGCTGTATCCAGTATTTTTCTTCTTGTTATCCCTAATTCTTCTGCCCGAGTCCGCTTCTTTTCCATCATCACCCCACCTTTCTTATTTTGTTGCAGTTAGTAATGGAAGGTTTTTATTAATGAGCTTTTCTAATGTTTCCTTATGCCATTTACGACCAAGAACCCGCTTACTAACAAGATATTTCCCTTCCTCCAGCTCGCCGTCCTCTGTCACTGCACGAATATATAAACGATAAACCAAAGTCTTTTTCTCAAGCGCAATTTGCTGAACCGTCTTCCCATCCAAAAAGTGCATTTCCGCATCACTTAATTTAAATACAAACGTAAAAATCCCCGCTTCCGTAAACGCGAGAATAAGCGAGTGCCTTCCTCGCATGTGAGGTCCTGCATATAAAAAATCAATCGTTTGCACGGTCAAATTATTATCTTCACTGTATGTTCTTACTTCTTTTTCTAATCGCTCTTTCAAACTTGCAGCCAAAATAAGCGCCTCCCTTAATGATTAATATTTTACCAGAAAATGGTGGGTTGAAGTAGGGAAATTTTTGTTTGTGGGATAAAAATATTAGCAGGGTTAGAGTGCTTTTTAATCGCTTATCGCTTTTAGGTGCTCTTTAAGCTTGATTTACATCTTATGCTTTCATCAAGTTCTTTCCACTCATCCTCTGTAAAACCAGAAAATTCCATTCCTACAATCTTATTATCTTCGTTTAGAAATAAAGCAACACGATTAGACATTTTCATAACAGTAAATATTTTCTCTCCATCAAATTTAAAATATATTTTTTTATGCGCTCTATACACTTTAAACTTAGATTTTTTAGTTATAACTGGATAAGCATCAAAAATAGTCGTTTGAATTAATGGGTTTTTTTCTGTATATTTTTCAACTACCAAATTACTATCTTCTATATCATTAATGGATACGACAACCAATTCCACAATCTTTTGTGTGATAGCATTGATTTTAACTTCAACAAGTGAGTCATGTTCATTGATAAATAAAAAGTAATAGAGTTCTCCTAGTCTATATTTATCTGCATTTTCGGGAAAAGTTATTGTGATTGGTACATAGTAATCTATTTCTAGCTTATCTTTAACTAGTTTGTTTTCGTAAGTTTGAATTTTCATATTTCCCTCTCTTATACCATAATAATAGATTAGACAGCATTTCCCGTTAACTCCCGCAAATAATGATTGATATTTATTCAATCATTATTTTTTATAAACCTTTCTAATTCTTCCAAAGAGCTAAATGTCTCTCTTATATTTACCATTTCTCCAAATATTGATATACGGTAGTCTAAAAAATCCTTCGTTTGGTATATCCCTACGATAAAATAATTAGTTTTTGTAGTTAGAAATTTTTCTTTCACCTCATAAAAAAATTGATTTATCTTAGTGAAATCAATTTTTGCATTCAAAGTCTTCATAATTTCATTCTCTACTATATCGATAGAGTCAGTATCCCCGCTACATATACTTTCTCCTTTTTCTGTATCAAAAAGTACTACAGTATAATTTTTATCTACTCTTTCAGAATCATATTTAATTGTAAAGTTCGCTTTATTTTCTTTTAAAAACGTTTGCAATTTCTGACACATTTTTTAATCTCCTTTTTGTAATCTTCGTTGTTTTTCATTCAAAAACTTGCGTGCATCTTCACAATAACAGTTTATCAAACTACACCTCAAAACAAAACGCTTAAACCATTTACCAAGAAACACTTCCCCCTCATAATTCACAAAAAAGTCAAATCCAGTATTCTCTTCTCCACTCATTCATGCTGATATCAATATTAGTGCTTACTACACTGGTATAAACGTTTTTTACGATTATATAAATATTAAAGGGAAGTTGGTTTGAAAAATGGGAGAACTAGGTAACATCGAAACACGAAACGGGAGAACATCATTTTTTGATGGAGGTTTACTGCAATATATCGGTTGGACGATACTTGGGACTTTGGTGACGATTTGTACTGCTGGAATTTGTTATCCATGGGCTTTGTGTATGGTTTATGGCTGGAAAATCAATCATACTGTTATTGAAGGAAGACGTTTGAAATTCCAAGGTTCTGCGGTTGGACTTTTTGGTCACTGGATTAAATGGTTATTGCTAACTATTATTACTATCGGAATTTATGGTTTCTGGGTTTTCATTAAGTTAGAAGATTGGAAAGTAAAAAATACGATTTTTAAATAAAAAGAAAAAACATCTTACAAAATGGCTTTTGCCAAATGTGAGATGTTTTTTAATATGCCCTCGGAGGGATTAACACATACTGATATATAGGCATTTTAAAGGTATTCGCCACAAATTTTACCACAAAAATCTATTATTGTAATATGATTGTGATTGTGCAATAATATTCACATGAACGATATTATTCGTTCAATCATGATTTCATTCATCTCACTTAGCTGTTCTAAATAACAGCAACCTCGAATTTTTTCGGGGTATTTTTTATTTTATCAGTAGACAATATCAAAATCGCATGTTATTATGTATTCAAGAACTTAATAAGTTCTGGCGCTGTTTCGGCGCAGTTTAGTTACTTATTGTGAAATGTAAATTTTAATGTAGACACACGCGTTTAGTGCGTGAAGAGCTACAACTTTTAACTACTTACTATGAAAAGTAAGGGAAAAAGCATCAGACTTCGGTTTGATGCTTTTTTATTTTAAAATAAATTTAATAAAACTATTGACTACAACAATATATTGTTGTATAGTATAAATATAGCAAGGGAACACAAAATAAAAACATAAAGGATGATGAATGATGAACGGATTTATTAAAAGATATGCAGAAGAGAAAAAAGGTTGGACACTCTACAAACTGGCAAAAGAATCAGGTATTAGAGAAACTACATTAAGATTTGCTGATTCTAAATCAGTGTATAATCTATCTGCTTTAAATATCAAGTTGATTAGTGAAGCTGTTGGCGAAACACCGGGTACTGTACTAGATGAATTAACTGATCTAGAAAAAGAAATGGAAATGGAAACTACATACTGGTACAATGAAGCTACAGACAGATTACTAACATGGAAAGAATATAAAGCAAACATTGAAAGTGGAGCAAAAGAATGGTTAGAAGACCTACAAGAAGAGGAAGAAGAACTTGATGATAGTGATAAAACTAGTCTTGAAACACTCATACAGTTATCTTTTGAAAACGAAAGTGATTTTGTTCTATCTGACAGTGAAGGTAATAAAATAGAAGAATGGTAAAAAACATAAAGGATGATGAATGATGACATTAACAAGAGCACAAAGAAAGTATGCAGAAGCAATGCACGAATTTATAAAATTAGTTGATGACTTTGAAGAGTCTACACCGGATTTTGCAAAGGAAGTTCTACATGATAGTGACTATGTAGTTGTTACAAAAAATGAAAAATATGCAGTAGCTCTTTGCACTCTTAGCACTGATGAATGTGAATATGATACTAACTTATACTTAGATGAAAAATTAGTTGATTACTCAACAGTTGACGTAAACGGTGTGACATATTACATCAACATTGTACAAATATGTGACGATGATTTAGAAATCGCTACTGATGAAGATGAGATGAAAAGTGACAATCAAGAAATCATCTTAAAAAGCGAGCTAAACTGAAAAAATGGCAGTTTTTTGATTTTACATGTTTAATATTTTGTTTAAAAATAAAAAAAAAGACCTCTCAGCAATGAAGCCAAGAGGTCTTTTTTTTATTTCAAGAAGTAGTTAGCAGTGTAATACCAACCATCCTTTTCGTACCACAATTCTAAGTAGCCTTTTTTATTATCGTACCATGATAATTTTGTGCCAGGACTGTACCACTTTATTTTACCGCTATTTAGTCGCGTATTATTCCAAACAGGGATACGAAGGTCTTTCGCACTTTTAATTTTTACAGGTATACGACCTTTTACATCTTTCTGACCATTTGGAACACAGAAATCTTTATAAATGTAGCATAGTTTATCGTGAATATACGTCTTATACCAATACTTGTTGTGATCATAAACAAGTATTGATGTCCCGGCTTTGAACATCTGTGTGGGTGATGTTTTAAAGTCCGGTTTCGGTAAAGCTGGAATAGAATCTACAATTGCGCCAGAATGGCGATTTGGGTTTTGCGCGGGTAACTTTTCATCAAAATACGAAAGAATCCCCTCAGCTATTTTTGTCGCTACTTCATCGGCACGTTGATTGTATTTAATCATATCGTTTTTGTTAGTGATAAACGCAACTTCTTGCAACGTTGCAACTGCGTTTGTTTCTCGTAAAATACCTAATCGGCCGTGACGTGTGCTTGTGTCTGGTTTAACATTGCGATCTTTAAAAACATCATCTAACTTATCATTAACGCATTGTGCTAATTTTTTACTAGAAGAAGAACCTTCGCAATAAAACCCAGTCGTTCCTTCTGCAGTTGGTGTGGCTGAGTCAAAATGGATTTCGACAACTGCGTCTACTTTTTCTCTGTTTGCGAGTTTTGCATCCACCGAAATATTTCGATTTACGTCAGACGTTCGGTTATTAATAACTGTATGCCCTGCACCTCGTAATACTTTCGTTGTTCGTTTCACTACATCCAACGCCAAATCGTCCTCGTGATAGCCATTCCCTACCGCGCCGGAATCAACTCCGCCGTGACCTGCGTATATAGCTAGTTTTAGTTTTTTTGACATTATTCTTCATCCTTTCCGTTCGTTTTACTTGTAATTTGATTGCTCATTTTATGCAATAAATCTGTTAGAATCGGAACTTTAACACCTATTTCTTCGAGATTTTCTACAACGGATAAGCATTCCATGATGATCATTGCAACCGTGAAAATTAAAGCTACGTGTAGTTGTCCGTTTGCGATATGAATACTAACAGCGTCTACCGTAGCGGCTACCATAACGGCGATAATAATGCCTAGTTTTTTCATTAAACCAATGTAGTTTAATGAAGATTTAAAACTCATTTTAGATTTAGAGCTAAAAGCTTTCATATAACCCGTTATTAAATCTAAAACGATCATAAAAATAAGAAAGTGAATCACTGCCTTTCCCTCCCCAAAAAGAAAATTTACGGCTGGCTTGACCAGCTCAAGCGTATTTATGTCCATCCCTCTGACCTCGTTTCAATATGTTATTTTCATCTGTGTCACATGTATTATTTGAAGCACCACACCATTTTAATTTATTACCACTTATAGTATCGCAACCACTTTACGCATAACAGCTTGCCCGTTCGTTCCAACACTATTATCATTCGAACCAGTTATTTGTGTATTAGAGATATAAATATATTTATGAACTGCGCTACCATCCATCATGATGTCAAAATTATGACCTCCTAAAACTTCCTTTGTAACAAGTTGCGTACACCAGTAATAATCTTGAGCAGAACCGCCACTATATTTAGACCAGTAGATTACCCACGCCTTACATTTATTAAGCGGAATTGAAGGTGTCACAGTGTGTGCTGCAGTCATATGATAACCACCAGTCCAGACAGTTTGTGTTGTCTTACTATCAACATATGTCTTAGCATCACTTAGCGCTTTATCTGCTTTTTCTTGTGATGCTACCGTTGTTTCTTTATCATTCCAGCTATCTTTATCAACGGCAGTAACGTGAATATCTTCGTTATTTTTATGATCATTAAAATCAGCTAAAGGCGTAAGTTGTGCTGGGTTAATATCATCAAACTTAGCTTGTAACGTATCAGCGGTTGTTTTAAGCTCATTTAGTTCATCCAGTAAGCTTTCTTTATCGTAAAAAATAATATCTTCTAATTGTTTCCGCCATGACTGATATTGTTCTAACAGTTGAAGCCAATCTGCCAATGAATCAGAAGGCTTCGGACTACCTTGGTAGGCATCTTCAACAATCTTAAACGAAAAGTTTTGTGTACTTTTTCGATTTAACATTGATTCGCGTTTATTGTCCCATTTTTCGAATACAAAATACGCAAGTTGATAATCTCCAACTTCATTAAATAGTGCATTTGAAAATGTATAAGTGAAACTGCCATCTTCCGCATCTTCACTTGTAAATGCTTTGTGCGTTTCACTATTGTAATCACGAATGATTTTCCCGGCTGGTGTTCTGACCTCAAAAACAATCGTATAATCTTTAAAATTAAACGGTGTACCGTCTTTTTGAACACATTTAAATCGTTTCTGCGGTGTATCTAAGTCATTTCGTCGAATAACTAACGATCCAACGTAATTCGTATCTGACATAGATAATATAATTACTTCATTTGTTGCCATTTTTTTACCTCCCTACATTTTTTTACCATTAATATAAACTGAACCAGAGAGATATACACCAGCTCTATCCGCGATAAGTGTGGGTGCATCACTACCAGCCGCAAACGTTCCGACGTGATGGAATCCATCAGCGTGTGTTGTACCACTGACAATGTTTCCTTTGTCCCAAATCTGAATTGCTGTACCATCACCATTTCCAATTTGGATAAACTCCCCATTTTCATTCGTTATAAATACGCCTTTTCCTGTCATATCTCGACCGTATCCAGCCACGGCTTTAATGTCTTGAATACCTGTGATACCCATACGAGCTAATTCCGAGCCAGAAGCGTTCCAAAACTGCAAACCGTTTTTGGTCAACTCCATTAATTTCTTTGTTCCGTTATAGACCACTAACGCATTACTTGCAATGTTAATAACATCACCGATTTTATTAAATCCAACTCTTATTAGTGCGGCAGATAACTCACCTGCCGTAATAAAATTGGCTACAATAGCACCATCTTGCGTGATAGCCGTACCAAACGAACCGTTGACACCTGTTGAAGAGTAACCTAAACCACCTAAGTTCCAACGCCACACCTTCTTAGCAGTATTTACATCATCTGTATCCATGATTAAAATTTCAGATGGCTTGTCCTTAGGTCTAAAAATGACGTGTCCGCCACTTTGCCCGGTGATTAATTCAGTAGCTGACTTAATACGTTCAATGTAGTCATTCGTGATTCGATTCATTTCACTAACTTGTTTTTGAACAGTCTCATTTTGAGATAAAGTATATAAATCGAAGTCATTACCTAGCGTTAATTTTTTATATTTAGCGGTTCGCGGATTCCACTCAGTAGAAACAACTCGCTCACTAATAGCACCTATATACTCACGACCGTTGACATGTACCGTATCACCTATTACAAGCTCCGTTAGTGCTGTTAGATGCTTGTACTCTTCATACTGTGACAAATCCTCCATATCAACCTCATGAACTACTTTCACCTCATGTATTCTGTCTTTGTCAAACAGTGATTGACCCCATTTTTTGAGGTCATTTACTGTTTTGCACTCGGAGTTAGTACGTTTACCGATAATGCGCGTTTCATTAGTTAATTTAGGAATCTCTAAATACTTAAACGTAATTGGTTTAGGATTAGCGGAATAAGAACCCTCCGGGGTAGCTCCAATCAAGTACAAACTGTTAATTACAGAACTATCGTCAATCGTTTCTTTGATGGAATTAAGATTAATTCCTAGATCAATTCTGAAACCTCGGTCTTCACCCAATCGCGTTTTTAATCGTAAATTATAGTTATCACGTTGTAGCTCACCACCTGTGACCCCTGTTAGGTTCTGAATACCGTTATTAGAGCCAATGAGTGCATCAATCGGATTAACTTCATTCGCTGTAAACTGATGTGTAGTGACTACATCCGAGCTAAATTTAAACGGTTGTGTAAACGTCTGTGCTTGCTGTAAACCAGACATTATTTTACTTCCAGAGCCGCTTGACTCGAAAAACTTTTCGATAAAGTTCCGGTTAGCATCATAGCTGATATGATACGCAAAAATGTCAATCGTCATCAGCGGGATATTTCGCGTCGGTCGAGAGATTCGAAACATTTGCCAAGTTCGATCAGAACAATATACTTTTAGTAACATACCGTCCTTGATTAACTTGGCAAGTTGACCGTCGATTTTATACGTTCCAGCAAAACTAAATTCCCCATTTATTTCTTCTTTTACAACTGGTTCATCATAAAAATCAATCAACGCACCAAAACCGTTAGAACTAAAATTCGTATCTTTTGAATCAAATAAATAGATGTGTTTAAGTTGATGTCTCATAAGAACACACTCCGTTTGTCCATTTCAGCAAGAGAAGTGCTACCACTTAACGTAATAGTGTTCTCACCTTCTACAAGTGACGGGAATTCCCCCGACGTACGTATATAAGTTCCATCGGCATAGCATAAACCATTTTCACAGTCCAAAATGATTTCTTTGTTAGCAGGTGTACTAATGATAGTGAAAGTCTCATTGTTGATAATTAATGTGATATTTCCAGCTGTTACTTTAAAACGAAACAGCGGGAAACTGTTTTCATGACCTTGATTGACGACGTTATTTTCACCAGTTTTAAGTGTCACCGTAGGTTCATTAATTTGACGTCTAAACGGATCACATCGAAACACTACTGTGACAGTCCAAAATGTATCCCATTCGTTTTCGTACGTTCTAACATCTTCTTTTATGCGTACAGTACGGAATTTGTCTAAATCGTTATGTGTGATAAGTTGACCACTACCACGCAACCATTTTTTTACATTTTCTAAGTCTTCATATTTTAAAATAGTAAATGTTACTGGATAATCATACGCATCATAATCACCAAAACTTTGAGTTAACAACCCATTACGTCCAACAACTGCTTTTTCTGTTACACGTTTTGCGGGAGTGATTTCAGGTAGTTCATTTTCGATAATGCAATTCATATCTAGTGAACTAATATTATTAAACACAAAAAAAGGAGCTGACATTTTATCACCTCTGTCCTAGCATATTTTTAGACTTCATAGCCCCCATTTGAAGTCGTTGATTTAATCGGTCTATACTTGCCATATTGTCCGCCACAAGAGTTTCAACATGTATGTGTATTTCTCCATTACCTCCACCCATCGTTGCCGCGATACCTTTACCAATTGCACCTAATGTTTTATCATTCAACGGTAAAACTGCTTCATCACCAGCTTCACCAGCTCCCTGTAACCTTCCACCACTTGCACCAAAAATTGTGGGTTGTGTGAAAATACCACCTTGCGCCCGCCAATCAATATTAAGACTAGGTACGGTCATATTTTTAAGTGAAAACTCACCATCTAAACTAAAGTGCGGGAGCTTTGGCATTTCAATTTCAGGGAACTTCAAGTCTAAATTATCGAAGAACCCAGTAATATCATCAAGAATATCCTTGATAAAATCTTTTGCCGCACCAATCGGATCAGTCATAAATGCTTCCATCGCTTTGAAATTGTCACCAATTGTATCAGCCAAGTATTTAATAGCTTTATTGGCAAGTTTAACGAGTGAATCAATTTTGGACATTACAGCATCTTTACCAGACTCGATAATTGAAGTTACAAATTTCCATAGCCCGTTCCAAATTTTACTAATCCCTTTCGCCATTCTATCCCAATCACCCGTGAATAAACCGACAAAAATATCAATCAATCCGCCCAAATAATCAAGTGCGAATTTTATAGTAGAAACAATCATGTCCCATACAAATTTAAGTGTAGACCCTACGTTTTCCCAGAAGAATGTCCAAATTGGTTCTATAAATGTTATAAATTCATTTATTTTATCACCTATCCACTTTACTGCATCAATGAGTAGCGGACTATATTCTTCCCAGAATTTTTTTAGGGCGTCACCTATCGCTTTTAGTCCCGGCTGAATCGCATCCCATGCCGACTTAAAGGCGTTTACTATCCAGTCCCAGACACCAATCCAGAAATTACGAAAACCCTCGACGTTATCCCATAACCACTTAAATCCAGCAACAAGTAGTACAATAACGGCTATAATACCAACAATAATGCCAATTACAGGTAGCATTGCTGTAACTAATGCACCCATACCTACCCCTGCCGCGGCGGCAAATACTGCAAACGATGCAATAAGCGGTAAAACTGCACCAGCGACAATCAGTAACAACCCTAGCACAACTAATATGGCTTGAAATGGTTTAGGTAAAGCACCTAACCCTTTCACTACCAATGTTAGTATTTCTAGAATAGGAGTTAGAACTTCACTGATCGTATCGCCAAATTCCGCAAATGTAATTTTTAAGTTGTTCACTGCTTCATCTTGCTTGTCAATCGGATCAAGTGTTTCATCAAATGTTTTTGATACTGTACCCGCTGATGCTTCGGCTGTTCCAGCAAGACCATCTAAGCTTAAACGCCCCTCATCAATTGCTTTAACCATCCGTGGTGCACCTTTCGACCCGAATACCTCAGCCGCAATATTGATTTTTTCGGTTTCAGTTTTAGCACCTAAAATTTTATCTTCTAGTTCGGATAAACCTTGGCCAAGCGTTTTATTTTCTTTCGCATAAACAACACTGGCTTTTGTTAAACTAGATAATGTTGCACTTGAGTCAACACCAGCTTTTTCCATGTTCCCCATCAACTGCGCACCATCTGCAAATGAAAGTCCTAAGGCTTCAATCTGCGGCGCACCTTTCACCGCTTTATCAAAAATATCATCTACACTTTGTCCGGTACCTTGTGCAACACTCGTTACACTATCCATAATCATTGCTAGATCTTTATTTTCTAAACCGTAAGCTTCCATCGCCTTTTTTGCGTTCATAGTTGATGTAGTAACATCTGAACCATTAATATCGGCGAATTTTAACAATTGTAAAGATGTGTCTTCTAGCGCCTTATCCGTTAAACCAAATTGCGTATTAACCTCACCAACGGCGTCACCGACTTGCTGAAACTCAAATTTAGAATTACCAGCAATGTTGTTGAATACATTTGTTAAACCTTCCCCAGCTTTGCCCGTGGCGCCCGTTTTTGTTATAACCGTGTCAAGTCCTTCGTCAACTTCCCGAAAAGCTTCAAGCGCATATCTCCCTAGCTCTTTTACTTTTTGACCTAAGTCGGCTACTTTTTGTGACGCGTTCATAAAAGCATCGGCTTTAACTGTAGCGGCTAATTGTTTCATTTCATCTTGTGACCGCTTTGAATCATCGGCAAGGTTTTTCATTTCCTTGCCTAAGTTGTTAAATGATGTTTTCGCATCATTAAGTTCGGCTTCCATTTTTTTAGCTTCGGATGAATTTTCACCGTACTCTTTTTTAACAAGTTCTAGTTGTTGTTCCATGTTGTGAATTTGCTTTTCAGTCAAATTCAGCTGCTTACCTAAGTGATCTTGCGCAACTTTTAATTTTTCTGCTTCGGTTGCATTATCACTTAGTTCTGACTGTTGTAATTTAAATTCACTCGTTAGCTTTTGACTTTCAGCATCCAACTCGCTTGATTCTTGTTTGAGACCTTCGAGCGCTTTATGGTTTTTCATTGTTTCAGAATTCTGCTCTACAAGTGCCGCATTTGTTGATTTAAGCTGATTAGAAAGTGACGCTTCTGCACGTTCTGCGTCTACTAATTTCCCATATTGCTTGTTTAGCGCATCGGTGCTGGTATTCGTGTCATTTTTCATTCGCTCATACTCAGCGCGCAACATTTCAGTTCTTTTCTGTGCACCTTCAAGTTGAATTTCCAATTTCTTTTGCGTGGCACTTAACTTCTCAGTAGCACTTGCATCATTGCCCATCGCGGCAATATGTGCTTTGTATTCTTTAGCGGCGATGTTCATTACTTGATTGATTTCTTTAATCGTTTGTGCGTACTGCACTTGACCATCCATTTTGAAATTTAAAACAACATTACTTGCTTTATCTGACATTGTTTCACCTCCAATCTAACCAAATAACGGTACTGCGTCCATGGTGTATGTTTCACTAGTTATCACGTTAAGTGCATCCGGATTAGTAAACTCCAAATGTTTTACATATTGCTGTATAAAATGTCGAGGGGTTGCACTTAAAAAATAATGTAAATCCCAATTTAATACTGATATAGCTACATACAAATAAAAATCCCACGGCACATCTTCGTCGTGGGATTTTTTACTATTTACTTTTTTCCAGATTTAATTCGCTTCATGTCCTCGCTTTGAAAGTTCTGACCCGCAAAAATAGAAAGTGCTTTTTGATAGACACTTACTAATTCATTTATAGCAATAGAATTTTCTAATTGTTCTAATGTACATTCAGTACCGCCAGATCGAACCATGCCATAGACGAGTAGGCGCATAATTGTTACATTACCACCTATTAGTTTAGTGTTTTTACTACTTAACATTTTATTCATATCTTTTTCAAATTTCGTATAACCGCCCTTGTAATTATCACCAATGTGCTCGAATGTTTCCATAGTAAATTTTATAGGAATGTCAACACCTTGAATTCGAATAACATCACTGTTAATATTTACATTTACTAAATCTTTTAATTTTACCAAAATGGTCACTTCCTTCTATATTATTCTTCCTCTGTTTCTTCCTCTGTTTCGTCCCCCTCGTCAATGAGGGGTGGCTCAGGGTTTAGTTAATTCTGCAACAACTTCTTCATCATAAACAACTGTAGAAATATATTTCTCCAATGTTAGATTTTTTATAGAATCACGTAATGGATTAAACTGTGAATATAACACAGAATTATTGCGTAACCCGCTGGCCGTCATAGTAAGTTTTAAATCTTTGATTTCAATTTCTTCTGATGTGGTCTCAAATTCCAATTCTTCCGCATTCGATAATTGAACACGAGGATACCAAGTGCAACCTTGTGACCCATCAGATAGCGGTCCAATAAAACCTAATGCGAACGTTGGCATTTCTTTAACGTTAGTAGTTGAGAAGGAAACACCTTCATTATGTGTAATGCCTTGCATTACATCAAACAGTGCAACCGGAATGGCAACATAGTCTAAAGATAACTCGTGTTCCGTTTGTCGTCCCACCCGAGCAAACATTTTATTAGAAGCATACTTTGCTTTTACTGATCCATTTCCTTTGATACCCAATTTTACCACTACTGGTAAACGCCAAACTTTTAAATCATATTTCGGCGCACCTGTAGATGTATCTTGTTCCACCATCATACAAATTAGTAAATCATCTACACCAACAGGGTAAATCATTTGATCTTGTTTTTCTTCCATAACTATTTATACCTCCATTTTTTTAATTATTTTACTTAACATGATTTCTTCAATTTTCGCTTGATTTTGTTCATATGTTCCACGAACAAAATTTTGCGCACGTTGTTTACTTGTCCCGTGTTCGACAAATCGCCAATAAAAACTTTCATCTTCAAAGTATACAATGACGATATTGTTTTCTACTTTCACACTTAATGAATTCTGTAGATGTTGTCGATTACTCACTGAACGAGGAATCGCGGGACGTAACATATTAACGAAAAAATTAGCGGCTTCCTCTAATGCTTCAACAGCAATTAATTCATTTACATTAGATAGTTTACCTAATTTTTGCAAACCATCTTCAAATCCATTTCTATTCGCCAAATTAATAAATCACCTCAACATACGTGAAGAAATTTGTTACTGTATCATCATTTTCATCACCAGAAATACTTCGAAATGGAGCATATCCAATCGGATAAGTATTGAAAATGCTCGTTAACACATTTATATCTTCCTCTGTTCCTGTCGTAAATAGTGACACTTGAAATGTTTTTATGTTACGTACTAACTTATTACTAGCCCGCTTATCTTTTTCAAAAGCATGAGTGTAAATAATGAAAGGATAGTTTTCATTATTTACTGCTTTATTACGATAAACAGGAATACCAGTCCGTTTTAATAGACTTCGAAAAGTTTCAAAATCAATCAACATAGGATAAACTCAACTCCATTTCCCGCTGATCATCATCCGTCCAAATTCGCTCAATATTATACATCTGCTCACCAATCCGGATTCCAAAATCTTTCGTATTAATTCGATTATCTAATGCGATATTAATACGTTTGACAACCTCAGAACTTTCTTTCGCGGATTGATATTTTTCAGTTGATGTTACACCGAGTGTCTTATAGTAAGCAATTCTACTGAATGTATAAGTTGTTACTGGACGGTCATTATTATCAATTGTTTGAACTCGATTCATAACCTCCGCTTTCCATTTTCGGCTATTCGTCGTCACTTTCGGCATTGTACACCTCCGCTACAAAAAATGGAGTCAAGGCATTAAGCGCTGACTCCAACTCTTTTTCGGATACTCTGAACTGATAAAAAACAGATGCAACTAGAAGTATTAATTGTTCATTCTCTTCACCTGTTCCATTCTTGACATAACTTGTAGCTTGCAATAAATAAAATTCTAACAAACTATCGTCCATGCCCTCTTCAAAGTGAATATGCGATTTAAATTTCTCAATATCTACACTCATGCACCTGTCACTTCTGGGATATCCATTTTAAACACTGCTGGTTCAAATGGACTATAAACTAATTGTCCATCGAGAAGATTATAAATTTGGAAACCGACGCGATTAGTACTAGCATATTTTTCAACTAGTTTCTGAATTTCTAATGCACCAATGACATCTTGAATTTTAAAGGCTTTGAAATCACCGAAGTATAAACGAGGTAGATTAGCATCACCCGGTTTATCAGTAGCATCTGTCCAGTCAAGCGGATAACCTACAAGCGTGTGACCAATTCCACCTTCTGCTTGTTGGAATGGGCGTAATAATGGGAAACCGTCATTTGTTTTCATTTGCTCAATGGCAGTTAATGCCGCACGATTAACAATAAACATCCCTTTTTTCATTACGTCTGAACAAGGTGTATTTTTTAATTCAATTAGTGCATCATATAGCTTTTGCCCCGCGTCTTCTGCTTTCAAATTAACAGGTACAGAAGGTGTGAATTCTACTGCTTTTTTTGCTAATGCCCCCGGATTTTCATTTCCAGCATCGTCACCATTAAACATGTAATTAGTTTCTTTTCGAACATACGCTTTTTTCAATTCTTCAATAACAATATCCTCAACATTTACACCAGACATTTTGAGTAATTTTTTTGTTACTGTTGCAAGCGCGTCAAACTCAGCTGGTGACAGTAGAATTTCATCAAATTCGGTAACAGTTTCATCAATTTCATCAGTATTGCTTCGCTCTTTTTTATTCACATTAGCCGCGGCTTTTTTAACTAGAACAGGGTATTTAACATTACCCTCCGTTCGTACTACTGTTCCGTACTTACGAAGTAGGTTTTCTTCTTGTGCGTATGTGATAACTTCCGATGCTACAACCTCCGGTACTGTCACCGAACCATTACCCGCATCAATACCTAGTGCGCGTGCTTCTGCTTCGGTAATATTACCAACGACAAAATTAGCAAATGCGGATCGAATTTGCTTTTCAATTTGTTTATTAGTATTTTTAGCACGAACATTTAAACCTTTACTAATAGCACCCATAATTGCATCACGTTGTTCCGGATTTAAACTAGCACCACGCTCTTCATCGGTATTGTCATCGTCACGAGCTTCGTCATCATCTTCTTCACTACTCTTTTCTTCTGCGGGTTCTTCATCTTCTTCATCAGAAGAATCTTCATCACCAGATAGTTCGTCTTTGATACCTTGTAATTCCTCAATAATAGTATCAATTTCACCATTTACAGCATCCAAATCGGCTGCGCGAATTTCACCGTTCGTAACTTTTCCTTTTAATTCTTCCAGTCTTTTTTCACGTTGTTCTTTCATTTTTTTCAATAATTTTTTATTCATAAATTTTGCACCTCTTTAATTTTTTTTAGTATTGCTTTACGCTTTTCAACATCTTCTTTAAATGTGACACTTCTGACTAAATCAACCTCCGTATCTTCATACGCGGGCAATGAGACAATAGAAACTTCCATCAAATCCACATCAGTAATAACGCGTGAAATTGGATCACTGTCATAGTTCCATGTCTCTTGTACAGGGATAAAACCAAAACTACATTGATTGATGTCACCGCGTTTTAAACTTTCGACTAAGTCCCGCGCTACTGTTGTATTAGGTAGAGTAACTTCAAATTTCAAACCATGATCATCTTCTTCAAGTCGCAAAGTTCCCGCTTTTGTTCGTCCTAAGACATGAGCCCAATCGTGATTAAACAAACAACGTATGTCATTGTTATCACTAATTGCCCTTGCAAATGCACCTTGTTCAATCGTTTCTTCAAACCAATCAGAAATCATCGTTGAAGAATTAAAAACAGACGCATAACCTGTTAAGGTAATTACGTCTGTATCTGTGTCATCCCTTGTTTTAATATTATTGATGTTAAACGTCCTCTGTTCCGTTTTCACTTTCATTCTCACCCCCTTTCAAGCTGTCGTTAGTTGCATTACCTAAATCACTACCAGCAACCAAATCTTTTGAAATGTATAATTTACTTGATTCATCACTGTTTAGTTTTTCAAAACCTAGCATTTCGCGTGCGTCGTCTGGAGTGGTAATCATAGTTCGTACTAAGTTGTAGGCAATGTTTGTTTTAGTACTGTACGTGACAAAGTCCAAAATATTAATTTTGAATTTAATCCGCTTATTTGAATTTTTACCGAAAAAAAGAAGACTCAAATGGTCTTCTAAGTTTTTCAATATAGGACGAACAGTCTTGTTGTGCATGTTCATCATTGCTTTTTCAATGTCTGTCTTCATTAAAGTTTGGTATGTTTCTACATTAATACCTAAAAATTTACCCAGGTCTTTCTTGTAGACAGATAAGTATTTCAATGTTTTTTCATCGTCGACAGGTGAGTCCAGTGTTTCAATGTTATAACCTTTCCCCAAAGGAATTATTTTCACTTGATTCGGATTGTCAATCCCTTCCAACTGACTTCGAATAGCTTTAATGATTTTCTTTTGCGCGCCATTCGTTGGGTTAATATGGGCATCTAATCTCAAGAGGAAAGCCATTAAGCCGCCTTTTTGGTATTTATTCGTGAGTGACTTTTCAGCGGATAACACACCATCTAACGTGTCTCTTGCAAGCTCTTTAATTCCAACTCCTTTTAAATGATTTAAACCAACATTTTTTATGTGGCGAATCATCCAATTGTATATTTTCGTTCCACCACTTTTATACACGGGAATTAACTGATCATTTAATTCAACCTGTACATTGTTTAATAAATGTAATTGGTTATCAACCAGAATCGGAAATACTTCACCATTTAACAAATATTCATTGATTAGTAATTTTTTAAATTCAAATCCAGTTAGATAACTGTTTGGTTGATTAATAATCTTCAAAACTGGATGATCATGAACTTCTTTACCATTTTCTTCAACGACGATTTCAGCAAGTGAAATTTGATTACTAATGTCTTGCATGAGTTCATAGACATCAGAACTTTTTAAAATATCATCTTGATTCGAATAAAAGGAATTATATCGAACAACACCGTCAATAATGTCATCATATAAACCAGTAGTTTGTGACCGTTTAAAAACATAATTTGAAAAACGTTCTCTCAATCCCAACTTCTCACCTCCTAATTGTAAATATCATCCAGATAATCATTCATGTCATCTTCTGATATATAATCCATTACCATCAACATTGATTCTTTATGTCCAACAAGCATCGCAACAAAACCATCAATATGTTCTGGTGATTTTCTTTTACTCGGTGCTTTTTGATTACTGATGTTCGTTATTATTTTTGCATTTGATGCACAAAACAAAAACAAAGGGTTATCAGTATAAACCCGATCTTGATATAACAGCATTTCAAAGTCATCAATTACGTCATTCATCACATTCGGATATTGACCAACACTCACACATTCAATACCTTCTAGTTCAAATCTTTCAACTAATTTTTCTGACATGGCGGGATCATAGTTAATTTGTAAGATGTCATAAATACTATAATTTTCCATGACGTACTCAAATATCATATTGTAGTCAATTGTCTTACCATCACAAATAGTAAGAAACCCGCGCTCTGCTAGTTCTCGATACGGAACATTTCGAAGCTTTTCTTTTTCGGCTATGTTATGCGAAGGTATAAAGTACATCTGTTTGAATTTCAAAATACCTTTTCCTTCTTCATTAACAACTGGAAAATTTAACGACACACATGTTAAGTCTGTTGTTTTTGATAAGTCAATACCAACAACGCATTGTTCATTTTCTAAATCGCCGAGATCGTCTACAATTATTTGTTCTAGTTGATCAAGTTCAAAATAACATTCTGCATAATTGACGAATACATTTAGTTGCTTACTCATAAATTCCGCTTTATTAAACGAATTCCTTTTTGCTTCTAAATACTGCCCGCGAATAAATTGCATATTAACTGAAACACCTAAATTAAGGTTAACCATTTCCCAAACTTTTGGGTCTTCCCAATCAAAACCTTTGTTAGGTTCAGAAATAAAAATAAACCACGAATCATCATTGTCGAGGTTTAAAATTTCTTTTGATTCTTTATATATTCGAACACCTAACGTATTGGGGTCTTTCCCGGCAGTCGTCGTTACAATTAATAATGGTTCATCTTGCACACCTTGTGCCGATTTTAAGTTGTCATATCGTTCCGATTTTATCCACGCGTGAACTTCATCGGCTAATATGATATAGGGGTTTTTACCATCAGCTCCATCAATGCTTTTTGATAGCACTTCTAAATTGTTACGATATTTTTGAAGAAAATCATCGCCTTCTTCATCAATCATTTCTTCTACAAATGTATAATTAATACTAGTGAGTTTCTTTTCTTTATAGTAAATATCACTATTTTCAGCCAAGTCTGGACTATTTTCAATTGTCATAGCGATTGGAATAGCCGCCATTTGTGCTTGGTCAAAGTCATTTGCCATCACATAGAATTCGCCACCCTTGACGTCCTCACCATACATACCATAAATTATTGGTGCGCCACCCATCAGCGATTTACCTTGTTTTTTAGGAACTTGCAAGTATACTTTTTGAATTACACGAACCGTTTTTTGCTTTTCTTTATCATAATGAACCCACCCGTAAATATTCGAGAAGACAAATTTTTGCCATGGTTCTAATATAAGTGGTTGTCCCGCCCATTTACCCTTTGCATGTTTTACAAATGTTTCGGTAAATAAGAGCATGGTATTAGCTCGTTCTAAATCAAATTGAATATCTTTCCGTTTTTTCCACGTCTTGTATCTCTTAACAGCTTTCTTAATTGACTTTGGATAACGCTTAGAATTCTTAGATACTAGCTCACAAAATTCATCTGCATAATTGACTGACATATCAATCATGATGTATTTCCTCCCGCCATATGCCGCTTCTTAAAGTCAACAAGCTTGTTATTTTTTTCCTTTTTGCTGACATTTGTTTTTTCAGCAATTAATTGACCTGTATTTTTCAGCTTTTTATTTTTACTATCTAGTCCAAGCTGATTTAAATATTTGGCTTTTTTTAATGACCACGTTTCGACTTGTTGCGCTAATGGATGTTTAACTTCATTAGTTGCACCAGCTTTATTTCTATGTCGTTTCGTAGCTTTAAATCCAATACTTCGCCAATCATTATACATAACAAAATATATTTCGAAAGCATCCAAATACGTTTCTAAGAGAGGGTATAAAGCAGTAGACCAAGTTCCATTTGCTACTAAGATTTCTTTTACCCTATCTTGTTCAATCGTTCTAGCTTTATGCGCTTCATCTGCAAGTAATTGCCGTTTTGTCGCCAAACTTTACACCCCCTCTTAATTTTTATTTTTTCTCTCGGAGTTCTCCGCGTGCCTCCCCGCTACCTATCCCCCAAGAATCAAAATAATTTTTTTTAGTACGGGGGGGCTTCGTTTCCAATTTCGGATGACAGGTTGCACAAACTAAAATCACATTATTTATATCTAACTTTAATTCTGGATTTTTCCAAATTGGAATCACATGATGAACTTGTGCATCACGACCAAAGACAAACTTACCACAATGCTGACATAAGCCACCATCCCGACTATAAACAGCGCTTCGTAAATCTTCCCACGCATCGGTGTTATAGAATGATTTATTTTTACTATAATATTTTTTCCGTTTAGGTCTTCGCTTATGATCATCACAATATAATCCAGATGGTATCTTATTGTGACATGCTGGATAAGAACAGTACTTCATTATTCATCATCTTCATCCGCTTGAACGATGGCATCAATGAGTGTCTTCTTATCTGCATTAGCTGGAACATCAAGACCTTTGTCTTTGACTACTTCACGTAACTGTTTGACTGTTAGTAGTTGAATGTCGTCTGTTTGTTTTTTAGTCTCTGTTGTTTCTATAGTCTGCTTCTCAGGTGTTTCAACATGTAACATAGTTTCCGGATTCTCAACAACTTCAAATTCGGGTGTCTCACCCTTACGAACAAAACGCGTACGCTTCTCCACATTATCCCAGTAAAATGTACCATTACTATTACTATCCGTTTTAATAATCATTTTAAAATCAACTCCTTTTAATTAGCCAACTCATAACAAAAACCCACCCCAATAATATGAGGTGAGTTCAAGAAGGAGGTAACTATTCAGTTTGAAATAATTAGATGTATTAGCTAACTATCTCACACTATCATAATAACATGTTAGTTGTCTCATGTTGTTCTCGTCTTTTTCTCACTAGCCTTTATAGTCTGCTAAATCATCAAACGAATCAATACCAAACATTAGAATGACGATTGTTTCATAGGCTCGTTTCAATTCGCGATACAATGAAGCTCGACTGATATTATACTTTTCACAAATGCGGTTTGTTGATAATTGAGGTTCCTTTACATGAAACTCGTACAACAATTTATATCGTCGTTGATCTTCATGATTGCCATTTAAGCAATTATCTTCATACACATTTAGTACATTGTCAACATGCTTCATCATTGCTTGCGTCTTCAACTTGTTATCATTGATAGAATGAAGTATTAAACTTTCTCGTCCTAGTTCTTCAAGAATACTCTCAATGACGTCAATCTGATCAGTGACATCATTACAATATCTTTTTAATAATCGGTAGTTTGTCATGAGTAACTTTACATTACGTAACTTCCAGTTCTTTCGCTCGCGTTGCTTGTCATCTAGTTCATCGCGATTCACTTCTTTCACAGTCTTCACAATCAAACGAATATCATTCTTATTTAATTTCAAAGTATCACTTCACCTTCTTATTTTGAAATATTTCAATTCTAAGTGAATACAAATCACAAGATAGTCTGTATACATAATAAGCAAGTATACTTGTCACAATAATATTGCATATTAACAATCCGAACATTTAAATCACTCCTTAAATGGTTACAGATGATTTTTAACTAAAAAGATGGATGAAGCTTTATATATCAACACTTTAAGATATTTTTTTGGTTACACATTATATAATATTTTCTTATTTATTATTATATTTATCTTCTTAGTTTCTTCCTTATAAAAGAAATTAGAAACATCTGTAACCCCGTAACTAAATATCAACTAATCATTGACAGTACAACTATTATCAAGGTTACACATTCAGTAGTAACATGTGTAACTGTTGTAACGTTTTAATAACTAGAACATTGATATAATAACCTTTTTATCCCTTTTCATCCGTAACAAATATTTTTACTTGTTTTTTATTAACTTTACTATTCTTCGTCTTCATACCTTTGATTCTGCAAACATCGCGAGAAAATACTACTTTACTAGTAGCTTCATAGTCATTCTCATGACACCAAATATTATATTGTGCGAAAATATCACCAGTTGATTCATTTTCTACCTTAGGATTTACATCATCTAAGAATCCTAAGATAGGACTATTGAATATTTTATATTTGTTCAGTTCAGCATCAACTAGATTACTTTGTGTAAATTTATTGTTCTTCAACAATCGTTTTAATGATGCTATTGCAATTTGTAGCATATATTCTAGTGATTCATCTGTCATTAATTTGTCGACAATAAAAGGGTCAAAATCGTCATCGCGAGGTGAGAACTTCGCATTGAAAGGTATCAACATTAATCGACGTAGAAGACCATCAGAGTTATCTTCAATGATAGGTGTTTCATTAGCGGAGAAAATCAATTTCGCATAATTTTCAAAGTCAAAAGGGTCATGTCCTTTTCGCTCAACGGTGATAGCTTCACCAGTCGTTAACTTCTTAAACTCTGATGAATCACGAATCGGAGTCTTTGCAATATCATCACCGATATTCGCGAGTTTACCAAATAACATCGCATTTTTAAATTGCTTGTTTAAGTCTTTTAAATCTAAACTTGAAGTTGATTCTTTCCCAACAAATCGGCGTAACATTTTTAAAAATGTACTCTTACCATTCGACCCATTTCCGGTTAATATAAACGTTTTTCCAAGCTCATTCCGACGTAATAAGATATAACCAAACAGTTCATCCATAACAGCGCGTAACTGCTTATTTTGACATGCTATCTTATTTAGTGTTCTGTCCGTCACTTCGGAATAACTATCCGCGACATATCGAATGGGAATTTTATTTTTGATGACTAATTCGGGCGTAAACTCTTCAAGTTCCCATGTCTCAATATTTAACAGTCCATTTTCCACAGCCACATAATGGACTGGCGCCATTTTACCTTCTGATGCTATTGCTTGTAGATAGCTAACTACTTCCCTTCGCTTCGATTGATTCAATGCGGGTAAATTTTTAATAATAGCGCGTTCGATGTCAAGTTGATTGTCTGAATAAATGCCTTCGTCGTATATGTGTAAGACACCGTTTAGCGTGATAATATGATGTTCTTTTAAGATAAAATGCGCAAATTTGTGATGCTGGAATGTGCCTTTGACAAAAAATGATTCTTTCATAAAAGCTTCATCACGCAATATAACATTAAGTTCTTCGTCGCTGACTGGATCAGCAAGAATAAATCTATTGATGATATTGATTGTTTCGCGGATTTCGTCTTTGCTTAAACTTTCAGATTGCAATGTGAGAATATACGTGAATAGAAAATCATTTCTCCCATCACCTTCTTCGAGTTCTGCAATTTGGTTGGTCTTGCGGTTCATTGGATACAACCATTTTGGCAATTCATCCAGTTCATCTAATTCTTTAATCCAACGACGTGGTTTTTTGTTGATTTTGAGCGGGTCGGGTGTATTTCTAGTACCAAGCTTAAAATCACACTTAATCCCAATTGCTGTATACCATTTAATCTTGTTACTGGTTAGATTGGAGCCATCAAAGTAAAAGTGCATCCCGTTATCAGTTTCAAGTACAGAGCAGTTAATTTCTAATGTATTTACAATGTGAAGTAATTTTTCAGCATCAGCATAATCATCTACATCCACCATCACAATTCCATCTTCGAGTAGACCCACATATTCATCTAGCTGTTCAGCTTCTTCGAATGAAAGTAGTTCTGTCTCTCCATTTTTGAATTTCGTAGCGGCGTGTTTGCCGCTACCTTTCAAATAACCTTTATACATCATTTTCACCATTATTGTTAAATTTATTACTATTATTTTCAGAGTCTTTTTCAAAACGCCGTTTAATAATTTCAAGTGCTACGTGAAACGGAATTGAAATATTAATCAACATATTGTTGTCAATATTATCATTACTAACGTTAATTCCAATATCATGAATATTAGAATAATCAAGGTCATTTAGTTCTTTAATCACGGCATTGAGACATAATATCTTACCTATATACTCCATTTCGTCTGACATCTATTTACCTCCTTCAAAGTCTTTAATCCTCTTTTTAGCAAGCTTTATATACCAGTTTTTATCCAATTCACTTGGTATTTTCTTACCAGTAATATCACTATTATCAATAAAACAATTAAGCGGAGTATTAGCTATTTTTTGAGAACTTAACTTATCATCCGTCTTTTTGACCTTGCGTAGTTCACCATCGTTTTCATTAGTACTTGCAAATACCCGAAACACTTTTTCAGTTTGTTTTTTTCGATTGTAGGTTGCATACTCGAACTTACTTGTTAACTTGACAACCTTCTGAAATTCAATCAACTGATCACAATTTAAAATAGTATTTTCAACTGGTATATTATGAACAAAATAATTTACAACTGCTTTATTCACTATCGCCAAATCATAATCCAGATCACTTAATTGTTTTACATATGCACCTGTACTTTTATAATTACCTTCTTCATCAATTATCAAATAGTTATTAACATCTTTTTGTATTACTTTCTGATAGAAGTCAAAACTCATGTGTAGACCTGTTCGATTTTCCCATTCAAAAACAATATCGTCTAAGACGTCAAAGTCTTTTTCTTTGATTTTTATTAGCACACCATCCGTATTCGACTGAATAAGTTCAAATGATGAAATAGCTTCTAATTTTTCAATTAAATCAAGCATGAACAACTGACCATAAACACAAACCAGTAACCTGTTTCGAGCATCAAACATAGGATTGAACTTGTCTCCTTCGGCGCCGTATGTGATGTTACATATTCGTTTATATGGTTCACGTTCTTTTTTCCGTCCTTCGGCTTTTAATTTAAGACTTGTTTCTAATATCTTCTCAAATTTTTCCGGACGACTTACACCACGTGACAATAAATCATATTCAATCATCATGGTTGGGTATAGCTGGTCAACATCAGCCATTATTATTAACTCGTCCGATTGACAAGTATGAATATAATTTTTCTTGGCACCATGAACGCCACCAGCCGCAAAGACATGTTTCACATCAGCAATGTCCGTTTTCAACTCTTTACATATATCTTTAGTGTAACTTTTGAAGTAATCAATAACATACGAATACTTTTCAATATCTAATGTTGATGGTAAAATTATGTCATAGTCATCTTCTAAGTCTGGTTGTTTTTTTGCATCTAAGATGATAGCAGCTAATTGCGCTTGTGTCTTACTAATATGCCTTATTGGTAAATTAAACTCTTGTATCAATGCTAAGTGTGAATTAAACTCAGTTGATTCTTTCATAAAAACTTCTATCGTTTCATATACGTCATGTAAACAATATTTTTCTACATCTTTCAATTCTTGAGTGGTTAACTTTCGGTCAATATCAAAAGGGACAGAAGTTTCTTGAATATCATGACCCATGAATGCTTCAAGCTGTTTTAAGCTTTTATCACGTGATAGTTTAGCATCGTAGTTAAATAGTTGGACCTTATAAAATAATTGACTGAACTTCCAACCCGATATACGTTTTTTGATAATATAATCATTGAGTTCCTTTAAATCCAAGTCTAAAATTACGGCTCTTAAAATGAACTGGTCATAGTGTCTTGAGTTAAAACCTACCCAAATTTCATATTTATTTTTCTCATAGAATGATTTAAAACCTTCATTATCATTGATAAACGATTGTGCTTTACGTGTATTTGTATCAACAATACAAACCATCCAATCATATTTGAAAACTTCAAAGTCATAGAAAATCATTTTTCATCCGACAACCTTACGAAAAATTTAAATTTTGGTAGTGCGTGAACATCTAGTAAACGATCTTCACACGTTACAATGTCACCGTCTTTTTCAAACCATAACTCATTATAATCACCGTTCAATATCATTTTCACGGCGGCTTCATTTGTAATTTGTAAATAACATTCCATTTGCGAACCTCCTTTATTAAAGGGGCATGAAGCCCCTTATTTTATTCTAAAATTTCAACAATCTTAAATGTGTCGTAGCCACCTTTATTGGTTCCTTTTTCAATAAGATATTCCAAATTATCTTCTTCAATCGATTCCGCAATATCTAAAATTAACTCATTATATTGTTTTAGATTCTCAAACTCAACTGCATCTTCTTCCCAATCAGATAGATCACGTAGCATAATGTTATTTTGATGAACTTGGAAACCAAACGCTCGATCGTTCTGAGGTTGCATCACTTTATTGTAGAAAAGTCGACTACCTTTAAATTCACCTTCTAAAATCTTGAACCAAATACTTAACATTGGATCACCTTTTTTAGATGTTGTTAATTCTAATTTTTCCACTTCTACTTCATACGTATCATCCGGAATTTCGGGGAAGTCTCCACCTCCGCCACTTGCTTCTTTCACCTTTTCATCAATTCCAGTAAAATCAAACGACTTATCCATTTTTCCCCAGTCAATTTTCTTTTTCTCTTCGCTCATATTATTCTCCCTCCATTAATCCGCGTGCGGTATTGTATTTAAATTCAACATCAATCTGAAAATAATCACCATTTTTACTCGATTTTTCGGTAATAGATTGTTTGATTAAATGCTTATCTTCAAGTGCATCTTTAACAACATCCTCCGCCTCTTTTTTTGTTGTTGCAAAATAAGATTCTTTAACTGTAAGTTGTCTTTTCATTGATTCATTTCCCTTCTTCTTTTAATACTTGGCTTGGTAAACAATTCTCATCTAATCTAATACATTTGGTAAATGCTGGAATAAATGTTAAAGGTCTATCAGCTTTTACAATTAACGTATTACTCAAATCATCTAGTTCATCACGGAATTCACGTAGTATATTTGCAGTAGCTTCTACATCGCTCATTGCTTGATGTGCATTTTCATGTTTGATATTATAGCGCGCACAAACTGCAATTAATGATGATGACTCATTTGGCTCTAACATATTCATTAACGTTTTCGTGCAAATATATTTACTTGCAACAATACCCAGTTCACTTAAAAACGCGGAGTCGAATGGAACATGATGACATACTAATATATCAACACTCGTAATTAATGAATTTAATATTGTGTATAAGTGACGAATTTTCATTCCATTTTCAACATCGGATTGCGTGATAGATGTTAGTTCCGTTATCCTTTCACTTAACACTTTTTCAGTATGCACAAATGTTGAAAATCGTGATACTTCATTTAAGTCATCATCTAACTTAATTACTGCACATTCGATAATGTCATCGTCTTTGTAATTTAAACCAGTCGTTTCAAAATCTAGTACTACATAACCCATTTATTTAGTTCCTCCTTCTAATTTTTAATCACGCTTCCGACGCTTCCGTCGTGGAGCTTCTTCCTTCGTTTCTTCAACCACTTCTTCTTTTTCAGCACGAGGTTTACGCTGACGACGTTCACGAGTTTTAGGAGCTTCTTTCACTTCC
>NZ_JAARZC010000004.1 GCF_014229095.1 Listeria cossartiae subsp. cayugensis | reverse complement strand
TTCACCATTATCATCAATAGTTTCTTCTACTTCTTCTACTTCAACCACTTCTTCTTTTTCAGCACGAGGTTTACGCTGACGACGTTCACGAGTTTTAGGAGCTTCTTTCACTTCCTCGTCCTCAACTTCGACATCTTCTACTTCTTCAACAAGACTAGCTTCATATGCTTTTTTGGTTGTTTTTTCAAAGCCATCTGGGATAACATCATCTTTTTCCAGCTTCACAAATTCAGTTCCATCTGTGTAATAGGAAGTACGTTTTGCGACAGGTGCAAGTTCTTCACCATTATCATCAATAGTTTCTTCTACTTCTTCTACTTCAACCACTTCTTCTTTTTCAGCACGAGGTTTACGCTTCTGTTTAGTTTCCGTTTTAACACCATTTTTAACTGCATTTTCTTGAGCATCAACTAGAGCATTAATAAATTCAGTCATGTCTAACGGAATTTTATCTGTTAAGAAATTAAATCTACCTCCACCAAAAATATTGGGGTGTTTAGCAAGTTGTAAGACGCGATTATCTTTATTATCCATATAAGCACGAATAGTCAAATCGACGGTACCAGTAGTAAAATTGGCAGTTTTTTCATCAATATTCGGAAGATATGTGGTCTTAACATTCCCGCCACTAAGTGTGACATCCTTTTTCATTTCTTTAGAAATATAGATAATTTGATAGTCTAAAGCTTTTAAACGTTTAATGGCATTTTGAAACTCTTTTGTAACCATTTGCCAGCCTTTACCATAAGACCCATCTGACTCGTGTTCCCAACCATATTTGTCCATTACATAATTCCGGCAGTGATCACGTAAATCCTCATACAAGTCAATTGCAATGGCTTCAAATGTATTCTCTTCTGTTTCTAAATCGCGTATCATATCAAGGAATACTTCCCAGCCATATTTCCGTTTTGTTTGTCGTCCTTCCTTCCAAACTTTATCTTTAATAGCTACTACCGGGCTACTTGTGTTATCCGTGTTACCATCTGTGTTAGCAAATAATAGATTGTCAAACTGGTCTACAAATGTCGATTTACCGACATAACTATCTGCGTATAACCATAAGTCTGGTCGTGTATCAATTTTCTTTTCTCGTCTCTCATTTTTGGGTAATGTCATTTCAATATCTCCTTTTTCATTTTGTATAGCTTCTAAAAAATTTGGTGAAAAATTTGGATTACATCCAAAACAATTTCCACTTACATTTTTTGGATATTTTGTTGCGTTATTGATTCTCTTACAATCTGCGAAGAATTCATCTACTTTATTTTGATTAAACGGTATTTCTAGGAACGTTACTTTTGAACGATTAACCTCTTTTACTAAACGTCTCCTAAACTGGTATAATTCTTCACTGTCACCCTTTTTCATATTTGTTTTAGGAACAAATAAGTAGCCTAGACCTTGTACGTTAAAACCAGCTTTTTCTAAGAAGTGTTGATAAATGTGTAATTGCCCGGAATCAACATAGTTCTTAATATAATTAGAATACTTGAAATCAATCACATAACATTTTCCATCTGGGTATCTAACAATCAAATCCACAAAACCTTTTAATTCGGGCACATCAATCTTGTATTCATGAATGTATTCAACATCTTCTTCATCGTCAAAATATTCTTTTACTTTTTCTAGTAAAATCTCCAATTTCATCGCTTCGTGTACCTGATCATTCGTGATTACGGGGAAACTATTGTAATACTCTTCCAACATTGTTTCCCTGTTGGTCTCAATGCCTTTGTGCATAGCATTACCGATTATAAGTGGATTGTTTGCGTCTAGCTTTGGTATTTCGGTTAATTTGTCAATGTAACGCAACTTAAAATGGTACGGGCAATCTTTGAATAAACTCACACGACTATAGCTAAACTGCATGTATTTATCACCTCCTTTCAAGTTTTAAAAATATTTACTCTTCCACTGTTCGAAAGTTAACTCTGGTACCTCATATTCCTGATGTTTATTCTTCAATGTGCTGGTCGGTCGTAAAACATAAGCTTCGCCATCAGCTTTAAGAATTGAATCTATATTGAAAGCTTGAAGTTTTGACACAACACCAACATCTGTTTTTAATTCAATGCCGTGAAAAACACCATCAATACACGCTATTATGTCGGGAATTCCTTTTTTAGTGAACTTATTTCCACCCCAGTATTTGAACGCATATGCGCCATTTTGATTTAAAAATTTCATTACATTTTCTTTGAAACTTGTTTCTGCACCCAAATTATTTACAACTCCTCATCTTTAAATAGTTCATCTGTGTAGTCTCTTCGTTCTTTTAGAATTGACCAGATGCGCCACTCGACACTATTTTTTGTCATCAGATAATAATAGAAACAAGGTTTTTCTTGACCGATGCGATGCGTGCGTTTTTTACTTTGTTCAAAGCGTTCTGATCCGAGCGGAAGCGTGAAGTAAACTATCTTATTCGCTTTCTGTAGATTAAGCCCCATTGCGCCAGCTTGATACTGAACAAGCGTGATACTGTTGTCATATTCTTCAAATGCGGTTAAGTCTTTTTCTTTCCCATTTACAACGGAATAAGGACGTTCATACTGTTCACAAATCTGTTTTAATACATCGCATTCAGCTTGAAAGTTGTAAAATATAATCAATCTATCTTCTGTAGATTCAATCAATGTTTTCAATTGGGCGAGTTTATCGGGATTGTAATGTCCGCAGAGCTGACGCATGTATAATAAAGCTGTTGCCGCAGTATCGCCAATGAGTGTGACTTCATCCACATTTACCATAGAATCACGTCGAAATGTGTTGATTAAGGATGTTGTTTTACAATCAATAACCACATCTGTTTGCAGTGGTAAATCAAAGACTTCATCCGTTTTAAGAAAGTGACATCCGTATTGACGCATCTTACTCTTCAAACGTTCTACATTCTTATACCCGATAATTTTATATTGGGATTCGATTTCATCCCATTCTTGCGCCACATACTGCTTCCAGAACAACTGTTTACTGATGTTCCATCCTAGAAGGTGTAATTGGCTCCAAAGTCGCTCATATCGTCCCCCTGTGGGTGTACCGGACAGTAGTATTACATGCGCTGGTCGCAAGGATAAAATAAATTTACTTTGCTTTGAGCTTTCATTTTGAATTAAAGAACTCTCGTCTAACATGAGTGTAAAATCTGTTAGTTTTGCTAATTCTGGTCTTCTCCAAGCCCGCTCATAGTTCACGATAATAACCGACTCTTCTGGAATAATCTCGATGTTTTGTTTATCATAGATAATCACTTTGTAGTTATAGTGATCTTCATAATGCTGTTTCCAATCAGCTATTTTTGACTTCTGGCAAATTAATAGGTTGTAAGGTGTATTCAGTTCATACATTTTTTCCGAACCTGTATAGGTTTTACCTAATCCCATATCGTGATAGTATGCCACGCGATCAAATTCATAGGTTTCATCTAGCGCTTTACTTTGATGTTCGAATAGTTTCAATCAAATTCACTTTCTAACGAATGTAATGTATCAATTAATGTTTTTAGCTTTGGTGACATCTCGGCTAAGATTTCAAGTTGAATTTTTCCGGTGAGTTCCTCTACTTCCATTTTTATTTTATTTTTAAGGAGATTAATTTTTGCAAGTCTGTCAACGTAGTCATGTAAACTTTTAACATCTACTTTACTGAATGCAATTCGTTCAGCTTTGACATCCATTTCATCAACATAAGTAATAAATTCAGCGATAGCATGACCGTTTCGAGTTTCAACAACTACTAAATCACCTTCGTGTAAATCTTCAAGGAATGTTAAGAAATTATATTTCTTAGTTGTATTCCAATTTGTCAAATTATTAATAAATCGTACTTGTATTTTTTTAGTTTTCATTTGTGTTAAGCTCCTTCACTTGTGATTGTGGAATAATAAAATGAACTTCTTCACCTCGAACGAGACATGTTTGCATATCTGGATACACTTGTAACATTTTTAAAACCTCGCCCACGGAACAATATGGCTCTACATCTGTATTGTCTAAAATTTCTACTAACATTATTTTTCCTCCTTTACATTAATGCCAATAATGATTCCGAGACCCGCACAAATGACCCCGTACATTGCTATTGCAAATATCATATTTTTTCACTCCTAACACTGCACAATAGATTTTAAATTAGTGACTTCAATCACCATGACAATATTTTTGTTTAACGCGTTTGCTGTTTCATTTGCTTCTTCAAAACTCGTAAATTTTAGTGCATCAGTAACATCTGTAGTTATTAACGCAATGTCCAATTCTTTTTCAAAGCTACTAATATACTTTCCTTCCTCGACATATAACGCATAACGTTTCATACTTCACTCTCCTCGTCACCAGCCGCTTATATAAACTTTACGTTCATTTTCGATACAGCCTACTTCTTCTATTTCCGAGTGATTCCATCCGATTGTTAGCAAAATATCTGCATTTGATGGAAGTTCTTTTAGTTTCCCTATTAACTCGGCTACTGTCATAGTTCACCCTCCATGATCAATTTATAGCGACGTTCTAACTCCCAAAAATTTTCTTTAGTATCGTCTGGAATCAGCTCATTCAATTTAATACGTCGATAGTCGTAGCTAGTCCATCCACCTTTTTCGGACTGTGGGTTTGCTAGTACTAACACTGTAGGTGGCATTTTCCTATCGTAGTACTTCATCGTTTTAACTTCCATTTTTTCATTAGTAATTTTGTCAAAGACGTAGAATTTTATCATGCTTCATCAACTTCTACAGTGATGTACATTACTTGTAATAAATCAAGAGCATATATACGTGGTGATTTTGCATCAAAATAGCGGTATTTAACATCTATCAACTTACCACTAAAGTTATCTTTCATAATTTCCAAACTATGATGATCGATAGTTGTTTTTATTGATTCTCCATTTTTCAAATGATATGTTAAAATCCTTTTACTCATTCCGCCACCTCGTCAACAAGAACAGCAAACTGCCAATAACGCTCGTCCATTTCTTTTATTTCAGCTTCTGTAAATTGTGTTTTAAAAATGTCATTTTGCACACTATTATTTAAAGACTTACCCCCATCACTTCGTACATTTAGATAACCCTTATTAGTATCAACAAATTGTACATAATACAGCGGTTCTTTCGTGTACTTTTCAATCAGTAAAGCACCTTGTACATCTCCGATGTGACCGATGGTGAGATCTTTATTCTTGACATATACGACCATCTCTGTACCATACCTACGCCAACAATATGTGCCTTCAGTAGGTTTATGGCCAATAGACCACATACAGCCTTCACGTTCTAGCTTCTCCATCAGTGCGTTAAAATCCTCTTGTGTCTCTGTGTGATATACTCTCATTACTTAATTTCCTCCCTGGTTTCCTCTAAAAATATTAGATCCCCTTTAAACATATTTAGCGCAAATAATTCTAGCTCGTAATAATCTATTGCTATACTATCTGAACTGTCTTCTACATTAAGATTTTCGAGTTTAGTTTCGATGTCCTTGATAACCCTGTTCACGTCTTCTAACGACTTAAATGGATTTTTAATTGTAGCTTGATAACTAATACTCATTATTTAGTTCCTCCTTCTTCTACTTTACGAACAGATGTAATTATTAACTTCCTACTGACAATCCCATCAAAATCTATGATAGAGCGACACCAGATATAATTTTCTTCTATCTTAGTAACAACCTGTCTAATACCTTCTGGTATGAAGTAAACTAAACCGTCATCAGATGATACGAGTGACTTATGGTGTGTAATAACGACATCACCAACTTTTATATCATCTATAGTCATAGTCACCCCGTCTTCGTGGTGGATGATTTTCCATTTTTCTTTCATAATCTAATTGATATGAAATAACATCACCTAGTATGAGTTCCAGTTCTTTATTAGATGCGTTTAACATCTTCTCACTAACATTATCTGCATAACGTTCACTGTGAGTTCTAACCGTTGCTAATTGCTGATAGATAGAATTAAGTAACTTTTGTCTTTCACTTATCAAAATTCATACCTCCTTATATACAAATTTTTTAATTAACCACTCATTCGCTTTCACTGCATCAAATGCCCAGGTTTCACGTTGATTTTTAGTAGCCCAATTGCTAAATTCTGCAAGCTCTGGAAAGTCTTTTATGTTATCTAACCACCACCCGTAAGTTCTTGGACTAGCTTGTGCAAATTCTTCTAACGTCCAAACTCCAAATAAGAAGTTATGTGTGCTACGTTTGTTTTTAACTGGACGCCCCATTTTCTATTCGCCCCCCTTTGTTCCTCGAATTTTATAGTCGCGGATTAATTCAAGAATGAATAAATTTGCGGATGTTCCTGTTACAGAACCATTTAGAATATTTGTTACTAAACTTCTTTTTTTACCATACGCTGTGGCTAAGTCTTGATGAGTGATATTATTTTTTTCTAAAAAATCAAGAACCACCTCACGCCCATTGTTGATATTACTCAATTTATCACCTCCATCATGATATAAATTTAGTAAGTGTTTTGGGATAATACATAAATTATCATTGACATATTTATCCCGTTCGGATAATATATAGATATAGTAAATAACCCATTTTAAGCGTGTTTTAAAACATGAGGGCTTTAAATCATACTTAAATGTATACTGAATTGATATCCGATTGACTAACTAAATTTGTATCCAACTAACTTACAAATCTAATAATATCCCAAATGGTATATTTTGTCAACAGGTTTATCCTATTTAGCATAATTATTTTTATATTACAAAGGAGATGTGTTGGTATGACTACGTTTGAGATAATAAAAAAATTATCAAAAGATTACGGAATAACAGTAAAAAACCTTAGTGCGCAATTAGGTTTTGGGGAAGGTACTATATATAAATGGAAATATCAATCACCAAAAGCCGCAGACTTAGAGAAAGTTGCGACGTTCTTCAATGTATCAGTAGATTATCTACTTGGTCGCACAGATAATAAAATGGACTGGGTTAAGTACGACGCAGAAAATGCAGAAGCTATTCAGAAAGGTGTTAGCGGTGCGAAGATGTTTGATACAATTGCCGCACACGCTAAAGACCGTGATGCTGATCTAACAGAAGAAGACTTACAACAGATAAACGACTTTGTAAACTTCATCATAGACAAACACAAAAAATAAGTTATCTGAGGTGATATGATGAATGCACTAGAAACTATGATTGATGACATTTCTAAGCACATAACTATTCTTGAATGTGACTTATATAAAAATACAAATCGTTACGGGATATACGCTGACGGTCACATATTACTTGAAAGACATATGAATAGCAGAAATAAAAAAGTAATACTAATAGAAGAATATTTACATTCTAAACATACAGTCGGAAATATATTAGATGAAACAGATATTAATAATAAAAAGCAAGAAAACTTTGTACGTCGTAAAAATTATGAGTTACTGTTTTCATCGGAATGTATCATTAGAGCTTACTACTTAGGGTTCACATATTATCATGATGTAGCTGACTACTTCGATTTACCAGAACAATTCATCAGAGACGCTATAAAACACTATAAAAAGATACATGGTCTTATGTGGGAAGTTGAAGACTATGTCATTTTTTTAGGTAATTATATAGAAGTATTTAAAAAAGACACATTAAAAAACATATACGATTGAGGGAGCTGGGGAAAATGAAAAAAGGTATTTTAATATTGATGGTATTATCGTTTTCACTTGTCTTAGTGGCATGTGGAAGTACTGAAAAAACTAGTAGTGATGAAGAAAAAACCGTGGAGAAAGTTAATTTTAAAAAGTCAGATGCTGGATCTGGTAAATTCTGGATTGATACGGCATCCGGGACATCTGAAAATGGGAACATTCCAACTATGTTTTATGATTCAGATATAAAAGTTACGCAATTAGGAATAAACACAAGTGATTTTAATGCAGAAAAACAAACATACATTTATGTGGATGGTTATTTAAATGACAAATTCCAACTTGGAACAACACAAACATCATTAAATTTAAAAGACGATACTTTGAAAATTGGAAAACATGATGTAGTGGCAGTGCAATATGAAAATAATGACCCTAAGACAAAAGTAGCAGAAGTTATTAAATCCGCACAATATGAAGTAAAAAAATAGGAGCTTAATGCTCCTATTTCATTATAACGATTTAGGTGGTGGTATTAATGAAGATAAAAAAATTAGCAAATGGTAAATATTGTGTTCGCCTTCGAGTCAAAGTGGATGGTGAATGGAAAGAAAAGCGTTTGACAGATACAAGTGAAACAAACTTAATGTATAAAGCATCTAAATTATTAAAACAAGTTCAGCATGATAGTAGTTCTCTGAAAGAATGGAACTTCAAAGAATTTTATACGCTATTCATGAAAACATTTAAAGATGGGAAAAGTAGTCAATCTACTATTAATTTATATGATCTCGCTTATAATCAGTTCGTTGATTATTTCGATGAAAAAATTAAACTTAATTCGATTGACGCTGTTCAATATCAACAATTTATTAATCATTTATCTGTAGACTATGCAATATCCACTGTAGACACCAGACACCGCAAAATTCGAGCGGTTTTTAATAAAGCTGTCCATTTAGGTTACATGAAGAAAAATCCAGCCCTAGGCGCTCATATAAGCGGACAGGACGTAGCGAAAAATAAAGCACAATTCATGGAAACAGACAAAGTTCATTTATTATTAGAAGAACTTGCAAAATTTCATTCTATATCACGAGCAGTTATCTTTCTAGCTGTCCAGACAGGCATGAGGTTCGAAGAAATTATTGCACTAACAAAGAAAGATATTAATTTCAACAAACGTTCTATAACGGTCAATAAAGCGTGGGATTACAAGTACACTAATACGTTCATTGATACGAAGACAAAAAAATCACGAGTGATCTATATTGATAGCTCAACACTTCAATATTTACAGTCGTATCTTACATGGCATACGGATTATGTAAAAGAACATTCTATTAAAAATCCATTGATGTTATTATTCATCACTTATCATAACAAGCCCGTAGACAACGCTTCATGTAATAAAGCTTTGAAGAAAATATGCAGTACAATTAATTCTGAACCAGTGACATTACACAAGCTACGACATACGCATACAGGTTTATGTGTGGAGGCTGGTATGGATATTATTTATGTAGCGGATAGGCTTGGACATGATGATATTAATACAACATTAAAATACTATAGTCATCTAAGTTCTAATTTAAGACAACATAATCAGTCCAAAGTAGATGCTTTTTTCACACTAAAAACAGATGAAAATACCACAAATTTTGCCACAAATGCCACAAAAACAACGGAATAAAACGGGTATTATACGATATAAAAAAATCTCCAAAACATCCATCCACCCTTTAATATCAAGGCTTTTCAACGTTTTAGATATTTCTTCAAATTACTATTTTATGCCCTCGGAGGGAATCGAACCCCCATTTTAAGAACCGGAATCTTACGTGCTATCCGTTGCACCACGAGGGCTATATGTAGGCCAGTAATGCTTACCGTACGAATAATAATTATAGCGAAATTCCTAGGGTTTTACAAGTTTTATTTTATTTGAAAAAGCCAGCGCATCCGTAGATTTGCTGGCTCAGGTATTAATTTACTAATGTCCAAATGGAAGAGCTGTCTGGTCTTGCACCTTTAACCCACCATTTTGCTTGGTATGTTTTGCCGTTATAAATGACTTTATCTCCGCCGTTATAGGCTTTTAGAGAGTTCCAAGCTTGGATTTCTGTGCTTTCATTTTTCCAAACATCACTTGTGTCTGGTGTGTTGCCTTTTGTCCACCACTTCGCTGTATATGGTACGCCTTTATAATAAATTTGGTCGCCAGCGAGGTAAATTTGATCCGCTTTCCATGTGTTCATTGGATCTAGTGGTTTTGTTTTAACAGTGATTTCGTTACTTACTAAGGAGCGATTTCCTGAAGTATCTACTGCATAAACTTTATATTTATAGCTTGTATTGCTTGCTAATTTTGTATCTTCAAACATTGTTTTTGTCGATGTTGCGATTTTTGTATTATTACGATATAGTTCGTAATTTTTCACTTCCACATTATCTGTAGATGCTTGCCAACAAAGAGCAATTGTTGTATCTGTTTGCGCGTGTGACATTAAGCTTTTTGGTGCAGTCGGCGCTTCTTTATCCACTGCTGGAGCTTCTTTTGTAGTCACATTAATGCTATTGCTTAATGTTGATTTATTTCCACCGAAATCTTTTGCGCGAACGGTATAAGTGTAGGCAGTACTTGAATTTACAGTTGTATCTTCATATGAAGCAACTTGGCTTTCTCCAATTACTTGTCCGTCACGTAAAATTTCATAACCTTTAATTCCAATATTATCCGTTGCAGCAGTCCATGTTAGACTTACTTTTTTCGGAGTAGTAGTTCCAGCCAAATTAGTTGGAGCTGTTGGCGCTTCGTCATCAGCAATTGGCGCTACATCAGAATTGATGATGTTTGCGTCAATAACTTGGTAAAACGCATTACCTGTATCAGCGATTGTCCAAACGCCAAGAATTACATAGTATCCTGAACGGTCATTCGGAATATTAATTTCTTGTGTCGCTAGAGTTCCTGGAGTACTTCCATCGGCAGCAATTGTTGCTAATGGTTCTAATGATGCTCTAGTCAGTGGCGCATTTGGGTCCCAGCCTTTTTTAGTAATAAAATATTGCCAACCACTTGTTCTATGTGGCGCCGTCAATGTCCATTCAACTGTTAGTGGGCCAGACTCAATATCAACTTTTGCCCAACGATTTGCAGTTTGAGCGTCTAAAAGTGAGTATTTTCCTCCGCCTGCGATTCTTCCATCAGCAGGTCCACTTACTGGGAAACCTTTTGGAGCTTCTACACTTTGCGGTTCAAATTGCGCTGCTCCAACCCCTACATTGATCCCTCTGTTTGCTAAATAAACACGACTTGCCGGCTTTGATATGTATCCATGAGCTGAAGCAGTTGTTTGGAAAAGAACTACAGCTAACGTAAACACAGCAAAAAACATTCCAATTTTTGAAAATTTCTTCATGATGCACCTTCCTTTCAGTATAGTTCATTATACCTTTTTGTTAAATTTTATTGAAATAGTTTGCCTGAGACTTTATCGTTTGACCTAGTTTGACCATTCGTGTATGATATAAACAAAGCTAATTTAAAATATACATTTAACAGGAGGAATCTTGATATGAACTTAATTCCAACAGTAATCGAACAAACTAGCCGCGGCGAACGTGCATATGACATTTATTCCCGTTTATTAAAAGACAGAATTATTATGTTAGGATCTGCAATTGATGATAACGTGGCAAACTCTATCGTTTCTCAATTATTATTCCTAGATGCACAAGATCCTGAAAAAGATATTTTCTTATATATCAATTCTCCAGGCGGAAGCATTTCAGCTGGTATGGCCATTTACGACACAATGAATTTCGTGAAAGCGGACGTTCAAACAATCGGTATGGGTATGGCTGCTTCAATGGGATCATTCCTACTAACAGCTGGCGCAAGCGGTAAACGTTTTGCACTTCCAAACGCTGAAATCATGATTCACCAACCACTTGGCGGCGCTCAAGGTCAAGCAACAGAAATCGAAATCGCAGCTCGTCACATTTTAAAAATCAAAGAACGTATGAATACCATTATGGCTGAAAAAACTGGTCAACCTTACGAAGTCATTGCTCGTGATACAGATCGTGATAACTTCATGACTGCACAAGAAGCAAAAGATTATGGCTTAATTGATGATATCATCGTTAACAAGTCCGGCTTAAAAGGTTAATCAATAAAAAAGAGGTTTTGCATTTTCGCAAAACCTCTTTTTTATTACCTTATTTTATACGAAGCGCTGAATGTCTTCTTCCGTAAAATACATAAACTAGAATACCTAGCACGAACCAAATACCAAACGCGATCCATGTTGTTTTAGATAAATTAAGCATTAAATAAACACAAAGCAAGAAGGAAAGTGCTGGTACTACAGGGTAAAATGGTGTCTTAAACCCTTTTTGGTTCAAGTCTGGGTTTCTCCGTAAAAAGAAAATCCCGATAGAAACCATTGCAAAGGCAAACAGTGTTCCAATATTAATTAATTGCGCTAAATCTTCCATTGGTACAGTAGAAGCAATCAGCCCCATCACTGTCGCAAAAATCATCGTATTTCTGACTGGTGTATCGTTTTTGCTAATTTTTGAAAATGATTGAGGTAATAATCCGTCACGTCCCATTGCGAACAATAAACGAGTCCCGCCATAAGACATAACAAGCACAACAGTTGTCATCCCTACAATTGCACCAACTGATAGTAGCCCAGCAATCCAGTTTTGATTAATTGCTTGAAGTGCGAAGGCAACAGGTGCGCTAACGCCAACTAAATCAGTATAAGGTACAACACCCGTAAGAACGGCAGAAAGTAAAATATAAAGCAATGTACAAACTGCTAGTGAGGCAATAATACCGATTGGCATGTTTTTCTGCGGGTTTTTCACTTCTTCTGCTGCACTTGAGACAGCATCAAAGCCGATATACGCAAAGAATACAGTGGAAGCTCCAGTAATGACACCTTGTACACCAAACGGCAAGAACGGCGTCCAGTTATCTGGTTTCACATAAAAAGCACCTACCAAAATAAATAATACAACCACTGCGATTTTAACTAAAACCATAATATTATTTACTCGCGTCGATTCGCGAATTCCAAAGCTAAGTAAGATTCCAATTACCATAACAACGACAAATGCTAGTAAATCAAAATACGTTCCCGCACTCGGATCATAAGCTGATGAAATAGCTTTTGGAATATGCAAGTCAAATCCCGCCAGTAGACTTTTCATATAAGAAGACCAGCCGCTTGCAATCGCCGCTACAGCCAAGCCGTATTCTAAGATCAGCGACCAACCTAAAATCCACGCCACTCCTTCGCCAAAAACGTGATAACTATACGTATAGGCACTACCAGCGACTGGTAATTTAGATGCAAACTCCGAATAACAAAGTGCCGCTAAACAGCAAGCAATTCCCGCAATAATAAATGAAATGATAATTCCTGGTCCTGCAATGACAGAAGCTACCTGCCCTGGAAGAATAAATATCCCTCCCCCAACAACTGCTCCGACTCCGAGCATCGTTAAATCAAATGCTCCTAACGTTTTGTTCAAATGATGTTTGTCTGTCGCTGGGTTATGAAAACTCTTTTTTCTGAAAAAAGAATTAACTTTCGTCATAAAGATTCCTCCTTTTTTAATTCCAATTTTCAGTTAATTTGTTTGTGTATGTTTAAACTAACTGGAAAACTATTATTCATGGTAACATAAACAGACTAAAAAATATACAACATTTGTAGATTTTTGTTCAAAAAAGTTCAAAAAAGCTTGAAACCCGCAAAAAGGATTTCAAGCTTTTTAATTATTTCCAAGCTCGTGAATATTGTTTTGGTCCTTCAATTGTTTCACCTAATTGTTTGGCTGCATCTTTAGCAAAATAAGGATTACGTAACAATTCACGACCGACGATAATTAAATCCGCTCGTTCGTTACATAAAATTTCTTCCGCTTGCTCACCACGTGTAATAAGTCCGAGCGCACCGGTCGCAATCCCTGCCCCGCGACGAATCTCATCTGCAAAAGGAACTTGATAACCCGGGAAAACTGGCGGCGCTACATTTACTAAACCACCTGTACTAACGTCAATCAGTTCCACGCCGTCTGCTTTCATCCATTTAGCAAACGGAATATGGTCTTCTAATTGCAATCCACCATGTGCATAATCTGTTGCAGAAACGCGGACGATAATTGGGCCATCCCATACTTCTTTCACTGCTTTGATAATATCGCTTAAAATTTTATAACGATTGCCAGCAGGTCCGCCGTAAGTATCTTCCCGACGATTCGTAATCGGTGATAAAAATTGGTGGATCAGATAGCCGTGCGCTGCATGAATTTCAATGACATCAAAACCAGCTTCTTTTGCGCGATACGCCGCACGTTTAAAATCAGCCACCACTTCTTTAATCGCTTCTTTCGTCAGTTCTACTGGTTTGGCAGATTTTTCGTCAAAAGCAATCGCAGAAGGAGCTACTATTTCACCGGGTAAAACGGCTTTTCGCCCAGCATGCGCTAATTGAATGCCTGCTTTTGCGCCGTGGTAATGAAGGCCATCGACTAATTTTTTTAAAGCTGGAACTTGTTCATCATTCCATAAACCTAAATCAAACTCAGAAATGCGGCCGATTTCTTGAACCGCGGTTGCTTCTAGAATAACGAGTCCTGTACCGCCAGCAGCTCTAGAAACATAGTGTGCAAAATGAAAGTCTGTTGCAACCCCGTCTTTATTTTCTACTGAATACATACACATCGGTGACATAACAATTCTGTTTTTTAGCGTTACATCTTTTAATTTATATTCTGAAAATAATTTTGACATTCTAATTCGCATCCTTTTCTTTTTAATTAACTATTACTGATTTTCAGTCCGACTTGCGCTGGTGTTTCTCCACTTCTAAGGCGTTCTGCAATCTGATCTAGTTTTCGGAGACGATGATTAATACCTGATTTACTTACTTGACCCGTTGTTAGCATTTCGCCTAGCTCTTTCAGCGTCACATCTTCATTCGCTATCCGAAGTGCTGCAATCTCGCGTAGTCGTTCTGGTAAAGCTTCTAAACCAACTGTTGCTTGGATGTACTTAATATTATCAATTTGCCTAACAGCCGCATTAATCGTCTTGTTAAGATTCGCCGTTTCACAGTTCACTAGTCTATTGACCGAATTCCGCATATCGCGCATAATCCGAACATCCTCAAAATGAAGAAGTGCGCTAGTCGCTCCAATAATACTCAAGAATTCCGTAATTTTTTCCGCTTCTTTCAAATAGGTAATAAAGCCATTTTTCCGTTCAAGCGTCCGCGCATTGAGGTCAAATTGGTTCATTAAAGCGCAAATCGCCTCGTTGTGCTCCTCATAAACAGAGAAAATTTCTAAATGATACGAAGAAGTTTCCGGATTATTAACTGATCCACTTGCCAAAAAGGCTCCGCGCAAATAAGCTCGTTTGGCACTTCTCTTCTTAACAAATCCCCTATCAATCGATTTCGTAAACGTCATCGGTGGCTCAAGAATCCGTAAATCTTCCAAAATCCCCCGTGTACCAGACTTCAATCGAACTATATAAACATTATTTTTTTTCAGCTTCATTTTGCGACGTACAAGAAGTTCAATTGGCACTTCATATAAGTCTTTCAGTAATTGGTACATTCGTCTAGCTATAGCGGCATTCTCTGTTTGGACATCCATTATTACTAATTGATTTGAAAACGAGATGGCGCCATTCATTCGAATAAAAGCTGCGAGTTCCACTTTTGCATCGCTATCACTTACGTCCATATGGGTTAATTCTTTCTTGGTTTCCGATGCAAATGACATGGCTTACTCACTCCTTTTCGTTATTTTGGTCAGGCAACATTGCTAATAGCGCATCCGCCACTTTTTCAGCAGCATGGCGCACAAGGCCATCCTCTGTAGAAAGAAAATCTTGATAAATCGCTTCTACACCAAGTTCCTCCATCCCTTTAGCGTTATGCTCTACTTGCGCAACATCCTCTGGGAATAATAGCTCTTTTGGAACTGTGGTCGTATTAATTAGCGTTTTGTCGATAAAAGATTTGCCCACATGCTCATGGATAACTTTAATATGATCCGCATCTGAGAAAAAGTCGGTTTCGCCAATTTGCGTTAAAATATTGGTAATATAAACTTTCGGAGCCTTACTTGCTATGATTTCATCGGCTAGTTCCGTAAGTAATAGATTTGGTAAAATACTCGTGTATAAACTTCCTGGACCAATAACAATCAAATCTGCTTCTTTCACTGCTTCCACTGCTGTCGGATATGGTTTTACATTTTCTGGTTCGATGTAGACACGATTAATATGCTTTCCTTGTAACGGGATAAGCGACTCACCGTGCACGATTGAACCGTCTTCCATTTCGGCATTTAAAATAAGCGGTTGATCTGTTGCTGGAATAACTTTACCGCGGATTTTAAGCACCGTAGCCAGCACATTAATCGCATCGACATAACTATCATTCAGTTGCGATAAAGCCGTTAAAATTAAATTCCCAATAACATGCCCGGATAAATCACCATCTACCGCAAAACGATATTGAAATAAATCGACAACCCGTGGATCGACATTGGATAACGCCAGCATCACATTACGAATATCACCTGGCGGAAGCACGTCCATTTGCTCGCGAATTTTACCAGAACTACCACCATCATCCGCTACCGTCACAATCGCCGTTAAATGAATATCTTTCTTTTTAAGGCCTTTTAAAATGACTGGAAGACCTGTACCACCACCGATTACGACTACTTTAGGTTTCGTTTCCTTTTTCATATTAACGACCCTTTCTACGTTTCATATCTCGGTGTGAAATCGTTGTCTCATATTTTTGTTGGATTGCCTTGCCAACGAACTCAGTCAAAGCCACAGAACGATGCTGTCCTCCTGTGCACCCAATTGCAATGACTAACTGCGTCTTCCCTTCTCGTTTGTAAAAAGGAAGAGTAAACATTAATAAATCAACTAACTTATCTAAAAAGGTTTGCGTCTCCGGCCATTTCATCACATATTCATAAACGTCCTCATCAAGCCCTGTCAGCGGACGCATTTTGTCGATATAATGCGGATTCGGTAAAAAGCGCACATCAAATACTAAATCTGCATCAATCGGAATCCCGTATTTAAAGCCAAACGACATCAATTGCACATTGAATACATCTTTATCTTCGGTTTGAAATTCATTATTAATTCGTTCGCGTAACTCGCGTGGCGCCATATTCGACGTATTAATAACTAGTTGCGAGCGCCCTTTTAAATCACTAAGCAATTCGCGCTCGGCATTAATCCCATCAAGCACAGAACCATTCGGCTCCAGTGGATGGTGACGGCGCGTTTCTTTATAACGCGAAACAAGCACCTTATCATCAGCCTCTAAAAAGAGGATTTTCGTTGTTATAAAATTGGTATTATCTAATTCATCAAGCGCAGGTTCAATCGAATCGAAAAACTCACGTCCGCGAAGGTCCATAACGAGCGCAATTTTGTCCATTTTGTCGCTTTCTTTCATTAGCTCCCAGAATTTCGGAAGTAAACTTGGTGGTAAATTATCTACACAAAAATAACCGAGATCTTCTAAAGACTGCATTGCAACTGTTTTTCCTGCCCCAGACATCCCAGTAATGATTACTAATTTTAATTGTTTAGAAGCCATATCTGCCTCATCCTTTCGCACAAATAATATCTACCTTCCATTTTAGCACACTTCTCACTAGAAAATCCCGGAAAAGTCTCTAAAGCGAGTTTCCGGGATTTTTCTTTTTAAGCTTCGATATGTTGCATCAAATCAGCTTTTACTTTTTCTAGTTTTGCAGTACTTTCTTCTTTACTTTCACCGCGAATACTAAAGTAGAATTTGATTTTTGGCTCTGTGCCTGATGGGCGTAAACAGAACCACGAACCATCTTCAAAATAGCATTTAATCACATCTGCCATTGGTAAATGAATCGCTTCGGTTTTCCCTGTTGCAATCCAAGTTGTTTCACTTCTCAAATAATCTTCCACACGCTCTACTACGAACCCACCCATACTTGTCGGCAGTTGTTCACGGAAGCTGCTAGTAATTTCTTTAATGCGCTCAGAACCATCTTTTCCACTTAACGTAAGTGAAACGAGATCTTCATTATAATAACCAAATTCAGCGTAAATTTGATCTAAATCTTCCAGTAAAGTTCTACCTTCTACTTTGCTAACGAGCGCCACTTCAGCAACTGCAAGAACGGCTTGAATCGCATCTTTATCACGTGTAAACGGCTTAACCATATAACCATTACTTTCTTCATAACCAAATTCAAACGTATGCTTACCAGTTTCTTCAAAATGCTTAATTTGTTCCGCGATAAATTTGAAACCAGTTAATACTTCAATCATTTCAGCACCGTAATGTTTCGCGATTTCCGTCCCAAGATTACTCGTTACAATCGATTTCAATACCGCCGCATTAGCTGGCAACTCATTTTGCGCTTTCTTTTGTTTCAATAAATAATGTAAAATAATCGCGCCAATTTGGTTTCCAGATAAAACTTCGTATTCTCCGTCTGCATTACGAACAGCCACGCCTAAACGGTCAGCATCCGGGTCAGTTCCTACTAAAATATCGCCACCAAATTTTTTACCATATTCAATCGCTAGTAAAAAGGCTTCGCGATTTTCCGGATTAGGCGATTTCACCGTCCCAAAATCAGGATCATTCACAAATTGCTCGTCCACCTTAACAATATTCGTAAAGCCAACACTTTCAAGCGCAGGAACGCCAAGAATTCCGCCAGTACCATGAAGCGGCGTGAAAACAATTTTCAAATCCTCCCCGCGTTCTTGAACAAGCTTTTTATTTACAATAACCTCTTTTAATTTTTCCAAATATGGGCGGTCTACTTTTTCGCTAATTACTTCAAGTAAGCCATTTTCGATTAATACTTCTTGATTCGCCACTTCTACAGAAAAAATATCTTCTACTGCATTTATGTAGTCAATAACCGCACTTGCGCCAGTTGGAGGCATTTGCCCACCGTCTTCACCATAAATTTTATAGCCATTGTATTCTGGTGGATTATGACTAGCTGTAATAACAATCCCGCCAAACGCATTTAAATGACGTACGGCAAAAGAAAGTTCCGGCGTTGGTCGAAGCGCGTCAAACACATAACTTTTCACGCCATGATGCCCTAAAACTGCCGCCGATTCAAACGCAAACTCGCGTGACATATGACGAGGATCGTACGCGATAACAATCCCGCGTTTCTTCGCTTCTTCGCCGTTTTCAGCCACAAATTGCGCCAAACCTAGAGAAGCTTTACGAATAGTATAGATGTTCATACGGTTCGTCCCAGCGCCTAGCACGCCACGCATCCCCGCCGTTCCAAATTCCATATTACGATAAAAGCTATCTTCTAGTTCTTTCTCATTCGCTTCCATCTTCGTCAATTGCTGTCTTAATGCACCATCCAGTTCCTCATTCGAAACCCATTTCTGATATTCTTCCTGCCAATTCATTCCCTACACTCCTTCGTTGAAAACTACTTTATTTAAAATAATCAACTCTCCGCCGTAAAACGAAAAACTGTCCTCGATGTAAAAGGTTTTTCTGGTCTTAGCACGATATCACCAAATCCGTCGTGATTAATCGCATCTACCAAGCCTTGCGTTTCCATTGTTATACCAGCATATTTCGGCACAGCCCGCCCTTCAATTTCAAAAGAACCATCCAAACTATTAGCCGTATAAACTAAAACCGAATCACACACCGTTTCCATTTCCAAACGACGACCTGACTTAGGATCAAACAAAACCGCATCCGGACGACCATTTTCATGTTTTAAAATAAATGCATGATCAAGTCCAGCGCCAACTAATTTCACTTGCTCATCCTCGCTTTGAGTAACTTCAACTACCTCACGCCCAGCTCGTAAATCAAAAATAGTACCCTCAACTGACCGAATTTCCCCAATCGGAAGGGACGCTTCATCTATCGGCAAAAAGGCATCGCTATTAATCCACAGTTGCTGTTGCAAAACTGTACAACCAGCTTCCCCGTTCAAGTTAAAGTAAATATGATTGCTCGGGTTATAAATAGTTGGCTGATCCGTTTTCGCTTCATAATCAATCAACCATTCATTTTTGTTATTTAGCGTATAAGTCATTTTGGCATCAATGTTCCCCGGATAGCCATTTTCCCCGTCTGCCCAACGATATTCAAAAGTCATCACAAGCCGGTCCAACTCTTTTTCCACAGAAACATCCCAAAGCTTCTTACTAAAATTAAGTTTGCCACCGTGACGATGGTTAGCCCCTTCATTTTGAGTCAGCTGAAATTGTTTCCCGTCCAGACTAAATTGACCTTTACTAATCCGACCAGCAACCGGACCAAGCGTCGCACCGAAATACGGAGAGTGTGCCAAATAATCATCTAAATTCGTAAATCCAAGACTAATATTCGCAAACTCACCAAATTTATCTTTCGTTTCAAGGGAAGTAACAATCGCGCCGTAATTCAACACGCTCATCCGCATCCCATGGTCATTTACGAGTGTCCACTGCCAAACCGTTTCTCCCTCAAACTCACCAAAATATTCCTTGATTACTTCGATGAAAATCACATTCCTTCATAGTTATTAATAGCCATTTGGATGAGATACATGCCATTTCCAAGCAGTTGCGATAATATCTTTTACGTCTGTATACGTCGGCTCCCAGCCAAGAATTTCACGCGCTTTATCACTAGAAGCAATTAAAGTTCCCGGATCGCCCGCACGACGTGGCACAACCTCAGCCGGAATTTCTTTACCTGTTACAACACGAGCTGCTTCAAGCATTTCTTTCACAGAAAAACCGTTGCTACTACCAAGGTTGAAAACATTACTTTCTCCACCATTTTTCAAATATTCTAGCGCTCTAATATGCGCATCAATTAAATCTTCTACTTGGACATAGTCACGAATACAAGTACCATCTGGAGTATTATAATCATCCCCATAAATCGCTAATTTTTCACGCTGTCCAAGCGCAACCTGTAAAATAATTGGCACTAAATGGGATTCCGGCTTGTGGTCCTCACCAATCGAACCATCCGCTTTCGCCCCAGCCACATTGAAATAACGTAGTGCAACAAATTTCATGCCGTAAGCTTTATCGCACCATTTCATCATTTTTTCCATAATTAGCTTCGTATCGCCGTAAGTGCTTTCTGGATTTGTCGGCATGTCTTCCGTAATCGGCACACGTTCTGGCTCGCCGTATGTAGCCGCACTTGAAGAAAAGACAATATGTTTCACACCAAATTGCTCCATCACTTCTAAAACAATTTGTGTACCATATACATTATTATTTAAATACTCTAATGGCACTTCCATCGATTCTCCCACAAGCGAACTTGCAGCAAAATGAATCACGCCATCGACCGTTTCTTTTTCAAAAACCGAACTTAAAAACGCCTTATCGCGAATATCTCCTTCATAAAATTTCGCCTCTTTATGAATAGATTCTTTATGTCCAGTTCTTAAATTATCAATAACCACAACTTCATATCCGCGAGTAATTAACTCATCCACTGCATGTGAGCCGATATAACCCGCTCCACCAAGTACAACAATACTCATTATTTATCTCTCCTAACGATAGTCTTTGTCTTTCATTTTACACTACTCAAGCCTATGTAGTCACGCAAAAATGGGTCCAAGATAAATAATCTTAGACCCATTTACGTTTTTTTCAATTATTTAGCTGCTTCAGCCTCTAATGACTCTTTTAATTCTTCCACATATTTTTGTGCATTTTGTCCAGCAAGTCCACCGTCGCCTGTAGCTGTTACAATTTGGCGTAAGCTTTTCGCACGAACATCTCCTGCCGCAAAAATCCCTGGAAGACTCGTACGCATTTCTTCATCTGTTTTGATATAACCTTCATCATCCGTAATGCCTAAGTTTAAAAATGCTTTCGTAAGTGGCACAAGTCCAACGTAAATGAAAACTCCATCCACCGGCATAATCGATTCGGAACCATCCACAGTAGAAACCAGTTTGGCACCTGTTACTTTTTTACCATCGCCAACAATTTCTTCTACCGTACTATTCCAAATGAAATCAACTTTTTCATCTTTAAAAGCACGATCTTGTAAAATTTGTTGTGCGCGTAATTTATCACGACGGTGTACAATCGTTACTTTATCCGCATAACGAGTCAAATAAGTTCCTTCTTCAACCGCAGAGTCTCCGCCGCCAACCACGATTAATTCGCGATTTTTAAAGAACGCTCCGTCACAAACTGCACAGTAAGAAACGCCGCGTCCGCTAAGCTCTTCTTCACCAGCTGCACCCAGTTTACGGTGTTCAGCTCCAGTTGCGATAATAATTGCCCGCGCTTTATACGTTTTCGCACCAGCCGTTACTGTTTTATATTCTTTGCCATCAACGACTTCTTTAATATCACCATAAGCATACTCAGCGCCGAATTGTTTTGCACCACTAAGCATCTTATCGGATAAATCTGGTCCTAGAATGCTATCAAATCCAGGGTAATTTTCTACCTCTGCTGTATTTACCATTTGTCCGCCGGGTACACCGCGTTCAATCATTAACGTATCTAAATCTGCACGGGAAGTATATAAAGCTGCTGTCATTCCAGCAGGTCCCGCTCCAATAATAATCACATCATAAATTTTTTCTTCACTAGCCATTCTCTTTGCCCTCCTCATTTATGTGTATACAATAGTTAGCCTAAATTAATCCTAATACGGAATAGCAAAAAGGTCTATTTATCTGCTCATAACTCGCTCGATATCGCGCGCACATTTACCACACTCAAATTCTTCTACTAATTGAAGTTTCATTTGCGGTAAAAATAGCTTTGCAATCGCACTCGCCACCGTTTCTATCGTATAACGACCCAATATCAAATCTTTCCCTGCATCTGTTAAAACAAGTGAAAACATCTGCTTATAAAGCGCCATATTTTCTTCATTTAACAAAATACCTTTTTCTCTTAAAATCATCATCGCTTTGGCAATCAAATAACCATTTTGTTCGATATCTCCATCCGGAAAATAATCAAAATTAGTAAACATCAAATGCTCCATGTACGACCAATTACTCATATCAAGTAGCGGATGGAACAACACTAATTCCGGACGATTACTAGAAATCGTTAACGCGTATACACCAAGCATATGAACCAAATCATCTTCCGCTTGAAGCATATCAAGGACAAGCCGCATATCATTCGTTAAATCCGCCTCTTGCTCAAATGGAAACCTAACATCCTCATACAAATCACACTCTAAAAAGGAATGCCAAAACATTTTAGCGCCTTCCACATCATCTAAATAATAGGCAGCTTTTGCCCGGTAATAATAATATTTACTACGCTCCGTGACTTCCAAATCAGCCACTTGTTCAAGTAAATCGTCTGCTTCCTCGTACTCGCCCATCATCGCATGAATCAAACCAAGCTTTTCTTTATGATGCGCCAACACCGGCAATACATCTCGCAGTTCCAAATAAAGCGCATCCGCCTCTTGACGATTCCCCTTGTAAAAGTGGTAAATAAACAAATCACAAATTCCTAAAAGATTTCCCGGATTTCGCGAAAGCAAATCACTCAAGACTTTAACGCCCTCTTCTTCTTTCAATTGCTCAAAATAAAGTGCCGCCAGTTGATTATAGGCAGGCCAAAAATTAGGCTTCTCATCAATGACTTTTCTTAAAATATCACAAGCCGACGCACTATCTTCTTCCGCTAAATAGCGATTAATTTCTTTTTTATAAGCATAGAATTCTTGCTCTAATTTCGAAAAACCATTTTCAAGTGTTTCACCAAAAGGAGTTTCTTCCAGTAATACTTCAATTAAATCTTTGGCTTCTTCGGTGTATTCTCCGTCAGATACAGTATCGACATAGCGATTAGCATATTGCAACGCTCTCCGATAATCTTTCATATACGCAAAATTATTAGCAATAAAATAATAGCAGTATTCCATATTTCCACCACGTTGTTCAAGAATATCCCTAAGTAGCTGATTCGATTTATGGAATTGCCCAATTTCTGTATAGCATATTGCCAGCTGACAAAGAATGACAGCTTCTCCCGGTTCCAGTTCAGATGCCCTTACTAAATACCTGATTGCCTCTTTAATTCTTTGATCACGAAACGCTTCGACACCGCGTTCAAAATAAAACTGACCATTTGGATAAAATGGATAGATTTTTGCGGGTGTTTTTTTGTCTTTTTCCATTTTTCCACCTCCAACATTATCCTTATTCTAATGAGTATATCATAGAATTTATCACTTTGGGCGACAAAAAAGCTACTTTGGCTTTTACTCCAAAGCAGCTTTTTCTTTAATGATTAAAGGATTCCCATAAGCAAAACTCTCTGCCGGAACATCCTTTGAGACAACCGCACCAGCCGCAACCACCGCTCCGTCTCCAATTTTGGTACCAGGAAGAATAGTGACATTCGCGCCAACCATCACATCCCGACCAATCACAACTTCCCCCACATGATACTCAGAAAGCAAATATTCATGCGTTAAAATAGTCGTATGATAACCAATAATCGTATTTTCACCAATCGTAATCTTTTCCGGGAAAAATAAGTCCGGCATAACTTTATAGGCAATGGCAGTCTTTTCGCCTATTTCCATCCCAAGGCAGGCACGATAAATGTTACGTTTACCGCCCATCCAAGGAAAAAAACGACCAAATTCAATAATAAGTGTATTTCTCAACGCCTTCCAAAAAGAAATCGTTTTATACAATTGAAAAAGGGTGTTGACTGTTTCATCGGGCGCCTTAAACCTATTCAGCCGTCTCAAAATCTATTCCTCGTCCCTAACGATTGCGAGTAAGTCACTCATTTTTTCTAACATAAAGTCTGGTTGAAATTCTGCTAAATGTTCTGGACCTTTAATCGCCCATGCCACACCAGCAGTTAACGTTTCCGCATTTTTCCCAGCTTCAATATCGTGGTAATTATCACCAATCATAATTGCTTCTTCTTTCGTCGCATTTAGCAAAGAAAGTGCCATCTCAATACCTTCTGGATCTGGTTTTGCATTAGACACTTGATCTAACCCAATCACCACTTGGAAAAATTTATCCAAACCAGTCACTTTAAGACCACGCATAATCGTATCGTACATTTTCGTCGATACAATCCCCAATTTATAATCTTCTTCATATAACGCACGAATCGCTTCATAAACCCCATCATACTCTAAAATCAAATCATCATGATGCTTCAAATTATACTCGCGGTAAAAAGCACGCATTTCATCCGCATGTGCTGGATTGATTTCCCGAAAAGTTTCCATTAAAGAAGGCCCAATAAACGGCAAAATATCCTCTCTCGTAAAAACCCGGTCCGGCAAGAACTCTTGCAACGTCACTTGGAACGTTTTAATAATCAATTCATTCGTATTTATAAGCGTACCATCTAAGTCAAACAACAATGTAGTAATTTTCCCAGTCATAATTTCTTCCTTTCTTAATCAAACTCGAAAATCTCCAACTTTTTTATTTCTTTTTAACTACTTTACCAAATTTATCTTCCATATAATATGGCGGATTCATTTTCAAACGACGATAAATAATTAAGCCAATTGACAGAACAATTAGTAGTAAAGATAGTACTTGCGAAACTCTAAAGTCACCCCACATCAAGCTGTCCGTCCGCATTCCTTCAATAAAGAATCTTCCAAATGAATACCAAATTACATAACTAAGAAACAATTCCCCGCTGCGAATTTTTGTGCGGCGAATAATTAGTAAAACGATAAATCCAAGCACATTCCATAAACTCTCATACAAGAATGTCGGCTGATAATAAGCACCATCTATGTACATCTGGTTGATAATAAAGTCTGGCAAATGAAGCCCTTCCAGAAAAGCGCGAGTTGTTTCAGCCCCGTGCGCTTCTTGGTTCATAAAATTACCCCAACGACCAATCGCCTGCGCAATAATCAAACTTGGCGCAACGACATCTGCCAGTTGCCAAAACGAAATTTTCTTAATTCGCGAGAAAATAATAGCAGTAAGAACCGCCCCAATCAACGCGCCATAAATCGCAATACCACCATGCCAAATCTTCACTATTTCTCCGAGATTATTCTTATAAAAATCCCACTCAAAAATAACATAATAAATTCGCGCACTAATAATTGAAATTGGAATTGCCCAAATTAGCAAATCCACAATAATTTCTTTATCCATTTTGCGCTTATTTGCCTCACTTAAAGCAAGAAGTAGCGCAATCACCACAGCCGAAGCAATAATAACTCCGTACCATTTTACAGAAATACTACCAATTTGAATCGCCACTGGATCCAGCGGCTGAACACCATTACTCATAATTCCCCTACTTTCAAAAAGACAACTCCGCAACCAAAACTAGATACTAATAATGTCAGTTTGGCTGCGGAGGTACTTTCTCTATTTATTTAGTCATTCATGCTGCTATTATGACCTATTAAATTATTAAGGTCTTGTGTAAATTGCTCTGCCGCATTGTATCCCATGTTCTTCAATCGGAAATTCATTGCCGCTACTTCAATAATAACAGATAAATTTCGTCCCGGACGTACTGGAACAGTAATTTTTGGAATGTCCATGTCAAAGATTTTTGTCATTTCTTGGTCTAAACCGACACGATCATAATGCTTGTCAGGATCCCAGTTTTCAAGGTGCACAACGATAGTAATCTTTTTACTGGAACGAACAGCTCCTGCTCCAAACAATGTCATTACATTAATAATACCCAGGCCGCGAATCTCTAGTAAATGTTCAATAATCGCTGGCGAGGAACCAATTAATGTCATTTCATCCTCTTGACGAATTTCTACGTTATCATCTGCTACAAGTCTATGCCCACGTTTTACAAGTTCAAGAGCTGTCTCACTTTTACCAACGCCGCTGCTTCCTGTAATTAAAACACCTAAGCCGTATATATCCACTAAAACACCATGCATCGAAATAACTGGCGCAAGTCTGCTTTCTAAGTAATTCGTAATATAGACAGATAAACGCGTTGTTTTAAGTCGCGAACGTAGTACTGGAATATCCGCTTCTTTCGCCGCAGCCACCAATTCTTTCGGCACTTCTAAGTTTCTAGAAATAACAAAAGCAGGAGTCCGCTTCGTACACATTTGCTTATATCTTTTAAGACGCTCTTCTGGTTCCATACCTTCTGAAAACGATATTTCCGTCATGCCAAAAAGTTGTACACGATCTTCTGGATAATAAGAGAAAAACCCTGTAAGTTCCAGTCCAGGCCGAGATAAATCACTAGTTAAAATTGGCCGTTCAAGTCCCGTTTCCGAACAAATTAGTTCTAAATTAAGTCGTTCCTTTAAATCCTTTACCGTAACCGATTTTGTCATGCAAGTACCTCCAAATGAATTATAAAAGTCCATTACTGTTCGCTACAAAATATTATTTAGAAAGCTCCCTATCATTTTAGCACTTTCGAGAGAATCAGGCTACCTCTTTCTTTCTAAATGGCTCTACATAGCGAAACCAGCTACATTTAAAAAGCTGTTTTAAGCTTCAAAATGTAGCTGGAAAGTTTAATTTTCTTTATTACCCCATAAAACGGAATTAATAATCATGTTAGCGAAAGCCATAATTGCCGCCAGAATTAATGCTGTTCCGAAACCGTCAATTTGGAAAGAATCTCCAATAAAGAAGGTTGTCATTTCAAGCATAATTGCATTGACAACAAAGGTGAAAAGTCCAAGTGTGAAAATATTAATCGGTAAAGTCAAAAGGAGTAAAATAGGTCTAATTAGCATATTAAGAATTGCTAATATAAAACTCGCTAGTAGCGCTGTCGTGAACCCATCTACATGAAAACTTGTAAAGAATCCAGATAAAGCTACGAAAAGCACCGAGTTAATAATTACGCCTATAATCCAACGCATGTTTTAGTTCACTCCCATTCTGATTCAGGTGTTCTTTTCGGAATAATGATTGCAGCAATGATGTAAAGTAAAATACCAGAGCCTAAGAATAAACTAGCTACCACCCATAGTAAACGTACAAGCGTAACTTCAATATTAAAGTACTCTGCTAACCCACCGCAGACACCACCAATCATTTTTTGTGAAGAAGATTTATATAACTTTTTCATTGTTTTCCCTTCCTTTCATTTTATTAAACGTTTTTTGTTTCAAGTTCAGAAATCTTGATAATGCCATTTCCAACTTTTGCTTGAAGTGTTGCCATGCTGATTTCTTCGGCATTTTGAGTGAAAACAAAAGTTCTTTCTGCATCGTCCCAAATTTTAGCATTTTTCAAGTCAAAATAGATTTTTTCTTTCTTCGTTCCAAGCGTTCCATCGACATTCCAAGTTGGCGGAATTTGAATTCGAATATCGCCATTCGGTGCGTCTAAATCGGCCGCTGAAGAATTGTCATTTTCGAGAATATATTCCACATCACCTTGAGCTGCTTTAGCAATGGATGTAAGGAAGTTTCCTTGAAGGGCAATATCACCTTTTGCAGTAGACATATCTATATTTTCGACTGTGCTACGTTTAAAGAAGATTTCACCATCCGCTGATTCGGTACTAAGGAATTTCCCACTAGCTCCGGAAGAACGAATATCACCATGACGTGTTTTAATAATCGCATCTTCTGCAGCAGTATCGTCATATTTCAGATTACCATTTAGTAATTGAATTTTTACTTGCTCATATAAGCGTTTTGGAATTGTAATCACTAAATCGGTTTTTAATAGTTCATTTTTTGATTCAAAAGTGAAACTATCTGGAGAAATATCCAGCATTGTTTGGCTAAAGAAATAATCCCACAGTTTTTCTTCACTTAATTGGCGAATTGAACGCGCTTTTTCATGAACAGCTAGAACTGCGCGAAGTTTCATTTGATCTTTGTCCCAAGAACGGATAATCACATCCCCGGTCGCCACTCGAATCGTAAATGAGCGGAAAGTCGCACTATCAAAATTGAATTCTCGTACTGGACGAGGACGTGCTTCTTTTTTTCTGGCGCCGTGATGAATTGGCTCAGCATTTTCTGATCTTTGTCTTCTGTGATGATGGCTATTTCTCATCGCTTCTCGTACTTCCTGTCTAGCTTGATTTCGTCCAGCGTGGCGATTTCGTTTTTCTTCCACGCGGCGACGATGCCGTTCGAGGACTTCCTCATTACTTGTATCAGAAGAAGGAATCACAAACAAGGCAACTATATAAGCGATAATCGCAATACCGGTTTTCATCGTAACAATCGTGATGATGATATAAATAAGTCGCAGAAGTGTGGCATCTATCCCTAGAAACTCAGCTAGTCCGCCAAATACACCGCCGACTTTCCGGTCCACTCTTGATCTTCTTAATTTTTTATCCATGTTAGTTCTTCCTTTCTTATTTCTATGTAAAATCTAGCGCGCATTCACAGCGCTAGATTTTAGTTGATTATTTTACATCGCGAATTTTTACGGACCCAGTTGTTGCTTCTGCTTCGATTTTCAATGAAGAATCAGCTGCATCAGGTAACTTAGTGAAGATAATTGATTTACTCACAGATTCAGTTTTAGATTCCAAGATTTCTGCATCTTTTAAATCTAAAAGTAATTTACCTAAGTTCGTGTGGAAACGGCCATCTACGCCAATTGCTGCTGGTACAATCACTTCAATATTTCCGGCACCAGTTTTTGCTTTTAAGAAAGTAGCTTCATTTCCAGTTAATTGATAATTAACGTTACCATTTTTAGTTTGCAAGTTCGTGGAGTAGTAATTACCTTTGGCTGCTACGTTACCGTTGAAAGTTTTAAGGGCAACATCGCGAATTTCACCGTTTTGGATACGAACGTTACCATTAATGGATTCAATTTCGGCTAAAGTGGCGTTTAATGTACCTAGGCTGATATTACCATTGGTTGTTTTGACAAATAAATCACGACCAGATAATTCATCCAAATGGAAGTTACCATTCAGCATTTTAACGGAAACATAATCATACTCACGACGTGGCAAGTAGACAGTTAAGTTTGTAACGATTTGTTTTGATGTTGATTCAAAACGTAATGTTTCTTCGTCTACACGTAACGTCGTTTTATCAAAGAAGATTTTAAGTGCTTCATCTTCTGGATATTCTTTAAATAGTTTAATCATCGCGTGTACTTTAATATCGTTTGAATCAGATGGTTTAAATTCAATGTTACCATTAGCAATTTCAAATTCTAAAATAGAAAGTGTTGTATCATGGTAAACGAAGTCGCGTTCGATTTTTGTGGATGTTAGGAACGGGAATGGCATATCTTTCACTTGTTTAAATGCATTGTTTAGGAAAGAGCCGATTTTTTCGCCTGCTTGGGATAAATCGTTGACCATGTTGCGCATGGACTCTTCACGATCTTTGGAAGTATTTTCGCTTTCATCTTCGTATCTTTCGTGATTTTCTGGATTTGGTTCAGGGCGTCTTTTACGGCTTTTAGGTGCAGTATAAGGATTGCCTTCGTTGTTCCAACCTTTACTATAATCATATGCAGGTTCTTCTTGCTCTTCGAATTTTTCTTCTTTCGGGGCTGCAGAACGACGAATGTTTTCTTTAGCTGCTGTTTTACCTTCTTTTTTGGAAATATTTTCAAGTAGAGTAAGGGCTTCTTCAGTAGAAATAATACCTTGTTTTACTAATTCGAGAATACGTTTACGTTCATTTTCCATTTTCATTTCCTCCTATAATTTAGGCTAAACTATTTTAGGCTTGCTTTCACATGCAAGTGAGATATCTGTTTTAACTATGTCTCTATTATGAAGGAAAAAATAATTTCTGTCATACAACCAGAGGATGATTATTTGTTTGGACTTTGGGTGGTTTGGCATTGGAAACTAAAAAAATTCCGCTTATATTTTTATAAGCGGAATTTGGATTATTTTTTCTTAGCTGTTGCGATTCGTTCTTCTGTTCGTTCTTTATCGCGTTCTAAAATTGGTTTTAAGTACTTGCCTGTGTAAGACTTTTTAGAACGAGCGATTTTTTCTGGTGTACCAGTTGCGATAATTTGACCGCCGCCATCGCCACCTTCTGGACCTAAATCAATCAAGTAATCGGCTTGTTTGATAACGTCAAGATTATGCTCAATAACAAGCACTGTGTCGCCATTCTCTTCTACCAGTCTTTGTAATACTTTGAGTAAACGGCCGATATCGTCTGCGTGCAGTCCTGTAGTTGGCTCGTCGAGAATGTAAAACGACTTACCATTACTGCGTTTATGAAGTTCAGAAGCTAATTTGACACGCTGCGCTTCTCCACCGGAAAGGGTTGTTGCTGGCTGTCCAAGTCGAATATAGCCAAGACCAACGTCTACAATTGTTTGTAGTTTGCGCGCAATTCTTGGTTGATTCGTGAAGTATTCTAGTCCTTCTTCAACTGTCATTTCTAAAACTTCCGCGATATTTTTACCTTTGTAGCGAATGTCTAATGTTTCGCCATTATATCGTTTCCCGTGACACACTTCGCACGGTACATACACATCTGGCAAGAAATGCATTTCGATTTTGATAATTCCGTCGCCTTTACAAGCCTCACAACGGCCACCTTTTACGTTGAAGCTAAAACGACCTTTTTTATAGCCACGTACTTTTGCTTCGTTGGTACTCGCGAACAGGTCACGAATATCATCGAAAGCGCCCGTATATGTCGCTGGGTTGGACCGTGGTGTTCTACCAATTGGCGATTGGTCAATATTGATGATTTTCTCTAAGTTTCCGATACCTTTTATTTCTTTGTGTTCACCTGGTTTTGCATGGTTACGATTTAGTTTTCTTGCTAAGGCTTTGCGTAGTACTTCATTTACAAGCGAGCTTTTTCCTGAGCCAGAAACTCCGGTAACACATGAAAAAGTGGCTAGTGGAATTTTTGCGTTTACGTTTTTTAGATTGTTAGCTTTCGCGCCGATGATTTCTAATTCTAAGCCATTTCCTTTTCTTCGTTTAGCTGGAACAGGAATGAATTTTTTGCCAGAAAGATAATCCCCAGTAATGGAATTTTTATTTTTAGCTACTTCTTCTGGCGTTCCGGCTGCGACAATACGTCCACCATGTTCACCAGCACCCGGACCGATATCGATCAGGTAATCCGCGGCCATCATTGTATCTTCATCGTGCTCAACGACTATGAGCGTATTTCCGATATCACGCATGCTTTGGAGTGTACTAATTAAACGGTCGTTATCTCGCTGATGCAGTCCAATGGAAGGCTCATCCAGGATATAGAGAACCCCTGTAAGTCTTGAACCGATTTGGGTCGCTAATCGAATCCGCTGTGCTTCTCCACCAGATAAAGTTCCAGCTGCACGGCTCATTGTGAGATAGTCGAGTCCAACATTTTTTAGGAAGCCTAGTCTACCACGAACTTCTTTGAAAATCGGAGCCGCTATTTGCGTTTCTTTTTCGGAAAGTTCCAGTCCATCAAAGAAAGCAAGTGCTTCGTTAATGGAAAACTCGCTGATTTGACCAATATGGTGGTCGTTTACTTTAACGGAAAGTGTTTCTTCTTTGAGACGATAGCCTTTACACGATGGGCAAGGTAAATCGGTCATATATTGTGCCATTTGGTCGCGCGTGAAGTCGGAATTTGTTTCCCGGTAGCGTCGTTCAATATTAGGAAGTATCCCTTCAAATGGAATCCAAGTTTCACGTGTCATACCGAAATCATTTTTGTATTCAAAGTAAAATTCTTTGTCTTTGGAACCATTTAAGATGATATCTAGTTCTTCTTTAGTTAGTTTTTCAAGCGGTGTATCCATATCGATTCCGAATTCTTTACAGGCGGAAGCTAGCATTTGCGGGTAATATTGCGAACTTATTGGACGCCAAGGAACAATAGCGCCTTCGTTTAGAGATAGACTTCGATCTGGGATAACTGTATCGACATCTACTTCTAGTTTGGTTCCAAGGCCATCACATGTAGGACAAGCTCCAAATGGGCTGTTGAAAGAGAACATTCTTGGTTCTAGTTCGCCAACGGAAAAGCCGCAATATGGACAAGCGTAGTGCTCGCTAAATAGCAATTCTTTGTCGCCCATTATATCGACAACGGCATAACCATCTGCTAAGCGAAGTGCCGCTTCAATTGAATCGTATAGACGCGTATTGATGCCTTCTTTGATTACAATACGGTCGATGATGATTTCGATGGAATGCTTTTTATTTTTTTCGATTTCGATTTCGTCATTGATATCGTAAATTTCGCCATCAACACGAATTCGTACGTAACCTTCTTTTTTGATTTCTTCAATCGTTTTCTTATGTGTACCTTTTTTGCCAGAAACGATTGGTGCCATTATTTGAATACGAGTTTTTTCTGGATATTCTAGAACACGATCTACCATTTGTTCGATTGTTTGCGACGTAATTTCAATACCGTGATTAGGACAAACTGGGTGTCCAACTCGAGCATAAAGTAAACGCAAATAGTCATGGATTTCCGTAACGGTACCAACTGTGGAACGCGGATTACGGCTTGTTGTTTTTTGGTCGATAGAAATAGCTGGGCTTAAACCTTCAATTAAATCTACATCTGGTTTATCCATTTGCCCTAAAAATTGGCGCGCATACGCGGACAAAGACTCTACGTAACGTCTTTGTCCCTCTGCATAAATTGTATCAAAAGCAAGCGAAGATTTACCAGAACCTGAAAGTCCAGTCATAACTACTAATTTGTCTCTAGGAATCTCTACATCAATGTTTTTTAAGTTATGGGCTCTTGCACCCTGAATTACTATTTTCTCTTTATCCAATTTCGCTTCATCCTTCCGCTTTTATTTCCAGTAAAGCATCGCGAAGTTCCGCAGCACGTTCGAAATCAAGTGCTTTAGCTGCTTCTTTCATTTCATGTTCCATACCTTCAATGAATACATCGCGTTCTTTCTTAGACATCTTACTTAAATCATGTTGCTTCACTGCTTCTCTTTCATCTGCGGCAGAAGTTGCTGCGATGATACCACGAATTTCTTTTTTGATTGTTTTTGGCGTAATGCCATGTTTTTCATTATATTCGATTTGGATTTTACGACGACGCTCTGTTTCACCAATAGAGTTACGCATCGAGTCGGTCATTTTATCTGCATACATGATTACTCGGCCGTTTTCATTACGCGCAGCTCGACCCATTGTTTGGATTAGTGAACGTTCGGAACGAAGGAATCCTTCTTTGTCAGCATCTAAAATAGCTACCAGAGAAACTTCTGGTAAATCGATTCCTTCACGCAGTAAGTTAATTCCGACGATAACGTCATACACGCCAAGTCGTAAATCGCGAATGATTTCAATTCGTTCTAACGTTTTTACTTCCGAGTGTAGATATTGAACTTTGACGCCAGCTTCTTTGAGATAGTTAGTTAAATCCTCGGACATTTTTTTCGTTAGCGTTGTAATTAAGACGCGTTCATTTTTCTCGACACGATCGTTAATTTCATCCATTAAGTCATCGATTTGCCCTTGAATTGGACGGATTTCTACGATTGGGTCTAGCAAGCCAGTTGGTCGAATGATTTGTTCGATGACATCTGGATTTTTCTCTAGTTCGTATGGGCCTGGTGTGGCGGATATGAACATGATTTGGTTGATATGTTTCTCAAATTCTTCTAGTCGAAGTGGTCGGTTATCTAAAGCACTTGGCAATCTAAAACCGTGATCGACAAGCATTTGCTTTCTTGCTTGGTCCCCGTTGAACATTCCGCGAATTTGCGGCATTGTCACGTGCGACTCATCTATGACCATTTGGAAATCATCTGGGAAGTAGTCTAATAAAGTATATGGTGTAACTCCCGCCGGACGTAAGGATAAATGTCTGGAATAGTTTTCGATACCTGAGCAGTAGCCCATTTCTTCCATCATTTCTAAATCATAATTCGTCCGTTGTTCTAGTCTTTGTGCTTCGAGTAACTTATTATCTGCACGCAAGACTTTGAGGCGGTCTTCTAGTTCTGCCTTTATATTAACAACTGCTTTTTTCATAATATCTGGTCTAGTAACAAAGTGAGATGCTGGGAAAATCGATACATGTTCTCTTTCGCCGATAATCTCGCCAGTAAGTGCATCTACTTCTCTAATTCGTTCAATTTCATCACCGAAAAATTCAATCCGCATACAATGCTCATCTCTTGATGCTGGGAAAATTTCGACTACATCCCCGCGAACACGGAAGCGTCCACGTTGGAAATCTATATCATTCCGATCATATTGAATATCTACTAATTTGCGCAGTAACTCGTCACGGCTAATTTCCATGCCAACACGAAGCGAAACGAGCATTTCTCCGTATTCAATCGGCGACCCTAAACCATAAATACAAGATACACTGGCGATTATAATGACATCACGTCGTTCGAAAAGAGCAGCCGTAGCAGAGTGACGGAGCTTATCAATTTCATCATTGATACTGGCATCTTTTTCGATATATGTGTCGCTTTGTGGAACATAGGCTTCTGGTTGATAATAATCATAATAACTAACGAAATATTCTACTGCATTATTTGGGAAAAACTCTTTAAATTCACTATAAAGCTGACCTGCTAGCGTCTTATTGTGCGCCATGACAAGTGTTGGTTTATTTACTTCTTGAATCACATTGGATACAGTAAAAGTTTTCCCTGTACCGGTTGCCCCAAGTAAAGTTTGGTGTTTCAAGCCTTTTCTTAATCCCGCAACTAATTGTTCAATTGCTCTAGGTTGGTCTCCTTGTGGACTATACTTAGAAACTAACTCAAATTTATCCTTCAACTCGGATTCCCCCTATTCTTTATCGGTCCGATTCTGGCATCTGAAAAGCTTTACTTGTGAAAAGTCCAGCAAAGCAAAAAGCGGATTTTTTCAGATCCGTTAATGTATCTATTTTATCATAAATATTTTAATTAGCCTAGCAAAAACCGAACGTATTTTCGTATTTATTAAAAAATAAAAAACGCAACCTATTGATTACGCTTTTCTCTATTTTATCACTTTTACGCAGTTCTACCTATATATTTGCTTTGTTAAAAGTCACTGCCACTCTTCTTCAAACGGCGCAGCATATATGTTGCAAGCACAAAACCAATCGTCATTGAAAATGCATCAATCACAATAAGCCACAGCGAATTCGTATAACCTAACTTGGCAGATGCAGCAATTAAAATCACCATCAAAAGCAGCGCCACATAACGATTATAGGTGATTCGCGCAAAAAGAATCACAAGGAGACAAGGGAAAATAAGCGCAGATATAATTTGATCCATCTTACTTTCCTCCCCTTTTTTTACGCATCTCGTAATGCTTTTGTCGTTATTTCTGTTGTAAGCTGCGGTAATTCTGTTTTTTCGATACCTTTTTCAGCAAGCATATCTGGCAAAATTTCTTTTAAAAAGTACTTCACACTAGCCATTTCCCTGTACTGGTAAATGGTCGCAAGTGCTTCACTATAAATTTCCACAAAAATGTTCTCTGGATTACCTTTTTGAATTTCGCCAAAGGATTCGTATAACAAATCTACTTTATCAGAAATAGCGAGGATTTTCCCTTCTAACGTACTGTCTTTACCTTCTTTTAGCAAATGACGATAAATCGGTTGAAACGTTTTTGGGATTTCTCGCTCGATAAAGTTTTTTGTCATACTTTCTTCTACTTCTGAAAGCATTTCGCGCAGTTCCGTTGTTGCGTATTTCACGGGTGTTTTGATGTCCCCAATGAAAAGCTCAGAATAATCATGATTTAGCGCTTTTTCGTATAATGCGCGCCAATTCACTTCATTCCCAGCTTCTTCCTCTACCGCACCGAAAAATTGGGCAATCGAAGTTACTTTATAGGAATGTTCTGCAACAGAATGCTCTTGATATTTAAATTTTCCTGGGCAACGATAAATGTTTTCTAAATCTGATAAACTTTGGAAATATTGATGAATTCCCATAGTATCCCTCCATTCTTCGTTTTATTCTTCGCGTTTTTGTTTTTTATTAGCTGGATTCGTATTTTCGATTTCACGCATCATCAGCGCCGCGCAGTAACCAATTAGCGCAATCATTGCAGCTGAATACGTTCTAAAGTTATCGGTAGCAAAAATAAAAATAATGGCTGAAAATAAAAATGTGGTTAATATTCCCCAGCTAAATAGCTTCGCCCCGCGTGCCGTTCCAACTTTCATATGTGAGTAAATCCCCACATAACAAATTAACTGAATCAAAATAAATTGAACAACGGATAAACCGATGACTACCGTAAGATTGCGATTCCACACTACTGCTAAAATCGAAATAATAATCATCACAATAATTCCCGTAATAACAATGAATTTTTGCATTGGTGATAATTTCTTCAAAATACTTCCTCCAAGCTTTTATTTGTTACTTACTTTACCATAATCTCTGTTTATTTGGGATAAAAAACACCCGTCATTCCTAAAAAGGTTTTCTGAGCGTTCCCAATTAATGATGATGTACATGTCGGATTGCTTGTGTGAGTAGCTCTAATACATGATTATCATCTTGCATATAATAAATTGTCGTACCTTCACGTCTCGATTTTACAAGCCTTAAATTCTTTAAAAACCGCAGCTGATGTGACACAGTTGTTTGGTTAAACGCAAGTGTCCGTGCAATTTCATTCACAGAGTATTCCCGGTCTTGAAGCAAATTTAAAATCTGCACACGCGTGGGATCAGAAAGCGCCTTAAAAATCTGCGTGACACTAAATAGCGTTTCTTCATCTAATGGTTGTTTTGCGTTTTCCATTGAATATCACTCCATTTTCCATATATGGTCATATACTCATATGATACTTAAATAGGAATGATTCCGCAAGTTTAACAACACATCTACTAAAAAATGATTAAATATGAGCAAAAAAACGATTCTTGTTGATTAAATGCTATAATTTTTTTATCAATATGGAAGGAGAGCTGGGGAATAAAAAAGGTCTTAAATATTTGAGAAGTTATTTAAACCGCCTAACACACCAAAAAGAGCCCGATTAACCTGTGGAAAGGAAAATCGGGCTTTTTTTATCTATTTAAATCTTCAATTTCGCCACTCTTCAAGTAAACAATCCATTCGCACACATTTGTTACATAATCACCAATGCGTTCGATGTACTGAGAAACTAACAACAATTGCGAAACATCTTCAATATGCTCTGGCTCTTCTTGCATGAAATGAATACATTTTTGATAAACGATTTTGTGTAGCTTATCAACCTCATTATCACGCATTGCAATTTCTCGAGCAGCAACGTCATCCTCTGCAAGATATGCTTTTAACACGTCTTGTAACATTGATTTTACGATTTCACCCATTTCTGGAATTTCCGGAATTGGTTTTAAAACTTTACTTTCGCCAATTAAAATAGCTGTTTTGGCAATACTTACTGCATGATCGCCAATCCGTTCTAAATCAGAACTTGTTTTCAGCACAGTAACAATTTTTCGTAAGTCCATGCCGACTGGTTGTTGCAAAGCGATTAATTCAAAAGAGCGTTGTTCCAGTGAAAGCTCCATATTATTGATAGCTTTATCTTCTGCAACTACTTGTTTCGCAAGTTCCGTATCGCGGTGTACGAGTGACTTCACTGCTTTAAAAATCGCCTCATTCGCAAGCATTCCCATTTCCATTAGATGTTGGTGCAAGTCGTTTAACTGTTCCGTAAAAATTTTTCTGACTACCATAATAACACTCCTTTATCCAAATCGTCCTGAAATATAGTCTTCGGTTTCTTTTTCTGCTGGGTTAGTAAAAATACTGGTTGTATCCGCAAATTCCACGATGCGACCGTTAAGGAAAAAGGCAGTTTCATCGGAAATTCGGGAAGCTTGTTGCATATTATGCGTCACAATCACAATCGTATAATCTTTCTTTAATTCTAAAATCAAGTCTTCCACTTTTGCTGTCGAAATTGGATCTAGTGCCGAAGTTGGCTCATCCATCAAGATAACATCAGGTTTAACGGCCAGCACGCGAGCAATACATAGTCGCTGCTGTTGTCCACCTGACATCCCAATCGCCGAACGATCCAGCCTATCATGCACTTCTTCCCAAAGAGCCGCTTGACGCAAACTTCTCTCTACTATCTCATCTAACACTTTTTTATCTTTCACACCGTGCATCCGCGGCCCATAAGCAACATTATCATAAATCGAAAAAGGGAACGGATTGGCTTGTTGGAAAACCATACCCACTTTTTTTCGTAAATTAACCATATCGATTTTAGGATTTTGGACATTTTCGCCGCCAATCTGGATTTCACCAGTTGTTTTCACATTTGGTATTAAATCATTCATTCGGTTAAGCGTTCTGAGGAAAGTAGATTTCCCACAACCCGATGGACCAATTAAAGCGGTCACTTGATTCTTCTTAATATTTAACGCGATTTTTTGTAGTGCCTGTTTGGAACCATAAAATAAATCTACATCTTTTGTTTCAATGATATATTCTACTTTTTCAGCAGTTTCGGTTGTCATAAAAAAGCTCCTTTCTAGCCAAAGTTACCAGAAATATAGTCTTCGGTTTGTTTTTGTTGGGGATTTGTGAAAAGTTCGGATGTTCCTGAGAATTCCACAACTTCGCCTAGATAGAAGAAAGAAGTGTAGTCAGAAACTCGAGCTGCTTGTTGCATATTATGCGTTACGATAATAATTGTATATTTATTTTTCAACTCATTGATTAAATCTTCAATTTTACTTGTTGAAATCGGATCGAGTGCAGATGCTGGTTCATCAAGTAACAACACTTTTGGCTGCATTGCGACAGCTCTAGCGATACAAAGTCGTTGTTGCTGCCCACCGGAAAGTGATAGCGCACTTTTTCCTAAATCGTCTTTTACTTCATCCCACAGAGCTGCACGGCGCAAACTTTTCTCTACGCGCTCCATGATGTCTTTTTTATTTTTCATACCATGACGTTTTAGCCCAAAAGCAACATTTTCATAAATAGATTTAGTGAATGGGTTTGGTTTTTGGAATACCATCCCGATTTCTTTACGAACATTATACAAATCGACTTCTTTGCGGTTAATATTAATGCCATCGTATAAAATTTGGCCTTCCATACGGCAACCGTCAATTTCATCATTCATACGGTTTAAAGCTCTTAAATAAGTGGATTTTCCGCAACCAGATGGTCCAATCAGAGCTGTCACTTTATTTTCTGGGAAAGTTAAATCAACACCTTTGATTGCGTGATTATCCCCGTAGTATACATGCAAATCCTCGGTCGCCATTGCAGCAGGAAGTGAATGAGGATCTGGTGTTGCTTGTAAAATTGTATTGATTTCAGGTTTCTTTGTTAACATCATTTTAATCTCCTTTTCCTGGCTTTTTACGACGAGGTCATGCGTTTATAAACAAATTTTCCAAGCAAACGAGCTAGGACGTTGAAAAGTAATACCGAAAGAATTAATACAGCAGATGCTCCGTCCGAAACAGCTTGCGCATCCGGCATAATTCCTTCACCATTAATTTTCCAAATGTGAACAGCTAACGTTTCTGCTGGGCGGAAAATATTTAGTGGTGAAGCTGGATTCATTGGATTCCAGTCAGTAAAATCAAGAATCGGCGTACTTTGCCCTGCTGTGAAAATAAGCGCGGCTGCTTCACCAAATACCCGTCCTGCTGCTAAAATAACCCCTGTAATAATTGCTGGTAGCGCGGCTGGAACAAGCACTCGCGTAATCGTTTCCCATCTGGATAAACCGAGAGCAAGTCCCGCCTCACGCTGCGTGTTTGGAATCGCATTAAGTGCTTCTTCCACAACACGAATTAATAATGGCAAATTGAAAATCGTTAGTGTAAGCGCCCCGGAAATAACCGAGAAACTCCACCCCATTTGAATAACAAAAACAAGGAAACCGAAGAGCCCTACAACAATAGACGGAAGTGAGGAAAGCACTTCAATTGTTGTACGAATTAAATCTGTAATCCAATTTTTACGCGCATATTCTGCCATATAGATTCCCGCACCGAGCGAGATAGGAACAGAAATGATCATCGTAATAATGAGCATATAAAATGAATTCCAGATTTCTGGACCGATACCGCCGCCAGCTTGGAACGACTGTGGTGGGGTCGTCAAAAACTTCCAGCTGAGTTGCGGAACACCTTTTACTAAAATATAGCCTAATAAACCAGCTAAGATAACAACAATTAATACGGCAATAGCATAGAACACGCCTGTCGCGATTTTATCTTTTGTTTTTACATTCATTTGACTTTCCTCCTACGTCCGATGAAGCGGATCACAATGATGAAGAATAGTGACATTGCAAGTAGCACCATTGCAAGTGACCAAAGGATATTATTATCAAGCGTACCCATAACCGTATTTCCCATGCCCATTGTTAAAATACTAGTTAATGTAGAGGCTGGCTCGAATAAAGATGTTGGAATAACCGCAGAGTTCCCGATAACCATTTGTACAGCAAGGGCTTCACCGAATGCACGGGCCATCCCAAAAACAATCGCTGTCAAAATCCCAGAGCGCGAACTACGAAGTACGACTTTCCAAATCGTCTGGAAACGTGTTGCTCCAAGCGCCAAAGAAGCTTCTCGGTAGTGACGTGGCACAGATTTAATCGCATCCACGCTTAGTGAAGTAACAGTCGGCAAAATCATCACTGTTAAAACGACCGTCGCAGCTGCAATACCAAACCCACTTCCCGAAATATGGTCACGAATAAACGGAACGACTACACTTAGTCCAATGAATCCATAAACAACAGATGGAATACCAACTAAAAGTTCCATAACTGGTTGTAAAACTTTTTTCCCAAACTTAGGTGAAATCTCCACCATAAAAATTGCGGCACCGATTGCAAGTGGTCCAGCAATACAAGCAGCAAAAAGGGTTACTGCAAAGGAACCAATAATCATCGGCAAAGCGCCAACTAACGGATTACCATTTGCATCTTTTTGCGAAGGGTTCCAGTCTGTCCCAGTTATAAAATCAACAAAAGACACTTTATTGACCGTAAATGTAGCTAAACCTTTTGATATAACAAAAAATAAAATAGACGCCGCGGCAATAACCATGATGGAAATACAGATGAATGTAATTATTTTGCCTCTAGTTTCTAGATGCGCCTTTTTAGAAGTTTGTGTAAGCTTCTTTTCTTTTATCGCTTCCAAGTCACGTAAGCTCCTTTCTCCTCCCATGTTTACTCCTAACATGGGTATACGTCTATCCCGGTATTACTAGGATAGACGCCCATTTCATTCTTTTTATTTTACGTCAGTTAGTTTACCAGATGCATCGCGTTCCACTTTCATGGATTTGATTGATTGGTAACCAAGTTGTGGTACGATATTGTTTTGCACTTCATCAGAAGTCATGTATTTTAAGAAAGTTTTTGTTAGACCTTTTGGTTCGCCATTTGTATACATATGTTCATAAGACCAGATTTTCCAGTCGTTTGTTGCTACTTTATCTTCAGTTGGCTCAACACCATCTAATGAAAGTCCAACTACGGAAGCGTCGATGTAAGAGAATGCTAGGTAGCTGATTGCTCCTGGAGTTTCGCTTACGATTTTACGAACTGTACCAGATGAATCTTGTTCTTGTGCTTTAATTGGTGTTTTACCATCAAGTCCCCATTTTTCGAAAGTAGCACGTGTTCCGCTTCCTTCTGCACGGTTAATGATTGTAATTTTTTCGTCTTTACCGCCAACGTCTTTCCAGTTTGTTGTTTTACCAGTGAAGATATCGATTAATTGTTGTTTAGTGATATTTTTAACGCCTACGTCTTTGTTTACTACTGGAGCCATTCCGACAACTGCTACACGGTGATCAACTAGTTTCGAAGCATCTACGCCGTCTTTTTCTTCAGCGAATACGTCCGAGTTACCAATTTCTACTGCGCCTTGTTGTACTTGTGTTAAACCAGTTCCAGAACCACCGCCTTGCACATTGATTTGTGCTTTAGGGTTAGTGTTTGTAAATTCTTTGGAAGCTGCTTCAACGAGTGGTTGAAGTGCAGTGGATCCGACTGCTGTTAATGAGCCAGAAACTTCTTTATCCCCTTTTGTTGATCCGTTTGCTTTATCTGATGAACTGCTGTCACTTCCACATGCTGCGAAGACAAGCATTACTGCTGCTAACATTGCTACTATTCCCAAATACTTCTTTTTCATTATCTTATTCCCACCTTGTTTTTTTAATTGTTATTCCTTACAAGTATTACTATAACGCCTGAGATTTAAGGTGGTGTGTAGCTAATGTTAAGTAATTGTAAATAACCACATTTTTTGTCGGAAATGTAAACTTTTTTATGAATATCTTTCAAACAGAAGGCAAACTGGTAAATTATCGCCCCAATTTTGTTCGTTTTGTAAATAAAATAAAAATATCCTGTCTGAAAGATTACATTCTCTCAAACAGGATATTAATTAGGCTTTTTTTGGTAAAGTAACACGGAATGTCGAACCGACTTCTTCTTGGCTTTCCACTTCGATTCGTCCGCCGCAATTTTCGACGAGATGTTTGACGATGGAAAGTCCGAGGCCGGTACCGCCGGAATGCCTGCTACGCGCTTTGTCTACCCGGTAGAAACGCTCAAACACGCGGTCAATATCTTTAGCTGGGATTCCGATTCCGTTATCAGTTACTTCTATTATAACTTCTGCTTCTTGCTCTATTAATTTAACTTCTACTTTTCCATCTACTGGTGTGTAGTTAATTGCGTTAGAAAGCAGGTTAATTAAAATTTGCTGCAATTTATCACGATCGGTTTCAATCGTAACGGATGTAGTAGTTTTTTCTGGAATGATAACATGGATATGTTTTTCGGTCGCCATTTCGAAAATAGTACGGGCTGACTGTTCGATAACGTCATCCACATCAACTAATTCGATATTTTCTGGGACTGGATTTTGTTCAATTCTGGAAAGCGCGAGGATATCCATAATTAAACGATGCAACCGGTCACTTTCTTCTTTAATAATCGTTAAGAATTTTTTGAGCAACATTTCGTCGTACATCGCGCCATCAAGCAATGTTTCTGCAAAGCCTTTCAGTGCGGTTACTGGTGTTTTTAGTTCGTGCGACACGTTTGTTACGAATTCAGAGCGAACATTTTCTAAATGACGAATCTGGGTAATATCATGTAAAAGTAAGATAATCCCTGTAATTTCCCCATTTTCAGCTAAAATCGGCGAAACACTTGCATCTAAAATCATTTCGCGTGGGAAATAGAGAATTATTTCTTTTTGTTGAATCGTTTTTGTTTCAAAAGTTGCTTCAATTAACTGACTAAGCGCGAAACTTTTAATAACTTCATAAAATGGCTTGCCAGTAATTTCTGTTTCTCCTAAAATTTGATACATTGTTCGATTAGTCATGATTACTTGTTTGTCGATATTGATAAGCATAACGCCGCTGACTAAGTTTTGGACAATTGCATTGAGTCGTTGTTCATTTTGCTTAATTTCAAACATTTGCGTTTCTAGACTTTCTGCCAATGTGTTTACGCTGATGGAAAGGTCCTGAAGTTCACCGCTGACTTTGCCGTGAATGCGACTATCGTATTTATGATTAGCCAAGTCCGTCGAAACTTCGATGATTTCGCGAACTGGTCTAGTAATTTTTCGGGCGATGAATACGCTGATTGCCGCGATAATAACAAGGGCAATACCGAAGATTAGCGCTAGGTTTCCCCAAAGTTTGGCAACTGCGGCGTCTACAGATTCAAGTGAAATCGAGATTCTTAGCACACCGTCTGTTTTATCTTGATGTTTCACTGGAACAGCGACATAAAGCATGCTGTAACCGAGTGAATCACTCTCACGAATTGAAATACCAACGCTTTCTCCCTTTTCCAAGATATCTGTTACTTCAGGGCGATTCATATGATTATCCAGATTTTCCGGGTCTTTTTTCGTGTCAGCTACCACGTCACCCTCACTATCAATCACAGTAATGCGCGCATCAATTTCATCTCCGAGTGGATTAAGGCTCTTTTGAATAGCAGCGGCATCTTTATCTAAGTCTAAGTTTTCAATATTAGTTGTTTGAAGTAAGATTTTCGCGTCATCTTCTAATTGACTTTCTTTCATATTTAAATAGGTTGATTTCATTAGTTCCCCGGAAAAAACGCCAACAATCACCATCACAACGAAAAATAAGATAATAAAGGATAATCCGATTTTCAGCCATAATTTCTTCATTATTTTACATTCTCCATTTTATAACCAAAGCCGCGGATGGTTTTGATGTATTTCGGTTGTTTGGTGTCTATTTCGATTTTATCGCGCAAATGACTGACATGAACGTCTACAATTCGCGTTTCGCCGACGTAATCATAATTCCATACGGTATCTAGTAATTGATCTCTTGAGAAAACTTTGCCGCGGTGGTTTGCAAGGAATAATAATAACTCAAATTCTTTCGGTGTTAAATCCAACAAATCATCTTGCAAATACACTTCATAACTATCTGGCAAAATTTTCAAATCGCCAATTAGTATTGTTGCTTCCGCGTCTTCTGTTAATTCTTCGATGATTTCCGCTTTTCCTTCTGTTCGGCGTAAAATGGCTTTAATTCGTGCGACCACTTCTCTTGGGCTAAATGGTTTTGTCATATAATCGTCTGCCCCAAGTTCAAGCCCGATAATTTTGTCTAACTCTTCATCTTTAGCTGTTAACATTAAAATTGGCACGTTTACTTTATCTTGACGAAGTTTTTTCGTTACTTCGATTCCGTCCATTTCAGGAAGCATTAAATCAAGCACAATTAAATCTGGTTTTTCAGAGAGAGCAAGTTCATATCCAGTTCTGCCATCCTCCGCTGTCACTACATCAAATCCAGCTTTTTCAATATTAAATTGCAGCAAGGTAACAATAGAAGCCTCATCATCAACTACAAGAATTTTTACCAACGTACTTCCCATCCCTTCTTTATGTAACCCTTTTATCTAAAATATAGCATGAATTAACCTTTTTCGGGTAGAAATGCCTTTATATTAATCTTATCTTTACAAAAACTTAAAACACCAATGCTGCTTTCCAACAACACTGGTGCCTTAAAATTATCTCGGTTCAACTAACAACAAACCAAGTTCAAATGATTCATTCTCATAAAGTGCAGTTTGTTCAAAACGTGGTTCGCCGTCATTATCAATTACTTTTAGCTTACAAAATGCACGGTTTAAGTTAAGCGCTTCGTATAACTCTTCGCGCGTATGCACTGGCTGACCGTTCACTTCTGTGATTTTTTCACCAGCTTTTAAGTTTAAGCGTGCAGAAGGTGTTGCCACGCGAGCACCTAGAATGACGAGTCCATCAGGCTGCGGACCAAATTTTTTCGGTAATAATTTTTCTGCGCGATATTGGCTGTAAGAAATCCAAAAACGTCCAATAACTGCAAACATGAAAGCAAATAATGTTAGCACAGGCATCACGATTCCAACTAAACCAGCTACTGCAATGATTGTCGCAAGTGTTGTAACTTGAATAGCGGTTTTTCGACTAGCTTCTTCTGGAAATTGTCCTTGTACTTGCTGTTGGAACCCGATAAACAGCGGCAAAATAATTAACGAGTAAGAGTGCGAACCAATTGCAAAAACTGGCCACCATTCGAAAATTTTCGTAAATACATCTCCTGGTATAAACATGACGATTGGCACAAACCATAGTTTTCTTAATTGATAAGAACCTACTAATTTACCACGTTTACTTTTTCGTAGTGATGGTGACGGATTTTTTGCACTTGTATATTGAATTAAGAAAGCTTCTATAAATAACAATATCGCAAGTAAAAATGTCATCGAAACCATAAAATTATCAATATAAAGCGCATCATACGTTAAGGCCACATTCTTAAATGGTGCTAAATCAATATCAAAATAATAGCAGAAATAAAAGATTAAACTTGTAATTCCGATTGTAAAAGCAGTCGAACTTAATCGGAACATCCCAGCAATCAATAAGAAACATGCTACTGCGTTAAAAATGGCGACCCATTCGATCATAACACCAAAACCAATTAGCGCTGTAACGACCGAAATAGCCAATCCAAATAACAAACTCAGTCCGAAGAAATTTTTCAATTCTAACCAAGGCGAGTATATACTGATACTAAATGACTTACGTTCCCACTTTACGCGGTTGAAACCAGCCATTATAACTAAAAGAATTCCTACATACAATGCTGGTTGTAGAAGCAGTCTACCTATTCCATTTAGTATTTCAACAAAAACATTCATTTTCTACACCAGCTTTCTTTAATACTTCTATAATATAGGCGATAAAAGTCGACTTACCGCTTCTTTAAATTTAATCCATAAGGACCGTTTTGCATATAATTCTGGTGTCAGTTGATACGATTTTAAAATATCTTCTAAAAAGGCATCTTCTAGTTGCTGCACCATTTGCTTTTCATAAATAAAAGCATTGACTTCAAAATTAAGCCGGAAACTGCGGAAGTCCATGTTAGCTGTTCCGACTGAAGCAATTTCCCCATCCACAACAAGTGTTTTTGCGTGAATAAAGCCATTATCGTAAATAAATATTTTCGCGCCTGTTTCCATTAATTCCCCGGCGTAATTCGTTGTTGCTCGGTAAACGAAAGCATGGTCCGGTTTATTTGGAATCATCACTCGAACATCCACCCCAGAAAGTGCGGCAATTTTGATTGCTTCAAGCAAGCTCGCATCTGGAATAAAATAAGGCGATTGTAAATAAATTGTTTTTTTGGCAGCATTAATCATTTTAATGTAACCATTTTTAATTTGTTGCCATTCGGAATCTGGGCCACTCGAAACAATTTGCATACTCGTGTGACCTTTCCCATGAAAAGTAGGGAAATATCGCGCTTTGTAATCAATTTTATGTGTCGATGATGCCGAATTCCAGTCCATAATAAAGCGAGTTTGCATCGCGTAAACAGCCTTACCATGCACACGTAAATGCGTATCGCGCCAGTAACCAAATTTCTTGGACGCACCAAGATACTCATCCCCGATATTAAAGCCACCAATATAACCAACATCTCCATCAATTATCGCTAATTTTCGGTGATTTCGGTAGTTAAGTCGGAAATTAATCAATGGCAATTTGGATGGGAAAAATGGTCTAACTAAACCACCATTTTTTTCAAAAGTGCGGAAAAAAGATTTTTTCGTCGTCCTTGACCCCATTGCATCATATATAATTTTAACATTTAAGCCTTCTGCTGCTTTTCGTTCGAGCACGCGCATTAAGCGATTGCCAAGTTCGTCGGAATGGAATATATAATAAATTAGATGTATGTGATCTTTCGCTTTTTCAATATCAGCAATTAAAGCATCAAATTTTTCATGACCATCCACAAAAAGCTCTACTTCATTATCTTGCGTCAAAATAGCACCATCATTAACGAGTAATAAATAAATTAAATCGCGGTGCTTTTTCACATTCGGATCGCTAAAAGGAAATTCTTTTTGCCGAATCATTTCTATTTGGTTGGCAGTAGATTCCTGAATTCCAATTTTTTCTTGTCCCTTCCAATCAAAAATCTTTTTCCCAGATAATTTTCTTCCAAAAATCAAGTAAATAATGAAACCAAATATCGGAACAAAAGTTAAGACTAGTAACCAAGCCCAAGTGGCGGATGTATCGCGTCTTTCTAAGAAGACCGTCACTGCCGCAAAGAATACATTTAATATTAGCAAAATCACTAATAGATAAGCCAACAGCCCCATTGTGTTCCCCCTTTTCTTACACAAACTGATAGTAGTATCATATCATAAAATCGGCGTTTAGCCTATTCCAGTTCGCTTCTATCCCAGAAAAAAACCATTGACCCGATGCCAATGGTTTTTAAAAATTAAAGATATGGTGCTGGATTGACTGGAACGCCATTTTTGTGAATTTCAAAATGAAGATGTTGACCAGTTGATTGGCCGGTTGATCCCATAATACCAATTGGTTGACCTTGGGAAACGCGTTGACCAGTAACTACTTTTAGACTACCTGCGCGCATGTGTCCGTATAGTGTTTGGTAACCATTACCGTGGTCAATTTTAACAACATACCCATAGCCGCCAAAGCCACTACCTGACGCACCGAAACCAGAAAATACTACGGTTCCAGATGCTGCAGCAGAAACTGTGATTGTACCGCCACCTGCAATATCTTGTCCTTTATGAGATTCATATTTACCAGTTACCGGGTTGGTTCGTTCGCTAAATCCTGACGTTAAAATTCCCGACGCTGGTTTAATAAATAGACCACTGCCACCGGAGCCAACTGTTTCGGTTGATCCACTTGAGCCTGAACCTGAATTGTTTACAGCAGTGGAGTTGTGGGCGCTTGATGCGGCTTCTTGCATACGTTTTTCCTCAGCAGCTTTGATTGCTGCTTCTTGTTTTGCTTTTTCACCAGCGATACTGGAAGCAAGTCGTTTTTCTTCATCAGTGAGCGCACCTTGTTCACTAGCTAAAAGACTTTGTTCGCTCTTCGTTAAGTCTTTTTTATTCGCAAGAGCCATTACTAAATCATTTTTTTCTTGTTTTTGACTCTCCATGTTGTTTTTCGAAACTTCTAATTCAACTGCAAGTACTTTCAAGTTCTCTAGTTTTTTCTCAGAAGTAGTTTCTGCTACTTTTAGTTTATCTTGGTCATCTTTTTGGTCTTGCATAATGTCTTGGTCCGCTTTTACAATTGCGGATACAACTGTCACACGGTCGATAAGTTCTTTAAAATCATTCGCTTCAAAAATCATATCTAAGTAAGCAGTTGCTGTTCCAGTTGTTTGGATAGCACGAGCTCTGTTATCAAGTACTTTTTGACGATCACGAATGTCATTACGTAATTTTTCCATTTCTTTTTTCAGTTGTTTGAGTTTCTCATTTTCAGAATCCACTTTGCCTTCTTGTTCTTTTAATTTTTTATCTGTTTCGTCAATGCTTTTTAAAAGTGATTCTAATTCTTTAGCAGCGTCTTTTTCAGCGCTTTCTAAATGGTTTAGTTCTGTATTTTTCGAATCTAAATTTTTATCGAGTTCTGATTTCTTTTGTTCAATTTCATTTTGGCGTTTTTGCATGTCATTAATACTTTCCGCATGTGCGCCGCTTAATGGTGCGGCAATAATCAATAGGCTTAGTGCTGTTGCTACCCCATATTTTTTTAACATATTAAGCTCCTTTTCTATTCTCTATTTGACTAGGAACTTCATAATTCCCTTTAATGTTCCATATAAAAAAGCACCTTTGTTTAAAATGACAAAGGTGCTTTTTAACTTTTCAATAATGATTAGAAGTTAGCTACACGGCCATATCCTACAAGATATTTAGCCCAGTAACCGCTAGTGATGTTGTCATATTTAACGCCATTGTTTTGCGCGTTGATCATTTGACCGCCACCAACGTAAATTCCAACGTGAGCAATTCCGCTTCCGTAGTTAAAGAATACTAAGTCACCTGGTTTTGCTTGACTAGCACTGATTTTTGAAGCTGCTGCATATTGTCCACCAGAAGTTCTTGGAAGAGAAACGCCAGCTGCACGGAATGCATAAGAAGTAAATCCAGAACAGTCAAACGCGCTTGGGCCGCTTGCTCCAAGGCTATAAGGTTTTCCAAGTTGCGCTCTTGCTGCAGACATCATCGAACCATATCCGCCACCAGTTGATGGTGCTACATTAGATGGTGCTGCATCGTTACTAGCTGCTTCTATAGTTGTTGAATTATTTTTGCTAGAAGAAGAATTATTTGATTCTCCAACGTTTGAAGATGTTGCTGCACGTAAAGCAGTTGCGCGTTCAGACGCTGCTTTTGCTGCATTTACAAGACCAGCTTTTTCGTTTTCAGCAGTAGCTTGTTCAGAAGCTAGTTGAGCAACGATTGCTTCTTTTTCAGCTTTTTGTGCTTCGATTTTGTTTTGTTCTGCTTCGTATTCGTGAATTGCTGTTGCTTGTTCTTCTTGTTTTTTCTTAACAGCAGTTTGTTTTGATTTTAAAGCTTTTTCATCATTTTGTTGATCTTCTAAAATAGTTTTATCGGATTCAACTAATTGGTTAACTGCAGAAACACGACCAACTAAATCGGAAAGGTTTTCTGCATCTAAGATAACTTCAAGATAAGCGTTAGAATTAGAAGTTTTTTGCATTGCGCGAGCACGTTCTTTTAAAACTGTTTCGCGTTCTTTAATACGTTCATTGATACTTTTAATATCTTCATTTAGTTTTTTAAGTTCTTTACCAGTTTGATCAAATTCTCCTTGTAAAGTTTTCGCTTTTTCTTGAGCTTTCTCAAGGTCAGCTACTAAACCAGAAAGATCTGATTGTAAATCTGTTTTCTTAGACTTGATGTCGTTGATTTTTTTATCTTGATTTTGAATGTCTGTATTCACGTCGGCAGAAACATTTGTGGTAAAGGCCGGTGTTAAACTGATAACTGCTGCGAGTGAAATCGCAATAAACGTATTCTTCTTCAAAAAGTTTACCTCCTAAAAAGCTCCCTAGCTTTTTCTTTTAGATTATTTTTATTTCGATTTTAGTAATTTTCTTTGTTAGACTTTCAAGAATCTGCGGATAGATATTACGCTTCCCCAAATCCCGATTAGTACGCCGATTGCAATAATCAAGCCACTAATTTGATAGGCAAATGGTGTTGGTGGTAGAAGTGATAGTGAGCTAGTCACTAACTTCGGATTGATTAAGTTGTAAATATTCACATAACCTATGAATGTTAACACAACTGGTACAATCGAGCCAATTAATCCTAGCCAAGCTCCTTCTAAAACGAAAGGCCAGCGTATGAACCAGTTGGTCGCACCTACTAATTTCATTATTTCTATTTCTCTACGACGGGAGAAAATGGCAATCTTGATTGTGTTTGATATTAAGAACATTGCTGTTAGTAATAAACCAATGCTTAGTATAATACCAGCATATCGGCCCCATTTCAAGGTATCAAACAATTTGTCGACTGTTTTCTCGCCATACTCTACATTATCTACGTACTGTAATTTTTCTATTTTTTTAGCAATTTCCTTCGTTTGTGTCGGCTCTTTTGCTTCTACAACGAAGACGTCATATAGTGGATTATCTTGTTTAAACAATTCGAAGTTTTTGCCGTACGCGCCAACTAATTTCTTCAATTCATCATCTTTAGAAGAAAAGCTGACACTATCAACTCCATCAATCTTCTCAATGTTTTTCTCAAGTTCTTGCTGCTGTTTCTTGTCTGCGCTTAGAGAAATATGTACGTTAATTTGTACATTGTTTTCTACATCAGTTGCAAGCTTGTTCATGTTGATCAATATTGCAAAAAACACGCTGACTAAGATAAGTGTTACTGTTACTGCACTCGCTGCTGCAAAGGTCATCCAACCATTCCGGTAAAGGCTCTTAAAACTTTCTCTTATATGTCTTCCTACAGTCCTAAATTTCATAGCCATATTCTCCTTGCTGCTCATCTCGAACAATTCTTCCATTCTCGATAGCGACTACCCGGTGTTTCAAGGTGTTAACAATTTCTTTGTTGTGGGTTGCCATCACGATGGTTGTTCCGCGATTGCTTATTTCTTCAAGGATGTTCATGATTTCCCATGAAGTATCAGGATCCAGGTTACCGGTCGGTTCATCTGCTATTAATACTTTAGGCATATTCGCAATCGAGCGGGCAATGGATATCCGCTGTTGCTCACCACCGGAAAGTTCATCCGGCAACATTCTTACTTTATGCTTAAGGTTGACTAAATCAAGAACTTCCATAACACGTTCTTTAATTATGGATGGTTCTGTTTCAACCACTTCCATCGCATAAGCAATGTTTTCGTAAACTGTTTTGCTTTGAAGTAATTTGTAATCTTGGAATACCACGCCTACGTTACGACGAAGATATGGGATTTCACGATTTTTCATATTAATCAAATCAAATTTGTCTACGATGATTTTACCTTTTGTCGCTCGTTCTTCTCTGTAAATCATTTTGATGAAGGTAGATTTACCAGCACCACTCGGACCTACTACATAAACAAATTCCCCTTCGCCAATGCTAATGTTAAGACCGTTAGCAGCTGTTATGCCGTTAGGGTATTTCTTATAAACATCTTCCATTAATATCATTTTATCACCTTACTATGCCTTTCTGCTGAGTTACATTTTAGGTAATGCATGGTAACCATGAAGATGAGCTGTTTGCAGGTACGAATTTAAACTCACAACATAAGCTTAATTATACCATGACAGTTTTTCATCTATAGGTTAATTGCATTACAATTATATTTCAGGGTGTGACAATATCTCGATTATTGTAATAGGAAATACAAATTCTACGTTAATTTATAATTTAAATTTGCTTTTTGTTTTGTCCCTATTGAGACAAAATAAAAAAGAACCACATTGGTCTTTTCTACTGCTAACATTGTAACTTGTTTTTACCCTAAATAACATTACAGGTACATTAAAAATCATTACAGTTCGCGCTACCGGAATAGACCAATCCACTTAAAATAGCCCAAAGTCTACAACTAGGCTAAACTTGTTTGTCATATAATTGTCAAAAACCAGCCCGAAAACCTTAAAAAAAGTACCATTTCCTGACTAAAAAGTGCGGAAATGGTACTTTTTTATGATGTGAAACCTTCCCCCATTACTTCACTGGCGCTCATTACGACAACAAAAGCATCGGGATCAATTTCTTTTATAACTTCTTTTAACCTTGAAAACTCACTTTGGGCGATGACGCATAGCAAAATTTGCTTGTCATCTTCCGTGTAGCCACCTTTTGCGGAAAGGCGCGTAATTCCACGATCAATTTTAAATAAAATTGCTTGGCGAATTGATTCTTGATTTTCTGAAATGATAAAGACCGTTTTCGACTGATTAAGACCAACTTGTACTAAATCAATCGTTTTACTAGTTGCAAAAAGCCCAACAAGCGCGTATAGTCCTGATTCGATATCAAAAACAAACATCGCCGAAATAACAACAAAACCATCAATTAATGCTACACAAATCCCCAATGTTAAATGGGAATATTTATGCAAAATTTGCGCCGCTACATCGGTACCACCAGTGGAAGCTTTGCCGCGGAAAACGATTCCGAGCCCCATTCCCACGAGTACGCCGCCAAATAGTGCAGCAACTAACGGTTCATGTGTCCACGGTTCTAACCCTTGTGTTAAGTACACAAAAAACGGTAAAAGCATCGTGCCGACGAACGTTTTCAAACCAAATTGATAACCTAAAAAGAATAATCCTGCTAGGAATAAAGGGATATTAAATGCCCACTGAATAAAAGCAGGGTTCCAACCAGTTAAATAATTAATAATCGTACTTATCCCGCTCACGCCGCCAGAAGCAACATGATTTGGGAGAAGTAGGACGTTGAAAGCTAGTGCAATTAGCGCTGCACCAATAATGACATAAACATACTCAATTAATTTAGAAACAACTGGGGATAATGGCTGTTTCTTTCTTTTATTTGCCATAAGTTCTATCCAATCCTAGAACGCAAATATGCATTGATAAAGTCGTCTAAATCTCCATCCATTACCGCTTGAATATTACCGGTTTCGTAATTTGTGCGATGATCTTTCACCATGGAGTAAGGGTGGAAAACATAGGAACGAATTTGGCTTCCCCAACCAATTTCTTTTTGTTCTCCACGAATTTCTGCTAGCTCGCGTTCTTTTTCTTCTTGTTCTTTTTGATATAGCTTTGTTTTTAACATTTTCATTGCTTGTTCACGGTTTTTAAGCTGCGAACGTTCTGATTGACACGTTACGACAATCCCGGACGGAATATGTGTCATCCGAACAGCGGAGTCAGTTGTATTAATATGCTGTCCACCAGCACCTGTTGCGCGGTACGTATCAATTTTTAAGTCTTCTGTACGAACTTCGATTTCGATATCATCATCTAATTCTGGCATTACATCCACAGAAACAAACGATGTATGACGTCTACCCGAAGAGTCAAACGGCGAAATACGGACTAGACGGTGTACGCCTTTTTCCGCTTTTAAGTAACCATATGCATTGTGCCCTTTGATGAGTAGTGTCACACTCTTAATTCCAGCTTCGTCTCCTGCTTGATAATCCAGCATTTCGACTTTAAAGCCTTTTTTCTCAGACCAGCGTTGGTACATACGTAGTAACATTGAGCCCCAGTCTTGTGATTCTGTACCACCAGCACCTGGATGAAGTTCTAAAATAGCATTATTTTTATCGTATGGATCGCTTAGCATTAATTTTAATTCAAACTCGCTAATTGTTGCCATATAAGCTTTAATATCTTTTTCTAGCTCTGCTTGCAAGTCTTCATCTGCTTCTTCTTTTAAAAGTTCCAAACTAATTTCCATGCTTTCTTGCTCTTCTTCCAGTGCATGAAACGCTTGGTATGTTTCTTTATATCCATTGGATTCATTAATTACTTTTTGTGCTGCTTGTTGGTCGTTCCAAAAATTCGGATCCAACATTTGGTCTTCTAACTCAGCAATTCGAACTTCCATGCTGTCTAAGTCAAAGAGACCCCCTAAAGTCTTTGATTTGCTGTGCTGTTTTTTCTAGTTCATTACGAATTTCTGCTAATTCCATTCTAATTCCACCTTTTTTGAATTTACTTACAAACTTTCATAGCAAAAAGCGCCGTCTTGCAGGCGCTTTTTAAATTGTTTCAATCTATGCTTCTTTACCATGACAATTTTTATATTTTTTACCGCTACCACAAGGACATGGATCATTACGTCCAATGTGTTGATCTTTGCGGATTGGTTGGCGTTTCGCTTCTGGTTTACCTTCAGCAGGATTGACCGCTTCTCCTTTTGCAACTTGCTCACGCTCAAGGTTTTGGCGAATTTCTGCTTTCATGATATAGCGCGCCACGTCTTCATCAATGGAAGATACCATCGCTTCGAACATTTCGAAACCTTCTGATTGATACTCACGAAGCGGATCAATTTGACCGTAGGCACGTAAATGAATACCGTCACGTAAATGATCCATTGCATCGATATGATCAACCCATTTAGTATCAACAACACGAAGCAGAACTACTTTTTCAAATTCATTGAACTCTTCTGGAGGTAGTAATGTTTCTTTTTCGTCGTACGCTGCTTTAATTTTATCTAAAATTAGGTTTTGAATATCTTCGCTTGTTCTATTTTGTAAATCTTCTAGTGTGATTGTGCCTTCTGGAAGTAAATTCGCATCAACATAATCAACAATTCCTTGTAAGTTCCAAGCTTCTTCTGGTTCATGACTTGAAGCATTACCTGAAACAATAAAGTTCACTGTACGCTGAATCATTTGTTCAATAATTTCACGCAAGCTGTTTTCTGCATTAATTACTTCATAGCGTTGTTTATAGATAACTTCCCGTTGTTGGCGAAGTACATCATCATATTGTAACACTTGTTTCCGGGAATCAAAGTTATTTCCTTCCACTCGTCTTTGTGCTGATTCAACTGCACGACTAACCATTTTACTTTGGATAGCATCTTCTGCCATACCAAAACGTTCCATCATCGACTTCATGTTATCAGAACCAAAACGGCGCATCAATTCATCTTCCATAGAAAGATAAAATTGTGTCACACCAGGATCCCCTTGACGACCAGAACGACCACGCAACTGATTATCAATACGACGAGATTCATGGCGTTCCGTACCAATAACGGCTAAACCACCAGCTTCAATCGTACCTTCACCAAGTTTGATATCCGTACCACGACCGGCCATATTGGTTGCGATTGTTACCGCACCACGTTCACCAGCATTTTTAATGATATCAGCTTCGCGTTCATGTTGTTTCGCGTTCAATACATCGTGCTTAATTCCTTTGCGTTTTAATTTGCTAGAAATAAGTTCCGATGTTTCAATTGCAACAGTACCAACAAGTACAGGTTGACCTTTCGCATGGCGCTCTGCAATATCTTCTACTACTGCATTGAATTTTGCTTCAATCGTAGTAAAAATTAAATCGGGACGGTCATCACGAATAATCACTTTATTTGTTGGAATTTCAATTACGCGCATATTGTAAATGTCACGGAATTCTTCTTCTTCCGTTTTCGCGGTACCAGTCATCCCCGCAAGTTTTTTATACATACGGAAATAGTTTTGGAATGTAATTGTTGCCATTGTTTTGGATTCATTTTGAATTGTTACGCCTTCTTTTGCTTCAAGCGCTTGGTGTAAACCTTCACTGAAACGACGGCCTTTCATGATACGACCAGTAAATTGGTCAACGATTAAAACTTCATCATCTTGTGCCACATAGTCAACGTCCAAGCTCATTGTGTAGTTAGCTTTCAACGCTTGTGCAATATGGTGCAAAATAACCGTATTTTCTAAATCGAAAAGGTTATCTACATCAAAGTAGTTTTCTCCTTTTGTCATACCATCTTCGGTTAGTTGTACAGATTTGGTCTTAATATCAACTGTATAATCTTCCTCTTCTGTAAGCGTGCGAACAAACGTATTTGCGCGAACGTATAGAATAGTGGATTTTTCAGCTTCTCCAGAAATAATTAACGGTGTTCTCGCTTCATCGACCAAAATGGAATCGACTTCATCAATAACCGCAAATGCTAGTGGACGTTGTACCATTTCTTCTTTGTAAACGACCATGTTATCACGTAAATAATCAAATCCTAATTCATTATTTGTGCTATACGTAATATCACATGCATAAGCTTCACGTTTTTCTGTGCTCGATAAAGCATTTAAGTTAAGCCCTACAGAAAGTCCTAGGAAATTATACAATACTCCCATTTCTTCCGCATCACGGTGAGCCAAGTATTCATTGACGGTAACAACATGCACACCTTCACCAGAAAGCGCGTTTAAATAAACTGGTAGTGTCGCTGTTAACGTTTTACCTTCCCCAGTTTTCATTTCAGCAATGTTACCTTCATGTAAAACAATCCCACCCATTAATTGAACTTTAAATGGATATAGACCAAGTGCACGTTTCGCACCTTCTCTGGCAACCGCAAAAGCTTCTACCAATAAGTCATCTAGCGTTTCACCTTTTTGAACACGCTCTTTAAACTCTACTGTTTTTTCACGTAGAGCATCATCCGAAAGAGCCGCAGTTTCATCTGCTAAAGCAATAATTTCATCTGCTTTTCTCTCCAAATATTTAACATCTTTTTTTCCTGATTCAAAAATCTTTTTCAATAGTCCAGCCATTTAAATTCTCCTCTACTGTTTTCGCTGTCATCGCGCAGTTTCATCTATAATAACTTTCAGGAATTATCTTCGCTTAAATATACAAACTAATTCTATCACTTATTAACTAAAATATACAACTGGTTATCTCTTTTTAGTCAATAAAATTATCAAAATACCATAAATCCTTCACCTAAGAGTAAAAAAATGGAGGCCAAGATTGGCCCCCACCTGTAATTATAATTTTAAATTAGTTTGTTTCAATTAAACCATACTTGCCATCTTTACGGGAATAAACAATATTCGTACCGTTTGTTTCCGCATCCGTATACACATAGAAACTATGTCCTAACAAGTTCATTTGTAAAACAGCTTCTTCACTATCCATTGGTTTCAATGAAAATTGTTTTGTTCTTACAATTTCAAGATCAAAATCACCTTCATTTTCTTCTGGTGGCGTGCTGCCGTTCACATCTGAATAAGCAAAATAGTCTCTTTCAGCGCCTTTATCGCGGAACTTGCGGTTTACTTTTGTTTTATGTTTGCGAATTTGTCTTTCTAATTTATCTACAATTAAGTCGATGCTAGCATATAAATCTCCACTTGTTTCTTCTGCACGTAGCACAAGATTTGGGAGCGGAATGGTCACTTCAACTTTCGCATTTTTATCGGAATATACTTTTAAATTAACATGAACGTTAGCGTCTGGGGTTTCTGTAAAGTATCGTTCTAATTTATCGATTTTCTTTTCAACGTAATCTCGAATCGGTTCCGTTACTTCAATATTTTCACCACGAATGTTGTACTTAAGCATAGCAATTCCTCCTTTGAAATAAAACAAAATAACGATAAAGAAGAGTATTCTTCTTACCCTTAGTCTACGTGAAAACGATGTGTTTTGCAAACATTTGCACAAAGAGCTAAGAAGCTTACATTCACTTATCTTTATTTAGTATTTTATTCCACTAATCCCGCTTCCGCAAACCTCTTTTAGGAGATAAATATCGACTATCTGAATATTGTTAGAGCGCTTACCTTTTCCACTCCTGCTTCTTTTAAAATTTGCGCCGCCAAGTTGAGTGTGCTTCCTGTGGTATAAATATCATCAAATAATAGTATCTCACATACCTCGCCAACTTCTTTTCCCAAAAAGTAAAATACTTGTTCTGCCGCCAATCGTTCTTTTTTGGTTTTTTTAGATTGCTTTTCTGTATGTTTTTTGGCTAGGATTTCTTCATATAAAATATCAGATTGCTTTAAAATTGCACTTGTTTGATTAAATCCGCGTTCTAATTTACGAGTTTTACTTACCGGAATAGGAACTATTTTCTGGTTTTTCCCCGCTAAATGTTTTTTTAATTCGCTTTTGAAAATAGCTCCAATTGCATAATCACCTTGAAATTTAAATTTTTTCATATATTCTTTGGCAAAATCATTGTAGCGATAGATAGATTTATTACTATCTAAAAAATGATCTCTGTCTTGGCAATCTTCGCAAACTGGTTCTGTTGACTCCTTACCACAAAATGTGCAGAGCGAGCCTGTCAATTTTTCAAATCCCGCTAAGCAAGTTTTGCAACAAATAGGCGGACTACGGAACAACCAACTTAATTCCCAACTAGCGGTCTGTTTCACTGGCTGCGCGCAGAGTAAACAATTATTCATCTAGCATCCCTTCCAGCACGCCTAGTCGGTTCATTTTTCGAATATGGGCAATGGCACGTTTCATTTCCATCGTTTGACCATAATGAAAAAAACAAACATCACCTGTTGGATGCGATATTTTCCGCCCCGCTCTTCCCGAAATTTGAACTAAGGCTGCTTCTGTAAAAATTCGCCCTTCACTGCCAAATACAGCTACTTGTACATCAGTAAAAGTAACACCTCTCTCTAAAATGGTTGTTGTTAGAAGCAACTTAATCTTTCCTTCGCGCAGCCATTCTACTTTCTCTTTACGGAGTTCATCTGCCGAATGAACTGTCACCGGTCTAATAAAACTATTTGCTTCAAGCGCCTCCGCAAATTGATTCATTGCCTCGATTTCTGGAAAGAAAATCAAAGCAGGCTGGTTTTTCATTTCCACATTTTTAATCCAGTTAATTAGCTTGGGCGAGATTTTCCCTTTTGCTAAATTCTTTTTCCACGGGCCAATCCAACAAGTTCTTGGCACAGGTAGTTTCTTCCTATGATAACGTCCGGGGATTTTCACGAAATTGCGTTTACCGGCTTCGCATTCTTCTTGCCACTGCTTTTCTGGCGTGGCTGTAATTATTACTGTGGAGCCTTCTTTTGTTCTAGCTTTCCTAACAGCATATTCTAAAAAAAGATCTTTAGCATAAGGAAAAGCATCCACTTCATCAATAAAAACAACTTGGAACGTTTCATAAAACCGAATAAGCTGATGTGTCGTGGCAATTACAAATTGCTCTCCTTGATAATTGTCGTTCGAATCTCCATACAAGCAAATAACATTCTGTGCTGGAAAAACTTCTTGCAAGCGAGGATGAAGTTCTAAGCAAACATCGACTCTGGGAGAAGCAACACAAATTCTAAATCCTTGTCTCAAAGCCCAGTCCATTCCCTCAAACATCATTTCCGTTTTCCCAGATCCAGCAACTGCCCACAAGAGCATATCCTTCTTTTCTATCAAACTGGTAACGACCGCATCAGATGCTTTTCGTTGTCCTGGTGATAAAATCCCTGACCAGTTCAACAACGAATCTTCTGTTTCTGGTAATAGTTTAGATTGTTGATAATATAATTTTTGACAACTATTTACTCGTCCCATAACAATACAATTTCGACAATAGATGCAATCATCTTTCTCGCATGATGCGCAGGACATTTTACCAAATAAATGCCGATTTGTATTTCCACAACGAAAGCATTTATTGTTTGAAATCGCCGCTACCTCGGCTAAACCTGCTGTCGATTCTATTTCGCGTTCTTGATATAACCTACCCGGGAAAATGTCCATCTGTATTCACCTCCCCTTAGTTATACACCGTTTAGATTTTTCTTGCAGAAGTGAATTTCTTATTTTCAAGCATGTACTCACTATTAAAATGGCATTTCCTCCTAGAGAAAAACTAACCTTTCTACCACCTCAAACTACTGAAAAAGCAATTTTACCCTATACGAAAAAAATCTCCAGCTAAAAGCCGGAGATTTTTTTATTTTATTGACCAAGTTAACCCAAGAGCACCTTCACCTAAGTGAGTTCCGATAACTGGGCCAAAATAGCTCAATTCGAATATTACTTCTGGAAATTTCGCTTCTAAATGGGCCAGCCACGCTTCACCTTTTTCTGGGTCGTTTCCGTGAATGACGTAGGCTTTTTCTGCCGTTTTGTTTTGAATAGCTGTTTGTAGAATATCTTCAATACGTTTTAGTGCTTTCTTTTGCGTTCTTACTTTTTCGAATAAAACAATTTGTTTATCATCAAAATGAAGAATCGGTTTGATTTGAAGCAAGCTACCAACAAGTGCTTGGGCTCCGTTCAAACGACCTCCGCGTTGGAGATTATTTAAATCATCTACCATAAAATAAGCATTTTGCGCTTGTTTTATTTTATCTAATTCTTGGATAATTTCATCTAATGGTTTATTTGCTAAAGCCATTTCAGCTGCTTTCACAGCAAACATTCCTTGCGCCATACAAGAAAGTTCTGAATCATAAGCAACTACATTGAGCCCTTCAATTAGTGCTCCCGCTGAAGCTGCATTTTGAAAAGTACCACTAATTCCACTTGATAGATGAATACTGACTACTGTATCAAAACCTTGTTCTTTCAGCGATTCAAATAATTGAATGAATTCTCCCGGGGCAGGTTGAGAGGACGTTGGAAAACTTTCGGCTTCTTTTACTTTTTGGTAAAAATCGGCCGCAGATAACTCCTCACCTTCGCGATAAGATTTCCCATCAATTATTACAGAAAGTGGCACGACATGAATTCGTAGCTGCTCTTTCACTTCATCTGGCAAATAAGTTGTGCTGTCAGTAACCACTGCTATTTTTTCGTTCATATAGTCCCCCTGAAATTTCTTTAGCGAATGTACACCCAGCCGTGCTTAATTGCCGTTACCACCGCTTGAGTCCTATCATTCACTTTCATTTTTTGTAAAATACTACTTACATGGTTTTTTACGGTTTTTTCACTAATGAAAAGTGTTTCCCCAATTCCTCGGTTACTTTTTCCATCGGTAAGAAGTTGTAATACCTCGCACTCTCTATGTGTTAAGATGTGTAATGGCATTTTCACTTCTGGTTGTTGATAGCCGTATACGCCTTGTGAAGTGTTAGTGCTTGCTAAATGGCGATATTCGCGAATTAATTTAATCGCTACACGCGGGTGAATATACGCGCCTCCATTATCGACAATTTTAACTGCTTCTACAAGTTCATGCGCGTCCATTTCTTTTAATAAGTAGCCGACTGCTCCAGCTCTAAGTGCCTCTGTTACGTATTCATCTGTATCATGAATAGTCAAAACGATTACTTTAATACTAGGAAATTGACGTACTAACATTTCTGTTGCGTCAAGTCCGTTCACAGTGGGCATATTAATATCCATTAAAACAATATCTGGTTTATATTCGCGAACTTTTGCTACGATATTTTTACCATTTTCAGCTTCCGCTACGACCTCAAAAGAATCTTCCAACTCTAAAATTCGCTTGATACCTTCGCGAAACAACTGATGATCATCTACAATCATGATTTTGAGTGCCATAATGACTACTCCTCCTTCACTTATCTAATTTCACCAAGCCTCTTGCAATCGAAAACATCATCCTTTTTTAGTAGCAAAACCGCTTAACCTTATAGTCCCTGCCATCAAATTGGCAAATAAACATTTCTCTTTTAAGTACTATTTACTCAAACTTACCTATTTTCAATACAAACCTTATCTTAATTATACTGCATAGTCTCAGAAAATTACTCCTATATGCCTATAAAAAACAATTGAAAACCAGTCTAAAGTAATAGTAGTTTTTATTATAACACGAATTTGCCGTCACTTCACCCACCGCACTTAGAAAAATATCTATACAATCGCTTTGCTTTCGGATAAAATAAAAGCAGGCTGAATGCATCAACTTATGGAGGTTCCTTATGTTGGATCATTATTTAACCATCCATAGCGATGGAAAACACGAAATAATTATTGAAAAATCTCGCTTTATTTGCCATATTAAGCGAGTGACAACAGAATTTGAAGCACAAACATTTATTCAAGCAATCAAAAAAGAGCATCGCGAAGCTACCCATAATTGTTCTGCCTATATAATAGGAGAAAATGACCAATTTCAAAAAGCACATGATGACGGCGAACCAAGTGGAACAGCTGGCGTTCCTATGCTAGAAGTTTTAAAAAAGAAATCTTTAAAAAATGTAGCTGTCGTAGTAACTCGTTATTTCGGTGGAACGAAACTAGGCGCTGGTGGTCTGGTGCGCGCTTACGGTAGTGCTGTTAGCGAAGCCATCCAAACAATCGGCATGGTCGAATGTAAACTAGCCACTATTGTTGAATGCTCTTTCGCTTACCCATTGCTCGGAAAAATCGAAAACGCGCTTGAACAAAAAGCCTATCAAATCGATCATAAAGAATTCACTGAAAAAGTCGTGCTCCATGTATTTGTCGACAACGAAGACTTACAAGATTTCTTTCACTGGATTACCGAAATTGCTAATGGTCAACTTGAATATAAAGAAGGACCACAAAAATATAGAGAAAAGGATGTCACTTAGCATGTCCACAAACATATTTTCCCAATTACCAGCTACCATTTCTACAGAACGAACTACTTTAAGAAAAACATCGCTAGCTGATGCCTCTACCTTATTTGATATTTGGTCTGATGACGAAGTAGCTCAGTTTATGAACATCGAGAAGTTTTCGACCATTCTTCAAGCAGAGGAAATGATTCAAGCAATCGAAAACGAACCTAATGCTTGTAGATATACGATTTTCACCGCGAATGATTCTTTGCATGCTATCGGTTCACTCGGAATTAATGATATTAATAAAAAGAACCAAACCGTCGAAATTGGATACGAACTTGCAAAAAGTCATTGGCGTCAGGGTTTTATGTTTGAAATTTTGACACATTTTTTCACCACAATAAAACCACATCTTCCATATAAAATAATTACAGCTAAAGTTCTTCCCGAAAATATTGCTTCTATAAAACTATTGAAAAAGCTAGGTTTTGAGCTAAGTACCACTGGGCAAGAATTAGATTTACATTCCGGTAAAGTATGTGAAATCAGTAATTATCAAATGCTACTAAAATAGTACAAATATTACATTTTTGAAAGATATCATCTTTTTTGTATTTTTTTCTAAATAATTTCTGTATAATAACATCAAAGTTTAAAAATTAAAGAAACCGTAAATCGGGCGTAACATTCTTTAGTTCAACAAATGCTACAATAAAACTTAGAAAAGTGACTATAAGGAGAATTAATATATGAGTAAAGGCACTGATGATAGCCGAAGAAGCAGCAAGAAATACAAACGTAGAAGAAAAATTTTATTCTGGATTCTAATTCCTGTGATGTGTTTAGTCCTTGCAGGTGTCGGATATGGCACTTACCTTTTTAGCAAGACGAAACTCGCAGCAGACAACTCTTATGATAATGTGAGGAACGGAAAAGCCTCCACACTTCGAACAAATGACGTTGAACCTATCAAAGACAGTTTTTCTATTTTAATTATTGGGGTTGATACAAGTACAACGCGCGCAGCCAACGGGAATCCCCGTAGTGACTCATTGATTTTAGCAACCTTTAATGTCAAAGATGCACGTGTAGAAATGACAAGTATCCCTCGTGATTCCTATGTTCATATGGAAGACTCCGCTAAAAATATTGATAAGTACACTAAAATCAATGCAGCACATGCTTACGGCGGCCCAGAACTTACGATGAAAACCGTAGAAGAAGAATTCAAAATTCCAATCGATTATTATGTTCGTTTCGACTTTGATGCATTCCTTAAAATTATCGACGCTCTAGATGGTATCGATGTAGATGTTCCAGTTAATTTCACTGAACAAGATTCTAAAGATAACGCTAATGCAATCACACTGAAAAAAGGACAACAGCACCTTAACGCTGAGCAAGCTTTAGCACTAGCTCGTACTAGACACATCGATAGCGATATCGAACGCGGTAAACGACAACAATTAATCATTAAATCTATTGTAAGCGAAGCAACATCGGTTTCTTCTGTAAGTAAGTATTCCGATATCATTGAAGTTGTTGGCGATAACATGAAAACCAATTTAACTTTCAATCAAATGCTCTCTATCGCAAAATTTGGAATGACTAATAAAATCGATATTAAATCCCTCAACTTAAAAGGGGATAGCAACCCGATGGACGGCATTTATTACTATAAACTTAATGAAAGCTCTGTCCAAAGTATTTCCAACGAATTTGCTGACGAACTTGGGATTAAACAACCATTCCCTGGCGCAACACCATATGCCGATGAAAGTTCTAGCAAAACAAGCAGTTCTAACTAAAACAAAAACCAACAACTAATAATTAGTTGTTGGTTTTTTTATTTGCGCTTTCGATGTATTTTTTGTAGTAAATTGAGGATTGGCCGGTAATCTTCACCAATTAACCCAATAAATTCAACAATAATTTCAATACTAAAGATTAATAATAAAAGTAATAGCATCGCTCCCCAAGCTGTGGAAAACGAAAAGACAAATCCTGTCATTGAAAATAGCAGTGCCATGCAATAAATTAACAGCACGGTTTGTTTCTCTGTAAACCCAAGCGCCATTAGCCTATGGTGAATATGCGACCTGTCTGCTGAGGAAATTGGCATCCGTTCTTTTAAACGCCTTACAATCGCAAAAAAAGTATCTGATAAAGGTACTCCCAAAATAATCAGTGGCACTAATAGCGAAATGAAAGTAACATTTTTAAAGCCCATAAGCGATAAAACCGCAATCATATAACCGAGAAACAGCGCTCCCGTATCCCCCATAAAAATACTAGCTGGAGGGAAATTATAGATTAAGAATGCCGCAACTGCTGCCGCAAGAATTAGCGCAACCGGCGCCACAAAAGCATCTTTTAAAAGCAAAGCCATACCCGCAATCGTCATTAAAGCAATGATAGAAATTCCACCTGCGAGGCCATCTAAGCCATCAATTAAGTTTAGCGCATTTACAATGGCCACAATCCAAATAATTGATAACGGAATCGCAAAATAGCCAAAATCTAATTGCCCATAAAAAGGAACGTTAATAAAATTAATAGTAATATCTCCCCAAACAGTCACGCATAGAGCAGCTAAAATCTGTCCGAGCATTTTCCATTTTGGCGATAAATCAAATATATCATCAATAAAGCCTGTAGTGATAATAATTAAAGCCCCGAAATAAATGGGCAGAAAACCAGATTTATCTATTGGTGCCAACAGCATTCCTACCGAAAAACTTATAAAAATAGCTAATCCACCTAAAGTGGCTGTTGTCTTCGTATGTTTATGCCTTTCACGCGGCGTATCAACCGCATTAATTCGAAATGCAAATTTCCTTATTATCGGCACCATAATGATACCAACTGCAAAGCTAATCAATATACTCCATATTAGCAATATTTTTTCAGCTCCATCCTTTATTTAGCAAAATTTCTTCTGTTGAAATAGTATATTTTTGTAACACATCAAAATCCAAAGTCACTCCAATGCCTTGATTAACCGGCACATTAAGCTTACCTTGCTTTAACGTAAAAGCTGGCGAGACAATATCTTCATTAAAATACCGATCCGATGCTGAAATATCTCCTGGGAAAACAAATTCTTCTCTAGCAGCTAACGCGATATTATGCGCTCTACCAATTCCGGCTTCGAGCATCCCGCCGCACCAGACAAGTAAATGATTATCCTTACAATATTTCGCTATCCTGAGCGCCTCAGACATGCCTCCAACACGCGCTAATTTTAAATTAACCGCCTGGCAGCTACCTAACATATGCGCCTGTCTTACATCCGCTAGCGACCTAATATTTTCATCTAAACAAATACGCGTTTTTAATTGTTTTTGCAACCAAGCGTGATCCACAAAATCTTTAGTCCCAAATGGCTGCTCAATCATTTCTAAATCATATTGATCTAATTCCTTTAATAGAAACAAATCTTCTCTATTATACGCCGAATTCGCATCCGCCATCAAGCTTAGATTTGGAAATTTTTTACGAACAGCAGCTACAAATGGAATATCTTTGTGCGGCGCGATTTTTAATTTCACTCTTTCATAACCTTCATCCACGTAACGCTCAACTAATTGGACTAACTCCGCCACATCCTGCTGCAAACCAACACTCACACCAACCGCAATCGAACGGTTTGTCGCGCCAATCATTTCAGCTAAAGAACGCTGCTCACTCTTTGCAAAAGCATCCCAAACAGCAAGCTCAACAGCCGCTTTCGCCATTTCATTTCCTTGAATCCAACTAAACAGCTGATGCACTTCTTCTGGATTTTGAATTTCTTTTTGAGCAAGGAGTGGAAGCAAATGCTGCTTAACGATAGAAATAGCAGTGTCTAAAGTTTCCTCCGTATAATCAGGTACTGGAAAAGCTTCCAACTCCCCGTATCCACATATCCCATCCTCACTCACTAACTCAATAATATAAAAATCTTTACTTTTCAATTCCCCATAACTTGTTTTAAATGGGGCAATGAGCGGCAGTTCTGCATGAATTAGTCTTGCCTTTTGAAAATACATTTACTCACCCTTTTTCAAACGCTTGCGCTCTTTTCGAATAACAAGCATAAATTGAGGTATTGCGAAAAAACGTCTCCAGCGAGAAGGATTAGAAAGTAATCTATATACCCATTCTAGTTTTAATTTTATCCATATTTTTGGTGCGCGCTTCACATTATCCGTTAAAACATCAAAGCTTCCTCCTACACCAATAAAAATCCCTTTAGTGAAATTAGCTATCTGAGACAAAATCCACTTTTCTTGTGCAGGAGATCCCAGTGCAACAAAGATTACATCTGGCTCTGCAACGACTATTTCCTTCGCAATTGCTTCACTTTCTAACGCATCAAAATAACCATGATGCACACCGCAAACGATAGCTTGTGGATACTTTTCGTGCACTTTTGCTTCGACCGATTCACTAACTTCCGGTTTCGCACCTAGAAAATAACAACGCAGCGGCTTATTCAACAACCCAACCATTGTGTCATAACCAGTCACGCGTTCTTTTAAAGGCTCCCCAAGTTTTTCAGAAGCCATTATAATCCCAATACCATCAGGCACAATATAATCAGCTTGCCGTAAAATAGCCTCAAACTCTTTATCCGTCCGAGCATGCATAACAATTTCTGGATTAGCCGTAACAACAAATCGACGTTCCTCATTTTGCGTTGCTTTATACAGTTCCTCCACAAATCCCGCTTGTGTTGTATTATAAAAAGGTATATTTAAAATTGAAATTTCCTGCTTTTTCATATGTATCTCCTAAAAAACTTTATTATGTATAAGTTTATCATAAAACAAGGACGCTTCCTATTTTTAATCTACAAAAAAGACTGTAAACAGCATAATGCCATTTACAGCCCCTCAATATGGAACAAATTAATCTAAAATTTGTACTTTAACTTGTTTTACACCCCAGTTGTTAACTTCTTGAACTGAGTTTAAATGTACATCAATTTTATTTCCTTTAATCGCGCCACCAGTATCGGCTGCAATTGCTTGTCCGTATCCTTCAACATATACTTTTGAACCTAAAGGAATAACAGATGGATCGACCGCAATAACACGAGGATTATCATTCAAATCAATGCCAGTTGCTGTCATATGGCTCAAGCCAGGCTCAGCTTTACTGTATGCAGTTGCCGTTACTGTAATCTCTTTTGAAACATTCCCTTGAGCTGCGGAAGAGTTAGAAGAGCTGTTTGAAGATGCTTCATTAGATGAGGTTGATTTTTGAGTTGCTGGTGCTGCTTTTTCTTCTTTTGGTTGCTCGGTTACTTTATTATCCGAATTATCCGCTGTTGCGTTATTTTCACTCGCTACAGCCTTATTACCAACAGATAATTTTTGACCGACTATAATTAAGTCAGAAGAAAGATTATTCCATGATTTTAGTTGGTTAACTGTTACGCCATAATCTAAAGCGATATGGCTAAGTGTGTCTCCTGCAACAACTGTATATTTGGAATCATTGCTAGCAGTGGCTTTTTCTTCCCCACTGTTTACTTGTAGTGTTTGATTTGGAAAAATCAAGTTAGAACTCAAATTGTTGTCTTCTTTCAATTGTTTTATAGAAACATTATTTTCATTTGATATTTTCCAAAGCGAATCACCATCTTGTACTTTATACTCAGCCGCAAAAGCTTGAGTTGAACCAGATCCTGCAATAATTAAACCAGCCGCAATGGCTACTACTGTTTTTTTCATGTACTTATTTTCCCTCCTTGATAACTTTCGAGAACAATCGTACCATACGAAACTAGCAGCTTGGTTACTAAAAAATTAAGCATATATGACACGGCTTCAAATAGTATCCGTTTTCCTGCAATATTTGTAAATTGCCATTATTGTCTGATTTTTATTACGTCTGGCTCTATTTCTGGGGAGTTCAAGTTATCCTAGCTTGCAGTTGTGGTTCAGTAGCTCACTAACATTATTTAGGATAGTTCAATAAGTGAATAAAATAATTTTATTTCACTGAATTGGAAAATTTTTCCATTACAAACAGAAACTAAAATTGTCTCTATTTGCGGTTTTTTTATCCATTTCCTCTAAAATTCATGATGAAATACGGCTCTTTATAACAAAGTATTACATCATTCCTCATCTTCCTGAGGAATATTCACTACATTTTCTTCTTTATTACGGCTTGATAAATATCTAATCTGATGAACTAATACCTCGGTAATATAGATTTTTTGCTCTTCTTTATTTAAATAATTACGTGATTGAAGTTCACCGACAATCCCTACTAATTGACCTTTACTACAAAATTCCGCCGTTGCTTCTGCTCTTTTACCCCAAACAACACATTGAATAAAATCTGCATCACTTTCTACTCGTTTATTTTTACCGAAACGGTTCAAAGCGAGAGTTAAGTTCAACACAGCTCGATCTTCCGTAGTCCATTTCAATTCTGGTTCCTTCGTTAATCGTCCTACTAAAGTTACTTGATTAATCATCTAATCGCCTCTTTCTTTTGGTGTATAGCGATTATATTGGATAAAAATTTCTTTGTAAAATAGCTAAAACTGCATTTCCACTAGGTATAGAGTAGCAAAAAGGATGTTTTCACCTAACAGAAAAATACGTTTTCCAGGGGGTATTTTGCTCTAAAATATCATTTTAGTACTTTGTAACTTTTTTAAACCCATGCTATTCTGAGTACATGAAAAAAGCACCAAAACCCATTTGGGCTTCAGTGCTAATCTTTTTATTTTGGTACATCTGATAAAGCAAACATAATTTCAGCTTCACAAACCAAATCGCCTTCAACGGTTGCTTTCACTTTCGCTTTTGCAATCGCGCCTCTCATGCGAGTGATTTCAGCTTCAAGTAATAATTGGTCACCTGGGACAACTTGACGTTTAAAACGACAACCATCAATCCCAGCAAACAAACCAATTTTTCCTTTGTTGGCTTCATTTTGCATCATTGCAATTCCACTTGTTTGGGCTAATGCTTCTACAATTAGTACACCCGGCATTACCGGATACTCTGGAAAATGCCCATTAAAGAATTCTTCGTTTGCCGTTACATTCTTTATAGCAGTAACTTTTTTGCCTTCTTCAACAGAAATAACTCTATCTACTAATAAAAATGGATAACGATGAGGTAAGATTTCTTTGATTTTTTTAATATCTAACATATACATCCCCCAAATTCAACTTTAGAATTTATTACGTTTTTTATTTGTAAGTGAGTCAAGTAAAATGCCAGTACCAAGAGCTACCACATCTAAAGGATTCTCAGTAATTAAGACCGGAACTTTTAATTGTTCAGACATTAATTCATCTAAACCATGTAGTAAAGATCCGCCACCAGTCATGATAATTCCTCTGTCAATAATATCTGCTGAAAGTTCTGGAGGTGTTTGCTCCAATACTTGTCTAGCAGCTAGTACCATTAAGTGTAACGAATCATGAATCGCTTCTTCTACTTCAGAACTTGTAATCGAAATTGTTTTAGGTAAACCACTTACTAAATCTCTACCACGAATTTCCATTTTTTCTTCTTTAGCACCTTGGGAAGCAGTACCGATTGTTACTTTAATATTTTCAGCAGTTCTTTCACCAATAAGTACGTTATATTTACGTTTAACATAATTTAAAATATCGGCATCCCATTTGTTACCAGCAACTTTTACTGATTGACTAGTTACGATATCACCCATGGATAATACAGCAACATCTGCAGTCCCTCCACCAATATCAATAATCATGTTACCAGAAGGTTCAAAAATATCCATGCCGGCACCAATAGCCGCAACTTTAGGTTCTTCTTCTAGGAATACTTGTTTTCCACCACTTTTTTCAGCAACTTCTCTAATGGCTTTTTGCTCGACTGAAGTAATATTCGTTGGACAACAAATTAAAATACGTGGCCGTGAAAAAAAGGTTTTTAAATTTAACTTTTGTATAAAGAAACGCAGCATCTCTTGAACAATATCAAAATCAGCAATAACCCCATCTTTCATAGGCTTAATTGCCGTAATGTCTCCTGGCGTTCTACCAACCATATCTCTTGCTTCTGACCCAACGGCTAGAACTTGCCCTGTCTTATTGTTCACAGCGACAACTGCAGGTTCGTTTACAACGATTCCTCTTCCTTTAACATGAATTAATACATTGGCTGTACCTAAATCGATACCAACATCTTTTGCCATTTATACTTTAACTCCTTTCGTGGTGTACACCTAATTTTACATCTCATTTTGAATTATAGCATAATTTATCTAAGGCTGGAATGTATATTTTAGAACAACATGGTTTTTTTCACAATAAATAAAAAAACCGCATCAAAAAGATACGGTTTTTAACATTTAAATTTAGAATAAAGATGCTAAGTTTGTTACATCAATTTTGGAATCATCTACACGTTCAACATCCGCTCCAAGCGATTGTAATTTTCCGTGGAAATTATTATAGCCGCGATCAAGGTACTTCAACTCAGTTACTTGTGTGTAGCCATCTGCAACTAAACCTGCAAGAATAAGTGCTGCTGCTGCACGTAAATCTGTTGCTGCAACTTCTGCTCCTTGTAGTTTAGCAGGCCCCGAAATAATAACAGAGTGTCCTTCAATTTTCATATCAGCATTCATTCTGCGCATTTCTTCTACATGCATGAAACGATTTTCAAAGACAGTTTCTGTCATAATGCTTGTACCTTCGCTTAGCATTTGAATTACCATCATTTGTGATTGCATATCAGTTGGGAAACCTGGGTGTGGCATAGTCTTAACGTCTACAGCTTTTAATTTATCAGGCCCAATAACACGAATACCGTTCTCTTCTTCAATGATTTGAACGCCCATTTCTTCAAGTTTAGCAATTAATGAACTAATATGTTCAGGAACTGCGTCTTCAATCAGAACATTTCCACCAGTAATAGCAGCGGCAATCATAAATGTACCTGCTTCAATACGGTCAGGAATAATAGAATGTTCAGTAGCAGTTAGTTCTTTAACGCCTTCAATTCTAATTACTTCTGTTCCCGCACCAATTACTCTAGCACCCATTTGATTTAGGAAATTGGCTAAGTCAACAATTTCAGGTTCACGAGCAACGTTTTCAATTACAGTTGTACCTTCTGCTAAGGTTGCAGCCATCATAATATTTTGGGTTGCTCCCACACTAGGGAAATCTAAGTAGACTTTAGCGCCCACTAATTTTTCAGCAGTTGCTTCAATATAGCCATTTTCAATTTTCACTACTGCGCCCATTGCTTCGAAACCTTTTAAATGTAAATCAACTGGTCTTGAACCAATTGCACATCCGCCTGGTAAAGCTACACGAGCAGAACCTGTACGAGCTAAAAGTGGCCCCATTACAACAATGGAAGCACGCATTTTACGAACATACTCAAAAGGTGCATCAGAAGAGATTTCTCCTGTTGCATCAACTGTCACTTCATCATTTACAAAAGAAACATCTGCATTTAGATATTTAAGAACTTCATTAATTGTGAATACATCAGACAAATTTGGGACATTTTTTAATACGCTAGTACCTTTACTCGCAAGTAATGTAGCAGCTATTACCGGTAATACAGCATTTTTGGCACCTTCCATTTTCACAGAACCATTTAACTGTTTTCCACCGCGTACAATAATTTTTTCCAAAAAGAACCCCTCCGCGTTACTAATAACTAAATCATTTATCGAATTTTATTAATCAAAATTTAAATTTAAAACATATCTAAGTAATTCTACCACTTATCACCCTAAAATATCAACTGATTTTAACGTAATATTAAAGTTGTTATAAGCTTCTATTAATTTTTGACTACTATACTACCATTTTCTAACTAAAAAAATTAATTAACTGTTTGGAAGCTGCCAAATAATCTAAGAAAAAACTGCTTAATGTATAACCTAATACAATCGAAATGATCACGAATAACAGTCTAGCTTGTGTTACATGGTTTTTCTTGATGAATTTCTCATAATTAATAGCTTGTAGTGCCCAAAAAGTAATTACAATAAATAGTAAATGTGAAATGATGATGACATATGGTGATTCCATAATAATATTATACATGCGTTCGCTCCTCATATTTCGCTACTACTCATTTTAACAAATACCGCTAGGAAAAAACAGTTAATACACTTATTGGTATATAAAAAAACTTCCTGGCGCGGTGGCCAGGAAGTGAGATGACTATTAATTGTGTTCTTTTGCGTGAATTCTGTTGATAGCTCTTTGTAGTGCAAGGCGAGCCATTACTTCGTCCACTTTTTGTTCTTTTGCTCGGCTAAGTTCATCTTCTGCGCGTTCTTTTGCCTTTTCAGCGCGATCGATATCGATATCTTGTTCGCGTTCAGCAGTATCTGCGAGAATGTTAACTTCTTCGCCGTTTACTTCCATAAAGCCACCATTGACAGCGACCCATTCTTCACCAGACTCTACTTTTAAGCGAACAATGTCGATTTTAAGTGGAGCAACTAGTGGAACATGGCCAGGTAAAATACCGAGTTCACCTGCTTTTGTTCTAGCAATAACCATTTGAGCAACGCCTTCATAAACAGGGCCGTCTGGAGTAACAATACTAACATTTAATGAACCCATACGTATTTCCTCCTGTTTTTATCAGACTTCAACGCCCATGTCTTTTGCTTTTTCAAGAACATCCTCAATGCGTCCAACTGAACGGAATGCATCTTCTGGGATATGGTCGTATTTTCCGGCTAATAAGTCTTTGAATCCTTTAACTGTTTCTTTAACAGGGACATAAGAACCTTTTTGGCCTGTAAATTGTTCTGCAACGTGGAAATTTTGAGATAAGAAGAATTGGACACGACGCGCACGGGAAACGGATTGTTTATCTTCGTCAGATAACTCATCCATACCTAAGATTGCGATGATATCTTGTAATTCTTTATATCTTTGTAATAAACGTTGTACTTCTGTTGCTACTGCATAGTGTTCTTCCCCAACAATGTCAGGAGAAAGCGCACGAGATGTAGAAGCAAGTGGATCTACCGCTGGATAAATACCTTGTTCAGTTAATTTACGTTCCAAGTTAGTTGTTGCATCTAAATGGGCGAAAGTTGTAGCCGGAGCCGGGTCAGTATAGTCATCGGCTGGCACATAAATCGCTTGGATAGAAGTAACAGATCCAACGTTAGTAGATGTAATACGTTCTTGTAATTGTCCCATTTCAGTAGCTAGAGTTGGTTGGTAACCTACTGCAGATGGCATACGACCTAGTAAAGCCGAAACCTCTGAACCAGCTTGTGTGAAACGGAAAATATTATCAATGAAAAGAAGTACATCTTGGTGTTCTTCATCACGGAAATATTCAGCAATTGTTAGACCAGTTAAGGCAACACGCATACGTGCACCTGGTGGCTCATTCATTTGGCCGAATACCATGGCTGTTTTTTCGATAACGCCAGAATCTTTCATTTCAAAGTAAAGATCGTTTCCTTCACGAGTACGTTCTCCAACGCCTGCGAACACTGAAATACCACCATGCTCTTGTGCGATATTATGGATAAGCTCTTGAATTAGAACGGTTTTACCAACACCGGCACCACCGAACAATCCGATTTTACCACCTTTTAAGTAAGGAGCTAGCAAGTCAACTACTTTAATTCCTGTTTCAAGAATTTCAGTCGTTGTTGCTAATTGATCGAAAGTTGGAGCTTCGCGGTGAATTTTATTACGTTTAATATCGCTTGGAAGTGGTTCGTCCAAATCGATGGTATTTCCTAATACATTAAATACACGACCAAGAGTTACTGTACCAACTGGAACTGTAATTGGGCTTCCAGTATCAATAACTTCCATACCTCTTTGAACTCCATCTGTTGATGCCATTGCGATTGTACGTACAACGTCATCACCTAATTGGATGGCTACTTCTAAAGTAAGTTGGCTAGTTGGTGCTTCTTCTGCATCAGATTTATATTCAATAACTAGGGCGTTGTAGATTTCAGGTAAGTTTCCACCTTCAAATTTAACGTCTACAACTGGACCCATAACTTGGATTACTTGTCCTTTAGACATGCAATGATTCCTCCTCACTTACCTTCCCATTTATAGGGACGTTACAAGAAACGCCGACTTCTATTCGAGTGCGGCTGCTCCTCCGACGATTTCGGTAATTTCTTGCGTGATCGCAGCTTGGCGAGCACGGTTATATTGTAGTGATAAGTCACTGATTAAATCGGATGCATTGTCTGTCGCGCTTCTCATGGCAGTCATACGAGCAGCATGTTCAGCGGCTTTGGCATCCAGAAGTGCTCCGAAAATTAGGCTTTCCACATATTGCGGTAGTAGTACTTCAAGAATTTCTTGTTCGGAAGGCTCAAATTCATATGTAGTAAGATCTACATCTGTTTCTTGGCCTTTTTCGTGAAATTCTGTCAGTGGCAATAATTGCTCTTTTCTCAGTTCGCTGGAAATAGAATTGATATGGTGATTATAATAAATGAAAACCTCGTCATAAACACCATCTTCAAACATTTGAACTGTGTTACTAGCAATATCTTTAATTTCCGCAAATATCGGATGATCTGTAATACCTTGCACTTCTAAAACCACGTTCATTTGGCGCGCTTTGAAGAAGTCACGAGCAGATCTACCTACAGTGATTATTGCATATTCATCACTTGACGTATGCTTTTTATTAATTTCTTGAAATACTTCTTTGATTACGGAACTGTTGTAAGAACCTGCAAGTCCAGTATCAGAAGTAAGTACGATATAACCAGTACGGTGAACAGGTCTAGATACAAGCATTGGATGGTCGCTACTGTTACCAGTGCCAGCAACATGTGTTACTACGTCCTTGATTTTAGATACGTAAGGCCCATATGCACGAGCATTAGATTCTGCACGACCTAGTTTTGCTGCTGATACCATTTGCATTGCTTTTGTAATTTGACTTGTTTTACGCGTAGAAGTTATTCGTTGTTTAATATCTATTAAAGATGCCAAAGATTTTCACCACCTTTGAATTTATTCCGAGTCTAAATTATTTTTCTTCAGAAGGAACAAATGTATTTTTAAATTCTTTTAATGCTGCTTCAAGTTTCGCTTCGTCAGGAAGTTTTTTCGTTGTACGAATTTCTTCCAAAAGCTCTGGGTGATTATGATCAAACCATGTATTCATTTCGGACTCAAAACGCAGTACATCATGAACTGGTACATCATCCAGATATTTATGAACAAGTGCATAAAGAATCAATACTTGTTTTTCAACTTTCAAAGGTTTGTGCAAATCTTGTTTTAGAACTTCTACTGTACGTTTACCACGTTCTAGTTTCGCACGAGTAGCTGCATCTAGGTCAGAACCGAATTGTGAGAAGGATTCTAGCTCACGGTAAGCGGCAAGGTCTAGACGAAGTGTTCCGGCAACTGTTTTCATTGCTTTAATTTGCGCTGATCCACCTACACGGGATACAGAAAGACCGGCGTTAATCGCTGGACGTACTCCGGAGAAGAATAAATCAGATTGCAAGAAGATTTGTCCGTCTGTAATAGAGATAACGTTTGTAGGAATATAAGCAGAGATATCTCCGGCTTGTGTTTCTACGAATGGAAGAGCCGTAATGGATCCGCCACCTAGGCTATCATTTAATTTTGCAGCACGTTCAAGTAAACGGGAGTGCAAGTAGAAAACATCCCCTGGATATGCTTCACGACCTGGAGGACGACGAAGTAATAGGGACAGCTCACGATAAGCAGCTGCTTGTTTGGATAAATCATCATATACAACTAAAACGTGTTTGCCGTTATACATGAATTCTTCGGCCATTGCAACACCAGCATAAGGAGCCAAGTAAAGAAGTGGCGCCGGTTGTGATGCAGCAGCAGTTACAACGATTGTGTAATCTAACGCACCATGATGACGTAAAGTTTCTACGGCATTACGTACTGTAGATTCTTTTTGACCGATAGCGACATAAATACAAATCATGTCTTGGTCAGCTTGGTTTAGAATAGTATCAATTGCTACAGATGTTTTACCAGTTTGGCGGTCACCAATGATTAACTCACGTTGACCACGACCAATAGGAACAAGTGCATCAATCGCTTTAATACCTGTTTGTAATGGTTCGTTTACCGATTGACGTTGCATAACACCAGGTGCTACTGCTTCAATCGGACGAGTTCCAGTTGTTTCAATTGGACCTAAACCATCAACTGGTTGACCTAATGAGTTAACTACACGCCCAATAAGCGCTTCGCCAACAGGAACTTCCATGATTTTACCGGTACGACGAACTTCATCGCCTTCACGGATTTCAGTGTAAGGACCTAGAATAATGATACCAACATCATTTGTTTCTAAGTTTTGGGCCATACCCATTACACCATTTGAGAACTCTAACAATTCACCAGCCATTGCATTATCGAGTCCATGAGCACGCGCAATACCGTCACCAATGTAGGTAACCGTACCAACATCACTCACTTTTAGTTCAGAATGATAATTTTCAATCTGCTGTTTTATGATTGAGCTGATCTCTTCAGCCTTAATGCTCATTGATTTCACCCCTCGTTAAACGGAAACTAGGCTTTAATTTGCCGTTCCATGTCCTTTAATTTCGTTTTTAGACTGTCATCATATATACGGGTTCCAATAACCACTTTGACTCCACCAAGAAGGGATTTATCAATGTGATTTTGAATGTTTAATTTTGTTTTGTTCATTTTCGTAGCAAATACTCTCGAGAGCGCCGTAAGTTCTTGTTCGGAAAGTGGGACAACAGAATAAACATCTGCATCCGCAACCCCTCGCAAGTCATTTACGCGTTTTTGGTAAACGTCCGCAATAACAGAAAGATAATCTTCTCTGCTACGGTCGATTAAAAGATAAATAAAATCTCTTAATGTCGGATTGATTTTTTCAAAAACAGCGCTGGCAAGATTTTTCTTTTGCTCGGTCGTGAAAGTAGGATTTTCAAGTAGTTTTACAAAATCTTTATTAGCTTTCAAGGCCGCTTTTAATTCAGTTAATTCTTCTGAAAAAACGTCTACTAAATCTTTATCTTGAGCTACTTGAAAAAGCGCATTGGCATAGCGACCTGCAACTTCCAAATCTTTACTCATTTGTCATCCCCTAGCCTTTCGATATAATCTTGGATAAGGTTAGATTGTTCTTTTTCATCCAGATTTTTTTCGATGACTTTCGATGCAATAAGAACAGATAAGGAACCGACTTGTTCGCGAAGAGCAGAAATAGCATCTTCTTTTTCACGTGCAATATCGGATTTTGCTTCTTCTTTTATACGTTCTGATTCACGTCTAGCAGTTTTGACAATTTCTTCGCGTTCTTTTTCACCAAGCTGTTTTGCGTTCTCAATCATTGTTTGAGATTCAATACGCGCTTGTTGTAAAACACTTTTTTGTTCAGCAAGTAGTTGTTCTGCTTGAGCGCGACTTTCTTCCGCCGCATCAATTTCAGAACCAATATGCTCTTCACGCTCTTTCATAATTCCCATAAGAGGTTTCCAAGCATAAATTCGGATTAAAACTAGCAAAATCGAAAAAGCAAAAAGCGTAAAGAATGCATCACCAAACGTAAATGCGGAACCAATTACTAAATGTGGTTGTAACACGCCAGTTTCACTCCTTTCTATACATTCGCTTGAATTATTCGTTCAAAACGAAAGAGATGAGGTTTGATTTCCTCAACTTCCTTCAAATTATTTATTAAGAACCATGAACGCAATAACAACAGCGATGATAGGAAGGGCCTCAACAAGACCGATACCAATGAACATGATTGTTTGTAGCATAGAACGCGCTTCTGGTTGACGCGCAACACCCTCGACAGTTTTTGATACGATAAGACCGTTACCAATACCCGCACCTAATGCACCTAATCCAACAGCGATAGCAGCTGCAATAACACCTAAAGACATATAATTATCCTCCTAATTTTTCTAAATATTATTTTTTATTACTTTTATAAATGACTTATTTGAAAGTTAGTTTAATGTTCGTCACTTACCTTATGCGACATGTAAACCATGGTCAGCATAGTGAAAATGTACGCTTGAATTGCCCCAATAAAAATCGAGAATCCTTGCCATAGTAACGCAGGAATTATTGCTAGCACACCTACAAATATGTTCATATGAGCAAGTTGTGTTGCAATGATGGTTAACAAAACTTCGCCGGCGAAAATATTACCGTAAAGACGTAAACCAAGCGTTAAAGTATTAGCAAATTCTTCTACTAATTTAAGTGGGAATAAAAATTTCATTGGACTAAAGTAAGTACCAACAAAATAGTGCTTGAAACCACGCATTTTAATACCATAGTAATGCGTTAAGCCAAGAACCATTATCGCAAGTGTTAATGTGACAATTGGATCCGCTGTAGGTGAACGCCACCATACTTCATCGTTAATCGCGATTTGAAATGGCAGTCCTAGCATATTAGCTACGAAAATAAACATTAGTAGCGTAATACCAAGCACATGGAATCTCCCACCGGTTTTCCAATCCATATTACTATTAATAATACCTCTGACAAAATCCATAACCCATTCAATGAAGTTCTGCTTTCCGGTAGGTCGGCGTTGCAGATTTCTGGTACAGATAATGGCTATTAGAAGAACGATGACACAAGTCACAGTAATCATCAAAATGTTAGATAGATTAAAGTCGATTCCTAATAGGCTTATCGTTGGAAATTCCTCTTCCAATTAGGTTCACCCCTCTCTTTTTAAAAACTTTTTTCTGCGGTACATGGAATACACAAAAAAATCTAGAAAAATAATTGCATATGCAAGCCCAAGTCCGATTACCATGCTATAAACATGAAAATATTCCGGCAGTTGCGTCGCTATAATAGTAGCAAATAACACGCTCCCCATTCTAAATGGCATTCCCATACCATAAAAAGAACGATTTTCAGCCAAAGCTCTAGTCATTGATTGTGTACGCCTCATTAATAGCCAGTAGTTAAACCAGCCGACGATTAAACCCAACTTAAGTCCCAAGAAAATATGTATATACGGGGTTAAAAACCATCCACAAAGACAAACAGCGATAAAAAGAACCATATACTTTTGATGACGATGATACATGCCAATTAGCGATTCTAACATTCGGGGCGCAATCCTTTCTTTTTCAAAAGATTTTTCTTTCCAGATGACCATTTTGAAATCTCAGGGAGTAAGTTCAGTTTGTGAAAACAAGCACATTTTTCCCAATTCATCCCAATCCCAAACACACATGAAAGCCTTATCAGCGTGTCAGTTCTTAGCATACAACAGCCAAAAGAGAAAAGTCAATACACTTTCACAAATTGTGCGTACATCTACTACTAATAGTAACACAATCGGACCCATCCATAAAAGAATAGCCTATTATTTCTGAGATTTTTTTGATTTCAAAATCGTTCTGTTTCCTAGATTGCCACGCCAGAATTATTTTTGTCCATTTAACAGCAACCAACACCTCCGTAATCATTGGAAAAACCAGCCGACCATTCGTGTGCTATTTCACAAAAAAGGCCAAAATAACTTCCTTTCGTACAAATAAAAAAACTTCTACCATGATTGGTAAAAGAATTCGATACGATTATTCGCAAATTTCGCGACCGAAAGTTCTTTTCCCAAGAAAAAGAACGGAAAAAACAGCCGGACTCACTTGTCGTGAGCTGCATTTTGATATAGAGTGCCCGTATAAATTCCAATTCAGTCAACGCAAACCTAGCGTCGGCGGGATTGTAGTGAATACTGAGCGCAGTCTTCTATCCCTATGCTAAAAACAAGCTATTTTTTGGGCTCTTATATTAATAACATTGACCATCTTATCACATGTAACATAAAAGAACTAGTGAAAATCGAGCGTGTAACATATCTGTAACAATAAGGCGCTTTCATTCCAAATAAAGAGAAAAACTAGACTTTTAACGCCTAGTTTCCCGCTGTGTTTTACACGATAAAATCTTCTGGTCGTTCTGTTCCATCAAACTGGCTTTTGATTGCTGCTAAAATTCGAGTAGCTGCATCCCCGTCGCCATATGGATTAGCCGCGTGCGCCATTTTATCATGATTTTCTTTATTATCAAGTAAATCTAATGCTTCTTTGATCAGATTTTCTTTATTCGTTCCAATTAATTTCAACGTTCCGGCTTCGATTCCTTCTGGGCGCTCGGTCGTATCGCGCAGAACTAAGACTGGCACACCCATGCCTGGAGCTTCTTCTTGCACGCCACCTGAGTCTGTAAATACAAGATAAGCTTTCCGTAAGAAATTATGAAAATCAATCGCATCTAATGGCTCGATTAAATGAATTCGTTCGTGTCCACCTAAAATGGCCGTCGCTTTTTCTCTAACTGCTGGATTTAAATGCATTGGATAAACGAGTTCCACGTCCTCGCGACTTTCCACGATTTCGCGAACTGCTTCAAACATACCTTGCATCGGTTCCCCGAGATTTTCCCGACGATGGGCGGTCATTAATATTAAGCGATTGTTGCCAAGATTTTCCAAAATAGGATGATGATAATCTTTTTGAACCGTTGTTTTAAGTGCATCGATTGCTGTATTACCAGTTACAAAAATCGTAGCTGGATCTTTACCTTCTGCAAGTAAGTTTTCTTTAGCCTGTTTCGTTGGGGAAAAGTGCATGTCTGCCATCACACCAGTTAATTGGCGATTCATTTCTTCTGGGAACGGCGAGTATTTGTTCCATGTTCTAAGTCCAGCTTCGACATGCCCTAGCATTTTTTGTTGATAGAAGGTCGCAAGTCCGGCAGCAAAACTCGTTGTTGTATCACCATGCACTAAAACGATGTCTGGGTTTTCCGCAGCGATAACTTCATTGATTCCGTTCATTACGCGTGAAGTTATGTCCGCTAAGGTTTGGCCTTTTTTCATAATATCTAAATCAATATCTGGTTTTATCTCAAAAATTTCTAACACTTGATCCAACATTTCGCGGTGTTGAGCTGTAATAACTACCGTTGATTCAAATGTTTCTGATTCTTTTTCTAACGCCAAAACGAGCGGCGCCATTTTTATTGCCTCTGGTCTTGTCCCAAAGATACTCATTACTTTGATTTTAGCCAATTTCGAACCTCCTTATAAAAAAACTCCTCAGAAATAGCTCGACAAAAAATTTTCCAGTTTGCCAGAAGCAGCACTGTTTATAATTCCTTATCTCACTAAATCGAGGAGAATGTTAATTATTTAGTTCCGAATAATCTATCGCCAGCATCTCCTAAGCCTGGACGGATATAACCATTTTCGTCTAACTTCTCGTCTAAGCCTGCTACGTAGATTTCTACGTCTGGATGCGCGTCTTGAAGCACTTTAACGCCTTCTGGAGCCGCTACTAGACACATGAATTTCATGTTGCGAGCACCGCGTTTTTTCAAGCAATCGATAGCCATAATTGCGGAGCCGCCAGTTGCAAGCATTGGATCTACAACGATGAAAAGACGTTCTTCCACGTCAGAAGGTAGTTTTACAAAATATTCTACTGGTTCAAGTGTATCATGGTCGCGGTATAGACCTACGTGACCTACTTTAGCAGCAGGGATAAGTTTTAAAATACCGTCTTGCATACCTAGGCCAGCTCTTAAAATAGGTACAATACCTAATTTTTTACCAGTAAGTGTTTTAGCAGTTGTTGTTTGTAGTGGTGTTTCTACTTGGATGTCTTCTAGTTCCATATCACGTGTAATTTCGTACGCCATTAATGTAGCGACTTCATCTACAAGTTCGCGGAATGCTTTTGTTCCCGTATTTTTATCTCGAATGATTGTTAATTTGTGTTGTACTAGTGGGTGATCAATTACGTGTACATTTGCCATCGATTAGTTCGCTCCTTTGATATTGAAAATTTCCTTCTCTTATTGTATCAGAACAAGACACAAGTGCAAGGATTAATTTGCTATACATGAAAAAAACCGGTTTTCTCTATATTAGAAAAAACCGGAATCATTATTTTATAAACTTGGATAAAGCGGATATTCATTTGTTAAAGTTGCAACACGTGCTTTAACATCTGCTAAAACTTCTTCATTTTCTAAGTTATGCAGCACTTCTGAAATGAGTACACCAACTTTTTCAATCGCAACTTCATCGAATCCACGAGTTGTCACTGCAGCAACACCTACACGGATACCACTTGTTACAAATGGGCTTTCTGTTTCAAATGGGATGGTATTTTTGTTCACGGTAATACCAACTTCATCTAATACTTTTTCAGCAGCCTTCCCTGTTAAGCCAAGTGGTTTTAAATCAATTAATAGTAAATGATTATCCGAGCCACCTGTTAAAACAGCAACATCATTTGCTTGAAGTGTTTCTGCTAATTTTTTAGAGTTGCGAATAATTTGTTCACAGTACGTCTTGAATTCTGGTTGTAAAGCTTCGCCAAAAGCCACTGCTTTCGCTGCGATAACGTGCATTAACGGGCCACCTTGGATTCCTGGGAAAATTGATTTATTCAATTTTTGTTCCCATTCTGCTTTAGCTAAAATCATTCCGCCACGAGGTCCACGAAGGGTTTTATGTGTAGTTGTCGTTGTAAAATCAGCATAAGGAACTGGATTTTGATGTAAACCAGCAGCAACAAGACCAGCGATATGCGCCATATCAACCATTAAGTACGCGCCAACTTCATCAGCAATTTCACGGAATTTAGCAAAATCGATTTTACGCGGGTAAGCACTTGCGCCTGCTACGATCATTTTTGGTTTATGTTTTAAAGCAGCTTCACGGACGATATCATAATCAATTTCTTTTGTATCTTCGCGCACGCCGTATTCAACAAAATTGTATAAAACGCCACTGAAATTAACTGGGCTACCATGTGTTAAATGACCACCATGTGAAAGGTTCATACCAAGCACTGTGTCACCTGGTTCAAGCACTGTATGGTAGACTGCCATATTCGCTTGAGCGCCTGAGTGAGGTTGAACGTTCGCATATTCAGCGCCAAATAATTTTTTCGCACGGTCGCGAGCCAAATCTTCCACAATATCCACGAATTCACATCCACCGTAGTAACGTTTTCCTGGATAGCCTTCTGCATATTTATTCGTTAATACAGAACCCATTGCTTCCATTACTTGCTCACTAACAAAATTCTCAGATGCGATTAATTCGATATTCGCACGTTGTCTACCAAGCTCTAACTTAATTGCATCAAAAACTTCCTTATCTTGCTTTTGTAAATAGACCATCTGTGGACCCCATCCTTTTCTGATAAATTTTTCAAGTGAACTGTTATGTATTATCTTTAATAATTACTTAAATCGGGTAGAAAAGCAAGCATTTTGGAATAAAAAAACGCAATTTCCGATAGTGAAGCGCTTCACTTATAGAAAACGTTCGGAAATTGCACTTTTTAGTTCGTAATAGGTGATTTCGTATTGTTCAATTGGTCCACCGTATGGATCCGGAATATCCGTTTCATCTTCGGAAATCAATTGTATTTTATCATTTGCTTTTGGAAAAATGTTTTTGAGTTCCGCTTGATGGCTTTGGGTCATTACATAAATTTGATCTGCCCAATCGATATCCGCTTGTGTGATTTTTTTGGCTTGATGTGTTGTTGGTAAATTCATTTGCGCGAGAATTTGGCGCGAGTTTTCAGAGATAGCATCCCCGTCCAAAGCACGCGTCCCAGCTGAACGAACCTCTAAATCCGGGCGCAAGTTTTGCAAAATTTTCTCAGCTAAAGGGCTTCGGCAAGTGTTTCCTGTACAAACAAATAATACATTCATTCGCTAATCCTCCTATTTCCAGCAGCTTTTTCTAGTCGGTTCATAATCGCAGCCCCAAGTTCCGTTTCTGGGTAAACTTCCGCATAAATCAGCTCCACATCTGCGTGATTAAATGCGCGCAACCCGTTATAAAGATTAGTGGCAACCTCATCCAACGCGTCAATACTACCTGTTGTTTGAATAACTGCATTTGTCGTTAGTTTATTTGTCAGCTCTTCTGTTGCTAAAATGCCGATTTTTTTGTGCGCAGCTTCTGCTTTATTTATTTCACTTTGCCAAAATTCAGTAGAACCTTCAATCAGGTAAACAGGGGCTTTTGGTGCGTAGTGCGTATATTTCATGCCTGGCGCTTTTGGTTTTTCTGTTTCGGTAGTGCTGTTTGAAGATGAGTCAACTGGTCCGATAACTCGTTCGATTTGTTCTTTCGTAATGCCACCCGGGCGCAAGATGATTGGTATTTCCAGTGAGCAATCAATCACGGTTGATTCTAAGCCAACACCAGTCGGACCACCATCAATAATTCCGGCAATTTTTCCATCTAAATCTTCTATTACATGGTTAGCAGTCGTCGGGCTTGGTTTTCCAGAGCGATTTGCACTCGGAGCTGCCACTGGAATATTGGCTGCTTTTATTAATTCGAGACTTACTGGGTGTTCTGGCATGCGGACGCCGACTGTGGATAAGCCAGCAGAAACATTGGCTGCTAAACTATCTTTTTTCAAAGGGAGAATCACCGTTAACGGGCCTGGCCAAAATTCTTCCATGAGTTGGATTGCTTTCGGTGGATAACTCGCTACAAACTGATCCATTTGTTCGCGACGGGCGATGTGGACAATTAGCGGGTTATCTGATGGGCGACCTTTTGCAGCGTATATTTTTTGAATAGCTGTTTGATTTGTCGCATCTGCTCCGAGTCCATAAACTGTTTCGGTTGGAAAAGCCACGCATTCACCATTTTGCAATAGTTTGGCTGCTGCTTGGTAGATGGCTTGGTTTGATGATTGTTTTGTTATTTTCCAATGGTTGGTTTGCATGAATTCCGGTCCCCTTTACATAACTTCTATTATATTTTAACGTTTTCTACCTTATTTTTACAGTATTGTTTTTTAAATTCTAGAAATCGCTCTTTTCGAACAAAAGTTATCCCCAAACTGTGGATAATAACTTTGTCAATGGGGATAACTTATTGTGAAATGTGGATAATTCGTAAAGCTAAGTAAAAAAGCCATTTTCTTTATTAAGATTTGATTAAAAAAATTTTTTGCACAACATTTTATCCACAGTTTTGTGGATAACTTTGATAAGAAAAAGACGCCTCTTTTCCAGAAACGTCTTTATACCAATATATTAGTGCATGTTACGTAACGATCTTTTGAATTTATATCTTTGTGGATAAGAACAGTAGAATGTGGATAACTTTTTTCGAATAGTCGCTTTACTCGATCTCCTTGTGTATAACCTATCTCCACGCCGACCCAAAAGGATGGTTTTAGGACATATTTTAAGTTATCCACAAATCGCTCATAGATAGCAAGCCCATCATTTTCTGCAAATAATGCTAGAGCTGGCTCGTTTTTCAAAACATAATCCGACATCTCCGCTTTTTCGGCTTCTGCAATGTATGGTGGATTTGCAACAATCATATCGAAACGTTCTTCCTTTTGCTTGAAAGCTTCCAGTAAATCCGTTTCTACAAAGCGCACATCGGCGTTCAACAATCGAGCGTTCTTTTTCGCGACCGCAAGTGCTGGAGCTGAAATGTCCGAAGCAGTCACTGCAATATCAGGAAATGCTTTTTTTAGCGCAATGGCAATAATTCCGCTCCCAGTGCAAACATCCAGCACATTGTTCAAAGGATGTTTTTTCAAAAAGGCTTCCGCACAAGCGACAAGTTCCTCGGTTTCTGGACGCGGAATAAGTACATCTTCCGTCACTAAGAAATCATATCCATAAAAAGGCGCTGTTTTTAAAATGTATTGCACTGGCTCTCCCGCCAAATATCTGGCAAAATCTTCCTCAAATTGTTTTTCATGATTCGGTTCAAGTTCGCGGTTTATTTCCATCCAAAGCTCAGAACGCGAAAGTCCCATTCTGGTTTCTAGTAAAATTTCCGCCGCATTTTGGTCCAAACCTTTTTCAAGAAGAATGGCTTCTGCGTTTTTTAGCAATTGACTAATTTGCGTCATTTAAATGCTCCAGTTTACTTGTTTGATCTTCTAGGATTAGCGCATCAATGATTTCATCGAGTTTGCCTTCCATGATTTGATCTAATTTTTGGATGGTAAGGCCGATACGGTGGTCGGTTACGCGGTTTTGCGGATAGTTGTAAGTCCGGATACGTTCGGAGCGGTCACCCGTTCCAACAGCCGATTTACGGTTGGCATCGTATTCCTCGCGAGCCTCACGCTCAAATTTATCATAAACACGTGCGCGCAATACTTTCATCGCTTTATCTTTGTTTTTCAACTGAGAACGCTCATCTTGCATCGAAACGACAATCCCAGTTGGAATATGCGTTAAACGTACAGCTGACATCGTTGTATTGACACTTTGTCCGCCGGCACCAGTGGATGCGAATGTATCTGTACGGATATCTTTGTCATGCAACTCGATTTCCACTTCTTCCGCTTCTGGCAAAATGGCAACTGTTGCTGTAGATGTATGAATTCGGCCACCTGACTCGGTTTCCGGAACACGTTGTACACGGTGCGCCCCGTTTTCATATTTCATTCGAGAAAAAGCATCATTTCCGTTCATCATTGCAATAATTTCTTTATAGCCGCCAATACCAGTAGGGTTAGCGTCCATGATTTCTACTTTCCAGCCGCGTGATTCAGCGTATTTGCTGTACATCCGGAATAAATCGCCCGCAAATAAAGCCGCTTCATCTCCTCCAGCTGCTCCGCGAATTTCTAAAATAACGTTTTTATCATCATTTGGATCTTTTGGAACAAGTAAAAGTTTTAGACGTTCTTCCAAATCTGTTTTTTCTTTTTGAAGTTCCGCGAATTCTTCTTTCGCCATTTCACGCATTTCATCGTCTAGTTTTTCACTTAGAAGTTCTTTTGTTTCGTTGATTTGTTCGTTTACATTTTTGTATTCGCGGTACGTTTCCACTGTCGCTGTAATGCCGGACTGTTCTTTGGAAAGGTCGCGCAGTCGCTTAGGATCAGATACTACATCTGGATCACTTAATAGCTCATTTAGTTCGTCGTAACGGTCTTCCACCGCCTGTAATCGATCATACATTGTATTCCAACACCTCTTTAACTTATTTTATTGGTGGATTGGCATGGCATTTGCGGCACACTGGATAATAGTGGTCATTTCCGCCAATCATAATTTGTTCGCCTGTATAAACTGGTTTTCCTTTATCATCAACGCGTAAAACCATCGTCGCTTTTTTGGCACAGAACCAGCAAATTGTTTTCATTTCTTCTAATTTGTCCGCATATAGCAGCAAGTATTTCGAGCCTTCGAATAATTCGTTTCGAAAATCATTTTTTAGCCCATAAGCAATTACCGGGATATTTAAACTATCGACAATTTTCGCTAACTGAAATACATGTTCTTTTTCTAGAAATTGTGATTCATCTAAAAGAACACAATTTGGTTTCGGGTTAATATTTGCTACGATTTCAAAAATATTCGTGTCGCTAAAAATGGGGGTTGCTTCTCGTTTCAGTCCAATTCGACTTGAAATGAAGCCAACTTGGTCTCTATCGTCAATACCTGAAGTAAAGATAGCTACTGTTTTATTTTGTTCTTCATAATTATGTGCGACTTTAAGAATTTCAATGGTTTTCCCACTATTCATGGAACCATAACGGAAAAATAATTGTGCCATTAAGACCGCTCCCTTTAACTTTATAAACTCTTTTCCTATTTTATCATAGAGCGGCACAAATTGGGACATATAGTTAAAAAAAGCTACGCCACATATGGGCATAGCTTAATTTTAACGAAAAACTTCTGCGCCGCTTCCTTCGACATCAAGAAGAAGAACGTCCGCATCAATTTCCAGTGTTTGTAAAGATGTTTGTAGTGTATTTGCTACATCACGCGGAGCAAATACTAAGACTGTCGGACCAGCGCCACTTAAACACGCAGCGTATGCTCCCTCACTTTTGGCAATGTCGCGAATTTGGGTTAAATGTGGTACTAATTTACTGCGATATTTTTCATGCCATAAATCACGTTCCATCATTTCACCGGCTAGCGTCATATCATTGCGCAAAATGGCTGCAATCATCACATTGGCAATACTGCTCGCTTGAACTGCTTCTTTGAACGGAAGCGTATCAGGAAGCACACCGCGACTTTCCGAAGTAAGTAATTCGGTTTTTGGGATAAAAGCAATTAAAGCACAGTCTGGGAAAAGGTGGCGCACATAAAAATCTTCTCCGTCTAGTTTTGCTCCTACGACCCAATTTCCTAGAACAGCAGGCGCTACATTATCTGGGTGACCTTCTATTTCAGCCGCAATCCGAACTTTTTCTTCTTTGGAAAGATGAAGTTCTGCAAGCGTGTTAGCTAATTCAATTCCCGCAACAACTGCGGCAGAGCTACTCCCAAGTCCGCGAGCCGGCGGAATATCACAGGTCATCACTAAATGGTGCGGCGTTAAATTAGGTGCTAAATTAAGTGCCGTTTCAATAATCACATTGGTTTCATCATGCGGAATCCCACCGCCAATATTATGTTCGATATACCAAGATTCCGTTTCTTCGCAAATATCGAGCGTTAAATATAACGTTAGAGCTAAACCGCAAGAATCAAAACCGGGACCAAGATTGGCCGTTGTTGCTGGGACACGAATACGCATTAAGCATTCACTCCTGAACGTAAATGTGTGCGCATGGCTTCGATATCATCCACATGAGAAATCGGAATTTCATGCACGCTCATCGCAGTATCTGGATCTTTTAAGCCGTTTCCAGTGAATACGCAAACGACTGTTTCGCCTTTTTTAATCGTTCCATTTGCTACATGTTGGATAACACCAGCTAAAGATGCGGCAGAACCTGGCTCGATGAAGACACCATCTTGTGCGGCAATTTTTTTATACGCATTCACAATTTCGTCGTCTGTTACAGAATGAATGTAGCCACCAGATTCATCGCGAGCCGCTTCTGCAAGCCCCCAACTAGCTGGATTTCCGATACGAATCGCTGTTGCAATTGTTTCCGGATTATCAATTGGTTTTCCTTGAACAATCGCAGCGGCTCCTTCTGCTTCAAAACCGTGCATCCGCGGCAGTCCAGAAGCTTTAGCCTCGTTCCATTCCTTAAACCCTTTCCAGTATGCAGAAATATTTCCGGCATTACCAACTGGGATTGCAAGGACATCTGGCGCGGAACCTAATTGCTCACAGATTTCGAACGCAGCAGTTTTTTGTCCTTCTAAACGGTATGGGTTAACAGAGTTTACAAGTGTTACTGCTTCGGTTTCAGCAAGTTCACGTACAGATTTTAAGGCTTCGTCAAAATTACCTTGAATCGAGATAATATCGGCGCCATACATAACTGCTTGCGCTAATTTTCCAAGAGCGACTTTGCCTTCTGGAATAACGATGTAAGCTTTCAATCCAGCACGTGTTGCGTATGCGGCTGCGGCTGCGGAAGTATTCCCAGTTGATGCACAAATAACAGCCTCGGCGCCTTCTTCTTTCGCTTTAGCAACAGCCATAACCATTCCGCGATCTTTAAAAGAACCTGTTGGATTTAAGCCTTCATATTTTCCGTATAAAGTAACACCAAGTTCTTTGGACAAATTCGGTAATGGAATAAGTGGTGTATTTCCTTCCGCAAGTGAAATCATTGGCGTTTTGTTAGTTACTGGTAGATATTCTTTATATTTTTCTAGTAAACCTTTATACATATTTAACCCTCCACAACGGAATATTTTGCGAGCATTTGCATTTCTGGCTCATTTTTCACCCGAGCGATTGCTTGTTCTAATTGCGCTTGGCTTGTTGAGTGTGTCACGATAACAACAGTCGCCGTAAAATCATCATACGGTTGTTGTAAAATTTTATCAAAACCAACGCCAGCTTCTGCAAAAATTTGCGTCAACTTGAGGAAGGTTCCTGTTTTATCGTCCATTGTTAGACGAAGATAGTATTTAGAGAAAACTTGTTCTTTCGGTGTATGTTTTGTTTCGTGTTTGTAGCTGTTAAACGCATTGCCGTTCGTGCCTAGACGGCTATTTTTGGCAACGGTAATTAAATCACTAACTACACTGGTCGCTGTTGGTAGTTCGCCAGCACCGGGGCCGTAAAACATTGTTTCTCCGACAGCTGCACCAGTTACAAATACGGCATTATTTTCATAGTTAACGCCAGCAAGCGGATGTGCTTTCGGTAATAACACTGGTCCGACATTAACATTCACTGTGCCATTTGTTTCTTCGGCAGTACCTACTAGTTTAATTTTATAACCTAATTGGTAAGCTACATCGATATCTTCAGGAGAAATTCCGCGAATACCATTTGTTTCTACATTATCTAAATTCACATTCATACCAAATGCGAGTCTTGTCATAATAACCATTTTTCTAGCTGCATCTATTCCGTCCACATCGTTCGTTGGGTCGGACTCAGCAAAACCTAGTGCTTGCGCTTCTGCTAAAACTTCTTCATATGACTTTTTCTCTGACGTCATTTTTGTTAGCATGAAATTGGTCGTCCCGTTGACGATACCCATAACTTTTTGAATTTTATCTGCTGCAAGGCTATTTACAATAGTACGTAAAATCGGGATTCCACCCGCAACACTTGCTTCATAAAATAAATCACATTGATTAGCTTGTGCAACTGCCACTAATTCGTCGCCGTGTAGCGCAATCAAATCCTTGTTCGCAGTTACTACATGTTTTCCAGCTTTCAAGGCCTGCAAAATGTATTCCCGCGCAGTTGTGATGCTGCCCATAACCTCGACAACAACAGCAATTTCTGGATCATCCAGTACATCAGACGGATTGGTGGTTAGTTCAAAACCTTTTGTTTCATAACGGCGATTTTTTTCTAAGTCACGAACTAGCACTTTCTTTACAGAAATATGATATCCAGTTACTTGACTAATTTTTTCTTGATGCTCTTCTAAAATATGAATCACACCGCTACCTACCGTTCCAAATCCTAACACACCTACTTGTAACTTTGCTTCCACTTGAAAACCTCCTTATTATTGTTTAACAAAACAGAAAATTTAACTTTTTTATTACCTACTCATAAAAAAAGTAATTAGTGATATTATACGCAACTTCACAGGCAAAAGTAAACCCTTGAAAGGAAAGTTTTTATTTTTAGTAGTTCCGGAAAATGTTTCCATAAAAAAACACACCCAGCAAAAGCTGAGTGCGCAAATTATTTCGTTCGTTACATACAGTCTTATTTGAGACCGTATTTTTTGTTGAAGCGGTCCACACGGCCGTCTGCAGTCGCATGTTTTTGTTTACCAGTATAGAACGGGTGCGAATCAGAAGAGATTTCGACACGTAGTAACGGATACTCGTTGCCATCTTCCCATTTAATTGTTTCGCTTGAGCTCTTAGTAGAACCTGACAAAAATTTGAAATCAGTACTAGTATCAACAAATACCACTGGACGGTACTCAGGATGAATTCCAGTTTTCATTTCTTTTCAACTCCTTCGCCCTGAATCATCTGAAACAGAGTAATTAAGTGCTTTTACACACAGTATAAACATTATAACAATGTTAAAGCAAACAAGCAAGATTATTTTTTCACTTTGAAGATTATCCATTTGCTAAACACATAGTTCAGCACAAGGACAATAATGTTTGTCCAGATCTTCGCCCATAATTCATCTACGGATAGGACGCTGATTAATAGAATCATAACTAAAATATCTATTATATAGGTTAAACAGCGGAATCCAAAGAAAGAACTCGCTTCACGAAGACGATCTTTCCAAGTAGGTGTATAACTATCAAACACAAATCTCTTATTAGAAAAGTAAGCGAAAAGAACCGATACAATAAAAGCAATGGTGTTTGCAATACGGTAATCCCAATTCAACACATATGTACACAACCAAAATGTCACAATATTAATAAGTGTAGTGAACCCACCCATGATTAGATACATGAAAATACTGTGCACTTGATCTGTATACCACGGGATTTTATTTAATAATTGTCTTATTTTACTCATAAAATAACTTCTTTCTCTGCATGATTTTTATTTTTTAAACATCTCTTCCTGCAACAATTCATAAAAAGCCTCGTTATTCTCTGTTTTCTTCAAATAGCGCACGAAGCGTTCTGAAATCTCAAGTCCGTCGCTTTGTTTTGGCATTGCTTTACGGATTTTCCAAAGTTGTTCTAGGCGCTCTTTGGATAGTAGCAATTCTTCTTTTCGTGTTCCTGAGCGGCGCATATCAATCGCTGGGAAGACGCGGCGTTCTGCAAGTTGACGGTCAAGATGTAATTCCATGTTTCCAGTTCCTTTGAATTCCTCGTAAATAACATCGTCCATCCGCGAACCCGTATCAACTAAGGCAGTTGCAAGAATTGTTAAACTTCCACCTTCTTCAATATTACGAGCAGCTCCGAAGAAACGCTTAGGGCGATGGAAAGCCGCTGGATCAATACCGCCGGAAAGCGTACGACCACTTGGCGGAATGACTAAATTGTAAGCTCTCGCTAGTCGCGTAATACTATCCATTAAAATAACGACATCTCGTTTTTGTTCAACTAAACGCATCGCACGTTCAAGTACTAGTTCCGCCACTTTAATATGGTTTTCTGGTACTTCATCAAATGTAGAACTAACCACATCAGCTTTGACAGAACGTTCAATATCCGTTACTTCTTCTGGACGCTCATCAATTAACAAGACAATCAATTCGGAATCCGGGTGATTCGTTGTAATCGCATTGGCAATTTCTTTAAGTAAGACTGTTTTCCCTGCTTTTGGTGGCGCTACAATCAGTCCCCGTTGCCCAAACCCAATTGGTGAAATCAAATCAATTGTTCTAGTAGAAATCGGATTTTTCCCCGTTTCCAAATGAATTTGCCGATCTGGGTAAAGTGGTGTTAGTCCCGGAAAATGTACTCTTTCTTTCGCAACTTCCGGATTTTCTCCATTAACTGCTTCGACGTGAAGCAAGCCAAAATAACGTTCATTTTCTTTCGGAGGACGAACCTTTCCAGAAACTTTATCCCCAGTTCTTAACTCAAAACGTCTGATTTGGGACGCTGAAATGTAAATGTCTTCTGAACTAGAAGAATAATTGATAGGACGCAAGAAACCGAAACCTTCATTCGGAATAATTTCTAATACACCTTCCATGAAGAAAAATCCTTCTTTTTCCGCGTTTGATTTTAATAAAGCAAAAATTAATTCTCGTTTTGTGAGTTTGCTGTAATAAGCAATTTTATGCTCTTTTGCTAAAGCATAGATTTCTTTAATCGTTAAACTTTCTAAGTATGCAATGGACAGTTTAGCCATGTATGTACCACCTTTTTGAGTTAATAAATAGTAATAGGAATAAATGATAATGGAGGGAATTAGAGGGAAGGCTGAAACGACTTGACTCGTCCAGCCTCAGATTTTTACAATTGTGTTTCTGCTGCACTGCTACGGCTAATGTCAGCTCCGATAGCAGAAAGTTTTTCAATAATTTTGCTGTAACCACGTTCGATATGTTCCACCCCGTGGATTTCTGTTTGCCCGTCAGCTAAAAGACCAGCAATGACTAGCGCGGCACCGGCACGTAAATCTGTCGCGGTAACTTTGGACCCTTGCAGCTTTACAGGTCCGCTTATGACAGCCGATCTGCCTTCTAGTTTGAATTTCCCGCCCATTCGCTCAATTTCAGCAATATGTTTAAAACGGCTTGGATAAATCGTGTCCGTAATAACGCTACTACCTTCCGCGCGTGTTAAAAGTGCGGTTAGTGGTTGCTGCAAATCGGTTGGGAAACCTGGATACGCATAGGTTTTAATATCTACTTTTTTAACTTTTTCTACTTCTCCTACAAAAATAGCATCTTCCTCAATATCCATCGGAACGCCCATTTCTGTAAGCTTAGCAATGATTCCTTCTAAATGAGTCGGAATAACATTTTCGATTCGCACACCTTTACCAGAAGCCGCCGCAAGTACCATGAACGTTCCTGCTTCGATTCGATCTGGAATAATCGTATGATGGCAACCATGCAGATGCTCCACACCAGTGATACGAATAGTATCTGTACCTGCTCCTTTGATAATTGCACCCATATTAGTTAAAAGGGTTGCAACATCAATGATTTCCGGTTCTTTAGCTGCATTTTCGATGATTGTTTTTCCTTTTGCACGAACAGCTGCTAGCATGATATTAATTGTAGCGCCAACACTTACAACATCAAGGTAAATTCGCGCGCCTTTTAGTTCATCAGCACGTAAATAAATGGCTCCTTGTTCATTAGTTACTTTTGCGCCTAGAGCTTCAAAGCCTTTAATATGTTGGTCGATTGGGCGTGGACCTAAATAACAACCACCCGGTAGACCAATAACGGCTTTTTTGAAACGCCCTAACATCGCACCCATTAAATAATAAGATGCGCGTAATTTCTTCACATTGCCTGATGGAAGTGGCATCGAAATCATATCTGTTGGATCAATAACTGCTGTTTTATTATCATAGCGAACTGTGCCGCCAAGTTCTTCTAAAATATCATAAAGTGTATATACATCCGAAATATCTGGTAACCCTTCTAAAACTACTTCAGACTCCGCCAAAATTGCAGCTGGAATCAAGGCCACCGCGCTATTTTTCGCACCATCTACTTGCAAAGTGCCAGCTAATTTTTTACCGCCTTGAATAATCAGTTTATCCGTCACAAATGTACCCTTCTTTCCTGAAGCTTGTCATACTTTTTCATTATCCATTAATTTGATTTACTTTGCAAGATACTTTCTTTAAAAAAAGCCCGGAACTATTCGCCCCCAAGCTTTTCATTATTGTGGTATATTTTTGACTGGTGCTTTTGCGAGTGCTTCAATATGCGGCTTGATTTTCTTGGATGCTGTATCTTTTATTAACAAAGCTCCTGCGCCAAAAACGATGCAGCTATAATAAGTAATAATCCGCCATAAAACTAGTGCCATGAGCAGTTTCGCTGGACCAAGCAACATCCCGAATAGCAAGGTGAAAGTATACTCAGCCCCGCCAGCCCCGCCCGGCGTTGGCATAACCGTCGCAAACATAATAATAAACGCATGATACGTAATCGCCATATAAAGCCCGATTCCCGTAACACCAATTGCTTGTAAAATGAAAAATGGAATCGAGAAATAAATCCACAGTTGTAGTGTTGTATAAAAACAACAGCGCACAATTAATTTCCAGTCTTTCCCAATTCGGCTACTCTCTTCGTGGAAAGTAACAATTTTTTCATCGAGCATATTTCTTAAATTAGCTACTTTTTCTTTTTTCATAAATAGTCGCGTTGGTATAAGTAAGACATGGACTAATTTTGTCGTGAATTTTTGACTTCTACCTACTAAAATAAGTGCGGCAATAACGATGACATGTACACCAAACCCTAGTAAAACGAGAAATTTCAGTTGCGTCACGCCAGTCATTAAATAATGAATTCCAAAAATCAAAATAACTAAAAAGTTCAGTACGACCATCGCCTGATAAATAATGAATTTCACGAGTAAAACCGAGCTTCCTCGACCCGCATCCATGCCTTGCTTCGTTAACATCACGAGCTGTGCCGGTTGTCCGCCAGTCGACATCGGAGTAATCGTATTGAAAAATTGGCCAATCATCGTAATCCGAAAAGAGGAAAAGAATCGTTGCTCTTTATTAGCCGGTTTAGATGCTGTTTGTAAAACGACCGCTTCTAAAAACCAATAAAGGAACATCGCAGCAAATGCCGCCAGCAGCCACCAAGGGTTCACTTTTAACATCGAAGCAAAAAAAGTGGAGATATCTACGCCTTGAAATTGCCAAATAATAAAGCCGATACTAATCGTTAATACAAGCGCAATATTAAATAGATTTTTCTTCGCAGCTCCACTCATAATTTTCACTCCTTCGTTAATAAACCTTGATAAAAGTCCAACCAAATTTGCGCCAGTCGGTCTTCAGAATAATAAGCCGCGCCTCGTTTGGCCGCTTGTAGCATTTCATTATAGTACTCCGAGTCATTTTGTAAACGCTCAATAGCACGGATAAAACCTGGATTATCAACCTCTTTGACATAGTAACCATCTAAAATTTCTTCATATAAATCCAAATTTCGTAATACTATCGGAATATCTGAGCTCATCGCCTCCAAAATCGCCATTGGGAACAACTCGTTGTAGGAAGGCATAAAAAACACATCCGCCATATTGATACAAGCATTCATTTCCGAACGATCAACAATCCCGATAAATTTCACGTTATTCGGTGGATTATCATAGATTTTTTTCAATTCTTCGTAGCCAGAAGTAATCTTCCCAAAAGAAAAGCCGCCAGCCCAGACAAATTGAACATCAGGTAGTTGTTTCGCTACCTCAATAAAATCAAGCACACCTTTACGATGCTGCACTTGCCCAATCCCAATCACCGTAAATGTATCAGCTGGAATTCCATATTTTTCCCGCGCAAGTTGTTTTTCCGCCTTTGGAAGTGGGAAAAAGCTCTTTTTAGAAACAAAATTCGGGATATAATGGATTTTTTCTTCAGGAATATCATATGCAGTTAGTTTCGGTATAAACGAAGGATTAACTACAACAATCTCATCCATGCGCTTATAAAAGCCAATCAAATATTTGTAAAAAACGACCCGAGCGATCCATGGTAATTTCAAACTACCTTCCATTGTTTCCGGTATAAAATGAACATATCCGACCCGAACGCCGCGTTTCTTCTTAAAAAAAGTCGAAAGAAAAAAACGGAAATCAACGGTATGGTAATGCGTGATATCCGATTTCTCAAAACTATTAATCTTCATATCAATTTCGTTTATATATCTTTCTTCTAGCAAGTTCACAAGTTCGCGGTAAGCCGATGCTACACCTTGTCCTTTTACTTTTTCTGCCGAAGATAGCATTGTCAACTTAATCACGCCGCGATGACCTCTCTTTCCTTTGAACATGCGTAGAAGATGAAAGTGAAAATACTTGTGAAGCAATTTTACTTTTTATTAATGTCGGTTTTACTTTAATCGTCCCATTTTGTCGCTTAGCTCGGTAGATTTCTCGAACTTCATTGTATGTAGATTCAATGTTGATTCCAAATTGATCCGCAGAAATCGATTCCACTTTGACTCTACCATTTGATGCTACTAATGTTGCGGTATTTTTATCTGAAAGTATTTTGATTAACAGACTGGCAAGCTCGTAATCTTCATCGAATAAAAAGGCTGTTTCTCTATCGCTTAAAAAACCTTCAATACTTTCATCACGCTTAGCCACAACTGGTAAAGATGCCGCCATTGCCTCTGCATAAGTTAAGCCTTGCGTTTCTGTCGTTGATGCACTCACAAAAAGGTCGCCTAATTGGTAATATAAACTAATATTTTCCCAGTCTACTGCACCAGTGAAAATAACATGTGCTTCTAATTGTTTTTCTTCTACTAATTTTTCCAAGTCTTTACGTACCGGCCCATCACCAACAATAACTAGTTTGGCTGTTGGTTTCGTTTGTAGGACTTCTGGCATCGCGTTAATAATGGCATCGATATTTTTCTCGTGTGCAATTCTTCCAAGCGAAAGTATCACTGGATCATCTGCTCCAATACCAAGTGATTTTTTCAAATCTAAAATTCGTTCTTTCTCCACCGGCGCGAACGACGAAATATCTGTACCTGTTGGAACTGTATACATTAATTTGTGGATACCTTGCTCTTCTAAGTGATGTCTTACTTTTGCTGTTGGCGTAATTATCGCATCATAACTATCACAAAATGATTTGGTCATTTTCCCCACCATAGACGGCGTTAAAATTTTACCTTTCGCAATATAATGCAAGTAATCGACATACATTGTGTGGTAAGTGTGGATAGAAGGAATATGATATTTTTTCGCAATTCGCTTACCCAAAAGACCTAATGAGAACTCCGTATGTGTATGGATAACATCTAAATCTAAGCGACCTACTAGCTTGATAAATTTATTCATTCCAGCAATTGCTACACGACGTTCTGGAAAAAAGACAAACGGAATACTTGGTAAACGAAATACACGCCCCTCTTCGCTTTCTCTATCAGCGTTTGGATCGGTTGTCGTAAATATATACACAGTGTGCCCTTGTTTTCTTAGTTCGTTTTCCATAATCATTATCGATGTAGCTACACCGCTAATTTGCGGACTGTAGGTATCCGTAAAAATCCCTATATTCATTACTATCGCCTACTCTCTTCCTCGTTGGTTCATTCATCATTTAATATATTATTATAACATAACTATAGTAAGTCGTATTACATAACTAACTACATTATGACTCATTTATTTTGATAAAACATGCGCCTGAAGCATGATTTTTAATCGGGAAATTTGGAGTGTTTACTTCTATTAAATGAAAGCTATAGTTATCATACCATATTCGCTCTCATAACGATAATTAAATTCCTTCTATAAAAGGCCCTAAGATACACATAAAAAATAACTGGCAAAATCAACAAGTGATCCTACCAGTTATTTTTTATATCATCATAAAGTTTGTCTTACGCTTTACCGTTAGAACCAAACTCTTGAATTTTTTCTGAAACAGTTTTGATAATCGCGTCCACACCAGGGCCGATTACTTTACGTGGATCATAAACTTTGTCATCAGTAGCTAATTTTTCGCGAACAGCTGCAGTCCAAACGATTTGGCATTCAGTGTTAACGTTGATTTTGCTGTGACCTAGTTCAATTGCTTTTTTGATTTGGTGTTCAGGAATTCCAGAACCACCGTGAAGTACAAGTGGAGCACCTGTAAGTTCGGAGATTTCTTTCATTTCGTCAAAACCAAGAACAGGTTCGCCGTGGTAAGGACCGTGTACAGAACCTAATGCTGCAGCAAGTGCATCAATGTTAGCTTCTTTAACTACACGTAAACATTCTTGTGGATCAGCATAGTTGATTCCACCAGTAACTCCGTCTTCGTCTCCACCAACAGTTCCAATTTCAGCTTCAACAGATACGCCTTTAGCGTGCGCGTAATCAACAACTTTTTTAGTCATTTCGATGTTTTCGTCGATTGGGTGGTGAGAACCGTCGATCATTACAGAAGAAAATCCTGCATCGATAGCCGCTTTACAAGAATCAAAGCTTGAACCATGATCAAGGTGAATCGCAACAGGTACAGTGATTTTCAGGTCTTCTACAAGTCCTTCAGTCATTTTTACAACTGTTTTGAATCCTCCCATGTATTTAGCAGCTCCTTCAGAAACTCCTAAAATAACTGGTGCTTTTTCTGCTTCTGCAGCTTTCAAAATAGCTTGAGTCCATTCAAGGTTGTTGATGTTGAATTGACCAACAGCATATTTTCCAGCTAATGCTTTTTTCAGCATGTCTGTCATGTTAACGATAGGCATAATACAATTTCCTCCCTCAGGAATTTAGGAAAACCATTTTTGATTTCCCCTAAGATTTGAATTTCCGCCGTGAAAAATAGTGGCAGCTATTTTCCCCTAACAAACATATAATAACAGATTTGTGATGAATTTACCATAAAAACTAGAAATTTTTCTGGTGTAAACGCTTTAGCCTCTAAGACGGTCTGAAATTCTTTTTTCATCAGCGAATACTTCTAGTGCTTCTGGAATAACCTCTAATGTGTACGGGGCTTTTCCGCCATATACACCGTCATAACTGACATTTAAATCTGCCTCACTTTTGATTACAACTTTATTGGTGCGCACATGAATTACGTGCGGACTAGTTAAATGAGTGCCTTTTTTTATAGAAGCGAACAATTGAAATAATTTTTTAGGAGATACCTTCTTTAAAATTAAAAGTTCAAACATGCCGCTGTTTAATTCCGCTGGTGGGCAAAGTGTTTCCATTCCGCCAACTGAATTCGATTTATTGACGAAAAACAGTAGGATTTCGCCGTTGAAAATTTCATCATTGTAGGCAATTTCCACACTCACTGGTGATAATTTTGGGAGAACAGCGAGCCCACTGAATAGATAGGCTAATCTGCCCCATTTGGATTTCATCGATTCTTTTACGGCGTAGGTTATTTCCGTAATTTTTCCGCCTGCTGCATTATTAATGAAAAATTCGGTTTCATTCGCTTTCCCGATGTCTACGCGAATTGTTTCTTGTTTGGCGATAATTTGGAGTGCTTCGAGCGGATCTTTAGCAACATTTAATGCCCGCGCATAGTCATTCGTTGTGCCTACTGGTAAAATTCCTAGCTTCGGTCTTTTTTCGACTTGCATTAAACCATTGACGACTTCATTGACCGTCCCATCGCCGCCTGCCGCAATCACAACATCATAACCTGATTCCGCCGCTTGTCGCGCAATTTTTGTCGTGCTCTTTGGTGCTTTAGTTGACGGGACTAAAGTTACTTCAAAATCTGCTTCTATTAAAATTTTCTCTGCGTCTGGAAGTAATTTTTGAAATTTATTTTTCCCTGCTGCCGGATTGTATACTATCATCGCTTTCTTCTGCAAATTGCCGCTCCCTCTTTCCTATAGATAGTGTTAGTTTCCTATTTTGGCTTCTTGATGTCAACTTGTTTGACCGAAAAAGAAAAAATCATTTAACTAGAGTCTTTTTACCTATTACAAAACACATACCTCTACTTCGTTAAAATTACATTTTGTGTACCATTTTGAAATTATATTACTTTTACATTAAAAAACATGTGCAATTAGGTTCATTGTTGCTTATAGCCATTGACTACGACTTCACGTATTGTCATAATTAGTGTAGAATAATTTTATTTCTTATTGAAAGTAGTGCAGTTAGGAGAGGATTTAAACTTTGAAAAAATTAGTAAAATCGGCGGTTGTTTTTACAAGCCTTGCTTTTATTGGCGTGTCCGCTACCATGATTACAGAGAAAGCAAGTGCAGCTTCTACGGAAACAGTGCAAAATGTAGATGATCAATCCATCTATATTCCCCAAGGAGTTAGGGACGGGACTGCTACGGAAGAACATGACGGCTTTGAAGATGGAACTAATAGCGTACTGAAGTCTGTACCTTTACTTCGCGCAACAGCAGGATATCCTGACGTTAATTCCTATATTAAATCAAATAAATTTTCAAGCGCATCCATTGAAAAGCAATTGCAAAGTCAATTTCCTAAGTTTAATTACCGTAATGGTTATGGGAAACCAGAAGGAATTGTCATTCACGAAACAGCAAATAATTCTTCTACTATCACAGGTGAAATTAGTTACATGAGTAGAAACTACAATAATGCCTTTGTTCATTCATTTGTAGATAAATCTCGTATTATCCAAATTCACCCTACCGAAAATGGGGTATGGGGAGCCGGCCAATATGCCAATGCTCGCTTTATCCAAGTCGAATTAGTTCGTTCAAAAACCTTTGACGAATTTGCTCGTTCTATTAATAACTATGCCTATTACGCGGCTTACCTGCTGGATCAATATAATCTTCCAGTTGATAGTGCGCATAATGACGGTAAAGGAACAGTTTGGTCTCACGATTCTGTTACACGTTATCTTGGTGGAACAACGCACACAGATCCCGTTTCTTATTTCAATCAATGGGGCTATAACTTCAATAGTTTTGTGACGTTGATCAACGAAAAATATAACGCTATTCAAGCAAGCAAAGTCACTTACGACAAAATCGAATATGATAAAGGCGTAACTGCTTATGCTCGCGTAAAAACTGCACCTTACAATGCGGTTTGGACAAGACCATACAAAACAGAAGGCGCAAAACTTGTGAACCCACTATCATCGTATGTTGGTAAAAACATGCGTATCTTGCGCGAAGCTAAAACACCAATCACCACTTGGTACCAATTTAGCATCGACGGCAAGACCATTGGTTGGGTTGATACACGCGCACTTGATACATTCTACAAACAAAGCATGGAAACATCTGCTAATTTGACGCGTTATGTCGTTGCAAATAAAGCGAACGAAGCGTACTACAAGGTGCCAGTAGTGGATGCCGATGTTAAATGGGGCACTTTAGCAACATACAAAAATGAAAAATTAACCGTTGATAAACAAGCAACTGTTGAAGGACAACTTTGGTATCGCGTGAGCGCAGGATCTACCTTTATTGGTTGGACGAAAGCTGCAAACTTAACAGCTACTTCTCCTTTCGATAAAATTGAATACGATAAAGGCGTAACTGCTTATGCACGAGTGAAAACTGCACCTTACAACGCCGTTTGGACAAAACCTTACAAAACAGAAGGTGCTAACTTAGTCAATCAACTTTCTGTCTATGAGGGTAAAAATATGCGCATCTTGCGCGAAGCCAAAACGCCAATCACTACTTGGTACCAATTTAGTATTGATGGCAAAACGATTGGTTGGGTTGACACACGTGCGCTTGATACATTCTACAAACAAAGTATGGAAACTCCTGCTAATTTGACGCGTTATATCGTAGCAAACAAAGCGAATGAAGCTTACTACAAAGTTCCTGTCGTGGATGCCGATGTTAAATGGGGCACTTTAGCCACTTATAAAAATGAAAAATTAACCGTCGACAAACAAGCAACTATCGAAGGAGAACTTTGGTATCGCGTGAGCGCAGGATCTACTTTTATTGGTTGGACAAAAGCTTCCAACTTAACAGCTACGTCACCATTTGATCCAATCGAATATGATAAAGGCGTAACCGCTTATGCACGAGTAAAAACTGCGCCGGGTAATGCCGTTTGGACAAAACCATATAAAACAGAAGGCGCTAATTTAGTTAATCAGCTTTCTGTCTATGCTGGTAAAAACATGCGTATCTTGCGTGAAGCTAAAACACCAATCACTACTTGGTATCAATTTAGTATTGATGGCAAAGTAATTGGGTGGGTTGACACGCGTCCACTTGATACGTTCTACAAGCAAAGCATGGAAACACCGACTAATTTAACACGTTACGTCATCCCAAGCAAAACAGGCGAGGCGTACTACAAGGTTCCTGTAGTGGATGCCGATGTTAAATGGGGCACTTTAGCAACATACAAAAATGAAAAATTAACTGTCGATAGCCAAGCAACCGTCGAAGGACAGCTTTGGTATCGTATAAGAACAAGCACTACATTTATCGGTTGGACGAAAGCATCTAACCTTAGTGCTACTAAATAGCAAAAAATCCCAGCCACATTCGGCTGGGATTTTTTTATCATCTTATTTATTGTTAAGTGCTGCGCCAACAAAATCTTTAAACAAGCTTTGCGGACGATTTGGACGAGAAATGAATTCTGGGTGATATTGACAAGCGACAAACCAAGGATGATCAACTAGTTCCACTACTTCAACTAAGCGGCCATCTGGGCTTGTTGCAGAAACAATCATGCCAGCTTCTTCCATTTGCTCTCTATATTCGTTATTAAACTCATAACGATGACGGTGACGCTCTTCTACAAGTGTTGTACCATAAGCAGCCTCCGCTTTAGTTCCTTGCTTAATACGCGCTGGATAAAGACCTAAACGAAGCGTTCCACCCATGTTTTCGATATTTTTTTGTTCTGGTAGTAAATCAATGATGTTATGGTTTGTTTCTGGTTCGATTTCTGCGGAATGCGCTCCTTCAAGACCAAGAACATTGCGAGCAAATTCAACAGTTGCCAGTTGCATACCTAAACAAATACCGAAATAAGGCACTTTATTTACGCGTGCATACTCGATAGCAGCAATTTTACCTTCAATAGCACGATCGCCGAAACCACCAGGAACTAAGATACCATCAACGTCTTTCATGATTTCAGCAACATTTTCTTTTGTTACTTTTTCGGAATCAATCCAGTCGATTTCGATTTCTGCATCATGGTCATATCCGGCATGACGAAGTGCTTCTGCTACAGAAAGGTAAGCATCTTGCAAGGAAACATATTTACCAACTAAGCCGATACGAACTTTTTTGGAAAGGTTTTTCACGCGGTGTACTAGGTTTTTCCAATCAGTCATTTCAGCTTGTGGTGCTTCTAATTGCAAGTGTTCTAGGACGATATCATCCATTTTTTGTTTTTGTAAAGAAAGTGGTACGTTATAAAGTGTTTCTTCATCACGAGATTCAATAACCTCAGAAGCTTTAATATCACAAAATAGCGCAATCTTATCTTTCATTTCTTGTGAAACTGGTTGCTCTGTACGAACAACGATAATGTTTGGTTGAATTCCTAGGCTGCGAAGTTCTTTTACACTATGTTGTGTTGGTTTTGTTTTCATTTCGCCTGCAGCTTTGATGTAAGGAATTAAAGTTGTGTGAATATAAAGTACGTTTTCCGCACCAACATCACTTTTAATTTGACGAATTGCTTCTAAGAATGGTAAAGATTCGATATCCCCAACCGTTCCACCAATTTCAGTGATGATAATATCTGAATTGGTCATGCGCGCTGCACGGAAAACACGATCTTTTAATTCGTTTGTAATGTGTGGAATAACTTGCACAGTTCCACCTAAGTAATCCCCGCGACGTTCTTTTTTAATAACTTCCGAGTAAACTTTACCAGTTGTTACGTTGCTGTATTTATTTAAGTTAATATCGATAAAACGTTCGTAATGGCCAAGGTCTAGGTCTGTTTCCGCGCCGTCATCCGTCACATAAACTTCCCCGTGTTGGTATGGACTCATAGTTCCTGGATCCACGTTGATGTATGGATCAAACTTTTGAATGGTCACACTAAGTCCACGATTTTTCAGCAAACGTCCTAGTGATGCTGCTGTGATTCCTTTTCCGATTGACGAAACTACGCCACCTGTAACGAAAATATACTTTGTCATGTTAAAAAAATCTACTCCTTCCTGAAATGAAAAACTTGCAGGGTTCTGACGATTTTCCTGCTGGGGTGGGAAATTGCCAGATAAAACAATATTGTGATTATCTTTCTAACGTATCCATCACAATTTCAAGTATTTTGTAAACCAAAATAAAAAACACTCCGCCTACTTCATAAAAGTAAGGGAGCGTCGATTCTCATAAATATCCGTCCCTATAAAAGGGAGCCCAAATAAAATACTACTAATGATAGCGATAGAAGTCAAGTCTTTATTTTATGAAACCGCCATCAATCCATTAAGTACGCTAAAAAAAATCAGATAGACACTTTTCCATAAAAATGGGTGTGTCTATCTGATTAAAATTTAGTTATTATTTATCTTCTGGGTCTTCTGTATAATCGCCATCAGAATAGTCATCTTCTACAGTAGCTAAATCGCCTTCGATTCCGTCTGGTAAGTGATCATCGTCATCTTCCTCTTCGTCAAGTAAAACGTCAGCAAGAGAGATTTCTTCTTCACCAAGCTCTTCCACGATTTCTTCATCATCGTAGTCCACGTCATCATCCAAGATTTCTTCATCTTCGTCGTCATCATCGTCTGATTTACGTTTTTTCTTAGGAGTCGTTTGTGTTTGAACTTCTTCATCAATTGCATCCATTGGATACCATGCACGAAGTCCCCACGTGTTGTTTCCTAGCGAAATAAAGTTACCATCAATATTCATATCTGTATAAAATTGAACAAGACGCTCCCTTATTTCTGCATCTTTCAAACCTAGGAACGCTTGAATCTCTTTCACTAATTCAGGGAAAAGAATAGTTTCTTTTCGTTGTTCCAAAATAAAATGTGCAACATCAATTAAAGATAGTTCACTACGTTCTTCTTGCGTTAAGTTCTTTAAATCCAAAACTGGCACGCCCTTTCTATCGTAATTCCAATTTATTTAGCTGTTATTTTTTCGTTCAGCCCAACTTCACTATTTTACATGTTATTTCTGGCAAGTACAACCTAAATTTTCTTAATTACATCAATTCTTCTTGACTATTTTATATCCGATGTAAAAGAAAAGGATGGCCATTAAAAGAATTGGGATCGATCCAAGTTGAAAGTCGTAGAGAATATAGATTGCGACGCACAGAAACACGAAAAGCAGCGCCAAAATTATTAATCGCTTCATCATATGCTCTCCCCGTTTTTTCAATTACCTATGTTTCTATTAACTTTAGTACATTTTGGTTATGACGTCAACGAGTAACCTATAAATTTAGGATATCACATTTTTTCTGGTGCTGATACACCAAGCAGCGTCAAACCATTTCTAAGAGTAATTTGTGCTGTTTTAATAAGCGCTAGTCTTGCTTTTGTTACTTCTAAATTATCCATATCAAGTACTTTATTGCTATTGTAAAAACGGTGGAACGCAGTCGCTAAATCATTTAAGTAACGAACGATACGATGTGGCGCTCTTTTGGCAGCAGCCTCCGCAACAACATCCGCGAATTCACCTAATACTTTTAATAAATCATATTCTGCTTCGGTTTGTAACAAGCTCATCTCCGCTTCTTTTGTAACTTCCAAACCTTGTTCTTTACCTGAGCGTAGAATGCTAGAAATTCTGGCGTGTGCATATTGTACATAATAAACTGGATTATCATTAGACGTTGATTTTGCTAAACTCATATCGAAGTTCATATGTGTATCAAAGCTACGCATTGCAAAGAAATATCTTGTCGCATCAAGGCCAACTTCTTCAATTAAGTCGCGCATCGTAACAGATTTACCAGTACGTTTACTCATTTTAACTTGAACGCCGTCTTCAAATAAGTGAACGAGTTGAATTATTTCTACTTCTAGTTGATTTGGTGAGTAACCAAGTGCTTCAATTGCAGCACGCATCCGCGGAATATAACCGTGGTGATCCGCTCCCCAAATATCAATTAACACATCAAAGCCACGCTCTAATTTATTTAAATGATAAGCGATATCTGGTAAGAAATATGTGTAGCTACCGTCCGTTTTGATTAAAACACGGTCTTTATCATCTTCAAAATCCGTTGTTCTTAACCAAGTCGCGCCATCTTGTTCATAAATATAACCATTTTCGCGCAAACGTTCTAACGCTGGCAACACTTTGTTTTCTTCATATAGAGATGTTTCTGAAAACCACTCATCAAAAGAAACACGGAATTCTTCTAAGTCCGCACGTAATTTTCCAGTTTCAAATGCTAGTGCATCAACACGGAAAACGGAACGACGCTCTTCTTCACTGGCATTCACGTATTTATCGCCGTATTTAGCTGCCAAATCTTTCCCAAGGGAGATAATATCCGCACCGCGGTAGCCATCTTCTGGGAATTCAGATTCTAAGCCTAACGCTTCAAAATAACGCGCTTCTGCTGAAAGAACTAAATTATTGATTTGATTGCCGGCATCATTAATATAATATTCTCTTGAAACATCGAATCCGGCCATGTTCATAATGTTAGCAAGGGAGTCTCCGATTGCAGCACCACGGGCATGTCCTAAATGTAAGTCGCCAGTTGGGTTCGCGGAAACAAATTCAATTTGGAATTTTTCTCCTTTACCAAAATCAGACTCTCCGTATTTTTTATCTTCAGTTAAAATAACTGGAACTAAGTCAGTTAAATAAGCATTATCTAGGTAGAAGTTGATAAAACCAGGTCCAGCAATTTCTACTTCTTTAATTAATTTGTTATCTTTTTTAAGTTCTGGAACGATACTTTCGGCAATTTGACGAGGGGCTTTCTTAGCTACTCTAGCAAGTTGCATCGCAATATTAGTCGAATAATCTCCATGCTTTTTATCTTTTGGTACTTCTAGTAAAATTTCTGGTACTTCCGCTTCTTCTAAACCAACCGCTTGAACAACTGCTTGTTTGATATGTTCAACTAGTTTGATTTGGTTCTCTTGCATGACATTCATTCTGCGTCCTCCTCTATTTTCATTAAAACAGTATATGAGCCGATGTATTCGCCGTGACTTAGCAAATCATATTGAAATGCGACTTCACTTAGCACATCAGGCTTATTTTCATATAGTTCTTCCATTGATACTAATTCTGATTCTAATTGTAATTTCCCTGCTCCTGAATCAACAGACGCAGTACTTCTCCGATTATCTCGGAAAAAGTGCATTCTCATATTTACGGCACCACTTCTCATTAAAAGCAGCTCGTTGTCAGCAATTTTAAGAACCGTACGAATTGTTCCAGCTAATTGTTTTTCCTCATAATGCAGATACCGATTGCCTTTATCTCGGTAAAAAACACCAGAAACAGACATATCGGATTTCTCTTCTGCATCCATCTGACGGATGACATTGGTGATATGAATAGTTACTTTTTTTCGTTCCATTTGATTGGCTGTCATATCGCTTATTTACCCCTTTCCGGTCAGAAGAATAGACGCATTATATTATAGTGAAAAATAGCATGAAAAGCAACAGCTTAATATGACGTCAGACCAAATACTGCTAAAATCATATTTAGAACAAACGGAATCACCGTGTCAAAAATCGGTTGAATGGTAAATTCAGAGATAGGCGTTACCGCAACTACTAGGAAAATAAGTATCGCATATCGTTCTAGCGGTTCAAGTTTGGCTCTAGCAGACATTGGTAAAAATTCCACTAAAATTTGGTAGCCATCCAGTGGCGGAAGTGGAATTAAGTTAAATACAAATAATACTAGATTTAAGTCTATAAAAATCATTAAAAATGTTTCTGTAACCGAGCCATATGTAAAGAAAGAAAAATTTAAAAATAATGCATAAAAGCCCACACCAACCATCGCAAGGAATAAATTACTGATTGGACCAGCAAGCGAAACGAGAATACTGCCAAGTCGGCGTTTCTTTAATTTAAATCGATTGACTGGGGTCGGTTTAGCCCAACCAAAACCAGCAATTAAGATCATCAGTAAACCGAATAAATCGACATGTACAATTGGGTTCAAGGACAATCTTCCTTGATTTTTGGCTGTGTCGTCTCCAAAAGCGAGCGCAACCAAGGCATGAGCCCATTCGTGGATTGTAAACGCAATTAATAATGTAACTACAACATAAGGTATCATTTCTAGTGGGTAAGCGAGAAAACTAGGCATAAGTGCCTCCTTTATCTTTTATTGAGTAATTTTTATATGCTATAATGAAAAAAACGTTGATCGAGGTGAGAAAATGCCATTTGTTACCATTCAATTTTTAGAAGGTCGTACAGACGATCAAAAGAAAGCTTTAGTGAGCGAAGTAACTGAAGTTGTTTCCAAAAACCTAAAAGCGCCGAAAGAAAACATTCATGTAATTTTAGAAGAAATGAAAAAAACGGATTACGGTGTTGGCGGCGTAAGAAAATCGGATATTTAAGCGCACTAGAAGCAAGGTTTATCGCCTTGCTTTTTTATTTTTCTTTCAGGGAATGCGCATGAATAATCGAAATCATTCTTTCCGCAATTTCTTGTTCAACCCGCCCACTTTCGATAAAATCAAGCGGGTAATACAACTTTATATCCGTCCTCCGCTCTCGGCCAATCGCTTCAACAACTGGCGATTCGGTCGATAATTCGCGCAACTCCCCGTTTCCCATCAAAAGTTTAATCGGGTCTTTCCCGCTACCAACTCCTGGAAGATAGTAATCGTATGGCAAATCGCTGGAAGAATCAATCACTAAATAATACGACGGGTCAATATCTGCTTTTTCAAGAAGCCCTTTTAGTTCCGCATAAAATTCCGCATCTTCTTTTGGATCGTAGTTGGTGTATCTAAGCAATCTCCTATTCAAAAATCGGCTACACAAATCACTTAAAATCGGATCAGCTTCTTCTTGCCAAATAGAGAAGTAGTACATCAGCACAATGTCATCCAGTACGATATACTCTTTTAAACTTACTTCATTCAAAAAGAATGGTAGTACTTGAATCGGCGTAACTTGAAATTCATAGCCAGCGCAATATAACTTTTTGGCACGCTCGAGAATTTTCCATAATAATACTTCACCGCTTCGACTAACTGGGTGAAAATAGACTTGTTGGTACATTTGGTAGCGACTCATAATGTAATCTTCTACCGCATGCATCCCAGAATATTTTACGATGACCCCATTGCCATCTGGACTAGGTCTTAACACCCGCAAAATCCGCTCGAGATCAAACTTCCCGTAACTAACCCCGGTATAATAAGCATCCCGTAGTAAATAATCCATTCGATCCGCATCAATCTGACTAGAAATCAACTTCACGAGTGTTTGATTAGGATAATTTTTCTTAATAATAGCGGCAACTTTTAGCGGGAATTCTTCTCCGACCCGCATCAAGACTTCACTGACTTCGGTATCACCAATAATAATCTCCTGTGTATAAGCTTCATGATCTGTCCCAAAAACCTTTTCAAAAGCGTGTGAAAATGGGCCGTGTCCTAAATCATGTAAAAGCGCAGCGCACAAAGCAACCATACGCTCTTCCGAATCAAGTTGTGGCTCATTCGCAAACGTCACATCAATGATTTGCCGAACAATTTCGTAAACACCTAATGAATGATTAAAACGGCTGTGTTCCGCCCCGTGAAAAGTGAGCGAGGTTGTCCCCAATTGGTGTATCCGCCGCAAACGCTGAAACTCTTTTGTAGCAATTAAATCCCAAATTAATTTATCAGAAACATGTACATATCCGTGCACTGGATCTTTAAATACTTTTTCTTCAAGTAGTTTCTCTGTTAAGTAACTCATGCAGCCCTCTCCTCTCAAGTAAGTTCACGCAAGCACTTTATCATTCCTTGCAATTAAGCGTTCGTAATAAGCTGGAAAAAGATCCAATTCTTCTGGTGTGAGCGTACCCGATACCAGTTCACCAGCATAGTACCGCAAGCTATTGAATAGTCGCACCAATGTTTCATTTATGCTTATATCATTCTTCATTAAGTCTGAAAGCGACCCCATAACAGTAGAATCCACATCCGGGAAAGTATATTTTGTTTGCTTGTCTTTGCCACTAATCGCGTAGAAATCCCGAATTAGTTCCGAGCGAGCTGTTTGGTCTCCTTCAATTGCTAAATAAATTTGGACTGCTACGCCTTTAGCCATCCTACGCTGAGAAATACCAGCAAACTTTTTCCCACGAATGCTAAGATCATAACTTCCAGGGCAATAAGAATTTCCGATTTCTTTCGCTTCAATTACTTCATTACAGTCTACGAACATATCTTTAATCAGTGTAAACATTGTTTCATAGCCTCGCTCAATCGCAATTCCTCGTTCTGCATCTGGTAACACCATCGACAAATTAAGCACGCCGGAATCAAGCACTACAGCTAATCCACCAGAATTCCGGACAACGACGCGGTAACCTTGTTCTTGCAAAAATGCAATTCCTTTATCTATATCAGGCAACTTAGAATCTTGTATCCCAAGCGAAACAGTTTTTTCATGCACCCAGCCGCGAACGGTGGACGGCGCCAATCTCGCTCCAACTGAACGACATAGCGTATCATCTGTAGCAAATGATTGAATCGCATCAAAAGCTGGATTAATAGTTGTATTATCAATGAAGCGCCATACATCTTGTTTTAGTAAGGTGTTTTCAATATTCATCTCTATGTCCTCCATGATTTTCTTTTTGTTATTATAGCATACCAACACCAAAATTAGATGCAAATGGCTTAAAATAGCCATTTAATCGCGAATTATATTTTTTGGACGGTTATTTAACTTTTTTGCGTTTAATGTTGAAAACTAGGGCTGTAATGATTGATATAACAACAGATTTTAGGATTATATCTTTTTTCATTTCTATCGCCTCATTTCCTTTATCTTATTATAACAAACTTACCATACAAAAAAACCTAACTTCTATAAAAGAAATTAGGTTCTTTATATCTAAAAGCCTAGGGAGCTTTTTTAGCGAGTATATTACCAGTTGTAGCGATCTTCATTGTCGCGACTTGAGCGTTTCGGGGAATTGCCCCACATGCGATAAAGCACATATCCAATACCACCTAATATAATAACTGGGAATAAGAAGTGTAGCGTGATTCCGACGATATCAAGTACGATATTAAGTGCAATAAATCCTAAAATAATGGTAAAAAATATTTTCCAAAAACTGTTCATGATTATTTCCTCATTTCTAATTTTTATTTACTACTTGCAAGTGGAACATTGTTTATTTCCTTGGCTTGAACGAGTAATTCGTTGTCTTGAACGACGATTTTATACTGTTTATTCTTTTTAAGTTGTGTAGTTGACATGAAGTTAACTTTACGACTGTTTCCTTGATTATCTAGACACGACTCGCGGAAAGAATAGCCTTTGAACTTTGACTTAGTAACTTCTTTCCCATCGTTTTTGATTGTAACGTAATATGTATTTGCTGCTGATCCTACTGGTGCTGAAAACTCAATTACAACCATTGTTAATACAAAAATTGCAGCCAGTAAACCGAAAAGTCCCTTTTTCATTGTTTTTACCGTCCTTTTTTGTTGATAGGTTAATTATAGGGGAGATTTAAAAAAGGGACGAACGGCTCTAGGCTGAAAATTGGTACATCCTAGGTCTTATTTTCATTCGGGTATAAAAAAAGAGCCTAGCTTAGTTAACTAGACTCATTTCATATTAATTTTTTTCGATCCATTTATAGTTTTCTGAACCTATTGGATACGTTGTGTAATTTTTTAGGTTGCTTTTTTGCAAGTAGGCGCGGCCACCTTGGTACAGCGGAATAAGTACGGCATTATCTTTTAGCAAAATTTGTTCTGCTTCTAGTAATGCTTGCCATCTTTTTTCCGGATCTGCCGAAAGTTTACCTTTGGCGCCAAGGACTAGCTCGTCGTATTTGGCGTTTGAGAAGCCTGTGTGGTTACCTGGGCTGTTTGTTAGGAATAAGTTTAAATATGTGAGTGGGTCTTGGTAATCACCGCCCCAGCCACCTAGTAGCAGTTCAAAATCTTGTGTAACGTCTGCTTGGAAACTCGCTTGATTTGTAATGTTTTTTAATTTGATTGTTAGGCCGGGCAAATTTTCTTCTAGTTGATTTTGGATAAATTCAGTTTGTTTGCGTTGTAAAGACGTATCACCGCTCGTTAAAGTAAGCGTTAATTCAGATTTACCGATTTCTTTTAAACCTTGTTTCCATGCGTTTATAGCTTCTTGTTGATCGAATTTAAGTAGGTCGCCATTTTGTTTGCGGAAATCTTCTTTTGTTTCTGGATCAAACATGATACCGCCTGGCACGTCGCCATTTAATGCTTTCGAACCGTTAGCGAGTAACGTGTTGACCATGCCAGTTTTATCAATCGCCATCGCTAAACCACGGCGCAAGTTCAAGTTCGCCAAATCTGTTTTCACGCCGTCTTTGCCTTGGTTCATTTTCATATAGACAGAGCGACCAGTTGCTTCTTTATGGAAATTTTTATCGTCTTTATATTGCTTAACAAATTCGCCGTCAAGCTCGACACGATCTAATTTATTAGTATTGTATAAATTTAAGGCCGCATTGGTATCTTTTACGACTGTTACATGAATTTTCTCAGTAGGAACATTTCTTTCATCCCAGTAAGTCGGGTTTTTAACGTAATCCCACGTCATATTTGTGCCATTCCAGTTTTCTAGTTTGAATGGGCCGTTGGAAATAAGTGTGTCGCTTTTCGTTCCGTAACGATCACCTTGTTTTTCTACGAATGCTTGGTTTTGCGGGAAGAATGTTCCAGTTGTTAGGAGTTCTTTAAAAATTGGCACTGGGTTTTCTAGTTGAATTTGCAGTGTTTTGTCGTCTAACGCTTTAATACCCAGTTCGTCCGGTGACATTTCACCTTTGAGAATTTGGGTAGCATTTTTGACGATTTCTTCCATTTGTGGTCCGTATGCAGCGGCTGTTTTTGGATCCACCACTTTTTTCCATGCGTACTCGAAATCATGCGCTGTCACTGGATCACCGTTGGACCAATTAGCATCTTCGCGAATTTTGAAAATAAGTGTTTTCCCGCCATCTTTTTCTTCGGGTTCGCTGGCAGCTAGAGCTAGTGCCGGTTTCCCGTTTTTATCTAATCGATATAATCCTTCAAAAATCTGATTGATTACTCGGAAACTTACGCTATTGTCTGCGAGTGTTGGACTTGCATTTGGAATCCCACTCGTTTCCATGATGTTCACAACTTTTGTTTTCTTGTCGGATGTTACTTTTTCGCTTTCCCCTTTACCGCCAGACTGACATGCTGTAAGTACTAGTAAACATAGCAAACTGAGTGCCACTACTATTTTTCTGGCTGTTTTATGCAATATTTCTCCTCCTCTTTTTTGTAAGCGCTTTTTGATTACGCAAAAAAATGACGGACTTCCTGCCACATGCGCGCAGAACTTCCGCCACCATTATAAACCGAAACTGTATCAATTGTAAATATAAACTGTTATATTTTTATTTCTTGTTAAGGTAAACTCCTGAACCAACAACAATCACACACATCGTCATTAGCATTGCTAGCATTAAGTAACTGGGATCATTACGCATAAACAAAGCGAGGATAAAACAGATTGTACCAGCTATATTAAGTGTAACAGTTGTAATTTTTCTAAGTAGATTTCTTGACCATGCATCTATCTTTTTAAAACCAATCATCGTTAAAAATTTAAAAAGTTTTTTCGAGTATTGAATGTAGGCCGCTACAACAAACATAAATGCCCCTGCTGTCACTAACGACAATCTACCTGTCGGAATATCGTAACCTAGTGCGTAGACAATAATACTCATCTGAATAATGGTTAACAGCACTAACAACAACCTAAAACAATATTCAAATTCCAGCAAACTCTCTTGGTTCACTTTTTCTTTCCCGTAGTATTCTGTTCCTGTAAACATAATCATTAAAAAAGGAATCAGAATTAAGCCGAGCCACTTTTGCATAAACATATCTGGGGAGAAGTCCGTACCGAAATGCACCGCCACTTCAGAAGGTAGTAGCGGATATAACACAGCAGAAATTCCTACTGTGAAAAGAATTATCATACTAGGAAATATACCAACTTTCCTCATTCCCCTCACCTCTTCCAATATAATTACTGGCAGTAGGCGACAAGTTCCTCCCTTGTTTCGATAAGTTGCACTTTCTCCGTATTCGCTAATTGCTCTTTCGTTTCATCAAAACCTTGTTCAGATAATGCACGTGTCGCTGGTAAATAAACTAATACAGAAAAGCCTGCCCTACTTAACTGTGTAACTGTAGTTTTCACGCAAAAATCAAATGCTAAACCTCCAACAAGCACTAAATCTACTTTTTGTTCCCGCAAATATTCGAGTACTCCGGTCGAAAGCTGTTCAACGATATCATGATAACAGGCGCCATACGGATGAATATCTGGCTCCATGCCTTTCCAAATAAAGTAATCATAATCCGTCACAACTGGCAAACCGTCTAGTAATTCAAAGCCTTTCGTCCCAGGTTCGCAGTGCCTCACCCAAGTAAGGTCCGCATTGGGATACTTAAGTTCAGCTAACATTTCATCTTTTGAGTCAACTACCCAAACGGCATTTTGCGGGTGCGCGTCTTTGCTTCCAATTCGAAGTGACGCAAGACTCGCCATAAAATTTAGCTCTGGAACGATTTTATCCCCACCCGGAACCGGCAATTCATCCGGACAAAGTGGCGTAAAGCCCTTTTGCGCGTCAATATCAAAAGCTGCAATTTTCATTTAGCTTTCCTCCAAGTTTCTATAAGTTAATTGGGCAAACTGGCCGAAACGTGTTACTTCTTCTAGTTCTAACGCATGCTCCCTGTCTTCCTCGAACAACGGAATACCTTTTCCTAAAATAATTGGCGCAATCGTTATGACGAATCGATCAATCGCCCTTTCTTTTAAAAATTGCTTCACTAACTGCGCGCCGCCTACAAGCCAAATTTTTTCGCCGTCGATGTTATTTAGCCAAGTGTCTACGGTTCCGGCTACAAAGTCCGCGTATTCGTCTTTTGTGCCAGCTTTTGTGTTGGAAAAAACGTAGACATCTTTTTTGCTATAAGGGAATGTGTCAGTGAGCGAGAAAATTTGTTGATACGTGGTTCGGCCCATCACAACTGTATCCACGTTATCAAAGAAAGCTTCATAACCCGCGTCGCCTTCGCTATCAATTGACTCTAGCCATTCCACACTACCATTTTCATCGGCAATATAACCATCCAAGCTAACAGCGATATATAGCGCAACTTGTTTTCCACTCATAATCACTCAAATCCTTTCACTACTAATTTACCAATCATTTTTCCGGATGAGATCATTTGGTGAGCTTCTTCTATCGTTGCCGCATTAATTGGGGACAAAACCTTATTTAATGTCGTCTGCAACGTGCCTCCATCTAGCATATGCGCGGCCTTCGTTAGAATTTCATGTTGTTTTACTTTATCATCTGTATTATATTTCGAGCGAGTAAACATAAATTCATAGCTGAACGTAGCACTCTTATCTTTTAAAAGGGACATTTTCACAGGTTCCGCAAGTTCGACAATCGAGCAAATTTTTCCTTGCGGGCAAATTGATTCTTGCATATCATCCCAGTGAGCATTTGTATTATGCAAACATAAAATAAAATCGACACCTTTTTCGTAACCAAGCTTTTTCAGTTGTTTTGTTAGATTTTCACGGTGATTAATGACATGGTGCGCACCGTGCCTCTTCGTCCATTCTATCGTTTCCGGGCGTGACGCTGTGGCGATGACTTCGAGACCGATGTTTGCGGCTAGTTGTGTGGCAATCGAACCAACGCCACCAGCCCCATTAATAATTAAAATCGATTTCCCGCTATCCTCTTCCACAATCCCCAAACGTTCAAAAAGCGCTTCCCATGCCGTGATAGTTGTCAGTGGCATCGCAGCAGCCTCTTCTACGCTTAAACTACGTGGTTTCACACCAACTAGCCGTTCATCAATTAAAGTGAATTCAGCATACGCTCCAGGCCTTGTGACGTCACCAGCGAAATAAACCTCTTGCCCAGTTTTAAATAAAGTCACGTCTGAACCAATCTCCACTACTTCTCCAACTGCGTCCCAACCTAAAATTCGCACTTCATCTCCGCTAATTTTAGTTGCTTCGCGTTGTTTTGTATCGACTGGATTAATCGAAATTGCTTTGATTTCCACTAATAAATCATGACTTCCAGGTTCCGGCTGAGCGATTTCTATATCCATAAAGTCAGTTGATGCTTTCGTTAATCCTACTGCTTTCATTTGACAACACCTCTCGTTTCCTTTTCCCGAATTTCTTAAAATAATGCACATTTAAATAAAAAAGCCTTCTCCATTTTACCGAGAAGGCTTTAAAACTTATTTTTCGTCGAGCAATTCGCTGTCTTTGAATTTCATTTTCGCATGACAGGCTGGACATTTTATTTTTAATTTACCACCGTGGGAATGAGTATGGTCGCTATCTTCTTTTTTAGTCAGCAGCATGTTGGCCGCTTTTTTTAGTAGTGGGATAGCAATAATAACACCGATGATTGTGAACATTGCTAGAACCCCGATAAATACTAAGGTTAGAGCAACTATAGCGATAAAAGCTTTTTTCAAAAAATGACCTAAATCAACTTGTTCTTCCATCTAAACCAACTCCTCTAATTGATACATTCATCATATCATGAAGCGGCATTAATTGCAGTGATGATGGTGAGCATGATTTCCTTCAAGCTGAATCGTACTATGTTCTAAAGAGAAATTTTCTTGCAAATAATGCTCAATATCCGCTAAAATTTTATCCCGGTCAGCATCTTCACTTACGGTCAAATGAGCTGTAAGAGCGTTAAAATCAGAAGTGATTGCCCACACGTGTAAATCATGTACTTCTTTTACACCGTCTTGCTCTTGGAAGAAAGTTTTTATTTCTTCTGTATCCACGTTAGCTGGTTTACCTTCCATCAAAATATGAATGGCATCTTTCAACACGCGCCAGCCACTAACTAGAATTAGCGCCGCAACGATAACACTGGCAATCGGATCAGCGATGTACCATCCTAGGAAGATGATTAGTAAGGCCGCAATAATCGCACCAACAGAACCAAGCAAATCACCAAGCACATGCAAGAAAGCACTCCGCATATTTAAATTTTCGCTTGTATCACCTTTCATTAAAATCCAAGCAACTAAAATATTAATAAGCAACCCGATAACTGAAATAGTCATCATTCCCGCTCCGATTACTTGCGGTGGATCAAAGAAACGACCGATTGCTTCGTAGAAAATGAAAACAGAAATCCCAACGAGCGTCAACCCGTTTAAAAATGCAGCTAAAATTTCAAAACGTTTATAGCCGTATGTTTTATCAGAACTTGCTGCTTTTTCCCCGAATTTAAATGCAGCTAAACTTAATCCCAGCGCAACAGCATCTGAAAGCATATGTCCTGCATCAGAAAGTAATGCCAAACTATTGGTCATAATTCCGCCAATAACTTCCACTACCATAAATGTAGCGATTAAGATAAAACTAATAAATAATGATTTTTTGTTGGCATTATGCGCATGATTATGATTGTGCCCATGTGCGTGATCGTGGTTATGTGCCATATGATTACTTCCCCTCTGTGAATACCTATTTTCTTTATATGCATATATTAGCATATATACATTTTGAGTGCAACCCATCTTCTGAAAAACTTTCAAATCCACAAAGAAAACCCCTTTAGTTCAGCATCTAAAGGGGTCTGTTTTTTATAAAATTTCTTCTTGCATAAATAATCCTAGTCCGCCGATATCGTGATGTTTAGCAATTTTGTCTGCTTTTTCTAGAGCAAGCGGAATCCCATTTTCCATCGCTACGCCGATTTTTGCTAATTCAATCATGCCGACATCATTTTCATTATCACCAAAAGCAATCGTTGTGTCGAGATTGATATAGCCATTTTCAGCAAGATACGCCAGCCCTTTTGCCTTATCAATGCCTTCGTTCATAATATCAATTAAATTCGAGGCAGACGCTAGAACGGAAAGCGGAAGACCTTGTAATGCAGCTTTGATTTCTGCTCGTTTGTCTAAGTCGGATTCAATAACTAGCACTTTCAGCGGGAATTCACCTTCACGCAGTAAGCTGAATGGGTCAGTAGTTAATGTAATCGGAACTTGTTCATTTTCCGGTAATGTTTTATTTAATTCATTGAAAAAGGCAATTTTGCCAGTATTAGTTGGTCCGATAATTCGTTCAGTTGTATAAATATGGTAATTTACGCCAAGTGGTTCAAGCGTATTTAAAATTGTATGTACCAAATCCAGCTCGATGTTGCTTTTATATAAAATTTCTCCGGTCGTAAAATCACGTACTAAACCGCCATTACAGGAAATAACCGGTGTTTTAATTTTTAGTTCGTTGATAAACGGTAATATCGCTAAGTCCAATCGGCCCGTCGCTAGGAAAAGTTTCTTGCCAGCCGCTTGCCAATCCATTAAAACTTCTTTGTTTAGCGGATGAATTTGGTCTCCTTTTTTTACAAGTAATGTTCCGTCCATGTCTGTAATAACTGTGTCAATTGCTAGATTTGCCAATAGTTTTCGCACCCTTCTAAAATTCCGTCATTATGTATCTCGATTATAGACGAAATTTATATGATTGTCACGCCGATTTTTGGTATAATAATTTGGAATGGAGGAAGATAGTTAGTGAAGAAATATTTTATTACGATCATGATTTTGCTTTTTGGTACGCTACTACTTAGTGCTTGCCAAAATGACAAAGAGGCTGAAAACTCTTCGCCTCCTAAGGTAGATTTAAAAGATCAAATACCGATTATTTTAATTCATGGGAGCGGTGGCGACACACATTCCCTTGACGAAATGGCAGACCAACTGATGAACGAATATAAAAGTTCAAACGAAGCGATGTCGATGTCGATTAGCGCGGACGGCGATATTACCTACCAAGGTGAATTGACGAAAGATGCTAAACGTCCAATTATCAAATTTGCTTTCGACCAAAACCAAGCAACGCCAGACGATTGGTCCCAGTGGTTAAAAATCGCGATGGTTGATTTAAAAGACCGCTACGGCTTCACGCAAATGGACGGGGTTGGTCACTCAAACGGCGGTTTAGCACTAACTTACTTTGCTGAAGATTATGGCAAAGACGAAACTGTACCTACTTTACGTAAAATAGTCGCAATCGGGTCACCTTTTAACGATTTAGATCCTAACGATAATGGGAAAGATTTAACATTTAAACAATTGCCTAATAGTACTGCGCAATTAGATTACTTTATGGAAAAGCAACATGATATTAATCCCAATCTCGAAGTACTTGCTATCGCAGGCGCACTCAGCGACGATAATCCAACTGATGGCGTTGTTCCAACAAACAGCTCACTCGCAACAAGACTCTTTATGCCAGGGAACGCAAAAGCCTACATTGAAGATGTTCAAGTTGGAAAAGGCGCAGTTCACCAAACGTTACATGAAACAACGAAAAGTATTGAGAAGACTCACTGGTTTTTAGAAGAATTCAAAACAGACGAAACACTTATCAAATTAGACTATAAATAGGAGGAATGGCAGTTGTTACACATTGAAGCGAAAATCCAAGTAAAGCCCGATTTAATAGAAGTATTTTTAACAGAAGTGGACTTAGTTGTCCAAGGGTCGCTAAAAGAAACTGGAAATCACGGCTACGAATTGGTTCGCTCGGTGAGTAACCCATCCACCTTCTATCTTTTAGAAAAGTGGGCGGATGAAACTGCTATTCAACTACATAATGCGACAGCGCATTATAAACGGTTTAAAATGAACGTGCCTGGATTTTTAGCGATACCAATTGAAGTAGCTTTACTAAAAAATTAAATGCAAAAAAAGATGGCTTCTATAAAATAGAGGCCATCTTTTTTATTGTATTATTTGCTATAAGCTTTTTTAAAGATACGGAATGACACACCTACAAGTAATAGTCCTGCTAGTAAGAACAGCATGTTTTGGCTGTCTCCTGTTGCTGGTTGTTTACCAGTAGTTTTATTGCTGTCATCATCAGTACCGTTACAGTCATTTGATGCTGTTGGATCAGTTGGATCACCATTGTTTTCAGTTACAACAGGTACAACATTTACATCTGTACCATCGTCATTACCGTCATCATCATTCGGATCTTCCGCTGCATCTTCGCTAAATTGTGCGTATAAAGTTACTCCTGCTGCAGGCATTTTGCTCGTTGCGAAGTTCCATTTGTTTCCGCCTGTTTTCGCATCAAACCAACCTTCGAAAGTGTAACCTTCTTTTGTTGGTGCCGCTGGTTCAGTGATTAATCCTTCTACTACAATAGCTTCTGTTGTTTGTACATCATCAATATCAAAAGTAACGTTAGCCATTTGTGGTGCTGGAGCTTGAGTAACGCGAACAGTTACGGTTACCGGAGTTGCGGCAACGCCATCTCCATTTGTAGAGTTCAATGTTACTACATAATCTCCTACTACATTCCAGTCTACAACTGTATCTAAATTAGTTGTAATTACTGAACTATCATTTGTTGTAGCTTGTATGCTACTTAGGAAATTTGCAGCAGTGATGTTAGCAAACTGCATGTAACTAATTTCTGCATTAGCTGTAATTACAGGAGCTGGTGATTTAGCAACACGAACTGTTACTTTCACTGGTTCAGCTTCATAGCCAGCAGTATTTTTAGCATTTAATGTTACTTCATAACTTCCAGCTTTTGTGAAATCTACTGCAGTTCTGAAATCAGAAGTGATTGTTGCTCCTTCTGTTGCAGTTGCAGAAACACTTGCTAAAAATTGAGCTTCTGTTACACTCGCATTTTTATCATAGCTCATTTCAGCATTTGCTGTAATTACTGGCAAATCAACAATTTTCACTGGTACAGTTACTTTACCGGAGAAAGTTCCTTGAATTGCTGGATTGGTGACATAATCATCAAACTCAAAATCTACAGTAGTTACACCTTCAAGATTTTCTGCATTCCACTTAAATTGGTTGTTAGTGTAAACTCCTTGATTGGAAATGTTCTTCGGTGTAGCAGATTGTCCAAAGTTTTTGATTTCGTTGTCAAAAACTATTTTACCTGCTCCTGCTTTTTCAGACAATGTAACTGTTTGATTTGTTGCATTAATAACATCCAATAGAGGCGCTTTTGTTGTTAAGTTCTCTGGCAATACGCTGATATGGTTGTTATTTACAGAAATACCAGTCATATTCGGGAAAGATTTCAACGATTCTAATTCAGTTAATTCATTTTTACTAGCATAAATATTTGTCAGGTTTGGTAAGTTTTCCAGACCTGCTAACGTAGTCACTTTGTTACCAAATAGGTTTACACTTTTAGCTTCTGCCAAATTTTTCACGCTAAGTTCTGTGATTCCACAGCCATTTAGTTCGATTATATCCGTCATCGCTGGTAAGTTCTCTAAAGTAACTTTAGTTAATGTAGGCGTTGTGGCGAAATTAATAATATCTAATCCACCATCAGCAAAAGTTCCCGCTTGTTTCAACGCTGGAAGATTTTTTAAAACTACCTCTGTTAACTCTGCTGAACCTTGTGTATCAGTAGCAACTTTAGTTAGTTTAGGTTGATCTTGAATATCAATTTTCGTTAAATCATTACCAGTTAAATTAATGCTTGTTAATTCCGGTAAAACGTTTGTACCTTTTAAAGTGAAATTAGTAATTTGATTCAACCTTAAGTCTAGGCTAGTTAATTGAGTCAGATACTCAATACCTGCCAAATTAGTAATACCTTTAGATACAGCTGTTAACGTTGTAACTTTATTCAAGTCTGCTTGCGTTACTACTAATGAAGTGTTTTCAGAACCAGTTGCTGCTTTTACAACAGCTAGAGCTAAAGCTTCATCAGGGAACAATGATTGGTACGTGCTCCCTTGTGGTAGAGTCGCTTTTAAATTACCTACTTTTTGGGGTGTTGCTTCTTTAGGCTTTTCTTCGTTTTCCGAAGCCAAGGCTGCTAAAGGATACGCATTAAATGATTGGAAAAGAATCATTCCTGCTGCAATAATAAATCCTACTTTTCTTTTCACGATTGTCCTCCTTATCAAAGTTGCTAATTAAATATATAAGTTTCCATAAAAAAGCGTACCTAATTAAATTCAATTGAAGGTACGCACATGAACTCACATTAGTATTATATCTGTAAAACCTTTTTTGCAAATACTAAAAATAGACCTAAATAAACTATATTCATTCTAATTGTGTCTTATTTGTGAATGTAAAGTTTTGAGGTTTTAAATGATTTACGGTTCTTTATAAAAAGGGAAATCCTCTCGTATAGGTCGAAACCCTTTACTATCAAAAGGTTTATAACTAAGTGGTATAGCTATAATTGTATTTAAATCACCTTTTCCTGCTTTCTCAAAAAAATTCCCGCTTGATACATTAAGTACCAAAACAAGAAAAATAGTCTTATATCTCTTGGCACATTGCATCAAAATATAAACAAAAAGCCGAGCATGTCCATAATGGCCAAACTCAGCTTTTAATGTTCTACGTATTATTTAGCAGTATTCTTCTTGAAAATTAGTAATGCTCCTCCAATAAGTAACAATCCGCTTAATAAATATAAGACGTTTTCTTGGTTACCTGTTAATGGTAGCTTTTTACTTAGTTGGTTTGCTTTTGCAGGATCTGCTTTAGGATCTGCTGTTGTATTTGCTGGAGCAGCCGCCGCGCCAGCAATTGGTTGAATCGGCTGTGCTGGTTGTGCTGGATTTCCAACATTATTCTCTGCATTTTTACTGAATTGAGCATATAATGTTACATCTTTTGCTGGCATTTTATTTGTTTGGAAGTCCCATTTTTGGCCACCTGTTTTTGCGTCATACCAACCTGTAAAGGTGTAGCCATCTTTGGTTGGTGCAGCTGGTTCTTCTAATAGACCTTCGTAATTAGCTGTTTGCGTAGTAGTTGTATCTTCTACGTTTAATGTAGCAGTATAGCTAGCAAGGCTAAACTGAGCATATAAGGTTACTTCGTTTGCTTGCATTGGGCTTTGGAAATCCCATTTATTTCCACCTGTTTCTGCATCATACCAACCCATAAACTTATAGCCTACTTTGGTTGGAGCAGTTGGTTCTTTAATGACACCTGGGTAATCCACTATTTGCGTAGTAGCTGTGCCTTCTGTTGTAAAGTTGACAGGGAAAGCATTAGCTCTAAACTGGGCATATAAAGTCATATTCTTTCCAGGCATTTTATCTGTTGCGAAATCCCATTTTTGGCCGCCTGTTTCTGCGTCATACCAACCTGTAAACGTATAGCCTTCTTTCTTTGGCTTCGTTGGCTCATTTACAGTTTCTTGGTAGACCACATTTTGCGTGGCTGTTCTTTCTTCTGAGATTAATGTAGCTATGTAGCTATTAATTCTAAATTGAGCGTATAGATTCACTTCGGTTGCTGGCATTGGAGTGTCAAAATTCCACGGGTTTCCACCAGTTGGCTCTTCAAACCACCCGACAAAAGTGTGCCCTTCTTTGTCTGGTCTTGCTGGTACAGGAATTGAAGAACCTACTTCACGGGGATAGACTGTAACTCGCCCATTAGAATGCATAATCACATTTTGCATATTGCTAACTGTTTCTTCATTCCCCGTACTTTCCTCACCTTCAACAGCCCATATATTCAAGGGAGATACATTTAAAGCTTGAAAAAGAATGACCCCTGCTACAATAATTAAACTTATTTTTCTTTTCACGATTTTCCTCCTAGATGTATAAAAAATTATATTTTATGTGCATTAATCGCTTAAAATAAAAAAACACCTACCATTTATGTAAAAGATGTCCCTCATTTAATCACAAATAAGATTATATCCTTAAAGCACCTATTCGCGAGTGATAAGATTAGACTTAAATAGAGGTTTTTTGTGTCTATTTTATGACAAAATAAGCTATTTTGTGGAAAATGGCTTAATACGGCATATTTTTGCGTACTATTTTATTACTTTGTTTGAAAAATAGCTGATTATTTCTTCTTCGCCGCTTAAAAAACAATAAAAAAGTTTGGCCCTCGTGCGCGGGGCCAAACTTTTTTTAATCCTTCAAATAGCCATCCTCAATCCGAATCACGCGGTCAACTAAGTCTAAAACTCGTTCATCGTGCGTAACCATAATAGCTGCTTTGTTTTTGCGTTTTACTTCGTCTGCAATCATTTGGACTACTTTATGGCCTCGGTTTGCGTCAAGGCTTGCGGTTGGTTCGTCTGCTAAAATAATGTCAGGGTCATTCATCAATGCTCTAGCAATGGCAACGCGTTGTTTTTCGCCTCCTGATAAACTTTCTGGATAATTGTTTTGGCGGGCGCTTAAGCCTAATTCTTGAAGTAATTTATCTGCTTTGTCTTTCGCAACTCGCCCTTTTTCGCCGGATAGTTCTGCAATCACGAGTAATTGATCGCGGACGTTTAAATACGGGATTAAGTTGGCACCTTGGAAAATAAAGCCAATTTTATCGAGCCGGACTTTTGTTAGGTCTTTGCTTGTAAGGTTGTTTAGCGTTTTTCCGCCAATCGCAATTTCGCCTTCTGTCGGGGATAATAAAGCACCTGCGATGGATAAAAAAGTACTTTTCCCTGCGCCGGATGGGCCGACGATAGCAACGAATTCACCTTGTGCCACTTCTAAAGATACGTTTTTCAATACTTCGATGACTTGCTCGCCATCTTGATAATTTTTAGATATATTTTTCATCATTAATGTCATTAGTTTGCCCTCCCAATTGCTTCTAGCGCGTCCACTTTGGCTACACGGTAGAGTGATAACATTGATCCGATGACTGCTACAACAAGGAATAAGGCGGAGCAGCCGACTGCGAGTATTGGGCTAAGTGTGAATGGCATGCTCGCTGGTAAAATTGCCGCAAGACCAAATGTTAAGCCATTACCAATGAGTAAGCTTACGACGGATAGGAAAACAACTTGGGTGACGATGCTTCGCGCTAAATAGGCTGTTCGTGCGCCCACTGCTTTTAAAATGCCAAATTGGTTGATTTTTTGAATCGTAATAACGTAGAAAAATGCAGCTAAAACAAATGCGGCGATTACAAATAAAAAGGCAATCATCATAAGTAAGGAGCCTTGTTCTTCTGAATAGCCGGGAATACCTTGCAGCACTTCTTTACTGGATGAAAGTTCCAGCGAGCCAAGTGATAAGTTTTCGGCGGTGCTTTGCGATACATTTAGTGCGACCGCGTTATATTCGCCTTCTGTGGCCTGGTTTGTTTGGTGAACTAGTTTCCACGCATTCCAACCAACGAAAATAACTGGTGAATGGCTGAATGTATTATTTTTTGTAAAAGCAGTAATCGTGAATGTTTCTCCGGTTGCGCTGTCTTTCAGCTTGCTTCCTAATTTATAGCCAGACTCTTTCAAAGAAATATCAGCGACTACTTCTTTTGTTTGTTGTGGCGCTGTCCCTTCTGAGATGGTCGGTTTCATGAAGCCCGTTTTATCTATGCCAAAATAGGTAATGTCTGTTTTTTTGTCTTTATTTGGTGGGGTAATTGTCCCCATTTGCACGCCTAGGTTGGTGCTTTCTGATTTTTTCAGTTGTTTCGCTACTTTTTCTGTTTCTGCAGCGGTTAAATTGGATCTCGTTAGCCGATTATCTGAGTCTTTCTGCAGTACATAATAAGTCGCTTTGTTTGATGAAATCGCTGCTCCGTTGTCGTTTGCCAGTCCATTTGCCAGACCTGTTACAAACAAAACGAGCCATGCGATTAGTACCATAATTAATCCGATTAAAATATAGCGTAATTTTGCGTGTTTTAATTCTCTTAATGCCAAAAACATTCCGTTCAACTCCTTCTAAGATCTTACACTTAGTTTAAAGAAGTTTTGTAAACGGAATGTGAATCGGATTTTACAAATTTAGTTTTTTGGTAGTTTGACGATGAAAGTTGTGCCATGATTACTCTCAACTGAGATTTCGCCGTGGTGTAATGTGATGATTTTTTGGCAAATTGATAAACCTAAACCACTGGAACCTTCTTCACGAGTGCGGCTTTGGTTCGCTTTGTAAAAACGGTCAAAAATCTTCGCAAGTTCTGGTTTGCTAATACCTATTCCGCTGTCTTGCACTTCTACAAGAATGTTCGTTGTATCTTCGTGAAGCCGAATTTGGATATTCCCGCCAGGTGGTGTAAATTTAATCGCGTTGGTTAATAAATTGGACCATACTTGATAGAGTAGTTCGGCATCACCAGTGTAGTTTACATCTGCTAAGTCTAGGTTTATTGTTAGTTCTTTTTCCCGCCAACTCCATTCGGTCATTTGAATTAATTGGCGCCATTGTTCGGCTAAGCGGACTGGTTCTTTTTTTCGTAATTCCGATTCTTGGTCGAGTGAGGCTAGCGTGAGCAATTGTTTCGTCAGGGAGGATAAACGTGTTGTTTCTTCGGATAACACGGTCAAATACTCTGCTTGTTCTTTTTCTGTTAGCGTTCCTGAGCCTAGGAGTCTTGCAAAACCTTGCATTGATGTTAGCGGTGATTGCAGTTCATGAGAGACGTTGGCGACAAATTCTTGGCGGGCGGCTTCTGATTTTTCGAGTTCACTTGCCATTTTCGCAAATGAGGCTGCCAGCTGACCAATCTCATCTTTACGACGAACTTCGAGCGCTACATCGTAATTGCCTTTACGAATTTTCCGAGTTGCATTAGTCAGTTTCACGACTGGTTGAACAATATATCTGCCACTAATGAGGACAAACAGAATACTGATGATGGATGTGAAAATCAAGATCATTGCGAAAAAGATGCGGAGTTCACCAAATTGCTGTTCTGGGTCTTGCCGTATGAAAAGTGCCAGTTGTTTGCCGTCTGTTTCGACCGGAACACCAATAGTATTGCGGATATCATTATCAAAAAATCCCGTAATAAAAATGCCGGTATTGAACGTGTCGATGCCGTGGTAAGTTTCGCCGTTCAGCACTTGTTGGATGGTTTTGTCGGGTAAATCTTTTTTACGAAATTCTCCGCCGAAATAAGTTGCGTTTGCTGCTCCGTCGGTGAGGTATAGTTCGTATCCGAGTTCTCCCACATTATCCAAATATTCGTCCAGAGAAATCGTTGCATTGGATTGATAAAATTGTTGGACTTCTTTCGCTATTTTAGTAGTTTTTTCGTCATTGAAGGGCTTTAATTGTATTTGGTAATAAATGTTGGCAAAGAAAAATCCGAGCAGGCTGCTGGAAAGAATGACGACGAGCATCGTGATAACGATTCGACTGTATAGCGATTTCATGTTGTCTCCTCCAATTTATAACCAACGCCTCGCACGGTAACAATCCGAATCCCGTCCTTTGCCTCGTCAAAATGATCGCGCAAACGTTTAATATGTACATCCACTGTCCGGTCACTGCCGTCATAGTCGCGTTGCCAAATCCGTTCAATTAATTCTTCACGAGTGAAAATGCGTCCGGGGTAGCTCGCTAGTTGATATAATAGCTCAAATTCTTTCACGGGAATCATCCGTTCTTGGTTGCCGATTTTTATGCCATAGCTTTTTTGGTCGATGGTAATGTTTCCGATATGGATTTTCACTTCACTTGCTTGGTTGGAACGTCTGAGCAAGGCGCGAATTCGGAAAACTAGCTCTTGTGGTTCGAAGGGTTTGGTGACATAATCATCAGTTCCCACTTCAAAACCGCGCGATTTATCTGCCAGTGCGTCCTTGGCAGTTAGCATAATTACCGGGATATCCGGATAGCTTGCGCGCATTTTTTGGCAAAGCTCGAAGCCGTCCATATTCGGCATCATCACATCAATCACCGCCAAATGAACTTGCTCGGTTTCGACTATTTGCTCGGCTTCCACGCCATCATTTGCCTCTAGGACGCGAAATCCTTCTGCGCGGAGATAGTGTCCCACGAGTTTCAATATGTGTCGATCATCATCTACTACTAAAATTTGTTTCATCTTTCTACTCACCTTACTTATCCTATTTTACTGCATCATATCAAAGTTACGTGATTCGTTCAAATCCGGAATAGACGTTTAATCGATCGCCGCGAATGAAGCCAACTGTTGTGATGTTGAGTTCTTCGGCCATATTAATCGCTAGTTCGGTTGGGGCGGAACGGGATAAAATAATTCCGCAACCTAATTTGGCTGTTTTAACGAGGATTTCCGACGAGATTCGCCCGCTAAAAATAATTGCTTTATCTTCGGTCGCTGTCCCATCTTGCAAGGCGCGACCGTATATTTTATCAAGTGCGTTATGCCGCCCGATGTCCATTCGGCTATAAATAATTTCCGCTGAACTGCAAAGCGCCGCATTATGAACGCCGCCAGTTTGATGAAATGTTGCGGAATTTTGTTCGAATTTGTCCATTAATTGGAAAATCTGGTTGGTTGTCAGTTTTAAACTCGAGTTTTGCTTTACGTTGACGAGTGAGGCATCTGATTGAAAATAGAAATTCTCGCGCGATTTGCCGCAACATGAGGTGATGTAACGCTTACCGCGATACTTGGCGTTGAATTTATTGACAAAATTGGCGCTAACCTTGGCGTGTCCAGTTGCTTCGATGATATCCACGGATTCGATGTCTTCCGGACCGCGAATGATGCCTTCCGAGGTCAGAAAGCCTACAACTAAATCTCCCAGATATTCTGGCGTGCAAACGATGGTCACGAGTTCTTGGTCGTTGACGTAGATAGTTAGCGGATACTCGGTCGCCACGCTTGATTCGATTTCTTGGAAAATGCCAGCTTCAAAACGGCGGATTTTTTGGCGCGATACAATATCCATCAAAACCCTCTCCTCTCTAAACCGAAACAGCGATACCATAAAGTCTCGCTGTTTCGTCTACTTATTTTAACGTTTGCCCAACTTCTTTTAAAAAGGTCATGCCATACCGGAGCGCGCGATTGATATCAGGGTCTTTCAGCGCCTTCATCATTGCTAACATTCCCATGATTTCATCGTTTTTCGCGCTTTCCTCTGCTTTTTTCGCCGCATTTTTTAAATTGGCTATCATTTCTTCGGTTTGCTCTGGTTTCGTATCGGTCAACAGCTTGCTCGAAATCATCATATTATTAATCGCATTCGTCATCGGTTCCTTACGCCACTCATTCAAAAATGTTTTCGTAATATCCCCGCGAGCCTTTATCGCGCTATTCAAAGCCTCAAGCGCACCCGACTCTTGCAGCAATTTTACCGTTTCTAAAATTTCCATAAAACCAGAATCTTGTTCAGCAATATCCGCTTTCATTTGTTCTAAACGTTCTTGTTCCAGTTCTTCTGGGGTCTTTTTTGTATCACGAATCGTTGAAATTGGTTCTGCCATCAGTGATTCCTCCCTTTCCCGCCGCAGCCACAGTTACCACCACAAGCGCAGTTCACTTTAGAAATTGGCTGGTAATCTTCTCTCGACCACTTGCGCTCCACCTCGGCCCCATTTTGCGGGAACCTTTTACGATTGCGTGGGTTGTGATCAGGAAGCGGGTTTTTCCCAGTTTTTTCAAGCACAGTTAGGTTCACTTTAGTTTGTTTATAGGCCGGCGTTTTCGTCCGAACATCTCCAGCACTTGAAGTCAGCAAATTGACCGCAGTTTCGCTACTCACAGAATGCATCGGCACGTATACCTCATGCCCTTTCATCCGCTCAGTCACAACCGCCCGCAACTTAATACGTCCATACGGTGAACTCAAACGGACGAGTGAACCACTTTCGATATCACGTTCTTTCGCTAATTCATGCGACACTTCCACAAACACTTCCGGCAATTTATAATCCAAGCCTTTCGATTTATCCGTCAAATTCCCCTCATGGAACTGCTCCAACAACCGCCCGTTATTCAGTGTTAAATTATATTCTTCCGGGAAAGTAATCGGCGCGATATACGGCAACGTCGAAAATTGCGCTTTGCCATCTGGAAAATTAAATCGTTCTTCATAAAGCAATGGCATATCTTTGCCATCCGCGCTCACTGGCCATACAAGGCTATTAAAACCTTGCATCCGGTCATAACGAACCCCTGCGAAAAATGGCGCCAAGCTAGCAATTTCATCCATTATTTCGCTTGGATGATCATAATTCCAGTCCGTTCTTCCACACGCTCTCGCCACTTCTTGAATAATCCACCAGTCTGGCTTCGAATCTCCAAGCGGCTCTAACACCTCATAAAGTCGTTGCACGCGACGCTCTGTATTCGTAAACGTCCCTTCTTTTTCAAGAGAAGGAGCAGCCGGGAAAACAACATCCGCAAACTGCGCTGTTTTCGACAAAAATACATCTTGAACAACAAAGAAATCAAGACTGGCGAGAATTTCTTGGACATGATTCGAGTTAGAGTCTACCCAAGCCATTTCCTCACCAATTACATACATAGAATGGAGCGTTCCCGCCTCAATCGCATCGAGCATTTCATTATTTTTCAGACCTGGTTCTGGTGAAATTGATACCCCATAAGCTTCTTCAAAACGTGCGCGAACTTCATCATTTCCAAGCGGCTGAATTCCTGGGAGAACGTTAGGTAGTGACCCCATATCGCAAGCACCTTGCACATTATTATGCCCTCTAAGCGGATAAGCGCCCGCACCGTGTCTTCCGAAGTTCCCAGTGACAAGAAGCAAATTCGCAATCGCCGATGATGTGTGCGATCCAGCAATATTTTGCGTAACACCCATTCCCCAACAAACCGCCGTTCCATCCGCTTCATGAATCATCTGCGCCACTAATTTCAACGTTTCAACAGGTAGCCCCGTTTCGCTTTCTGCATAAGCAAGTGTAAATGGTTCTAAAAATGCTAGATAATCCGCTACATTGCTAATCCGATTTTCCATAAAGACCTCATCATGCCATCCCTGATCAATCATATATTTAGTAACTGCTGTCAACCAAACAAAGTCAGTTCCTTGTTTTGGATGAATAAACAAATCCGAACGTTCCGCCATTTCATGTTTTCGCAAATCAGAAACAATCAGCTTTTGACCGCGAGTCTTCTGTGCTCGTTTGATTCTGCTAGCAAGTACCGGATGCCCATCAGCCGGAGATGCACCAACAATAATCACAAGTCCCGCTGATTCAATATCTTCCACCGTCCCCGAATCCGCACCAATCCCAACCGTCCGAGTCAGCCCATCCGAAGCTGGCGCCTGACAATAACGCGAACAATTATCAATGTTATTCGTTTCAAAAACCTGCCGCGCCAATTTTTGCATCAAATAATTCTCTTCATTGGTTGTTTTAGACGAACTAATAAATCCAAGCGCATCATTACCATACTTAGCCTGAATTTCCCGTAGTTTAGTTGCAACTAACTGAATCGCATCTTCCCAACTCGCCGGCACAAACTCATCACCCTCACGAATGAGCGGCGTCGTAATCCGTTTTTCACTATTAACAAAATCCCAACCAAATTTCCCTTTCACACACGTCGCAAATTTGTTCACCGGACCTTCCCCAGTTGGCTCGACTTTCAAAATTTTACGGTCCTTCGTCCACACCTCAAACGTACAACCAACCCCGCAGAAAGTACAAACCGTCTTCGTTTTTTTCGTCCGCGTTTCCCGCATCGCCGCTTCCATTTCCGACACAGCAAAAACGGTTTGATAATTCGGCTCCACTTTTTTCACCATATCAATCATCGGTTCTAGCATATCTTCATCTAACCCCGTCATAAAGCCGGCTTGGCCGAGCATTGATTTTTCCATCAACGCATTACAAGGACACACTGTTGCACAAAGTCCACAAGAAACACATGACGATAAATTCGCCGGACGATCATCATCCCAAATAACCCGCGGCTGACTACGCTCCCAATCAATCGAAAGCGTCTCATTCACCTGCACTTGCTGACACGCCTCCACACAGCGCCCACAAAGAATACACTGATCCGGATCATAACGGTAAAACGGATGCGAAAAATCATTCAGATACCCTTTTTCACGGTAAGGTCGTTCTTGTTTTTCCACACCAAGCAATTCCGTCGTATTATGTACTTTGCAGTTGCCATTATTATTATCACAAACCGTACAATACAGTAAATGATTCTCCAAAATCCGGTCCATCGCTTCTAATTGCGCATCTTTCGCCAGTTCTGAATTAGTTTTAATTTCCATCCCGTCTGTCAGATTCGTGCTGCACGCCCGCACAAGTTCCCCGTCAACCTCGCACATACACGTATCACAAGATTGAATTGGCCCAATTTGCTCACTATAACAAATATGCGGATGCTGTATTCCTTCTGCATTTAAATAGTCCAGTATTCGCGTTCCTTCCACCACATCCCGCGCCACGCCATTAATTTGCACCGATACTTTTGCGCCCATCACATTACCTCCTATATAGAGAAAGCGTTTCCATTTTTCGCTTATATTATAACAGTTCTTCCCTAAAAATCACAGTAATACGGCAGATGATAATCGTTCTCAAACAGCGCCACTATGCGATTTTCCTCACAAGGATATTGAATTCATTGACACTTATCCAATTTTTCTGTATTCTTTATTACAAAGCTACGACGAGAAAAGTACGACATTCGTTTTTTCCAAAAGAGAGTTCCGATTGCTGAAAAGGAACAAAGAACTATGTCCGAAAATGGCCTCTGAGTTGTGCCGCTGAAAATAAGTAAGCTGCAACGGATTTGGCGTCCGTTATCAAACGCCGTGAGTATTGTACATAAATGCTCATTTGAGGTTTTCAGTATGAACTGGAAATAAATTAAGGTGGTACCGCGTGAAATTTTCTCGCCCTTATTCCAAGATATTTTTTTGGAAAAGGGCGAGTTTTATTTTACCCTAAATTGTTGAAAATGGAGGAATTTAAAATGACAAAACAGCTACTTGTTTTACAGTCCGATTTTGGTATTAGCGATGGTGCAGTTAGTGCAATGTATGGCGTGATTAACAGTGTTAGTATTGATTTGCAAATATACGATTTAACACATCGAATTCCTCAATATAATATTTGGGAGGCATCTTATCGTTTACTACAAACCGTGACTTACTGGCCTGAAAATACGATTTTTGTCTCGATTGTCGATCCTGGCGTGGGTTCGAAGCGCCGTAGTGTAGCCGTTTTAACAGAGGAGGGGCATTATATTATCACACCCGACAACGGCACTTTAACTCATATCGCACATTACGGAACGATTAAAGAAGTTCGTCTGATCGATGAAGAAAAAAATCGGCTTCCAAAATCTGGCGCGTCTCATACCTTTCATGGTCGTGATATTTTTGCCTATACGGCGGCCAGACTTGCTGCTGGCGTGATTAACTTTGAAGATATTGGCCCCGCAGCCACACCAGAATCCATTGTCTCGCTGAGTTTAAGCGATTCCTATTTAGAAGGCGAGCAAGCTTTTGGCACGATTGATATTATCGACCGCCCATTTGGCAACCTTTGGACAAATATTCGTCGGACCGATTTCCTTGAGCTCGGCGCCAACTACGGCGATTCGATTGAAGTCCTAATCAAACACCACGACCGCATCGTTTATAAAAATTTCGTTACCTACAGTCGTTCATTCGCAGACCTGCGCATCGGTGAACCACTCATCTATGTCAACTCACTCGACAACCTTGGCCTCGGCATCAATCAAGGTTCGTTCGTAGATGCTTATTCAGTCGGCACCGGCACCAGCTGGAAAGTCACCCTTAAAAAAGCATAAAAAACAGGGTCAATCGTCCAAATTGGATTTTTGACCCTGTTTCATTTTTTATTTCGTATATTCTTTAACGATTGGTTCTTGTTTTTTATTTTTAAGGAATAGACTTAAAATCATCCCAATAGCCGCGAAAATTGCTGCAACCATAAACGCCGCACGCATTCCGTCCAAACTAGCATCTTGTGCCTTTTGAGCAAAACTAGCTGGGTCCGTCGCCATAAGCGCCTTACCTGGCATATTATCTTTCGTCACATTCGTTAAAACAGTAATAAGTACCGCAGTCCCAATCGAACCAGCAATTTGACGAATCGTATTATTCACTGCCGAACCGTGATTAATCAAGTGGTTAGGAAGTGCATTCATACCCGCAGTCGAAACCGGCATCATCGCCATCGAAATCCCGAAGAACCTCACTGCATAAAACACAACGATATACCAAAGTGGCGTATCCATCGTTAAGAACATAAATGGAATTGTACCGATAGTCAAAATAGTAACCCCGGTAATCGTCAGCCATTTTGCCCCAATTTTATCGAAAATAATACCCGTAATCGGACTCATTATCCCCATAATAATCGCACCCGGAAGTAATAACAGACCTGATTGAAGCGCCGACTCCCCGCGAATTGTTTGAATATAAAGTGGTAACACAATCTCCGCACCAATCATCGCCATTGTTACAATCGAACCAAGAACAACTGACAATGAAAATACTGGATATTTAAACACATGCAGCTCAAGCATCGGATTATCAATAACTAGTTGACGCCATACAAATAGGCCAATAACAACGACACCAATAATCAACATCGTAATAACCGTCGCATCTCCCCAGCCATCATTCCCCGCTGAGCTAAATCCATAAAGAAGTGACCCAAAACCAATTGAAGACATTACAATCGAAAGAAAATCAATTTTTGTATCAGTTAATTTCACTACTTTTTTCATTCCAAAGAACGCTAAAATAATATCAATAACCGCGATTGGAATTAAAATAAGGAATAACACACGCCAGTCATACGAATCCACAATCCAACCAGACAAAGTCGGCCCAATTGCTGGAGCAAACGCAATAACGAGTCCCATCAGCCCCATTGCTGCCCCACGTTTTTCACGAGGGAAAATCAGCAAGAAGATTGTTTGCAGTAATGGCATCATAATCCCCGCACCAGCCGCCTGAACAATACGACCTGTAAGTAATACCGGGAAAGACCCCGCCACTGACGCAATAATTGTACCAATTGTAAATACAGTCATCGCCGTAATAAATAACGTTTTCGAACTAATTTTTTCAATTAAAAGTGCTGTAATCGGAATCATAATCCCATTTGTCAGCAAGAAAGCTGTCGTTAACCATTGCCCAGTTGCTGCTGTAATATGCAAATCATCCATAATCATTGGAAGCGCTGTTGCAAGTAACGTCTGATTCAAAATCGCTACAAATGCCCCAATAATCATTGTTACTACTAATAAACTTCTACTATACGACTTCCCATTAACATCAACGGGCCGTTCTACTGCTGTACTATTCAAAATTAATACCCCTTCCCATGTGGAAATTTCCAGATGAATAATAGAAGTATAATAAAAAAATACCGACAAGTCAACAAAAAGTGACTAGCCGGTCTAATTATTATAAAAGCCCGTTCACACAAGCTTCTAATTTATTTACTTCTTTCGTTAAACTTGCTGGCACATGCTGCTTTAAATATAACAATGTCCCTTGTACCATAAAATCTCTAGGCGCCTCATTATTATTAATCTCACCAACAAGCGCATTCATCGATTCCTTATACTGCCATTTGTCCGAATCAGCAATATCCGCATTTTCAATCCCAACATTAAGTTCCTCAAGCGCTTCTCTTAGTTTAGCTAAACGCTTATTTCGGATCATCGTTTGGTCCGGCACTAGATTTTCTGTGTCCGCTTCCGTAAACACAATCTCGCCACTCTCCAAAATATCCTTAACAAGCGCATCAAGCCTTCTTACAACATAAGGAATCGCCCGCTCAATTAATCCCGAGTTAACATTCTTGCTACCACTAGCAAAGACATACATCGCCGCCATGCCACTAAGCAACATCGTAATATCATTTATATACGGTTCCGTTTCCTTCCCATAAACCTCTAATAACTGATTTTTGACCCATTCCATATTTTTCAGTCGCACATTCTGCAAAAACGCATTAAAATCATCATCAATCATCGTCTGGGAAAAAGTAATATTCAATATCTCCCCATTCTCCGTATAAAAATGAATAATAATCTTCAAACACTCCGTAAAATTATCCTTCTTCGTCCCATCCTGCGCCATCGTATACTCCAAACGCTGATGCAAAACCGAATACTCCTGCTTAAAAATCACAATTGCCAGTTCCTCTTTCGAAGTAAAATAATTATAAAAAGTCCCTTTAGAAATCCCAGCTGCATCAACCATATCCTGCACAGACGTTTTCAAATACCCTTGCTTTTGAAATACTTCCTTAGCCGACTTAATAATCCGCTGCTTCTTCTCCTTCAAAAAAACACCCCATCCGTCCTATCATTATACCCTTAGTATAATCTATTTATACTCCCGATTCAAGATAAGGCTTTTATCCCATTATAGTACCCGAAACCAGAATTTAATTATATTCATTTAAAACATCCTGATAAATCTCTTTATACGTAGCTTTCATATCAACCGTTCCTCCCATGTTCTCATCCCCTTCAAGAAACAAATCACGATCACTCACTTTTTCAACAGGATACTTACTCAATACAGCATTGGTTAATACATAATTATCACCCGACCTACTTTTCCTTATAAAAAGAGTATATTCTTCTCCCTCCTTCATATTTTTATAACCATCAATAGTTAAGTCATATTCTTCTCCATCAACACTTACATTTTCCACTTTAACCATATTAAATCAAGCACAAACTAATATTTTATTGAATTACTTAACATTTATTCTAAAAACAAATTGAATAAAACCGTATAATTATTCTTTATGAACATAAACATTCGTAAATTTTGATAAATCTAGCAAATAAGGTGTTGGATAAGGTGTTTTATATTTTTAGGCAAATAAAAAAAGCTTCGCATACTAGCGAAACATCCAAAGTATAAACTATTATATTAAGCCACTTGTCGGATTTGAACCGACGACCCCTTCCTTACCATGGAAGTGCTCTACCAACTGAGCTAAAGCGGCAGCAAAGCCTTTCAAATAAAAAAATGGCTCCACAGGCAGGACTCGAACCTGCGACCGATCGGTTAACAGCCGATTGCTCTACCAACTGAGCTACTGT
>NZ_JAARZC010000003.1 GCF_014229095.1 Listeria cossartiae subsp. cayugensis | reverse complement strand
TAACCCAAAAATTGGTGGATATACTGTGATTTTTGTTAGAGTTTCATGAGATTTTTCCGTTTTTATTTTCATTTTTTGTATTAAAAAACCAGCGAGGAAAAAGGGAGTAAACCTCGCTGGTCAAAAAGGGAGTTTAGGTTTTTCATTCTAAAAAGGGAAAGAACGAAATGTTTTGCTTGTTGTTAGCTTATAAACATATATTAACCAATTTTTTGGTGGATATGCTGTGATTTTTGTTAGAGTTTCATGAGATTTTTCCGTTTTTGCTTTCATTTTTTTGCATTAAAAAACCAGTGTGGAAAAAGGGAGTAAACCACACTGGTCAAAAAGGGAGTTTGGGATTTTCATTCTAAAAGGGGAAAGAATGAAAATGTTTTGCTTGTTGTTAGCTTATGACTATATATTAACCAAGAAAAGAAAATTTCTGCTGTGCATTTGATTAGAAAATAGTAAGAAATGCATTTATTTCTTTTCATAAAAAAAGAACCTAGCAGAACTAGGCTCTTCGATTATTAATCTTCAAAATTATAAAGCGGTGTACTCAAGTAGCGTTCGCCATTACTTGCAACGATAGCTAGTACTTTTTTGCCAGCGCCAAGTTCTTTTGCAAGGTCAAGGGCTGCTTTAATAGTTGCTCCGGAAGAAATACCTACTAGGATTCCTTCTTTCTTCGCTACTTCGCGGGCTGTTTCTAGGGCATCTTCGCTTGATACTTTTAGAATGCCGTCATACACTTTTGTATCTAATGTATCTGGCACGAAACCAGCACCGATACCTTGGATTTTATGTGGAGATGGAGAGCCACCGCTAAGTACTGGGGATTCTTCTGGCTCAAGTGCATAGATTTTCACATCGGGGTAGTTCTTTTTAAGTACGTGTCCTACGCCTGTTACTGTTCCGCCTGTTCCTACTCCTGCGATGAAAGCATCTAAGCCATCTTTGCCAAAAGCTTCAACGATTTCTGGGCCAGTTGTTTCTTCGTGCACAGCTGGGTTTGCTGGATTGTGGAATTGTTGTGGAACGAAATAGTTATTTTCTTTAGCTAATTCTTCTGCTTTGGCAATTGCGCCTTTCATACCATCTGGTCCCGGTGTTAATACTAATTTTGCGCCGTAAGCTTGAAGTAATTTGCGACGTTCTAAGCTCATTGTTTCTGGCATTACGAAGATTGCTTGGTACCCTTTTGCTGCTGCAACCATCGCTAGGCCGATTCCTGTGTTACCACTTGTTGGCTCAATAATTGTATCGCCTGGTTTTAATGCACCTGATTTTTCAGCGTTTTCGATCATCGCGTTAGCAATACGGTCTTTTACGCTACCACCCGGATTTTGGAATTCTAATTTTACGTATACGTCTGCGCTACCTGCTTCTGGTAAACGGTTAAGTTTCACAATCGGTGTTTTTCCAATTAAATCAGTGATTGAATTTGCAATTGTCATTATTAAAGCACTCCTATCTATTTTAGGTCTTTCATCTAGTTTAATTAATTCCGACCTGTTTTGTCAAGTTTAATCTCTTTTAAAAAGGAGCACCTGGTTCGGCGCCCCTTTTTCATTATTTCGCTTCTTCGTATAGTTCTTCTAATTCTTTTTCCGAGAAATCATAGGTGTTACGGCAAAAATGGCATTCTGCTTCTGCGCCGTGATCTTCTTCTATCATGGAGCGGATTTCTTCTTTACCAAGCGAGATAATCGCGCTACCGAAACGTTCTTTGGAGCAGTTACATTCGAACGAAACTGGGATTTTTTCTAAAATTTGTAGTTTGTCTTCGCCGCCTGCTAGTTTAGCTAGGATGGATTCTGGTGTTTCGCCAGCTTCAATCATCCGAGAAACAGTTGGCAAGGCTGAAAGATTTTTTTCGATTTCGTCAATGACTTCATCTGTTGCACCTGGAAGTAATTGCAACATGAAACCACCTGCTGCTTCGATTGTATCATCTGGATTAACAAGCACCCCGACACCTACCGATGAATTGATTTGCTCGGATGTTGCTAGATAGTAGGTGAAGTCTTCGCCAATTTCTCCGGAAACGATTGGTGTTTGGCCGGTGAAGTTTTCGCCAAAGCCTAGATCTTTTACGACTGAAAGCATGCCGGATGTGCCAACTCCGCGACGAACGTCTAGTTTTCCTGCTTCATTCAATTCGCTGAAATGGACATGTGGGTTAGTGACGTAGCCTCTGATTTGACCTTGCGCGTTACTATCAGCAACGATTGGACCAATTGGGCCGTCGCCTTCAATTTTCACAGTGATTTTTTGGTCTTCTTTTTGCATTGCTCCAAGAAAAAGTGTTCCTGTCATTGTTCTACCAAGTGCGGCAGATGATACAGACCATGTATCGTGTCTTCTTTGTGCTTCTTTGATTGTTTCGGTTGTTACTGCTGCATATACACGCGCCATGCCATCGTAGGCTAACGCTTTAACTAAATAATCGCTCATTATATAAAACTCCTTTTATTTTTCTGTAGTTGGTTTGTTTCTTCTATATAGAAGTTCCAGACCTTTTAATGTTAAAAATGGGTCTAAAATGTCTACTGCGGAAGATTTTTCTGTTATCATCCGAGCTAGTCCACCTGTTGCAACTACTACTGGACTTGCATTGGATTGTTTTTTCATTTCTGCGATAATTCCTTCGCATTGGCCGACAAAACCATAGAAAATACCGGCTTGCATGGATGCCACGGTGGATTTCCCAATAATTTGATTTGATTCGGCGATATCTACACGCGGAAGTTTAGCGGCACGGTTGTACAGGGCTTCGGTCGAAATCATAATGCCTGGAGCAATTGCGCCACCTTGGTATACGCCTGATTCATCGATATAACAAAATGTGGTCGCAGTGCCAAAATCTACTACGATAACTGGTGTCCCATATTCTTCCGATGCTGCTACGGCGTTTACGATTCGGTCAGATCCGATTTCACGAGGGTTATCGACTTTTAGATTGATACCTGTTTTTATTCCTGGACCAACGATTAATGGTCGGATATTAAAATAACGCACACACATCGTTTCCATTGCGTGCATGATTGGCGGAACGACGGACGAAATAATAATTCCTTGAATGTCAGAAGGAGTTAAATTCGCATATGAAAAAAAATTCAAGACTGTCATTCCTAATTCATCGGATGTGCGATGACGATCAGTTGTCATCCGCCAATGTTTTAGAAGTTTTTGTTGTTTATAAACTCCGACAGTACAGTTAGTATTCCCAACATCAATTACAAGTATCATAAGTTTAAATACCGTCCTTTAGAAGATTTTTCTAACGTATCATAACATGTTTTATTTGAAAATCCGAATAATATAGCTTCAAAAAAGAGACTGGGAAAGCCCAGCCTCTTTGATTTTATTCGTCTTTTTTATCGTTTGGTGTTTGCTCGATGTTCGGAGCATCTTCCGAAGTTACTTCTTTTGGTTGTTCTTCTGTTTCTTCGACTTTTTCTTCTTTTAAGTCTTGTTTTTCTTCTTCAAAAGATTTACCTGCTACTTCTTCTTCTTTTTCGGAAGGATATTCAGCTTCTACGTCAATCGTATCAATATCTGGAGGCATTACACCGTCATCAAATAGGGAACGAATTTGGCGAGCATCTAATGTTTCTACTTTTAGTAATGTTTCCGCGATAAGTTTATGTTGTTCTTGGTGTTCTGTAATGATTGTTTTAGCGCGGTCATAACAGTAGCGGATTAAGCTTTGAACTTCTGTATCGATTTCGTAAGCGATTTTATCGGAATATCCTTTGTCGCTACCGAAATCACGGCCCATAAATACTTGACCATTACCAGAAGTGAATTGAAGCGGTCCAATTTTGTCACTCATACCCCATTCAGTTACCATGCGGCGAGCAAGTTCAGTGGCACGTTCAAAGTCATTACTTGCACCAGTTGTTACTTCTCCAAAAGTGACTTCTTCGGCTACGCGTCCACCAAGTAAACCAGTGATACGGTCCATTAACTCAGCTTTCGTCATTAGGAAGCGATCTTCTTTTGGTAACATTACGGCATAACCACCAGCTTGTCCACGAGGAACGATGGTAACTTTATGCACGACTTCCGCTTCATCAAGTACCATTCCGACGATAACGTGACCACCTTCATGATAAGCGACTGTGCGGCGTTCTTTTTCAGAGATAACTCGATTTTTCTTAGCTGGTCCAGCAATTACGCGGTCACTAGCTTCATCAAGGTCACTCATGTCTATTTCTTTCTTATCGGAACGAGCGGCAACGAGTGCTGCTTCATTCAGTAAGTTTTCTAAATCGGCACCAGAGAATCCTGGCGTACGTTGAGCGATTGCTTTTAAATCAACACTTTTAGCAAGTGGTTTGTTACGAGCATGGACACGAAGTACTGCTTCACGGCCTTTCACGTCTGGACGATCAACCATAATTTGACGGTCAAAACGGCCTGGACGAAGAAGTGCTGGGTCAAGTACGTCTGCACGGTTAGTTGCTGCAATAATGATGATACCTTCATTGCCGCCGAAACCATCCATTTCAACTAGTAATTGGTTTAGGGTTTGTTCACGTTCATCGTGACCGCCGCCCATTCCAGCTCCACGTTGACGACCAACTGCATCAATTTCATCAATGAAAATGATACATGGTGCATTTTTCTTCGCATTTTCGAATAAGTCACGGACACGGCTCGCACCGACACCGACAAACATTTCTACAAAGTCTGAACCTGAGATAGAGAAGAATGGCACGCCTGCTTCACCGGCAACTGCACGAGCTAGCAAGGTTTTACCAGTACCCGGAGGCCCTACTAAAAGGACACCTTTAGGAATACGAGCGCCTAGGTCCGCAAATTTACGCGGATCTTTTAGGAATTCTACTACTTCAACAAGTTCTTGTTTTTCTTCGTCTGCTCCAGCTACATCTGTGAAGCGAACTTTCTTCTTGTCGTCGTTGTAAAGTTTGGCTTTACTTTTACCAAAGCTCATTACTTTACCACCGCCGCCACCTTGAGACTGGCTCATTAGGAAGAAGAAGAGGATGAAGATAATTACAAAAGGTACAATAGAAGTTAGGAATGTAACCCAACCGCTGTTTTGTTTTGCAGGTACTACTTCCATTTTCACGTCTTCGCTTTTGATTGTTTTTTGTAAATCATCAAGAGAAGTATCGCTGTTTAAAGCGTATGTTGTGAAAGCAGTGCTACTTTCTTTACTTTGGCCAAGACCGGTTTTTTTATCGTCGGAACTTTTATCGCTTGATTTAAATTCCCCATTGATTGTATAAACACTACGGTCTGGCTGTATTTCTACGGATTTAACTTTACCATCTTCTAATTTACTCACAAATTCTGAATAGCTAATATCTTTGGCTGCCTCTTTGTTCGAGTTAAATGAAGCAACAATCCCGATAATAACAAGGAATATTATGACATAAAATATCGCATTTCTAAAAAACCTGTTCATTCCTTACCTCCTCCCACGCAAGAGCTTGGATTCTTACTTTCTCTGGACTTTTATCCCTTTAAAAGTTGTTTTTGACTAATAGCAGATTTAGAAACAATGTTTTCTTCCCCTGATTATTAAAAACATATCCGTTTCGCTTTTCTCTTACGAAGTTATTCTATTATTAATATAGATTTTTTAATATTTATTGATACTATTTTCACCTTCGAAAACTAAGACTAATGATAGCATACCGAACCTCGATTGCCCACTATTTTGCATGTTCGGCATGAATTTTTTGTTTTCGTTTTCTGAAAAGCTATCTATTACATTTTAACAAAGAATAGTTCTGTTTGTTAATTAATTTCACTCGCTGTAAATTTCTGGTTTCAAAATGCCGATGTATGGTAGATTGCGATAGCGTTCTGCGTAATCTAAACCGTATCCAACAACAAATTCATTTGGAACGACAAAGCCTACATAATCTGCTTCGATTTCTACATTGCGTCCGGCTGGCTTATCCAGTAAAGTAACTAACTTCACTGATTTTGCTTTGCGGTATTTGATTAGGTCTACTAGATAACTAAGTGTACGTCCGCTATCAATGATATCTTCAATTACAAGTACATCGCGACCTTCTACTGATGCGTTAAGGTCTTTGATGATTTTCACTTCACCTGATGATACTGTACCATTTCCGTAACTGGATACGTCCATGAAGTCCATTTCTAAGTATGTGTCTACTCTTTTAAGTAAATCAGTCATAAAAGGAGTTGCGCCTTTTAATACCCCAACTACTAATGGGTTACGTCCTTCATATTCTGTTGTCAACTCACGACCGAGTTCACGAATTTTCTCTTGTAATTCGTCCTCCGATATCAGTACTTTCTGAATATCATTATGCATGCTCTCGTTTCCTCCTATATTTCGAGTGTACCTAATAATGTATTGCTTTTTGCTGCGACTAAATGCTCGGTCATATGCAGACTTTTTCACACCGGGAACCCAAAGGATTTTTCCGGTATAGTCTGTTATCACGGGTAGATTATCGCGTTCTTGCCTTGGTATTTTGGCATCGATGAAAATATCTTTTAGTTTCTTGCTGCCTGCTTGTCCTTTCATCGTCATTCTATCGCCGTTCACACGGTTTCGAACAATTAAAGGAAGTGTTATTTCGTCAGCATCCAGTAGCATTCCATTTAGCCCATTTGTTTGAACAACGGAACTTTTTAGCTTTAAACGGATGCTTGCTTCATTATCTAATTCAATGCGATCATTCAGTTCTAATTGATGATAAAACTCAGAAGAAGCTTCTCTTTCTCCAAATTGGAAATGGAGCTCGTTGTACACTCTATTCGCAATGAGTTTATTTGGTAAATCAATCGAACTAGATGGATTGTCACTTTGAATTATTTGGATAATCTGATATATGTGATTTACCGTAATAAAACGGGCATCTTCATTGTACAGATATCTCAATAGTAAATGAATTGCGCGGCGTTGTAAAGGATTCGCTTCATTTTTAAAGCTACTAAGTAAAAGTGTTGTCTTTTTGCCGTTTTTGACGAGGTTTTTCTTTAATAAATCGTTCGCAAGTTCCTCTAAATAGCGGAAATCTTCGCTGGTTTCTTCGGAAAATCTTTCGAAGTGGGCGTAAACCGCTGGATTTTCTTGTTTTAAAAATGGCAAGAGTTGCGCCCGGTAGCGATTTCTTGTGTATTCTTGGCTCGTGTTTGATTCGTCGATTTCGTATGCTAATTCGTGTTTATGTGCATATTCGATAATTTCTGCTTTTGTAATTGGTAAAAATGGCCGAATCGCATGGCCACCTCTTAGCTCACGTTTTGGCTGTATGCCTGACCAGCCGATACTAGAACTGCCACGAACAAGTCGCATTAGTATTGTTTCTATTTGGTCATCCGCATGGTGCGCGAGAACTAGCTTGTTGATGTTTTGTTCCGACATTATTTTTTCAAAAAAGTCATATCTGACAATGCGGGCCGTTTCTTCAATCCCTTTTTGCAAGTCTTGGGCTCGTCTGTTTACGTCAACTTCTTCCGTGTAAAATGGAAGATTATGTTGTTTGCAAAAATTTTCGACGAGTTGTTGTTCTTTTGCTGCATTTTCGCGCAAATGGTGATTTAAATGTGCGACGGAGATTGCTTCTTTTGGAACTAGTTTTGAGTTCCATAAAAAATGCAGTAATGCCAAAGAATCCGGACCGCCAGAAACTGCCACAAGCAATTTATCGTCGGATCGGATTAAGTCGTGTTTCTCGATATACTTATGTACTCGTTTTTTTGTGTCATCCATTCAAGAAAACCTTCCTTCGAAATTCGGCTCTCACATTTTTTATTAAAAAGTGCACCGTATTAATGATCCAATACGGTGCATCTACTTTACAATTAATTTTAGCGCATTAGCCGCGTTTCGCTCCTCGGCCGCCACGTTTAGATTCTGTTTGACGTTTGATAGTAGTTAGTCTTTCATCACTATCTTTCAAGAATTTAGACATTATATCTTCAAAGCTCTCGGCTGGTTTAACATAGTTTCCAGCAGGTTTTTTGCTGTATTTTGGCTTACGATCATAACTTTTTTCTGGGCGGTCCGGGCGATCTACTGCTTTACGAATGGACAGACCAATCTTACCATCATCACCAATATTCATTACTTTGACAGTAACTTCATCCCCTACAGTTAAGATGTCATTAATGTCCTTAACATAGTTATCTGCTACCTCACTAATATGAACTAAGCCTGTTTTGCCACCTTCTAGCTCCACAAATGCTCCAAAATTAGTAATCCCAGTAACTTTACCTTGTAACTTGTTGCCTACTTCGATCGACATAAAAAAATGCGTCCTCCTTAAAATATCACTCTATTGCTTAATTATAGCTATAATAAAAAGAGTGTCAAACAGTCAAACTCACAAACTCCAAATATACTCAACTCTATTTTCCCTTTGATTCTACCATGGAGAATGACGGCTCAGCTGTGACTTACTCTTTTTGTTTCGAATTCTCTTCAGGAATATTAAAAATAATTTCTCCATCTTTGGATAGATAATATTCACTTCTTGCTAGTTTAGCTATGTACTCATCATTATGAAGTTTCTTGATTTGATCATTTAATGCGTCTTCTTCATCTTTCATTGCAACCATTTTTTTATCCACTTGCACTTGCTTCGCCTTCTTCTCTTTAAGTGTTAGCACTTGTTTGGTGTACGTAATGGTTAATAGTCCACCTACCACAGCAAAAATAATAGCCATAAATGCAAGTCTACGAAACAGGGCAACGCGGCGACGACTACGAGTTTTTTTCATTGTTGCGGTATCTTTTATATAGCGATTTTCTATTCTCGCCACTTTTGATTCGGCTTTTTTCATATATCGTCCCTCCCATATTCTTATTTGCTTATTGTCTATGATTTTCGGTAGAGAAAAAAACGTTTCTTGCTTAAAATGATATCAATAAATCAGGCATTTGTCTATTGGAATCCGCTAATTTTATGATATTTTTCTTGACTTTTTGACAAAAAATTGATTGTGGTTTATCTTGCTTAATAAAAAATCGTTTGAAATCGGCTAAACAGTGCCATTTCAAACGATTTTTTCTTTATCTACTTTCGTCTGTGCGTTCTTCTTTAATAATCGTATACATTTCTGTTGCTTGTTCTTTTTTCGCATTTTCTTCTAGACGTTCGATTTTTGCTGTAACGATTTTAGGACCGAAGCGAATAACTAGTTCGTCGCCGGATTTTACGTTAGTTCCTGGTTTTGCAGTTACTCCGTTGACTGCAATGCGTCCTTTTTCTGCTACTTCTTTTGCTACTGTACGTCTTTTAATTAAGCGAGATACTTTTAAATATTTATCTAATCGCATAGTTGTTGCCATTTTATCCACCTACTTTATATTAATTATTTCCGCGCAACCAGCTTACTAAGTGCGAGTAATTTGGAGCCAAACGGAAGAAAAACGAAATCTTTTGGACCGAGCAATTTGTATCTTAAAGCAAAAATCAGGAAAACTCCGCCGCCGATTATGGCGCTGACTATTGCTTGGAGCGCGCTGCCGAGTCTTGTTTCTAGTGGCGCTAACCATTCGAATAGGCATGGGAAGACCGCCATTAGCGCCAAAGCTGCGAGCAGGCGAATTAGCATTGTTCTTTCGACGAACGGCACTCGGATTGTTTGTTTTAGCGCAGCATAACAAATAATCAGAATGACAAGTAAGCCGATACATGTTGAAATCGATGCGCCCATTGTTGCGAGCCTCGGAATTAGAATGCTTCCTGATATCCATTTTACAATAAGTCCAATTCCAACGCCAACTGCGGGTACAGCGATTTTTCCGAAGCCTTGTAAAATACTGCTTAACATGATGATGAGTGAGCTTAGGAAAACGGCTGGCATGAACAATTGTAAGACGAATGTGCCATCTGGAGTTTGGAATAACATTTGGTTCAGCGGGCGCATGATGACGATGAGCCCGACTGTTTCTGCACCGGCTAAAATTAGCGTGATTTTGATTGCTAGTAATACGGAGCGTTTGAGTTCTTTTTGCTGACCTCGGACTCTTGCCGCGGTGATCATTGGGACGAGCGCGAGTGCAAGTCCGGTCGAGATGACTAGCCCTAATTGCAAGATCGGCTGGCCACGATCGTAAATCCCTTTGAGTGATTTGGCGATAAAATCCGGGATGCCGGAGTCGCTCATTAACCGATACACTTGGAAGGAATCGACTAGCTGGAATAAAATCAGCATCGAGCTAACCACACAAATTGCCACACTTTGTCGTAAAAATGCGCGACCGATACCGACTTTTTCTTCTTTATTAGCAAATACGGCCGGTTGAATCCCTTCGCCAAGCGCCACTTTTTTATTGTAAAAGTGGCGTAAAATGAAGATTCCAGAAATCCCGCCGAAAAACGCGCCACTCATCGCCATCGAGCCGGCATCATATAAATCAAGACCGAAATGAAGCGCCAGTCCAGCTCCTATCAAAATTATCGCCACTCGAATAATTTGTTCGACTGTTTGCGAAATCGCGGTTGGTATCATGTCCCCTTCCCCTTGGAAAAAGCCACGCATAAACGCGAGTTGTGGCATGAGTAGAAACACGAAACTAATGACGCGAATTAATTCTGATAAAGCTGGGTCGCCCATCATCATAGCAATCACACTAGCAAACAGGAATAAAAAGGCGAAAATCGTAATACTTACAATTCGGAGCATCCTTGATACTGCGCGCATAATAATTTGTTGCCGTCTAAAATCGCCTTCTGCCTCTGCTAACATTTTCGAAATGACAACAGGGAAGCCGCCAAGCGCAAGTGTCATTGCAATCCCGTAAATTGGATATACTTGTTGAAAAATATAAAATCCGACGTCGCCCACCATATTTTGAAAAGGTACGCGGTAAACTGCGCTAAGTATTTTAGAGATAAGCGAGGCAGCGGTTAGCCAAGCTGCTCCTTTCATTAGTCGCTTCATGGAACGTTCAGACATCCCGCCACCTCCTTTCTTCTTAATAACTTATCAATTTTCGGTTGATACTTTTTCTTTCATAGCGCCACGAAGTTTTTCAGCTAAGCTTTTCACTTGGTATAACCATTCTTTTAAAGGTTTATTTTGGACATTAATTGTGATTTTTAGTTGGGTGCCTTCCATGCCAACACCGACCATACGACCAAATTCGCCGATGATTTGCATCACGACATCACCGCGAATACCAGCTGTACCACTTTCTGAAAATAGCATAGTAATTTTATTTTGTTCTTGTTTTACGGATTCAATGCCAACTTCCAGTGCGTGGACCTTGAGTTCGGTCATTGTGAATAAATATTCGACTTCTTCTGGATATTCCCCAAAACGGTCAATCATGTCACTTTGTAAGTCCTCGAGTTCGCTCAATACTTCTATATTGCGGAAACGTTTGTACATCTCGATTTTTTGGCGACCATCTGTAATATAATATTCCGGAATGTACGCATCGGCTTGGATATCAATTTCGACTGGGACGATTTGTTTTTGTTCTTCTTTTGGTTTTTTCGCTTCGATTGCTTCTTTGAGCATTTGCGAGTAAAGATCGAACCCGACTGAATCGATAAAGCCATGTTGTTGGGCACCTAGAATATTTCCGGCACCTCGAATGGATAAATCACGCATTGCAATTTTGAAACCAGAACCTAATTCGGTAAATTCTTTAATGGCCGATAAGCGCTTTTCAGCTTCCTCACGCAAAATTTTATCTTTTTGATACATGAAGTAAGCATATGCAATTCTGTTCCATCGTCCTACCCGTCCGCGCAACTGATAGAGTTGAGAAAGTCCCATTCGATCAGCATCTTGAACGAACAGCGTGTTAACATTCGGAATGTCTACGCCGGTTTCAATAATCGTCGTTGTTACGAGTACGTCGAATTCTCCTTCAAGGAAACTCAAAATAACAGATTCTAATTCCGATTCACCCATTTGGCCGTGCGCAGTTGCCACTCGAGCATCAGGGACCATCGCAGAAATTTCGTCTGCTTTTTGGGTAATGGATTCAACCCGGTTGTATAGATAGTACACTTGTCCGTCACGCGCTAGTTCCCGCTCGATTGCTTCGCGGACTAAAACATTATTTTGTTCCGCGACATAGGTTTGCACTGGGAAACGGTTTGCTGGCGGAGTTTCGATAACAGATAGATCACGAACGCCGAGCATCGACATGTGTAGCGTTCTCGGAATAGGTGTTGCGGTAAGTGTTAATACGTCGATTTTGGAACGCATTTGTTTAATTTTTTCTTTGTGCGTCACACCAAATCGTTGTTCTTCATCGACAATGAGTAAGCCTAAGTCTTGATACTCGACATCTTTGGATAATAGACGATGTGTGCCGACAACGACATCTACTGTGCCATTTTTCATACCTTTTAATGTTTCGGTTTGTTGTTTTTTCGTGCGGAAACGGCTTAAAAGACCAATTTCGATTGGGAAGCCTTGGAAACGTTCTTTCATTGTTTCATAGTGTTGTTGCGCTAAAATGGTTGTCGGTACTAAAAAGGCGACTTGTTTGCCATCCATAATAGCTTTGAATACAGCTCTGAGGGCCACTTCGGTTTTTCCGTAACCAACATCCCCGACCAAAAGACGATCCATTGGGCGCGGTCGTTCCATATCTTTTTTGATTTCTGAAATTGAGCGCAATTGGTCTTCGGTTTCTTGATACGGGAAAGCATCTTCAAATTCGCGCTGCATTTCGTCATCCGCGCTAAACGCATAGCCTTTTTCAGCTTCGCGCTCCGCATAAAGTTTGATTAAATCGTCCGCAATATCTTGGACGGAGGCTTGCACTTTCTTCTTAACGCGTTTCCATTCAGCGCCGCCAAGTTTATTTAATCTCGGAGACTTACCTTCTGCCCCAACGTATTTCTGAACTAAATCAAGTTGGTCAACCGGGATGAAAAGTTTATCCTCACCTTGGTAAACAAGTAGCAAGTAATCTTTATGCACGCCGTTGATATCTAACGTTTCCATGCCCACGTAACGCGCAATACCGTGATTGACGTGAACTACGTAGTCGCCAACTTTTAACTCGGAATAACTTTGGATTCGTTCAGCATTGGAAAGTTTTTGGCGTTTTTTCACCTTTTTGATTTTTTTATTGAAGAGCTCGGTTTCACTAATAATCGCTACTTTGGCAAGTGGCAGTTCAAAACCATTTTGGAATGTCCCGATGACAAATTGAACCATTCCGTATTTTGGTACATCCGCTTCTTCTTTTAAAATGGTGCTTTCCATATCGTAATCGGTTAAGGTTTGTTGCATTTTTTCCGCGCGTTCTAAATTCGGCGCCAAGATAACTACAGCATAATTATTTTTATGCCAGCTTTCTAGCTCTGTTTTTAAAACATTCATTTGACCGTGGAATTGCTGCATTTGTTTATAAACGATATTGGTCGTTTTCGATGCGCGCATGCTCGCCATTTGTTTTTGGAAAAGAGATAAATAAATTTTCGGCGATTGGTTCGCTTCTAATAATTTTTTGAAAGAATGGCTTACTTGCACGTCGCGAACTGTTTCCATGCGACTTAACGTTTCTGTTTGCCACTCCGCTTCTTCCCGTTCTAAACTTTCTTCCGTTTCCAAAATCCGCGCAAATTCATCAAGCAAAATGGCTGTGTTTTTTGGCAAATAATCGAAAAGCGAGGCCGGGTCTGGGTAAGCCAGCCCGATATATTTAAAGAACATGTCTGGTTTTACGCCTGAACGCAACATTTCCAACTCTTCTTCTAAATTTTCAACGAGCGCTTGTTTATCCGCGTCTTCTTTTAACTCATTTAAAGTGAGCGTCATTTTCTTTTCCAAACGTTGGACGATGTCAGGATAATAACTTTGATCTAAAATGATTTCTGTCGCCGGAAGCAGCCGGAATTCTTCCACGCGAGTAGTGGAGCGTTGTGTTTCCACATCAAAGAAACGGAGCGAGTCCACTTCGGTATCAAAAAGTTCTATTCTAATCGGGAATTCTTCTGTAATTGGGTAAATATCAATAATCCCGCCGCGAACGCTGAATTCTCCTGGGGTATTTACCATTCCGCTCATCGTGTAACCCATCGTTACTAATTTTTGGCGTAAAACATCTGGATCGATTTCTTCGCCTTCAACGATAGATATATTGAAATGTTTCCAAAGCGCAACTGGTGGAAGCATTTTTCTAAGTCCAGCAACTGGGACGATGACGATTCCCGGTTTTCCGGACAGCAGAAAATCGAGCGCTTCAACACGTTGACCACGAAGCTCCGGGCTAGAAATACTTAGCTCAGAAGAAATCAATTCATCTGCCGGGTATAAAAATAATCGATCACTATCCATTAAAGAAAGCAAATCATCATATAATTTTTGTGCATGATATAAATTGTGCGTGACAAATACAACTGGTCGCTTTGATGCTCCTTCTACCACGCTTGCAAATAACGCACGCGAAGAACCTGTGAGACCCGTGACAAGTTGCGCTTTTTCTTTTTCATCAAGCGCTTTTAAGACCGCTCGAATATCTTTTTGTTCATATATTAATTGTTGTAATCCTTTCAAGGGAAAACAGCTCCTTTTTGTCAGAAAATTCATTCTATGGGGCGCGAGAGTAAATCACACGTCCGAAGAAAGACCGAAATACGTGGCAAAAAAATTACCACGTCTCGTCATTGTTTATTTTTGATTGTATTTATTCATTACTTCAATAAATGGCGTTTGCGCAAAGTCTTCGATGGCATCCGCACTTTTTTGGATTGCTGCGATAATATCAGGTTGTTCTGCTTTAGGGAAATCTCCTAATACGTAGTTAATGACTTCTCCTTTTATAGGGCGACTTACACCCACACGAATGCGGTTAAATTCTTGCGTTTTGACATGCTGGATAATTGATTTCATGCCATTATGTCCACCAGCACTGCCCTTTTGGCGTAATCTTATTTTCCCAACTGGTAAATCAAGATCATCGTACACAATCACGACATCTTCAATCGGGATGTTGTAGTAATCCATTAGTGGACGAATACACTCCCCAGAAGCATTCATAAAAGTGAGCGGTTTAACTAAAATTATTTTTTCGCCACCAACATTAATTTCACTTGTCATACCATTAAATTTGGATTTTTTCCAAGGTGTTTGATGGCGGAAACTCAGCTCATCAACTACCATAAAACCGACATTATGCCGGGTGCGTTCGTATTTTTTGCCCGGATTCCCGAGTCCTGCAATTAATTTCATAAAAGCTTCTCCTTACATGAACGAAACCACTTCACGAATGAACTGGTTTTTGTTTCGATGTTTTTTTGATTATAACATGGATTTCACTTGGTTGAAAGTTTTCCAACTACGCTTGGTGTTCGGCAATTTTATTTTCGATAATTTGCCACGCTGTTTCATTTTCAGCTTGAAAGTCTGCCGTTTTCCAATTTGTGGGCGTTTTTCCGATATATTTTTCGAAACCGAATTTCTGATATAAATAAATTGCTTGGTAACTTCCGGTTTGTGTGGTCAAATAGACAAAATCATTTTTATTTATGCCAAGGATTTTAGATAACAAAGCTTTTGCGATACCTTTTCCGCCGTGGGAATCAAGTACAGCTACCCAATGAATCCGGCTCGCCATTTCGCCAAATGTATCCCCGTCCCAAAGCATCGCTGTTCCAATAAGCTCACCATTCGGCGCTTGCACAAAAACACAACACTTGGCCAATTTTTCTTTTTCATTTCCAAATTCTGTTTCAAAACGAGCGCGAATAATATCCATTGATGGCACCTGACCAGTTTCTAATTGCAATCTACACCAATCTTCTTCCAAACCATCTTTATAAAAGCAAAAAGAATATCCCGTCGGTAAATGAAATTCCGGATAATTCGCGGCATCATAATTGACCATTGCAACAGAAATATGTGGTACTGATTTATCAAGCATATAAACGCCTCCTTCTCGAAACTATTATACCAAAAAAAATGGAAGATATCGCAAACAAATGCGTATCTTCCATCCTTATTTATTAGAAATTATTCAACAGGCTCTTCATCTTTACCATGTACAGCTTCTGGCTCTGGCGCTTCCGTAGTCGTTGGTTCTTCTTCAGCACGTGGGGCAGACACAGTTACTACTGTTTCTTCTTCCTCAGCTTGCACGACATAATCTTTGTTTTCCGGAAGGTCGTTCGTTGTTAAAACATCACCGATTTCTAATGAAGAAATGTCTAATTCAATTGTTTCTGGTAATTTTTCTGGTGTTGCTGAAACTTTTACGTCATGGATAATTTGTTGTAATACGCCGCCAGCTTTAACGCCGGGTGCATCGCCAACTAATACCACGCGAACATCAGTCTCCACTTCTTCATTCATATCAACCGCTAGTAAATCAACATGTACTAAAACGTCTTTTAACGGATCCACTTGATATTCATGTAATAAAACATTTAATTTCTTGCCGTCAACAGTCACTGAAAATACGGCATTTCGACCATTGTCACGAACTGCTTTGATTAATTCCAAAGAATCAACGGAAACTGGAACATTCTCTGATTTGTAACCATAAATAATTCCAGGTACTTTTCCTTCACTACGCAATCTCGTTACTTCTGAATGTTGCGTTGTTTCTCTTTTCTGGACCTCTAATGTTGTTGCCATAAAAAATCACTCCACTCATTCAATTTTGGTACATCTACATTATATCTACCCGTTAGAGAAATAGCAAAACAAAGGAATAGCCTTATTTTGTTTTGTAAGGTTTATAATTCTCAATAAAAGGTAAACAGAAAATAGCGGTTGAGCGCGAATGCAGACGCTTCCAAACTGTACTACAGCGTTTTCACAAAAACATTATAACAACTTTTTTAAATTTAGGACGTTCAACGCTTCACAAATGAAAAATACATGGTATACTGTACTAGTAAATAGATTTTTTATAGGAGGAATTCGAAATGAAAGATCATCAAAAAATTATTTTAGTTGGCGACGGAGCAGTTGGTTCCAGTTACGCATTTGCTTGTGTAAATTTAAGCATCGGACAAGAATTTGGTATTATTGACATAGATAAAGACAGAACTATTGGGGATGCAATGGATTTGAGCCACGCCGTTCCATTTTCCACACCGAAGAAAATCTACTCAGCGAATTATAGCGATTGCCATGACGCAGATTTAGTTGTTGTAACAGCTGGAACTGCGCAAAAACCTGGTGAAACTCGTTTAGACTTAGTAAACCGTAATATCAAAATCATGAAAGGCATCGTGGATGAAGTTATGGCAAGTGGTTTTGACGGCATTTTCCTAATCGCTTCTAACCCAGTAGACATCCTAACTTACGCAACTTGGAAATTCTCAGGTCTTCCTAAAGAACGCGTTATCGGTTCCGGAACAAGTCTTGATACAGCTCGTTTCCGTATGTCGATTGCCGACTATCTAAAAGTCGATGCTCGTAACGTCCATGGTTATATTCTTGGTGAACACGGTGATACTGAATTCCCAGCATGGAGCCACACAACTGTTGGCGGTCTTCCAATTACTGAATGGATTAGCGAAGACGAACAAGGCGCAATGGATACTATTTTCGTAAGTGTTCGTGATGCAGCATATGAAATTATTAATAAAAAAGGCGCTACTTTCTATGGAGTCGCAGCTGCACTTGCCCGTATTACAAAAGCGATTCTAAATAACGAAAATGCGATTTTACCACTTTCCGTTTATTTAGATGGTCATTATGGTATGAACGACATTTATATTGGCGCACCTGCAGTAGTTAACCGTCAAGGCGTTCGCCACATTGTTGAAATGAACTTGACCGATAAAGAAAAAGAGCAAATGAAAAATTCAGCAGACACACTTAAAAAAGTTCTCGACGACGCAATGAAACAAGTTGACTAATAAGCTCTGAATCTTAAAAGCATGCGCCTTAGCATGCTTTTTTGTTATACTTAATTTATTCGAGAGGAGAGCGCCGCATGATTACTTTTGACCAACTTAACACCGAACTTCAAACCTTAAAAAATCCAAACACCGTTAAAATTTTCCGAAATCACGGTTGCCCTGAAACACTAGAACTTTACGGGCTGAAAATTGGCGATTTAAAGAAAATTATTCGCCGGGAAAAATTGACAAAAAACTACGAACTCGCTGTAGAGCTAATCGAATCGAGTAACAGTGACTTGATTTATCTCGGTTTGCTCGCGATTGACCCTAACAAAATGACTACTGAGCAAATCGAAAAATGGAATATTGCTTTTCGAGAAACGTGGTCACAACTAACTTTCGCACTTGCATCACTTGTCAGTAAAAGAGAAGATTCGCTCATTTTCGCCAAAAAGTGGGTTGAAAGTGATTATGATTTAACGAAAGCAATGGGCTGGCAGATTTTTAGTGAGCATATTAGCGATTTACCCGAAGCAGAGGAGCTATTAAAGCGCGCCAAAGAAACGTTACAAGCAGAATCCAACAGAACGCGATATTCGATGAACAGTTTTATTATCTCTTGCGGCATTTATAACGATGATTTGCACGAAAAAGCGATAGAAGCTGCGAAATCAGTCGGGAAAGTTCATGTGAATTTAGGAAAAAATGCTTGTAAAGTTCCGGACGCCATTTCTTATATCGAAAAAGCGAGAAATCGCAAAAAATAGCCGGATATCCTTTGACTAAAAAAAGCTCTAAGGAGTATGATAAAAGAAAACTGGAGGGATGAAATTATGATCGTAACAACCTCACCAAATATTGAAGGCAAACAAATTATTGAGTATAAAAAAATCGTTTTCGGCGAAGTCATCACTGGCGTTAACTTTATGAAAGATATTGGAGCGGGACTAAGAAATTTCTTTGGAGGCCGTTCGCAAGGCTATGAGGACGAGCTTATTAACGCTCGCGAGGAAGCGATTCGCGAAATGGAACAACGCGCGAAAGATATTGGCGCAAATGCTGTTATTGGTGTTGATATTGATTATGAAGTACTTGGAGCTGATAACGGGATGCTGATGGTTACTGCGTCTGGTACAGCTGTTGTTATTGAAGCGCAGGATTATTAAAATAAAAAGAAGTATCCTCTCAAACGGATACTTCTTTTTTGATACAAATTTATTATTTAACTTCTTTATAACCTTGAGATTTTAGCAATTTTACTGACTTTTTCATACTAATCCCCTTAGAAGTATCACCATTTGTAGTCATACCCGGGAGTTTCCTTATATCTTCTGAAGAAATTTTAGTGTAATCTACCTCTATCGTTTCAATAGCTTTATCATCTTTATATTCCATTTCCGCTTTTAATCCGTTAATGTTTTGAAACTTATCACTTCTTTCTTTAAGCATTTTTTCAGCGTCTTCTTTTGAACTAACGCCTAGCGCAGTGTAAGGCATTCTATTTTCAGCTGTTTGCTTCGTGACTTTGTCTCCTTTACAAGTGTATATCAATTTAGATTCTATACCATTTTGAGAAAGTTCGTACGTTTTTGTTTCTACTTTCCCTCCACAAGCTACTAACATCACTGCCATAACCATTACAAATAAAGCCATTGTTCCCTTTTTAAGTAATTTCACCGTTGTTTCCTCCTCTTTTTGTTTCACATTCGCCTCAGAATAACCTAACTGCATTTGAGATACAATGGATTTTTTGTGAACTTTTTATAGCACGCCAATAGTTAAGCTCCGTTGTTATTAACGCACATGATTATCAAACAAAAAGAAGTATCCGACTGAGCGGATACTTCTTTTTTATCGTAAACTTATTATTTAACTTCTTTAAAACCTTGGGATTCTAGCATTTTTGAAGATTCTTCCATGCTAATTCCGCTTTCGATATCGCCACTTGCAGCGAATCCTGGAAGTTTAATTAATTCTTTTGCATCTGCTTTTTCGTAGTCAATTTCTAGTGTTTCGATTACTTTATCATCTTTATACTCAAGGCCTTGTTTTACGCCATCAACACCTTGGAACTTATCGCTTGTTTCTTTTAACGCTTTTTCAGCTTCTTCTTTGTTTTTAAATCCTAGAGCAGCGTAAGTCATTTCATTTTCTGTTGTTTGTTTAGTAACTTTATCCTTTACATAAGTATAAGTCATTTTTGTAGTAGCGCCATTTTGAGAAAGTTCGTATGTTTTTGTTTCTTCTTTCCCTCCACAAGCTACTAACATTACTGCCATAACCATTACAAATAAAGCCATTGTACCCTTTTTAAGTAATCTCATCGTTGTTCCTCCTCTTTTTTGTGTTACAACTGTCTTAGAATAACCTACCCGCGTTTTAGATACAATGGATTTTTTGTGAACTTTTACTTTTATAAAATGGTATTATTTTAGTTTCAGTAACATAATTTAGACATATTTTTAACACCAATAAAAAACAGGATTCCTCCTAAGAGAAACCCTGTTTTTAGCTTTAAATTTTTATTCGAATAAAGAACTTACAGAAGCATTTTCATGAACGCGTACGATTGCTTCACCAAGAAGAGCTGCAACAGATAGTTGTTCCATTTTGTCGATCCATTTTTCTTCTGGAAGAGCGATGGAGTTTGTAACAACTAATTTTTCGATTGGTGATTCTTCAATACGTTTCATAGCTGGGCCTGAAAGAACTGGGTGTGAACAACATGCGTAAACTTTTGTTGCGCCAGCTTCACGTAACGCTTTAGCAGCAAGCGTGATTGTTCCAGCTGTATCAATGATATCATCAATAATAATACAAACTTTTCCTTCTACATTACCTACGATGTTCATTACTTCAGCTACGTTTGGACGCGGACGACGCTTATCAATGATAGCAATCGGCGCTTTCAAACGGTCAGCCATTTTACGGGCACGAGTAACTCCACCATGGTCAGGGGAAACTACTACTAAATCGTCGCCTAAATGACGTTCGCTGAAATAGTCACTTAGAAGGCGTACTGCATTCAAGTGATCAATCGGAATATCAAAGAAACCTTGGATTTGCGGTGCGTGCATATCAAGTGTAATCATTCTTGTTGCACCAGCTGTTTCGATTAAGTTTGCTACTAATTTCGCTGTGATCGGTTCACGACTTCTTGCTTTACGGTCTTGACGTGCATAACCATAGTAAGGCATAACAATATTAATTGTTGCTGCGGAAGCGCGTTTCAACGCATCAATCATGATCAAAAGTTCCATTAAATTCTGGTTTACAGGATTACTCGTTGATTGAATAACATATACATGACAACCACGGATACTTTCTTCAATGTTAATTTGGATTTCTCCATCACTAAAATGAGTAACGCTTGATTTCCCTAACTCAATACCTACTTCTTTCGCAATCTCTTCAGCTAGTTCACGATTAGAATTTAGCGAGAAAATCTTCAACTTTGGATCAAAATACTCGTTTGACATAATCAGCCTCCACTATTTTTTATTAAAATTTTAAAATTCCCAAATGGAAATTATTTACCGTGATTTAAATGTTTTGCATAACCAAGCTTGTTGTCTTGTTTCGCGCGAGCAATGCCTAACGCGTCATCAGGGACATCTTTTGTAATGGTAGAACCAGCAGCTATGAAAGCTCGGTCGCCCACTTTGACAGGTGCAATCAAGTTTGAATTACAGCCAACAAAGACATCGTCACCAATGATGGTTTTTGCTTTGTTTTTGCCGTCGTAATTAACCGCAATACTCCCGCAACCAACATTGACGTTTTTACCAATTTCCGCATCTCCCATGTAAATGAAATGTGGTAATTTAGTTCCTTCACCAACAACTGCTTTTTTCGTTTCGACGTAATTTCCGATTTTCACATGATTGTGAATGTCAGATTCCGGTCTTAGGTGGGCATATGGGCCAATTTGAACGTCATCTCCAACTTTACTTTCGAAAATCGAAGAAGTTCTGACGTTTACTCGTTCACCGATAACACTGTTTACGATTTCCGAGCCACTAGTAACCACACAATCATCACCGATTACAGTTTTCCCGCGAAGCATAACTCCCGGTTCAATTACTGTATCTTGACCAATTTTTACATCTATATCAATATACGTACTTTCTGGATTAACAAGTGTTACTCCATTACGCATATGATTTTCGTTAATTCGACGTTGCATTAATTTGGACGCTTCAGCTAGGGCAATTCGGTCGTTCACTCCAAGTGACTCTTCGAAAGACTCCATTCTGTAAGCCGCAACGACTTCATCCGAATCTTTTAAAATTTTAATAACATCTGGTAAGTAATATTCTCCTTGCACGTTATCGTTAGAAACATTCTCTAACGCTTCAAAAAGAGCTTTATTGTCAAAGCAATATGTTCCAGTGTTAATTTCTGAAATACGTTGTTCTTTTTCTGTCGCATCTTTATGTTCTACTATTTTTTCTACAATGCCTAGGTCATCACGAATAATACGACCGTAACCTGTAGGATCTTCAATAACTGTTGTAAGAATAGTTGCTTTTGCGCGTTTTTCGTGGTGATATTTTAGTAAAGCTTCCATTGTGCTAGCTTCGATTAAAGGTGTGTCCCCACAAACAACTAGCGTTACACCATCTTTACCCGCAAGTTCTGCTTTCGCTTGAAGTACCGCATGCGCCGTTCCAAGTTGTTCTTCTTGTTTCACAAACTCGCTTTTACCAGCTAAATGCTCTTGTACTTTCTCAGCTCCGTGACCTACAATCGTAACCACTTTATCAACATTAAGCGTTGAAATTTGATCTACTACATGTTCGACCATTGGTTTTCCACAAACAGGATGCAACACTTTGTAAAGTTTTGATTTCATCCGTGTGCCTTGGCCAGCAGCAAGCACTACAGCATATCGTTTTGACATTATATAGAACCTCCAATATTCACTATTCATCCACTATGAATGATAACGTAAAATTTGCTTTTTTTCAAGAATGCGCCCAAATAAAAAACCTTACCTACATTTTTTAGGTAAAGATTAAATTTAAAGTTTTATTTGTTTGAAAATTCCGAAAGATACAGTGTGATTATTTATTTGTTTACTAAAAGAAGAATTTACAGGCGTGCTACAAAAATGTTTTCTAAAATGGATCTGTTTTTGCAACATCATTAAAAATTCCCCTCCCTGTTTTATAATCTGCTTTTAATTATACCATAGCCAAAATAGAAGACCAAGGCTATTTATGATTTTTTTCATGCTTCTTCTAAACAAAAAGGGCTAGCACGCAGCTAGCCCTTGAAAATTTTAAATTATTCAGCAGAAACGGACTCAGATTCTTCTTCTGTTACCGCAGTTGCTTCTTCTTCACCAACGCGCTCATATTCAGCTAAAACTACTTCTTGAATTTTCGCACGAGTATCGGAATTAATTGGGTGAGCGATATCACGGAATTCACCGTCAACACCACGTTTACTTGGCATAGCTACGAATAAACCGTTATTCCCATCAATAACGCGGATATCATGAACTACAAATTCCTCATCTAAAGTGATTGAAGCAATCGCTCTCATTCTTCCATCAGTTTCTACACGACGTAATCTCACATCTGTTACTTGCATTATTAGTCACTCCTTATCCCATTTGCCTCTTTCAAAAAGAATCTGCTTATCCCAGCCTAAATCTTAGGTACTTATCCCCCAGCTGTTCCCAACAACGTTCTCCCTAACCGAGGATTTTTTAGTTTTCTTCTACAACACTTTCGTCTGCAGAACTTTCTTCAGCTACTGCTGGTTCGTCCGCTACTTCATAAGCAGCTAAAACGGCTTCTTGAATTTTTGCACGGGTGCCTGAGTTAATTGGATGAGCGATATCTCTAAACTCACCATCCGGCGTACGTTTACTAGGCATAGCTACGAACAATCCCTCGTTGCCATCGATGACACGAATGTCGTGAATAACAAACTCACCGTCAATCGTTATTGAAGAAATAGCTTTCATTCTCCCATCTGTCTCAACACGTCGTAATCTCACATCTGTAATCTCCATTATCTTCACCACCTTAATCTAGTTGCGCTGCTAGTAAACAATGCTCACATGCAACTTAAGTACACACACTCGAGAAAAATTCCCCCATAGAAAAAATTACTTTTATAAGCAAGCAATATTCACGTAAAATTCTTCCCTATGAACATAATAATAAAAAAAACTAAATTTGACAACTTTGTGAATTGTAATCTAAAAAAAATAGTTTTTTTTGGAAAAACGTTGACATTTTCAGATTGTTCCTTCTAGTTTTTGTTTTGTATACAATATTTATCATTATATGTATAAAAACCTCAAAACCATTGCCATTACAGTATCATGATGTAATCATCATACTATTTTATAGGCAATAACACCAGTGAAACGGTGCTAAATTTATCATTTCTAAAAAATAATTGTATACAATAAACGAGAAATATATGAGTTTTCATAGCTCATATATTTACAATATTATACTTCTCTATCCCTCTTGTTCCAATTAGTCAACAAATACTGTATACCCCAAAAATCCCATTCTAATGCATGATTTGAGAATTAATTTCACTTTTTTATCAAATTTTTATCGAAAGCGGATTTTGAAAGCGTTTAATTGTGACAAAAAGATTAAATATAGATGACAAGACATCCTATAGATTAATTTTGTAAAAAAAAGAAACCCGAAACAGACTATTCCGGATTTCTTTTTTGTTTACTCAGATCTTAAAGCGTCAATTGGTCTTAATTTTGATGCCTTGTTGGCAGGCGCGATACCAAATATTACCCCAATACATAAAGAGAAGACAAAGGAGAAGATAATGGTTCCCGCTGTTATTCCTGAGGATATACCTGCGACAGAGCCGAATATTAACGCTCCCGACACGCCGATCAGTATTCCAATGACACCGCCACAAACACTAATAACGATTGATTCAATGAGGAATTGTAATAGAATAGCTCGTTTTTTAGCTCCGAGCGCTTTTCTTATACCGATTTCTCTCGTTCTCTCACTGACAGAAACTAGCATTATGTTCATAATTCCGATACCACCAACAACAAGCGAGATGGCAGCAATTGCACCAAGCGCAGTAGTTAGCGTTGTACTAATAGTGTTAAAGGCATTAAGAATTTCTTGTTGATTGATTACTTGATAAGATGGTCCCATTTGTGCAGAAGAAGCAGCTTTTTCTTCTTGTTCTTTTTCGTCACCGAATTTAATTGCAAGACGAGATTCTAAAGTATTTACAACAAAATCAACATCTTCAGCCGATTTCGTTTCTACATAGATTGTGCGGACATTTGTATCTTTTAGCAGTCTTTGTGCGGAAGAAATCGGAATGAAGATTTGGTCATCACTAGACCCCATCATCGAAGCACCTTTTTCTTTTAGCACGCCAACAACTTTATAAGGCATTCCATTCAATCTTACTGTCTCGCCAATCGGATCACCGAAACCAAATAGGTCGCTCGCTACCGTAGAACCGATTACAGCTACTTTCTGGCCATATTCAGTATCAATAGGTAGTAGGAAACGCCCTTCTTTCATTTCTAGGCTACGTGCGGCCTTGTACTGGTCATTCGTTCCGATTACTTTATTGCTTGAACTCTTATAGTCAAAAGTTGCATTCACTTGACCAGATAATTCTGGAGAAACACTTTTGACGCCATCGATATTTTGATATTTCATTACTTCATCATACGTATATTTGTCGTTCGGATTAACGGAGCTATTCACTACGGTAATTAAGTTCGAACCTAAATCGCCCATTTGATCGTCGACTTCTTTGGTTACACCATTTCCTAGTGAAACTAAGAGAATAACGGATGCAACACCGATAATAATACCTAGCATGGTTAGAAATGATCTTAATTTACTTGCTTTCAATTGTTTCCATGCCATTTTCATACTTTGGAGAACGCTCATGCTTGTGTCGCCTCCTCGTGGAATAATTTACCATCTTGAATACGGATACTTCTTGTACCGTAAGAGGCGATAGTTGGATCATGCGTAATCATTACGATTGTATTGCCCGCACGATTCAATTCTTGCAAGATTCCCATTACTTCTTTACCTGTTTTCGAATCAAGTGCACCAGTTGGCTCATCTGCTAGCAAAATTTGCGGATTTCCAGCAAGTGCTCTAGCGATAGCGACACGTTGTTGTTGTCCACCAGAAAGTTGTGTTGGTAGGTTTCTGCGTTTTTCAAGCAAGCCTACTTTTTCTAAACATTCGATTGCGGCTTTTTCTCGAGCAGAAACACTTAATCCTGCATAAATCAGTGGAAGTTCCACGTTTTCAAAAGCAGATAATTTTGGAAGCAAATTAAACTGCTGGAAAATAAAGCCGATTTTTTTGTTTCTGATTTCGGATAGTTTATTGTCACTTAGTTTAAAAACATCTACGTCATCAAGATGATAGCTGCCTTTATCCGGAACGTCTAAACAACCAATCATATTCATTAAAGTGGATTTACCGGAACCGGACGGGCCCACGATGGATAAAAACTCACCTTGCTCAACGGTAAAAGTAACATCGTCTAATGCTTTAAAAGTTTCTCCGCCTAGCGTATACGTTTTTGTTAAATTTTTCATGTCAATTAGCGGTTTTGGCATGTTTATCCCTCCTTCATACAATTTGTCTGATTTGTACTTACAAAAAACTTAGCTAGGAGCACCTGGAACCGTAGAAGTTTCTTGTGTAGGAAGGATTACTTTTTCGTCTTTTTTAACGCCTTTAGTGATTTCGATATTATCTTCGTTATGAAGACCAGTTTCTACGAATTTCTTCACTTTTTTCGTTTGACCATTGTCTTTTTCTTCTGGAACTAGTACGTAATATTTGTCGTCACTGTCTTTTTGAACAGCTTCAATTGGTACGTATAGTGCGTCTTTTTTCTCTCTCACTAAAATGGAAGCATCGGCAGTCATACCTGCTTTTAAGTCGTCTGTTTTATCAAGTGAAATGATTACAGAGAAGCTAGATACACCGTTTTGAACTTGGCCTTGTTCTGCGATTTCTTTCACTTTCCCTGTGTAAGTTTTGTCAGGAAGTGCTGTTACTGTAACTTTTACTTCTTGGTCTTTCTTGATGTTTGGAATATCAAGTTCGTCCATTTGTGCTACTAATTGAAGTTCGTCGTAATCTGGAACTTGTGTGTTTTTCGGGGAGATCGCGCCGGTTCCTGTAGCATTGATTTTCAAATCTCCTTGTTTTACTTTAGCTGTAACTAATTTTTCTTGTGTTACGGAGCCACTATTTTTCGACAGTAAGAAAACCGCACCAACGGCTACTACTGCAATAATAACGATAACAATTAACCATTTAACCCATTTTTTCATGAATGTTCTCCTTCTGCTTCTAAAGTGTAGAAGCTTTGAATTTTATTATGTAGTAACGATAGAATCCATTCTACCATAAAAGTTAAATGAGTGAAGTACATCGCAAGGCTGATTTGTTTTTTGCCTTTATCCGCGAAAAATAAAAACCCCGGAAAGTTTCCAGGGTTTGAAAATTAACTATTAAAGTAATTACCATCGACTACTTCTATTTGTTTTTCTTTCATGTTGACATTTTTTATTTTTACGAGCGATACGTAATCATCTACTAAGCGTTCTTCCGCGTATTCGGATTCGACTAGTACGCCAATTCCTACTAGATGCGCGTTAAATTCTTCTAGCAGATTTTTCATTCCGTTAATTGTTCCGCCAGCTTTCATAAAGTCATCCACGATTACTACGTTGGAGCCTTCTGCTAGGCTGCGTTTGGATAGTTCCATTTTTTCGATTCGTTTGGATGAACCGGAAACATAGTTAATGCTCACCGTCGAGCCTTCTGTAACTTTGCTATCACGACGCACAATAACAAACGGGACGCTTAAATGCTCTGCAACGGCTTGCGCAATCGGAATACCTTTTGTTGCAACAGTCATAATCGCATCTATTTTTTGGTTATTGAATTTCGTAGCTAAAATTTTACCAATTGCTTTGAGCGTTACTGGTTCTCCTAGCAAATCAGATAGGTACAAATAGCCTCCTGGAAGCAAACGGTTGGGTTCCGCAATTCTATTACATAATGTGTGCACAAAATCCAGTACATCATCATTTCCCGCTATCGAAATGTACTGCACACCACCAGCTGCACCCGGAACTGTTTCCAGCGTACCAATTCCTCTGTCTTCAAACGTTTTCTTTATGATGACTAAATCTTCACTAATAGAAGACTTAGCTGAGCCATAACGTTCAGCAAACATCGTAAGCGGCACTAACTTGCGCGGATGCGATAATAGAAACTGCGTCATATCAATTAATCGTTCACTGCGACGAATCTTCATAATCTCTCTCCCTTTGATAAAATTCCGTATATTAAAAAGCAATTTCACGTATTTTGTCCGTATTTTCTCTATTATAAAACGTTTTCTATAAAATTGACAACATTTATTATTTTAACGCACTAAAAAACCTGCCAAATAAACATCCTTTGACAGGCCAATGCTCTTATAAATCACGGAAACTAATAATCTCTACTTCTTGTTGGCCTAAATATGCTTGTAATTCTCTTGAAGTGAGAATGGAAACTTCTTTGATGCGCGGCTCTACGTAACTAGATATTTCGCGTAATGTTTCATCGATAAATGCTGGATGGGTCATTACTTCCACTACATCGTTTGTTCCAATATGCTCTTGTACTAACTTTTTAATCGTTTCAAAGGAAACACCCTCTGCATAAAACTCTGTCGCAAATAAATCAGGTGTTTTAATAGCACCAAAATCAGTAACATCTGCATGACGTCGGATGCTCACACCATATTTTTCTGCTAGTTTATGTTGTACGGGGAAAATTAATGGTTCGATTGAATGGTGCGTATCAAAATGAGAAATAGTAATGCCGGCATCTAGGATTTTCTCAATCTGCGCGGTTAATTCGCGTTCTACTTCGTCCATATCCACATCAGCTAAGCCTGATTCGAGCGCCGTATAATTTCTACGGAAACGGCCATCATCATCCGTTAATGTTTCTAAACCTTGAAGAACTGGCGATCCAAATGTTAGGGTCAAATGCGCACCGATATCCAGACCTGGGTTTTCTTTCGCTACTTCTACCGCCAAATCAAACGCCGGGCTATTAGCAAGCAAAGTTGTAGATTTTACGACGCCTCGTTTGTAAGACTCTAAAATACCATAAACTGCTCCTGGGCTAATTCCAAAATCATCTGCATTAAAAATAATTTTCATTTCTTTGACCCCTCCACATTAATTATTTGTATCGTTCTCGCCTTCACTCCAAGGCCTTACCATATAAACTTCCTCACAAAAGCCACGTAAGCCGTTATAGACACGTTTTGCTCTGGAGTACTGTTTGATAAGCGCAAATACTGTTGGGCCGCTACCACTCATTAAAGCCGCCTCAGCACCAAACGCTAACATCCGATCTTTTATGCGTTTCACTTGTGGATTTTTTTCTAGCGTCACAGATTCTAAAACATTTCCTGTAGCTGCAAAAATCCCATCTAAATCACCTTTTTTGATGGATTCTATCATTTTTTCTGTGTCGGGATGCTCTACGTTGTCTACTTGTAATTCTTTATAAATGGTTGGGGTTGATACGCTGATACTCGGTTTTGCAAGCACAATCCAGCAACCGGGAATATTAGGTAATGCGGAAATCTTCTCACCACGCCCTGTTGCAAGGGCTGTTCCGCCGTAAACGCAAAATGCGATATCTGAGCCAATTTCTGAACTTATTTCAGCAATTTCTTCTATCGAAAGACCGAGTTCCCAAATAATATTTAACCCTTTGAGCGCTGCAGCTGCATCCGAACTACCACCAGCAAGTCCAGCAGAAACTGGGATATGCTTATCAATCGTGATGCGCACACCCATTTTCACGTCAAAACGCTTTTTCAAAAGGAGGGCCGCTTGATAAATTAAGTTACGACGATCTTCTGGAATAAAATGCGCTTTTACGTCCAGCACAATTTTGTCCTCGTCTAAGCGTTCTAAGTATAATCTGTCAGCAAGGTCTATTGTTGTCATCACCATTTCCACTTCATGGTAGCCGTCTTCACGTTTGTACAGCGCATCAAGTGAAAGATTAATTTTAGCTGGTGCTGTTATGCTTATTTTCATTTTTCTTGGCCTCCGCGTTCAAAATCTCTTTTTCTATTCTATCATATGAAAGAAAAAATATGTAGCTAGCGGCCCAAAACTACTTCTATGTAAAGCAAAAACCGAACCACATTAGATGGTTCGGCTACTTCAGCTTCATTACAAAGCTAATTCTTTATTATCATCTGTAAATACAAGTTCTACTGCGTCTGTTAGGATATCCGTGTAACTGTAGGATACTCTTTCGAAGTTGTTTTCATCTTGATCAAGTTCCACAATGAAAACGGATGGATATGTTTCAGCTAGGATACCGCAACGTTCAATCGTTTTCTTACGACCACCGTTTGCTTTCAATGTCAATGCTTTACCTAATCTAGAATCTAAATTCATCTTAATGCTTGCAATGGTTTTTGGCATTTATTTTCCACCTCACTAATAACTATTATAGCATAGTTCGGGTCTGAAATCAATAACCAAATATTTTAACAGTTGCAAGGGCTAACTGTCAACTAAGAAAGCGCTTTTTTCGAAAAAATTATTTTTCTTTTAGAAAATCGCCTAAGAAGTTGCTTAATTTCGCAAATTCTGGGATGTCTAATGTTTCTCCGCGACGAATTAAATCTATCCCAATCGCATTTAAACCTTCTACTAGCTCTTCTTTGCGCGGTTTTAAATCAGGGAACTTCGAAGCTAAATTATTCCAAAGTGTTTTTCTTCTTTGTGCAAATGAAGCTCTTGTCACTTCAAAGAAAAATTCTTCGTCATTTACTTCAGCTAGTGGTTCTTTGCGGCGTTTTAGATGAATAACTGCAGAGTCTACATTCGGCTGTGGCATGAAGACCGTTTTAGGTACGATAAACGCTAATTCTGCTTCCATGTAAAATTGGATAGCGATTGTTAGACTACCGTAGCTTTTCGTACTTGGCACAGCGCTGATTCGGTCGGCTACTTCTTTTTGTAGCATAAAAGTCATGGAATCCGCGGGGATATTATCATGTAGTAATTTTAAAATAATCGGTGTTGTTACGTAATATGGCAAATTGGCTACGATTTTCAGAGGTAGCTCTGGTTTGGCAAATTGCTGCGCGATAACTTCCTCAACATCTGCTTTTAATACGTCGCCGTGAACGACACGGACATTATTATAGGCACTAAGCGTATCATCCAAAATCGGCAATAAGCGTTGATCAATTTCAAAAGCAACGACTTCATTCGCTGTTTTTGCTAGTTGTTCGGTTAGCGCGCCGATTCCGGGTCCAATTTCGATGACGTTTGTTTCTTTTGTTATTTCAGCTGTATCTGTAATCCGCGTCAAAATATTCGTGTCGATTAAAAAGTTTTGACCGAGGCTTTTTTTAAATAAGAAACCATATTTCTTTAGGATTTCCGTCGTTCTTCCGGGAGTTGCGATATCTTTACTCATTTTCTTCCTCCTGCATAATCTTTTGGCACGCGGCTACTAACTGTTCTTCGCTTATTGCAAATGATTCTAGTCTGGTTTGTAGTTGTTTTCCGTTTGTATAGCCAATTTTTAGTATGTTACCAATTTTTTCTCTGCGTTCTTTCGCTCCCGCTCCTCCGAGAAGACCGAGATGGATAAGAATATCTTTGGAAATATATTGTTTTTCAGTGGGGGATCCACTTGTATGAAAATGTGCTAATGCTTCGCGAATGTTTGCACTGCTTGCATGTTCTACTCCAAGTCCTCGTCCAGCTTTTGGTAAGGCATCTTGGCGATTGATAAAGGCGTGTTTACAACCTGGTACCGCTGAATCAATCTGTTTTCGGATTTTTTCACCGGGAAAATCTGGGTCTGTAAAAATAATAACGCCGCGAAGTTCTTGTGCATGTCTAATTTTTTCTATCGTTTCTTGTGAAAGTGCAGATCCATTGGTTTCGATGGTATCAGCAATTACAGAACGATTAATCGCCGTTGTGTCATCTCGTCCTTCTACGACTATAAATTCATGTATTACAGGCTTCCCGCTCATAATGACTACATCCTTTTTTATAAAATAAGTAAATCCATCATACCACATTTTGGGCAAAGAAAAAACGAGGCCCTATGAGTCAGCCTCGTTTTTATACGAATTTAGTCTAACACTTTGACAGTTACCATTCTTCTACCCCATGAATAGCACTGACTTTCACTTGGGAAATATACGTCAACGATATTTCCTTTGATAACGCCGCCAGTATCTCCAGCGATCGCTACCCCGTAACCTTCCACCCAAACTTTAGAGCCTAGTGGAATAACACGTGGGTCAACAGCAATTACTTTTAGTCCTTTATTGGCACTTAAATTAATACCGTAAGCTGTAATTCCGCCACCTGAATAGGCAGTAGATTCCATTCTGTAAGTTTTGCCACCAGATGGGGCGCTGCTGCTAGAAGTGGATACTTGAGTCGCTACGGGTTTAGCTTTCGTACCGCGGGCAACTACTTTATCTACTTTATTAGAAGTGACATTTTCTGTAATGACATCGCGTTTTTTCTCTTTGCCATTTTCAAATGTTACTTTGTACTCAACTACTTTTTCACCGTGTTTACCTTCTTGAACGACTTTTTCATCACCTTCGTTTAGGCTATCGTCATTTTTGTAAACTGTTTCGAATTTAACTTGTTCGTTTTTCTTTTCTGCTTTTGACTCGACATATGTAACTTGTACAGTCATTTTTTCTTTTAAGTTACTGTCTTTCGCAGGTGACACGCGGTCATCTTGATCAAGTTTAATGTTTTTCTCTGTTAGTAAATCACTAACTTTTGTTTTTGTTGTCCATACTGTATCTTTTTTATCGCCGTTTTGCAAGGAAAGTTGAATGGCACGATCAATGTTGATTTCAAGGCCATTTTTTAATTTAGTGTCTAATGCTACGTTTAGTACATCTTGCGGACGAGTTGTAATATTTTCATCTTTTAGCAAGTCAGATACGTTTGCTTTTGTGCTCCAAACGTCTTTTTTCGTACCATTATCATTTATTGTAACTTGACGAGCTGGTAAATATTTAATTTCCATACCGTCTTTGATTTCTGCATTTTTTCCTGGAGCAATCTCATCACGTTCACTTACTTTAATCCCTGCTTCGTCTAATGCTTCAGCAACAGTTTTAGCATGTGTTCTTGATTCAATTTTTTCACCAGCGTTTACTATAGTGATATCGTTTTTAGTTCCTTCGAAAACGAAATAAAAAACCAATGCTACTACAATAACAAATCCTGCAATCATGATTGGTAATTTCCATTTTGATGATTGGGCTACGTTACTGCTGTTTTCCATGGTCATGTATTTCTCCCCTTTCTACTTCGCTAGTGATTATATACAGGGGAGGGAAGAACTGTCAATTTTTTCAACAGATTGTTCATATCTTCGCAAACTTTATGGATAAACGTTGATATAAAGCCGTTTTCAAAAATATTATTCTTTTAAAGTGTCAAATGTAACAGGAATGTGTCATTTTTCTACGTCTCTGGTCGTAGGCATAAAATAAGGGTTTTTGTCCCAGTCGTCATTTTTATCTCCGCTAAGCTTAAGATTGGGTTACAGACTGGGCCTTATATTACAATTATGTTACAATCAATCTTTTAGTTTAAATAGGCGTTTCGCGTTTTCTGTTGAGTGCGTAGCGATTTCGCTATATTTCATTTCTTTCAGTTCGGCGATTTTTTCGGCAACTAGCTTGACGTATGCAGGTTCATTTCTTTTTCCACGATTTGGCGTTGGAGCAAGATACGGAGCGTCAGTTTCTATTAATAAACGGTCAATTGGTATAGCTTGAGCTGCAATTTTTGGTAATTTGGCATTTTTAAAAGTGACTGTCCCGCCGAATGAAATGTAAAAATTCATCGCCAAGCACGCCTCCATTACTTCGACACTTTCACCAAAACAGTGCATAATTCCGCCTACTTCTTCGGCATGTTCTTCTTGCAAAATCCGCACAACATATTCCGTTGCTTCGCGATTATGAATGACTATCGGTAAATTCACTTCTTTTGCTAAACGGATTTGTTTTCTAAAAACCTCGAATTGCGTTTCTTTTGGTGAAGTATCCCAGTGGTAATCCAAGCCCATTTCGCCTAAAGCAACTACTTTTGGATGTGTCAGTGCGAGATCGCGTAGCCATTCCAAATCTTCGTCTGTAAAGGTAATAGCGTCTGTTGGATGCCAGCCGACGATTAGCGAGATAAAGTCATATTTATCGGCTAATTTAAGGGCCCGGTCGATTGTTTCCTTATTAAAGCCTACAACGGCCATACGCGTTACATCGTTTTCCTGTGCACGTTTTATTACTTCTTCTATATCATCGTCAAAAGCCTCGTCATTGAGGTGTACATGCGTGTCAAATAGCATGGGAATTCCTCCTAATAAAATCATTTCCTTCTATTATACTATAATTTTTGGTGCAGACAAAAAAAGCCACCTAACATGCGGTGGCTTTCCTGAATTTTACTTCACTTGATAAACGATTGCTTCGTAAGGTCGTAAAGTTCCTTCTATAATATGGGGAACATTGTTTACGAGTACGGAAGCTTTTTGGATGTCGTTTAAAATGGTCTCGTCTGTAATTACTTGTTCATTTTCAGAGAAATTACATAGAACGATTAACTTTTCATTATTTGTGTAGCGTTCATATGCAAAAACTGCTTCGTCGTTCGGTAGCAATAGACGGTAATTGCCTGTTGTGATAATTTCAGTTGTTTTGCGCAACTTAATTAGGTTTTGATAATAGTAGAAAATCGAATCTGGATTTTTCAGTGCTTCTTCGTTGTTGATTTCTGTATACCGCGGATTGACTTTAAGCCACGGTGTTCCAGTTGTGAAACCAGCGTTCTCGCTGTTGTCCCACTGGTAAGGCGTTCTCGCATTGTCGCGACCTTTTGTATAAATCGACTGCATGATGCTTTCGTGGCTATGGCCTTGCTCTTTACGTTCTTTGTACATGTTAAGCGTTTCGATATCACGGTAATCATCAAGGGTTTCAAAATGAACATTTGTCATGCCGATTTCTTCACCTTGATAAATATACGGTGTTCCTTTCATCATATGCAGGCAGGTTGCAAGCATTTTTGCTGAACGTACGCGGAAACGGTTGTCATTCCCGAAACGAGAAACGATACGTGGTTGGTCATGATTGTTCCAATATAAACTGTTCCAACCATTTTCTTGAAGCGCCACTTGCCATTCGGACATGTTTTCTTTCAAATCTGGTAAGTAAATTGGTTTTAAATCCCATTTGTTGTCGCCGTCGGAATCTAAATTCATATGTTCGAACGTGAAAATCATATCGACTTCTTTGTTTGCTGGATCTGTATAAATTTGTGCGTCTGTCGTACTAGCACCAGGCATTTCACCAACAGTCATCACATCGTATTTGGAAGTAACTTCTTGGTTCATTTCTTGCAAGAACTCGTGAATCCGCGGTCCGTTACAGAAATCATTGCCAGCATCGCCGTAAATTTGACCGTCTGGCACAGGACCGTCTGGGAAATCGGTATTTTTGGAAATAAAATTAATTACGTCCATGCGGAAACCATCAATGCCTTTATCTAGCCAGAATTTCATCATATTATATACATCTTGGCGTAATTTAGGATTTTCCCAGTTTAAATCAGGTTGTTTTTTGGAGAAAAGGTGTAAATAGTACTCGCCCGTTTTCTCGTCTAATTCCCATGCTGGACCGCTGAAAATGGAGCCCCAGTTGTTAATTTCGTTTTCTTCGCGCCAGAAATAGTAATCACGGTATGGGTTGTCTTTGGATTTTCGGGATTCTTCAAACCACTTGTGTTCATCGGATGTGTGGTTAACGACTAGGTCCATTACGAGTTTCATATCACGGTCGTGCAAACCTTGAAGTAATTTATCAAAAGTTGCCATATCACCATATTCTTCGTAAATTTTTTGGTAATCGCGAATGTCGTAACCATTATCGTCTTGCGGCGAATCGTACACCGGAGACAGCCAAATAACGTCCACGCCAAGCTCTTTTAAATAATCTAATTTCTCGATAATACCTTGAATATCGCCAACTCCATCGCCATTAGAATCATTGAAACTTTTTGGATAGATTTGGTAAACTACGCTTTTTTTCCACCAGTCTTTTTCTTTCATTGATTAAATTCCCGCCCTTGTAATTTTGTCTATTTTTTCGCCAAAAACTTGTATAGTCGTTACTTTAAGTTGTAAGTTTGCTTCACCTTGATGGCTTGCTTTTACGTACGCTTCGCCATTTTTGAAAGTGGCTGTAAGTTCCGTTTTGGACACTGCGCCATTTTCGTATTGGTAGCTTTTTCCATCATCATTATACACGTAACCAGTTGCTACGTCGCCATCCAAGTATACTTCTAGCGCCAAATCTTGTGTTTCTTTCGTATTTTGAACGCTACTACCGATTGGCAAAATCGTCCCTGCTTTAATATAAATTGGCATGGTATCAATCGGCGCGTCTGCGATAATATAGTCGCCGCCAGCTAATTGCTCTTTCGTCCAATAGTTAAACCAAGTCCCTTTTGGTAAACGAACTAAACGTTTCACTTGGCCTTCGCGAACGATTGGCGCAACAAGAATATTTTCGCCGAGCATAAATTGATCATTTACTTGAATTAAATCGCGTTCGTCTTTGAACTCCATGTAAAGCGGTCGAACAAGCGGCAAACCACTCTCCGCTGTTTTTTGGAATTCTGTATAAATATACGGTAAAAAGGCGTAGCGCAATTCGATGTATTGCTTCACGATTTCCTCCGCATCGGCACCGAAAGCCCACGGTTCTTGATAAATGCTATCTTGCACACAATGATTTCTAAAATACGGTAAAAATGCCCCTGCTTGCGTCCAGCGAATTAGCATTTCTTTCGTACAGTCCGAAGAAAATCCGCCAACATCGGCACCAGTAAACGCAACACCAGATAAACCTAAATTCATAATCATCGGCAGCGACATTTCCAAATGCTCCCAGTGACTGCGGTTATCTCCCGTCCAAACTGCTGAATAACGCTGAACACCAGCATAACCAGCACGAGTGAGTGAAAACGGGCGCTCATTTGGCACAAGTCGTTTTAATCCTTCAAAAGTCGCTTTGCTCATATATAATCCGTATAAATTATGCGCTTCTTTATGGGTTACATTTTTCCCGTCAAGATTATGCACGACGTCTAAATCCATCGTTTTACTTTCATTAAATACTGATGGCTCATTCATATCATTCCAAATCCCGCGAATACCTAAATCCGTGTAAAACTTGTGCAAGTCGCCCCACCAACGCTGAACGGTCGTACTTAGAAAATCTGGAAAAGCACTGACACCCGGCCAAACATCGCCGTAATAAATCTCACCTTCCAGTTTAGAGCAAAAATAATTGTGCTTAATCCCTTCCTGATAAACGGAATAGTCGACATCTTTTTTAATACCCGGATCAACAATCGGCACAACGTCAATGTTTTGTTCGCGAAGACGCGCAATCAGCTCTGGACCATTCGGAAATGTATCCGGGTTAAAAGTGAACACGCGGAAATCATCCATATAATGTATGTCCATGAATACGCAGTCGAGCGGAATCTCCTTCTCTTTAAACGTATTTGCAATTCGCTCCACTTCTTCTTCCGAGGTATAACTGTAACGCGATTGATGATATCCTAACGACCATTTTGGCGGAAGTGGCGTTTTTCCAGTTAAATCGGTATAATTCGCGACCACTTCTTTCACATCTTCACCAAAAATAACATACAGATTCGCTTGCCCGCCTTCTGCTAAAACGGTATACATTTCTTCAAAACTTTGGAAATCGAATTCGGTACGGTGCGAATTATCATAAAACAAGCCGTATGTAGTTCCCGCAGCATCCGCAATCATGAACGGAATCGACTGATATAGTTCCACTGTATCTTTATTATGCGGGCTGTATACATCCGTGTTCCACATGCTAATAATCGAGCCAGCTTTGTTCAAAGCACCGGTTTTTTCGCCTAAGCCAAAAATCGCTGTACCAGGTTCGCTTTTAATCGAAATTTGGTGTTCTTTGTTGCGATTAATTGCCAAGCCCTCTGTTTGAAAAATGGTTTTCCCCGCTTGCTTCATACTAATTTGGAAAGGATTTTTATAAACAATAATCTCCTTATCCGCAAAGTGAAGCTCATAGTGATCATTTGTTTCCGTAAATTCGGCAGCTTGTTTTTCAGTATCATGAATCGCTGCAATCGAAGGCGTTAAATCCACTTCTCCAAAAGGATTCACCGTCACGCGGGCAATTTTTTCATTGACAAAATAGCAGCTGAACTGACCGATATCAAGCGTACCAGTCAGGCAATTATTCGCCCAACTAGCCGTTTTCACTTGATTTATTTTTCTCGGGAAAGCTGTTTTTTGTTTTACATTGGATGGTAAAATCGCAAAACTTGTGGAAGCATCCATCGTTATCTTCCTTTCTTTATTTGTACTTTTTTGGTTGTGCCGATTACTTCAACTTCATATGCTGGCGTATTCGTTTGGACAGAAACAACTACCTCGTCCGCATTTTCCGTCACTTTGACAAGCCATTTTTCTGATAAATGGTCGATAATTTCTTCTGTGAAATCTCCGTCCAAGTAAATTTTAAGCAATGGTGTATCGTATTCTTCCACGGTATTTCCAACCCATGAACCTAGTTTCAACGTAGTATCTACATTACATAGCACGACTTTTCCACCACGGATGAAAACCGGGATTTCTTCTTTATCAGCTTTGCATTTACGTAAAGTTGGTCCGTTCACTTTTGTTCCATTCCAGAAATCATACCAAGTTCCTTCTGGCAAATATACTTCTCTGGAACGCACGCCGTCTTCGATTACTGGCGCGATAAGCATTGCTTCCCCGAATAAATATTGGTCATACATATCAGAAACACGCGGATCTTCTTTATAATCAAGCAGAAGCGCACGCATCATCGGCATGCCAGTTTCGACACATTTCAACGATTCATTATAAATATAAGGTAAAATGTTCATTCTTACATTCGCGAAATGGCGATAAATCGGGATAACTGAATCGTCACCAGTCCGAGAAGCAATGTTCCACGGCGTCCGATCTTGGTTGAATTCGGCTTTGCTTTCTGCATGATACTGCATAATTGGGCAGAAAGTAGCCATTTCAGCAGAACGAATAAATAGCTCGGCAGTCGGAATATCACCATTAAAGCCCGCAAAATCAAAGCTCCAAAACGGAATTCCGGAAAATCCAGCTGAAAGTCCGGCAATAAGCGATCTTCTAAACGCATCAAAAGTGGAACGCTCGTCACCAGCCCAGTGCGCCGGGAAATTTTGCGCGCCAGTATAACCCGCACGGCTAAACGTCATCCCATCATTTTGTTGCGCAAATTGATAATAAGCTTCCACGTAATCATTCGGATAAAGATTGCGCATTTCATCGCCGCGTCTGCCATCAGCAAATTGTAGATTTTCACCAAAGACGAATTCGCCGCCGTCTGTTTTAAAGCCATCGACGCCAATATCAATTAAGTATTGTCGTTTATCAAACCACCATTTTTTGCCTTCTTCGTTGGAGAAATCCATAATCAAGCTTTCTGTAAACCAGTTTTCTGGAATGCGGTACGGTGAGCCATCTGGATTTTTCACTACGTAGCCTTTTTCAATCATATAGGCTTCTTCGCGGTCTTTTAGTGGATGCTGTTGGCGATTCAAGTATTTTTGAATTGGGATTTGCCAAAGAATTAATTTCATTTTATTGTCATGGATATAGTCAACCATTCCTTTTGGATCTGGCCATCTGCCCCATGAAGGGAATCTAATTTCATCGTAGGAATATGCTTCGGATGGCGCTTTTTCATCATATTCGGCGTCATTGAACATGTAATAGGTCGCTTCATCGCTCCATTGTTCGAGCACGACAACCGTTGACGGGATTTGCAATTCTTGCGTCGTTTCCACTTCATTTCGAACGACAGATTCGCGGTCCCAGTTGTTACTAGACATCCACGGTCCAAGCGCCCAAACCGGAACCATCGCCGGTTTCCCAGTTTTCTTCATATATTTGGCAACTGCACTGCGAATATCACCCATCAATAGGCAAATATCTGTATCACAGCCGTTTATCTCAACGGTAATTGTATGCTTATCGGCTAATTGGCTCCCCAAATCAAAGCTTGTGTAGCGAGCAGTATCAACAAACACACTATAATCACGGTTCGTATGGTAAAACGGCATCGGGATATACGTTCTTGTTCCTTGGTCGCGGTACTGATTATAAACAAAGCAATCAAGCACATTCCCGCGCTGACCTAGCGCATTGTACCGTTCGCCGAAACCATAATACTCTTCTTCTTTCGGCGCATCCAAATGCAGTTTCACTTTGTTAATTGTGCCCATCTTATCGGTATACCATTGTAGTGCCGGATAAATTTTATGGGATTCTAAAACTAGTTTGTTTTTAAAATGCACTTCCAGGCGTACTGGGTTGTTGGAAATAACTATCTCTAAATCACCTTTTTTCAGTTGGCCGGATGCTTTTGTTTTTATATCGCTTGCGTTAAAGGACGGTTTCAGCCCGACTACAAGTTCATCGGATTTCACGGTGAATTCGACTGGAATAACGCTCGCTGGATTTTCTTTGAATAAAACCATCAAACCTTGCTCCGTCTCGCAAATTGCGGCTTCTTCTGACCAGTGTTTCCAGATTGGTTCGACAATGTAATCCTCTGATGTCAATGTAGTTTGATCTTTCAATGCTGCCCGAAAATAGTACGTATACTCGCCAACTTCTTCCAGCGGCGGCACGAGCGCTTCCCAAATTTGCACATCATTTTTTTCCTTTTTCTCACATAAAATCGTCCAATCTTTCTCTTTTAAAACTAGTTCCACTTGCATTGCTTCAATGTCGGAAATAACCTCGCAGGCAGCCGAAAAGTGCATTTCTGTTTCCGGATAATGTGGTGTACGTTCAGTTAGTTGCTGCTCATAACGATTTTCATGCCCAAATGGATCATGCAAAATATGCGCAGTCACTTCGCTTTCCATCGCGCGGAAAGCTTGGTTAATTGCGATGAAAATTTCGCCAAGTTCGTCGCCATCTTCCATTTTCATTGCCATATTCAAATAATATAGCGCTTTATCTTGGTCACTTTTTTCCAAGAAGTAAAGTGCCAATAACGCCGTCGCAAATGAGCTCACTTTTGGCGCGCCAGAGTAAGGCAATACGCCATCATCTTGCACTAATTGTTGTTCCATTTTACCAACAGCCGCCACCATAACAAGATCTTCGGGCGAAAAAAGTCCGAATGGAAGTACAGAAAGCAGTTGGTCAGTCGATACTTTTCGGGTGTTAAAGCCCGTAAGAACGCTATCTCCTTTGAGTAAATTATCAAAGCAATAGTCACGAATCGTTGTAATTGTTTGTTGTAATTCTGGTTTTGGAAACGTGTTTTTTACATCTAGTAATGCCGAATACACACTTGAAATTGTCGCTAAATAAATATCATTCTCCGCGGAACCCCAAACAGATTTTCCCGGGCGGTTCCAATTTTCAACTAAGAAAGCAATAACTGGTTCTACTTCCGCTCTATCATAATGATTAATTTTACTGCTGAGCCATAGCCATGAAGCTGTTTCAAGGACCGAATCCGCCTGCAAATCAGGCTTAGTTTCCGCCAAAATCGGTTTGATTTTTTCGTTTTTTCCTTCTATTAAATGCAAGTAACCCTGCATTAATTTTGTGAATTTAGACATATTCTATTTCCTTTCTTGGATATACTAAAGTGGCAGTCTAATTTGTAAAGTTACTTACAAACGTCCCTGCCACTCGTTTTACTTATTTAAATCCCATTGTTTTGTTGATGTTATCTTCACTGTTTTTCAGTGCTTTTTCTGGTGTTGATTGACCATTTAATACTTTTTCAAATTCAGAGTTTGTGTAATCACTAATTTTGTTCCAATCTTTTACAACTGGAGGTAGAACCATATATTGTAAGGATTCGAATACCGCTTCTCTATTATCTGGAGGAGTTGCATCTAAATATGGTTGCAAAATTTCTTTATTTTCTGTTGCTGGAAGTTCCCAGTTGTTATCGATTCTGATTTTGGCTGCTTCTTCGTTCGCACTCATGAAGGAAGCGAATTTGAATGCTGCTTCTTTTTTATCGGAGTCTTTCGAAACACCAATTCCATTTGCGAAGAAGTGAGTTGCTTTTTGTGTATTGCCTGCTTCTACTTGTACATCCCATTTAAATGGCGCTGCTTGGAACATATCAAACATCCAAATGCCTGTATGAAGCATTGCAATTTGGCCGTTCATGAATAAATCTTCTGGCAATTGTCCAGATAGGTCAGCCGGTGAAGGCGCCACTTTGGAGTCAGTCACTTCATTTGTTAAGTGCGTTAATGCCGCTACGTTTTCAGGGCTGTTGATTGTTGTTGCCGTTAAATCTTTGTTGAAAATTGAACCACCATTTTGCGCGGCTACTTTGTAAAATTCGTTCATTGTTACCGGTTGGGAAGTTCCCCACACTTTATTTTTAGCGTCTGTTAATTTTTTCGCTGCGGCCTCTTCATCTTTCCAAGTCCAGTCAGCTGTAGGGTAGTCAACCCCTGCTTTGTCAAAAAGATCTTTATTGTAAATTGTTACTACGTTGGAGAAACTTTCTACCATTCCGTATTGTTTGCCGTCATATTTGAACGCATCATACGCTTGTTTATTAAGTGTTGATGGGTCAAAGTCTTTGTCTTTTTCGATATAGCTTGTTAAATCTGCAAGTACACCCTTTTCCGCATATTGCATGAATGTTTCGTAGTTAAGTTCAAAAGCATCAGGAGCATCTCCGCCCGCAATTTGTGTTTGTAATTTTGTGAAGTAATCATTGAATGCAATTGTTTGAACATTTACTTTAATATCAGGGTTTTGCTTTTCGAATTCTTTTACCATTTTATCAAGTGCTTTTCCATCAGCTGGGGCAGAGAATTGATAATACGTGATTTCCGTTTTATCGCTGCTACTACTACCACCGCAAGCCGTTAGACCAAATACAGACAGTACAACTACCATTAACAATAATAAACCTTTTTTCATTTGTAACGCTCCTTTTTTGTTGGTTTTTTATTCTTTCATTCCGCTCATTGCCATTCCTTGGATGAAATATTTTTGAGCAAAAAGGTAAACTGCTAAAATCGGGATAACACTGATAAGTACTCCCGCCATCATCAAACCGTAATTCGTTCCATATCTACCTTGTAAAAGTGATAATCCTAAAGGTAAAGTTGCCATTTCTTGTGAACTTGTCACGATTAATGGCCATAAATAACTGTTCCAAGATTGCATAAAAGTTAAAATCCCAAGTGTCGCAAAAGTAGGTTTCGCTAGCGGTAAAATAACTTTTCGGAAAATAGTGAAATGGTTTGCTCCGTCCATAAACGCAGCTTCTTCTAGTTCTTTTGGAATCCCCATGAATGCTTGGCGTAATAAGAATGTACCGAAAACGCTGAATAGTGCTGGTACAATCAACCCGGCATAAGAATCTAACCAGCCAAATTGCTTCATCAGGATAAATTGTGGAATCATTGTAACCTGAGCTGGCACCATCATTGTTGCCAAGTAAAGTAAAAATAATTTATCGCGACCCCAGAAAGGGATTCTCGCAAATGCATACGCTGCCATTGAACAAAACAGCATTTGACCAAGTGTCGTTACAATTGCAACAACGACTGAGTTAATCAGAAATCGGAACATTGGGAACATTTCAAATACTTGAGTGAAGTTTGCCGTTGTTGGCTCTTTTGGTATAAACTGTGGCGGTAAAACCATGTTCGCTGCGCCTGTTTTGAATGCGGTTGATAACATCCAAACAAACGGCATAATCATGATAATTCCACCCAGCGAGATAATCGTATAGGTTAAGATATTTTTAATTAATTGCCATTTTGGTGAACCACTTTTTTCTGTTTTCATTAGTAATTGGACCACCTTTTTTGAAGTTTATTTTGAATAATTGTAATGATGAAAATAACAATAAACAATATCCAACTCATCGCGGAAGCATAGCCCATTTCGAAGTATCTAAATGCATGGTTGTAAATATTTTGGACTAAAGTCATCGTCGACCCACTTGGACCACCTTCTGTCATAATCATCACTTGGTCGAACACCTGAAATGAGTTGATAAGTGAAATTATCGTCACAAAGAATGTAGTCGGTGTAAGCAAAGGGATAGTGATGGAAAATAACTGACGAAGTTTCGATGCCCCGTCCATATTGGCTGCTTCGTAGTAGGATGGTGAAATATTTTGCAATCCACCAAGGAACAGCACCATAACGAAACCAATATCTTTCCACGCACTAGTAATAATAACTGCAATCATTGCTGTTTGTGGATCTGTTAACCAGTTTGGTCCAGCAATTCCAATTAAAGATAAGAAGTAATTGATGAGACCGTATGAAGGATTGAAGAGCCATTTCCAAACGAGTGAAACTGCTACCCATGAAGTGATCACGGGTAAGAAGTACACAGCTCGGAAAAATGGTCTTAGTTTAATTTTTTGATTCAACATCAAGGCACATGCAAGGCCAAGAATCATTACGCTTGGTAAGTAACCGATGATAAACGTGATTGTATTTCTAAATGACTTCCAAAATTCTGGGTCATTAAATAGCCTTTTGTAATTTTCAAATCCAGTAAAGTGAATCGTACTCACTAAATCCCAGTCGGTAAAACTGATACCGAGCGAGCCAAGGATTGGAATTGCAATAAAAATGAGAAAACCTAGTAAATTGGGAAGCAAGAAAATGCATAGCCAAAATAGTGTTTTCTTTCTAGTCATACCAACCATGTGAAAATAACCTCCTGAAATAATTTATGTACTTTTAACGCAGTAAAGTTTGTTCTTCTTCATAGATCGGCACCTGGAATAATTGGTGAATGACTAGTAAAGCCGCACCTTGTAACCATGCAGGATCCTCTAATGATGTTGTTGTAATTTCTGTTTCGAAGCCAGCCCCTGAAAAAAAGTTTTGTGAAGCAATTTCATCAATTTTAGTTAGGAATAAATCTCTATGGTGCAAACCTTCACCGACAATAATTACTTTTTCGGGGTTGAAGGTGTTAATGATATTTCGAATCCCGTATCCTAAATATTCACCCATTTTATCCATAAGTTCAGTTGCCATTTCGTCTCCGGCACGCGCACTTTTTGCCACATTGTCAAAATGAAAATCATTTAAATCTGATGTGGGGTAAGTGGCTTTTATTTCTTCGCCACGATTTCGGAAGTAAAATTCGGATGCGTACATTTCTAAGCAGCCTTTTTGGCCACAGTGGCATTTGTATCCGCCTGGTTGAATTGTTGTATGTCCAAATTCTCCGGCTCCACCTTGCGCACCGTAGTAAATTTGGCGATTAATAACAACTGATAAACCAAGACCAGCCCCAACTGAAACCGTCGCAAAATTATTGGATTGTTTCCCTTCGCCTAACCAAAGTTCTGCGAGTGTGTAGCAGTTTATATTTTTATCTACATACACTGGAATATCCGGGAAATGAACATTCAGCATTGCTTCTAAAGCAACATTTTCCCACCCTAGCATTGTAGAGCGGATAACGGTTCCTTTTTTACGATTTACTAGCCCTGAAATTGCAATTCCGACACCTAGCAAATGGTTCATATCTCTGTTTTCACACATTTTTTTCACGTTTTTAGCAATTAAATCGATTGCTTCTTCTGGTTTTTTCTCGGAGGAAAATGGTATGGAAGTATTTTCAATGATTTCTGCATTTAAGTCAGTCAACGCAAAAAGAAGTTGTTCCTCTTCTACTTTGACACTAACAACAAAACCATAATCTTTATTAAATCTTACTAATTTGGCACGTCTGCCTCCAGTAGATGATGTTTCGGCCCCTTCCAAAATGATGCCTTCTTGCTGCAAATCATCTAAAATATACGTCAAAGTAGACATCCCAAAATCGCATTTTTTTGCAATCTCTGTTCGTGTGATTTCTCCCTTTTCGCGGATTAAATTCAGCACGGTGTAGCGGTTTATGTCTTTAATTAAGTCTTTATTCCCTTTTCTCAAGATATCCATTTTTAGGCTCCTTCACTTCTGGATGACCACTTACTTCGTTCATTGAATTAAGTAAGTATAGTTACATTATATTGTAATCGTTTGCAATATGCAATCTTTTTTTTGAAAGTTTTTTCGTTTGTAAAAAAATGAGCCCTAACTCAACTGAATTAGGGCTCGTTTTTATTATTTTACTTTCGCACCATTTGGAAGTGCGCTGCTTGCTTCAATGACGCTTAGTTTGCCATCTTTTTCTCCAGAGAGAATCATGCCTTCGCTCATTAGTCCGCGAAGTTTCACAGGTTTTAAGTTGGAAACGACGATAACTTTTTTGCCGATTAGGTCTTCTGGTTGGTAGAATTCTGCAATACCTGAAAGTACTTGGCGCAGTTTCCCTTCACCTAAGTCTAATTGGAAACAAAGAAGTTTATCTGCTTTTTTCACTTTATCTACTTGTTTTACTTCCGCTACACGAAGATAGATTTTGTCGAAATCTTCAATACCGATTTGCGGTGTTTCAAGTGCTTCGACTTCTGCCACTTCTTCAGCTGGAGCTGGTGCAGAGCCTTTCATTTCGTCTTGAATATACGTAACTTCGACTTCTGCATCAAGTCTTGGGAAAATTGGCGTACCTTTTTTCACGACAGTTGTGCCTGCTGGAATTTCACCGTAACCATAAATGCTATCCCATTTCTTCAAGTTTTCTTCTTGTAAGCCGAGTTGTAAGAAGATTTCGCCTGGTGTTCTTGTTAGGAATGGTTGCAGTAGTACCGCGATAATGCGTAAAGTTTCTGCTAAATGTGTCATTACGCTCGCTAGTTCAGCGCGTTTATCTTCATCTTTCGCAAGAGCCCACGGAGCAGTTTCGTCGATATATTTATTTGTGCGAGAAACGAGTGACCATAGTTGATTTAATGCTACAGAAAATTGCATGTGATCCATGCTGCTCTCGTATTCTTTCACGACATTGTTTTTGAAATCGACTAAGGTTTGGTCGAATTCGGTAACATTACCTTGATAAGCTGGAATTTCACCATCAAAATATTTGTTAATCATTGCTACTGTACGATTAAGCAAGTTTCCTAAGTCATTGGCAAGGTCATAGTTTACACGGTCAACAAAATCTTCTGGCGTAAATAGACCATCTGAACCAAATGGAACTTCGCGTAGTAAGTAGTAACGAAGCGCGTCTAAACCGTAACGATCAATCAGCATATAAGGGTCTACAACGTTCCCTTTAGATTTAGACATTTTACCATCTTTCATTAGAATCCAGCCGTGGCCGAATACCATTTTTGGAAGTGGTAAGTCTAGTGCCATCAGCATAATTGGCCAATAAATTGTGTGGAAACGAACGATTTCTTTCCCAACGATTTGTACATCAGCAGGCCAGTATTTTTGGAATTTCGTATCATTGTCCGTATTATATCCAAGCGCAGTAATATAGTTAGAAAGCGCATCAATCCATACATAAACAACGTGTTTTGGATTACCAGGAACTTTAATACCCCAATCAAAAGTCGTTCTTGATACGGCTAAATCCTCCAAACCAGGTTTAATGAAATTATTAATCATTTCATTTTTTCTAGATTCAGGAAGGATAAATTCTGGATGGGAATTATAATATTCTACTAAACGGTCCGCATATTTGCTCATACGGAAAAAGTAGGATTCTTCTTTAACAAGTTCGACTTCATTGCCGCTTGGGGCTTTCCCGCCGATTACTTTACCATTTTCATCTTTATATACTTCTTCTAACTGTGTTTCTGTAAAGTATTCTTCGTCAGAAACAGAGTACCAACCTTCGTATTCACCTAAGTAAATGTCGCCTTGCTCTAAGAGTTGTTCAAAGATTTTTTCAACCGATGTTTTATGACGGTCTTGTGTTGTACGAATAAAATCCGTATTAGAAATTTCTAGTTTTTTCCAAAGTTCTTGGAAGCCTTCTGCGATTTCATCTACGTATTCTTGTTCAGAAATTCCGCGTTCTTTCGCTTTCGCTTGGATTTTTTGGCCGTGCTCATCTGTTCCAGTTAAGTAAAACACATCATATCCTTTTAAGCGTTTATAACGAGCCATCGCGTCCCCCGCAACAGTCGTATAAGCATGTCCGATATGCGCTTTTCCGCTTGGATAATAGATTGGTGTTGTAATATAAAACGTATTTTTCTCTTCAGGCAACACAATTCCCTCCTTAAAAATAAAACAATTAGTATTATTATATCATTTTTCGCGCTAAACGAAATAATTAATTAAGCGCCTTTTGCAACGCCGATTAAAATCCCGCCGAGAACGACTAAAACTACGCCCACGATAACATAAAGCATTTCTTTTTGTGTCTTCTTTTCTTTTAAAAGTACGATGCCGCCGATTGTTGAAATAACGACTCCTAATTGCGAAAGCGAAAAGCCGGTCGCAACACCAACAAGCTGATTAGCATGAACCATTGCAACGTTGCCCGCCGCCCAAATCATTCCTGGTATAATGAGCAACAATGTGCGTTTATTGAAACGTTTTTCCACGCCACCACTATGCGTCATAATTAACGCACTCAGAACCATCCCAACTGCTTGAGGTAAAATCGCATTAATCCCGTCAATTTTAAATCCTTGAATAAGAACAACCAAACCAACGTAGCCTAAAGACGAAATAACCAAGGTAATCAAGCCTTGTTTCAGTGCATTAGTGCCATCTTCTTCTTTTTCGGCATACGATGTTAGGAAAATTCCACCAACAATTAGTGCAAGCGCAATAAATCCAAGAATAATTCGAAGCGTCGTATCCCACTCATGAAATAAAATAACCCCACAAAGCGTCGTTCCAACTAATTGCATCCCAGTCGAAATTGGCATCGCTTTTGAAACCCCGATGATTTTAAAAGCACGCAGTTGAAACATCTGCCCGACACTCCATAAACAACCTGTAATGAAACTAACGCTCACTGTTTTCAGCGTATAAACTGGATCTGTAAAGAAGAAAACGATTACCGCAAAAGTGAGTGCCCCTAGTGTCATTCCCATCGTTTGTTGCCTTGTTGAACCGCCAAATTTGGTAATAATTAGCGGAACTGTCCCCCAAAGTAATGCAGGAATCAGCGCAATCATAATGTTCAAATCGTTTTCCTCCTTATTTATCCTTTAATTTAGTTTTCAATTACTTCATTATAGCGGAAATAGCTGGAAGATGGTAGGGGGTTTTGGCGTGAAAAGCACTTATATTACGCTAATTGTAAAAACATTCCTATTAAAGCGTCTTTTTATGATTCTCATTAGCCACATTTTAGACAAAACATCCCAAATCAACATACTAGAATTAAACTAACGAACAAAACGGAAGTGCTACACTTAAATTGTAGTAAATTCCAATTGAAGGAAAGAGGTTTTAAAAAAATGTTTACCAAGAAAAAAACCATTGCCAGCATTATTATTTTAAGCTCTCTCGCTGGTCAAATAGCACTTACACCTATTTCGGCGCTTGCCGATACCCAAGATACTTCACTCGTACAAAGCATAAGTGAGAACGTAAACACTCCCTATAAATACACATCCACGCTTACATTTCCTGTTTTAACAAACCAAACCCAAGAAGATTACAAACTAGAAATAAAATTAGCACTACCAACTGGCATGAATTATACAGATTTACAAGTTTCCGTGGGCGGTGAAGATATTACCAACCAAGTAGGCACAACTAGTTTTGACAGCTCCACTAACACCGTTACTTTTAAATTCGATAAAGTTACTAGTTGGGACAATTTATCCAAAGCAAAAGTGAAGTTCGATTGGAAAACGACTTATTCAGGTGAAGGCGGCGAAGCAAATATCGATTCCTTGCTCGCGACCGCAACTGCTACAAGTGAAGACAAAGCCGGGAATAAATCAACCTCGAATGGCACTTTAAAACCAAAAGATATCAATGCACCTGTTGTCAAAACTGATAAAACAGACATCACTTACACCCCCGAAAGTAGCGTTACTGAAGAACAATTTTTAACGGATATTAATGCTAGCGTTACTGATAATTACGACTCCACTGCTAGTCTTACAAGCAATTTTACTTCCTCTGTTAATTTAGCAGTCAGTGGGGATTATTCCGTCGATGTGCAAGCCACTGATAAGGCTGGCAATGTCTCCAATACAGTAAATGTGACGGTTCATATCGCTAATCCCGCACCTGCAGCCGGGGCTAATGTAACCGTGAATTATCTTGATAGTGATGGGAACAAAATCGCAGCATCGGACACATTAACCGGAACTATTAATAGTAATTACCAAGCAATGAGCAAAAAAATCACCGGTTATACGCTAGAAACTACACCCGAAAACGCAACTGGTACTTTCACTGATACAACACAAACAGTTGATTATATTTATAAAAAAGACATCGTTACACCAACACCTATCACTGTTAATCCAGTGGTAAATGAACCAAGTACCGTAAAACCAGCTACTAATAAAGTTACTACTAATCCTTCCACCGAAAAAACAACTTATAGCGCTTTACCAAAAACTGGCGATACTGACCAAAACACATCATCCACTATTTTCGGAGCACTGCTCATTTTAATCAGCGCACCATTACTGTTATTTAAAAAGAAATAAAAAAAATCACCCCGTAAAATTTTTTACGGGGTGATTTTTTTGCTTAATGTTTTCTTCTAACTTTAGAAACGGTTAATCCAGCTATCAACAGAACTCCCATGAAAACAAAGATTAAACTAGCGCTATCTCCTGTTTTTGGAAGGTTGATTGGCATTTGGTTCGCCACTACTTTGCTAGATACTTTTTTAGTTGGAGCAACGGAATTATTTTCGGCTTTTGGTGTCACTGGTGTAACACTGTTTCCTGCTTGCACTGGATCAGTTGAGCTAATGCTAACTGCCATGTACACATACTGAACCGTTTGCCCATTTTCTTCAAAAACCCCACTTGCATTGGTCGGGCTTTCTACCAGTGTGTATCCTGGAATTTCTTTAGCGATTGTTTCATATGCCACGCCTAATTCACCAGTAAGCGTATTACTTTCGGCGATTTCCTTGTTCTCGCTATCGATATATTTAACGGTTACTTCTCCTTTTTGAGGTTCGGGGATTTTCACAGTAATTGTCACTGTTTCCGAACGATTGCCAGAAGCGTCTTCCGTATAAATAGTTACTTTGTAGCTACCCGGTTTGGACGTTTTTACAGCAGAAAAATCTAACTGTAAACTCACATCTTCATCGTAGTTATCTGTTGCGGTTATCCCAGCTTGTTCAATGATTTGTTCAGCTGTTAGTTCGCTATCTTTTGCTACGGTTATTTCAGGATTAACGACATGAATAACTGGTTTTTCTGTATCGACAATTTTAACAGTGACTTTCACCGGGTCAGCTGATTCGCCACTTTTGCTTTTCGCAGTTATTGTTGCTTCGTAAGTTCCTAGTTTCGTTGTGTCGACTTCGGTTAAGTCCACTTCCATCTTGATTGCTTCATCGTATGGATCTGTAACGACCGCGCCCGATTTAGCAAGAAGCGCCTCACTTGTTAGTTCTGTCCCCACTTCAAAGTTAACCTCATTAGAAGCAACTGTTACTTGTGGTTTTTGAATGTCACTAATATGCACAACGACTGTTACAGGAATTGCCTTTATATTAAAGTCATTTTTAGCTTGGAGCGTCACCGTGTAGTTGCCAGGTGTGTTAAAATCGACTACTTCACTGTAATCACTAGTAATTTGACCATTTTCAGAAGCAGATGCATGAATATCTCGTAAAAAGGTTGCTTCGTCTTTTGGATTGATTGGTTCGTACGAAATACTTTTATCGGCTGTAATAACCGGTAAAGCTTTCACTTCAATTGGTTGTGTCACGGTTCCTGTGAATTTCCCAACAACTGTCGGGCTATTGATATCTTCATCAAATGTATAGGAAACCTTCGATAAACCTGTCAAATTTTCGCTTGTCCATGTAATGTTTGGATTTACGTAAGTTCCGTTATTTGAAATTGTTTTTAGCGCTGTAATTTGACCCGCTAAGTTTTCAATAGGATTTTGGATGGTGAAATCCCCTGCTGCAATTGTTTTTGGCAGGACCAACGTTTGTTTATCCGCGTTTAGCTTGGCAAGATTTGGTACGTTAACAAGTTTATTCGAATCTAGCTTACCAATATTATTACTTCTCACATTAATAGAAGTCAGTTTTGTAAAATCGGTCAGTTGTGGCAGCTCAGTAAGTTCATTACTACTCAGATCCATACCCGTAACTCCAGGTAGGTTTTCTAAATGCAAATCATCACTCGTTAAATAGTTCCCGCTAATATCTACTCGTTGGATTTTTGGCAAATTGACTAAGTTTACGCTTTCTAATTCACCCCAGTCAATACTAACGCTGCCGATATTTCTACCAATAGCATTTAATTGCGGCAGATTTTTCAGCGATAACTTTTGGAGTTCTAGTTCATCCGCTGAAAGGGTCACTAGTTTGGGCTGATTTTCGACGTCTAATTCTTTGATAGAATTATAGAATATATCTAACGTTTCTAATTCTGGCATCGTTTTGACCATGCTAAATGTGCCTGAAAGCTTATTATTGTTTGCGCTAATAGATTTTAGCGTAGAGCTATCGAACAATGGATCTATGCTTGTCAGTTCGTTGTAATTCACATTAATACTTTCTAGCGCCGTTAAGCGTTCTATCCCCGCTAAACTGGTAATGCCTTGGTTGTTTGCTACTAAATTAGTTACACTTTGTAATTCAGCATCTGTTACTTCCACATTAATATCTTCGTTTCCGCTGATAGTTTTGGCGATTACTTTGGCTAGATTAGCATCTGGGAATATGTCTGCATACGTATTTCCATTTTCAGAAGTTGATTTCAAATTGTTTTTTAGTATATTTTTCTTGGCTGTAGGGTTGGGTGATGGGTTTGAGGTATCTTCACTAGCTGATTGTGCGTTTGAATCAGTAGTTGTCTGTGGATTATTTGTTAAATCTTTATCGTCATTTACTGCTTCCTTAGTGATGAGGTCCGCAGTTGTTGTATCTGCATCAGCATACAAACTTGGACTAACTAGGCTAAAACACAAAGCAAGAGAAACAACAACAGGTAGTTTTCTCATTTTTTGCTTCCTCCAGGTTGTCATTAATATTATCTAATAATATATATCATAACAGATATATTATTCTCGGAGGTCTGATTTTAGTATCTCCATTCTTTCGAAAAAGCTTCATTTGTGTCTTTTCGGTGAACAAACGGCATTTTTTTAATCAAAACCCTTCAAAAGAGTCTTAATTCGGTACAAAAAGCTAGTTTTTTCTAGTCTCCACATAAAAAAACTAAGTATGTCACTCCTCAAAAGAGGTAGTTTCATACTTAGTTTATTGTGAGAATTAAAGTACTTCAAGCGGTGGTAAGAACACTTTTCCTTCTTGTACTTCTTGTTTTGGAACATATAACCGGAAGTTTAAGGAGAATTCTTGTCCAGCCTTGCTCGGTAACCAATTTCCTGGATCTACATCAGCTGGTTTTTCGGCCGCAATATAAAGCGTTAAGCTGCCGTCTTCGCTTCGTTTTGGACCTGTGTAATCATTGATGCAGAATTTATTTAGTTTGTTCGGAATTACGTGATAATCCGGAACGCTGTATAGTGTCACGGACCAAAATGCATCTGCCATTTCTGATGGAAGTTCATCTGCTGGGAAATGGATTTTGTATACTTTATCTCCAGTTAATTGGCCGCCATCAGTTCCTTTTTGACCGATGAAATATAGTGATTCTTGGATTGTATTCGCCCAAATACCACCATAATTAATGATTGCACGTGATAGAATATCATTTCCGAATGCGCCGACCACGTATGTAATCGACCAACCACCTTTTTGTGTACCAAAGCCTCTTGCACCGTTAGTAAAATATGGAATGGCTTCTTTCTTAATTAATTCTCTTACTTCATTTTTTTGTTCCTCGCCAAGCTCTATATAGGCTGCCACTTTTCTTGCTTTATCTTGGAATTCTGCGGCTTTTGGCATTTTATCAGGATATGTTGCTAATAATGCTTCTAAATTGGAATAAATTTCTTCTAATAAAAATTCTGCGTTAGTAAAATGCGGAATTTCAAGTGGTTCTTTGATTTTTATATTGTCTGGTGCGTCGAATTTGAATGCTTTTTGAAGTTTTACTGCGCCTTCTGGATCATCCTTTTGTTCTACGCGAAGGAGTAATTTTACTTTTTCTGATGGTAATTCAACTTTTACAGCGTCACTTGGCACGGAAGGATTGGTTCCTTTTTTAACGAAAGCAAATTTTCCATGTGGATGATCTGGGTAATTGCGCTCGTTGATATTATTTACAACTTCGCCCCAGCCATCTAAAAGTTGAACTGTGTAGTACCGATTTTTTATTTCCGGTACTTCTAAAATAACTGCATTTTCATCATCTACTGCGACCCAAGCTTCTGAATAAACTACGTCAAAATTCGGATTTACAAAGTTTGCATCTGCTGGTGAGACTGAGTTATGCTTCAGTGTGTTATAAGGAATTTTATCTTCTTTCGTATCAAAATTTTCTTGACGTAAAACGAGATATCGCGACAATAAATAGACATAGGATTCTTTGACCAGATCAGCATTTACTTCTAATTTCGCATTCATTATTAACATTACCACCTTTAATTTAGATTATTTCAAGTATATCATGGAGCATATATCAAATCGAAAGTCCCGTTTTAGCTTTTGGCTATTCCAATCATCGTTCCACCGATAATTACTAAAACTACTCCGATAATGACCAAAATCAATTCTTTCTTCGTTTTCTTCTCTCCAAGGAACAGAATCCCACCAATTGTCGAAATTACGACACCCATTTGTGAGAGTGAGAAACCGGTAGCAATTCCGACTAATTTGTTGGAGAATAACAAGGCCAAGTTCCCTGTTGCCCACATAACACCAGGAATCATATTCAACCATGTTTGCTTCGTGAAACGCTTCTCTTCAGATTTAATCGAGAATAGTAATCCTGCGACAACCATCCCAATTGCTTGTGGCAAAATCGCGTCCCATCCACTAATATCAAACCAACGTGTAATGACAACATAACCTACGTACCCCACAGATGAAATAAGTAAAGTGATAATTCCTTTTTTCATATTTTGACCGGAATTTTCGTCCTTATGTTGTTGATAACTTGTTAAAAATATCCCGACAATGATAAGTGCTAATGCGGAAAATCCTAATACTAGCTTGGATGTTGTACCCCATTCGTGAAAGGCGAATACACCAAAAAGTGATGTACCAACTAACTGCATCCCAGTCGAAAGTGGCATTGTTTTTGAAACACCAACTTGCGTAAAGGCCCGAAACTGGTTCATTTGCCCTAAGCTCCAAAATGCCCCTGAGACAAAACTAGCAATAATTATCGTTGCAGTATATTCTGGATTTGTAAAAATAAAAACACCAATTGCAAAAGCTAGTGCTCCGAATGTTGTACCAATGATTTGTTGCCTCGGTTTGCCACCGATTTTCGAAACAACTAACGGCATAATCCCCCACATCACTGCCGGAATTAATGCTATAACTATATTCATTTCTTATCCCCCTAATTCGTCTACTTATGCTCTATACCCTTTTCACTATGAAATCATTCCTATTCCTTTAATTTTCTGTTAAAATAAATAAAAATTATCAAGAAGGTGAGAAAATGAAATCGACTGGAATGGTAAGAAAAATTGACGAACTTGGTCGCGTGGTTATCCCGATTGAAATTAGACGGACCATGAATTTAAATGTCAAAGATCCGTTAGAAATTTTTACAGATGAAGATGCGATTGTGTTGAAAAAATATTCTGCTGGTTTGGTATGTGATGTCACCGGAGAATTTTCTGTTGATAATAAAAAATTCGTGGATGGCAAATTGACGCTTAGTAAAGAAGGCGCCGCTGAGTTAATGGAAGAAATCCAACGCCGATTTGGTGATACGTTATAAAAAAACATACGCGAAGTCCTCGTTTAAGACTTCGCGCATGTTTTTATTTTATTTCATGATAGGCGGAATACACTTCTCGTTTCGGTAAATTTCTCGCTTTCATCACTGTTTTAATCGCTTCTTTGGAACTGATGTTTTCTTGTTCCATAACGGTACTCACGTGTGTTTTAATATCAAGCTCTTGCCACCACAATTGCTCTTCTGCAAGAGGTGGATTAGCATTCCCTTCAATAATCAAGCAAAATTCCCCGCGTACTTCTTCATCCGTCGCCCAGTTCAGTGCATCTTCTACCGTTCCTCGCAAAAATTCTTCAAATCGTTTTGTAAGTTCGCGGCATAGGACAATTTTCCGGTCATTTCCAGTACTTTTAATGATTGCTTTTAGCGTTTCTTTCAAACGATGTGGCGATTCATACAAAATCCAAGTTTCTTCGCGAGCGGCTAGTTTTTCGACCGCTTGGCTACGCTCTTTATTTTGACGTGGCAGGAAACCGTAGAAGTAAAATGGCTGCGGCGCGAGACCTGACGCAATCAATGCAGTTAAAGCAGCATTCGCTCCGGGTAATGGAATAACTGGAATTTCGGCGTTTAGCGCATTTTGGACAAGTTCGTACCCCGGGTCAGAAATAGAAGGCATCCCGGCGTCGCTAACAAGCGCAACCACTTCCCCGTCTAACATTCGCTGGATAATATTATCTTCTTTATTTTCCTTCGTAAACTGATGATAACTCGTCATTCGGGTCGTAATTTCAAAATGATTTAAAAGTTTCACCGTGTTTCGCGTGTCTTCTGCTGCAATAATATCTGCTTCTTTCAGCATCCGAATTGCCCGGAAAGTCATATCTTCTAAATTCCCAATTGGCGTCGGCACTAAATACAATGCTCCTTGGCTCGCTCCGCTAAAGCTTTTTTGACTTTTTATCATTCGGATTCCTCCTCCCGTTGTTCGATTAAATAGGCGTCTTTATTTTTACGTGATAATTTTTTGAATGCTGCTTCTGCCTTTGTGGCTTCACTTCTTGTTTCAAATTTTTCAAAATGGATGACTTTTACCGGGCGGCGAGTTTTTGTATATTTGCACCTAATCCCCGCATTGTGCTCTGCTTCTCGGCGCACTACATCGGTCGTATAACCGCCATAATACGAATTATCATTACATTTTAGCACATAAAAGAAATGCTCACTCGCTTTCGCCATATAAAATCTCCTTAATCACTGGTGTATATTCGCCCTGCTCGTCATATACGATAACAGGCGGAACATATTTCACACCAGGTTTTCCGTCTTTAATTCCTTCAACAAGTACCGTGTTCGCTTCCCGGTCTAGTCGCGGATGGACAAATTGAATGCGTTTTGGCTCTAGGCGATATTTTCGCATTAAATCGATGATATCTAACAATCGTTCCGGACGATGGACAAAATTGGCTTTTCCGCCTTGTTTTAAAAGACTGGCCGCCACGCGAATCGTATCTTCTAACGTGCACATTACTTCATGACGAGCAATCCGAAAATGTTCATTGGTATTTTTCAAACTGGTATTTGGTGTTGCGAAATACGGCGGATTACAAGTAACGATATCTGCGCGCTCTTTTGGAATGAGGTCTGTAATATTTTTCAAATCGTATTCGATCATTTCAATTTGCTCTTCCAAATGATTATACGCAATACTTCTTTTTGCCATATCTGCCAGGCGTCCCTGGATTTCAACGCCAACTATTTTCGCTTCCGTTCGTGTGCTAAGTAGTAAAGGAATAATCCCATTCCCGCTGCACAAATCAATTATCTTCCCTTTCCGAATGGGTAAATAGCTGAATTTCGCAAGGAGAACCGCATCTATCGAAAATGAAAATACGGATGGGCTTTGAATAATCCGCAAATTTTCCGCTAGTAAGTAATCTAGTCGTTCATCGCCTATTAATTTGAGTTTTTCCAAATGATTCACCTTTTCTAGCAAAAAGCCCTTCTCTTGAATCGAGAAAGGCCCGTCATGTTATTTTTTATTGAGCAAGGATAAGCAAAATAAACAATCTTCATCATTGCCACGCGGGCTGCCGAAATGTACATTGCAAACATGAAACCCTTCCTTGTAAAGTTGGACAAGATTGTCATAACCTTCCCCTAGTTCAATCATTTGCTGCATTGCTTCTTTGCGGTTGGGCGCCATCACACCATGCTCAGCCTCTGTTTCGGCTTTAGGTTCTGGTGTCGCTTCATCCGTCAAAGAAAGTCTGCGTCGTAAATGCTCGTTTTCAAGGTTTAATCGGTTATTTTCTTCCAACATTTCGCCTAAGTTTGTCTTTAGATCTCCAAGTTGCTGATACAATTCGCCAATTCGCTCCTCCATATTACTGACTGAGTCAAAAATAGCTTTTTTATCCAATTTTTTCACCTCAAGACTTTGCCGGTTGTTTTAGAAATTCGTTGTATGGGCGTAATTCGTCCAGTTCGTATTCTATAACCGTCTCTTCTTCGGGCAAACTCACTTGTAAGATTCTTGAAAGCAAGTTGATTCCCGAAACACGTGCTTCTGTGCCTTCTGGAGTTTTTACTTTTACACCAACGTCAGGCATTTCACGTTTTGCTTGCTCATATTCATCGTTCTCATATTTCAAACAGCACATTAAACGTCCACATAAACCAGAAATTTTCGTTGGATTAAGGGATAAGTTTTGGTCTTTCGCCATTTTGATGGAAACGGGTTCGAAATCGCCTAGGAACGTGGAACAGCACAGCATACGACCACATGGACCAATCCCACCAAGCAATTTCGCTTCATCACGAACACCAATTTGGCGGAGTTCGATGCGAGTCCGGAAAACAGACGCCAAATCTTTCACGAGCTCCCGGAAATCGACACGACCTTCCGCAGTAAAGTAAAAAATGATTTTATTACGGTCAAAGGTGTAATCAACATCAACCAAACTCATCTCAAGTTCGCGTTCACGGATTTTTTCATCACATAATAAAAAGGCTTTCTGACATGAATCGCCATTTTCAGCAACACACTTATAATCCGCCTCGGTTGCAACACGAAGTACTTTTTTAAGCGGTAAAACAACATCTTCTTCGTCCACATAGCGCGGCTCAATGACTGCTTTACCAAATTCAATTCCTTGTGCATTTTCAACAATAACACCTTGGTTTTCTGTAATTTCCAGTTCGCCAGGTGAGAAATAATATATTTTACCAACGTCTTTAAAACGGACGCCTACAATTTTAAGCATAGCGATTACCTCCCTTGGATTTCCAGAACTAACTGCTCCATTAGAAGTTGCGTGTTCATATTGGAATCCAGTTTTGATTTCGCAGCGAGAATCTTCTCGATTTCCCCTGTGGTTTCGGACAGTGATTTGCGCAGTGCATCTTGTCCGAGCATTTCTTTTTGCGCAGTACAAATTGGTTCGTAGTTCTCTTCAAGTGTAAGGTGCAGCCGGTCACGGTACAGCAGTAACAACAATTCGAGCCCAAGCGCCATCTTGTCTTTCTCTTTAAAAAGTGGCATCCATGATTCTTGAATGATAATTAACGGGCTGGTCCCTTGATGGTGAATTCCTTCGTACAACTTGATGACTACATTTCTTGCCTCACCAAACCACTCACTCTCTTCAAACGCCTTCGCTTGCTCTACACTTCCAGTAATGCTAGCATAAATCCGCGCTTTTTGTTCGGAAATGCCTGCTGCTGTTAGCGAAGCGAGTAGACTATCAAAAGTCAGTGATTTAAATGTGACAGGTTGCAGTCTTGATTGAATCGTTGGCAAAATTTGCCCGGGATTTGTTGTTAAAAATAATAATAACAAACCGCCTTCTGGTTCTTCTATAAATTTCAGCAGACTATTGGCTGATTGCACAGTCATTTTTTCTGCATCGTAAATGATAACTACCTTTTGATCTGATTCCATCCCACGTTTGCTTAATTCTTGCTTCAACGCGCGAACCTGATCAATCTTTATACTAGCTCCATCTGGCTCTAGCAAATGAACATCCGGATGATTATGACTCGCTATTCTCGTACAATTGGCACACTTCCCACAAGCAAGTTCAGTCTCAGTTCTTTCTAAACAAAAAAGGCTCTGAGCTAACCAAAGTGCTGTGCGTTTCTTCCCTGTACCACTTGATCCTTCCAGTAAATAGCCGTGAGATAATCGATTTTCGCGGACACTTTTTGAAAAAATCTTCATGACCACTGGTTGCATCACTGTAAGTTCATCCTGTAATCCCACAAAAAACTTCCTTTCTATCCATATTGTAATATTATACCATGACCAAGCCTAAATAGCTTCGGAATTTTAACAAAAAAATAACGACGAATTTGTTAACTAATATTACATTTTCAATAAATTAACTTTTTTTCCAAAATTTAAATGGACAGTACACCTTTTTGAGCATAGAATATAAGAAAAGTAGTTATTATACTTAGACTTAAAGGGGCTGTCTGGTATGAATGAATCGAACGGACGTATGGAACTGTATTTAAGGGCTCATACCGAAGAAATCATTAACAATTGGTTATCAAAAATTTATGAAAATGAAAATACGTATACTAGCTTTGTTTACTCGCCGCGCTACAAAGATGAACTGCGCGCTGATAGTGAACAAACCGCTGACCTAATCATTTCTTACTTCACTGGTAAAAAGGCTTTCTTTGAAAAACTGGATAAATGGCTCGATAACATGTACGCGCGTCGTATGGAAAATGAAGTGCCACTACCTGAAGTTATTACTACCCTAGATAAACTGCGCCGCGAATTTGTAACTGCTGTTGGTGATTTTTGTATTCATAATGATGAAGTGTCTAAATGCGACTTTTCATCAAGTTTGGCGATGGTTAACCACGGATTTGACCGAATCAACGAGGCCTTCTCGGCAATGTACTACAATGACATCGTTCAACATTTAGAACAACAACATCGCTTAATTGAAGAAATTAGCACCCCAGTCATTTCAATTACGGACAAATTAGCGATACTTCCTTTAATGGGACGAGTGGACCGTGACCGGGCAGACAAATTATCCGAAATCACGGCAAACAAATGCGTTCACCTTGGCGTGGAACAACTTTGTATTGACTTGTCAGGAATTACATCTTTTGACGATGCACTTGGAGAAATGCTCAACAACTTGGTAACCGTGCTCAAATTGCTTGGTGTCGAAGCATTCATTTCCGGCATTCAACCACAAATGGCACAACAGATTAACCGTGTTGATTTAAACTTATCTATACCGGCCTATCATTCATTGAAGGCTGTTTTGCAAGATCAGACTAGAACTATATGAAAAAACCGTAAGCACTGTATAAGTGTGCTTACGGTTTTTTGTTATTTTCAAAGCATAAAAATACGATAAATCCATGCTTGCGCTATATTATTAAGCATTATACAATAAAAGAAAACTAGTTAATCAAACGGGAGGACACTATGCCAACTACGAAAAAAAATAAAGATATACTTGCTCTTGTTTTTTCGATCATCTCATTTTTTGTACCATTTGGATTAATCATCGCTATTATAACTCTTATCTATAGTAACCGTTCAATTCGAGTAGAAGTTACATCTATTAACAAAACGACTAAAGTATTATCTATCATTAGTATTATATGTTCTGTTTTGATAATTATTTCTGCTATCGTTGGAGTTATTACTTTTTATAGTTAAAAAATTTAATGCAAAAAACCGTAAGCACATTAATAACGCGCTTACGGTTTTTTATTATTTTCTTCTAAGTGCAATTAGGCCGCTCGCTGAAATCGCTACGAGTAACAGTCCCCAGCCGTTAACAAGTGGGGTATCGCCGGTTGTTGGAAGTTTTATAGTGGTTGTGCCTGGTTCGGTTGGTTTTGGGCTTTCCTTGCTAGGTTCTGGTTTGTTAGGTGTGACTGGTACTTCTGGTTTTGCTGGAGGCACAGTCGGTTCATTTGGTACTGGTGGTACTGGAGTTGGCGGTATTGGGGTTTCTGGTGTGTTTTCTTTTGTTACTTTTACTGGTTGATCTGTTTCGCCTGCTACGATTTCGAAAATGACTGGGGTTGTATCGATTTCATAACCAATAGGAGCTTTGGTTTCCACAAATTGGTAGGTTCCTGGCACTAAATCTGTTACTGTTAGGATGCCATTTTCATCCGTAGTTAGGCCGGTTTGTAAGATGTTTCCTTGTTTATCTTGTAGTTCAAATGTTGCTCCGGCTAGGGATATTTTGGTTGTGGCATCTAGTTTCGTCAGTTCTACGGAGCCGGTGTTAAGAGTGTTTTCTTTTGTTACGGTAATCGCATTGTTGTTTTCGTCAATAGTGAATTCTACTGGTGTCACATCAAGCTTGTAGCCATCCGGAGCTTTTGTTTCGATTAATTGATAAGTGTCAAATTTCAGGTTGGCAATACTAAGTTGCCCGCTCGCATCCGTTGCAATGTTTTCTTGTAAAATAGTACCTTTTGAATCCACTAGTTTGAATTCTGCGCCAGCGAGAGTTGCTTTTGTTTTCGCATCTTCTTTCGTGAGTGTGACTGAACCAGTTGTACCGTCCGCGTCACCGCCACCTCCTGATGCTGGTGTCCAAGTCAATGTTTGTTTCGTGGCAAAATCGATTCCCATTAATTTGGCGGTATTATCGTACTGAGTGGACTTCCCGCCATCTGTCGCGGTTGTTGTATAAGAAATTTGCACGGAATCTGTTAGCGTTCCTAAATCTACTCTGAATCCATCGCTCGTTGCAGAAAAATTGGTGCTGGAAATCGGCGTGCCTGCTGTAAATATTCCGTCTGCTGAATACGTTCCGTGAAACGCTTTGATAGAATCAAAATTTAATGTTTGTTTGGCGCCGATGATATCCGTGAAAATGGCACTCGGAATGTTCACTTTGGCGTAGTTCACTCGAACAACCCAATGGATCAAACTTGGATTATTAGCATCGATCCAACCATATTTGAATAGCGTTTCTGTTGGGCCGACTGTTTTTTTTTCGCCAACTTCTACCTCTATTCCAGTCGTTCCATTTTCAAGAGGAAATTCCAAATTAATCGTTTCATTTCCAGTAATTATTTTTTGGTTAAAAGCGGTCCAGAAATCTAGCTCCCCTTTAATATCAGAATGTTTTTCTACGTAATCACTGAAAACGAGTGTCACTTGATTTGTTGCCGCTTTCACAGTAGCCGTTCCAACTATTTGTCCTTTATTATCTTTCACGTCAAAAGCAAGGTCCGTTGCCAGCGCTAATTGACTTGGCAAAGTGAAATCCATTGTGTCGCCTGCTTTTACGTCTGTTGAATTAGGAATCGACCAGGTGTAATGTACATCCATGTTGTCATAGTAACCAAAATCTGTTTGTGGTACACCATCTTTATCTAAAAGTTCTACTGTGTTTAAAAATTGCGAGCCATAACTTGTTGCCGCTTTTACAACAGTTGTTTGGAAAATGGTGCTAACAATAATTAAAATACTTAGTAATGCTAAACCTACTTTTTTTAGAAAGTTTCCGTTTTTATTCATTACAATTTCATCCTTTACTAATGAAGTTTTGTTATTATCACACATCATATGACAGTGGAGTAACTTCAAGCTATATCACTTTTCGGCAGTATCGCTATTAAATCAATTTCTTTATGAACTTTTAGTGACAATTTTAAAGGACTATATGTTATAAAGTGCTTAATTAGACAAAAAAGCCGAAACTCCTTTATGGGAAGCTTCGACTTTTTATAACTATTTTCAGGCTCTAGCTTAATCAAAATTTTCTGCGCAGGGCAAAATTCTATTTTTACTACTGTTTTTACCGGTCGAGTACGAGCATTTGAATTGCTTGTGCTACACCGTCCTCGTTATTGGTCGTTGTCGTATAGTTGGCAATTTCTTTAATATGCTCCGTCGCATTTCCCATCGCAACGCCCATTCCAGCGTATTCAATCATCGTAATATCATTTTCTTGGTCGCCGATACTCATGACTTCACTTTGATTTACACCTAATTTATCAGCTAAACTTGCGAGAGCTGATCCTTTGTTTACACCTTTTTGCAAGAATTCCAGATTATATGGGACGCTACGAACTACATAAAATTTGTCTTTGATTGTCGCTGGTAATTTTTTAATAACATCTGTGATTTTTTCTGGTGAGTCTAGCAACATTACTTTCGAGACGTGGATGGACTCGGGAGCTTCCTCAACTGGCAAATGATATAGAGGCGTTTGTAATAATAGCGAATCCTGGCAAGTAATTTCTGTGATTTTGCGACTTGGAACATACATGTTTTTGCCGTCAAAATAAGTAACATTGACATTTTCAGCGTGGCAAAATGCGTAAATTTCTTCTAATTCTGTTTTATTAAGGGTAATATCTGCTAATGTTTTTTCGGAAGCAGTTTCTAAAACAACCGCGCCGTTAAAGGTGATCGCGTAGTCACCGACATCTAAAAGATCTAGTTCGATTAAGCTTTTTTTAATTCCGGCGAGCGGACGACCTGTACACAATACAACTTTTACTCCTTTTTCTTTTGCTGCTTTAATAGAATCACGCACTGCTGGAGTGATTTCGTGCGCGTCATTTAATAATGTGCCATCAATATCTATCGCAATAATTTTATACATAATTTCCTCCCAAAAATGACTAATTACTTCTATTCTACTAGAAAATCAGCTATTCCGCCAAAATCCATTCACTTCTTGGGAAATCTCGGCCGTGCTCTTCACTGTTTTTGCATGGTTCCAGTGCGCAGGGAATAATGCTCGGTAGTGATTGGCGGAAAAACGTTCTTCTATGAGCAACACCACCCCGCGGTCCGATTCTCCACGAATCACGCGCCCAACAGCTTGGAGCACTTTATTCATCCCCGGAATTTGGTAGGCATAGTCGAAGCCACGCCCAATCGTCTTGTTATAGTAATCTTTAATTAAATCCGATTCATGATTCAGTTGCGCAAGACCCACGCCCACAATCGCCGCACCAATCAGTCGCTCGCCACGAAGATCAATTCCCTCAGAAAAAACGCCTCCTAAAACGCAAAATCCAACGAGTGTTTCTTCATTTTCTGCTTGAAACTCTCCCAAAAAATCGTCCCGCTGCTCTTCATCCATCGCGGTTTCTTGTTTCCGTACCCGGACATCTGGGTATTTTTCGTTAAATAAGTCGTATACATTTTGTAAATATAGGAAGGATGGGAAGAAAAATAAATAGTTCCCAGTTTTCCCAGAAGCCAGAGTATATAGAGCATCCACAACAGCCTCTAGACTTGTTTCGCGCATTTGATATTTTGTGCTTATATAATCAGCCACAAGCAAGTGCATATTTTTTTGCTTAAAAGGGGAAGCGAACATCATTCGGCTCGTGTCTTTTTCACCACCGAGCACATTTGCATAGTAATCGATTGGTCGAAGTGTTGCTGAAAAGAGCACCGAGCTACTTCCGAGTTTGAGTTTTTCTGATAGTAAGAAAGCTGGGTCCAAGCATAGCTGTTTTATGTCTAAATCGCCGCGACAACTCGTAATTTGCGTAACGTAGCGCTCATCATAAAACTCTGCAATTGTCAGGTATCTCAGGCTTTCAAAGTAAAGCTCTAGCACATCTGCTTGTGATTCCGACTGAGTATTTTGCGGCAGCCATTCTTTCGCTACAAATGTGAATTTCAATACTGCATCGTTCCAATCAGCCAATTTTTCTTTTTCCACGTAAATCGTTTCGCCTAAGTCTGTTAGCTTTTTATTGAGCATAATCATTTCTTTATTCATTGCATTTACCGAATTTAATAAGCGTTTGTTTAATTTTTTATCCAGGCCGCGTTTCACTTGCATAACCAACGATTTTCGTAGCGTGGCTGAATACATCGAGCGTGCGCGGTCTACTAAATTGTGCACTTCATCTACTAAAAATGTATATTTTCCCGGACCTTCTGCAAAAAAACGCTTTAAATAGACGACCGGATCAAATAAATAATTATAATCGCAAACAATCACATCACAAAAAAGCGCTACATCGAGCGACAATTCAAACGGACAAAGCGTGTATTTCCGGGCATATCCCTCTACAACCGGCCGCGTAATTGCTTCTTCCGACTGCAACATATCAAACAAAGCTTCATTCAAACGATCATAATAACCACGCGCAAATTGGCAATGATCTGGCTCGCATTTCCGCTCATCTAAAAAGCAAATCTTGTCTTTCGCCGTAATTGTCACACTTCTGGCAGCTAAACCTTTGCGGCGCATTTCATCGAGTGCATCTTCGGCAACTTGTCGTGTAATCGTTTTTGCCGTGAAGTAGAATAATTTATCGGTTTTTCCTTCACCCATTGCCTTAACTCCTGGGAATAAAGTCGACATCGTTTTGCCAATACCAGTTGGAGCTTCACAAAATAAACGCTCTTCCGAAGACACCGTCCGGTACACCGCAATCGCAAGCTCTCTTTGCCCATTTCTATAGCTATCATATGGAAAAGTTAATTCTTGAATCGTTTTATTTCGCTTCATTTCCCACGCCGCCGCTGCTTTTGCCCAAATCGCGTATTTTGAAAGTAAATCGTCTACAAAAGTACTCATTTCTTCGCGACTCATGACACGTTGAAATTGTTTTACTTCTTTATCAGTTACTTGATAATACGTTAATTGTAGCGTAACTTCTGCCAAATTTGACTTTTCAGCGAGCATAAATCCGTAACAAATCAGTTGCGCCCAGTGAAGTGGCCGGAAATCTTCGGTAATTTCTTCCATTGGCGTTTCGGTTGTTTTAATTTCATCTATCATTTGCCCGTTAATAATGCCATCTGCGCGGCCATCGAGCGAAAAAGCAACCTCATCCACTACTCGGTCAATGTTCAACCGGACTTCTGCAACGTATTCTTCTCCCGCTTCTTTTTGGAGTAATTGATGAATTTTTGTTCCTTCTAAGGCGCGATCTGAAGTAGTCATTCGGCTATCAATACTACCGCTTCTCTGAACAAACTCGACTAAACGCCTCACTGAAATCTGCACTTTTTTCATCAATAAACCTCCTTTACAATCCAGTTGAATTATAACACAGAACCTACGTTCGTAACAATTTAATAAAAAATACTATTTTTGGACTTTTGCACCAAAACGGGCTAACCCCTTCATTACCGCAACCAAATCACACTTTTTTCTTAAAAATAGACTTTATTTAATTTAAAAACTTCACATTTTAGAAACATTTATCCATAAAATACTACTAAACTGCATACAACGCACTTCCTGCATTCTGATACAATTATGTTTACAAAAGACTTGAACAAGATTGGAGAAACGTCATGCAAAAGACTTTATATAATTACCAAGAATTCATTCGTCTGTCCCATGAAGGAAAAATTGCATATGAAAAAGTAGAGGTACCAAAAAACGCCAGCTTGTTAACTGAAAAAGCTGACGTTGATAATTACATTTATCTTGTAGTCGATGGATATATCGCTTTGCTTTTGAACGATGGTAAAGAGCATTCGAAAATTTACTCTATTCAAGGCAAAGGAACATTTTTAAATTATTTTACGTTACTGGATCAAAGTAATAATCGTTTTAATTTTAAAACACTTTCTAAATGCTCGCTTTATAAGTATTCTAAAATCGATATGGAGTATTTTCTTTCCATGTTTCCTGAGAATTTTGGGTTTCAGTTTTTCATAATGAAAAACCAGACTACTCACGTTTACTTTAAAAGTTTAATGGCGAGTAGTCCGGCTTCTGAAAAACTTAAAATCACATTTTCGAATATGGCTATGCTTCATGGTTCAACTATAGATAATCATACTGTTGTGCTACCTCAAGAGATTAAAACAAGCCATCTACTTTCTTATAGTAATCTTTCGAAAAGCTGTTTTTATAAAGATTTACAAGCACTAAAACTAACGAACCAGATTGAAAAGAAAGAGAAAAACTGGATTATCCATAATGAAGAACTCTGCACGGCGATACTAAATGGTGAAACTTCAATCTGACAATTACTTACGAACCACTTTTAAAATAAGTGTCGAAATAACGAAAAGCACAATAAACATTAACGTAATCGTTGCGCCTGGTGGGGTTCCTAGTTGGTAAGAAGATACAAGACCTGAAAACATTCCAACTAAACCAATTAGAATAGCACTAATAACACACATCAGGAACCCTTTTGAAATGCGCATGCCGATTGCTGCCGGAAGTATAATGAGCGCTGATACTAGTAACGCTCCCGCTATTGGCATAATGACCGCAATCGCAATCCCTGTAACCACACTGAATAACAGCGAAATCAAACGCACCGGAACTCCCTCTGCAACCGCCACATCTTCGCTAAAAGTCAGCACAAACATAAACCGTTTAAACACGAGAAACAACACTACGATAGCCACCCCTAAAACGACTAACAACTCTACTTGCGCCTTACTTATTGTCACAATCGAGCCAAATAAGTATTGCTGCACACTTGTCGTAATCCCACCTTGATCCAAACTCATCAACACTAACGCCACAGCTAGTCCACCAGCCATAAGTATCGCAATTGATAACTCAGAATAAGTTACATAAACACCGCGCAAATATTCAATTCCTAGCGCCGAAATTACTACTACAATCAGCGTCGTGATACTTGGATTCACATTTAAAACTAACCCAAAAGCAACACCAGCAAGCGACACATGCGACAACGTGTCTGCCATCAGCGACTGTCTTCGTATAATTAAGAAAACCCCTAAAAGTGGCGCAATAATCGCAATAATCATTGATGCTTGGAAGGCTCTTTGCATAAATCCATAGAGAAACATTTCCATGACACATCCTCCTTTCTAACAAGACGAATATGCTTATCCACATAATCTTCCATTTCTTCACTATCATGTGTTACCATCAAAATCGCTTTATTATGAACTTGCGCTTCATGCTTCAATAAATCATAAAAGCGAATTTTACTCTGTTTATCCATCGCGGTTTGTGGTTCGTCCAAAATCAAAATATCTGGGTCTGTCGCGAACATTCGCGCCAAGCAAATCCGCTGCTTTTGACCGCCAGATAGCTCGCCGATACGTTTATGGCGATAATCCCACATTTCTACAGATTTTAGGGCTTTTTCGACATGCGCATGATCTTTTGCAGTCAGTCGTTTGAACCATTTACCATTTGGAAAGCGCCCAGACCTCACTAATTCAAGGACCGTACTAGGAAAACCCGCATTAAATGAAGCAATTTGTTGTGGTACATAACCTGTTAAAAGCCGACCGCCATCTGCATTCTTTTTCGCAAAAGTGACAGAACCTTTGTCTGGACGCAAAATGCCCAAAATAATACGGAGCAGTGTTGATTTGGCTGCTCCGTTTTCTCCTGTTAGTATGATAAATTCTCCCGCACTCACTTGAAATGAAATGTTTTCAAGCACTGGCTCGGATTCATATTTAAAACCAATATTGGCTATATCGATATATTTCATTTGATCGCTTCCTTATTTAATTGTTTTTTGCAAAGCCTGTAAATTTTGTTCCATATAAGCAATGTAATCCATGCCTTTTTTCTGTTCTTTATCGGTGATTCCTTCGATTGGACTCAGTACTTCGAGAGTTGCGCCAGTTTCCTTAGCGAGCGTTTCTGCTACTTTTGGCGAGGCTACTTCTTCAAAATAAATGGTACTGATGTTGTTGGCTTTCACGTATTTTTGCAGTTCGGCTAATCGCGCTGGACTCGGTTCTTGGTCAGGGGAAAGGCCAGCAATCGCTACTTGATGCAAGTCATATTCTTTTGCTAAATATTGGAATGCTGCATGTTGAGTTACGAAATCGCGTTGTTTCGCGCCTTCAAAAGCTGTTTTAAACTTATTATCGAGTGTTTTTAATTTGTCGGTATAGTTTTCTGCGTTCTTTTTGTATGTATCCGCATTTGTTTTATCTGCTTTTGTTAGGCCTTTCTGGATATTAGCCACTTCTTGCTGGGCCAAGACCGGGCTTAGCCACACGTGTGGATCATGTTCGTGATGGTGCTCTTCTTCCCCATGGTCATGATCATGCTCTTCTTCCGTACCTTCAACGAGCTTAATCCCTTTACTAGCGTCAATTACGGTCAACTTTTTCGAGTCTAAGCTTTTAAGTACACTTGGCACCCAGGTTTCCATGTCTTCGCTGTTATATACAAAAACGTCGGCTTCCTCGATTTTAGCGATATCTTTGGCGCTCGGTTCGTAATCATGCGGCTCCGTCCCAGCATCAATCAACATCTCAATCGAAGCATTATCTCCAGCCACATTTTTAGTAAAATCATACAGCGGGTAAAAAGTTGTCACTACCTTGAGCTTACTCTTATCCTCGCTTACTTTATCACTACCAACGCCACATCCCGCCAAAACTAAAACGAATGCCAACACTGTTACAACTAAAAACGACCATTTCTTCATATTATCTCTCCTTTTTCGTAATGATTACGATTTAAACTCCAAAGCCACACTATGTAAAATGCGATTACGTATCGTAAAACGTAATCATTCTTATTTGCAAGAAATATCTTATCATGTGATTTTTTATGCGTCAAGCTGTTTTTGTAGAAACTATTAATTTGACTTATCTTATCGGAATACTTATAATAACGGTAAATACACAGATAGAAGGGGAGAAAACCATGCATTTTTTTAAGAAAACATTGCCTATTTTTGCCATTTTGACAGTACTTTTACTCACAGCATGCGGAAATAACAATGACAAATCTGCCGCAAAAACTTCCCCGGACAAAATTAAATTTCTTGAAACCAGTGAATTACTGACTTTAAATACGACAGCTGAGGAAGACTTTGCTAGCTTCACCGCACAAAACCAAGTCTTCGAGGGATTATACACACTTGATCAAAAAGATAACTTTGTTCCTGGGGTTGCTGATGGAATGCCAGAAATCAGCGCTGACCAAACGAAATATACCATTAAATTAAAGAAAAACGCGAAATGGTCTGATGGTTCCCAAGTAACCGCTGATGATTTCGTCTATGCGTGGCGCCGTGCCGTTGATCCAAAAACCGCACCGGGCTACTCCGCGCTTTTCAAAGATTCGATTAAAAACGCCACTGAAATTAATGAAGGCAAATTACCTGTAACTGATCTTGGTGTCGTTGCAACAGATCCAACGACGCTAGAAATCACACTTAAAAAACCAGTTCCATACTTCATTTCACTCCTTTCTTTTGAAACATTTTTCCCACAAAAAGAAAGTTATGTGAAAAAACAAGGTGACAAATATGGAACAGATAGTGCGCACACTTTATACAATGGTCCTTTTGTCATGAAGGATTGGGGCGGCAACATTACGAATAAATGGACTTACGCGAAAAACGACCAATATTGGGATAAAGATAATGTCAAAGTAAATGAAATTGATGTGCAAGTCGCGAAAGATATTAATGCCGGCGTGAACCTTTATAATACAAACGGTGCCGACCGCGCGCCACTTTCAGGCGATTTTGCTAAACAATATAAAGATAAAAAAGATTTCCTAACTGAGAAAGATGCGCTGATAAGTTATTTGCGTATGAACCAAAAACGTGACGGTAAAACGACTCCGCTTGCGAACAATTCCTTGCGTCATGCACTTAATTTAGCCGTCGATAAACAGCAATTAACTGACCGAATTCTCGGCGATGGTTCCTTCCCAGCAAACGGACTTCTTCCAAAAGATTTCGTCCAAAACCCAACAACAGGCGCTGATTTCCGCACAGATAGCGGCGACCATTTAGTCTATAACAAAGAAGAAGCTTTAAAATATTGGAAACAAGCACAAAAAGAACTTGGCACTGACAAAGTAACGATTGAACTACTTGGCGATGACCAAGAAACGACGAAAACCATTTTCGCTTATTTGAAAGCACAGTTTGAAGATAATTTGCCAGGAGTTACGATTAAAGTGAAAAATATGCCTTCAAAGAGCGCGACACAGCTGACTTCTGATGGTAATTATGACTTGTCACTTGCCGCTTGGATGCCTGACTTTAAGGATCCGTGGACGTATAGTAGTTTGTTCTTATCTGATTACTTTAATAACCATATGAGCTATAACAGTCCTGCTTATGATAAACTTGTAAAATCGACTGATACAACACTTGCGACGAAGCCAGAAGAACGTTGGAATGCGTTTGTAGCTTCTGAGAAAGTTCTGCTTGATGATGATGCGGCGATTTTACCACTTTATCAACATCAAACAGCGGTGTTGCAACGTACAGATATTACGGGCGTGCAGAAACATGCTTTTGGTTCGCCTTATAGTTATAAGTTTATTCGGGTGGAGAAGTAATTCGTCTGTTTGGAAAAACCCAGCAATTTTAAAAATTGCTGGGTTTTTTGTATAAAGTTATATCAAATTCCTCGGCATCCACCCCAAAACAGTGACGAATAACAAGGCAGTTCACCATCTACTACTACTCATATCTCAGGACATATTTTATATTCTTCAGTAAAAAATAAAGTCTTTAAGCGAACATTCTATTCGAGCAAGCTCTTTATTCACTCCATTTTCTTCGCTAACCGCGTCAATTATTAAGACTTTACAATCAGAACTAGAAATCAAATATTGATTTCCTTCTATTTTTATTTGTTTTGTTGTAAAAAAGCTTCTAAAACTCGTTTTACTGGAAGGCTAGCATCTTCTAATAATTTTTGCGTTTTTATTTTTAACATGCGATCTGAATGTATGATATTTTTATATTCGTCTGAATCAAACGACCTTAGTGAGTCTATTGTACATTCAGCGACATCATCACTATCATTCATTAAACTTAGAAGAAACTCAAAACCATTCATCCCCATATCTTCATCAATACAATAGGCTACTCTTATTTTCCATAAATCACTTTTAGTAACAATATTTTGGTGCAATTCCGCCCAGTCGCTTTGAGTAAAATTGTTTAATAGCTCTTGTGCCTGTAAATAAGCATAATCACACCAAAAATCTTCCGATGAATTTTCATTGATAAAATCAAGTAAATAGATATCTAATTTTTCAAACACTATTGATAACCACCCTTTCTCACTCTATTTTATTGAGTCCAATTTGTTCAGGTGGTATTTTACATTAGCTAGTCAAGGCTCTATTATCCAACTACAATCAACTAAGATACTTACGCCTTACACTTTCGTTTCTTTATTATCTAGAAATGCCTTCTCCAAGCAATTTCTTCACATACGAAATTTGTCGTAGTTTCGTCTTCAACATTTTCATTACTGTACCAATAGAAGCTGTCCTCATGCTTAATAAAACGAGCACCTAGTATATCTAAAGTCGCATCCAAATCATTGTTGATATGGAATTTTGTAACACCTCTTAAACATAGTTCTATATTTGTCATAGACTCAGATTGTCTCTGTATCAGTAAATTCACTACTGGATTAGTGTCCATTACCATAGAATAATCTTCATCCACATAAGTTCCGCTTGAATATGTCAAACCATTTATACAACTATCATGAAAATCATTAACAATCTGCATAAATTCATCAATATCTACTTGTGTTTCTAATTTCCTCCACTCCACTTAACATCCCTCCAGCATTCTCATCGTCAGGTCTTCACATGATAAATAAAAATCGGTTCACGCTTACTTCTCTATCACTCTTGAAAATCTAAAATTATAATACTTCATAGAATAAGTTTTCACCTTGTTCTAGCAAATCCATAGCCTGTTTATCATCTGCAAATCCCATGTTCTTCATTGCATTAAAATACTGAATTAAGAATTTCTCAAAAGCTGGATAATCTTCTCTTCTGACAAAAAGTTTAGGAGAAATATTATTTGTAATTTCTTTTGGTAGCTTATTTCCCAAAGGAAAACCTATAATTTCTGTATCATTTTCACTAATTTCTGTTGAAATTTCATAATAATGCAACTCATATTTTAACCCACTATCTTCACAAACTAAAAAGGGAGTAATCAACAATTCTAAAATTGTTTTATTTTCTTTTGAAAATAAAATCAAATGTTCAATATTTTCTTGTGATATGTAAATACTGTCATTTTCACTAAAATTATTCGGTAAGATTTCTACTTTTTCAATAATCTCTTGTTCTTCCATCTTACTATTTCCCTCATTTATGTTTATAAGGATCGACTATTCCTGCATCGGGAGCCCAATTTTTATCAAACTTATCACTGATTTGAACAATTTATTTTATCATCAATTGAATTATCGTTTAAAACTTTCTGGCCAAAAACCGACTATCTCTTTTGTTATTGGATTAACAAAAACTGATGTTTTGGTATTAGGATTGATGTATTCGACACTTCCTGATTTAGCAGGTATTGGTCCAAATTTGAGAGCATCCTTTATATTATCGAGCACGATATCTTTTCGTCCGGTCTTAAAAAGTGAGTTGTAAGCATGTTTACTTAGTTTTGTATCGTCCTCAGAATCTAGCAAAACAGTGGGTGAAACCCTGGGAAAACGTGATTTTCATTCTTATGATAAAGTCATTTTTTATTTATTTTGTTGTAAAAACATCTCCAAAATTCGTTTTACAGGTAAACTTGCATTTTTTAGTAGGTTTTCTGCTTTATCAATTATTGACTTATCGGAAATAATTAAATTTCTATATGGCTCTCCATCAAATGAACGCAATGAATCTATCGCATATTCTGCTACTTCATCATCTTCATCAAGTAACTCTAATAATAAACTAAATCCATTCATACCTGTATCTTCTTCCACAGAATAAGCTAATCTAATTTTGTATTTATCATTTTTACTTTTTATAGTGGTCATTAATTTTTTCCAATCATCATCAGTGAAATTCCCCAATAATTCCTCAGCATAAATACATCCATCATCATACCAAGAATCTTCTGAACTATCCTCCGATAATATTCTATTTAATTCGTCAAACATAGCTTAACACTCCTTATTTACTAAATCCTACTGGTGGAGGACCATTAACTGTTCCTGTAGGATAAGCACTAATTATTTCATTCCCTCGCTTAATTACATCAATTTCTACACCATCTACAATACTTCTGTGCCAAGTTGCTCCATCACTGGCTCTGATGCTTATAGGTGTATTATTTCCAATGCTTTTTGAACTTTCAAGAATTTTTGCATTGCTCCATCCCTCTGGAAATACTGTACTTGTTTTTATTTTAGATAAATTACCGTCTGGAAATTGAGTCGTATACTTCAATTTTCTTGTTCCATCAGGATTCAAAATTATTTCCTCAACAGCATAATTAGGATGACTATTGCTAATTTCTGAAGAATGACCACCAATAATTTTATTTTTATTTGGATTGATCCTTTGTCCCCAAAGAATTTTCTCCTCCATTTCTGGTGTTATTATCGAGTTAGAGCCACTGGCTTTCTTTCTTCTACGTAGCCAATCTTTTGGAAACTTGAACTTCTTCCCTTTATAACCTCCAACAGTATAACGGAAAATAAGACCACTTATAATACTAAACCCTTGCGCTTTACTTATCTCTTGCCCAGTAACCGGGTCTATTCCTTCTTTCACCGATTGAATTACCGCCTGCAACAACTCGGCTTCTTCCTGTGCTTCATTGCTTTCATGCGGTAATTCTCCGTTAAGCACAGCGGCATTATACGCGTTCGTTGCTTCTACATCTACTATACCATTTTTCATTAACACCCACATTTGACCACGGTACGTTTTTTGATATTCGTCAAAATTGAATGTTGTTTGGTTATCTTTTAGCGCTTTTCCTAAGGCGTTTTGCATCCGAGTTACCGTGGTGAAATTTAGTTTGCTCATATCATAGGTGCCGGTTTTACTGTTAAATTGAATGTTCGACTGGAGTTCGCGTATAGTTTGCTGAATTCCTCGGACTAAATCTGTTAAATTATCAAAAAAACCGCCATGACTTTGTTCAAATGCCAAGTATTTTTCTAAGATATTTTCTTGTTTATAGGCGATACTTAGCTGGGAACGATAACTCTGCATTTGTCCTTCCGTTCCAGTATTCATCCGCTGGGCTAGTGCTTCTTTTTTAGCTTCGATGCGATCAATCATTTTCCCGAGTTCGTATAAACCATCCGCATCAATTTTCGCATCGGCCGAACCATCCACTTGCGCGTGAAAATCAGCTATATATTGCGCTAATCTTTCTTCGCTTTCGTTCATGGCTTCGATTATCGCATCGCATAATGGGAAATAGGTCATTTGGTAATAATTTTTCGATGCGTCAATTGCTTTTCCTTTTAAACTGCCGTCTTCGGTATAGTTTTTCACGGCATTTTTGATGTCTTGAATGTTTTTTCTTCCTGTTTCATTGGCTGTATGTAGTTGGTACGCAAAGGTTTGTATTTCTCCGATGTCAATTCGGCTCACTGTAACAACTCCTTTTGTAACACTTGTTGTTGATTTTCTAATTGGTAGATGTTTTTTCGGCAAGCGGTGATTTTTTGTTGGCATTCCTCTTCATTTGCTTGGATTTTTTTATGCCACTTCTGTTTTTCTTCTTCCTGTAGATCTGCCAAATAGTAGCCGAAACTTCTTGATTCTGCGCCTTGCCAAACTTCGCGTAAAAGTTCCAGCGACTCCCGTTCTTCTTGGTGAACACGTGCAACATCTTCCGCTAACCACTCTTGTTCATTTTGTTGTCGTTGCAAATCTTGCAAAAAATCTTCGGCCGCGGATTGTTCTTTTTTCAGCAGTTGCAATTGCGCCTCCGCTTGCTGGCTCTTTGCATCCATTTATTTACCCCCCAATCCCATGCTCCGTTCAAGCTCTTGGTCTTTGCGAGTAAATGATGCGCCCAATTCTTTCAATCTTTTGGCATCCGTTCCTACCACATTTTGAAAATTGTCCACGGCATCTACCAAATCAAACAGTGCTGTTCGAAAATGGTTGATGGAATTGGCTTGACTATAGGCCATATTGCCGCCTTTCATCGGTAAATATTCGGCTGATTTTCCTTTAGATTCTAGTTTTGTCGCGTGTTTTTTTAATGTTGCTTCTTTAACTTTTATTTCACTCATTTCTGCGCCTCATCTCTGTCTATAATAATGAAACCTTATCCTTTAATTATAGCACCGCACGCATTCTTATTTTGTGAGCGTTTTGTGAATTTATCCTTTGAAAATTGGTTGAAACTCGTTTTTTTACGCTTCTATTTTGAGTGCATTTACTTTAAAAAACAAAAAAACACTTTGACTAAAAAAATCAAAGTGTTTTTACATTTAGTATCTACGTGACAAACCTTTTCTCAGTACATCACCAAGGACGTTGAAGGAAAGGATGGTCATTAAAATTAGTAATCCGGGGAAAAGCGCCAAGTAAGTTGCTTCGCCGACGTATCCTTGCGCATTGTTCAGCATGCTGCCCCACGAAGCGTTAGGCTGTTGAACGCCGAGGCCAAGGAAACTTAGTGCTGACTCGGTTAAAATGGCTGTAGCGACATTTAATGAAGCTGCAACGACGATGGATGGCATCGCGTTTGGAATAATGTGCTTGAACATAATGTGGAAAAATCCGCCACCCGATGACTTGGAGTATAAAATGAATTCACGTTCTTTTAGTGTCAGGGTTTCTGCTCGGACTATCCGCGCCACTTCCATCCAAGAAAGCAATCCGATAATGATAATAATATTCGAAATTCCCGGTTTTAAGTACGCATTTAAAATCATTAGTAGGAAAAATGACGGAATCGACATGAAAATATCAAGAAAACGCATCACCATATTGTCAACGAAGCCACCAAAGTAGCCACTAACTGTCCCAGCGAGCGTCCCAACGACAACGGCAATCATCATCGCAAACACACCGACAAGTAGTGAAACCCGGCCACCGTACAAGACACGCGTCAAGTAATCCCGGCCATGGTCATCCGTCCCAAACCAGTGCGACGAATTTGGCGGCATCAGTTTGTCCTGAACGGAAAGAGCATTAGGGTCATAAGGCGAAAGGAACGCAAAAATACAAGCCACCGTAATAAGTATCAGCACACTCGTCGCAAAAACAGCGCGGCGGTCAGCAAGCATAAAGCGCCAAAAACTACGCTCTCGTGTTGCATGAACAACTTCTGCATCCCGCTCGAAATCTTGCATTGTTTTTTTCGAAAAATCTAATCGCATCATGAACTCCTCACCCCATTTCCCTAATCCGCGGATCGACAATCATATAAGCTAAATCGGCCAGCAAGTTTCCAATAATTAATAACAGCGCTGAAAAAAGTGTAATCGCCATAATAACTGGATAATCCAGTTGGAAAATCGCATTAATTCCAAGCGAACCCATGCCCGGCCATGAAAAAATACTTTCGGTAATAAAAGCACCTGTAATGACTTGCGGAAGTGACATCCCAAGTAGTGTTATGACTGGCAACAAGGAATTTTTCAAAACGTGATGCCCCATAATTTGCACTTTTGACAGCCCTTTTGCATAGCCGAATAAAACATATTCTTCTTTTAATTGGTTGATGGTATTCGAGCGGACGTAACGATAATATGCCGCGCACCCTTGGAAAGTCAGCGTTATAACCGGCAAAATTGCATGCTCCGCCATATCCCAAAAAGAGTCGACCCCAATCGTTCGCATTCCTAGACTCGGAAGCCAACCTAACTGAATCGAAAATACATCAATTAAAATCATCCCAAACCAAAAAATCGGAATCGAAATCCCAATATATGAAATCCCGTTTAACACTTTATCAATCCACGTATTTTCATAATTCGCTGCAACCAAACCAAGTGGAATTGATAATAATAGCGTTAGTACAAGCGAAGTTCCCACCAAACCAAGTGTCGCCGGAATTCTCTCTAAAATTTGTTGTAAAACTGGCTGGCTGTTCACAATCGAATAACCAAGATTCCCTTGCAACAAGTTTCCAAGCCAAATAAAGTACTGCACATAAATCGGTTGATCAAGACCTAAGCTCTGTCTAATCCGCTCCACATCATCAGGATTCATATCAGGCGTAACAAAGGAATTCACAGGATCCCCGGGCGCTAATTTTATAAGGGCAAACGAAATAATCGAGATAATAAATAGCATCGGAATAATTTGCAATACGCGTTTTATGATTGTTTTTAGCATAATTTATCTCCTATCTAAAACACTAAAAATGACAAGTAAAAACCTGAACCTGCCAAAAACAAGCATGGCAGGTCAGATTTTTTACGAATGATTTTTAATTATTATTCCGTTAAATAAAGTTTAGAAAGATCACGGAACATTGTTACTGGTTGTGGTGTTGCAGCTTTTTGTCCACCATAACGGTTATCAAGAGCGAGTACTGCATTATCATAAGAAATTGGATAAATTACAGCATCATCCGCAATTGTTTTTTGGATTTTTTCATAGATTTCTTGACGTTCTTTGTCGTCAGCAGTTACAGCGCCTTTTTCCCAAAGTGCGTCTAGGTCTTTGTTGTGGTAGTTCGAGTAGTTGTAAGGTGCATCGCTTAGATATAGAGATTTATATGCATCAGGGTCGTTCCCCATGATATAACCATTTAGCGCGATGGAGTAATCTGCGTTTTTACGGTCAAGTGTAATGTTGCTAAGTGCATTTGGATCTGTTGGTTTCAAGTCCAGTGTCACGCCGATTTCTTTGTATTGTTGTTGCAAGTAAAGCGCGATACTTTCTTGTGATTTACTGTTGTTTAAATAGTAAACAGTTAGTTTTTGACTTGTATCAAAACCACTTTCTTTTACTAATTTTTTCGCTTTGGCGATGTCTTGGTCGTATGTTTCTACTTTATCCGTGAAGTATTTCGTGTTTTCTGTTAGGAACGAGGAAGCTGGTTTTGCGTATTCATCTGAACCGTATGCTGCATCAATGATATCTTCACGGTCAAGCGCATAAGAAAGGGCTTGGCGAAGTTCTTTTGATTTAAGTGCTGGTTGGTTTTCGTTGAATGTCGCATAGCTTAAGCGATTTTCAGGGTAAGTGATAATGTTTACGGCGCTCGCTTTTTCTACTTTGTTTCTATCAGAAGGTTGAATGGATTTTAAGTTGATTTCACCATTTTGCAGTGCTAAATTAGCTGCGTTTTGGTCTTTTGTGATTCGGAAAGTAACTTTATCCAATTTCGGTTTGCCGTCAAAGTAGTCGTTGAATCTTTCTAAGGAAACGTATTCCCCTGTTTTGTATTCAACAAATTTGTACGGACCTGAGCCGATTGGATTTTTGTTTTTATCACTTTTCTCGATGTTTTCTACCCCTTCAAAAATGTGTTTTGGAATTGGGAAGAAAGTTTTAATTGTATTTTCAAAGGCTGGAGCAACAGTTGGTAAAGTGAATTTCACCGTAGTGTCGTCTACTGCTTCTACTTTTACAGGTTTATTGTCAAAAACAAAGTTGCCGCGGTTCGGGCTGTTTTGTTTTGTATCTAAAATAGAATTTACAGTAAATACTACATCATCTGCAGTTAAAGGTTTGCCGTCGTGCCAAGTTAAACCATCTTTTAGTTTCACAGTGTAAGTTAAGTTGTCATCTGAAATATCTAAGCTTTTTGCAAGTGCCGGTTTCCCGTCAACTTCCCAAAATAGCGGTGCATATACAGCTTGTTGAATCGTTAATGTTACACGGTCAGAAGCGTAGTTAGGATTGATAACTTCTGGATCTCCAGTAACGCCGATAATTAGAGAGCCGCCGTCTTTCGCTTTGCCTGAACCGTTTGCTTTGTCTGAGCTAGCGCCAGAGCCTCCGCAAGCCGTTAACACCAAGGCAAAAACCGAGATAACCGCTACTAATAAAAATTTCTTCATCTAACAAAAACTCCCCTCTTTAAGCGCTAAAAATAACGCTTCCTCTGTTTTTTGGTCAGAATCGAAGCGCCTCATTAAAAGCTACTACTTATCTGCCAGAATATTACTTCTGATCGGATTTAGCATAGAACTTGCGCTCCGCTGCTGGGTTTCACTGGGCCGATTCCCTCCACCACTCTTGATAAGAAAACGTAATACTATTATTCCTATAAGTTTACTGTGAATTAAAGATACACTGAAACAAAGCAGATGTCAAGAAGAGAAAACTGGAATTCTAAAATTTTTTCATAAAAATAGACTAGGCATAAAACCTAGTCTACACTTCTTATTTTGCTGCTTGTACTTCTTGATACTCCGGCTTCTTAGCAAACTCCGCTTTTGCAAATGGACAAAGCGGAACAATTTTCTTTCCTTCTGATTTTGCTTTTTCAACCGCGCGTTTCACGAGTTCTTGGGCTATCCCTTGACCTCGAGCCGCATCATCTACACCTGTGTGGTCAATAATAAACATATCTTCCCCAGTTGGCACAAAAGTCACTTCGCCAACCTCTACTCCTTCATCATTTACCGCATAAATTCTGTTTTCACCGTTTTTATATTCCATCTGATATCCTCCTATTTCTCGAGATATTGAAGCGCTCCACTCGGGCAAGTATGAATCACCCGTTTTGCTTCTTCTTTCGATACATTGTCCGGCACAATCCATGGTTTTCTATCCAAATTAAAAAGTTCTGCGTTACCTTTTACACAATTACCCGAATGCGCGCAAACATTTGTATTAAAATAAATATCTACTTCCGCCCCGCGATACTTACGGTAGCCACGTTCTAGCAATGTTTCTTCGTCCATCTGATTACCTCCTTCGCCAAAGTTTCTCTACCTTTCATCTATTCCACTCTTCCCCCAAAAGAAAACGTCCGAAAAAGCTCCCCCAATCATTGACTTTCCATCCAGTTATTGAAATAATAAAGATATTTTATAAATTCATTTAAAAATAGAAGAAGGAGTGGAAATAATGGCATTTTATTTTGAAGAACCGTCCCGCACATTTAGTGAATTTTTACTTGTTCCAGGCTACTCATCCGCTGAATGTGTTCCAACAAACGTTAGCTTAAAAACACCAATTGTAAAATTTAAAAAGGGTGAAGAATCTGCAATCACAATGAATATTCCGCTTGTTTCCGCAATTATGCAAGCTGTTTCCGATGATAATATGGGGATTGCACTCGCGAAAGAAGGCGGCGTATCATTCATCTTCGGCTCCCAATCCATCGAAAGTGAAGCAGCAATGGTTTCTCGCGTGAAAAATCATAAAGCTGGCTTCGTTATTAGCGATTCCAACATCAGCCCAGACAAAACCCTTCAAGACATTCTTGATTTAAAAGAAAAAACGGGTCATTCCACAGTGGCAGTTACAGAAGACGGCACGGCGCACGGTAAATTACTAGGAATCGTGACAAGTCGCGACTACCGCGTAACGCGCATGAGCCCAGACGAAAAAGTTGCTGATTTCATGACTCCTTTCGAAAAATTAGTTACTGCTAACAAATCGACCACTTTAAAAGAAGCTAACAACATTATTTGGGACAACAAATTAAATGCCCTACCACTTGTAGACGACAATAAAAACTTAGTCCATATGGTATTCCGCAAAGACTATGACTCCAATAAAGAAAACAAATTAGAACTACTTGATTCCTCGAAACGTTACGTTGTTGGAGCTGGTATTAACACGCGCGACTATGAAGAACGTGTTCCGGCTCTTGTAGAAGCTGGCGCAGATATTCTGTGTATTGATTCCTCGGAAGGCTACTCCGAATGGCAAAAACGCACACTTGATTACGTTCGCGGCAAATACGGCGATACTGTCAAAGTTGGCGCAGGAAATGTTGTTGACCGCGATGGTTTCCGTTACCTTGCCGAAGCTGGCGCAGATTTCGTAAAAGTCGGTGTTGGTGGTGGTTCAATCTGTATCACTCGTGAACAAAAAGGCATCGGCCGCGGCCAAGCAACTGCCTTAATTGACGTTGCTAAAGCCCGCGATGAATATTTTGAAGAAACAGGTGTGTATATTCCGATTTGTTCTGACGGCGGAATTGTGTACGACTACCATATGACGCTAGCTCTAGCAATGGGTGCTGACTTCATCATGCTTGGTCGTTACTTCTCCCGTTTTGACGAAAGTCCTACTAATAAAGTGAATTTAAATGGCACATATATGAAAGAATATTGGGGCGAAGGAGCTAACCGCGCGCGTAACTGGCAACGTTATGACCTTGGCGGCGACAAAAAATTATCCTTTGAAGAAGGCGTAGATTCTTATGTTCCTTACGCTGGATCTTTGAAAGACAATGTTGCCATCAGCCTTAGCAAAGTCCGCTCTACCATGTGTAATTGCGGTGCGCTCAATATCCCTGAATTACAACAAAAAGCAAAAATCACTCTTGTTTCGTCCACTTCTATCGTAGAAGGCGGCGCGCATGACGTGGTTGTGAAAGATGCTTCTAACAATTTAATCAAATAAACTAAAATTGGTTGGTGTGAATTTGGTAAATTACCATTCTCACACCAACCAATTTTTTATTTATACAAAGGAATATTTTTCTTTAATTTCTTCCATTGGGAGTGGGCGGCTAAAATAATAACCTTGGAAATAGTCCACTTTCATTTCCCGTAATTTCTCGACTTGCTCGATGTCCTCTACGCCCTCCGTCACTACTTTTCCACCTAAATCATGGCATAAATTCACAATCGCGCGAATAATAATTTGCTGTCTGCGATCCGTTTTTAAAAGCGCAATAAATGACATATCCGTTTTAACAATATCAATCGGCAAGCTCCGCAAATACGCAAGCGAGCTATAACCCTTCCCAAAATCATCCATACTCACTTTGACGCCGAGGTTTTTTATTTTTCGTAAATTTTTGTTCGCAACAGCAAGCTCCGTAATTTCGCCCCGTTCGATAATTTCTATTTCTAAGCATTCAGGGTACTTTAAATTTTCTTTCACATAATCGTGCAAATGAGCCATATAATTACTGCTTACCACGTAATGCGCCGGAATATTAATCGAAATCGAAAAACGTCCACCTAGTTGGTTGAGTTGTTCTATCGCTGTTTCCGCAACAAAATCTTGCATTTCCCGCGTTGCATTTAAAAGGACAATATCTTCAAAGAAATCAATTGGAGTCAAAATTGCCGTCGCTGTTTTTAGTCGAACCAAACCTTCAAAACCGATAATTTTGTTCGTTTTCGCGTCTACTTTTGGTTGATAATAAAGCAAGTAACTATTTCTCCTAATCGCATCCCAAATTTCCGTGCTAGAGATATCCATCTTATCCCTCCTTTTTCTATAGTTTACCCTTTTTTCCATCGAAATGAAAATATAGCCAAATTTTATCATTACATTTACACAAAATCCATATTTCCTATTGCTAGGGTGATTCCACTTTGCTACAATTATAGCTAGGCACCTATGAGTTAGCGCTTACAAAATTGCCACTGGCGAAAAAAGGGAGAGTGTGAAAGTGAACAAATTTTTCAAGAAAACTACACATGTTTTACTCGTAGCAGGGCTCACAATCGGACTTACAGCACCATTCACCGGGACAACAGCACAAGCAGCAGCAGATACGGTTCCCATTCAAATTTTGGGAATAAATGATTTCCACGGAGCGCTTGAGACAGCCTCCAAAGATGCATCCGGCTCACCAATCGGCGGCGCAGATTACTTAGCTACCAACTTGGATAATGCCACTAGCTCATTTTTACAGGCAAATCCTGGAGCTACTGCTGACAACGCCATTCGTGTTCAAGCGGGTGATATGGTCGGCGCAAGTCCAGCAGTATCAGGTTTACTGCAAGACGAGCCAACGATGAAAGTTCTCCAAAAAATGAATTTCGAAGTCGGCACATTAGGTAACCATGAATTTGATGAAGGATTACCTGAATACAAACGAATTTTGGACGGGGTTTCTACAAACAAATTCGGACCAATCGTAGAAGCTTATCCACGCGTTAAAAGTGACATGAAAATCGTCGCAGCTAACGTTGTCAACAAAGGAACAAACACAGTCGCAGAAGGCTTTTTACCATACTATGTAAAAGAAATTGATGGCGTCAAAGTTGGCTTCATTGGTATCGTTACAACAGAAATTCCTAACTTAGTTCTTGCTAATCATATTAAAGACTACGATTTCCTCGATGAAGCAGAAACAATCGTCAAATACTCTGCTGAACTTAGAGGCCAAGGCGTTAACGCAATCGTTGTTCTATCTCATGTTCCGGCACTTTCCACTGGAAATCCAAATACTGGAACAAAACAAGATGTAGCTGGCGAAGCTGCCAATATGATGACAAAAGCAAACGAATTAGACCCAAATAACTCGGTCGATTTAGTCCTTGCTGGTCACAATCACCAATACACAAACGGATTAGTTGGCAAAACTCGTATCGTTCAAAGTTACAACAATGGTAAAGCTTTTTCAGATGTAACTGGCGAACTTGATAAAACAACTGGCGATTTCGTTTCACCTCCAGACGCTAAAATTACATACAACACGAGAAGCGTCGCACCAAATGCCGATATTACAGCCGTAACCGAAGATGCGAAAAGCCGCATTGAAGGAGTTATCAACGAAACTATCGGACTAGCGAATAAAGACGTTATTTCTCGCGACACAAATCTAGACAACAAAGCAATTGATGATAAAGAATCTGAGCTTGGTAACATGATTACGGATGCGCAACGTTACATGGCAAACAAAGCCGGGGCCGATGTCGACTTCGCTATGACAAACAACGGCGGAATCCGTTCCGATCTTTCTACTCGCCTTGCAAATGGTCAAAATGAAATCACATGGGGCGCGGCTCAAGCTGTTCAACCATTTGGTAACATTTTGCAAGTAGTGGAAATGACTGGCGCTGATATTCTTGAAGCACTAAACCAACAATATTTAAGCAACCAAACTTATTTCCTACAAATTTCTGGCCTAAAATACACTTTCACAGATACAGATGACTTAGATCACGCGTACAAAGTGGCAAGCGTTACAACCGAAGACGGCACTCCATTAAAAGCCGACCAAAAATACAAAGTCGTAATCAATGACTTCCTATTTGGCGGCGGCGATGGATTCTCAGCCTTCAAAAAAGCAAATCTAGTAACTGCAATCGACCCAGACACTGAAACATTCATCAACTACATTAAAGACCAAAAAGCTGCTGGCAAAGTCATTACAGCTCAAAAAGAAGGACGCAAAGTCTACAAATCCAAAGCTGAAATCGACAAAGAAACCGAAGATGCGGCCATCAAAGCAATCAAAGACGCAACAAAAATCAACAAATTCGCTGAAAAAGACAAAACATTAACCGGAACTACTTTACCAGGCGCAACAGTTTCCGTTCAAAAAGCTGCTACTAATGCAAGAATGGCACTTGCTGCTGGACCTAACGCAACAGCAGACGCAAACGGCAAGTTTTCCGTAGATGTAACATCTTTAAACCTTAAAAAAGGCGACCAAATCACAACAACTATCACTGACCCGAACGGATACAGCACTACTTTCCAAGCAACTGTTCAAGCTGCCGCAACGACTCCTCCAGATAATGGAAACGGCGGAACGGACAACGGTAATGGAAACGGCAATAACGGTGGAACAGATGGAAATGGCGGAACAAATAACGGTAACGGCTCCGGCACAAATGGCGGAACAACAACTACCGAAGACCCAACTACATCTACACCGAATACAACTAAACCAGGAACATCCTCTAATGCTAATTTACCAACAACTGGTGATACTGCTGGGTTTGCAACTGTTTTTGGGATTATTTTAACAACTACTGCGCTTTATGTGTTGCGTAAGAGAAGTTAATTTTAAAAAGGAGCGGCTAAGTTAGCCGCTCCTTTTTCTATCTTTTCCCTGTGCTCACTTCTGTTTTTAGAACCCAGCTTCCTGGGATCCCTTTTGTAGTAGTTAGATTCAGCGTTTTTTCCGTTTCTTTATAAACAGAAACCTTCGTTCCAGCCGCCAAATATCCCTTAATATTTTTACCGGAAATCGCATCATTACTAGTCGAATATTTTCCTGCTCGGTATTTTGTTGCTGCTGATCCAAAAATCTCTTTCACGCCCGCCACAATACCTAAGCAAAAATCATCTTGATACGTTTTTGCTTTCAAAATAGTCGCATCAGTCGTATCACAAAAACCCGCTTCTAATAAAATGGCATCCATCGCAGTTTCACGTAAAACGGCAAAATTAGCTTTCTTCATACCTCGATCACGCATACCATGTTTGCTGATTCTAGCAATGACATTTTTGTGAATTGTTTTTTGTATATCCGCTGTTTTAGCTGGGGTCGAAGTATAAATATAATCTTCATAACCCATGCCGCCACCCGCATTAAAATGAACTGACAAGAACAAATCTGCTTTAAAACTATTCGCTTTTTTTGCACGTTCACTTAATTCTAAAAACGTATCATTTGTTCGTGTCATCCCCACTTCAAAACCAGCATTCACTAGTTCCGTTTGCAGCTGTTTTGCGATAGCTAGCACCCAATTTTTTTCAACTAAGCCGTTGCCGGTCGCTCCAGAATCTTTACCACCATGGCCAGCATCAATCCATATTTTTGTCATGCTTTTCCTCCTCATCCCCTGACTTCGCATCGAAAATCAAAATTAAATTTTTCAACACTTCCGGAACCTTCATTCCCATTCGAACGAAATTTTCCAAGATGGAAATCAGCTCATTCGCCAAATAGAAAAAGATAACCGCATCCCGCGTCGTATTATGCGTTCCCAGAATCAAATCTATTTGATGCGCAATAGCCACTAAAATTAAGATAGCAATTTTTTTCGCGATTCCTTTGAAACCCATTTTGCTGCTAAGTTCCCCTAGATACCCTGAAGCGAGTAGCCCTGAAACATAGTCAGCTACAATAAAGCACACTAGCACTTTTACCAATATATCCACTTCCCCAAACAAGTATCCAAACACCGCGCCAAATCCTAAAATCCCAATTTTTAGTACGACTTCCATGGAAAACCTCCTTTTTGATTACATAATTGTTACTTGGCGTAGCGCCCATGCTTTATAATTCGAATTATCTGCATGTCCTGAAATACCCGTTGTAGAAACATAGAAATATTTTTTATCTCCATAAGTTCCTGAAGGCATTTGAATTAAAACGCCACCACCTGCAATCTCCAACAATTGTGCTTTGGATAAGAAAACAGAATGATAATAATAATCTTGAGGGGTATTATTTGTTGAGTCATAACGGCTAAATAATAGCGTCATCCCAAATTTCAATTTAGCAGAATCCCATCTGTACGACTGACCCGCACCCATAAGGTTAGCTCCTTTAAAAATGACAATTCCGGAACCAATGGTATCTACATAATCCTTCGCACTATTTAATGCAGTATTTGCTTTTTGTTCTGCACCCGCAGTAGTTTCTTTATCATTCCAAGTTGTTTTCTCTTCCTCTGAAACGGATACCAATCCCTTAACAGCCTCTGCATGTGTTTCTGGATAGAATTGTTCTAACGTTCCATGTTCATTTTTCTCTGACATTTTTACGATTTTAGTCATTCTGTTACCTCCTTAATAGTTTCCAGCGCGATTACTTGCATCGCATCTAATTTTTCTTTGTCATTACTTGATAAAAATCCGCTTTCTGTTGCCGTGGCATCAGGATGGCTATGGTTTATATCAGCCGCCTCCACATCTGATGCAAATAAATCGACTATTCCAGTTCTGCCATTCACACTGACAACGCCAGCTTCCGGTGATACTAATTCATCTATCTTTTGCTTATCAAATGAACTCATAAAGCCATCAGTCGTATAAGTGGCTAAATCATGGCCGTGATTTTTTTTCGCAGCATAAACATCATCTGCTTCGAGCAAAACCCTTCCAGCCTTCCCATTCACACTGACCACACCTGTCGGAAGCTGCCCTGAAACGTATTCTGTCAATCCAACAATTCCTTCCACATGCGTTTCTGGATAAAATTGCTCTTTCGAATTATCTTCCTTTGTTTGCAGCATTCGTTTTATTTCAGTCATTATTCACTCCTCCTTCACGCGCCAATTGACTCCATTTGATATCGTTCGTTTGCCCCTATTTTCGCAAATACTAAACTAGTTAACTTTTCAGAAAAGCTTGTTTCACCAGTTTTTTCAAGAACAATATCCGCGCCTTCGTTAAAACTAGAAACATTTGAGAAACATACCGTTTGCGCCTCTGAAATTGTTTTACTCGTCAACAATCCGATATCTTGCTTCTGCATATTTATGATATTTTCCACATCAAATTGTACTGTACTTTTATTACTAAAAATGAGCTGCTCTTTGTTCAATCGCTCTCTTAAAACTGGGTACCTTGTGCCCTCTGCGTCTACTCTGGAATCCACAACTTCACTTAGCTGTTCTGAGCCACTAATCAGTTCATTTACTCGGGCATTAACTGCTTTGTCCACAGTATCAATTTTTTTATTTAAAATTGAATCTGCTTTGTTTACATAGACGTAAATTTCATTTAAACCCGTCGAAATAAAACTAGACCAATCTATTAATTTCTGCCAATTATCATTAGTTTTATTTCTAAATTCTCGACCTTGAAGAAGCATTTCCCATTTCCATAAATCCAACTTCATATGCAACCTCCTCCCTATTCCACTCTAGTCGCCATTAGCTCGCCTGTATTTGTCACCGTTATTTTAAAATTAGATCCATTTTCTGATACTAAAATTGCATCCTGTTTTTTATTCCAGTTCAAAATATCACTTGCAGTCACATTGTTTTTTTCTGCATTTTCTTCAATTCCATTTAATTTCGTCTTATCACCGGGCGCCATTAGCCCTGAAGTACTGGTAGTAACTATGCCTAGACCGTCTATAGCATTTAAATGTGTCTTAGGATAAAAAACTGTATCATCTGTATTTTTTAAAACTCTAATTTCAGTCGCCATCTACAACACCTACTACTTCTGTTAAAATTCGCGAATCAAAAGCATTCATTGCGATGCTCGAAAACGAATTAATTTTATTTGATTCTACTTTTGCTTTTTTTACTTGGTTCGCAATTTGTGTTTGAATCCTTACCATATCCCGCCGAGAATTACTAAAGCCAACCTCTTGAAATTTCTTACTCCATGGATGCCCTGATTTAATTCTTGTTACTTTTACTTCTGTTTCAAATCCCATTGGCTCATGAATAAAGCACCAAACATCTCGCTCTGTTACTTCCTCAGTTCCTTTATAGGTAATATTTAAAGATGTTTCAGGAACGTCGAGAATTTGTTTTTTTGCAAAGTCTAATAAGTCGTTATTGTTCGTAATTTTGTCATTACTTTTTGCATTTGCCATCCGTTTTCCATAAATAGTTTCATTTGGCGAAGTATACGTAACAACCGCCATATACTTATTATCTCCAGTTAGTTTATCAGCATTTTCTTTTTGCTTTCCGTAACATTTTATCTGCGTTTTCAAATTATCTGTGTTTGTATCGACGGAAGCATCTTCTGTATTATATAAATAGCGGAATTGCTTTTCTGTCTTTATATACCAGCTCGCCTCGTCATAGAAATACAACTTCTTATTGTCCGCAAATAATATCGCCCCGAACTCTTCTAAGCACAAATTTACTAATTCTAAGCCATTTTTATTGCCTAAGTCCTCTAGCTCAACTAACGGAAAACGACCTTGTATCTCATGGGAAAAACCAAGCTCATTACCTTCCAGCGCAAATTCCATCACCGTTTGAATCGAATATTTTTTCAGACCAGCTTTCACATTATACTGAACATGATCCTGCACTGTATAACTAATATGCTGAGCTGTTACTTGCTTAGAAATGGTATTCCCAATAGCTTTTGGCGCACATTTTTTTATGACAAATTGTTGACCCTGATAAGTCAAAATCGCTTCATTTCCTACTAAATCAAAGGTATTAGCATTCTGTTTCGTTTTATTAACTGTAAATGAGATGGCACGACTCGTATTTTTTTCATAATCGTACGAAAATGAGCCGTAATCAATGTCCGTTAAAATCTCTTCTATTTCTTTATCCATACTTTGAATAATCAAATAATCCATGCTTATCACCTACCGATAAATGAACGGAAAATTAAAAGCAATCGTTACATCCGTTACACCCTTAATTTCAAAATCGTTCCAGCCTTTTTCCAGTGTGATAATCCCGTGGTTAGTGTCTTTTCCGACTCGCTTATTATTAACTAATGGATAAATATTATTTAATAAAAGGACATCTGTTTTTTTGATTTCTTTACGATACTCAAAAGTTTCTCCAGTTGTAAGATTATTAATGGTTGGTATTCCATTTGCTGTCAGCGCAATATCTAACTCATGGCGCATCAGTGGATTTACTCGGTCACTTCCGGCATTGTATACACGGAATGTATTCTCTTTAAAAACATAGAATAAATCATCACGGTTCGATAAGTTCATTCCCATTTGCCATAAGTCCTCTTCAAAAGTCATCGGATTAAGACATGTACCTCGTGACTCCGCGTATCCTTTAAATACATCAAATTCGATGTTCAATGTCCCTACACGATCAGATTCTCGGCTAAAATCAAAAGGCTTTGGATGTACCTCATACCGAATTCCCGGCATTTGATCACTCCAAATATAATAACTATCCCGCTGAAATAAAAACTCATAAATTTCTCGTACAGCTAAATGGTAATCTGGTATATCCAGCGCTTGTATATTGCATTTTGCACTGAAAACAAAAGGTTTAAATTGAATTGTTCCCGGAATCACTCCATCAGTTCCGCTAATTTCAGCAGTTTCCATGCTTAGTTGTGGACTTTGCCTCGCTACTTCTTGAACCGAAAGCCCCGGAAACGTTTCACTAAGCGAATGAATTTTTCCATTTAGTTCTAAATACAAATCACTCATTAATAAGCCGCACCTCCCATTGCATAATTATATTGATCAAATGAGTTAGCTTGGTTACGACTAACTACTTCAGACACAACTTTATCATCCATCTTGATAACTGGATTTTTTTGTAGTAAACGTTCTAAAAGATTTTCCACCCTAGCCAAATCAGTCCCTTGATTTGTATATAGCATGGACTTATTACCACGTGCGCTTTCTCTTGCGTATTTCATCGTTGCATCATGTGGAATAACTTGCGAACCAGATGGTAAAACAACCATTTCCCCCCGGCCACCTTCGTTCATTCGAGCAAATCCGCCTTGGAAATTCGTTGTCCCAGAAATTAATTGTGGGATTTTACTTATTTCAACACCTGGAATTTTATTAATCAGACCAATTGCTGAGTTAATTCCGCTAATTACAACATTGACAAACCCTTTTACATTGTCTACAACTGTCTGAATTGCACTGGAAACTCCATCAAAAATATTGCCAACAAAATCAGTCAGTCCACCCCAAGCACCTTTAATTCCATCAAAAACATCTGTGATAATTCGCTTCACACCATTAAATACGGATGAAACAGTGTCTGAAATGCCCGTAATGACTGCTTTAATTCCATCAATAATCCCTGAAATTGTCGACATAATAGAATTCCAAATTTTAGATGCGACTGCAAATACAACTCCGAATGCTGTACCAATAATAGAAACGATAGTGGTAAAAATATTGGTAATAAAAGCAATAATCGGCTGGATAATTCCAATAACTGCTGTAATTACACTAGCAATAAAGCTAATAATTTTCCCAATAACATTGGAAATCGTTGTCGCAATAATGACAACATAGCTAATAATTGTAGTAATAATCGAGATAATAATGCCAATAATCGTCATAACAATCGGCATAATTTTACTTATATAAGAAATAATCGTCATAACAATCTGGATAACAACCGTGGCAATCTGCATAATTATCGGAATCAAAAATTGAATAACTCCCATGATTCCTTGAATAATCACCATAACACTCGGTAAAATTGCCGAAACAAGTGACATTACAGCTTGAACAATTTGCATAATAACTGGCATAAGCATTGAAACCAGCATAGAAATAAATGGCATTAATTGAGCCACTAACTGAGCGAAAAAGGTGATAAATTGCATAACCATTGGCATTAAAGCAGCGCCAATTTGACCGACCGCTGTAACAATTTGCATGATAATCGGCATTAAACTGGCCATTAATTGTCCAAATAGCTGCCCAACTTGCGTCACCACCGACATTACAGTATTACGAAATGATTCATTAGTACTCATCAAATACACAAATGCTGCTACTAGTGCTACAATCCCGATAATAACTAATCCCATTGGTGAAGTTAACTTACCCATAATTCCGCCAACACTACCAATAGAAGACATCAATCCGCCTAAATGCTTCTTCACTTCCATGAAGCCACTAGCTAGATTCGTAATTCCTTGCACCCCGCCAGATACTCCGCCAAGCATCGTGCTCAAGCCACCAACCCCGGTTGACAAACTTGAAAATAACGTACCATTCTGGACACTTGACCCTAGATTTTTAAACGCATCCGTGATCCCACCAACAGAGCCAACAGCTGTACCAAATCCCGATGTAATCGCTTGGCTACTAGAACCCAGTTGACCAAACGCCGAACTGATACTACCAAGTCCAGATTGGAGACCATCCAAAGACCCCGTAATTTTGGAAGCTGGATCAGCTTTTCCTACGTCTTCAATCGTCATTTTCATTTCTGTAAATCGTTGCTGAACAGTAGCTGCCATTTCATCTAACCTACCAACTTGCGCTGTCAAAACACTCTCGTTAAACTCGAACGTTATTTTTTTAGAATCCGCCATCCATTTTCCTCCTTTCTTCTTTATTTTTAGGTCTACGCAACCCATTTGCACCATAAACCCTATCAATCCACGCTTTGCCTTCCTGCGCCTCATTCTCAGAAATTGCTTGAAGTGCATTTACTGTATAATTAACATCTGCTTTCTTCTGACGTTTTTTATGCAACTCGATAAAACGTGAATTCCGTTTTCGATTAAGATTTTGTTCTGCATTTAAAACAGCATTTCGGAGCATAGTCGATTCAAAGATCACCTTGTTTTCCCATTCTTTCATGATGAAATTTTTCTCCACTTCGGTTAATTCCTCAAAATCATGTTTTGTCATATGGAAATTAACTACAAAAAAAGCGAGTTGTTTTTCAAGCTCAAAATTAGTATCACTTTCACTATCCGCTTCATCGTCTTCTGCTCCAAAATATTCAAACTCAATTTGCTTTAACGGAACAAAAAACCCATATCCTCTTGCAATTTCTCAATAACTGCGACGTTAAGCGAAATCAAGCCTTGTTCTTCCACTAACTTGTCGAAAATATCCAAAGCTTCTTTTTGTTTTACAGGTACTAGACCTTTTTCTTCCACTAGGCCAGAAACAAATAGCGTTTCAATTACTTGGTAGCTCAAAATCCCTTTATTCGCAGTCAAAGCCGCGACTAGGCTAATTCCCGATGTTAGTTCCACCGTTTTAACTTTTTGCTTATTAAATCGTAAAATATAAGTTGTATCATTCACTTCAAACATTTAATTTCCTCCTAAGGGAAAGCCACTTTTTCAGTGGCTTTCTATTTTATTGTGCTGGTGTTTCTGGTGTTTCGCCGGGCATTTGATCTCCACCCTCAGTAATTGTTAAATCAACAAGCGCGCCCATTCCGTCTAGTTTTACAGAATAAGTCATTGCTTCATCAAAAGGTGCTTCGAAACTATAGTCAGCTACAATCGCTAAGCCGCCAAAAAGACCTTTTTTCGATGCTTGGTTAATAACTTTCACACAAACCGGGCTATCACTTTCAAAATATTTCGCCAATTCTTTATGAGACTCTGCATCAGCGACATATAAACCGTCATTTTCAATAGACCATTCTTTCATTCCGCCAATTTTAGACTTCCAACCGCCAACTGTATCTTTAGATGTAATTTCGATACTATCTTTAGAACGATTGATAGTTAAACCTTGTTGGCCAGCCACCGCTAATAATTTATCTCCTGTTGCGTTAAAAATCGCTAAAAGTACGTCTTTCCCCGCGACCGCTTTAGCAGCTCCCGGTGTATAATCACAATATAAATTCTCTTCAAATGCCATTAATAATTCCTCCTAAATTTTTACTTTTAACTCACGACAAATACTTACTTCAAAACTAGTTTTTGCATGAATTAACGTATTTTCTTTAACTAAATTTTGTTTTCCAAAATGTCGAACTGCCAATAATTTGTATCCTTCAGGCAAAGTAAAGCCCGTTTGGATTAATGTATCTATTTTTTCGACTCCCGCTAAATCCATTTCATTTGTATAATGATGAACTGCAAAACGGTATTTTTCTCTCCAAGATCTGCGGCTTTCTTCTTCCTCTTGCTCGATCATTTCTAGCATCGTTGTGGGCATTTCCACTTGGTCACGCATTACGACAGAAACATCTAGCTGGCCTTTTTCCTGGAGCATTGTTCGGACTGCTTCCAAAACTCTCATGAAGCTCAAACTCTTCACCAAGCGCTCACTCCTTTTAAAAACGAAAAGCAACATTCGGTCAAGACCATTCTTAATAATTTATTCCTCCGAACGTCACTTCTCAAAATAGAATATTTGTTTATGTCAACGGAATTAGCATCCAGTAATAAAAACAAATTTCTTGTAAAACATCATGTATTATCAGAAAATCGGTGCACCTTCATTCTGACGCAGCTTTTATTGTCATCCGCTTGCTGGACAATTAGCTTACTTTTATATTAACGGTAAAAGGACGTTTCAAAATATCATGAAAGTATCATCCTTTTCTTACTAAAATCCCCATTATCGTTGCCAGTTCTAGTACTGCTCGTTTTTTGATGCGTTTAAACTGAGCTATTTCATACGGCAACTCCATCATCACCGCCACATCTTGTTTTTGTTCCACATAACATTCCAGCAAAATATTTCGATATAAATCATCCATTTGATTTAACGTTTCCGTATATTTCTCCACCAACCAGCGCGCTTCCATAATCACTTCCTTATTATGTCTAGCAGAAAATGCCAGCGTGCCAAAATGTGGCTCTTCCAAAAATCCATCCTTAAGTAAAAATGGTTTTTTCGATAATCCAGCAATCACCCGAAATCGCTGAAAATCCGCAAAAAATCGTTTTACTTCGTGAACTGTCTTTATATAATTGATATCTTTATTTTCCGGTAAAATTAAAACTTGCATCCCATCACTCCTTAATTGTGAGCTTCGTTAATGACATAGGCTTCATATTGACACTCAATAGCTGCAGCAGGCAAGCGACCAATTTCCTCTTCTGTTTTATCTAAATGAAAAGCTAACACCTCAATCATTTCCTGCTGTACCGGTTGCGACTTTTTTCTATTTAATCCTTTTTTTCGTTTCCACTCAGCAAGCGACGACCTTGATACGCCAATCAACTTGCTAATTTGCACATCGGATTTGGTCTTTTTATATTCTCGGTATTCGCCAGGCGTTAAAATAAGCAGCTTTTGTTCCGCCGTCAAAAGACCTTTTTCCTTATCTCCAAGTGCTTCAAAAAACTCCAACTCTTCTATTAAACGTTTCCGAATAAATCGATCCTCTTCTTGTTCCAGTTGAAAAATCAGTTGGATTTGCTTTTCTTTCAAAAGTTGTCTATCCATCCATTCCCACTTCCATCTCATAAGTTAATAACTAGTTTTTGTCACCAAAACGGTGCTATCAGTTCAAAAATTAGCCTCATTTATTTTTTAGCTCTACAAATATTATAGCACCAATTTGGTTACTTGAAAACTTTTTCCGACAAATATGTTCGGAAAAGTTCCGTTTTGGTGCTAAAAGTGCTATACTGGAGCCATAAACATATGGAGGACAATTATAATGGAGTTAAATAAATTTGTAGGAAATAGAATAAAACAATATCGCGAAGAACGAGGCTTAAATCAAGAAGCTTTAGCAGAAAAGCTTCATACAACTCGCCAAACAATTAGCCGCTACGAAAATGGCGACCGAAAAGCGAATCAAGACGTTTTATTTGAACTTGCAAAAATCTTCAACAAACGATTAGATGATTTTTTCCCAGAAAGAAGTTTACCGCCTGTTGATGAACGCTTGGTTACCATTGCGGCCCACATAGATGATGATGTAACAGATGAAGAAATGCGGGATATTCTAGCGTATATAGATATGAAGAAAAAACTCCATCGCGGGATGTGATTTTATTGTACGAAAAATTGGTAAACAAATACCAAGACGAGGTAACGATTAGAGAAGAGAAAATGCCTTACAAACTACCCGGTCTTTATTTAAACGGGACGATTTTTATTAGCAAAGATCAGTCTTCTATTGAAAAAGGTTGTATTTTAGTAGAAGAATTAATGCATTACAAATATACGGTAGGCAATATCACGAAACAGGAAACCATTACGGATAAAAAGCAAGAAATTTTTGCTCGTCGGAAAGGGTACGAGGAATTGATACCGCTTGATGATATTATTTCGTGCTTTTATCTCGGTTTACGTGAATATTTTGAAGTAGCGGAGTTTTTAGAAGTGACAGAAGAATTTTTGCGCCATACTGTTTCTCATTATGCTGATAAATACGGCCCAATGTATGATTATGGCGGCTATCTAATTAATTTTGGCAATTCCATCGATGTTTATAAGAAATTTTAAAAGGCTCCTTTTTCCGGGCCTTTTTTTGTATTGTTATTTTAAAAAGTATGTTTTTAGTCGTAAAATTATTGGAAATGTTGCTAAAAAGTGACTTTTTCTTATCTGTATTGCGAAAATATTTTTAATCTGGTATCTTTTTAGGACAGATAGCAGTAAAGTAGTATAGTAATTAACAATTTTACTTTAGTATAGGAGTTTTGATCATGCTTTCCACTATAGATTTTTCAGCTATTTTTTCTAGTGATTATTCGAGTAAAGTCTCTTTTAAAAAAGGTGATATTATTCATGCATTTCGCGCTTACGAAGACAAACCACCTCAAATGGGGGTACTTTTAAAAGGAACTGCTGTTTTGGAAGGACCTACAAGCGAAGGACGCTGGATGATAAATGCTTTAATTGCTCAAAGTGCGATTTTTGGAATGGAAAGTTTGCTCGAAACAAAAACGGCCCCGGAACTTACGGAATACCGCGTTCGTGCATTAGAAAATGGCACTGCTTTATTCATCGACCGCGAATTTTTTCTCAATTATTTATATGCGAATCCGCAATTTTTCCATCTTGTACTGGACGATGTTATTGTGCGCTACCTTTTCACAGCGAAAAATTACAAAAATATCAATCAGCCACCAATAGTAAAAGTTACTCGTATTTTTGTGGAAATTGTCGAGCTTCTCAATTTGCATCAATCCGATGGGCCAATTAAACTTCCATCCTATATTAATCAAACTTTCTTAGCTGATTATTGCCGTTCTAGTCGCGCGCGAATTACAGAAGCCTTAGAAGAATTACGCGAAAGTGGCTTATTGCTTTCTAAAAGGCCAATTATAATTAGTTCTCATGAAAACTTGTTAGACCAAGTGGACAGTTTTCAAACAGGGAACGGCTTATTAACTAAATAACCTTGAAAAATCGATACGCCATGGCTTTCTAGTAGAGTCATGGTTTCTTTTGTTTCAATTCCTTCAACCACAAAATCAAGACTGTTTTTTTGCGCAAAATTCGCCCATGCTTTAATAAATAATAGTAAATCTTCTAATGGAATATTTTTGAAATGAATTAATGAGAATTTAATTTCTATTATGTAAGGTAGGTAGCTCATCACTCGCTCTAGGCTGTTTAAGCCACAACTCACATCATCAATTGCGATGTGATAGCCAAGACCGTGAATCACTTTAATTTTGTTTAGGATAAATGCGTCTTTATCATTCGCATTGAGGTGGCGTTTATGCGCGGGAACATCAAAAATATCTTCGGTCATTTCTACGGTAATGCGGTGGCTCTCGATTTTCAATCTGTCTAGCCAGTGGAGAGTCTCTATATAAAAAAGTTGCTGTGGCGCGATGTTTATAGCAAATCGATCATTTGGATATTTCGCTAAAACCTCAAAAAAAGCATCGCAAAACCACTCCGAAAAAGCCAAATATAATTCTTCATCTGCGAGTACTGCCTCTAATTCTGATAGAGGAAATCTAGGAACTTTACTATCATCGCGCAAAAGTATTTCATATTCGACAATATTTCCCTGAAGAACGTCTAACTTAGGTTGAATAAAAAGTTGAAATTTCATGAGTCCCATCATCCCTTCCCATTTCTCCTCTCTATTCTAATACATTTTTAGTACTAATCGCAAAATTTAGTATAATAATATACAATTAGCCAATACTTTGTAAAAAGAAATTATAAAGCGCGCCATATAAATTAGCATCGTTTCGGAAATGACAAGTAACTATTTTGGGGTTGGCGGCGATGAATGGGCTCGCAGCTTTTATTTCTTCAATCGCTTCATTCAAACGTTTAACAACAATGGGTTGCGCACTAATTCCGCCACCAATCGCAATAATTTCCGGATCAATCAAATATTGGATATTCAAAACTTGCGCGGCTAGCCCATAAATATAATCATCAAAAATAGCTTGAGCCTCCTCGTCCCCTTGATTTATCCACTCAAACACTTGCTCGCCGTCTTTTTTATCTGCCATATTTTTCTTGGTAGCAATTCTTTTAATTAACTCAACCGCAGATCCAGTCCGCCCAAAGAACTTCCCTCGTAATTTTTCCGTATCAAAAGAGGTCTGGATAAAACTTACTTCCCCGGCCATTAAATTAAAACCAGATTGCAGCTTACCGTTCATAATAATCCCGCCACCAACACCACTTCCAAGCGTTAAAATCGCTGCACTATCAACATCTTTCGCTACACCTAACCATAACTCTGCTAGTGCTGCACTTTTAGCATCATTTTGTAAAACGACCGGAACATGACATTCGCGCGCGAGCATTTCAGCCAAGTTTTTTTCATGCATAAATAACAGCGAACCGCCTTGGTAAATCACGCCTGTTTCCGTATCAACTACCCCAGGACAACTCACAGCAATTCCTGTTACTTCTTGTTGATAAGGACGCCATTTTTCTACCATCTGCCCTACAAGTTCTTCCGCGTTTTTGGCAGTAGTAGGGAATTTGTCTTTCATTTTTATCGTTCCATTATTCTCCATCAATGCAAATTTTATAAAAGTTCCACCGATGTCATATACAAAATACATCTGCCAGCATCCTCTCTAATGTCTTTTATTCATTGTAATATGCTGGCTATGATTTTGTCCTCTTTTTCAAATAAAAACAGAGATTCTCCGGAAAGAATCTCTGTTTTTGTCTATTAATTTATTAACAACCAAGGGCCCCATTGTTCAGCTCCTGGTTCATTCCCTTGGGTCCACCACTGTGCTTCATATGTTTTCCCTTTATAAGAAACCCTGTCTCCCTTATTGTACGTTTTGGCAGTGTCCCATGCTGGTGTTGCTGGTGGTGTTGCTGCGTCAAGCGTTGTCACAGTTAGCGCCGAGCTTGCTGCCGAGAAATTTCCAGCCGCATCATACGCTTTTACTGTGTAAGTGTACGCTGTTTTTGCAGTTAAGCCACTATCTGTAAAAGTAGTTCCTGAAACAGAGCCAACTTCGGTCCCATTTCGGTACACTTTATATCCAGCCACCGCTTTATTGTCCGTTGAAGCTGTCCACGTTAGAGTAGCAGATTTATCGGTTACATTAGAAGATGTGAGTGCTTTTGGTACGGTTGGTGCTTCTGTGTCACTTGGATCAGGTACAACACTTCCGCCGCCAAAAATAGTTTGTTTACCAAATTCGACACTCGATTTTACCATCCGTTGTGTTAAATCAATTTTAGAAATATTATTTACATCCACACTAGATGCACTCGATTTTAAACGGAACGTATAAGATGCGCCTTGTGGAATTTGCTGTGCATCATATACAGAAGCTAAATCAACTACTGTGTTGCCACCTGAAGTAGTAACTGTCCCAGCTTTATAATCCCCAGCAGTTAGCGTTTCGCCTGCTTTTACCGGAATATAAAACTTAGGTAATTTCACTGTTTCAAACGATAGCTCAGTTGATTTCAAGACTTCATTGGTTTCGTCCGCTTTTTCATTGTTTGTAATTGTAATTTCGTATCCGACCCCATTTTCGCTATAAGGTTTTACAGTTGCTACCACATTTAAATTCGCATATGTGATTGCGTTTTGCGGGATTGCACTTGTACCGAACAATCCAGTTTTAATAGCCTTCGTGAGTTCATCGCGCTTAGTCGAAGTCGTGGTTTTATCCTGCGACTGCATCCAAGAAATCATCCCCCCAAGGTTATTATCTTTTACATATTGTGCCTTATAGCCAATCGAACGTGGATTGTCATATGTGTAAAACTCCCCAGTTTCCTTACTATAAAGATACGGCGCTTTGGCAGTATCATCCCAATATTCTTTCAAAGTTGGCGTTTTAGCTTTCAGCGCATCAATACTTCTATACGCCCAAACTCCGCCAGCACGGCCCCCATCGCCAGTTTTAATTGGGTTTTCGTTGTTTGCCCCATAAGTAAGCGAGCCATCCGCATCTTTATTCGTTTTTTCAGCAGCTTGGAAAAGACCTGGCAATACCGTATCCGTTCCAGCAGCTACTTTATTCCAGCCCCGAGTATAAAATGCTGCCCCAACAACAATTTTATTCGAAACTGCTCCCTTTTCTTTTAAGTATTTCACGGTTTGATCTACGGAAAACCCACTATCATAATTCGGATCTTTCGGATTGCCGTAAAGCGCTGTATGATGCGCACTATTCGGTGTCCAAGCACCATTTAAGTCATACGTCATCACATTCGCAAAATCGACTACTTTAAATAAATTCGCTACATCAATCCCATTTTCTAAAGTAGATTTTGCAGCTGGTAAAGCAACCGATAATTCGTATTTCTTGTTAATATCAACGCCTTGTTTATCCAAAGCCGTTCTTAAATCTTGTAAAAGTGTAATAAAGTTTTGTTTGTCCGCAGGTTTTGCATTTGGAGTGCCTTCATCGTTTTTATTATCAACAAGGTCAGCGTCCCGAACCGAAGCAGGATATTCCCAGTCCAAATCAACAAAATCCATATTGGTATATTTCACAAACTTCATCACGTTTTTCACAAAGTTAGCCCGTTTTGTCGGATCTGCTGCAACCGTCGAGAAATCTCCCGACTTAGACCAGCCTCCAACCGACACACCGATTTTCAAATTCGGGTTTTGAGCGCGTAAATCTTGAATCGCATTCAAAACACCAGCATTCGCTCCGCCCCATTGAACTCCCTCTTGCCCAACAGGCGCCCCAACAGCAGCATCTTTATCAGTAAAAACCAAATCCCCATTACTATTAAAATCCAGAAAAGCAAAATTCAAATGCGTTAATTGATCAGCCGGAATATCTTTCGGATAAAAGTTCCCTTCTCCTCCCCAAATCGACCAATCACCATAATACATTACATTTCGATACTGTGGCACATTTTCAGCCGCTTTCGCCCGTTTTGGCTGTGCACCAATCGATACCACCACTAATGATAAAACCAACAACACAACAGAAGTAATACTAAAAAGCTTTTTCATCTTCTTATTCATCTCTTCACCCCGATTTTTGATTTATAAACCTCATTTCGGTAGTTCTAAGTTTGTCTCTCTGTACCCCTTTTCGTGTGGTTGCCAGAATGCCTTTTTCTCTAATTTCCTCCCCCCAATTAAAGATTCATTCCAAGCATCTGTATATCATGCAATAATCATGCCAAAAGAAAGCGCTGTCATTGTGCGGTTTATCTACCATTTCTTAGCTACACAGATAAAATATCCACTTACACAGATAAAAAAATAGCATGCGCACTTGGCCCATACTATCTACTAGTTATCTCTTTATTTTCACAAATTCAAACCAATGCTTTCGCGAATAAAAAAATGATGCTAAGCAAAGACCAAGCGCAATCAACGTAGCTACCAAACTAGTCATAACAAAACCGTAAAAAAGAAACGGGAACATCGCATAATTTAATATTAGTGCCTTACGATTAATCCGCACAATCACATCACTGCTATTTTCCAAAATCGCTTCTTCGCTCCCATAAAACCAGTTTGTTACCCGAACCTTCGTTTTCTCCACCTTAGGCATAAAAAAGTGCGATTGGTAGTTATCTAATTTCACAATCTCTTCATTTTCAATTCTAATATTCACCGGAGTAATGCTGCCGCCAATGCCTGTTTTACGAGTTATTTTGATAGTCACAGTTGCTTCTCCTCCTTGGCTTTATGTCCCTTTAATTATACCAAGAAACAAAAAAAGAACAAGGAAATATCAACTATTTCCCCGTTCCTATTTTAAGCAAAACTAGTAACATCAGTAATCGGCAATCGATAAGACTGATAACCAGCATTTTTCGCTTTTCCGATAGAAACAATCATCACTGGTACATAACGCTCTGGGTCCATATTAAAAGCTTCTGCAACTTCTGTACGCTCAAAACCGCCGATTGGGTTTGTATCATAACCGTGCGCACGAGCAACGAGCATTAACTGCATTGCTACAAGTCCACCGTCAATAAGTACCACGCGTTCTGCTTCTGAACGAGGAATCGCTTCAAAATACTGGCTTAATTTCGCCATTTGTTGTTCTTTCACTTCTGCTGGCATCAAGCCTCGTTCCACAGATTCTCCATAGATTTTTTCACCGTTTTCGAAGTTTTGTAAGTCACCGAAAACTAAAATCATTGCGGAAGAAGATTCGTTTTGACGAGTATTAAAGCGAACTAACGAGTTTAATTTTTCTTTACCCGCGTCACTTTCCACAACTACAAAACGCCATGGCTGCATATTTACAGAAGAAGGAGCAGTTACCGCATCCTCTAAAATAGCTTTCATTTCCTCTTGGCTAATTTTCACCGTTTCATCGTATTCCCGAATCGAGCGACGGTTTTTCATTAAGTCTTCAAAATCATTATTTAAATAAGTCATCGTTTTCTCCTCCTTATCGCGCAAGTGGCGTTAACACTGAAATTTCAAGTTCTTTAGCAACAAAATTGGCAGCGGCTTTCTGGAATTTTTTGAAATGCTCGCTATCATTGTGTTGTTGAATGGCATCCATATCCGCCCATTTTTCTAACATATAAAAAACTGTTTCGTTTTCCGTCGATTGCACTAATTCATAACCATGGTTTCCTGCTTCTTTTTGTGATGCGGCGATAACTTCTTTAACAGCCTGCAAAAAAGCTTCGGTTTGCTCTTTTTTTATCGTCATTCGCGCTTCAATATGCAACATGTCTCAACAACTTCTTTCAGATTTTATAGTTCGATTAATTTCGAACTATCATAATATAACATAGCAGCAAGTTCCGCGCAATTAAAATGTAAGTTATGATATGATATTTATATGAAAAAGTTAAATGAGCTCTCAAAATCAGATTTATTATTAATTTTCCAAGCATTAAGCGACCCAATCCGTCTCGATATTTTCCTATGTTTACTGAAAAGCAAAGAAAAACGCTTCTCTGGCACAACTTATAATATTTCCAAATCAACCATGTCACACCACATTAAACTGCTTAAAGAGGCACAACTGATTAATTTAAGAAAGGAAGGGACAACGCATATTTATTCGGTGAACGAAGAATTAGTGGATGCAATTGGCTACTTCTTTGATACGTGCAAAAACAAACACTAATAACTTCACCCCGAAAACTATTAACCTTATTAACATTTTGATATAATTTAAATATCAACTTACTTAAGGATGTGGTTTTTTAGTGAAGAGAATATTAATTAGGTCAGGCATGCGACCCACGAATGTATACATGCCGGAAGACCTATATTTAAAAGATCGGACAGGTTTTAACAATGGCAACCTTGCTTATCAATACAGTGTTTATCGAGCTTTATGGAATGACGATGTAGAAATACACGCAGATGGGCTTTCATCTAGTCCTAACCTCGCAGAAAAAATCAATGAAAATTACGACCTCTATGTTATGCCTTTAGCAGATGCATTTCGAGATGACTTCAGGCCCGTACTCCGCAATTACACCCAACTTATACGCAAATTAAAAATCCCCGTCGTCGTCACGGGCGTAGGCTTACGAGCGAATTACGAACCACAACTAGATCAGGGTTTTGCTTTTGATGAAGATGTTACTAACTTTGTAAAAGCAGTCCTAGAAAAATCAGCTCAAATTGGTGTCCGCGGACAAATTACTGCTGATTACCTAAAAAAACTAGGCTTTAACGATGACCTCGACTTTCGAGTAATTGGTTGTCCTTCCCTCTATACATTCGGACGAGAAATAAAAATAAGAGATTTACACTTAACAAATCAATCCTCCATCGCGATTAACGCATCTCCAACCTCTTCAGAAACTGCTATCCAATTCTTAAACAATCTGATTACTACATACAAAGACTATCACTTTATTCCTCAACATCTAGACGAATTCCATTTAATGTACGCTGGTGGTCCAGATATTACTAGCGATATCAAAGGTTACCCCACAAATATCGAACATAAATATTATCAAGAAGGTCGCGTAAAATACTTTACTAGCATGCCTAGTTGGTATGATTTCGTGAAAAATATTGATTTTAGTATTGGTTCTCGCTTGCACGGAAACGTTATTCCTACAATCGTCGGAACACCTAATATTTCTTTTGTACAAGATGCCCGAATGCGCGAACTAGCTTCCTACCACGCTCTTCCTCACGTCACAATAGACGAACTAGAGCAAACCAACAACATTCAAGAATTACTCGATAAAGTCGATTTGAAATCTGCTGAAAAAGTGCAAGCGCAAAATTTCGATAATTACATTGATTTCTTAGATACAAATGGGCTAAATCACATCTATAAACACGACAAAAACAGAAAATCTGCCCCAATGGATGAACTTATTCATTCCATTAATTTCCCCACTAGCCCAGAAGTCATTTCCACATTAAATCCAACAGAGATGCTAAATCGAGTAAAATTTTCTGCCAATCTATTAAAAGAAAGGCATGATTTTAGCACCAAATACCGAGTAAACGCCGTTAATAACCAACTTACCCAACTGAGAAAAACTACTGCAGACCAAAACAAAAAACACCAAGAAAAAAATAAACACTTAGAAAATGAACTTAAACAAACTGAACAAAAATTACAACTTACAACAAATAAAAATAATGAACTAACGAACAAAATCAAACATTATCAAGGGACTTTAAATCGAAAATCCGTGAAAATGACTTTAAAAGTTGCTAACTCATTAGCAGACGTTAAAAAGAAAGTTTCCAAAAGCTGATACACAAAAAAAGCAGCCTTCACACCGGCTGCTTTTTTGTTTATTTTCTTAAAATCTTCTCCATCTTTTTCCCTTTTGCGAGTTCATCAACTAATTTATCCAAATAACGAATTTGTTGCATCAGTTTATCTTCAATTTCTTCCACTCGGTAGCCGCAAATAACTCCGGTAATTAAGGAAGCATTGGGGTTCATTTTTGGAGCTTGGTTGAAAAAGGTCTCGAAATCAATTTCTTCATCAATGGCTTGCTGCAAGGAAGCTTGGTCGTAGCCTGTTAGCCAGAAAATAATTTCGTCCACTTCTTCTTTGGTGCGGTCTTTTTTCTCCGCTTTTTGTATGTAAAGAGGGTATACACTAGCGAATGACATCGTGTAGATTCTTGGTTTTTTCATGTTGGTGTTCCTCCTTTGATTATGTTTTAATTACACTTTCTATTGTATCAAAATAAGCTATTTGTTCAATTATTATGTACGAAAAAAAGCATCAACAGACATGGTCCATTGAAGCTTTTCGGTATAAATCGGCTTATTTATTTTTGTTTTTCTTCTTGCTAAATATCGACCGAAACGAGCGCTTCATAACATCAAAGAAACTGAGCGAGCTCACCATATTGGCCGGGTCGACATAAACTCGTATTTTACGTAAAACTTCTTTAGGTCGTTTAGAAGCAAATGTATATGTGCCGTTGCGCTTTGTTTTAATGGCATAGCGAGGGATCCACTTACCTTTTAGCATAACGGATACAATAACTTGATCTACTTCTTCCCAAGGGATTTGGACGAATTTACGCACATCACGTGAGTTGAAAAATTCAAAACCTTTGTCGCCAATCATAATTTTCCCGTAATCTGTAAGTCCAGTATACGCGGTGGCATCTATTGTTAAGTCTACCTTTGTATTAATCGATTGAACCAACTGTATTCGCTCCATTTCTTTTCGCTTGTTTTGTTTATTATACCGTATTCGTTTATCTGTGTCATATATCTAAACGAAAAGAGGCTCGGTGAATATTGCACCAGCCTCTTTTCGATCAGCTTATTTTTACAGAAGCCCGATTAAGTGACCAACTATACCAACTACGAATAGACCTAGAATGATGATAATTGGGCTGATTTTTTTCTTAAGTAACCACATACATAGGAATGTAAGAGCTACTGCTGCAAGTCCTGGGATTAAGTTATCCAAGTTATTTTGCAAGGTTGTTACTTTAATTTCAGATAGAGCTAAACCTGCTTGTTGTTGTTCTAAAGCAGTTTTGATACCTTGAGCGCCTTGTGGAAGATGACTCCAATCAATATACGCACCTTCATCAAGTTTAACTTTCGAGATAATTGGTGCAAACTGAATATTTACCCATCTCTGCACCAAGGCGGCGAGGACGAACATCCCGAGTATCGAAGCACCTTTTGTAATGTCTTGTAGTAATCCACCAGAAAGGTCATCAGTAATTTTCGAACCAGCTTTGTAGCCGAATTCTTGTGTATACCACATGAAGCCCCAACGGATTACGTTCCAAGCAACGAAGAATAAAATTGGTCCAAGAATGTTTCCACTCAAGGCAAGAGAAGCACCTAATGCACCTAACATTGGACGAATTGTAAACCAGAATACTGGGTCACCAACACCAGCTAGAGGTCCCATCATACCAACTTTAACCCCTTGAATTGCTACATCATCAACTTCTGCACCATTTGCACGTTCTTCTTCAAGTGCAAGTGTTACCCCAAGAATTGGAGACGCGATATATGGATGTGTATTAAAGAATTCTAAGTGACGTTTTAGAGCTTGCGAACGATCTTCTTTAGTTTTATATAATTTTTTAATAGCGGGAATCATAGAGAATGCCCAGCCACCATTTTGCATACGTTCGTAGTTCCATGAACCTTGAATGAACGTAGAGCGCCATGCTACGCGTAGACGGTCTCTCTTTGATAATTCGATTTTTTCTGCCATTCTATTCTCCTCCTTTTTTTATTAATAGTCGTTTAATATATCGCCCAGTGGATCGCGAGAATTTCCGCCTCCACCGCCGTTTGAGTTACCGCCACCCATTTTAGATAGATTAAGGTAAATAAGAGCAAGTGCAACACCTAGAGCACCAATTGCGATAAGTGTAAGTTGAGAAATTGCAGCTACTACGAAACCGATAACAAAGAACGGCCATACTTCTTTAGTAGCCATCATGTTGATAACTAGTGCATAACCAACGGCAACTACCATTCCTCCACCGATAGCCATACCATCTGTTAACCAAGCTGGCATTGCTTCTAAGAAAGATTGAACGCTGTCTGCTGGAATGAATAAAAGTGCTGCTGCAGGAATCGCGATACGAATACCTTGCATACAAATTGCTGAAATATGTAACCACTCTACGCTGCGAATATTCCCTTTTTCAGCGGCTCTGTCCATCAAGTGAACAATTGGAACTGCCAATGTACGAACGATCATTGTTAAGAAAAGACCTGCTACTGCAAGTGGAATTGCAATTGCGATTGCGGACGGAATACCTGCTACCCCTTGTCCACCTAATACTAATATAATTGCTGAAGCTACTGAGGCAAGCGCGGCATCTGGTGCTACGGCTGCTCCGATGTTTGCCCATCCAAGTGCGATCATTTGTAGAGTTCCGCCAAGGATGATACATGCTGTTAAGTTACCTGTTACGAGACCAATTAATGTACATGCGATTAATGGCTGATGGAACTGAAATTCATCTAGAATTCCTTCAATACCTGCTAAAAATGCAATAAGTACTACTAAAATTATTGATATGACAGACATAATAAACCTCCTATTTTAATTTTTTATTGTGTCTTTAATTCATTTTTTGCTTTTTTGATGATGTCATCCATGTTTGCGCTTGAGTCATTAGGGACTTTACGCACATCGAATTTAACGCCTTTTTCTTTTAATTTCTCAAAAGTGGCAACATCATCTTTACCCATGGAAAGTACTTTGCTAACAACAACTTTACCTACAGAGTGAGCCATGGAACCAACGTTTACTTGTTCGATTTCTACGCCACCTTCAATTGCGCGTAAAACATCTTGAGGATTTTCGAATAATAAAAGTGCTTTTGTATTGCCGAAACGTGGATCTTTTGAAATCTCAATCATTTTTTGGACTGGGATAACGTTAGCTTTTACTCCTGGTGGTGCAGCTTGTTCGATTAATTTTTTACGAAGATCGTCTTTTGCAACTGCATCTGAAACAACGATAATTCTTGTTGGGTGTGTTGCTTTTGTCCATGCAGTGGCTACTTGACCATGCAAGAGACGTGAATCAACACGAGCTAGAACGAATTCAATTTTGCCGTCACCAACTGCAGCGATTTCTGCTTGTGGCTGTTCAGTAGCTGTTACTTGCGGTTGTAGTTCTTCTGGTTTCACACGGATACCTTCTTGAGCTGGCGCAAGGATATTTGCTGCGATTTCGTGTGCGCTTTCCATTGTAAAACGTGATGAGAAAGCTTCAATCAACATTGGCAAGTTAAGTCCTGCTACGATTGCCCACTTATCTTTATGTAACTCATAAAGACCGTTTGCTTGATTGAATGGTGTGCCTCCCCAAAGATCCACTAAGAATAAAACTTCATCTTGGCTATCAAAGGATGCAATTGCAGCTTCCATTTTAGCTTTGATGTCTTCTGGACCTTCGCTTGGCATCAAAGTGATTGCTTTAACGTTTTCTTGCTCGCCGAAAATCATTGTTCCGGACTGCAAAATACCTTCAGCAAATTCACCGTGAGTTGCGAGGATAATTCCTACCATCTTTTTCCCTCCTAATATAATTCATTTATTTTGCTACCCGCTCTATTTATTGCAAGTTCCGTGCCAACTTTATAGTATTGCAGCTAGAATACTGTTGTATCAGTACTTTTACGAATTAATTTTTTACGGTATTAATTAGTGTATCAGTCGTCGATACAGAAAAACATGTATTATAATTTAGTGTATTCATGTAATTAATAATGTATATCAAAAAAACACTATTAATTCATCATAATCGCTATAAAAAGTAAAAAAACTACCCAAAAATTGTATTTGAGTAGTTTTTTTATGATATTTACAAGACACATAATACTTCTAAATCCTGCATTAAAATCCAAGGTGTCTTTTTTACATTAATTATTCCTTTATCAGCCAAGCCATTTATAATTAAAGATGTTGTTGAAACGGAGCATTTGGCTAATTTTGCTAGGACGTAAATTTTTAACCATCGTGGAAATACGGGTTTGCTTGCCGGGTGTAATTCATACCACTTGATAATTCTCAGTAAGACTTTTTCAACTCGTTCTTCGGGCCCTGCCGACATTATCTCTCTTTGCCATTCTAAACTTTTCTCAAAATCTTCCGCTATCTGCAAGAAGAAATTCGATAATAAATTGTGCTCGTCTAGCTTTTCGAATAGTTCATCTGTTGGAATAATGCTATAGGTTGTATTTTCTAAGGCGGATAGTAGTAATACTCTTTCCGTGGTGTAAATAATACGTTCACCCGCAAATATTCGTTCAATTGTGGATTTCTTTCCCGCACTCTCTTGTATCATTAAACCTTTTTCCATGATAATTATTTGTCCATGTTGCAATTTAAGTTCCTTACCTACCTCCAATTCTTGGTGAGTAAGAGAAAAATTCTTTCTAATCCATGAATAAATCAGCAAATCTTGACTGATTAGTCTATGAAATTCTAAAAAAGTCATTTTCTATTTCCTTTCCTCCCATTTCTTTAAAAAAATTGGGCTATCGGCCGAACTATCTCTGTCTTTTCACGAAAAAAAATTTGTTTCATTCAGCGGGAAAAGGTAGGCTAGCCTTCAATTTAAGACTCCCTACCTCCCCGTTTTGTTTATTTGTGGCTTCTTCTTTGTCTATTGATCCATAGGAATAACGCTAATCCTACTAAGCAAACTCCTAGCAAGACAATCCATAAGTTCATTTGATCGCCAGTTCTTGGAATTGCTTCACGGAATGTTGCAGTGCGCTGTTTTATTTCCGCCAAATCGTTGCCGCCCTTAATAATCAATTCTTTCTCGACTACTCGAATGTTAGCAACCACGGATAATTCTTTCTTACCTGCGTCTGCTGTACCTTCATTAGGGTCGATTGTGTAAGTGACTTTGTAAGTGCCAGCTTTTTTTGTATTAACTTTCCCTTTGACTTTTACATTAGAAAGTGGGATTTCGCTACCATTTCTCGACATTGCGCTCACGAAATTATCTTTCGGATCCCATTTTCCATTTAGTTGTAACTGACTATCATGGACGATTATTTTCGCGTGATTTTGTAGTACTGTCACATGAGATACACTTGTCACACCATCATAACTATAGGTGATTTCGTATGTGCCTGGCGTTTGTGTATCAACTTGGCCTGTGACTGTAACGTTAGCCAATTTCACGTTGTCGCCTTTTTTGTCCGTAGCCGTGTCAAAGTTATCTTTCGCTTGCCAATCATCTCCAGCATAGATTGTGCTATCATGGCTTTCCACTTTCGTCAGCCTTGGTTTTACAGTAATTTGCACGACTTTTGAGACACCCGCGTAACGATATGTCACGGAATAAGTTCCCGGAGTTGCCAAGTCAACATCAGCAGCATCTTCCACTGTAATGTCTTTATAAGCAACCGCATTTCCGGCTTTATCAATCGCTCGGTCAAAATTGTCTTTTGCTGACCAAGTATCTCCAGTATAAACCACAGAATCATGTGCATAAATAGCTGTTTGTGGATTTTTTACAGAAACTTGAATCGTCTTAGAAAAACCATCGTATTTATATGTGATTGGATACGTGTCGGCTTTCGTATTATCGACAGTTCCTTCTACTGTAATATCTGCAAAAGTGACCGCATTTCCATCTTTATCGCGTGCGCTATCAAAGTTATCTTTTGCATCCCACGACTCATCAATATAAATTGTGGAGTTATGCGCATTTACAGCTGTTAGAATATTTTTCACTGTTAATGTCACTGTTTTAGTAGCTCCATCAAAACTGTATTTGATTTGGTATGTGCCAGCTTTATTTGTATTTACCGCCGGAGTCTCTGTCACGCTCACTTCGGAAAAGGCTACTGGATCACCGTCTTTATCTACGGCATTATCAAAGTTATCCTCGGCTGTCCAACTATCGCCTACATAAATAGTAGCATTGTGTGCATTAATTCCTTTTTTGTTTTCTTTTACTGTTACAGTGATTGTTTTTGCTTCACCCGCGTACGTATAGGTGATTGGGTAAGTGCCGGCTTGCGTTGTGTTGACTGTATTTGTCACAGTAATTTTATCAAAAGTGATTGAATTACCATCTTTATCTGCGGCGCTATCAAAGTTATCTTTCGCACTCCATGTATCACCCGTATAGATAGTAGAATCATGGGCATTAACTTCGGTTGCATTGTCTTTAACTGTAACATTAACAGTGGTTACTGTGTCGTTATATTTATAAGAGACTGGATATGTGCCAGCTGTTGTTGTATCAACGGAACCAGTGACTATGATATCCGCAAAAGTAACGGTTTCTCCTTCTTTATTAAGCGCGCTATCGAAATTATCAGCTGCACTCCAACTATCGCCGACATAAATCTTAGAGTCATGCGCGTTTACTGTTGTTAAATCTTTTTCAACTTTTACTTGAATAACTACTTCGACTTCTTTGCTATCTTGTTCCAATGTATAGGTAAGCGGGTATGTGCCACCTTGGTTTGGACCATCTTGAATAGCTTTTAGTTGTGTTTCATCAACTTTTACAACATTTGTACGATCTTGGGCGTTTGAATTTACGCCATTTTTCACTTCTTCAAAAGCTGCTGTTTTTGCTTTTGTCACTGCTTGGGCTTCTGTTAGTGCTAATGCATCTTTGTATTCAAGTGTGAAGTTAGTTGCTCCGATTCTTAATTGGTCTTTCTGAGCAGTATTGCCGCTCGTTGCTGTTACATAAATCGGTGCAGTAGACTTCTGTTCTGTTCCAAAAATGTCTTTAACTGCAATCGTAAGGTCCGTAGCTGCAATTGTTTTTCCGTTAGTAGAAACGCCTACGATTGCGCCGGAACCATCGCTTAGGGTTTTCGCTGTCGCTATTCCCGCATTAGCTGTAGTCCACTTATAGCCATCCGTTGTTGCTTGGATTTTTTGGAAAAAGTCTGGTTCGATTGTATCTTCTGCTGCTTCACCATTTGTTTGGGCTACTTTTGGTAGAGTAATCTTTAAGCTTTTTCCTTCTTGAACAATTTTTTCATTTAAGTTTACTTTTAAATCTGTTTCAGGCACGTAAGAAATATAACCTGCGTTGATATGTTGTGCAGCCGGTTGTGCTGGATCGATTTCTTTTACCCAACCTGTCTCAGCGCCTAAATTCGGCGTCGCACTATTTAATGATTTATCTTTACCAACATTCTGTAAGGTAAATTTGTAACCTTCTTTATCTGGGAATTTAACTGCATATTTTCCGTAACCAATACCTAAATTGTAGTCAAACTTATAATCTCCATTTGCATCGGTTGTCGTTGTTACGCTTTCCCCATCTTTAGTAAATGCTTCATACTTTGAGGTTGCTTCATTCCATTTATATAATTCAACTGTTTCATTCGCAAGTGGTGTATCAGTTTGCGCCGATTCATACACACCATTTGCATTTTTGTCTTTAAATAGTTTACCTGCTACTTCTACAATTACTAATTCCGCGCCTACTCGAGTACCTGCGATAGATCCGGAGTAAGTGTTTGTTGTAACTGCATAGTAAGGGTTGTATACGTCGCGTTCGCCAATTTTATTTCCAGCTGTAGCAGAATCAAACGTTTCATCTACTTTTAGTGGAACTTTAATTGTTTGCGTTTCTCCAGATTCAATCTCTGTTTTCACTTTGATACGAACCATATTTGCTTTTCCGTAATCGGCAAGTGTATTACTGTAGATAGCATCTGTCGTATAATTATTTGAAGTTGCTTCAGTTGTATAGCTTATGTCAAACTGCTCTTTTTGCGCGGCTGTCATTGCAAGCGCATCGCTTAGTTTCATATCCCATTTGAAAGGTTCACTTTGGAATTTCGAGCCAAAATCTTGACCAGTTTTTGGAATTGGGATGTAAATATCTAGGCTTTCAGCACTTCCACTTGAAGTATTTGTAATCTTAACCATATAATCCGCGTCAGTTCCTGGTGTGAAATACGAAACTGTGCTGTCATCATCTTCTACATAAGCTGCTTTAATTCCTTCTCCAGCTACATTTAAGAAAGTTTCTACTGTAACTGTATCTTGTTTAGGAACACTTAGCGTACTTGTGTTAGTGGACAGCAATCGTTCTGCATCTTTACCATTTTGGTTCACATCAAGACCATTATCCGGGAAAAAATTCGCTCCTAGCGCCGAAGTAACATTACTTCCACCCCAAGCAAGCAACTCTTGAATACCTGTGTGGATACTCTTACTTAAAGTCATATCGAATGTTGTATTATAGCTAATATTTAAATATTGTTTTTTAGCAGGATAACCGATATATTCACCTACTGTAACATCTGTTGTTTTGATAACATATACTTTATCGCCGTTATTAGCTGATTTCGCTTCAACAGAAAAATCGACTTCTTTGCCGTCTTGATCTGTCAGTTTAATAGATCCCGGTTTAACCGTTGTTCCTTCTAATTGACGTAAATAAATTTCTGGATTGTTAAGGACGGTTCTTGTTCCATATGGGTAATCATGCATAATTAATGATGCTTTTGTGGTTACTGTGTCTCCCGCACGAGCAGTCTTAATTAGTGCACCTTCACTGTTATAAAATGAAGCTGTTCCATTCGCAGCCGTGCTTACACCCGTTGTAGTAGTGTACGTTGATGAACCGGAAACTTTGGTATTTGCTTCATCTTCAGCATCCCAAATATTGACATCAAATTGAACCGAAGTGATACCCGGCTTCACTATTCCGTATGATGCGCTATTGGCCGCTTTAAATGGTGCGGAAGTATCAATATTTGTAAATCCAGTGGAGAAGTCCCCTACATTCGCTTTTACTTCTGTAAAGTATTCCCCTTCTTGAAGACCTACTGCCGTTGCTTCTAGCGTTAGCATTTTATTCGCATTTGTTTTAGGAAGAGTACCTTCGTAAGTTCGATATTCTGGATTTAAATTAGTTTTATATTGTACATCTGATGCCTTATTGCCAGCTAATTTGCCATCAAAAGGTAAATTAACTATGTATGCTTCCCAGTTTTCATCAAATTTAATTTGGTAAACTTGATTTGTTTTCACTCCGGCAGTTTGCTTATTGTTAATCTGAATAAGACCTGCCCAAGTTTCATTATCTGGATTAATATAGTTATTTCTTGGTAGCATAACCATTTTATTTGCTGTTCCACCAACTACTTTACACGTATCTTTCGCAGCTAGCGTTGTTGTATCATTGGAATCATTGGTTAATGCCTCTGTTTCAAATACTTGGTCATCATATGTTGTAATAACCGCATGCGGGACTTTAGGCGCCGTATAGTTCCCAACCGGGGTTCCAGCTGGCACTTTATATTTAACCGCAAAAATGGTTTCTACTATACCATAGTAATTTTCTTGTTTAAAATCAATAACGACTTTGTTTTCGCTTGGATAATGGGTGATAGTTCTATTGTCAGTATTTCCAAGCACACTTTTACCTTCGTTAACTACACCGACATACTCCATACCTTCTGGATAATAAAGGGTTGTTGTAACATTTTTAGGAACAAAGATTTTTGATCCACGGCTATCTGCTTGGTTAATACCATTTACAACTGAATATGGTTTTGTATAATTATAAGAATCTTCTGTATCTGTACTTGCGATCACTTCTGGCAAAAAGGACGATGTATACCAGTTTCTAAACATGGTTTGAACACTCTTTTGAGAAGCGTAACCGACAACATTTTTTCCTTCGGCGTGAACGCTTTGCTCTGCTGAGGCAACCGGCGTGCTTCCTTCACCCATGTAAGCATCGACTTTGATAGGCGATTTTAAGTCTGCTGTGCCATAATACTTGGCTGCATCTACTTGAACAGAAAAGCTAAGCGTTAGTTTCTCCGTGGCAGGCTCTAGCTCATAACTCACTGTCCCATAAGTGGCCTTGTTATAACCCGCCTCTTTATCAGGAACTGTCACCGAAGTAATTGAGTCCCCAACCGGATTACCAGCGCCAAAATAACTTAGAATACTTGAATCAGAGCTACTTGTTGGTTGGTAGCTGCTCGGAACAGGTAGCGAGACAAATCGCATACCATCTGGTAACGTGAAATTTATTTTTTTACCAGTGGAACTATTATTATTAAACTCTACTGTGACAGAAACGTCTTTGATATCCCCATTACCCCATGCCGTTTTGTTATAATCAGGAATATTTAAGGCTACAGTAGGCGCACTGGATTTAAGCCCTGTTTTACCAGGAGTTACAGTTGCCGTCTCTTCAGATATTTCACTTACTTTATAAGAAGCAGTGTATTCTTTTTCTGCGCCGGCTTTATCTTTGTAGGAAATAATAAAGTCGACAGAGCCATTTTTGGTAGCTACATATTCAGCTTCCTCGCCATCCGTCTTTTCTCCATCAGGCGTTTCTATAGCTAATATGTTAACTTGCGTGTTTTTCGGTGTGGCTTTAAGTGTTAGTGTAGCTTTCTTTTTGTCGCTTGAAAGCTCATTTTGAACCGTATAAGAAACGGAATCATTACCATTTTCTTCTGCAAAAACTCGGAATGAAGAAAGATTAAGCTGGCCGAGTATTAATAAAGCAGCCATGACTAACAATAAGGAACGCCTCAAGCTTGTTGTTTTTATCATATAAGTTTATCTCCTTTTGAATTTTCCAAATTGCCCGGGATGTGTTTTCCGTTAATCTAACCGCGGACGCTGAGGATTTTTTTATTAAAATTATTTCAGCAATTTCACATAGATACGTTGCCATATAAATACGGCCCCACCTGCCACAAGCAGGCTACAAAGAACTAGGTAACTCCTTATTCCAAATTGAATCGGCCAAGGGGATCCGACTACTTGTACAAGCACAGAATGCATAGTATTCATCGAAAAATATCCAACAAAGTACAAGCCAGTAATTAAAAGTAAACCTAGTAACTGCATCATTTCTTTTTTAAATTTTTGAGCTACGCGTGTTTTCTTCCACAAGGAAAGCAGATGAAATAACCACGTACTCCAAAATATAAATAGTATAAATTGGAAAGGTATTGCTAATATTTGCAGCGCTATGATACACACTACAAGCGTTGCGCTAATAACGACAAGGAAAGCCGTAACTTCTCCGTCCAGTTGAAAACGTTGGTACCACGATTGATACCGCCGAGCTCTTTCTAAAGGTATTTCATCTCGGGTTAAAAAATGGCGAATACCAACAAGAAGAAGCAAAACTATTAGAAAAAAAGCAGCAAACAAAGCAACAATTTGTAGCAATGTATCTAAAAATCCGCTCGTCATATAATCCCCCGCTCTCCTTGTTTTCGCTTACTAAGTCTTTCAAAAATCCGTTCAGCTTGATTGGCATCCGTTGAAGCAAATTGCGCCATGATATTTGCTTCATTTTGAACAAGATGTAAATAACCGAGGGCGACAAAGATAGGCTCTGTAGCGGCACTATCTAAAATAGTAATTTCACTATAGTCGAAGAAACTAAGGCAATCGATATGTTCTTCTAATACCGTTTGCTGCCCTTCTTTTGTATCGATAACAAAACCCTCTACATCACCTTCAAAAAATTGCCCCATAGGCGAGACGATTTTTAATTTCATTTGCCTCTCCTCCTATTTCAAGTCTTTGTAGGATCCTATAAACAAGAATTCTCGCTCTGAACGTTCATCATATTCGCCACTCAGAATACGCTCGATGCTAACCAGTAAGTCTTCAATTTCAACAAAAATCCCTTCTGTACCAGTGAATTTTTCGGAAACATAAAATGGTTGTGATAGGAAGTTACGAATTTTCCGTGCACGGTGAACGAGTTTTTTATCCTCGTCGCTCAACTCAGCCATACCTAGCACGTTGATGATTTCTTGCAATTCCATATAGCGTTGTAGAATAAATTTCACTTGTACAGCTAATTGATAATGACGTTCGCCAACAAAGGTTGGATTAAGCGCCCGGGAGAATGATTGAAGTGGATTAACAGCTGGGAAAATCCCTAACGCCGCAATCGAACGTTCTAATACAATCGTTGAGTCTAGGTGACTGAATGTTGCAACCGCAGATGGGTCATCAATATCATCGGCCGGTAAGAATACACATTGGATTGACGTAATCGAGCCATTCTTAGTAGATGCGATTCTATCTTGAAAATCACCCACTTCTTTTGAAAGTGTTGATTGATATCCCCCTGTAATCGGGATTTTACCTTGCAAAGAGGATACTTCGGAACCCGCTTGGATGAAACGAAAGACATTATCGATAAATAGTAAAACATCTTTTTTCTCTTCATCACGCAAATATTCCGCGATTGTAAGACCTGTTAGCGCGACACGCATGCGGACACCAGGCGACTCGTTCATTTGGCCAAGTACGACGGTTGTTTGCGGTAATACGCCACTAGATTCTAGTTCTTTATATAAACCAATACCTTCTCTGACACGCTCGCCAACCCCAGTAAAAACGGAATTCCCGCCCATCATACTGATATTGTTAATCAACTCTTGCATTAAAACGGATTTCCCAACTCCGGCACCACCGAAAAGGCCCGTTTTACCACCTTTTAAAATCGGACAAATCAAGTCAATAACTTTGATGCCGGTATAAAGGATTTCTTTATTTGTATCTAATTCTCGAAGTAAGGGCTGTTCACGAAAAATTGGCCATTTAACTTTGGCTTCTGGTTCGGGTAGCCCATCAATTGCTTTGCCGTATACATTCAGCATCCGTCCTTGAACCGTTTCTCCAACAGGAACTTCAATCGGATGACCAAGGTTGACGACTTCTGCTCCTCTTGCCAAACCACTAACTTCTCCAATCGCAATTGCTGAAACAGTATTAATACCTGTATGTTGAACGACTTCCGCTAAATAAGTTCCTTGGTGTGTCTCATATTCGAGCGCATGGCTAATTTCAGGGAGTTCGCTTTCATTAAATTCAATTTTTAAAACAAAACCACTAATGCTTATAATGGTCCCAGTGTTTTTTTTCATTTATTCTTCTTCCTTCCTGATCGTCTGTGCGCCGCTGATGATATCCAACAATTCGCCTGTTTTTTGTTGTAATGCTTTTTTTCTAGCATCAAAAACGGCTTCTTCATGCTGTTTATGAATATTGTCTTTCGCTTGTTTCATCGCAATTCGGCGCATACAGTACTCACTTGCCACCGAATAGCGAAACATGCTGTAAAGCAACCCACATAGATAATTTTCTAGTAACAACTGCTCCACTTGTTCGTCATCCGTCTCGAAATCAAGTACATAATCAACTTCGATTGACTCCGCATCTGATTCTTCAGGAATATCCGGATAAATTTTTTCGCACATCGCTTCTGACTGAACGGCATTAAGATATTTTGTAAAAATGACATAAAGTGCATCCATTTCTTGTTTATTAATTTGATCAATAAAATCCGCTGTCACTTCTGTCGTTGTTTCCAAATCAATATTTTCAAGCGAAAACTGCAAGTATGTGGTGATTTTCTGACCTAGATTCGTTAAATAACGATGCCCTTGTTCCCCCACCACAATCCAATTAATGTTCACTTGATCGCCAAGCGTTTCAATCAATTTGTCTATCTCAGCAAAAACCTCACTATTATAGGCTCCACAAAGCCCTCGTTCGGATGTAATCGCAAGTGCAGTCACATTCTTTTCTTCTATTGCTTGTACATTTTTGCTGGTATACATCGTTTTTCTAACCCATCGCAAACTTTTCAAGATAGTTTCATAATAACTAACGGCTGCTTCGGCTTTTTCTCGCAAACCTGAAAGTTTTCCAAGGGTTGCTAATTCCGTTACATGGACAATTTTATAAGTTGAGTTCAGTGCTTTAATTTTTTTTCGCGCCTGGTCTATGCTACTCAACGGAAAGGCCTCCCCGCTTCCTGAATAATTTCTTCTAATAGTTTGACGTGAGATACATCTAGTTCACTGATTTCCTCAATTTGGTTCGAAAATGATTCAAAGTCCGGATGAGCATGCGCTTTTTCTAACAACAATCCTTTAAAAGATTGAACATTCGTTGGCGCCATTTTGTTTAAGAAACCGTTTTGGAATGCATATAAAATGGTAATTAATTCTGGTACGGATAGCGGGCTCAAAATATTTTGTTTAAACAGTTCGGTCAACATCCGTCCATCTGTTACCATTTTCATACTTCCGTCATCAAGTGCATTACCAAAATCCAGTAATTCTTTTAACTCTTCAAATTGAGAAAGTATCAGCGTCAAATTCTTGCTAAGTTTGCGAATAATCGGGTGTTGCGCGTCGCCACCTATTCTGGAAACCGATACACCGACATCTACGGCAGGCTTTTGACCACGGTTGAATAAATCGGATTTTAAGAACAACTGACCATCTGTAATCGAAATAACATTGGTCGGAATATATGCCGTTACATCATCAGATAAAGTTTCAATCATTGGGATAGCAGTGATAGAACCACCACCATGCTCCTGATTCATTTGTACTGCACGTTCCAAAAGGCTTGAGTGGATGTAGAAACTATCTCCAGGATAAGCTTCTCTTCCCGGCGGTCGATTGAAGAGCAACGTAATCGCTCGATAAGCATCTGCATGTTTTGTTAAATCATCAAAAATAATTAAGACGTCTTTCCCTTGGTCCCGTAGTGCCTCTGCGACCGCCATCCCCGCGTATGGGGTTAAATATTGGGCGGTAAGAGAATCACTTGCAGCTGTTGCAACCACCGTCGAATAGTCCATCGCGCCATATTTACGCAATGTTTCAATCACTTCAGCAATATAAGCTGCTTTTAGACCAATTGCTACATAGATACAATGCACATTTTGGTTGTGCTGATTAATGATTGTATCCACCGCGATTTGGGTTTTTCCTGATTGCCGGTTGCCAAGGATTAGTTGGCGCTGACCCCGACCAATTGGTGTAATAGAGTCAATTACTGCGAGCCCAGTATTCAGCGGGCGAGTAACGCTATCAATCGTCATAATGGCCGGTGTTACACAAAATAGCGGGGAAGTAGCAGTTGGCTGTTCATCGCTAATGTCGTATAACATTTTTCCAGTCGTATCAATAATACGACCTGCCATATCTTCAAACAGATTTACTTCGATGAAATGATCCGTAACAGATACAGTCATTCCCTCTAAAATATCATTGGTTTTATCAATTAACCCTATACCAACAAATTCTTCATTTAATTCAAGGATTACGCCGCGGTGTTTACCGTCAATCGTAACAGCTTGGTGAAGTGCCGCATTTTCTAAGCCAGAAGAAAAAATTACACCATCAGAGATTTTCTCAACCCGGCCATGTTCTTTTAAATATTCCAAATCCACAGGGGTTTCGTATTTGTTCATATCAAAATGAATAGTTTTCAAAGTCTCACTTCCGATTCCATTTTTTCTGTTGTGCGCTTGATTAGTTCCTGATAGCTCATATCAATCGACTTTGTTCCATAATTGATAATAACTCCACCAATTAATTCTTTTTGAACTTGATACTCGATTTTATAGCCCGTATGTGTCGGTTGCCATAGCTTATCAAAATGACTTGCCGATTCTTCGTTAGCAACATTTACACGAATAAGTCCTGTATAAAAATGGACATTGTAAACTTCTATATAATTCCGGTAAAGTCCACGTGTTTGACGATAAGAAAAATGCGTCAACATATAGAATAGAAATTCGACAAATTGATGATCAAGTTCATCCAATGTGCCGTCTTCACGCATTACCTTCACTTTTTGTTCCGGCGACAAGTAGCTACTCTGATAAATTTGTTTCACAGAAAGCTTACTCGCGCGCTCATTGAACTTTTCAAATGACTTCGTAAATGCGTGTAACTCTTCTGGCGTATACATTTCAAACAAACGCAACAAGACTTTGTAAGGAAGAGCTAGACGAATCTTTTCAACCCGGACTAGTGCATCAAATTCGCGAATTGCTTCCGTGAACAGTTGCGCTTCCTCTTCTTCAGATGTAATAAAAACCTTTTGAATGATTTCATTAACACAGCTACTTAGCGATTTGAACGGCGCATGTGGTGTCGTTTCAACACTTGGAACTTCAATGATTTGTGCTGGTTTTTCATTTTGCCAAATTTGTAATTCTTGTTCATATTTTCTATTTCGCGCAACTAACTGGTCGATTTCTTCAAGAAAAATGCTCTCTTTCTGTTCTGCTTCGATAGCTAATTGTCTATTTCTCTGTTCTTCTTGATTTGTCGCAACTTTTTGTCGTTTTAAGCGACGTAATAAACTTTCTTTTTCAAGCGATTTATCTTGGCTAAGTTCGTAAAAAAAGCTCGTGAGGATATTTTCCAATTTTCGCAAGGTAAAATAGAGTAAATACAGAAAACCAATTGCAAAAATACCATAAAGTACTATCGTTTGAATCATATTTTCCATGCTCTCACCTATCATATAAACGGATTAACCCAAAGCAAGATGACTGCGATTGCCAGTGCAAAAAGCATTAATGCGACAATCATTAGAAGCCCTAAGAAAAGACCTCCCATAACTTCTTTTTTTGCATTTGGGTTTTTTCCGATAATTTCTGTTGCTCTACTAACCGCTATTCCTTGTCCAATTGCAGCTCCCAAAGTCGCAAGCCCAATTGCGAGCGCGGCGCCAATTACGCTACATGCAACTACTAAATCCATTATTTTTTTCCTACCTTCTGTATGAGATTGGGGTACTGAGAAAATGTACCCCTCTACTATTATTGATATACGTAAAGTTGCAACGTGCCTTTCGTATCATAAACTGCAATTCGGTAATCAAAACTTTCTTTCGCCATCCTCGAAATGGTCTCCATGTGGCTTACTAATCCAGTTTCGTCAGCAAGTAGTTCTTTGCTACTAAAAGAAGTCCAGCCATCACTTGTTCCAACCGCACGTCTTTCAAAAGCTACTCGATATGTTTCGCCTGCTTCGCGTTTCATGGAAAACATCATGTCGTAAGTGGCATTTTGAGGTGCTAAAACTTCTTCAATCTTGGTTGCTAAGCTTACATTTCGTGTTGTTTCTTGTTCAGCTTCCTCGGTTTGCTTTGTACTATTTTCTTCTGTTTGGAATGGTGTTAAGGAAATAGTTAGTTTCGCATCCTTGTCGTACTGAACGTCTTGCTCAATCGGATATTCGAATGTTTTGCTTTCCTTTGTATCGTTGTTTGTTGTTTTTAGGACTAACTTAGCTTCTAAATCAACTGCTTCTTCATCAGTGATTGGCACTAAGCGAATGCTCCCTTTTTCTTGGTTGACGATTTTGTAATCGACTTCAGCTTTTTCTTCGTCCTTTAATTCAACAGTAGCTTGGTTTAGCGTGTAATCTGTTGATGTCCAATCGTACTCCACTTGCACAACTTTATTCGCTGATAAATTAGCTCGCAAGCTCTTTAAAACAGTCGCCTGCATAGTGTAGTATTTTTCTGAGCTATTCAATTCGATTGTTTCGCCACTTTTCATTTCAATAATCGTTTGGAATTGGTATGCGGTGCCTGGATCTAAGCCGATTACGTTTAGAAGCTCTCCGTTACCCTTAATAAAACTGGTACCAACATTCATATAGAAAGAATCACCATTTGCTTTTTTAACTTTGATTCGAGCTCGTTTGATATCTTCTATTTGTGCGTCAAGAGCTATATTTACTTTGATTGACGTACTAGTCACGCTTTGCATTTGATAAATAGCTGATACTGATTGGGTTGTGAAAGAGTCGCTCTTCATTTTCACTTCTTGGATGCCTTTATCGGTGCCTAGGTCATATTGATACGTGAACTCAAGATGGTATTTTCCATTAGGAGAAAGCCCAGTTAGGGTAGCTTCTGTATCTACAGCAGATGCATAGTGCGTATTAATAGCTTTACCTGTTTTTTCATCTACCACACTGATTTTCGTTACACCAACCAAGGTGTTATTGGGGTCTGAATATTTATAACTTACTTTCGCACTTGTTACGCCTGGTGCTATATAGCCAATTCTTAGTACTGGAATATTTCGTTCCAGCTTTTTATTTAGTTCTTCAATTTTTTTCAGAACCGCTTCATAATTATCAATTTTTTCTAAGTCTTTTTGCGTATTTCCGCTCGTGCCACTTCCGCTACCGTTAGTTCCCGTATCTGCTGAGCCGCTATCTGTTTTAATTTCATTTCCATATTTCTTAGTTGCATTCAGGCCACTATTCGCAGATTCATTCTTCTTATCGGCATCGCCGTTTGACTCTTTATCCTTTGCGGCTGTTTTATCGCTTGCTTCTTTCTCGTCTTTTTTTACGACGACTTTTTCATTATCTGTTCCGCCGAAGCTAGCAAGGTCGATTTTACGTTCGCCAATGGTATATGTTTCATTACTCGCATCTAAAATGGTTTCATCATTGACCTTTAATGTCATATGACCTAAATAGCGGCTTTTCTTTTTATTTTCATAAATGGTTACACTACCGGTTTTATCGATGAGAAGAAGTGGTTTGGAAACTTTCTTAATTTCTTTTCCACCAAGATAAAGGGTTGCCTCAGCGTTTAAGAAATATTGGCGATTCGCTAGTTTTACAACACTTTTTTCGGCAATTTCTGAGTCTTTGTATTGATAGGAAGCTCCTTTTGATTCATAAACTTGTCTTCCTTTTAACTTTGTACTAACGCCATTTATATCAATGACTGGGACACTCTTGGTGAACATCAATGCATCTTTATCCAAATAGAGAATCGTACTTTGCATAATTTTATTGCGCGTATCGTCTTCATCATTTTTGGCGATTAGCTGATCTTCATTCCAGCTTCGATAAAGTGTGTGTCCTTTTTGAAATTGCAATGTTTCTTGTTCATCATTTAATACCACACCGTTACTGGGGAGGGAGACAAGATCATATCTTGCCTCTTTAAATGATCCCCATAAGATTACAGAAATAATGATTAACGGGACAGCTGCAACGATTATGCCTATTTTCCATGCAGGTTTCATTTGCTTGCCTCCAGTTCGATAATCCCAAAAGTTTTTCCTGATTCTGTTTCTTTAACAGTAACTTTTGAATCATGATAATTTGCATCGAATTCCACACCGGTATCTAGCTCTTCTTTTTCGAGCGTTTTCGTTTCTGTGAAATCTTTGCCGAACCATGACTGTACTTTTTCCCAAGTGGAAAGTTCTTTTGGTTCAATCGTGACAGTTAGTTTTGTTTTTGCATCTGCGGTGTCATTTGCCATCAATGTAAAATTATCCTTTGTGATATTAGCTTTAAGATTATTTTCTTCGTTATTGCCTTGATAAAGCGCAATTGGCTTGTCTTTCTGATCGAATACAGTTATTGCATAATTGCTCGTTGGTTCCATCGACAAATTAACTGTCTCCTCAATATCTTTGGCCGCAACTTTTTCTGTATCGATCACTTCGCCGTCTTCATCTTTAAGCTCGAACGTGTAAGTTTCTTTTGCTTCTTTATCTACTTTTGTCGTGTCTAGTTGTACAGCCACATTAGTATCAGTAGCTCTTACGCTTCTGAATGACCGTAAGTTTGCCGCAATATCTTCTTGCAAGGTTACAAAGTTGGATGTTTTTTCATAGGTTTTAACTTCATTTAACGGCGTACGATAAGTGACGACCATTTTGCCTAAGAAACTTTGATTCTGCTTCTTCCCTGCAATACTAAAGCTTTCAGAAATTGTTGCGGGATATGAGCTTGGTAAAGTGACCGTTTTTCTTTCAACTAAACTAGTTCGCTCATTGTTACCACCATAATCAAGCAACTCATAGAACTCCATTTCGATTTTCTCAATGGTTGTTGATCCTGGACTCAATTCTTTTGCTTGAAACTTGATTTTTTTCGTTGCGGCATCAAGTTGAATTGTTAGTGAGTTCGAGGTTACATACTCATCATCGGTCGTAAAGTTTAAACTTGTACTCCATGGATGACTTCCATCGCCAGCCAAATTGTCGTAATTTGTACTGATAGTTAATGTATAACCTTTCGCTGGTTCCAACTCGTCGAATGTGTTCAACCAGCTAGCTGTATTTCCACCTGTGAAAGCACCATTCTTAACTATCTTGCCAGACGTTGTTTCTTTTAAGACGTATTGGAATTGCTTATTCGTCCCGCCTACAAAGTAACTATCTGGGTCGTTATAAGAGAATTTCAATGTTGCTTGCCTAGCAGAAACACTTTCTAGCTTAATTGGTGCACTAACCGTTTTTGGTGGCGCAAGATAAATGGTCTTCGCATTACTTAAAAAAATTGGTGCCTTAGCTAGACTTGTTTTCATAAAGGCCGCAATTACATAGGTTTTTCCGGAAACATAATTTTGAGCGCCAAGATTATTATAGAAATCAAATTCTGGCGTCTTCGATAAATTATTAAACGTCGCTGCTGGCGTTTTGCTACCTAGTTCTTGTTCCAGCGCGACTAGATTCGTTATGCTAGAAGATACTGTCGAAGCATCATACAAACGATACTCGATGTCTGTTAAAACGCTACTTTCATCAATAAAGTTGTTATTTCCTTTGATTGTCCTGTATCCATAAGCTGGGTTCCACGAATAACTTGTAGAAGCCATGCTTGGTAGACTTTTCTCGGTAGTGATTGTTTCGGTATAGTAAACTTTATTTTTTGCACCTTCTCCGTCTAACAAATCATATTTTCCTTCTACTTTAATAACATACGTTTTGTCTGGTGAAAGTTCAGTAAGAGAGACATCTCGAGTTGGTAAGCCGTCAATTCGAACCGACTTCACAAGTGTTGTCCCGTCCTCTTTGTATGCATTCGCAAATAGCTCATTTTCGTTAGCTTTTTTAACAATGGTATTATCTTTATCTTCACCAATAACATCTAACTTGACTCGCTTGTCATAAATACTAAGCGACTCAGCTGTAATGTCTGGCTCTGCTAGTGCTTTCGTAGTTATCGATTGCGAAACTTTGCCTGTTTCTTCTTGTGCAGAATAAAGATCGATTTTTGAACCGGCCGCTTCCGTTGAAACAAGACCTGATGAGAAGTCAACATAACGACCATTTAGTTCCGCTACATAACTTCCATCTTCTTGACGTCTAAAATTAAACGGATCTGCTGTCTCACTGTTACTAATCAGAACTCCACCGCGGTATGCAATGTAAGTCCCAGTCCAAATATTTTTAAATTTAACACCGGAAATATTGCCTTCTGCGTCAGTTGGACCTTTTGTCACGCGGTAAACATCTGCCCGATTTGCATTTCTAGTTGTTGATACACCGCCGTTAGACGAGGTTACAAATGCTGTGTTATCGTTTAGCGACAGATAATAGCTTTCAAATAATTTTTCATAGTTCAGCCTGTTTTCCATATAGTTCATTTTCATATCAAGCGCTAACTGATATGAATTGTTAAACCATACATTCCCGAATGGCAAATCAATAGTTTGGGCGTCAAATTGTTCATCGCCTATTCTAGCTACAGAATAATCTGGGCTAGAACTATTTTCAGCTTGAATACTGTAGGTTGTTTTCATTACATTACTTTTGGCCACATCATCAGGTTGCGGCGTTAAAATCAGCGAACGACCTGTTTCATCTAATGCAAATTGCGCACTAGCTTGCGGTGCCGTTGTGTTCATCGCCACCAAGTTTTTTGTCATAAAGACCGTTGATTCCGCAGGCTCACCGCTAGTAACGACGTAATCGCCTACTGTTTTAATCGTTGTCGCACCTCCACTTGAAAGCGGTAATGTTACGGTGTTTTTCCCATTCACAAGCGGTACAGAACCGCCTGTTGAGCTAGAAATATCAAGTTTTCCAGGGATAATCGCTCCCTCAATATCTCTCACATATACATTGAGTTTTACTTCGGTTGCTGTTCTTCTTAAAATTTCATATTCCACAGTTGGTTTTTCTTTTTTAATTTGAATTGTTTCAGAACTGATTTCAATACGATGATCTTCATAATTATCATTCCAAATTACTTCTGCTTTGATCATGTAATCAAACCCGCGCCCTAAATCAGTATTTGTTAAATCAAAATAAGAATACTTTTCAAATTCGCCTGCTGTCGAAACTTCTTGTTCTACAAGCGGCGTATTTAAGTCGTCTACTTTATAGATTCTATAAGTGATAGAGCTAACCGCATTGTAATCATCAAGCATTGGTTTTTCCGTAGCTTCAATACCTGCTAACCCACCCACTTTCATTTTATTCGGCTGATAATCTAGTAGAACTTTATCGGTTATTGGTGTTTCTCTTTTCGTTTTGAAAACTAATTCGCCTTCTACAGGGACCTGGTTCATTCCACTATCAAAGCCATCTTCTACTTTTAACAAGTATTCTTTATTAATAGCTAGATCTTCGAAAAGATAGTTTTTCCCATCTGCGCTCATGAGCTTTTCAAAGTCGCTGTTTAAAGGAATTGTTTTTATAAGTGTGTTATTTTTCTTATCATAGATTTTTAAGTTTGCCGTGCTTAGTTTTGTCGCGGTTTCAGAGAATTTGACATTAATTTCTGCCTGATTAGTCGTGACCGATTCGAGTGTAAACGTGGCATCCACTTTTGCTATTTCCGTTGTTTGGAAAACACTAGATTGGCCAATACGCTGATCCACCATAATTCCCGTGCCATCGTCTAAATTATAGGAAGCAGTCATTACAACAACATAATAAGTCTCACTTTCTAAACGATCGAATTCCAGTAAATTTGTAATGTCAGATTTATTTCGCAGGTCTACTGTAGCAACCGGATTGCCACTATATAAACCTTGCGCATTTGATTTATAAAGTTTTAAGGTCGGATGCGTCAAATTATCATAAAGCAATGTATTATCCGCATCAAAAACTTCATAATTGATGGTTAATTTGTCTTGTTCTGCTGCTTTTAGAGAAAATTCTACAGTTGGTATAGATTTCATTCCAACTACTACCACATTAGATACTGGTGTAGCAAAAGTATAGTCGGATTGATTGTTATTACCAGAGATATAAGCTACAAAAACATAATTCCCATCGCTCATATCAACTGTTCGACCAACTTTTACCGATGTTTTCTTCTGACTTGAATCAACAACAGAATAAGCATATTCTTTAGCATTCTCACCATTCGCTTTATAATCTTCTTCTAAATAAGCAACATAGCGAATGCTAGTAATAGAACTATCTTTATCGATTAAATTAATTGGCACCGCTGTGAATTCACCTTTCTCCGTACTATAAGAAAGGTCTATTCCGGTCATCGTTGGTTTTGCTTTTAGTGTTGAGGCAATAAAATACCAATTTTCGTCTGTTACTTCTTTACCATCAACCACTAATTTTTCCATTTCGACGATGTATTCTTTACTACTACTCAACGAATCTAATTTAACTTCTACTTTGCCATTTTTTGTAAGTGCCGTAGTATCGACTTTAACGGTTTTAGAAGTAGTTACGTTACTGTTGTTTTCTTTGATTTTTAAAACTAATTCGTCCACTTTGCCGTATAATTCTGTAGCAGTTATCTCCGCTGTTAAACTATCTTCACTGCGTTCCACTACTTTTGGCGTTAATACGACTGGTTTTGCTTCTACCATTTGGCGGAAGAAAATCGTTTCTTGAATTTTGTCACTTGCAGATTTGTACTTCCCTTGAACGACAACTTGGTAGGTTTCGCCATATTTTAAACTATCGAAAGCAAAATTTTGGTCTACCTTTGCTGAATCCAATGCTACTTTTTTCACAACCTTATTTTCACTATCGTATAAAATTGCTTCTAAAGATTGTAGACGTTTAGAAGAATCGGTTAGTTGTAATTTCGCGGAAGCTTTTTGCCCCTTCACAGTTAGTTCAACATCCACAATTGGTACTTGGAATGCGGTTAAACTCTCAGCATCATTTAGCTTTTTGATAATTTCATTTGTTTTGCTGGCGTCCGTGTTATTTTGGTTGTTTTCCGGAGTTTCATTGCCGTTTGCGCCATTTTTGGTCGTTGTTCCAGTGTCTCCACCAGTAGAGTTTCCGGCTGCAGCTTCGTTATTTGCTGCATTACCATTGTTTGCTTGATTTGTTTGTTCATTACTTTTATCTTCTTGCTTCTTTGTTTCATCCGTTGTAGTTGTTTCTTTTGTAGATTTTAGATTTCGTTTCTCGGCCTTATCATCTATTTCAACCTTAATCGAACGAATATCAATATCTTCTTCCTTGTCCGTTTGGCTAACTAGCATTTCTTTCTTTAAATCAAATTGATAACGGTTATTTTCCATTTCAATATAAGCATCATCGCCCGCTAGTTCCTCTAAAGTTTTTTCCCCCATTAATAAAACTTTCTTATTCTCATCAATGGAAACAATAACATTTTTCGGTAATTTTTTGTTAAGTCCTTTTTTATTTTTCAAATATGAATTATCTAAAATAATGTAGCGTCCTTCAGCAAGTTTAACAACCGTGCCTTTCGGAAGCTGTGCAATCGTTTTGTCTTTCGTAGCGTTTGCTTTATACGCTCCTTTGCTTTCCGTGACAGTTGTTTTTGAAGGCATCTCTATTAAATCGGATGCACTTTTAATAGCCACACTTTTTCCTAAAAATTGGATTCGACCATCTTTTAAAAATAATGTTCTCGCCAAGTTGATCGGTTTTACTTCTTTTCCGTCTGAAATGGTCTTTTCATTATTAAGCCACGCGTCATTGTACTTCGCATCAGCTGAAAACGTCACTGGTTCTCCTTTTGGACTATACGTAAACCCCTCTGCTTCAATAGCATAAGCGTCATCCCTCATTAGGAAAAATGCTGAAACAATCGCACTAATAGCAAGTACCGAAACAATAATTACAACTAAAATATTTTTCTTCAAGTCCTACTTCCACCTCGTTTGTGTGTATATTTTTTGTACTTGGAAAAGAACTTGATTCATTCAAGCCTTGTACCATCAGAAAACAAATGTGCCTTGTTTTCGTCTAAATTAATCCGCTACTTTTTGAACTTCTCTTTCAAAATATTCAAGCCTCATTTCGCGTCCTTTAAGTTTCCAGGGAGAAGATTTAATATCGAGTTTTCCGTTATTATGCAGTTCATTTACAGTGGAAGATATAGTGGAAATGGAGCAATTAGCTAATTTTGCTAAAATGTTTATCTGGAGCCATTCTGGAAAAACTGGCAATGTAGTATTAGCCAAATTATTTTCTAATAGGAAGTTTAGCGTAGATACAACTTTATTTTTTGAATTCTCTATACCGAGCAGTGCTTGCCTTTTTAAATCTTGTTCGTTTTTCTCTGCGATTTGTAAAAAGAAGTTAGACAATATTTGATCCTCCTCTAATTTTCCAAATACACCCTCCGCACTAATCAGGCAAATTTCCGATGTTTCCAAAGCTTTTAATACCACCGGATTTCTAGTAGGAAATACAAGATTTTTCTGGAAAAAGCAACGTACAATCCCTTTTTTCTTACCGTCACTTTCTTCAATTAGCGTGCCATTCTTCACCAGTAAGACATGTTCTCTATCTATCGTAATACTCTCCCAGGCCTTAATTTGTTTACAAACATAAGAAAAATTATCGAGTAAATAAGCATAAATAATAGCGTCTCTTTTGATGTAGTCGTGGTATTCAATGTACTTCATTATCATAACCATCCTCTCTAAATTTCCATCACAGACTTATTATCTTAGAAAACGAATAATTTTCGTACAGGCAATTACAACTGATTTACGATAAAAACGGTATTGTTTGACAATTTTTCGTAACATTTAAGCGATTGCTTCATTTTTAAAATCCGAAAAAACGTTGATAAATCTAACTTTCAAAAAAACGGCAGAAAAAAGAAGCCTAAAACGATACATTTTTATCGATTCCGGCTTCAATTTTCGCTTTTAATCGTAGTCCATTCGTTCTATTAAACAATGTAAACTACTGAAATAGGAAAATTTGGTTTTTTAAAGGTAGTTTGCCATTCTTTATTTTATTACAAAAACAAAGAAAAATTGCAAATAAATTTTCTTTAAAACCCGCTTTTCTCAGGCGTTTTATGGTACTATAAAGGAGTAAATTTTTCTCATTTTATAATAAAAAAGACTATTTACAACAGCATATAGAAAAAAGGAGAGAAGGAACATGGCAAAAGTCATTAAAATTGAAGATAATTCAGCGATAGTACTAAAAGATAACGGGGAAACAATCGATGTTTCATTGACTTGTTTTACATTTAGTCCTGACACTGGAGATGAAGTGGAAGTTTATAAACACGGAGAAGAATTAATTGTTAATAAAAAAACGGAGAAATCAACTGAAAATCCTAATATCAATATCGTTAACAATAACTCCCAAAATCAAGATCAGGCCCAAGAGCAAGCTCAGACTCAGACACAAACTCAAACAGTTGTAACAGAAATCCGCTTTTCCCAAAAAGATGAAGGAAAATTAGTTAATAAATGGGTTTATGTTGCCTTAGCACTTCTACTTGGGACATTCGGCGCCCATAAATTCTTAGCAGGAAAAAATGGTCAAGGCGTTCTTTACGTAGTATTTTGCTGGACTGGTATTCCTTCAATTGTATCGTTTATAGAAGGAATTGTGGCTATATTTAAAAAAGCGGACGCTAATAATGAGATTCTTATTCAATAATATAGAGAAAGACAACCTATTAGCTAGGTTGTCTTTTTTAGGCGCTCTTTCTGTTATGTAGCAATTTTGCTAGGTGAAAAATAAGACTTAAAATGATGAAAATAAGCACAAAGCTTCCTATTAAATTGAACCATTGGATGCTTATACCTTCATTCCCGGTGAAAAACGTCTCTGTAAACTTATTTTTCTCCTCTGTTATCGTCATTACAGTTAGCCATTTTAAAGGCGCTCCGTATACATATTCATATAAGCTCACCATACTTCCATCAGCTATCCCAAATATTGGAGGGACCACAAATAGCGCAGTAATTAATAAAATCGATGATACAAATGCTCGATTAACTATCCATTGAATTTTCTTCATTTTTTCTCCTGTCGATAATAAATGGAGATTATATTCTTTTTTTGATATTAGCACCTATACACTACTATCATCTGTTCTCAGAATTTGCATGGTATGCTCAAATGTGTACTCCTGATTTTCGAAAATCAATTTATTATTTATATGATTTATCTTCGTCATAAGCTTTTTCCTCATCTTTGTGTTTGAATCTTTCTGCAACCTATATCAGCCCAGCAATATCAATATCCTAACCTCTGAAAAAAGTTTTATATTCTTTTGCGTGTAGTTCACTCAGTCTACTTCTCTCATGAAAAGACACCTTCAGCTAATTTTTTCTCATCTTCATCTAAAGAGTTATAAAACGTATTTAAATTAAGTTCATTTAATGTAGCGATTGCTACTATTCTCATTGTTAAAACTCCTAAACCTTTAGATGATATTTCATTCTTGCTTGACGCGATTTCAGTTACTTTCATTATAATTCCATTTGTCTTTATTTTTTTATAGGCAATTTCATGAAGCGTATTATACACGACCGTTATACTATTATGACTTAAATATCTTAATAAATCCGCTTCCTCATAATTGCCTTCTCGTAGTTTCCGCTCAATTTTCATAGCACTTTCCAATTAAAATCCTCCTCAAAATCCAAAAATAATTTGGTTCCGTTCTTTAATATAATTTTCAAATAACTGGTTTGCTAACTTTTTATTCCCCATTTTTTCCGCTATTTTAATTTCCCTCATGTAAGCATTAAATTCTAATTTTAGACGATTCTTTGTTTGGAAATTGAATTTTGCTCCTGGGAATCCATTTGCTAAATCATCTATGTAATGTTGTTCTTCATGCATCAAAGCGCTATAAGAAGATTTTGCATCTATATTTACTTGAGGCTTTCTAAAATCAGTTTTAGGGGCATATCCCATAGTCCCATTATTCTTTATTACTACTTCAACCTCGTTATTTATAAAATTTTCAATAGTTTGGTCCCATTCTTTCGGATGAGAGTTTTTACCTGGTCCAAGTATCTTCTTCGCTGGATCCGATTCATATGCATTAAATACATAAGACTTTTTACCAATTGGCTTTAATAGACTGCGCCAATCTTCATAACCAAGTCTTGCTTCTACACTCTTGCCCGCAGCTACATCATCCCAGAATTTTTCATATCTCGTTACATCAGAAACACTCATATCTCCAAATATTGATGACCTATTTGCTTTTGGTTGTTTATAGCGTATCGCAGCCGTACTCAACCCAAGCCCCAGCACAACATCCGCTAACCCACTCTTATCTATATATCCTTTCCCAGCTTCAACATATGCTGAGGTAGATAAAACGCCACCTGTTAAGCCATCATACTTATTACCATTAAGATAATAAACACCATCTCGCCAAGCTTTATTGATTTTCTTATTCAAGTCTTCATTAGTAATAATCGAATAATCTTCTGGGTTAAGATATTTTCCGTTTTTTTCTAAATAAGCTTTAAGTTCGGCATTCTCCACTCCCAAGCCATCTCGCTCTAATAACCACATGACTTGTTCTTTTCCATTACTATCTAAATATACCACTGCAAGCACTGTGTAGTCTTGTAGTTCTTTTATAATATCTTCTTTTATTCCTCGTGCTTTATTTAATGCTTGTTGCATGCGGCTCACTGTAGCTTGATTCAGCTTACTTAGATCGTAAGTGCCTGTTTGGCTATTGAACTGGATATTAGACTGGAGTTCGCGGATGGTCTGCTGAACGGCTTGAACTAAATCAATCAAATGGTCAAAAAAGCTAGCGTGGCTTTGTTCAAATGACAAATATTTCTCGAGAATGTTTTCCTGTTTATAGGCAATAGCTAACTGGGAACGGTAATTCTGCATTTGTCCTTCTGTTCCACTATTCATTCGCTGTGCTAAAGCTTCTTTTTTGCTTTCTATTCGGTCAATCATTTTACCCAGTTCATATAAACCGTCCGCATCGATTTTGGCATCTGGTGAACTATCGACTTGAGCATGGAAATCTTGGATATACTGCTGCAATCTTTCTTCACTTTCGTCCATGGCTTCGATTATTGCATCACAGAGAGGGAAATAAGTCATTTGATAATAATTTTTCGATGCATCAACTGCTTTTCCTTTTAAACTATTATCTCCCACATACTTTGTCACGGCCGTTTTGATAGATTGGATGGTTTTTCTTCCTGATTCATTAGCTGTGCGCAATTGAAACACAAAGGCTTGTATTTCTCCGATGTCAATTCGACTCACTGTAGCAACTCCTTTTGTATATCATGTAGTTGATTTAATATGGACTATATTCATTTTTCATCATATGTACTATGTAATTGATAAAATTTTAAAAAGAAAGCGACTGATTATTTAAATAATTAACATTCCAGCTATAAAAACGACAAAACACCAACGACTTTAACAGTCACTGGTGTTTGTTTTTTATGGGTTGTGAGGGTTTCGAACCCCCGACCCGCTGATTAAGAGTCAGCTGCTCTACCAACTGAGCTAACAACCCGATGTCGTATTCCGACAAAAAATATTATACCATAATTTAGCGGAAAACACAGCCACAGCAACTCGCCATGGCTATATTTATCCGTATCAATACACGGAATGTAACGGTTCTCCGCCTGCCAAAACTGCTTCCACATTGGCGATAGCGATTTTGCCCATTTCTGTACGGGTTTCCACGGTTGCGTTGCCGATGTGTGGTGTTAAAACGACATTATCTAGCTTGCCTAGCTCTGCGCCAATTTTTGGTTCGAACTCAAAGACATCAAGTGCGGCGCCAGCAATAACACCTGTTTTTAACGCATGAATTAGTGCCGCTTCCTCCACAACAGGACCACGGGCAGCATTAATCAAAAATGCACTTGACTTCATTGTTTTTAAGGTTGTTTCGTTCAATAAATGTTTCAAGCTTGGATTATATGCCGCGTGGATCGTCACGACATCGCTCCGCTGCAATAGTTCTTCTTGGCTCACAAACTCAGCGTTCCACTCTTTTGCAGCTTCTTTCGGATTGTGCCCTGAATAAATAATTTTCATTCCAAAAGCAGTGGCACGTTTCGCGACCGCCTGACCAATTCTTCCTAAACCAATGATTCCAAGCGTTTTTCCGCTTAACTCTGTTCCTAAAAAGAACGTTGGCGCCCAACCTTTAAATTGCTCGGGGGTTTCGCGGCATAATCGGTCGCCTTCTGAAATTCTCCGTGCTACGTCCAAAATCAATCCCAGCGTCAGTTCAGCCGTCGCTTCCGTTGATACATCTGGTGTATTCGTCACCGCAATGCCCAACTCCTGCGCTTTTTTCACATCGATATTATCAAAACCCGCGCCAATATTTGCCACGATTTTTAGATTTTTTGCTGATTCTAATACTTTTGCTGTGATTGGTGAAGAAAGTGGGCATATGATTGCGTCCACTTCGGCTGTATTTTTTAACAGCTCATCTTCTATAATATTTTCTTCACCCGTATAGGCGTTAACATCCCATTTCCCAAGAGTTTCCATCGTTTCTGGTAGTAATTTTCCTGCTACAAACACGCTCGCTGTCATCTCGCTCACTCCTCCAGTGCCATTTTCATTCTAAATTCATTGTAATCCGTTTTTTACGAAAGGTAAACGATTTTCCGCTCCATTTCCTGACAAAATACGGTATAATGAAAGCGGAAGTGAGGTCCAAATAATGAAAAAAATTACTGCGCCGCGGATTCCTGATGAGGATTTGACGGTTTATCCAAATGATACATATTTTATTGAAGATGTTGGTGAAGTTAGTGAGCAGATTTTTAGAAAAACGACGCTTACTGGGGAAATTTTCGAACATTTTCATTTAGAAACAATTATTTTTGATGGGTGTGTGTTCGATTCGGTTTCTCTTGTAAGCGCGAATTTGACTGATGTTGTTTTTAAAAATTGCGATTTATCGAATTTAGATTTGATGGGTGCGGTTATTCACCGGGTTCGTTTTGAAAATTGTAAATTAATTGGCGTGAATTTCAGCGATGCTACGCTTAGAAATTGTACTTTTGTTGATTGTTACGCGGATTATGTTGCCTTTCGTTATGCCAATTTGAAATGGGTCGCGTTTGAAGCCGGCGCATATACGAATAGTGATTTTAGTGGTGCGCAGCTAGTTGATACGTATTTGGAACGGCTTGATTTGAATAAGGCGCAGTTTTTGAATTGTGCTCTTAGTGGGGTTGATCTTAGTACTTGTATTTTTGAGTCTATCACTGCGATGCCGCAAGATTTAAAAGGTGTGAGCATTGATTTTTCTCAAGCGCCTGCCTTGATGCCGTTGTTTGGGATTCGGGTGAAATAATAGAAAAAAGATGGTTCCGCGTTACTTTGGAACCATCTTTTCATGTTTAATAAGCCATTCTTTGCGTGCCAAGCCGCCACCGTAGCCGCCTAATGCTCCGTTAGTATTGATCACACGGTGACATGGGACGATAAGCGATAATTGGTTGGTGCCGTTTGCTCTTGCTACAGCTCGACTTGCGGTTGGCCGCCCTAATTTTTCCGCCAGACCTTTGTAAGAAATCGTCTCGCCTATTGGAATTCGACGCAGCTCATCCCAGACACTTTGCTGAAAATCCGAGCCAATGCAGCGAATTGGTGTTTGAAAATCAACTAACTCGCCATTAAAATATAGCGCTAGTTCTTCTTCAATTTGTTTAATTACAGCCGTTTTTTCAGGTGTGATAGCTGCGTTTAAGCGCATTCGTAATTTTTTAATTTCTGTTTCAAGTCCTTTTCGATCAACAAATTCTAAAAGAAGTAAACTATCATCGTCGGAAATCGCGAGCATCGAGCCAAGTTTAGTTTCAAGCCAAGCAGAATGCAGAATAGTGATATCTTTTGATTTATGCGGTACATTCCCCATCGTTTTCGAAAAAGCATCCCGAAACCCGTTCCCAGACTCATAACCACTATCAATTTGCGCATTAATAATCGAATCACCATTCCGAATATGCTTAAAAGCAAGACCGAGCCGCCGCGACCGCGCATACTCAATAAAAGTCATCCCAAATTGCTTCTTAAACTGGCGCCGCGCCGTATTAGCACTTATTGATAATTCATCAAAATCTTTATCGGTCCACTTTTTCTCCGGATCTTTCTCAATTGCATCAACAAGCAACTTCACAGCAGGAGACATTTTCGTCGGATTGGAAAGAGGTTCACATCGCTTACAAGGCCGGTAAGATGCAAGTAGCGCCTCCTTAGCCGTACTAAAAAACTCACAATTTTCTTTCAAAGGCTTCTTCGCTGGACACGTTGGGCGACAAAGTATCCCCGTCGTTTTCACCCCAACAAAAAAGACCCCTTCATAATTCGAATTTTTCTCCACTAACATATCATAATATTTATCAATATCCCGCTGATTCGTTATCACAAGGCTTCCCCTCCCGCAAAAATCCGCTCTACTTCCTGCTGAATCGCTAAATTGGCCCGAAAAAAGCTAAACGGTCCATAGCTGATTCTTTTTACACCCATTTCTTGTAATTCTGCGCTTGAGAGCATCCCATCCATCATCATGACGTTAACGGGAAGTGGTGATTTTTCTACAAAAGCACGAATTAATTTTGGCGATAACAGCCCTGGAATGAAAATAGCATCCGCCCCAGCCTCTTTGTATGCCTCCGCCCTGTTAATCGCTTCTCCCGTCAAGTCTTCCGTTTCTTCGCGCCCTTGGAAAAAGACATCTGTCCGCGCATTGACAAAAATATCCGTACTCATTTTCGCCGCCGTTTCTTTGATTGTCTTGATTTTATCACATTGCTCCTCCACACTGCATAGCATAGGATTTGCAGAGCCAATCAGCTGATCTTCCAAGTTCACACCGCAAACCCCAATCGTCAGTAACCGCTCAATATTCTGAGCCAGTTCCTCCAAATCATTGGCATAACCACTTTCAATATCCACCGTCAGCGGTAGACTCACATTCAGAGCGATACGCGTGATAACGAGGAGCATCTCATCAAAAGTTAAATGCTCCCCGTCCACTACGCCAAGTGATTCTGCAATTGCATAACTGCTTGTCGCTATTACTGGTGCTCCGCCTTGTTGGATAGCTTTGGCAGATGCGACGTCCCAGCAGTTGTAGAGGATTAGTGGGGTGGGTAGTTCGTGTAGGGATTTTAATTTATTAAAGTTTTTTGTCATTGGTTTCAACTCCATTTGTTAGGATGGAGTTAGTATAGCAGGTGAGGGGATTGAGGGTACCAGGAAAATTAACATGGATGTTTTTAAAGCAAGACAGGTTTGAGGATATTCTTGTCGTTCGTGATTTCATTTAATTATGTTATCTACGTCCACATTTTCACCATCTGGCAAGCCTACTCGATTAAGAATAAGATTTTTATATACTGTAAGCATATAGTTTCCCTTAGGTAATCCGTTTTCTTGTTTAAGTCTCTCTGCCAAGTTATCTGCTATCTTTTGCTCAGGGAGTTTATCTTCTTTAGAATAAAATTCCATTGGGATTGATAAAATGTTTCCCTCCGGATCATCTTTTGCAAATAATAATTTTAATTCATCTGTGGCAATTCTTTGATTTTCTATATATGCTTGATAAACACTTGGAAAACTTAATGATGATGCTGCAATAAAGTAGTGATTACTTGTATATCCTGAAGATGATGTTTTTTCAATTGCTTCATCTCTCAATCCCAATAAGTTATTTTCTTTAGCTAATTTCTCAGTGAACGTATCTAAATTACGGAATTCTGTTTCATAAGCTTTGGCATATAAACCACTGACAATTGCTTGCTCTACCTCTCCATTACTACTCCTCGCAGACCATTCACCCTTTTTATTAATCGATTCCCCCACTATGACCGAAGTATGAAATTGAATAAGCTCCTCGCATTCCACCATAACAATCGCTGCATTTCGAGCCGGTACCACATTATTTACTTTTACATTTGTTTTATATTTAGTCTTCACATATTCTATGGCTTTTTGTTTAATCTCTTCTTCATTCTGTTTCACTCGTTCTGCCGATTTATTCCCGTCAACAAATGAAAACCCTTGCCCTACATAATCTTGCACAGGCGTGGTTCCTTTTTGGGCTTTTTCTTCCGCTGTTTGCTCATTCATATTGAAACATCCGGATAGTAAGAATAAGGTTGCTGATAAACTTAGGATGATTTTTTTCATTTTGTCTCCTGTCTATGTTCTATATTGTAGTATTGAATAAACCATAACTCTTGATGAACGCTAAGTAGCCTAAGATTCTCGCACTCATCTTAGACTACTTGTTCCCGCACATAATTAGTTTTTATTCTCTCTTTGGAATTTGTTGTACAATCTTGCCAGTCCCTTGTTCCCGCAATAACTTATGATGCTTAAAAACACAATTCTCGCGACAATACCGTCCATGTCGCTTGTGATTTTAGCGTTGATTTTTCTCCCAAGAATGCTTATCAATTTTTTATCTACTTCCGTTTTTACTTTTCGGATTCTCAGGTTCTCCAGCATTTCTTTCTATACAATAAAAAGCAATATTACCTCACATTTTAAATTGTACAATTTGTCACAAGATCCTCTTTAAAATAATGGCAAAACTACCTCTCCAAACATTTTTCACTCACCTTTTGAAATCCGCTTAAAGTATTCCGCCGAGTTTTGTTGAGTTTCTACTTCTGTTGGCGCTTTCCATCTAATTTCATCTCTTCTTTTTTCATTACTTAAACTAATCAAAAATAAAATTCCCGCTAAAATACTCATCATCGAAATAAAAAATGGAATTTGAATTATATACAACTGATTTGAAGCCGCACCTGGTAAAACTAACAATATCCCACCTACTATAAACCAGCACACTGCTATTATTTTTTTTCTACTCATCAGTCCTATTATTCCTGTAACAACTAATATAATTCCTAAAAACACAATCCACGTCACAACGCTATCCATATCTCTTGTTATCCCGTCATTCATAGACTTACCAAATACAATAGCCAGCAATATGCCTTCCACGATTGTTATTATTCCTCCTAAAACCCGCACGCTTACCCCTCCCCATCTTCCGCTAATAAATTAGTATAAGTTAGTTCTGACTTAACTTCATATTCCGTACTTTTCAAAGTCATTTCAGCTAATTTACTGTTATTAGGAAAACGACAAAATTCTACAATTCCTTCATTAGGCAAAATTTCTCCATATTTTTCTGTTTGTAATAAGAACTTTCCTTCTAAACTTTCACCGGTATGAAGCGTTAGTTCTATTTCTAATTGAACATCAGCTATACTAGTTGTACTGTTATTTAAAAGAATTATGGTTTGATCTATAAACTCATCTTTAATATAGACTGGTCCCTTAACTAACATAATCTTTTCTTGCAATTCCAACTGGATTGCGTTAACATTCTGCTCGTATTCTTGTAAAACAGCTTGATTTTCCTTTGTTAAAAATTGTGCTTTTATATCCGCATCTTCATACATGTATTTTGGCCAATTTAGTTTCATTATAGCTCCTTTCTTATTCTGTAAATGATTATTCTTTCATTTTTGAATTTGTTATTCCAGGTGTAATATTTCGTTATTTTAAATGGGATAGCTTGATTAGGATTGAGAACATCATCTTCTTCAATTTCCCTAAAACACTCTTATAAACTATATTTTTAACTTAATCTACTAATTATTTGATATCCGCATTAGTAACTTCCCATTCGAATGTATAATCTTTGGGAGTTATTCCTTTAGTTATCCCTTCTTCATCTGGAATTGCTACTTTAAATGGCACTGCCTCATTTGGTTTCACTACGCCATAGTCTTCTTTAGAAAGAAACACTCGTTCATTGTTATAAATTACATTTTGGGTCAATTTATTGGTAATTGTAAAATACATTTCAACATTTGATAGTTCATTATTTGATCGATTTTCTAGAACTTGAAAAAAAGCATATTTTGAAGGTTTTCCTCCGTCAATACTCACTATTTCAACTACATTCATTCCCAATTCGCCCTCTGCGGTAGTGCTCTTTTCTGTAACGAATTTTTGTGCATCTTCTATTGCTTTTTGGTCGCCTTCCTGTGTTACCCCATCCTTTATGAGCACTGGTGGCGTTATTACTTGGACAGTATTCTTTTTGGAACTTTCTTTTTGTTCAATTTCTACATTGCTACTTGTTTGCCCACAGCCTACTAGAACTATCATGGCAACCAGTAACATCGATAATACTACTTTATAATTCATAATACTCCTCCTCTATTTAAAATTTAAGCCTTTTATCAATTACATCATATGTGTTTGCAGAAATACCCGCTCCAATCAAACCTGTGCCGAGTTTAAATGATATACCATTAGCCATTGTTATTTTTGCTTCTGCTCCTGCTGTTAATACCGATAAATTAACTTTCACACTAAACCCAGTATCCCTCCCATGCCAATCAAGAATAGTTCCGGACGCTTCTACTCCAGAAACATGAGCTCCCACTGAAATACCTTGAGTTGATGTGTTAGCGTTTATTTCTATGTTTCCCGTCTCAACTTTATTAAGTTTAAGCTTTTGCACCGCTTTATCTTCATTAAAATTATTTGGAAATTCTATACCCAGCGCACTAAAATTAACAGCCGCTCCAAATCCTACCTCTTTCTTAGGTAATTTCCAGTCCTCTGGTGCGACTATATTTCCCTTTTTATCTACACCAAAATCAAATCCTGCTGTAACTACTTTAGATACATTTACTCCTGGAATTGTAAATTGAATTTCGCCTTTATCCTTTACTTCATCCTGAGGCATAAGCTTCAAATTCCCATCCTCACCTCGGACTAGACAAACCTTGGCGTCTTTTGCAAGTAAACTTTCATCACTTCTCCATGTTCCGTCGCTTCTTTGCTTTAATACAATCCATTGCGCATATGCAATGAGTATATCTAGCTGCTCTTTTGATACGGTATTTCCATACTTATCTTTAATTCTTTTTGCAATTTCTCCCTCTCCTAACATGGAATTACTGTAAACATCAAATATATCTCTTACTACCTGTTCCTGAACAGTACTAATTTTATACATTTCTGCTCGTAATGTTTTCATTTCGCTATTGTAACTAGCACTATTTATTTTATCCCCTTGTAAAAATGAACCATATTTACCTAATAATGAATTAAGTTTTATAAATTCATTTTTACGTTCCATAAATTTGCTATAAAGTGTTTTATCTGCGAAAAAATAAAATTCTTTAGCTACTTGTTTAGTTTCTCCTTTATTCTGCTTCACTCGTTTTACCGACTTACCCTGCCTATTAATGAATACCTTGATCTATATAATCTTGAACAGTGTGATTCCTTTTTAAGTTTTTTCTTTGGCTGTTTGTTCCTTTACATTAACTGCTTTATATTGAATATCCTTTATCTTAACCTTTATATCTTTAATGTTAATTTTTTGAGGCTCCGCATTTTCCTCATTTTTCGGATCGTCTTCTGAGAAAACTAAAATAATTGGTATACCCTCGTTTGGCTGGAATTTTCCTGTTTTTGCTTTTGTAAGTTCTGGAACTTTATCATCCGAAAAAACTTTTCCTGACATTGGCTTATTCATTATTTCAGCTTTGAAGCTAAGGTCTTCAATATTTGTGTCAGTTCCATTCACAAGAATTGCAGAACATGTAAGACTGCTCCATGCCGGCTCATAATAGCAAAAATCACCTAATAGAATTGTAACTGAGTTATTAGTAATTAGTTGCTCTGTCTGGTCATACTTCTTTTTATCTTGCTCATACACTTCTAACGTTTCATCATTTAAATAATCTGCTTCTGGCGGCAACTTCACTGTTATAAGCTGTTCATGCTGGGGCTTCCCTTCATTACTCTCTATCTTTACTTCTTTTCCTTCTTCTTCAACGTTTTTAGTCTGTTCCTCTGTATCTGTCTTTTCAGCGTCTCCATTTCCGCATCCCGTTAAAATTAAAGTGGTGGCAATCATTGTTACTCCTAACCCTTTTAACCAATTTCTAGTTTTCATATTGTAACCTCTTATCTTTTGTGTCTTATTCAGTTGATTTTGATACTGTTAATTCGTGTTTCCCTTCATTACTTTAGAAAATCTCACTACGCTTCTTGTTCACATTTGAACTTATAATTATATATGTATAATTTTTTAGTTTTCTTTGTTTTCAACCAAAAAACATTCTTTTCAAACCTCAAAATCCTTATGTACATTAAGTAGCCTAAGATAAATTTTTCATCTTAGACTACCCAATTTACTTTATATCTCTACACAGTCAGAGTTTAAAATCTGGTGAAGCGATTTTATTCCGTTTCGATTAATTTTCGGATTAAACTCCATCTCTTTTTCTATATTTTTTATGAAAAGCCATATATCTCCAATCGTCAACCGAGTTTTTATCTTTATACTTGTTCTTTTTACCAGTCCCATATTTCTATAATAATTTGTGTTGCTAAAAAACCATGGACGCTCGCTTACCGTTCATATCGTTCATGGTTCTAGCATATCATTTACCACTGTTTCTTAAACCTTGCAATTAATCATTCATATTTGTTTTTTAAATAACCTATTTGTTTGATTAATTCTGTGGCAGAACGTTCTATTTCTTTTGTATTTATATTATATTTGTGAATTCCGCCATTCTTCCGTACATATACAGTCAGATATACGGCGCCCCAGTCTCTACGCAAGGCTACTTTTTCAATTTCATTCCACTTAAAGCGTTTACTCCATCCCTCAATACCATCTTGATCCACTTTAAGCAGTGGCTTACCCGAAAAAAAATGCTTAGCTACAGTAAAATAAGTTGGTGCCACGATAACTAAAAGGATTATTCCACAAGCACCTAGTAATAACGATTCTTTTACTTTAAATAAAATAAAAATTCCAAATAATAATATAGGCAAGGTATAAAGCAATTTAATAATTGTTTTCCCTTTATTTTGCTGAATTATAATCTCTGAAATTTCATTTGAATTCATTTTATTGAGTCCCTTTCGAATTGGATTTATATACTATACCTCTGTTTTAATGACGCCTTTTTCTAATAATATTTCTCGATCTTTCTCTGTTTCCGGTTCCCACCCGTTATTCATCTTCCCGCGGATAAACCATGTATTATAATTGGATTCAAAGAGTAAAGTTACCATAGCCATGATAGCTGCTCCGATATCTCCAGCATAATTCAAAGCAATGAAGAGTCCCGCTCCATCTAATATTGCATATAGAACGAAGAATTTAATGTCTCCTCGGAGTAAAGGGCCAAAGAACGAAAGAAATACACAGGTCCAGCAAGAACCAACTTTTGTTGTAATCACATTTCCATCACTGGATTTTAAATTAATATACATTTTTTCCTCCTTTTGTTTGTACCGCACATGGTGAAGTTGATAGTAATCTCATATAGATACTGCTGTCATTTTTATTAGGTAAAAAATCTTATATTTTAACTGTTAACTTGCTTGATAATTACCTACAGTATATTCTAATTTTAAATCTTGAATTTTCATCCATCCTTTAGATATACCGTTTCTTTCCCATTCCTCTCTCTTTGCTTCTGTCTTTCTCTTCTTAACATATTCAACAGTCGGATCAATAATTTTATCTGCAGCAACGGAAATAACGGCGCCTGCGATAGCCCCTTTAACACCACTTACACCAAAACCAGCTAATGCCGTAGTAGCTAATTTCCCAACAGCAAAATCCGCACCTTTTTTTATTGCTATCCCGGTTAAATCTCCTGCAAGTCGAGAGGAATCTTTGCTATTTCCATAACTGTTAAAACTTTTTAGCGTGTCTGAGATGAGGTAAGCTGTTGAAATATATTTGGTTGGTGTGGTCATTGATTTAGTATTGCCAATTTTTATTTTATCCGCTTTACTTCCATATAATTCACTTATATTTTTATTTTCACCTTGATATTCAACAGTGTCATTAATTAATTTCATGTAGGTACTATCTATTAATGTGTCAACCAATGTATCTTTAATATCTTTTAAGGCGCCTGTTACATTGTCTGATACAAACATTTTACTCAGACCCGGCAAATTCGAAAGATTTTTATAAGCCACGGCTTTCACATTACCCATTAATTCTTTATAACCTGCAGAATTAGGATTTCTAAACTCGGAAACTTGCTGTGCATACAATACCTCTACACCCATAAACAATTCTTCTATAACTGAATTAGATTTAGCGAGATTTGTGTTTACAAATTTCTCATATTCTATAAGTCTTTGGTTATTCTTCTCTATTCGTCCCCTCTGTTCAACGACATCTTGATCTTTATCACATAAACTATTATTTTTCAGTGCTTTTAATAGCTCTTCTGTTTCTTGCGTATACCTACCTGCTGCAATTTTCAGCTCAAGACTAATATTTTGAGCTTCGGCGATATTGAATTTTATTTTTCCGCTCATTTAGTCCTCTCCATTCCATAGTTAAAGGTCTGCCCTAACTGACCATCAAGTTCTTTATAACTTTCCCCTAACGCCTTAACTTTTTCATGATTCTTTGTAATGAACACACCAAATTCCTTTTCTAAATCATTCATTAATTCTGTTATATAATTTTTTATTTCGTCGCAAGCAATACCTGAAAAATTACTTGCTAAGTTCTCTCTAACTGCCAGTAACGCTACAGAAACTTCTTTCTGGGCATCAATGTAATTTGTTACATTGTTTTCAACATTCTTCAAAAAAATGGGATTGATTTTAATTTCTCTACTCATTTTGTCACCCCTAATCTACAGTATTATATTGAATTTTTTTAATATGGACTTTTAGACTATTAGTATCGATTTTCTTACCCTCTTTATCAGCGCCTGTTGCGTTTTCCTCTGGAAACGATAGAACTATTGGAACACCAGTATTAGGTTGGAGATCTCCTATCTGGGTTTTTGCGAGTTCTTGGACTGTACTATCTAAAAACACCTTCCCAGATATTACATTATTATTAGCCTCTATACTAATTTGAAAACTGAGATCTTTTACCCTTGTTTTTGTTCCATTAACAATTATAAAAGAACAATCTAATGATCCCCATATTGGATCATAGTAACCATAATCTCCTACTAATAATGTAATCGAATCATTAGTAATTAGTTGATTTGTCTGGTCATACTTCTTTTTATCTTTCTCATACACTTCTAACGTTTCATCATTTAAATAATCTGCTTCTGGTGGTAATTTCACTGTAATAAGTTGTTCATGCTGCGGCTTCCCTTCATTACTCTCAATTTTAACTTTTTCCCCATCTTCTTCAACACTTTTAGTCTGTTCCACTGTATCTGTTTTTTCGGTATCCCCGTTTTCACATCCCGTTAAAAATAAAGTGGAGACAATCATTGTTATGCCTATTCCTTTTAACCAATTTCTACTTTTCATAGTTTAACCTCTTTCTTTTTAAACACCTTTACCTACCGCATTCGCTGCTGTCTTATCAATTTCTTCTATACTTTTACAATAGTCGGCTATCACTTCTTTTAAGTTTCTAATTACTAAACTGTATTGTTCCCCATAGCTTACTAGCACTAATAGGCTCTCTGATAAAGCATCTGCGGCTTCGCCACTAATCTCCTGAGTACCTACTATAGTGCCCATTTTCTTATTGATATTATCAAAATTGTCTAGACTTGAAATTAGTTTATCTAATTTAGGATTAATACTTCCTTTATCCATTTTCACTGTTTTATCTGGCATTGGACTTACCATATTTCATCCTCCTATTTTAGGAAATTATTTTGCCGAAACTCTTTTATTAAACGTGTTTTTACACTGCCATCACATGATAAGTAGCTTAACTGATTTAATCGTTCATTATACTTTTGTTTAAATTTAATTGGGTCGATTTCTGCGATACGCCATGTATAGCTCCTATTACTCTGATATTCTGCTTTATATGCTGCTTCAATTCGTTTGATGCGATCAGTAATTTTTTCATCAATTTCTCTTGCATATTCTGTTGTTTCTTTGATTTTCTTTCTAACTGCTTCATTTAATTTTCTATAAGCATCCTCTGTTTTTGCATTTGACCAGGCACTTGCAAAATCATGTTTTTGTCTACATAATAACTCTTCTTCATTTTCCATCATTTCTAATTTTCCGGACAAATCAACCTTCAACTCAATTAAAACTCGTACACGTTCATCATAATTCAAGCATCTCATCCTCCTCTTCTGGAGAAACACCAAATTCTTCTTTCTGCCATTCTCTCATTCTCTTCACCAAGACTACCTCATCATCATCTACAAAACCTCTAAACTTCACATCTGTTATATCTTCTGCATTAAATGCTAAAATATTGTCGTCCTTTGTCCCTTCTGGATAAACTACACCTCCATAATCAAAAAATTCTTTTTCTTCATCTCCCTGAATTGTAATTAATCTACTCGTAATCATAACTTTCTTCAGGCTTTCTTTTAAATAAACAACGCTTCCAATAGGTAATATTTCTTTTGTTAGCATTTTCCTTACACCTCTTCTTCATATTTTGCAATTTTTATTTTTTGCCACTCTTGACCTGCTATTACATAACCTTCCTCAGGCAATAATTCTTGCTCTCTATAAATATTAAATGAGAAGGAGAATGGGCTTGAATTTGATAGTCGATCAAAGAATATATAGTTTCTTTGAGCTTGAACAGCTTTATTCAAATCACCATATCCTTTAAATGCTTGAATCGAACCACTTAAAATTAGATAGCAACCATATGTTTTTCCATTGTTAATCATATCTATTAGAGTTTTTTGATCTTCTTCATCAAGAGCTTTTAGTAAGATATCATAATCTCCCACAAAAACAACTATATCTTTTAACCCTTGAATCATGGCAGTTACGCCTAAATTATCCCCTGCTTTTCGAAGTTCATCTGCTTTTTCAGTTCTGGATTGATAAATAGAGAGTACTTTTTTCATATTCTGTTTCAAATCCTCTGTGTTGTTACTGTACAAATTGGCTTTAGTAGACATTTCCACTAAATCAAAATTCGCTGTATCACTAATTAATAGGGAAATATTTGGATTTTGTACAAGAGAATTAGCTACATTTTTATTTATGCTTACTAAGTTTCGTCCAATTGCATCTGCAATAATTAGTACTCCGGTTTGCTTGTAATCAATGCCCACTGGTTTTACGTATTCAAAATCAACTCCGATAGGTATATTTCCATTTGCAACGACCTCTTTTGTTTCCATCCATTCACAAAAATCAGCTAGTTTAATTTTTTCTGGAATCATTGGTACGCTCTCCGGAAGTTCTCCTTGCCAACCGTCTCTCATTAATTTCGCTTCATTTCGAATACCTTCAATCTGTTGAATTGTTTCTTCTCCTTGCGATGGTAACATCGTTTGAAATGTTGTAACTGTTTCTAATTTCACAAGCGCCCTTCCTGGATACTCTTCAAGTGGTGTATCCGTTCGACCAACAGTTGATGATATATCATTTTTGTCAATTAGATATAAGGCAATCATTTGTTTAATATTAGTAGCCATATGTGTTCTCAAACTCATATGCCTTGATGCGCTTATAATCATAAGCATTCCAATGGATGCACCTTCACGAGTAATTTGAGTAATGATTTTTTCAAAATCATCTCCTAAGCCTGCGTCTTTTACAGCGTCATAATTATCTAAAACAATAATAATATTAGGTAGCTCTTTTCCACTTGCTCTTTCATACTGCTCTATGTTCGCAACACGATATTGGCTAAGAAGCTTCTTCCTTATTTTTATTTCATTTACGCAGATTCGTAAAAATTTCTGTATTTTTTCAACTTCATCCACCATCATTGTATCAGCAATATGTGGCAGATCTACTAGCGGCAGCAATCCATTCGTCCCAAAATCCAACAAATAAACATGCAATTGCTCTGGATTATGTTGACGCGCTAAATCCATCACTAAACTTTGCAAGAAGGTGGATTTCCCAAATCCTGGGCTTGAGAATACAGCCACGTGTCCATCTTTTGTTAAATCTAGTGTTAGTGGGACTTGTGCTTGTAATTCAGGTTGATCCAGTAAACCAATTGTTGCTTGAAGTGGTTTTTTCGGTTCTTTCCAGGCTTCTTCAAAATTGACTGGATGTAAGTCTTGGGCGAAGATCCGCTCAGGTAGAGGCGGCAACCAAGGTCTCGGCAGCGCCTCAATCCCAGAAGCTTCCGTATACTCATGAATATGATCAATAACCGCGTCCAGCTCACTCGGCAATTTCGTCAAATCATCCTTCTTATCTAATCCGCTCAAATCCTCTGTCAAAATATCGTATTGACCCAAGTCATTAATCGCATAAATGGTCGTATCAATATAATCCGTGCTTTCCTTATCGGGCACGTAATCTGCGCCACTCCAAGCACTTTGGAACAGTTCGTAAATCTCGTTATTACCAACTTGCAAGTACGAACGACCTGGTAGTGTGATTTCTGCTGCGTCTGGTGTTTTCAAAATTTCGTTTGAATCGCTGGCGTTTTGTACTTTTAGGGCTAGTTTGAATTTGGAGTTGGACCAGATTTGGTCATCCACGACGCCGCTTGGTTTTTGGGTTGCTAGGATTAAATGGATACCTAGGGAACGACCGATACGTGCTGTTGAAACGAGTTCTTTCATGAATTCTGGTTGTTCTGATTTCAACTCGGCGAACTCATCTGAAATAAGGAATAAATGCGGCATTGGTTCGGTCGCTTTTCCTTGTTTGTATAGTTTTTGGTATTGGTTGATGTGGTTGACATCGTGCTCGCCAAATAACCGTTGCCTTTTTTGCAATTCGGCTTTGATGGAAGCTAGTGCACGCATCGATTGCGCGCCGTCCAAGTTTGTAATTGTTCCAAGTAAATGTGGCATATTTTTAAATAAGTTCGCCATTCCCCCGCCTTTATAGTCAATCAGCAAGAATGCGACTTCATATGGGTGGAAATTGACACCAAGTGAGATAATGTACGACTGAATGATTTCTGATTTACCAGAACCAGTTGTTCCGGCTACCAAACCATGCGGCCCGTGAGCTTTTTCATGTAAATTCAGTTGAACGATATCGTCTTTTCCGCGCAAACCAAGTGGTACAGCAAGGCTCTTATAGGTTTCATTTTTCGCCCAGCGGCCGGCAATATTTAGCTCTTCAACGCGCTCCACACCATACATTTCAAGGAAAGTAACGGATTCAGGAATCGAGTTTTTTAAGTTTTGTAGATGATTCAACGGCGCAAGAGCCCGGCTGATTACTTCTTTGTCAAAATCTGCTGGCAAATGGTCTGGGACGAACGCTCGGTTTACAAGGTCGCCTTGCTCCAAAATAATGTTCCCGCTCTTCGCATCACGAATATCCACGACCGTTTTCACGTGTTCTGGCAAGCTCTCCATTACGTCCTGTACGAACACTAAAGAAACACCTAGTTCGCTTGGATCTTCATTGAAGAATTCCATAACTGTGTGATCGAGTACTAATTTTTCGTCGGTAATTAAAACCACATAATGTGGCGTGAAATATAATTTTTCTTGTTTGCTTGCTTGTTCAGTAAGCGCTTGTTTACGCTCTTTTAAAATTTGGTAAAGCGAGTTCAATACTTGGTCGCGCGAACGTTCATGGTAAACAAATCCACGTACATTCACATCACGCATATTCGCATGCGGCAACCAGCGCATCCAGTCCCAATCCGCTTTTTCTTCTTCTGGGAAAATGGTAATAAATTGCAAATCGTAATAACTATGGAAAAGGGAAGTTTGCATTACTAACATTTGAAGTTGCTCTAATACAAGACGGCGCGGCCCAATGTAACCAACTGGTCCATGCATTAAATCTGTCGCTACTGGAACTTCATTGATAGATAAATATTGCCCTTTAATCTTCACAGCTTCTTCGACAAGTTCATCTTTTTCTTGGCTGAACTCTTCTTGCTGGAATTCCACGGAAAAGCTACTTGCTTCATCGCCGCGGCCAACTCGGAAAGTCAGGAAATCGTGGTGGAACATTGTTTTTTCATAAATACGTGAATCTACTCGTAGCGCCATTTTTTCAAGTTCCACTGCATCTGGATAGTGATACGTTAAGGCGTGGCGTTGTTTTTCACTTGTTTCATGTAGTTCTTTTGTTTTGCGTTTTAAATACAAATCATAGCTTTCCACTCGTTGTTTCGAGTCGATTTTGTATTTTTTGCGTGATTTTACGTAGTTAATAATCGCCATTGTGATTGTCACAGCTGACATTGCGATGGTCATGATAATATAAAGTCCACGCGGTTGGAAAATGGAAATCATTACCGTAATCGCAACCATGATTAGTGGTGGTAAAATAATTTTAATTAAGCCATCTGTTGGTTTTGAGGGCTTGCTTGACGGTTTCGCCATGCTGATTTTTTCTTCTGGTGCACGGTAAATAATCCGCGGTGAACGGTGGTAATCTGGATAGTCTTCGCCAAAAGAATTATCCGCAGCAAATAAAGGCGCTAATTTGCTCGTCACGCGATTTTTCACAGCTTGTACGCTGATATCTTCTTTTCCGATTGTAATCGTCACACCGTCCGTATAAAGCTGGTCACCCGGCTCTAACGTGCAATCTTCCGTCACTAAAGAAAAGTTATGATAAATTTCGCCATTTAATACTTGTAGTTTAAACAAATCTTCCTTCGCACTACGTAAAAGTAAAAAGTCCGATTTTGTATCATCTATTGTGATATCATTTTCCGTTCCGGCACCAAATGCCACAGAAATATTCGTTACGACATCATATACTTGCGTGTGCAAATCTTGGCACAGGTAAAATGCTAAATTGTCTATGTTCACAGCTTGGTTTGTTTGAAGCGCAGTTGCTCCAGCATTCCAAGATCCTTCACTACACTTAACTTCAATCGTTTCAGCCAGTTCCGGATAAGTGATTTCGTGTTCGATTGTATTACCAATTGTCACGACTCTTTCAGGGGACAAGTGGTGTTTATGACATTGCTGCCCGTTACTAACAATTAATAAAGCCTCTCTATTCATGGTTCATTCTCCCTTATTTTGCTTCTGTATTTGTTGTTGCATCTTCAGTTGTTGTTTTTTCGTTCACTTTTTCATCATATTCTTTCAAGCTCTCTTCTAACGCTTTTAGTTTTTCTACTTTTTCATCGCCGCTTAATTTTGTATCACTTTGTACTTGTTCAATTTGTTTAGTTAAACTGTACATCGCAAGCGTTGGATCATCTAAAAGTTTGGCAATATCAAGTGATTCTTTAAATTCGCCACGGCCATTATAAATCCAGTAAAGTAGGTTTTTCGCATCAGATTTCAAGCTGATTGTGTTCATAATATTTTCTTTCTTTTTATCGCTCATTTTTTCGCCGTTAACATAAGCATATGCTAGTTCGTATTGTACGGATTGTGGCATTTTTTCTGGGTCAACGTTTTCTAGACCTGTGATTACTTTATCGTAGTCGGTTTTCAGGAAATTCTCGTTTGCTGTCAGTAAATCGTTTTGCAGTGGCACTTTAACGAAAGCAAAGTAAGTTACCGGAATTGCTAGTAAAATCGCAACGATAATAAAACCGACTGCCAACCCGCGGAAAGTTCCGTATTTTTTCTTCGGTACGCTTGCCATATTTTTTTGAACAGCCGCATGCTCTTTCACGTAAGCTTCTTCTAAAATATCGGCAATATCTTGAATCGTTTTCGCATCCAAAATACTCTTCTCAAATTGCGTTCCTCTTGCACCTGTTAGCGAGCCATTGTACAAGTTTTCAAAAGAAAATTTCTTAGAAAACATCGCAATAACGAAGCATTGGTATTGTTTGAAAAACGCTTCTTCGGTTAACTCGTATGGCGGTAAAATGTTTTTAATACCGCGATGAACGATATTCGGTACTAAGTTAATATCGAAAACCAAATTATCTGGGTGTAAAAAGAATGTATAACGCGTATTTAACAATTCGCTTAAATCGGCAATATTGCGTAGCGCACGTAGTTTATCTTCGCGTTCCATTTTCCGAATTTGTTCAAATCCGTAAGTGCGTTCGGCAATCTCATAAGAAATTGTATAAGAATCGCTGTCACTCGAAATTTTCGCAGGGGTAAAATGTGCTGCTGGTTTTTCTAATAATTCCAGTTGTGCCAGTTCTTTCGCGTGTGTTTTTGATTTCGGGAACGTAATGCTCCAAACTAAATCCTCATAAGTAAAATCGTAAGCTGTTCCGTCCATTTCTGTTGTCTTATTCATCGTTTTCATTCTCCTTTTTTTCTATAAAATTTCTAAAATGTCTCCATCGGCAATTTGAAAGTTAGTTAATTTATCATCATCGCTTAGTAAAATTGCTTTATTCGTTGTTTTTATCGTGCATTTGGACAAATCTTTATACTCGATTTTGAGTGTTTCTGCCAAATTGATAATTAGTGCTTTGATTGGTTGATGCACCGGGATTCGCAAATCATACTTACCTGCGCCCCAATTAGTGAAATCAACTGTCACATTCATATGTGTGTTTTTAGCCATTTAAAACTCCCCGCTTTCTATTCAAAAACATTGCGCGCAGCCACATAAATCCCGCCTGCTAAAGCCACAAGCGTCCCAGCAATTGCTCCGCCAACTGTTTTTTGTTTGGTCTTTTTAGTTTCGTCTTCTACTGTTGTATCTGTCGTATCGGTCGTAGCCGCTTCCGTGTTTACAGCAGTGGTTGCGTATTTTCCGGTGAACAATTTAGCTTTCGTTTTTTTCACCGTCTCACCAGAAGTTGGCTCCTCTTCAAAAAGCGAGTCTTTAATCCGGTCGTATTCTGCTTTTTCCGCCGCTTTTTGTTTGGCGATTTTTTCATCCATTTCGGCTGTAAAAAGTGGAATTCCGTTTTTATCGAGCTCCGTTTCTTCCATCTGTTCTAGTTCTTTTGTTTTTTCTTCTTCGGTTTTTTGAAGCCTGTCTGTTTTGATGTCCATTTTCCCGCTGTTTTCGAGATAACTATCTGAATCCGCAGCGAGCGCACTTGGAGCAAAAGCAAAACACATCAGCATCAGCCATGCCGCTATTTTAAATTTCATCTGAATAGTCCTCCTCTACGTCTTCATCTTTAGAGCGGTGCCAGACAAACAGATTAAGTGCCGTAAATAAGAGCGTCGTCCCAATCAAACTGTATACGACGATAATATAATCTTGTTGTGCACTTAAAATTCCATTTAGCAATTGCTCCATGTATTGCAGTGGCGAGAACTTTCTGAACGTCGCGAAAATAGATTCGTTATCGATATTAAGTCCAACTGCATCTGTTAAGAACAGGTATAAACTTAAAACTAGCAACACAAGCGACATCCCAATCATATTGAGCTGACGTAATAAGTATGAAAATGCAGTAACCAACGCCATCATAATTAACACGCAGACACCAATCCATAGGAACATTCCGATATCCCCAACTTCAAAAATAAAGCCTGAAACGGCACCGATTACTAGCCCTTCAATAATTCCCACACAAATCGTTAAGAATGTAATTGGGATATTTTTAAAGACAAGTGACATTTCATCCTCAAATGCATTCAATTGTTCTCGTTTTTTCTCTTGATGTGAAATTACGTAACTCGTGAAAATGGCAAGAATTGTACAAATTAAAACCATAAAATATGGCATTGATTTATCTCCCGCCACGATAGTTCCGGCGTTCATTTTATCGACCGGGTTACTCAAGAAACTATATAGATTTTCATTTTGACGATCGCCGACACGACTGTTTTTCATGACCTTCGCAAAGTTTTTCTGGAACGTTTCGTCGTCTTCCAGTTTTTGCCCTAAATCATCCGATAGTGTAGAAGCTTCTTTTACTAAAGTCTCTCCACTTTGTTGGATGTTTTTCGCTTCTTTATCGATGGCATCAAAAGTCTGATATACGACTTCAGCTGATTTCAAATTACCTTCTGAAGTACCAGCTAACGACTCACTTTTCGCCAAAATTCCTGCAAATTCAGAACTTAACTGTAACGCCATCGTCGCTTCTTCGCCAGATTTATCTAAAACCACACCATTTTCTACCATTAGACCTTTACTAGCTTCGCGCCATGCTTCCAGATTTTGCAGCGTTAATGCTAGATTTGTATTTAAACTAATGGCTTCTTGGGTCGTTTCGTTCAGTCTATTTGTGACATCTTCTGAACGTGAATTCGCCTCGGACATCGCATATTTATAGTCAGCAATTCGTTTTTCAAAAGCTTTAATTTTTTTCGTATAATCCGCCACAAATCGGTCTGTTGTGAGGTTTACAAAACTACCAATGATATCTTCTTTATTAAAAATATAATAATACGATGAAGTTTTCGCGGAATTGTCTAATGTGACTTGATAATCACTAAAGTCTGGCATTTGCTCCGAATTGCTCGCATCAATTCCATAATATAAATCAAATAATGCTTGTAATTTATAATAATCTTTCACGGTATTAGTAATTGCTTTGACAGAAGATCTCGTTTCATTAAGATATGTTGCTGAATTGACCTTCATCGGCTGTGCTTCTTTTCTAACTAGTAGCGAGGTTGCCATACCAGGATTTAGCTGCGTTGGATTAGATGGATCTGGAACAACCGGCATATATCCATATTCTTTACTCTCAAATTGTTGCACCGAAGCACTCCAATTCGCGGCACCAACTAAAGGAACATTAGCACCTTCTCGTAATATTGCTCTACCAGTAATTTTTATATCAATTGGATAAGTTAGCGATGGTATATAAAACTTAATACCGTTTTCGCCGTATGGTGTCTGTTGAACTAATCCCGTATAGGGACTTCCATTAACCAGGCAATCGACATTAGAAAAAGTGAAATTTCCATCCAAATTCACAACAACTTCCGTATTATAAGGGCTAACTTGCACAGTATAAGACTGGCTTTCTAGTACAACCCCTTCTGATTTTAGTCGGTTAATCGTGTCACTTTTTAGCACATCTGTTGGCAATGCTTTGGCATCATTCGTAAATCTAAAATCCTCACCAAACGCGTTACGATGACTGTTATAATACTCTTTCGATAGCGTTACAACATTTTTGTACATCTCTTCATCTAGCCCGAGATACGCCAATTGGTCCGTATTATACGTTGGTAATGCTTTAATTTCATTCACAATCATATTGTTAAAACCGGCGTTAATATCTTCGCCAGCTAAATCTTTAAAGCCAATTTCATTTATTCTATCCGAATAATCGTTTTCTTTTAAAATACGCAGCAAATCATTATAAACTGCTGTCCGGAAATCATTTTCGAGCGTTCCGATAATCTCCCCATCTAATGCTTCAATCCGCGCATTTGTCTCAGCGATGTAATTTTGCAAAGCTTGCGTCTGCGATAATAATGAATTAGCCCCTTCTAAAACTTGAAATTCTGAAGTCATTTGCGCATTGGCTTGTACTAAAGCGGCCGTTTGTGTTCTAATATCTTCTGCCGATAAAGAACCATCAAAGTTCTGCAAGTTCTCCGTGAATTTTATCCCAAAAGGCGCATTTGTTTCTTGTGTTTTTGTAAACCCGTCCATATTTTTCATATGTTCGGCGTTTTCCGTTTTAGAGACTTTTAAGCTTTCTTCAAATTCCTTCATAATATCTTGAAATCCTTGGAAACTCTCTTTAGAAGTCCCCGTATACGTTTGTACCGTTTTAAATTGTTCCGTATAATTCGATAGAGGATTATTTACGTCTTTGTTGTAAATAGCATCATATTTTTTCTCTTCCTTAACTAACGCGCCAATGTTATCTTGCGCTTCTTGTAAGGTCGTTAAAATGCTAGCAAAATAAACGTCAATTATCCGTGAATTGAAGTCTTCTAGTACAGACGCTGCTGTTTTTTCTGCTTCTGCTTTTAAATCGCTATTCCCGACGTCATTAACCTTGTAGCTAATGGTTACTTTTTCAGGCGCAGCCGATGTCATTGACAGTGCTTTTTGAGAAAAGTCACTTGGAATAACAATCATCATATTGTATACATCCCGTTTTAAGCCACTTTCTGCAACCCCGCGGCTAACAACGTACCATTCATGTCCTTCATCTTTTTCAATGCTTTTAACAAATTGGTTCCCGAATTCCACCCGTTTTCCTTGGAAAGTATCTCCTTGGTCCTCGTTAACGAGTGCGATAGTCATTTTGTGTACTTTTTCCGTATTATTTTTAGTTTCTTTATTTGAGCCTTGATTCAAAGCCAAATAAGTAATTCCTGCCGACAGAAAAATCGCCAAGACTAAAAAGAGTAAAATACTCCATTTTACCTTCTTCATCCATGTCCCACTCCCGCTGTGTCTTTTTTATATAAATACCTTTTTTAGGCATAAGCTTTCTATTTTAGAAAAAGCCATGCAAAAAACTGCATGGCTTTTCGTAAAGCATCCAACTATATTTGTATGTATGCCTCACTGTGTTGTTGATTTTTAGAATCCAAAGTTTTGAGAAAGTTGTTGATCGTGCTCTTCAACAGCGTTCGCAGTTTTCTCAAGCTGATCATTGATTTGATCCATCAAGTTAGCGAATTCAGTCACTTTTGGTTTTAATTGTTCAAATTGCTCATCAAAACGTACAAAAGCTTGACCTTCCCACTCGCTACGAAGTTGATCTTGTAATTGGCTCAAACGACTTAGAATATCCTCAATATCTCTACCACTTTGACCGTAAGTTTTAGCGCGATCACGTAGCTCATTAGGACTCATACGAATTTGACCTGACATTCACTTCATCTCCTCTTATTATCTATTGTGAATAAGATATCACTCTCAAATTATATCATGAATTCACAAGCTAAATTGTGACAGAAATGCGAATAAAACATCTCCAAAACATTGATATTAGGTCTTTTTAAGGAATCTATTTCCATATAAAAGATGCGTATTTCACAAACAAATATTATTTTTGTTAAGTTTTTCAACTTTCTCAGCCGTGGATTGTATACCATCTCGAAATCAAAACCCGCTCCTATGCAGAAAAAATTCCAAACAAAAAGCCTCCCCAAGGAAAACCTTAGAGAGGCTTGATAAATTTTTTATTAAGCTAAACGCCAAACGCTTTTAATCACGTGCGTTTGAGCGCGGTCTGGACCTACAGAGAACATAGAAACTTGCACGCCTGTAAGTTGCGCAATACGTTCCATGTAATGGCGGCAATTAACAGGTAGATCATCTAATGATGTAACTCCTGTAATATCTTCCGTCCAGCCTGGAAGTTCTTCATAAACTGGTTCGCAACGAGCTAAATCTTTCAAGCTTGCTGGGAATTCTGTAATTGTTTTTCCGTCTAATTTGTAAGCTACACAGATTTTAAGTGTTTCAATTCCTGTCAAAACATCTAGTAGAGTTAACGATAAATCCGTTAAACCACTAACACGACGAGCATGACGAACAACGACACTGTCAAACCAACCTACACGACGCGGACGACCAGTAGTCGTACCATATTCATGACCAACTTCACGAATATTGTCACCGATAGCATCAAACAATTCTGTTGGGAAAGGACCGTCACCAACACGCGTAGTATAAGCTTTCGCCACACCAACAACATGATTGATTTTCGATGGACCAACACCACTACCGATAGTTACACCACCAGCAATCGGATTACTTGAAGTTACAAACGGATATGTTCCTTGATCAATATCAAGCATAACCCCTTGCGCCCCTTCAAATAACACACGTTTACCATCATCTAAAGCGTCATTTAAAACAACAGATGTATCGCAAACATATTCTTTAAATTGTTGACCATATTCATAGTACTCGTCTAAAATATCTTCTAATTTAAAGCCTTCTAGTTCGTAAAAACGTTCTAATAAACGGTTTTTCTCGCCAAGATTATGCTCTAATTTTTCTTTAAATGTTTCTTTATCTAGTAAATCGATAATACGGATACCAACACGCGCCGCTTTATCCATGTATGCTGGGCCGATACCTTTTTTCGTTGTACCGATTTTATTCGCGCCTTTACGTTCTTCATCAGCTTCATCAATACGAATGTGATACGGTAAAATAATGTGCGCGCGGTTAGAAATACGCAAATTAGAAGTATCCACGCCTTTGTCATGAAGATATTTTAACTCCTCCACTAAAGCTTTTGGATCCACAACCATACCGTTACCAATAACGCTAATTTTTTCCTTGTAAAAGATACCTGATGGAATTAAATGCAATTTGTACGTTACACCATCAAACTTAATTGTATGACCTGCATTGTTCCCACCTTGATATCTAGCAATCGCTTCTGCATTTTCGGAAAGAAAATCTGTAATCTTCCCTTTTCCTTCATCGCCCCACTGTGTTCCTACTACAACAACTGAAGACATTTAAACACCTCATTTAATTGGTCTTTGATAGCTATGAGTTTTTCATAGCCTCTTCATTTTCCACTATATATTGTACCGTTTGCCACCAAAATAGTCAATGGATTTACGAACATTGATTTGTAAGGTAATTTTATCGTTCGCTTTTTTAATCATTTTAGTAGAAATCCAAAGTATATTTTTAGTAATATGATACCTTTTTGCATAAAATAAAAACCTTGCGAGCTCCAAATCTAATTTGAATTTCACAAGGTTTCCTCATTAAGCCATTGCGTCGTCGTACCGCACTTCTAAATTCACAAACTTATTATATTCTTTTACAAAGGCTAGTTTGACGTCACCAACAGGACCATTACGTTGTTTCGCAATAATAATCTCAATCGTGCCGTCATTTTCACCTTCCCGATCATAGTAATCTTCCCGGTATAAAAAGGCTACGATATCCGCATCTTGCTCAATCGAACCGGATTCACGAATATCTGACATCATTGGGCGCTTATCTTGACGTTGCTCTACGCTACGAGATAACTGCGAAAGTGCAATTACCGGCACTTCAAGTTCCCGCGCCAAAGCTTTCAACGACCGAGAAATTTCAGAAACCTCTTGTTGTCTATTTTCGCCACCACGACCGCTCCCCGCAATAAGTTGCAAGTAATCGATCACAATCATGCCAAGACCAGTTTCTTGTTTTAAACGACGACATTTGGAACGAATCTCATTCACACGAACACCTGGCGTATCATCAATATAAATCCCAGAATTAGAAAGTGTACCCATCGCGATTGTCAGCTTTTGCCAATCATCGCTCGTTAAAGCACCCGTCCGTAAATTCTGCGCATTAATATTACCTTCTGCACAAAGCATACGCATAACAAGCTGTTCCGCACCCATTTCCAAACTAAAAATGGCCACATTCTCGTCCGTTTTCGTCGCAACATTTTGCGCAATATTCAAGGCAAATGCTGTTTTACCAACGGAAGGACGCGCGGCAACAATAATTAAATCATTCCGCTGAAATCCAGCTGTCATTTTGTCCAGCTCATTAAATCCTGTTGGAATCCCAGTAATATCACCTTTACGATTGTGCAAAATTTCAATATCATCATATGTTTTAACAAGGACATCTTTAATATTCTTGAACGCGCCGACATTTTTACGTTGCGAAACTTCCAAGATACTCTTTTCCGCCTCGTCCATAAGCATGTCGAGCTCGTCCTCGCGCGAATAACCATCTGTCGCAATTTGGGTAGCCGTTCTAATTAAACGTCTCAGAAGCGCCTTATCCTCGATAATATGCGCATAGTATTCTAAGTTAGCAGCAGTTGGCACAGCCCCGGATAGTTCCGTCAAATAAGGCAAACCACCTGCGTCCTCCAAATTACCTTTGGCAGCAAGCGACTCATACACTGTTAATACATCGACAGCCTTCCCATGGTCATTCAAATCAAGCATCGTTTCAAAAATGATTTGGTGACCAGTGCGATAAAAATCATCCGGCATTAAAATTTCAGAAGCAGTAATCAGCGCATTTGGCTCAAGAAATATCGCGCCCAGTACAGCTTGTTCGGCTTCAATATTTTGTGGTGGTGTTCTGTCCTGGAAATTATTATCCACTGTCTTACGCTCCCTTAAGAAAAATTATTCGTCACTAACATGTACATCAAGTGTTGCCGTTACTTCATGGTGCAATTTCACCGGCACTTTCGTATGCCCTAAAGCTCGAATCGCATCCGGTAGATCCATTTTACGTTTATCTATTTTAATACCATGTGTTTTTTCAAGCGTTTGAGCAATTTGTTTAGATGTAATAGAACCAAACAATCTGCCGCCTTCACCAGACTTCGCTTTTAATTCCACTGTTAAATTTTCCATTTTTTCTTTCAAAGCTTTTGCCTCAGCTAATTCTTCAGCAGCAACTTTATCTTCTTTTTTCTTTTGAGCTGAAAGTGTGCTTAAAGCCGCATTGTTAGCCTCAACCGCGTAACCATTTTTAATTAAAAAATTATTTGCGTAACCATCAGCAACATTTTTAGTTTCACCTTTTTTACCTTTACCTTTTACGTCTTTCAAGAAAATAACTTTCATAATTATGTTTCTCCCTTCCAATACGCATCAATGGCGCTAATTAATTGTTTTTCTGCTTCTGCAATTGTAACATCTTTAAGCTGTGTAGCCGCATTCGATAAATGTCCGCCACCACCTAGTTTTTCCATAATGACTTGCACATTGATTTGACCAAGTGACCTCGCGCTAATCCCGATTAATTTGTCCGGACGTAGCGTAATGACAAAGGACGCCTGCACACCTTCCATCGAAAGCATCGTATCCGCCGCCTGCGCTGCAATGACCGTGCCAAATTCCTCGTCTTCATGTCCAGTCGCAATCGCCATGCCGTCATGATAAATTTCAAGCGACTCCACTAAACGACTTCGCTGTGTAAAAGTAGTAATATCTTCTTTCAAAAATTGCTGAACTAAAATCGTGTCCGCACCAAGCGACCGCAAATAACTTGCCGCATCAAACGTTCGCGACCCAGTCCTAAGCGTAAAGTTCTTCGTATCAACCACAATCCCCGAAAGAAGTGCCGTCGCTTCAATTTTCCCAACTTGTTCTAAATCAGGTTGGTACTCAAACAGCTCCGTAATCAATTCGGCAGTAGATGACGCATATGGCTCGATATAAACAAGCACCGGACTTCCAACAAATTCCTCTGAACGACGGTGATGATCGACAACAACCACATTCGTAGCTGAGTCAAGCAATTCCTTATTAATAACCATCGAAGGTTTGTGCGTATCAACAACAACAAGCAAACTCTTCTCGGTAATATTTTCTAGCGCAACTTGCGGCGTAACAATATTTTTAATTACATTCGGATATTCTTCAATTTCATTCATCAGTCGCTTCACATCTGGACTCATTTTGCCAGGTTCCACAACCACATAAGCATTGCGATCATTCATCTCCGCAATCCGCATCACACCAAGACTCGAACCAATTACGTCCATATCCGGATAGCGGTGCCCCATAACAAAAACTTGATCACTTTGCGTAATTAGCTCTTGCAAGGCTTGCGAGATAACACGTGCGCGAACCCGAGTCCGTTTTTCCATCGGGTTGGTTTTCCCGCCATAAAAACGTACTTTTCCTTCTGGTTGCTTAATTACGACCTGATCTCCGCCGCGCCCTAAAGCAAGGTCCAGACTAGACTGCGCCAAGTCCGCTAGCTGAATCAAATCATCTTCCTTATAACCAATCCCAATACTAAGCGTCAAAGGAATATTCTGCTTCGACGTCCGTTCGCGAATCCGGTCCAAAATTTGAAACTTCTCCTCTTCCAGTCGCTTCAACATTTCCTCTGTCAAAAAGGCCATAAAGCGATCCGTAGAAATCCGTTTCAAATAGATTCGGTGCTCTCTAGCCCAGTTAGTCAACATTGACGTCACCAAGTTGTTCAAAGCACTACGACGTCTATCATCCATACCTTGCGCCCATTCATCGTAATTATCTAAGAAAATAACCGCAAAAACAGATTTATTCGCTTGATATTTCTTATTTAAATCATAATATTCCGTCCGGTCATATAAATATAAAATCCGCTCTTTACGCTTTACTATCGTATCAAAACGGTGATCACGCCAAGCAATCGACATAATCCCCTTTTCATCATTCCCAGTAATCACGTCCAGAAATTCTGGTCCCACTTCTTCCAAGGACTCCCCAATTAACTCTTTCTTATCAAAGTATTTCGACATAAACGGGTTAACCCATTCAATTTTGTAATGTTCATCATACAGCAATATTCCCATCGGCATTTCCACAAGCGCTTCTTCCTCACTGCGCTTAATCCGATATGTTAAATTAGAAACATATAGTTGAACGTCTTCATTCAGGCGATATTCAAAGTAAAACATCGCAACTGTAAGAATAATCCCACCAACAACAACTAATACCGATAACCACCATGAAAAAAAGAACGTGATTACGCCCAGAATAATTGTCGCTGCAATCAGACCGTATAATGGATATTTAAGCATTCGTTTTTGAAAATAGCCTGACATTTCATCCAGCTCCCCATTTTTTTACATACCTTTTGTCTGAAATTGAGTACCTATATCATAACATAAACTGAACTAACAATTCACCACTATTATTTTACCTATATTTCACCATTTCATCAAATACAAACCCAGTATCGTACAAAAAAAGCGACCATTAAGGCCACTTTTATAAACTCAAACTTTTAATTAACTTCGATGATGCGTAACAATTCTCTCCATTAGACATCTTTACCACGCCTTTTGTCGCATCCAGCTCATGAATGTTTTTCTTATTCACAATATACGAACGATGGCACCGATAAAAGGATTCGTCCAACATTTTCTCAATATTTTTCAACTTACCATAAAACTCCACTTGACGATTTTTACCATGTAAAATTACTTTATGAATTGTCGGCGCTGTTTCGAAAAATAAGATATCATCTAAAAGTTCATGAATAATCTTCTTATCCGACACTTTAAACGTAAAATATTTCTGCATATCTTGATCGTTAGAAATCCGTTCTTCCGCTTGCTTCATACAAGACAGCACTCGGTCATGCAACATATCAATATCATCTTTAATGATGTAATCAAGCGCTTCCACCTTATACGTGAAAGTCATATAGCTCAATTCCGCATGTGTCGTAATGAAAATAATGAAGCCCCTCGGATCAAATTTCCGAATTTCTTGAGCTAATTCAAAACCATTCATGTCCGGTTGCCCTAAATCAATATCTAAAAAGTAAAGTCCCATACCTTGATGTGAAGGCATTCGTGATACTAACTCAAACGGATCTCCTGTCGAAAGTTCTAACTTCATATCAAAATGTTCAACCATTATATAGTCTTCAATATATTTCGTTAACCTTTCTCGCTGCATTCTGTTATCTTCACAAATAAAAACCGGTAGCATAAATTCATCCCCATTCTTCTACATAATTTCTAGTTCTTGAATAACTTCTCTATTGGTCACTTTCGTATCTAAGGCAACGTGCGAATATTTCTTCATAATCTCCCGCAAACTAGCAAGACCTAAACCGCGACCTTCCCCTTTTGTCGAGAAACCTTCTTCAAATATTTTATATACAGGCGGCATATTCACCGGTAAGCTATTTGCAAACACAATGATGATGCTATCGCCTTTTTTCACAAACGCAATCCGAATAACTGGATTTTCACAAGTTAGCGCCGCTTCAACCGCATTATCCAGCAAGATTCCAACAACTTTACATAAATCTATACTATCCATCGAAATCTTATCAATCGGTTCAACTACTTCCAAAATCGCATCAATTTTCAGTTCTTGAGCTCGTATTAACTTAACTGCCAGTAAACCTTTTAGTTCAATCACGTGAATATTTTGCAGCAATGAAATCTTATAGTTGTTCGATTCAATTGTTTTATTTATAGGTACAATATTATTTTCAAAGTAATATTTCAAACCCGGCATATCATTATTATCAATATATCCCACAAGTGTAGACAAGATATTCACATAATCATGACGAAAAACGCGCATTTCTCTATGCAGGGACTCTAATGTAGTAACATAATCCTGTAACTGTTCTAGCTGTTCCTTCTGATTCTGTACTTTAAGTTCGTTAGTCGCTGTATTAATAACAACCGTCACTATAACTATTAACAAAATGGTATAACCCGTAAAAATAAGCGTATTAATTTTCAAAACTGAACCATCGAAACCTGCAATCGAGCCCGCGTAAATATTCATATAAAACGCTAAAACCGTAAGTGCAACGATAGAGAAAATAATATACGCATACTTTCTATGTTCAACAAATCTAGATAAATCAACTTTTTCAATGAGCTTTCTAAGAAGAAAAGAAAGCACCAACAAGTTCGTCAGCATCCCTACGCAATAAATTAATGTTGGTAATAATTCATTAAATATTTCATCGTATTCAAAATGTAACCCCGGTACTAAAATAAAACCTACTATAGAATCACTAATAGTAAGCAAAATAATAACTACAAGTGTAATCGAGCCTGAAACGATTACATTTTTATTCTTCCAATATAAGGCACTTACAAAAACCAGTAACACTAAAATCATCGACCAGTACTGAACTAATGTAAATAAAGGGAAGGCTACCATAGCAATTGCTACAGTGACCACTCCCTCTTTAATTGAAAAAACTTTGTTTGTTAAAATCTGGATTGCTATAAAAATACCCGTTATCTGTATAAATGCCATCAAAATACTAAACATATTAGTCCTCCACTGTCTAAAATATCTATGTTTAAATATGTAAGTTTGCCTTCTTTTTATTTTAGCATGAATTTTGACGTTATACAGTTTTTAATTTATTTATTTTCGTTTTTTTCTTGCATTTTTACGAATGGACTTTTTGGTTCGTATACAAACATGAAGCAAGCCTTACTCATAGAAGAATCCGCAACTTTCATGGATTTTTCTTCTAGCTTTCTAGAGAGGAAATTACCAACCGATCTATTCATATTTCTCATAGTTCCGATACCTCCTTCTTAATAGTTTGTAAGTAAGTGGATTTATGCTTATCACCTGAAACAAAGAACCTAACATGATTAATGTTTTCATCTCAGCGAATGGTATTAGTAACGCAATTCCCGTTAAAATTAGCGTTCCTATCATCGCTTTTCTTTTTAGTGTTTTTCGGTGTTCTGCACCGATTAAAGGCAAATTCTCTGTATCTGCCGGAGCGAATAAAAACATGTTGAGTAGTATGAAACCAAATGCACCTAAAACAATCCAATTATTAGAGGGGATATTTTGAAAAACGAATGGCGCGAACACAAACATCATCAAGCTAATCAACGTACAATTTAATGTTTTGGTTGCGTGTAATCCAAAAGAATACCGTCTAAGCCATAAATACGACAGATGCACTGTCACCGTTTGCAGCAAAAGCCCTGTTACTAAGGCAATACCGTATACGAGAGCAAACTTCATAGCATTAATTAAAATTATTTCCAGTCCATATTTTACTTTTAAATAACCTTCTTCATCATCCTTCCAGCGGTCTTTCGAAATCAAAACATCCGCCATTCTTTCTGACAAAGGGACTTTTGCGGTAAAATTACTCAACTAATTCACCTCCACTAATATTTTACAACGAATTTACCTGTAATAACCAAAAATGTAATGAAATGTCCGATTCTTGTCATGAACGACTCAAAAAGGGGAAAATTGGCGATTTTTTGGATACAGTTCAGAATTTTCAAACGTGTACAAAGATCTGCCTCATAGGACTAAGAGCCTATATTAATATTATATTTCAGTATTTTTATTCATAAAAAAAGCAAGCTATGAAAGAATATTCACAGCTTGCTTTTCATATTTTATTAATCATCTTGTTCTGTTTGAAGTACGTCTAAAGTTTTTGCATTTAGCTTAATTTCGTATTTTTTATTATCTTGTTTTACGGTCACTTCATAATAAGTTGTATCTAATTCTCTTTCTATTTTCCAACTCGTTACGTCTCCAGCTTGTTCAGTTACAGCCTTATCCATCGCTTCTTTTGGTGTTTTAATGCCATCTAAGCTGATTTTTTCGTTTTCTTTTTCTACTCCGCCAGCATCTTCTCGGTCAAGTTTGTCTGTTTCGTCGCTTAACTGTTCTTTTGTTTCGGCATTGAATTTCATTTCGTACTCATTGTCATTTGAAATCCCATCAACTTTGTACACGTATTTTCCCAAGTTTTTCTCTAATTCCACACTAGATATTTCTGCATCCCCATGTTTCTCTTTGAATGCATTTATCGCGTCTTCGTAGCTCATATCGAAGCTTTTATTTTGTAGGCTTTCGTTATTGTCGCTCTTGCTAGTAGTAGTTTCTTGGCTGCTGCTGTTTGATGATGTATCCTTGTCATCATTCGAGCCGCATGCCGATAGCGCACCCACTAATAATACCGCTACTCCTACTGTTGCCAATTTTTTATACATGTTTGTTTCCCCCTGTGTATTTTTTTACTTCTTTCCAAGAATAACACGAATGTTTAACACAGGCTTCCTTCTTAAGTCTTGGTTTTTGAGTATTTAGATTTGTTTCCAATAAAAAAACAGCCTAGAAATAAATTCTAGACTGTTAAAATTATTTTTATTTTTCTTCAGCAACAAATGGTAGTAATGCCATTTGGCGAGAGCGTTTGATAGCAACAGTAAGTTTACGTTGATATTTAGCGCTTGTTCCAGTTACACGACGAGGTAAAATTTTACCACGTTCGGAAACGAATTTTTTAAGAAGTTCTACATCTTTATAGTCGATATGCGTAATACCATTGGAAGTAAAGTAACATACTTTTTTCCGACGGCGTCCGCCTCTGCGTCCTCCAGCCATTGAAAGTTCCTCCTATCTTAAAGTTCAAACCGCTAAAATGAAATTAGAATGGCAAATCGTCATCAGAAATGTCGATTGGCTTACCATCACTTGCAAAAGGATCATTGTTAGTGGATTGATAATTTTGATTTTGAGATTGTTGCTGGTCCTGTCCGAATCCACCGTTATTTGTAGGCGCTTGTCCGAAGTTATTACCACCGCTATTATAATTATTGTTGTTATTGCCACTTTGATAGTTATTTCCGCCACCGCCATTAGAATTACGCGGTTCAAGGAATTGAACGCTCTCCGCTACAATTTCTGTCACATAAACACGTTTACCGTCGTTCCCCTCGTAATTACGAGTTTGAACACGGCCATCAACGCCTGCCATGCTTCCCTTCTTCAGGAAATTAGCAACGTTTTCTGCCGGTTTACGCCAAACAACACAATTAATAAAGTCAGCTTCTCGTTCTCCTTGTTGGTTAGTGAACGTACGATTTACAGCTAATGTAAAAGTCGCAACAGCCACACCAGCTGGAGTGTAACGTAATTCAGGATCTTTTGTTAAGCGTCCTACAAGTACTACACGATTCATCATGCAAAACCAACCTCCTCTCGTTTAGTAAATCAAGGTCCTAGCCTTGAATAAATTCTTATGCTTCTTCTTTAATTACCATATGACGAATGATATCATCAGAAATTTTAGCTAAACGGTCAAATTCGTTGATAGAATCTGCTTTATCAGCGTTTAATTTCACGATGTGGTAAAAACCATCACGATAGTCATTGATTTCGTATGCTAAGCGACGTTTACCCCATTCTTTTGATTCGATGATCTCCGCACCATTTTCAGTTAAGATTCCGTCAAAGCGTTCTACAACAGCTTTTTTCTCATCTTCTTCAATGTTTGGGCGAATGATGTACATAATTTCGTACTTTCTAGCCATCTACTCTACACCTCCTTGTGGTCTTAAGCGGCTCTGATATAGCATGAAACCACACCATATCCCTGAAATTCAGACTGCCTTTAGCAAGCCTTAAAATCAAGAGCGAGCAAGGAATAATTTATAATTACTCACAATAAAATATTATATCATAGCGCAAACTAACCAGCAAGATATTTCTCGAAAGTTTCTGGTTTGAAAACACTATAGCACATCTCAAAATCGCCGACAATACTTTTTGTGAAAGTTGTATTTTGCAGGAAAATCCCAGTTTTTCAAGGCTTATTATAAATTTTCTCTAACAAGCGGCATCGTCATACATCTAGGCCCACCACGCCCCCTAGAAAGCTCCGAACTAATCACTTCATGAACCTTAATACCAGCACTTCTTAAAAGGTTATTAGAGACATGATTTCGATCATATGTAATTACTTCCCCCGGCGCAATCGCAAGTGTATTTGCCCCGTCATTCCACTGTTCTCGTGCTGAAACAATCACATCTTCCCCACCACAAGGAATAAAATCAACTTCCGGCTCGCCTAAAACTTCCGCAATCACTCGCTGAAAGTCTCTGCGCGGCGTAATTTCCAGTCCATTCTCACTTTTTTCTAAAATATAAACATTAAGCTCACCTTGTTGATTTTGAATAGCTGGGTGAATGGTGAACTGCGCAAAATTAACCATGGTGAAAACAGTGTCCAAATGCATAAATGACCTAGTTTCCGGAATTTCAACTGCTAAAACTCGTTTAATTTTTGGAGCACGACTAAATAAACTTTCCGCAAGACGCTCGACCGCTCGTGCATCCGTCCGCTCAGATACGCCAACAAGAACAGTTTCTTCATTTAAAACTAATTCGTCTCCACCCTCTAAAGAAAACGGTTCTTCGCGACCTGACCATACCGGGACCGCTTGCTCACTAAAACGAGGATGCTGTTTCAAAATCAGCTCAATAAAAATGGATTCTCGCCTTCTAGCCGGCTGGAACATTTTATTAATCGTCACGCCATTCCCAATAACTGCTGCCGGATCTCGGGTGAAATACAAATTAGGTAACGGGTCTAAGAAAAATGGATATTGTTCATCCATCATTTCATTTAAATGTTTCTTTTTCCGCTCTGGAATTTCTGATTTTTTTAACCCCGACATCAGTTTTCGAATCATTTCTTCCTCATCAAAGGACATCAAATAATCTCGCACATATAGCGCGCTTTCGTCCATTTGATTGGATTCTTTAATCATTTTTGTTAAAAAGGCTTCTTTATTATTAGCGGTTCGCAATGCCTCTGCTGCTAATTTTTCTAAGTAAAGTACCTCAATGTTTGCGTCTTGCATTGTTTTGACAAAAAAGTCATGTTCTTTTTGCATCATTTTTAAGTAAGGGATATCGTCGAATAATAAAGATTCTAGATACTCTGGTGTGATATTTTCGAGTTCAGAACCCGGCCTTTTTACAAGTACTGTTTGGAGTTTGCCAATTTCGGATGTAATGTTCAATGTTTTTTCCATTTCATCACCTCTTGATAACTAGTTACCCTAAATGGTTGTTAATTATTCGACCGATTCATGAAAAAACTTTTCTTTATCTTTTAAGGTTAACTTCACCATTGTTTGTTCATTGGTAATATTTGCTGCCACACCACCAAAATTTGTTTTATTATCAGCGGAAAAAAATATAGTATCCTGTATACATATTTTCCATTTATTATTTCCCCTTTATGAAACTTATTATTTTATGTTATTACTAAAAACATCTATATTTCTCTTTTCTCATTTGGGTTATATATAATTCGACGATAATCTGTATCTCTTGCATCCATGTCCCCAAGGTATATTCGTTGATGTTCTGGAACGGCTTCATATGCTTTCCGCAAGCTTTCACGCGTTATCTCAGAAGGATGTACCAAATAGTGGTAATAGGATTCTCGGCAGATTTCTAAGGATGTTTTAGATTTAGTTACTTTTGCGGCTAAGTCTTTTATTTCTTTGAACTTACTGTAGGATGATGTTTGGTAATCTCCAGAAACTGTCAATGTTGCAAAATTGGGAATTACCATTGTAAATTCTCCAGAAACTTTACTAACTAACACACCAGATGAAAGCATTTTTTCGATTTCTTCTAAAGAATGCGTGGTTTTTGTTTCTTCTAAAAAGAACGTCCCATCTTCATAAATAACCATTGACGTCAGAATCATTTTGCCTTCTGAATGGTAAAACACACTGGTGGAAGCTCCATCTATCAAATCGTAGCCAAACTCACCCTCCACTTTATACGGAGTAGCACCAGTTGACCACGCAACATTATGTGATTCCCATTTTCGTTGTTGTTCTTTCGTTTCATTAAACAAATTAATCATTTCATGGTTCATATTTTGCACATTTTTGTATACATATTCATAGTAAGTTTTTGGTGTATGTTGCCATTTTGCACTGTGAATAACATACGTTCCCAAGCCATGAATGTTAATGTTTTTGCCATCAGGAATAGCGGTTACTAGTTTATTTATTGCTAATTTATTTTGTAACTCTTTTAAATTGATTCGTTCCCAGCAATCCATTGATCCATCTTCAAAAACTGGCATAGATATATAATAATACTCCATATTATGAATAATAGCAGGAATCGCTGTCCCTTCTATCAATCGCTTGTAATACATTTCCATCGCTACCTCTCCTTACACCTAATATTATATATTTTACTAAACTTAGCTTAACTTAACCAACAGCAACTTGTCATAATTTCCCGGGAAATAAAAAAAGCACAGAAATTATTCTGCGCTTTTTTTGTCCATTTTACTTTTAATGAACGAAACTACCATTGGGATAACGGAAACTACGATAATTCCGATAACTACTAATGAGAAGTTGTCTTTTACGATTGGGAAATTCCCGAAGAAGTAACCTGCAAGCGTACAAAGTAATACCCAGACAGTTGCTCCTAAAATATTGTAATTTAAGAAATAGCGATAGTTCATGCGGCTTGCTCCAGCTACAAACGGGGCAAACGTACGAATGAATGGCATAAATCTAGCAATAAAAATGGTTTTTCCGCCATGTTTATTAAAGAATGCTTCTGCTTTTTCCATCTTTTCTTTGTTTATTAGTTTTCCAAACCAGCTATCTTCCGGTATCGATGTGCCGATTTTTTTACCGATATGGTAGTTGACGGTGTCGCCTAAAACCGCAGCTAGCCACAAAGTGATGATTAGCGGAACAATATGTAAAATTGAACCATCTAATACAGATAACGCTCCGGCCGCAAAAAGTAATGAATCTCCTGGTAAAAACGGAAATACTACCAATCCAGTTTCTATAAAAACAATCAAGAACAAAATGATGTAAGTCCAAATCCCAAAATTATTTATAATCTCCACTAAATGTTGGTCAATGTGTAAAATAAAATCAATGATGTAGGTAATAAAATCCACCAGGCACTCACTTCCTCTTCTTTTTTTAAAAGTCAAAGTTCATTTTACCACAAATTAACTTTCCTTGTATCAGACTTGTGACTTATTTATCAACATTTAACCATTAATTGGTACATATTGAAAGTTTAAGCAAAAAAAGGCTGGGAAAACCCCACTTATTTGGGATTTCCCAGCCTTTTAGTAACTTTTAAGCGTAGTCACCAGGTTTTGTTTTACTTTTCATTGCTACACCAAAGTCTGTGTAGATGCGTTCTGTTAATTTATTTCCTTTCAACTCCGCAATATGATGCGCTAAGATTTGGAAAGGAAGAATCATTAGGAATGGCGCTTGGTATTCGTCGAGATCCGCTGAAATTGCTAATGTGCGGTCGTTCTCTGCTGTACCAAATTTAACCGTATACGTAAATGGTGTGTACTTAGATTCATAATTGCGCAACAGTACTAAACGCTCTGTAACAGCGCTTTCTGTCTCCAAGAAGAAAATTCTATGCTGTGGGTTCACTTCTAAATAAGGACCGTGCATAAACGCCTCTAAATCAAGGCCTTGCGATGGTACGCGGACCGTTTCTGAGAATTTCGTTTCAAATTCTTTGCATGTTCCAACTGTCGGACCATAACCAATCGCGGTAAATTTCGGTGCCGTAGCGAATTCATCCTGCCATTTTTCATAAAATGCTTCGGTTTGGGCGATTGTTGCTGGAATTGCATCGGTTGCCCGGCTGAATGCGCTGATTTCGTTATTGAACCGTGTTTCCTCAATTTGCCCTGTTTTGAATGCAAAATGAAGTCCTGTCAGCATTAATGTTAAAACTGTTGCCGTGAAGCCTTTTGTTACGTAGCCAACGCGTTCTTTCCCGCAGCCGATATCCAGTGTAATATCCGCAAAATCGGCAATTTCACTGGTTACATCGCTCGTTAGCGCAACCACTGATACGGAAGCTTCTTTTTTCACTCGTTCTAGCGCAGAAATGGTTGAGGTACTTTGACCACTTTGTGAGATTCCGATAACTAGATCAAGATGACTTGATAATTTTTCATAGTATAAATGATTGAAAGGTTCTTCAACGGTAATTCGGACATCCGCGATATTTTCAATGTAATATTTGGCACTTAGGGCTGCATTTAAGCTCGATCCGGTTGCTAAAATCAACCATTCTTTTGCGCCATTTTTTACAAGTGATTCTAGTTTTTCTGCATTTGTTTGGAAATCAGCTAAAATTGAGCGACACATTTCCTCTTCTTCATTGATATAAGTCATCATTGTTGGTTTCATTTTAAACTTCTCCATTCGTTACTGCTTCTGCTTCAACTTCTCCAGCAGCTTTTTGTTCTAAAACATATGCGCGGTTAGCTACGAGTACAAATGGAAGGTAAATCAGCGTTCCAACGACAATAATAGCGATTTGCAAGATGGAAGCGCGAATGTCTCCGCCCGTTGCAAGATAACCTGAAAGCACTGGTGGTGTTACCCAAGGAATCAAGATGTATGTTTGGCTAATCCAGCCCCATGATGTTGCGAAGTATGCCATTGCAGTTGAAGCAAGTGGAGCAATAACTAATGGAATACCGTAAATCGGGTTGAATACAACTGGCAAACCAAACATAAGTGGCTCACTGACGTTGAAAATACTAGGGATTAAGCCGAATTTTGTGACCATGCGGTGATCTGGTCGTTTCGAAGCTATGAAAATCGCGATAACTAAACAGATAATTGTTCCGCCGCCGCCCATGTATACGAAAGCATCTAAAAATGGTTGTGTAACAATGTTTGGTAAAGCTGTTCCTGCATTTACTGCATCAATATTTTGTTGCAAGGAAGTTAAAAGTACTGGTCCGGAAATTGCGCCTAGTACGAACGCGCCGTGAATACCAAATACCCATAAGAATCCCGCTAAGAACACATAAAGTAGAATCCCTGGTAGCGTTTGGAATCCACCAACTAAAGGAATTTGCAATACTTTTACGATAATTTCTGGAATACTCATTGATACAAAACTAACTACAAGTACTTCAATAATGGCTAAAATACTTAAAACTAAGAAAGATGGAATTAAAATGTTAAATGATTTCGCAATTGCTGGTGGTACACTTTCAGGCATGGAAATCTTTAATTTTTTACTTCTTGAGAATTTCGCAAGCATAGTGATACTGACTAAAGAAGCAATAATCGCAAGGAACATTCCTGTCGAGCTTGTCATTTCTTGAGTTAAAACGCCGCCAGCCTCAAAAGCCTTGCCGTCAACCGACATTAAATGAGAAGATGCTGGGATTAAAACGACATAAGCTGCAACTGCAACTATCCCTTCCGTACGACCTTCCATTCCGTATGATTTAGCTAAAAAGTTCCCGATTAGGAATGCCGCTAAAATCGCCATAATACCTAGTGTCGCGTTGTAAACTTGCACACCAACACCTAAATAATTTTCCACATTTGGAATGAATTTAAGCAGACCGTTTTGTGGTTGAAGCAAAACATTATTTACAAGTAAGAAAAATGCTGCAATGATTGTAATCGGAATCATTGCTGCAAAGCCATCACGAATTGCCATGATATGCTTTTGCGATGAAATTTTTTGGGCAAAAATTGATAATCCTTCAATAAATCGGCTAGATAAAGTTCTCTCTGAATTCATTTTTTTGTCCTCCTATGACTTTCCTGTTATTTTGTTTAAATCTGCTACAATTGACATCCATTTGCCGGCATTCCCGACCCAAACTTCCTTATATGTTGCATTATTAAACTCCGGCCAGTATGGTTCATCTTCATTTCTAAACGTTTCCATTCCGACTGGGATTTCCCCTGTAATTTCGCCGTTCAGCACACTGTATTGCTGTGCGTAACGGTAACCTTCGCCGTGCATCATTGATTGACCAAACGGGTTCATTCCAATTACCCACTGCAATTGACCTTCCGCAATATCCAAAAGCGCCTTATCTTGCAAAATTTCCCCAGCAATCGATGCCGCTTTTCCAGCTGAAAGTAAAATGGCATTATTTCCTCTAAACGAGAACCAAATTGGGAATTTCCGCAATGCTACCTTGTCGTTTATTTTGATACCTTGCTCGAATTGCAGTTGGTATTCTTCTATTGCTCGTTCATCAATGAGTAGATGTTGTAAGTTGAAACTCGCTTCGTCTAAATACTCGTCTTTTTTGTAAAGTCCTGCTGGAATGAGCGGATACGGTTTAGTAAATCGTGTTACTTTTTTCAAATAATCTCCGTACATTTCGACCGCTTGCAGCCAAGCTTGTTTTTCAGCATGATTTGGTTGCGTTTCAAGAGCCGCCTCAAGTGCCATTAAATAAAGATGTTCGCGCGCTTGATGATTAAAATGCTGAATAACACTGTGCGTTTTATCGCGATAGAAAAATCCTTTATAAAGCTCGCTAGTTTCGCTGTCTTTAATTCCTGCTTTTTCCTGAGCTTCTAGCATCAAATCTAACCACTCGAGCGCTTTTTCAGCATAAATTTGTTTATTTGTCAGTTGATAAACCATCGAAGCCGCCCAAGAAGCTGTTGCATAATATAAACTTTCTGAGGTTTGATACGTATGCTCCCAGAAAATTGGTTTTTGACTCGTTCCGTGTTTTTCCAGTTCCGCTATTGCAAAAAGTAAATCCTCTTCTGCAATTCTTAGTAAATGATTCTGCATAGTTGAGTTATCAGTGATTTGGCTACCAATATATGCTTCAATCCCCGCGCAATAAAAATTCTCGTACGCTTGATTATGAACTCGCGCGACGGCGTCATCCATGCCACCAACAAGACCATCCGTCCATCTCGTCATACCAGCACTAGTCGCCCTAAATCCATCCCCAAAGCGCGTTTTCAAAATGAAATCCAGTCCCCATTCGCCTTCTTCTAAAAGGCGCATCCGTAACGTTTCATCTTTTTCAGATAAACTTGCTGCCATTTCGTATAAAGCCATCGTTACTTCCGCTGTTTGAATGAGCTGCTGCGAAACATCTCCCGCGTCATGCCAACCACCATTAAATGACAGCTGTTTCCCATCATGTTCAGCAATAATATCCGCATGACAAGTCGTATGTTTCCCAAAAATCGGACAACCGCAACGTTCGCAGAAAATAAAATTGAGTGATTTCCAGATAGACGATTCCCAAATCACTTCGGAAGTCCCAATTTGGAAAATTTCCGACTGCATATCAGCAAATTTCAAGTAATATTCGCCAACTGTCTGCAACTCGGAAAAATCAAGAATAATGAAGTTGCCAGTTTCCGTCGTATTTTGGTAACTTTTTCCAGTGAAGACAACTTTGTCTGTTTCTTTTTCGTGAATGGTAAAAGAAGTCGTTGCAAGCTTATTCGCGCAAAACGCCACTTTTGGCATATCTTTGGAATAACCATTGTGGGAATAAATTAGCGTGTTATCTTGCGGCACCCAGCCTTTCGAGATTTCCGGCTCGCTGATTTGCTCTAATTTAATTTCATTAATAAACAATTCCATCGTTCCAGCCGTTAGCCGCTCTGGGCCATTCAAATAATAGATAAAACTAATTTCCGTCATGCTATCGCGCGGCAAACCTTCAATTTCAAAAATGACATCATTCCATTCATGGTTAATCAAATTCACGCCATGAACGCCTTCACGACCATATATATCAGGCACTTTCACGGTTCCATCATTTTTAAAACTGATCATTAAATACGGATTCGTTACTCCAGGAAAATCAGGTAAAACTTGAATTCGCACGCGGTTAAAGCCGCTCCAGTCCTCATTTTTGAGCGGCGCATATATGGTAACGTTACCAAAATTGGTGTAGTCACCGTCATCCGGCGCTCCAGCAGGCCAATGTGGCATAACAACTGGTGAAGTAAGCTTAATCTCACCTTGTTCTGAAATAGTAAAATCTCCTGCACCTTGATGTGTAAAATCCAAGGAAACTTGTTGTTCCACGCTAAATAGTGTTCTACTTGATAAGACTTGTTTCCTTTTCGCCAATGTTTCTAGCGCATGTTCTGTTTCAATAGGGAGTGGCCGATGAATAATACCAGTTTGCGCAATTTGTCGTTTCATACTTGGCTTCATTCTTTTCCTCCTTCATCTCCTAGTTTCATCCCAACAACCGCCGCGCCAATTAAGCCAACTTTATCTTTCTCGAGCTTAGAGCGAACAACGCCTTTTGTAACGAAACGAATTGTATTACTTTGAAGATTATCCATTATCTTTTGGAAAAAACGCTCATTTCTCGTCACGCCGCCACCAAGAATGACGCATTCTGGATCCGTTGTACGAACCAGATTCATAATCAAATTGGCTAATTGAAGCGTCGCATTATCAACAATTTTCTCCGCAAGTTCATCTTTTTGTTCCGCTGCATGAAGAACCATTTTCCCAGTTAGTTCGGCAGGGTTTTCGGCAAGTACGGATGTTGGGTAATCATTGATATGTCTAAGTGCTTCTTCTTTTATCCCAAGGCCAGAAGCAAGTCGCTCCACGCATCCACGTCTACCACAGCCACAAACCACATTGCTATGAATATCAATCACCGCGTGGCCAATTTCACCAGCGTTAAAATGCCCGCCTTGTGTAATGCGTCCATCTACTACAAATCCAGCAGCAAGACCAGTACCAACATTTAAATAAATAAAATCGTTTGTTTCTCGTCCCCAGCCAAATTGTTTTTCAGCCATTGTTGCGCAAACGACATCATTGCCAAGGCTGACAGGTAAACCCGTTTTTGCTTCTAAAATTTCCGCAAGTGGGGTTGGGTTTGTTTTTCCTGGTTCGATTTCTAGCCAGATGCCTGACTTATAATCCACTCGTCCGACTAGACCAACGCCAATGCCGATTTGTTTTTCGGCTACGAAACCGATAGTTCGCGTATAATCATCTAACGCTTCCAGCAAAACTTCTACTGCTTTAGTTTGGTTCTCTGTGTCGCTTGGGTAGCTTTTGGAATTTAGCACCTCCCCGCTTCTCGTTACTTCACCGATTAAAATTTTAGTGCCACCTAGATCAATGCCGATGACAGATTCTTGTATGTTCAACTATTCCACCTCATTTTTGGTAACGTTACCAAATTAAACCATTTGTTGATAGCGCTTTCTAACATAGAATAACCGGATATTTTTAATATGTCAACCCTTTTTCACATATTTTTGATAACGTTACCAAATTACGCTTGTTATTTCCCGGTAAATAAGCTACACTTGAAATAGTTAAAAATGCTTATGAGGTGAACATTCCTAATGAAAAAAATAACTATACAAGAAATAGCTAAACTTAGCGGTGTTTCTGTTTCCACTGTTTCACGGGTTATCAATAACAGCCCCTCCGTTTCAGCTGCAAAACGCCAAAAAATCCAAGCTGTCATCGACGAACATAACTACACACCTAGCGTATTTGCTCGTGGAATGGTTAATAAGCAAACCAAAAATATCGGCGTAATTTTACCAGATATTTCCAATCCCTATTTCATTTCACTAATAACGCAAATTCAAAAATTCGCGCTAGATTATATGTTTTCAACGATTTTGTTCAATACTATGCTTGCCGAACCAAATAATAAGAACAATAAACATTCGCTAACTGAAGAAGATTACTTGAAAATCATCTTGGAAAAGCAAGTTGACGGGCTTCTTATTTTAGGTGGCGAAATTGACAAAGAAATCGTCCCGGCAGATTATATTTCTGCTTTGAATCAGTTAAATAAAGCTATTCCAGTAGTTGTTATCGGGTCAAAAATCCCCGAGCTCAACTGTTTATTTATTGAACGTAATTTGAAAAAAGGTGTTACAACTTTAGTCAGCCATCTGACAGCACTCGGTCATAACAATATCGGTTTTATCGGTGGGGAAGCTGGCGTAAAAATTACCAGTTATCGACTAGAATCTTTTAAAGAAGCGATGGCTAGCTATCAACATCCGCTAAATGAGGACTGGGTTGTACTTTCTGACTACTATACGGCAGATGGTTATGCAGCTATGACTCAACTTTTAGAAAATAACGCTACTTTGCCGACAGCACTCGTTGCAATCAATGATAATGTTGCTATCGGGGCGATTCGGGCGATTAATGATGCCAATTTGTCCTGCCCGGAAGACATTGCTATTGTCAGCTGCGACCAATTTATGAATGGAGATTACCAAACTCCTCGCCTAACTTCGATGGACCAACACAATGAATACCTTGGCAAAATGGCCATTTTACAACTAATTAGCGCAATTAATGGCCAAGTAGAACCAATGATTATTAACCATAATCCAGAATTAATTATCCGCGAATCATGCGGCTCTAAGCTATAACGAAAGGAAGGTTTACTTGGAAAAATACTTAATTTGCTCCGATTTAGACGGAACATTACTACTCAAAAATCAAACAATTTCTGAAAAAACATTAACTATCTTGCAACAATTAATAGAAGAAGGGCATCATTTCGCCGTTTCTACTGGTCGCATGTACAATTCCGCAACGGATTTCGCCAAACTTGTCCACCCAAAAGCAGATATTATCGCTTCGAACGGCGGTGTGGTCGCAGTATCCGGTGAAATCATCCAACAAGAAAAAATGAAGCAATCTGCGTTACTCGAAACATTTTCGTTGTGCCAAGCTCATGATTTACCAGTGTTTTTCTTCTCAACGGATACAGTTTACTATACGAAAAATCCACCTTATTATTTTACTGACGAAGAAGATAAAGGCCGGGTTAACGCGACAAAACTCGTTGCCATTAAAACAAAAGAAGCGTTCCTACAACATGCGGATCAATTTATTAATGGCATCGTCATTGAAGAAGAAGATTTCGATAAACTAGCTGTCCTACGAAGCGAATTAGAAAAATTAGCTGACGTTTCTATTCTTTCATCGCATGCAAATAACATTGAAATTTTGCCAAAAGATATGGATAAAAAATATGCCGTGAAAAATCTCGCCGCGCATTTAAATATTAAGCCAGAGAATATCATTACTTTTGGCGATGGTGAAAATGATATCGGTATGCTTGAAGTAGCTGGCGCAGGAGTTGCGATGGAAAACGCAAGCGATCTAGTGAAACAAAGCGCTGATTTTGTTACTGCTGCAAATGACGCCGACGGAATTTACTACTTTTTGAAAAAATATCTTCATCGTTAATAAAAAAACGCTGTCCGCGGACAGCGTTTTTGTTTTATTCTTCTATTGACGCAGCTTCTTCATAGTTAATTAGTGCGATTAATCCACCAACAGCAAGTAATACGATTGGTAGTAAGAACATAATCGAAATCGACATTGTACAACCGATTGCAGCTGCAACCATCATTGCTCCACCAAGACGCGGCTTATGCGAAACAACAAACGATCCTGCAAGCCCAACCCCTGAAAGTACAAGCGAACCAATTGTTAGCATATAGAAGAAAAACGATTCCTCTTCTAAAGCCTGTGAAATATCAGGAATAACAAGAACCATCAAACTAAATCCAATCCCCAATGCCGCCCCTAAAAATCCAAGCAATCCTTCAACTTTCATGATAAAAACTCCTTTTTCATACGCGTTTTCTTTTATGTTATCATTTTAACAAAAAATTGAATAGTTATCAGCTTGGAAAATAAAAAAAGACCGACAATCAAGTCGGTCCAAAAAAGGGAGTTTAGGATTTTAAGGAAGTTTACAATTAGCAAAAAGGGAGTAAAACTAATTGTATTCCTTGCTTACAAATTCTATATTAAAGGTTAATTATGAACATTTCGCAATAAAAATATTAAAAATTTGTTAATGTTTCTCTTGAGATGCTAATTTCCTCTCCAATACAGCATGGTTTCGCATCTCTACCATGCCCAATTTCGTTCGTTCGGAAAATCGGCACCTTATATTCTCGTCCAATCTGTTGATATAAGAAGCCTATCCTATCAAACTCGCCACTTTCCTCCGCCTCTGAATGTTGTCCCACAATTATCCCCAAACAGCTAGAAAACGCACCTAACTGCTCTAATTGCGCCACATAAGAAGCTATTTTCGCCTCTTTTCCACCCAAACTTTCTAGCAAAATTATCTTATTAGTAAAATCTGGCATAAATTCCGTTCCTGCCAATTTCAAAAAGCAACGAATATTTCCGCCAATAACTTCTCCAGCGCGCCATTCAAAATCATTGAGCTGCTCCCCATTAATTAATACGCGATTTTCAAAAAATGTTCTTCTAAACTGACTTTGCTGTAACTCGCTATCTACACCAACTAAATGTAATAGTTGATAATTAAAACCAGACTGCCCCGTTTTCGCATAAATAGCATTCAGAATTACCGTTAAGTCACTGTAGCCAACAAACGGTTTTCGTGCAGTTCGAATAATATCAAAATCGAGATAAGGCAACACTTGATTCGCCGCATCTCCGCCAGAAATATCAAATATCACTTTCACCTCTGCGTTTTGATACAATTTCATCAGTTCTGCTGCCCGTTCTTTGGCAGAGCCACTATATGGTGAGGCTTCAATTTGAAAAATGGTCTGAGCAAATATGACTCGCAAACCAAATTCTGTTCTCAAAACTTCCTCGAGCCGCTCAATTCGCAACTTATCTTCCGCTTTCCGCCCGTCAGAACAACAAATAATTCCCACTGAATCACCTTTTACTAACACATGCTTCACCGCCTATTTTTCCCCAGTATAACACAAAAACAGCTTGAGCAAGATAGCGCCCAAGCTGTTTATTTAGAAGTCTTAAATTACTAATGTGATTAAACGTTCTTCAAGTTTCGCTTCTTTTGCATCTGTGATCATTACGTCTAAATATTGGTTAGAGTTTGTTACTACCACTGGAGTTGTAACGTCATATCCAGCAGCTTTAATGCCTTCAATATCAAATTCAGTTAGTAATTGACCTTTTTCGATTGTATCGCCTTGTTTAACGTGTGCTGTGAAGAATTTACCTTCTAGTTGAACTGTGTCCATACCGATGTGGATTAATACTTCTGCACCGTCTTTAGTTGTAATACCGATTGCATGACCAGTTGGGAAGATAGTTGTTACTGTTCCTGCTGCTGGAGCTACTACACGTCCAACAGTTGGGATGATTGCAACACCTTTTCCAAGTGCACCGGATGAAAATGCTTCGTCTTTTACTTCTGCTAAAGTTACGATTTCGCCAACTACTGGAGCTGGAATTGTTTCACGTTCGATTAAAGTTTCGCCTTCAACTGTGTTAGATTCTTCTACAACTGTTTCAGCTGGATCTTTGAATCCTGCTACATAAGTTAAGATGAAACCAAGGATGAAGCTGATAACCATTGCGATAATTACCCACCAGAATGCGCTTGTAATACCAGCGCCTGGTTGGATGAAGTTAGGAAGACCGAAGATTCCAAGTCCACCCATGATATAAGCTTTTGCACTTGCAAAGCCAATGATTCCGCCACCAATACCACCAGCGATACAGCTCATGATAAATGGTTTTTTCAGTGGTAAAGTAACCCCGTAAATCGCTGGCTCAGTTACACCAAAGATACCGGAAATAAATGCTGGAATACTAAGAGATTTAATTTTTGTATTTTTAGTTTTGAAGAATACTGCTAATACTGCACCGATTTGGGCAAAAGAAGCACCAAACATCATTGCAAGAATTGGATCTGCTCCAAGTGTTGTTAAGTTGTTGATTGCCACTGGAACAAGACCCCAGTGAAGTCCAAAGATAACGAATACTTGCCAGAAACCACCTAAGATTAAACCAGCAACGATTGGGCTTAAGTTATAAATCCAAATTGTTCCTGCTCCAAGTAATTGTCCAGCCCAAGTTGCGATTGGTCCGATTACAAGGAAAGTAAGTGGAACTACTACTAATAGTGTACAGAATGGAACTACGAAAGTTTTGATTACATCTGGAATGATTTTCTTGAAGCCTTTTTCTACTTTTGCACCGAAGTATGTTGCTAAAATAATCGGAATAACAGAAGATGCATAAGACATCAAGATAACTGGAATTCCTAAGAATGTTACGTGAATTGGAGATTCAAAAATTGTTCCTGCGAAAAGTGTGTAAATTGGGTCGCCTGCTGAAATACCTGCAAGAGCTGGATAAACTAGAGAACCACCAATTGCCATCCCGATAAATATGTTTCCGCCGAATTTTTTCATTGCTGTGTAACCTAGGAAAATTGGGAAGAAGTAGAATAAACAATCCCCAATTGCATAAAGTAGTTGGTAAGTACCTGAAGTAACTGTAATCCAACCAAATGCTGCAAACATTGCTGTGAAACCTTTAATCATACCTGTTGCGGCTAATACACCTAGAACTGGTGTAAATACGCCAGAAATCATATCGATGAAGCGGTTGAATAGGTTACCACTTGCAGGAGCGCTTTCTTCTTCTCCTTCAGCTGAAATCCCACCAACTTCTAATACTGCTTTAAATACGTCTGGTACATGGTTACCAATAACTACTTGGTATTGACCACCACTTTTAATGACAGAAATTACTCCATCAAGTTTTTCAATTTCTTTTGTGTTCGCAATGTTCTCATCTTTCAGTTTAAACCGAAGTCTGGTAATACAATGGAAAACACTGTTGATATTTTCTTTACCGCCGACATTTTTCAGGATGTCTTTTGCTAACTGTTCATATTTCATTTTGACGACTTCCTTCCTCTTTTTGGTTTTTTGGGCAAAAAGAAAAACCTAAGCTCATTCGAGGACTCCACGTATATACGTGTCCTTCAAATCAGCTTAGGTTTTGCCCAATGAATTGGTAACAATCCTTTGTGATGAGATAAATATATCATATAAAGAAAACGGTTGCAACCCTTTTTTTAAAATAAATTTATTTGGGGAGTTTTAGTGCTCCCCAAACAAGTCAGTGCCATGGATTTCAGCTGCTCCGGTTTCTTTTAAAATCCATTTTATATTGTGTGATTTAATCCCGCCACCGGGTAAAATAATTATTCGGTCCGCTGCGTAATCGATGTATTTTCGCCAATTGACAAAGGTTTCTTCTGGAAGTTTTGCCCCGTCCCCGCCGTGCGTAAGAATTCGCGTGACACCTTGCTCTGCTAGCCAATCAATCGCCGGTAATTTTTCCGTTTCTATTAACTCATCAAATGCCATATGAAAAGTCACTTCGACACCTCTCGCCGCCTTTATCAACTCATTTATGGCTGGTTTATCTAGTAATCCTGCATCCGTAATACAGCCAAAAACCACACCATCAACCGCTATTTTCTTATACATCAAAATATCCTCGCGCATAATCGCAATTTCTTCTTTTGTATAGCTGAAATTACCTTTTCGAGGACGAACCATCGCCATTACGCTCACATTTTGTTCATGGCAAACTCGTACCACATAGTTCGCAACCCCGTAACTAACAGAAGTCCCGCCCTCCGCCAGATTATCACAAAGCTCCACTCGATTAGCTCCAGCAGCAATAACCTTTGCCAAGTTAGTAGTATTTTCAATACACGCTTCTTTTAAAACCATCGTCTAGCCTCCAAAAAAAGCGCAAAAACAACGTTCATTTTCGCGCCCGTTTTTATTATAAGTGGAAAATCCGATCAGCGAATTTATCTTCAATCGCAAAATTGTATTCGTAGCCGCCATCAATATTAGCACTACGATAAACTGGCGGTGTATAGCCTTTTGCAAGCATAAGTTCTACTGCTTCATAGATTGTTTGTTGGAGAAGTAGAACGGCTGAGAATGAAGAAGTTCCGCAAACTTTTCCTTCTAATCCATCTAATTCAAGTGCCGCATCCCCTTGGATTGAACGATTATCTAAAATAACATCCGCAAATTCATACAACAGTTTTCCAGAAGAATGTCTAGAAGCGGCTGTTTGCGAGGCATCTAGCGCTGTTACAACTATCAATTTGCAACCTTGCGATTTAATCCATTCCGCAAGCTCAATTCCCATCGGATTACGACCTGAATTAGATATAAGGAAGAAGATATCATTTGGTTTCGCTTGTAATCTATGAGTCAGCAAGGAACCAACGCCCTCAATAGATTCATAGTATCCGCCAGCCGGGTCCATAATAACCTTCGATGGAATAAGTCCGCCCGCTCTCCCGCATACTTCAATGGCCGCCGCATAAGAGTGCCCGCTACCGAATGCTTGAATAATCCCGTCATTCATAATGCTGTCTGCCACCAATTTTGCTGCTTGATGAATACTTTCCGCCTGTGTTTTTTCTAGTTCCTCCGTTAATTCACGCGCTTTGTCAAAAAATGTTAATCCCATTTTGTCTATTCCTCCAATTTTCATATTTTAACCTAGAATTTTTAGGTTGAATAAAATAATCGCAATAACCATTACTAATAAAATTGCTTTCGTAGATGTCATTTTTTTATGGCCTAAAAGTGCATAGATTAGCGCCACGAGTAAGACTGGAACGAGTGAAGGCATGATTTGATCGAGCATGTCTTGCATTTTCAGTTCTACTTTTCCTGATTTATAAACAAATGGCACGGTTGCTTTGATTACGGTTGGTATTAAAGCCCCGACGACCGTGACCCCAAGTAAAATAGCTGCATCGGTTAACGCGTTAAGTCTGTCTGCAAATTCCGTTACCAGTTTCGCGCCTTGCTTATATCCTAGTGGAAGTAAGGTAAATCTAGCTCCAACAACCAAAATATTAACTAATACCCAGATAACCACACCTGTTACATTACCTTGAAGGCCCATATATGCGGCAATGGATCCAAAAATCGTCGGTAAAATTACCCCGAAAATCGTATCCCCAACACCAGCAAACGGTCCCATTAAACCAGTTTTCAAACCAGTTACGACTTCTTTTGAAGCTTTCTTTTCTCGTTCTTCAATCGCCATATCCATCCCTAGAATCAGACCGCCGACCATAGGATTCGTATTGAAAAATTGGTTGTGCATATTCATCATATCTTTTAAATCGTCGTCTGTTTTGTAAAGCTTCCGAAGTGTTGGCATAATACTATAAAGATAACCCGTCGACATCATTCGCTCATAGTTCCAACAGATTTGGCTGGCAAACAACCAACGAAAGTTTGCTGCTATTAAATCGCGTCTCTTGAGTACTTTCTCAAAATCCTGCTCAGTCTTCGTATTCGCCATCTTCATTCTCCTCCCCAACTAGCGCTGCGCCATTTGCTCCTACAGCTACTGGATTTTTGAAATTTTGTTTGAAGTAAATGATTGCTAAAGCCACACCAATTAGCGCTACGCCTAGCATCGGTACTTTTAGATAGGCCGCGGCTACAAAACCAATGATCAAATAGGCAACGAATTTGTTTGTTGGTAAATAACGAAGGAGAATCGCGATACCAACTACTGGAAGAATGCCACCAGCTACACGAAGTCCGCCCATCAGCCATTCTGGAATTTCATTAAGAATAAAATCAACCACGCTTTGTCCGAAAGTCAGCATGATAAATACTGGAACCGCACGTGATAAAGCCCATGGTAATGCTCCGTACCAAATATTCCGTTTAACCGCCGAGATATTTCCCGAAGCGATGTTAGTATCAATCCGGTGCAAGAAAAATGTATTGGTAAATCTTGCTAAAATATCTAATTGAACCATTAAAAGCCCCACTGGAATCGCAAGCCCAATCGCAAATTCCGCATCCTGACCGGATAAAACGGCAAATACTGTCCCTACGATTGCTCCAGTTGTAAAGTCAGGAATCGACGCGCCTCCGTATGTACCAACACCTAGAACCATCAGCTGTAACGTTGCCCCAATCGCAAGTCCGAGCACCATATCACCCATAATGAGTCCAGCAAGCGTTCCTGTTATTACAGGGAAATTAAGTCCTATTACTAAAGTTAAAGCATCAAGAATGGTACAAGCTGCAAGTATAACTAACAATATAATCTGCCAAACTGCTAAATCCATTGTAGTTCTCCCTTCTTACTACTTATTTTTTTAATAAACTTGCAAATTCAACTGCATCTTCACTTGGAACCATTTGAGCAGTGATTTTAATGCCTTTTTGAGATAAGTAATCAAAATCTTCCAAATTTTCATCCGTCACGCTTACTGATTTTTTGATTTGGCGACTTCCTGCTTTCGTCGACATATTACCAACATTGATTTGGGGGAGTTCTACGCCCGCATCCACTAAACCGCGAAGAGCATGAGGTGATTTTACGATTAAGAAAACTTGCTGCCCTGCGTATTTATCATTATTGATATTAGTTGCTGCACCTTTGACTGTCAAAATGCTTAATTTAACACCAGCCGGCACTGCGGTTTTTAGGGCAATTTTTTCCATATCATTTTTCACAACAGCATCATCAACAATCATGATTCGCGTTGCTTTTATAGTATTTGTCCACATTGTTGCTACTTGCCCGTGAATCAGTCTTTCATCTACGCGTACGTGTTTAATTCCGTTACTTCCCATTAGTCCTCTTCCTCCCCATCATCGGTTACTGTTGTATTATTTGCTTTCTGCTCTACAAATTGAATATTTTCTTTCGCTCCAAGCATTGCCCCTTCTAAACTTTCTCCAAGGCTAAGTGGAATGATTAATCCTAACGACAAACCTGATACGACTTTAACTTCTGGATTTTTTGCACGAAACATTTGAGCTGCATTACACGGAGTTCCACCAACAATATCGACAATGATAGCGGTTTCATTTGTAGGTGAATAAACTGCCGTGTAGGCATCTATTACATCTGTCACCCCCATTTCTTCGGTAAAAGTAACTGCATAAATATTGGTTGTTTGGCCAGTAATCATTTGGCAGCTATTTTTCACTTCCTGCGCATACCGGCCATGTGCTGCGATAATATAATCCAAGTAATTAACCCCCTTCTATTGTTTTTTCTTTTCAATTTCAATAGAGTAAAAATTATGCCGTAAATAACTTTCAATATATTCATAGGGTTGCCCCTCTGGCACATAAGTTATTCTTTCAATATGATAAAGTGGTAATTCGGTATCAATTTCGAGTAATTTGAAATTATTTTTATCTTTTACTGGAAATTCGACTTCAATTCTCTCTTTCATCGCTTCGTGCAAAATATTAATGTCATAAAGCTCTTTAATCACTTCAGATAAAGAATTAAACTTTTCAAAATTTGTTAAATCGACATTGATCAAATTAGATTTTGCCATATAGTTGTTTTGAACAGTCCAAGGTAAATCATCAATAAGGCGGATTCGTTGAAAATGAACAATCATATTTTCAGGTGGGATTTGTAATTTTTTAGCGATTCGCGCATCCTGAATTTCATTAATTGCTACAACTCTTGTGTGCTCATTAGCAATTTTTGTTTTACGATTGAATCTTCCGTTCGGCACTGTTGTATACTCATTAAAAATAACTTCTTCGTTAATAATCGATTTACTGACATAGGTGCCTTTTCCTTGATAACGCGCTAAAATCCCAGCTCGTACTAATTCGTGTAATGCGCGCACAACCGTCGTATTACTAACATTATATTTCTTTTTCAGTTCATCTTCTGAATAAATTTTTTCCCCAGGCTTAAAAGTTCCATCACTAATTAATCGCTTAATATCATTGATTATAATAGAGTATTTTGGTTCTGCCATAACAATTTCCCCCTAAAGCATCCCGCGCGTTAACACGTTAAGTTTTAGGTTAATGGTACCATGATAATTTTTTGATTGCAAACTTGAATTCGGTTGCTATCACTGAACTTTTTATTAATAACCGGTTAACACGTTAAGTTCATTTTTATAGTAACACGGGTATTTCATTTATGCAAGCGTTTTCTTTTTATTTTTCAAAAACAGGGTATACATAAGTAATCTGTATCAAAGGGGGAAATTATGGGGACTTTTTTGGGAAAATGGGGGAAATGGATACTCGTCTTGGGATTAGTTTTAAGTGTATTTAGTGTTTCTACAACGAGTCAGGCGGCGGCAAAGGAAACGGTAATAAACAAGCAAATGGTAACAACCGCACGCCTTAATGTTCGTTCAACCAACGCCACATCAGGAAAAGTTGTCGGCTGGCTTAAAAATAATACAAAATTCAAAGCGATCGCCAAAACATCCAATAACTGGTATCGCTTTAGTTTTAAAGGGAAAAACGGCTACGTATCTGGGAAATATGTAAAAGTTGCAACCGCCGCACCAGCTCCCACACCAGCACCGTCAACGCCAAAAATTGTACAAATGAACGTACCTCTAATCGTTCAGCGCCCGCAATTACCAACTGGCTGCGAAATCACAAACATTGCGATGATGCTGCGCTATGCTGGGAAAAATGTCGATAAAGTCAAACTCGCGAAAGAAATGAAACGACATAAATCCAATCCGAATTATGGTTTCGTTGGAAATCCTTTTTCTAAAAGTGGCTGGACAATTTATCCTCCCGCTTTGGTGAATCAAGTGAAAAAATATACCGGCACTGCGAAAAATATGACTGGTACGAATTTAGGCGGCATTAAAAATCAGTTGAATAAAAAACGTCCCGTTGTGGCTTGGGTTAGTAATTTCCACGGCTTTTCTGTCCACGCAATCACTATTACCGGGTATGATAAGAATAATTTTTACTACAACGACAGCTGGTCTGGCCAAAAAAACGCCCGAATTTCGCAAAGTTATTTTAATACTTGTTGGAGCAAACAAGCAAAACGCGCGATTTCTTATTGAGGAAAAACCTGCTATCCGATTATGGTAGCAGGTTTTTTATTTATCTAATTTTAGAGACGCTTTGCAGTCATAGATTAAATTTTCAATTTGTATCATCTTTTAATTCCACTCACATCCAGACCTTTTCTATGTTATTATTTTTATGAGGTGAACATATGAAAAAAAGAAATATTATAATTTTTTTCATTATTATAATACTTAGTTGCATTGGTGGATAAATAATTTTGAAAAAACATCAAGAAATCATAGAAAAAGAAGCCCCTAGAATTGAACAATTTTTGAAGTATAACTATAACAATATTAACAAATTGAGCTTTACTCATGTTAAAGTTTCTCCTATGGGGATTCCATACATAGAAGGGTTTATCAATAATGACGAAAATCTATTTTTCAGTGCTACTATTTATGATGAACATTTTGAAAATAGCATTAGTGTCCCTAAAGATGTTAGCAATTGGCGTAAAAACGAAATAAATAAAACTGTTTCTGAAATCCAACAACAAGAAAAAAACAAAAATCCTTGAGGTGAACTTCTTTGAAAAAACAGCCTATTATTCTCATCTCTATTTTAATCATAGTGCTATGTTTGTTATGTGGATTTTTATTTTGGAAAAAATATGAAATTCAAAATACTAACAAGATATTCACTCAACAAAAACCAAGAATTGAAGCGTTTTTCGATTATAATTACAATGGTATTAATGAAATTACTTTAACTAGTTTACAGGAAAATCCAACTGGTGTAGTTCACATTAAAGGTTATCTAAATGGGGATGAAGATTTATGGATAGATGCTGGACTCTTTGATTCAGCTGGAGTAGAGATAGTAAATTCTGCAAAAGAAGTAGATGAAAAGTTTCTGAAAACTGAAAACGAAGAAAATATAAAAACAGTTTCTGAAATCCAACAACAAGAAAACTCAAAAAACCAATAAAACAAAACCCCCACCTTCATCACCGAAAGTGGGGGTTTCCTATATTCTAGTCGATATCTTTACCATTTGTTTCAATTACTTTTTTGTACCAGTCGAATGATTTTTTCTTCGAGCGGTTTAGGGTTCCGTTGCCTTTGTTGTCGCGGTCAACGTAGATGAAGCCATAGCGTTTTTTCATTTCGCCAGAGCCAGCGCTGACAAGGTCGATGCAGCCCCATGGTGTGTAGCCAAGAAGTTCCACGCCGTCCTCGATTGCTTCGCCCATTTCGCGAACGTGTTCACGCATGTAGTCGATTCTGTAATCGTCATTGATTGAGCCGTCTTCTTCTACTGTATCCACTGCACCTAAGCCATTTTCAACGATGAAAAGTGGTTTTTGGTAACGGTCGTAAATTGTATTCATCGTAATACGTAGACCTAGTGGATCAATTTGCCAGCCCCATTCGCTTGCTTTTAGGTATGGGTTTTTTAGTGTTGCGAAAACGTTGCCTTCTGTTTCTTTGTTTTTCTCTGGATCAGCGCTTGTTAGACGAGAAGAATAGTAGCTGAATGCCACGTAATCAACTGTGTGATCGCGTAATGCGTCTAAGTCGCCGTCTTCCATTTGGATGTTGATGTTGTGCTCTTTGAAGAAACGTTTAGTGTAGCTTGGATAGTAACCACGTGCTTGAACGTCGATGAAGAAGTAGCCTTCACGGTCAGCTTGAATGGATTTCCAAATATCTTCTGGGTTACATGTCATTGGGTATGTGTTCCCAGCTGCAAGCATACAACCGATTTGGTTTTCAGGGTTGATTTCATGACCAAGTTTTGTCGCTAAAGCAGATGCAACTAATTGGTGATGAGCCGCTTGATATTTTACTTCTTCTGGATTTTCTTCGTTAGTAACGTCCATGCCGCCACCAAAGAAAGGAATATGAAGAATCATGTTAATCTCGTTAAATGTCATCCAATATTTTACTTTATCTTTGTAACGCGTAAAAATAGCTTCACAGAAATTTAAGTAAAAATCGATACATTTACGGTTTTTCCAGCCACCATATTTTTTGAAAACTTCTAGTGGAGTATCAAAATGGTTGATTGTAACTACTGGCTCGATGCCGTATTTATGACATTCATCGAAAACTTTGTCATAAAATGCTAATCCTTTTTCATTTGGTGTAGTTTCGTCACCATTTGGGAAAATACGTGGCCAGCTGATGGACATACGGAAACATTTGAAGCCCATTTCTGCCATTAATTTAATGTCTTCTTTATAACGATGATAAAAATCAATTGATTCATGACTTGGGTAAAAACCGTAATCAGTGGAAAGCGCTTTCGTTGGATTGAATAAGGCATCCCAGCGTCCGTCCTCTACTGTTGGTACTATATCTACTAGTGAAAGTCCCTTGCCGTCTTCAAGATATGCGCCTTCACATTGGTTTGCAGCAACTGCTCCGCCCCATAAAAAGCCTTTAGGAAATTTTGATTCTGTCATTATGTCTAACTCCTCTCACGAATATAATTTACTTCTCCACTATAAAATATGTAATGCATTACATAGCAAGCAATAATTTAAATTTTTTTAATTCGTCTTATTTTTTATGATTTCAAAGTTCACAATTTAGCCATCATTTTCCACAAAAGAGCCTGTTTTTGATAAAAGTCTTTTTCTCCACACTGATAGAATTAGTTAACTTTTAAATTAGGAGGAGAAAAAATGAAATCAAGAAAAAAGGGGATTATACTGATAGTCTCAATTATTTTAATTTTTTCCATTGGTTTATTAGTGAACAACCTCATGACAAACAACAAAGAAACCGCTAAGCCAAAAAAGAAAACCGTCGTTGCTGTTAAAAAGAAAAAAGAGACACCGCCAAAACCAAAAGAACCATTTAACATTGATTTTACAGGTGATATTATGTTTGATTGGGATTTACGACCAATTTTAGCAGAGAAGGGAATGGATTATCCTTTTAATAACGTTCGCGAGGAACTGAAATCTAGCGACTATACATTTGTTGATTTAGAAACAGCTATTACAACTCGAACAAAAAAAGTCCCGTACCAAGAATTTTGGATTAAAAGTGATCCTAGTTCTTTAACCGCTTTGAAAAATGCTGGGGTTGATATGGTTAATATTAGTAATAACCACATTTTAGACTATTACGAAGATGGATTACTCGACACAACGGCTGCTTTACGCGCCAATAATTTAGCCTATGTTGGGGCTGGTAAAAATGAAGATGAGGCTTATCAACTGAAAGTAGCTGACATCAAAGGAAATAAAGTTGGTTTCATGTCATTTTGCCACTTTTTCCCGAATACGGGTTGGATTGCCGACGAAGATACTCCAGGGGTTACTAATGGTTATGATTTAAACCTTGTCGAAGAAAAAATCAAAGAAGAACGCGCAAAAAATAAAGATATTGATTATATGGTCGTTTATTTTCACTGGGGAGTTGAAAAGACGAATACACCAGTTGATTATCAAACCCAATATATGAAAAAACTAGTGGATGATAATTTAGTTGATGCGATTGTTGCCAGCCATCCACACTGGCTCCAAAGTTTTGAAGTATACAAAGATGTTCCAATTGCTTATTCATTAGGTAATTTCTTATTTCCTGACTATGTTTCGGGTCATTCGGCAGAAACAGGGATTTATAAATTGAATTTCAATCAAGGAAAAGTAACCGCCCATTTTGATCCAGGTATTATTTCAGGCAATCAAATTAATATGCTTGAAGGCTCTTCCAAGACAGCACAATTAAATTATCTCCAATCCATTTCTCCAAATGCAACTATTAATAGTAATGGTGATATATCCGCAAAATAAAAAAAGCTGATGCTAGTTCGGTTTAAACCGTTCCATGCATCAGCTTATTTTTATAACAAATGATTCATATGGCCAATTTCCATTACCCAATAAGAACCAATAACTACGACAATCGCAATAAATGCGGCGAATAAAATGTTACCGATTTGGATTTTACCATCACGGCCTTCTGTCATGTGCATGAACATCAGAAGCTGTAGGGCTGCCTGAATGAACGCAAAGATGAAAATAATAACTACCTTAACATTTGTTGTTAGTGTTGAATAAAGAGCTACCCAGACTGCTAGAAGCGTCAAAATAACTGACAATGCAAAGCCAACAATATGTTTCCAAGGAATGCCACCTTCTGCATGTGCTGCATTTGATTTATTATTTTGTGTCATATTAGTTCACCATCCCTAGCAAATAGACACCGGTGAAAATGAAAATCCACACAACATCAAGGAAATGCCAGTACAAACTGGAAATAAATACTTTTGATGCTGTTTTTGGCGTCAAACCATGCATTTTAATTTGAATCAGAATAAAACTAATCCAGAAAATCCCGACCGTTACGTGAAGACCATGCGTCCCTAGTAGTACGAAGAAGGCAGACCAGTAAGAACCAACTTGCATCGTAACTCCTTCTGTCACATAGTGTGCAAATTCATAAAGCTCAAAGCCAACAAATCCCGCACCAAGAATTAATGTGATAATCGAGTAAATCGTCAACATTTTCACATTGCCTTTACGCATCTCACCAATTGCAAGACCGCACGTGAAACTACTTGTTAATAGTAAAAATGTCATTATTAGGACAAGCCAAAGTTCGAACATTTCTGCTGGCGGATGACCCGCATTCGAGCCAGCCTTTCTCATAACAAAGTAAGTCGCGAAAAGTGTTGCAAACAGCGCAATTTCGGCGCCAAGGAAAATCCAGAAACCAAGAATATTTAATCGACCTTGTTCTGACCTATATTCAATTGGCAGATTTTTATTTGTTTCTACAGATTCCATGGGTTCCCCTCCTTCACACCAGTCGCAAGTTCGCGCGCATTATGTTCTTCTGTTGCTTTAATTTCATCCACTTCCACATGGTAACCGTCGTTATTTTGGAATGAACGATAAATCATACATCCTAAAATACCAACAAGACCAATAATTCCCATCCAGTACCAGTAAAATACTAGTCCAAAACCGGCAATGAAGAAGAAGACCGACATCACAAATCCGACCATCGTATTACTTGGCATATGGATTGGTTTATAATTTTTATCATTTACATATGGATCGCCTTTTTGTTTTCTATTCCAGAAATCATCCAAGTCATTCCATTCCGGTAAAACAGCAAAGTTATATTTTGGAGGAACTGCGGAACTTGTAGCCCATTCAAGCGTACGAGCATCCCACGGGTCACCAGTAACTTCACGTTTAGAGTTTTTATAGCTGTAGTAGATGTTGTAGCAAAGAACTAAGAATGCTACACCCATCAAGAATCCGCCCACTGTAGAGATAAAGTTAAGCGTTGTCCAGCCATCACCTTGTACGTAAGTGTAAATACGACGCGGCATACCATCTAGTCCTAGGAAATATTGCGGGAAGAAACAAACGTTAAATCCAACAACGAAAATCCAGAAGAACCATTTACCAATTTTTTCATTCAGTCTGTAACCGACCATTTTTGGATACCAGTATGTAAGCCCGGCAAAGCAGGAGAACACGGTTCCGGCAATTAATACGTAGTGGAAATGGGATACTAAGAAATACGTATTGTGATATTGATAATCGGCCGCAGCCATCGCAAGCATAACCCCAGTTACCCCACCGACAACAAAGTTAGGGATAAAGGCAAGCGACCAAAGCATTGGCGTTGTAAAGGTTATTCGCCCTTTGTACATCGTAAAGAGCCAGTTGAATATCTTAATCCCGGTCGGAATCGCAATCATCATCGTTGTAATGGAGAAGAAGGAGTTAACAAGCGCCCCTGATCCCATTGTAAAGAAGTGATGGACCCAAACTAGGAAACTTAGTAAAGAAATAACTGCCATCGCGGCAACCATCGCCGGATAACCGAATAATTTTTTTCTCGAGAAAGTAGAAATAATCTCTGAGAAAATACCGAAAGCTGGCAAAATAACAATATATACTTCCGGATGTCCCCAAACCCAGAACAAGTTAGCCCACATCATTGGGAGTCCGCCATTCGTGAGTGTGAAGAATGCTGTTCCAAACAGTCGGTCAAATGACATCAAAGCAAGCGCCACTGTTAAAACTGGGAAAGCGAAAATAATAATCAAACTTGTAATTAATGAAGACCAAGTAAACATCGGCATTTTCATTAATGTCATACCTTTTGTACGCATTCTTAAAATCGTCACGAAGAAGTTAATCCCCGTCATCAGCGTACCAATACCAGCGATTTGAACACCTAGAAGATAGAAGTTAATTCCATATCCAGCGCTAAAATCTGTCGCAAGTGGCGCATAGTTTGTCCAACCAGCATCTGGCGAACCACCAATTACGAATGATAAGTTAAATAGCATCGCTCCCATAAAGAACGTCCAAAAACTTAAGTTGTTTAAAAATGGAAATGCTACATCACGCGCACCAATTTGAAGTGGTACGGCAATGTTCATCAACCCGATGATAAACGGCATCGCCATAAATAAAATCATAATCGTTCCGTGCGTAGAAAATACTTCATTGTAATGCTGTGCGTCTAAAAATTTCATATCCGGTAAAGCGAGCTGGGTACGCATCATTAGCGCATCCACACCACCACGGAAAAACATTAAGACAGCAGCAAGCAAATACATAATACCTATTTTTTTATGATCAACGGAAGAAATCCACTCTTTCATGAGCCACTTCCATTTTTTTGTATAAGTTAGTAACGCAACAACACCAATACTTACAAGTACGATAGAAATCTGCGCGCCTAAAATCATTGGGTCGCCAGTTACGATAAACTCATTCCATTTCATGCCTTATGTCCCCCCTTTTTACTTCCCTGCGTCATCCGATTCTTTTTTATTGAATTCATTTGTTTGGATGTCTTCTTCCATTTTCTTCATTTCGTCTTCGCGGTGTTTATCCTCGTGGTAACCTTCACCATTTTTAATAATTTGCGGCTTCATATCATGACGCTCAAATTGCGGATTAGTTACTGTTACAGGACGAACCGGAAGCATTGGTTTGTCAGAAATGGTCGATTTTGTGTTTGGATTATGTGGATTTGTCATCTCATAACCAAAACGTTTGTAGGCATAGAAAACATACTCTGGATCAGCTGCAACATCAACAAATGCTAAATGCGTACCAGAATAAGATTTTTGCTTCGAGCTTCCAGGAATTAACAGACGGTCATAGATGTCTTGCGTAATAACTGGTGAGCTAGCTTTTGTTTCTTTTGCCCATTTTTTGAAATCTTTTTCAGATTGAGCTACTACATCAAAGCGTTGATCTGCAAAACCTTCGCCGTTGAAGTTTGCGTTACGACCTTTGTATGTACCAACTTCATCTGCTTGTAAATATAAATTCATCGTCATGCCAGACATCGCATATTTTTGTCCGCCTAATTGCGGCACCCAAAAGCTTGTCATCGTATCTGCGGAAGTTAATTTGAATAATACAGGACGGTCGGTTGGAATGTTTACATAGTTCACCGTTTCAATCGACTCATCTGGATAACTAAAAATCCATTTCCAGTCTGCACTTGTTGCGTAAATAACAATTGGATCTTTATGCGAAGTCACTTTTGGTGCTTCTTCCCCTGCATAAATTGTTTTTACCGTCGGAATAGCTAGAGCAATAACGATAGCAACTGGAATCAATGTCCAAAAAATTTCTAGTTTTTTACTACCATGCATATCTGGCTCGTAGTTTGAAATGTCTTTCCGTTCGCGGTATTTAACCAACATAATCGTAAACAATACAAAAATCGTCAAAACAATAACCAGCATAAATATAATCGAATAAATAATTAAGTCCGACTGACCTTTAGCAACTGGCCCTTTTGGATTAAGTACCGTCAAGTCACCACAACCACTTATAAGGCCGGTAACCCCAAGTAGTGCCGTGAGTAGCAAAGATTTAAGTACCTTTGACACCCGAATCCCCTCTTTTCCTTTTGATGTTTTCTAATGTGTATTTTTGCGCAAAAATACCATTACCGGAGTGCTGAAAGAAGCTTTTTAGAACTCCTATGTAACTGAAAAAATGCTTTTACTATTTAATTCTTTGAAAAAAACTCACAAACTTTTTTAAAATTGTTCCGCATTTTTAAAATCACTATGTTCATACTCTAACTCATTATATCTGATTTGATATCTTAGTTCAAAAACCTGATATATTAAATATTTCACAAACTTTTATTCTGTTCACTATTCCCTTGATTGTGAAATTTGAAACAAATTGCAGCTGGTTTTTATATGAAAAGTTGTTTTTCATGATATATTAGTTTTGTCGCATACTTTAATTCCACAGGGAGTGGTTACGTGAGTAAAAAATTAAAGATATTTCGAATGATTGAATTAATAATTGGAGTTATAGGTTTTGTTTTACCATCTATATTATATTTCATGGATATTCTTTCTGGTGCAGAATCTGGCATTTTGACAGTTGTTGGTGTGGTTATTTTTAATCATGCAACTGATTTATCTAATAAAGATAATAAAACTGAAAAAAAAATTTAGTAATCAAACTAAAAGCCGAACAACTTTTATGTAAAAGTTGTTCGGCTTTATTAGTGATATCTCCATTATTCAGTAATTTGAACTCTCCCTGTATGGAAAGGTAAATGTTTAATACCAAGCGATTCCCACTCTTGAACTAGTTTTTCGGCGAGTTCTTTTGTTTTTGAGAAAGCTATTCCGCAATCTCCGCCACCAGAACCGGAAGATTTTCCTGCACCGCCCATATTTTCGGCTGAATCCGCTAGTTCTTTTAGCAAGCTCGTTTCAATATTGACGCCAGCTTTTGTTCCAAGTTCTTGAAGAATGCGACGATTTTCTTTGATAGAGGCGTAGAGCAGTTCTTCGTCTTTCGTGTGGAACGCTTGAATCATTTGCTTCATGATTTCGTTATTTCTAGTTAAGAAATGTTGATAATTTTTGCTATCTTCTTGTTTAAACGCGTGAATTTGCGAAACAAGTTTGCCCGTACTTACTGGCGTTCCAGTCCAACCAACTGAAAATGCTGAAACTGGTTCTTCTAATGTTTCGATTTGTAACATCGGCCATGGTTCTTTCATAAACCATTCCAGTGATTTATATGCTAAACGATGCTTCACCCATTCTTGATCAAATGTCGTATAAGCAATCCATCCACCATACATACAAGATGCAATATCGCCACATGAGCCGTTTCCTTGAACGACTAAATGGGAAAGTGCAGCTAGTTTGAATTTTTTCAGCATGGAAATCTCGGGATGAAATTTCGTCATCAACGCGTTAATTACAGCTACCGTTGCGGCTGCGCTTGAACCTAGTCCATATTTTGCACCTGATTGGTCAATTAATTCTGTTTCGATGACCATTTTCACAGGAGTAAGCTCGATGCCTTCTGATTTCAGGAAAGTTGTCGCAATATTAATTGCTTCCGCTGTAAAAGTCCAATGTTCCCCGTCTGGTTTAAGTTCGCCGCCAACTGGCCATGAAACTGGATTTTCATAATGTGGAATCCATAATTCATTGCGCTCACTATCTTCAAGAGTCAGCGTTATATAACGGTTAACTGCAGTTAGAATTGCTGTATGACCAGATTCTACAACTGCATATTCACCAGCAACATATAATTTTCCGGGTATTTTAACCTGTAGTTTATTTTTCATCTGATACAACACTCGCTTCCTTACCAGCGTGGCAAATTAGAACGTTTTTAGCCAAACCTGACAACTTCTCTGCTACGATATCTTCATTTTCACGTTCACAAATCACTTTCACATTAGGGCCGGCATCCATTGTAAAATAGGCTGGTATGCCATCTTCGCGCAATTCTCTAACGGCGTCCATTATTTCAAGTGACTGTGGTTGAAAATAAGTGAAGGGTGGCTCTGCGCCAAGTGTTGTCGCATGCATTTTCATGCCGTTTCGCTCTGTGATTTCGCCAACTTTGATGAAATCTTCGTCCAAAATAGCTTGTTTCATTTCTTCCAAATCCGTCTTAGCAGCAGCTACCCAGTTTTCGAAAAACGGGGATGTTTCAACGGTTAGACGCATGCCATCTCGGCTAGAAACTTTCTTTTCTTTGTCTGAAACAACTGCGACTACAAGCGACATTTTATCACATAATTTGTTAGTAAAAGGCACCGCGCATGAATCACTGCCATCAGCTAGCTCGCCTTTTTCCCAAATAACGAAATCGCCAAAAACAGAACGAGAAGCAGATCCAGATCCGAAACGAGCCAGTCTGGAAATATATTCTTTTGTATCGTTTCTGCCTGCTGCGCTCGACCCTGCAAGCGCAAGAGCCGCAAATGCCGATGCCGATGAAGCAAGTCCGGCCGCAGTTGGTACGTGATTTTCGGAAATGATTTTTGCTTTTGCTGTTAAGCCAAACTCTTCACGCATTTTATCTATAAAACGAGCTACTTTTGCATCCGTTTTTTGTTCATCGTTAAGAATAAATGTATCTTGGGAGAGATTTTCGTCCCATTCTACGGTTGTTTTTGTATAAAATTTATCTACCGTGAAGGATAAACTACTGTTTGCAGGTAGAATCAAGTGTTCATCGCGTTTTCCCCAGTATTTAATTAGCGCCACATTCGTGTGTGCGATGGCTGTCGCTCTCATAACTACCTTCTCCAATCGTAAAAATCCATTCTTGTGCAGCTCCAGCATCATGAAGTGCCTTCGTTATTTTTTCAGCGATTTCTTGATTTTTTGCTACAGCGATAATACATCCACCACGACCACCGCCTGTCAGTTTGGCCCCATCTGCGCCACTACTTCTAGCTACTTTAATTAATTTCTCTAAACTGCTATCGCTTACTGTCAAAGTTTCCAAATAAGTTTGTGCTTGATTCATTGCAGCACCAATCTTCACAGTGTCTGCATCGCCTTCTAAATGCGTCTTTATTTCCCGGGAAATATCGCCGAGTTGTTTAATTATTTTACTGATTTCGGCTTCGTTTTCTTTGTATAATACTTGAACATCCTTAACCGCGTCTCTCGTTTCGCTTGGAACACCTGTATCCGCTACAACGAACGTGATTTTTTTAGGAAAGTGCATAATTTCTAGTTTTCGATCTCGCTCGTACCAAACTGGCTTTTCACTCACAACTGTAATGGCATCAACGCCACTGGCATTACCGTGAGCAATTTTTTCTGCCGCATTAACGATTGCTAATAGTTTTTTCGAGTCTAATTCTTGATTGAAATATTTATATAAGCCGCGCGCAATACTTGTTGCTACTGCGGCACTTGAGCCTAATCCTCGTCCAATTGGAACGCCTGACATAACATGAATAGAAACACATTCACCATTACCAATTTTGTTTAAAACATCTACAACTAATGCTTTGATTCCCGCTAAGAAATCAGGCATATCTTCTAAATCACCTGTAAAAAATGCCGAAGAGAATTTGGTCTTTGTAGAAGTTTCTACATTTGTCGTTACTACTGCTTGTGTAAATGGGACTGAAATTGCCGGTTCTCCGTATACAACTGCATGTTCTCCGCATAATATCATTTTAGCTGTCCCAATGCCTGTAGCCAATGCACGCCAATCCTTTCTCCATCAAAATAATACAAACTTTAATACTTCATGATACCATAATTTTTTCACTAAAACCTTATTATAGAACTTTTTTTGACCCAAAACAATGACTGGCGCAACTTTTCCCGCGCCAATCACCTTTTAAATATCCATTTCTTGATATTGTTGTTGGAAAATACACATTCGAATCGCATCATGGTAAGTTCCATCAACAAAAAATTCATCAATTAGTTCGCCTTCACGAATAAAACCAACTTTTTCATAGATGTGAATTGCTTTTTCATTTACTTTATCAACGACTAAATATAATTTATGCAAATTTAGTACATGAAAAGCATATTTCATTGCGAGTTTTGTGGCAGAAACGGCGTAACCGTGTCCCTGAAACTTAGGATCAATAATAATTTGAAATTCCGCTCTTCGGTGAATATAATCAATTTCCATCAACTCGACTAACCCAACCATTTGGCCATCTAATTCTAAAATAAAACGGCGTTCTGACTGATCGTGAATGTGCTTATCATATAACTCCTGAAGCTCGACAAACGCCTCATATGGCTCTTCAAACCAATAAGACATTATTTTCGCATCATTATTTAACCGGTGAACAAATTTTAAATCTTCTCGTTCAAGCGGTCTAAGTTTTAAATCTCCACTCATTTTTCCACTCCTAAAATTATAAAATTGGTGATAATAAACTGGATAGAACTTCTTTTATACGAGTCAATAATGGTTTACTTTCCATATCTTTCATCGTAAATAGTCGGCTATCTTCAAAATCTTTCTTGAAATCGCGTTTTAAATGGTGCATAGCCTCACTTTCATCATATAAGAATACCATTAATTCGTGATTCAATCTAAAACTACGCACATCAAAATTCGCAGTTCCGATAGCTGCTCGCGTTCCATCCACTAACATTGCCTTCGCATGAACAAAAGAATCATCGGCGTAGGCATACATTTTCGCGCCTGCCTCAATCATTGTTTTCACATAAGCATTACTTCCGTGGAATGAAATCCCGCGATCACCTTTTCCGGGAATAATAACCCGTACGTCAACGCCGCTCATTGCAACCCGGCGGATAACCGCAAGCGACTCCTCGTCAGGAACAAAGTAGGGCGACACAATCCAAACTGATTCTTTAGCGGAATCAATTAAATCAAGCATTGAATCACGCACCCATTTTTCTTTATCATATGGTCCACCGTAAATAACTTGAGCCCATTCATCACCCATATCAACTGGTGAGAAATACTGTTTTAATCCGGTTTCGCTAATAAACTCGTCGGCAGCTCCAGCTCGGTTTTCCATGTAAATCCAATCGTTTAGAAAAGATTCTTGGAGTTCGATTACGGCTTGACCGGTAATTTTAATATGCGTATCACGCCAAACACGGAAATCTGGCGTATTGGAACGATATTCTTCTCCAATATTAAGTCCACCTGTGAAGCCGATTTGCCCATCAATCACGACAATTTTGCGATGATTTCTTAAATTAGCTGTTCTTACAATCCACGGTGAAGAAATCGGATCAAATGCGTGAATACTAACGCCAGCTTCTTTTAGAGGAGCTAGAAAGGCTTTATGGAGCTTGCTTGAACCTAGTCCATCAAACATAAATCTAACTTCGACACCAGCTTTTGCTTTTTCGACCAAAATATCGCGAATCTCGGTAGAAATTTCATCCGTTTTGAAAATATAGTATTGAATATGGATATGGTTTTCTGCTTTTCTAAGCGCGTCTAAGAGCACTGGGAAAGTTTCCTCACCATTTGTCAGTATTTCGATTTTATTTCCCTTAATCGGCTCTATGGACGTTAAATGAGCAATTCTTTTAGATAGTCTTGGTAATTTTTCATTGGTGTTGTTTGGAATTGCATGAACTGCATTTATTAATTTAGCTTTTTCTGTTACTTGAGCTGTGCTGAATTTTCTAGTTGCTGGATTTCTACCGAACACAAGGTAACTAATCGTTCCAAGCACAGGTAAAATGAAAATAACCGCAATCCAGGCGACTTTTGAGCTAGTATTCCGCTGATCAAATAGGAGTAGCCGAACCGTAATAACAACCCCGCATAATTGAATAATCGCACTTGTTACTAAGAAAAGTATGGCTGCTTGATTAATTAAAACGTATTCCACTAAAAATAAAACTACTGCTATAAACAGAAATTGGATCAGTTTGCGCATTTTTTTCAACTCTTCCCTTTTTTAGACGTATTAAAGATATTATACATAAAATGCGACCAAAAAGCGCTTTTTAATACCGAAAAAAAGCTGGAAAATCGTTCTAATTCGCAAATTAGAGTCATTTCCAGCTTGGTTTTATTCTTCTATGTCGCTTCCAGGAGCATCTTCAAAACTTTCATCAGGAACTTGCGTGATTAATGTTTCGTCGATTTCTTCCTCTAGCTCAACTTCATCTTCTTCTTTTGGAACTTTTGCAACAGTGGCTACTTTTTCATCTTCATCAAGACGAATTAGTTTAACACCCATTGCGCTACGACCTGTTTGTGATACGGTTTCGATTTCAAAACGAATTAAGACACCGCTCACAGTCATTAGCATTAAGTCCTCTTCACCAGTAACAGTTTTCATTGCTACCAAGTTACCATTTTTCTCGGTGATTGTAACGGTTTTAACACCCATACCACCACGATTACGAAGCGGATACTGGGAAGCTGGCGTTTGTTTACCATAACCTTTTTCCGTAACAACGAGTACTTTTTCATCGTCTTCTAGTACTTCCATGCCGATAACTTCATCGTCTTCACGAAGTCTAATACCACGAACACCAGCAGCTGTACGGCCCATTACGCGGATATTTTCTTCTGGGAAGTAGATAGATTGTCCATGTTTCGTTGCGATAATCATGTTTTTGCTACCATCTGTCATTTGAACGGAAATAAGTTCATCGTTTTCGCGAAGTTCAACTGCACGAAGGCCGCTTTGACGAATTTTCGCAAATTGAGAAAGGGTTGTACGCTTCACGACACCATGTTTCGTCGTGAAGAATAGGTAGCTATCATCGGTGAATTCGGATAGATTTATCACGGCATTCACTTGTTCTTGGCTTTCGATTCCAAGCAAGTTGATGATTGGGATACCTTTGGCGGTACGACCGTATTCAGGCACTTCATAACCTTTCGAACGGTAAACTTTACCAGTGTTAGTGAAGAATAGTAACGTATCATGCGTGCTCGTTGCAACAAGGTGTTCTACGAAGTCATCTTCATGTGTAGACATACCTTGAATACCACGACCACCACGACGCTGACTACGATAAGTCGATAATGGTAGACGTTTAATATAGCCGCGTTTAGTTAACGTGATTGCTACTTCTTCTTCTGGGATTAAGTCTTCATCTTCAAGGCTTACTAAATCACCAGCCAAGATTTCTGTACGACGTTTATCCGCATATTTAACTTTGATTTCTTCTAATTCTTCACGAATAATTTCAAGAATACGTTCATCATCAGCTAAAATGGCTTTTAAATCGTTAATTAATGCCACTAAATTTTGATATTCTTCTTCAATTTTTTCGCGTTCTAAACCTGTTAAACGTTGCAAACGCATATCCAGAATGGCTTGCGCTTGTTTATCAGAAAGGTTGAATTGTGTCATCAATCCTTCTTTAGCAACATCAGAAGTTTTTGATCCACGAATTAATTTAATAATCGCATCAATGTTATCAAGGGCGATTCGTAAACCTTCTAAAATATGAGCGCGTGCTTCTGCTTTACGAAGCTCAAATTCAGTACGGCGACGAATAACTACTTTTTGATGTTCCAAATAATAATAAAGAATTTCTTTTAAATTAAGCACTTTTGGATGATTGTCGACAAGTGCCAGCATATTAATACCAAAAGTAGTTTGAAGAGCTGTCATTTTGAATAAATTATTCACAATAACACTTGCGCTAATATCACGACGAACCTCAATAACGATGCGCATTCCGGAACGGTCAGACTCATCATTTAGGGAAGTAATGCCGTCAATTTTCTTCTCACGAGCTAGTTCGGCAATACGTTCAACTAGGCGCGCTTTATTTACTTGGTAAGGAATTTCGGTAATAACGATAGTTTCTTTACCATTTTTCTTTTCTTCAATATCGACACGACCACGAACGGTAATCGAACCACGACCACTTTCGTAAGCGCGACGAATTCCGCTACGTCCCATAATCATCCCAGCAGTAGGGAAGTCAGGACCTGGGATATATTCCATTAAATCACGAATCGTAATTTCCGGGTCACGACTAAGCGCCAAAACGCCGTCAATAACTTCACCAAGATGGTGGGTAGGAATATTCGTTGCCATACCAACCGCGATACCTGACGAACCATTGACTAGTAAGTTAGGGAAACGCGCTGGCAAAATAACTGGCTCACGCTCGGAACCATCATAGTTATCCGCGTAATCAATCGTATCTTTGTTAATATCGCGCAGTAGTTCCATCGAAATTTTTGACATACGTGCTTCTGTATAACGCATCGCTGCCGCCATATCTCCATCGACCGAACCAAAGTTACCGTGTCCGTCAACAAGCATATTACGATAACTAAAATCTTGCGCCATCCGAACCATTGTAAAATAAACAGCTGTATCGCCGTGGGGGTGATACTTACCAATAACTTCCCCTACGATACGAGCCGATTTCTTATAGGCTTTATCAGAAGTCATACCTAAGTCATTCATCGCATATAAAATACGACGGTGAACTGGTTTTAATCCGTCACGAACATCTGGTAGGGCACGGGCAACAATTACGCTCATCGCGTAATCTAAAAATGAAGTCCGCATTTCTTTATTTAAGTTTATCTCTGTTATTCGTTGATTTGGTGTTTCTGCCATTGTTAGAGAAACCTCCCTTTCCAAAGTAAGGCTGAATCTAGTTCAAACCTTTTAAAAACAATTAATATCCCAAGTATTACCCGGGAAATATTTATTAAACATCCAAGTTTTTAACGTATTGTGCGTTGTCTTCAATGAATTTACGACGAGGTTCCACGCGGTCACCCATCAACATTTCAAAAGTTTCATCGGCATCAATAGCGTCTTTGATATTGACTTGAAGTAGTGTACGGTGTTCAGGATTCATGGTTGTTTCCCAAAGTTGCTCAGGGTTCATTTCTCCAAGACCTTTATATCGTTGAATGTTGTATTTAGTGTCTCCATCAAGGGATGCTAGATAATCTTCTAATTGTCCATCACTATAAACGTACTCAACTTGTTTACCATGCTTAATTTGATAAAGCGGTGGCTGCGCAATATAAATATAACCTGCATCAAGCAGTGGACGCATATAACGATAAAATAGAGTAAGAAGTAGTGTACGAATATGTGCACCATCAACATCGGCATCAGTCATAATAATTAGTTTGTGGTAACGAGATTTAGAAACATCGAAATCTCCACCAAAACCAGTACCCATTGCTGTAAAAATAGTTCGAATTTCTTCGTTAGCTAAAATACGATCTAAACGCGCTTTTTCTACGTTCAAAATTTTACCACGAATCGGCAAAATCGCTTGGAATAAACGGTCACGACCTTGTTTAGCTGAACCACCAGCTGAGTCACCCTCAACGATGTAAAGTTCGCTGATTTCAGGATTACGGGAAGAACAGTCAGCTAGTTTACCTGGCAAGCTAGAAATTTCTAGGCCACTGCTTTTACGAGCAACTTCACGCGCGCGCTTAGCAGCCAGACGTGCACGAGAAGCCACAACGCCCTTCTCAACGATTTTTTTAGCAACATCCGGGTTTTCCATCATAAATTTATTTAAAGCCTCAGAAAACAGCTTATCCGTGATGGAACGAGCTTCTGAATTTCCAAGTTTTGTTTTTGTTTGTCCTTCAAACTGTGGATCTGGGTGTTTGATGGAAATAATTGCTGTTAAACCTTCACGAACATCTTCACCAGAAAGGTTGTCATCACTATCTTTGAACAATTTATTACGGCGCGCATAGTCATTAATAACACGCGTTAATGCCGTTTTAAATCCAGATTCGTGTGTTCCGCCTTCATAGGTATGAATATTATTCGCAAATGAAATGATATTGCTTGAGAATCCAGTGTTATATTGCATGGAAATCTCAACCATAATGTCATCGCGTTCGCCTTCCAAATAAATTGGTGGCTCATGGATAACGTCTTTTGCTTTATTTAAATGCTCAACGTAAGAACGAATTCCGCCTTCATAGTGGAAATTCTTACGTACTTTATGCTCGTCACGTTTATCTTCAATCGAAATTGTTAGACCACGGTTCAAGAAAGCAAGTTCGCGCGTACGAGTACGAAGCGTGTCAAAATCAAATTCTGTTGTTTCTGTGAAAATTTGAGGATCTGGCGTAAAGTGAACAATGGTTCCACGGTAATCCGTTTCGCCTTGTTCTTCCATATCCATTACTACATCACCGCGTTCAAAACGTTGGTAATATTTTTTACCTTCACGATGAACATGTACTTCAAGAGAGGTAGAAAGGGCATTAACTACCGATGCACCAACCCCATGAAGTCCGCCAGATACTTTATATCCGCCACCGCCGAATTTACCACCGGCATGAAGAACGGTAAAGATAACTTCTACTGTTGGACGACCGATTTTTTCGTTAATCCCAGTTGGAATTCCACGTCCGTTATCGCGAACAGTAATGCTGTTATCAGCTTCAATTGTAATTTCAATTTCTGTACAAAAACCAGCAAGGGCTTCATCGATTGCATTATCAACAATTTCCCATACAAGGTGATGGAGTCCACGTTGACTAGTTGAACCAATGTACATACCAGGTCTTTTTCGAACTGCTTCTAAGCCTTCCAGTACTTGTATTTGATCTTCGTTATAATCGGAAGCACTTTCCTGTACATTTGTAATATTTTCTTCTGACATTAATTATTCCACCGCACTTTCTTTTTCATCAAATTATATTAACCTAGATTAGGATTTTTTTACCGTACCTTTTTCTACATAGAAAGTTGTTGCTTGTTTGAGCGTTTCATGGTCGATCCCGCTCGTACTTGTTGTCGTTACAAAGGTTTGTACTTTTCCTTCAATAGCTCCGAGCAAATGTGATTGACGGTAATCGTCGAGTTCACTTAGCACATCATCAAGAAGAAGAACCGGATATTCTCCAGTTTCTTCGTGGATTAAGTCAATTTCTGCTAGTTTTACAGAAAGTGCCGTTGTCCGCTGCTGGCCTTGTGAACCAAAATCTTGCACATTTTGCCCATTAATATAAAACAGAGAATCATCCCGATGTGGCCCAATAAGTGTGACACCACGGTCGATTTCTCTTTGTTTGATTGATTCCATTTTTTGGAGTAAATCAGCTTTCCACACTTCAGGATCGTCTCCATTCAGCGTGACGGAAGCTTTATACTCGATTTTTAGCGTTTCCAAGCCTCGGGAAATTTGGTGATGAATCGGCGCCGCATATGCTTCTAATTTTTGAATGAAATCAGCTCGTCTTTTCGTCAAATTAATGGCGACATCCGCGAACTGTTCTGTCAAAATATCAAGCAACATCGGATCTACTTTGCGTTTCATTTGCAACATCTTCAAATATTGGTTCCGTTGCTGTAAAATTCGCTGATATTCACTTAAATTATGCAAATAAATCGGCTGCATTTGCCCAATTTCCATATTTAAAAAGCGACGTCTAACTCCTGGCGCACCTTTAACAAGCGACAAATCTTCTGGGGCAAAAATAACCACGTTCAAGTTGCCAACATATTGGCTCAGTTTCTTTTGTTCCAAATGATTTACTTTAGCTCGCTTGCCTTTTTGGGTGATAGCTAGCTCTAAAGGCACTGATTGCCCGTGCTTCGCTATCCGACCTTCCATCTTGGCTTCTTCTTTTTCCCACATAATAAAATCTTTATCATTCGTTGTCCGATGTGATTTTGCTAGCGCAAGCATCAATACGGCTTCCAAAAGATTGGTTTTACCTTGTGCATTCTCGCCAAGAAAAACATTTACAGATGGGGAAAATTCTAGTTCTAAGTTTTCGTAATTGCGGAAATTTCTTAAAACAATACTTTCTAAATGCATCTGCTATTTTCCTTGCTCAATTTTCACTTTTCCAACACCGGGAACTAAGATAACATCGCCATTACGAAGCTTTTTCCCCCGGCGATTGTCTTGCTCTCCGTTGATGTAAATCGTATTTTCACTAAGGTATGCTTTCGCCATTCCACCAGTCGAAACTACATCAATCATTTGTAAAAGTTGACCAAGCGTTACGAACTCGCTATTTATCTTCACTGTTTCAGCCAAAAATTTCACGCCCAATCTTTTTTTATCACTACCTTCTATTTTACTAAAGTTTTGCCAATAATACAAAGAATATTTTCATATATTCGTTTTTCAGCTTTTTTTAGCAAAACTAATGGGGGGATATTATTTATTCAAAAAAAGAAAATATGAGCTTCTCTGGCGTTTTTTTACTAAAATGGTTATTTTCGCCTGATAACTGCCTTTTTCTGCCATGCTCCTGATTTATATCTCCAAACGCCAAGCATTGTTGCGGTTATCCATGCAACTGGAGTAGCCCACCAAAGCCCTACATAGCCAATATAAAGCGACAAAACAAATCCGATAACAAGTCGTGATACTAACTCGAAAATCCCCATGGCTAAGGGAACCATCGCATCTCCGGTACCTCGCAAAGTCTCCCGAACGACAAACAAAATTCCGACTACAACATAAAATAACGACACAATAAGTAAATAGCTCACACCAATATTAATAACTTCTGTCTCGCTGGAATCTACAAATAGTAATAAAAACTGCCGAGCGAAAAGTTGCACTAAAATTGTTATGCCAATACTTATAGCAGTAACTACTTTGATTCCCGACCAAAATCCTTCGCGAACGCGGTCAATTTTTCCAGCACCGATATTTTGTCCAGCAAACATCGAGGACGCGGCTCCGAAAGCAATTCCGGGTTGATATGTAAGTGAATCAATTCGACTCGCCGCCGTATAAGCTGCAACGACCGATGAACCGAATCCATTTATTAAACTTTGAAGAGCCATATTCCCGATAGAAATAAAGGATCCTTGTAGTCCAGAAGGCAACCCAATGCGCACCATTTCTTTAAGAAGTGGGGTGGATAACTTGAATTTCGCACGTTCTATCCGCATAAACGGCACGTGGCGATAAGCATAGTAAATAACGGCGATTGCTGCAGCTGTTTGGGATAAAACCGTCGCAATTGCAGCCCCGCGAACGCCCATATCCATATAAACAACAAATAAAAAATCAAGTGCAATATTCATTAAAGACGATAAAATCAAAAAAATCAGTGGCGTAATCGAATTTCCGAGCGCCCGAAGAATCGCCGCCATCCCGTTATACAAACTCATCGGCAAAATCCCGATAAATAGGGTGGTTAAAAAGATGGTCGAATCATCCAAAATATTCGCTGGCGTTCTAAGCAACACAAGTAATGGCTTCGCAAGCAAAACGCCCGCAACCGTCAAAATAATCGCCGAAAAAACCACCGCATAAGTCGCCGTAGCAATAACATCTTTTAAACGATCATAATCTTTAAAGCCAAAATACTGCGCAACTACGACAGAAATCCCGCTCATAAGTCCAATAATCAAAGAAATCATAAAAAAATTGACCGAGTTTGTTGCTCCAACAGCAGCAAGCGCATCGACACTGACGAATTTCCCAACAATAACCGCATCAATCATCGTATAAAATTGCTGAAATAAGTTTCCAATCAACATTGGCATCGCGAATAAAAAAATTAATTTTGTCGGATTACCTGTTGTCATATCTTTCATCATGCTAAGAATTACCTCCATTTGCATAAATATACATTTTTAACCAAAAACTGTACTATAACAAAAAAAGAATCCGCCTTGAAACCAAGACGGATGTGCTTTTTGCGAGATTAGTAAGTTCTAACCGGCGTGATTAATTGTAAAATTTCATTTGGATTAGCTGCATCTTTTGGTCGAAGTACGAATGGTCGCATAGTACCGGAGAAGGAAATTTGAATATCATCACCTTCGAAAGCACGCAGAGCATCCATCATGTATTTACCGTTAAAAGATATTTTTATTTCTTCGCCAGTAAAGCTTTGGCTGAAGACATTTTCAGAAACATTTCCAACTTCCGGAGAATTGGAAGATACTTCTACTTGGCCATTTTCCAGTGTCATTAATTTAATAACGTTATTACGATTTTCGCGAGCAAGTAGGGACGCACGGTCAATTGCTTGTAAAAATGCTTTGGAATTAATGACTAATTCTGATTTAGTATCAGTTGGAATTAGACGAGATGTATCTGGGTAACTACCTTCAAGTAAACGAGAGTAGAATAGTAAATCTTTTAATTTAAAGAGAATTTGATTGTTTGCAAGTGTCATTTCAATTGATTCGCTTGCATCGTCTAGAATTTTATTTAGTTCGGATAAGCTTTTTCCTGGAATAACAATGTTGTATTCTTCGTCAATGTTTGTTTCTAGTGGAATTTCACGTAAAGCTAGACGGTGACTATCGGTTGCGACTGCGCTAAGCTTATTATCTTTAATAATCCAGTTAACACCGGTAAGTACTGGGCGAACTTCAATCGCTGAAACCGCAAATACTGTTTGGCGAACGATATTTTTTAGTACATTAATTGGAATTTTGATAGTTTTACCATCAGTAACTTCTGGTAATTTAGGATATTCCATTGGATCTAAGCCGTTTAATGTAAAGGATGCTTGGCCAGAACTAATGTTGGTTTGGTAATTAGAAGTAACTTCAATTTCTACATTTTCTTCTGGTAAACGACGAACGATATCTCCGAAGTATTTGGATTGAAGAACAATGCCACCAAAACTTTCCACTTCTACAATTACTTCATCATTTTCAACTAATGGAATAAATGCTTCGATGGAAATATCGGAATCACTACCAGTTAGTGTTACACCTTCATCATTTACGACAATTTTTATTCCCGTTAATATTGGAATCGTTGTTCTTGCAGAGATGGCACGAGTAACTTCATTGACTGCTTGGACAAGACGATCACGTTCGATAACAAATTTCATGAGTATCCCCCATTTTTTTATATTTTGTAAAACCTCAAAAACCTTTAATTAATTAATAAAAAATCGTAGTAATAGTAATAGGCGCTGTGGATTTGTGGATAAGTAGGTTGCAAGTCATGCGATATAAAGTTTTCCACATGTTGATAACTTGTGGGTAAGTATGTTTCAGTTATCCACATTGTACACAGGTCTATTAAAACATATTTTGTGCTTTTCTTAAATTTTTTTCAATTTCAGCAAGGTCATTTTTCAATACTTGATCGGTTTTTAGTAGTTGCGATATTTTTTCATGTGCATGAATGACAGTTGTATGATCTCGGCCACCAAATTCATCACCGATTTTTGGTAATGAGGCGTCTGTAAGCTCTCTTGAAAGATACATAGCGATTTGGCGCGGGAATGCGATACTTTTCGTCCGTTTTTTTGCTTTGAAATCTTCTAAACGCACATGGAAATATTCACCGACTGCTTCTTGAATACCACTAATCGTAATAACTTGTGATTTAGAAGAGGGGATAATATCTTTTAGTGCTTCTGCTGCAAGACCAGCTGTTATATCTTTATTAACGAGGGAAGAATAAGCAACTACTCGGATGAGTGCGCCTTCTAGCTCGCGAATATTCGAATCAATTTGGTTTGCGATATAAAGCATGACTTCATTAGGAATATCTAATCCATCTGCTTTTGCTTTTTTACGTAAAATAGCGATCCGTGTTTCTAAGTCTGGTGGCGTAATATCAGTGATTAAGCCCCATTCAAAGCGGGATCTAAGTCGATCTTCCAGTGTAGGAATTTCTTTTGGTGGTCGGTCACTGGAAATAATAATTTGCTTTTGTTCATCATAAAGCGTGTTAAATGTATGGAAAAATTCCTCTTGTGTTCCTTCTTTACCGGCTAAAAATTGAATATCATCAATAAGTAAAACATCGACATTCCGGTATTTTGTGCGGAATTCTTCGGTTTTGTTATCACGAATAGAGCTAATAAACTCATTCGTGAATTTTTCGCTGGAAAGGTACATTACTTTCGCATTATCTTTATGTTGTTGAACATAGTGGCCAACTGCGTGCATTAAATGTGTTTTGCCGAGGCCAACTCCTCCATAAATGAAGAGTGGATTATATGCTTTCGCTGGTGCTTCGGCTACTGCAAGTGATGCTGCGTGGGCGAATCTGTTCCCTGAACCAATGACAAAAGTATCAAAAACATAACGCGGATTAAGCATATGTTTTCCAATTTCAATGCCATCTTCATCTAACGCTGGATTTGGTTTAATCACAGTGTATTCAAAGTTTTCTTCCTGCTCGCCATCAATAAAGCGGACATCAAATAAGCGACCAGTTATTTCTTGCAAAATGTTAGCGATAAATTGCGTGTAGCTTTTCTCTAACCAATCGCGAACAAAATTATTGGGCGCTGAAATAATAAACGTATTACCTTCTAATGAATGAGCTGTTGTTGATTTCATCCATGTATCGTAACTAGGTTTACTCATATTTTTTTTAACGATTTGCAGTGTTTCCTGCCAGATGTCTTCAATTGATTGCACTAGTAACCCCCCTTTTTTATGTAATGTAAATGGATGCTATAAAGTTATCCACAGATAGAAAAAGCTATGGATAAGGTTATCCAAACACTGTTAAAAAATTATCCACAAAGTAAAAATGTATTGTGGATAACTTTAGTTTTCCCCAGCTATATTTCTATTCGATAGGAATTATAATATCAGAAAATCACTCTGATAGCAAGGACTTACCAAATCTATCCACAAAACTGTCCAGATGTGAAAAACGGTTGTCCACAGCCAGTTAACTTGTGTATAACTTGTGTGTAAAGAAATCTGTAACGAAATTGTTAAAATTAATTATCCACAAGGCATTGTGTGTAAATAACCACTAATTGTGTATAAGTTTGAAATGAATCAAAAGGTTATCCACAGTAAAAAGGCGTTATTCAGGAGTTATCCACATTTTTTGGGAAAGGATTTCATCGCGACAATGTGTTAAACTATTTACCGAATACTAAAAAAAAGACAAAAAAATGAGGTTGTGAAAAATGATATTTCAACGGCTTTTGAAAACTAGAGATACAGAATTTTATCGGGTTATACAAAACGGGAATATTGACGACGTGTTTGGTTACTTATTAATTCACGACAAACGGGAACCGGCAGAGATTGACGATTTTACGGTATTTGCAAAAAGTAATATAAACAAAGAAGCTTTTTCAGTGAATATCAAGAAGAATCATTTTTACACGATGTTTTTTCACTTTACAGATTTAGAAGAAGAACAGGAAATTCCAAAATTTACAAAAGTAATTCGTTTTATAGAAGGTTTATTATCTTTTCAGCCAGAAACAAGTCATTATGTGGATAACTATTTAATAAAGGAAAAACTTATTTTTGAATATCCGGCTGAATTTGAGAAAATCGGGGAATTTGCACAATATTTAGTAGAGATTTCCGGCCGAAAAATCGAAATCCCGGACACTACTAGAGAAAAATATATCTATTTAACACAATAATTTTTGAAAAATGGTTTTTCTCTCTATAAAAATATGGTATGATAGTGAACGGAGTCTAAATAGAAATTCGTCTAAATAGTATTGACAAAAAAGACCAGTTCACGTACAATATCTAAGACTGTCTAATAGATAAATTCGATTGGACCCTTTCATGGGAGGTGTAATTAATGAAAAGAACATATCAACCAAGTAAACGTAAAAGAAAAAAAGTGCATGGTTTCCGTACGCGTATGAGTACTAAAAACGGACGTAGAGTTTTAGCAAGTCGTCGTCGTAAAGGAAGAAAAGTTTTATCTGCGTAGACCACTGAAAACGACTCAGTGGTTTTTTTTTTGAAAAATCGCTGAGTCAAACGGCCTTATACTAAGATATGTAAGAAGATGGAGAATGTATGAAAAAAAAATATAGAATTAAAAAAAATGACGATTTTCAAAAAGTATTCCGAAGAGGAAAATCTTTTGCTAACCGTCAATTTGTTGTTTATACTTTAAAGCAAGAAGGATCGAATCATTTTCGCATTGGTTTATCGGTTAGTAAAAAAATTGGAAACGCTGTCTGCCGAAATCGGATTAAACGTTACATAAGACAATCATTCCATGAATTAGAAGACCAAATCAATCCTGAAAATGAATATATTATCATCGCCAGAAAACCGGCGGCCAATATGGATTTTCATGAAGTAAAGAAAAGTTTGATTCATGTTTTAAAAGTGGGGCGTGTTTTAAAGCAAAAACCAAACAATTCAAAGTGAGTGGAAATTTGAAAAAGGCGAAATTGGAGGTTACATCAATTTGAAGAAGAAAAAGCGATTCAAACAGAAGTTGCTCATCGCAAGTCTTGTAATCGGATTAATGGCTGTACTTTCGGGTTGTGGCTATTCAACTGATCCAATTACATCAGAATCAACTGGATTTTGGAGCCATTATATCGTGTTCCCATTATCCTGGACTATTACATGGTTTTCCGATTTATTCGGGGGAAGTTACGCAGTCGGAATTATTGTTGTTACAATTTTAATTCGTCTACTTATCATGCCTTTAATGATCAAACAGCTGAAAAGCCAAAAAGCCATGACAAGCTTACAACCGAAAATCAAAGAACTACAAGAAAAATACTCATCCAAAGATAATGAAACAAAACAAAAATTACAACAAGAAACAATGCGTCTATATCAAGAAAATAGCGTAAATCCAATGATGGGTTGTTTACCATTATTAATTCAAATGCCAATTCTACTAGGATTTTACCAAGCGATTAGTAGAACAGCAGAAATCAAAACAGATTCATTCTTATGGATGCAACTGGGAAATCCGGATCCATATTACATTTTGCCAATCGTTGCAGCACTAACAACATTCTTATCATCAAAAATTTCTATGATGGGGCAAACACAGCAAAATAAATCAATGGCAATGATTGTTTACATCATGCCAGTAATGATTCTATTTATGGGTATTACATTACCGTCTGCACTTGCTCTATACTGGATTATCGGTAACATTTTCACCGTATTCCAAACACTTTTAATTAATAATCCTTTTAAAAACAAACGCGAACAGGAGGCGCTGGCTGCTGCTCAACTTGCGGAAGATCGCTTGAAGAAAAAAGCAGCTAACATGAAAGCTTCCAAAAAAGGAGGTAAGAAAAGAAAGTGAGAGATTTAACTGCGCAAGGCTCAAACGTTGAAGAAGCTATCCAAAATGCATTAGCCACTTTAGAAACAACACGCGACAAGGTCGAAGTAGAAGTTCTAGACGAAGGTAAAAAAGGTATTTTCGGAATTGGTTCAAGACTGGCTATGGTAAAAGTAATTGAAAAAGAAGATGGTATCCAAGTAGCGATTGATTATCTTTTAGATGTTGCTACCAAGATGGGTGCAGTAATCACTATCGATGTAGAAGAAGTTGGTAAAGATGTGAAGTTGCAAATTAAAGGTGACAGCTTAGGCATGCTAATCGGCAAACACGGCCAAACCCTTAATGCTCTTCAATACTTAACACAATTAATTGCTAATAAAACAACGAGCCAATACAAAAACATTATTGTTAATGTAGGGGATTACCGTGAAAGACGTCACGAAACGTTAGTAATTTTAGCAAACAAAATGGCAGATAAAGCTCTTAAAACGAAGCGCGCTGTTCATTTAGAACCAATGCCTTCATTTGAAAGAAAAATTATTCATGCTATTTTAAGTGAGAATGAACAAATTGAAACGCATTCTGAAGGACGCGATCCTTATCGTTATATTGTGATTAAGCCAGTTCGAAAATAAATTTTGGAGACTGAGGTTTTTAGGAACCTCAGTCTTTTTTTTAGGAGGGATTTAAGTGGTAGTTTATAAAGATTCGGTTAATGAAATGTGGCAAAAATATCGATCTGCCAATCCGATGATTTCTAATAAATTTGAAGCTTGGGCATTCGGTAATTCTGCGCGGATGGCGAATGAACTAGGCGAGCTTGTGATGAACGGGGTGAAAACTGGAACGAGTAGCCTGTTCTATTGGTATGACCAGGGCGGGGAAACGATGCCGTCAGTTGGTTCGCATGTTGTTCTTTTGGATGGGAAAGAAGAGGCAATGGGGATTATTAAGTTGGTTGGTGTAACGATTATGCCATTTAATGAAGTTCCGGAGACATTTGCTTATTTAGAAGGAGAAGGAGACCGGACGTTGGATTATTGGCGGAAAGTCCATACTTCTTTTTTCACGAATGAATGCATGGAGCTTGGCATATCGTTTGAAGAAGATGCTTTAGTGGTTTGCGAAGAGTTTGAGGTAGTATTTAAATAGAATGTTTCACGTGAAACATATAAAAAGAGCCCTATATAAGGCTCTTTTTTTTAGATATTTTTTGGCAAACGGAATATTAGTAAGAAACAAACAATGAGAAGAGCTATATTAACGTACATACTCATCTGTAAGCTATCTGAAAATGCACTTGCTTTAGAGGTGGCAGTGGTATTTCCTAGTGTGCGGAAAAATACAGATCCGACAACAGCAATACCAAAAGATGAACCAATTCGTTGTGCCGTATTAAACATGCCACTTGCTCCGCCGCGTTCTATTCCGTGGACGGTGGAAAGTGTGAAGCTATTTAAAGGTGCAATAATCAAACCACTACCAATACCCGCAATAAACAATGGCAGGAAAAGCAACCAAGCAGAAAAAGCACCATCATGGAGGTGAAATACAATCGAGACGGTTCCAAGACCAACGATAACTAGAGTTACACCAAGCATTAAAAGTTTTCTTCCAAGCATAGGAATGAGGCGATAACTATTCGAAGCAGCAAGGACACTACCTAACGCAAAAGGACTAATTGCCAGCCCGGATAAAATAGCGGATCGACTGAAACCAGTTTGCCAAGTGAGCGATAGGACGAAAAAGATGCTTGTAAAGGCAGCAAAATATACTAGTGATAAGAGCATGCCGGATACAAATTGGTTGTTTTTAAGTAAGTTAGGCGCAATTAATGGTTGATTGCCTTTCTTTTCTTGATAGACGCTCCATTTATAAAGAATGATAAAGAGCGGGATAGATAGCGCCATTAAAAGGTAATCAATTGGTTTGAAATCATTTGCTCCATTTGAAATAAGTGGGAATAGTAATAGTAAAAGTGCAATTGTAAGTAACCCAACGCCAGGCAAATCGAAGCTGATTTTTTTCGTGGAGATAGTTCTTTTTGGGAGATAAAGCATTGCTAGTACGAGCGTGACTAAGACAAAGGGGACATTAACAAAGAAGACTGCGCGCCAACCGTTTGTAGCGCCAAAAAGTTCAATTAAAAGTCCGCCGGTAAGCGGTCCAATCGCGGTTCCAACGCCAATAACAGAACCAAGAATACCGAAGATTTTCCCAAGGCTTTTTCCAGAATACATATCCATAATCGTTGCATTGATTTGTGGGAAAAATAGTCCAGCAGCAAGTCCTTGTATTACCCGGGAAATAATTAAGCTATTTTCTGAATCTGCAAAACCAGCCGTCACACTCATTATTAGAAATAAGGTAATACCGATAATATAGATATTTTTTCTACCATATTTGTCACCGAGGCGGCCAGCTAAAATAAGGACAAGTCCAAAAGCGAGTGCATAGCCTGAAATAACCCACTCAATTGTTTCGCTGGTGGCATGAAGTGCTGTTGTAATATCTGGTAAGGCAACGTTGACAATCGTTGTATCTAGTAATGAAATAAAAGCGCCAAGCATAATCGAAATAAGTGCTAAAGTCTTACGTCTATCTGTTTGTTCCATAAATCATTCTCCTTTTTGAGATATTTTTCATTATAAACCTAAATGCTAAAAACTACTACGAATAAAGAAGGTGCAAATGTTTCACGTGAAACATTTTACTTTACGAGTGAGATTTGATAAGCTTTTTCTATTAAGAAGGCGGGGGTAAATCTATGGAAAATCGAAAGCAAATGCTAAAAACAGAACGACTTTTTTTAAGTGAAATGACGCTGGCGGATACCGAGATTTTGTTTGGTTATTGGTCAGATGATTCGGTTACTAGATATATGAATATTGAGCCTTTCCAAAGTTTACAACCGGTGGAAGAAATGATTCGGATGTTAAGACAATTGGAAATCGAGGGAAAAGCGCTCAGATGTGTCATTATTTTGCAGGCAACTGGGGAAATTATTGGGACATGTGGCTTTAATTATATTGATCATGAAAACCGGCGTGCAGAAATTGCGTATGATTTAGGTACTCGTTTTTGGAAACGAGGTTACGCGACGGAAGCTGTGAAAGCGTTGATGGAGTGGGGAAAAGAATCGTTTGAACTGCACCGGATTGAAGCAAAAGTGGACCCGAGAAATACAGCTTCTATAGTATTATTGGATAAGCTTGGTTTTTCAGAGGAAGGGCTACTTCGAGATTATGAAAAAATTGGCGAAGTATACCAAGATGTGAAATTGTTCTCGTGGATAGATGAAAATTAGCAGCAATTGTGTCTAATTTTTTACTAAATAGTGTAGATAAACCGACAGTTGCTATCTCATAAAGATTTTGCCTTGTTTGTTCTATTTACTTATTGCTAAAATAGGGGTATCTAAAAAAATTTAAGGAGATTACCAAATGTCAAAAGAATATTATTTTATAAAACCAGAATTAAGCTCTCCTGAAACAAACCAAGAAAACATTGCTTCTTGGTTAAACACACAAGATGAAGCTTTTTATGATGCCCAAATCGCGCAAGAACGTGATTATTGCTTCTGGTGTAATATTGTAGAAACGGCTAAACCAAATTCTCGCACGAGTTATACTTCGATGGCTTATACGTTAAATGAGCCGAATATGCTTAACTCTGCTGGTAAAACTAGCTTTATTTTATCTGAAGAAGAAGTATTATATATTCACACTTTATCCGTTGTTCGTGATGGGAAAGTGATTGATAAATTAAATGATATTAATGTAAAAGTGTTGGACTATGTGCGTGATGAAAATCAAGCGAGCTTTAACGACGAGAAAAAGGTAACCGTACTTATTCGTGATTTGCATTTGAATGATATTTTCGTCATTGAAACTTCTATTGAGCGCAAATATGAAGAGAGCAGCATTCGTAATCAATTTTTCCGCTGGATTTATTCAGCGCCAAACTCTTACTGGGCTTATGGGAAATATCGTTTTGAATTGAAAAATGAAACAGAGAAGAAATTAGAAACGAACTTCCATTATTTCCGAGACGAAGCGGGAGCAATTTTAGAAAAAGACAAAGTGATGGTTCCGCATAACGAATCTTATACAATCGAAAAAGAAAATTATATTGGTGAAGATGCGAAAGAACTTGAACTTACGCCATTTATTGATTTTGTGACGGAGCAGACGTATCCGGAAATCACCAAAACAATTAGCGACATTTATCAAAAATTCTATCAAGTAGAGCTTGCTGGATTTGCGGCTGATTTAGTGGCTGAGTTAGATGCGTTACCGTCTTTAGACCACAAAATTAAGCATGCAATCGATTTTGTTCAAAAAGAAGTATACTATTTATACAATGAAACAGAAATGGATGGACACGAGCCGCAAGCTGCTGAAGTCACTTTTAATACAAAACAAGGGGATTGCAAAGCGAAAACAGTTCTTTTGAAAGTGATTTTAGATTATTTAGGAGTGGATTCAGAGCTTATCCTAGTTAACTATGGTAGTGATATATTCCTACCAGTTTATACACCGTCACCGTTCAACTTTAACCATGCGATTTTAAAAATAACACATGAAGGTCAAGTTTACTTTGTTGATGCTACAATGAGTAATGACCAAGGATTTTTAGCTAATCGTCAAAAAAATAGCTTTATGTATTATTTAGAAATTAAAGCTGGCACGGAATTACAAAAACAAGAACCATTTGAAGATGAAGAGCCAGCTGCGGAAGAAAATTTCCGTTGTGATGTGAAAGGGAATGTGGCTGAGGTTATCTTTGAGAGAAAGTTACGCGGAGGAATGGCGAACGGATCGCGTGATATGTTTAAAAATGAGTCTAATAAAGAGATTCTTAGCCGTTACAACTATACAACATATAAGTGCATGACGTTGTATAAAGGCTTTGAAGAGAATGAAATTGAGCAGCATTTTAGTAATGCTTCTGTTCAAATAATTGAAGATAACAAGGATTTAAATGAGCTTTCGGTAGTGTATAAAGCGACTATTACGGATCCATATGAAGTTGAAAATAAAAAACGTTATTTACACTTCTGGAACTATGGCAACTTTATCGATGATGGTGCGGAGAAGCATTTCCATAAGGATTACCCATATTGGATTGATCGAAATGTTATCAAAACAGAGATTCATTTAACGACAGATCATGCTATCGATCAGCAAGATTCTTACACGCGCCAAGAATGTGACATCAAGTCTAAGTACTTGAAACATCGCATGACTAAGAAACTTCATAAAAACGGTGCTTCTTGTTATATCGAGTATCGTCCATATCACAACCTTGCTATTAAAGGGAAAGATTTGGAAGAATATGTTAAAACTAATAAACAAGTGCTTGATAGCAATTGGGGTATCGGCATTGATATCATTGAGGATGGATTGTTTAAGAAATTAGGTAAGTTATTTAAATAAAATTAAAAAAAGCATCCTTTATAAAAGGGATGCTTTTTTGATAAATGGTCCCGACTGGTCTCGAACCAGCGACCCCCACCATGTCAAGGTGATACTCTCCCAACTGAGCTACAGGACCAAGGGGATTCAGAAAACAAGCTTAGGCGTTTATTTTCTGAATGGATTCGCGTTCAATCATTTCGGTTTTGATAATGGTAGTTTTTGGTACGTTTTTGTCTTGATGGATTAGGCGGAACAATAGGTTCGTTGCTTTTTTTCCTAGTTTGTTAATAGGAATATCGATAGACGTTAGCGGCGGCGATAGGAATGAAGATGCTATTTTATCGTTATAGCCGATGACGGAAAAATCTGTTGGGATTTGTAAGTTTTTATCGGCTGCCATTTTGTAAATGCTAAGTACTTTTAGGTCGTCGGTTGCGAAAACTGCTGTTGGTTTGTCAGGGCCTGCCATTAGGCGTAGTGCGGCTTTGTAGCTATCTTCTATGCTATAGCCACTATCAATAATCCAGTCGTTACGCAGGTCTAGTTGATGGTCAAATAGGCAACTACGGAAACCGGCAAGACGATCAATTGACACGTGATAATCAAGTGGAGCATGGATACAAGCAATTTTTTGATGACCTTGTTTGATTAAATGTTTGGTTAGAGCATAACTGTCGCCAAAATTGTCTGTGTCGACTGAATAGATGTTTTTGTAATGTCCTTCGACTTTTCCAGTAACAACAATAGGGATGTTATAGGGATCTAATTGATGGAAAAAATCTTCATCGGCTGGTGAACTTAGCATGATAATACCTTTAATCATTTTTTCTTGAATTTTGGAGAGGCATTTTTTAAGTTCATCTTCGCTGTTTTTGGCAGTTTGAAGGATTAGGTCAAAATTTTCCAACTCAGCTTGAGTGGAAATCGATTGAATTATTTCGGAAAAAAATGGATTTCCAGTTGTGGTTGTAGTAGAGCGATTTGAGATAACCATAATAGCATCAAAACCCGAAGAAGTAAGTGCGCGTGCTAGTTTGCTTGGTTGATAATTTAGTTCGTCAATTGCTTCTAGTACTTTTTTGCGTGATTCTTCGGAGATGTTGGCTTGGTTATTTAGTACTCTGGATACCGTTGATTTTGAAACTCCCGCGTGTTTTGCTATGTCGTATATGGTCGATGCCAAGGTAATCTTCCTTTCTCTCTATTGTTTCCGGTATCGGTTCCGGTCATTATCATCCATGTTTATATTACTCAATTTTTTGCTAAATGTCCAACTAGATGGTGCGCATGCATGAAAACACACTCTTACCAACATGTTAGAAAAAACATTTAAAATTGTGTTTGACAGAAAGCGCTTTCCATACTATAATTCTTCTTGTGGGAGCGCTCCCGGTTAGGAGGTAAATGATGACGAATTTAAGAAAACGACTTTCGCGGTTATATAGCGAAGATGTAGTGGAAAGTTTGGCAACAAGAATCGAAGCACGGGTACAGCAAACGCAACAACGAAAATTAACACGAAAAGATAAGTGGGACGAGAAAGATATTGTTTTAATTACATATGGGGACCAGTTTAAAGAGGAATCCAAAAAAACGTTAACAACTTTTAAGAAAATGTATGATAGTTATTTAAAATCGACTTTTGAGGTAGTTCATTTCTTGCCTTTTTATCCTTATTCTTCGGATGATGGGTTTTCGGTCATTGATTATAAAGCGGTGAATCCGGAGCTTGGTGATTGGACGGATATTAAGGAAATGGAGCAGTCGGCACGCTTGATGTTTGATTTTGTTTGTAATCATATGTCGGCGAAAAGTGACTGGTTTAAGAGATATTTGGCGGGTGATGAGGAGTTTCAGAATTTCTTTGTGGAGATGGATCCAGAAACAGACCTTAGTTCGGTAACGAGACCACGTGCGACACCAGTACTTACGCCATTTGAGTTTGAGTCAGGGAAAGTAGGGCATATTTGGACGACGTTTAGTGAAGATCAGATTGATTTGAACTTTGCTAACCCAGAAGTGCTTTATAAGATGATTGATGTCTTGATGTTCTATTTAGAAGAAGGTGCGGAATATGTGCGACTTGATGCGGTTGGCTTTATGTGGAAAGTGCCGGGAACGAGCTCGATTCACTTGGAAGAGACACATGAAATCGTAAAATTATTTAGAGATTTAGTAGACATTGCAGCACCAGGGACGATTATTATAACCGAAACCAATGTGCCGCATGTTGATAATATTAGTTACTTTGGAAATGGTGAAAAAGAAGCGCATATGGTTTATCAATTCCCGCTTCCGCCACTTGTGCTCCATGCGATACATCATGGCAATGCAGCGTTCCTCCGCAATTGGGCGGAAAATTTAGAGTTACCAGAAGGCAAGCGGACATTCTTTAATTTCCTTGCCTCACATGATGGGATTGGGTTAAATCCAGTGCGTGGAATTATTCCGGAAGCGGAAATTTTGGCGCTAGTGGATGATTTGGAGAAAGAAGGCGCGCTCGTTTCTTATAAGCAGAATCCAGATGGTTCTAAGAGTCCTTATGAAATTAACGTGACGTACATGGATGCGTTAAGTAAACAAGCGGATACAGATGATTTGCGACTTGCAAGATTCCTTGTGGCTCATGCAGTATTGATGTCTATCCCAGGCGTTCCAGCCGTTTATGTTCAAAGTATTTTAGGAAGCCGCAATGATTATTTAGGCGTAGAAGCAACAAGTCACAATCGCTCTATTAATCGAAAAAAATACGACTTGGCGGAAATTACTGCTGAGTTAGAACAAGCTGGCTCCTTACGAAAAGAAACGTATGATGCGCTAACGAAATTAATTAGCACACGAAAAGCGGAATCACTTTTCCATCCAGAAATCCCGATGGAAGTTTTAGAATCTACGGCGGAATTGTTTGTTGTTAAACGCGCATCCGACGCAGAATCGATTATATTGATTCATAATTTATCAGAAAAAGAAGTGAGTTATTCACTAGACAGCGGTGTTTATACAAATCTTTATACGGGCTCCACTATAACTGGGAGCGATTCCATAAAGCTTAGTGGCTATGAATTCTGCTGGCTAAAAACCAAAAATTACAGGGAGGAACAAAAATGAAGAAAAAGAGTCTTGTATTACTTGTTGTTGTGTTGGTTCTAAGTGCGGTTTTAGCTGCATGTGGAGGAAAAGGTTCTAGTAGTGAGGAAGTAACAATCGAATTTATGCATTCATCCGTTGAAAAAGAACGTTTAGATGTTATTAATCAATTAATTGCTGATTTTGAAAAAGAAAATCCAACAATTAAAATCAAACAAATTCCAGTTGAGGAAGATGCTTTTAATACAAAAGTTGTCACACTTGCTCGTTCTGGTAAACTTCCAGCAGTTATGGAAGTAAGCCAAGATTTTGCCAAAGTAATGGATAAAGATCAGTTGATTGACCAAGATGCAGTAAAAGAAGTTATTGATTCAATTGGAGAAGATAAATACTATGAAGGTGCAACAAATTTAGTACGCTCTGAAGATGGTAAAAGCTTTATCGCAGCCCCATTAAGCGGTTGGGTTCAAGGTATTTGGTACAACAAAAAAGCGTTAGCCGATGCTGGTTTTGAAGAACCGAAAAACTGGGCGGATATTGAAAAAGTAGCTAAAAAATTCACGAATAAAGCAGATAAAAAATACGGTATTGCAATTCCAACAGCAGAAAGCACTATGAGTGAGCAAGCATTCTCCCAATTCGCGCTGTCTAACAAAGCAAACGTTCTAGATGCAAAAGGTAATGTAACCATCGATACACCAGAAATGAAAGAAGCGCTTCAATACTACAAAGATTTGTCAGCATACACGATGCCTGGTTCAAATGATGTAACTGAAATTAAAGATGCATTTATGAATGGAACTGTTCCAATGGCGATGTACTCTACGTATATCCTTCCATCCGTTTATGAAGAAGGCGATCCAAAAAATATCGGTTTCGCAATTCCAGAAGAAAAAGAAAAAGCAGTTTATGGAACAGTTTCTGGTTTAACTATTTCAGCAGGACTTGATGATGAGCAAAAGAAAGCAACGAAGAAATTTGTTGAATACTTGTCTCAACCGAAAAACATGGCAACTTGGGTATTAATGTCTCCAGGCGGGGCGCAACCAGTAAATAAAGAAGTAGTAGAACAAAAAGCTTACAAAGAAAATGAAGTAATTAAATCGTTTGGTGAACTTCCAAATGAAATCGCAGCATCATTCAATGACATCCAAGTTTTCGGACTTGTTGACGGTAAAAACCTTACAAAAATGGGAGATATTACTAGCTCAGGCATTATCGCACAGATGGTTAATAACGTAACTGTTGGTGGTGGCGATGTATCAGCGGACTTAAAAGCTGCACAGAAAAAAGCTGAAGAAGGTAAATAATCAAATAGCGGGGAGTGAGTCTCCCCGCCTTTTTTAACAGTTTAGCACGTCGCTTTTTGATTTAAGGAGGCATTATGAAAACAAAAGTATATAAAAGGTCCGACTTTAAGTTAGCAATGATTTTACTTGCACCAAGTTTTGTTTTACTGGCAGCACTGGTTTTATATCCGATGATTTCAAATATCCAGATTAGTTTTTTAGATATGCCACTAAATCCGAATATTAAATCGGTCTTTATCGGTTTACAAAACTATATAGATATTTTGAAGGATCCAGAGTTTTATAAATCACTAGGTCTTACGGTGGCTTATACAGCGCTTGTAGTGATTGGGAGTACTGGGATGGGGCTACTTGTGGCGATATTCTTTAACCGCGAGTTTCGTTTCAGAAGAACGGCTCGGTCGCTTATTATTTTGTCGTATGTAACACCATCTATTTCTCTTATTTTTGCATGGAAGTATATGTTTAATAATGGTTATGGCGTAATTAATTTTATGACAGTGGATGTGCTTCATATGTTCAAAGAAGCCCCACTATGGTTTGATAATCCCGTTTCCAGTTTCTTTTTAGTAACATTTTTTGCGATATGGCGTTATTTCCCGTATGCATTTATTTCGTTTTTGGCGATTTTGCAAACGGTTGATAAGTCGCTTTATGAGGCGGCTGATATGGACGGAGCGAACATTTGGGATAAATTCAAAATTGTTACTTTACCAGCGATTATGCCGGTACTTGCGACAGTTATTACGCTTCGTGCGATTTGGATGTTCTATATGTTCACCGATGTATACTTACTCACGAATAAAGTAAATATCCTTGGAGTTTATTTATATAAAACAGCATTTGCATTCAATGATTTAGGAAAAGCAGCAGCGATTTCTGTGATATTATTTGTCATTATTTTTGTTGTTATTATTTTTGCAAGAAAGCGGGTGGACTTGAATGGCGGTAAGTAGTAAAAAGTCAAAAAGAACGAAGAAAATCGCATTTTATGTGACGATGGTAGCATTTTTATGTATTACATTGTTCCCATTTGCGATTATGTTAATGACTTCATTTAAGAGCAGTAAAGAAGCCATTTCCACGAATCCGACGTTTTTCCCGAAAGATTTCACTTTCCAGCATTATATCGATATTTTTAATCCGGATATTTTCCCGTTTTTAACGTACTTTAAAAATAGCTTGGTTGTTTCGGTTTTTGCGGCCGGAATTGCGGTTGTTTTGGGGATTTTAGGCGCTTATGCGTTGTCGAAATTACGCTTTAAAGGGCGAATGACGATTAATGCAAGTTTTTATACGGTTTACATGTTCTCTGGAATTTTGTTAATCGTTCCGTTGTTCAAAATAATTTCGAGTTTGGGATTATATGATACGGAAACGGCTTTAATTATCACGATGGTTGTACAAACACTGCCAACCGCGGTATTTATGCTAAAAAGTTATTTTGACACGATTCCAACTGATATTGAAGAAGCCGCAATGATGGACGGGCTAAATCGCTTCCAGATTATTTTACGAATTATTGTTCCGCTTGCGATTTCGGGTATTGTCTCCGTGTTCGTATATTGCTTCATGGTAGCTTGGAATGATTATCTGTTTGCTTCGATTTTCCTATCTAGCTCAGAGAAATTCACGTTACCGATTGGCTTGAATACACTATTTAGTACACCAGATTATATTTGGGGCAGAATGATGGCGGCATCGCTTGTTACGGCGCTTCCAGTCGTTATTATGTACGCAATTTCAGAACGATTTATCAAAGGAAACTTAACTGATGGTGGAGTTAAAGGATAAGAAAGGAAGTAATTTAAAATGAAAAAATTAGTAGCGACAGCGCCTCGTGTGGCGGCATTAGTAGAATATCATGATCGTGAAGTTTTAGAAGATGAAGTAAAAATTAAAGTGCAATTCGCTTCTCCAAAACATGGTACTGAAGTAGTTGATTTTAGAGGAATTAGTCCTTTTATTGATGAAGAATTTTCACCAGAATGGAATCTATTTGTTTCACGTGAAACAAATAGTGCGCGAGGCATTGTATTTGGCGAGTTTCAGCTAGGTAACATGGTCGTTGGTGAAGTAGTTGAACGCGGGAGCAAAGTGACAGAATATGCGCTTGGCGACATTGTTTGTTCTTATGGACCGATTATGGAAACCGTTATTGTAAAAGCTGTCGATAATTATAAATTACGCAAATTACCAAAAGGCGCTAATTGGAAAAATGCGGTTTGCTACGATCCGGCTCAATTTGCAATGAGTGGCGTGCGTGATGCACATGTTCGTGCGGGCGATTACGTTGTTGTTGTCGGACTTGGTGCGATTGGTCAAATTGCGATTCAACTAGCGAAAAAAGCTGGCGCAAGTGTTGTTATCGGGGTCGATCCACTTAGTCATCGTCGTGAAATCGCTGAAAAACATGGAGCAGATGCTACATTTGATCCGATTACGACAGATGTTGGCTTAGAAGTGAAACGTCTTACTGGTAAACTTGGTGCGGATTCTATTATTGAAACAAGCGGGAATGCGGCGGCGCTTCAAGCTGCGTTGCGCGGAATAGCTTATGGCGGAACAATTTCTTACGTAGCATTCGCGAAACCTTTCCCAGAAGGATTTAACCTTGGACGTGAAGCTCATTTCAACAATGCGAAAATCGTCTTTTCCCGTGCGGCTAGTGAACCAAATCCGGATTATCCGCGTTGGGATCGTAAGCGCATTGAGGAAACTTGTTGGGAATTACTGATGAATGGCTACTTAGATTGTTCGGATATTATTGATCCAGTTGTTCCATTCGCTGATTCTGCTGAGAGCTACATGAAATATGTCGATCAACAACCTGATTTAAGTATTAAAATGGGGATTACCCTTTAAGGAGCGATAATAATGAAATTAGGCACACAAAACCAAGCATTTTTCCCGGAAAATATTGAAGAAAAATTTGCTTATGTAAAAGAAATGGGCTTTGAAGGTTTTGAAATTGATGGTAAATTACTTGTGGAAAATTTGGATGAAGTAAAGAAGGCTATCGAAAAAACTGGGCTACCTGTTAGTACTGCATGTGGCGGTTATGATGGTTGGATTGGTGACTTCATTGAAGAGCGCAGACTGAACGGTTTAGAAGAAATTAAGGCGATTTTAGAAGCTTTAGCAGAAGTTGGCGGACAAGGGATTGTTGTTCCAGCGGCGTGGGGAATGTTCACGTATCGCCTTCCACCAATGACTTCACCACGTAGCCAAGCCGGAGATTTCAAAGCAGTGAGCGAGTCATTAGTTTACTTGGATAAAATTGCTGAGGAGACTGGCACAAAAGTTTACCTTGAGCCGCTTAACAGATACCAAGATCACATGATTAATTTGCTGGGGGATGCGCAGAAGTATATTGATGAAAATAATCTCAAAAATGTAGAAATTATCGCTGACTTTTATCATATGAACATTGAAGAAGATAGCATTCCAGCTGCACTTGAGACGTATAAAGCATCAATTGGTCACATTCATGTTGCTGATAATCATCGCTACCAACCAGGAAGCGGCAGCCTTGATTTTAAAACAAGTTTTGATCAACTGAAAAAGAACGGTTACAACGGATTTTTAACTTTTGAATGTCGTGTTCGTAGTGAAAATCCTGAACAAGCTTATAAAGATGCATTAGCGCATTTAAAAAGCTGTTTAATTTAAAATAGAAAATCCGTCCCATTCAAAGCGGACGGATTTTTCTAAAAGGAGTTTCGGATAATGAAAAAAAGAGTTGCAATTATAGGCGCCGGACAAGTCGCTGAGAAGGTTCACGCTGCATATTATAAGACAAGAAATGAACTAGAGCTAGTGGCTGTTTGCGATCCAAGTATGGAACGAGGCGAAGAGTTCCGCGTGAACAATGGTTTTGAGAAGCATTATGCTACAGCAGAAGAAATGTTTGCTACAGAAAAAATTGATATTGTGAGTATTTATACGCCTAATCGGTTCCATTTTGACAATGTGATGCTTTCATTAGCGCATGGGGCAGCCGTTATGTGTGAAAAACCACCCGCAATGAGTGCGGCAGAAGCGAAAGCGATGTGGGAGCTGGCTGAGGAAAAGGGTGCGATTTTGGCATATGATTTCCACCATCGTTTTTCTAGTGAAGCACAGTTTTTAAAAGGAAATTCGGCGCTTTTAGGTGAGATTTATTGTGTGAAGGCTACTGCGCTTCGTCGTTCTGGTGTCCCGGGTTGGGGAACGTTTACGAACAAAGAAATGCAAGGTGGCGGTCCGTTGATTGATATGGGGATTCATATGCTTGATGCGGCGATGTTCGTCCTCGGCTTTCCAAAAGTGAAGAAAGTAACGGCAAAAAGTTTCCAAAAAATCGGTACGAAGAAAAGTGCTGGGACATTTGGTTCATGGGATCCGAAAAAATATACCGTAGAAGATTCTTTATTTGGCTTTATTGAACTGGAAAATGGCGGATTGATTGAGCTGGATACTTCTTTTGCGCTACATATTAAACCGGAAAACATGCTAAATGTCGACTTTTTCGGTGACTTAGCTGGAGGGAGTTTATACCCGGCTGAAATTTATACAGATAATGCAGGTGCATTTGAGTTATTGGAGAGCCTTGGTCAACTGGATGAAAATAAACACGAAAATAGCATGAAAGCCTTTGTTGATAGTGTTCTTGGTGATGGAAAAGTGGAGCTTGCCGGCGCAGAACAAGGCTATATCATCCAAAAAATCGTTGAAAGCTTATACGAATCGGCAGAAAAAGGTGAGAGTGTTTCTTTATGAGGAAAATAATTGAGAAGGAATTTGCATTAAATTATCTAAATAAATATGGAAGCCAAATGACTGTGGGAAACGGTTATTTGGGTGTGCGCGGTGCTCTTGAAGAAGAGTATCCGGAGCAAGTTCGCGGTATGTATGTGGCGGGAATTTACAATCGTCCGAGCGGTTCGATGAGTTCGGAGCTAGTGAATTTGCCGGATGTGACGCGATTCCAAGTGACGCTTGATGGCGAAGTTTTTTCGATGCAAGCGGGAAAAGTCCACGCATACGAACGTTTTTTAGATATGGACACAGGAGAATTAATTCGCAAAATCACTTGGGAAAGTAGCGCGGGCAAAAAATACCAACTGAATTTTCACCGATTTGTTTCAAAAGCAATAAAACATGTTATCGCGGCTAAAGTGGAGATCACACCTTTAAGCGCCAATATGAAAGTGAAAGTAAAGACTGGTATTGATGCGCAACAAACCAATTTTGGAACGCAGCAGCTAGCGGAGTCGAGTTTGCGGATTTTTGACGAAGAGTTGATGGTCGGCGGATACGAAACAATCGAGAGCAAACAGCGAATTACAGTAGCAACAAAAGTGAACGAGAAAGGAATTTTCACTGCGAAAAATCGGCAATTGATGACCGAAGTGAAGCAAGAAACCGCTATAAATCAAGTGTTCGCTTTGGAAAAAATAAGTGTGGTTAAAACTTCACTAGATGAAGTGGATGCGGAATTTCCAAAAGCAAGCTACGCAGAACTGAAATCGGCTTCGGAAACTGTTTGGGCTGATTTTTGGGAGCATGCAGGTGTTCACGTTAAGAGCACGAATGAATTTGATCAGTTTGCGCTGGATTTTGCGTGCTATCATTTAGAAATTATGACGCCGAAAGAAGATTTTCGCTGTAGTGTTGGTGCGAAAGGGCTGACTGGGGAAGGTTACAAGGGACATGTGTTTTGGGATACAGAAATTTTCATTATGCCATTTTTCCTTTATAATCAGCCGGAAATTGCCAAACAACTACTGCAATATCGTTATCTTCATTTGAAAGAAGCAAGAGAAAAAGCGGCTAAAAATGGCTATAATGGGGCGCTTTATCCGTGGGAAAGTGCATTTTCTGGCGAAGAAGAAACACCGGAATTTGCAGCGATTAATATTCGGACTGGAACACGTCAAAAGGTAGCTTCAGCGATTTCGGAGCATCATTTAGTGGCGGACATTGCTTATGCGGTTTGTGAATATGAAGCGGCAACGGGGGATGCGCAGTTCATGGCTGATTGTGGCGCGGAACTGCTTCTTGAAACAGCTGAATTTTGGATGAGCCGTGCAACTAAGCGTAATGGTCGCTTGGAAATTCTTGATGTGATTGGGCCGGACGAGTACACGGAGCATATCGATAATAATACTTACACGAATTACATGGCGCACTACAATGTCAAAAAGGCGCTTGAATGGAATAAAGATAACGAATCTTTCACGGTACGAGCGGAAAAATTCCTTAAAAATCTATATTTACCTGTCATAAACGAAGCGGGCTTAATTCCACAAGATGACACTTTCTTGCAAAAAGACTGGATAAATTTAGATAAATATAAGGCGGCACAAGGCACGCAAGGAATTTTGCTAGATTATTCACGTCAAGAAGTAAACGAATTGCAAATTTTAAAACAAGCAGATTTAGTGATGTTATTTTATCTATTTCCTAAGATGTTTGCACCGAATATTGTGAAGAAAAACCTAGATTATTATGAAAAACGAACGATTCATGATTCTTCTTTAAGTAAAGCAATCCATGCAATTGTGGAAAATCAAACTGGAAATCGCGCGCAAGCTTACCAATTTTTCCAAGAAGCGTGTTTAATTGATCTTGGAAGTGAACCTCATTCATCAGATGATGGGCTTCATGCGGCATCACTCGGCGCAATTTGGTTGGCGGTAGTTTTTGGATTTGCGGGCTTTGATACTAGCGGGGAATTGCTGGAAATCGCACCAAATTTACCGGATGCGTGGCAATCAGTTGCGTTTGAATTCGCTTGGAAAGGTGAAACAATTTTAGTAGAAATCGCGCCAAATATACTGCAACTTTCAAAAAATACAAAAAGCGTGCTAGAATTAGTTATCTACGGAGAAAAACAACAATTAACGGATACATTAACCATTAATTTGGAACAGAAGGATGTGTCTTTATGAAAATAGTCATTGCACCGGATTCATTCAAAGAAAGTTTGACGGCGCATGAGGTGGCAGAGTATATTAAAGAGGGCTTTCAAGAGGTTTATCCAGATGCAGATTATCATTTGCTCCCTGTCAGTGATGGCGGGGAAGGTACGCTAGAGATTTTAAGTAATGCTTTAGATGCAAAAAAAATGAAAATTGGCGTGTCTGGACCTTTTGGCGACCAAATTTCAGCGCAAGTTGCTTTCACGAGTGGAAACAAAACAGCGCTGATTGAAATGGCAGAAGTTTGCGGTTTACACTTAGTCCCGATGAGCAAGCGGAACCCACTTCAAGTCAGCACAAAAGGCGTGGGCGAGCTAATTTTACACGCGATAGAAAAAGGTGCGACCGAGATTATCATTGGTATTGGTGGAAGCGCTTCAAACGACGGTGGAATTGGCATGGCTAGTGCGCTTGGTTATGAATTCCTGGACGCAGAAAATAATGTCGTCGATCCAATTGGCACCAATTTAGCGAAAATCGCAACGATTCGTTCTGAAAATGTAGCCGCTGAGTTAAAAAATATCACGGTGAATATTGTGACCGACGTTGAAAATCCGCTTTGTGGAGAGTCTGGCGCATCTTATGTGTTTGGCCCGCAAAAAGGGCTGTCGGAAGCCGATTTGGCAAGTACAGATGAAGCCATGTGCCATTTTTATCAGTTAGCAAATCCAGCGATGGTTACAATGCCGCGAGCTGGTGCTGGTGGCGGAATTGGCGCTGGACTGGTGACATTTGCAGAAGCGAATTTGCTATCGGGAATTGATTTTGTGATTGAAGCACTTCAAATCAAAACCGTTTGCGAAGATGCCGATCTAGTCATCGTTGGCGAAGGTAAAATGGACGGGCAAACCGCTCAAGGAAAAGCTCCAGTTGGCGTTGCAAAAGTAGTGCCGAAAGAAACACCGGTTTTCGCAATTTGTGGAAGTGTTGGTGAAGGCCTCGAAGCAGTTTACGAAGTCGGAATCAGCGCAGTATTTCCATCCATTGCCAAACCAGCAACTTTAGAAAATATACTTAAAGAAACACCAAATAATTTAAGAAGAACCGCGCGAAATGTGGCGGCAGTTTGGAAAGGACGAGTAGAATGACAACAGCATTAAAAGGAGTAGTTTTCGATTTAGATGGTGTCATCACAGATACGGCGCATTATCACTACTTAGCTTGGAAAAAAACAGCAGAAAGTATCGGAATCGAATTCGATGAAGCATTTAATGAAAATTTAAAAGGCGTGAGTAGAATTGACTCGCTACTGCTAATTTTGAAGAAGGGCGGCCGCGAAAACGATTTTACACAAGAACAAATCGAAGCTCTTGCAGCAGATAAAAATGAGTTCTATGTGAGCTTATTGCAAGAAATTACGCCAGCTGATGTTTTGCCAGGAATTAAAGAGCTTATTGTAGATCTTAAAAAGCAAAATCTTAAATGCGCCATTGCATCTGTTTCAAAAAATGCTCGTACGGTGTTGAGCGCGCTAGAAATGGAACAAGAATTTGATTACATTGTGGATGCGGCAAAAATCACTAAATCAAAACCTGATCCAGAAATTTTTGTGGAAGCTTGCCGTGGTTTAGGGTTAGAAACATCAGAAGTAGTTGGCGTTGAAGATGCTCAAGCTGGAATCGAAGCAATCAATGCAGCTGGGATTGTAAGTGTAGGTGTTGGTTCTGGTCTGCGCGAGGCAGACATGACCTTGAAAAATACTGGTTTGCTAGATTTACGCATTTTAGAGATATTACATAGCAAATAAAATGTTTCACGTGAAACAAAAGTGTCAAAAAATGAACAAAGAGCAAGATAAATTGCTATTCTAAAACCCTTTACTTGACCACGATACAACTTTGGAATATTCTGAATGTGAGGTGGATATGTATGGCGATTATTTTTGCAAAAGAAGATGACTTGGAAGAGATTATTAGCAGCCATCCTAAAATATTACTTAATTTTTGGGCAGAGTGGTGTGCACCGTGCCGCTGCTTTTGGCCAACGCTTGAGCAATTCTCTGAGATGGAAGAAGGTAATGTCCAAGTTGTGAAAATTAATGTAGATAAACAACGTGCATTAGCTCAACAGTTTGATGTAAAAGGAATACCCAATTCGCTTGTTCTTGTTGATGGAGAAATTAAAGGCGCAATTGCTGGTATTGTCAGTTGTGATGAACTTAGAAGCAGATTTAAAAGTTTAGCAAAATAAAAATTCCGCGATACCAGTTAATGGTCGCGGAATTTTTTGTTTCACGTGAAACATTTATTATTTGAAAACGCGGAAACGATCAGCGTCATCGATGAATTCTTTTTCGCCAGCTTCTTGAACGATGTTACCAAACGGCATTTGAGCGCGTAGGTTCCAGCTTGCAGGAATATTCCACTCAGCTTTAACAGCGTCGTCAATTAGTGGGTTGTAATGTTGAAGAGAAGCGCCGATACCAGCGTTTGCAAGAGCAACCCATACAGAATGTTGTGCAATACCTGAAGATTGTTCGGACCATACAGGGAAGTTATCTGCATATAAAGCAAAGTTTTCTTGTAAGCCTTCGATAACAGCAGTATCTTCAAAGAAAAGAACTGTTCCGTATCCAGCGCGGAAAGAACCAACTTTTTCTTCAGTAGCTGCAAAGTTTTCAGCAGGTACGATTGCGCGCAAAGTATCTTCTACGATATTCCAAAGTTTATCATGGTTTTCTCCTAAAAGAATAACAGCGCGAGAACTTTGAGAGTTGAATGAAGATGGGCTATATTTAACAGCGTCTTTAATGATTTCTTCAATTTTGGAATCCTCTAGGGAAACGTTTTTATCTAGTGCATAAATGGAACGACGAACTTTAATAGAATCTAAAAATGTATTAGTCATAATTATAAAACTCCTTTGTTAATGTTATTTACTTACATAAGTATAGCAACTATTTATTAATTTGCAAGTGTTTTTGTCGGAAAAAGATTATGTAAGCGCTAAACCAGTTCTGGCTCTTGCGAAAAAACTTTTTCAGAAAAACACTTGATTTATAGAACGTTTGTTCGTATAATGGAGTTAAGAGGTGATAATTATGGTTACGGCAATTCAGAAAGAGCAAGTGCGGACAGCGAAGAATGCTGCTTTTTTAACGAGTCGGCCAGAAGTGGATTATTTAGAACGCGAGAGCTTTTTTATCACATTAAAAGACGCCGTGAAGCGAGAATGGGTCGTTCGTTTAAACTATTTTCAAGAAGCAGATGTTTCTTCTTTACGCCTAGCATCATTTGAATATCCTTCCGCGTTTCTTGGGCTTGGAGAACTTGAAAAACAAGATTTGGTGCCACTCGAAATAGATATGTTAACAGAAGAAGTTATTTTTAAGGATATAGTTGGGTATGAATACGTTATAGAATTTAGAGATATTATTGATGTGGAATTATTGTAAGAGCAGTCGTTTATTCGGCTGCTTTTCTTGTCAAAGAGGTCATTAATATGTATAATGATTGTTATGACAATTATTGTTAAGACAATGGAAAAGGGGATAGTAATGCGCGGATATTATGATGAAATCTCATTTGATGTGAATACGACAGCGAAGAAAATGCATTTGTTTTTGCTGCGTTCGATTGCGAGTTATGATGTGACGCCTGAGCAGTGGTCTGTTTTAGAGGGTATTGAAGCGAACGAGCCAATTTCACAAAAAGAGATTGCGCTTTGGACGAAGAAGGACACGCCGACTGTGAATCGCATTGTCGATGTTTTGCTCAGAAAAGAGCTTATTGTGCGGGAAATCAGTACAGAAGATAGACGGATTTCGCTATTATCTTTAACGGAAAAAGGGCGAAAAGAGACGAATGAACTGCGAGATATCGTGGAAGCGAGTTGCGAAAAAATGTTTGCAGGAATTGATCGGGCAGATTTGGAGAAATTCACGGCGATTTTAAAGAACATTTCTACTAATATAGAGTAAAGAGGGGTAAATTTTGGAAAATAAGACAAGACTTTGGACGAAGGACTACGTATTTTTATTATTAGGAAGCGTGCTTTTATATATTGGATTTATGGTGTTTATGCCGACGTTACCGGCCCGGATTATTGAACTAGGCGGAACACAAATGCAAGCGAGTTTGGCGGTAGGATTATTTTCGATTGTGGCACTACTGATGCGAGCGATTGCGGGAAGTTGGAACGATAAATTTGGACCGAAAGTATTAATTATTGTCGGATTTTTGATTTTAATTTTAACGACGGTGAACTTTTACTGGTCGACTGCGGTTGCGGCCTTGCTGTTATTACGGCTTTTTCACGGGGCTGGATGGGGGATTGGTACAACATCGATTGCGACAGGTGTTTCTAAATTAGTACCGCCGAGCAGAACCGGAGAAGGTATTGGGTTTTACGGGCTTACAACTGCGCTTGGAATGTCACTGGCGCCGATTATTGCAATTTTAATTATGAATTATTTTTCTTTCGATGTATTGGTGACATTTTCGCTAGTTTTGATGGTTTTTATTTTAATTTTGATGACACAGCTGAAAATTCCAAAATCGGACAAAGTCGTACATCATAAAATGAAATTGTTCGAGAAAACGGCTTTACTTCCAGCTGGATTATGTTTATTAATGGCGATTCCGCTTGGTGGGATTCAGACGTTCATGATGGTGTATGGGACGGAGTTAGGGATTTCGACAACTTGGGTTTACTTTATTGGGCAAGCGATTATGGTACTTGTGAGCCGATTGTTTGCTGGGCGGCTTTATGATACGAAGGGGCACCGTTTTGTTGTTATTCCGGGCGCGCTTTCGATGATTATCGGGATATTGATTCTTTCGTTTGCAACGGGGGCAATCAGTCTGTTTATCGCGTCGCTCTTCTTTGGGCTAGGTTACGGGATGTCGCAACCGGCACTTCAAGCGCTTGCTGTTGACCGGGCTGCACCTCACAATAAAGGTACCGCGAATGGGACTTTTCTTTCGGGGATGGATATTGGGATGGCTGTTGGTAGTTTTGGCCTGAGTATCGTGGCGACTTACTACAATTATGCGATCATGTACCGCACAGCAATTATTGCGCTCATCGTATTTTTTGCCGTGTATTGGTTTACTTTAGGACGAAAAGTGAAAAATAGCTAACATCTTTTGTGAAGCTGTTTTCAAATTTTAAAAGTGCGAGAATGGCTTTAAATAGCTGATTTTCGCACTTTTTTTATAGCGGAAAGTTGGAACATCACATTTATTTGTAGATTTAGTATAAATTTTCTGAAAAACAGCGCTGTTTCTGCTATAATATACAAAAGTACAAAGGGCAGTGTTTACTTTTAAGCGCTGAAAAATCCGAATATTGTGTAGAATATCACAGATTCGGCTTTTTTATTTCTTAACAACAGAACTTCGAAAAGCATAAGTGTAACGAGGAAGGCTCATATCTGGCCAATAAGTATTCGATTATTGGTGAAAATTTTTGTAAGTAATTGGGGAAATTTGAAGACAGGAGAGATGTTGAGTGGAACGTGTTTATAATTTTTCGGCAGGTCCGGCAGTTTTACCAGTACCGGTACTTGAAAAGGTTCAAAGGGAGCTACTCTCTTACAATGGTTCAGGAATGTCAGTAATGGAGCTGAGTCACCGTTCAGAATTATTTCAAAACATCCTAGACGATGCGGAGAGCTTAATTCGAGAATTGATGGAGATTCCAGATAATTACAAAGTACTATTTTTGCAAGGTGGTGCGAGTTTACAATTTAACATGGTGCCGATGAATCTTGCAAATGGTAAAAAAGCAGCTTATGTAAACACAGGATCTTGGGCGAAAAAAGCAATTTCCGAAGCCAAAAAAATTCAGGGTGTTGAGGTGGAAGTGATTGCCTCATCTGAAGACCGCAATTTCAGCTATATTCCTGAAATTCCTACAGTTTCTAGTGATGCGGCTTACTTACATGTAACGACAAATAATACGATCGAAGGAACAGCGATGTTTGATGTGCCAGATTCTGCTGTACCAATCGTTGCCGATATGTCCTCTAATATTTTATCCAGCGTTTATGATGTGAAAAAATTTGGCTTAATTTATGCGGGCGCGCAAAAAAACATCGGTCCTGCTGGGTTAACGCTTGTCATCGTGCGCGAAGATTTACTTGGGCAAGTAGAAGGGCTTCCTTCTATGTTAGATTTCAAAGTACAAGCCGAGAATGATTCGATGTATAACACACCACCAACGTTCGCCATTTATGTAGCGAAATTAGTATTTGAATGGATTAAAGAGCAAGGTGGCGTTGCTGGAATCGAGGCGTTAAATCGCAAAAAAGCGGCATTATTATATGATTATATTGATCAATCGGATTTCTTTTCTTCACCGGTCGAACCTTCTGCTAGATCGCTCACGAATGTTCCTTTTGTGACGAATTCAGCGGAGTTTGATAAAGCTTTTGTTCAAGAAGCTGAAGCAAATGGTTTTAAAAACTTGAAAGGACATCGCTCAGTGGGCGGTATGCGAGCAAGTCTTTATAATGCATTTCCAATTGAAGGGGTGGAAGCTCTAATCGCCTTTATGGAAAAATTTGCAAATGCAAGAAAAGGGGGAGAAGTACGTGTTTAATATCCAAACGTTTAATGCTATCGCAAAAGAAGGCTTAAAGACATTTGATCTCGAAAAATATGTGATTGATGCAAACCAGCCAGCAGACGGGATTTTACTACGGAGTTACAACTTACACGATTTTGACTTTCCAGAAACAGTGAAGGCAGTTGCTAGAGCTGGTGCAGGAGTTAATAATATCCCAGTAGAAAATTGTTCTGAAAAAGGTATTGTTGTATTCAACACGCCTGGTGCGAATGCCAATGCTGTGAAGGAATTAGTCCTTGCGAGTTTATTCGTTTCGGCACGCCCAATTTTGGAAGGAACGGAATGGGTGAAAGAATTACCGGCGGAAGATGATGTCGAGCAAAAAGTCGAAGCTGGTAAAAAAGCTTTTGCAGGAACAGAACTTGCGGGTAAAAAATTGGGGATTATTGGCTTGGGTGCGATTGGTGCCTTAGTGGCGAATGATGCCTTATCACTTGGAATGGATGTGGTTGGTTATGATCCGTTCGTTTCGGTGGACACGGCTTGGAGAATTTCTAAAGAAGTGGAACGCGCGATGACGATAGAAGAAGTTTTAGCAACATGTGATTATTTAACGGTCCATGTGCCTTTAACAGATAAAACGCGCGGCATGTTTAACGCAGATACGCTGCAATTAGTGAAAGACAATGCGGTTTTACTGAACTTTTCACGCGGCGAATTAGTGGATGCTGTTTCTATGAGAGAAGCTTTAGACGATGGACTTTTACGTTTATATATTACAGATTTCGCGACAAAAGAATTATTAAATCATAAAAAAGTGCATGTATTTCCTCATTTAGGCGCATCGACGGAAGAAGCGGAAACCAACTGTGCCAAAATGGCTGCGAAAGAACTACAAGCTTATTTTGAAACTGGTAGCATTAAAAACTCTGTTAACTATCCAAACGTTGAAATGCCGTATAATGGGCATCCGCGGATTGGTATTTGCCACAAAAATATTCCGAATATGGTAGGGCAAATCACGACAGAACTTGGGAAATATTCTTTAAATATTTTAGATATGACCAATCGCAGTAAAAATGAATATGCCTACACGTTAATTGATATTGATAAGGAAACGCAAGCTAATTTGGAACAATTAAAGCAAGATTTGTTGTCTGTACAAGGGGTTTTGCGTGTTCGACTTATTGAGCCCTTAGGTGTAACAGTTTAAATTATTACCCGGGAAATAATGAGAGCATGAAACGTGATGGTTATTGCCAGAGGGGTTCATGCTCTTTTACTAAAAAGGAGGATAACAATGGTAAACATACGTCCATTTAAAGCGATTCGTCCAATTAAAAATTTAGTGGAAAAAGTGGCTTCATTGCCATATGACGTACTTAATTCGGATGAGGCACGCGAACTTGGTGATGCAAATAAATATTCTTTTTTACATATTGATAAGGCGGAGATTGATTTAGATCCGGCGATTTCCCCTTACGACCCAGCTGTTTATCAAAAGGCGGCTGACAATTTGGAGCAATTTGAGCTGGATGGTTGGCTTGGAAGAGAAGCAAATCCGGCATTTTATATTTATCAGCTGACGATGGATGGTCGTCCGCAAACGGGGCTTGTTGTTTGTACCTCGATTGATGATTATATGAATGGGAAGATTAAAAAACATGAGCTGACTCGTGAGGAGAAGGAGTTGGACCGGATTCGCCATGTCGATGTTTGTGATGCGAATACAAGTCCGATTTTCTTAACTTATCGTGGAAAAGAAGCGATTAATACGCTTGTTGAGTCCTGGGTGAGGGAAAATGAGCCTGAATACGACTTTGAGAGCTTCCACGGGGTCGCACATAAGGTTTGGGCAATTACGGACGCACATATTTTAGAAGACCTGTCAGCGGCGTTCTCGGAAGTCCCAGCGCTATACATCGCAGACGGTCATCATAGAACGGAGTCGGCGGTAAAAGTTGGCTTGAAACGGCGCGACGAGTTTCCAGAGGCTGGGCCAGAAGCGGAATTCAATTTCTTTTTATCGGTTGTTTTCCCGGAAGAGCAATTAGAAATTCTTGATTATAATCGGGTTGTGAATGTGCCACTTGAAGCGGATTTCCTTAGCAAAGTAGAAGCTAGTTTTGACATGGAGAAGGTTGGTAAAGAAGCATTTAAACCCGAACAACCAAAACAAGTTGGGATGTATTTAGACGGAATTTGGTATAAGCTTACGGCGAAAAGTGAAGTGATTCCAAGTGATGTTATCGGGCAGCTGGATGTTTCGATATTACAATCGCAAGTTTTAACGCCGATTTTTGGGATTGAGGATATTCGTCGCGACAATCGCATTGATTTTGTTGGTGGAATACGCGGATTAGGTGAGTTAGAGCGTCTCGTTGATAATGGCAGTCATTCGGTCGCGTTTGCGATGTACCCGCCAACAATGGACGACTTACTTAGTGTGGCAGATGCTTCGGAAATCATGCCACCAAAATCGACTTGGTTTGAGCCGAAATTATTAAGTGGGCTGTTTGTTCATGATTTAGAGAGCAAGTGATTTTTGGATGAAGCATATTAGTTACTTTTATTCTGCGGAAAATGAGTCGGAGATACACCTAGAGATATGGAAAGAGTTTATGAATAAAAGTGAAGCTGAGCGTGAAATCCATTTTGAATATACAGGTATTGTGTTTGATATTCAGCTTGGTGAGGTCGGGAAAGTGGAATTGCCGGAGTTGGTTGAGACGCTGCTTGACGAGAACGGGATGGAAGCTTTGCCGGTTTTAGTTGTGAATGAGGAAGTATATAAGTATGGCGAGTTTTCTGTGATTGAAGCGATTGAAGACTTGCTAGATGTGGGTGTTTCAATTCAAGTGGAAGAAGATTAAAATCAAAAAGCCGGTCGGGAAATTAATCCTGGCTGGCTTTTTTATACAGTAAAAAAATAAACTACTTAAGACAGACTAGAAAACGGAAGCTTGTCTTAAATAGTTTATTTTGTGAAGAATAACCAACTTACATACAATATTGTACATGAGTGATAAACGGTCGAACCGTTTTTTCCTTTGAATAAATTTTAGCATTTTTGGTGGTAGTTGGCAAGGATTTTAGACAAAACTTCGTAAACCCTAATTAAGTCAGCTTGATCTTTATAGTAGTGAGACCGTTTTGTACAGCGTTCGATTAAATTAGTTAACTCTATTTTTCTATCACTTTTCATGGCATCACTTTTAATATATTCATCATGAAGAATAAGCATGCAAATAAAATCGTGAATTTTTTTATTTGAAACTAAGTTCCTACGTTCTAGTTTTTCTACACCAGCTTTTTCAGCATATTGTGTTGCATTTTGAGTTGGGGTTATCTGTTTTGGTAAAACAACATCTAACAAAAGAGGTCGACTATGTGCTGCAGAGTCCCTAAGATTTTTTGTATATTTTAATAATATAAAAGCTGGCGTAAACAGTTTTCTCTTATATTTATTACTATCATAATAAAACTCTACAAACCTTATAAGTTCTCCAAATGACATTAATTCAATTAAAACCCAAATAGGAGGATTATTTTTTCTTTTCATGTACAAATCATAATGATATCCGTCTCTACTTTTATTTCTATTCATTATTTTTTTATCCACAGGAATATATTCTTCTGGTTTTAAACGAGGATTGCTTGCCATTAATTTAGTTTTACAATACGTATCATATTCTTTTACAATAGTATACCCATCTTCAGCATTCGACCTAGTTATTACACTTACCAATAAAGCTTTAAGTGTATGTTCGATGTCTAAATTTATTTTTATTAGTGCGTACCTTAAATACATGTCAATGGTTGCTAAATCGCTTAATAAACCAAAGTCCAAAGAAGTATATTTTCCGTTTTCTTTTGCTATATTTTTCCTAAAAGCTGTTACTTTATAATAATAGGTATTCTGGGATAAATAATCTTTGGCAGCATCTTCTGTAATATGATTAAAAGTTATACCTTTATGCTTCATATAGGTAATCTGATCATCAAGTGATAGTTTCCCGTGCGTAGCAACTATTTTCTGTATTCTTGCTAAATTAGAACTGTTCGATGCTGTAGTTTTATTTGAAGAAATATTGCCTATCTGTGCTGGTTTTTTCGAATTATTATTTTTCATTAAGCACACTCCCGTGAAGACTGTTTTTTAAATTATTATAAGGCTGGATAATCAGTAACACAAGGAAAAGCATAATCTGTTTTTATAAACCCCAACCAAAAACACTAGCGCTTAATCTTCACGTCTATGATAATATAAAAGTGTCCGATTAAGTTAAACGAAGGAGTGAATCACGTGCCACATTTGAAAGATTATACGATTGGGATTCAACATATAAAGCAGCTGACTTCGGAAATTTCACTTGGAACAAAGTTGGTATTTGCTATTTCTGGACAGATAACGATTAAGCTTTCAGAGCAGAAATTTTATTTGCAGGAAGGCGATATTTTAGTTCTTGATCGCAACACTTTTTATACAATTGAAGGAAATGAAGCTAATTTAATTATTGATTTAACTATTTCAGATACATTTTTTGCGCATTATTATGAGGATTATTTCCAGCATTCGTTTAAATTTTTCTCGAAGGAGAGTGATCCGGGGCGCGAGCGGGTTGTTGGGTCTTTACGAAAGTCGATTAGTGAGCTTTTGATTGCCTCGGCGACTAAAAAACGCGCGAATAAATTAGAGGCGCAATCGGCATTATTCCAAATTTTACTTTTGCTTACGCGCTTTTTGAAAAGAGGAATTCCGTCTTCGGCACGGAAAGAAGTTAATGATAAACGGATTTCGCGTATTATTCGGGAAGTGGAAGAGCGGTTTGATGAAGCCTTGTCTCTGCGGGAGTTTGCCCAAAAAGAGTTTTTGAGTGAGGCGTATTTGTCGCGTTATTTTAAAAAGACGACGGGGTTAGGCTTTTTGCAGTATTTGACGGAAGTTCGGCTGAAGCATGCGATTCAAGATTTGCTTCACTCGGCGGAAACTATTACGGAAATAGCGCTGAAAAATGGCTTTTCGAGTCAAAAACATTTTTCGGAAGTGTTCAAGTTTCATTTTGAGTTAACGCCTAGCGAATATCGTATGGAACATCATTCGGAAACGAATTTGTTAATAGAAAATCGGGCGTCGCAAATGGGCGCTAGTATCGAACATATTGCGCCATCGCCGGAGATTTTAGTGAAGTTAGCGGGACTTTATTACGATGTGGAGCTTGGTAAGGAATTAAATAAAGCGCCTTTTGAGAAAAAGAAGATTGATATTACGGAAAAAGCGGCGCGCTCTCTTAGTAAGAATATGAACATTTTGACGATTGGTGAGCTTAAAGAAGTATTGAAGCATAACGTGCAAAAGCAGATTATTACGACGCGTGATGAAATTGGGATAAATTATATTGGTATTCGTCATTTGTTTAGAGGTTCGACGTTCTTGCCCGAAACGGAAACGGATGAGTTAGTGCCAACGTCTTCGCCATATGCTAATGCGGATTTAGCGCTCACTTTTTTAAAACAGCAGAATTTACAGTTGTTTATTCGGTTGGAGTATCAAGATATATTAGGCGATGAAGAAGCTGTTTTTGAGCGGTTGGATCACTTTTTAAGGCATTGTATTCAAGTTTTTGGGCGGGAATTTGTTTCTAAATGGCATTTTATGTTTTTTGAGCCGAAAAATACATATGCTGATAAAGAGGAGTTAAGAAAACTCTATTTGAAACTATATCAAATTATAAAATCGCGTTTTCCTGCTATCCAAGTCGGAAATTTTGTCCCGTTTTCGTTGTCAAAAGATGCGGTGCCAGAGTGCCACATGTGGTTTTTAGAAGAAGCGGACAAGATTGATTTTGTCGCCTTTAATGCAAATCAAAATGAAGCGGTAGATTTTTCGAAAGAGGATACGCAGTCGTTTTTAGTTTCAGAGGATCATTGTTTGTCGAAAACGTTGAAATTGAAGGCTTTCTTGAAGCATCATCATATTAATAAACCGTTGATGTTGGTGAATTGGAATACGCTATCGGGGAATACTAGGTACACGAACGGGACATTTTTCCGGGGTGCGCTTGTTTTGAAAACGATGTTAGATTTGGTGCCGGAAGTGGATGCGTTAGGCTTTTGGATTAATACGGAGCTGCATGAGGGTGATGATAGTAAGTTAAATATTAGCCTTGACGGGATTGAAATGTTTCACTTCTTTAACGGAAAAAGGCCGGCGTTTTATGCGGTGAAGTTTTTGAGAAGGCTTAAAGGTGTTGTTGTCGCGGAAGGTCCGGACTTTATTATGACGAAGCATGTCGACGGATATCAGTTGATTTTGATGAACTGTGCGACGATTAATCCGCGTTATTCGGTGGAGGAACGGTTCATTAAAGAAGAGCAAAAAGAAATGCATATTCGACTTACGGGGCTTGAGGCTGGTGATTATCAGGTGCGCAAGTGGCAGTTTGACCGTGATAATGGGGCGCTTTACTCGAAGTATTGGCAGTTGAATAGTAAGTATGGGATGGATCAAGAAATTTTGGATTATATTGTGGAGGTTTCACAGCCGACGCTTACGGTGACGGATGAGTCGATTACGGAAGATTGGTCATTTTATGCTTATTTAGATATTAATGCGATTCATTTTTATGAGTTTAGAAGTTCGATTTAAAAAGTTCAACTACAACAGTTGAGCTTTTTTTATACCTTCAACACCGAATTTTTGACATTGGCCGGTGCCGTTTAGAAAAGAAGAAAATTTCAAGCTAAAACTAAGCAAAAAAGCAAACTTCTTTTAGGATAAATTTTTTTATAATAAAGGTGTAGTTAAAAATACGGATGTTCTGGCCAGCAGAAGTATTAAAAATGGAGGTTTGGAGAATGAAAGAGAAGTTGTTTCAAAAACTAGACGAAAAACGAGATCGTATGATAGAAATTCGTCGTTACTTACATGAGCACCCTGAACTTTCTTTTCAAGAGGAAAATACAGCGAAATATGTGGCAGATTTTTACAAAGATATGGACTGCGATGTGCGGACGCATGTTGGGGGAAATGGTGTTGTTGTAACGATTGACACAGGCAAGCCGGGTAAGACGCTTGCTATTCGCGCCGACTTTGATGCACTTCCTATTCACGAAGAAACTGGGTTAACTTTTGCCTCTAAAAACCCTGGTGTAATGCACGCTTGTGGTCACGATGGTCATACAGCTTACATGCTTATTTTAGGTGAAACGCTTATCGAAATGAAACAAGAATTAACTGGGAAAATTGTTATTTTACATCAACATGCAGAAGAAACTCCTCCTGGTGGCGCGATTCAAATGATTAACGATGGCGCATTAGATGGCGTGGATAATGTACTTGGAATTCATGTTATGTCTACGATGAAAACAGGCGAGGTTTTCTACCGCGAAGGCGCGATTCAAACTGGTCGTTCTTATTTCAAACTTAAAGTTCAAGGTCAAGGTGGGCACGGATCTTCCCCACATTTGGCAAATGACGCAATTGTGGCAGCTAGTGAATTCGTTGTCGCTGTTCAAACCGTTATTAGCCGCCGTTTGAATCCGTTTGATGTTGGTTCGATTACGATTGGTTCTTTTGACGGAAAAGGTAGTTTTAATGTAATTAAGGATGCTGTGGAACTTGAAGGTGATGTTCGCTCAATGTCCGAAGAGGCGCGCAATATTATTCAAAAAGAAATTACGCGTATCGTTAACGGGATTGAAACGATGTTTGGCGTTACTTGTGAACTGGATTACAAAAATGATTATCCGGTTTTAAATAATGACGAAGCTTTGACAGAGTTTGTTGTTAAATCAATTAAAGGGGCGGATATTCCAGAAATTACGGATGTTATACGCTGTGAGCCGCAACCGCCATCGGAAGACTTTGCTTATTATGCAAAAGAACGTCCGAGCTCATTTTTCTATGTTGGCGCGATGCCGGCGGATGGTCATTTTTACCCGCATCATCATCCAAAATTCGATATTAATGAAGATTCGTTATTAATTGCATCAAAAGCAATGGGAGCTTGTGTTGTAGATTACTTAAAAGGAGAGAATAACTAATGACATCAACTGCTTATAAAGGCACAAATAAACTTATTGTTGGGATTGTTTTTGGAGTTATCACGTTTTGGCTTTTTGCTCAATCAATGGTAAATATCATCCCAGCGGTACAATCAGATCTTGGGATTTCCTCAGATTTACTTAGTATCGCAATCAGCTTAACCGCACTATTTTCAGGTATTTTTATTGTTGTAGCGGGCGGAATGGCTGACAAATTTGGTCGTGTAAAATTAACTTATATTGGACTTATTCTTAGCATTATAGGTTCGCTACTACTTGTTGTGACTCAAGGTGCAACGTTACTTATTATCGGTCGTATTATTCAAGGGCTTTCAGCTGCTTGTATTATGCCGGCAACTCTTGCATTAATGAAAGCTTATTTCGAAGGTGCGGACAGACAAAGAGCGCTTAGTTACTGGTCAATCGGCTCATGGGGCGGATCTGGTATTTGTTCATTTGCAGGTGGAGCTATCGCAACTTACATGGGTTGGCGCTGGATTTTCATTATTTCCATCGTATTCGCACTACTTGGAATGCTATTAATTAAAGGTACTCCAGAAAGTAAAGTCGTTCAAAATACGAAAGCAAAATTTGACTCAGTTGGACTTGTTCTTTTCGTTATCGCAATGGTTTGCTTAAACCTTATCATTACTCGTGGGGCTACATTTGGTTGGACAAGCCCAATTACAATCGCTATGCTCGTTGTTTTCCTAATTTCCGCGGGACTATTTTTCCGAGTGGAACTACGACAAGCCAATGGATTTATTGATTTCTCGTTGTTTAAAAATAAAGCTTATACAGGCGCAACACTTTCTAACTTCTTGTTAAACGCCGCAGCTGGAACACTTGTTGTTGCAAACACTTATGTGCAAATTGGTCGTGGTTTTACGGCATTCCAATCAGGTTTACTTTCTATCGGTTATCTAGTTTGTGTACTTGGAATGATTCGTATTGGTGAAAAAATTCTGCAACGTGTTGGTGCGCGTAAACCAATGATTCTAGGTTCTGGAATTACAGCAGTTGGTATTGCATTAATGGCACTAACATTTGTTCCGGGAACACTTTATACAGTACTTGTGTTTATCGGTTTTGCTTTATTCGGTATCGGACTTGGCATGTATGCAACACCTTCAACAGATACAGCGATTTCCAATGCACCGGAAGATAAAGTCGGAGTAGCTTCTGGGATTTACAAAATGGCAAGTTCGCTAGGTGGCTCATTCGGCGTGGCGATTTCCGCTACAATTTATGGAGTGATTGCACTTTCCGGAAATATTGATTTAGCTGCAATGGTTGGACTTTTAACAAATGTTGGTTTTTGTGTAGTGTCACTTATTGCTGTTGCGGTAACAACACCGTCTGCGAAAAAAGCACTCGAATTAAAAGCGGCAAAAGAATAGGAGGCTGTATTTATCATGCGTACCAAGTTAATGAACATGCTTGAGGAACGAAAAGATGAAATCACTCAGATTAGACGTCATTTGCACGAACATCCTGAATTATCGTTTCATGAAGCAGAAACAGCAAAATTCATTCAAGATTTTTACAAAGGAAAAGATGTAGAAATTGCAACGGAAGTAGGTAATGGCCATGCGGTAGTTGTAACGATTAAAGGTGGCAAACCCGGAAAAACTATTGCTTTGCGCGCCGATTTCGATGCACTTCCGATTGAAGAAGAAACCGATTTACCATTTAAGTCCAAAAATCCTGGCGTAATGCACGCTTGTGGTCATGATGGACATACGGCTTATTTACTTGTGTTGGCAGATTGCTTAATCCAGCTGAAAGAAAATATTCCTGGAACGATTAAAATTGTGCATCAACATGCCGAAGAAGCACCACCCGGCGGAGCGAAAAGCGTTGTCGAGTCCGGTATTTTGGACGATGTGGACCAAATTTTTGGGATTCATGTATTTCCATTCGGTGAAAGTGGTCAAGTATATTATCATAGTGGCTACGCGATGGCTGGACGCACCTATTTTAAATTAAAAATTCAAGGTGTTGGTGGGCATGGTTCGTCTCCGCATATGGCGAATGACGCGATTGTTGCGGGTGCTTATTTTGTGACAGCTATCCAAACGGTTGTGAGCAGACGCTTGAATCCATTTGATACGGGTGTTATAACAATTGGTTCTTTTGACGGAAAAGGTAGCTTTAATGTAATTAAGGATGCTGTGGAGTTAGAAGGCGACGTTCGTTATATGAATACTGAAAATCGAGATAAAATGGACGCGGAAATCCACCGAATTGTTGCTGGTATTGAGGCGATGTTTGGCGTAAGCGTGGAATTAACGTATACAAATGATTATCCGCCACTTTATAATGATCCAGCTGTAACGGAACAAGTTATTGGTAGTTTGCAAAAAGGTCTTGGGGAGTACTTAACAGAAATCTCTGAATATGATATGCTTTCAGGGTCAGAAGATTTTGCATATTATCTACAAAAAATCCCGGGCGTTTTCTTCTACATTGGTGCAAAGCCAAAAAATGTCTCACATGCATATTTTAATCATCATCCGAAATTCGACATTGATGAAGATGCGTTGTTAGTTGCGGCTAAATCAGTTGCAGACGTTGTGTTAGATTATTATAAATTAAATGGATAATAGCTTTGAAAAGAGCATAGTCAGACTTTAAGAATCTGGCTATGCTCTTTTGTTAGTAGCGGGATTTAAAGAGGAGTGAATTCAAATGAATCAGGTAAAAGGAGAAAGGCATTCGCTAATGGTATTACTCGTTCTATTTATAGGTTATACCAGTGTATACGTAGATAAATATACTATCGGAATTTCGCTTGTAACTGTTTCTCAGGATTTAGGATTTGATCCAAGTCAAAAGGGTTTGATTTTAAGTGCTTTCTTTCTAGGATACACACTTTTTCAAATTCCAATGGGGTACTTAAATAATCGGATTGGCGCGCGACCTGTCCTTGCGATATCCATTATTATCGTTGGGCTGTTCCTTATTATTTTTGGTTTTGGCTATTCCTTGCTGTTTTTGGTTGTTATTCGTTTCTTGTCCGGGGCGTTCGGGCATGCGGGTTATCCACCATCTGTCAGCAACTATATTTCTCTGCATATACCGTTAAATAAGCGTGGTTTTGCGCAATCGGCAATGCTTGCTTCCTCTGGTTTTGCGGCCTTTATTGGCCCGCTTTTAATCGCACAACTGTTACTATCAGTAGGTTGGCGCAATACATATTATTGGATTGGTCTTGCAGTAATTTTGATTGGATTTTTGATTTTACTAGTAGTACCAAAAGCGCCAAAAGTAGATTTAAGCGCTCAAAAAGAAAAAATCAAAGTACCTTTTTCGGAACTTTTAAAAGACAAACAACTATGGATTCTGTTGTTATCGGCGCTATTTATCAATGCGGCGAACTACGGTTTAACAAGTTGGCTTGCTTCTTATTTGAGTGAGGTACGCGGGATTTCTATTAGCCAAGTGAGTTATATTAGTTCTTTAGCGGGACTTTGTATTTTAATCGCGGGTGTTGTTGGTGGCTATTTTATTAGTCGTTTCTTCAAAGGAAAAGAGCCAATGGTCATTTTCACGTTTTGCGTACTTGGGGCGTTTACGGTGTATGGCGTGTACTTATTTGACCAGTTGACGCTTTCGATTATTTGCTTGTGCTTATGTAATGTTTTCCTCATTATGGCCTTTACAACGCTGATGGGGCTGCCGCACAAGTTGTTCAAACAGAGCCACATTGCGACAAAATACGCAGCTATTAACTCGGGCGGGGTTTTAGGTGGCTTTTTCGCACCGATGATTATTGGAGACTTGGTAAAAGCTACTAACTCCTACCAGTCTGCCTTTCTATTCTTGGCGCTGACTTTATTAATGTCAGGAATTATTGTTTTAGCGATTAAAAAACGTTCCGTAATCAGTGAATAAAATAAAAGGAGGAAAACAAGATTGGCTTTGTTTTCCTCCTTTTTCATTAAGCTAATCCGCCATTTGTAAAGATGATTTGCCCATTGACCCAGCGTGCAGGTCCGGCCAAAAAGGCTACGGTTTCAGCGATATCATCCGGCTGTCCGAGGCGTTCGAGTGGTGTTGCTTTTGCTAGATTTTCAATGGTTTGTTCATCTTTTCCAGTTAAGAATAACGGGGTGGCAGTTGGGCCGGGTGCGACTGCATTGACGGTAATATCTTTGCCACGAAGTTCGCGCGCGAGGATTAAAGTGAGCGACTCAACCGCAGCCTTGCTAGCCACATAAGCCCCATACGCCGGAAAATTGGTTCTGGTTACCGAAGTGGAGAAATTAATAATCGCGCCACCTGTTCGCACTCTAAGGGCAGCCTGCTTGGAAACGATAAAAGTTCCACGGACATTAGTTCGCTGAATAAGGTCAAACTCGTCCATATCTAAAGTGGCAATCGGACTTAATTTCATAATGCCCGCTGTATTGACGACAACATCCACGCCACCAAAATGCGCTTCGGTTAAGTCAAATGCGCTAATCATTTGCACCTCATCCGCAACGTCGCCACCAACGCTAATCGCTTCTCCACCAGCTGTTACAATTGTTTCGACCAGCGCTTCCGCTTTCGCCTTATTTCCAGCATAATGGATAGCTACCGCAAAATTTTGCGCGACTAATTTTTCAACCACGGCCTTACCAATACCGCCAGAACCCCCTAAAATAAATGCAACACGTTTATTTGTCATGCTCTATTCGCTCCTTTAATTACAAAATAGTTACTTTTTTTATTTTAAGTAACTTTATAGTTGGAAGTATACTCCTTTTGGTTACTTTGTCAAGGATTTGTAACTTTTTTAAATTCATGTATAATTAAAAGCAAAGAATGAGCGGAATGGAGGGCTTGGAATGGCGCGTTTATCACAAGAAATTATTTTGGATATGGCAGAGAAAATTATTTATGAAAAAGGGATGGAGAAAACGACTCTTTATGATATTGCGGGGAATTTGAACGTCACACATGCGGCGCTTTATAAGCATTATCGAAACAAGGAAGATTTATTTCAAAAACTAGCATTGCGTTGGCTGGATGAAACTTCACGAGAAATTTTTGCGTGGATGCCGGACGCTGGGCAATCACCAGATGAGGCGCTTCACGATTGGCTCTGGCTCTTGGCTGGGACGAAGAGAAAGCTATATGCAACTGACCGGAAGATGTTTTTGCTTTATACGGATTATATTGAGCAAAATGAGGCATTGGTGAAGAATCATTTAGAGCATTTAGCGCAAAAAGCAGAGACAGTTAGTGGGCGGAAGGAACAAGGCGCCGCGATTATAACGGCGTTTGTTTATTTTCACAATCCTTATTTTGCAAATCGTTGGGAGCAAGAGGGGCAAGAGGAGTTATTTGAGCGTGTTTGGCAGTTGGTTAAGTGACAAAAAGGGATATTGCTTTTTAGCAAATCCCTTTTTATTATGGCTAAAATCCAACTTTCATCAGCTTCTCCGTATCTTTAAACCGTTTCTCCGCAGTATCCGCATTTAAAACAATCGAAATAACACGCTTTCCGTTGCGCTCAGCAGTTCCGATAAAGCAATAGCCAGCTTCATCTGTAAATCCAGTTTTTAACCCGTCTAGCCCTTGTATGGCACCAATCAAGTCGTTAGTTGATTCGAGTTTGGCGCCTTCTTCGGTTATGATGCTGGATTTGGCAGTTGTTTTAAGCACTTCAGAATGAGTGGAAATTAATTTAGATGATAGCAAAAATAAATCTTTTGTAGTTGAAACAGCCATTTTCCCGTCAACATCAAGCCCGCTAGCGCTGACAAATTTGGTTTTATTAGACAATCCCATTTTTTTCGCCGCATTATTCATTTTTTGAGGGAAATTCGCTCCGTCCAAACGGTCACCTAACGTCTCAGCAGCATCATTCGCGGACATGACGAGCATTGCGCTATATAAATCCCTGACCGACCATGTTCTTTTTTTCGTAATAGCGTAAAGTGAAACTGCGGAGGGATCATTGAGCCGAACGAGATCAAGTTGCTCATCCCAAGATAATTTTTTGTTATCCACAGCCTCGAGAACTAAAAAAGCTGTCATTAATTTAGTTAAACTTGCGATTGGCATGACTTTATCGGCGTTTTTTTCATATAACATTTTGCCATTTTCGACTGAAAAAACAGTGGCGGATTGTGCGGATAAATATACATCTGGTTGCTTCGCGGAACATGATGAGAGCAGTAATAGCCCTATTAGTAGCACCCAAGTAAGTTTATGTATTTTCATTTTTTCTCCTCCTTTTGACTTTAGTATAGAGAAAAAGAATTGAGTTAAAGCCAAGGAAGTAGAAGGATATGTTAAAGCTTTAACGGGAAAATTTAAGTTTTCTTAACTAGTAGAGATAAAACTATTGTTATTCACATGTGGATAAGTTAAAATGGTAGGGATGAATTTTTATTAACGGTTTTTCTGTGGATATGTTAATAAGTCTATGGATAACCTTCAAAATACTAACAATTTAATTGCTTTGGTCAAAGCGGAGCGTAAGTTGTTGAAAATGCACAAAATCATGTGCCAAAATTTATTCAAAATAGGATAAAGCTTATTTGAGCTGGAATTCTAATGAGAAAGGATGAGTAAAGAATGGAATTTGATACTATTGCTGCAATCTCAACACCGCCGGGAGAAGGGGCCATTGCTATTATTCGATTAAGCGGTCCAGAGGCGATTCAGATAGCGGATCGTATTTTTTATGCCAAAAATAGTTTAAGTGATGCGGAAAGTCACACCATTCATTATGGTCATATAAAAGAAGACGGCGAAGTGATTGAGGAAGTGATGGCGACAGTTATGCGTGCCCCGCGTACTTTTACGCGAGAAGATGTCGTGGAAATAAATGCCCACGGTGGTATCGTGTCAGTAAACCGCGTACTGCAATTATTACTTCGAAACGGCGCCAATCTAGCTGAGCCGGGGGAGTTTACAAAGCGCGCATTTTTAAATGGAAGAATTGATTTATCACAAGCAGAGGCTGTGATGGATTTAATTCGCGCCAAGACAGACCGGGCGATGGGCGTGGCAATTAGACAAATGGACGGAAATCTTTCACGGTTGATTCGCAATTTGCGCCAAGAAATTTTAGATGCACTTGCGCAAGTCGAAGTGAATATCGACTACCCTGAATACGACGATGTAGAGGAAATGACCCAGCGAATGCTACTGGAAAAAACAGAACTAGTTCGCGCTTCCGTCGAGCAACTTTTACAAACAGCGAGCCAAGGGAAAATTCTCCGCGAAGGCTTAGCAACAGCAATTATCGGCCGACCAAATGTCGGGAAATCGTCCTTGCTTAACCAACTAATTCAAGAAGAAAAAGCGATTGTCACTGATATTGCGGGGACAACGCGAGATATTATCGAAGAATACGTCAACGTCCGCGGCGTCCCATTACGTTTAATAGACACAGCTGGAATCCGTGAAACAGAAGATATCGTCGAAAAAATCGGCGTAGAACGTTCAAGAAAAGCACTAGCGGATGCGGACTTTATCCTGCTAGTATTAAATCAAAATGAAGAGCTAACCGTGGAAGATGAAGCGTTATTTGAAGCAGCGGCAGGTCATAACTATGTGGTTGTTTTAAATAAAACCGATTTGGAAACAAAGCTTGATATAGAAAAAGTACGTGAAATTGCCGGTGAAAACCCGATTGTCGCGACGTCTTTAGTGAACGATGAAGGTTTAGAGGCTTTAGAAGAAGCAATTAAAACGCTATTTTTTGCTGGTGATATTGATGCCGGCGATGCAACTTATGTGTCGAATGTCCGCCATATCGCGCTCCTTCATCAAGCACTGGAAGCGTTAAATGCTGTTACAACTGGAATTCAACTCGGCATGCCGGTGGATATCGTTCAGATCGATATGACTCGTGCATGGGATTTACTAGGTGAAATTACTGGTGATTCTGTCCAGGATGAATTACTCGATCAGTTGTTCAATCAATTTTGCCTTGGAAAATGATTTTTTAGGAGATGTTTTTATAAAATGCAAACCTATGATGCAGGAACTTTTGACGTCATCGTTGTTGGTGCAGGCCATGCGGGTGTAGAAGCAGGTCTTGCCAGTGGCCGGATGGGCGCCAAAACACTGATGTTAACGATAAATTTAGATATGGTCGCTTTCATGCCATGTAATCCTTCTGTTGGAGGTCCAGCAAAAGGCGTGGTTGTGCGCGAAATTGATGCTCTTGGTGGCGAAATGGGTCGCAACACGGACAAAACGTACATCCAAATGCGGATGCTAAATACCGGTAAAGGCCCAGCTGTTCGCGCATTACGTGCTCAAGCAGACAAATGGGATTACCAACACGAAATGAAACACACGATTGAAAAAGAAGAAAATATCACTTTGCGCCAAGGACTTGTTGACCGTTTAGTTATTGAAGATGGCGTGTGTAAAGGTGTTATTACAAACAGTGGTGCGATTTATTATGCGAAAACAGTTGTTATTACGACAGGAACTTTCTCACGTGGCGAAATTATTGTCGGCGAACTGCGCTACTCAAGTGGTCCGAACAACCAACAACCATCTGTGAAACTTTCGGAGCATCTGGAAGAGCTAGGCTTTGAACTACGCCGTTTTAAAACCGGAACACCACCACGCGTAAAATCAAGTACAATCGACTACTCAAAAACAGAAGAACAACCGGGTGATGATCATCCGCGCGCATTTAGTTTTGATACGGTAGATATGATGCTCGATCAACTACCATGTTGGTTAACCTATACAAACGAAACAACACACGAAATAATCCAAGCCAATTTGCACCGTTCACCAATGTTTACAGCAACAAAAAAAGGTACTGGCGCAAGATATTGCCCATCCATTGAAGATAAAATCGTCCGTTTCAGCGACAAACCTAGACACCAAATCTTCCTTGAACCAGAAGGCAAAAACACTGAAGAAGTATATGTCCAAGGTCTTTCCACAAGTTTACCAGAAGAAGTACAACGTGAAATGTTAAGAAGTATTCCGGGACTTGAAAATGTCGAAATGATGCGCGTTGGCTATGCAATCGAATATGACGCAGTGATGCCTGACCAATTATGGCCATCACTTGAAACCAAATTAGTTGAAGGGCTTTTCACAGCAGGCCAAATTAATGGTACAAGTGGTTATGAAGAAGCAGCTGGCCAAGGCTTAATGGCAGGAATTAATGCCGCACGCAAAGTCTTTGAGAAAGAACCTGTTATCCTCGGTCGTGACCAAGCTTATATCGGCGTTTTGATTGACGATTTAGTAACAAAAGGAACAGAAGAGCCGTATCGCTTGCTTACTTCTCGTGCTGAATACCGTTTGCTATTACGTCACGACAACGCAGATTTACGTTTAACTGAAATCGGTCATGAAATCGGCTTAATTAGCGACGAACGTTATGAACGCTTTTTAGCGAAACAAAGTGCCATCGAAGCAGAAAAAGAAAGACTACAAAAAACACGCATCAAACCAACTGCTGAAGTACAAGCAATGCTAAAAGAAATCGGTTCAGGTGAGCTAAAAGACGGAATTCTAGCAGCAGATTTACTACGCCGTCCAGAAATAACTTACGATAAAATCGCCCAAATTGTTTCACGTGAAACATTTGTGACCGACGAAATCGCCGAACAAGTAGAAATCCAAGTAAAATACGAAGGCTACATCCAAAAATCCAACCTTCAAGTAGAAAAAATGAAACGGATGGAAGATAAAAAAATCCCAGAAAACATCGACTATGATGCAATCAGCGGCCTCGCAACAGAAGCCCTAGAAAAATTAAAGAAAATCGAACCACTTTCCATTGCTCAAGCTAGCCGTATCAGCGGAGTAAACCCAGCTGATATATCGATATTGCTAGTTTATATTGAGCAAGGAAAAATCGCGAAAATAAAGTGAGGAAAAAACATGAATCCAGAACAATTCCAAACAGCACTTGCTGAAAAAGGAATAGAATTAAGCGACACGCAACTAAAACAGTTCCACGATTACTTCGAAATGTTAGTAGAATGGAACGAAAAAATGAATTTAACGGCCATTACCGACGAAAAAGAAGTGTACTTAAAGCACTTTTATGATTCCATATCAGCTGCGTTTTATGTTGATTTTACGAAATTCGAGTCCATCTGTGATGTCGGGGCTGGCGCTGGTTTTCCAAGCATTCCAATTAAAATCTGCTTCCCGCATTTAAAAGTGAGCATTGTGGATTCCTTGAAAAAACGCATGACTTTCCTTGATGCGCTAGCAGAAAAATTAGGTCTAACTGATGTGCATTTCTACCATGATCGCGCTGAAACATTTGGTCAAAACAAAGCGCACCGCGAAAAATACGACCTTGTAACCGCACGTGCCGTAGCAAGAATGAGCGTATTATCCGAGCTTTGCATGCCACTTGTCAAAAAAGGCGGTTCGTTCCTAGTAATGAAAGCAGCCCAAGCCGAACAAGAGCTACAAACGGCCGAGAAAGCCATCAAACTATTTGGCGGAAAAGTGGTCAATCATTACTCCTTCTTATTACCAGTAGAAGAAAGTGAACGCAACATCTACGTCATTAATAAAACAAAAGAAACGCCCAACAAATATCCACGCAAACCAGGCACACCCAACAAATTACCAATCGAATAATCTAAGATAAGCCCTTTCAATCGAAAGGGCTTTTTATTTTTAACAGCAACGTCATTTTTCAAAGCTAGTTTCTATAAGCAACCACGTCTAAATATGAAAATCATTTTCATTTAATCGATATTGATAAAATCATTTTCTTGTGATATAGTCTGTTTGAAAACGCATACTTTACACTGAAACACAGTATAGAGGAGGAGTATCAGTGGTTAATTCTGTTATGGAACAAATCAAAGGCGGGTTAGTGGTTTCCTGCCAAGCTTTAGAAGACGAACCACTTCATAGCGCATTTATTATGTCGAAAATGGCTCTGGCCGCAGTTCAAGGTGGTGCTGTTGGCATTCGAGCAAATACGGCAAAAGATATTCGCGCAATTCAAAGTGAGGTAGACGTCCCGATTATTGGCATTTACAAAAAAGACTACGCTGATTCGGACGTGTTTATCACCCCCACTTTAAAAGAAGTTAGAGAAATATGCGAAACGGGAGTGGGAATTGTTGCAATGGATGCGACAACGAGAAAAAGACCACATAACGAAGACCTCAAAGAGATACTAAGCGCCATTCGAAAAGAGTATCCAGATACACTTTTTATGGCGGATACAGGCAGTATTGAAGACGTTTATTACGCTGATTCCCTCGGTTTCGACTTAATTGGCACGACACTTTACGGCTACACCGAAGAAACAGCGAATAAAAATATCAGCGATCACGATTTCTCCCATTTGAAAGAAGTATTGAAAAGTACGAAGCGCCCGGTGATTGCAGAAGGGAAAATCGATTCGCCTAGTAAAGCAAGACAAGTTCTTACGTTAGGTTGTTATGCCGTCGTTGTTGGCGGCGCGGTAACTCGGCCACAGGAAATAACCACCCGCTTTACAAACGAAATCCAAAAAATCCAAGAAGAAAGAGGTAAGTGACATGACAAAGCAAATCAAAGTTGGCGTAATTGGTGTTGGACAAATGGGGCAGTATCATGCAGAAATTTATCAAAAACTTCCGCAAGTTGAGTTAGTAGCAATTTGTGAGTATAACGATGAAAGACGCGCCGAAATGGCAGAAAAATTTCAGTGCAAAGCATACAAAGACTACCATGAACTTCTAGCAAATACGGAGATTGAAGCTGTGAGCATTGTTTTACCTGATAATATGCACCGTGATTGTGTGGAAGAAGCCGTAAAACATAAAAAACACATTTTGCTCGAAAAACCACTCGCAAAAGAACTCGAAGACGGCAAAGCGATGTATGAACTAACAAAAGACTACGACAAAGTATTTACAGTTGGATTTTTACTAAGATTTGATCCACGTTTTAATATGATTAAGCAGCGCCTAGACAATGGCGAATTAGGCGATATTATTCATCTTTATTGTCGTCGTAACAGCCCAATTACCGGACCAAAGCGTTACATAGGTGCTTCTGATTTAAGTATGCACGTAATGATTCATGATATTGATTATATTAACTGGTACATGGATAGCGAGCCGGTCAAAGTCATCGCCAAAAGCCGCAGTGTGCTACTTAAAGAATACGGCATGAATGATGTTATCTATGCCATCGTTACCTATGAAAATGGCGCAATTGCTTGCCTTGAAGCGTGCTGGGTACTTCCAGAAAATTCGCCAACCATCATTGACGACAAACTTGAATTAGTTGGAACAAAAGGCGTAGCATATGTAGACTCTTGTGACCACGGCGTTCGTTTTGTTAGTGAAAAAGGGGTTTCCTATCCTGATTCAAGACATTGGTATTACACAAATGGCGAAGTGTCCGGAGATTTGGCAGAAGAAGTTATGGCTTTTATTAATAACGTTGCAAATAACACAAAATCGATTATTACACCGAAAGAAGCGTATGACTCCTTGCGAGTAGTAGATGCGATTGAACGTTCGATTGCTGAGGGGAAAGAAGTATCACTATAAAATAGCGCCACACATATGATTGGAGGGGGAATTATGTCTATTCGGGTACATGTACAAAAGTTTGGGAGTAAGCTAAGTGGTATGGTCATTCCGAATTTAGGGGCTTTTATGGCTTGGGGTATTTTAACGGCAATTGGGGTGGCGACAGGCTCTGAGATGTTAAAAGGGTTTATCGCACCAATGCTAAATTACTTGTTACCACTTCTGATTGCTTTTGCTGGAGGTCGAGCGGTTCACGGTTACCGAGGTGGAGTTATTGGTACAGTTGCAACAATGGGGGCAATTATTAGTTCGGACATAACCATGTTTATCGGCGCAATGATAATGGGTCCGCTTGCTGCTTGGATACTCAAAAAATTTGACGAACGTATTGATGGAAAAATTCCAGCTGGATTTGAACTATTAGTTAATAACTTTTCGATTGGGATTATCGGAGCAGGCTTAGCACTATTTTCTTACGTTGCGATTGCTCCTATGGTAGAATCTGTAACAAAAGTCTTAGCAAGTGGCGTGGATGTGTTAATTAATAACCATTTACTGCCATTAACAGCTTTAATTATTGAACCGGCCAAAGTGCTATTCCTAAATAATGCGATTGGGCAAGGTATTCTCAGTCCGCTCGCCACCTTGCAACTGGCGGAAACAGGGAAGTCGGTACTTTACTTACTAGAATCTAACCCAGGACCAGGTCTTGGAATTCTACTTGGTTATATGTTCTTTGGAAAAGGAAACTCTAAAGCATCTTCTTATGGGGCAAGCGTGATTCACTTATTTGGTGGTATTCATGAAATTTACTTCCCGTTCGTTTTAATGAATCCAATTCTTATTTTACCGCTCATTCTTGGTGGTATGACAGGAACGTTTATTTTAACAATGACAAACGCGGGGCTTGTTGGTGTCGCTTCTCCGGGTAGTATTATCACCATTATGATGATGGCGGCTCCCGGCGACCATATTAAGATACTTATCGCAGTACTATGTGCGGCACTTGTCACGTTCATTACCGCCATTCCATTTATTAAACGCATGGGAAACAAAGACTCTGAACTACAAGACGCAGCGAAGAAAATGGAAAGTCTTAAAGGCAAAAAAAGCAGCATTTCCTCTGTTTTCGAATCTACAGTAGACGATTTTAATTTTAAAAATGTTAAAAGAATCGCCTATGCTTGCGATGCGGGGCTTGGATCAAGTGCAATGGGCGCAACCGTGCTACAGAAAAAAATTAAGAACGCTGGTTTAGATGATATCAAAGTGTTCCACATTGCCATCCATGAATTGCCAACCGAATGTGATGTGGTCGTGACGCACAAATCCCTCATCGACCGAGCCAAAGAAAAGCAACCAGACGCCTACTATGTGGAAATAACAGATTATCTCGGCGCACCAGAGTATCAAGAGCTAATAGATAAAATAGTTGCAGACCGAGAACAAAAGAATTAACTTATTTGTAAGCGCTTCTTTTTAGGAGCGCTTTGAATGGTAAAGTAGCTAAGGAGGAAAATGATGTTAAAAGCGATTGTGATGGATTTTGACGGAATTGTTATTGATACAGAGGTAGTTTGGTACGAAATTTTTAAAGATTGGTTTAAAACGAAGCAAAATTATGATCTTTCTATCGAGGAGTTTTTGCGTTGTGTCGGGTCTAATGTGGACGACTTATTTCGTGAATTAAACGAGACGAAGCAAATGGATATTAATCGCCAAGTGTTCGAAGCAGAAACACAAGCAACTTTTATTGAAAATAGTAAAAATTTGCCGGCCAAAGAAGGCGTGGAAAGTTTTATTCGTGAATTAAAAGAGCGGGGACTAAAATTAGCGCTCGCCACCTCATCGCAGCGACCAAAACCGCTTTATCATTTGGAACGGCTGGGGTTACTGGAATACTTTGACGCAATTATTACTGCGGAGGATGTTACGCGAATTAAGCCAGAACCGGATTTATTTTTAGAAGCTTTACGTACGCTTGATGTTACGGCTGATGAGGCGCTTATTGTGGAAGACTCGCGCAATGGACTTTTGGCAGGGAATAGCGCGGGTGTGAATGTACTGGTCATTCCAAATGAAGTGACAAAACATAGTGATTTAACACCGAACTATTTGGAGCGAGAGTCGTTAGCTAAGGTGGATTTAGCTGAAATAATAGCCGAATATAACAAATGAGGGGGCGCAAGTATGTTGTTAGACCGAGTTAGTTTGGAAGATATTGAGATAAATATTGAAGCAAAAGACTGGCGTGAAGCCATCCAAACATCCGCGAGACTTTTACTAGAGCGCGGTGCCATCAAAGAGAGTTACATTGACGGAATGATTCAAAGTGTAGAAAATAATGGACCATATATAGTGATCGCGAAACATATCGCACTGGCGCACACACGACCAGAATTTGGCGTCATTCACGGCGGTTTAACATTTGCAACCCTCGCTGAAGGTGTAGCTTTTGGTAGCGAAATGTTCGACCCAGTGAAGCTGATTATTACGCTAGCGGCAACAGATTCAGAAAGCCATTTAGAAGTATTGTCGGAGCTTGCAGAAGTACTCATGGACGCGGAAAAAGTAGCCCGTTTAATCGCAGCAAATTCGAGCCAAGCATTTTACGATGAGTTAACAAAAGAAGGATAATAATTTCACTAAAGAGGTGAAGAAATGGAAAATTATCTTTGTGTCGACATTGGTGGAACGAGTATCAAATATGCCAAATTTAACCAAGAAGGCGAGCGGGTAAGTACGCTTGCGTCTTGTACGACCCCTATAAGCGACGGAGCGAATCAAATTATGCCCGCGCTTATTCGGATTGTCGAGCAAGAAAAGATGGATGTAGCAGGTGTCTGTGTGGCTTCTGCGGGTGTCGTTCATCCTGAACATGGCAAAATTATTTACGCTGGCTACACGATTCCCGGCTATACTGGAACGGAAATAAAAACAACAATAGAGCATCATTTTGGTCTTCCGTGCGCAGTGGAAAATGATGTAAATGCGGCCTGTCTCGGCGAGTTTTGGCAAGGTGGAGCACGGGGGCGTTCGAGCGTGCTCTGTTTGACAATTGGAACTGGTATCGGCGGAGCAATGCTGTTACATGATGAGTTAATAAATGGCTATTCTTTTACCGCGTGCGAGGTCGGCTATATGCAACTTTCGCAAGGGAAATTTCAAGATGTCGCTTCGACCAAAACATTAATTAAGCAAGTGGCCATACGAAAAAATATCGATGTAAATACGTTAAATGGCCGTCAAGTCATGGAATGGGCCTATGGTGGGGATGCGGCTGTACTAGCCGAAATAGAGCAATGGATTGAGAATTTAGTAGAAGGTGTAGTAAACTTAATCTATATTTTCAACCCAGAAGTGATTGTGCTCGGTGGTGGATTAATGGAAGAAGAGGCGTTCTTCAAACCGCGTCTAAAAGCAGCCATTTCAGCCAAGTTAATCTCACCGATGTTCGATACAGCAGATCTTACCTTTGCAAAGCTGGGAAATGAAGCGGGGATGATTGGCGCGCTCTATCATTTCTTAAACCAGAAAGAGGCCAAAAAAGATGACGATTTTAAGTGAAATTCAACAAAATTACAATCGATTACCAAATAAAGAAAAGCAAATCGCGAAATATATTTTAGAAAAAAGCGACGAACTCAAGAATATTAATATTAAAGAGCTAGCTGAACAAACTGGCACGTCCATTTCAACGATAACGAGATTTTGTCGCCATGTACGTTGCGATAGTTTCGTTGATTTGAAAATGCGGGTTAATACAGCAGCAACAATGGTTCCGTCGCTTGGTTACGATGACCTTTTTGAGGAAGTTTATTCGTTTTACCATAAAGTGATTGATAACACGGTCAAGTTGATTGAACCAGCGAAAATCCGTGAAGTGGTGCAGTATATTCAAGCGGCCAAACGTGTCTATATTTGCGGTGTTGGAAGTTCGGGTCTCACGGCTGTTGAGATGTCGCAGCGCCTGATTCGGATGGGGCTAAACGTTATCAGTGTTAATGATCCGCACATGATGATCATTACCAGTTCAATTACGACAAAAGAAGATTTCGTCATAGGTATTTCCAATTCAGGTAACACCCCAGAGCTAGTCACAGCGCTAAAAAATGCCAAGAAAAACAAAAGTAAAGTCGCCACATTTACTAGCTTTGAAAACAGCGAAATGACCGAAATCAGTGACGTGACAATCCCGGTTTACAATACTTTATTCGTGAGTAAAAGATATTTCGCCAATAGCCAGTTTTCGATTATGTACGTGATGGATATTATTTCTATGATGCTACTGCAAAATGAGTCGTATCGTGAAAATATGGAAAAAACCATCAATACAGTAACCGATGAATTTCATTAAGATAAAATTGGAAAATAGATGGAACTGTGGAATTTTAGCAGCTCGATCTATTTTTTCGTATGCAAACTGTAGAATAAGCGTGTTTTTCTGTAACATTTCTGCTAAAATAGTTTAAGAGACTTGCGGATAATAGCCGATAGTGAGAAACCCCAAGATTTTCCGGAAAGGAAGGACCCAGATGCCTTTTTCACGTTTATTTGGAAAAAAAGATAAGAATCAAGTAGATGATATCGATAATGATAATAAAGTAGCAGAAGAAGAGGTACAGCGCGTACAAGAACTTCCTACAGATAAAATTTTCCCGAACCAATTCCAACCACGGACAGTATTTGATCAAGATAAGATTGATGAGCTTGCTCGAACTATCCGAATTCACGGTGTTATACAGCCGATTGTGGTTAGAGAAATGGAACCAGATTCTTATGAAATCATTGCAGGAGAGCGCCGTTTTCGTGCCGTGCTTTCTTTAGAATTGGAAAAAATCCCAGCAATTATTCAAAATTTAGATGATGAAGAAGTAGCTGCGATTGCGTTAATTGAGAACTTACAACGTGAGGAATTAACGCCAATTGAAGAAGCAAAAGCATATCGGAGCTTGCTGGACATGCAAGAAGTCACACAAGAAGCACTTGCGCAACGTGTCGGCAAAAGCCAATCTGCCATCGCAAACAAAATGCGTCTTCTAAAACTACCAGAAACAATTCAAGAAGCCGTGCTTAATAAACAAATTTCAGAGCGCCATGCTCGTTCGTTACTAGCTTTAGAAACGGAAGCACAACAAGTGGCTCTTTTAGCTGAAATAGAAGAAAATCACTGGAACGTCAAACAAACCGAAGCAAGAATTCAAGAAATTTTAGGCGTAAAAAAACCTGAAGCACCGAAAAAACCAAAACCAAAACGCCAAGCTATTAGTCGTGACGTGCGCATTGCCATGAACACGATTAAACAGTCGGTGACAATGGTTAAAGATAATGGAATGGACCTAGATTTCACCGAAGAAGAAACAGACGATTTTTATCAAATTACCATTCAAATTCCTAAAAAGAAGTAAAGAGGTGTAACAGTGAGGTTTTTGAAGATAATTGGACATGCAATTGGTATCATTAGCTCTTTCATGGTGTTGCCGTCCTTGGCGATTGCCATCACAAGCGCGATTATGAGTTTTAACCCAATCTATATTACATACTTTTTCACCAGCCCTTACGTTCGAGCAGTTGCTGTGGCGGAAGAGTCTGGCTGGGGAAGTGGCTTTAATATTTTACTAACGAATTATGGCGCGTATATCATCGCTTTTGCATATACTTTCTTTGCAATAGTGAAGATCTACGGTTGGTACCAAATAGCTAAAGAAGCAAAAAAATAGTCGTAAAACCCTGCTTAATGAAGTAGGGTTTTTATTTTCAGAATTCGAATCAACTCAATTTGAGTGGCATAGCTTTATTTCTTAAAAATTAGAGAAAATAAGTGCAATTTTGAACAGAAAAAAGTACAATAGAATTAGGTAAAGTTGTAAAGGAGGGAGTGATTCACTCAACTCTGGGTGGAATCACGAAACGAATGGCAAAAATCATTTTTGTGAAAGACGAACAAAATGAGTTCCAAGCGTATGATTTCTTACAAAATTTAATTGTGGAAGAACCACTTATGGCCACTTTAGTTTTCCAAGGCCTGCTACAATTAGAAACAGCAGAAACAAGAAAACTTAGTACAGGGAAACAAATTCTCCCCGATGTACATTTAATCATCGGTAAAAGTCAAGCTTATTCACTGCAAACCACTCGTATAGAAACAACTGTAGACCAACCGATTCAAGAGATGAAAGCACATTTTAAAGATAAAAATTGTCGTTTAATTTACTTCACTGCATTTAGTGGAGATGAAACATATTATTGCTTCGTTAAAGGCTATTTCAAAGATAAAAATCCATTTACAGACCAAATGGGCTCATACCGCGAGGAAGTAAAACGCGTATTCTTGCGCCGTATCGAAGCTGAAACAAGCATTGGCAACTCAGAGTATCAATTTGAAACACTGAAAAATAAAGCATTAGAAAATGAAGGCATTGCCCATTACTTAGATAGTTTTTCCGCAAGCCTTGGTAAATATATTTTTGCTAAACGAATGGAGAAAAAATGGTCGCAATTAGATTTGGCGCTTAAATCAGATTTATCTCCAGTTATTATTGGTCGTTTAGAAGCAGGGGATCCAGATTTAACGCTTAGGATGTATCAGAAAGTCTGCACAGTTCTAGGGGTTAAGGCAACTTTCTCGGTGGATTGAAGATAGAAAAGTAATCAGCTTAGGTTGGTTGCTTTTTTATTTTAAAATGTTTCACGTGAAACATTTCTGGTTTTTCAAAACATTATTTTCATCATTTTTAGGCTTTCAAAACACGAATTTCAATTTATTTTTACTTTTTGTAAGACTAAATGAAAATCTTTTGGTAGAATAGAAGATAAAAGAACCGGAAATCTCGGTACAAAATAAGGGTTGGTGAAAAAGATTGAGCAAAGTGATTGCACTAGCAAACCAAAAAGGTGGGGTTGGTAAAACGACATCATCCGTTAATTTAAGCTCTAGCCTAGCTTTTTTAGGTAAAAAAGTATTACTAGTTGATATTGACCCACAAGGTAATGCGTCAAGTGGGGTTGGTGTTAACAAAGGTGAAATTGAACATTGTATTTATGATGTATTAGTTGACGATGTAGCCATTCAAGATGTGTTGCAAAAAACAGACTTAGATAATTTAAATGTTATTCCAGCTACAATTCAACTTGCGGGTGCTGAAGTAGAGCTAGTTCCAGCTATCTCACGTGAAATTAGATTGAAAAAAGCAATCGACTCAATCCGTGATGATTATGACTATGTAATTATTGATTGTCCACCATCACTTGGGCTTTTGACTTTAAATGCATTAACAGCAGCGGACTCCGTTTTAATTCCAGTGCAGTGCGAATATTACGCGCTAGAAGGTTTAAGCCAACTTTTAAACACAATTAGAATCGTTCAAAAACATCTTAATGAAGATTTACAAATTGAAGGTGTCTTACTAACAATGCTTGATGCTAGAACGAATCTGGGTATTCAAGTAATAGAAGAAGTGAAGAAATACTTCCAAAATAAAGTGTTCAGCACAATCATTCCACGTAATGTTCGCCTAAGTGAAGCACCTAGTCATGGAAAACCGATTCTGCTATATGATGCAAAATCGAAAGGTGCAGAAGTTTATTTAGAATTAGCAAAGGAAGTGGTTGCACATGGCTAAAGGTCTAGGTAAAGGGATCAACGCACTATTTAACAATGTTGATGCCAACGAAGAGACAGTTCAAAATATCGCAATAAAAGAAATTAAGCCGAACCCATACCAACCACGTAAAATCTTTGATGCAAAAGCAATCAATGAATTACGTGACTCCATTAAAATTCACGGCGTTTTACAGCCAATTATTTTAAGAAATACGGAAAAAGGATACGAAATTGTTGTCGGTGAGCGTAGATACCGCGCAGCAAAAGAAGCTAAATTAAAAGAAATTCCAGCAGTTGTTCGTGATTTAACGGAAGAAGAGATGATGGAGCTTTCTGTAATTGAAAACTTACAACGCGAAGATTTATCTCCTTTAGAAGAAGCTGAATCGTACCAATTCCTTATGAAAAAATTAGGCTTAACACAAGCGAAATTAGCAGAACGAGTTGGGAAAAGCCGACCATATATTGCTAACTTTGTTCGTTTGTTGACATTGCCAGAAGAAGTGCAAGTAATGTTGCGCGATGGTTCGTTGTCAGCTGGACATGGCCGTGTATTGCTAGGATTGAAACTCAAGAAAAACATCATTCCAACTGCTAAAAAGGCTGTGGCACAAGGCTTAACGGTCCGCCAATTAGAAGATGTTATTAATAATCTAAACGAAAATGTTTCACGTGAAACAATTAAGCCAGCTAGAGTTCCTATCTTTATCCGTGAAAGCGAAAGCCAGTTACGTGATAAATTCGGTACGGCAGTTTCGATTAAACGACGCGATAAAAAAGGTAAAATTGAAATTGAATTTTTATCTGATGATGATTTAGATCGTATTTTAGAGATTTTAGACATTCAGTTTGATGATGAATAGGTTGTGATGTTTATGGAAAAAAAGCATTTCGATTTAAATGATGTTGTAGAAATGAAAAAGCCACATCCTTGTGGTACCAATCAATTTAAGATTATACGCATGGGTATGGATATTCGGATTAAGTGTGAAGGTTGTGGTCATAGTGTGATGATCGCACGCCGCGAATTCGAACGAAAAGTGAAGAAGATTTTAGTTAAAGCTGAACAAGAATAAAGAACAGGCGATTAATTAGTCGCCTGTTCTTTTTTTATAAGCCTTTTAGTTGAAGTTTAGCTCTTCCTTCTTTAAAATATAAATAGTATCATTTAATAATTATTATAAACAAAATGATATATTATTTTTATGGAGGTATTACATATGACAGATAGAAAAAATTTAACAACGAACCAAGGTGTGCCGGTTGGCGATAACCAAAATTCGATGACTGCGGGACTTAAAGGACCAACTTTGTTAGAAGATTATGTACTAATTGAGAAATTGGCGCATTTTGATAGAGAACGTGTACCAGAGCGGGTTGTACATGCTCGTGGTGCTGGTGCGCACGGGAAATTTGTTACTAAAAAGAGCATGAAAAAATATACAATGGCTAACTTTTTACAAGAAGAAGGAGCGGAAACAGAGGTTTTTGTTCGTTTTTCAACAGTAATTCACGGTCAGCACTCTCCGGAAACGTTGCGTGATCCACGTGGATTCTCCGTTAAGTTTTATACAGAAGAGGGGAATTATGATTTTGTCGGAAATAATTTGCCGGTATTCTTTATTCGTGATGCAATTAAGTTCCCGGACGTTATTCACTCTTTGAAGCCGGATCCGCGCACAAATATTCAAGATGGCAATCGTTACTGGGACTTCTTTAGTTTAACCCCAGAAGCTACAACGATGATTATGTACTTGTTCAGTGATGAAGGCACGCCGGCGTCTTATCGCGAAATCCGCGGTTCTAGTGTCCATGCTTTTAAATGGATTAACGAAGAAGGCAAAACGGTATACGTAAAACTGCGCTGGGTTCCAAAAGCGGGTATCGTAAACCTTTCGACGGAACAAGCTTCACAGATTCAAGCAAAAGAATTTAACCATGCGAGCCGCGATTTGTATGAAGCGATTGAAAATGGAGATTATCCGGAGTGGGATTTATATGTGCAAGTGTTAGATCCGAAAGACTTAGACAACTTTGATTTCAATCCACTAGATGCGACAAAAGATTGGTTTGAAGATGTTTTCCCATATGAACACGTAGGAACAATGACACTTGACCGCAATCCGGATAATATTTTTGCGGAAACAGAATCGGTTGGCTTTAATCCTGGTGTACTTGTACGCGGAATGCTTCCTTCTGAGGATCGTTTGTTGCAAGGACGCTTATTCTCATACTCAGATACGCAAAGACACCGCGTTGGACCGAACTACTTGCAACTGCCAATTAATAGTCCAAAAGCACCTGTTGCCAATAATCAACGTGACGGACATATGCCGTTTAAACAACAAACGAGCTCGATTAATTATGAGCCAAATAGTTACGATACAGAACCGAAAGAAAATCCAGCGTTTATCGAACCTGAGCAAGAAATCCGTGGTGATATTGCTGGCCGCCTGATTGCGGAAAAACCAAATAATTTTGGTCATGCAAAAGAAGTATGGGATCGTTATTCAGATGCAGAACGTGCGGCACTTGTGAAAAATATTGTCGACGATTGGTCTGGCGTGCGTGAAGACATTAAAATCCGCAACTTACGCAATTTCTATCAAGTAGAACCAGAATTCGCTAGTCGAGTGGCTGCGGGAACTGGAATTAATCTTGAAGAACATGTAGCAGATTTAAAATAAGTGAAATGAAAACGGAAATCCTTTGTTATTTAAAGGGTTTTCGTTTTTTGGTGGGTGGCTTTTTGTGTGAAAAACCTTTATAATATACGTTAGTGAAAAAATGTCTGATTGATGGGCATTTTTAAAATGAAGTTAATGAAAAGGAGTTTATATATAATGGCACTTACAGCTGGTATTGTCGGGCTTCCTAATGTTGGGAAATCGACACTTTTTAATGCAATCACAAAAGCAGGAGCAGAGGCTGCGAATTATCCGTTTGCGACGATTGACCCGAACGTAGGAATTGTTGAAGTTCCTGACCAAAGATTAAACAAACTAACTGAACTTGTAAAACCGAAAAAAACCGTTCCAACTACTTTTGAATTTACAGATATCGCCGGAATTGTAAAAGGTGCTAGTAAAGGTGAGGGACTTGGAAATAAATTCTTATCCCATATTCGCCAAGTAGATGCAATTTGTCATGTAACTCGTTGTTTTGATGATGAAAACATTACCCACGTAGAAGGCCGAGTAGACCCGCTAGACGATATTTCTACAATTAACTTGGAACTTATCTTAGCGGATTTAGAAACAGTAGAGAAGCGTATTGGGCGTGTTGAGAAGCTTTCTAAACAAAAAGATAAAGATGCGGTTGCAGAATATAACGTGTTAGTTAAATTACGTGAAGCATTTGAAAATGACAAACCAGCTCGCGCGATTGAATTTAACGAAGACGAAGATAAAATCGTCCGCAACTTGTTCTTACTTACAAGAAAACCAGTTTTATATGTGGCAAATGTAAGTGAAGAAGACGTTTCTAATCCAGACGATAACAAATACGTACAACAAGTACGCGAATTCGCTGCAGCTGAAAACTCCGAAGTTATCGTTGTTTGCGCTCGTGCCGAAGAAGAAATCGCTGAACTTGAAGACGAAGATAAGCTTGAGTTTTTAGAAGCGCTTGGAATTGAAGAATCCGGCTTAGATCAATTGATTCGTTCCGCGTACACATTGCTTGGCTTAGCGACGTACTTCACAGCAGGCGTTCAAGAAGTTCGCGCATGGACATTCATCAAAGGTATGAAAGCTCCACAATGTGCTGGGATTATCCATACTGACTTCGAACGCGGTTTCATTCGTGCCGAAGTAGTTGCATATGATGCATTGCTTGAACACGGCTCAGAACAAGCAGCCAAAGAAGCAGGTAAAGTACGCTTAGAAGGTAAAGAATACGAAATGAAAGATGGAGATGTTGTTCATTTCCGCTTTAACGTTTAATATGTTTCACGTGAAACAATCTTTTGACTTCCTCATCAAAAGATTGTTTTTTTATGGAATAAGTAATAAACAAGTCCTACAAATGCCTAGGGTGATATAATAAAGTATCTTAATGTTAAAAAATAAAAAGCCTATGGGAGTGTAACTATGATGACTAGTAGTTTTATTGAGGAAGTAGAAAGACTAATGATTCTAAGCGAAACAACCTATCAATTTAGTGGGACCGGAACACCTGAATTAATTGAAGTTTATCAGGACTCTTTAGGGAATGAATTTCCGGAGTCATATAAGGTTTTTTTAGAAAAATATGGAACGTTAACTTTTAATGGTGAATCTTTTTACGGCATATCTAAAAGGGGATTAAGTGCTGCATCTATCCCGGATGTTAGATTTGCAACGGAGCAGGCGCGCGCACTTGGGGATATAAATAAAGAACTGATTATGATAAAAAATTCAGGCTATGGATCGATATTTTCTATCGACACTTCGACGATTGGAGATGCGGGTGAGGCCGTGATAGTTGAAACGCAATTATCTTTCAAACACAATGCCGAGAAGCGGATTGTAGCGGATAATTTTGGCGAGTTTCTACTAGTGGAAATAGAAGAAGCTTTAACCAATTTTTGATGTGAAGGGAGTACGTTAAAAATGGGTAAGAAGATAATACATGACTTCAATTGGGACTTACTAGCAGGGCGAAAACACCTAAATGTTTCACATGAAACATTTGCTAAATAAAATATTCTGTCAAGTGAATAATGGCGGCTTTTTGTTCTATGTGTCGTAATTAATTCACAAAATGTACAATTTGCGTAGAGCTTAACAATGCTATAATTAACTATAAATCTTATTATAGGAGTGTTTTGTTTGGTACAGTTAATTTTTATAGCACTTTTTATTGTTCTAATCGTACTTATGCCGAAGAATAATAAAGAAGAAGTAAAAGCAGCACATTTACTAATTGATAAATATGGTATTCAAGTTGCGAAGAAAAAAAATCCAATTCGCCAAATGGCCTTGTTAGAAAAGGCACTAGGTATTTCTACTTATGGACGTAACCGTAAGAAAACGTTTATTTTTATTGGTGGATTCTTTGTTGGAGCAGGTGTTTTAGGTTATATAATCTATTTCTTTGTAATGAGTAACAACATAATAGCTATAATAGCTGCAGGAATTCTTTTGGCTCTATATTTAATCGGAGGCACTATAGCTATGTTTGTTATGACAGTTCGTCAAGCATCTTCGTTACGTACCGATTCATGGGCTAAAATTTTAAACACGATCGATCCTCAGTTCCCAATTGAATTCTTAAACGAGAAAAAATGGCAAAAAGCCTTTCTTGCTCAAATGGAAAGCATGAACGAACAATTAGCATAATAAATTAAGCATTAGACTCTTAGGGGTTTGGTGCTTTTTTTGTTATGATAGGTATACGGGGAGAGTTTTTATTCCCCGGGAAATATTAGATATGGGGTGAATAGATGTTAAACGAATTACAAAGAAGATGGCTACAAAACCAACTAATAGGTATAGATGTTATCGTTAAAGACTCTGAACATGTGAAACTGATTGATATTACATATACGCACAACGAAAATTTAATAGACACTTTTAAAAAAGAATACGTTATTTCATACGGTGCAGATACTACACTGCCTAAACTATTGCTAGATTATAAGGATCCATGGGCAAATTGCCAAGTAAATGATCGTATTTCGGTTGACGATCAATTTGTTTTCTGAGGTGAGGGAGAGATGGACAATGAAGGATTTATTGTCAAAACAGATGCAGATAATCAGATTAATTGGATGCTTTTTTCTACAACATCAAACCCTTTTATCAAACTAACAACCAATAATAATATCGTATATATAAAGTCTACTGCGGGATTCTTTATTACTTTAAATGTGAAAACCAATGAAATTTCTATTTTGAATAATTTAAAATAAAAGAGTTACTGGAAACGGAAAGGAGAATTATGATAAAAAACTACTCTTTAGAATATGGCAGTAATTTTTCAAAAGAGGAAATACGTAGTTTTCTTTATACGAGATGGGATATAAGTTCATGAAAAATGTGATGAATCAGCTTAATGTGGCGGAAATAATTCATGACGAGCAGATTGAGAGGTAGAAGAAATCCATGATACGAATAAATGATTTATGGAATAGAGAAGAATTGCTGATTAAAAATGGCTTTCATTTTTCAGATGGTTCGGGGGTGGAGGTGGAAATCAGCTACTATCCCATTCCGGATATCAAAAAGGGTCATTACTTTTCATTTTTGGATGTTTATAAAGCGGATCAAGAAAACATGACAAAAATCGATGTTTTTAAGGAAATCAAGTTATCCAATGGTTTTTACTGTTGTGTTGGTGAGGGAAGTTATGGTTCGGAAGGATTTGTTGCTTATCTTGATGAGAGTAAAAATTTACTTTGGGTTTTATACTCGGAAACTTCCAATCCATTTGTAAATATTATGGAAGAGTGCGAAGGTATCGTAATTGTCGAATCAAGCGCTAATTTTAAAATAAGGTTGGATGTAAACAAGCCAACTAGCTTAAGTTTGAAATAAAACAGGAAACTTCTTTAAGCCACCGTTTTCGCAAATGGCTTTCAAAAGTTTCCTGTTTTTTAGTTAGCTATTTTTTCTAGTTACAGCTTTTATACAAGTAAGTGCAATTAAGAGTAGCACTGTGCAAAACGCTGGAAATACAAAGAGTGATCCTGAGTGTAGGATTCCGATTAAAAACGTACAAATACTGACAATGACATAGTACCCTAAGCTTAAAAAGGCACCAGCCGTACCTGCAACTTCTTGAAATTTCACTAGCGCTAAGCTCAAACAGTTTGGTAATGCCATGCCGATTCCTACCAAGATAATACAAATGAAGAGGATATACGCTATCACTTGGATTATTAAGGGTAATGCAGAAACTATGTTAAGAGATAGAGTTCCGCCAAGGGCTAACAAAATTCCTTCTGTAATTATCTTCTGTGGCGAATGCTGTTTTAGGCGCCGGTTGGAAAGCCATGCACCTAATATAGTTGCCGCCGCGACAGCACATCCCATAAAGCCATACTGACTCTGGCTAAAATGGAACTTTTCGATAAATATAGTTGGGGCTTCGGAATAGTAACTAAACAAAATGCCGTTAAAAATACCAATTAACACACCAAACGCAACAGTGTAGCGGTCGCCTACCATTTTTTTACCAATGCCTACCATTTTCTGCGCGCTGAAAGAATGAGACGTAACAATAATAGTTTCGGGTAGTCGTTTTAAACTCCAGAATAGCAAGCCCATTCCCATCATTACTAGAAATAAAAATACTACACGAAAGCCGTAATACTGTCCGATAAACCCACCAACTAATGGACCTATTGCTGGCGAAAAGGCTAAGGCAGCTGATATTTTTGCAAATAAATGGTGGCGATCCGTTCCGTGATAGTTGTCGCGTAAAATTGTTTGCGTAGTAACCGAGCCCGTGCTAGCACCAAATGCTTGGATAAACCGCCCGATAAAAAGGACAGTAATACTATTAGACATAAGGCAAACCAAACAACCTATAATGTAAATAAATAACCCAAAGTTCATTGCTTTTCGTCGACCTAAAAAATCGGAACTAACGCCCCAAAAGAAGACACCAACTGCAAAAGCAAGAAAGTAGATACTTAAAGTCATTTGAGCCAAATTTAATGAGACGCCGTAGCTCGTAGCAATCTCAGTTAAAGAAGGCGTATAAATAGTTTCGCTAATTTGTGGAAATCCCACAAGGCAAACAAGTAATGCTAAATTGATTTTCTTTGTTTCGATGTTTTTTTCCATAAAATTCTCTCCTGAATAAGTTATTTATCTGGGAAAAAAACATCCTTCACAGGGAAATGGTGGGACCATGATTTTAATACGCTCGTAAAAAAGCATGCAGTCACCCCTTTCTATTTTAAACGGAGAAGGTTCCGTTTTTTCGTTAAAGTTCATTGTAGTATATATGGGCGGAAAGATAAAGTGTTGGTGAGTGTTTGAATAAATATACAATGATATTTACATGATTTCGGTATTTAAGTGAAAAAGTTCAACTACATATGTTTAAGTTAAGCTAGTATATGAAACTTTTGTGACTATCCAGCTTGATGCTGAATAGAAACATGTATAATGAGCCGTTTAGCGCTTTTTTTATTCTGAAAATGAAGGTTTTTAACACGATATGTGTAGAAAATGCACTAAGATACTATAATTTTAGCTATTTATGATAAGAGTTAAGTCGTTTATTACGGTTTTGGTTATACATGGTTTGTTAATGTTACAGTAAAGATAGCCTTTAACAAAGGATGTGATAATAAATTTTCCATACTAAATGTCAAGAAATCTCCGAAAAAGCAGATCGTGTCACTCAAATCCAGAAAGGAGAAATAAAATGAAAATAGTTGGTATTTCTTTGGTGAATAGTGGGCTTATCTTATTTGTTGTTCTTATTCATAAAATTTTATTTAGGATGTTGCTGTTGGGGTATGAGAATTTGTTTGTTTATTGGGGCAGCTTTGTAGGAATTTATTTTGTCTTAAATTTAATTACAAATAAGCTTTTATTAGCTAGGAATTGAAAAGAACCGTCATCCTCCTTAAAGCGAGAGGATGACGGTTCTTTTTTATTCAAATAAGAAATCTAAAATCTTATCACCAATTTTTTTCTTCTCCCCTTGATACGGGAAGCAGTGCATGTGCATCGCGGGATTGAAATTCAACTCGATGATAGCGTGTTTATCACGGTCAATTGTTTCACGTGGAACAATGATGTCTACGCCGCAAATTTTGGCGTCAAGGACTTGTGTGGCGCGAATGGCTATTTCTTTGAAGTAATCGTCCATTTCTTCGGTGTAGTCAATGCTATCGCCGCCAGTGCTGACGTTGGAATTTTCGCGAAGATAGATAGTTTCTTCTGCTTTTGGAATGCTGTCCCAAGAAAGTTTTTGCATGGAAAGCATGAGTGTTTCTTCTGGGCCAGTACGGATTTTTTCAAGTGGTTTTAAATGGTCAGTTCCGCGCAATGGATCGGTGTTTTTTTCTTCGACTAATTCGCGAACAGTATGGATTCCATCGCCAGTAACGTTAGCGGGTACGCGTTTTAGCACGGCTTCAACTTTGTCGTTAATAACTAAGAAACGGAATTCGTCGCCAGGAATGAACTCCTCGATAATAACGGAGCTGTCATAACTAAATGCGATATTTAAAGCTTCTTGGTAATCTTCCAGCGTGAATTTATTTTTGAAAATGCTGATACCCCATCCGTAATTGGTGGACTTAGGTTTCACAACGATTTGTTTATCCTCAAATAGAGAGAACGCTTCGAGTGCGAGGGCTTGGTCGCTAAAACTGTCGCCAAATGGGACGCGGATTCCGTGTTCTGCGAGTACAAGCTTTGTGACTACTTTGTTTTCCATCATTAAGACGGAGACGTAGTTATCTTTGGACGTTTTGCTGGCTTGTTTAACGTATTCCACGTGGTCGCCTTTTTGGAAGCGGAGGAAGTTTTCAGCTCGGTCTAATACGTCGACTTTGATGCCGCGTGCAATCGCATCTTTCCAAATAATTTGAGTGGAAAGCTCCATGTCTTCGGCGCCGATTAGTTTATAGGCTAGTGCTTCGGTTTCTTCCATGTAAGTTTTTGCTTGGTTTAAATGGAAGCCGACGTAGCCTTGTTTGGTTATTTGTTGTTTTACTTGTGCGGCGATTGTTTTTTCAGGGTGTAGCAGACGTTCTTTTTGTTTTTCGATGATTGCTTGGCGCTGGGTGTCTTCTGGTAGCAAGTCTTGGATGAAGTCGCTCATTTTGTTGAGCTCTAAAAGGCCAGCATCGACTACGGACATTTCTTCGTTATCACAATTTTTAATGGCGGGTTGTGCAAGGCCGTTTAGCGCAATGTTATTTTCGTTTTCATCAGCTAATTGTTGGTTGTTTGCGCATAGTTCGCGGTCTTCTGAAAGCAAACCTTTGATTAAAAATAGGTGGATGAAGGCAAGTTCATCTTTGGAAATTCCGTTTGGCTCCAGCGGGTTTAGGTCAATGGAGCGGATTTCTAAGTATTCCACGCCGTGTTTCGCTAAACTTTCCACGGTTTGATCAGTATGAGCATTTTTCAAACGGATTGGGTTGTAAAATTCGCGCATACTTTCGATTTTGCCTTCTTCAATATAGTTCGAAATGCTAGAAATATAAGCGTCAAATGAATTGTAATTGACGAAAAGCGATTCTTTATTTTTATAGCCAGCGTTACTATTGCGAAGTGAAATGCCGTCACGAAGGGCGCTAGTGCCATCAGGCAAAGCTTCTTCGTTTGCCGTTTTTGTAAAATCAGCAAGGTAGACTGGACTCGCGCCAGTTAAATAAATGAGCAACCAACGATTTTTCATAAAGTATTTGGCAACTTTTAAATATAGGCGGTTTTTAAAGTCTTGCTTGGATTCTTCTGGGAGGCTAATTTCGGCGTAAAGTCCGTCAATTAAGGCTTCCGGGAAAGAGAAATTATAATGAATGCCGGATAATAATTGGATTTTCTTGCCATAGCCTTTAGCCAAGTGCTCGCGGTATTTTCTGTCCGGGCTATCGGGCGTTTTATATTCAGCAATCGGAATATCTTCTTCTGCTGGTAAAATTGGCGGATTACTAGACGGCCAAAGTAGTTCGTTTTTGGAGCGCAACGAAACGATATTATGAAGGTTTTCAAGCCATTCATATACAGAGTCAATCGAATCCGTTACCGGAGTAATCATTTCAATCTGACTTTCCGAAAAATCGGTTTTAATATAAGGGTTATCTTCTTTTGGGCCAAAAATAGCTGGATGTGGCGTTAGAGCCAATTTTCCATCAGAAGTTACGCGGATATTTTCTTTTTCCAAACCAAAATGTCCAGAAAATAAGTACTTCCGGAGCGTCGGGTTTTGTTTAAAAGAATCGAGCATGGTCGTATCAAGTTTTATCATGTTTTCACCTCAGGGGTTTTAAATAAGTTCATATAGAGATATTTTACCGCAATATGTGAAATTAGTATAATGATTGGTTTGCAACTTTCTTTCGTGAATTAATAGAAAGTTTTTAAAAGTGTAGAAAAAATAGTACAGAGCTTATATAATGAGTGAAAGAGGTGGAAAAATGGAAATTCGGAACTTAACTAAAAAGATGGATGATAACTTGGTTTTGAAGGATGTTTCATTTGATTTGAAGGCTGGCGAGGTAACGGCTTTAATTGGTCGAAATGGTGTGGGGAAAACGACATTATTTTCGACGATGACAGGGATTTATTTGCCAGATGAGGGCGATGTTTTCTTAGATTCGAAGAGTATTTTTAAACACCCAGAAGTGAAACAACAACTATTTTTCTTGGAAGACAACATGAATCACTTTAATACATATAGCGTGCAAACAGTTGTTAAGATTTATAAGCAAATTTATACAACTTTTGATGAATCGTTTTTTATGGAGCTAATGAAGCAATTTGAACTACCGATGAAGGCGAAATTACTGTCTTTTTCAAAGGGACGAAAGGCTTTATTTTTTATTATTTTAGCTTTTTCGCTGAATGTTCGGTATTTGTTGCTGGATGAGCCGATGGACGGGTTAGATATTATTATAAAAAAACAGATTTTGGCGATTATTAAGGATACGGTGAAGAAGCGCGGGACGAGTGTGGTGATTGCGTCTCATCGTTTGGAAGAGCTTGAGGCGATTGCAGACCGGGTGATTGTTCTAAAAGGCGCGAGCGTGGAGCTGGATTATTATTTAGACGATATGCGAACGGATGCGGTTAAAATACAGGTGGCTTTTAAAACGAAAAAAATACCTGAATTTGTGAAAAATAATGCGCAATTATTGTATCGAAATGGGCGGATTTACACGCTTTTAGTGACGGAAAATGCAAGTGGTTTTCTGGCTGATTTGCGTTTGGAGGAACCGGTTTTATTGGAAGAAATGTCGATATCGATAGAGGATATTTTCACGGTGCATTTGGCGAATGACAAAATAGATTATTACGAGATATAGCAGGGGGTGAGACGAGTAATGTTTAATCGAGGGTTATGGTACCGGGAATGGCGCAATATGAGATGGATGCTTTTGGGCGTGGCGTTACTTTTTTTTCTGGGGATTACATTAGGATTAATGTCGGATGCGGATAGGTGGCACAGTCAAAAGGACTACTATGAATCCAGTGATTTTATAAAACAACAGGAAGAAAATCCGGAATTTAAAACGTCTGATGAAGAAATGAAGGCTAGTTTGACGGTCGCTTATTTGGCGGTGCCGATGTACACTAATTTTGTTCAAGATGAGTTTGTGGATTACATGCCATTTATGTTTTATTTTCAAGTAGAGATGTTTTTTACGCTGATTAAAATAAGTGTGTTTATTTTAGGGGTTTTAGCGGTTATTTTTGAACGATACACAAGGGCGAATCGATTTACTGCCTCACTGCCGTATAAAAGGACGCATATTGTTGGGGTTAAAATGATTATGGGGATAGCGACGATTGCATTAAGTTATATGGCGTCTATGGGTATTGGTTTGGCTTATTTCTTGTCGCAAGTACCAACTGAATATGTCCGGTTTGATGCAGCGAAATTTTGGGTCGATATTGTTGGCGGGCTATTTTCTTATATTGTTATATTTTTAGTAGCTATTTTAATCGGTTTATTGATAGGTTCGCCGATTGCTTCGGCATTTGTGGCGTTTGGGGTGATGTTATTGCCGAACGTGTTAAATCCTACTTTGGATAATATGTATAACTTTATTTGGCCGCATGGTGGGGATCAAGGGATGTCTAAACTGTTGCGGTTTGAGGATTATGTGAATGTATTTTCTCCGTTTTCGTTTGAATCGCCTTCGTTTGGTGCGGTAATTTATAGCGTGATATTAAGTGTGTTGATGGTTATAGCTATTTTAATTTTATATAAAAAGCAGCATATTGAACGAAGTGGTTATTTATTTGCATTTTCTTGGGTGAAATGGCCGTTTTTAGTATTGTTTTCGTTGTTTGTTGGGATGGCTGCAGCTAATTTGGCTGTGACGGATACAGAGCTTGGTTTCATCGGTTATCTAGCTTGGGGAGTAGGCGCGACGATTGCTAGTTTTATTTTAGCGCTTTACATTTTAAATAAAATGCGTGGCCTTTTCCAGATGTCTAAAACGAATTAAAAAAATAGCTTTTTTATAGTAGGTAAGTCCGGTATAATAGAGGATAGAATGAGTGAGGGAGGATTTAGCATTGACCACAGAAACAGAAACGAATAAACCGCAATTAGCTGAATTAAAAGCTAGTTTAACAAAGCGGAATTTGCAATATGTAATGGAAGTTGAAAAGCATTTGCGAGGAACTCATTACGGCGAAGAACAACAAGAAGTGATTGTTTATGAAATGAGCGAAAAGATTTTAGCCGAACAGAAAAAAGGCATAACAGCGAGAAAATTATTTAATTTAACACCAACAGAATATGTTGTTTCTTTAGATGTGAAAGCTGCTACGGTTGAGCAAAATACGGATAAATGGTGGCTAGTTCTTGATGGCGGGCTCCTTGTACTTGGAGCGATGATGTTGATTTCTGGAATTAGTGCTTATTTCCAAAAAAATGCACAGACTTTAGGAATTATCGTGTTATTAATCACTGCAGTTGTCGGTGGTTTTGCGATGCTGATCTTACGTAAATACGCATCCAATATGCGTGCAGGCCAAAAAGGTGGAACAATAAAATACTTACTAGTAGCGGTCGGAGTCATTGCGATATGGATGTTTGTAATGACGATTGTACAAGTGACAATTCCTCCAAATATCAATGTAGCGTTAAGTCCGATTGTTAACACAGTTGGTGGTGCAATTATTATTGCCCTACGTTTCTATGTGAAGAAAAAGAAAAATATTCCATCTTTATAAGAAGATGGACACGGACAGGTGACCTAGATTGCATATTGCGAAGCGGTCGCCTGTTTTTATTTCCCGGGAAATACTGATACAGATGAGGTGAATAAACTTATGTTTTCGTATGAAGTGATTAGACAATTTACAGAGACAGAGCATCATTTATACCGTTACATAATGGAAAATCGGGACAAAGTTATGTTTATGAGGGTTCGTGAGCTTTCAGAAGTGACGCATGTTTCGCCAGCTTCCATCGTTCGTTTTACTAGAAAATTGGGCTGTGAAGGCTTTTCGGAATTTAAAGTGAAGCTAAAACAAGAAGCGACACGTGAAGTGAAGAAAAAAACGGCGGATACAGTAGAAGTTTTAGAGGAATTCTTTGAACGGACAATGAATCGTGATTATGATCATGTGTTAGACGCAGCGGCGGAAATTATCAATGAAGCTGATTTAGTCGTGTTTTTCGGAATCGGAACCTCAGGGATTTTAGCAGAATATGGTAGTCGTTTTTTCTCCAATATGAAAAAGCGGACGTTTTATATTAAAGATCCATTCTATCCCAACCCGGGAGAGCAATTTAAAAATAAAGCAGTGATGATTATACTTTCTGTGTCGGGTGAGACAGACCAGGTGCTTGAGCAGGCGCAAAATATGCAACAATATGGCAGTCGAATTATAAGTATTACTAATACGAGCCACAACACGCTTGCGGGCTTGTCTGATGTTAATATTCCGTATTATGTGACGCAGGAAATGGTCGATAAAACGAATATTACAACGCAAATTCCGGTGCTATTTTTACTGGAAGCGATGGCGAAGAAAAATTATAATCAAGAACAAGAAGAATAATAAAAAGCGTGTAGGTTTTCGTGGCCTACACGCTTTTTATTAGTTGATTTTCTTATATACATGCACGAACTCAGTGACAACTTCTCTTAATGTTTCGGTTGTGATGAGTAAGTCTTCTGCATGGATTAAAAGTAATTGGATTTCCACTTTTTCACCGGAAGCTTCTTTTTGGATTAGCTTATGATGCTCGTGGTGCCCGTTTGCGAGTGTTTCGCCGCCTTCTTTTAGTTTTGCTTCTGCTTCCTCAAAATTGCCTTCACGAGCCGCACGAAGTCCTTCTAAGTAACTGCTTCTCGCAGAACCAACTTGGCTAATCATGCCAAAAATAACTGTTTCCATTTCATTCATGTCTATTTTCCTCCTGTAAAAAGTGATACACTGCGCCGAGTAGGCCAGCTTGATTTTTATGTGTTGCTGTTTCGATAATCGTGTCGCGCAGCCCAAAGCTCTCCATATGATGCTTTAGCTCCGCGATAAAAGTAGGGCGGCTTGTAATTCCACCACCGATAAAAATGTGCGTTGGATCGAACAGGTAAATTAAATTATAAAGCCCCGTACAAATCCCGGTATAAAACTCAGTAATAAGTCGTTCCGAAACGGCATCATGCGCATCATAATTAGCAAAAATTTCTTCACCAGTAATCTCTTCCAAAGGGCGCCCAGTAAGTTCCGCGTATTGTCTGCGAAGAACGAGCATAGTTGTGGTCTCGTTTAGCGTATATTTGCCAGGACGGAAAGCACCAGGACGTTCGCTAAACATATAACCAAACTCGCCAGCCCGGAAACGACCGCCGCGAACTAATTCGCCATTAGAAAAAATGCCGCCGCCAATCCCAGTTCCGATCGTTAAACAAAGAAAATCATCCAAATCTTGTCCTTTACCAAGCCATTTTTCAGCAAGTAGGGCGCAATTGGCATCATTTTCGATGGCAACAGGAAGTCCGGTTTCCGCTTCAAGCCATTCTTTCAAATTAAAGTTATCAAATCTACGGATAGCGCCGCCCATTGTGATAAGTCCGGTTTTCGGATTCACATAGCCCGGTGCGCTAACTGCAATCCCGGTCACGTCCGTATTTTCAGCAAGAAACACTTTCATTTCCGCTAAAATTTGGTCGCCGTCGCTACCGCTGATTTCGGCTGATTTTGTTAAAATAATTTCACCATGCGGCAAAACGACCCCCATTTTAAGGGCCGTTCCACCGATATCAAAAGCTGCAATTTTCATTTTGTCACATCCTATTGTTCCGTTGAGGCTGTTGCATTTTTGTCCATTGCAGCATCACTCGCGGCAATTTTGTTAGATACAAGTACGAATGGTAGATAAATGACTGTTGCGACGGCTAGACAGAGCAAGCCGACCAGAAGCGCGAGCCAGTTTCCTCCTGTACCAAGGAATGGAATCAGTGGTCCTGGAGTTGTCCAAGGCACTTGATAGGCGACAGGTGGAATAAGTTTTGTTGAGATGAAGAAGTAACCAATTAATGTATTGATTGCTGGTGTGATGATGAAAGGAATAACCATAATTGGGTTTAATACGATTGGTAAACCGAAAATAACTGGTTCATTGATGTTGAAAATCCCTGGTGCTAGTGATAGTTTCGCGATATCGCGGTAGTCTGCACGACGGGATGCGATAAAGATAGCAATCAGTAAACCTAGAGTCATACCAGATCCGCCGTAGTTTGCGAATCCGTCATTTAGGCCAGCCCATGTTGCTGGGTAAGGAGCGCCCCAAGCAGAACCATGTTGTGCTACGTAAGATAAGTTATCTAAGTTTGGTTCAGTGAAGATGGTGTCACGAATAGCCGCAACAGTGTTAGGCCCGTGAATACCAAGAACCCAAAGTAAGTTAGAAACAAGCCCGATGATAATTACAGAGAATACGTTAGTTCCCATGTCTTTAAGTGGCGCTTGAATAACTGTGTAAACAAGGTCGTTTAAACCTTCTGGAGCGATTAAAGTGATTAAGTAGTTAATTACAGAGAAAAGAATAGTGATGATGATAACTGGAATTAATACTTTAAAAGAACGAGCAACTGCTGGTGGTACTTGGTCAGGCATTTTAATCATTAAACGAGGGGATCTAGCTAGACGGCTAAATACTTCCCCAGTAATAATTGCTACGATAATAGCAACGAAAAGGCCTTGTGCGCCTAAGAATTTGATTGTCATGTAAGATGCATTGTCAACTACTGTGTAAGGTGTATAAACGATAAAGAATGCACCTATCGAGGTAAGTCCACAGAGTAAATCATCCTGTTTAAAGAAGATGGCGAGATTCCGTGCGACTAAGAATACAATCAGAATCGCCATAATATTAGTCGAACCTTGCATTACCGGCGAAAATACAGCCTGTGCATCTGCTAAATTAGGGAAGATTTTCCCTAGGAATAAAATTTTTGCAATAAAGCCATCTGGTGATAATACTGCGAAGTTAATCAAAGTGATAATTGAACCCGCCATAATTAATGGGAAAACTAAAATAAATGCATCACGAATTGCTGCAATATGGCGCTGCGAGTTCAATTTATTCGCAACTGGTACTAAAACACGTTCCATGCCGTGTTCAAATTTTGACATTATACTCATTTTAAAACCTCCCTATTTTAAATGAAACTCCCTTAACCAATCTCCGCGAAAGCTTTTTCAAGAACGGCTTTCCCATTTAACATACCATAATCTTTCATATCAATTACCACAACAGGGATGCGACCTTGTACAAGTTCATCCACTTGCGGTTTTTGGTAACGGACTTGAGGTCCAAGCATAACGATATCCATTTTATCTACTACGCTGCTAGCTTCAGATACTGGTAATGCTTCAATTTCAATTTCTTCCCCAACAGAGGTTGCGTGCGCTTTCATTTTAGTAACGAGTAAGCTTGTCGACATTCCGGCCGCACATACAAGTAATATTTTTTTCATTAAAATTTCCCTCCCAAAATGGTTGAAGCAGAGAGAGAACAAGGCTTATTTGCCCTGTTCTTCTACTAAATTAGCTCCATTTGCTTCGATTGTCTTTTTATACCAGTAAAAACTGTCTTTTTTATAGCGTTTTAATTCTTTTTCATCGTTTTCGTCGCGGTCAACATATACGAAACCGTAACGTTTTTGGTAGCCGTTTAACCAGCTTAGTAAATCTGTGAAGCTCCAAGTGCAGTAACCAAGCATCTCTACGCCGTCCGTGATTGCTTCTTGGATTGCTAGAGCATGCGCGCGAATGTATTCAATCCGGTACTCATCGTGGATTTTGTGGTCTTCCGTCAAGCTATCATACTCACCAAGACCATTTTCAGTAATCATGATTGGTAATTTATAGCGGTTAGTAATTCTACGTAAGCCAATGCGCAAGCCAGTTGGATCAATGTCCCAGTCCCAATTCGTTTTCTCTAAGTAAGGGTTGTTGGTGTTTTTGTATAACCCCGGTATACCAGTTTCCTCGGAAGTGCCTTTTTCGCCAGTTGTGTTCATTTTCCCAGAACCAACGCCGTCTTTCCCATTAAATGCATGAGTCATTGAGCGGTAATAGTTAACTCCCATGAAATCAGGTTTCCCTTTTTTCAGAAGTTCCGTATCGCCTGGTAAGATTTCCGGTGCAAGACCGTGCTCTTCCAGCCAGTTCCAAGTAGCGGTAGGATATTCACCCCATGTGTAAACATCCATCCAGAAATGGGCATTGAATTCTTCGGAGTTTTCAGAAGCTAACACGTTTGCTGGGTTGGCATCAATGGAGTAACTTGGTCCGTAAGCAAAACTTGGTCCAATTTTTCCAGATGTTCCTAGCTCGCGGAATTTAGCAATTGCAGAAGCATTCGCCAAGTTCGCATTGTGATTTGCCGCAAACATACGCTTGTCGTCAGAAACGCCAGGTGGGTGATACGCCAATTTGTAACCATGTGAGATAAATACGTTTTGTTCATTAAGTGTTACCCAGTATTTAACTCGGCCATTAAAGCGTTCGAAGAGAAGGGCAGCGTAGTTAGTGAAATCTTCTACGACTTTGCGCGACTCCCATCCACCATATTCGTCTTGCAGCCCTTGCGGAATATCCCAGTGGTAAAGTGTAACAACAGGCTCAATTCCGTAAGAAAGAAGTTCATCAATCAAATTATCATAGAATTTCAGTCCAGCTTCGTTAACTTCCCCGTTACCATGCGGGATAACGCGACTCCATGCGACAGAGAAACGATATGCTTTTAGGCCCTGTTCAGCCATTAGCGCGACATCTTCTTTATAACGATGATAATTGTCCACCGCTACATCTCCGTTTGTTTCTTTGAATGTTGTTCCAGGAATACGAACAAATTCATCCCATACAGATGGTCCTTTGCCATCCTCATCCCAGGCACCTTCTACTTGGTACGCTGCAGAAGCTGATCCCCATAGAAAATCTTTTGGGAAAGGTTTCAACTTATTATGTTCCATTATGGCACCTCCAAAAATTATGTGCGATTAGTCTGTTTTAGTTTTGCTTGCCTTATTAATGTAAACGGTTTCGACTAATTGGTAAATAGATTTTGGTGCTTTGGGTTCGTGTTTCACATCAATGGTATAAGTTTCTAATCTGAAACGCTGTGTTTCGTGCATGTGATTGGGAGAACAATTGACATTTATAGTAGCATCCCTTATTCTATATGTATTAATGAAAAGAGGTGAGATGACATGTTTCTTTTGAATGCGCGAACTAGTATAGCTAAATTTTTGTATATTGTCCGTGCAATTTTTTCCGGTATTGCAGTTACGTTGGTGAAGTCTGCCCAAAAAACTGTATAACGAGAAAAAATGAGAGAAGCATGGAGTCACGCAATCGGTAGTATGGTACTAAATTAGTATTATACTTATAATTGGCGTCGGGCGCTTGTCTGACGCTTTTTTGTTGTCTGGAAAATTGTTTCACGTGAAACATTTTGCCATGCTTCCTTGGATAAATGGAGGAAAAAATGACAATAGTAGCAATGAATGATGTAGTTAAAAGTTTTACTGGAGATATTATTTTAGAGAAAGTTTCCTTTCAATTAGAAGAAGGTGAGCGTGTCGGTTTAATCGGTCGAAATGGGGAAGGGAAAAGTACCATTTTGAAGATTTTAAAAGGGATTGAGAGTGTTGATAGTGGGATTGTAACGAGTAAAAAGGGTGCGAGGATTGGGCTTTTAGAGCAATTGTCGAGTGTGGATCCTAATATAATAGTAGAACAATATTTGCGGACTAGTTTTGGTGAGCTGGAGGCTTTGGAAAAAGAATTGCGGTCATTAGAAGTGGAAATGGCAACGAACTCAAGCGAAAAACTAATGAACCGTTATGGGGATAAAATGGCATTATTTGGCGAGCTTGGTGGATATGAGATGGACGCTGATTTGAGCAAAGTAGTGAATGGACTAGGAATTGGTATGTTACTGCCGCAGAGATGGGGAGATTTAAGTGGTGGTGAGAAAACGAAGGCAGCGCTAGCTCATTTATTATTGCAGAAAACGGACTTATTACTGTTAGATGAGCCGACCAACCATTTGGATTTAATGGCGGTGGAGTGGTTGACCACGTTTTTACAACATTATTCTAGAACCGTGCTCGTTGTTTCCCATGATCGCTACTTTTTAGATGAGGTAGTTCAGAAAATGGTGGAGCTGGAGAGTCGTGAATTAATCGTCTATCACACGAATTTTTCTGGATATTTAAAAGAGCGTGAGGAACGATTATTACGCGAATTCCAAGATTATAAAGACCAACAAAAGAAAATTAAAAAGATGCAACAAGCTATCAAACGACTGCGGCAGTGGGCGATGCAAGCTAATCCGCCAAACGATGCCATGTTCCGCCGAGCAAAAAATATGGAGCGCGCATTAGAGCGAATGGAGAAAGTGAAGCGACCAGTTTTAACGCAAAAACAAATGCAATTACAGTTCGATGAAGCAGGTCGAAGTGGCCAGGAAGTAGTGATTCTGGATAGTTTAAGCAAAACTTTTGGTGAGAAAGAAATTGTGCGTGACGTCTCGTTGCAAGTTAGGCAAGGAGAGCGGGTGGCGATTATTGGTGAAAATGGTGCTGGGAAATCCACTTTGCTTAAAATAATGGAAGGAAAGGTGACCCCGGATATTGGGGTGGTCAAAGTCGGCGCAAGTGTGAAAATCGCCTCGCTGTCGCAACAAATGGAAGAGCTAAACGAAGAGCAGACTGTACTGGAGGCTTTCCGCGATAAGGTTGCGGTGACAGAAGGGGAAGCGCGTCAAATGTTAGCAGGCTTCATGTTTTATGGGGAAATGGTTTTTCGAAAAGTGGCGAATATCAGCGGTGGTGAACGAATGCGGCTCCGGTTGGCACAATTTATTAATATGCCAGTGAATACGCTGATTCTTGATGAGCCAACCAATCATTTAGATATTGCTTCACGTGAAGTTTTAGAAGAAGCGATTCGGACTTTTACTGGCACAATCATTACTGTATCGCATGACCGATACTTTATTGACCAGCTTTGTTCTAAAGTGATTTGGCTTGAGAATAAGCAATTAACGGTGTACGAAGGTAATTATAGCTATGCGGTTAGTAAACGGGAATAAGCCCCTTGCTGGAAATCGCTCTCAAAATAAATTAGAATGAAGAAAAGAGGTGATGGTATGGAGATAACAGTTGTAAAAGGTGATATTACAAAACAAGACGTAGATGTCATTGTGAACGCGGCGAATCCGGGTCTTTTAGGCGGTGGCGGGGTGGACGGTGCTATCCATCAAGCGGCGGGGCCTGATTTATTAAAAGAGTGTCAGGAAGTCATTAATCGAATTGGCTCATGTCCGGCTGGTGAAGCAGTCATTACATCTGCGGGTGATTTAAAAGCGAGCTACATTATTCATGCAGTAGGGCCAATTTGGAAAGACGGCGAGCATCAGGAAGCAAATAAACTGGCTTCTTGTTATTGGAAAGCATTAGATTTAGCAGCTGGAAAAGACTTAGCATCAATCGCTTTTCCTAATATTTCGACTGGTGTGTATGGTTTTCCGAAAAAACTAGCAGCCGAAGTAGCTCTTTATACCGTTCGTAAATGGATGGAAGAAGAATATGATTCTAGCATTGAAGAGATACGTTTTGTTTGTTTTGATGAAGAAAACGCCACACTATATAACGAATTAATAAATAGCGAAGTCGTTTAAGATAACAATCTTAGACGGCTTTTTAAAATGTTTCACGTGAAACATTTTTTACTATATTTTCTGAATAAAACAACAACGGAAAACCTTCTTGACATAGCTCCTAGCTTCTTGTAACATCATATTCAATAACTAAAAATATACATTGGCTATTTCAGCATGATTATAAAAGACAAGTCGCATGATGTGGATATTTTCCACCATTTTTTCTTTATCAAAATAAGGAAAAGATGATGCGTTTTTTCTATATAAAAAAGCGAGTACCAATAAAAAAGGAGTGTTTGCGACCCATGTGGGAGACAAAATTTGCAAAAGAAGGCTTAACATTTGATGATGTTTTACTTGTTCCAGCGAAATCGGACGTATTACCGAATGATGTAGATTTAAGTGTAGAAATGGCTCCATCACTCAAATTAAATGTACCAATTTGGAGTGCCGGAATGGACACAATTACAGAAGCTAAAATGGCGATTGCTATTGCGCGCCAAGGCGGAATCGGTGTTGTTCATAAGAATATGAGTATTGAGCAACAAGCAGAAGAAATCGAAAAAGTAAAACGTTCCGAAAGCGGCGTTATTATTGATCCATTTTATCTGACTCCAGATCACCAAGTTTTTGCTGCAGAGCATTTGATGGGTAAATATCGTATTTCTGGTGTTCCAATCGTGAACAATGAGCAGGAGCGCAAACTAGTTGGGATTTTAACTAACCGTGATTTACGTTTTATTTCTGATTATTCCACAGTAATTAAAGATGTTATGACAAAGGAAAACCTAGTGACAGCACCAGTTGGGACTACGCTAAAACAAGCTGAGCAGATTCTTCAAAAGCACCGTATTGAGAAATTACCACTTGTTGATGAAGCGGGTATTCTAAAAGGGCTTATCACTATTAAAGATATCGAAAAAGTAATTGAATTCCCGAATTCTGCTAAAGATAAACACGGTCGACTACTTGCGGCTGCGGCTGTTGGGATTACGAATGACACATTTGTGCGCGTAGAGAAATTAATCGAAGCTGGTGTGGATGCGATTGTTATTGATACTGCGCACGGACATTCAGCGGGCGTTATTAATAAAATTTCTGAAATTCGCCAAACGTTTAAAGATGTAGTAATTGTTGCAGGAAACGTTGCGACATCTGAAGGAGCACGTGCTCTTTTTGAAGTTGGCGTTGATATTGTAAAAGTTGGGATTGGTCCCGGTTCAATCTGTACGACTCGAGTTGTTGCAGGTGTTGGGGTACCACAAATCACGGCTATTTATGATTGTGCGACTGTTGCGCGCGAATTTGGTAAAACAATTATCGCGGATGGCGGCATTAAATATTCTGGTGATATCGTGAAAGCATTAGCTGCCGGAGGAAATGCGGTTATGCTCGGAAGTATGCTCGCTGGAACAGATGAAAGTCCTGGTGAAACAGAAATTTTCCAAGGTCGTCAATTTAAAACGTATCGTGGCATGGGTAGTCTGGCAGCGATGGAGCACGGTTCTAAAGATCGTTATTTCCAAGCGGATGCTAAAAAACTCGTTCCTGAAGGTATTGAAGGGCGCGTTCCTTATAAAGGTTCCGTTGCTGACATTATTTTCCAATTAGTTGGCGGTATTCGCTCAGGTATGGGCTACACTGGCTCGCCTGATTTAAGACATCTTCGCGAAGAAGCGGCGTTCGTTCGTATGACTGGCGCGGGGCTTCGTGAAAGTCACCCACATGATATTCAAATTACAAAAGAAGCACCAAACTATAGCATTTCTTAAGGTCGAAAAAGCAGGAATCTCTTCCAAAAGAGGTTTCTGCTTTTTAATTTCTACTATAAAAATAAGAAAACCGCGAGAAAACACGAATTTCCTCAAAAAGCTTCAATTACAGTCGTAAAACCGCTATACTGTTTCTATAGAGGAGGCGTGAAAAAAGATAATGATAGAGCAAGCAAGAGCTATTTTACAGCAAAACTTTGGTTATCAAGATTTTCGGGATGGACAAGTAGACGTTATTTCGAAGCTTTGTGCAGGAGAAGACACGCTAGCAATCATGCCAACTGGTGGCGGGAAGTCGCTTTGTTACCAGATCCCAGCACTTCTTTTTGACGGTTTAACCATTGTTGTTTCTCCGCTAATTTCACTTATGAAGGATCAAGTAGATGCGCTAGTCTCAGAAGGGATAGCAGCTACTTTTATTAATAGTACACTGACTAACAGAGAAATAGATATCCGTTTGGATGCCGCGTTTTCCGGCGAGCTAAAAATGCTTTATATTGCACCAGAGCGAGTTGAAACGCCGGGTTTCCAACGTTTAATTGAGCAAGTACCGATTTCGTTATTTGCGATTGATGAAGCGCACTGTATCTCGCAGTGGGGCCATGATTTTCGGCCGAGCTACCTGACACTGTGCGATAGTTTAGACAAAATGACTAGGCGCCCGCTCGTTATCGCACTCACAGCGACGGCAACGCAAGCTGTTTCGGATGATATTTGTCGATTATTAAAAATAAATGCGAATTCGGTTGTTAAAACTGGATTTTCCAGAGATAATTTAGCCTTTCAAGTCGTAAAAGGACAAGACAAAGATAAGTATTTGATTGATTATTTAACGAAGAATGCGACAGAATCTGGCATTATTTATGCTTCCACACGAAAAGAAGTGGAGCGTTTACACAGTTTCTTGCTTAAAAAAGGCGTTGAGTCAGGGATGTATCATGGTGGCATGACTGATATAGCGCGAAAAGATTGGCAGGAAAAGTTTCTATACGATGATATTCGTGTTATTGTTGCAACGAACGCCTTTGGAATGGGAATTAACAAATCCAATGTGCGCTTTGTTATTCATTATAATATTCCGCGTAATATTGAAGCGTACTATCAAGAAGCTGGTCGTGCTGGTCGAGACGGCGTTCCGAGTGATTGTATTTTACTATTTTCGCCGCAAGATAGCCGAATCCAGCAGTTTTTAATTGAACAATCCGAAATGGATGATGAGCGTAAACAAAATGAATTCGCCAAACTTCGTCAAATGACGGGCTATGGTTATACGGAAATTTGTTTGCAGAAGTATATTGTGCAATATTTTGGCGATGACGAGGAAAACTGCGGAAAATGTAGTAATTGTTTAGATACAAGAGAAGCCACGGACATTACGATTTTAGCGCAACAGGTTTTCTCGTGTATTAAAAGAATGGGTGAGCGTTTCGGAAAAGTATTGATTGCTAAGGTTTTGACGGGTTCAGCTGACCAAAAAGTAAAAGATTGGCGCTTTGAAGAACTCAGTACGTATGGTTTAATGAAGGATGCTTCTCAAAAAGATGTCTTGCAATTAATTGATTACTTGACTGCAGAAAAATATTTGCAACCAACCGATAGCCAATTTCCTTCGCTGAAACTGACCGATAGAGCGGTATCAGTGTTAAGAGGCGAACTCAAAGTGGAACGCAAACAAGCGAAACGTGCTGAAAAAGTTAAAATTGACGTAAATAGTGACCTTTTCGAGAAATTACGAGAAGTCCGGCGTGAACTGGCAGCGAAACACAAAGTGCCGCCATATATCATTTTTTCAGATGAAACGCTACGTGAAATGTGTGCGTATATGCCACAAACGGAAGATGCACTGCTTGAGGTCAAGGGTATCGGTGCGATGAAACGCGATAAATATGGCGCTGAATTCTTGGCCGTTTTGCAAGAAGAAGTAGCGAAATAAGATAGAAGAGAGGGTTTTGACAGATGACAAAAACATTAGTGCTGGCAGAGAAACCGTCTGTCGGTAAAGATATTGGCCGAGTATTAGGTGCCAAACAAGGTAATAACGGCTATTTAGAAGGCGGTAAATATGTAGTAACTTGGGCGCTAGGACACCTTGTAACACTAGCAGATCCGGAGCGCTACGACTCCAAATACAAAAGCTGGAACATGGAAGATCTACCAATGCTCCCAGAGAAAATGAAACTAGAGCCAATCAAGCAAACGAGAAAACAATATGAAACGGTTAAAAAGTTAATGAACCGCACAGACATAACAACCATCGTTATCGCAACTGACGCCGGTCGAGAAGGAGAATTAGTAGCTCGCTGGATTATTGATTACGCAAAAATCAAGAAACCGCTAAAAAGACTATGGATTTCCTCTGTAACAGATAAAGCAATACGTGAAGGCTTTGAACACTTAAAACCTGGAAAAGCATACGAAAATTTGTATCACTCGGCTGTTGCGCGTTCTGAAGCTGACTGGGTAGTAGGTATCAATGCTACACGTGCGCTAACGACGAAATACAATGCGCAACTATCTTGTGGTCGTGTGCAAACACCAACTCTTGCGATGATTCAACATCGTGAGGAAGAAATACGCAACTTTAAACCGCGTGAATACTACGGAATTACAGCGCTAACTGAGCAAGAATGTTTCACGTGGAACAATGGACAAACATTTGATAAAGCTTTAGCCGAAAAATTAGTGAAGTCTTTACAAGGTGAAGATGCGGTAATTACAGATGTTTCCATGAAAGAAAAGAAGACTTTCTCACCAGGGCTATACGATTTAACAGAACTACAACGCGATGCCAATAATCGATATGATTTTTCAGCTAAAGAAACGCTGAATATCATGCAAACATTATATGAGCGTCATAAAATATTAACGTATCCGCGTACCGACTCGCGCTTTATTTCAACAGATATCGTACCAACACTAAAAGAACGCTTGGCGGCTTGTGGTGTAGGTGAAAATGCTAAAGCTGCCCGTCAAATCAGCGGGAAACCAATCAAAGCAAACAAATCATTTGTCGATAACAGCAAGGTAAGTGACCATCATGCTATTATCCCAACCGAGCAACCAGTTTCGCTCGGAGATTTAAGTGATAAAGAACGAAAAATTTATGACTTAGTTGTCAAACGTTTCTTAGCAGTACTTTCCGACCCATATATTTACGAGGAAACTTCAGTTGAAGCCAAAATTGGCCAAGAAGATTTCACGCTGAAAGGGAAAGTCGTTAAATCGCTTGGCTGGAAAAGCATTTACGGGGAAGCTCGCGAGCCTGATCAATTAACCAAAATGCAAAAAGGCGACAAAATCCCGGTTAAACGAGTAAACTTAGAAACCGGCAAAACGAAACCTCCAGCAAGATTTAACGAGGCAACGTTACTTTCTGCAATGGAAAATCCATCTAAATACATGGAAACCTCCAACAAAGCGTTAGCCAAAACACTTGGCGAAACTGGCGGACTTGGAACCGTTGCAACTCGCGCAGACATCATTGAAAAGCTATTTAATAGTTTCTCCTTAGAAAAACAAGGCAAGGATATCCAAATTACTTCTAAAGGACGTCAATTACTCGAATTAGTCCCGGAAGATTTAAAATCCCCAGAGCTAACGGCGCGCTGGGAACAAAAACTATCTAAAATCGCAAAAGGTGAACTAGATTATCGTAAATTCACTGCAGAAATGCGCGATTACGCCAAAAAAGCAGTAACAGAAATCAAGCAAAATGATAAAAAATTCCGTCACGACAACATTACATCGCAAAAATGTCCGGATTGCGGCAAACCGATGCTAAAAGTAAAAGGCAAACGTGGAACGATGTTAGTCTGTCAGGACCGTGAATGTGGTCACCGCGAATCCGTTTCAAGAACGACAAATGCGCGCTGCCCGAATTGTCATAAACGTATGGAAATGCGTGGCGAAGGAGATAAACAGATTTTCGTGTGCGCTTGTGGACACCGTGAAAAACTAGCTGCATTCCAACAACGTCGCGATAAGCAGAAAAATAAAAACGTATCCAAAACGGATGTAGCTAAATTCATGAAGAAACAAAACAAGCAAGAAGATGAACCATTTAATAATCCAATGGCAGAAGCACTAGCTAAACTAAAGCTAGATAAATAAGCGTAAACAAAGCGACCCACTCAAATTGAGTGGGTCGCTTTGTTTGACATAGTCTCCTGTATACGAAACAATAAAATGGCAATCAATATCAAAAAGGAGATGTTTCACGTGAAACATAATCGATTAATAATTGAAACAGATATTCCAGCAAAAATGCGCGATGGGGTGACTTTATATGCAGATATATATCGTCCGGCAGATGAAGGCACGTATCCAGTTTTACTAACTAGATTGCCGTACAGCAAGTCATATGGGCTACATTTTATTCGGCCTAATATTTTAGCAGAGCAAGGCTATATTGTAATTGTTCAAGATGTTCGCGGCAGATATGCATCAGAAGGGGAATTTGTCCCATACATAGCGGAAGTGGATGATGGTTATGACACAATTGAATGGGCGGCTAGCCTACCTTATTCTAATGGTGATGTCGGCATGTTCGGTTTGTCATATTACGGTTACACACAAATTCTAGCCGCATTAAGTGGTAACACGCATTTAAAAGCTATTGCTCCAATTATGGCGCAAAATAGCATGACAGACGTGTTCAATGATCATGATGGCGCACTGGAATTAGGTATGTGGGAAACGTGGAACTTAGAATCGATGCTTCCAAACATGCTAACGCGCAAATACGATACACGTGAAGAACTAGAAAAAGCTGCCAACACCTTAATGAAAAATCTGGATAAATTAGATGAACTATATAAATTTAAACCATATAAAAACTGGCCGGCAATAGGTGAGAAAGAAATGCCTTATTTTTCAGAGCTGCTAAATTATGAGCCAACCCACAACCACTGGCAAAAAATTGATGCAAAAAGCAATTACGATAAAATCAATGTACCGGGACTCCACGTTGCTGGCTGGTATGACTGCTTTTTAGACAAAACTATCGCTAATTTTCAAAATGGTCATCACCGCGGACTTGGCGATAAACTTATCATTGGACCTTGGACACATGCTAATTTTGGTCAGATGATTGGTGACCGTGATTTTGGGATGGCAGCTACCAAATGGGGCGAAGCAAATATGCACGCGCGTCATCTAGAATGGTTCAATCACTGGCTAAAACAAGAGCCACTCCCTGAAACAGCCCGGGTAAACTACTTTGTTATGGGATTAAACGATTGGAAAACCACAGATACTTGGCCACCTCAAAACACCGATTTTACCCCGCTTTATTTTAAAACAGGCGAAGTAACAGCTGAATTTACATCACCAAAACAAACCTCAGAAGCAAATTTTACTTACAACCCAGAAAATCCAGTTCCTTCAAATGGCGGGGGGACGCTTCATAAAGAACTACATGCAGACGGTCCGCGCGATCAGCAGCACCTAGAACTTCGGGATGACATTCTTTGCTATACAACAGCGCCACTAGAAGGAGATTTGGAAGTAACTGGACCAGTCCAAGTAAAATTATGGGCGAAAACAGATGCACCAAACACAGATTTCACCGCTAAACTGGTAGATGTTTTTCCAGATGGCACTGCGTTTAACTTGGCAGATGGAATTATTCGCGCAAGTAAACAACACGGCAATCAAGTCCAAAATCAGATTAACGAATATACCATCGATCTATGGGCAACGAGCAACTTATTCCAAAAAGGTCACCAAATCCGCATCGAAATATCTTCCAGTAATTTTCCGAGATTTGACCCGAATCCAAACACAGGCGATAGTTTCATTAATTCCACCGAAAGCCAAATCGCGCATCAAACCATTTATCATAGCCCGGATTACCCTTCGCATATTCTTTTGCCAATTTCTCGCTAGAAAAACGGACTTTTGGGCGAAAAGTTTTATATACGACACTGCTAAATCATGGTAAAATATGAAAGTATCGGCCTAAAAAAATGAAATCTATTTCAAAAAGGGAATTTTTAAAGTAGATTTCTTTATTAAAATATAGATAAAATGAGCCAATAGTTTGCTCAAATGAAGGAGAAGTTGCAGTGAAAAACATAATGAAAAAGACAGGGATTGCAATCATGGCAGCATCCCTTGCAGTGAGTGGCTTCTTAGTAAGTCCGAAAGCAGCACAAGCCGCAGAAGCACCAAATGTAAATGCAAATGCAGCAATCGCAATTGAAGAGAGTACTGGAAAAATTTTATATTCAAAAGACGCTGACAAGCTGATGGGTATCGCATCCATGACGAAAATGATGGATGAATATTTACTACTGGAAGCAATCGATAAGGGACAATTAAAATGGGACGATAAAGTAACCATTTCTGAATATGCGTTTAAAGTTTCCCAAGACACATCACTATCGAACGTACCACTTAGACTTGGTGAAGATTATACGGTGCAAGAATTGTATGAAGCAATGGCAATCTATTCTGCAAACGGTGCAGCAATTGCGCTTTCCGAAAAAATTGCAGGATCTGAAAAAGATTTTGTTGACGCGATGAATAAAAAAGCAGAAAAACTTGGATTAGGTGAGCACAAATTTGTTAACTCGACTGGTCTTAACAATGAAGATTTAAAAGGCGAGGAACAAGTAGGTGGGCCAAAAGACGAAAATCAAATGACGGCGCGCGGTATGGCGAAGTTGGCGAAACACTTAATTGATGATTATCCAGACGTACTAAAAACGGCAAGTATCACAAAAAAAGAATTCCGCAAAGGCACATCAGATCAAATTGATATGTCCAACTGGAACTGGCTACTACCGGGCTTAATTTATGGCCGCCAAGGTGTAGATGGTTTGAAAACTGGGACAACTGATTATGCCGGAATGTGCTTAACCGCAACAGCTGTACAAGATGGCATGCGTGTTATCACAGTCGTTCTTCATGCAAACGGCGGCGCACCTGGAGCGCATACAAGTGCCCGTTTTGACGAAACTAACAAAATGCTCGACTACGCTTTTAACAATTTTAAAGTAAAAGAAGTACAAAAAGCTGGTTCTAAAGTGAAAGATCCTTCTACGCTCGCAGTAAATAAAGGCAAAGAAGATACAGTCGGACTAGTGACAAAAGACGCTGTGAAGCTAGTTGTACCTAAGAACGACAATTCACCTAAACTAAACACAAAAGTAACTCTAAAAGAGAAAAAAATCGAAGCACCCGTTGAAAAAGGTACGACAGTTGGCGAAATGGAAGTATCTCTAAAAGATGGAGATGACCTAGGCTACCTTGACGGAAAACAAACCGAAACAATCGACGTACAAACTGCTAGCGACGTTGAAAAAGCAAACTGGTTCATGCTTTCCACGCAAGCAGTTGGCTCCTTCTTTACAGGTATCGGAAGTTACGTTTCTAATGGCGTGCAAGGTTGGTTTAATTAAGAAAATATACGTGAATTTACACATTTTATGATTTTTTAAGAAGTTTTATTAATAACGATGTTCCGTGTTTTTTATGATGATATGGACAGGAAAGGTAGCATTCTGCGGAGTGCTACCTTTTTTTGTGTGGTGAAATCGTTGGCGGGGACTTGTTTTTGCGTTCCCTGAAATGAGGGTTCTCCGAAAAGAGAGTTTAACATACTGAAAGAGAAAATTAATAATTGAAAGTGCAAATGTGACAGAAATTTGAACGTTGCTAGAAGCATATAAAAATAGTCTTTTTTTATGATATACTTGCTGAGATTGTGATAAGACGGGGGTTTTAGGATGAGGAAATTATTGAAAAACAAGAAATTTTGGATAGTCTTGATAATGCTTTTAGTATTAATTGTAGTACTTTTATTAGTACTTCAAAAATGTGCGCATGATGAAAAAGAGACGAAACCATTAGAAGTGGAGCAAGATTTCAAGCGGAATTACGCGAAATGGTCGGATTTGAAATTAAATGGAGACATTTGTAATCCAACTTATTTAGCGGAGTTGCGGGAGATGGAGAAGGATTTTCAAACTATTTATACAAATGCCAAAAAGCCGAAAGTATGGGATGGTTTATCCAAAAAAGATCAGACCATTTATACTGCTTATGGTGATGTAGGGTCAGAGCTGAAAACGATGAATGATGCAATTGAGGCGCAGGAATATGAAAAAGCGCAGCAAGTTCTGACAAAGATTTTAGAGATAGAAAAAGGTGTAAAGCAATAAACTGAGACAGAAAAGGGAGACAGAGACTACATATGAAAAAGGGCATAAAGATTTTATTGGTTACATTACTTTTATTTCCGATGCTGCCATGGCAATTTGTGCAAGGTGCGGTGAATGCGGAAAGTGAGTTTGGAAATTATTATGGAAAACAATTAGCCTCGCAAGATAAGGTGACTGTGGCAGACTTAAATGAGGATGCGCAGAAGCAGTTAAAGGATGAGAATCCGCCAAAAGATACAACGCTAGATGAGGATTTAAGTGATAAAAACGCAGATGCGGTTCGTTTGTTTGAAGCAGAGACGCCGAATGTGACAGAAACTTTGGCAGAAGATGCATCCACTGCTGGAATGGAAGAGGTAGTTGCAGAACGGACGGAGAATACGAAGACCTTTGTAAATAAGGAAACTGGTGAAGGAGAGACGTATTATTTTACAGAACCAGTGCATTTTAAGAACGATGATGGCAAGTGGGAAGATTTTGATGCCACGCTAGTAAAAGATGGTGAAAAAACATGGGCAGCAAATGAGACGGCTCGAGAAATCACGACGCCAAAAGTGGTTACAGAAGACGCGATGCCAACGCTTAGCTTAGACGGCGCAAATGTGGCAGTTCGTCCTAGTGGCGAGGCTGATTTGGCGCAGGTTGTAGCGAAGGATAATCGAATTATGTATGCGAGTGAAGATGCTAAAACAGAGCCGTTTACGCTAGAGGCGGACAGTTTTGGAATGGAGCTCGGGCAGTATGTGAAAGCCGGCGAGGATTCGGAGCAGCAGGTTACATTTGATTTGACGGTTCCTGCTGATGTGACCTTGAAAGACGATGAAAAACGTGCGGCGACATTGATTTACCGCGGGGAAGATTTGATTGGTGCGATTCCAAGCCCAGTTTTAGAAGATGAAACGGGGTCTGTAATTGATACGTTAACCGCGAAAACGGAGAAAACGGAAACCGGCTATCAATTGCAAGTCGCAAAGCTCAGTACGAAAAAAGTGACGGGTAATTTAGCTAAAGTCGCTGTTTCATTTGTGAGTACAAAAATTACAAATGGAATTCAGGCCACTAGTTTGCGTCAGTACCGAGACGATGTGGCGTATTCTTTCCAGCCGTACATGTATATCGGCTATGATGATGGGAATAACTCTGGAACGGAGGGTGCAGCCCATTTTATCACGTATGGTGTGGTGAAAGTACCTGATAGTGAAATTAAGAAAATTGGCACAAACCGTGAAATCGAATCGGCGGAGTTGTCGCTTTTTAGAAGAGGAACGCAAGGCTTCTGGGGAGACCGTGCAAAAGATAGTAAAGGAAACGTTGTGAAGCGTTTATTTGAAGTGCATGGAATTACAAAAGACGTTGGGAATATTGATGATTTAACATATGGTAAATTTAAAAGTCTTGGTTTTCCGTATGGTCCACCTGCAAACGTAGACGGTAAAGAGACGTATATCGGGAAAATTGATGATGCGAATCGACGTATTTCCTTTGATATTACAAACGTTGCGAAGGATTGGGTGAATGGTGGTAAAAACAACGGCGTGATTGTAAAAACGGCAAAAGTGAATTCCTTTGAAATGCCATATTCGCAAGCTGATATATTTGCTGCGCCTAAATCTGGTGTTACGAGCGAGTCGCCATATGTGGTATTTAAGCACCGCGAGCGTCCGCCGATTGATGCGGATATGCCACTCAAAGATACGAAGCTCTATTTGCGTCCATTTGTAAGCGCGAATAATGATGGAAAACTTGATTTTACAGCACTTGGAATGGATGGCGTTGGTCGTCCCGATGCCAAGATTAATTATAAAATTATTGATACATCAGATAATAAAAAGGTGACATTTAGCGGTACAGATCCGTCGATTGGTCGAGATTATTTATTCCCGAATTATCCGAAATTGAGTAGTGAAACGCAGGAATACCGCGAGTTGATGAGTAACTGGCAGACGAACACACTACTTTTAAAAGGTGTTTTGAAAGAGAATCATTTGTATCAAGTGGAAGCAGAAATTAAGGATGGAAATGAATCGGTAAGTAAGAAATATGATACGTTCCAGATTTACAAGGTGACAGGGCTAGACTCGTTGCCACGCTTGCTGAAATTTTACGGGATTGCTAATAAGCGGTCGCAGTTTATGCTGGATAATAATATGAAGGATGAATTGCTCGTTCAAGGGAATGTAGTGTTTATTCGGAATCCGCAAAAAAATGCGGGTAAAGCCTATCAGTCGGGAAATTACGATACGGCAGATAAGATGCGACTTGATGCGCTAGCTATAGGGCGCGGCAAGCATTGTACATTTGGCTATGAACCGATTAATTTTGATAGTGGGAACTTGCTTTATAATATGGAAGATGCGAAATGGTTTGATTTCGATGAGCAACAGACGATTACGCGGACATACAATTCGATGGCTCAAGGTAAAGACAGCCCAATGGGACGAAACTGGACCTTTAATTTGACGGACCAGTTAGGTTTCTTAGAAGGCGGTGCAGTGATGTTGGCGCGCTCGGATGGTGGGAGTGTGTTCTTTGAGAAGCAATCTGACGGAACTTTTGAGATAGAGGAAGATGAGCCACTTGAGCTTTCGAAAAAAGTGAATAAAGATGGCGCGCGTGAATTTGAGGTTGTGGATTTAGAAACAGGAAACATCTCTCTTTTTGCTGCAAATGGTCAACTTTTAAAAGTGACAAGTAAGGCTGGGAATGTAACGAATTATACGTATAACGCTGATGGTGAATTGGTGAAAATGGTCACTGGCTCTGGAAAAGTGTTGCAGTATGCATGGGATGCGGATGGACACTTGAAGGAGATCATATTACCTGATGGCGGGAAATTGGCTTATTCATATGATGAAGATGGAAACCTGACGAAAGTGGTGGATCAAACTGGGAAAGCAATTACCTACCAGTATGATTCAGAACACCATATGACATCATATAAAGATAACGATGGGAATTTATTAATTAAGAATACATTTGACGCGGATGGTCGTGTAACGGAGCAGACAGACGGAGAAGGCAATACTGCCACGTTGAAATATGAGTCTGGAAAAACAACGACAACCGATTTCAATGGCAATAAGAAAGTAGTTTATTTTAATGACCGCTTGCAAACGACAAAGATTGAGTATGCTGATGATACGACGACAGAAAATAAATATAACGACAAGCATCAATTAGTCGCTTCTGTAGATCAGCTGGGGAATACGACCACTTTTGAAAATGATGCAAATGGAAATCTGACGAAAACGGTATATCCAGACGGAACAACGGAAACGAACGAATTTGACGCGAAAAATCAATTGATCCGAAAAACAGATAGCCGTGGCGGTGTAACGAGCTACACATACGATTCCAAAGGCAATGTTGTGCAAATAACTGCACCAAACGGAGGCGTACAAAAATTCACGCATAATGAAGATGGTCAAGTAGTTTCAGAAACAGATGCGAATGGCGCGGTAACAAAGACTGCCTATGATGCAAAAGGAAACCCGACAAAAGTAACAGATGGTCGTGGCAATGAGACAACCTATGCCTATGATAGTTTGTCGATGTTGAGTAGTATTACAGATGCAAATGGTAAGTCAGAGAAATATGAACGTAATGCACGCGGCGAGCTAGTGCGCGAGTGGAACGCGAATGGCGCAGCGATGACTTATGCCTATGATACAAACGGCAATAAGATAAGCGAAACTGATTTGAATGGCAACAGCACTACTTTTGAATATGATGCTTTTGACCGTTTAATCAAGGAAACGAATCCGCTTGGTGGCGTGACAAAATACAAATATGACGGCAATGGTAATAAAATTAGTGAAACCGATCCACTCGGAAACACAGAGAAATTTAGTTATGATGCGCTAAACCGACGGATAAAAGTGACTGCTGCAGATGGTGCGGACATTACCTATCACTATGATGCGCTTGGTCAAAAATTATCCGAAGAAACCGAAGATGGTCAAAAAACAAGCTATCAATATGATGCAAAATCAGGCTATAAAACAAAAGAAATAGACCCACTCGGCAATGAGACAAATTATGCCTATGATGCAGATGGCAATGTCACGAAAATTACGTATCCAGATGACACAACCGAAGAATTCAGCTACGATGCAATGGACAATATTACACGTTTCGTCGATCAAGCTGGCAATGTTCAGACGTACGAATTTGATGCGAACGGAAACACAACAAAATTAAAAGAAGCTGGACGTGTTTCGACATATACCTACGACGAGAATGGCAGCGTAACCTCCGAACAAGATGCAGCTGGTGGCGTGAAACGTTATAGTTTTGATAAAGTCGATCAAGTGCAAATCGAAACCGATGAGCTTGGCGAAAAGACGCACTATGTATACGATGCGGATGGCAATGTCACGAAAATCACAGACGGCAATGGCCATGCTATAACGATGGCATATGACAACGCAGGTAATGTGATTCGCCAAACGGACGCAGAAGGTAACACTACAAAATACACCTATAATGCGCTCAATTTAGTTGAAACAGAGATTTCACCAACAAACGATATCACGCAATATCGCTATAATAAAAATGGTAATTTAATTACAGAAATAGACCCATATGGCAACGAAACAAACTATCATTACACAAAAACGGGCGAAGTTTCTGAAATTATTGATGCTCTGGGCAACGAAACAACATATGACTACGATAATCGTGGAAATCTGACAACAAGTACCGATCCACTAGGTCGTAAAACTACCTATAGTTACGATATGGCGGACCGTGTCACTGAGCAAAAAAATCCAGATGGCACTAAAGCAACTTACACTTACGACAAAATGGACAGACTGCTAGAACAACAAGACAATACAGGTCAAAAAGAAAGCTACACATACAATGCAATTGGTGATATAACGCGTGTTGCTGACCGCAAAGGACGCAGTGAAGCCTACAGCTATGACACATTCGGCAATGTCAGCAGTAAAACAGACATGCGAGGCAACAAAACGAGCTACGAATACGATGCAGCCAACCGCCTAGTGAAACAACAAAACCCAACAGGCAAAGCGCAAAGCATTGAATACAATAAGCGCGGCGATATCACATCAGAAGTTTTACCAAATAGTGGCAAGTACACTTATAATTACGATGCAGAAGGTAATTTGTTGTCCGAAACAAACCCACTAGGTGAAACAACGAGCTACCAATACAACGGCAACGACGAGCTGATTACGACAACGAATCCAGCGGGTGCTAAATCAAGCGTAACCTACGATGCTAATGGCAATGTCACAGCAGTTACCGATGAAAATGGCGGTACAACAAAACAAACTTTCGACGCAACAGGTTTAGTAACAAGCCAAATAGATGCAGAAGGAAATAAAACACAATTCGGCTACGACCAATTAGGACGCCTAACAACCGAAATTGATGCAGCTGGATTCAAACTCCTGAACAGCTATGACGCAGCAGGACGCCTTATCAAGGAAACAGATAAGCGCGGTAACACAACGAAATATACGTACGACAAAGCAGATAACATTTTGACAGTCAAAGAGCCTTATGGTACCACGTCGACATTTAAATACGACCTACGTGGCAACATCACCGAAGAACTTGACGCAAATGGTAATGCGACAACATATAGCTACGATAAAGACGATCAACTTTTATCTAAAACGGACCCGATTGGCTATAAACAAAGCTACAAGTATAACGAATACGGCGATCTTATCGAAGAAAGTGATAATCAGCAGAAAAAAGCAATTGCCAGCTATACTTATGACAAATTTGGGCAACAAAGCACGAAAAAAGACATCCAAGGTCGAATCACGCGCTACACTTACGACGATACCCAACGGATGACTCAAATTACGTATCCTAACAAACTTTCTGTCGGTTATACGTACGATAAACTGGACCGTGTTACTGCAATGCGAGATGTTCGTGGTAATGATACTAAAATTCAGTATGACAAAGTCGGCAACGTTACCTCTATGATTGACCCAGGTAACCAAGCCTACAAATACACCTACGACAAAAAAGGTAACATGACCAAAGAAATCGACCCACTCGCAGCAAGCACGGAGTATCGTTACAATAAAAACGACCAAGTTATCAGCATCAAAGACCCAACAAACGCAATAACTAAATACCAATACGATGCGCGTAACTTGCTAACTTCTATTACAGATGCCAAAGGTCACACAACAAAAATGGCCTATGATGGCAACGAGAATCTTAGCGAAACAACAGATGCAAAAGGCAACAAAGAACGCTTCCAATACGACTCACTAGATCGCATGACAGCAGCACAAAACCGACTAGGACAAAAATCAACTTACACTTACGACAAAGTAGATAACGTCACGTCAATCAAAGACGCCAAAGGTTTTGTCACAAAATATAGCTACAATGATCGCAGTGACCTTGTTAAAGAAGTAACACCAGAAGGCAAAACCGAAAAATACGAATACCAACTAGACGGTTCCTTGAAGTCTAAAACCAAGCCAGATGGTGAAAAAACAACTTATAAATACGATGAACTAAACAATTTAGTCGAGCAACAATTTGATGGTGGTAGCTACAAATACACCTATGACAGCAATGACGACGTAAAAACCGCTACATCAAAAGACGGAACATCCGAGTTTACTTATAACAAATTTGGTGACGTACTATCAGTCAAAGATGCAAACGGTGAAACATTGAAATACGAATACGATACAATCGGCCGCAAAACAGCGCTCATTTATCCAGATAACACGCGCGTATCTTACCGCTACAATGACGCCAACCTGCTAACCGACGTAATCGAATCAGACGGCAAGAAAACCAGCTACACTTACGACGCGAACGGCCTGCCACTGAGCATTCATTACAGCAATGGCACAACGACGAGTTATAAATACACAGCAACTGGCGAAACCGAACAAGTCATCACCAAAAATAAAGCCGGTGAAGCCATCGCATCATTTGACTACAGCTACGATGAAAACGGTAATGTAGCCAAAGAAACCATCAATCAAAGTGGCGAAAAACAAACCAAGAGCCACACCTATGATGCCGATGACCAACTGACCGAAACAACAATAACCAAAGACGAAACAACCGAAAAAATTACGTATATCTATGATGCTAACGGTAACAGAAGCAAACTATTACGTAATAAAAACGGCAAGAAAACCACGGAAGACTATCATTACGACGATGACAACGCACTCGCAATGATTAAAGCAGATGGTGATGAAGACACAACCTACACGTACGACAAAAACGGAAACATTACCAAAAAAGCCTTACGAAGTGGTAAAGTAGAAACATACACGTACAATGGCGAAAACCAACTGATTCAATCCGCCGACAACGAAGGCAACCAGACGACATACACATATGACGCATTTGGCAATCGTATAGGTAAAGAAACTATCACAGACAAAACCAAGTCCTTCAAAGGATCGCTAAGTGAATGGATTACAGAATACGACAAAGATAGTCAAAAAGGCAAAACAACACTAGCGGGACAACTAGAAACTCGTGCCAAAGAAACGTCTAAAGGCTGCCCAGCATACGCAGAAGCAAGCAAAGATACAACTACTAAAAAGGGTATCCAAGGCAAAACGAATCTTAAAGCCAGCGACAGTAGCCAGCGCACTACGAAACTGAATCAAACAGTCGGCTACCAAACGGTAAATACCATTCGCTACGTCAATGATTTAACCCAAGAATACACCCAAGTCGCCCAGCTTAACGAGACGACAGAAGACGACGGCGAAACAAGCACGACCAAGACCGCTTTCCGCTTTGGCGATGACAACCAAATAATCGGTACAGACGAAGAAAGCTATCACGAAAACGGACTAACCGACATCGCAACAACGTCAGACGGCGAAACAAATACCGACTACGACTACACTGACTATGGCACCGCACTTGCGACAGCCCCAGTGGCGAATCAAATCGGTTACCGCGCGCAAATGCACGATACAAGCGACACACAAAACCTACGCGCCCGAAATTATGATACAAACACTGGCCGTTTCCAACAAGCCGATAACTACAGAGGAGCCCTAGACGACCCACGTAGCCAAAACCGCTACATTTACGGCATCAACAATCCAATGTCATTCGGAGATCCAAGCGGAAACATACCAAAATGGCTCAAAAAAGCAACCAAAAAAGCTAAAAAAGCCGTGAAAAAAGTAAGTAAAGGCGTCAAAAAAGTAAAACAAGTAGTTAAGAAAACCGTCAAAAAAGTAAAACGCGTTGTAAAAAAAGTACAAAAAGCCATCAAGAAAACCACCAAAAAAATCAAACGCGCCGTCAAAAAAGTAACCAAAAAAGTACAAAAAACAGTGACGAAATTCAAGAAAGCAGCAAAGAAATCGATTAAACAAGTCACGAAAACGGCAAAAAAAGTTTACAAAGCAGCCAAAAAAGTGGTTCAGAAAAAATATAACCAAGTCAAACAAACCGTGAAGAAAAAAGTACAAACAGTGAAAAAAGCCGGCAAAAAAGTTATATCTAAAGCAAAAAGCGCAATCAAAACAATTTCAAAAGAAACAAAAAAACAAGTCGTCAAAGCTGGTGCTAAACTATTAGTAGCTCAGGCGAACCATGCCGTTCGTTTAGAAAAAACAATGAAATCAATTTGTGATAATCTTGAACCAATCGGCGTAGGTGTGTTGGATAGTCTAGTAAACAGTGTTACCGGTGGAAACGTAGAAACTATTGGTAAAAATAAGGAAGTGTATGGCGATGATAACCGCTATTACATTGGAAGGTTAATTTTTGATTCATCGAGTATTTTGCTCGGTATTGGGGGAATCGTCCTTGGGGCAGGCGTAGAAACCGGCGGTGTGGTACTGGACGGAACAGGTGCCGGAGCAGCAATCGGAGTGCCACTCAATATAGCCGGATTAACCATAATCACAGGAAGTGCAGCTTTAATAGTAAGCAGCGGAGCTAACTTTTTCCAAGACGCGAAGGATTTGGCTTCGAATATTGAGAAAGGGAAAGCAAAAGAGGAAACTACTGGAGCCAATGATTTTGAGTTTGGTAGTAATTCAAAGAATCATTTGGAAAATGTAGAGACGGTCAACACCAAAAAAGGTGTTGTTGGCGGGCATAATATGGACGAGTTCAATAAGGCATTAAAGAATCAAGGGTTTAATCCAGAAGACTTGATTGTTTCCAAAAAAGCGCACCCAACTATTGATGGTATTTATGAAATAAAATACAAAATACCTAGGAAAGATATGACTGGTGAGGTTGCAAAACCAGTATCTTACAAGGATATTAATGATCCAAAAACAGTTTATGACCCTACTAAAATTAGTAATGAGAAAATGTTTGAATGGGGGCAGTCTGCCATGAACAATGGGAAAATCCAACCAGATGGTCGGACAGTTATTGGAACATCTTCAAACGGATTGAAATTTATAGGTTATTTAGATGATGCGGGAAAAATAACTAACTTTTATCCGGTGTTAAACTAAAACGATTGGATAGTGATATTATGCAAAATGAATTTCAACTTTTAGAAGACAAGAAAAGTATAGATCAACTTATGTTAACGTATTTTTCAATAATTAGTGGAAAATATTTGAAAAAGGCTTTGTCTGCTTTTAAAGAAAAAGAAGGATATGGACAAGAAATAGTTTTTGTTTTTTTTCAAAAAGACTTAGACGACTACGATATGGCGCAATTACCAAGACCGTTAGATGATAAACATGTTTTAGTTGAATTAGGATTCCCAGCTGTAGAGATTGATCAAATAGCATACTTAGATTTTAAAACATTTTATGCTTATTTAGATGAGAATGTAAAAAAAGAGGCGGAAAGAAATCCAGAAGGAAATGAGTTTATAGAACTGCTAAAAAAAGTTAAAAGTAGTTTGGAAATATAGCTTTATAAAATAAATAATGCGCTTCTATAACAAGATTGACAATAAAGTAGCTAGTAAAAAGCTAGCTGTAGTTAGTGCATGATGATTCATTTAAGAGAGCTTGAACGAGCTCTCTTAAATGCGTATAAAGGACTGCTTGGAAATGTGTTGATTCCTAATACGAGAATAACGAAGCTGAAATGCCAATAGTACAGCGGAACGCCTTAAATAGAGGGAGTATCTATGACAAAAAATGAAATTTTAAGAGTAAATACAATAGATATTTTAGAGTTAGAGAAGAACGCAAAAAAGAATGAGTGCTATATTGTTAATATCCAGGGAAATAATATTCAAACCAAAAAAATTTTTCTGGAATTAATGGCGGAAAAATTTTTACTACCTGATAGTATTGGATGGGATTCATTTACAGACTGGATGACTGATTTAAGTTGGATTGATAATCCATGTTTTTGTATTATAATTAAAGATTATACAGATTTCTTAAAAAAAGATACTGAATCCAAAGAAATTGTAATGGAAATTTTTAAAGAAGATATTTTACCTTTTTGGGAAAACGGTGTAACTCAAACAGTTGTTGAGGGGAAACCCCGCTCGTTTAAAGTGTATTTAGTTAAATAGCATATTCATGTAATTAAACGAAATAATAGTCCTTTGAAGTGTTATTATAAAGGACTATTATTTTTAGTTTATTATTAAAACGTGGGTTTCCCAGCCCCAAGAAAGTCGGTGGGGCTAGTGGAACAGGAAATGGAGCTAACAGTCCTGAGAATGTTACATTATATGAAAAGTACAAAGATGTTTTAGGAACCACAGAAACGGCCAATCCGCTTGTTGATAGTTTAAGAGAAACTGGTAAGTTGCCAGATAATTTCATTTTAAAATATTTGGCAATTGAGAAAGAGTAGAGACCAGGAACAGCACTATAAAACAATGCATTTTATTGGTAATTATTAGAAATCATAGGAGTGAAAATAATATGTGTGCTTCGACAAAAAAGGAAGTTACAATAGATTTAAAAAAAGTATCAACTAAAGAAGAGTTACAAATTTTATTAAAACAAAAACTTGATTTCCCTGATTATTATGGAGAAAATTGGGATGCTTTTTGGGATACTATAACAGGGTTAGTTGAATTACCAGAGAAAATTATATTCGAACATTGGTCAGACTTGGAAGAGTCTATTCCAGACGAAGCCAATTCATTAAAAGAGATGCTGAACAACTTTAATAGAAAATACCCTATTATGAAAACTGAGATAGAGTATAAATAGCCAATCGATTGCTAAAAAGCTTAGAATTTCACTCTATTTTGCTATGTTTTGAGGGTGCAGTAGAGAAGATTTGAAAGAACAAATTCAAATATTAATGCAAACGGCGGGCATGTTATGCTGAAAAGGCTCGAGGGACAAGTCAAGGAATACGAACAATAAAGAACAATCTGCAGTTTAGTGCATGACGATTCGTTTATGAGAGTTTTAATTAAAAATTTTTAGATTCAATATTAAAGTAACAGTGAAGGATTTGGTTTTTACACAATATTTACTTAAGAGAGCTTAAAAAACTATCTTAAGTGTATATAAAGAGTTACTTTTGTAAATTAATGAGGTGAGAAAATGTTTAAGCTAAGTATGAAACTTGAGAATAAAATAATCAGTGGACAGATAGAGTACAATAATGAAGATGGAAGTTTAGATTTTATCCCTAGAGTAAACTCGGATATTTCATTACTTATCAGTTATATAAATATAGGATTTGACTCTATTCTAATGACTGCTAATCAAGTATGGGGGTTTACGCCAAGAGAAAGTTGGCATGAAGAAAAATTAACTTTACCGTCTAACATACAGAAGGGAGAAATCAGTCTAGAAGAGGATTTTGAACCAGGATCTTGGAGGTTAGATAAAAAAGAAATGTGGCTTGCTTACTATGATTCAGAACAAAAGTGGCTATGCTTTGGGAATTTTACAAATAATAGTGATGATAAGTGCATTGAGTTTCTTAAAAATGTAGTGGCTGTTATTGATAATGAGCAGTATTTAAAATCTTTGTGGATAAAACCAGATTTCAAATGAAAAAGAAACCTTAATCTCAATTGTTGCCAAGAAAGTAAAGCTTTATCTATTTACTAATCAAAGAGCTTTCTTACTGGTATTGGCGGAATAGTAGGAGGCGGAACGCTTGTTGGCGTAGTGCTAGATGCAACAGTAGCAGGAGTCGCCATAGCCCAAGGAAGTGCAACACTAGCCTCAGCAGCGGGGCTGGTGGACCTAAAACTACGGGAACTGTATGGGATGATATAGTTCCAACAGCAGAAAATATCCCAAGTACATTTCAAACAAATCTTAATAGTAATGTAAAATACACCAATCCAAAAACGTGTACAAATACTATAGAACATATGGGAGAATAGATTTCACAGTTTGGAGGAGAAACGGCAAGTACTGGTGTGAGAAGCCAAGTTATGTTGGAAAGCTATTCTTCGTCATTAAATAAGGCGATGGAAAGTGTAGCTACAAAGAGTCCTGGAAGGTACTTTGAAACATATGGAAATTGGGAATTGGGCATTAATACTGAGACAGGAGTTGTATACCATGCCCGTATGATAAAATAAAGGAGTGTGAAGAGTTTGGTGGATATAAAAAAATGTAATTTAGATTTCAGGTATGAGAGAAGTATTGAAAGTATGGGGACAGGATTAATACTGTTTAAGATACGAGTTAAGGAGAAAAATATTGGTCATAATTACCACCTTTTTTATGAGAATGGTAAAAAACCACCGCTTGACGTTGCGATTAATCCGAAAAAAGGAACCATAGAATATATAAGTTTCTTTTTGCAGGATGAAAAATTAGATTTGAATGAAATGAATTTAGACCTTTCGTTAGGAGAAAACAATATTATTATTACAGATTCTAAGTTATCGGAAAATAGCTCTGATATAAGTATGCATAAGGAGTTTTCAACGTTTTTGAGTGGCAACAGTATTATAATAGTTGAGCAGAGCGTGGAAGGTAACTTGATGGGATATAAGTTAAATGAGTTCAACTACATCTTGTTTAATAAAGATCAAGAAGTGGCTGGGGTATTATTGAAAAATATTACTTCCGATGAGATGGAACAAATAAAGGAATCAAAGGCTATATGAAAGGACAAATGAATTTGTAGTAATTTCCTTATACCCGCTTGACTACCAAAAACAATAAAAAAATATCTTCTGTCAGGATTCTTGCCATGAAATGGTTCGAAGCAGACCTTTACAGAGGATATCTTTTTATTGTAAATTCCAGCAAGTGGGTGAAAGAAATAAAAGAGTTTTTAAAACCTGCAAGTAAAAGCATTAAAGGTGAAATTGTAAATGAAAAACCATTCTAAAAATAAAAAAGACACTCAAACACAAGACGGGTAATCAAGTTGACAACAGCAAATAAAAGCTAGCGCATGATGGTTCATATAAGAGAGCTTGAAAGAGCTCTCTTATATGCGTATAAAGTGCTACTTTTATAAAATTAAATTAAGATTCAAAGCAAAAAAATGCAATACGTTGATTCTTAATACAAGTACATCTCGAAATGGCTTAAAAAAGTAACCAAAAAAGTCATAACCAAAGCAAAAAGTGCAATCAAATCCATTTCAAAAACAACAAAAAACAAGCCATTAAAGCTGGCACTAAACTAGCCATATCTCAAGCAAAACACAGCATGCGCGTAGAAGAAAACAACGAAAGCAATTTGCGGAAATCTTGAACCAGTAGGCGCAGGTACATTGGATAGTCTAGTAAATAATTTCACTTTCGGTTCCGTAGAAACCATTGGTAAAAATAAGGAAGTGTATGGCGATGATAACCGCTATTACATTGGGAGACTAATTGCTGACTCAGCGGCTATCTATCTTGGCGTTGAGGGGATTATCCTTGGAGTTGGAACTGAAATCCTTGGTGGAGCATTGAACTTAACAGGGGCTGGAGCACCAATCGGAGTTCAACTTAATGTAGCAGGGGTTGGCATAATCGCAGGAAGCGCAACCGTTGTAGTAAACAGTGGCGCCAACTTTTCCAAGACGCGAAGGATTTGTTTTCGAATATTGAGAAAGGGAAAGCGAAAAGTGATAAGTTAACAAATGCAACAGAGGACACCAGTGGAGTTGATGTTGAAAATATTATTAAAAAAGGTGAAAAAATGCCTAATCATAAGGTTGTCGAAAATGGGGGTTTACCGAAAGATGGAAAACCAAATTCTTCAGCAGATATTCTTAATCCTGACGGAAGCGTAAAGCAAAGAAGGTATTATGATGATAAAGGTAGAGCAAAAGAAGATATAGATTTTAACCATTCAGATGATGGAACACATGAGTTTCCGCACAGACATAAGTGGGATTGGACGAATCCTGCTAAACCAAAAAGATTGAAATAAGGGGAGAAAATTAATGGAATGGGAAAAATTAGAAACTCAAGCAGATATTGATAAATTGATGCAACTAATTAATAATTTTCATGATAGTTGTATAAAAGGTTTGACGTATTCAAGTGGCACCTATGTAGATGAAGAATATTCTATGATAATGAATACAGAGCCAGTAGTGAATTTATGGATACAAAGACAATCAGAATTTATGACAAATATAGAATTATGTTTAAGAGGAGTCAGTAAATTTCATATAAACAATGATTTGAATTTGACTTTAGACATATTAGGTGTTCATTTTACTAAGCAGGAAGATGATTTTTATTGGTATAGTAGCGAAGATATTGAAGATGAAACTGTGACAAGTTTTGTATGTAAAGAAATTAAATGGAGAAGCAAATCTTCGTACTAAAAAGATAGGTTCCAAGCCCTAAGGAAGAAAGTGAGACTAGTAAGACGGTGAAAAAATGCACTGCCTAACTTAGAAGATGCAACAATCAATCCCCATAAATTAACAGAGTAGTCTTTAAATCCAGAACATCCTGTAGGAGGAAACAAAGTAAAAGTTTTTGAAAATACGTAGGCTGTAATGAATCAAACGCAGATGGTTTATTAAAACAGGTTTATGAAAAATTGTCAGGAAGTAAAGCTGCTTTAGAGAAATTAGACGATTACGGACAGCGGTATACTGTTGATATGTCAATAACTGGACCAAAAGGTAAAAATAGTGCGTACAGGCTGAATAGTGAAACCAAATTTAACTACAATCTATGTAAAATAATAAAGAGGAGGTAAATAATGAAGTTTCAAGAGTATGATATAGTTCGACTACTTAAGCATTATGAAAATAATGTAAAAAAGGATGATATTAGAGCTGTTATTATGGTATTTACCGAACCTAATGAAGCTTATGAAGTAGAATTTCTCGATGAGGAAGGTTATTATAAAGCACAATGTACAATATTGCCAGATGATCTAGAAAAAGTAAAGCGTTGAAATTAATGATTTAGGTGATGTAATCACAGTGATACCTAGTTAAAGGAGACAGATAAAAGTGAAATATGATGAATTAGACTTGATGGAACTATTTCTATCTGAAAGTGAAAGCTTGACTGACAATATAGGTGATGGCAATATAACATATAAGATTAGCAAAGATGATTTTACTTTAAAAATCTTTATAAGAACCTATGAAAACCAAATTAGTGTGTTCTTGACCTATAAAGAAAAAGATATTTTTTATGGAAATTTTGATAACATTACTGAATTGAAAAAGGAAGATATGTATTTGAGAGTTTTAAGAGAGAATAGTACAATCGCCAGTCTTTGTTTTGGAACAACGCTTTCCATAAGTATTGAAAATCAATAATTGGATTACTAAATAAAAAAGGCACTTTACTAGCAAGGAGAAACTCACTAATCAAGTTGCCGATAGCTAACAAAACGCTAGCTTAAGTTAGTGCATGATGATTCATTTAAGAGAGCTTGAACGAGCTCTCTTAAATATGTATAAAGAGTTGCTTTTTGTAAAATCAAAAGGAAATAAAGGAGGCTATTAAACTTGAGCGGAAATTACAAGTTCATGGATTTTTCTAAAACTAAATGGAGTTGGCAAGAATTATTATTTGCGCTGGAAAATAATTTAATTAGCCGAAAAGATATTATAAAATATGCTATACATACTTTGGATGAAGGGATTCTTGGTTTTGATATAGTTCTAAAAATAGCAATCGCTGATGAATATGAGGATATTTTTCCGTATTTTCATGAGTTAATTAGTTTAGAAACTTTTGAAGATGCTAGTACTATAAAAGATAAATGGAGATATGTTATTTTAAAAGAACTGCACGCTAAAAAAACTGATTCTGATGATTTTAACTCAAAAACAGCAGAAATCTATGCTGATTTTGGTTATCCAGAAGACATGGCTGGATTTATTCGTTATATGCCTCTAACAGAGGGGAAGAGCATGGAAGAATCGTGGCAATCATATTTGACTAGTGCTAAAAAAAGATTTGAAAATGAATAAAAAGAAGGTATTTATGCATGGATAAAGCTGATATATTTAATCTAGCGAAATCACTTAATTGTGAATATGAAGTTGGTCTATGGTCTGAAATAAATTCTTTTTTTGAATATCAAGAAGATAATATCTCTAGCTTTGATTTAAAATTTCAAAAAGAAGGTAAAACGATAAATAATTATTTTTCATTAGATGTGAACATGAAAAATTTTAGCTATCAAGCGGCACAAAGCTTGTTCCATCAATTGGTGCAGTTCATTGAGTACAAATCTGCAACTTTTTATATCCAAGAAAAAAGAGCCACTGATATTAGGATATATTTATTGTCCGCAACTTCTGAGAATAAAGGATTTCTGTTACAGTTGAAAATTCAATAAAGAACGTTTAGAGGAGAATACATCTACAACTCGAATTTAGAAGGTACTAAATTGAATAAAACAGTAGTTAAAGCAGAGTTTTGGATTAGTAGATAGTAATGAATGATTGTATATGTATGATTAGAAAATCCACTTTGAATATTAACGACATCGTGGATTTTCTTTTTTATGATCTTTCAACAGTTGATTCTTAGTTTTATTTTCAAATATTAAGCAGGGCTAACTTTATCCAAGACATGAATGATTTATTTTCGAATATTGAGAAAGGGAACGGCAAAGCAAAAAGTGACAATGCCACAAAAGCAGCAGAGGAAGCCAGTGGACCTAAGCTTCCTTATAGAGAGTACAATGGAACTATTGAAAAATCAAAAGTAATTTATGATGAGTTTGGTAGACAAAGTGTTCGAGTTGATTTTAGTGATCATGGAATGCCTTTAGAACATAGCGTTTCCCATATACATGAATATTTGTATGGTCCCGGGCTGTCACCAACCAAAGGATTTGAATTTAGATATAATTATTAAAAGAAAGAGGTTTTTTCATGAATGAATGGTATTCGGGTACTGTATTAGAAAAGAATTTCCCAAAATTTTCAAACACACATATTACTGGTATTAAACAAGTAAATTATTATATAGATTATAATGAATTTTACGAAGAGATATCCTATGTAAGTATTAAATTTATATTTGAATATGAAAATAAAGAAAATATATTTGATGTTCTATTTAAAGATGTAGCAGAGCTAAGTTTAAATAATTTTGGTGAATCATATAACCAACTATTAGGGTTTAAAATAAGCAGGCTAGATTCAAGTTGCGAGACACAAAGAAAGTATCGCTTAGAAGACTACGAAAATAATTCTATTGATTTTCATTTTAAAGAATTAGAAGTTATATCTGCAAGTTAAATAAAAAGGCACTCTATCACTCAACAGTTTACAAGAAAATATAGAATATCCTGTATACAACCTATTGGGAGTGGATAGAATTTAGTATAGTCAAGAGAAAACTTAATTAAAACTGTTTTATCTGAATGGCGAAATGTTCAGTGCATATCCCGCTAAAGCAAAATAAATAGGAGCGTTATAATGATAGACACAATTGAAAGGTTTTTAGATGATGAAATTTCATCACAGGAAATGTATGAAGCGATTTATAATTTTATTACCTCTTTTCATATTAGAAGCGGCGAATTTGAAGGGAATCGTTACATCATAAAAAAATGGATCAAATTAACTTTATAATTTTTCCAGAAGATATTTATCCTAATACTGGAGATAGAGAAATATCATACTGTACATCAATTTATAAAAATACCCTAATTACTAGAATAAATGAGTATGCTAAAACTCAAGGAATAAAAGTAATAGATATGGGTGAGTAGATAGTAATAAAAGATTGCATATGTATGATTAGAAAATCCACTTTGAATATTAACGACATTGTGGATTTTCTTTTTTGTTATCTTTCAACCGTTGATTATTAGTTTTACTTTCAAGCATTAAGCAAAGTAAATCTTGTCCAAAACTCGTTGGGAATCATAGTTGATTTTTACTAGCCTAACAAAAAAAGTCGATTTCCTGAATTAGGAAATCGACTTTTTATTTAGCTAATTTTAGTTCAAAGGATTTCTTTCACGGTATTTAACAAGTTCTAAGAAGTAGCTTTGCCTGCTTCTATGAGCTATCGTATCAAGGATTAATCCGCAAACGAAGAACAGCATACCCATTATGATTAACCCCGTTGCAAGTAGCGCACTCGGGAATTTCAGTACTAAGCCAATTTGAGCAAACTGAATTATTACTGGTAAACCGACTAGTACTCCTACAAGGACAAACAAAGAAGCTAATAAATTGAAAAATAAAAACGGACGACTATTTTTAAATAATCTTACAATAGTCATGATTACTCTGAAACCGTCAGAAAATGTGTTTAGTTTTGATTCACTACCTTCTGGGCGATCACGGTAATCAATTTCGATTTCTTTCACTAAAAAGCGGTTTTCTAGCGCGTGAATACTCATTTCAGTTTCAATCTCAAAACCAGGACTTAAAACGGGCATATTTTTAACGAAATAACGATCAAAGCCACGATATCCTGTCATGATATCTCTCAAGTTACTTTTGAAAATACGATTTATTGTATTACGTACTAGTGAGTTGCCAAAGTCATGGAAATTTCTTTTGTTTTCTTCAGTGTAGGTACCATTACTTAGGCGATCACCAATAACCATATTAGCTTCTTTATTGCGAAGCACCTCTAATATTTCATGGCAGTATTCTGCTGGATAGGTATCGTCACCATCGACCATTAAATAGTAATCAGCATCAATATCCGCGAACATAGAACGTACTACATTACCTTTACCTTGACGCATTTCTTTTCGAACGATAGCACCATGCGCTTTCGCTATTTCAAATGTTTTATCTTTAGAATTATTATCGTACACATAAATATCCGCATTTGGTAATTCTTGCTTAAAATCATCAATTACCTTACCAATTGTAAGCTCCTCGTTATAACAAGGCAAGAGTACAGCTACTTTCTCATTTAAGATTCCCATGATTCTCTCCTTAAAATTGATTTCCTTTGTAATTTTTTAATTTAGTTGCAAAAAAGACAATAGGTACGGTGAATATAAAGCTATAAGAATATCTAAAGTCTGTTGCTGGCATTGCAATTGCTATAGTAATAAGTGCCATTACTACCGGTACAAAAATAAGTAGTTTCTTTTTAGGATGTTGGAAACAAACTGCAGCAATTGCTATTATAAGCAAGACTAATGGAATGGCCCCTTTTAATAAATAATTCTGCCACTCATTTGTTGTTTTTGCATAAATGCTATCTGTTATTTTCTTCAGACTTGGAGCTTTAGATATTGAAATAAGTGGATTAGTAGAATCGTCAATCCGTTTCTTATATTCGCTGTAGCTAACTGCATCTTTTCCGGTTGCATTTTTGTATTCTGTTTGATAGACTTCATATCCTAATTTATTTACCTCTTCTTCCGATAAACCGTCTGGGAAGAAGCGGGCGAATGCTCTTACATCATATCTTGTATCTTGAATATTCGCTGAAGTATCAAAGAACACTTTATAATCTTCCGGAGAATAAAATTGCCAAATGACCGCAGTTTGATCTAAATAAGCTCCTACATAAGTACCGAAATTAGCCGTTAAGAGTTTGAACCAATTTTTAATATATAGCCCGAAATCATCTTCAATGACGGATGAATTGTACTTGGTATCATGCTTAATCGGATCTACAGTATAAGGATTGTAATCTTTTTTCCAATTCTCTTCAGGTAATATGGAAGTGAAATACTCTTTTAATTCAGGAGTAAAGTTTCCGTTATTATAAAAAGTAGCCCCAATTTGTTGGGAAGGAATTGCGAGCGCTTGGTTTAATGGATTAGGTTGTGCATGAAGCCCGTTTGTCATAACCAGACCAAATAAAAAATTCAGTCCCAAAGTTCCAACAAGGACACCAGTTATAATAAGACGATAATTTTTCATGAAAATAAGTAAGCACAGAAGCGACACGCAAATAATCATCATTCCATTGTTTCGTAGATTTATACAAACAAAAGCTACTAAAACAAAAGCGATAAGGTGCCACCATTTTTTCAGCCACATTCCATTAGATTGTACTATTTTTAAAATTAAAACGGTGAAAAGTAATATAAAGGCTGCAAATGGAAAATCTTTCCAAGCCGTTGCAGAATAAAACATTGCTGCTGGGTATATGGCATAGCCGATGGAAATACAAACACCAATCCAAATATGCGCTCCCATTTTTACAAGCGTATAAATAGCAAAGCCAACGATTAATGAAACAACAATTATTTGAGAAAAAATATAGCTAGAAGGCGAGTTGTAAATCGCGCTTGTTGTTTCTATCCACAAAGTGTGCAGAAGTGGATGCCACTGACTATATTGGCGAATACCATGAGCCATTCCCCATTGATAATAGGAATCGAAAGTCATTTTTGCTGGATAATAAGCTAGAAATGAAATCATCCAGACCGCGAAGGGGATACTTGAAAACAGGACAAAAAATGGCCATTTTATTTTGCGTTCTTGTCTCACTTTATATTCCGTTCGCATTTCAAGTAGTAAAAGTAAGACAAAGATAGTGATTACAAGAAAAGTGCCTACTAAAATAATACTATTAAAAACAAAATTCCCGCCATATGGTCCACCATTGAATGATGAAGCCATCCAAAACAAACTAATTACCAGTGATATTATCAATGTTGTCCATTGAAATTGAAAGTTCCTCTCTTGTCTAAAATAAAGGATCATTAAAACTACTGTAAATAACAACCAGCTTAAAGTTAGTTTAAAGGTTTCTGAGTAATAGCCAATAGTAAGTAAACTTAGCAATAGTAGTAATACTCCAGCTATAACTCTTTTTTTATTTAACAATCTTTCTCCACTCCCTATTTAAAACTTTACTATTCTTTAATATAGCAAAAAAAAGATACTAGCACAATTGAAATTAAAAACGAGTCCCTACGTTTTTAAGTAGGGACTCGTTTTTAATTTAATGGATAGACAAAGTAATAAAACACTTTGCAATCCACTCATTGAAAGGATAGTTATTTACTCAATAACAAACTGATTATGATAAAGCTCAGAATAAAACCCATTAGCCTTCATCAACTCATCATGATTACCCTGTTCAATCACTTCACCTTGATGTAGCACGACGATATGGTCGGCATCGAGGATGGTTTTTAAACGGTGGGCAATGACGAAGCTGGTTCGGCCGGAGATTACGTTGTCCATTGCTTTTTGGATGCGGCTTTCGGTTACTGTGTCTACATTACTTGTTGCTTCATCTAGAATTAGAAGAGACGGGTTAGTAATAATAGTTCTAGCAATACTCATAAGCTGCTTTTGGCCAACACTGAAAATATTATTTTCGTCACTGATTTCTGTATCGTAACCTTTTTCTAGGTTCATAATGAAATCGTGGATGTTAGCTTGTTTTGCTGCATTGATTACTTCGTCGTCGCTTGCTTCGGGCTTACCGAAAACAATGTTATCGCGGATGGTTCCTGTGAATAACACGGAATCTTGTAGCACAATACCGACTTGTTTACGAAGCGAATCAAGGCGAATGTCGCGGATGTCGATATCATCAAAGAGAATCGCGCCACCATCGACATTATAGAAGCGATTAAGCAGGTTCATAACAGTTGTTTTACCAGAGCCAGTTGGTCCGACAAGAGCAACCATTTTACCTTTACTTACATCAATTGACACGTCTTTTAGAACTGGTTTTGCAGGGTCATAAGCGAAATCGACGTGATCAAGTTTGACACCTTTATTAATACCATCAATTGTTTGTAAGTTTTCGCGTTCCACTTCTTCTTCCTCTGCAAATACTTCGCTAACACGGCGCGCACCAGTGATTGCTAATTGAAGTAAGCTGTACTGAGATGAAATTTGCGTCAGAGGCATGTAGAATTGTTGTGAATATTGAACGAACATAACGATTAAACCAAGAGCGGCTGTGCGTTCAAGGTCACCGTTTAGAGCTAACCATCCACCGAAGAAGATAACGATAGCTGTATTTAATAGGGAAATACCTTGCATCATTGGGAAAAGTAAACCGGAGTAAACTTGCCCTTTGTAAGTGGCATTTTTAACGATATTATTTTGTTTAACAAAGCCGTCAATTGTTTCTTCTTCTAAACCGTTTGTGATAATGATTTTTTGACCAGAAATTTTTTCATCAATGTAGCCGTTTAGTACGCCTAGTTCATCTTGTTGAACATCAACGAATTTACGTGCTTTTCGGATGATAATAGTCGCAATAATTATCGCAAATGGAGCAGATATTAAAGTAACGAAGGCTAGTTCCACGTTTTGTTGGAACATCATGATGATAACACCAATCATTAGCGCGATGTTGGAAAGCACTTGAATCAAGGCTTGGTTTAGCGTGTTGGAAATGTTATCCAAGTCACTAGTGAAACGGCTAAGCATTTCGCCATCATTGCGGCTATCGAAGAAACGGATCGATAGTTTTTCCATCTTGCGGAAAAGCCCTATACGCATTCTGTTCGTCGATTTACCAGCTACCCCTGTCATAATGATACTTTGGATAAAAGTCGCAGCAGCGAGCAGTACGTAGCAGAGAATCAGCATCCAAATGATATGAATGAAGTCGCTCTTGTCATCAACACCTGTTTTCATTAAGTTAACAACGTAATTACCAAGTTCTTGAACGGCGTTACCAATATATTGTGGTGCTTTTACTTGAAGGTATGTCGCAAAAACTACAGCAATTAAAATGACAAAAAGTTGAGGCTTATAACCCCGCAGATAGTGCCAGAAAAAGCGGCTAATTTGTTTAAACTCTTTCATTATGCGGTTACCTCCTTGCCTTTTTGAGTGTCGTAAATTTCACGGTAGATTGCATTTTCTTTCAGAAGTTCTTTATGGGAACCAACGCCAACTAGTTTACCTTGATCTAGCACGAGAATTTTATCTGCTTGAATAACAGAAGAGATTTTTTGTGCAATGATGAAAGTAGTAGTTTCGTCTAGTTCTTTATTTAGCGCTTCTTTTACTAATTTCTCGGATTTCGCATCAAGCGCACTTGTGCTGTCGTCGAGAATGAGAACTTTCGGCGAACCGATAACGCCACGTGTGATTGATAGACGTTGTTTTTGTCCACCAGAGAAGTTATTTCCACGCTCGGAAACAGGCGCTTCATAAAGTTTTGCTTGTTTGTCGATGAACTCTTTCGCTTGTGCTATTTTACTTGCGTGTTCCATTTCTTCAGCAGTTGCGTCTTTTTTACCATGACGTAAATTGTCTGCAATCGTTCCGGAGAAAAGAATCGCGCGTTGAAGCACGAAGGAAACAGTGCTACGAAGGGTTTTCTTGTTGATATCTTTTAGGTTCGTTCCGCCGATAATAACTTCACCTTCAGTTGGGTCGTATAGTCGAGGAATAAGTTGTGCAAGAGTGGATTTACCAGAACCTGTTGCACCAACAATACCGACCATTTCACCAACACTTGCTTTGAATGAAATATCTTCAAGCGCAGGCGTATCGTCACCGTCGTATTTGAAGCTAACGTTACGGAATTCAACTGTACCTTCTAAGTCTTGTTCTGGTGCGTTTTCGTTGTATGTAATATCGGGTTCTGTTTCTAGAACTTCGGTAATACGTTTCAAGGAAATAAGCGCACGAGAAGCCATCATCATCAGCATACCACCGATAATAATTGCCATCATAATTTGCATTAAGTAGTTCATGAATGATGCAATAGCCCCGATAACTTCTGGGTTTTCAGCAGCCATGTCGCCTACGAAGAAAATGGAAACAACAATTGCTAAGTTAGAAACGAGCATAAATGCAGGAATCATCACAGAGAAAAGTGTACCAACAATAATCGTGTGACGAGTTAATTTGTCACTAACTGTTGTAAAACGACCGATTTCATTGTCTTCTTGCACGAAAGATTTAACTACGCGCATACCGGCAAGGTTTTCTTTTGCGATAGAATTCACGCGGTCAATTAACGTTTGGATAATTGCAAAGTGTTTACCCATTGAGCCGAATGTGAATACAACAATCAGTACAACGAGAACAACGAGTACAATAATTACCCACCATAATTCAGGCAAGGTAAACATCGCTAGGATGAAAGCACCGATAAACATAATCGGAATTCTCGTTAGCGATTGTAGTGAAAGCATCACTAAGTTTTGTACTTGGGTAATGTCATTTGTTTGACGAACAACTAGATTACCTGTCGAAAGTTTTTCGATGTTGCTGAATGAAAATGTTTGGATTTTACGGAAACTAGATTCACGAATATCCGCACCAACGCCTTGAGCGACTTTGGCAGAAAGAATCGTGTTTAGAATCCCGGCGATAAGGCCGACTGCGGCAATACCGATTAAAAGTGCGCCTATGGAAGAGATTTCATCCATATTGTCTTTCATGATGGCGTCTAGGACTTGCTGAAGTAATTTTGGTTGCCATAGTTGTGAGATAACCATGACTACTACAAACAGTGTAGATAGTGTCGCTTGTAGTTTGTATCTTTTGAGATGGTGAAACAATACTTTCATGATTTTCCTCCCTTGGAAAACGGAAATAAATATGTGCGAACGTATATTCTAATATAGATTGTGAAAATTTGCAAGTAATATTTTCACGAATTGTAAATGTGGCGAAAATATGGCGAAGCAAGCGATGATAAATCATTTTAAATTGTGAAAATCACGTTGCTTTATTGTTCGATTTCGACTTCTACAAATCCTCTTACGCTATTAATTAACCACACAAAGTCTGCGTCAAAAATGTCTTTTTTTACTAGCGTTTTTTCGGTAATTTGGTTATTTGCTAAAAGTTCAGCTCGCATTGTGCCGGGAAGCAGCCCAGAAGTTGCTGGCGGGGTGAAAAAACAGCCATTTATACCTAGAACTATATTCCCGTTAATGAATTCTGTTAGTTCCTTGCGTTCATTCCAAAGCAGCGTTTCCGCGGTTTTAGTACTTTTCAAGTCTTCATAAACCTTGCGATGAGTGGTTTTATGATAAAGGAATAAGTCCTTAGTTGAAACTGGTTTTTCGGCGAGTTGAGCTGTTATTGGTGTGTTTTCCGCGCTGATTTCAGCAAGTTCTAACTGATGCGTCCCATCTGGATGTAGTAAAAAGCGCAATTTGTACGTGCTAGTTGCATTTTTTCGCGCGCTTTCGGTCCATAACTCCCTAATTTCTTCCCTATTAAAAGAGTAACCAAAAAACTCAGCGCTCGTTTGAAGACGTTTTAAATGAAAATCGGTTCTAGCGAGTTCGCCGTTCTCCAAGCGCAAACATTCAATCAAAGAAAACTTGGTCGTTTTTTCCAAGATGGCTGATTTCGCGTGAATTTCGGAAAATTCGCTTTCGGCATCGGAATCCCAGACGATGCCGCCACCAACACCATAACTAGCTTTATTATCTGCAATAGCAATAGTACGAATCGGCACGTTGAAAATTGCATTTCCATTTGGTTCCAGAAAACCAATCGCACCGCAGTAAACGCCGCGCGGGGAATCTTCTAGCTCGGAAATAATCTCCATCGTCCGTGCTTTTGGCGCACCAGTTATCGAGCCACAGGGGAAGAGCGCTTTGAAAACGTCTGTTAAATCCGTTTCGGGAACTGTTTCTGCTGTGACAGTAGAAGTCATTTGCCAAACAGTTGGATAAGGCTCTAAAGTCATCAAATTAGGAACCTTCACACTCCCAGGTACCGCAATCATCCCCAGGTCATTTCGAAGCAAATCAACAATCATCACATTTTCTGCGCGATTTTTCGGATCGTTTTTCAACCAATCATGTGCTTCTAAGTCAGTTTGCTTCGTACTTCCGCGGCGAATGGTGCCTTTCATCGGACGCGTCGTCAAAATATTTTTCTTCCATTTAAAAAAGAGTTCGGGTGAAGCGGAGATAATTTGAAATTCATTCGTCGAAAGTAGCGCTGTGTAATTGGCTTTTCCAACTTGCTGTAAAGTTTTATAGGTTGCTTGCGCGGAAAAGTCGCTTGGTACATCGCTTTGAAGTCGCACGGTGTAGTTGATTTGATAGGTATTTCCGGCCGCGATTTCAGATTTAATTTGTGCGATTTTTGCCGCGTATTCCGGGTAAGATGTATCCATTTTAAAAGAAAGTGGTGCGGAATTTGGGGTTTCCTCAATCGTATCGGTAAAATTATCATATACGCCAAACCAGACGAGCGGCATGTTGTTGCTAGGGCTGTTAGTTTTCAAATTGGCTCGGAAAGCAGGAGCAGCTTCATAACTTACAAAACCAGCGACATATTTTCCGGATTTTTGGGCATCCTCGGCGGCTTTCATGACTGGAAGCACTTCTGATAAATCGCGCGCAACAAGTTCACGCAGCGGTTTTTCAAAGATCTTTGTTTCACCTTCAAAATCAAATCGTAAATAGCTCATTGGGCATGCCTCCCTAATCGTATAAAGTTTTTTAATAGCGCGCGGCCATTTTCAGAAAGGATTGCTTCTGGGTGGAATTGGACGCTGTGGATTGGTTTGGTTGCGTGCGCAAAGCCCATTAAAACGCCATCTTCCGTCATGGCGGTTACTTGTAAATCGGCTGGAACAGAGTCGGGTTCGATAACGAGGGAATGATAGCGAGCGACTTGGAATTCAGGTGCAAGCCCAGCGAACAAACCCTCACCGTTATGCGAAATGATGCTGGTTTTTCCGTGAACGGGGACGTCGGCGCGCACCACTTTTGCTCCAAAAAAATGACCAATCATTTGATGGCCGAGGCAAATCCCGAGAATGGGAACGTGGATTTCATCGAGTAGCGCCAAACTTACCGGGAAATCCTCCGGCGAACCAGGTCCGGGTGAAAGGACAACCATTTCTGGAGCGAGTTGACGAAAGGTTTCCAGCGTAAAATCAGAAGCCGAAACAACCCGCACATCTTCCTGCAGTTCTAAAAAATATTGATATAAATTATATGTAAATGAATCATTATGATCGATTAATAAAATCACTTTAAAGCCCCCTAGTTAAAACGGTTATACTCTTTTATAGCAAATAGCTACGGAGATAACAAGTCCGAATGTTTGAAGCGAGAAGCCAAGTGGAAAGGTACACTAAATGATCAAAGGAAGGTGTTTGAGATGAAAAATGAACTAGAAGATAAAATTCTCGCCATTTTGGACCAGCATCAAGTGGGCGTATTAACATCTGTCCAAGAGGATTTTCCGCATGCTCGATATATGACATTTCTCCATGATGGATTGACACTTTATACGCCGTCTGGAAAAGAACTACCGAAAACTGAAGAAGTCCGCCGAAATCCGCGCGTTTGCGTTTTAATTGGCTACGATGGCCCGGGTTCCGCGTTTTTAGAAATTAATGGTTTGGCTTCGCTTGAAGAAGATGAATCGGTTAAAGAACGTGTCTGGGAAAATATCTCGAAAGAATGGTTCCAAGGCGAAGGTTCACCGTCCTTTGTCGTGATAAAAATTGTTCCAGAGCAAATCAGAATACTTAATTCAGATGATGACGGTCCGGACACGCTCGATTTAATTGGTTAAAGATTTGCTTGTAATTTAAGCAGATATGCGATAGAATAACTTTAAATTAATACGAAAAGCGATGACAAGAAGTAGTAATGAGGCAGAGTTTCTAAAGAGAGCCAGTGGTTGGTGTGAACTGGTGAAGTTTCCTTATGAATCCATCTTGGAGCGAGTGGTGGAAAGCAGATTTTTGCGAGTAAATCATTCCGGAATGGTCCGTTAAACCTAAATGAAGCTGGGGATTTTTTTGAAGTCCCAATAAGGGTGGCAACGCGGTTAACTCTCGTCCCTTTCCTGTTAATTCGGGAAAGTACGGGAGTTTTTATATGGAAAAAAATAAGGAGGAGTTAGCATGTTAGATGTTAAATTGTTACGTAATAATTTTGATGAAGTAAAGCAGAAATTACAAAATCGCGGGGAAGATTTGGGTGAATTCGAGAAATTTGGCGAGTTAGATAAACGCCGTCGTACACTGATTGTCGAAACAGAAGCGCTGAAAAGTCAGCGTAATGAAGTGTCCCAAGAAATCGCTAAATTAAAACGCGAAAAACAAGACGCAGATGCTAAAATTGAAGAAATGCGTGTCGTTGGTGATCGCATCAAAACATTAGACATCGAACTACGCGAAATTGATGAAAAATTAGATATGATTTTAATGTCGATTCCAAATATCCCACATGAATCTACTCCGGTTGGCGAATCCGAAGACGATAACGTGGAAATCCGCAAATGGGGCGAAGTTCGCGAATTTGATTTTGAACCAAAAGCGCATTGGGATTTAGGAACAGATTTAGATATCCTTGATTTTGAAAATGCTGCGAAAGTAACTGGTAGCCGTTTTGTCTTTTATAAAAAATTAGGTGCAAGACTAGAACGTGCGCTTATTAACTTTATGATGGACTTACATTCGAACGAACACGGCTACGAAGAAATGCTACCGCCATACATGGTAAACCGTGCGAGCATGACAGGAACTGGTCAATTGCCAAAATTTGAAGAAGATGCATTCTTAATTGAAGCAGAAGATTATTTCCTTATTCCAACAGCGGAAGTGCCAGTAACAAATTACCACCGCGAAGACATTTTAAAAGCAGAAGATTTACCAAGAAAATATACGGCATTTAGCGCATGTTTCCGTTCTGAAGCGGGATCTGCTGGTCGCGATACGCGTGGTTTAATCCGTCAACATCAATTTAACAAAGTAGAATTAGTTCAATTTGTGAAACCGGAAGATTCTTATGAGGCGCTTGAAAAACTAACTGGTAATGCAGAAGAAGTATTGCGTCGTCTAGAATTACCATACCGTGTACTAAGCATGTGTACGGCTGATTTAGGCTTCACTGCTGCTAAAAAATACGATTTAGAAGTTTGGATTCCAAGCTACAATTCTTACCGTGAGATTTCTTCTTGCAGTAATTTTGAAAGCTTCCAAGCAAGACGCGCTAACATTCGTTTCCGTCGCGAACCAGGAAGCAAACCAGAATATGTGCACACATTAAATGGTTCTGGTTTAGCGTTAGGACGCACAGTAGCTGCTATTTTAGAAAACTACCAAGATGCAGATGGTTCTGTACGCATTCCGAAAGTATTACAAGGCTACATGGGTGGCGTGGGAAAAATAGAATTACCAAAATAATACGGGAGAAGGAACTGTAATGGCGAACCTTAGCGAATTACCAAACATTGGCAAAGTACTCGAGCAGGACTTAATCAAAGCGGGAATAAAAACCCCCGATGAGCTAAAAGATGTGGGAAGCAAAGAAGCCTTTTTACGCATTTGGGAAAATGATTCAAGCGTTTGTCTAAGTGAATTATGTGCACTTGAAGGAGCCGTGCAAGGGATCAGGTGGCATGATTTAGACGAAACAAAGAAAGCAGAACTCAAAAAGTTTCATCAATCCTTATAGAAAAACCGACGATGCATTTGCGCATCGTCGGTTTTTATTTCCCGGGAAATGTTTATTTTAATTGTTGTTCTGCAAAGGAAGCGTAAAGTGGATGAGAAGCGACTAATTCGCTATGTGTGCCACGTCCAGTTATTTCCCCATTTTCGATAAAGAGAATTTGATCGGCGTTAACGATAGTGGATAGACGGTGTGCGATAACAAAAGTAGTGCGGCCTTCCATCAAATTTGCTAATGCTTGTTGAACGATTTGTTCGGACTGGCTGTCTAAACTCGCTGTCGCCTCGTCTAACATGAGAATATTTGGATTGCGTAAAAATGCTCGAGCAATCGCGATTCGCTGTCTTTGGCCGCCTGAGAGTTTCACGCCACGTTCGCCGACTTCGGTTGCCATTTTGTCGGGCAGCTCGGAAATAAAACCGTCAGCATAAGCTAGTTTTGCTACATTCCAGAGTTCGTCTTCGTTAATTTCGCGATCAAGTCCGTAACAAAGGTTGTCGCGAATCGTTCCAGACAACATCGCACTTTCCTGCGAAACATAGCCGATTTGCGTGCGCCATGAGTTAATCGAAATCTCGGAAAGTGGAATATCACCAACTAAAATTTCACCAGTTTTTGGTTGATAGAAACGTTCTAGAATCGCGAACAAGGTTGATTTCCCTCCGCCACTAGGACCGGCAAATGCGATTACTTCACCTGGTTTCGTATCAAAAGAAACATCTTTTAAAATCGGCTCGCCTTCATTATAAGAGAAGGAAATATCTGTTGCGCGAATCGTTTTCCCACTGACATCGACTTTTTTACCAGCATCGAAATCTTCTTCAGTTTCATTCAAAATTTCCGCAATTCGTTCTGTTGCACCTTTTGCTTTTTGAAGTTGTGCGAAGAATGTGGCAAAAGAAGTCACCGGAACGATAATTTGGAATAGATAGAGCAGGAATGCGATTAGCGTACCAGTAGTCATTGTTCCAGCTGAGACACGAATACCGCCGTAGCCAATGATACCAACGATAACGCCCATGACAACAAAGAAAATTAGTGGTCCAAGCACAGCGACAACTTTCGCCTCACGGATACCAAAACCGAATAAACGATTGATACCTTGGTGACCAGCTTCTGTTTCTAGTGTTTCTGCATTCGAAGCTTTCACGAGTCTAGCTTCGGATAGAGTTTGACTAATTGAACCAGTAAAGTCAGCTGTTTCATTTTGCAGCCCTTTAGAGATTTTAAACATTTTTTGACCAAGTGGCGCAACGACTAGTGCAGTAATTGGAACAGCTATTAAAATAATCAGCGTCATTTTCCAGTCCATGAAGAACAAGATAATAATCGCACCGACAACGGAAATAATTCCAGTGACAAATTGCGGGAAGTGATCGGCAATCAGTTCCTTAACGACCACGGTATCATTCACCATGCGGCTAACCATTTCCCCCGTTTTCGTATTATCAAAATAAGCAACTGGCAAATGGACAATTTTTCTCCATAAACGTTCGCGAATTGTCGCAACGACTTTTTGGCCCATGTAATTAAGCAAGAAAATCGAGAAACCATTCGTTATTGCCTGCAACACAAACGCGAGGACAATTAAAGCAATCATTTTTCCATCTAGTGAAGCTATTGAAAAGCCGTCAATTAAGTTTTTTGTAAAAAGCGGGACAACGAGACCGGCAACTGTAGTTATCACACTAGCAAATAAAGCGCAGAAAATAATCCAATTCGCAGGTTTTGCGCTAATAAGCAACTGGGAAAATTTTCGCCAGCTATATTTTTTCTGATCCATTCATTTCACCCTTTCTAAGTAGGTCGTCCATAAATTACTTACTTTCTAAGTATAATCAATTTATCGAAAAATAAACCAGTCTAAAGTGGTAATTATTGGATTAATCTCTAAAATTGAATATTTATCAAAAGTAACAAAAAGTTCGAATTTATGTCAAAATAGCAATTTAAAAAGAGATAAAAATTAAGTATTATGATAATAGTTGTAAAATAGTTATCTTTAATTAGCTTTTTGGCTTTTTATGTAGGGCTACGAGCGGGATTTCGGATATAGTCTATATGATATAATGACGATGAGTTTTTTCAATATAATATAGCAAAGGAGAGAATATGCTATTCTTAAAAGAGCTTGAATCCAATCTAACGGTTAGCAAATTAATGGAGTTGTGCTTTGAACATCCAAATTACAAAGACTACTGCTCGGTTATCAGCACCAAGAAGGGTGAGGTTCTAGAAAGTTTAAGTCCAGCTGGGACAAAAGTTTATTTTGTTCTAAGTGGCATATACGGGATGATTGTAGAGAAAGATGCAGAAATTGAAGAAGAAAGCTGTAAAGAATGCATTGTTCGTTTCTTACAAAAAGGAGATAGTTTTGGACTGTATCATCTGTTTTATGATGAATGGAGCCCACACGTTTCGATGCAAAGCTTAGGTCACGGAGAAGTTATGGAAGTAGATAGCAATTTCTTGTTTTCTATTTTCGACAAAGTGGATGAGAATAACTTTTTCATGATTAAAGTAATGGCAGAAGAATTACGCGAAGCCCACGCATTTGCAAAACTAAGCTTCTTAAAGAAAGAAGAACGAATCCGCAAAGCCATTCTCAAATGCGCTCAAACTTTAGGGACGTTTTCTGATAACGGGATATTGCTACCAAGAGAAATTACGCAAGAAGTACTTGCAAGATACACCAACACATCACGCGAATACGTGGCTCACACAGTCATGCATTTAATTAAAGAGGATATAATTAGAAATAGACCAAAACCTCTACTAGTGATGGACAAAACTCGTTTATAAGTTTGTTTCACGTGAAACTATTTTGGAATGCTAAGTGGCATTCTTTTTTTTATGCGTAAAAAGCACATCGAAAGCATTATTTAAACTTTTGCGTTATAATGACTCTGTAATTGAAAGCGCTTGATAGAAAAGGAGGATGTTTTAATGAGATTTTTTATCGATACAGCGAACGTAGAAGAGATTAAAAAGGCTAACAGAATGGGGTTCATTGCCGGCGTAACGACAAACCCATCGCTAGTTGCCAAGGAAGGTCGCGATTTTAATGAGGTCATTCAAGAAATTACATCCATTGTTGACGGACCAATTAGCGGCGAAGTAGTTAGTTTAGAAGCAGATGAGATGATTGCAGAAGGTCGGGTTATTGCAAAAATTCATCCTAATATGGTTGTGAAAATACCGATGACTGGTGAAGGTTTAGCGGCTGTGAAAGTACTGACAGAAGAAGGCATTAAAACGAATGTGACGCTTGTTTTTTCTGCTACACAAGCCTTACTTGCAGCACGAGCAGGGGCGACATACGTATCACCATTTTTAGGGCGCTTAGATGATATCGGTGACGATGGTTTAGTACTTATTCGTGATATCTCGGAAATTTTCGAAATTCATGGTATTCCAACAGAAATTATTTCAGCGAGTGTGCGGCATCCGATCCATGTAATCGAGTGTGCGAAGGCTGGTGCAGACATTGCTACAGTGCCATTTAAAGTGTTTGAACAAATGCTGAAACATCCTTTGACCGACAGTGGGATTGATAAATTCCTAGCAGATTGGGAAGCGGCAAAAAAATAACAAGGCAGGTTTCTAACTATGAATCGAACTTTTACCGTAAAAAAAGCGCACAGCAGCAAGTATCCTAATCCGCTTTTTGTAAATAAAAATGAGCCTATTTGGGTGTTTGAAGAAGATACGGAATATCCGGGTTGGATTTTTTGCAAAGTGAAGTCATCTGGAAAAGAAGGCTGGGTTCCGAAACAAATTATTCAATTGGGAAGCGATGCGAAAAGTGGAACGGTGACAGAAGATTATTCTGCGCGCGAACTTAACGTGAAGCCAGGCGACAAATTAGAAAGCAATCGTGAACTTAATGGCTGGGTTTGGTGCGTGACGGAGGATAATGAAGCTGGCTGGGTACCACGGGAAAATTTAGACGTGTAAAATGTTTCACGTGGAACATTTTAAGTGAATATAGCAAAAAAGCGAAGGGTTTAGTTTTACTTTCGCTTTTTTTGTGGAATAATTAAGTAACGATAGAAGAATCTAGGTGGATTTATGGAAAATTGGAAGAAGAATTTGTATGTTGTCTGGGTGGGGTGTTTTCTGACTGGGACCGGATTAAATTTAATCATGCCATTTTTACCATTATATATTGAGGAATTAGGCGTACATAATCCGGATCAAGTAAGCATGTGGTCAGGGATCGCGCTCAGCTCTACTTTTTTAGTATCTGCTATTATGTCGCCAATTTGGGGTAAACTAGCAGACCAAAAAGGGCGAAGAATTATGCTTTTACGCGCTGCATTAGGTATGGCGATCGCGATGATTTTAATGGGCTTGGTGAGTAATGTGTACCAATTCGTTGGCTTGCGCTTATTAATGGGTGTTTTCTCCGGGTACATTTCAACGGCGAATGCGCTTGTCGCGACACAAGTTCCGCGCCACCGTAGCGGTTGGGCTCTTGGGGCATTATCGACAGCGGCGGTATCTGGTGTTTTAATCGGTCCATTAATTGGTGGAGCGTTGTCAGATACATTTGGCGTCAGACCAGTATTTTACATCACAGGTGTACTTCTTTTAGGCAGTTTCTTCCTAACGCTTTTCTTTGTGAAAGAGAAATTTACACCAGTAGAGAAAAAAGAAATGCGATCAGGGAAAGAGGTTTTCTTGGCGCTTAAAAATCCTGGCTTAATCATTTCGCTGTTCATTACGACGATGATGATTCAAATAGCGTCCAACTCAGTGAACCCAATTTTGACATTGTACGTACGGGATTTAGCGGGGAATGCGCAGAACATTGCTTTTATAAGTGGGATGATTGCTTCGATTCCCGGGGTCGCAGCGCTCATTGCGGCACCTCGGCTTGGTAGATGGGGGGACCGAATTGGTTCAGAGCGAATCTTATTAGGCGCGCTGATTGGGTCAATGCTACTCCAAATCCCAATGGCTTTCGCGCAAAATCCATTACAACTCGGAATATTGCGCTTCTTACTAGGACTTACAGACGGCGCTTTACTTCCAGCAGTTCAATCGCTACTCACGAAAAATACGCCACGTGAAGTGTCCGGTCGGATTTTTGGTTATAATCAATCGTTTCAATATATTGGGAATGTCATCGGACCGCTTGTAGGATCGAGTGTTGCTGCTCATTTTGGTTACGGCGATGTCTTCCTTGTGGTTGCTGGTTTTATTTTTATCAATGTACTAATCAGTTTTTATTTCAACCGAAAAATGCATAGAGAGAAGGGAAATCATGCCAACTGATTTAATAAAATTACCCGGAATAGGTAAAAAAATGGTGCTGATGTTAAACGAAATCGGGATTGAAGAGATTGCGGATTTAAAAGGAAAGAATCCACTCGAACTATATGAAGATACTTGCGATAAGCGCGGTGAGCGGATGGATCCGTGCGTGCTATATACGTATCGTTGTGCGGTATATGTTGCGGAAACAGATGCAGACAAGCAGGAGCCAGACCTACGTAAATGGTGGAATTGGAAAGATAAACAGCATACGAATGAAAGGAATTGAAAGAATGAATAGTTTGAATGAAGCGATTAAACAAGCAGAACATATCGTTTTTCTGACTGGCGCGGGTGTTTCCGTCCCTTCAGGAATTCCGGATTATCGTTCGAAAAATGGTTTGTACGCGGGAATGGCCAGTCCGGAATATATGCTAAGCCACACATGTCTCGTGCGCGAACCGGAGAAATTTTATCAATTTGTTACGGAAAATATGTATTATCCGGATGCAGCGCCAAATGAGATTCATGCAAAAATGGCTAAAATTGAAACGGAGAAAAATGTCACAATCATTACGCAAAATATTGATGGTCTTCACGAAAAAGCTGGCTCAAAAAATGTGGTGAATTTCCACGGTAGTTTATACCATTGCTATTGCCAGAAATGCGGAATGACTGTTCCAGCCGAAGCTTATTTGAAATCAGATATTCATGTTGATTGTGGTGGAGTCATTCGGCCGGATGTGGTGTTATACGAAGAGGCAATTCCAGAAAATGCGATAGATCAGTCACTCGCAGCTATTAGGAAAGCGGATTTAATTGTTATTGTTGGGACTTCTTTCCGCGTGAGCCCGTTTTGTAATTTAACTGATTATCGAAATAAAAAAGCGCGAATTTTTGCTGTGAACAAAGAACGAATTTCACTACCGTACCCATTTGAAATGATTGAAAGTGACGCGCTGAAAGTTTTTGCGGAGATGTGAAACCTTGCAGTAATGGGGGTGGCGTGATAAAATTTTCTTAACCGGCAAGTGTCCGGAATATTTAGAGGAAATGATTATTCGTTTTCTCGATGAAAATAAGGAGTGGAGAGTTCCATATGAACCCTGACCCCGAGAGTCAGCAGATTATCTTGCAGTTAATTCTTATTGTTGTGTTGACTATGCTCAACGCATTCTTTGCCTCAGCAGAGATGGCCCTTGTATCACTGAACAAAAATCGTGTGAAAAGCCAAGCAGAAACCGGTGATAAAAAAGCCATTATGCTCGCTAAACTCGTCGATGATCCAAGTAAATTTCTAGCTACTATTCAAGTTGGTATCACGCTTGCGGGATTCTTTTCCAGTGCGTCAGCCGCGACTAGCATTGCGACTAGGCTTGAATCGGTTTTTGGTGGAAGCAGTTTTGCGAAAGAGCTGTCTATTATCGTCGTAACGATTGTGTTGTCTTACATCACGTTAGTTTTCGGTGAGCTTTATCCAAAACGTTTAGCACTCCAAAAATCAGAAAAAATTGCACGTGTTTCTGTACGACCAATTATGGCAGTTGGCGTTGTGCTTCGTCCGTTCGTAAAATTCTTATCTTTTTCAACAGACATTCTTGTCAAATTAACGAGAATGGAGAAAAATACCGATAATGAAAAAATGACACGGGAAGAAATGCAGCTACTAATTGAAACCGGTCGACGTGACGGTGTAATTGAGGTAGAAGAATTACAAATGCTTCGTGGTGTATTTGAAATGGACAATAAATACGCGCGTGAAGTAATGGTGCCGCGAACAGATGCGTTTATGGTTGATGCCGAAACAGAATCGGAAGCGCTTTGTGACGCATTATTAAATGAGAATTTTTCAAGAGTTCCCGTCTATACTGGCGATCAGGACTCCGTGCTGGGTATTCTGCATATGAAAGATTTCTTTGCAGAAGCGAGAAAGTCAGGTTTTGAAAACATCAATGTGAAGTCGCTCGTTAAAGATGCTTATTTTGCGCAAGAGACGATGTTTATTGATGACCTACTGAAAAACATGCAAAGAACAAGAAACCAAATGGCGATTTTAATGGATGAATACGGTGGCGTTGCAGGTATTGTTACTGTAGAAGATTTATTAGAAGAAATTGTCGGCGAAATTGACGATGAAAATGATGTTTTCTCAGATGAAGTAAAGAAAATCGATGAGAACACATTTATCTTAGAAGGCCGCATGCCACTTGATGATTTTAATAAAATGTTTCACGTGGAACTTCCATCACGTGGGGTAGATACTGTTGCTGGATTTGTGCTCACCTTAACAGGGACCATTCCAGAAGAGGATGATGAAGTCGTAGTCGAATACGGTACACTTCGATTCACAGTAGAAGAAATGAATGATGCCAGATTGGTTTCGGTTCGTGTGGAAAAAGATATTCAAACACACGAATTAGAGCAGATGGCTTAATGATAAAAATAGAAGTGCGGTATGAGAAATCTGTCCGCACTTTTTTCTTAGGAATGAGGTTTTTAAAATGCCAAATATTAAAGAAATAGCCAAATTAGCGGGAGTTTCAGTGACGACAGTGTCGCGCGTACTTAATAACCATCCGTATGTTGCGGAGGAAAAAAGGGCTCGTGTGCAAGCTGTTATCGATGAATTAGACTATTCTCCTAACCGTAACGCCATGGATTTAGCGCGTGGTAAAACAAATACGGTTGGCGTGATTATACCTTATAATGATCATCCGTGGTTTGACAAAATTGTGAATGGTATTTTGGAAGCAGCTTTTAAAAACCGTTATTCGGTGACACTTTTTCCAACAGGATATGATCCGAAAGAAGAAGAAAAGTACTTGATGCGCCTCAAAACGAAACAAGTGGATGGTCTGATTATTACTTCACGTGCCAACAATTGGGATGTGATTTTGCCGTATCTGGCGTATGGTCCGATTATTGCGTGCGAGTACGTGGAGTCTAAAGAGATATCGTGTTCTTATATTGACCGCGTGAAGGCGTACCGGGCTGGATTTCAATTTTTGCAAGATGAGGGTTATACAAAAGTGGCGTTTACAGCAGGTCGGGCGTCGCGTGAAAGTACGAGTACATACGGGAAAATTAATGCATATGAGCAGGTTTTTGGTCCGGTTGAGGACAATCGTTTTTTAAGTGAATGTTATACGTTCGAGGATGGTTTAAAAGCTGGGGAACATTTCTTTGCGGAAGGAAAAGACTGGCCTGATGCAATTTATGCGAATGGCGATGAGGTTGCTGCGGGCGTTATGTTTCACGTCAAAAAACTTGGTTTGCGCGTGCCGGAAGATGTTGCTATTTTAGGACAAGAAAATCTCCCAATTGGTAAGGCGCTAGAAATCACGACGCTCGATCATCACCTGAAAAAATTGGGAGAAAATGCTTTTACTATTTTCGAACAAGGTAAATTGCAAAGAATTAAAGTGGAACATGAGTTGATTAGAAGAAAAACAGTGTGATTTAAAAATATTTTTATTAAATTGCTTGACATGAAACCCATTTCATCATTTAAAACTAATATATAAGGTGATGAAGGAGGCGGATGATATGAAATTAGATGGAGTATGTAAGGTTAATTCAGCCCTTGGAATGGAATATCAATTCGGAGAGTTTTATATCGATAGAGATTACCTTGTTTTCGACCAAAACTTTAGCTTGGGTATGAAAAAACGACAAACATTTCCAATCGTTAAACTAGAAAAGATGGCGTTAGTCCGGGAAAAAGAGGAAATGCTGTTAACATTTAGCTGCGATAATATCGAATTTGAACTAAACGGAAATTCTCATGCCAATTTGCGCGAATTTCGGGATTTACTTCAAAATAAAGGCACAAATGCTGCGGATATTCAAAAAGCAGAAAAAGCGAGATATACAACCCACCACTATCACAACTTCGCTAAATCTTGAGGGAGGAATTCATAATGTATAAAGCAATAATTTTTGACGTAGATGGAACTATTCTGGACACGGAAAGAGCTGTTTTACATTCTCTTCAAGCGGTTTTGGCCGAGGAAGGATTAAGTTATGAGTTAGATGAATTGCGATTCGTACTTGGAATTACCGGAGCGGCTGCGGTTGAACAGTTAAACATTTTAGACGAAGAAAAAGTATTAGATAAATGGATTGAACGAGAGGCGACATTTATTGAAGAAGTAGAGATTTTTGATGGAATTCATGAGGTGTTGCACGCGATTCCAGAAAGCGGCGTCGTTACTTCTAAAAATGCGTTAGAAATGGAGAAAGGTTTTTATCCGTTTGATATTCACGGGCATTTTCAAGCAATTGTTTGCGCGAGTGATACGGAAAATCATAAACCTCACCCAGATCCACTGCTGAAAGGTTTGGAAATTCTTGGAAGAGAGCCGCATGAGGTGCTTTATATCGGAGATTCTTCTTATGATATGAAATGTGCCCATGCCGCCGGAGCTCATTTTGGCTTAGCGCTTTGGGGTGCAAAAACGACAGATGGCTTTGAAAATGCTGAAATTGTATTTGAAAAACCTGCAGATATTTTAGCTTATGTGAGTAAATAAATAAAACCCGCTTACCTTGGATAAAGGTGAGCGGGTTTTTTCGTTATAATTTGTTATAGTGTTCGTCGGAAACTGGTTCTAGCCAAGTGGTTCCACCTAATTCAACATTCGTGGAAATGGCTAAATGAACAAACCAGCTATCTTTTGTAGCGCCGTGCCAATGTTTTACGTCTTTAGGAATAGTCACGACGTCGCCCTCTTTTAGAAGTTGGGCAGGTTTGCCTTCTTCTTGGTAGTAGCCGCTTCCGCCCGTGACAAGCAGGATTTGCCCGCCATCATGTTTATGCCAATTATTTCGAGCTCCCGGTTCGAAAGTAACATTTCCAATCGGACAATTATAAATAGTGTCTTCTGGAACAAGCATTTTTAAATAAGCGTTGCCGATAAAGTAGTCATTTGTAATTAGCTCACCTTTATCAAAAATAACGCTGTTTTCGAGTGTAGCCATTATCAATTACCCCTTTCGAATTTAAAAATCTTTTAGTTTTTGTTGGGCTGGAATGAGATGGGTATCGTAATTATCAATTTTGAAGTCGAGACGATCAAGCGCATCTTGCATGACGTCAATACGATTTTTTAGGTCAATGCGCTGTTCTTTAAGTAATTCGGCGCGGGCTTCTAGAGTATGCTCGCCTTCCCGGAAAAGTGCTAAGTAATCAATCAAGGCTTCAATGGATAAACCAGCGCGGCGCATTTGGCGGCTAAACTGAATCCAGCGTAAATCTTCTGCGCCGAATTTGCGGACGCCATTTTCATTGCGATGTACAGGTGGAATTAAGCCAATTCGTTCATAGTAGCGAATTGTATCAGCCGAAACGCCACTTTTTTCACTAGCTTCTTTGATGTTCATTGTTAGTTCTTCAGAAGCATCTACAGCAAAAAGAACTGTTTCGTTTTTTGACATAACCATTCTCCTTTGCGTATTTGATATATTTATTGTATTCCTTGGAGTGAACTTCAAGTCAAGCGAAAACACCAACCATGTGAAAAAATTATTACTGGTTGGTGTTTTGAGTATTTGTTTGAAGTGTTGCGAGATAAGCCAGTAGTAGCCCGTCCATTTTGCGGAGCGACAGATTTGTTTGCTCGTGAAATTTATCGAGACGATATTGAATAGTATTCCGGTGCATAAAAAGTTCTTTCGCAGTGAGGCTGATATTTCCTTGGTTTTTAAATAACGTATGAATCAGCGGGATCCACGTGTCATCTTGATGGAAAAGAATATTGAGTTCATTGGTGATTAAACTTTCTTTCATTCGCCGTGCAATGACTTTTAAACTTTCAGAAGCGACCGTTTGAACTACTTCACGATTGTTAAAATTAAAAATTGTTCGTTCCTCTGCAAATAAGCCTCGGAGTTGCATATTTAGCGGATGGAAAAGCCCCATAAAAAAGGTGGACTGGATATAAAAATCACTTTCAAGCGTGCTAGCAACAGCAACTAGTTCTTCTTCTCCAAGCAGCGAGCCCGTAGATTTTTCAATAATGACGCCATAATTAGCCGAAAACATAATCAGTTCGGCATCGGGGCTAAAGAAACTTAGTAACGCTTTTTGCCATTCTTGTAGCATACTTTTAGTCGTTGTCGTTTTAATATGAAACTGGGTTATGCGATAAGTGTCTTTTTCAGTTGTAATCGCCATTTCTTCCTTACCAAATAATAAGTCGAACCAAAATTGGCTGGCTTCTTTTGTGAAACTTGGCAAAGGTTCTGGAAATAGCGTATGTAATAACGTAGCTTCCTCTTCTGAAAGATCCGCTTTAGGAATAGTAAAATAATGCGGTTCTTCAAAAAAAGAAATTGTATCTGAGCTTGATTTTATTGGGTTCTTTGAAACGACTATATTGGGATATCTATTTTTTAATATTTTAATATGCATCGTGGATAGCACCCCTTTTCTATCTTTATTTTTACAAAAGAAAGAAAGGAAGTCAAATTATTGCCCGGGAAATAAAAAGGTTGCGCAGTCAACTAAATTGTTGCTATAATATAATGGTTGACGCCGCAACTAATTATGTGGCGGATTTTTTTATGAGGAGTCGGATAAATGGCAGAGAGACAAGAAAGTTTAGCGAAAGCCATCGCAATTATTCATCGTTCGGAAAGTACTTTTAAAAATAAAAAATTACTAGAAACTGGACTTAATATAGGCCAATTACGTTATTTATGGACGCTTTATAAAGAAGATGGAATTTCCCAAGAATCGATGGCAAAACGGTTTATGGTCGATAAGGCGAGCGTGACGCGGCATATTAAACGCCTGGAGGAACTCGAGATGATTCGCCGCGAAATCGATACGAAAGATAGACGTATTCAACGGATTTTTGTAACAGAAACTGGTTTTAAAATGCGTGATTTAATTGAAGAAGTGACGGAAGAATGGTCCGCGCTTTTAACAGCCGGTTTTAGCGAAAAAGAGAAAGATGATTTAATGCATTTGATAGGACGTTTGTCTGATAATGCGATTATAGCAGTTGAAGGAGGAGAAGCTGAATGAAAGAACAGAGTAAACGATTAGGTGAAGATAGCATTCCATCACTCATGGCGCGATTGTCGATTCCGGCATTTATCGGTATGTTTGTTATGGGGATGTATAATATTGTTGATACGATTTTCGTATCGTACGGCGTTGGTCCATCAGGGGTTGCGGCACTTTCAATTGCCTTCCCGGTCCAAATGATACTAATGGCGATGGCAGCGATGTTTGGGATTGGGGGCGCGTCGATTATTTCCCGCTCGCTTGGTGCTGGCGAACAAAAACACGCAGATAAAGTGTTCCACCAAGTTATTTGGTTAGTGCTTATTTCAAGTATTTTTATCGCGATTGTTACTTTTATTTTCTTAGATCCGCTTATTACGCTTTTCGGGGCGCCGGCGGATATTCATGATATTGCCAGTGATTTCTTATCGCTTATTTTACTCGGCGCTGTGTTCCAAACCTTTGCGATGGCGATGAATAATATCGTTCGCTCGGAAGGTAATGCAAAAACAGCGATGTTAACTATGATTATTTCTGCCATTTTAAATATGATTTTAAACCCAATTTTCATTATGGGATTCGGTATGGGCGTCCGCGGTTCAGCACTTGCGACCGTTATTGCACAAGCAGTTGGCGCGATTTGGCTCTTGATTTACTTTTTATCAGGCAAAAGTACTTTATCTTTAAAAGGGTTCTCATTCCGAATGGATTTCCCGCTGATTCGCCGGATTATGGCAATCGGGTTCCCGTCATTCATTATGATGTCTGCTGGGAGTATCGTAACGGTTGCGGTAAACTGGATGCTAAATATTTACGGTGGAACGATGGCGATTGCAGTGTACGGGATTGCGAACCGAATTGCGTCGTTCGTCATTATGCCTATTAACGGTGTAACGCAAGGGATGCAACCAATCGTCGGCTTCAACTATGGCTCTAGACAATTCGAGCGCGTAATGAAAGCTGTCAAAGTGTCAATGATAGCTGCGACCGTGATGTCACTAATTGCTTGGGGTTTAGTAGAAATTTTCCCGGGATTGCTCGTACGAATCTTCTCTAACGACCCAGAACTAATTGCCCAAGGAACAACCGCTGTTAGATTTATGCTTCTAGCTGCTCCAACTATTGGTTTCCAAATCGTCTGCGGAGGGCTCTATCAAGCGCTTGGTCGAGCAAGGATTTCATTTATCATTTCATTGATGCGCCAAATCATTTGTTTAGTACCACTTTTACTTATTTTGCCGCAGTTCTTTGGTTTAGATGGGATTTGGTACGCGTTTCCGCTAGCAGATTTAGGCGCGTTCACCGTTTGTCTTGTGATTATGAGCAAAACTTGGCGCCGAATTTTTAAAAATCCCGAGATAGTTTAAGCTAAAATGAATTGGGTATTTTCTAACTAGTGTCTCAAAAACAAAGGAGCGATTTAAATGGCAAAAATGTACCCGTATTTAGCTTTTGAAAACGCAAAAGAGGCTTTAGGATATTATGAAGAAGTGTTCGGAGCAACGAATATCACGAGGTTGCCAGTAACCGAAGAACAAAGCGAAATGTTTGGTCTAGCGAAAGAAAATCTAGAGAATACAACAGTTCACGGTGGATTTACAGTACTCGGCGCGAACTTGTTTTGTTCAGATTCTTTCGGAAAAGAAGTGAAGCCTTCCAACCAAATCTCCATTATGCTCGATTCTAACAGCGAGGACCCTGTGGCAGTAGCGGATGCCGATGCTTTCTTTGAAAAAGTGAGTTCATCGGGAAGAGTCAATGTAACGCTGCCTTTTGCAGAGCAGTTTTGGGGCGGTAAAATGGGGCAATTCGTTGATGAATACGGCATTTCTTGGATGATTCATACGCAACCATATTCTAAATTATAACAAGCAAGTGGACCAAGATATCAGCTATCTTGGTCCACTTTTTTATTTGGATTCAATTTTGTCATTAAGTAATGTTCGCCAATGCCGGGAATGACAAACGATTTGCCGACTTTACGATAGCCATGTTTTTCATAAAATCCAACAGCCACAATCCGCGCATTGCACCAAATAAGGTCAGCATCGCGTTTCCAAATTTCCGCTTCCCCTTTCGCGAGTAGTGCCGTACCTAAGCCTTTCAAACGCATCCGCCGTTCAGTCGCCACTCCGCGAATACGGTACTGCGTAGGATTCGGAATAATCGCCGAATTTTCCGGATAAAAACTCGCAATCCCGAGCAAAACATCATTTTCAAAAGCGCCTAGATGAAACGTATCCTCCAAATCATCATGTAGATAAATCGCATTGCTTTCAGGTTGTTCCGGGCGAAGAACCCGGTGCCTAATATCCTGCGTATCTTTTGCTTTGATTAGCTTGATTTCCACGGCACTCACCTCCACATTATTTCTTTCTATTATAACCAATCTTTCTAAAATATCTATTCAAAAGTTAATTTTGTTTCATAGGAATAACCACGAACCAGCTCTTGATCTATCCAAGCAACCGTTTCTTGTAAAAGGTAATTTGCATTTTCAGCCGGTATTTGCCAATTGTGTGGAGTGACAAATGCCTGCCGCTCACTTGCTACTAAATGACGTTCACCGGGCGCGCCAATCGAATTGTCCAGCTCAACAAAAAGATAAGCCTGCCCGTCTAAAACAAAATAACCAGGAAACTGTAAATAACTTTTCGAAAGGCCCAGTCGGCTCACGGTTTTCTGAACTTCTTGATGGAAAACCGGGTCGTTTAGAATATCCGCATGAATAGGAGTGAGAAGTGGTTCTGTAAGCAAAAGCCGGGCAGATGTTAGTTGCTCTGTCTTTTCAGGTTCCCGTTTTAACAGGCCTTGATAACGGTCAATAAGCCACTTTTTACGAGCAATGCGAGCTTCTTCATCGATTAATTTTTGCTGATATTTAATAAGTAAATCGGGCAAACTTTCCGATGTATTTTTGTCGAGGTATTGTTTGAGTTCTTGCAAGGAAAACCCCATGTATTGAAGTGCTTGAATGAGGTTGAGTTGTTCTTCTTGAGCCGTTTTATAGTAGCGGTATCCAGAAGTCGGATCGGTAAAAGCGGGGACCAAAAGCCCGATTTTGTCATAATAGCGCAGTCGTTGGATGGAGAGCTGACTTTTCTTGGCCATTTCCCCAATGGAAAAAAGCGGTTCCACATGTATCACCCTTTCGTCTTGACTCTATAGTTACTATACACTTTATCATAAAGGTAATTCAAAGCGAGAGGTGAAAAAAATGAAAATTATTGTGGAAAAAGACTACGAAAATATGAGTAAAACAACGATGCAACTGCTTTTAGGGAAAATGTATCAAGATAAGTCCGTGCATTTGGCAATTACAGCAGGCTCCACACCGAAGCGAATGTACGAACTAATGGTAGAAGAAATGAAAGAAAAAGCACCACTGACAAATGTAAGCTATTATAATTTTGACGAAATTCCAATTGGTGACGAAAAATATGGCGTAACCATTGCCAATTTAAAAGCAATGTATTTTGATCCAGCGGGAATCCCAGAAGAACAAATTCATATGTTAGACACAAAAAACTATCTAGAACACGACGCGCAATTGAAAGAAGTAGGCGGCTTGGATGCGATTTTAATCGGGATTGGTGAAGATGGTCACTTCTGCGGGAACTTACCAGGCGTAACAAAATTCGGTGATGAAACCCGGCTTGTTTCTGTTCAATCCCGCCCAGATATGTTCGATATTTTGCTCGGAGAAGTAGGCGGTGACGCAAAAAAAGTTCCAGAATATTACGTAACAATGGGACCAAAAAACGTCATGCAAGCAAAACAAGTCATTCTATTCGCAAACGGCAAGAAAAAAGCAGCGATTATTAAAAAAGCGCTACAAGGCCCAGTGACAGAAGACATTCCAAGCTCCATTTTCCAATTACACCCTAACTTTACGGTGGTGCTGGACGAGGAAGCTGCAAGTGAGTTAAATATTTAAAAATAGGCCAGCGCTGTTGCTGGCTTTTTTTGTGGGACGAAAGCGGGAAATGTTTGTGATTTAAAGTGCAAAGAGCGGTGTTTTTGTGATAAAATGGCTTCAAAAGACTTGCGGGAAGTCTAACTTAAATCTTCATGAATTTACAGATAGAAATGGAGTTTTTTTATGAAAATCAAAATCTCTTTTAAGGAAGCTAATCATTTACTAGATATAAGAGACGAAAGAGCAAAAGAAACCGACACTTTACGAGGTCTGCAACTGTTTATTCTTGCACTTTTTTGTGGATTTATGGCACTTTTGCCGTTAAAAAATTCTATAGTTATAACAAGCATCCTTATTCTAATTATAGTAATAAGCTATATTTATTATTGTACTTTGAAGTCTAGCAACAAGCTTTTGGAAGACTTTGGATGGCAGCTAGCTAAATATATAATGCTCCAGACTATTACCGTGAGCTTAATATTAGGAATAAGAGTCAATGGCGATAGACCTTTCGGAGATTTTTACATTTTAGTAGCGCTGTGTTATTTGTTTTTGATTGCGGTGTTTAGCTATTTCCGCTGTAAAGCAATGATATTAAATTATCTAAAAAGCAATAATATCAATCTGAAAAAATCCGCATCAATTAAAATATGGGATAAAGGATTTTCTAAACTTTTAATAGGAATGCTAGTAATGATTATCCTTGGAACTCAAATATACAGACTAAGTAAATGGTGGTTCATTGGGGATGATAGTTCGCTAAGTGTAATATCTATCCAAAATGAATGGCTCGGAGCTTTAGTAGTATTAGCCGGCGGGATCTTCTTGCTATTACTTCTAATTATTTTCTCACTACTCCCAACATTAGCATTTAATCCAAAAATAATTACAAACGGTATCTTGCTAAAAAAATATGCAACAGAATTTCAACAAGAAAATGCGAGGAGCAACCAATGAACACACTAACCAAACTAATAAATTCCGTTTCTTCTGAGAACGCCTTAGAGAAGAATTCAATACATCGGATATATGAGAACTTGAATGGCACAGGAAAAGAATTAATGCCTAAGTCGCTAAAACTATACATTTTAGCTGGTTTTTCTTGGCTGATATGCTTGATTTCCGGAGCTAAAGGGGTTGGTTTTCCAATCACTGCATCCATTATAATCCTAGGTGTTTTTATAGGCTATGCCAGAAGTAAAGCTTACTTTAAGAATGCAGCATACACAATCTCTGTTTACTTACTAACACAAACTGCAGTCTTGTTTTTCTTATCCGTTTGGATGCCTTGGAGAAACCCAGATATGATTAAAACATTTGCTATTACATATATTTTATTAGGATATGCCCTCTCTTTTTACATTATAAGGATTAGACTAATTGAAGATGTGCAGATAAACTACCTGATAAATGATGGAAAATTAATCAGAAAAAGAAAAACAATAAAGGTATTAAAAATAATAGCCACTATTTTAGGGATTTCTTTGGTAGTTGCTATGCTGGTAACGCGAATTTATACGATGAATAGTGATTGGTGGAATAACAGCGACAATTACGATTATTCATATGACTCTTTTGCGGGAACTATTATATACATTTTCTCTATATTTATCGGCCTAGCAAATTTAGCACTATTCACGCTATTCCCAACGTCTCTTTTAAAATCATCAGTTGTGGTAAACGGTCTTATTTATAAAAAGCACGCGGCGGATTTCCAAAAGGAATACGAGTTCACGGATAAGGAATGGTATGGTGAATAGACATATAAAAATGAATCCATTATCCAAACTACTAGATTCCATTTCTTTTGAAAGCGCCTTAGAAAAAAATTCGCTACACCGCATATATGAAACACTGAACGGTACAGGTAAAGAATTATTCCCCCGAACGCTAAAAATATTCGGTTTCGCTAGTATTTCTTTGCTAATATGCTTGTTTTCGGGATATAACTGGTACGTGTTTCCGATTCTCGCATCCATAATAATTATAGGTATTTGCATAGGATATTTCAGAAGTAGTCTTTATTTCAAGAATGCTGCATACACGTTTTCTGTATATTTATTTGCACAAACTACCCTTGTTTTTTATATTACGTCTATTCAAATATCGGATAATCTAATGACAAATAGAATAGTGGCTTGCCTATATATTTTATTTGGGTATTGTTTATCATTGTATATCATCAAAATAAAGCTGATTGAAAATGTTCAAACAAAGTATTTGGCGAATGATGAAAAGCTAGGCAAGAAAAAAGGGGCAATAAAGGCTGTAAAAATATTATCTGCAGTTTTAGTGGGTTTTATAGTACTAGTAATTGTAAGTATGCAATTTTATCGGGTTAATAAATGGTGGATTGATGGATCTAATTCCGATGCTCTCTCGGGATTAAATGGAACCTTCGCGGGAACAATTCTATCAGCAATCCTTATGGCCATAGGTGTAGCAATTTTAATTATAATCACATTGCTTCCAACGCTTCTTTTAAATACAGCAGCTGTGGTAGATGGATATATTTATAAAAAATACGCAGAAGAATTCAGGAAAGAATATGAGTTTACAGAAAAAGAATGGTACGGGGAATGAAACTGACAAATATATTAATCAACAAAGAAATCATCCAAAAAATCAGCTTTAATCAAGCCAGCCAAGTAATCAACAAGACAACCATAGAAAAAACAATGAACCAAAAAATGTTGCTTTTGAGATATATTATCTTTGCAATTATCATCAGTATTGAAATCCTATTAGCGAGCACCTTCTCTGGTTGGGTTGTTAGCAGCCCGGTATTTGCATTAATAGAATGGGCTGTTGTTTTAGTCACAATCATTTATTTTTTTAAGATAAATTTAAAAAGTTTCTCGGAAAACTATTTATCAAGATTTTATTCATGTTGTTCTATTATTTTTAGTATTATATCGGTTATTTTTTCACTTGGATTATGGTTTGTATTCGGAGCATTTTCAGCGGGTATAAAAGATGAATATATGGCGCAGGTTGTGATACAAACTATTAGCGCGGTTGGCGGTGTTACGCTGGTTATCTTTGCAATCTACAAATATTTACAATATCTCGAAATAAACGAACTAGCAGATTTTGATTCAACAATTAAAATTCCTTTATGGGGAAAAATTATTGATAAGTCCTTAATTTATGGCATTGTTATTGTTATAGCGGGTATGCAAATTTATCGAATGAATAAATTTTGGCTTTTAAATGACGACTCGTGGATTTCTACAATGTTAGTTCCGCTGGGGCAAATAGTGTTAGTAGCTATTGTTGTATTTTTATTAGTAGCTATTCCCGTGCGCTTTTTTTACCCAGATTTTGTCAAAAGTTACTTGCTTCAAAAGTATACAGAAGCGTTTCGTAAAGAACATGGTTTCACTGAGAAACAATGGTACAGCGAATAAATAGAAAAAGAAGCCCTCAACCGAGGACTTCTTTTTTTCTACAACATCATCCATGCACACTAGCAAACTCCGCATCACGCAACTCGACGCGGCGAATCTTCCCAGAATCCGTTTTCGGCAATGCCTCAACAAACTCAATCCGGCGTGGGTACTTATATGGAGCCGTTTGTTCTTTCGTAAATGTTTGTAATTCATGCACAAGCTCATCGGTGCCCTCGTAGCCATCTTTTACAACGATAAATGCTTTTACAACGGTTCCGCGGATTTCGTCAGGGCTTGCGACAACAGCGACTTCTTTTACGGCTGGGTGATGTGTGAGCGCATCCTCTACTTCGAACGGTCCAATCGTGTAACCGGAACTAATAATAATATCGTCATTCCTCCCTTGGAACCAGTAGTAATTATCTTCATCGCGGATAGCACGGTCACCAGAAACAAAATAATCACCACGAATCGCTTTTTGCAAACGTTCTGGTTCCTTATAATACTCTTTAAAAAGTGCCGGGAAGTCTCTACGCATCGCGATGTCACCAATCTCACCAACGCCGACTGGATTACCGTCAGCATCAATAATCGCCATATATTCTGGCATAATCGGTTTGCCCATCGAACCCGGGCGAATCGGCGTATCAACAAGTGTCCCAATTAAAAGCGTGCTCTCCGTTTGGCCGTAACCGTCACGAACTTTAACATCAAAATTGTCTTGGAAAACTTGAATTACTTCGCGGTTTAAAGGTTCGCCCGCTGATACGGCGCTACGAAGTGAACTTAAATCGTGTTCGCGCAGATTGTTCACTTTTGCCATTAAACGGTATTCTGTTGGTGTACAGCATAGCACGTTGATTTTTTCTTCTTCTAGTAGATGAAGTTGTTTTTCAGGGATAAAACGCCCGTTGTAAATGAAGCCAGTCGCGCCTTTTCCAAGTACAGAAAGGAAGGGAGACCAAACCCATTTTTGCCAACCGGGACCAGCTGTAGCCCAAACGATATCGTCTTCGTGAATATCTAGCCAATGATCGGCCGCAATACGAATATGCGCGTAACCCCAGCCGTGAATATGTACAACACCTTTAGGATTACCCGTTGTTCCGCTCGTGAAAGCAAGCAGGCAAGCGTCATCGCGAGAAGTTTCTACGCGTTCAAACTCGGTCGAAGCGGCTTCCATTAATGTTTCATAATGATCCCATCCAGATAATTTATCGCCAACAATGATTTTTTTCGAAACGGAAGGCGTATTTTCAATTTTATCAAATTCGGCAGTCATTCCATTGTAAGAAACGATTGCTTTTACATTTGCGTGATGGATGCGGTATTCTAAATCGTGTGCTTTAAGTAGCTCGGATGCTGGGATAATAATGGCACCAGCTTTCCATAAGCCCATATAAATAGCATAAGTTTCAAGTAGTCTAGGTGTCATCACAATAACATGGTCGCCTTTTTTAATACCAGCGCCTTTTACAACATTGGCAAATTTACTCGCTTGTTCCAGCAAGTGGCGGTAACTCCAAGTTTTTGTTTCACCGTGCTCATTTTTCCAAATTAAAGCGGTTTTTTCAGAACTAAATTTAGCAATCTCGTCAGTAATATTATAAAGTTCTGGAGCGATTAAGTTTTCTGAATTCATAATGACTCTCCTTTATAAGTAGATTGTATATTTTGATAATTTTGTTTTAGTACCTAGTATTAATATATGGTAATATAAATGCTCCGTGAAAGCAACTAAAGTGTTCCTGTGAAAATTTGAGCAGATTGTTCTTACATCTAATCCAAGCTATGCTAAAATAGCTATAAGTGACTTTTTAGAAATGAGGTGCATAGATGGAACGAGCTTTCTTTATGCAACAAGCGCTTGAAGAAGCCGAGAAAGCACGAGAAATTGGGGAAGTTCCAATTGGTGCAGTCGTTGTTTTAGATGGAGAAATTATTGGACGGGCGCATAATTTGCGTGAAACGAGCCAAAATGCAGTGACCCATGCGGAATTACTTGCCATTCAAGACGCGTGTAAACATCAAAATTCGTGGCGACTCAGTGGTGCAGAACTGTATGTTACGCTAGAACCTTGTCCGATGTGTAGCGGTGCCATTTTACTTTCGCGGATCGAAAAAGTTTATTACAGTGCAAAGGATCCAAAAGCTGGAACAGCGGGATCATTAATGAATTTGCTGCAAGATGACCGATTTAATCATACGTGTGAAGTAGAAGCTGGATTAATGGAAGCTGAAAGCAGTGAAATGTTAAAAAGTTTTTTCCAAGAACTGCGAAAACGGAATAAATTAAATAGGTCTTAATGCTCATTATGCGAAATGATACTTTTATGAAAGTTATTGTGAAATAAAAAGCAATAAGCCTTACCAACATTTACAGCCAGATAATAATTGCGAAATCTATCACAATCTAGCAAAAACAAAATAACATCGAAAGTACTAAATAAATTTGTCGCAAAATAGGATAAAATATACTCCAGATAGAACTCATTATAAAGTAAAAACCTTTCTTAACTAGTTCCTAAATCTTTGGAAAATAAGGATTACATATTATTGTATTATGCTTTGTGAATTACAGAGCAACTGGAGGCGTCACTTTGGGCGGTTTTTCACAAGATTTTTAAGAAGGAAGCACAAATCAAGGAACGAAACAGTAATTTTCAGCTTAAAAAGGAGGAGAAAAGGGTGGATAAACTATTTTTAGCCCGTTTTCAATTCGCATCAACAACGATTTTCCATTTCTTATTTGTACCACTTTCAATTGGACTTGTATTTATGGTTGCTCTTATGGAAACGTTGTATGTCGTGAAGGGGAAAGAAATTTACAAAAAAATGTCGAAGTTTTGGGGACACATTTTCCTTATTAACTTCGCTGTCGGTGTCGTAACCGGTATTATTCAAGAATTCCAGTTTGGGATGAACTGGTCGGATTACTCTAGATTTGTTGGGGACGTATTCGGTGCACCACTTGCTATCGAAGCATTACTAGCATTCTTTATGGAATCCACGTTTATCGGACTTTGGATTTTTGGTTGGGATAAATTAAGCAAAAAGCTACATTTAGCTTGTATTTGGCTTGTTTCAATCGGAACGATTATGTCTAGTTTCTGGATTTTAGCAGCGAACTCATTTATGCAACATCCAGTTGGCTTTGAATTTAAAAACGGCCGCGCGGAAATGAATGATTTCTTGCAACTTATTACTAATGGACAACTACTTGTGGAATTCCCACACGTTATATTTGGGGCATTTGCCACTGGGGCCTTTTTCATTGCCGGTGTCAGTGCGTATAAGATGCTCAAAAAACAAGATGTCGCCTTCTTTAAACGATCATTCCAAATTGCAATGGTCATGGCGGTAATCGGTGGCTTTGGTGTGGCTTTCAGTGGTCACTCGCAAGCACAATACTTGGTTAAAACACAACCAATGAAAATGGCAGCAACGGAAGGGATATGGGAAGATACAGCCGATCCAGCTCCGTGGACGATGATTGCCAAGATTAACCCAGAAGAGAAGAAAAACGAATGGGAAGTCAATGTCCCATACGCGCTAAGTTTCTTATCTTACGGTACATTAACTGGTAGCGTAGAAGGTATGAACACGCTACAAAAACAATATGAAGAAAAATATGGTGAAGGTGACTACATCCCACCAGTTAAAACTGCATTTTGGAGCTTCCGTATCATGGTTGGCGCTGGTATGTTAATGATTTTATTCGCGCTAATCGGTATCGTGCTTGCTTGGAAGAAAAAACTCGTTAATGCAAAATGGTATTTACGTTTAATGATTCCAATGATTGGATTCCCGTTCCTAGCGAACTCAATGGGTTGGATTATGACAGAAATAGGGCGACAACCATGGGTAGTTTTCGGTTACATGAAAACCGCTGATGCTGTATCGCCAAACGTTTCAGCAGGACAAATTTTATTCTCGATAATTGCGTTCTCGACGATTTATACAATTTTAGCCATTCTGTTGGTTTACTTATTTATACGTGAAATTAAAAAAGGACCAGACGGACACAAACCAGAAAAAGCAGAGATTTCCGTAGATCCGTTTGATAAGGGGGATGAAAGCTTTGTCACTAAATGAGTTATGGTTTTTATTAGTCGCCATCTTGTTCATTGGATTCTTCTTCCTTGAAGGTTTTGACTTTGGTGTTGGGATGTCTACACGTTTTATGGCTAGAAATGCACTGGAACGCCGCGTACTCGTTAATACGATTGGGCCGTTCTGGGATGCAAATGAAGTTTGGTTATTAACTGCAGGGGGCGCGATTTTCGCCGCTTTCCCTAACTGGTATGCAACCATGTTTAGTGGTTACTATATTCCGCTAGTATTCTTATTACTTGCGCTAATCGGCCGTGGTGTTTCTTTTGAATTCCGTGGTCAAAAAGATTCTGCGCTTTGGGTGAAAACATGGGATTGGGTTATTTTCTTCGGTAGTATTTTACCGCCATTCCTATTCGGTGTACTATTCGCTAGTTTGATTCAAGGTATGCCAATCAATAGTGATATGGATATGTACGCTGGATTCTTTGATTACATCACTGTATTCTCCGTATGGGGTGGCGTAACGATTACGCTTATGTGCCTACTTCACGGATTACTATTTATTACATTACGTACAGAAGAGGATATTCAAGACCGTGCTCGTCGTATGGCGAAACGTGTTTGGTTTATTACTGTACCAGCTTTAGTCATCTTTGTTGTACTTGCTTACTTCAATACAGATATGTTCCAAGTTAGACCTGTACTTGTACCACTAATGATTGGAATTGTAGTCGTAATGTACTTGCTATCCGCCCTTTTCATCTGGAAAGATCGCGATATTTTGGCATTCACATTCGGCGGACTTGGAATTGTCTTCACGATTGCAACGATTTTCGTGTCACTATTCCCACGTGTAATGATCAGTTCTATCAACAGTGCGTTTGATTTAACGATAGAAAATGCAGCTTCCGGACAATATTCGCTTAGTGTGATGACGATAGTTGCCGTTACGCTATTGCCGTTTGTTCTTGGTTACCAAATTTGGAGCTACTATGTTTTCCGTAAGCGCGTTTCTAGTAAGGAGAAAATGACGTATTAATGGGAAAAGATTTAAGGAACTACAAAGGAATTAAAAAAATAATGGCGATTCTCGCAGTTTTCACGCTAGTTCAAGGTGCTGCGATTATCGTGATGGCGATAACTTTAGCTCGTGCGATTACCGATTTATTTCACGAGCATCCATTTCAATCAGTCACAATACAAATAGGTCTCTTCGCGGGGGCCTATTTCTTGCGTCACTTTTTGAACGTATGGAAAAAACAAATTGTCTATCGTTATGCTGCGAAACTGGCGAAAACAATGCGGGAAGAGTTGCTGGATAGCCTGTTTGCGCTTGGACCGCGTTTTGCTCGAGCAGAAGGGACTGGGAAAGTCGTAACGATGGTTATGGAAGGTGTAGCAGATTTCCGAAATTACTTGGAACTGTTTTTACCTAAAATGATGAATATGGCAATTATTCCAGCGATGATTTGGGTGTATATTGCTTTTCAAGACTGGACATCAGCTTTTATTTTAATGATTACTTTGCCGATTTTAATTGTATTTATGATTATTTTAGGATTAGCCGCGAAAAAACAAGCTGATTCGCAGTTTGAAACGTATCGGGTGCTGTCCAATCACTTTGTAGATTCGCTAAAAGGGCTGGAAACGTTGCGATATTTAGGGCTCAGTCACGACCACGAAGGGAAAATTGCTTCGGTTAGTTCGCGTTACCGCAAAGCGACCATGAAAACGTTGCGTGTGGCGTTTATGTCTTCGTTTGCACTCGATTTCTTTACGATGCTTTCGATTGCGCTCGTTGCGTTATTCCTAGGACTTGGTCTGATTGATGGCAATATGAACTTGCCGATTGCGCTAAGTGTCTTAATTCTTGCGCCAGAATACTTTTTACCAGTTCGGGAAGTTGGTTCGGATTACCATGCCACACTCGACGGACAAGAAGCTGGTCGCGTCATTCAAGGGATTATTGACCAAGCCAAAGCTGATCAACCAGAAAAGGCCGTGCTACCGTTAACACCTTTTGCTGAAAATACCGAGTTTTCATTTGAAAATGTCACTGTAAAACATGGTGCAGATGATGCCGATTCGCTTCATGAAGCCAGTTTTACCGTGAAAGGTTTTGAAAAAATTGGGATTATTGGTGCGACAGGTGCTGGGAAATCGACGCTGATTGATATTTTGAGTGGATTTCTGGCACCAACTTCGGGCGATTTTCGCTGGAATGGGGAAAGTGGTGCGGCGCTTGCTTCGCGTGATTGGCAAACCCAAGTTACTTACATTCCGCAACATCCGTATCTTTTCCATGATACGATTGCTGGGAATATTCGTTTTTACCATCCGGGTGCTTCTGCTGAAGAAATGGAAAAAGCGGCCGAATCAGCTGGCTTAAACAAGCTTGTTGCTGGACTTGAGGATGGCTACGATACGCTTGTCGGAGAAGCTGGGCGGATGCTGAGTGGCGGACAAGAACAACGTGTCGCGCTTGCTCGAGCATTTTTGACAGATCGTCCGGTTGTATTAATGGATGAACCGACAGCGCACTTAGATATTGAAACAGAATATGAATTAAAAAAACCAATGCTAGACCTATTTGAAAATCGACTAGTCTTTTTCGCAACGCATCGCTTGCACTGGATGCTCGAAATGGACCGGATTATCGTTTTAGACCACGGGGCTGTGGTTGAAACTGGAACGCATGAAGAATTACTGGCGCGTAAAGGCTTCTATTACAATTTAGTCAAAGCCCAATTGGAGGAAGTATGATGCGGAAAAGTAGCTGGATTATCCCATATATTAAAGAAAACCGCGGCTTGTTTTTACTTGTCATCTTCCTTGGAACGCTTACTTTTGCTTCGGCTGGGGCACTTATGTTCACGTCAGGACATTTGATTTCAAAGTCGTCCTTGATGCCAGAATCAATTATGGCTGTGTACATTTCGACTGTTGGAGTACGGGCTTTCGGGATTATGCGCTCGGTTTCGCGCTATGTGGAACGACTTTCGAGCCATTCACTTGTCCTTAGAATTCTAGAAAAAATGCGTGTAAGGCTGTATCGTTTGCTTGAACCGCAAGCCTTACTACTAAAATCACGCTATAAAACTGGCGACATTCTTGGCTTGCTCGCTGGCGATATTGAGCATTTACAAAATTTCTATTTAACAACGATGCTACCGGCGATTGTGAGCCTTGTGCTTTATGCTGGAGTAGTTATCGCGCTTGGAGCATTTTCAATTCCATTCGCCGCACTCTTCGTGCTCTTGATTGGCTTGCTCGTACTTGTTTTACCATGGGTCTCACTTTTATATGCTCGCGGGAAAAATGCTTATTTAAAACAAGGACGGAATAGTCTTTATCAAAAATTTACCGATGCTGTTTTTGGGATTAGTGATTGGAAATTCAGCGGACGTGAAAAAACATTTATTTCGAACTATGAAAAAGACGAGGCGGACATGCTTCGAACAGAAAATAAACAGTTTCATTTCGTTAATTGGCGCGATTTCTTTAGCCAGCTAGTCGTTGGTTTTATGGTTATCGTAATGGTTTATTGGAGTACCGCAGAGTCACGTGATGGCGCGTTTTCGGGCACGATGATTGCCGCTTTTGTTTTGGCGATAATGGCGCTCGCGGAAGCGTTTGTGCCAGTTTCGAGTGCTATCAGTGACAAATCGCTGTACCAAGATTCACTAGCCCGCCTAGACAAAATAGAAGATCCTACGCTGCCAACTTTTGAAGAAGAAACGAAGGAAATCGAACGAATTAACACAGAAAATGTTGTTTTGAAAGCCGAAAACCTAACTTTCGCATACGATAAAAAGTCAGCAGAAATCTTAAAAGGCTTTGATTTTACATTGCAACAAGGCGAAAAAGTAGCGATTATTGGTCGAAGCGGAACCGGGAAATCAACTTTTCTTAAATTAGTTCAAGGGGCACTGCTTCCAACAGCGGGAAAAGTAACAATGAACGGCGTTGAAGTAGAAAACTTGCGACCACAAATCCCTGAATTAACCTCGATGCTCAACCAAAAAGCGCATCTTTTCAGCACGACGGTCTTAAACAATATTCGGCTGGGAAATCAAGATGCGACGGATGAAGAAGTATACGAAGCCGCGAAAAAAGTGCAACTGCACGATTTTATTATGAGCATGCCAGATGGCTATCATACGCAAATGAGTGAGATGGGCGAACGTTTTTCAGGCGGAGAGCGAGGTCGTATCGCGCTAGCTCGGATTTTGCTACAAAATACACCGATTGTCATTTTAGATGAACCGACAGTTGGCCTGGACCCAATAACAGAACGCGACTTACTAGCGACGATTTTCGAAACGTTAGCTGATAAATCACTCATCTGGGTAACGCATCATTTAGTTGGGGCAGAAAAAATGGACCGCGTGTTATTCTTAGAAGAAGGAAAAACACTAATGGAAGGCCCACATGCTGAACTAATGGCAGAAGAGCCACGCTACAAGCGACTTTATCAACTGGATCGACCAATCGAATTATAACTTTTAAGGCTTGCTAAGCTCATTCTTAGTAAGCCTTTTTTTGTAGCGTAGTTTTAATAATTGTAACAAAACTGTAATTTAAAATTGACTTTCTCCTCATTTCTGATTATGATTAATACAAGCGAAATGAAAGGGGAATTTATTATGAAAAAATTCCACGGACTGGTACTCATCGCAGTATTAACAAGTCTAATCATCCCATTTTCATTGGCAGCAAACGCTGAAACAAATGAAAATGGTAACGTCTCAACACCAACAGAAGAAAAAACAAATACTACTAAAAATATAATTACTGAAGAAAAGGCAGAACCTACCAAAGATACATCGGTAACCCTACCACAAAAGACTAAAGTACAGACAACAATCGATATTACTGATTCACCGGAAGTCTACTCCTACGAGCAAAACAGCAAGATTGCGCTCAAAGATTTTACTGAAACACTAGCCGAACATACAGGCACAAAATTAACAGATTACCGACTAGCGGCGAATTCCAAACTAAGCACCGCGCAAACAGGCATTCAAGAAGTAACGCTGCTCGGAAATAGCGAAGACGGCAAAACAACCGCAGTCAAACTCAACTATTTAGTCAAAGCACAAACCGCTAAACTGACAATTACAAACATGAATTTCGATGTTGAAACAAAAATTTTCACTGGTAAAACTACGCCATTCGCAAGTGTCTACATGAGTTCTCCCGAAGATGAAAATTTTGGAGAAGGAGTAGTAGAAGCGGATAAAGACGGTAATTTTTACGCAGAATGGGCTACAACACCAAAACAAATCACCGCTTATGCATTTGATGAGGCAGGTAATTTTAGCGAAGAAGTAACGTATCAAGTTCCAGCCAAAAAAGAAAATGAAGCAGTCGTAACAGCTCCTGATAAAGTGAAGAAAATCGAGACAAACAAAGCGGTCAAAAGCGCAACTGCCAAACCCGCAAAGATTATAAAAGTAGCAAATGATGACAAATTAGATTTACCAAGCACGGGCGACAAAGGTGCAGAATGGATTTTCGTGTTAGCGGGTGTTATAGTTATTCTTGTAGCAGTTTTATTACTTAGGAAACGTAAAAAATAAGCTAATTTTGCTATAGGGAATAACTCAAAAAGAAGGAGCGAATAATGAAGAAGTTATTAAGCGGTTTAATTATTGTTTTAATGGTTAGCCTACTTGGTCACTCCTTTAACGCCGAAGCAGCATCCTACGAAAAAATCATTTATGACAAAGCAGTCAACCTAAAAGGGGTAGTCAATCAGTCCAAACGAAATGATGGTATTCATAGCCAAATGTACAAAACGAGTAGTACTGTGAAGTATCTCGGTTCAGCTAAGAAATACGACAAAAAGACTTTGATTATTACACGCGAAGGAAAAACCGCAAGAGCTAAATGGTATTATTGCAAGCTAGGAAATACTAACATCGGTTGGATTGACTCACGAGCCTTTACAAATATTGGCAAACCAACAATTGCGGACACCGTTCCAGCACTTTGGAATAGTAAAAAAGCAATCATCACAACACGACCAAAAGGCACAACAGCAACAACGTATCTTTATCAAAAAAATAGTGCGGGCAATTGGTATGAAGTTCGTCATTTTACCAGTCACATAGGCAAATGGGGCTTCGATCCTAAATTCTCTGAGAAAAGTTCTGGATCACCAGTTGGCGTTTACCGTACTGGTCTTGCTTTTGGACAAAAAGGTAATCCCGGTACGAAGCTGAGTTTCAGAGCAATTACCAATCGAAGTTACTGGATCTCTAATTCCAACGACAAATACTACAATACTTGGCAAGAACGCAATTCCTCAAGTTCTGCAGATGAAAAAATGAAGATTCCGCAGTACACATATGGAATGGAAGTGAAATATAACGCTAACCGTGTAAAAGGTAAAGGATCCGCTGTGTTTTATCATGTCGATTCACCAAAATACAATTACACATTAGGTTGTGTCTCGCAAAGTGAAGCCAATACAAAAGAAGTGCTTAAATTCGCGGATAAAAACACACTCATTGTGCTAGGCGAAGAGAGCCGAATAAAGACATTTTACGGTATAAATTAAGCTAGAGAATTTCTCTAGCTTTTTTTGTTTGCTGAAAAAACCAAGTAGCCCAGCCCCAAAATTTATTCCATTTGACGTATAATAAAAAGAAAAGAAATCGTGGGGTGAATTGTTTGACGAGCAAATCATACATAATGGGCGTGGACATTGGAACTTCGAGTACAAAGGCAGTGCTGTTTGATCAACGAGGGGAAGTCCTCTTCCGGCAAGCCACACATTATGAACTAAAAACCGACGAAACTGGAAAAGCAGAAGAAAGTCCCATCGAAATTTTTGAAGCAGTTTTAACATCTATAAAAGCTGTAATGAAAAATGTGAATAAAAATGAATTAGCGGGAATTTCGTTTAGTTCAGCAATGCATAGTTTAATTATGGTTGGAAGTAACGGAGAGCTTTTGACTGAATGTATCACTTGGGCGGACGGACGAAGCAGTGAGACGCTCGAAAAAGTAAAAAGGGATAATTACTTGTTTCAACTTTATGAAGCCACAGGGACGCCGATACACCCTATGAGCCCCTTTGCCAAAATTTGTTGGTTGAAAGAAGCTGAACCGAAATTGTTTAACCGAGCAGAAAAATTTGTCGATATTAAATCGTATATTTTGTATCGTTTGTTTGGCGTTTGGGTAATGGATGAATCGTTAGCCTCTGGAACGGGTCTTTATAATATTATGGAGCATGACTGGGAATTTGAAGCAATGGAAATTGTCAAACTGACCCCCGATTTTCTACCAAAAGTGGTGCCGGAAACCTATCAATTAACGGGTGTGGAAAAAGAATACGCTGACATAATGGGGATTCCAGAAGACTTGCCATTTGTCGTAGGTGGTAGTGACGGCGCGCTTGCTAATATTGGAATTCAAGCGACTGGTAGCAATGATGTTACCATCACAGTCGGCACAAGTGGCGCGGTTCGCAAGCTGACCAATCAATTCCAAATAGATTCGCGCGGCCGGACATTTTGTTACGGAGCTGCGGATGGTTATTTTATCGCAGGTGGCGCAGTGAATAATGGCGGAAAAGTGGTCGATTGGGGACTGCATCAATTCGGCTCTTCAGAAGAAATTAGCCAGCGTGATTTTGCAAGCTTTATTGCGAAAATGGAAGAAGTTCCCCCTGGTGCGGCCGGCCTTTTGTTCCAGCCATATTTGTTAGGAGAGCGCGCGCCGTTTTGGACTAATGATATTCGTGGTGGCTTTGTTGGGCTGACAATTAATCATACTAAGGCGCATTTTATTCGGGCCATTTTGGAAGGAATCGCGTTTAATCTGGCGGAAGTTTATGAGGCAGTTTCGGCGCCGGACGATATTATATATGTAACTGGCGGAATATCTGCGTACACGGCTTGGTGCAAGTTGCTCGCTGATATTTTGAACCGCGAGATACGTGTACCTCATACAATCGAAGGATCAAGCCTAGGTGCAGCAATTATCGGCATGCGTTCGCTAGGAATTTTAAAAGATTTAAACCTCAAACACACGCTACCAATTAAAGCCGTATATCAACCAAGCGAAAATGTCGAAAAATATGCAGAACTACGCTTGATTTTCAAACAAGTCACAACACAGTTAATGTCTAGTTACAGCCAATTAAATAGTTGGCAAAAGAAGTTTGATATTAACAGCTAAATTTTGAGTTTCATGATATAATCACTAAAAGAAAAGTGATAACGAGGGGGAGAAAACCATGAATAAAAAAATAGTATGGATCGCTTTAACGCTAGTAGGGATTTGTGTAGTTGGTACGATTATCGCAGCAATCATGAGTGTTTACTTACGTTAAAAAATATTTCCTTTCCGCTTGCACTTTCTACATGAAAAAGGTACACTAGTAATTGAGCTCTTTTCAGAGTTTGCGCTAAATAATTTTTTATTTGGCACTTAATTATTGGTAGCAAATTTGTCGTGCTAGACGGGGAGGTAGCGGCGCCCTGTAACCCGCAATCCGCTCTAGCGGGGTTGAATTCCTCATTTGAGGCATCGTAATTGTTTGGTCTGCCCTTGACAAGTGGTGTTGAAGGTTGGGTCTTGCGCAATGGGAACCTGTGAACCATGTCAGGTCCGGAAGGAAGCAGCATTAAGCAGTGCTTCTCATGTGCCGCGAGGTTGCCTGGCCCGAGCTAACTATCAGGGTAACGCAGATGATTGCATGTCGATATGAGGTGCGCGACACTAATTTTAAATATATTAAAGGACTATTTTGCCTAGCGCAGAGTAGTCTTTTTTCTACAAACATCGCCTATTCTTACAAAATAATGTATAATGCTACATAAACTGGTACAATATAAAATAGTAAAGCAATTCATGACAAAGGATGAAAATAATGCAACAACTAAAATCAAAAAAGAAATGGCTACCGGCTTTAATCATCGCAATTTTAATAGGGATTATTGCAATCTTAGCAATTATGTTCGGCTTTTTTCAGCGCCAAGAGGTGTTTGATAAGTATGAAGTAGCTTACGAAATCGACGGCAAATTATACGAAGTGTTCCCAATTAGCGCGACAGATATTGGTGTCGATAAGAAATCCAAAGATAAAAATCTTTATTTCCGCGTGAACAGTTACTACAATATCGATTATTTATTCCGTCTCGCTTACAAACAATACGAAATCAATGAACCATCTAAAAATAAATATTACTCAGGCCTAATCGATTATAGCGTCGCAGATAACGCCTACGTGACCCAAAAAGACGTCTATATAACAAATAATGAATCATACGCCACCTACGACTTTTTCGACAAAAACGGCAAGAAAATCTATTCCTACAATCCGGAAGAAACGTCCAATGATGATTACATCGTGCGCATTAAACCGACCATTCTACAAGGATACGAAAAAAGTGATATCGGTAGTTATGATGACTATCTAAACATTACGGCACTTTTTAAAGATAAATTAGGTATGGACGTAAATGTCCGAATTGATGATGATAAAGAAATGGTTATCTTCTCTATAAAATAAAAAAGAGCATCCATGGGGATGCTCTTTTCATTTGTAAGTGTATCTTAACAGCAATATATTTATCTCTCTAAAAAATTTCTTTTTAAAAGTATGACATAATTTAAATGTTACTTAATAGTTGCTTAAAAGTTTTAATAACTGGAATTCACTTCGAGCATTAGGACTTTGGTTTACAACATTTTCTTATGCTATAATAAATTTAGTAGTAGTAAAGTGAAAAAGATGGTGGCTAAATCTCCAGGAACGGGGGTGATGCCTCTTGGTTATAGAAGGTTTTACTCCTAGAAAGGAATAGCCGTGTCTGTGTATGAAGCACTGACGTTTGCGGTGGTATTTGCCACCCTCGTCGTGATGATTCTCGACTTTAATAAACCAAAAAAATAACCATCTGATCCACTTTAGCGAGCTGATCGATGGTTACTTCGTGTAATTATTAGTTAATAGCCGCCGTCTTTTACGCGGTGCTACTGCTCAGGGAGTCATGTTAGCGCATGGCTCTCTTTTCATTTATATGATATCATATTTCGCATAAAAAAAGCAATATTATCAGTTAGTAAGTGCTTTTCTTATATTAATTATCATCTGTTCTCTTTTCAGCATCTTGTTTCTTCTTTTCTTCCACGGTTGCGGGTTCTTTTATATCATCAGGAAACACAATCGAAAAATGTTCTTTTTTGACCACTTTACTATTTTTTGACTCTTCCGGCATATCTCGTTTGACTGCCATAACTATCACCTCGACTCGTTGGTATTACTTAGCTTATGCTCATTATAACACAGAATGGGAAATGGATAAATTAGTAAAACTGTGTAATGTTAACGCTTACTTACACAGTTTTTTACGCTATGTGTGTAATAAGGCTTTCAAGGTAAGAAAGATAAGGTTTTCAAGAGATTAACGTATATTTTTTCCTAAAATAGTACTTGGCACGGAAATTGCAATAGATTAAAGTGAATCTAAATGTAAGCCTTATCACGAAACGGAGAGGAGGGCTCCCACAATTTCACGAGGTCATGCAAAGATTCCATCTGGTTTGTTTTAGTAATGGGGATTGCTAGGACAAAGTAAACAGATATAGCTGATAAACTTAAAGGGAAATATACATAAAAATTATATTTTGTTTAAGAGATGAGCGCTAAATAAAAAAGGTTTACGGGAGGATAAAATATGAATGGATTAACAGCATTTTTAGAAAAGTATTTTGTGCCAGTAGCAGCAAAAATTGGTTCACAAAAACATCTAGTTGCATTACGTGATGCTTTTATTTCAACAATGCCAATCACTATGGCTGGGTCAATTGCAGTACTTTTAAATGCGTTTTTTAGGGATTTTCCAACTGACTGGGGATGGACAGGATTTGTGGAAGCAATGCAACCACTTATCGGGATTAATGGATATGTATACAATGGGACGTTAGCAATTGTTTCAATTATTTTTGCCTTTTCACTAGGGTATAATTTATCAAAAGCGTATGAAGTGGATCGATTAGCTGGGGGGCTAGTTTCTCTTGCTGCTTTTGTTATGAACTTAACTGTTACTGTTAGCTTAGATGCAGTAAAAGCTGCGATTGCGGCTTCTAATGCAAATTTCGATGTAGCTACTTTACCAAAAGAATTTGCTGGAATTTACGGATTCTTTAGCCTAAGCCAAGTAAATGGTACCGGCTTGTTTACCGCAATGATTTTCGGTTTTATATCAACTATTATTTATGCGAAATTAATGCGCAGAAATATTATTATCAAAATGCCAGATTCTGTTCCACCAGCTGTAAGTAAAGCTTTCGCGGCGATTATTCCTGCGTTAGTTGCACTTTATGTTGTTGGTATTATTGACTGGGCATTCTTCAAAATCACAAATATGGACGTTATTACTTGGATTTCCAAAACAATTCAAGAACCGCTATTATCACTTTCGCAAGGCTACGGAGCTGTTTTACTAGTTACTTTCTTAGTACAATTACTATGGTTCTTCGGGATTCATGGTCCGAACGTACTTGCTCCGGTTCTAGAGTCACTTTGGGGTACAGCACAACTACAAAACATTAGTGCGGCACAAGAAGGCGCTAAACTACCATTCGAATGGGTACGTGGTTCTTTCGATGCGTATGTATGGATGGGTGGTTCAGGCGGTACGCTTGTATTAATTATCGCGTTACTAATGTTCTCGAAACGAGCGGATGCACGAACAGTTGCGAAATTGTCTCTTGCACCAGGTATATTTAATATTAACGAACCAATCATGTTTGGTTTACCGATCGTATTAAATACAATTTACTTAATACCATTCCTAATCGCGCCAATGGTAATGGTAACAATCGCTTACTTTGCAACAACACTCGGCATTGTTGGGCCAGTTAAAATTGCAGTAGTTTGGGTAATGCCGCCACTTCTGAATTCCTTCTTAGCAACAGGGGGAGATTGGATGGCACCAGTAATTTCACTCATAAATATGGTCGTCGCGTTCCTGATTTGGGTACCATTTGTTATTACCGCAAATCGCGTTGGTGTACCAGAAGAAGAGATGAAAGCTTAGGAAATAATAAGTTTCTGGCTAGGTGCAGCTAAATTGTGCCTAGCCAGTATATCATGTAGGAATTCCTGCACCATTTTTATTCATTGCAAGAAGTGAAAGATAAAGTTAAACTATATAAAAGGAGGTTTTTTTAAATGATTATTCTTAATTGTCCAATGAAGCGAGATTACATTACTGAATTACTAGAGACATACGATAAAGACGGTGTAACTTTTAAAAAAATAGACGAAAAAGGCATGAAACTTACTTTTGAAACAAATATCGAAGACGAAGAAAAAGCAGCAAAAATCGCTAAAGAAACTATTAAAGCAACTGAAATAGGATCTGTACTCTATTTCCAAGTTAGTGTGGGTTGAAGATGAAAATTGTTAATGCACTATTTCTTATTAGTATAGGTCTTATTATTATTATGTTTAGTCCTTCTTATGGAAAAGATGGAATGGCTAGTGTACCTCTTCTAGTTACAGGACTTGCGGTTGTTTTAATCGGCAGTGTTTTCATTGTGCTAAAAATCCGTAAAGATAAGAAAGAAAAGAATTAGAAGGAGTCGATTGAAAAGTGAATGTCACACAGAAATTATATATATCCCAAAAAGAATGCTTTGATACGCTTGTAAGCTCAGCAATCTATGACGTGAAAAATGCCACTGGTAAAACGCTACAAGTACGCAAATTAGAAGGATATAAATACCAACGTACAATGTCTAACGGCGCGCTTGCAACAACAAAAATTGTGAAAGTGACACCTAATGAACTTTATCAATTTGAAACAAGCAGTCGAGTAAACAAACATACAACGACTTATACGATCAAGTCTACAAGCGAAACAACTTGCGAAGTGACGTATAACGAATTAATCGAAACGGAAAAAGCAATGAATAAAATGAATAATATTATTGTTGGTTTTATGTTTGGTTTCTTCCGGAAGAAACGTGTGAAAAACTTGCTGAGATCGATTGAGCTTTCCGTTATTAATGAAAGTAAGAAGAAACAGGAGAAATTAGCTGCTAAAAGTGAACAGTAAGGGTTTGGAATCGGGCTTTTTCGGGGGTCTGGTTCTTTTTTTGGATTGGGGTGTTGGGATGGGTTTTAAGACTGTTTGACTCGGGATGGTTTTGATTGTTGTTTTTTGAGGCTAGCCCGACTCAGAATGTTTTGAAACTTCTATTAAGGATTAAATCATCGCTTGGCTCAGATTTATATTGAAGAAGTAGATCAAAACAAAGTACGTTTTGAAAGTTCTATTAAGGATTAAATCATCGCTTTGCTCGGATTTATATTGAAGAAGTAAATCAAAACAAACAACGTTTTGAAACTTCTTCAACAATACGTTATAATAAAACTACTAAAATGGTTTTAGGTGAAGGAGAGTGGCAGATGGCGTATCAGGCTTTGTATCGGGTTTTTCGGCCGCAGTCGTTTCAGGATGTTGTTGGACAGGAACATGTGACGAAAACGCTTAAGAATGCCATTGTGCAAAATAAAACTTCGCATGCTTATTTATTTTCTGGGCCTCGGGGGACAGGGAAGACTAGTGCGGCGAAAATTTTTGCGAAGGCGATTAACTGTGAACACGGCCATGACGGAGAGCCTTGCAATGAATGTGAAATTTGTAAAGGGACAACGGACGGCTCTATACCAGATGTTCTTGAAATTGATGCTGCCAGTAATAACGGGGTTGAAGAAATTCGAGATATCCGGGAAAAAGTGAAATATGCGCCAACTGTGGCGAAATATAAAGTATATATTATCGATGAAGTGCATATGTTGTCGACGGGAGCGTTTAATGCGCTACTAAAAACGCTGGAAGAACCGCCGAAACATGTCATTTTTATTTTGGCAACAACCGAACCACATAAGTTGCCACTAACGATTATTTCGAGGGTACAACGGTTTGATTTTAAACGAATCACGACACAAGATATTATTGGTCGTTTGAAATTTATTTTAGAAGAAGAAAAAATTCCTTATGATGAAAAGGCGTTAATGATTGTTGCGCGTGCGGCTGAAGGTGGGATGCGTGATGCACTTAGCTTGCTCGATCAAGTTATTTCTTACGGGTCGGAAGAAGTTACCGTGGACGATGCGCTTGAAATCACTGGGTCTGTTGCGCAAAACTTGCTTACAAAGTTAGTTAGTGCAGCATTTGATGGCGACGCAGCAGAAGCTATTTCGACTTTGACAGCGCTACTTGCGGAAGGTAAAGATCCGGTTCGCTTGGTGGAAGATTTACTTGTCTTCTTTAGAGATGTGTTGCTGTATCAAAAAGCGCCAAACCTTGAAGAAACATTAGAACGGGCTTTAATTGACGATGATTTTGTCGCTCTGGCAAAACGAGCAGATTCACTTAAAGTATATGAATTTGTGAAAATTTTAAATGCAGCGCAGCAACAAATGCGTTTTTCAAATCATCCGGGTATTTATGTAGAAGTGGCGCTCGTTCAGTTGACGCAAGCGGGACAATCAGTTTCAGGTGGCGGGAATGTACCAGCCGATGCAGCTTCTGGAAGTGATGTATCTGACTTGAAACGCCAATTAGAGCAAATGAACCAAGAGATTCAAACGCTCAAAAAACAAATTGCTAGTGGAGCAGGAGCAGCTCCGGCCGATAAACCAGCGCAAAGTCGTGGCGGTTCGAAAAAAGCAATCAACAACGGCAAACAATTTAAAGCACCAATTGGTAAAATTAACCATGTGCTAGGTGAGGCTAAAAAAGAGAATTTACAATTGATTCGTGGTTGTTGGGGTGAGCTATTATCCATGTTGATGGCATCTCAAGCAGCTCTTTTAAATGACGCAGAACCTGTAGCTGCATCTCAGGACACTTTTGTGTTAAAATTTAAGCATGAGATTCACTGTCAAATGGCGATGGATAATCCGAATTTTGTTGAAACCATCACATCAAGTATTGCACGACTGACGCAAGTAAATTATACTTTTATAGGAATCCCAGAAGATCAGTGGGCTGATGTAAGAGAGAATTTCCTTCATAGTCATGGTAGTGATGCTGATGCGGAGGACGGTGCAAATCCGGAAGCTAGAAAACCAGCGGAAGATCCTTTTGTTGCAGAAGCGGCGAAACTCGTTGGTGAAGATTTGCTTGAAATTAAAGATTAAAAAACAATAGAAGAAAGAGGAGATTATTCATGCGTGGAATGGGAAATATGCAAGGTATGATGAAACAAATGCAAAAAATGCAAAAGGAAATGGCGAAAGCTCAAGCTGATTTAGAAGCTCAAGAGTTCACTGGAACAGCTGGTGGAGGTATGGTTACAGTAAAAGCTACTGGTAAACGCGTCATTACGGATGTTGTTATAAACGAAGAAGTAGTCGATCCAGAAGATATCGAAATGCTACAAGATTTAGTACTTGCGGCAACAAATGATGTATTAAAACAAATTGAAGATACAACTTCACAAACAATGGGTAAATTCACACAAGGATTAAATATTCCTGGAATGTAATATTGTTTGGTCTGAGACTCTTGGCTTGTATTCAAGAGTCTCAACTATTTTTCAATAGAATGTTCCACGTGAAACATTTGTATTTTGAAGGTGAGAGGAAGACGAATTATGCATTATCCTGAGCCGATAACGAAATTAATAGATAGCTTTATGAAATTACCGGGAATCGGACCAAAATCGGCAGCTCGGCTAGCATTTTATGTGCTAGATATGAAAGAAGACGATGTGCTAGATTTTGCAAAAGCGCTTGTAGATGCGAAAAGAAATCTCAGCTTTTGTTCCGTTTGTGGTCATATTACGGATAAAGACCCGTGTTATATTTGCGCAGATACGTCACGCGATCGAAGTGTTATTTGTGTGGTACAAGAATCCAAAGATGTCATTGCAATGGAAAAAATGCGTGATTTTCATGGTTTATATCACGTGCTTCACGGTACAATCTCGCCAATGGATGGGATTGGACCGGAAGATATTAACATTCCCGATTTGCTGAAACGTTTGCAAGATGACACGATTGAAGAAGTAATTTTAGCAACAAACCCTAATGTTGAAGGGGAAGCTACCGCGATGTATATTTCGCGCTTATTAAAACCTTCAGGCATAAAAGTGACTAGAATAGCGCATGGCCTTCCAGTTGGTGGAGATTTAGAATACGCTGATGAAGTAACGCTCTCTAAAGCAATGGAAGGACGAAGAGAAGTATAAACCGAGGTGATAAAATGGAGTCCAGAAGCAGTAAGTTTGGTCGGAAAAAAGACAAGAAAATTGGTAAACTACACAAATCCTATGATGCTTATCTGATGGAGTTAATTGAAGTCTCGCAAGAAAAATGGCACAAACAAAAAGTGTTAATGCGTAAAAGCTTTGAATACGATCCTGATTTAGAATATGAGGAGAAAAAGGCAGAAGCTCGTTACTTCTATCTTTTCAAAGAAGCACGCAGACGCCAATTAAGAAATAAATAAAAAAAATCTACTAAGCCAGCTTGGTTTAGTAGATTTTTTTTGATTAAATTTCTGATCTCACATACATAACATCTGGTGCATGACTGACGCGTTCCCCGTTATTTAAACGAGCAACTTGGCGCATATCAGCTTCTGTCAATTCAAAATCATAAATATCCGCATTTTCTTGAATTCTGGAAGGAGTTTCTGATTTTGGAATGATGGAAATATTATTTTGTAAATGCCAACGAAGGACAATTTGTGCTGGTGATTTTCCGTGTTTTTTCGCTAAGTCAATGAGGATTTGTTCTTGTAAAACACCACCGCGACCGAGTGGGCTCCATGCTTGGTGAACGATATGTAATTCTTCTAAATAACGATGCAAAAGCTGATTTGGAAAGTGGGGATGCGTTTCAAGTTGATCAACTACCGGAAGTACGTTTGCGCTTGTACGAAGGCGGTCAAGATGGTGGGCTTCAAAATTACTCACGCCAATTGCGCGAACAAGCCCTTCATCATATAACTTTTCTACAGCGCGCCACGTTTCAAAAAAAGTATCTTGCTTTGGCCAATGAACTAAGTATAAATCGACTTGATCTAGCTGCAATTTTTTCTGTGATTTTTCAAAGGCACGAAGCGTTTCGTCATAACCTTGCTCCGTATTCCACATTTTTGTCGTCACGAAAAACTCATCACGTTTTAAACCGCTGGACTGAAAGAAGTCGCCAAGCTCTTTTTCGTTATGATAAAATGAAGCCGTATCAAAGAGTCGATAGCCAACATCCACCGCAGTTTCTAGTGCTGTGCGCATTCGCTGTTCGTCAGTGAGCTTGTAAACCCCAAAACCATGTCTAGGCATTTCGATTCCATTGTTCAATCTGTAAGTATCCGAGAAAGAAAGTGTCATTTAATTTACCTCCTACTTTAGTTTATTAATTTAAGCATACCAGAAAACGAGTGATTTCTGTAGAAAGAAGGGGGCAATTGAAGCAAATTTTTTAAAAGGAGTGAAAGAATGAGGCAACCTTTTCAAGTTTTAGTAATACCGTTTATTAAAAAAGTAGCTGATTATCAGTATGGCGTTTTGCTTAGGAGTGATGGAGCGGTTTGGCAGTTTGTAGCTGGTGGTGGGGAAGATGCTGAGTCGAGTACCGAAGCCGCAATCCGCGAGAGCATTGAAGAATTGAAGGTCAGTGATACTTTTAAAATGTATCAGTTGGATTCGCGTGCTCATATTCCGAGTTTTCATTTCGCTTTTGAAAAGCCATATGTTATTCCGGAATTTTGTTTTGCGATAGATTTAACTAGTCTTTCGTCTGAGGTCGAACTTTCTTTAGAACATAAGGAGCTAAAGTGGCTTTCTTACGAGGCGGCTTCAAATATATTGGCATGGGATAGTAATAAGACGGCGCTTTATGAGCTGAATGAACGCTTGAAAAACAATGATATGATGGTAATAAAAAAAGACTGAATTTCAGTCTTTTTTAACTCGGAATTAAACTATTTAGCACGTGCGCAATGCCATCTTCGTTATTGGATAAAGTTATGGAACTGGCTGCTGCTTTTAATTCAGGGACGGCGTTGCTCATGGCGATGCCTGTTCCAGCGTATTCAACCATGGTGATGTCGTTGTGCCCGTCTCCGAATGCGATAATGTTTTCTGGGCTAATTCCCATTGGAGTTAAAACGGTATCAAGTGCTTTGGCTTTGTCGATGCCTTGTGCGGTGAATTCAAAATAGAAATCGGCCGTGAAGACGCAGTTTAGATTATCTTTGAAAGGTGCCATCATCGCTTGGTAATTTTCCTGCATATAAGCTGGATCGCCGGCAGTTAGTATTTTGCTGATTCGATAATCTAAAAATGCTGCTAAATCATCTTTTTCGCAGAGCTTAAAGTTACCGCCGCGGGATTCGTATTGAATAATGTTGATTTCTTCGCCTTTATAAGGGACGTAGCAGTCGAATACATCGTTCACATACATATAGTCGTCTTTATCAATCATTACTTTTACTTCGAAATTTTTCATATGTTCTAGAACGGCTTTTCCTTCAGAAACAGTGAGTGCTTGGTTGAATAATTCCTCTTTTGTTTGGCAGTCGACCACTTTGGCGCCATTGTATGAAACTAGTAAGCCGTGGTATTTTTCCATTTCTAATTGTTCGGCGTAAAGGTGCATGCCGGTTGTTGGTCTGCCGGACGCGAGGATAAGTTTAACGCCATTTTGTTGGGCTGTAATAAGTGCTTCTTTTGTTTTGGTTGAGATTTTTTTGTCGTCGTTCAATAAAGTGCCATCAATATCTAAAATAATCGCTTGAGTCGTCATTTAATTTAGCTCCTTTTTTTCTTTATTGTATCATTAGAAAATAAAGGAAAGTGAGAAATAGCATAGATTGAGAGCTTTTTTTCAGTTCAAAGGGAAAACGATTGCTTTTTTGAAAAATCATTCCAATTCGCTATTCATTTTTTGGTAATTGGTTGTTTTATATTGGATATTTTTATCGTAATCGTGATTAAAATAAACGGAATATAGCGTGTCGAAAATGCTGAGTAATGACTGCCTTGTTGAGAATGAGGAGACTTTGTTGTAATGGTTTTCAGCGGATGCCATATAGATTTTGTGAGTGGCGAATTCGACTAATGGGTTAGCTTGCATGGAAGTGATTAAGATTATTTCGACGTCGTTTTCGGATAGGATTTTGACGACTCTTTGAAGTGTTCGACTGCGACCGCCGTAAGAAACAACGATGGCGATATGATTTTCATCACTATTTGCTGCGGACAAGCTTTGGATATAATCTTCTTCGGGAACGTTGACCAAAACCCCGATTTCCTGCATTTGGAATTTGAAATTTTGGGCGAAAAAAAGATTGGCGGAGGCGGCATAGACATCAATTGTTTTTGCCTTAGTTAGTTTTTCACCGATACGAACGAGTTCTTCTGGATCGGCGATGTTTAACGTTTCATCGATGGTTCCTTTGTAAATCTGTTGTAGATTGGTCATTATTTGGTAGGGCGTGTCTGATTCTAAAATCGGATAATCGTAATTTATTTCTTTTTCTGCAGTTGCTTCGCGGAGGCTTGTGGCGATTTCGATTTTTAGTTCGCCGATGCCGTTAATTCCTAGTTTATTAATTAAACGGTAAATGGTTGCAGTAGAAACAAAGGCAGCCGCGGCCAGCTCTTTAGGCTTGAATTGCAAGGTTTTTCGCGGATTTGCTAAAATATAGTTGGCAAGTTCTTTTTCACTATTGGTTAAATTAGTTAATTCTCTTATTTTAATTAAAATATTCATCGTTTCAAATCCTAACTTTTTAGAATGGGAAATTATATATGTCATTATACCACGGAAAATCCTCGCCTTTGGTTTCTGCTCGGATAATTAAAAACCCCTCGAACAATAAAAGTTCAAGGGGGTCAGTTTATTTAATTTCGATGCCTTTCAAGTTTTCCGCGATGACTTCTGGTTTTTCATCCATTTGAACTTGAGCCGCAGTAGCATAGGCACCTTCTAAAATTGGTGCATTAAAGAGAATGATTTCTTTTTCGCTAATTTCTTCTACGGTTTCAATATTCATTTTGGCGCTTCCGAGGTCATAGAAAGTGTAGACTTTGTCGGCTTCGTTATTTTCGATGGCTTCATTTACTGCGTCGAAACTTGTGCCGATGCCGCCATCTTCGGTTCCACCTGCGTGGGTGATAGAAACGTCTGGCGCGATTTCTTTGATAATATCATGTACCCCTTTTGCGACATCTTTGGAGTGGGAAATAATAACAACGCCATAAGGTTTAGTCATGAGTTAGCTCACCTCCGTTTGAAGCATTGCATGGAATAATAGGGCGGATGAGTAGGCGCCTGGGTCGAGATGACCAATTGAACGTTCGCCGAGATAGCTTGCGCGTCCTTTAGTCGCTTTTAAATCTTTTGTTTTTTGTAGGGCCGCATCCACCACATCATTGGTCAAATCTTCTTGGTGAAGCGCGTGAACAACTGGTTCCCAAACATCAATCATCGTTTTTTCGCCCGCATGCGATTTACCTCGTTTTTCAATGCCTTCCAGTCCTGCTTCAATTACTTTTGTAAGGCCAACCGCATCGATTGTATCCGCCTCAACAGCTTTACTCATATTTAAAAATGCTGTTCCGTAAAGCGGGCCGGATGCGCCGCCAACTTTGCTGACCATTGTCATTCCGGCTGTTTTGAAAACATCTTTTAAATCGGCAGGTTCTTTTTCTGCAAAAGCTTTTTTGAGTTCGCTGAGTCCGCGAGCCATATTGATACCGTGGTCTCCGTCACCAATCGCTTGGTCGAGATCACTTAATAATTGTTTATTTTCTTGTACACGTTCGCCGAAATCATTTAACCAGCGTAACGCCCAATCTTTATCATAAGTCATGATTCATTCCTCCAAATTTTATTACCAAGCAATTGTGTCCACTGGGAGTTTCAACATATCAACCCATTTTTCATCTTCTAATTTCAAAATGGTTAAGGATAATCCGGCCATTTCGAGTGAGGTCATATAATCTCCAACAAGTGTTTTTTCCACGCGAACGCCGGCATTTTTTAGAAGTACATGGACATCATTTGCGAAAACATATTGTTCCATAAGTGGTGTTGCGCCCATGCCGTTCACAAGGACAACCACTTTATCGCCAGCTAGGAGTTTGCTTTCATTGCTAATCCGTTCGTATAGTTGCTTAGCTAAACTTGCAGATGGCATAATTTTTTCACGAGTAAATCCTGGTTCACCGTGGATACCAATGCCGAGTTCGATTTCGTCGTCGCCGAGCTCAAATCCGGGGTGACCAACTTCGGGAACAGTACACGGCGAAAGTGCAACCCCAAGCGTTTTAACAGAAGCAATTACTTTTTCACCGAGGGCTTTCAGTTCATCAAGTGATGCGCCTGCTTCTGCCGCCGCCCCGATAATTTTATGCACGAGAACCGTTCCAGCTACACCGCGACGTCCCGTTGTAAAAGTGCTGTCTTCCACGGCAATATCATCATCTACTACAATTTGCTCTACTTTAATATCATCGGCATCTGCTAAATCGGCCGCCATTTCAAAATTCATTACGTCACCAGTATAATTTTTTACAATTAAAAGCACACCAGCGCCTTGATCTGCGGCTTTAATACCTTCATAAATTTGGTCTGGAGTTGGGGAAGTGAAAACATCGCCGCACACAGCCGCAGATAGCATTCCGCGACCTACATAACCAGCATGAGCCGGCTCGTGACCAGAACCTCCGCCGCTTACTAGCCCGACTTTGCCTGGACGTTTATCATTTCTTGCAATGACGCGAGTTCCTTCAACACGGTGAACAATATCTGCATGCGATTTAACTAAACCTTCCACCATTTGCTCTACAACTTGATCTGTACCGTTAAGAATCTTCTTCATCTGACAAAAAACCTCCTTTAAAATAGTCCTCTTACCTCAATTTCCCTTTACTAGAAAGTCAAAACGTGGTTGCTGATTTTATTATACAACTTATAAAATGAAAACGCTTTAAAACTGCAAGAATGTGTCATAAATTCAGCAAAATGGTACAATGAAAGAGAGAATTTGAAAAGGGGAATTGTTATGCGAGATCAAACTAAAATGCCTTTAGTGGAACGGTTAGATGCTCATGCTAAATCTTGCCCAATATCACTCCATGTTCCTGGACACAAAAGCGGAGCCGTTTATCCAGATCCATGGCAAAAATTATTAAAATGGGACGTAACAGAAATCACTGGAATGGACGACTTGCACCATCCGGAAGATGTGATTTTGGAAGCAGAAGAGTTACTTGCAGAATGTTATGGGAGTAAAAAAAGTTATTTTCTCGTAAACGGGACTAGCGGAGGAAGCTTGGCGGTTATTATGACGACTTTGAAGCGCGGGGAAAAAGTATTAGTGCCGAGAGATGCGCATAAGTCTATTTTGCATGGCATTGAACTGGCAGGTGGAGAGCCGATTTTCCTAACACCAGCGCTGAATAAAGAAGTCGGCGTTGCAAGCGGAGTAACGCCAGAACTTGTCGAAGCAACCTTACATAATCATCCAGATATAAAACTCTGTATTTTTACGTATCCGAGCTACTATGGAACGACTTTTCATTTGCAAAAATGTATCCGAATTGCGCATGATTTTGGCGCGGTTGTATTTGTCGATGAGGCGCATGGGGCCCATTTTTTAACAAGCTCCGAATTTCCAAAAAGTGCGGTGGAGCTTGGCGCAGACGTGGTCGTTCAATCGGCGCATAAGACGCTACCGGCGCTGACGATGGGATCCTATTTACATGTGGTCAATGATTTGCCGATTTTTGAAAAACTAGCTTATTATCTGCAAGTATTCCAAACGAGCAGCCCATCTTATTTAATTATGGCGTCACTGGATGCAGCCCGAAAATATGCGGCAACCTATACGGCGGCTGATGTGGAAGCTTTTTGGAAAATGCGCGCTAGATGGATTAAATGGCTAACGAAGAATAAATTTGAAGTCATTTTGCCAGATGATCCACTGAAAATAATCGTCCGCAAAACAGGCTATACAGGCTACGAACTGCAAGCGATTTTTGAAGAGAGCTCTTATTTTCCAGAACTAGCCGATGAATCACAAGTGCTACTTATTTTACCGTTAATAAAAAAAGGAATCGATTTCACGCCGATTAGTCGGATTCATTCTCCGGTGAAAAAAGAAATCGCGAAAGAACCGTACGAAATGTCGGCCCCGTGCGCATCTAGCCTCTCGCTAACGTATGAAGAAATGCACACGCGCGGCACCGAGTTTATTTCGATAGACGAAGCGACCGATCGCGTATCCGCCGAAACAATCTCGCTCTATCCGCCGGGGATACCAGCCGTAATCCGCGGAGAAAGCATCACAGAAAAACACATTCGCGAACTAAAAAGCATTCGCACACGTCACTACCAAGGCGGCGAAAAACTAGCCGAGAATTACATCCGTGTCTTCCGCTAATTTATGCTATAATCAAACAGAAAGCGACGCGAAAGGGAAAGGAAATTACTAAATGAAAGCAATTTTTATTACACTCGAAGGCCCAGATGGCTCTGGTAAAACAACAGTAGGAACACTACTCAATCAAAAAATGACGGAAGTTGGCATCGATTTCATTAAAACCCGCGAACCAGGTGGCAGCCCGATTTCAGAAAAAGTAAGAAATATCGTCCTCGGAATTGGCAATGAAGAAATGGACCCGAAAACAGAAGTGCTACTTATTGCAGGAGCGCGCCGTCAACATGTCGTTGAAACAATCCGCCCAGCTTTAGAAGCAGGAAAAACGGTACTTTGTGACCGTTTCATGGATAGCTCGCTTGCTTACCAAGGCGCTGGACGTGACATGGATATGGAACAAGTTTTACAAGTGAATTTATATGCGATTGAAGATACGCTGCCTAACCGGACGTATTATCTCGATGTACCTGCCGAAGTTGGTTTAGCTAGAATCGCCGCCAACAAAGGCCGTGAAGTCAATCGTTTGGATAAAGAAGACATTACTTACCATGAAAAGGTTCAAGCTGGTTATGAAAAAGTCATCAACATGTTTCCGGACCGTTTTATGCGAGTAGATGCTACAAAGACACCAGAAGAAATTGCAGAAACTATTTTAGCCGACATTTTACAACAATTATCCTAACATCCAATGTGACTTAAACACGTTGCCACAAGTGCATATCACTCTTTAAAATGGCATTTATTTGCTATAATAGAAAAAAGATAGATTTTTTAGGAAGGGTTGATTTCTTTGAAACTGATATTTGCGATCGTCCAAGACCAAGATAGCAACCGTTTGTCTGACGCACTAACAAAAGGCAATTTCGGTGCGACCAAACTAGCCACTACAGGCGGATTTTTAAAAGCAGGCAACACCACATTCATCATCGGTACAGAAGATGAACGTGTAGAAGATGCCCTAGCAATCATTAAAGAAAACTGCAAAGCGCGCGAACAAATGATGACACCATCCGCGTCCCTTGGAGTGACAGTAGATACCTACGTGCCATATCCAATCGAAGTCCAAGTTGGCGGCGCAACAGTGTTTGTAATGCCGGTGGAGAATTTTCATCATTTTTAAAACAGATAGTAGGTAAGAGCTATCTTATTGTAGATGGCTAATAAAGTTAGGAACTGTATTTGTCAAACTAACTCAAAGTGTGTTAATATGTATATGAAAAGAGAGCCATGCGCTAACATGACTCCCTAACAGCAGCACCGTTAAAAAGACGGTGGACAAAGTTTAAAAATTGATAAATAATCGTCTTTTCTCACCTGTCAAAGTGTAAAGACGATTATTTTTTTGGTTTATTAAAGTCCAGTATCAGCACAACCAATGTGGCAAAAGCCAACATTAAAGTCATTGCTTCAAATACAGACATGCTTTATTCCTTTCTAGGAGTAAAACCTTTGTAAACCATAGGCATCACCCCCTACTGAGGATTAGCCACCGTCTATTCACTTTGCTACTGCATTTACTATTATAGCATTCAAACTTCTTTGACAAAAGTTATGTATTAAGGATTTTTCTTGATTACGTACAGCGGAGATAAGATCTAGCCCTACAATAAACAATTAGTTCAAAATGCTGAACCTGGTTCAATATAATGTTTTTAATGAGATTAACCAAATTTAGTATAGTAAGAGCAAATAAATATTGTTAAGAAAGAAGGTAGCTATTCTGGGATTAGAATGGTCAATAAAATCAAAAGAAGATTACGAAGAGATTTTGAAAATTATAGAAAAGAGTGTTGTTGATTCGGGGATAAAAGATGTGAGATCATACTCCAATGGTTTTTTTGTACCATCTGGTATCGAAAAGTGCCCCGACTTAATGGATTTCAACATCTATCACGCTAATGATGAAACTTATATATATTGCTTATTAAATTCAAGCCTAGCAGAAGCCGAGTTAACAATGAGAAAGATTAAACGGGAATTGGATGCTTTAAACTATCGATGTGAGATTGATGAATTATAATCATAACCAATAGGTAAAGAATTATTACGAGTAAGAAAGTTAGCACATCTGCTATTTAGATTGTAATTGAAATGTTTAAGTTTAATAAAAAAACCGCAGACAAAGCAATTTCTCGCTTTATCCGCAGTCTCAGGCCTATCTCACTCACGAGCTAGGCTTTTTATAGTCACTTAATCGTCAATTTCTGACCAACATGAATCATATTGCTAGGTAGTTTATTCCAAGCTTTAATGTTATCTACCGTTGTTTTGAACTGTCTGGAAATGGCCCAAAGTGAGTCACCTTTTTTGACAGTGTATGTTTTTACTGTGGAATTGCTTGGTGTGTTTGTGCTTGGTTTAGCTGTGTTTGTATTTGTTGTTGCGGATCCGGCGCTAACTTTAAGTTTTTGGCCCGGATAGATGAAATCGGATTTTAGGTTGTTCCAAGTTTTTAGGTTAGCGATGGTTACTTTGTTGTTGCTCGCGATTCTCCAAAGCGAGTCACCTTTTGCAACTGTGTAAACTTTAGCGTTTGTGCTCGTACCTGTGCTTGGTTTGGATGTATTTGTGTTTGTATTCGGTTTAGATGTGTTCGTATTTGTATTCGTGTTTGTTGTAGTAGACCCAGCGCTTACTTTAAGTTTTTGGCCTGGGTAAATGAAATCGGATTTCAGGTTGTTCCAAGTTTTTAAGTTAGCAATAGTTACTTTGTTGTTGTTAGCGATTCTCCAAAGCGAGTCACCTTTTGCAACGGTGTAAACTTTAGCGTTTGTGCTCGTACCAGTACTTGGTTTGGACGTACTTGTTCCTGTGCTCGGCTTGGATGCGTCTGTATTTGTAGTAGACCCGGCGCTAACTTTAAGTTTTTGGCCTGGGTAAATGAAATCGGATTTTAAGTTGTTCCAAGCTTTTAAATTAGCGATGGTTACTTTATTGTTGTTAGCAATTCTCCAAAGGGAGTCACCTTTTACGACTGTATACATTTTGGCGTTTGTGTTGTTTGTATTTTCGGAGTTGCCAGTATTTCCTGTGTTACCAGTGCTTCCGGAATTTCCGCCAGTTGTTTTGCCGCTGTCATACTGTGTTAAATTATATCGGCTGATTAAATCATTTAGTTTAGTTGCATAGGCTGTGTCGGTTGCGTACGTTCCAGTTAGAGCTTTGGTTGCGTCTTTGTAGGAAGTTGTATTGCTTTTCCAAACTTTTGAGTAGTAGCTTGGGTTCCAACTTGGGCCGCTGCGAATAACTTTGGCGTAGTCTTCTAGTGATTGATGGTAGGATGGGTATTTTCTGAATTTGGCTGTGATTGTGTAGTAGTTTCCTTTGCCATCATCTTCTAGGGTTTGTTTTGTATAAGATTGGCCGTTGTATGCTCCTTTGATTCCGAAAAGGTTGTAGTTTGGAGCTGAGCCTAATTCGCTCGTTCCATAGGCGCTTTCTAAAATTGCTTGAGCGATCATGACAGATGCGTATAAGTCGTTTTCTGCTGCAATTTGGGAAGAAGAGGCTTGGATTGTTTGAATAAAGCTTTGAACCGTTGCACTTGAACGGAGTGCTGATTTTTGTAATAAGTTATAAGTAGCTGGTGTAGAGTAGCTTGTTACGCTGTTTGGATTGCTAACTGTAGCGGGTTCTGCGGGAGCTTGTTCTACTTTGTCAGCTACGGGTTTCGCTTCTTCTTGTGTTTTTGTTTGTTCTTTTGTTTCAGTAGGTTTTGTTTCAGTTGTTTTTTCTGTTGTGTTTTCAGGAGTGGCAGTTGCTGGTGTTTCTGTTGTTGTGTTGGCTTCTGTGCTTTTTGATGCTTCGTCGGCAGGCGCTGTTTCGTCTGCGCTAACGATTACTTCGATTCCTGGAACAGTGATAGAGGTTGCAATGGCAGTAACCCCAGCAATCGTTGCACCAGTTTTGAACTTGTTACTTTTTTTGTTTTTCTTTTGTTCTTTTAAAGTTTCAAGGATACGTTCTTTTCTTGTTTTTTGCATGGTAAGTCACTTCCAATTCTTTTAAATATTCTACATCCATTATTACACACTTCACATAGCTTATGAATGATATCGACAAATTGTAATTAAATTGTCAAAAAGGCTTGTCTTTGTTATACTGAATATAAGCAAGTGCTTACTTAGTTGAACGGGGGTAAAATGATGATTACAAACGAATCCATTATGGATGCGACGCTTTGTATGATGGCAAAAAATGGCATTAAAGGCTCCACAACAAGACAATTAGCAGAAGCCGCTGGAATAAATGAAGCTACGATTTTTAAAAAATTTAAGAGTAAAGATAATCTCATTCATATGACACTAGAAGTCCAATTTGAAAGTATGAAGGCGGAAATTAATCAATTTTTTGATAAAGATTTTGAAAGCGCTAAAGTATTTTTGCGTCAGGCGAGTCAGTTTATTTCGGATATTTATGAAAAATATCGTGATTTTATGGTGATTTCTGTTCGCGAAATGGGCAGCAAAGATATGGAATTTATTGATCCGTCGATTGTGGAATATTTGTATGAGCGGGTTAATCAAAAAGTGAAAGAAATGATTCCGAATAAGAACTCTGCCCAAGAAGCAGATGCGATTTCTTTAATTTTAAATAGTGTTATTTTACTCATTATGGTGGAGAAAGTGCGCGATGACATTTATAAGCGCCCACCAACGATTACAACTACGGCAGATTCTTTAGCAGATGTCTTGTTGAAATTATTAAAATAAATCACGAAAAGTTAAATAAAAGTTAAGTATTTTACATTTTGTCTTGCGGGCTTAGATTTTGTATGTTAAACTCGTAGACGATTAGAGCGATAATAAATATGTAGTTTTGCCTGTTAGGTGAGGCTCCTATGCAAACACAGGCCACTGCCCAAAAATGTCCAAAGACGCCAATGGGTAGAACAGGGATTGTCGGATTAAGGCTTTCCATAATGTGGCTAAGAGTATTCTTTACGTTGCATAGTGCCAAAACTTTAGCGAGGGGAGTCTGTTTTAGTATGCGTATAAATTCAGGGGTCCTTGCCAATGTTTTGGTAAGGACTTTTTTCATGTTTATTATGAAAATAATTATCTGGGAATGACAATCTTTTTTTCAGACAATTAAGCTTAGGTAAAATTCGAAAGGAGATGAAGGCAAATGGCTTATCGACAGGAAGAGGAAGTAGAAGAACCGGATTCATATGATAAAAATCAAGCTGCAAGAGTGACTAACCTTCATCTCTGGCGCACATAAACGTTATTCTCAGCTTGCCTAGAAAGAATTGGAGGCAAGGAAAATGAAAAAACTACATGGAAAAATGCAAGGTAACAATTTGCTCAAAGAATCACAAATGGGCAGAGAGAAAATTTTGGAAAAGTTAGGAGTTATGGAAACGGGGCTAACAAACGTCGAAGTTACGGAACGATTGGCGGAGTTCGGCCCTAATCAAACGGTGGAAGAAAAGAAAGTATCGAATTTACGGTTGTTCATTCGGGCGTTTAATGATCCATTTATCTATATTTTAGTGATGTTAATGGTTGTTTCGTATTTGACGGATGACATGGAAGCGACTGTGATCATGGCACTGATGATTCTTGCGAGTGGAGTGCTTGGCTTTATTCAAACGAGTAGAGCGGAGCGGGCGAGTTATGCACTGAAAAATATGGTGAAAAATAGAGTGAATGTTATACGAAATGGCTCCATGGATTTGGTGATGCAAGACGCAATCGTACCGGGAGATTTGATTGAAATTTCGGCGGGGGATATTATCCCAGCTGATGCGCGTGTGATTTCGGCTACAGACTTATTAATTAACCAGTCGGCCCTTACAGGAGAATCGATTCCTGCTGAAAAATTTGTGGAAGATAAACGTGCCAATCCAGAAATTTTTGAACGGGAAAACTTATTATTTATGGGGACAGATGTGTTAAGTGGGCATGGTCGGGCGGTTGTTTTGCGGACTGGAAGCTCAACCTTCTTTGGTTCGCTATCAATTGCAGCTACCGAACGCCGCGGCGACACGAGTTTTGATAAAGGTGTTAAATCGATTTCGAAGTTGCTATTTTACTTTATGATGGTGATGGTTCCGATTGTGTTTATGATTAATGGGCTCATGAAGGGCAATTGGTTGGAGGCATTTCTTTATGCGGTGGCGATTGCGGTTGGTCTTACTCCGGAAATGCTACCCATGATTGTCAGCACGAACTTAGCAAAAGGCGCCATCAATATGTCGAAGAAAAAAGTAATTATGAAAGAACTAAGCGCCATTCAAAATATCGGTGCGATGGATATTTTATGTACGGATAAAACGGGCACGCTCACTGAAGATAAGCTAGAACTTGTAAAATACATTGATAGCGCGGGCGAAACTTCGGAAAGTGTTTTAAAAATGGCTTATTTAAACAGTTATTTCCAAACTGGCTGGAAAAATGTTTTAGATCATGCTGTAATCGCCAAATTGGATGAAAAGACTGCATCAGGTTGGTCGAAAGTTGGCGAGATTCCGTTTAATTTTGATCGGCGGCGCTTGAGTGTGGTGGTCGAAAATAGCACTGAGACAAGGATGGTTACAAAAGGCGCGGTGGAAGAAATGCTCACTGTATGCACTCATAAGGAATTTTCTGGCACTGTTTCTACACTAACTGAAGCAGAAAAGGATGAACTCCAAGAAATGTGTGCAGAAATGAATCGTTCAGGTATACGCGTGATTGTAGTGGCTTATAAAACTGGAAAAGTCGGTGAAGCGTTCACGAAGACCGACGAAGAACAAATGATTATTGCAGGATTCCTAGGTTTCCGCGACCCAGTAAAAGCATCGACGAAAGAAGCTATCGCCCATCTTTTTAAAAATCAAATTAACGTAAAAGTTTTGACGGGTGATAACGAAATCGTTACGAAGCGGATTTGTCAGGAAGTCGGTATTCCAGCGAATGGGTTTTTACTAGGTGCGGATATAGAAGAGCTTTCCGATGAAGAACTTACGCGCGAACTGCGAAAATACCATATTTTTGCGAAATTAACACCAATGCAAAAATCGCGAATCATTGGTTTGCTAAAAAAAGCGGGGCATACTGTAGGGTTCCTTGGCGACGGGATTAATGATGCGCCGGCACTTAGGAAGGCGGATGTTGGGATTTCGGTTGATACAGCAGCGGATATTACCAAAGACGCCAGCTCGGTCATCTTACTTGAGAAAAGTTTAACGGTATTAAATGATGCAGTGATGGAAGGCCGGAATGTATTTGGGAATATTTTAAAATACTTGAAAATGACGGCTAGCTCAAACTTTGGTAATGTGTTTAGTGTTTTGGTGGCGAGTGCGTTTATTCCGTTTTTACCAATGTTGTCGCTACACCTTTTACTGCAAAATTTATTGTATGATTTCTCGCAATTAACACTTCCTTGGGACAAAATGGATCGTTCGTTTTTGAAAAAACCGCATCAATGGGAACAAAAAGGAATGTTGCGCTTTATTCTCTGCATTGGCCCAGTAAGTTCGATCTTTGATATTGCGACGTTTCTAATTATGTGGTTTGTGTTTAGTGCGAATACGGTGGCGGAGCAAGCTTTATTCCATAGTGGCTGGTTCGTGGTTGGCTTACTTACGCAAACATTAGTCGTACACATGATTCGTACAGAGAAAATACCGTTCATTCAAAGTCGGGCAACTGCACCGGTGATGATTGCAACGCTTATTGTGATGACGCTTGGGATTGTGATTCCGTTTACTGGATTTGGTCACAGCATTGGATTTGTCAGCTTACCAGGTAGTTATTTCCCATGGTTGATTTTAATTCTAGTTGGCTATATGGCAACGATGCAGTTAGTAAAAACTATTTATATTCGGAAATTTCGGGAGTGGATTTAAATGCGGGCAGGACGCGTGCTGTTTGTAACGTATATACTTCTGGCGGTTTGGAGTTTGCTGCTCGTTTATAGTACGAGTTATGGGGTTGCCATCATGCGGTACAAAGTGGAGCCGGGTTATTTCTTTTATAGGCAGTTACTTTTTTACGGACTGGGGTTTGTCGGCTTGCTCGTTTGTTCGCGTATTAATGTGCAATTATTTTATCGGCGGTGGACGTTGCGTGCTTTGGCGGGAAGCTTGGTCGGTTTGCTAATTCTAGTGCTTTTAACGGGCAGTGCGGCGAACAATGCGCAGCGCTGGTTGTCTATCGCAGGTGTTACGTTCCAACCGACAGAAACGGTCAAAATGCTACTAATATTAGTAATCGCAACAGTTTTCTTGAAAAAAGGTTGTGGGGTGCGTGTGCAATATTGGTTGCTCGGATTTTTATTTCTAACAGTGGGGCTTGTGTTCTTACAGCCGGATTTAGGGACGGCACTGATTTTAGGTGTCATTGGGGTCGCTTTGTTTTTAACAAGCGGAGTCGGCCTCACACGCCTTGTCCGGGTAGCGATTTGGGTGTTTGGTCTCCTTTTGCTTGTCGCAACACTGCTTTACTTCTTTCATCCTGACTTTTTTAGTTCTGCAAAATTAGGCCGGTTTGCCTTTTTAGATCCATTTAATCTTAATAATTTGGATGCTTCTTATCAACTTAGGAATGGTTATTATGCGATTGGAAGTGGCGGGATTTTTGGAAATGGGCTTGGTGAGAGTGTGCAAAAATTAGGCTATTTACCGGAGCCGCATACGGATTTTATTATGACGGTGGTTGCGGAAGAACTAGGTGTTTTTGGTGTTATTTGGACGATTTTATTATTGATGTTGCTTAGTTTTACAGCACTTTATATTGCTATTCATAGTCAGTTTATTTTTGATTCAATGGTTTGTATTGGGGTGGCTACTTGGGTTGCGGTGCAGATGTTTTTGAATCTTGGAGGCGTGAGTGGGCTTATCCCGCTTACGGGGGTTCCATTACCATTTATTAGTTATGGTGGAAGTTCGGTCGTGATGCTGTCGTGTGCGGTAGGTTTTGTACTGGCAGCGGCAAGGCGGAATAAATCGAGAGAGGTAGTGTATTTATGAAACGGGATGTGCTTTATAACCGGATTATTTTATCGGTATTTTTATTGTCTTTAGTTAGTTGTGTGGCGATTTATTTTGCACAGAAGACAAATCAGTACGATACGAATTTTTTAGGAATGCAATTGGTGTTCTTAGCGATCGGGGCGCTGACTTGTTATGGTGTTTCGCGGCTTCCGGTGGAGTTTTTACGCCATCATGCGATTTGGCTTTACGCAATTATGGTAGTCACACTACTCGGGATACTCATTCCCAACCCTCTAGTGCAAAATATTAACGGGGCAACACGGTGGTATCGGTTTGCGGGACTATCTTTTCAGCCATCAGAAGTTGTGAAATCAATTTTTATTTTTGTGTTGGCGCATTTTGCAGTGAAATACCAAGCGCAAAAATGGAAGCAATTGGGGATTTTAGCTGTACTCACAGGAATTGTCCTCCTATTAATTATGAAGCAGCCAGACCTTGGAACGACTATTGTTTATGGGGTTACAGCGTTGGCGATTATTTTGCTAGCAATCAGGTCAACGAAGCTAATGGTTGGGATTATTACGTTGATTTTAACTGCGGCGACGGTTGGTATGTATGTCATCGTGTATCATATTAGTTTGCTAGAGAAGATTGGCTTTCATGCGTACCAGTTCTCGCGGATTCAAACGTGGCTTGATCCGACGACCGACCCGGATGCGGTGTACCAACTTAATTTATCGATGAAGGCGGTTGGTTCGGGGATGTTGACTGGTAGTTCAGGAACGAACGCGTATATCCCTGAAAGTCATACAGATATGATTTTTAGTACCATTGGGCATCAGTTTGGCTTTGTTGGCGTAAGTTTGCTACTGATTTTGTTTATGTTGCTTATTCACCAATTAATTATGGCGGCACTTTTAATGAAGAATACTTTTTCGTCGCTTGTTTTAGCGGGTTTTGCAGTGAGTTTTGCGTTTAATATTTTTGAAAATATTGGCATGACTGTTGGACTTATGCCGCTGACGGGGATTCCGCTGCCTTTTATTAGTTATGGTGGTAGCGCTGTGCTTGGTAATTTTATTGCGGTGGGTGTTGTGCTAGCGATTATTCGGTCAGATGCTAATTTAATAGAAGAAAAAAACCAGCTGTCATGACGACAACTGGTTTTTTAAGTTTTATTTATTCTTATAAAGGTCTACAATTTCTTTCGCTAAATCTTTGAAAGTAATTGCATTCATTAAGTGGTCTTGTGCGTGAACGAGTAGAAGGGAAACTTCTGTTTTTTCGCCACGTGCTTCACCTTGTATAAGTTTTGTTTGAGAATGATGCGCTTCAAGTAGTGCTTGTTCTGCTTGGGCGATTTGTTCGTCTGCTTGAGCGAAATCCCCTTTTTTAGCGGAATCAATGGCTAACATAGCATCACTTTTAGCGTTACCACCGAACACGATCAAGCTCATAATAGTTTGCTCTAAATCCATCTGTAAACACGTCCTTAAAGTTTTGGTTTTTAAAAATTATTCTGCAGTAACGCCTTCAGCAGCAAGTGCTTCTTTTTCACGACGTAGCTCTTGGATTTGAGCAATTTTCGCGAATGGAAGGAAGATGATGATAGACAAGCCTAAGTTTACAGCTGCTAAAACACCACCAGCGATACTTTGTGTTGCAAGTGCTCCACCGATAATTGGTGGTGTAGTCCAAGGAGTTACGATAGTACAAGCTGGTACCCAACCGATAGCTGTTGCAAAGTAAGCTACAGTTACAAGTACAAGTGGTGCCAAGATGTACGGAATGAACATAATTGGATTCAAGACGATTGGAAGACCAAACATCATTGGTTCGTTAATGTTGAAAAGACCTGGCGCTGCAGACAATTTAGAAACTGTCATGTACGCTTTGTGTTTGCGTGCTACGATAAAGATAGCAATGATTAAACCGATAGTTGCTCCAGTTCCGCCTAAGTTAACGAAAGAGTCAAAGAAAGGTTTGTTAACGATGTAAGGAAGTTCTTTACCAGCTTCTAGAGCTTTTACGTTAGCTTCGATAGCTGGGATGTTGATTGTTTGCATGAACGGGTCGATAATGTTCGCACCGTGTAAACCAAAGAACCAAAGGAAAGCAGAAACGAATGCAAGTAGTAATGCTGCTGGCAAGGAGTTTGCAAGACCCATGAACGGTTCTTGTACTAATTCGTAGAAAGAAATTACTAAGTTAGTCACACCAGCTGCTTGGAAGAACGCAGTGATAAGACCAAAGATTGAAACAGTGATCATTGCAGGGAATAAAGCTGCGAATGAACGAGAAACTGCCGGTGGAACACCATCAGGCATGTTGATAACTAATTTCGGGCTACCACTTAAACGAGTGAAGATTTCAGTGGAAAGAATTGCAATAATTAAAGCTAAGAAAAGACCAGTAGATCCAAGACCACCAGTGTTAGGGATACCATCAGCACCTGGAGCGATTGCACCAATAGTGAAGAAAGTAGCTACAGAAACTACACCAGAAGATAAAGCATCTTTGTCATAAGATTTAGCTAAGTTATAAGCTACAGTGAAAGCGATAAGTAATGCTAAGATAGCAAAAGTACCGTTCCAAACGTTTCCGCCGAATGCTTGCCAAGTTCCTTCACCAAATAAGTTATTCATGAATTTTTGGTAAGCTGCAATTGGGAAGTTGTTAATTAAAACGGCGAAAGACCCTAGAATCATTAGAGGCATAGTCGAGATGAAACCATCACGAATTGCTACTAAATGACGTTGCCCACCAATTTTGGCAGCGTAGGGAATGAAATATTTCTCCATAAATGCGATAAAACCATTCATTTTTTATTCTCCTTTTTTGAGGATAAAGTAATAACACTGATTAAGACAGATACATAATTTCTAAAACGTCATGTTATTACGTTACCTCTTCCATTTTTTTATAATTTTCAGCTAGACAGCTGTAATTACCCTCTTTTTACTTCATTAAATCTAATGCTTGTTCTAAAACTTTGTCGCCTTTCATCATTCCGTAATCAACACTGTTAATAACAGCTAGCGGAATACCTTTTGGCTCTAATTTTTTCTTCATGTTTCCTTCTAAGAAACGTACTTGAGGTCCAAGTAATAAAACATCGATTTCGTCTAAATGGTTAGCTGCTTCTGCTTCGGCAACTGCGAAGATTTTTGCTTCAAGACCTTTTTCTTCAGCTGCTTTTTCCATTTTTGTAACTAGTAAGCTGGTAGACATACCTGCTGAACATACTAACATGATTGTTTTCATGATTATTTCCTCCTCTAGATAATTCTCTTAACACTTATTTATATATGCAAGTACCGTGCCAACTTTAAATGTGGCTATAAAAGGGTTTTCATTTTGTTTTTTGCTTACACATTGGCTTTTTTTGTGTGTAATTTTTACACACATTGGAATATTAACGGAATCTTTATGCGGGTCTTGAGAATCTTAACACTGTCTTTATGCATTTGTTGTTAGGATTAGTGGTGGAAAGAGTACGGTGAAGGGGTGAACGGAAAATGGGTGTTGTTCTAGTAGTTGCTGGAATCATCGGTTTAGCTTTGTTGGTGTATTTATTTTATGTGTTGTTTAGAGGTGAAGATTTATGAAGTATATCGTGATGCAAGATGTGTTTTTTGTTGTATTGTTGTTAGTTTTAGCAGTGCCGCTCGGGATTTATATGTATAAAGTGATGAGTGGTGAGAAGGTGTTTTTGTCAAGGGTGCTGGAACCGGTTGAACGGTTTGGTTATCGGTTGATGGGTGTAAGTGAAGCTGGGATGTCGGCGAAACGTTATGCAGTTTCGGTGCTTGCTTTTAGTGCGGTTGGCTTTATATTTGTGATGGCTGTGCTAATGTTACAAGGATTTTTACCACTTAATCCAGAAGGTATGAAGGGGCTTAGCTTTAGTTTGGCGTTTAATACGGCGGCAAGTTTTGTGTCGAATACGAACTGGCAAGCTTATTCTGGTGAGACGGCGTTATCTTATTTTTCGCAGTCAATTGGCTTAACGGTACAGAACTTTGTTTCGGCAGCTACTGGGATTGCGGTTTTATTTGCAGTAATTCGCGGCTTTATATGGAAGAAACAGAAAACGGTGGGGAATTTTTGGCAAGATTTATTTCGGGTGACGCTTTATATTTTGTTGCCGCTTTCGCTTGTATTGGCGCTAGTTTTGGTGTCGCAAGGGGTGGTGCAATCATTTGCAGATTATTCGGTTGTGGAAACGCTTGAAAGTGGCGCAAAACAATTGATTCCGCTTGGGCCGGCTGCTAGTCAAATAGCTATTAAGCAACTAGGTACAAATGGTGGTGGCTTTTTCGGAGCGAATTCTGCTTTTCCGTTTGAAAATCCATCTAGTTTTACTAATTTAATCGAGATGTTGGCGATTTTACTTATTCCGGTGGCGCTTGTTGTGATGTTTGGGCGCGCGGTGAAAGATAGTAAGCAAGGGCGCGCAATTATGACAGCGATGTTAATTGTTTTTGTTGTTGGGGTCGTGGCGATTACTGTTTCCGAACAATTTGCGGGACCGAGTTACCAAGGTGTTGCGACTTCTGGCAGCATGGAAGGGAAAGAGGTACGTTTTGGAGTTGGAGGATCGTCGCTTTTCGCGGCTTCAACGACGGCAGCTTCAAATGGAGCGGTGAACGCGATGCATGATAGTTTGACCCCGCTTGGTGGGCTTGTGCCAATGTTCTTTATGCAGCTTGGCGAGGTCATTTTTGGCGGAGTTGGTAGTGGGCTTTATGGCATGATTGGCTTTATTATTTTGACGGTGTTTATCGCGGGGCTTTTGGTTGGGCGGACGCCGGAATATTTAGGGAAGAAAATTGAACCTTATGATATGAAAATGGTTTGTTTGCTTATTTTAGTTCCTCCACTGTTGACGTTGTTTGGTACGGCGGTTGCGGTGATGATGCCGAGTGTGCAAGCTTCGGTTTCGGCGAGTGGGGCGCATGGTTTCTCTGAGGTGCTCTATGCGTTTACTTCGATGGGCAATAATAACGGTAGTGCTTTTGCGGGATTTGCGGCAGACACGACGTTTACAAATATGGTCGGCGCAGTAATGATGTTACTTGCTCGTTTTATTCCGCTAGTTGCGGCGCTTTACTTGGCGCAAAATATGGCGGGTAAGAGTCCGGTTGCAGCGAGCAGCGGGACGTTATCGACGAAAAATGGCATGTTTGTTGGTCTTTTAATTGGCGTTGTGGTGCTTGTTGGCGCACTTAGTTTCTTGCCGGCGCTTGCACTTGGACCGATTGCGGACTTCTTTACAACTTTCAAATGAGGTGAATGGAAATGATGGAAAAAGGTATTTGGAAAGATTCGCTGATTCAGTCGATGAAAAAACTGTCTCCTAAACTACAAGTGAAAAACCCGGTCATGCTACTTGTTTATGTCGGTGCGATTTTGGCAACGAGCCTTTATTTTCTTGGTTTTTTTGGGATTTCAGATGAGAAGTTAGGATATACACTCGCGATTGCGCTGATTTTATGGTTTACGGTGTTATTTGCGAATTTTGCGGAGGCGATTGCGGAAGGTCGTGGTCGAGCGCAGGCGGATAGTTTGAAAATGGCTCGAAAAGACGTTTTAGCTCGGAAGTTGAAAAAGATAGAGGATAAATCTGATGTCGTTGAGGTAGCTTCGAATGATTTGAAAAAAGGCGATATTGTGTTTGTGCTTGCGAATGAGCAGATTCCGATGGATGGTGAGGTTATTGAAGGCGCGGCGTCGGTTGATGAAAGTGCGATAACTGGGGAATCCGCGCCGGTGATTCGTGAGTCTGGTGGGGATAGAAGCGCTGTGACTGGCGGGACTACACTTGTTTCTGACTGGCTTGTTATTCGGATAACTGCGGTTTCTGGGGAAAGTTTCTTAGATAAAATGATTGCGATGGTGGAAGGGGCTTCGCGGAAAAAAACGCCAAATGAAATCGCTTTGCAGATTTTGCTTGTGACGCTTTCGATTATTTTTCTGGCGGTTTCAGCGACACTTTTACCATTTACTGAATTTGCGAGTAAACAGGCGGGTGCTGGCTCGGCGATTTCGATTACGAATGTGATTGCTTTGCTCGTTTGTTTGGCGCCAACTACTATCGGCGCGTTACTTTCATCGATTGGGATTGCTGGGATGAGCCGTTTAAATCAAGCGAATGTTTTGGCGATGAGTGGTCGTGCGATTGAGGCGGCTGGAGATGTGGACGTGCTTTTGCTTGATAAAACCGGGACAATTACACTGGGAAATCGGAAAGCGAGCGAATTTTTGCCAGTGGATGGTGTGACAGAACAAGAACTGGCGGATGCGGCACAACTTTCATCGATTGCGGATGAAACGGCGGAAGGTCGCAGTATTGTTGTTTTGGCGAAAGAACGCTTTGATATTCGCGGTCGAGATTTTGCTGAAATGCACGCAGAATTTGTTCCTTTTACTGCAAACACACGAATGAGCGGGATTGATTATCAAGAAAATACGATTCGAAAAGGCGCAGCAGATGCGGTCCGTGCTTATGTAACGGCGAATGGCGGAACGTATCCGAAAGAGTGTGACGCGATTGTTAGTAAAGTTGCTGGCGCTGGTGGAACGCCACTTGTCGTCGTTCGAAACAACCAAGTGCTAGGCGTGATTTATTTAAAAGATATTGTGAAAAATGGTGTGAAAGAACGTTTTCTCGATTTACGAAAAATGGGTATTAAAACAATCATGATTACAGGGGATAATCCGATGACGGCGGCTGCAATTGCGGCGGAAGCAGGAGTCGATGATTTTCTAGCAGAAGCAACTCCTGAAGCCAAATTGGAATTAATTCGCGAATATCAACGGGAAGGCCATTTAGTTGCGATGACAGGTGACGGGACGAATGATGCACCAGCGCTTGCACAAGCCGATGTGGCTGTGGCGATGAATACGGGAACGCAAGCTGCAAAAGAAGCTGGGAATATGGTTGACCTTGATTCTAGCCCAACAAAATTAATTGATATTGTGCGGATTGGCAAACAACTTTTAATGACGCGTGGCGCGCTGACTACGTTTAGTGTTGCGAATGATTTAGCTAAATACTTTGCGATTATTCCGGTGCTTTTTTACGGGATTTTTCCACAGCTTGAGGCGCTTAATTTAATGGGATTAACAAGTCCGACGAGTGCAATTTTATCCGCGATTATTTACAATGCGGTGATTATCATTGCCCTCATTCCGTTATCGTTAAAAGGCGTGAAATACCGCGAGATGCCGGCGGGGAAATTACTCAGCCGCAACATGTTGATATATGGGCTGGGCGGATTGATTGCTCCATTTATCGCGATTAAATTGATTGATATGCTGTTAACTGTTCTGGGAATCGTTTGAGAGGGGGAGAAAACATGAAAAGATTTATGAAAATTTGGAAGCCGGCAGTTGTTGGATTTCTACTTTTGACATTGGTGTGTGGCGTGGTTTATCCGGGTGTTGTCACGATTATTGCAGGTGCAGCTTTCCACGACAAAGCAAATGGCAGTATAATAGAAGAAAAGTTAGCAGATGGCTCAACTGGAAAATATGGTTCTGCTGAAATTGGCCAAACGTTTACGAAGCCAGAGTACTTGATTGGACGGGCGGCAAGTGACGGTGCGGCGACCAACTTGAACCCGACAAGCGAAGAACAAAAACAATTAGTAGAAAAACGGATTGCTTGGTGGCACAAACTAGATCCAACCAACAACCGAGTTATTCCAATGGATCTCGTGACCGCATCAGCAAGTGGTGTGGATCCAGATATTTCCGAGGCAGCGGCAGCATACCAAGTAGACCGGATTTCAAGAGAACGCGGGATTTCCACCAAAGTAGTTAAAGAAATTATTGCGGACAACACAAATTCGCGATTATTAGGTTTTTGGGGTGAGCCGACTGTGAACGTTTTACAAGTCAATTTGGCATTAGATAGTTTGAAAATGTAGGTAGTTGGAGGCGAGAATATGGAAACGAATCGTCCAAGTCCGGATGCGCTACTAGTGAATTTGCAAGAAGAAACAGATTCATCGGTAGGTAAATTAAAAATATATTTTGGCTTTGCAGCAGGTGTTGGGAAAACGTACGCGATGTTAAGTGATGCCAAAGATCAACTAGCAGCCGGTGTCGATGTTGTTGCTGGTTATATTGAACCTCATGCTCGGGAAGAAACGCTGAGAATGTTAGTTGGAATCCCAGTTATTCCACCTAAAGCAATCAACCATAAAAACATTGCGCTCAAAGAATTCGATTTGGACGAAGCGTTGAAACGGAAACCAGAACTAATTTTGGTAGACGAGCTCGCACATACGAATGCTGCTGGCGTGCGTAATAAGAAACGTTTTCAAGATGTGGAAGAGTTGCTTCAAGCGGGAATCGATGTGTACACAACGGTAAATGTGCAGCATATCGAAAGCTTGAATGACATCGTGGAAGGCATCACCAAAGTGGCTGTCCGTGAAACCATTCCGGATTATGTTTTTGATGAAGCGGACCGTGTAAAGTTAATCGATATCGAACCAGATGAACTTTTAAAACGACTTGAACAAGGCAAAATTTATCAACCAGAACGAGCTCGCACCGCCATGCAGAACTTTTTCACTAGAGAAAATTTGAAATTGTTACGCGAAATTGCGATGCGAAAAGCGGCGGACCGAATTAGTCATGAATACGACCAGACCGGCATTTATCCAGAAAAGCGCGCAAGTAGTAAGTGGCTCGTCTGCATCGGGACGTCCCCATCATCTGCGAAACTAATTCGCTGGACAGCGCGCACTGCTGAAGCTTTCCGCGCACCATGGACTGCTCTTTATATTGAAAATGAAGAAAATGATTATATGACCAAAGCGGAGAAAAAATGTTTGCGTGAAACGATGGAACTAGCTGAACGGCTTGGTGCAGAAATTGTCACACTCGCTGGACACGATATTGCAGAAACCGTAGCCGAATATGCCCGTTTGACTGGGGTGACGAATATTGTTGTTGGTAAATCGCGCCGTCGCATGGGGCTGCGGTCTTTATTTGAGGATGATTTTGAAGACCAGCTAATTACACATCTCGATAATGTCGATATGCATATTATCCCTTCCAGCCAGCCTGAGACGAAAAAACGCCGAATGAAAGTCCGTTTTAAAAGCTTCCTAACGTGGCACGATATGGCGAAAATGGTCTTGCTACTTACGCTGGCGACAGCGATATGTGTTGGCTTAAGTGAATTCGGCATCGGCGATCAGAACGTTATTATGGTATATATTTTGTCCGTTTTAATAATTTCTCGAGTAACAAGTGGCTATGTTTACGGAGTCCTCGGCTCCATCATTGGCGTCATGTTATTTAATTTCTTTTTCACGTCGCCGCTTTATACATTTAATACGATTCAAGCGGGTTATCCGGTAACTTTTGGAATTATGCTCTTAGTGGCTTTGATTACGAGTGCGCTAACCGTCCGGATTAAAACACAAGCGAGCCTTGCCGTTGAGCGGGAGCGTCGAACCGAAGTGCTTTATGAAATCAATAAACAGCTGTTAGTAACCCGGAATTTAAAAGGAATTATCGATTTAACCAATGAATATATTTTGCATTTATTTGGTCGTTCCGTGATTTTCTATTCATCTGACCCAGCCAAAAGTAACGAAGGGATTTTCGTTCAAGCGGAAGGGAAAGAGGATGCGAACGCGCTTCTTGGTGCTGATGAGGAAGCTGTCGCGCATTGGGTTTTTAAAAATAAAAAAAGGGCGGGCGCTGGAACGGATACGCTAATGGGCGCATTTGGTTATTACATGCCAGTGATGTCGCAAGGGAAAGTGCTTGGTGTCATTGGGGTTTCTTGCTCGGCGGAAGAAGGCCCACTCACACAAGATAACCGGATATTTTTACGGATGATTAGTTCGCAAGTTGCACTGGCTTTAGAGCGGCAATATTTATCAGAAGAACAGCGTCAAATCGTCATCGAATCAGCGAAAGAAAAAATGAGAAGTAATTTACTACGGGCAATTTCGCATGATTTAAGAACACCACTTACTGGCATCATTGGCGCAAGTTCGGCTTTGCTTGAAAAAGAAACCGAACTAGATAAAGAGACTGAGCGAAACTTAATTAAAGGTATTAAAGATGACTCTGGTTGGCTCATTCGGATGGTCGAAAATCTACTTTCTGTCACGCGAATTAGCGAAGGTTTAGTCAGTTTGGAACGAGCGCCCGAAGCTGTGGAAGAGATTGTTGGCGAAGCAGTTGGACGTATTAAAAAACGTTTTACAGACCGAACTATCCATGTTAAAGTACCGCGCGATTTGCTAATGGTTCCGATGGACGGCACGCTCATTGAGCAAGTGCTTATTAATTTGATGGAAAATGCGCTACGTCACGGTGGCCCTGCTGCGGAAGTGTGGGTAGACGTGACGAAAACGAAGCAAAGTGCTATTTTCAGTGTGCGTGATAATGGAAAAGGAATACCGGAAAATCGTTTGCCTGATTTATTTGATACGTTTGCGGTAGAAGCGAGAGAACGTTCGGATATGTCTCGTGGTTTGGGGCTCGGTTTATCGATTTGTATGTCGATTATTCGGGCACATAATGGGACTTTAGAAGCAAAAAATAACGAACATGGCGGGGCGACATTCTGGTTCACTTTGCCATTAGATGGAGGAGATGGAAAATGAACAGCAAGCGACTTGTGCTAATTGTGGAGGATGAAGATGGCATTAGTAATTTTATCACGGCTGTGTTGACGGCTAGCGATTATGCGGTAATTAAAGCAACGAATGGCAAAGAAGCGTTGGAACAGACGGCTAGCCATTCACCTGATGTGGTATTGCTTGACCTCGGTTTGCCAGATATGGAAGGACTAGACGTGCTTCGGGCTATTCGCGTTTGGTCCAAAGTGCCGATTATCGTTGTATCCGCGCGCGATCATGAACGAGAAAAAGTGACTGCACTTGACCTTGGCGCAGATGATTATATTACGAAGCCATTTGGTACATCAGAACTACTGGCGCGCATTCGGACTGCACTGCGGCATATTCAACCGAGCAGCAAAGAAACGCCAAATGACCACGTAATTCAAATTCAAAACCTGTATATCGATGACGACCGCCGACTTGTCAAAATGGGTGACACGGAAATTCATTTTACACCAATCGAATATAAAATTTTACTCTTGTTAGCGCGCCATGCTGGGAAAGTTCTCACGCACGATTTTATTATTCGTGAAATTTGGGGACCTTATTCAAGTGAAAATCAAGCACTCCGGGTCAACATGAGTAATATCAGGCGCAAAATCGAAAAAAATCCTGCCGAACCTGCTTACATTTTGACAGAAGTAGGGGTTGGGTACCGGATGGCGGAAGAATAATATGTTATGATAAAAGTAAACGCCAGGAGGAATTAAGATGCATAAAACAATCCGTAGCGTAGACGTTTATTATGAAAAATATGGTGAAGGAATACCCATTATAATGATTCATGGCTTCGCGCCAGATTCGCAGTTAATGATTGGTTGTATGGAGCCAGTGTTCGATAAGGAAAGCCCGTTTTCGCGCATTTACCTGGATTTACCGGGAATGGGAAAAACCGAGAATTACGACTCGATCCAAAACGCCGACCATGTGCTCACACTTTTATTAGAATTTATTGAAGCAGTCATTCCGGGCGAGCAATTTGTACTCGCCGGGGAATCGTATGGTGGTTATTTGGCTCGCGGAATCGCAGCGAAAATACCGGATAGAGTGCTTGGTGTCTTACTTATTTGTCCGGTAATCTATCCGGAAAAAGAACGAAGAACCTTGCCTGAACAAAAAGTCTTGTATCAAGATGAGACATTTGTAAGTACGCTGTCTAAAGAAGACCGCGCCTACTTTTCGAAAAGTGGTGTCATTTTAACGGCGCGAAATTGGAATCGTTTCTTGTCGGAAGTGATGGCTGGGATGATTAATGCGGACGGTGAATTTTTGAACCGATTATCTGCGAACTATGCGCTGAGCTTTGATCCGGATGAAAAAGCGCAATTTGATGTGCCGGCATTATTCTTATTTGGTCGGCAAGATGACCATGTAGGATATGCGGACGGACTTACTTTGCTAGAAAAATATCCACATGCATCGTTTGCTATCCTTGATTTTGCGGGTCATAATTTGCAAATTGAACAACCGAAAATATTTACGACAATGGTACAGGATTTCTTATTCCGCGTGAAACCAGAATAAGCTAGCCTTTATGACCACCAACCATTTCAGACCGTTTTAGCCCAGTCGCTCCATTTAGCAAACTGCTTGCGTGCATAAGTGATTTAAAACCATATCGCGTGCGGATTTTATCGACAGTTATTTCTAATTGCTCGTGATTCAACGTGCGGGTAGCATCTTCAAACAAATTGAGTTGCAGCCCGGTTTTTAAAGTGATTTTGTCGCATGAAATCGCAATGGAGCGCACCGGTTCTCGTTCATCGTAACGTCTGAATAATTGTAGGAAATAAGGAATAAGCGCATGACTACTACTTGTAGGAGGGATTTTAGCTTGATGGCTGAATCCTTTTTTTATGCTGTATTTGCTGTATCCGACACTCAAATGAATAACCGCGGTATCCACATGATTTTGCCGCAAACGCATAGCCACTTCCTCAACCATTTCGCGAATCACAATTTCCACCTCAGCCGGGACGTGATAGTCTTTTTCAAGAATTTGGCTTTTTCCGTAGCTTTTACTAATCGGGACATATTTTTCATTTAAAAGACTGTAATCAATCCCATGAGCGTGGTAATAAAGTTGCTCGCCGACTACGCCCATCGCATTTTTTAACACTTGGGGTGGTGTTTGACTGAGTTGGTACATATTAAAAATCCCCATTTTTTGCAGGCGAACAGCAGTCCGGCGACCAATTCCGCACACATCATCCAAATGCCTAATCTTCCAAATGGTTTCGGGGACATCCTCGTAGCGCCATTCAGCTATCCCATCATCGCGATTTTTGGCAACATTATCGAGTGCGAGTTTGGCAAGAAGCGGATTGTCACCAATCCCGACCGTGACATAAAGTCGCAACTCCTCTAAAATGTCACGCTGGATTTTGCGAACAATCTCCTCCGTACTACCAAATAGCAAATGCGACCCGGTGATGTCTAAAAAACATTCATCAATACTATAAACGTGAATAAACTCAGCAGGAACGTAACGTCTGAAAATGGCTTGAATCATCGCGTTAACTTTTAAATATAATTTCATTCGTGGGGGTGCGATAATTATTCGTTTGTCCCAAGTTGGTAGCTCGTACATCCTCGAGCCGGTTTTGATATGATGCACTTGTTTCATTTTTGGTGTGGCGGCTAAAACCAAGCCACCAGCTCGTTCGGCGTTACTCATGACGACTAAGTAAGCTTCAAGTGGATTCAGTCGGCGTTTGACACACTCAACCGAAGCGAAAAAACGATTTAATATCAATGCACAAAATATCGCGGCGCGGTGCACGGCTATAATCTTCTACTTGTACCATTTGTCGACACTCCTTTCTTCTACGTTTCGAATAGCAGAGAAGGAAAGCGGGGTAATACCGTCAGAGTTTTTAATATAAATAATGTTGTTTTCTACTCCTGAAATACGACCAATAAGATCGCTTTCGGGAAATGCTTCTGGATCTAGCGGCTTTTTCTGGATAACAAGCATAGACTGATGTGTCATCGCGCTAGCTAGTACGCTCTCGATAAATTCTGTAGTCATAGCTTCTTTCCATACTAACGTTGGCTCAGCGTTTTGCATTGCCTCGGTATGCTCGCTCAATAAAAAACCGCCCCATTTCTTCATGCCGCGATCTTGGTAGCTCATGTGATGACACCTCCAATAATTCAAATAATTAGCTGTTGCTTAAATATATTATACGAACAAATGTTCTTGTTTACAATGCGTAAATATTCTCATTTGTGATATTAAAACGGGAACAAATTACTATTTGTGAACAATTAATAAAATGGACATAAAAAAACGACCAAGCCCCTAATTAGACTTAGTCGTTATGATTATTTTTTAAGCGTGGTTATCTTCATACGCCGTAATTTGTCCAACACGATTGGCATGTCGACCACCTTCGTAATCGGTGTTTAGCCAAATTTTGACAATATCTTCTGCTAAACCTGGGCCTATGACTCTCGCTCCAAGCGCAAGGACATTTGTATCATTGTGTTCACGCGTTGCATGAGCGCTAAATGTATCACCAACAAGCGCGCAACGAATACCTTTTACTTTATTAGCTGCAATACTCATACCAATCCCTGTGCCGCAAACTAAAATACCGCGGTCGACTTCTTGGTTCACAACTTTTTCACTAACGGTAATAGCGAGCCCTGGATAATCCACTGATTCTGGTGCTTCGGGACCAAATTCCTCATAACTAATGCCAACACTTTCAAGATAAGAAATAATACTTTTTCGTAATTCAATTCCGCCATGGTCTGAAGCAATGGCAACTTTACTAACTGTCATTTTTTCTCCTCCTGCCGTATGATCAATACCTTTATTATACATGAATTAGAGTTTTTCGACAGTCTTTCTGTTGCGCCAAGGTTTCGCGTGAACAATAATAACGTCACAAGGTGCATGAGCGGCCGTATATTCAGAAACACTACCAAGAATAAATTGCTCCGTTGCGGAAAGCCCAGTTGCACCGACTAAAATTAAATCGGGTTCGAAATTCCGCGTTATTTTTTTATTAAAAGTAGTTTTTGGCGTACCAAAGTGAACAAAAGTTTCAACGTGTGCGACACCAGCTTTTTCGGCTTCTTTTTTATACATTTCAACCAGTTCTTCCCCGTAGGCTTTGGCTTTTTTTGCATAAGTTTGTTCATAATCAATTAATGGTGCAATCCGACGAACATCCGCGACAAAGCCAATACCAAGTGTGGCGCCATCCATTTTGGCAAATTGAACAGCTCGTCTTAGCGCGGCTTCCGCTTCATTTGATCCATCTACACCAACAAGAATCCGTTTGTAAGCAGACATTTTGTATCACCCTCTCAAAAGTTTTCCCCTTATTTACTTAATACCCATAAATAAAAGAAAGAAGCATGATTAAAGAGAAAATTTTGTGGTACTATGAGGAAAAGGAGGTTTCTTTATGGCAAAATTAAGCTCGTTTTATCCTATTGTAGCTACACCGAAACGTGCTGGCTATAAAGAATATCTACCAAGCCCGGCGCTAGCGGGGTATATTCGTTGTTTTTGGGAAGCAGATGATAGAAATTTCCCGGGAAATAATTTAGTAGTTCCTGATTTATGTGCGGATATTATTTTTACAATTGATAGCGAGACAAGGTTAGTTATGGAAGCTATGTTTGTTGGCGTCAGTGATGCACCATTTGAAGCTGATGATGAAAGTAGTTCTGAGCTTTTTGCCGTGCGATTTTATGCGTGGTCACTGTTTTTATTTGTAGAACAGGATTTGGCCGGTAGTATGAATCGGGTGAATGAGCCGGAAGCTATGTTTGCCGGCTTTACCCAGTTTTTTCGAGAGGGATTTGCAGAAACGACGACAAATAGAGAAAGAATAGCTTTGCTAGAAGAGTTTTTATTACGAAAATTAATGACGCTTGGTAAACAAATGCACGCTGATTTTCTCAATGGATTAGATCAATTGCTACAAAATCCAAATCAACTTCAACTAAGCGCGATTTCGGTTCGGCAATTAGAACGACTTTTCCAAAAGCACATGGGACTTGCGCCAAAACAGACTGCGAAACTTATCCGTTTTCAAAAAGTGTTGCAGGATTTGTACGGAAATTCAAATGTATCAGGAGCGGAACTGGCTTATCTCAATGGCTTTTCGGACCAAGCGCATTTAATTAAACAATTTAAACGATATAGTAATCACACCCCAGAAGAAATGAAGCGAATTTTTCTGCAAAATGTCGTAAATATACAATAAAAACTAAAAATATATTGTTAAACTATCGATATGGAGGTGCTTTAAATGATTAATGAATTTGTTTGTACGAATATTTCTACGGAAGATCCGGCGGCATTGGTCGCTTTTTATCATGAAAAACTGGGAATTCCGATTGTGTTTGAAGGATACGATAATTACGATGGCGCGAAACTGGGCTTTTCCGAAAATGCTCCCGGGATTATTGTTTGGAATAGTAGTAAATGGGGCAAATCAAGTGAATCTAAGGTGGAATTTGTATTCTCTTGTGATACCAATTTGGATAAGATGTATCAGGAACTTCAAGCAGTGGGAGTGGATACTCCGGAGCCGCGTGTGGCCGAGTGGGGTGGACGCGAACTGAACTTGCTTGATCCAGATGGTAATAAAATTATGATTTTGGAACCTGCACAATGAGCGAGGAATTTGCTTGGATACGCGAAGAAATAAGCAAGTTGCCGGGAGTCCAATATTCTTTTAAAGAAGAGTGGGGGGCAGAGCGCTACCACGTTTTGGATCAACTAATGGCAATGCGTGGAACGAATAAAGAAGGCGAACCAATTTTAACCTTGAAGTGCGATGCCGAAAAAAGTGAGCAACTTCGCGCAGAAAATCCAGTCATCGTTCCCGGTTATTACATGAATAAACGGGTTTGGATTTCTGTTTTATTAGAAGAAGAACGGGATAAAGACTTGATTCGCGCGTTAATCCACCATGCCTACTCAGAAGCGAAGAACAAGCTGCCAAAATATAAACAAGCGGAACTTTTTGACTAATTTAGTTAAGAAGTTCTTATTTCTGTTATAATAAAGATGATTGTGAAAAAGAAAACAAAAGGAGATGAAAAGATGGATATCAACATGTTTATCCTATACTTCTTCATTTATTCTGTTCTAGGATGGGCTTGGGAGGAAGTTTTTTGCTCGATTTCAGAGAAGAAGTTGGTGTATCGTGGTTTTCTTTATGGACCGTATTGCCCCATTTACGGGTTTGGGGTAACGGCAGTTTTAATGATGATTTTACCGTTTCAAAACAATTTATGGGCCTTATTTATTTTCTCGATGATTATTTGCACAGTAATTGAATACATAACCGCAACGATTTTGGAAGCATTGTTCCATACAACATGGTGGGATTATCACAACTGGCCCCTTAATGTTAAAGGACGGATTTGCTTACCGATTTCGATTTTCTGGGGATTTGCTTGTATCATCGTTGTGCGTTTCCTGCACCCAGTTGTAACCGAGTTTGCGGATTGGGTATTAAGCTGGGGCGGCTGGATTATCCCCGCCCTCATCGTTGTTATTATGCTCATCGATACGATTAAATCCGTTACAAGTATGCTATCATTCCAAAAAGCACTTGCTGAATTTAATGAAAAACTAAACGTACAAGCGGCTGAACTAAAAGCTAGCGTAAAAGAACGCGCGAAAGAATTTGAAGAAGGACTTTTGAAAAAACAAGAGAATGTCGATATTAAAATTGCTGAAATGGAAGCCAAACGCAAACAAGACAAAGAGCTTGCGGCTAGTATGCGCAAACTTAAATTCAATGAACGGCGGATGTTAAAATCGTTCCCGAAAATGAAAGTAAAACGCGCGGCACCCTTTAAAAACTTCAACAAAAGTTTACTTAGAGTTGATAAGCAAAAAAGAAAATAATCACACTGGATATGGCGCGAATGGTATTTTTTATCATTTGCGTCTTTTTTTGCGTTATTTTTTACAAAACGTATAGAAAGAGCAGACCATTTTTTGTATGATTAAGGAGAAACAACGCCTCGCAAAACGCCATTACTTCATTCTCATTTTTGTTTCAAAGTAGATTTCGCCTTACTTCAAGAAGTTTCGCAAGCCCGCTACATATCAACCTTTACAACCAACTTTCACCCATTTCCAAAGAACAGGTTTGTTAAAAAAGTCACAAGTAAAGCCCAATGATGTACATTCTTTCCGCAAGTTATTGGGATGAAAGCGTGTACATTTTTATTAGAATTAGATTTATAATTAAAACGAACAGGAGGGAACGACATGTATTTGGATGAGAGAAGTAATTCACTTTTAAAAGAACTTTTACGACATCCTGACACATCGAGTACGAACTTACAAGCAAAATTTGGTTTAACTCGAAGACAAGTCGACTATAGTTTCCAAAAAATTAATAACTGGCTAGAGGAACAAACTTATCCGAAGATTCATCGGGCAGCAAATGGTCGATTTATCGTAGAACCTGACCTGTTTCAAATCATTGGTGAGGAAGATGGCGAAAAAACTGACTGGTACATCCCGTCAGAAAAGGAACGTGCCAGTCTAATCATCCTCATGTTAACAACAGGAAGTGAAGAGTTATCCCTTAATCACTTTATAAGCGAGCTGGAGGTGAGTAAGAATACCGTATTACGAGACTTGAAACTGGTACAGAAGACGCTCGATAAATTCAACCTCGAAGTGAAATATTCACGAATGCGTGGCTATTTAATTGACGGAGACGAGTGGAATCAGCGGACGGCGCTCATTTATGCGGCAGAACACATCATAGAAAGTTTTGGCGGCGAAGAGTATTTACAGGATTTCATGCAAGTGGATGAAGCGAGAATTAAAGAGCTTCGGGAAAAATTGGAACAAGTCGAGCATCATCTGAATTTGCATTTTATTGACAATAAAATGCAAATACTGCCTTACATTTTAGAAGCTGTTTTTCGGCGGATGAAGAAAGGGCAAACAATTACGACATCTTTCCTGATTGACTACAATGAATTGTCAGATACTCGGGAATACGGAGCAGCAGAGATTTTTATTGAAGAAGAGCCGAATATGCCAGAAGCAGAGCGAATGTACATCACCTTGCAACTTCTAACTTCCAATGTACTTCCGAAACAATATTTAAAATCGGAGGAAACGCACAAGTTAAGGCTGGCACTGGAACAAGTTTTAAGCGAATTTGAGAAAAAGGCTTGTATTCAACTAGTAGACAAAGAATCGTTACTTGAAAAATTATTTGCACACATTAAACCTGCGTATTATCGAATTAAGTATCATCTTACAACAGATTACAGCATTTTAGACAAGATTGATCAAGAATTCCAAGCCGTGCATTACATCGTGAAAGAGTCGCTCATGCCATTAGAACGTTTTATTGGTAGCAAGGTTCCTGAAAATGAAAGCATATTTATCACCCTTTTCATTGGAGGGCATTTAATCGAATCCACGGAAAAATTACAAACGAGGCTAAAAGCAGTTGTAGTTTGTCCGAACGGATTGTCGATTTCGCGATTGATGGAAAAAACATTACGCAGCCTGTTCCCGGAAATATTTTTCTATCAAGCGATGTCGATTCGAGAATTTGAACAAACAAAGGTAGGTTATGACATTGTGTTTTCCGCAGTGCCACTTTCGACCGACAAGAAATTTTTCCTAATCAACCAATTGATGGATGGAAAAGAGCGCCTCGAGCTTAGACGCCGGGTGATGCGGTCGGTTTACTTAGTGGATGAGGTGAATATCAGCGTTGACCAATTAATGAAAACTATTTCCAAATTTGCTGATATTAAAGATGCTGCCCGTCTTGAAAAAGTGCTAGCAGACTATTTAATGCCAGTTCCAGAAGAAAACACATCCAAACACGAAGGCAAAAGCACGCTCGCAGATTTACTTGAAGTAACGCGAATCACACGTAAGAAATCAGTGGAAGATTGGCATGAAGCAATTTATCATGCGGCTTTACCGTTACTTTCAGCGGGAGTGGTGGATCCAGCCTATGTGGAAGAAATGAAACGGCAATATCCGGCACCGATTATGAACATCATTCTCCGTAATACGATAGCTATCCCTCATGCTGAAACGGAAAAAGGAGTAAATAGCCTCGGAATGAGCTTGCTTTATCTAGAAGAAGGCTTGCCACTAGAAGGCGGTAAAGAGCTACATTTTATCGTCGTCATCGCAGCCGTGGATAAAAACGCTCACTTCACAGCTTTACTGCAATTGATGGAATTATCGGAGAACAAAAAAGAACTGAAAAAACTTGCGGATGCTGCGAATACAGAAGAAATGCATCAAATAATTAAAAACTTCACGGACTTGGAAACAAAAAAGACAATGTAGAGAAGTCAGAAAGAATTACAGGAGGATTTCGTAATGGATTTAGTACAATTTTTGAAAAAAGGAATGGTTTGGGTTCAATCGGATATCGAGAAACAAGAGGACCTATTCCAAATGGTCGCAGAAAGTGGAAAGTCTGAAGGGTATGTTACGGATGACTTTTTAACGAGACTAACAGACCGTGAACAAACCTTTCCAACGGGGCTAAAATTAGATGGATACGGCGTGGCATTACCGCACACGGATCCAGAATGCGTTACGGAACAATTTATCGCCGTAATCACTGTGAAAGATGGCATTCCATTTAAATTAATGGAAGATGCTGGTCAAACGGTTGAAGCGAATTTGATTTTCGTACTCGGACTAAATGAACCACACAGCCAGCTCGCGGTACTTCAGCAATTGATGGGGACGATTCAGGATAAAGACAATGTAGCCGCATTACTCAGAGCGAAAGATGAAGACGAAGTAAAACAAATTTTAGAAACAATAGCCGTTTAAAAAAACAGGAAAATTAGCCGCGGGAAATCGCAGCAATTAATTAGGAGGAATTTATCATGGGACAATTTAAAATTTTGGTAGCTTGTGGAGCAGGAATTGCAACATCAACAGTAGTAACGGACAGAGTAGAACGTTTGGTAAAAGAAAACAACGTGGATGCAGAAGTAAAACAAATTAAAATTTCAGAAGCAGCATCCATGCAAGACGGAGCAGACTTGATCGTATCAACAACTATTTTACCAACAACGTACAAGATCCCAGCTATTATTGCAACTTCTTACATCACTGGTATGGGTATGGAAGAATTAGACGAAGAAATACTTGCGCACCTTAAATAAAAGGCTGCGCAAGGGAGTTTAGAAATCATCATTAAACAGAGAAAAAAGGAGGAAATATTAAATGGATACACTTCTGTCAGGAGTACAGTATGTTTTAAACTTGGGGCCTACAGTTATTTTGCCTATTATGATTTTCTTTATTGCATTAATTTTCCGAGTACCAGCAAAGAAAGCGCTTCGTTCAGCGATTACGATTGGTATCGGGTTTGTAGGTATTAACCTTGTTATTAGTTTACTATCTAGTAACTTAGGTCCGGCAGCGCAACAAATGGTTGAGCGTTTTGGACTGAATTTAACAATTATTGATGCGGGTTGGCCAGCAGCAGCCGCGGCTTCATGGGCTTCTCCAGTTGCAGCAATTTTAATTCCAATCTGTTTGGTAGTTAACTTAGCACTTATTTTCTTCAAAGTTACGAAAACACTTGATATTGATATTTGGAACTACTGGCATTTTATCGCAGCAGGTGCGACTGGTTATATCGTAACTGGTGGTAACTGGTGGTTCGCGATTCTTTGTGCCATCATCTATGAAGTTGCTGTTCTTTGGATGGCAGATAGAACACAACCTATGGTAGAAGAATTTTACGGCTTAAAAGGGATCTCCTTGCCAACAGGTTCTACAGCAGCATTCGGTTTCATCGGTATTCCGGTTGGTTGGCTAATCGCTAAAATCCCTGGTATTAAAAACATCCATGTAGACCCAGAAACTATTCAAAAACGTTTTGGTATTTTCGGGGAACCAATGATGATGGGTCTTATTCTAGGTATTGCAATCGGTATTCTTGCTGGCTATGACGTTGGGGCAGTTGCACAACTTGGTATGTCCATGGGTGCGGTAATGTTCTTAATGCCTCGTATGGTTAAAATTTTAATGGAAGGTTTAATTCCAATTTCAGAATCCGCTCGTGAATTCATGAAATCTCGTTTCAAAGGCCGCGAACTTTATATCGGGCTTGATGCAGCACTTTCAATCGGTCACCCAGCGAATATTTCTACTGGTTTAATCCTTGTTCCAATCACTCTTTTCTTAGCTGTTATCATTCCTGGTAACAAAGTACTTCCTTTTGGTGACTTGGCAACTATTCCATTCTACGTATCATTCGTAGTAGCATCTCGTAAAGGTAACATTCTTCACTCCGTTTTAGCTGGAACTGTAGTTATTGCACTAGCGCTTCTTATGGCAACTGACTTCGGTCTTGTTCATACAGAAATGATGAAAGGTGTTTACGAATTCCCTAAAGGAGCAACACAAGTTAGTACACTTGATATGGGTGGTAACTTCTTTAACTGGGTTATTCTTAAATTCTCTCAAGCTTGGGCAGCTATTTTCTAAGTTTTGTCTTAATGATATAGAAGAGGTGATAGTAACATGAGAGCAGCTGTGTTATACGAGAATAATGTAATAAAAGCAGAACAAATTGATGAAGCGACTTGCGGGAAAGATCAAGTTCGTGTTGAAGTAAAAGCAGTCGGAATATGTGGATCAGATATTCATAAAATGCAGACTCGCTGGAAATACCCACTGCCTGCTGTAATGGGACATGAATTCGCAGGTGTGATTACGGAAATTGGTAGTGAAGTAACAAATGTAGCTATTGGTGACCGGGTTGCAGGGATTCCACTTGAGCCTTGTATGGAATGTAATTATTGTAAAGCAGGCGATTTCGCGCTATGTGATAACTACCGGATGGTGGGGTCACATTTTCACGGGGGATTTGCAGAAAATGTTGTCATGAAAGCCGACAATGTCATTTCTATCGGCGACCTTGATTTTGAGGAAGGTGCGATGATTGAGCCACTTGCTGTATCGATGCATGGGGTACTTGGTATTCAGCCGAGACTTGGCGATACGGTCATTGTCTTCGGAATTGGCACGATTGGAATCTTGGTTGTACAATGCTTACTTCTTGCGGGAGTGAAAGATATTATCGCGGTTGACATTAGTGATAAAAAATTAGCAGACGCGCGGGAATTCGGTTGTAAATACACCATTAATCCAAAAAATGAAGACTTAAAAGAACGCGTTTTTGCTTATACAAATGGTCTTGGAGCTGATATCGCGCTCGAGTGTGCTGGTTCAAAAATAACCCAAGAACAATGCTTACTTGTAACGAAGAAAAAAGGTAAAGTTGGTTTTCTAGGAATAGCTTACGCAGATGTACTTTTACACGAAGAAGCTTTTGAAAATATTTTCAGACGCGAATTAACGCTGAAAGGTTTTTGGAATTCTTACTCGGCCCCATTTCCAGGTGAGGAGTGGCGTACGTCGATTGAATTCGTGAAACAAGGTCGAATTAAACTGAAACCACTAATTTCGCATCGTTATAAGCTAGAGGAAACGAAAGAAGCGTTTGATATGATTCTTTCCAGAGAGCATGATTATAACAAAGTGATGATATTGCCGCAGAAAGGTGACGATTAATTTGAAAGCAGTAGTAAAAACAAATCCCGGATATGATCAAATGGAGCTAAAAGATGTGGAAGAACCACAAGTTTATGGCGACAAAGTAAAAATCAAAGTAGCATTCACAGGTATTTGCGGATCAGATATCCATACGTTTAAAGGAGAATACAAAAATCCAACAACTCCCGTCACACTTGGACATGAATTTTCTGGTGTCGTTGTAGAAGTTGGGCCAGATGTAACGAGTATCAAAGTGGGAGACCGTGTCACAAGTGAAACAACTTTTGAAACTTGTGGAGAATGTATTTATTGTAAAGAACATGATTACAATTTATGTAGCAATCGTCGCGGCATTGGTACGCAAGCAAATGGTAGTTTTGCAGAATTTGTTTTATCTCGCGAGGAAAGTTGCCACGTGCTTGATGAACGGATTTCGCTCGAAGCAGCTGCACTGACAGAGCCACTTGCATGTTGCGTGCATTCGGCGCTTGAAAAAACAACGATTCGTCCAGATGACACAGTACTTGTTTTCGGACCAGGTCCAATTGGTTTATTACTAGCTCAAGTTGTGAAAGCGCAAGGGGCGACGGTGATTATGGCAGGAATTACCAAAGATAGCGACCGTTTACGTCTAGCAAAAGAACTTGGAATGGACCGGATTGTCGATACCTTAAAAGAAGACTTGGCTGAAGTTGTGCTCGGCATGACAGATGGTTACGGAGCGGAACGCGTATTTGATTGCTCTGGCGCAGTACCCGCTGTAAATCAAGGATTACCTCTAACGAAGAAAAAAGGCGATTTTGTTCAAGTAGGACTTTTTGCCGAAAAGAAAAATGCGATTGATGAAGAATCCATTATCCAACGTGAAATTGCTTATATCGGTAGCCGTTCGCAAAAACCATCTTCTTGGATTTTAGCGCTCGATTTACTGGCAAATGGCAAAATCAACACGGATAAAATGATTACTAAAGTATACGGTTTGGATGACTGGCGCGAGGCTTTCGAGGCAGTTATGGCAGGAAATGAAATTAAAGTATTAGTGAAATCTTAATAATGGAGGATGGGCTGTATGAAAAAACATCAAAAAAAGGATAACCGTGCAAACGAATCCAAAGCTTCTCGGGCTCAGATGTTTTACAGTAGTCATCCTTAGAAATGAGCCGAGAACATATTCGCGTATGTTCTCGGTTCCATTTCATTATAAGACGTTAAAAGAAAAAAATCTATTAATGAAGGTGAAATTAAATGAAATTAACAATTGGTTGTGACCACGGCGGACGTAGACTAAAAGATGCCATTGTGAAACATTTACGTGAAAAAGATATTGAAGTTGTTGATATTGGAACCTATACGGACGAAAGTGTTGATTTTCCGTCGTATGCAGAAGAAGTTGCCAATCAAGTAGTAAGTGGGCAATCTGAACTCGGAATCTTATGCTGTGGAACTGGAATTGGTATGAGTATCGCTGCGAATAAAGTCGATGGAATCCGTGCTGCAGTTGTTTCAGATACTTTCTCAGCGCGTGCTACTAGGGAACATAATAATAGCAATATTCTCTGTCTTGGCGAACGCGTCATCGGTGAAGGACTAGCGCTTTTACTTGTTGATACTTGGCTTGAGGCATCTTTTGCAGGTGATCGCCATAAACGCCGCTTGGATAAAATTACTGAACTTGAGAGAAAGTGAGGATGAACATGAGGAAAATAGCCGCTTCAATTATGTGTGCAGACCAACTACATTTAGGTGATGAGCTCCGGCGCCTTGAATCTGCTGGCGTGGAACTATTACACTGCGATGTGATGGACGGTGTATATGTGAATAATCTTGCGCTTGGTCCGGAATATTTGGAAATAGTGCGAAACAATACAGAAATCCCTCTAGACATACATTTGGCTACTATTACCCCACTTAAATATATTGACATGTTTGGCCCTGTGAAACCGGAATATATTTCTTTTCATGTAGAAGTAGCGGAAGACGTGTCAGAAGTCATCCAGAAAATTCGCTCTTACAACGTTAAACCATCTATCGCGATAAATCCGGAAACCCCGATTGAAGCCATTTATCCGTATTTAGATGATGTGGAAATGGTGTTGATGATGACCGTAAATCCAGGTTTTGCGGGGCAGAAATTTCAAACAGATGTATTGCAGAAATTGGATGATTTAAAAACGAAACTAGCTGGAAAAGTCCATGTGCCGCTCATCGAAGTGGATGGCAATATTAATAAAGAAACAGTAGGCTTAATGCGAGATTGTCTACCAGATATTTATGTACTGGGGACATCGGCACTTTTTCATAACCGAGATAAAACGAGTTATGCAGAAAGACTGGTACACATTTGGTCCGACGTAGAAAAACATGTGTAATAAAGCACAAAGAATTTAAGGGAGATGATCGTTTTGAAAAAAACATTAGATAGACAAGCAGTGGATACGATTCGTTCGTTATCTATTGATATGATTGAGAAAGCAAATTCAGGACACCCGGGAATGCCGATGGGAGCAGCACCAATGGCGTATATGCTATTTGCGAAACATTTAGTATTTAACCCAGCCAACCCAGAATGGTTTAACCGCGACCGCTTTGTCTTGTCAGCAGGACACGGTTCCGCGCTACTTTATAGCATGCTTCATTTATTTGGTTATGATGTAAAAATGGAAGACTTGAAGCAGTTCCGTCAGTTAGATAGCTTAACGCCGGGACATCCTGAATTTGGCTGGACTGCTGGGGTGGATGCAACGAGTGGACCGCTTGGACAAGGGATTGGTATGGCAGCTGGAATGGCACTTGCGGAGTCCCATTTGGCAGCGGAATATAACCAACCAAACTACCCAATTGTCGACCATTACACGTATGCGATTTGCGGTGATGGCGATTTGATGGAAGGTGTGGCATCAGAAACAGCCTCACTTGCAGGACATTTAGGACTTGGAAAATTAATCGTACTATACGATTCCAACGATATTTGTTTAGATGGAGATTTAAGCGCAACGTTCAGTGAAAATGCAGCAGACCGTTTCCGAGCATATGGCTGGCAAGTTTTGCGCGTAGAAGATGGCAACAATTTAGCAGCTATTCAAGAAAAAATTGTCCAAGCAAAACTAGAAACATCGAAGCCAACGCTAATCGAAGTGAAAACAGTCATTGGTTACGGCGCGCCAACAAAAGCAGGTAGCTCCGCAAGTCACGGTGCTCCGCTTGGTGAAAAAGAAGCGAATGGCGCGAAAGAACATTATGAATGGGCAGAAGAGCCTTTCACAGTACCGGCTGAAGTTCGAGATTATTTAAGAAATTACAAAGCGCGCGGGGAAAAACTAGAGGGCGCTTGGAACACAATGCTCGCTAATTACAAAAAAGAATTCCCAGAACTTGCGAGTCAATTAGACCGCGTGTTAGCGGGAGAAGTAGCTGCTGATTGGAATGCTAATTTGCCAACTTTTGAAGCAGGCACAAATGTCGCAACGCGCTCTGCTTCTGGAAAAATGATCAACGCGATTGCAGCCGAATTACCGGAACTTTTCGGTGGGTCTGCTGACTTAGGTTGCTCGAATAAAACATTTATTGATGCGAGCCCAGCATACAGTATTCAAGACCCAGCTGGTAAAAATATCTGGTTCGGTGTGCGCGAATTTGCGATGGGAGCAATGTTAAACGGAATGGCTCTTCATAGCGGTTTACGAGTATTTGGCTCCACTTTCTTTGTCTTCTCAGACTATGTCCGCCCAGCAATGCGGATGGCTGCTTTAATGCAACTTCCAGTAACCTACGTGTTCACGCATGACAGTATCGCTGTTGGTGAAGACGGCCCGACACATGAACCAATCGAACAATTAGCCTCGCTTCGTGCTATGCCAGGTCTAACCGTTATCCGCCCAGCAGATGCCAAAGAAACGCGCGCTGCTTGGGAAATTGCTGCAACCAACACAAATGGCCCAATCGCACTAGTGCTGTCACGCCAAGACTTACCAGTACTCGAAAACGACCAAGAAGAAGTAGATGCAGGGGTCGAAAAAGGTGCCTACATTGTCGCACCAGCAACTAGTTCCAAACCAGACGCCATCATTATCGCAACTGGGTCCGAAGTGTCTCTTGCAATCGAAGCGAAAGCCGAACTCGCGAAAAAAGATATTGACGTTTCTGTAGTTAGTTTATCCAGCTGGGAACGCTTCGAAAAAACAACCGATGCGTATAAAGAAAGCATTTTACCAAAAGAAGTGACAGCGAGATTTGCGATTGAAGCCGGAGCAACATTTGGTTGGAAAGAATTTATTGGATCAGAAGGCGATATGCTAGGAATCGACCATTTCGGCGCATCTGCCCCAGCGAAAGATTTGTTTAACGCTTACGGCTTCACTCCAGAAAATGTGGCGGATCGTGTCGAAGCTGTAATTGCGAAAGCCGGTGTGCGCGTATGACATTCGTAGCGCCATCGTTACTTGCAGCTGATTATATGAACATGGCAAACTCCATTAAAGAAGCAGAAGATGCCGGAGCTGACTACCTTCATATCGATGTCATGGACGGACATTTTGTGCCGAATCTGACATTTGGAATCGACATGGTCGAGCAAATTAGCAAAACAGCGACTATTCCACTGGATGTCCATTTAATGCTTTCAAACCCAGAAAACTATATTGAAAAATTTGCCGCAGCTGGTGCGCACATTATTTCCGTGCACATCGAAGCGTCACCGCACATCCACCGCGTCATTCAACAAATTAAAGCAGCGGGCTGTAAAGCGGGAGTCGTGCTTAATCCAGGAACTCCGGCGAGCGTGCTGGATGCCGTTTTAGCAGATGTAGATTTAGTTTTACAAATGACTGTAAATCCTGGTTTTGGTGGACAAGCATTCATCGAGTCAACTACCAAAAATATGCGCTATCTGGATAATTGGCGCCGTGAAAACCACGGTAGCTACGTTATCGAAGTAGATGGCGGCGTAAATGCTGAAACCGCAGAGAAATGTAAACAAGCCGGCGTGGACGTCCTTGTTGCTGGATCTTACTTCTTTGGAGCGGCAGATAAAGCAGCTTGTATTCAAGGCTTAAAACAATAAAACATCCCAAAAAACTAGGTCGCCCAAAAAGCACCTAGTTTTTTTATATTATATAGTAGATATTTTTTTAATTGATACATCCATCGCTCTAGCTTATACTTAAATTAATACGACAACGCAAAGGAAGAGATATATGACACAACTCACATTTCGAAACGCGACAGAACAAGACACGAAGCTAATTCTTCGTTTTATTACAGAACTCGCAACACACGAAGGCATTGAAAAAGATGTGGTAGCAACGGAAACCGGTTTACAGAAGGCCCTTTTTCAAGAAAAATCCGCCGAAGTAATTATCGCTGAATACGAAGACGTGCCAGTTGGTTTCGCACTCTTTTTCCATAATTTTTCCACATTACTTGGCAAAAAAGGCTTATACCTAGAAGACCTGTACATCATTCCAGAAATGCGCGGAAAGGGCTGTGGAACAGAGTTTTTCAGCTATTTATCTAAACTAGCCATAGAGCGAGATTGCGGCAGATTTGAATGGTGGTGCCTAAATGAAAATAAATCAGGCATGGACTTTTACGAAAAAATTGGCGCAGAAAAAATGTCAGAATGGACCGTACATAGGCTCACTAAAGCCAAAATGGAAAAACTAAGCAATTTATAAAGGATGGGATTTAAATGAAATGGGACAAACTATTAAATGACAAACGCCGCCGCGAATCCGGTGTCACTCGTTCCAAAAACACCGACGTACGTAGCGCTTTCGAAAATGATTTCCAGCGCATCGTCATGAGTGCATCATTTCGCCGTTTACAAGATAAAACCCAAGTATTCCCACTAGAAAAAAGCGATTTTGTTCGTACACGACTAACTCACTCAATGGAAGTAAGTACTATCGCAAAATCAATGGGAAACATGGTTACACACACGATTCAAGAAGAAAACCTAGATGAAGAATTTACAAAAGAACACGCAGATAAAATTCCCGAAATCCTCGCTTGTGCAGGGCTTTTACATGATATGGGGAATCCGCCGTTCGGTCATTTTGGTGAGGAAAGTATCCGCGAGTGGTTCCGCGATAATTTAGCAACAATCACTTACAAAAATAAAAGTCTAGCAGAAATCCTAACACCGCAAATGAAAGAAGACTTTTATTACTTTGAAGGTAACGCGCAAGTGCTTCGTGTAGTTTCCAAACTGCATTATCTTTTCGACCAATACGGCTTAAACCTAACATTTGCCACTTTAAATGCGGTTATCAAATACCCAGTTTCTTCTTTAAAAGTAAATAAAAAACAAATCAAAAGTAAAAAACTAGGCTATTTTTACGCCGATGAATCTCTTTTTAATGAAATAACAACTGCAACAGAAGCGCGCGATAACCGTCATCCGCTGACTTATTTACTAGAAGTAGCAGACGACATCGCTTACCTAAACGCCGACCTAGAAGACGGCGTGAAAAAAGGCATCGTCAACATCACGCAAATCTTAAAAGGTTTTGAAGAAGTAGAAGAGCACAATAAAGTCACTGCCGCATGCTACAACGAACTCAAGAAAAAAAGCGAGCGCTACGAAGGGCAAGAAGAAAGTTTCATCGTACAACAATGGCTAGCATCGAATGTCCGTGGTCAATTAATCAATCGCTCACTCGAAGTGTTTTACGAGAACTACGACGCAATCATGGCTGGTACATTCAACGACTCACTTATCGATGCTTCAAGCGCCGAACAACTTGTTCATATTTTACAAAGCCTATCATTCACGTATATTTACCAAGATAAAGGCATTGTTGAATCCGAAATCGCCGGCAACGAAATCATCTCCAAATTGCTCGAAACGTTTATTCCGGCAGTTATCTACTATGATAGCGAAACACCAGAACGCCAAACAGCAAAAGACAAACGCCTACTAACCTTGATTTCCGACAACTACCTAGGTTGCTACCGCAAAAACGCAGAAGGCGAAAGCGAAACAATGAAACTATACCTCCGCCTGCTACTCGTAACAGATTTCATTTGCGGCATGACCGACAGCTACGCGAAAGATTTATATCAACGTTTGAATGGACTAAGCTAATTCACTAAATTTCAAGTAACACCTTGACATCTAAACCTCAAGGTGTTACTATATTCAAGGTGCCTCTACTATAAACAGAGGTCTGAAAATAAAACAGCGTTGTAGGTCGAACTTACAGCCATTTTATTTTACCGAAAAAATGAACCACCTGGATGTGTGGAACTACTAAATAAGGAAGGAGGAATTTATCCCATGCCTACAATTAACCAATTAGTACGCAAACCTCGTCAATCTAAAATCAAAAAATCTACATCACCTGCTTTGAACAAGGGCCTAAACAGTTTTAAAAGAGAATTAACAGACGTTAACTCTCCTCAAAAACGTGGCGTATGTACTCGTGTTGGTACCATGACTCCTAAAAAACCTAACTCGGCGCTTCGTAAATATGCCCGTGTACGTTTGAGTAATGGTATTGAAGTAACAGCTTACATTCCTGGTATTGGTCACAACTTACAAGAACATAGTGTTGTTCTTATTCGTGGTGGACGTGTAAAAGATTTACCAGGGGTACGTTATCATATCGTTCGTGGAGCGCTTGATACAGCTGGTGTTGAAAATAGAGGACAAAGCCGTTCTAAATACGGTACGAAAAAACCTAAAAAATAATACTTATAAAATATGAAAGGAGGATATCCGATGCCTCGTAAAGGTCCTGTTACTAAACGTGACGTGTTACCAGATCCGATTTATAATTCGAAACTAGTAACTCGTTTAATTAATAAAATGATGGTTGACGGAAAACGTGGAAAGTCTCAAGCTATCCTATATTCCGCATTCGATATCATTGCACAAGAAACTGGTAAAGATCCGATGGAAGTATTTGAACAAGCTATGAAGAACATTATGCCTCTTCTTGAAGTTAAAGCTCGCCGTGTAGGTGGTGCTAACTATCAAGTACCTATCGAAGTACGTGCTGACCGTCGTTCTACTCTTGGTCTTCGTTGGTTAGTAAATTATGCTCGCCTTCGTGGAGAGAAAACAATGGAAGTACGTGTTGCTCGCGAAATCATGGATGCTGCCAATAATACTGGTGCTTCTGTTAAGAAACGCGAAGATACACACAAAATGGCTGATGCTAACAGAGCGTTCGCTCACTATCGTTGGTAAAAAAATCACTGACAAATTCCAGGTATATTGCCTGAAAAATTGTTTTATGGAAGGAGAAATACAACATGGCTAGAGAGTTCTCCTTAGAAAAGACTCGTAATATTGGTATCATGGCCCACATTGATGCGGGTAAAACTACCACTACTGAACGTATCCTTTTCTATACAGGGCGTATTCACAAAATTGGTGAAACCCATGAAGGTGCTTCTCAAATGGACTGGATGGAGCAAGAGCAAGAACGTGGTATTACTATCACTTCTGCTGCGACAACAGCTCAATGGAAAGGCTACCGAGTAAACATTATCGATACACCAGGACACGTAGACTTCACAGTTGAAGTTGAACGTTCGCTTCGTGTACTTGATGGTGCTGTTGCGGTTCTAGATGCACAATCTGGTGTAGAACCACAAACAGAAACAGTTTGGCGTCAAGCTACTACTTACGGGGTTCCTCGTGTAGTATTCGTCAACAAAATGGACAAAATCGGCGCAGACTTCCTATATTCTGTAGGTACTTTGCATGAACGTTTGGCTGCCAATGCGCACCCAATCCAACTCCCAATCGGGGCCGAAGATACATTTGAAGGTATCATTGACTTAATCGAAATGAACGCGTTGTATTACGAAGACGATTTAGGTAATGACCCTCATATTAAAGAAATTCCAGCTGATCTGAAAGACTTAGCAGACGAATACCGCGGTAAATTAGTGGAAGCAGTTGCTGAACTTGACGAAGAGCTAATGATGAAATACCTAGAAGGCGAAGAAATTACAAAAGAAGAACTTAAAGCTGGTATCCGTAAAGGAACACTTAACGTTGAGTTCTATCCTGTAGTTTGTGGTACAGCATTCAAAAACAAAGGTGTTCAACCAATGTTAGATGCAGTACTTGATTACCTTCCAGCACCAACAGATGTTCCAGCTATTAACGGCGTATTGCCTGATGGAGAAGAAGCTGCTCGTCACGCTGATGATTCAGAACCATTCTCTTCCCTAGCATTCAAAGTTATGACTGACCCTTATGTTGGACGCTTAACTTTCTTCCGTGTTTATTCCGGTACTTTGAATTCCGGTTCATATGTACAAAACTCGACTAAAGGTAAACGTGAACGTGTTGGACGTATCCTTCAAATGCACGCTAATCACCGTGAAGAGATTTCGATCGTATACGCTGGTGACATCGCTGCTGCCGTAGGACTTAAAGATACAACTACTGGGGACACTTTATGTGATGAAAAAGAACAAATTATCTTAGAATCCATGGAATTCCCAGAACCAGTTATCCAAGTCGCTATCGAACCTAAATCGAAAGCTGACCAAGATAAAATGGGGCAAGCTCTTGCGAAACTAGCGGAAGAAGATCCAACTTTCCGTGCTGAAACTGACCAAGAAACTGGCCAAACTCTTATCTCCGGTATGGGTGAACTTCACCTTGACATCCTTGTTGACCGTATGAGACGTGAATTCCGCGTTGAAGCTAACGTTGGTGATCCACAAGTTTCTTATCGTGAAACATTCCGTAAATCTGCTCAAGTTGAAGGTAAATTCGTACGTCAATCCGGTGGACGTGGACAATATGGTCACGTTTGGATTGAATTCGGACCAAACGAAGAAGGTAAAGGATTTGAATTTGAAAATGCAATCGTTGGTGGGGTTGTTCCACGTGAATACATCCCAGCTGTACAAGCAGGTCTTGAAGGCGCACTAGATAATGGTGTACTTGCAGGCTACCCACTGATTGACATCAAAGCAAAACTTTACGACGGATCTTACCATGACGTCGATTCCAATGAAATGGCCTTCAAAGTGGCTGCTTCAATGGCATTACGTAATGCTGCTAAGAAATGTGATCCTGTAATCCTTGAGCCAATGATGGCTGTAGAGGTTGTTATCCCAGAAGAATACCTTGGTGATATCATGGGTAACATTACTTCCCGTCGTGGTCGTGTAGATGGTATGGAAGCTCGCGGTAACGCTCAAGTTGTTCGCGCATTTGTACCACTTGCAAACATGTTTGGTTATGCAACTCACCTTCGTTCAGGTACGCAAGGTCGTGGTGTATACACTATGCAATTTGACCACTATGAAGAAGTTCCTAAATCTATTGCTGAAGAAATCATTAAAGCTAATGGTGGAAACAACAAAGAAGATTAATTGATTTTTTTCGCAACATCAAGTATAACTTTAGTTAGAAGTATTGCTTAGTTTAATTTAAGCTAAGTAAAAAATAATTATCGAATTATCGAGGAGGATATTTTAAAATGGCAAAAGAAAAATTTGACCGCTCTAAACCCCATGTTAACATTGGTACTATTGGACACGTTGACCATGGTAAAACAACTTTAACTGCTGCAATTACAACTGTACTTGCTAAAAAAGGCTATGCTGATGCACAAGCTTACGACCAAATTGATGGTGCTCCAGAAGAAAGAGAACGTGGTATCACAATCTCTACTGCTCACGTTGAGTACCAAACTGACAGCCGTCACTATGCACACGTTGACTGCCCAGGACATGCCGATTACGTTAAAAACATGATCACTGGTGCTGCACAAATGGACGGAGCTATCTTAGTAGTATCTGCTGCTGATGGCCCAATGCCACAAACTCGTGAACATATCTTACTTTCACGTCAAGTTGGTGTTCCATACATCGTTGTATTCATGAACAAATGTGACATGGTTGACGATGAAGAATTACTAGAATTAGTTGAAATGGAAATTCGTGATCTATTAACTGAATATGAATTCCCTGGCGATGACATTCCTGTAATCAAAGGTTCAGCTCTTAAAGCACTTCAAGGTGAAGCTGACTGGGAAGCTAAAATTGACGAGTTAATGGAAGCTGTAGATTCTTACATTCCAACTCCAGAACGTGATACTGAAAAACCATTCATGATGCCAGTTGAGGATGTATTCTCAATCACTGGTCGTGGAACAGTTGCAACTGGACGTGTTGAACGTGGACAAGTTAAAGTTGGTGACGAAGTAGAAGTTATCGGTATCGAAGAAGAAAGCAAAAAAGTAGTAGTAACTGGAGTAGAAATGTTCCGTAAATTACTAGACTACGCTGAAGCTGGCGACAACATTGGCGCACTTCTACGTGGTGTTGCTCGTGAAGATATCCAACGTGGTCAAGTATTAGCTAAACCAGGTTCGATTACTCCACACACTAACTTCAAAGCTGAAACTTATGTTTTAACTAAAGAAGAAGGTGGACGTCATACTCCATTCTTCAACAACTACCGCCCACAATTCTATTTCCGTACTACTGACGTAACTGGTATTGTTACACTTCCAGAAGGTACTGAAATGGTAATGCCTGGTGATAACATTGAGCTTGCAGTTGAACTAATTGCACCAATCGCTATCGAAGACGGTACTAAATTCTCTATCCGTGAAGGCGGACGTACAGTAGGCGCTGGCGTTGTTTCTAACATCAGCAAATAATATCTGATACGATTCAAACCGACAAAGTCATTTGGCTTTGTCGGTTTTTTTGTGTAAAAAAAGCTGAATAATCTAGTAATAAAGAATTAGTTCATATTTCTAAAAAATTAGATATATACAATTTTTGATAATTGTGCTATATTTGGAATGCACATAAATAATTTACAGAGGAGAGAGAATGAAATGAAAAAGAAATTAGTTACTTTAGGGTTAGCGGGTGCAATATTTTTATCAGGAATGGGAATCTTAAACGTAAGCGCAGCAAATTATTCGGATACAAAGTTTAGTTTTACACTAGGTAAACTTGGTGCAAATGATTACACTGGTTCTAGACAAAAACAGAACACTACATCATCTTATGTGAAATTAAATTCAATTGGAAAAGGAACAATGGATACATGGCTTTTAAAATCTAATGGAGCTAGCGTTCGAAGTAAATATGTGACTGTGAGGCAAGGTGAAAGTAAAAAAATTGCTAACTACGCTTATGAAGATTATGGCAAATGTAATGTTAAATTAGCTGCTGAAACTAGTAAAACTCAATTTGTTAGAGTTACTGCTACAGGCCTTTGGAGTCCAGATAGTATTTAAATAATGATAGGGTAGGTTTCTGAATCAATGGAAGCTTACCCTATATTTGTAAAAGGAGAGTTTAAATGAGTCGATTTTTAAAAATAGAATTTAATAGAGTTTTTAAAAGTAAATCATTTCTTGCTGCTCTTGCACTGGGAGTGTTAATTGTGCTAATTCAACAAATAACTGTCGCACGTTACTATTCCACGGCAGAAGAAAATGTATTTTTATATTTAACAGGTTATGATACAACGGGGCTTGGAACAAACCTTTATTATTTATTGTTACCATGTTTAGTGGCTTTAGCTGGTGCGGATTTATTGGGTGAAGATCGGCGTAGTGGCTTAGATATATTTTCGCGAATAAGAGGAAATGATAAACAGTATTATTTTTCGAAGAGCATCGTTGCTTTTATTGCTGGAGGGGTAGTATTTTGTTTGCCTTTAATTATGGAACTTTGTGCATTAATGTTAGTGTACCCCTCTATACCACTTGATTATTTCGTAGCAGAAGTACCGGTTACATATGGTGCGATGTTTTCGAATATTTTTTATAACAGTCCGCTTACGTATGAGATGATATTTCTTGTAATAGGCTTTGTTTACGGAGGGTTATTTGCTTTAATTGGAATTCTAGTGTCCTTTTTTAGTTCTAGTAAATATGTAGTTTTATTGAGTCCACTAGCTATTTATTATGGTGTTTGGGTTGTGTTTTCTTTGATTGGCTATCCAGAGTTTAGTCCGTTTGGTTTCTTAACTCCAAAGCAAGGTTACCCCTTAAATTTCCATATTATTTGGATAGAATTTCTACTTCTTTTAGTAGTGATAATTATGGGTATTATTTGGAGTGTGAAAAATGAAAAATCATAATTTAGTTCGGTTGAATTTTGATTTTGAAAGAAGAAAATATTTACTGCTTTTATTGATATTTGTTTTTATAATTGTATTACGCTTGTTGTACACAAAAAATGTCGAGACAGATGTCCTTTACATTGTACAGAGCTCCGTATCAGTTGAAGTTCTATTTATAATTTTGAGCCCGTTCTGTTTATGGATGAATCAAATATTGTGTTTTCAACATAGGGAACTAGCTGTTGTTCGGATTAAGAACAAATATACACTTTGGAAAGTCAATGCAACTGTTATTTTGTGGAATGCCTTTTTGCTTGCAGTATTAACTAATGCCTTAAATTATGCAAATGGTGTTATTGTAATGAATTCCCAAATAGTACAAATTTACATTTATTCTTTTATATTATTTGGTTTAGGTTTAGTTCTTGTAGGTGTTTTACAGAATATACTACTTGTAATTACAGGTAATAAGGCAATTGCTTTTTTTGTAGTATTTCTGGTATTTTTCTTTGATACTAGCACAATCAAATTGCAGCTAATTTCCAATCTGTTTATAGTGAACCCTAATGATCTTACTGACTTGTTGTCATTTGCTGGGCGAGTTTTCTGCTTGGTTGGTGGGATTATTGTATTATTTTTAATAAGTTGGTTACTTACAGAGAAAAAAGATATGTTTCGAACTTCGAAAAAGAAGGTGCGTTAATATGTGGTTATTTTTTAAACGGGATATATTATGGTTCCTTCAAGGGAATAAATTGAAAATAATAGGCTTGGGAATGCTTCTGATATTAGCAATTTTAATAAATGTTGTTAATGCAAAAAATGCATCGGGGACGATAGCAGATGTGTTTTTGAGCTTTTTAAAACAGGATAATGGGGCGGAAAATCCGCTCAAAAGTAGCTTGAATTGGATTATCATTCAAAGTTTGCCAGTTTTTCTATTTGGGAGTTATTTTTACAAGGAATTGTTTGCATTAGAGGAATTTATTACTATTCGCTTTAATAATAGAATGCTGCCCTTTCTTTCCAAAATTTTACTCATAATTACGATGATGTTGATTTATTATTTTGTAATTATTGGGCTAGTAGTGTTTATTAGTTTTCTTTTTGGTATTCGTTTTGATGTGCAACCGGTGCTATTATTTATAGATTTAAATATGCCACTTTATGAAATTGGGTTGTACTTTTTTGTTGGTGGGCTAGCGCTTATCACGCTGCAATTGTTGCTTTCAATATTAATTAAGCCATTTTACGCTATCACAGTAGTGCTTGTCATTATTGTCACCAACTGCTTTATTACTAACTCTTGGATTATAGGAAGCATTTCAAATGTTGCTGGATTCGCTGATGTAAATAATTGGCTGTTATTTAGTATTCAATTGGGATATATTATTTTGGCAATACTCATTGGCGGAAATATTTATCGAAAGACAGATTTATATAAACTAAACTAGGGAGAAGATCGATGAATTATATAAAAGTTAATCATTTAACAAAAGTAATCAACAACAACACTGTGCTAGATGATATTGATTTTGAATTAAAGCGAGGTGGGATTTATTCGTTCATAGGTCATAATGGCTCTGGAAAAACGATGCTTTTTAGGGCGTTATGCGGTTTTATTGCACCAACAAGTGGTGAAGTTACAATTAATGGCGTTAGTATTAGTAAAACTAAATCTTTCCCAGAAAAGACCGGAATTATTATTGAAACGCCAGGCTTTTTAGCAAATTATACTGGTTATAAAAACTTGGAATACTTAGCTTCTATTAGAAATCAAATAGGTGAAAAGGAAATACTTGCTGCGTTAGAACAAGTTGGACTTTCTGGAAAAGAGAACTTGAAAGTGAAAAAATATTCGCTTGGAATGAGACAACGGCTTGGTATTGCTCAAGCTATTATGGAAGACCCGGATTTGTTAATATTTGACGAACCAACAAATTCGTTAGATAAAGCTGGCAGTCAGAGTTTTATTGACTTGATTTTAGACTTAAAAGAAAAAGGGAAAACGATTTTGTTAGCAAGCCACCATATTGCTGATATTGATGGAATATCAGATGAAATATTTGAAATGGAAGCAGGCCAAATAATAAATAGGAGAAAAGCATGAAAAAAATACTTGGCGGAATCTTAATTATTTTAGTAATGGGCCTGTTTGCTTGGCGTGTGTATGATGTAAACGCTAATTCTTTTTCATATGAAAATAAGACACATACTGAACAGGAAAAATTTCAACTTGGAAGCGCAACAACCATTGCTAGAAAAGCATTTGTTGTAAGTGATGCAGACTTAAATAAATATGTGACAAAAGATTATTTTAAGCAGGAAAATAAGGCTCTTTTGCTCGTTCAATTAGAATCTACAGAAAAAGATATAAGAATTTCTGATTTTCAGTTAGGGTATAAAGAATTTGTAACGTTGTCAGATACTTCGGCAGCAAGTTATGAATTTGAAGATGGGGTGTATAAAATGGTGATAGGTTTTAATATACCTAAAGAATTACTAGCAACTAATAAGACATTCACATTAGTTACTCCGAGTAAATATTGGAAGAACGGAGCAAGGGATGTTGTGGAAATCAGTTTATAAAAAGTAGCCTTATTCAAACCGACAAAGTCATTTGGCTTTGTCGGTTTTTTTGTGCCTGAAATAAAAATTAACTTGAAAAATATCACATTTTCGCATAACCTTAATGTAGACATATCTTTTTACCTTCTAGACCGAAATCAAGGAGGTAGGCCAAGTGGTACAATTTGATGCTCGAAATATGGCGTTACTCGAATCGCTCGTCGTGGCGAATGTATATCTTGCACCAGAGAAATTACAAGAAGAACTAGGCATTTCCAAACGAACACTTCAATATGATGTGGAAAAAATTAATAAAGAATTAGATAATATAGGACTTGATGGTATTCAATCCGTGCGTGGACAAGGGTATTATTTATTAGAAGAAGAAAAATCGACAATGAAAGAAATCCTTGAAAATAGGGAAGCGAGCCACAAAGTCTTTTCAGCTAGTGAACGCCGCATCCGTATTTTATTTTTTCTGCTCGTAACAGATGCACGAGTAATTATCGATACGATTAATGAATGCAATGAAGTTAGTCGCAACACTAGTTTGCAGGACATTAAACAATTAAAATTAGCGCTCAAACAGTTTAATTTAGAGCTTATCTATGATCGGAAAAATGGCAATATGGTGCTCGGTGATGAGCGAAGTATCCGCCAATTTTTCATCCATTATTGTATGAATAACGAAGAAATCGCAACCGCTGACCAGTTGCTCGATTTAATGAAAATCAATCCAATGATAAAAAATCAGGAATTATTTCCTAATTTAGATAAGATTTTCGAAATTTTAGCGGTGACGGAGAAAAAAATTGGTATTCGTTATACGGATGAGGTTATTGAGCGCATTGGTATTATGATTTTCTTCTTTAAAGAGCGGATGAAGCGTGATTGTTATTTAGATGAGCATGAAGAACATGAGGTGGAATCTTTTGATATTGCGGAGGAAATTTATGAGCAATTGCAGCAAACCGAGAATTTTTCAATCAATCATGCGGAAATCACTTATTTAGGTAAACTTTTGCTCGGGGCGAGTCGTTTGAACGATGATGCGGCCGCTACAGGGAAACTTGATATTATTGTGGAGAAGATCATTGCCGAATTTGAGCGCCTTGCCTGTGTGAATTTTGAAGATCATCGCAATTTGAAAAAGGATTTATTACTGCATTTACAGCCAGCTTATTATCGGCTTAAATTCCAAATCGAATGGATTAATCCGCTACGTACAGACATTAAGCAGAGTTATAGTGATGTGTACGAGATTACCAAAAAATCATTAGAACCACTAGAAGATTTGCTTGGTGAAACAATTCCGGAAGATGAAATAGCTTACGTTACCATTTTATTCGGTGGCTATCTTTCACGCAAAAATAATACGTTAGTTGAGCGCAAGAAACTCTTAATTGTGTGCTCTAAAGGCGTTGGGACTTCGCGGATGATTGAACGCCAATTGTCGCAATTGCTCGGTGAACGGGTAGAGATTTTAGAGCCAATTTCGATTCGTGAATTTGAAAAAGGGCTGTATACGCCAGACTTTATCGTTTCTACTTTGCCGATTATGGAACCGAAAGCGCCAGTTTTCATAGTGAGCCCAATTTTAACCGAAGCGCAGAAACAGCAATTGATGAAGGCGATTGCGCCACACATTTTACAAAAAGATTCGGATGCGCGTATGTTATCGTCCGTGCTCGATGTGGTCGATCAATATGCCAAAGTGGAAGACCGTGAGAAATTAGCATCCAAGCTAAAATCCGTGTTATTCCAAGTGCAATCAGATAGCCAGCTAGAAAAATCACCAACACTTGAAGACCTTTTACCGAAAGAACGAATTGCTTTTCAAGAAAGTGTGGCTGATTGGCGTGAAGCTATCCAAGTTGCTTCGAAATCACTACAACAAGAAGGTTATATCTCGAGAAATTATCAGCATGCAATGATTGAAAATATTGAGAAACTAGGCCCATACATCGTTATTGCACCAGGGATTGCACTTCCGCATGCTTCGGTAGACGACGGGGCATACCGCGTCGGCATGAGCTTGCTACGGCTGGATAAGCCAGTTTCATTTTCAAGTAAGGCGAAGGATCAAGTTAAATTAATTATTGTGCTCGCTTCCATTGACTCCTACACACATATTAATGCGCTGAGCCAACTCACTAATTTAATTATGAAACATCACTTACTGGAGCAGATTGAACAGGCAGAGTCAGCAGCAGAAATTGCCGCAATGTTAACAATAAAATAAGCGAAAAAGCCAGTGGGGCACCAAGTTGCCGCGCTGGCTTTTTTGTATACCCGTTAACAACGAAATGTAACAGTCTATTCTTTGCACTTTCGAAAAGAAAGGAATTGGGCTTTTTTAAACGGGAGTGCTACAGCTATAATAAGAGTGTAAGTTATTGATAGCGCTATCAATCAGTTAGAAGGGATGAAGAGATATGTCTTTTTTGAATAAAGAGCTTGTGAATCTGCATGGAACAGCCAAAAATGCTGACGAAGCTATCGTGCAAGCAGGAGAATTATTAGTGAATGCAGGTTATGTGAGCGAGCAGTACGTTGAAAAAATGGTGGAATCTTATCATGAAAATGGTGCGTACTTTGTCATTGCACCTCAAATAGCAATTCCTCATGCAAGACCAACTGATGGTGTGGAAAACTCTGCAGTGTCACTTGTCGTACTAAAAGAAGGTGTGAATTTCGGACACGCCGCAAATGATCCTGTGCGATTAGTATTCGGACTTGCAGCAACTTCAAGCGAGGCACATTTAAAAGTCATTCAAAAAATCGTCTCCTTGCTTAGTAACAATGAGAACATTGAAAAAATGATTCATTCAGAAGATTATCAAGTAATTGGAGAATTAGTGGAGGGATAATAATGAAAATTTTAGCAGTGTGTGGACTTGGTCAAGGGACAAGCTTAATTTTACGAATGAATGTAGAAACAGTTTTACGTGATATGGGAGTGGACGCAGACGTGGAGCACATTGATGTATCCGCAGCTCGCTCGATGAATGTTGATATTATCGTAACAAGCCAAGAGTTAGCTGAAACGCTTGGAACAGATACGAGTGCAAAAATAGTCATCGTCAACAATTATTTTGACAACGCAGAAATTAAAAATGCATTATCCACAGCAATAAATAGTTAAATACGACAAAAAAAGGTGGGAAAAAAATGGAGATTATTACGTGGATTGCCAATAACTTTTTTGGAACCCCAGCCATACTTTTAGGTTTTATCGTACTTCTAGGGTTGCTTTTACAGAAGAAAAATTTAAGCCAAGTTATTAGCGGAACGTTCAAGGCAATTATTGGTTTCTTAATTATTAACGCTGGTGCGGCTGTTATTACTGGCTCCCTTGGGATTTTTGAACCGATGTGGAAAGAAGTATTCGGGCTTGAAACACCGCCACTTGCAGGATTTTTAGGACAAGAAGCCTTTAATGCAAAATTTGGTAGTGCGGTAACACTTGCGATGACACTCGGATTTTTAGTCAACGTATTATTAGCAAGATTTACACCGTTTAAGTACATTTATTTAACTGGTCATATGATGTTCTGGACAACGACAATTTTTGCCGGAATTACTGTGCAAGCTGTCGGCGGAGATATTCCATTTTGGGGACTTGTGCTCTTCTTAGCAGTAATTATGGGTCTTTACTGGACGCTCCAACCAGCGATTACACAACCATTCCTACGTAAAATTACTGGAAATGATAACGTCGCTTTAGGTCACACTTCTTCCAGTGTAGCGATTTTATCTGCTTTGCTTGGGAAAGTATTCGGAAATAAGAAAAACGATGCCGAACATATTAATTTACCGAAAAAATTAGAGTTCTTACGTGACTCAAACGTTATTACCGCTCTTACAATGGGAATTCTGTTCGTAGTTGGTGCAGTAATTTTGATGGTGAAGAAAACACCGGGAGCAGAAAAACTCATTGCCGAATCTGGAAATCAAAGTTTCATCGTTTACTCCATCGTTCAGTCCTTTACGTTTGCCGCGGGTATCGCCATTGTTCTTGTAGGTGTGCGGATGTTTATCGGTGAAATCGTACCAGCCTTCAATGGTATTGCAACAAAACTTGTACCGGGTGCGAAACCTGCACTGGATGCGCCAATCGTTTATCCTTATGCACCAAACTCCGTAATTATCGGTTTCGTAGGCGCGTTCATCGGAGCGATTATCTGGTTAGTTGTACTTGGAAATACAGTTGGCTACGTGTTTGTGCCAACAATGATCGTTCTCTTCTTCCACGGGGCAGTTGCTGGAGTATTCGGTAACTCAACTGGTGGCGTGAGAGGAGCATTGATAGGTGGATTCTTAACAGCTACGGTTGTCGCCTGGGGTCAATATATTATGGTTACCTTCTTTATCAATACGACTGTTCCAGATACAGCAATGTGGGCAGCCGACTCAGATATGTTTATCCTCGGACCAATTGTCAGCATGTTAGCGAAGTTATTCTTTTAAGTAAAATCTAAACCTCTTCCTTGTCTAGCATTCAAGAGGAAGAGGTTTTTTGAAAGGAAGTTTTAAAAATGAGTTTTATTCGTACTTTTTATGGAGATATTGCCCCGGAGCAACTGGGCTTTACTTATTCGCATGAGCATATTGTTTGTGTGCCGGCTTACTGGCAAGAGCGAGATGCCGACGATTTACTTTTAGATGATAAAGAAAAATCGCAGTTAGATGTACAAGATTTTGCGGATTTAGGCGGAAAAACGATTGTCGATGCGACGGCGGTTGATTACGGTAGACGCGTGCTTGATGTAGCGCAAATTTCCAAAGAAACCGGCATTCAAATCGTTGGAACAGCTGGCTTTAACAAAAGCTTCTTGTGGGACGGGAAAATTAAACCTGAACTGAAACCAATCATCGGGGATTTCGAAACCTATTATGAATGGATTGAAAATACTTCTACGGAAAAATTAACGGAATTCGTTGTAAATGAAGTCGAAAATGGGCTTGAAGGAACGCCGTATAAGGCTGGTCAGGTGAAATTTGGCACTGGTTACAATATGATTACACCTTTAGAAGAAAAGACGATACGCGCGGTTGCTAGAGCACATCACGAGACAAAAGCACCAATTCATTCTCATACAGAAGCGGGAACGATGGCTTTAGAGCAAATCGAGATTTTAAAACAAGAAAATATTCCGTTAGAATATCTATCTATTGGTCATATGGACCGCAATCTTGACCCGTATTACCACAAGCAAGTTGCAAAAACAGGCGCATTCATGTCATTCGATGGCATTGCCAAAATTAAATACGCACCAGAAAGCGCTCGGATTGCCGCGATTCTTTACTTGGTTTCAGAAGGGTTTGAAGATCAAATTCTAGTTAGTGGTGATACCGCTCGCAAAACATATTATAAGCATTACGGTCACGGACCAGGACTCGAATATATCGCTAAAAAATGGGTGCCACGCTTTATCGACGAAGCAAACGAAAAAGGCTTTGATGGAGAAAAATTAGTCAAAAAATTCTTCATAGATAACCCAGCTAGATGTTTTACATTTAAAAAATAGGAGGCGAAATCTGTGTTATATGCAGATGAAAATTCATTTGATATTGGCGCGAAAATCACGAAAACGAAACCAGTCATTTTGCCAATAGGAGCGGTCGAAGCGCACGGGCCGCATTTGCCACTAGGGACAGACAATATTTTAGCGTCAGAATATTCTGCGAAAATAGCGGCGAAAACAGACGGATTCGTGCTTCCGGTATTACCGTACGGCCAAGTTTGGAGTTTGCAGGATTTTCCGGGAAGTTTGACATTATCGAATGAAACGGTCACCAAAGTAGTCGTGGAAATCGGTGAAAGTCTTTATAAACAAGGGTTCCGGCTGTTTGTACCAGTGAGCGGGCACCTTGGCAATATGGCAGCACTCAAAGATGCAGCGCGCGAACTTTATGCAAAATACCCCGATATGATTATCCTGCACATTTTTTACCCGAATATCCAAAAATTAGCCATGGATGTACGCGAAGGAACAGCCAATCACCATACGTACATTCATGCTTGTGAAATCGAAACATCACTCATGCTCTATTTATCCCCAGAAAATGCAGATATGAGTCGTGCAATTGATGATCCGCCCATTTTACCAATTGATGCGGATTACACCCCAACCCCGTGGCAAAATTTCACCAAGACAGCGGTTTTAGGAGAAGCCACTTTAGCAACGGCAGAAAAAGGCGAATACTTGATTGAAAAAACGTTAAAAACATGTGTGGAGTTGATAAAGCTTGAACAAGAAAAAATTCGAAAATCTACCGAAATGGAATAATTTTGCGCTATTTAATTTTTTAGCGAAAGATAAGGAAAATAGCCTGGAAGTCATGGAAGCGGCGCGTGGTTTTGCCGTTCCGGGAATCGTTGCGACAAACTATGCAACCGCAGAAGAAGCGGCGAATGTGGTTCAAGAATTACAAACTACAGCGGCGGTCGTGAGTGTAGGTCTTGGTGGTGGCGGAGACTGGCAAAACTGGCGCGATGTGCTTCATATTGCTCGTCTTACACCAAATACGCACATCAACCAACCAATCGAAACAGCGGGATTAACAAATGACTTGCTTCCAGAAACCTACACCAATGCACTCGTTCGCCCAACAGGAAAAGTCGGCATCGTCAAATTATCTTCTGGAGATGAAATTACTGCCGAAGAAGCAGTTGATTATTGCCTATCCGCGAACATCCCATCAATTAAATTTATGAGCATTGAAGGCACAACGTATTTAGACGAACTAATTTATTTAACAAAAATTGCCGCTGAGAAAGGTATTTACGGTATTGAGCCAGCGGGCGGGATTGGCGCCGATAATATCCTTGAAATAACAAACGCCATCCAGTCAACAGGAATCCCGTTTTACATGCCGCACATTTTTGGGAAAACCATCGATAAAGCAAGTGGTAGAACGAAACCAGAAGAAATCGCGAAAATTTTTGCAGCTTTGGAGGAGAAGTAAATGATTAATAACTATATCGATATCACGGTTCGTTTATTAGAAAATATTCTCGATAATGAAGCAGATTATGTAAAAGAAGCGGGAGCCAAAGTTGCCGAGTCTATCGAAAACGACGGTATTATCCATTTATTCGGCTGTGGGCATTCCCATATTTTAACCGAAGAAGTATTCTACAGAGCAGGCGGATTAGCGGCAATTCATCCGATTTTACATGAACCGTTAATGCTCCACGAAGGTGCCGCGGCGTCCTCTGTACTCGAACGGAAAAATGATTATGCGAAAACGTTTATGGCGGAGGAAGATATTCGCCCGGGAGATGTCATGATTGTGTTATCGACATCGGGTCGCAATCCTGTACCAATTGATGTGGCCGAAATCGCCCGTGAAAAAGGTGCTTTTGTCATCGTGATAACCTCGTTGCAATATTCAGCCAGTCAAAAATCGCGTCACGTGTCTGGCAAGCGACTATCCGATACAGGTGATATTGTGATTGATAATGGTGCTGTTAAAGGGGATGCAGTATTAAAATCAGCCAACTTCGATATCGCGTTCGCCCCAACATCTACCGTAACAGGCGCGGTCATCTTGCAATCGATTTTTGCAGAAGCAATTGAAAAAATGGTAAACGATAATTATACGCCACCAGTATTTATTAGCGGAAATGTCGAAAATGCCGATGCGCATAACCAAGCACTTGTTGATAAATATAACGAACGTATTCCGCTTCTTGGAATGAATTTATAAAAGTAGCTTCCCTAGGGGTTTTGTTTCCCTAGGGTTTTTTAGTATAATAAAGTTATTAAGGAATTTGGAGGAATCGTTATGCTTACAACGAGAAAAGCATTACATTATTTAGACAAAAGAAAAACAAAAGACGCGATTCGCTTACTTGAAACTTGTTGGAATCAAACAGTGACAGACGAAAATAAAAGTGATATATTCACAGCCACCGTATTACTCAGTGACGTGTTATACCAAAGAGGCGAACGTTTTCCGGAAATCTATCAACACCTCATGTCGATTTTAGAAGACATGCAAGATTTAGAAGCAGTCGATTTCGAACGCGAAAAGGCGAAGCAGATTTTCGCTGAGTTAGATGAATATTTTAGTGAAGTAGGGACATTTTTCCAAGGTGATCACTTGGCAGAGCTTTGGACAAAAACCAATTATAAAAATGAATATGAAGACGTGTACCCCACACGACAAAGAGTGGCTGACATCGAAGCAGAACTAGGGTATAAACTGCCTAAGTCATACGTCTACTTAATGCGCCATACTCAAAACGGAGGCATAGTATCAATAGATTCTGTACCTACGACAGAGCCAAGTTCATGGGCAGAGAATTGTGTAGCTATTACTGGAATTATGGGAATAGGAAGTCACGGAATTTCTACATTAAATGGATCATACAATACAAAATTTTGGATGGAAGAGTGGGGTTATCCAGATGTTGGTTTAGCGATTGCGGATTGTCCTTCTGCCGGGCACGATATGGTTTTCTTAGATTACCGAGAATGCGGCAAAACAGGCGAGCCAGCAGTTGTTCACATTGATCAAGAAGCTGATTATAAAATAATTAAGCTAGCTGAGAATTTTGAAGCGTTCATTATGAGTTTGTATATAGAAGAATATTAATCCAAAAAATGAAAAGGAGTGCGGCCGATGGATTCAGCATATGTATTTGATAGCGAACAAGCAACGAAATTATTAATGAAGAATTACGAGTTAGTAAAAACAAGTGGTGTGAGTTTTATTGATAAACGAATTCGCTTTCTGATTGCTCGTCTTTTTGCGGGGAATAATGAAGTGGTTAATCCGGAACAATTTCATACACTAAACAAAGAATTTAAGCAGCAACTAGGTATGTTTACTGCGCTTAATGGCAACGTGCGCGCATCGCTTGTAGGGCTTTTGATGGCTAACGGGAATGCCAGTCCGGAAAGCGTTCGCCAAGTAATTTCCAATTATAAAACATTAATTGAAGCCGGTTTCCAGCGCACAGAATACACTTATTTTGCGGCATATTTATTACTACAAGCTGAAAACCAGACAAAAACTGCTCAAAAAGCCAAAACCATCTACCAACTTTTCAAAAAAGCACACCCATTTTTAACTAAAAGTGAAGATGTGACAACCGCCGTTTTCCTAGCAAATCTTCCAGAAGAAAATACCGGAAAATTGGCCGAGATAACAGAATACTATTTTCAAGAGTTCGCCGCGAAAGGCTTCCGCAAAAATGATAGCTTACAATTTTTAGCAACAACCGGGACTCTTTTATATGGTGAAAAAGACAGCAAATTCATTCGACGAGTAGATAATGTCGTAGAAGAATTGCGCCAAAAAGGAGTGAAAATAAAACCGCTCCATTATTCCAGCATCGGGATTTTAGCCTTTGTCATGGATGGTCGCAAAATTGACTCTGGGTTAGTGAAGCTAATTGATGAATTGGAGCAACAACCAGGCTTGCGTTTTGGACGCGAATTCGTTACAGCTCTAGCGATAAGCCTCTACACCGAAAAACAATCAGGGCAAATGAGCAAAGAACAATTAGAAGGATTAATGGTCAATGTGCATATTTTAATTGCGATGGAACAAGCAGCTGCAGCAGGTGTCGCCGCTGCTGCGAGTGCGGCCGCCGCATCTAATTAATACAAAAAAACTGGTAAGCTACGTAGGCTACCAGTTTTTTCTATTTAAGGGCTAACATAATAGTCATTACTTTTCTTAGGTGGATTGGAAGAACTTAAAACATAGTCTTTCAAAAATGAATTCGGTGCGGAATCCCATAATTCCATTCCAGCAGATTTTGGTGGTGCGGTACCGGCGAAGAAATACATATTATTTAATCCCATCGTATCCGCCATTTTTTCCTTGTCTGCTTGACTGTATTTATCATAAGACTCATTTGTCATCAAATCCATTATTGCTTTATCATAGCCACTATTATAAAAAGTTTCGTAGTCAAATTGGTCGAAATTCAGCAAGTTTTCATCCGTAGATCCTTTTGCTTTTGCCCAAGTTTCGATATCTAGCTTTTTGGACTGATAAGTGAAGTTTTTATTTTTGGCACTATACGTTATTGTACCGTACTTATGTGGGAAAACCGAAAGCGCATTGGTGACGATATCCGTGATTTCTTTACCATCTGTACTCTTTGTAGAACGAATATTTTGCGTGTGGATATGACCGCTTAGGGAGAAATCCATTGAGCCAGCTGTAAGAGCATCAATCACTTGTTGATTATAATTAATCGTATACCCTTTTTGAATGACGTCATTATGGTCAGTTAAATTATGGTGCAATACAGGGATAAGTTTGGCGCCGTTTTTCTTCGCAAGCGCACTGCTTTCTTTTATCCAATCTAATGTTCCAGCGGTTAATCCGCCTTCTGTTGTGGGATTTCCTTGCTGCATATTTGTTTTGTAAATAGCCGTATCTAACATTAGGAGCCAGACTTTGGAAGACGGAGCCGCTAAATAACTCAGCGAAAAATCATCCCGCGAAATAGCATCTTCATAGCCAAACTTTCCATAAATTTTACTGAAATCTGTAGGCGAAATCGTGTCAGTTGGCAGTTGCTTATCTTTTTCAAACTTGCGCGCCCACGGGTTGTTAATGTCATGATTACCAGGAATAACAAAAACTTGCGTGCCATTTTTTTCTACTTGAGTGAGTTTTTTCGCTAATTCCTCGTGGCTTGTTTTCTCACCATTGTTCGTCAAATCACCACTAATAATGAGCACATCGGTCTTTTTCGCTTCAACATCCGCTAAAAAAGCATCCGTTATTTCATTGCTATAAGCCAGTTGTTTGCCATCGCCAGCAGCCACATATTTTTCAAAAGCTTTTCCTTTATCCGTTAAAGACGGCGCAAAATAATGGACATCGGTTGTTACTACCATCGATAAATTACGATCTTTTTCGATTGGCGCAGTAACTTTCTCCGTTGTTCCACTTGCAGAACCACAGGCAACTAAAGAAAAAGATAACAGGATAGGTGTAGCTATTTTTAAAAATCGAATCACGTTAATCACGCTTTCATGTTTGTATTTTCACAATGAGCCGTAAAATTTAGAACAAAACTCAAAAAGGGAAGGAGCAATGTTCTAAATGGTTTAGATATCTCTATCTAAAATACTTTTCGTCAAGCGGTACATATCATCACGATACGCGCCAGCTGGTAGTTTTTTAATTTCACGAAGGGCTTTATTCGTATATTTATTAGCAAGTTTAAATGCCTGTTCGACACCATTATATTTAGAAATAAGTGCTAAAACTTGTTCAGAAGCATCATCAGTCATATCTAATTTTTGTGAAAGAAGTGGCTCAAATTCTGCCAAATGACCTTTCATTGCATAAATAAGTGGGAGAGAATAAATACCTTGCTTCATATCATTTAAAACGGGTTTGCCAAGGCCAGCATCTGTACTTGTGTAATCAAGCACGTCATCAATAATTTGAAAAGCCATACCAAGATAATGCCCGATATTATAGCATTTCGCAACAGTCATGCGAGACGCTTTACTGCCACTTGCGCCAGAATAACAACTAAGCGCAAAAAGTTGAGCTGTTTTGCCAGAAATACGCGTCAAATATTCGCGGACAGTAACATCCATTTTGTAGCTAGTGCGCATTTGGTCTAGTTCACCCATTAAAATTTTCTCGATATTTTTACTATTAAATTCGATATTCTCCACAGAAGAAGCATGTGCAGATAAAATTTTGAAACAGATACAGAATAAATAATCGCCAGTATAAACGGCATAATTACGACCATATTTGGAATGAATTGTTGGAATACCGCGGCGTAATGGTGAATCATCAACGACATCATCATGAATCAACGTCGCCATATGAAGCACTTCAAGCGCAGCAGCAATCGAAACAGCACGATCTTTATCAAAATCAGGTCCGGCTTGTGCAGAAAGAAGTGCAAAAGCAGGGCGCAGTAATTTTCCACCAGCGTGAATCAAATCCTTCACATTTTGCTCAACGTGTTTATCGCGGATTTGAATGTTTTTTTCAATTGTTTGTAAGACTTCTTGTAAATCTTTGGAAAGTGCAGGATATTCATCCCACATAGCATGAAGTTGCATATTGAACTCCTTTTTTAAAAGTTATTTTTGTGCTGCTTGACTTTGTTTAGCATCAGCGAACATCCGCAAAGTTTGGACGTTTTTTAATAAGTAGTTTGCCGCAATCCCAACCGCAATTCCGGAAAGAATTCCGATAAAAGATAATACTGGCAAATAAAGCATAACCGACCAAGTACCAGCAATCCAGCTGGCAATAACGAGTTGCCCAACGTTATGTAAAATCCCACCAGTAACACTAACGCCAATGATGCTCACACGTTTTGGACCCAGTTGTTGCACAAGCCACATCCCAAGAAAACTCAAGATTGCCCCCGCCGCACTATACATAAAGGTCGAAATCGTCCCACCAAGCAAAGTGGATAATACTAATCGAATGCAAATTATCATAAATGTATCTTTTGCCGATAATGTATAAAGCGAAATACACGTAATAATATTAGCAAGGCCAAGTTTCGCCCCAGGAGCAAATGCAAATGGAAACGGAATAGCCCGTTCGAGTAAACTAATGACAACAGCTTGTGCAGCCAAAAGTGCTATATATACTAATCGTCTGTTTTTTGTCATAGAAACACTTTCCTATCTATTAGAGGATAAGGTCAGGAAGAGATAATCGGATCATCTGAATCGCCTGAACTCCCGTCACTCGCTTTTACTTCAATTACTAACTTATGTGGAAGACAAACGACCGTATCTCCTTGTTTATCAATTGCACCAGTCCGAACACACACCTGATCGTTACAGTTCGCTTTACTAATTCGGATTTCTTCCCCCGAAACCTCAATCGTGTTAGTATGTCCATCCGGTTGTTTCACATCAAAGCTTTCCGTTCCCTTATGGCCAGTGAGCGTAACGGTCTTATATTCTTTACTATCAACAGAAATAACCGCAACAAGCTCTTTTTTTCCACTAGCAGGAGCCGGTTCATTCGCTTTTACATATGAAAAAATAGCAATCGGCAAAAAGGAGAGTATGCAAAGAGATAAAATAATAATAATATCCCAGCGTTTCACCATAGAAAAATACTTCTTCACCGTATTGCCTCCTTTCAAAATGTCATGTACAAATCCTATTTTAAAGGATAATGCCTAAATATAATAGGAAAAAGTTCAAGAAATAACCAAATAATAAAAACGGAAGCACCTCCTATGCCAAAACTGGCTTTTGGATGCACTCCCGAGTTTTTATTTGAAATTTAACTAGTTAATTTACTTGTCTCTGTAAACGGACCTTGGCTTACCGTACCACCAGTGACCAAGATGTTTTTGGAACCAAGGAACAGCCCAATAATCAAGACCAAATGTGCGTCCAGCGCCATTTAGAAGTGCGATAGAAGCTGGTAACGCCCAGAATTTGTCCCAACCAAGCATAGCGCTTAGTGTAAACATTACTAGGAATCCAGCACTTCCGATACTTACAAGCCAAGTGAATAGACCAACTACCATAGCAAGACCGATTGCAAGTTCAACAAAAGGTACAACTTTTTGCATTACTAGTGCAACGTCAAGGTTTGGCATTAGAAGTTTCATAATCCATTCAAACCAACCAGGCATATGGCTAAGAATTGGAGTAGTTACGTTTGTTGCAGCAGCCCCAGCAGCATCACCGGCAGCTTGACTAGCGCCAGATGTAGCAGCAGTTTGTAACCATTCGAATGGCATTTTAGAGCTTGTTGCAGTTAACCAAGAGTCAGAACCGATACCGTTAAATAAAGGTTTTAAGTTTGTAATACTTACTTTATCCCATGTAGTTTCACCGTAGATTTTAGAAAGAGCTTCGTCAATCCAGAACCAACCTAGATATACACGTAAAGGAAGAACCCAAAGTACGTTACCGTAACGAGAAGTCCAACCACGGAAGATATTACGGTGATCTTTAATGTGGAAGAATTCATGCATAACATATTGCCACATGTAGTAACCACTACGGATACCGAAGAAGTAATACAAGTTAACCATATGTTTCATTAAAATAGCGAACCAACCAGAAAGATGCATGTTACCAAGATGAGCAACACCATATTTAGCTCCGATAGAAACCATTACACCATGGTATTTACCTTGGAATGGTTCTTTTTCGCCAGTACCGCTCATTTCAACGATGATGCTTTTCGCTGCAGTTAATGCAGTTTGTTCAGCGCCTTCAACGATTTGCGGTGTTGGTTTGCCTTCTTCATCTTCAAAGTAAGCAAGGTCACCAACGACATAAACGTCTTTAAGACCATCTGCTTCCATATATTGGTTTACTTTCAAACGGCCTGCACGAGCAGATTCCATGCCGTAATCTTTTGTATCAGAGTTAGCGCGAACACCAGCAGTCCAAATTAATGTACTTGTTGGAAGTTCTTCGCCAGATTTAAGTACGATGCTTTCAGGTTTAACTTCAACGATAGCAGCGTTTTTCATGATTTCAATACCTTTTTTAACCATGTAACGTTCTGCTTTGTCAGCGTCTCTTCTTTCAAGCATGTTTAGAATTGTTGGAGCAGCTTCTACTACAACTAATTTAATTTCAGATGCGTCAATTTTGTTATCTTTAGCAAGACGATCTTTCCATTCTAAAAGTTCCCCAACCATTTCTATACCAGTAAATCCAGATCCACAAACAACGAATGTTAACATTGCTTTACGTTTTTCAACGTCTTGTTCGCGAGATGCTTTCGTTACAGTTTCTTCAATATGATTGCGTAACTTAACAGAATCTTCCCAAGACCAAAGTGTAAAGCCATTTTCGCCAACACCAGGAGTCCCGAAATCATTAGGTTCGCCGCCCATACCTAGTACTAGGTAATCAAACGGATAACTTCCGTGCTCTGTTGTTACAACTTTTTTATCATGATCTACATGTGTCACGTTATCAGTTACAAGATTAACTTTTGTTCTATTAAACAAACGACGTAAATCATATTGAATTGCAGTTGGTTCAACACGACCACCAGCAACCTCATGTAGTTCAGTCATCATTGTATGGTACGAATGACGATCGATTAATGTAATATTAACGTCTTTGTCTTTCTTGTATTTCTTAGCTAATTTCTTAGCAGCGTGTACACCTGCATATCCTGCCCCAATTAAAACGATATTCTTTTCAGGCATATGCTTCCTCAACTCCTTGTAAGTTTATTCACAAAAATAAAATGAGTCCAAAATTCCCCACAGTATTATTATAACCTATCATAGTTTAACAGAAACCTCCTACAAATGTCTAGATAGTAAAGAACAATTCTAATCTAAAATTTAAAAATAGGACTTTATACAAATGTTACATAATTAAACAGGCACAAAGTCCTTGTTATGCATAGGTTGTTAGACATTTTTGTTTGCTATTTTGCGCAAAAAGGTTGGTTTTAGCCATCTTTTATACATCAATAGTCATTATTTTGAAAATTAGATGAATTATGTCTTTAGAATTACAGTAGACAAAACCGGACGCTGATGGTATCATTTGTATTGTAAAAGTGATATCGCTTTCGCAGACTATCGGTTTGTGTTCACGAAATCACAAACAAAGTTAATCAATAAAACAAAAGGTGGGAGCAAAACATGAAATTGAAAAAAGTAGCAATGGGTATTACCGTGGTAATGGCTTCAAGTTTATTACTAGTAGGTTGCGGTAGCAGTGACGACAGCAGCAAAGACAAAAAGAGCACAGACACAAAACAAACAGAAACAAAGAAAACAGCTAAAACTGATGGTACTATGACTGATGGTACTTACAAATTAGAAGAAAAGAATTTTGACGACAAAGGCTGGAAAGCTTTCATGTCAATCGAAGTTAAAGATGGTAAAATTACTAAAGCTAACTACGATTACAAAAACAAAGACGGTAAATTAAAATCCGAAGATGCAGACTACGAAAAAATGATGAAAGATAAAGTAGGTACTGGTCCTCAAGAATACTTGAAACAATTAAGCGATTCTTTAGTTAAAGGTCAATCCGCTTCATCTGTACAAGTAGTTTCAGGAGCAACTCATTCTTCTGACGCATTCATCAACTACGCTAACCAATTAATTCAAGCAGCTCAAAAAGCTGATACAACTACAATTTCCATCAACAACCTAGCTAAAATGGAAGATGGAACTTACAAATTAGAAGAACAAAACTACGCACATGGTTACCGTGTAGTGTTCAGCATGGACGTTAAAGATGGTAAAATTACTAAATCTGACTACAACTATGTTGACAAAGACGGCAAACTTAAATCAGATGACGCTGAATATGAGAAAAACATGAAAGCTAAATCTGGTACTGGTCCAAAAGAATACATCCCAGCACTTAACAAATCTCTTGTAGAAAAACAAGACGTTGCTGCAGTAGACACAGTTTCTGGTGCTACTAATTCTTCTAACCAATTCAAAATCTATGCAGCTCAACTTCAAAATGCTGCACAAAATGGCAACACTGACACAATTAAAGTTTACAACTTAGTAGAAGCTGAATAATCAGCACAATTAATGCACAAAACGGCTGGCCCTGATTTTCGGGGCTAGCCGATTTTTTTATCGAAAAAACAGAGGAATTAAGCCTTTTTACTATAGATTTATTCCTTTTTTTACGCTATAGTTATTCAAGTAAAGATCATGGATTAGAAAGGTGAAAAAGCTCATGAAAAAATGGAAAATAATATTTTCAGTTATCATATTAGCACTCGTTGTATCAGCGTGCGGAAACTCCGGTAAAGAATCAAAAAGCGAACCAAGCGATTCTAAAAATCTAATGGATCAACCATATTCGAAAACAGACTTCCTAATGGGGACAGTTGTAACACTTAAAATTTATGACAAAGACAAAGAAGATGTCCTTGATAAAGGTTTCGACCGCATCAAAGACCTAGCTGCTAAAATTACTACAAGCGATTCAGGGAAAACTTCTGAAGTCGACAAAATCAATGAACAAGCTGGCAAAAAGCCAGTCGAAGTATCCGAAGACGTTTACTATTTAATCCAAGAAGGACTTAAATACTCAGAGAACTCTGGCGGTAGCTTCGACATCACTATTGGCCCATTAACTTCTTTGTGGCACATCGGTTTCTCTGATGCACGTAAACCATCGCAAGCAGAAATCGACGCAGTTTTACCATTAATCAACTACAAAGATGTTAAAATGAACGACAAAGACCGAACTGTCTACTTGGAAAAAGAAGGCATGGAGCTTGATTTAGGTGCGATTGCTAAAGGCTTCATTACCGATGAAACTTTAAAAGTGTTCAAAGAAAATAAAGTAACAACTTCTATTATAGATTTAGGCGGCAACATTTACGTTCAAGGTAACAATCCGAACGGCAACAAATGGAATGTCGGAATTCAAGACCCATTCTCCCCGCGTGGAAGTGTTATTGGGAAACTTCCTGAATCCAACATGTCCATCGTAACTTCCGGTATTTATGAACGTTACCTAGAAGTTGACGGAAAAACATATCATCACATTTTAGATCCAAAAACAGGCTATCCTTTTGATAACGACATTGCAGGAGTTTCAATCGTTTCTAAAAAATCGATTGATGGTGATGGCCTATCAACCGCTACTTTCTCCAAAGGGATTAAAGGTGGAATGGACTACATCGAACAATTTGATGGTGTAGATGCGATTTTCATTAGCAAAGAGAAGAAAGTATACGAAACATCTGGGCTAAAAGGTCAATTCGAATTAACCGACAAAGACTTCCAAATGGATACCGTGAAAAAATAAACTATTATTATAGAAGGAAGTGAGCAGAAATCCACGTGGACTCTGCTCACAATAAATTAAAAAAGGGGTTAAAAAGGGGATATGTCAATACCATCGTTTCTGAAGTTGGTTGAAATCCAAACGAAGATAGCTAGTGTGTTTCCGTTTATGTTAGGGACGCTATTCGTTGTTTATCAATACGATATGTTTAAACCAGTTAATACGCTAATATTTTTTGGTTCGATGTTGATTTTCGATTTAACGACAACCGCGATTAACAACTACATGGATTACCGCAAAGCAACAGACAATCATGATTATGATTACCGAACAACAAGCAACGTCATCGGTCAAGAACAAATTCCGGTACGCACGGTTATTATTACCATTTTCCTGATGTTTTTCATTGCAACCGGCTTAGGCGTATGGTTAGTTTTCCGTACAGATTTGCTAGTTCTATTAATCGGCTTTGTTTGTTTTTGTATCGGCATTTTATATACGTTTGGCCCTGTGCCGCTTTCTCGCATGCCTCTAGGTGAAATTTTTTCAGGCGTGACAATGGGATTCGGGATTTTCTTCTTGGCGGTATATGTGAACGCATACGATGCAGGCATTGCGAATTTACTTTGGCAAGGAGAAATGGTGACGATTCAGTTCAATCTGATAGAAATCATTCGGATAGGTGTGGTATCCTTACCATGTATTTTCACGATAGCCAACATTATGCTCGCGAATAATTTATGTGATTTAGATGAAGATATCAGAAACCATCGTTACACACTTCCCTACTATATAGGTAGAAAAATGGGCGTCCTATTATTTAATGCTTTATACTACGCTTCATTTTTGGCTGTGATTATTTCGGTTGTGGTCAACTTCCTAAGTCCGATCATGCTACTATCAGTTGTAGCGATTTATCCGGTTTATCGTAACTTAGTTAAATTCAATGAAGAACAAGTGAAATCAAAAACATTTGTCATTGGTATTCGTAATTTCGTATTAATTAATGCCACGTTGACGATTTTAATGGCAGTGAGTGTCGCGTTTCAACAATTGACATGAGGAAAGGGGGCTTCTTTGAATGATAGAAAAACTAATATTAGGTCGTTTTGTTCCAGGGGAGTCCTTGATCCATGGTCTGGATGCACGAACAAAATTGTTAGCTGGATTTTATTACATCGGTATTTTATTTTTAGCGAATAACTGGTGGACATATGCATTAATGGTTTTATTTACATTAATGATTGTCCAAATGACCGGCATTAAGCTAAAAGTGTTTATAAAAGGGGTCAAACCGCTAATTTGGCTAATTTTATTTACGGTAGTCATGCAAATACTCTTCGCAAGTGGCGGTACGATTTACTTTGATTGGGGACCATTTACCATCTCCTCATTCGGGCTTCTGAACGGTGTGTTTGTATTTTTACGATTCGTCTTAATTATTATTATGTCGACAGTTATCACGCTGACAACAACGCCTATGAACCTAACAGATGCAATAGCTTACATCCTTCGTCCTTTTGCCGTACTAAAAGTTCCTGTGAATGATATTGCGCTCATGATTTCAGTAGCGCTTCGCTTTATTCCGACGCTTATGGGAGAAACGGACAAAATCATGAAAGCGCAGCGAGCTCGTGGTGTGGATTTTGGTGAAGGAAACCTTTTTGAACAAATGAAAGTGGTCGTTCCAATTTTTATTCCATTATTTGTTAGCTCGTTTAATAGAGCAGAGGAGTTGGCTGACGCAATGGAGGCAAGGGGCTATCAAGGTGGCGAAGGACGCACCCGGTTCCGGATTCTGCATTGGCATTTCGGAGACCTAATCGCAGCTTGTGTAATGATACTTCTAACGGTCGGTCTCGTATTATTAAGAACTACTTAAAAACATTCGATTTCAACGGATGTTTTTTCTTTTTGCAAAAAATCATTAAACGGCTCTATAATGCTGTTTTCAAGCGATGGAAAACCGAGAATCTTCTATATAATAGCTCCTATGAAAATAACTTGAAACTTTTTTCGAAAAGCGGTTGATTACTGCCACCAACCCGTGTATAATAGATAAAGTGCAAATGGACAGGCATTGGTCTGCCCTTTTGACAACGAGCACCCCGGTATTGCCGGGAATGCCCATGTGATGAAGTGAAAGGTTGCTGACACACCCGGCCGCTTTGCCATGGCGGATGTTCAGGTAATTTTCACGGAGAATGTCTACTTTAAAAGTAGGCGAAAAGGAGGGAAAGTAATGGCAAAACAAAAAATTCGTATTCGTTTAAAAGCGTATGATCACCGTATTTTGGATCAATCAGCAGAAAAGATTGTAGAAACAGCGAAACGCTCAGGTGCTTCCGTATCTGGTCCGATTCCACTTCCAACAGAGAAGTCAGTCTACACAGTCTTACGTGCGGTCCACAAATATAAAGATTCTCGTGAGCAATTCGAGATGCGTACACACAAACGTTTAATCGACATCGTTAATCCAACACCACAAACAGTTGATAGCTTGATGCGTTTAGACTTGCCAAGCGGTGTGGACATCGAAATCAAACTATAATAAGAATATATTAAATTAACAGGAGGTGTGACTCATGACCAAAGGAATCTTAGGTAGAAAAGTAGGGATGACACAAGTTTTCACTGAAAACGGCGAACTTATTCCAGTAACAGTAATCGAAGCAGCACAAAACGTGGTACTTCAAAAGAAAACTGTTGAAACTGACGGCTATGAAGCTGTACAAATCGGTTTCGAAGATAAGAGAGCAATTTTGTCAAACAAACCCGAACAAGGTCATGTAGCAAAAGCCAATACTACTCCTAAGCGCTTCATTCGCGAATTCCGCGATGTAAACTTAGACGAGTATGAGATTGGTGCAGAAGTAAAAGTAGACGTATTCGCAGAAGGTGACATCATCGACGCGACAGGCGTATCGAAAGGTAAAGGTTTCCAAGGTGTTATTAAACGCCACGGACAATCACGCGGCCCTATGGCCCACGGTTCCCGTTACCATCGTCGCCCAGGTTCAATGGGTCCAGTAGCACCTAACCGTGTTTTCAAAAATAAACTACTTCCAGGTCGTATGGGTGGAGAACAAATCACTATCCAAAACCTAGAAATCGTTAAAGTAGACGTTGAAAAGAACGTTCTTTTAGTAAAAGGTAACGTTCCAGGCGCTAAAAAAGCATTAGTTCAAATTAAAACTGCTACTAAAGCAAAATAATTCATTTGGAAAGGAGGACTAACGAATGCCAAAATTAAGCTTACTTAAACAAGATGGAACAAACGCTGGCGAAATCACTTTAAACGACACTGTTTTCGGTATCGAACCAAATGAAAAAGTTGTTGTTGACGTAATTTTGAGCCAACGTGCATCCCTACGTCAAGGGACTCACAAAGTAAAAAATCGTTCAGAAGTACGTGGTGGCGGACGTAAACCATGGCGTCAAAAAGGTACAGGTCGTGCCCGTCAAGGTTCAATCCGTTCCCCACAATGGCGTGGCGGTGGTGTCGTATTCGGCCCAACACCTCGTTCATATGCTTACAAATTACCTAAGAAAGTTCGTCGTTTAGCGATTAAATCGATTCTTTCTTCTAAAGTTAACGAAGAAAAATTAGTTGTACTTGAAGGTTTGACTTTCGATGCACCTAAAACAAAAGAATTTGCGGCTTTTCTTAAAAATATCTCTGTAGATACTAAGGCACTAATCGTAGTTGCTGGTGAAAGTGAAAATGTAGAATTATCTGCACGCAACTTACAAGGCATTACAGTTATTCCAGCTGAAAGTATCTCAGTACTAGAAGTTGCTAAACATGATAAATTAATTATCACTAAAGCAGCTGTCGAAAAAGTAGAGGAGGTGCTCGCATAATGGATGCACGCGACATCATTAAGCGCCCAGTTGTAACTGAAGAATCTACAAGCATTCTCGACGATAAGAAATATACATTTGAAGTAGATACTCGCGCAACTAAAACGCAAGTAAAATACGCAATTGAAGAAATTTTCGACGTAAAAGTTGCTAAAGTAAACGTAATGAATTACAAAGGCAAACTTAAACGTATGGGCCGTTATGCAGGTTACACTAACAAACGTCGTAAAGCGATTGTTACTGTTACAGCTGACAGCAAAGAAATTCAATTCTTTGAAGTATAATTCGACTAACTTTAAATAAATCTAACGAGGAGGGGAAACAATGGCGATCAAAAAGTATAAACCTACCACTAACGGGCGCCGGCACATGACTAGTTCTGATTTCGCTGAGATTACTACAAGTACTCCAGAAAAATCTTTACTACGTCCTCTTAAAAAGAAAGCCGGACGCAATAACCAAGGTAAGTTAACTGTTCGTCATCACGGCGGTGGCCATAAACGCCAATACCGCGTGATTGATTTCAAACGTAACAAAGATGGTATTCCTGGACGCGTTGCAACGATCGAGTACGATCCAAACCGTTCTGCTAATATCGCTCTAATCAACTATGCTGATGGAGAAAAACGCTACATTATCGCAGCGAAAGGCCTTGAAGTAGGTCAAACAATTTATTCAGGAGCAGAAGCTGACATTAAAGTTGGTAATGCACTAGAATTAAAAGATATTCCAGTGGGTACTGTTATCCACAATATCGAAATGAAACCTGGTAAAGGTGGACAATTAGTACGTTCTGCTGGAACAAGTGCTCAAGTACTTGGTAAAGAAGGCAAATACGTATTAATCCGCTTAAACTCCGGTGAAGTTCGCATGATTCTTGCTACTTGCCGTGCTACAATCGGTCAAGTTGGTAACGAACAACATGAACTTATCAACATCGGTAAAGCAGGTCGTTCACGTTGGATGGGTAAACGCCCAACTGTTCGTGGATCTGTAATGAACCCGAACGATCACCCACACGGTGGTGGTGAAGGTAAAGCTCCAATCGGCCGTAAATCGCCAATGTCTCCATGGGGTAAACCAACTCTTGGATACAAAACACGTAAGAAAAACAACAACTCCGATAAATTTATCGTACGTCGTCGTAAGAAAAAATAATCGGATTAATAGATTGAATAAAATTGGTAGCAGGATAGCGAGGACATGCGTTCTCAGCTTCCTGACTATGCGAAGGGAGGTTCCGTCATGGGTCGTAGTTTGAAAAAAGGACCTTTTGTTGATGGCCACTTGATGAAGAAAGTGGACGCTGCAGCAGAAAGCGAAAAGAAACAAGTAATTAAAACTTGGTCTCGTCGCTCCACGATTTTCCCAACTTTTGTTGGACTAACAATCGCTGTATATGATGGACGTAAACACGTTCCTGTTTATGTTCAAGAAGATATGGTAGGACACAAACTGGGCGAATTCGCACCAACTCGTACGTACCGCGGTCATGCGGGCGACGATAAAAAAACTAAACGCTAATTTGAGAGGAGGATATCCTAATGGCAAGTGAAGTTACAAGCGCAAAAGCCGTTGCCAAAACGGTTCGTATTGCTCCTCGCAAAGCTAGAATCGTCATTGATTTAATTCGAGGCAAGCAAGTTGGCGAAGCAATTGCAATCTTGAAGTATACTCCAAGATCAGCTTCCCCAATTATTGAAAAAGTATTAAAATCTGCTATTGCTAACGCAGAGCATAACTATGATTTAGACATTAACAACCTTGTAGTAGAGGAAGCATTTGTTGACGAAGGTCCAACACTTAAACGTTTCCGTCCACGTGCACAAGGTCGTGCAAGTGCAATCAACAAACGTACTAGCCACATTACAGTTGTGGTATCTGAAGTGAAGGAGGGATAATTCGTGGGTCAAAAAGTACATCCAATAGGTATGCGTATCGGTGTCATCCGTGATTGGGACTCCAAATGGTACGCGGAAAAAGATTATGCGGACTTCTTACATGAAGATTTACGCATCCGTGATTACGTTGCAAAACGTCTATCTGACGCTTCTGTTTCTCGTGTAGAAATCGAACGTGCAGCTAACCGTGTGAATATCACTATTCATACTGCAAAACCTGGTATGGTTATCGGTAAAGGTGGTTCTGAAGTTGAAGCATTACGCAAAAACTTAAACGAACTTACTCAAAAACGTGTTCATATCAACATCGTAGAAATCAAACGTGCTGACCTAGACGCAAAATTGGTTGCTGAAAATATCGCTCGTCAATTGGAAGGTCGTGTATCTTTCCGTCGTGCGCAAAAACAAGCTATCCAACGTACTATGCGTGCTGGAGCAAAAGGTATCAAAACTCAAGTATCTGGTCGTCTTGGCGGAGCGGATATCGCTCGTGCTGAACACTATAGCGAAGGAACAGTACCTCTTCATACATTGCGTGCCGACATCGACTACGCATGGGAAGAAGCTGACACAACTTATGGTAAACTAGGCGTTAAAGTCTGGATCTACCGCGGTGAAGTCCTTCCTACGAAGAAAAACAATGTGGAAGGAGGAAAATAATAATGTTAGTTCCTAAACGTGTAAAATACCGTCGTGAATTCCGCGGAAACATGCGTGGACGCGCGAAAGGCGGAACTGAAGTTGCATTTGGTGAATATGGTCTTCAAGCAGTTGAAGCTTCTTGGATTACAAACCGTCAAATCGAAGCAGCTCGTATCGCAATGACTCGTTACATGAAACGTGGCGGTAAAGTTTGGATTAAAATTTTCCCTCATAAATCTTACACTTCTAAACCAATCGGGGTTCGGATGGGTAAAGGTAAAGGTGCTCCGGAAGGTTGGGTAAGCCCAGTCAAACGTGGCAAAATTATGTTTGAAATCGCAGGTGTTCCTGAAGATGTGGCGCGTGAAGCATTACGTCTAGCAGCACACAAACTGCCGGTCAAAACTAAGATCGTTAAACGTGAAGAAATTGGTGGTGAAGCAAATGAAAGCTAATGATATCCGTGATTTATCCACTACCGAAATCCAAGATCAAGAAAAAGCTTTGAAAGAAGAGCTCTTCAACCTGCGCTTTCAATTAGCTACTGGTCAATTAGAAAACACCGCACGTATTCGTGAGGTTCGTAAAGCAATTGCCCGTATGAAAACAATCGTTCGAGAAAGAGAACTTGCTTAAAAAAGAATCGTAAGGAGGTTTTAATACATGGCTGACCGTAACCAACGTAAAGTTTATACTGGTCGTGTTGTATCCGATAAAATGGATAAAACAATTACCGTGGTTGTTGAAACGTACAAGAAACATGGTTTGTACGGTAAACGCGTGAAGTATTCTAAAAAATTCAAAGCGCATGATGAAAATAACATTGCAAAAGCTGGCGATGTAGTTCGTATTTCCGAAACTCGTCCATTGTCTGCAACTAAACATTTCCGTTTATTAGAAGTTGTAGAAGAAGCAGTAATTATCTAAATCAAAAGTTAAAAATAGATTGTGAAAAGTTGCCGAGTGCAATTTTTCCGACCCGTTATTCTGGAAGGAGGGTGTCCTAATGATTCAACAAGAAAGTCGTATGAAAGTGGCTGATAACTCTGGTGCTCGTGAAGTTTTAACTATTAAAGTACTAGGTGGATCAGGACGCAAAACTGCTAACATTGGCGATGTTGTCGTGTGTACCGTTAAACAAGCAACACCAGGCGGCGTTGTCAAAAAAGGTGAAGTTGTTAAAGCAGTAATCGTTCGTACTAAGAGTGGAGCACGTCGTCAAGACGGTTCTTACATCAAGTTTGATGAAAATGCATGTGTCATTATCCGTGACGATAAAAGTCCTCGTGGAACACGTATTTTTGGACCTGTTGCTCGCGAACTTCGTGAAAACAACTTTATGAAGATCGTTTCTTTAGCTCCAGAAGTTCTTTAAAAAATAAGTTCCAAGAAATCAAGGAGGTGCTATACCAATGCATGTCAAAAAAGGTGATAAAGTAAAAGTTATTACTGGTAAAGATAAAGGCAAATCCGGCAAAGTGCTCGCAGCATTTCCGAAAAAGGATCGCGTACTTATCGAAGGAATCAATATGGTTAAAAAACATACAAAACCTTCCAACGTCAACCCGCAAGGCGGAATCTTGAATGTTGAAGCACCAATCCACGTTTCAAACGTAATGCTAATTGACCCTAAAACAGGCGAACCTACTCGTGTAGGATACGAAGTTAAAGGCGACAAAAAAGTACGCGTAGCAAAAAAATCCGGTGAAGTAATAGATAAATAATAGTCGTAGGAAGGAGGGAATATTACATGAATCGCCTTAAAGATCAATATCTTAAGGAAATTGTTCCTGCTTTAATGAGCAAATTCAATTATGACTCCGTAATGGAGGTTCCAAAAATAGATAAAATCGTAATCAACACTGGTGTTGGTGACGCTACAGCAAATGCGAAAGTTTTAGACAGTGCAGTTGAGGAGTTAGCTCTTATCACTGGTCAAAAACCTGTAATCACAAAAGCAAAAAATTCTATCGCTGGTTTCCGTCTTCGTGAAGGAATGCCAATCGGTGCTAAAGTAACTTTGCGTGGTGAACGCATGTATGATTTCTTAGATAAATTAGTTACTGTTTCACTTCCACGTGTTCGTGATTTCCGTGGCGTATCGAAAAAAGCTTTCGATGGTCGTGGTAACTATACGTTGGGTGTTAGAGAGCAACTTATTTTCCCTGAAATTGATTACGATCAAGTATCAAAAGTACGCGGTATGGACGTAGTAATCGTTACAACTGCCAAAAGTGATGAAGAATCTCATGAGTTACTAACTCAACTAGGGATGCCATTTCAAAAGTAATCAAAACTAATTTAGTAGGGAGGCGAAAACGTGGCTAAGAAATCCATGATCGCGAAGCAAAAACGTACACCTAAATACGCTGTTCAAGCATATACTCGTTGTGAACGTTGTGGTCGTCCACATTCCGTTATTCGCAAATTTAAATTATGCCGTATTTGTTTCCGTGAACTTGCCTATAAAGGTCAAATTCCCGGCGTGAAAAAAGCAAGCTGGTAAGAAAGAGTTTAAGGAAGGAGGGTATTATACATGGTGATGACAGATCCAATTGCAGATTTTCTAACTCGCATTCGTAATGCAAACATGGTTAAACATGATAAATTAGAACTGCCTGCATCCAAAATCAAAAAAGAAATTGCTGAAATATTGAAGCGTGAAGGTTTTATCCGTGACGTTGAATATATTGAAGATGACAATGCTGGAACAATCCGTGTTTTCTTAAAATATGGAGCGACTGGCGAACGTGTAATCACTGGTTTGAAACGTATCAGTAAACCAGGTTTACGTGTATATGCAAAATCAACTGAGGTGCCTAAAGTACTTAACGGTCTAGGTATCGCAATCGTGTCTACTTCCCAAGGTGTTTTAACCGACAAAGAAGCCCGTGCTAAACAAGTCGGCGGAGAAGTACTAGCATACGTTTGGTAAGAAAAAGTAAACCATAAGGAGGTGCAATAAATGTCCCGTATAGGTAAAAAAACTATTGTGATTCCTGCAGGTGTAACAGTTACACTTAATGGATCAACAGCAACAGTTAAAGGTCCTAAAGGTGAACTTGTAAAAGAGTTCAACCCAGAAATTACTATTAAAATCGAAGGCAACGAAATTAACGTTTCTCGCCCGTCTGATAATAAAAACCACCGTGCACTTCATGGTACAACTCGTGCTATTCTTAATAACATGGTTGTCGGAGTTTCCGAGGGTTATGAAAAGAAATTAGAACTTATCGGTGTTGGTTACCGTGCGCAAAAACAAGGCGACAAGCTTGTTCTTAACGTAGGGTACTCTCATCCAGTAGAGTTTGTTGCTCCTAAAGGCGTAGATATTGAAGTTCCTGCAAACACACAAGTGATTGTTAAAGGATACAACAAAGAACACGTTGGCGAGTTAGCTGCAAACATTCGTGCCGTACGTCCACCAGAGCCATATAAAGGTAAAGGTATTCGTTACGAAGGCGAACATGTACGCCGTAAAGAAGGTAAAACTGGTAAATAATGCCGCTTAATTAGGCAAATGAGAGAAGAGGTGAGTCGTGTGATTACCAAAATCGACAAAAATAAAGTACGTAAAAAAAGACATGCTCGTGTTCGTTCTAAGATTTCTGGAACTGAAAGTCGTCCACGTTTAAACGTATTCCGTTCAAACAAAAACATTTATGCTCAAATTATTGATGATGTAAATGGTGTGACACTTGCAAGTGCGTCTAATTTAGATAAAGATTTCGGTTCTGCTGAATCCAAAGTTGATGCAGCAAGCAAAGTTGGCGAACTAGTTGCTAAACGTGCTTCCGAAAAAGGTATTACTTCTGTCACTTTTGACCGTGGAGGATACTTATATCATGGCCGCGTGAAAGCTCTTGCTGAAGCAGCTCGCGAAAATGGACTAGAATTTTAATAAGAAGGAGGGACATATTACATGCCTGAGCAAATTGATGGAAACAAATTAGATTTAGAAGAACGCGTTGTTACAATCAACCGTGTTGCTAAAGTAGTTAAAGGTGGACGTCGTTTCCGTTTCACAGCACTTGTTGTTGTTGGAGACAAAAACGGTCATGTTGGTTTCGGTACTGGTAAAGCGCAAGAAGTTCCAGATGCTATCCGTAAAGCTGTTGAGGATGCTAAAAAGAACATGGTGCGTGTACCAACTGTAGACACAACTATTCCACACACTGTAGTCGGACATTTTGGTGGCGGAGAAATTCTTCTTAAACCTGCTAGTGCCGGTTCTGGTGTAACTGCTGGTGGTCCCGTTCGTGCGGTCCTAGAACTTGCCGGTGTTGCTGATGTATCTTCCAAATCGCTTGGATCTAATACACCAATTAACATGGTTCGTGCTACAATCGACGGAATTAAACAACTGAAAAACGCTGAAGATGTTGCGAAACTTCGTGGCAAAACAGTAGAAGAATTGTTAGGATAAGGAGGGAATTATCATTATGGCGAAGTTAGAAATTACTCTAAAACGTAGCTTAATCGGACGCCCTCAACCACAACGCAAAACTGTTCAAGCATTAGGTCTTGGTAAAACAAATTCTGTAGTGGTTAAAGAAGATAATCCTGCAATTCGTGGGATGATCACTAAAGTAAGTCATTTAGTGGACGTCAAAGAAGTTTAAGCTTAAAAAATTATGCAATTTGATAGAATTTGTTAAATAGGAGGAGGTGCTTGACATGAAACTACATGAACTTAAGCCTTCAGAAGGTTCTCGTAAAGAACGTAATCGTGTTGGTCGTGGAACAGGCTCTGGTAACGGCAAAACTTCAGGACGCGGTCATAAAGGACAAAAAGCTCGTTCTGGTGGTGGCGTACGTTTAGGTTTTGAAGGTGGACAACTTCCACTTTTCCGTCGTATTCCAAAACGTGGATTCACAAACATCAACCGTAAAGAATTTGCTATCGTGAACTTGGATGTTTTAAACCGCTTTGAAGATGGTACAGAAGTAACGCCAGAACTTTTAGTTGAAACTGGAATTATTCGTAATGAAAAATCCGGAATCAAGATTTTATCTAATGGAAATATCGAGAAAAAACTTACTGTGAAAGCGAACAAATTCTCTGCAGCTGCAAAAGAAGCAATTGAAGCAGCTGGCGGAAAAACTGAGGTGATCTAATGTTTCAAACGTTAGTTAACTTCTTCAAAGTAGCAGACATCCGTAAAAAAATACTATTTACATTAGCAATGCTAGTTATTTTCCGTATTGGTACATTCGTGCCAGTACCGGGAGTTAACGCAGCAGCACTACAATCTAGTATGGATGGCGGTATTTTGGGGTTCTTAAATACATTTAATGGTGGGGCTTTAAAAAACTTCTCAATTTTTGCCATGGGTGTAATGCCTTACATTACATCTTCCATTATTGTTCAGTTACTTCAAATGGACGTTGTTCCTAAATTGACTGAGTGGTCTAAGCAAGGGGAAATGGGTCGTAAAAAACTCAATCAACTTACTAGATACATGACAATTGGACTTGGTTTAGTTGAAGCTTTCGGTATGGCATACGGGTTTAACCGCATGTCAGCAGCTGGCCTAGTTATTGAACCTTCCATAGGTAGATATGCAATTATCGCTGTTGTATTAACTACTGGTACAATGTTCTTAATGTGGTTAGGAGAGCAAATCACTGTTAAAGGTGTTGGTAATGGTGTCTCCATCATTATCTTTGCAGGTATTGTTGCTCGTATTCCTGATGGAGTACGTCAACTATATGTTTCGCAAATCGAAAACGCTGGTGATCAACTTTTCCTACATGTTCTGACGTTAGTTGGTGTAGGGGTTGCGATTTTAGCTATTGTTGTAGCTGTAATCTTCTTCCAACAAGCATTACGTAAAATTCCAATTCAATACTCTAAACGTGTAGCAGGAGCAAAACAATCGGGCGCGCAAGCAACGCACTTGCCGTTAAAACTTAACTCTGCCGGAGTTATCCCAGTTATCTTTGCAAGTGCATTTATTATTACACCGCAAACCATTCTTACTTTCTTTGATCAAAGTAACGATGTGGTAAAAGTATTGAAAGACGTGTTTGATTACACAAAACCAATTGGTATGATTTTATATGTTGCACTAATTGTTGCTTTCACTTATTTCTATGCTTTCATTCAAGTGAACCCTGAGAAAGTTGCAGACAACTTGAAAAAGCAAGGTGGGTATATTCCTAGTAAACGTCCTGGTCGGGAAACACAAGCTTATCTTACATCGGTACTTTACCGACTAACATTTGTTGGTGCAATTTTCCTTTCAGCGGTTGCTATACTTCCAACTATCGGTACTACTGTGTTTAGTTTACCTCAGTCGTTAGCCGTTGGTGGTACAAGCCTACTAATTGTTATCGGGGTAGCATTAGATACTACGAAACAACTCGAAGGACAACTTGTAAAAAGGAACTATCGGGGATTTATCAAATAACACGCAGTTCTTGTTAGGGATTCCTAGCAGGAGCTAGCGCGTAATAAGGGGCGAAACAGTTGAAATTAGTATTAATGGGACTGCCCGGCGCCGGAAAAGGCACACAAGCGGAACAGATTGTTGAGAAATACAACATTCCTCATATTTCCACTGGAGATATGTTCCGAGCAGCTATGAAAAATAACACAGAGTTAGGACGCAAGGCTAAATCCTTTATGGATAACGGCGATCTTGTTCCTGACGAAGTAACAAATGGTATCGTTCGTGAACGTTTAGCCGAAGATGATGCTAAGGATGGCTTCTTGCTTGATGGTTTTCCGCGTACTGTGGAACAAGCAGAAGAGCTTGAAAATATTCTACGTGATTTAGGAACAGAACTTGATGCTGTCATTAACATTGACGTTGAGAAAGATGTTTTAATGAAACGTCTTACTGGTCGCTGGATTTGCCGGACTTGCGGTAAAACTTACCATGAAATTTACAACCCACCGAAAGTTGCTGGGAAATGTGATTTAGATGGTGGAGAACTTTACCAACGTGAGGACGACAAGAAAGAAACCGTTGAAAATCGACTAAATGTAAATATGAAACAGACCAAGCCGCTTCTTGATTTTTACTCCGAAAAGGGTAAACTTCATAGCATAAACGGCGAGCAAGATATTAATGACGTTTTTGTAGATGTGGAAAAAATTCTTGCTTCTTTTTGAGGAGTGAGCTGTGCTGAAATCACTGTCAAAATCAATGCGTGCAAATTAGATTAATTTGTAGTATAATGGATAATTGGCAGTGGAATTAAAGGCATCTATGCAAATCATGATGAACGAGAGAACCGTTTGAAGATCATCCGAATGACGTATATGTTCTACCCTGACCTGTTCCGCCGCAATGCTTTTGCGAGTGACAGTTCTTCTGGTTTTACGGATTTCACTTTTACAGGTTGTCTGAAAAGCTGGCGAAATGTGTTGCCTTTTAATGAAGTGCATCCATTTTTGCATGTTTTACGTTTTTTTCATGTAAGAGAAATAGTTACACTGAAAGGATTAGGCCTGCATCAGGAACAAATCCAAGAATACAAGAAGGAGGTAGCAAACATATGGCAAAGGAAGATGTTATTGAAGTAGAAGGCGTAGTACAAGAAACTCTACCAAACGCGATGTTCAATGTTGAACTCGAAAATGGTCATAAAGTACTGGCAACTGTTTCTGGTAAAATCCGCATGCATTACATTCGTATTTTACCTGGAGATAAAGTGACAGTAGAGCTTTCTCCATACGACCTGACACGCGGAAGAATTACTTATCGTTTCAAATAATTTGCACTCCGAAATTGAATTTATATACCGGTCTGGTTTATCCAGCTTAGAAATTATCGGTTTATAGAGACATTTTCTCTAATAAACAAGGAGGTATATCTATATGAAAGTAAGACCATCAGTGAAACCTATGTGCGAAAAATGTAAAGTTATTCGTCGTAAAGGTAAAGTAATGGTAATTTGTGAAAATCCAAAACATAAACAAAAACAAGGATAAGAGGAGGTGCTTAAGTAAATGGCACGTATTGCAGGTGTGGACGTTCCACGTGAAAAACGTATTGTTATTTCCCTGACTTACATTTATGGTATCGGTAAACAAACAGCTAAAGAAGTTCTTGCTGAAGCTGGCGTTTCTGAAGATACTCGTACTCGTGATTTAACTGAAGAAGAGCTAGGTAAAATCCGTGAAATCTTAGACCGTATTAAAGTTGAAGGTGACCTTCGTCGTGAAGTAAACTTAAACATTAAACGTCTAATCGAAATCGGTTCTTACCGTGGCATGCGTCACCGTCGTGGACTTCCAGTTCGCGGACAAAATACAAAAAATAATGCCCGTACTCGTAAAGGCCCGTCCAAAACAGTAGCAGGCAAAAAGAAATAATAGTAAAGGAGGTAGTTAGTGAATGGCTCGTAAAACAAATACTCGTAAACGCCGTGTGAAAAAGAATATCGAATCTGGTATTGCACACATTCGTTCTACATTTAATAATACGATCGTAATGATTACTGACACACATGGTAATGCTTTAGCTTGGTCAAGTGCAGGTTCTCTAGGATTTAAAGGTTCTCGTAAATCTACTCCTTTCGCAGCGCAAATGGCAGCTGAAAGTGCAGCAAAATCAGCACAAGAACATGGTTTAAAAACATTAGAAGTAACTGTTAAAGGTCCTGGTTCAGGTCGTGAAGCGGCTATCCGTGCACTACAAGCAGCTGGTCTTGAAGTAACAGCTATTAAAGATGTAACTCCAGTTCCACATAACGGATGTCGTCCTCCAAAACGTCGTCGCGTATAAGTGGTCGTTTTCTTTTGCCAATAGTAGATTTTTACTGTCTTAACTATCAAGGCAGAGAGTTTGACATAAAGACTGATATTCTAGACGTTTTGAAGGAGGGTAAATTTGAATGATCGAAATTGAAAAGCCAAAAATCGAGACGATTGAGATCAGCGATGATGCCAAGTATGGAAAGTTTGTTGTAGAGCCACTTGAGCGTGGATATGGTACAACTTTGGGTAACTCCTTACGTCGTATTCTATTATCTTCTCTTCCAGGTGCAGCAGTAACCTCTATCCAAATTGATGGAGCTTTACATGAGTTTTCTGTAATTGAAGGTGTAGTAGAAGATGTAACAACCATGATTTTAAATATCAAAAAACTTGCACTAAAAATCTATTCTGATGAAGAAAAAACATTAGAAATCGATATGCAAGGTCCTGGTGTAGTAACTGCAGCTGACATTAATTATGACAGCGACGTTGAGATTTTAAATCCCGACTTACACATTGCTACATTAAGTGATAATGCTAAATTTCATGTGCGTTTAAATGCGACTCGTGGTCGTGGTTACACACCTGCTGATCAAAATAAACGCGAAAATATGCCAATTGGTGTACTTCCAGTCGATTCAATCTTTTCACCGGTTATCCGTGTGAACTATCAAGTGGAAAATACACGTGTTGGACAATCAACTAATTATGATAAGCTTACGTTTGATGTGTTAACTGACGGAAGTATCAGCCCAGAAGAAGCAGTTTCACTTGGAGCTAAAATTCTTTCTGAGCATTTAAGTATCTTCGTTAACTTAACAGATGAAGCACAAAAAGCTGAAATTATGATTGAAAAAGAAGAAAGCCATAAAGAGAAAGTGCTTGAAATGACTATTGAAGAATTAGACTTGTCTGTTCGTTCATATAATTGTTTAAAACGCGCTGGAATCAATACAGTACAGGAACTTGCTGACAAATCCGAAGACGATATGATGAAAGTCCGTAACTTGGGCCGTAAATCGCTTGAGGAAGTTAAAGTAAAACTGGCTGACCTTGGCTTATCTCTAAGAAACGAAAACTGATAAAGGAGGCAATTCCATGGGTTACAGAAAATTAGGTCGTACAAGCTCACAACGTAAAGCGTTACTACGTGATCTTGCAACGGATTTAATCGTATTTGAACGTATTGAAACAACAGAAGCTCGCGCTAAAGAGATTCGTAAAGTTGTTGAAAAACTAATCACTTCTGGGAAAAAAGGAGACTTGCACGCTCGTCGTCAAGCAGCTGCTTTCATCCGTCATGAAGTTGTAGAAGTAGTACAAGTAGATGCTAAAGGTAAAGATGGTTCTACTGTGAAGAAAAACCGTCCTGTATACGCTCTACAAAAACTATTTGATGATGTTGCTCCACGTTACGCGGAACGTCAAGGTGGTTACACTCGTATCTTGAAAAAAGGTCCACGTCGCGGTGACGGCGCACCAATGGTTATTATTGAATTAGTTTAATAATAAAACGTTTAAAGCAAGTGGAGTGTCATGATATGGGGACTTCGTGTTTCCTTGTCTAGCTCTGTGTTTCCTAGTCTATTTAATCGTAGGCTAGGAGGCAGGCTTTTTTTGTTTGACCTGTTATCTTCGGATAGCAGGTCTTTTTTTCTTGCCTTTATATTAGAAACCATCTATAGTAAATCCCAAAGATAAGAGGAGGCCAAATAATGCGCTCGTTAACTAACTCGCAAATTGTCCAAAATAGACTACATAATTCCGGTTTACTACAAACCAAATTCGCTACCGCAGAGGAGGCAACTCGTGCGTTATTTGGCATACAGTCGCAGTACCAACAATTTGGTGAGATCAGTTTGTTTAATCGTGTAGATAATTTAACAAAAGAAAATTTGCAAATTACCTATGATAAAAATGAATTAATCAAAATCTGGGGCCAAAGAATGACAGTCCATATGTTTGCGCCAGATGATTGGTTTTATGTACATGATGTATATGCTAATAAAAACAATTGGTTACGGAAGCATACAGAGTCGTTAGGGCGCGATTTGGACGATCTTTTGGCAGAAATGGAAGAATTACTCTTGCGTGAAGATAAAGTGCCTAAAGAAGCTTTTGCGGCGTTATTTGGTGATCAGGCAAAAGAGTTGATGACTTGGGGCGGCGTTTTTATTCAAGGTTCGCTGGAGGGCAAATTGTTTTGTGTACCCGAAGCTCCCAAAACGAGATTTTATAGTCATCGCAGCCGTATTGGTTCAGAGTCCCAGGAAGGTTGGCTAAGTATCGAGCGAGATCAAACAGGCCTCGAAACAATGATTGACCGTTATTTTAGTGCTTACGGGCCTGCAACGATTCAGGATTTTAAACATTGGAGTGGTTTGCGCAATAGCGAGTACATGGCAACTCTCGAAAAGCAGCTTGAAAACTACATTTGCTACATTGGTGAAGATGGAAAGACATATTACAGCAAAATAGAAACACACGAAGAGCTGGAAATGGACACGCCTTTACTACTAGGGAAATTCGATCCACTTTTTGTTAGTTATGCGAAAAAGAATTGGTTGGCTAGCGAAAAGGAAACGAGCTTGATTTGGCGTATTGCTGGGCAGATTGAAGCTGTACTAATAATAAATGGGCAATTTATCGGAACGTGGCGATATAAAGTGACCGGCAGCAAAATTGTCTTCCATTTTTATCTCAGTAAAAAACTAACTAAAAAAAGCCAAAAAACCGTAGAAATAGAAGCGATGAAGCTAGCAGATTTCCTTCATAAAAACTATCAAGGAAGTATTTTCGAACAAATATAAAAGAGAAACCCCGATACAATGGGGTTTCTCTTTTATAAAAATGGCATTTCTGGAAAATAATCTAAAGGTAACTTGATGCTTGTAGTGATATTTGGCTTGCATAATTTGCAGACTTGGAAATCGGCTTGAAGAGAAATTAAGAACATCGCGTCTTCTGTTGTCATTAAGTCTGATTCCGTAAGTAAAGTTATCATGTTACGCATCGTTTTTTGCGTAGCTTTTTCAATGGTAAGATCTGAAGCTAAGCAAATTAAATGGTGGTTATGAATAATTGTCGGAGTTGGCGCAGTCCGATTTTTAAGAATTTGTAGTCGTAAAGTGACTTCTGCGGGCGCCTCGGCACTAGTTGCTGTTGTTTTTCCAAAGCCAGTTGTTGCACGGACGTTGCCGACATGGAGTGAAGCACCAAATTTGTCGACGGGTAAAAAGATTGTTGCGCCCTCAGTGATTTCAGAAGAATCAAGTATGCCGCCGTTTTTTGTAGGTAATTTAGATGTGTTTAATGATTCTGTTTTTAGTAAACCAATTGTTTTCTTTATTGGAATGTGAATATCGTCTGAATAAACAATGTGGTTATTTTCCATAGGATAGCGTCGTATACAATTACTTGTTAATAAGTCGTCCGTTATACCAATATTAGGCCCATTTAGCAAAAAGACCTCCGTCCCTAGGAGTTCAATTTTTTCAATCGTAATAGCTAATAAATCCCCTGGTCTTGCTTCTTCAATATAGATTGGTCCGGTAGTTGGCGAAAACTCCTTCCAATCTAGTTCCCCGTAGTGAAGTTGCTCGTTGTGAATTTGGCCGTTGAAGTAGTCTTTTGTTTTTATTTTTACTACAGAGCCATCTTTCACTGTAATCACAGGTTTCGTTGATTTCTCCATCTCGAAAATCGAACGTTCTGAGGTTACAAAGTTTTTCATTTCATCCCTTCTCTCTGTTCAGTTTGTGCTGACGGGTGAATTATAGCAAAAGAAGAAGCTGGAAGTAAATGGATATTCTGTGAACAAAAACGTGTAAAAATCATTGGAAAAGCCCTGTTTACTCCATTTTTTCGACGGTTACGTTAGGAAGTGTTTGGATAAAGTGAAATAGTTCATATTCATCGTTCTTATTCTTTGTTTTTACAACAATATTTACACGGATAAAAAGACTTTCGCCGATGAGTTCTTTCTCGCTAGAATACGAAACGATTTGTTGTTTATTTTGTTGAATCTGATCCGTGATTTTCACGAGGTTTTCTTGTTTGTCGGTGGAATAGATTATCGCGGTTGTATGGAAGGCGAATGATTTGAAGATGATACTGAGAAATTCTAAGCCAATCAGCGTCAGTAAAGTTGCGGCGATACCAACCCAATACATCCCAGCGCCGATAGCGAGCCCGATGCCAGCCGTAGCCCAAAGTCCAGCAGCTGTCGTTAGCCCGCGCACAAATTTCTTTTGGATAATAATCGTACCAGCGCCAATAAAGCCAATCCCGCTTACCACTTGGGCTGCGACACGACTAGGGTCAAACGATACATTTTGCATAGTGGCGATTTCGGAAAAACCATACTGAGAGACAATCATAATTAACGCACTACCAAGCGAAACGAGGAAATGCGTACGGAATCCAGCTTCTTTCGCTCTAATTTCCCGGTCAAGTCCAATAACTGCTCCAAGGAGGCCCGCAACAACAAGTCGTAAAATAAAATCTGCTAACATAGTTATCACATCCTTAACGTTAATATATTCCCTTTCGCATTAAAGCAAAACAATCAAAAAGGAAATTTTGCGCCGGATGGATGTTTATACTATAATAAACAATGAATGGTCAAAAAGTGAGGTGTTAGGCGTGGCAGAAAGTTTTGTGAGATTAGAGCACGTTTTTTATAAATATGAAGATACGGAAAAATATGCAGTGAAAGATGTATCCATTTCTGCTCAAAAAGGTGAATGGGTTGCGCTTGTTGGGCACAATGGTTCAGGGAAATCTACTATTGCGAAATTACTCAACGGATTACTGTTTCCAGAAGATGGCTTAATTAAAATCGGGCACTTTGTTTTGTCTGAAAAAAATATATGGGATATTAGACGGCAAGTTGGGATGGTTTTTCAAAATCCAGATAACCAATTTGTTGGGGCTACTGTGCAAGATGACGTTGCATTCGGGCTTGAAAATCACGGTGTTCCGCATGATACGATGGTGGAACGAGTGGAGTCGGCTTTGAATGAAGTTGGTATGCAAAGCTATGCGCTACATGAACCGGCGAGACTTTCTGGTGGACAAAAGCAACGTGTCGCAATTGCGGGCGTTTTGGCGCTGCAGCCGGATGTGATTATTTTGGATGAGGCGACTTCGATGCTTGATCCACGAGGTCGCGCCGAAGTAATGGAAACAATTCGGATTATGCGCGAGCAAGAAGACATCACGGTTATTTCGATTACGCATGATTTGGATGAAGTCCTTTTCGCGGATCGAGTAATTGTGATGAATAAAGGTGAAGTTCATAGTGAAGGCACGCCGCAAGAAATTTTTCAGCAAGCAGATGCCATGCGAGAAATTGGCTTAGGGGTTCCATTTATTATTGAATTACAAGAAAAATTAGTTGCAGGTGGCTTTGAAACAGGAAGTACCGTGCTATCGGAAGGAGCATTACTCGATCAATTATGGAAATTAAACTCGAACAACTAGGTTATTGTTATCAAAAAAATAGCCCTTTTGAAAAGCGAGCATTGCTTGATGTAAATGTTTCTTTTGATTCTGGTAGCTATTCTGCAATTATTGGCCATACTGGCTCTGGGAAATCGACTTTGCTGCAACATCTGAACGCTCTTTTAATGCCGACAGAAGGTAAAATCACGGTTGGCGATCGCGAAATCGTTGCTGGAGTGAAGCAAAAGAAACTACGCGATTTACGTAAAAAAGTCGGGATCGTTTTCCAATTTCCTGAAGCACAACTTTTTGAAGAAACGGTTGAAAAGGATATTTGCTTTGGACCGATGAACTTCGGCGTTTCCGAGGAAGATGCGAAACTACGCGCAAAAAAAGTGATTTATGAAGTGGGGCTAACAGAAGAAATTTTGTCGCGTTCGCCGTTTGAACTTTCTGGGGGACAAATGCGCCGGGTAGCGATTGCTGGTGTTTTGGCGATGGACCCAGAAGTGCTTGTGCTAGATGAGCCGACAGCGGGACTAGACCCTCACGGACGCGAAGAAATCATGGAAATGTTCTACAACCTTCATAAAGAAAAAGGGTTAACGACAGTCCTTGTAACACATAGTATGGAAGATGCTGCGCGCTACGCTGAAAAAATTGTCTTAATGAAAGCTGGGACAGTTCTGCAAATTGGCACACCGCGTGAAATTTTCGCGAAGCCGGGTGAACTGGTTGATCTGGGTTTATCTGTGCCGGATGTGGTACGGTTCCAAGGGCTTTTCGAGCGTAAATTTGATGTGAAATTAACAAAGACATGTTTAACGATTGATGAATTAACAACTGAAATGGCGCCTTACTTAGCGAAGGGCGGGGCTTAATTATGATGGATAAAATGATTCTCGGCCGTTATATCCCGGGAAACTCTTGGCTACATCGAATTGATCCGCGCGCAAAAATTACTGCTGTTATGGCGTTTATAGCGATTGTCTTTTTAGCGAATAATTGGCTGACGTACGCGCTAATGTTTGCTTATGTTTTGTATTTAGTTCTAACTTCGAAAGTGCCATTTTTATTTTTTATTAAAGGGTTACAACCGATTTTCTGGCTTATTTTAATTACGCTATTACTGCAAGTCTTTTTTACGAAAGGCGGGACGGTTTTAGTTGATTTAGGACTTTTACAAATTACGACACTCGGGCTGGCAAATGGGGCGATGATGTTCTGTCGTTTCGTTCTGATTATTTTTATGACGACGCTTTTAACATTAACGACAAGCCCGATTGAACTAACAGATGGACTGGAGAAAATTTTAGCACCGTTTCGTTTAGTAAATTTACCAGTACATGAACTTGCTTTAATGCTGAGTATTTCTTTACGATTTATCCCAACATTAATGGATGAAACAGAGAAAATTTTAAAAGCCCAAAAAGCTCGTGGGGTTGAATTTACGAGTGGAAAATGGAGTGACCGGATTAAAGCAATCATTCCGTTACTCGTGCCACTTTTCATTAGTGCGTTCAAGCGTGCGGAAGACTTGGCGATTGCGATGGAAGCTCGTGGTTATCGCGGTGGTAAGGGAAGAACGAGATTCCGGTTACTACGCTGGCGATTTGCGGATACTTTCTTATTAATTTCTTTAGCAGTGTTAAGTGGATTATTATTTTGGTTGCGGAGTTGAAATGAATGACAAGATATAAAGCGATAATTTCTTATGACGGTAGCGGGTTTTACGGTTATCAAGTGCAGCCGAATACACGGACAGTCCAAGCGGAAATTGAAAAAGCGCTGAAAAAAATGCATAAAGGTAAGAATGTTCGGATTACGGCTTCGGGAAGAACTGACACCGGCGTTCATGCAAAAGGGCAAGTAATTCATTTTGATTCGGAACTAGATATTACCGCTGAAAAATTCCAAAAAGCTTTGCAAGTCATGACGCCATTTGATATTAGTTTTTTGACAGTGGAGGAAGTCCCCGCTGATTTCCATGCGAGATTTGGTACGGTTGGAAAAGAATATCGTTATGTGGTAAAACGGACGAAAATTTTTGACCCTTTTAGTCGGAATTTTGCGCTCCATTATCCGTATGAACTAGATCTTTCGAAAATGAAGCTGGCGAGCGAGCGGCTAGTTGGTGAGCATGATTTCACTAGTTTTTGTTCGGCGAGAACGGAGCGGGATTCGAAAGTCCGGACGCTTTATAGTATTGATTTTTATGAAGAGGACGACGAGACGTTAGTGATTGCTTTTCAAGGGAATGGATTTTTGTACAATATGGTGCGGATTTTGACAGGAACATTGCTGGATGCTGGACAAGGACGGATTTCTCCGGATAAGATTACGAAGGCTCTATTAGCACGTGATCGGCAAAAATTAATTAGTAAAACTGCGCCACCACAAGGGTTATATTTATGGCGAGTTGACTACGAATAAAATTTGGATGTTTTTTTAGATAACGCATTGACTTTTCGTGTTAAAAACTGTATTATGGACTATGGTATTGTTTGCCCCACAATAAGCCCCGGAAGGTTGTTGTGTTTAAACAATAAAAATATAGAATAGCATTTCGGGAATTAGGAACAGTTTTCGGGAGCTAATTTGTTTCAATTTATTTAGGAGGGTAATTCATGCGTACAACTTATATGGCGAAACCCGGCGAAGTAGAACGTAAATGGTACGTTATCGACGCTACTGGTGTTTCTTTAGGACGTTTATCCAGTGAAGTTGCTTCAATTCTTCGCGGAAAAAACAAACCACAATTTACTCCACATATCGACACTGGAGACTTTGTAATCATCATCAACGCTGGTAAGATTGGTCTTACTGGTAAAAAAGCTACTGACAAAATTTACTACCGTCACTCTCAATATCCAGGCGGTTTGAAATCTCGTACTGCAGGCGAAATGCGTACGAACAATCCTGAGAGATTATTAGAACTATCTATCAAAGGTATGCTTCCAAAAAATTCTCTTGGACGTCAATTATTCAAAAAATTACACGTATATGGTGGATCTGAGCACGAACACGCAGCTCAACAACCAGAAGTATACGAATTACGCGGTTAATTAATAAAGGAGGAATACTAAGTGGCTCAAGTACAATATTACGGAACTGGTCGTCGTAAAAGCTCTGTAGCTCGCGTACGTTTAGTACCAGGCGACGGCAAAATCGTTATTAACAATAGAGACTGGGAAGATTACATCCCATTTGCAGCTCTTCGTGAAGTTATCAAACAACCTTTAGTAGCTACAGAAACTTTAGGTAACTATGATGTACTAGTAAACGTTCGCGGTGGTGGTTACACTGGTCAAGCCGGTGCTATCCGTCATGGTGTAGCTCGTGCACTATTACAAGTGGCTCCTGAGTACCGCCCAGCACTTAAATCCGCTGGTCTACTTACTCGTGATTCACGTATGAAAGAACGTAAAAAACCAGGACTTAAAGGCGCGCGTCGTGCACCTCAGTTCTCAAAACGTTAATATCAGCGTTTCAAAGCATTTCCCTTTTCGGAGGGGGATGCTTTTTTTGTTTGTTTTTTGGTTTTGGCATAGTTTTTGGTATAGTTAGACAAAATTATATAGAGGGAGAACAATGTGTGGCTATTTTTGCAGTGAGGTTAAATTGATGAAAAGAGTGCAAATGAATTAAGAGTTGTATAACTTATTTGGTATTATTAGAGTCATGCTGTTTGCGAATGTTATAATAAAAGTGGATTATAAACATCAAAAGAGAGGATGCAAACACATGAAACGGGAAAAGTAATACATGTCACGATACAAGGGGCAGTTTACAATTCCTGAGTCAGATTTAAAAAATATTCTGCAATCAAAACAAGTTGTAAACACACCTGTAAAGCAGATAGAATCAGGAGACTTTGAAAGAGTAATAGATATAGGCAAAAATTTAGGGACTGTTAAGCCTAGCTTAGGCGGTCAAACAACAACATGGATAAAGGTTATCACGGATAAAGCAGGCAATATAATTACAACTTATCCTGTACCTAAACCTTAGGAGGAGAATATGAAAGAAGATATTTTAGCAGTTTACAAAAATTTGAAATCAATAATTTGAACATGTTCTTTGATGATCTTATTGAATATGTGAACAAGTATTATACTGTGTTTTCAAAATATATATCTTTAGATTACCTAGATGCAATAACGAGACTTGGTTCTACAAGTTTAATTTTAGGACATTCTGATGACAATTTTGAAATAGCTATCCCTTTTTATACAAATAAGGTTATAGAAGGTTTAAACGAAGAAGAACTTTCTAATCAAGTCTCATCATTGATATGGGATTTAAGTGCTTATATGACGGAGGAGTTATGTCCTAGCTGTAATGATAGTAATTTACGATTAACAACAATGGTCAGTAGAGAGGATACGCTGGTTAAATTTTGTGATGAATGTTTGTATACGGGAATTAGAAATGAACGTGTGGAAATTGAAGAAGATCTTGTTCCAGCACCAAAGAAGAAGGTAGAAGAGTATTTAAGGGGAAAATAATGTGGCCCTCTGATTGGTTGCTAAATAGAATGATTCAAAATGAAAAAAATGAGGCTAATAAGCGCAGGTCTATAATTAATTTTTCAGGAATAAATAAAAGAACAAACCAATTTTAAATGGTTTGTTCTTTTATTTACATTGTATTCTTAGATTTTTGTCTAGCTAGGAGGAAAACAGGTAATAATTAATTGTGATTATTATAACAATATCATCAAAATATGCTATAATAATTAAAGGTTCATAATAATTAGATAAAGAGATGAATGAAGTAAATATTAGTATAAATAGTATATCTTAATGTACATAGGAATATAGTAGTGTGGTAATATCAATTTAAAGTGATACTTCGAAAAAACTACACAAAAAAAGCGCCGAAACAGCGCTACTTAATTAAAAGTTGATAACGGACAAAGCCTTATTTTAACTTGCTATGTTATTTTGAATACTAACAATATATACATTGTACCAAATTATAAAAAGAATGCAACTAAAAATTGTTGAAGGGATGAAAAAAATGAAAAAACCGTACACGATTGGCTTAGACATAGGGACGAATTCGGTTGGATGGGCAGTGTTAACTGATCAGTATGATTTAGTGAAGAGAAAAATGAAAATTTCTGGAGACTCAGAGAAAAAACAGATTAAGAAGAATTTCTGGGGTGTTAGACTGTTTGAGAAAGGCGAAACAGCAGCTAAGAGAAGAATGAGCAGAACAGCTAGAAGGAGAATAGAGAGAAGGCGCAATCGTATTTCTTATTTACAAGAAATTTTTGCAACGGAGATGTCTAAAACTGATGCTAATTTCTTTTGTCGATTAAATGATAGCTTTTATGTTGATAGCGAAAAAAGAAATAGTCGCCATCCGTTTTTTGGAACAATAGAGGAAGAAGTAGCGTATCATGAAGCTTACCAGACGATTTACCACTTACGGGAAGAACTTGTTAATTCTTCAGAAAAAGCTGATTTAAGATTAATTTATTTAGCTTTAGCTCATATTATAAAATATCGCGGTAATTTTTTAATTGAAGGCGCGTTGGATACCCAAAACACCTCTATAGATGGAGTATTTAAGCAATTTATACAAACATATAACCAAGTGTTTGAGAATAGTATTGAAGAGGGAACTCTAGCAAAAGTCGAAGAAAATATAGATGTTGCTAAAATTTTAGCTGAAAAAATCACACGAAAAGAAAAACTTGAAAGGATTTTAAATTTATATCCAGGTGAAAAATCTGCAGGAACGCTTGCTCAATTCATAAGCTTAATCGTAGGTAATAAAGGGAATTTTCAAAAGGTCTTTGATCTTGCCGAGAAAACAGTTATTGAATGCGGGAAAGAAAGCTATGAAGAGGACTTGGAGACTTTGTTAGCGATAATTGGAGATGAATATGCGGAACTTTTTGTTGCAGTGAAAAATACATATAATGCGGTGGTTTTATCTAGTATTATTACAGTGGCTGATAATGAAACGAACGCGAAGTTATCTGCAAGTATGATTGAACGTTATGATACGCATGAAGCAGATTTGGGGGAATTGAAAGCGTTTATTAAGCTTCGTTTACCTAAGCAATATGCAGAAATATTTAGTAATACCGAAAAACATGGTTACGCAGGTTATATAAATGGCAAAACAAAGCAAGAAGATTTTTATAAGTATATGAAAGCAACATTAGAGAACATCGAAGGCGCAGATTATTTTATTGCTAAAATAGAAGAAGAAAACTTTTTACGAAAACAACGGACATTTGATAATGGGGTTATTCCGCATCAATTGCATTTGGAAGAACTAGAGGCTATTTTACATCAGCAAGGCAAATATTATCCTTTTTTAAGAGAAGACTATGAAAAAATAAAGAGTTTAGTAACTTTTAGAATTCCTTATTTTGTAGGTCCCTTAGCTAAAGGACAAAGTGAATTCGCTTGGTTAACTCGAAAAGCTGATGGTGAAATTAGACCATGGAATATAGAAGGAAAAGTAGATTTCGGCAAGTCTGCGGTAGATTTCATTGAAAAGATGACGAATAAAGATACATATTTGCCTAAAGAAAATGTGTTACCTAAACATAGTCTGTGTTATCAAAAATACATGGTTTATAATGAGTTAACCAAAATCAGATACATTGATGATCAAGGGAAAACGAACTATTTTTCAGGCCAGGAAAAACAACAGATTTTTAATGACTTATTTAAACAAAAACGTAAAGTGAAAAAGAAAGATTTAGAGTTGTTTTTATGCAATATAAACCATGTTGAAAGTCCAACCATTGAAGGTTTGGAGGACTCTTTTAATGCTAGTTATGCTACTTATCATGATTTAATGAAGGTTGGAATAAAACAAGAAATTCTTGATAATCCTCTAAATACGGAGATGCTAGAAGACATAGTTAAAATTTTAACTGTGTTTGAAGATAAACGTATGATTAAAGAGCAGTTACAGCAATTCTCTGATGTTTTGGATGGAACAGTTCTGAAAAAATTAGAACGACGACATTATACAGGATGGGGAAGATTATCAGCTAAGTTGCTTGTTGGGATTCGTGATAAACAATCGCACCTGACTATTTTAGAGTATTTGATGAATGACGATGGGCTAAATCGCAATCTGATGCAATTAATAAATGACAGTAATTTATCATTCAAGTCAATTATTGAGAAAGAGCAAGTATCTACAGCTGATAAAGACCTTCAAAGTATTGTGGCAGATCTTGCTGGTAGCCCTGCTATAAAAAAAGGTATCCTGCAAAGTTTGAAAATTGTTGACGAACTTGTTAGTGTGATGGGTTATCCACCTCAAACAATTGTTGTGGAAATGGCTAGAGAGAATCAAACAACAAATAAAGGGGAAAATAATTCTAAGCCGCGTCTTACAGCGTTAGAAAAGGCTATTAAAGATTTTGGAAGTCAAATTTTAAAAGAGCATCCGACTAAAAACCAAGAATTACAGAATGATAGAATGTACTTATATTATCTGCAAAATGGGAAAGATATGTATACAGGTCAAGAATTAGACATTCATAATCTATCTAATTATGATATTGATCATATTATTCCTCAGAGTTTTATAACAGATAACTCGATTAACAACCGAGTGTTAGTAAGTTCGTCTGCTAACCGGGAAAAAGGAAATAATGTACCATCATTAGAGATTGTTCGGAAGAGGAAAGCTTTTTGGGAGAAACTATATGAAGCAAAATTAATAACTAAACAAAAATTTGATTATTTAACTAAAGCTGAAAAAGGTGGACTCACAGAAGCGGACAAAGCACGTTTCATCCAGAGACAATTAGTAGAAACTCGCCAAATAACTAAAAATGTGGCGAATATCTTGCATCAACGCTTCAACATTGAAAAAGATGAGGGTGGCAATGCAGTGGAGCAAATCCGAATAGTTACCTTGAAATCCGCGTTGGTTAGCCAATTCCGTAAACAATTTCAATTATACAAGGTGCGTGAAGTTAATGATTATCACCACGCCCACGATGCATATTTAAATGGCGTGGTCGCTAATACATTGTTAAAAGCATACCCTCAGTTAGAGCCGGAATTTGTTTACGGGGAGTACCATCAATTTGATTGGTTTAAAGCAAATAAAGCTACGGCGAAAAAACAATTTTATACAAACATTATGTTATTCTTTGCGCAAAAAGATCGAATAATAGATGAAAATGGTGAGATTCTTTGGGATAAAAGGTATCTGGAGACTGTTAAGAAAGTTCTTGGCTATCGACAAATGAATATTGTTAAGAAAACAGAAATTCAAAAAGGTGAATTTTCAAATGTGACCCCTAACCCCAAAGGAAAGTCTAATAAATTAATTCCTAGAAAAAAAGATTGGGATCCAATAAAATATGGTGGTTTTGATGGTTCTAAAATGGCTTACGCAATCATCATTGAACATGAAAAGCAAAAGAGGAAGGTAAGAATTGAGAAAAAACTAATTCAAATTAACATCATGGAACGTGAGGCATTTGAAAAAGATGAGAAAACATTCTTAGAAGAAAAGGGTTATCATCAACCAAAAGTGCTCATAAAAGTACCAAAGTATACTTTATATGAATGCGAAAATGGACGCCGTAGAATGCTAGGTAGCGCTAATGAAGCTCATAAAGGAAATCAAATGCTGTTGCCAAATCATTTAATGACCTTGCTTTATCACGCAGAAAAATATGAGGCTATCGACGGGGAAAGTTTAGCTTATATTGAAGTGCATAGAGCATTGTTTGATGAACTACTAGCGCATATATCAGAATTTGCGAGGAAGTACACGTTATCTAATGATAGACTTGATGAAATTAATATGCTCTATGAACGAAATAAGGATGGTGACGTTAAGTCTATTGCTGAGTCTTTTGTGAGCTTAAAGAAGTTTAATGCTTTTGGTGTGCATCAAGATTTTAGCTTTTTTGGAACAAAAATCGAACGTAAAAGGGATAGAAAACTTAAAGAACTATTAAACTCCACCATCATCTACCAATCAATCACAGGGCTATATGAATCACGAAAAAGGTTGGATAACTAAATGGGGTGGCGGACAGTTGTTGTAAATTCACACTCGAAATTATCATACAAAAACCAGCATCTTGTTTTTAAATCTGCCTATCAACATGAAATGATTCATCTATCAGAAATTGATGTCCTCATCCTAGAAACAACAGATATTACTCTGACTACTATGTTAATCAACTGCTTAGTAGCTGAAAATATTTTGATTCTCTTTTGTGATGATAAGCGACTGCCTATTGGAAAGGTGCTTCCTTTTTATGGTCGACATGATAGTAGTTTGCAATTATCAAAACAATTGGGGTGGGATTCTGAATTAAAATCCGAGGTATGGACTGAAATTATTTCTCAGAAAATCTTAAATCAAAGTACGTTTTTATCGAGGTTGAACTACGATGAAAAATCTGACTCATTAATCAAGTTACATGAAACTTTAGAGATATTTGATCCGACCAATCGGGAAGGACATGCAGCTAGGATATATTTCAATCAGCTTTTTGGCAATGATTTTACGAGGGAACAAGAAAATGATATTAATAGTGGGTTGAATTATGGCTATACATTATTGCTAAGTATTTTTGCGCGAGAATTGGTGAAATCTGGGTGTATGACGCAATTTGGTTTAAAGCACTCTAACCAATTTAACGACTTCAATTTCGCCAGTGATATAATGGAACCTTTTAGACTACTAGTGGATCAAATTGTGTATGAAAAGCGAAATGAGGATTTTCAAGTAATCAAGCGCTCCTTATTTGAATTATTCAACAAGCAGTTTGACTATAATGAACAGCATATGTTTTTAACAAATATTGCTAGTGATTATACGAAAAAAATAGTTAAAGTCTTAAATAAAGAAAGGGAAGGAGTTCCTGAATTTAGGATATGAGTTATCGATATATGAGAATGTTATTAATGTTTGATATGCCGACAGACACAGCCAAAGAAAGAAAAGCGTACCGTCAATTTCGACGCTTTATACTGAGTGAGGGCTTTATTATGCACCAATATTCCGTTTATAGTAAAATTTTATTAAATGGAACTGCTAGTAAGGCGATGCTCGCGCGCTTGAAACAACAAAATCCTAAAAAAGGCCTTATTACGCTATTGACTGTTACCGAAAAACAGTTTGCACGTATGGTATATTTAAGTGGCGAACAGAATAAAAGTGTAGGTAATTCAGATGCCAGACTCATTTTCTTGGGAGATGCTATCGATGAATTTTAATTTTAAACTACTTGATGAGCCTATAACAATTGAAGATTCGACTATATTTGTAATAGAAGATGTATGCGTTTTTGCAAATGTTGCGAAGTTGTTCTATCAATACGATGAAATACAGGAATTAAAAGTTTTCAATGCAAAACAGCAGCCCTTAAAAAGTAGTGAATTGATGTTGGTTACGGATATATTGGGTCACGATATTAATTCTGCTGCAACGCTAAAATTAATTTATGCTGATTTAGAGCAACAACTTAATGAAAAGCCCGAAGTAAAATCAATGATTGATAAGTTGACTGCGACGATTAGTGAGTTAATAGGTTACGAGCTATTGGAGCATGAGCTGGATTTAGAAGAAGATGAAATTACAGTTATTGAATTATTTAAAGCTTTAGGAATAAAAATAGAAACTAAAAGCGATACAATTTTTGAGAAATTAATTGAAATTGTACAAGTTTATAAATATTTATCAAAGAAAAAGTTGTTAGTTTTTATTAATGTATGTGCTTATCTTACAAAAGAAGAGTTGGTAGAATTAAGAAAGTATACTTCTTTGTATCAAGTGAAAGTTTTGTTTATTGAACCTAGAAAAATAGACGGCTTTTCGCAGGTTATTTTGGATCCAGATTATTTTCTACATGTGGAAAATGGTGTTTAAGGGCTGGACGTTCTTTGAAAATAAAATATTATTTAATTAACTTATTAAGTAGCATTCAAAATTGAAATCTTGCTATGGATAAGTAGCGCGATTACGGAATCTCGGAGGATGAAAAAATTCTACGAGGTTTTAGAGCTATGTTATTTTGAATGCTAGCAAAACAAAGATTTGGCGAAAGCAGGAACAAATGCAGTTTTAGAGCTATGTTATTTTGAATGCTAGCAAAACAAGCAAGCTATTGTCTGCGTCTGTGAAGCAGTTTTAGAGCTATGTTATTTTGAATGCTAGCAAAACTTTACAAAATAACGATCCGAATCCATGTGAGTTTTAGAGCTATGTTATTTTGAATGCTAGCAAAACTTTTTAGAATTATGGTATACGAAAGATGGTGTTTTAGAGCTATGTTATTTTGAATGCTAGCAAAACCGGATAGAGCTGGTGTATATCTGTCTGGTTGTTTTAGAGCTATGTTATTTTGAATGCTAGCAAAACTAGGAAAGTTATTGCTTGACATTACCGTTAGTTTTAGAGCTATGTTATTTTGAATGCTAGCAAAACCAATTGTTTTAAAATACGGACTTGTAACATGTTTTAGAGCTATGTTATTTTGAATGCTAGCAAAACCTTTCGCAAAGAGGTTCTTTAAGCAGTTGAGTTTTAGAGCTATGTTATTTTGAATGCTAACAAAACGGTAGACGCTGTTAGTATTCATATCGCCAAGTTTTAGAGCTAAGTTATTTTGAATGCTAACAAAACATGATTATCTGGATGATATTTACAATTAGGGTTTTAGAGCTATGTTATTTTGAATGCTAACAAAACAACAAAGCAAGCTTACATGTAGCACCCATTGTTTTAGAGCTAAGTTATTTTGAATACTAACAAACCATCTGATGAAGATAACTACGCTGAAAAAAGTTTTAAAGCTATATTATTTAGAGTGCTAACATATAAGAAATAAAATCTTTCACATCAAAAGTTCTTGGTAGTCTTTAACAAGGATTATAAAAGTTCAAAAAGGAGCTAAACCAACCACATGACACAATATCACTACCTCGCTTCAAAGTCGCTCCTACAAAAAAATGAAGATAAGCTTGCTTCCCCTTTCTTCTATATAAACGATTTGGATTTTTTAAACTTAAATTTCGAAGCAAACATCGACCGTGATACAAATGATATATTCTCCTATTCAATACACTTCAATCAAGCTTGCGAATTTCAGGTTGCTATAAGCGAAGGAGAATTACCATTAAAAGGCGAAGTGCAAAATAACGATTACGAATCTAAAAGTTTAAAAATCTTATACGATTACATTATAAATGCGAGTAAAGAAAGCGATACACTTGAACTATATACTTCGTGGAACGGCGAGGAAAATCTTCTTTTAACGAATAAAACAGAATTATCCATAGAGAATTTAACCCCTGAAAGCTTGATTTTAAGCGACAGAGAACTATTGATTATTAAAAATAACAACTTAAAATAAAAAGGAGCCTCCCACCATGAAAAAGACCTCAATCATTTTTATTTTTTGCGCACTCCTGCTAACAGCATGCTCAACCACCCAAAAACAAACACAAACCACCGAAGCAACAGGCACGATAGAACAAGTAGAAACAGGATCAATTTTAATCAAAGACTTCAAAGAAAAAAACGACGAAACGAACCCAGAATCCAGCATACGTTTCCAAATCGCCAACAAATACTACGACGAAACAGGAAACAAAATAAAACTAACCGAACTAAACAAAAATGACAATGTAAAAATCATTTTAACAAAAAACTTCCCAATCCAAGAAACCTTTCCAGCCCAAATAGACTCAAAATACGTCCAAAAAATCATCCTACTAAATAAATAAAACTCTCTCACCCGCAGAGAGTTTTTTCGTTCGTCAAAAAAATAAAACTAAAATCCTTGCCTTGGTGTGAACTCCAAGGTTTATAATTCTATATGTAAAGAATGAAACGAGGTGATGGATGATGAATATCAAACAAGCGGCCGATATGTTTGGGCTTACGGTAGATACGCTGCGGTACTATGAGCGGGTTGGTGTTATTCCGCCAGTCCATCGTAACGAAAGTGGTTACCGGGATTACAAAACAAGTGATTTGAACTGGGTTTATCTCGTGAAAAATTTGCGGAATGCGGGATTGTCGGTGGAATCGCTAATTGAATTTGCCGCACTTGCGCAACTTAGAGAAACGCAAAATGTCGAAGCGGCGCAGAAACAAGTTTTGATTGACCAACTAAAAGAATTAGACGAAAAATTAGCCGAGATGAAGCAGGTCAGAGATTTACTTGTTTACAAAATTGATACTTACGATAGCCACATTGCCCAGTTTAAAACAGGCGAATTGACAGCGGATAATGTAGAAAAATTATGGGAACGGGACAAATTTTAAATCTAATAGGAGGAATTTTAGATGAAAACAGTGAGATTGAACAATGGTGTAGAAGTGCCTATTCTTGGTTTTGGAACTTATCAAATTACCGATGCAAACGAAGCGGAGCAAGCGGTCAAAGATGCGATTACTGCAGGCTATCGTCATATAGATACTGCGCAAAGTTATATGAATGAAGAAGCGGTAGGGCGCGGAATTGCGGCGTCTGGCGTGGATCGAAAAGAGCTATTTATTACAACGAAAATCTGGGTAGAAAATGTTAGTTATAAAGGTGTCATGAGTTCTTTTGACCGGTCGTTAAAGCGTTTGGGCGTGGATTATATCGATTTGCTGCTAATTCATCAACCTTTTAATGATGTTTATGGAGCATGGATGGCGATGGAAGAATTACAGGCAGAAGGTAAAATTAGGGCGATTGGCGTATCGAATTTCAGCGTGGATCGAGTGATTGACCTAGCTGCCTTCAATGATGTAACACCGCAAGTTAACCAAATTGAAGTCAATCCGTTCCAACAACAAACCGGAAATCTCGAACTTTTACGAAAAGAAGGCGTTGCAGTAGAAGCATGGGCGCCGTTCGCGGAAGGTAAAAACGATATCTTTAATAATCCAGTTTTAACAAAAATTGGAGAAAGATACGGAAAATCTGCTGCCCAAGTGATTTTACGTTGGCTAGTAGAACAAGATATCATCGTCCTAGCAAAATCTGTAAAACCAGATAGAATGGCTCAAAATTTAGCAGTATTTGATTTTGAGTTAACCGATGCAGATAAAAAAGAAATTTCGAGCTTAAACCAAGGTGAAAGCCAATTTTTCTCGCATGCCGATCCAGAAATGGTCAAATGGATGGCGAGTCGCAAACTAAATGTATAAAAAAACGAGGTCTGCGTAAGTGCAGAACCTCGTTTTTTATTATCCGTTAATGTCGATAGCTTTAATCCAACCTAATGAACTGTGGCTGTCTTTAATATGCAACCAATCTTCGCCGAGAATAGTAGCTGTTTGATCCACTACTAAAAGTTTCCCATAGTAGAAACCAACTGCTTTTGATTTAGTGCTCTTTGATTCTACTGGCTTATTATAAAGTGTCGCTGTTGGATCTTGCACATAAACGACTTGTGTAGCTGGTTTTTCTTCAGCGGGAGTATAAAAGATATTTAAATCTTTCTCACTAACCCAGCCAATAACTTTTCCATCTAATTTGAACTGGTACCAAAGAATGTTTCCCACTTTAGCGCGAGTTACAAGTTCTAATTTTTCATCGCCATAATCAGCAAGTGGTGCTAATTTTTCTGCATTTTTTGTGTTGAAGGGTGCAGTCCATACGTTGTCAGTTACTGATTTACTTACTGTCGCATAGCCATCATAAGAAGTTTGTTCCGTAATACGGTCATACAAACGATCATTCAACTTATCAGCACGAACCCATCCGATTACTTCGCCGCCTTCTGAAAGTTGGAACCAAGCATAGCCATCACGAGTGATTTTTTTATCGGCTTGAAGGGCTTTTCGATCATATTTTGCGATAGTGCCGTTATCGAATTGTTTTTCAGGATTAGGCAGACGATAAATATGAGCGTTTAAATCATCTACATATTTTGTGAGCGCCACATTTTCTGCGTCCTTCTGGTGATAACTTAGGTTAAGCGCATTGCTATTCACCCAACCGATATCTTTGTTATTTTCACGAATAAAGTACCATTGGCCTTTTTCAGTTTTAGCTTCCCAAGAAATTTCTAGGTTGCGTCCAGTATAACTTTTCAAATTGCCAAGGTCGTTAGCATTTGCGGTATTGTAAGGAGCCGACCAAATAACTTCTTGTTCTTTGTTCTCAGCTACTGTGCCGATAGCAGCTAGGGCCTGGTTTGATTCGATTTTGTCATAAACAACATCATATTGATCTAAATTGTAACGTTCAATAATTGCTACTAATTTAGAAACATAATCTGGATCAGTCGCATAACCGCCGTCTTTAATAGCTTGCAATGCTTTGCGATAATCAGTTTCACCAACAGCGCCTTTGTAACGGCTATTTTCGGTAATTAAAGCAGTGTGATCTTCTATCGATTCTTTCCAACTCGGGTAAACGCGGAAGTTAGCAGTTGTTGAGCCAGATGCTTCCATTGTCCCCATTGAAACCGAATTACCTTTATAAGTTCCTTTAATACCAAATAAGTTATTGGAGTTCTGACTTAAACCACTTTCACCCCAATTAGATTCTAAAATAGCTTGCGCAAGCGTTACACTCGTAAGTAATTTACCATCGCGATATCCATCCTGAGCCGCCGGTAAAATCTCATCAATAAACGCTTGTTGTGAAGTAGTTAAATTAGCTTGAGCAGTTTGACTACCTCCTGTTTCTGCACCAGCATTTATAGAAACGACTAAAAATGCCACTATCAACAGAATAATCCCTGGTTTTATAAACTTTCTGTTCAAATTTCAATGCACTCCTTTATATATATCTGCCACTATAGTATCAATAAATAAGTTGTAAAAACTATTACATTTCTATGACGAAAAACTTCTGATCTTCCAAAGTGCTTGGCGCGCAACGGCTAAACTACAAAATCGTAAATATGTAAATTTTGTGAAAATCTCTTCAAATTGTTTTTATAAAGAAGAAACAAGCAATATGTGAAAAAATAAAACAGCCATGCTATAATAAACAGTATGTCAGCGCATTCATTTTTGGAGGTTTTTATATATGTTAAACGAACAACAAATTACTAGATTGCTATATCGATTACAAGATCCTGTTTTAGAAGCGAGCTTAGAGGAAACAGAAGGCATTTTAGAAGTACAGGTGCTTGAGGAAACAGCAAACATCAAAATCGCATTAGCTGATCCAGCAATAGAAACGGAACATTTTGTTCATAATATAGAAGAACTTCTCACCCAATTTGGTGTAAATGAAATAAATATCGATCTGGAATACTTACCGGCAGCAGTGATTGACCGTATTTTCCAAGCAAGAGATAATATACTTTCTGAATCTAGCGAAACGAAATTTTTAGCAATCGCGAGTGGTAAAGGCGGCGTTGGAAAATCAACCGTTTCCGCTAATCTTGCCGTCGCCCTAGCGAAACAAGGAAAAAAAGTCGGCTTGCTAGACGCAGATATATATGGCTTTAGCATCCCAGTACTATTAGGGACAACAGAATCACCTCGCAAAGAAAATGGCCAAATTATCCCAGTCGAAACACACGGTATCCAAATGATTTCCATGGATTTTTTTGTAGAACCAGGAGAACCGGTTATTTGGCGCGGACCTATGCTAGGCAAAATGATTAAAATGTTTTTAGAAGAAGTGAGATGGGGAAAACTAGATTACTTAATAATTGATCTGCCACCTGGAACAGGAGATGTTGCGCTAGATATCCACACCCTTATCCCGAAATGCAATGAGCTTATTGTCACCACACCACACTATGCAGCCGCTTCAGTTGCATCACGAGCAGGATACATGGCAGCAAAAAATAACCATAAAATCATCGGGGTAATCGAAAATATGTCTTACCTTATCTTGAAAGATGGGCAAGTTTTAAAAGTATTCGGACAAGGCGGCGGAGAAAAAGTAGCTGCAGACTTAGAAACACAACTTTTAATTCAAATGCCAATAGAACAACCAGAACCAAACGGAAATGGCTATGTATCAGCTCTTTTTGATTCCTCAAGCAACTCAGGAAAAGCCTATAAAACGCTTGCTGAGAAAATAATTCCATATTTATCATAAAAACTTTGTAAAAAGTATTGACGAAAGGCAAAAATCTTGGTATATTTATAAACGTTGCTGATGCGGACAAAACGCTTTCGCAGCAAAAGAAACTGACCTTTGAAAACTGAACAAAAAAGAAGACGAAAAGCAATGAGACATAAAGTCTCACTGGTAATCGCAGGGCAGAAAACAGAAAGCTGTTTTCAACAAA
>NZ_JAARZC010000002.1 GCF_014229095.1 Listeria cossartiae subsp. cayugensis | reverse complement strand
TAGAAGAACGAAAACTCACAGGTTTCCTTTTCCTTAGAAAGGAGGTGATCCAGCCGCACCTTCCGATACGGCTACCTTGTTACGACTTCACCCCAATTATCTGTCCCACCTTCGGCGGCTGGCTCCATAAAGGTTACCCTACCGACTTCGGGTGTTACAAACTCTCGTGGTGTGACGGGCGGTGTGTACAAGGCCCGGGAACGTATTCACCGTGGCATGCTGATCCACGATTACTAGCGATTCCGGCTTCATGTAGGCGAGTTGCAGCCTACAATCCGAACTGAGAATAGTTTTATGGGATTAGCTCCACCTCGCGGCTTCGCGACCCTTTGTACTATCCATTGTAGCACGTGTGTAGCCCAGGTCATAAGGGGCATGATGATTTGACGTCATCCCCACCTTCCTCCGGCTTGCACCGGCAGTCACTTTAGAGTGCCCAACTAAATGCTGGCAACTAAAATCAAGGGTTGCGCTCGTTGCGGGACTTAACCCAACATCTCACGACACGAGCTGACGACAACCATGCACCACCTGTCACTTTGTCCCCGAAGGGAAAGCTCTGTCTCCAGAGTGGTCAAAGGATGTCAAGACCTGGTAAGGTTCTTCGCGTTGCTTCGAATTAAACCACATGCTCCACCGCTTGTGCGGGCCCCCGTCAATTCCTTTGAGTTTCAACCTTGCGGTCGTACTCCCCAGGCGGAGTGCTTAATGCGTTAGCTGCAGCACTAAGGGGCGGAAACCCCCTAACACTTAGCACTCATCGTTTACGGCGTGGACTACCAGGGTATCTAATCCTGTTTGCTCCCCACGCTTTCGCGCCTCAGCGTCAGTTACAGACCAGAGAGTCGCCTTCGCCACTGGTGTTCCTCCACATATCTACGCATTTCACCGCTACACGTGGAATTCCACTCTCCTCTTCTGCACTCCAGTCTTCCAGTTTCCAATGACCCTCCCCGGTTAAGCCGGGGGCTTTCACATCAGACTTAAAAGACCGCCTGCGCGCGCTTTACGCCCAATAAATCCGGACAACGCTTGCCACCTACGTATTACCGCGGCTGCTGGCACGTAGTTAGCCGTGGCTTTCTGGTTAGATACCGTCAAGGGACAAGCAGTTACTCTTATCCTTGTTCTTCTCTAACAACAGTACTTTACGATCCGAAAACCTTCTTCATACACGCGGCGTTGCTCCGTCAGACTTTCGTCCATTGCGGAAGATTCCCTACTGCTGCCTCCCGTAGGAGTCTGGGCCGTGTCTCAGTCCCAGTGTGGCCGATCACCCTCTCAGGTCGGCTATGCATCGTTGCCTTGGTAGGCCATTACCCTACCAACTAGCTAATGCACCGCGGGCCCATCTGTAAGCGATAGCCGAAACCATCTTTCAAAGGCGTGGCATGCGCCACATCTTATCATTCGGTATTAGCCCCGGTTTCCCGGAGTTATCCCCAACTTACAGGCAGGTTGCCCACGTGTTACTCACCCGTCCGCCACTAACATTGGAAGAGCAAGCTCTTCCTCCGTTCGTTCGACTTGCATGTATTAGGCACGCCGCCAGCGTTCGTCCTGAGCCAGGATCAAACTCTCTTTAAAATATAAATTGAATTTGAATACTTATTCAACACCGTGAATAAGATTCCTTGCGTCAAATTGACTTCGCTAGCAATTAAATTACTAGTTTGTTTTGTTGAAAACAGCTTTCTGTTTTCTGCCCTGCGATTACCAGTGAGACTTTACGTCTCATTGCTTTTCGTCTTCTTCTTTGTTCAGTTTTCAAAGGTCAGTTGCTTTGTTAACGCAACTTTTAAATCTTACCATAAAGTTGAAACCGCGTCAACAACTATTTTTAAAATGTTTTTTTGATGAATTAACTTGTATCAATTCAGCTTTATCATTATATAACAGGTTTTTAGGAAATACAAGCGTTTTAGATTATATTTTTAATTCTTTTTCTAAAGCATGTATAAAATCCTGCATAATTTGTTGTTTTTCTATAGCTAGTTCTTGGGCTGCCTTTGTTTTCAACTGATCTTGAATGAGTAATAATTTATCGTAAAAGTGTTGTAGCGTGGTTTCTTCTGGGTGGTTGTGATTCGTTATTTCTCTATTATGCGCGCCTCCATAGGTAAATGTTCTTGCTATACCGATTGCGCCAATTGCATCTAAACGATCGGCATCTTGGACTATTTTCTCTTCTATTGTTAATGCTTGGAGTGGATTTGCTCCGTTTTTAAATGATACGGATTGGATAATACGGATGATTTTATTGATTGATGTTTTCGGGATATCTTTTGTTTCCATCCAATTAATCATTGTTTGAGTGGCTTGCAATGGATTATTTGTGAGTTTGCTGTCATTGTAGTCGTGAAATAGTGCGGCTAATTCGATAATGAATAGGTCTCCGCCTTCTTTCGCTTGGATTTGTTTGCTTAAATGCCATACGCGTTGAATATGTGCCCAGTCGTGGCCGGTTGTTTCCTTTTCGAAATGGGACTGCATCCATTTTTCGGCGGATTGGATAATTTCTTCTTGCTTCATTGTGTTTAGCTCCTTTTTTTCGTTATTTTCATGTACAATAGTAGAAAATGGAAATGGGGTATTCGATGTTTGAATTTAAACATGTTTATTTAAAACGGGATAATAAAACCATTTTGTCGGATATTAATTGGGTGGTGAATGAGAAGGAAAATTGGGCGATACTTGGACTTAATGGTTCTGGTAAAACTACTTTACTCCAACTTTTAAATGGGTATCTTTGGCCTAGCAGTGGAAATCTTCAAGTACTTGGGCATGTTTTTGGGCAGACTTCTTTGCCTGAATTGCGTAAATCGATTGGTTGGGTTAGTAATGCGCTTGACCATCAACTGAAAGAGTATGAGTTAAGCGAGCAAATTGTACTTAGTGGAAAATTTGCAAGTATTGGTATTTACGCGAAAGTCACAACAGACGAGATTGACCAAGCGAAAAAGCTGCTTACTGATTGTGGTGGTGGCACGCTTATTGGAAAACCGTATAAAATTTTATCTCAAGGAGAGCGTCAAATCGTTTTAATTGCTCGGGCTTTAATGGCGAATCCTAGGTTACTAATTTTAGATGAACCTTGTAATGGGCTTGATTTATTTGCGAAAGATCGTTTACTAGCGCGGATTAAGAAAATCGCTGAGTTGCCTGATTCACCAACGATGCTTTTTGTTACGCATCATACCGAAGAAATTCTCCCTTGCTTCGATAATATCATTTTACTGCGTGACGGGGAAATAACTCATCATGGGAAAACGGAAAAACTTTTGCAAGAGGCTGTTCTTCGGGATTTTTATCAGAAGCCGGTGGAGTTGATTCGGATAAAAGATGGCTCTATTGCAGTGTATCCAAAGTAAGTGGTATAGTGAGAGTACGAAAAATGCGTATGTAGAGGAGCGGAATATTTTGTATGAAACGATGATTGCAAAAGCTAGCGTTCGTGAGCTTCTTGGGATGGATACGAGTCTGCTTTATGGTTCGTTCGCTTATAAAATGGATGGCGAGCTGCTGGATTTAACCGGGCTGTGGATTTCGAATGAGGATGCGCTGATTTTTTACTTAGAAAATGAAGAGGTTTATTTGCTCAAGAAATTTGCTTATGAAGGTATAGTAGCGTTAGAACAAAAAGTGAGTTTGCTTGCGATGACGAAAAAGTTGATTTTACATCTTAAAAATAAAGACAGCTACACTTTACTCGTAGCGAATGGCGAAGCGAAAGTATTTGCTGCCAAAGTAAATGAACGCATAGAAAAAGTGAGTCTAGGATAATCTAGGCTCACTTTTTTTCGTTATTCTTTTTCTTCAAATAAGCGTGCTACTTCGATGATTACTTCTGTTGCTTTTACCATACTTTCTAATGCTACGTATTCGAATTTGCCGTGGAAGTTTTCTCCCCCGCCGAAAATGTTTGGTGTTGGTAGCCCTTTGTACGAAAGTTGAGCCCCATCTGTTCCGCCGCGAATTGGGCTGATTTTTGGCTCAATATCTAAGTTTCGCATTGCGGCACTCACGATATCAACAATTTCTTTAACTGGTTCGATTTTTTCGCGCATATTGTAGTATTGGTCATTGAGTTTTAGTTCTACGGATCCTTCGCCATATTTTTCTTCTAGTTCTTTGGCGATTGTAGCGATATGTGTTTTTCTTTCCACGAATTTCAAGTGATCGAAGTCGCGAATAATATAGTAGGATTTAGCTTGTTCGACGTCACCATTTAAGGAGATTAAATGATAAAAACCTTCGTATCCTTCTGTATATTCCGGTGCTTCTTCTTTTGGAATGCGCGCATCGAATTCCATCGCCATTTTGGTTGCGTTGACCATTTTATTTTTGGCTGTTCCTGGGTGAACACTATTACCATTAAAAGTGATTTTGGCTCCAGCAGCGTTGAAACTTTCGTATTCTAATTCGCCAAGTGGGCCGCCATCCATTGTGTAAGCATATTTTGCGCCAAATGCCTCTACGTCAAAACGTTCTGGTCCTCGGCCAATTTCTTCATCCGGTGTGAACGCAACACGAATTTTGCCGTGTTTGATTTCGGGATGGTTAATTAAATAGTTCATTGCCACCATGATTTCGGTGATGCCTGCTTTATCATCTGCGCCAAGTAATGTTGTTCCATCAGTTGTGATTAGCGTTTTTCCTTTGTAATCAGCTAGTTCTGGAAATTGTTTCGGTGAAAGCACGACATTTAAATCTTTGTTTAGAATGATATCTTTACCATCGTAGTTTTCGTGCACTTGTGGTTGGACGTTTTTTCCTGTTAAGTCTGTTGCTGTATCTAGGTGGGCTAAAAATCCGATTACTGGGACTTCTTTCGTTGTGTTCGAAGGAAGAGTTGCCATTACATAACCGAATTCGTCGACCGTTACTTCTTGCATGCCGATTTCTTTTAATTCTGTAACGAGAATGTTCGCCAGCTCCATTTGACCTGGAGTTGTTGGGCAAACTGTGCTTTCTTCATTTGACTGTGTATCTACTTTTACATATTTTGTAAATCGTTTTAATAGTTCTTCTTTCATTCCGACCACTCCCTTAAATTGATTCTTTTTCATTATAAACTTGATTTTCGAAAAATTCTATTCCTGACTGTCGAGTAGTGTTTGTAATTGAAGTGTTGTTCGCCAATTTCGTGTTGTTGTCAGGGTCTTTTTATATTTGCCAAGGAAAACTGGTAATTTTAAGGTATGGATTTGGTTGGAGAAAACGTGTATATAAAGGACGCGTCCGATGGCGATGACTTCCGCTTGGTCGTTTTTTTGTCTCGGGATATCGATATTTTCATTATAGAAAGCAGCCATCCAGCGTTCTTCTTCGCCAATTGTTTCTGGTGGAAAAGGATTGTTTGCGATGATTTGGTTATAATTTTGTTCTGAAAATACGAATACATCAATAGTTAATTCAAATGTTGCTTGGATTACTTCGGTTATCTTCGCCGCTACTTCGGTTTCTGTTTGTAAAATGGAACTTAGCACGAGGTTTCCACTTTGGATATAGGTTACTACGTTTTGGAATCCCTCTTCTGCTAAGGCCGCTTTTAAGTTTTTCATGTTCACTTTATTTTTCCCAGCAACGTTTACTGCTCTTAGTAAAGCGATGTATTTCTGCATCTATTTCCCTCCCAATCGTTTAACTACATTATAGCACGCGAATTACGTTATAATAGGACTATTAGTGATGGGAGGTTTTTTAGGTGAAATTAATTTCTTGGAATGTAAATGGACTTCGAGCGGCTGTTAAAAAAGGCTTTTTGGAGTATTTTGAAGAAGTAGATGCAGATATTTTCTGCTTGCAAGAAACGAAATTACAAGAAGGCCAAATTGAACTGGATTTACCCGCATATAAAGATTACTGGAATTACGCGGTGAAAAAAGGTTATTCAGGTACTGCGATTTTTACAAAAGTGGAGCCGTTATCGGTTCAATATGGTTTAGGCATTCCAGAGCATGATACGGAAGGCCGAGTTATCACACTTGAATTTGAGGAATTCTTTATGGTAACGGTTTATACGCCGAATTCACAAGCGGAGTTGAAACGATTAGATTATCGGATGACATTTGAAGATGCGATTTTGGAATATCTGAAAAACTTGGATAAAACAAAACCGGTTGTGCTTTGTGGCGACTTGAATGTTGCGCATGAGGAAATTGATTTAAAAAATCCGAAGACAAATCGTAAAAATGCGGGATTTTCAGATGAGGAACGCGCGAAATTTTCTGCGTTTTTAGATGCTGGATTTATTGATAGTTTCCGTTATTTTTATCCAGATTTGACTGATGCTTATTCTTGGTGGTCTTACCGAATGAATGCGCGAGCTAGAAATACTGGTTGGCGGATTGACTATTTTGTTGTTTCCGAACGTTTGAAAGATAAGTTAGTGGATGCCAAAATTCATGCGGATGTGCTTGGTTCGGATCATTGTCCTGTAGAGCTAGAACTTAATTTATAACATAAAAAAATCCCCACTCCTAAGAGTGAGGATTTTTTAATTATTTAGCTAATGCTTTTTTTGCTGAATCAGCAAGTGTGTTGAATGATGCGATATCATTAACTGCTAAGTCTGCAAGCATTTTACGGTTAATATCAATACCAGCTAATTTTAAGCCGTGCATTAATTTGCTGTAAGAAAGATCTTGCATACGAGCTGCCGCATTGATACGTGCGATCCATAATCTACGGAAATCACGTTTCTTTTGACGACGATCTCTATAAGCATATTGGTAAGATTTCATTACCGCTTGGTTAGCTACTTTGAATAATAAATGTTTAGAGCCATAATACCCTTTGGCTAATTTAACTATCTTTTTACGACGTTTGCGTGTTACTGTTCCGCCTTTTACGCGTGGCATATTGTCTACCTCCTAGAATTTACAAAAATGTTGTTTCTCTTATTTCATTTTAGCGACCATTTGACGAATACGTTTGAAGTCGCCAGCTGATACCATTGCTGATTTACGCAGTTTACGTTTTTGTTTTTGGGATTTGTTAGCGAACATATGGCTAGTGAAGCCGTGTCTGCGTTTTAATTTTCCAGATCCTGTTCTCTTGAAACGTTTAGCGGAACCGCGGTGGGTTTTCATTTTTGGCATGAATATTTCCTCCTCAAAACTTTACTTTTCATGAAGTGGTGCTAGGACTAAGAACATCGAACGTCCGTCCATTTTTGGTCTTTGCTCAATTGTACAAAGGTCTTCGCACGCTTTTGCAAAACGGTCAAGCACCTTCTGACCGATTTCTTTGTGTGTAATCGCACGGCCTTTAAAACGGATAGAGCATTTTACTTTATCGCCTTTTTCAAGGAATTTACGTGCATTACGTAGCTTCGTATCGAAGTCATGTTCGTCAATCGTTGGACTTAAACGAACTTCTTTCATTACGATGACTTTTTGGTTCTTACGGGCTTCTTTATCTTTCTTCTGTTGTTCAAAACGGAATTTACCGTAGTCCATAATACGAGCTACTGGCGGTTTCGCTGTTGGAGCAACAAGCACTAGATCAAGATTAGCCTTTTCAGCAATTTGAAGCGCATCGATTTTACTCTTCACGCCTAATTGTTCACCGTCTTGGTCGATCAATCTTACTTCGCGTGCACGAATCCCATCGTTTACCAACATGTCTTTGCTAATGGTGAGCCACCTCCACTTAAATTTGTTACAACAAGATAGAAAATAGCTGTTCAAATCTGCGGCCTGCTAACTCGTTCGTTCAGAGGCCATAAAAAAACGGGCTGCTTTTCAGCAATCCCGCACATTCAAAATCGCGCATGTAACGCGATGAAAGTTTGAATTTTTTGCCTGAAAACGTTCGTGTTAACGAGGCGAGAAGCGGGTTGCTCCTTCTTTCTTGTTTAATAACCTTACTTACTATATCATATGGGGTTTTTGGTGTCAAGGTGAATTAGTTATTTTTATTTCTTACAATTTGAAAAGAATAATTTCAATCAATGTTACTACAACTGAAGAAAACAAAAACCCTTGATTTCTCAAGGGTTTCAGCCGTTAAATGATTAACGAATTTCTTTAATACGAGCCGCTTTACCACGTAGGTTACGTAGGTAGTAAAGTTTCGCACGACGTACTTTACCACGACGGATAACTTCTAATTTTGCGATACGTGGAGTATGTACTGGGAAAGTACGTTCCACGCCAACACTGTTAGAAATTTTACGAACAGTGAAAGTTTCGCTGATTCCAGCTCCGCGACGTTTGATTACAACGCCTTCGAATAATTGGATACGTTCGCGAGTACCTTCGACTACTTTCGCATGTACACGTACAGTATCACCCGGACGGAAATTTGGAACATCTGGGTTTAGTTGACTTTTTGTGATTTCATCAATCAGTTTGTTCATGTTATTCTCTCCTTCCAACAAACATTCATTCATATTAATAATGAAGCGGAATATCGTTATCAGACTGGTTTCTCCAGTCACCTTATTCAGGTTACCATAAACTAGTTTGGCTGTAAAGTTTTTTTCTTACTTTTTCTTTGATAAAAAAGCTTGACCTTGGAGTATGGTTCAATGTTACCTTTAGTATATCAAATGGAGGTGTCGGATATGGAACAATGGACGGTGAAAGAAATGGCTGCCTACGTGGGGATTTCAGCGGATACATTACGATATTATGAAAAAAACAAAATAATTGTACCTAATCGCTTGGAAAACGGGTATCGTGTTTATAACGCAGAACACTTATTAGAAATAAAGTTTATTCTGGTGATGAAATACGCTCGCTTTTCCCTTTCTGAAATAAAGCTGATGATGGAATGGTTAAGGAGTGAGCCTTCTGTTTCTTGTAATACGGCGTCGAAGGAATTGCTTGCACTTAAAGCGGCGGAAATTAAACAGATGATTGCACATTATACGAAAATCGCTGCTCTTTTAGAAGAATTGCCGCAAATTGATGAAGTTCAAGATTATTCCACTGTTCAAAATGATGTGAATACCTTTGTCGAGCATATTTTTACTGACATCAGGAAGGATGGGTTTTAATGGCTAAGGTTGTGGCAATCATTGGTGACCCGCGTGAAGAAGGAACATCTAGGGATATGTTTCAGAAATATTTAGCTTTATTTGAAGAGCATCCAACTATCGAAGTGAAAACGTATGATGTTCGCGAGTTAGCGTTCGACCCTAATTTACCTGATGGCTATCGAACAGAGCAAACGGCGGATTTGATTACTCTCAAACAAGATGTAGTTTCCGCTGACCTATTGTTGTTTTCTTATCCGGTTTGGTGGTATAACGTTCCTGCTGTGCTGAAAGGCTTGATTGATCATTTATTTTGGCGCGGTGAGAGTTATAGTTTTAAAGATAAAAAGTATTTCTTTACGGGACCTTGGCGAAAAAAACGGGCGCGGCTAATTTATACGGTTGGCGGCATGGAGTTACAACATCGGCTGTTTGCTCGCCCTGCCCTCACTGCCTTGCGTTATCCGTTATGGATGAGTGGCGTTCTTTCTGTAAAAGCGACAGCAATCGACCGACTGGACCTCTCTATTCGCAAATCCGATGACTACTATAATAATAAAATTACTCGCGCGGCTAAAAAAGATGTTCGTTTCTTATTAAAAAAGTGATTTAGAAAGAAGGTTTTTTGATGAAAATTACTGCCAAACATCAATATTGGCAAATAACTACCTTGCCGCACCTATTTCCAGTTAATTGTTATTTGGTATTGGAAAAAGATGGTTTAACATTGATTGATACGGGGATTTTAGCACATGCAAAAGGGATTATTTCACTCATCCACAAATTAAAATTACCTTTAAAACGAATTCTACTAACACACGCGCATGGTGACCATATTGGTGGTTTGGTCGCGGTGAAGGCGGCTTTTCCTGAAGCACTTGTGATGATTGGAAGTAGGGAAAAGTTGCTTGTAGAGACGAAAGAAATTTATGCTTTTGAAACGCAGAAACCGTTAAAAGGTAGTTATCCAGATGCGTTCCCTGTGAAAATTAACCATGTTTTAAAAGATGGCGATATGATTGGCTCATTGTTAATTATTGATACTCCAGGACATACCCCTGGTTCGATTTCCTTTTTTGATGAGCGCAATGGACATTTGTTTGTTGGAGATTTATTTCAAACGCGAGGTGGAGCGGCTATTTGTGGGGAGAAACGGTTGTTGTTTCCTTTTCCAGCGATGGGGTCTTGGGATCTTTCGACAAGTATTCTTTCAGCGGAAAATTTGCAGCTGTTTGATGTGACGGAAATTGCTTGTGGGCATGGACCAATTAAATCAATGGCTGATTTTGACTTAAAGAGCGTGCTTGATCGGGCAAATAAACAACTTACTAATCAAAAAAACTAGAAAACCAACTGCTGGTTTTCTAGTTTTTTCTAGAATCTCGTAATTTTAATGTTGACGGCTGTTCCGTATGCTAATTGATAAACGAGTCCATCAACGAATTGCTCAGTGAACGAACAATGAATTAAACCATTTCCACCCGCATCTAAAGCTTTCTTTTGTAATTCTTGGAGTAGATTTTCAAAGCCTACTGTTTCTAAGTATGCTTCTGGGTCGCTTTTGATTCTTGGGCGGACGCTTTTGGCGAATACAACGGTTAGGATGTCATGATTCACATTAATTGGTCCGGTAGAGACCTGAACATCTTGCCATTTTTGGCCAATTCGTTTTTGATCGTTTTCTTCTTGCACATAGGCTTCTCGTTCTTTTTGACGTTCGGATTTTTTGGATTCTTTTTCTTCTGGAGTTCCGAAAATTGCCATTTAAAATCACGTCCTTTTTTTATTTACTGTCGGACCATTCTTTGAGCCAAGTCTTTTGCTTGTCTGTTAAGGGATAGTTTTTTAGTAAATCTGGGCGGCGTTCATAGGTTCTTTTGAGCGATTCTTTGTCGCGCCATTCTTCTATCCAAGCGTGATTCCCGCTGAGTAAAATATCTGGCACTTTCATTCCACGAAAATCAGCTGGTCGCGTGTAATGCGGATGTTCAAGTAGACCCGTCGAGAATGAATCAGTTACAGCAGAGTCTTTATTACCAAGCACACCTGGCAAAAGACGGATAACGCTGTCCATCACGATCATCGCACCAATTTCGCCACCGGTTAGAATATAGTCCCCAATCGAAACTTCATCGGTCACTAAGTGTTCGCGAATTCGTTCATCGTACCCTTCGTAATGACCGCAAATGAAGACAAGATGCTCTTCTTCGGCAAATTCTTCTGCCATTTTTTGGTTGAAACGTTTGCCGGCTGGGTCCATTAAAATAACTCTTGGCTTTGTTTCTGGCTGTTTTTCTTTGACAGCTTGAACAGCATCGAATATCGGCTGGGCTTTAAGCAACATACCCGCGCCACCGCCGTAAGGATAGTCATCGACAATATGATGCTTTCCTTCTGCATATTCCCTGAAATCAGTCACTTCAACCGCGACACGCTCATTTTCGATCGCTTTTTTAATAATTGAATTCCCGGTCACTCCCGAAAACATATCTGGGAAAATGGATAGAATGTCAATTTTCATTAATCTAGCAGCCCTTCCATTACTTCGATGGTAATTTTTTTGTCATTAGTATTGATTTCTTTCACTACATCCGCAATATAAGGAATCAGTTTTTCTTTTTTGTCTGCGCCTTTTACGACCCAAACGTCATTTGCGCCTGGTGTTAGAATTTCGGTGATTTCACCAAGTTCTTCGCCGTCAGTCGTCACAACGGTGCAGCCGATGATTTCATGAAAATAAAATTCGTTTTCTTCTAAATCGGTTTGTTGCGTTTCTTTGATTTTAAGTACGCCTTCTTTCATGCGTTCCACTTGATGAATTCCTGTGAACCCTTCAAACATAAGTAAATCAAAGTTTTTATGTTTACGGTGCGAACGAATGATTAGTTTTTCTGGCTTCTTGCTATTTTTTTCGAATAAGTACACGGTATTTCCTACTTGGAACCGCTCATCTGGAAAATCGGTCGTTGCGATAACGCGAATTTCACCAATTAATCCATGGGTATTAACAATTTTTCCTACATTATACATTTTCTCCATAAGTCACCTCTAGCGTATTTCTACTATGATTCCATCTTTAACTACAATTGTTTTGTCAAAAATGGATTTATCCCACTTGTCTCCTACTTGTACATCGATAATTGTTTCCATTTCTCGTTCGCGAATTTCACTACCAAGTTCGAGGACTTCTAATTGTTCCATTTGAAACTGGATTAATTTTTTCTTTTCCCGGCGAATGTCGAGTTCATGGGTAAAGTAATCAGCCACTCGTTCTGGTTGAAATTTGCTTTTTCGTTCCATTTTCTTTTGTTCGAAATGTAATTGATCGCATTCTTGTTCAATTTGTCGTTTTTGATCGGTATAATACTCGATTAATTCTTGCTTACTTGCTTCGGTTAAAATTTGTTTGACGACAACTTTTTGGATGATTTCCACTGGACACCTCCACTAGCGATTATCTCCTTATTTTACCATAGTTTTTTTGGATTCATCTACTAATGCCTGGAATAATTGTTCACTTTCTGGATCTGTTTGGAACATTAATTCTGGATGCCACTGAACACCTAAGTACCAACTTGGCAAATTATCCCCTTCCACTGCTTCAATCATTCCATCCGCAGTGCGGGCTGTTACTTTAAAACTTGGCGCTAATTTTTTGATAAATTGGTGATGCAGCGAGTTGACTAATTTTTTATTTGGATGATGTTTGGCAAGCTCGCTCGTTGGCTCGATATCAATTGTATGGGAGCCGAGTTGTTCATCAACGCGCTGTAAATGTTGTAATGCTTTCGTTTCGACTTGGCTAATATCTTGATAAAGTGAGCCGCCTAACGCTACATTCACGAGTTGCATCCCACGGCAAATTGCGAAAATGGGTTTACCTGCGTCTAATGCTGCTCGAACTAAGGCGATTTCATAGCTGTCCCGCGGTGGGAAATAAGCCCCGATTTCTTGGGATGGTTCTTCTAAATAAAATTGTGGCGTAATGTCTTGTCCACCGGTTAAAAGCAACCCATCTACGAGAGAAATTGCTTGAACGGCAACAGACGGGTCATCTATTGGTAAAGCGATAGGAAATCCGCCAACTGTTTGAATTGCATCTACATATCGCTGTTGCGTATAGGTTACACGGTGTCCGTAAAAAACGTCGACACCTTTTACTAATCTGTTTCCTGTAATTCCAATAACTGGCTTCATCACAATTCCTCCATTTCTATTCTATTTTACAACATTTGGTGAGGTAATTGCTTCTATGATGATTATTTAAAAAAAGTTATAAAAAAACTCGCCAAATTGACGAGTTTTTGTTATTCGATAATTTCAAGACGAATCTTCTTATCGTTTTTGGAGCCAACTGCATAGACAAGAGTACGAATCGCTTTCGCAATACGACCTTGCTTACCAATCACGCGTCCCATGTCTTCTTTACTGACAGACAATTTGTAGGTTAACGATGTATCCGTTTCTTCCGGCGTAATAACAACGTCTTCCGGGTGGTCAACAAGGGGTTTCACGATTGAGAGAATGAGTTCTTCCATTCGCGCCGAGACCTCCTTATTTACCTAATTTTTGGTTATGGAATTTTTCCATGATACCTTCGCGGCTAAGAAGATTGCGAACTGTATCAGATGGTTTCGCACCATTATGCATCCATTTTAAAGTTGCTTCTTCGTCGATTTTCACTTCAACCGGATCAAGTAATGGATTATAAGTACCAATAGTTTCGATCGAACGGCCATCACGTGGGAAACGAGAATCAGCGACTACAATACGGTAGAAAGGTTTCTTTTTAGAACCAATACGTTTTAAACGAATTTTAACTGCCATAGTTTAATTACACCTCCATAAAGTCTTACACAAGTATATATATTACCAGTAAAGGATTTGTTTGTAAAGTGTTTTTTCTTTACAGAGGATATTTTTTTCTTTTTATTTTACAGTTTCGGCTTTATTGCTTAGTTTTCCTTGTTTTAGAAGGTGATAATAGCGCACATATCCGGAAATATTATGCTCTACATCATCAATTCTGACGCGGAAAGACTGGTGGCGAATGAAGAAACTCCCGTCTATTCTGGCTGGATTTTTGTAGTACATCGCAAGCTCTGGATAAAAGTAGCCATTTAATTGGTAAAGCGCGCGTTTGTTAATAGTTTTTTCTAGTTCGTCTAGCGGGTAATCCCGCAGTAACGTTCCTAGCCCTTCTGTTTCCATCCGGAGTGACATTTCTTTTGTAGCGACCGTAAGCTCTAAAAATGTTGGAAAAGTGGTTTCGCGCTCGTAAATAAACGGCAGGTTGTCAAACGCATTTTTTAATCCGAATTCGTAGTATGCCGCATCTGGAATATATTTCGTGATTTCATTAGCGCAGTAGCTCAACCAGTGATCATGATTTTGCCAGTAGTTATCGCGAATAAAATGATCAAACGATTTTGCTGCTGCGTCTAACCATTTGGAATCGCGGTCAATTTCATATAAGCGAAGTAAGCCAAATACCGCCTCTCCGTCGTAGTAAATAATCCGAAAAACGTCTTTTACTTCTAAGGAAGGATATTCCAAAACATGCGTAAACTTCCCGTCGTCTGCTTGCAAGGAAAGAATCGCATTGGCTATTTTCCGACATAGTGGTAAATAGGTTTTCGTTCCAGTAATCTTCATGTATTTCGTTAAAGCAAGCAATGTTGCCGCGGAACCACCTAATTTCACTTCACGTAATTCTGGTTCAATTAGAAAAGCTACATCGTCTTTTTCATAAATGAAGTTTTGCTCTAAATAGGTTAAAGCGCTCGTTGCTGCTTCTAAAATAGCTTGGTCCTCTGTTAACTCATAAGCTTCTAACATCGAATAAGTTGTACTTGCGTGGCGCAAACTATTGTAGTGTTTAATTTTTTTATCAAAACAAGCAAACCAGCCGTAGTTGAATTCGCCCGTTTGATTTACTTGGCTCGCTAAATAATTCCCAGCATTTCCAACTAGTTCAGAAACTGTATCCGGGGTTAATTGTTCGGTATTTCTGCGACCGTGTTCGAGCTCGCTTGTTTCTAACTCATGGATGTTCTTCCCGTCAAAAAACCATCCTACTGTATTGAAAGTGACAATGGTTGAATCCACGGTTAAGTTTAATTGCGCCTGATTTTTATTTGTTTGAATTAAATATCTATTCATATTTTCAACGTTGATAGCTAGCCCTTCATCACCTGGTAAAAGGATAGCGTTCGCATTAATTTCCTGTTCCATTAAAGCCATTTTAAAATTTTCATTTAAGGCAATGCCTCGTCTGTAATAATTTTTCTTTGTTTTTAACGCTTTTTTATTCCATTCGCCTAAATTTTCCAGTTGGTAATTTACTGCAATATCGATTTTAAAAGATATTGCTTCATCACTTTGATTTTTTATTGCGCTTTTTTTCATTTCGTTGATTAAATTGGCTAGGCAAAGATAGCTAAAATTTATGACAGTAGCTCGCTTATTTTTGTAACCGATTGTTAAAAAACCATGCCATTTCCCGTTGTAAGTGGCGTGCTCTTCGGCTTCTGTTAATTGATCGATAATTTTATTTTCAAGTTCATCTAATACACCTCTCCAAGGCATATGTACCACTCCTTTTTATAATTTCCCTGCCGCTAAAATTTACTTAGCGGCAGGGAATCGATGTTTTGTGGCTCTATTTACGGAAAAGACGTAGTAAAAACGCACCGGCTAGTGAGAAGAGTCCAAGGCCAACCCAAGGAAGACTACTGTTTGTATCTCCAGTTGATGGGAGATCACTTGCTGAAATGGAAGTTGTTCCGTCAGCGCTATAGCCAGAGGAAAGCATTGTTCCCGAACCGTTCGAATTCATACTCGAAACAGTTATGCCACTTCCTCCGTTAGAAGTTCCAGTAGTTCCGCCGCCATTGGTAGGAGGGTTTGTTCCTCCGTCAGCATCGGCATCCGCATCGGCGTCAGCATCCGCATCAGCATCCGCATCGGCGTCGGCGTCAGCATCGGCGTCGGCATCGGCGTCGGCATCGGCATCGGCGTCAGAGTCTACTAAAGGTAGAACGGTTACTGATACGTCATCACTTGTTTTTACTTCGTCGCCATATTTAGCTGTTACTTGAAGATGAATAACATCTCCTGCTTTCAAATTATAGTTAGGAATATTGATTGTATAGGTTCCATCTGCATGGATTAACACATTACCAATGACAGTTCCATCTGGTAGAGTCAAATTAATATAGAAAACTGTTCCAGCTGGGGCGTCAGATTGCAATGATTTGAGAAGGGCATTGATATTCATGTTTTTATAAATGGAAGAACCTGTGATGGTTTTAGTTCCTTCGTATATTGGATTTACAGTTGGTTTTTCAACTAGGAAATCTCTCCAGTCAATGTCTACGTCGGCATCCGCATCGGCGTCAGCATCCGCATCGGCATCCGCATCCGCATCAGCGTCAGCATCCGCGTCGGCATCGGCGTCAGCATCTGCATCGGCGTCAGCATCTGCATCAGCGTCCGCATCGGCGTCAGCGTCCGCATCCGCATCGGCGTCAGCATCTGCATCGGCGTCAGCATCTGCATCGGCATCCGCATCAGCATCAGCGTCAGCATCTGCATCCGCATCAGCATCGGCGTCAGCATCCGCATCCGCATCGGCGTCAGCATCCGCATCGGCGTCAGCATCCGCATCAGCGTCAGCATCCGCATCCGCATCGGCGTCAGCATCCGCATCAGCATCTGCATCAGCATCTGCATCTGCATCTGCATCCGCATCCGCATCAGCATCCGCATCAGCGTCGGCATCCGCATCGGCGTCAGCATCAGCATCGGCGTCAGCGTCGGCATCAGCGTCAGCGTCGGCATCTGCATCTGCATCTGCATCCGCGTCAGCATCTGCATCCGCGTCAGCATCCCCAACATCCGTAGTAATAAACCCACGAGCCGCATTACTATTCAACAAATCAATATCCAAAAGCCCGTCACCCGTTCTAGCAGCAAAATCCAATTTCCCGTCATTTGCACTAGGAAGCGCCGTAACACCAAGAGCTAATAAATCAATCGTCAAAGTGAAAGTAGATACACTACTAACCCCAACACCAAGTAAATGATTTACTTTAGCGCCAATCGCATTTCTACTAGGATCAATAAAGAAATTAGTAGAGTTACTACCATTAATAGTTCCTTGATTAAATAACCCGATATTCCCAATTCCTAGATATGCGATTTTATAATCAATTTTTGTATTTGCTCTTATATTTGGATTACTCAAAATAGAAGAAAGCTCACTTGGTAATTCAAAATATGGATAGTACGTAGATACCGCACTAGCGCTAACTAATTGATTCCCAGAAAGAGTAATCACTAATTTCCCATTAGAATACTGTGTATTCAAATTAGAGTTACCTAGCAAATCAATTGTTGCTGCGTCTGCTTGAATACCACTCAGGGCAAATTTGTGATTAAAAGAATCATAATTAACAGTGACAGGCGCTACCATCATTGTCGTTGTTGTAATAAGAGCCGCAATTAATTTTGCTTTTTGCGCTCGCTTTTGGTCTAATCTCCGTCTGTAATCTACACGCTGTTTTTTCATCATTTTTCCCCCTTAAAAATCAATTGTTCTTGATTTTGAAAAATAACTGAAAACAGAATAAAGGTATTAAATTATGTTTTATTAATAAGCTAACTATTAAGTATCCCCTGGACCTTTATCCAATATCAGATTCAAATCATCTTCGTAATATGCCCTCCTTTCTTTTTCGAACCTACCACCAGTTGTTATAACCCGTTAGATAACTTTACTATATAGTATATTTTTAAAAATTAAAGTAAAAAGTACTAGAACAAAAAAATACTTCAATTCAATTCTATTAGTCTAAAAGTTATACAAATATGCGTATTTATAGCTTATATTTAAACTTTAGCACTGTTCCACCTAGGGTATTAAGACCTATAATAGTTCACTTTACATGAATTGTCGTTCAATTGTATACAAATCTTTTCTGAATGGTTCTTCACTTCTATTCCTATTTGTACGCAAAAAAATAGCCCTTTTTCAAGGGCTTCATTTTTTTAATAAAGATATGCTTTTTTCAGTTGTTCTTTTTTATCATCTGTCAGTCCGAGTTTTTCTTTTAAGAAGTTATCCATCGAGCCATATTTAGCATCAATTTCATCGAAGGCTGCATTGATATAAGATTCACGAACTTCCATTACCGCGGTCATTCCAGCGATAACTTTTTTATTATCGGTTTTTGCTGCCACGGCTTCGATGGCTTTTTTATTTTCAGTGGCGCGATATTTATTCGATAACATATAGTCATCTATTACAGTCTCTTTGTCCAAGCCTAACGCAGATAGAACTAAAGCCGTTCCGAATCCAGCTCTGTCTTTTCCAGCTGTACAGTGCCACAGAACGGAGCCTTCTTGGTTGGCAAGTAGTATATCAAAAAATTCTTTATAGGCTTGGATGGAGGTTTCATCGGTAATAAAACTTTTATTGGCATTGATTAGAAATGTTTCTGGGTTATCCATTTTGGCTAGGCTGGCAGTTAAATCTTGCGCGCTCGTGGATGCACCGTTGTCTTTCATGACTGAATCATGGGTATAAGCAACACCTGTTAGCTTTGGATCTGGTTTGGCTGTTACTTCTGAATTCGTTCGGAAATCAACTATTTGAGCAAGATCGTATGTATTGACGAGTTTCTTCTTATCTGAATCACTTAGATTAGCGAGTTCAGCACTTCGAATGAGTTTGTGCGGTTTAATAGTTTGGCCGTCGGTTGTTTTGTAGCCACCTAAATCGCGGACGTTTACAGCACCTTCTAATTTGATTTGGCTTCCTGGTTTTATGCTTAGTTGTTCCGTTTTCACATTTGCTTCTGCTTTTTCTTCTGAGGGCGCTCCGCATCCCCCTAGTAATAATGTTGCGCTTAATACCCCTGCTCCTGTCACTTTTACCCAATTTTTCATTCTTTCTCCTCCTTTTGTAAGCTTCATTGTCATTATAGCAATGCAATTTATTGGTTGAATGAAGGGTTTGTAAAGAAATGATTTTTAGGGTGTTAAGGTATGAAAAAAGCCAAAACCGGAAATTGGTTTTGGCTTTTTGAATTAAAATGGCATTTTGAAATTGCCGAATGGATTTTTGCCTTTTTTGCCTTTGCCTCCACCAGTCATTTGCTTCATCATTTTTTTCATTTCAGCAAATTGTTTTAGGAGACGGTTAATTTCTTGTACTGGGCGTCCGCTACCACGCGCAATCCGTTTTCTTCTGCTAGCATTGATGATATCGGGATTGTCTTTTTCGTTTTTGGTCATTGATTTGATAATCGCTTCAATGTGACCTAGCTGTTTATCATCGACGTTCATGTTGTCGAGGCCTTTCATTTTGTTTGCCCCGGGCATCATTTTAAGCAGTTCGTCTAGTGGGCCCATTTGTTTTACTTGTTGTAATTGGTCCAAAAAGTCATCTAGCGTCATGCTGTTGTCTTTCATTTTTTGTTCCATAGCTTTCATTTTTTCTGCATCTACATCGGTTTGCGCTTTTTCAATCAAGGAAAGCACATCGCCCATGCCGAGAATTCTGGAAGCCATACGGTCCGGGTGGAAGGTTTCGAGAGCTTCCATTTTTTCACCGGTTGCGATAAATTTAATTGGTTTTCCAGTAACAGAACGAATCGAAAGTGCCGCCCCACCACGTGTATCGCCATCTAGTTTCGTTAAAACGACACCGGTAATTTCTAATTGTTCGTTGAAGCTTTGCGCAACATTGACGGCATCTTGCCCGGTCATCGAATCGACTACCAAGAGAATTTCCGTAGGTTTAGCAATCTCTTTAACTTGTTTTAGCTCGTCCATTAACGTTTCATCGATGTGCAAACGACCAGCTGTATCGATAATCACATAGTCTAAATGTTCTTCTTTGGCTTTTTCAATTGCTTGTTTGGCGATTTCGACCGGGCTTACTTGGTCGCCTAGCGAGAATACTGGCATATCTAATTGTTTGCCTAGTGTTTCTAATTGTTTGATTGCGGCAGGTCGATAAATATCAGCTGCGACAAGTAATGGTTTACGGTTATATTTTTTGCGTAATAAATTAGCAAGCTTGCCGGAAGTCGTTGTTTTACCAGCCCCTTGTAAACCTACCATCATAATCACGGTTGGCGGACGGTCTGCTGTTCCGATTTTGCTTTCTTCGCCGCCCATTAGGCTTGTTAATTCTTCTTGAACGATTTTGATAACTTGTTGACCGGGTGTTAAGCTTTTCATTACGTCCGCGCCAACAGCACGTTCGCTTACTGTTTTAATAAATTGTTTAACGACTTTAAAGTTAACATCGGCTTCTAGTAGAGCAAGGCGAACTTCACGCATCATTTCTTTTACGTCAGCTTCGTTTACCTTCCCTTTGCCGCGAATTTTGTTCATTGTTTCTTGGAGTCTTCCAGCTAGTCCTTCAAATGCCATGATTCTGGCCTCCTAATCGATATTTTTAAGCTGTTCGAGCGTATCTTTCACTTGCTCGTCCAGAAAATTCTTCTTGGTTAATTGTGCTTCTAATTGACTAAAGAGTTTTTCTCGTTGTTGATATTTTCTTAGCATCCCTAGTTTTTCTTCGTATTTTTCTAGGCTTTCTTCAGTCCTTTTAATATTATCATAAATGGCTTGTCTACTCACTTCAAATTCTTCGGCAATTTCGCCAAGTGAGTAATCGTCCAGGTAATAAAAAGAAACATAAGCTTTTTGTTTTGTTGTTAATAATTCTTGGTAAAAATCAAATAATAAATTCATCCGGTTTGTCTTCTCAAACAAGGCGTTTCACCTCTCTCCTTTTAAAGGATACGGGGAAATCGCGGGAATGTCAAGGAAGGTTAAACAAAAGAGAAAAAAGCCGGAATGACGAGTATCATTCGGCTTTCTCTGATTATTTTTCGTTATCAACCATATCAGCAAATAAGCCATAAACATATTCATTTGCATCAAAGGCTTGCAAGTCGTCCATTTGTTCCCCAAGACCGACGAATTTTACTGGAATATCCAGTTCGTTGCGGATTGCGATGACGATACCACCTTTGGCAGTCCCGTCTAGCTTTGTGAGGATAATACCTGTTACGTCCGTTGTTTCTTTAAATTGTTTCGCTTGAACAAAGGCGTTTTGACCAGTTGTTGCGTCAAGTACTAGTAAAACTTCGTGCGGCGCATTTGGAATTTCGCGTGTAATGACACGTTTTACTTTTTCTAATTCATTCATTAGATTGACTTTATTTTGCAAACGACCGGCTGTATCGCAAAGTAAAATATCTGCTTTACGCGCTTTTGCAGCTTGAACGGCATCAAACATAACAGCAGCAGGGTCGCTTCCCTCGGCTTGTTTAATCACATCCACACCGGTGCGCTCGCCCCAAACTTCAAGTTGATCAATCGCGCCAGCTCGGAATGTATCACCAGCAGCTAGCATGACTTTTTTGCCTTCTTGTTTAAAGCGATGGGCCATTTTTCCGATGGAGGTTGTTTTACCAACCCCATTCACACCAACAAATAGGATAACTGTTAGGCCGTTTTCTTCGATATGAAGAGCCTCATCTTCTTTTTCGTCGCCTTGATAAATCTCAACTAATTTTTCGACAATTACTTCTTGGACATCTTTTGGATCGCTGATGTTTCTAAGCTGTACTTCGCGGCGCAGCGTATCGACTAGCTCCATTACTGTTTCAAAGCCAACGTCCGCTCCGATAAGAATTTCTTCAAGTTCTTCAAAAAAATCTTCATCTACTTTACGATAGCGCGCAACCATTTCGTTAATTTTTCCGGAAAAGTTGCCACGTGTTTTAGATAAGCCGTCTTTAAATTTTCCAGAAACAGAATCCGTTTGCTGGGTAATTTTATCTTTTAATTTTTTAAAAAAGGTCATTTTGTTTACTCCTTTTATTTAATGAGTTCGGCTGTTTCTTCTAAGCGAACCGATACTAGTTTGGAGACGCCGGACTCTTGCATAGTAACACCATATAATACGTCGGCTTCTTCCATTGTTCCTTTACGGTGCGTGATTACGATAAACTGCGTGCCGGACTCGAATTGCTTCAAGTAACGGCTGAATCGCGTAACGTTCGCTTCATCTAGAGCTGCTTCTACCTCATCCAAAATACAGAATGGTACTGGACGAACGCGAATGATAGCGAAGAGTAAAGCAATAGCAGTTAATGCACGCTCTCCACCAGAACGAAGTGATAAGTTTTGCAGTTTTTTGCCTGGAGGTTGAACGACGATATCAATCCCGGTTGTTAAAAGATTTTCTGGATCAAGGAGAACCAGTTCCGCGCTTCCGCCGCCAAATAATTCTGGGAAAACAATGGCAAATTCCGTTTTTATGGCTTCAAAACTCTCACTAAAACGGATTTTCATTTCTTCGTCCATTTCATCCATAACTTTGAAGAGCGTCTCTTTTGCGGCAAGTAAATCCGCTTGTTGCCCGTTTAGGAAGTCAAAACGTTCTTGGATACGGTCGAATTCTTCGATAGCACCGATATTGACGATACCGAGTTCGTCGATCGAACGTTTTAATAAACGAACTTTCGAACGAGCTTGTTCGGTGTCTACTTCTGGCAAGATTTTTTCTTCAGCTTGCTCAGGTGTTAGTAAATAAGCTTCTTGTAGACGGTCGATTCGGTTCGTAATGTCTACTTCTAAACGGCCGATACTGATTTCCGCATTATTTTTTTGCTCCACGTAAAAACTGATTTGGTTATTTTTTTGTGTTAATTCAGCTTCTAAGAGTTCTAGTTTTTCTTGCAGTTCAGCGCGAGCTTGTCTGGTTTGCGTAAGTTTTTCGCTTGTTTCTGCTTTATCCTTGCGCAGTTCTTCGATGGATTTTCGAGCTGATTCTTCGCTTGTATGAACGCTTGTTAGATTTGTTTTTAAGGAAGCAAGTTTTTGTTCAGCTGCTTCTTTTTGTTCGTAATTTTCATGTAGTGTTGTTGTGACACGTTCGACTGCTTCTGTAGCTGATTGAAGTTGCTCTCGTTTGGCGGCGATTTGCGCTTTCAGGGATGACAGGCTTTCTAAATCAGCTGCGCGTTTACTTTCTAATGCTTTACTTGAACTTGTCATCGCTTTGATTTCTTCATCGGTTGTTTCGATTTGTTGCGCGATTTCAACTTGTTCTTTCAGTAAAGTTTCTTTTCGCTCCAGTAGTTTATTTAATTCTTCGCTACCGTCTGCTTTTTCAATATCATATAGTTGTAATTGTTTATTAAAACGCTCTAAATTCTCGGTTTCGCGGTCTAGTTTTCCAAGTAATTCTTTTTCTTGTAAACGTAAATTTTCACCAATGCCGCGTGTTTCTTCGAGTTCTTCGCGTTTTTTCGCCATGCTATCTTTCGCAAGTTGCACCGCGGATTCCATTTCACGCGTGGATTCGTTCAGCTCAGCGATTTTCTCTGCTAATTGACCTAGTTCATGTTTTCTTGTTAGGATAGAGGATTTTCCGCCTTTTGTTGCTCCACCAGTCATGGAACCGCCGGCATTAACCACATCACCTTCCAGTGTCACAATCCGATACCTGAAATTAACTAACCGAGCAAGTGTATTTGCCCCTTTTAAATCTTTTGCTAAAATCGTTGTACCTAACGCATTTAAAATTACTGGCGAAACTTTTTGATCAAAAGAAATAACTTCACTAGCAAGCGCAATAAACGCAGGTTGATTGCTTAAAGCGTTTTTCGTTGCAGCTGGTAGTTCGCGCGGTTGAATAGTCGAAAGTGGTAAGAAAGTTGCGCGGCCGCTTTTCGTTTTCTTCAAGAAACTGATAGCCTCACGAGCAACTCGGTCATCTTCTACGACAACGTTCTGCGCACTGGCTCCAAGCGCTGTTTCCATTGCTTGTTGGTACTTCGCTGGAATATCAACGAGTTCAACTAACGCGCCGAGAATGCCCGGAATTTCTTTTTTCGCTTTTAACACTTCACGGACACCTTGGAAAAAGCCAGCATAATCATCCGCCAACTCCTCTAATGTTTCCTTCCGCGATTTCATTTGTTGTACTGTTTCATAATGCTTGTATAGCGCACGTTCTTGCGTGCCGAAAATGCCTTCTTGTTTAGCCAATGTTTGCTGCACTTCACGGTAAATTTCCATTTGTTCCGTGAGCTCACTTTGGATTTTCGTTAAATGTGTTTTGGTTGTTTCGATTTGCGATAGCATATCTTTTCTATCATCGACATGGTGACTATTTTCTAAATCCAATTTGTCGATTCGACTCGTGATTTGACCGATTTGGCGCTCAATATAACCTAAGTCATTATTGATTGTCGTCTGCGTGTGGCGCAAATCAATATAATCACTTTTGCGGTTTTCGATTGCTTCTTCGGATAAGTCATCGTATTTAGCTAAAGTCGCTTCTAGCTCTTTTTTCGCTTTTATAGCAATTTCTAGTGCTGTCTCTTTTTCAAGTTTCGAGCTGCTCAGAACTTCTTTTTGCTCTTCCAAAGCAGTAATTTTTTCGGTGATTGCTGCTAAAGTTTCCGCGTACACTTGTTCATTTTCGCTACTATGTTTTTTACGTTCTAATTGAAGATTACGTTCCCCTTCTAGTTGTTCGAGTTTTTCTGTTTCCACTAAAAGACGTTCTTGTAAAGTATCTAGCGCAATATCGGTTTCATTCAGCGCTTGTTTTTCACGTGAAATAACCGCTTCTTCGGCATGTAATTCTTCGCGCAACTTAATTAAAACAGTTTGGTTTTCGCCAAATTCTTTGCGTACTTCGGCTAGTTTGGCTGTTAGAGAGCTGATTTCGCTCGCTAGTAAGGTCACTTCATATTTTTCCAGTTCTTCTTGTTGGAATAAGTAATCCTTGGCAATAGAAGCTTGCATTTCAAGTGGCTCTAGTTGCCCTTCTAACTCATACAAAATATCTTGAACGCGGTTTAAATTTTCTTCCGTTTCAAATAATTTATTTTCTGCTTGTTTTTTACGATGCTTATATTTTAATACGCCGGCTGCTTCTTCAAAAATCGAGCGACGTTCTTCTGGTTTACTATTCAGGATTTCATCAATTTTCCCTTGTGAAATAATCGAAAAAGATTCCCGTCCAAGTCCAGAATCCATAAATAAATCGACAATATCTTTCAGTCGACAATTCTCTTTATTAATTAAAAATTCACTATCACCATTACGATAAATCCGTCTAGTAACAGCTACTTCGCTATAATCAAGTGGTAAAAAATGGTCTTCATTTTCGAGAATAAGTGATACTTCGGCAAAATTAATCGGCTTACGCGTATCACTTCCAGCAAAAATAACGTCGCCCATTCGGCCACCACGGAGCGATTTAGCGGACTGCTCACCAAGTACCCAGCGGATTGCTTCTGTAATATTACTTTTCCCGCTGCCATTTGGTCCTACAACTGCAGTCATGCCGGGCACGAAATCTATCGCAACTTTGTCAGCAAAGGATTTAAAGCCATTCATTTCTAATCGTTTTAATAACATGTCCGGACACCTCCATTTTTGTTTATCTGTGTGTTAGTTGGTTTATTGCAAATTGTGCCGCACTTTGTTCTGCTTGTTTTTTTGTTCTGCCGCTACCTTTTCCAAGTACTTGTCCATTAACAATTACTTGTGCGTCGAATGCTTTATTGTGCGCAGGCCCTGTTTCGCCAAGGATATCATATTCGATCAAGACATCACGGTCCCGTTGAACAATTTCTTGCAGTTGCGTTTTATAATCGACTGTTTGTAGGTAAGCCCCTGCATCAATCTTCGGAAAAATAACGCGTTCTAAAAATGTCACGACTTTATCGATACCATTATCTAAATAAAGCGCGCCGATAAACGATTCAAATACATCCGCAAGAAGTGCTGGACGAGTTCTCCCGCCAGCTTTTTCTTCCCCTTTACCAAGTCGAACATATTTGGAAAAGTGGACTGCTTCCGCAAACTCAACTAAAGAAGGCTCGCAAACAATTGCTGCACGCATTTTTGTCATGTGTCCTTCTGCCATTTCTGGATATTTATTAAAAAGATAATCTGATACCGTTAGTTCTAGTACTGCATCACCCAAAAATTCGAGGCGTTCATTATCTTTCACATTTTCCCGGCGGTGTTCATTGACGTACGAGGAATGTGTAAATGCTTGTTTTAATAATTCTACATCTTTAAAATCGAATCCAACGCTTTCTTGTAACTCTTCCCATTGATTCATTTCACTTGCTCCTCTCTTTAATAAGCAAGTTCATTTTCTAAACAGCTACGAGCAAAAAGCTGCTTAGAAAATGAACCAACAAATCTTCCTCGACCTTGAAAAAGAGGCTACCTGTACTACTTATCTCGCGTGCGGAAGTTACCACAGCAAAGATAAGTAACACGGGCACCCTCATTTATCCGGTCACATAAAGTTTTATGCGTTTGCCTCTATGTACTTCACTGCATCACCAACTGTGTTAATGTTTTCAGCGTCGCCATCAGAGATTTCAACTCCGAACTCGTCTTCAAGTTCCATTACTAATTCAACAACATCTAGGGAATCAGCACCTAGATCTTCTTTGAAGGAAGCTTCTAAAGTTACTTTGGATTCCTCGACACCTAAACGGTCTACGATGATTTTTGTAACTTTTTCTAATACTTCTGCCATTTTTCACTTCACCTCCCTCCAAGTATTATATAGGATTATTTCTCCTACGTAAACAAAAATATTTAAAGTAATGCGACCCAAGTTAATTCGCATTCATTAACCCATTTTACATCACCATGCCGCCATCAACGGATATTGTTTGACCAGTAATATACTTCGATGCATCACTTGCTAAGAAAAGAACTGCATTTGCAATATCTTCCGTAGTTCCATAAGCACCTAGCGGAATTTGCGCTAACATTGCTTCTTTTGTTTTCTCGTCTAATTTGTCGGTCATTTCTGTTGTAATAAAACCTGGAGCGACAGCATTCACGTTAATTCCACGTGGCGCTAATTCACGAGCAGTTGTTTTTGTAAGGCCGATCACACCAGCTTTACTTGCTACATAGTTCGCTTGACCAGCGTTACCAATTAAGCCAACTACAGACGCCATATTAATAATTTTACCAGCGCGTTGTTTCATCATTGTACGTGTCACTGCTTTAGTACAAAGGAAAGTTCCTTTTAGGTTGATATTAATCACATCATCCCACTCTTCTTCTTTCATACGCATTAACAAATTATCGCGCGTAACTCCCGCATTATTTACTAAAATGTCGACACGACCAAAACGCTCAATTGCTTGTTTGAAAAACGCATCCACGTCTTCTGCAATGGCTACGTTGGCTTTCATTGCTTCTACTTCCACGCCATGTTCGGCAACCAGTTTGGCTGTTTCTTCTGCTGCTTCTGGGCTACCATTGTAATTGAAGAAAATATTCGCGCCTTCTTTGGCTAAATGGATGGCGATGTCGCGACCAATTCCACGTGAGCCGCCTGTTACTACTGCTACTTTGCCTTGTAAAGTCATTGATTATTCTCCTTTCAAAGTCGCCGCAACGCTTTTCACTGATTCCACATCACCTGCGGACAGTACGGTCACATCACGATTGATTTTTTTAATTAAACCAGCTAACACTTTTCCAGAACCAATCTCTACAAATGTGTCTACGCCGTTTTTAATTAGTTCTTCGACGATATCTTCCCATAATACCGGGGAATAAATTTGTTTGATTAGTTTATCGCTAATTTCGGCTTTATCTGTTGTTTGCTTAGCATCAACATTGTTAACAACCGGAATGTTACCATCGGAAATGGTTACTTCTGCTAAAATATCACGGAAAGCAAGTGCAGCTGGTTCCATTAAGCTAGAGTGGAAAGGTCCGCTAACTGCAAGTGGTAATACACGTTTTGCGCCACTAGCTTTGGCTTTTTCGCCAGCTTTTTCAACGCCAGCAGTTGTTCCTGAGATAACGATTTGTCCTGGGCAATTAAGGTTAGCAAGTTGTACTGCGTCGCCTTCTCTAGTTACTTCTTCAGTGATTGTTTTTAATGTCGCGCGGTCTACGCCAAGAACGGCAGCCATTGCGCCGGCACCATTTGGTACAGCTGCTTCCATTAATTCGCCACGTTTACGTACAAGATAAATCGCATCACTGGCTTCTAAAAAGCCACCTGCAACAAGTGCGCTATATTCTCCAAGGCTATGTCCTGCTACATAATCTGCTTTGACACCATATGTTTCTAATGCGCGTAAAATCGCTACACTTGTGGAAACAAGCGCTGGTTGTGCATTTTCAGATTTTGTTAATAGTTCAATTGGTCCTTCTGTAATAACGTCTGTGATGGAAAAACCTAATCTTTCGTCAGCATCATCATAGATTTTTTTTGCTTCGGGATATTCTGCTGCTACATCTTGCCCCATGCCAATTTTTTGTGCTCCTTGACCGGGAAATACGAATGCGATTTTAGTCATTTGCTTCTGTTCCTCCTACTTTTACTTTATCTACTTCTGCGATAATTGTTTCTACTACTTGTTTTTCAACCATTTCACGTACTTGACGGATTGTCGTGAAAATACCATTGGCATTGGATGAACCGTGCGCTTTTACGACAGGAGCTTGAACGCCGAACAAACAAGCGCCGCCGTATTCGCTGTAATCCATTTTTGCTTTTAATGCCATTAAATCTTTTTTCAGGAAGCTTGCTGCAACTTTATTTTTAAAGCCATTTAGTAAACTCATTTTGAGCATACTTAGGAAAGCAGCGCCTGTTCCTTCAATCGATTTCAGCACCATATTACCAGTAAAGCCATCTGTAACAACGACATCGGCTACATCCATTAATAAGTCACGCGCTTCAATATTACCGATAAATTCATAAGCATCTTGGTTTTTCATCAGCTCAAATGCTTTTTTCGTTAAGTCGTTACCTTTTGTTTCTTCTGTTCCGATATTTAAAAGGGCTACGCGTGGACGCTCGATTTTACGTACTTTTTCCGCGTAAACCGAGCCCATTAAACCAAATTGAAGTAAATGTTCTGGTTTTGCTTCGGCATTTGCTCCTAAATCAAGCATTACGAAACCTTTCCCAGTAACTGTTGGCAGTGTTGGCGCAAGTGCTGGACGGTCGATACCTTTAATACGGCCAATAACGAAAAGTCCAGTTGACATTAATGCCCCCGTGTTCCCAGCAGAAATACACGCATCCGCTTCCCCGTCTTTAACCGCTTGAGCAGCAAGAACCATAGAAGCTTTTTTCTTCCGTTTTACAGCGCGAACTGGTTCATCATCACTTTCAATTTTTTCATCAGTATGTATGATTTTTACACGCGTTTTATCTGTTAAATATTCATTGATTTTTGTTTCGTCTCCAAAAAGAAGAATTTCGATATCTTTATATTGGGCAACAGCTTGCATCACACCTATAACAATTTCTTTTGGTGCGTGATCTCCACCCATCGCATCTACAGCAATTTTCATTATACGTCAGTCCTTTATTTTCATTTTTGCGTTGCGTGATACATTTCAAACTTACCTTTAAGTACTATTTCATCTCCAACATAGCTTTTGACATCTACTATTGTGATGGCTCTGTTGTCTGTTGCCGGACGTACTTTTGCTTTTGCGATGATGCGTTCTCCTTCGTTTACAGAACGAACAAAGCGAACGGTTGCTTGTGTAGTTAAAGCTAGTTCATTTGGGATGACTGCGGTTGCTAAGGAATTAGCTTGAGCAAATAAATGATGCCCGCGAGCGATTTTATTTCGTTTAAACACATGCTCACTTCGCACATCAAAAATCGAAATAGCGCTCTTGCTAAGTTGAATATCAATAATTTCACCAATCACTTCATCGATGGGAAGGCTTTTTACTGCATCGGCATAATTGACACTCGCAACATGTTTGATTCGCTCTCTGAGTTCGGGGATAGAAAGTGCTACTCTATCTAAACGGATAGTTTGCACACTGACCCCAAATTTTTCCGCAAGCTGCTCATCTGTTATGAAAGGATTTTCTTCAATGGCTACTTGAAGTTTCATTTGACGATCCTTTTTAGAATATTTTTTCATGCACGTATCCTCATCTCTTTTTTGTGAAAGGTATTAATACCAGCTACTAAACAGTAGGTAAAAAAAGGAAGTTACCTCTGTAGGATAACATTCAGAACTTCCTTGTGTTTTGTCGGTACTTTAATATGTTATTAAAAATCAAGCCAAGTTGCAAGTTTTTTTAAAGATTGTTACATAGGTTTAATCTAGTTTTTGCTCGGTAAAGACGCCTTCTTCTTCTAGAAGTGCTACTAATTTTTCGTAGGTTTGGTTCTCTAGCATGTTTTCTTCAAAGATCATATGAACGGCATCTTGGCGCGCTATTTCTAGTACGCGGTAGTCATGAACCATGTCAGCTACTTTGAATTCTGGAACGCCACTTTGTTTTCGACCGAAGAAATCTCCCGGTCCGCGAAGTTCCAAGTCGCGTTCGCTAACAACGAAGCCGTCATTCGTTTCCGACATAATCATCATACGTTCTTTACCCACCTCGGTTTTTGGGTCAGCAATTAAAATACAGTACGACTGGTCAGCCCCTCGTCCAACTCGGCCTCTTAGTTGATGCAACTGCGCTAAACCAAAACGGTCGGCATCATAAATGACCATCATCGTAGCATTCGGCACGTTTACGCCAACTTCAACTACAGTTGTGGAGACAAGACAATCGATTTTTTTATCATTAAAGTCGCGCATGATTTGCTCTTTGTCCGCTGGTAATAGTTTACCATGCATCAGACCTGGAATATATTTCGTGCCCCATTTGTTTTGTAAAATGTTGAAAACGTCTATCGCATTTTGCACATCAAGTTTTTCGGATTCTTCAATCAAAGGACAAATGATGTAAACTTGGTGCCCTTTCTCGATTTCCTTTTCCATAAAGCCGATGACCCGATCAAGCATTTGATGTTTTACCCAGTAAGTTTCAATTTCTTTTCGACCGGCTGGAAGTTCATCGATAATCGATACGTCCATTTCCCCAAATGCTGTAATCGCAAGCGTTCTTGGGATTGGTGTAGCTGTCATGAATAAGACATCTGGAAATTCACCTTTTTCGCGAAGAACCCGGCGCTGTGCTACGCCAAAACGGTGTTGTTCATCGGTAATGACTAAACCAAGACGGTGATAAATTACTTCGTCTTGAATTAAGGCATGCGTTCCGATTAAAACATCGATGGAGCCATTTTCCAGCATAGCAAGCAGCTCTCTGCGTTGCTTTCCTTTTACGCTACTAGTAAGCAAGCCCACCGTGATGTCAAATGGTTGCAATAACTCTACTAACGAATTGGCATGTTGCTCGGCTAAAATTTCGGTCGGTACCATTAAGGCGCTTTGGAAACCACTTTTGGCAGCTGCATACATCGCGATTGAGGCAACAACTGTTTTCCCTGAGCCAACATCCCCTTGCAGCAAGCGATTCATGTGAAAATGCGATAACATATCACCGCAGATTTCATTCACCACGCGCTTTTGTGCTTTGGTTAGCGGGAATGGCAACGACTCGATATAATGACGTAAATCTTCCACATCATAATTAATCGAAATCCCGCCTGATTTTTCACGTTCAATTTTACGGAAAAACTGCATTTTCAATTGGAATAACAGGAATTCTTCGTAAACCATGCGACGTCTAGCCTGTTTTAATTCCTCGTTATTTTTAGGGAAATGGAGAATGCGCACTGCTTCCAGACGATCCATTAATTGGTATTTCTCTAGCAAATTGGCTGGGATAACTTCCTCAATATCACCACTATAGGCATCAAAAGCGAGCCGAGTGTATTTTTGCATTGTTTTATTTCGTAGCGTTCCTTTTAGACGGTAAACGCCTTCTAATTCTTCTTCATTTTCGACAGCGCCGATTTTAATTTTGCTGGCTGTAACTTGGGCGCGGCTCTTGTCCCATTTGCCCGAAATCGTTACTGTTTCGCCAACGCTAATTTTACTTTTTAAATACGGTTGGTTGAAAAAATCGATTTTGATGACTTGGCCTTCTGTCGACACACGGAAAGAGAGCTTGGATTTTTTGCGACCGTAGAAGGCAACTGTTGCTTCAGTGAGCACTTCGCCTTGGATTGTAATCCGTTCTTCATGCGCTACTTCAGATAAATCCCGCAACCGATAATCTTCGTAGCGATACGGGAAGTTCCAAAGTAAATCATGCACGGTCGATAAACCTAGCTCTTTTAATGTTTTAGCTGTTTCTTCACCAATTCCTTTGATTTCGGTTGTCGGGATTCGTTTAAGTTCACTCACGCTTGTCTTCTGGCGACAGTCCAAAAATCTTCCGCTGAATTGCACGTCCAGTCGGTGTAGCCGCCAATCCTCCTTCTGCCGTTTCTCGTAATGAGCTTGGCATTTGTAAGCCTACACGGTGCATCGCTTCAATGACTTCATCACACGGGATGCGGCTCTTAATACCCGCTAACGCCATATCGGCTGAAATAATTGCTTGCGAGGAACCAAGTGCATTACGTTTGACGCATGGTACTTCTACAAGTCCCGCTACAGGATCACACACAAGTCCAAGCATGTTTTTCATCGTCATTGCCATTGCGTGTGCTGATTGTTCAGGAGTTCCACCAGCTGCTGCTACAATCGCCGCTGAAGCCATCGCACTTGCTGAGCCGATTTCTGCCTGACAACCACCCGCTGCCCCGCTTATAAAAGCATTATTCGCAACAACATACCCAAAGGCACCTGCAGTGAATAAAAAGTTAACCATATCTTCACGTGTCATTTCCAAACGATCTTTTAAAGAAAAAAGTACGCCTGGTACAACGCCCGCGCTTCCTGCAGTTGGTGTTGCACAAATGACACCCATCGAAGCATTGACTTCATTTGTCGCGATTGCTTTTGCGACAGAATCAAGTAAAACTTCGCCTGATAGGAAGTTTCCTTTTTTGATATAGTCTTGCATTAAGACGGCATCTCCGCCTGTTAAACCAGTTGTAGAAGTAACACCAGCCTCGCCTTCGCGAATAGCTTCTTCCATAATATCTAAATTCCGTTCCATCGCGGCAGTTATTTCCTCCCGCGGTAAACCAGAAATATTCATTTCACGCTTAATCATAATTTCAGCAATAGTTAGGTTGTCGCGTTCAGCGATATCTACTAATTCTGCTACAGTTCTAAACATTGTTCCACACTCACTTTCTATACTCTTTACCAACATACCTGATTTACAACTCAAAATAAAGCCAAATGCACGTTTTATTTACGCACATTTGGCTTTACACAAATCGAGCGAAAGCCACTGATTTACTAGCGATTAAATCATGACACTTGCTACTTGATAAATCCCTGGTAATTCAGCAATTTTGCTAATTAAAGCTTGTTCGACTTGTTGGTCTACTTCAATGACCATTAACGCTTCGTCGCCTTTTACTTTGCGGGATACTTTCATTTGACCGATATTAATTTTATGGTCGGCAATCACAGAAGATACTGCAGCAATCGCGCCAAATTTGTCTTGATGTAAAATAAGGATAGCTGGAGCAGTTCCAGTGAATTCTAGTTCGAATTCGTTCAAGCGAATAATTTCTACTTTTCCGCCACCAATCGATGCGCCAATTAAGGTCATTTGTTGCATACCATGTTTGAGCACTAATTTTACCGTGTTCGGATGAGGCGGCTCTTCCACTTCTTCAATAAACTGGATGCGCATGCCCCATTCTTCGGCCAGTTGCGGGGATTCTTTCATGCGTGGATCATCTGGCTCAAAACCGAGCAATCCGCCAATCAGCGCCACATCTGTCCCGTGACCTTTATACGTTTTAGCAAAAGAACCATATAAATGAATATCTACTTGGGATGGTTGTTCATTAAAAACAGCTCGCGCAATGGCACCAATTCGACTAGCACCGGCAGTATGAGAACTTGATGGACCAATCATCACTGGGCCAATAATATCAAACACGCTATTAAATTTCACTAAAATCATCCTTTCTTCTATTCATTTACAACGAGGCTTTACTCTACTGCAAAAATATACGGATAAACGGGTTGGTCACCTTCGTGAATTTCTACTTCGACATCGGGGAATGCTTCGGTTACTTTATCAGCAAGTTCTTCTGCTTTTGCAACATCTGAATCTTCACCGACAATAATTGTAACGATTTCGCTATCGTCGTCTAGTAGTTTTTCTAATGTTTCATAAGCTGCTTCTTCTAATGTTGCACAGCTGACTTTGATTTTACCTTCGACCATACCGATGAAGCTGTCTTTTTTAATTTCGACACCTTCCACCGTTGTATCACGTACGGCTGTAGTTACTTGACCGCTTGCCACGTCTTCAATCGCCGCTCTCATTGCTTCTGCATTAGCTAAGAAATCTTGATCTGCTTGGAATGAAAGAACGGCAGTAAGTCCTTGTGGAATCGTTTTTGTAGGAATGATTTGTACTTTATCATCGCCTAAAAGTTGCGCTGCTTGTTCCGCAGCCATTTGGATATTTTTATTATTTGGAAGAACAAAAACTTGTTCTGCGTTTGCTGATTCAATCGCTTTTACAATATCTTCTGTGCTTGGATTCATTGTTTGACCACCAGAAAGAACAACAGATACACCCATGCTTTCAAATAGTTTCTTCAATCCTTCTCCTGCTGAAACAGTAACGATACCATAAGGCGCTTTTTCTTTCGCTGGTGCTTTATCATCACCAACAATTTCATTATGCTGTTCACGCATATTTTCTACTTTCATTTTAAGGAGGCTACCATATTGTTGACCGTAATTCAGTACTTCACCCGGATGTTCAACGTGAACGTGTACTTTAACTACTTCGTCATCAGCTGCTACAAGTAAAGAATCACCAAGTTTGCTTAAATCTTGACGGAACTGTTCTTCGTCAAAAGGTTTTAGCCCTGGTTTATTTTCGTTGATTTTAACGATAATTTCGGTACAGTAACCAAAATGAATATCTTCTGTCGACATAAAGTCTTGCACATGGCGATGGTGTTCTGCATTGATTAATTCACCCATAGAGGCCATATAATCAGGTGCTTCTGCCATTTTGCCAGTTAGTACGCCATAAAATCCTTCGTAAATAATGATAAGACCTTGACCACCACTATCCACTACGCCAACTTCTTTTAAAACTGGAAGTAAATCAGGTGTTTTTTCTAATGCTACTTTTCCTTGTTTCAAAATGGCTTCCATGACTAATTCGATTTCTTTGTGTTCGCTTGCTGCTGCTACACCAGCCTTTGCCGCTTCACGAGCTACAGTAAGGATTGTTCCTTCAACTGGTTTCATAACTGCTTTATAAGCCGTTTCAACGCCTTTTACAAAAGCTGCGGCAAATTCTTCGGCATTTAATGTTTCTTTGTTTTCAATTGATTTCGAAAATCCGCGGAAAAGTTGGGATAAAATAACGCCAGAATTCCCACGAGCACCCATTAGTAAGCCTTTCGCTAAGTTTGCTCCAACGGCACTAATTGTTTCTTTATCGTTTTTCGCAACTTCTTCTGCGCCACTTGTCATCGATAGGTTCATATTCGTTCCCGTGTCACCATCTGGAACCGGGAAGACATTTAATGAATCTACAAAATCAGCATTTTTTGCTAAATTTTCTGCTCCAAGTGCTATCATTGCTGCAAATTTCTCTGAGTCTAACTGATATATACTCACTTACATAATCCTCCTTAAGATTCCTTGATTACTCGGACACCTTGAACATAAATATTCACTGACTCCACTGTAATACCAAGTGTTTTTTCTAGTGTGTATTTTACGCGCTCTTGTACGTTATGCGCTACTTCGGAGATTTTTGTTCCAAAGCTAACAATGATATACATGTCGATATGTATACCTTCTTCTTCTTGTCTCACGATAACACCTTTTGTATAATTTTCTCTTCTAAGAATATCTGTTAAACCATCACGAATTTGATGTCTGCTTGCCATTCCAACGATACCAAAGTTCTCTTCGGCAGCTCCGCCAGCGATTGTTGCAATTACATCACTAGTAATATCGATTTTGCCAAGCTTTGTGTCGATTTCAATTGCCATTCTATATTCCTCCTTGTGGATTATATTCTCGTTCGATTATTTTTTATTATTGATTTTATTTGATTATAAAGTCGTCCTTACCTATTTTACTATAATCACGGCCCTTTGGAAAGCATATCCTCCATTTGCTTGATTAAAGCTACTTTTATGCTGTCAAGTAAAAATTCTTTGCACTATTTTCGCTTATCCTCTTGCAAAGTATACTTGTTTATGATAAATTATTCTAGTGTATGAAAAACAAATGGATAGGTTATTTTAAATAAGTTATCCGAAGAGCTCTGTAAGGAGGGGTAAACTATGGCTAAAGAATGTGTTATTACAGGCCGCAAATCACGTTCCGGTAACAAACGTTCCCACGCAATGAACTCCAGCAAACGTACTTGGAAAGCTAACTTGCAAAAAGTACGGATTCTGGTTAACGGCAAACCTAAAAAAGTTTGGGTATCTGCTCGTGCGCTTAAATCTGGTAAAGTGGAACGCGTTTAATTGAAGGAGAAATCAAGTGCAGCGACAATTATGTCGGTGCATTTTTTCTTTGTCAAAAATAAAAAAACACAGGCCACGTGCGCCTGCATTTCTTATTAATCGTTACTTTGCGTTAATAAAATCATTCCAGTTGTAAAAGAAAATTTTCCTACTTGCTCGACAAATTCATTGCTAGAAAGCGCCGAACCGACTGGATACGTAGCGTTTTCAAGTGGATAGGCAAACCCTTTTAATGTAAGGCCTGTCACATCTTTCATCGTTGTAAAGGCGACGTATTTTTTGTCGGGCAATTTTTCAATTGTGTAGCTTCCTGGTGTGTACATTTTGATGTAGTTATAGCGGTCAATCAATTCTACGACTGGTACAGCTGCTAGAAAACGTGGTTTGGTTAACATCATTAGGTTCGCGAGTAAATGGTCCAAGCGTCCTCCTGTAGCGCCAAAAATGCGTATTTTATCTGGGTGTTGTTCCATTGCCCAACTTAAGCCGATTTCCGTATCAGTTTCATCTTTTTCAGCGGGGAATTCGAGTACCTCGTCTACTTTTGTTTTTAAATCTGCTAATTCTTCGGCTGTAAGTGAATCAAAATCACCCATCGCAATCGTTGGGACAATTCCTCTATCTAATAACCGTTTGGCTCCGCGGTCCACGCCAACCCAACTAATATCTGCATTCGTATATTGCTTTAAATCTGGAAGTTCTGATGCAGGTCCACCAACCATGATATGAATTATCTTCATCTTTGTGTCCCCTTCTTTCCTAACAAATAGGACTGGAACGGTTGATGGTCCCAGCCCAAGTCGACTTACTCTCCTACAATGGCACGTAATTTATCAATCGGTGTTTGACGATTTTTATTGCCGTAAATGTAACTGCCCGCTACAAATACATTGGCACCAGCGTCACGGCATAATTTTGCAGTGTCGTGATCTACGCCGCCATCCACTTCAATCTCAATATCTAAACCTTTTTCATCCACGATTTTTTTGAAGGCGCTAATTTTCTCCAATACTTCTGGAATAAACTTTTGTCCGCCAAAACCAGGATTTACGGTCATAAATAAAACCATGTCTAGTTCATTTAATACATGTTGTAAAACGTCAATTGGTGTTGCTGGATTAAGTACTGCTCCGGCTTTGACACCGTAAGAACGAATTAATTGTAAAGTACGGTGAAGATGCGTACAAGCTTCGACATGCACGGTAATGTAGTCAGCACCCGCTTTTGCAAATTCTGGAATATACGTATCCGGGTTTTCAATCATTAAATGAACATCAAGTGGTAGTTTCGTTTCCGGACGAATTGCTTGAACAACAGCGGGACCAAAAGTAATATTTGGAACGAAATGTCCGTCCATAACGTCAATATGGATGTAGTCTGCGCCGCAATTTTCTACTTCTTTAATATCTCTCGCAAGATTTGCAAAGTCTGCACTTAAAATCGAAGGAGCTATTTTTCCCATTCTTAATACCTCGGCTTTCTGTTTTTTAATTCTTGTAAAATTTGGATATAGTGTTTATAACGAAATTCTGCTATTTCATTTGCTTCAACAGCTGTTTTCACTGCACAGTTTGGTTCGTTTTCGTGCATACAGCCGCGGAATTTACAACCACTACGACGGTCTTCTATTTCTGGAAAACAAAATTGTAGTGTTTCCGGTTGTAAGTCATCCCATTCAATCGAACTAAAACCAGGTGTATCGGCGACAAAACCATCCCCAATTGGCATCAGTTCCACATGTCTCGTTGTATGCTTTCCGCGACCAAGCGAGTTCGAGATCTCGGCTGTTTTTAAAGTTAAATCGCTATTTAAACTGTTTAACAAAGTAGATTTCCCAACACCTGATTGTCCGGCGATTACTGCGATTTTGCCGCTGATGTAATCTTTAATCGCTTCTTTATCTGGCTCATCATTTGTAACGAACACATCATAGCCGATATTTTCATAAATATCTTTATAGACCGCAATCTGCTCTTTTTCCGCTTCTGATGCTAAGTCCATTTTGCTAATACAAATAACGGGTTTGATGTCTTCTTTTTCAATCGCCACTAAAAAACGGTCTGCTAGGTTCGTGGAAAAATCGGGTTCTACTGCTGAAAATACTAAAATTGCAATATCGATGTTTGCCACAGGAGGACGCACAAGGGCATTCTCCCGAGACATCACATCTAAAATATAACCGTCCGTTTTATTTTCGATTTGAAATTCTACATCGTCGCCAACAAGCGGGGAAATATTTCGCTTTCTAAAGTTCCCCCGTGCGCGACATTGATAAACATTTCCTTCTGAAAATACATAGTAAAATCCGCTCAACGCTTTGATAATTTGTCCTTCCAGCACATTTCCTCCGTTCTATTTTTATTTTGGATAAGGGACTGTGCCTTCATCGATTACTTTACCATCACTCATGATTTTATAACCTGCACTAGTACCTTCTTCAATTTGGAAAGTGATTTCTACCGAAGTGTTTTGTGTAATCGTCAATTCTCGGTAAGAACTTGTCATGCTGTGGTTTTTATCTTGAATGTAAATTTGAATTTTCTGTGGTTGTGGATTTTCTTCATCACTTGGGGTATAAGCGATGTTAAATGTTTTCGTTACTTCTTTGACTTGTTTTTCTTTCGGTCCAGCAGAAATGACGATTTCGATCGTATCTCCCGCTGAAACATTTGATCCGGCTGATGGGGACTGCGAAATTACTTGTCCTTTTTCAACAGAATCAGAATTTTCTTCTTTACTGGAAACTTTTAGGCCAAGGGATGATGCGTAATCTTCTACAGCAGTTTTCGTATAACCTCGTAAGTCTTTCAGCGTGATTGGTTCTGCACCTTTACTTACAACGAACTTCACGTTAGTCGATTTGGCTACTACTTCGGTTCCTTGTGCTGGCGTTTGGCTAATAATCATGCCTTTGCCAACTTCGGAGCTATATGCTTCCTCGGACGAAATATTTTTAAAACCTTGTTGCTCAAGTAACGCTTTTGTATCGGTGTAGCTTCTTCCGGTGTAGTTTTCCATCGTTATTTTTTTGGAGCCTATGCTTACAAATAAATTGATTTTTGTTCCTTTTTCTTTCATATCGCCTGCTGCTGGGTCGGTATTAATGACTTTTCCTTCCGCCACTTCATCGCTATTTTTCTCGGCGGTTTTCCCGATGACAAAGCCTTCTTTTTGAAGGAGCGCTACTGCTTGGTCTTCTGTTTTACCAGAAACATCCGGTACAGCTACTTCATCTGGACTTTTACCAAGAAGCCAAAGTAGTAAAATCGCAATGGCAAAAATGGCGATAACCGACGAAACGATGATAGCAATTTTCTTTTTCTTGCTCATTTTTTTCTTTTTCTTGCCTTTTTTCTCATCTGGTGTCGTTTCAGCTGCGGCTACTTTTCCTTCTGGGACAATGGTTTTATCGAGATTCTTCATCGTTTCTTTCGTCGCGATGATTGGAATAGCTTTCGTATCACCATCATCTGTTGGGAAAACGTATTTCGGCTCGTTTAGTCTGTCTGGGTTCAAGCAGGTTTGCAAGTCTTTTTCCATTTCTTCTGCGTTTTGGTAACGTAAAAATGGATCTTTTGCAGTTGCTTTAATAATAATATTTTCTAGGCTTTGTGGTATTTCTGGATTTTGCGCTCTTGCGGACGGGATGTCTGCTTGCAAATGCTTAATCGCAATTGAAACTGCTGATTCACCGTCAAAAGGTACTTTTCCAGTTAATAGTTCGTATAACACGATTCCTAGCGAATAAATGTCTGATTTTTGAGTTGCCATTCCGCCACGTGCTTGTTCTGGAGATAAATAATGAACAGAGCCAAGTAAGGAATTGGTTTGTGTAATCGACGTTTCTGAAAGTGCCATCGCAATTCCAAAATCGGTAATTTTTACCACGCCATCATGATCAATCAAAATGTTTTGCGGTTTTAAATCGCGGTGAATAATATGATGTTGATGGGCAATGGCTACGGCAGAAACGATTTGTAACATAATATCGACTGCTTTGTCGTAGCTGATTGGGTGATTTTCGTGAATGTACTGTTTTAAGTCCATTCCATCCACATGCTCCATTACAATATAATGCAAATCATTTTCTTCACCAACGTCATACACACTAACAATATTAGGGTGAACTAAACTCGTTGCCGATTGAGCTTCTCGTTGGAATCGACGAATAAGGTTGCTCTCATCTGCTAAATCAATGCGTAAAATTTTCACTGCAACGTCTCTATCAAGAATAATATCATGCGCCAAGTACACATTGGCCATTCCGCCGCCGCCTATTGCATGTAAAATCTTATATCGATCACTTAATCGTTTACCAATCATCATGAAGCGTCCCTCCCTTTCTGCGTCAGATCTCGTTCGACTAACAGCACAGTAATATTATCTTCTCCCCCATACGAATTCGCTTTTGTAATAAATACATCTGCTTTTTCGGAAAGAGTCCGTTTACTTTTTAAAATTTCTTCCATTTCTACTTCAGGAACCATATTCGTTAAGCCATCGGAACAAAGCAGTAACGTATCACTCGTTTGAAAAGGTACGACAAACGTATCGACTTCTACTTTCCCTTCTACTCCAAGTGCGCGTAAAAGGATATTTTTCCGTGGGTGATTCATGGCATCTTCTTTGCTAATTTCACCTGTTCTAAGAAGTTCATGTACGAGCGAATGATCTTCGGTAAGTTGGCGTAGAACGTTATTTTGAAGTAAATAACCACGACTATCCCCAACATTAGCGATAACGACTTGTGACTGTGCCATAATTGCAGCTACAAGTGTTGTCCCCATGCCATTGAGGTCCATTTCACTTTCCGCATAAAGAACAATTTGTTTGTTAACTTCTTGAATTGTTTTTTGAAGCCACGTTTCAATTTCTTCCGCGGTCAAAAGTGCGGTCGTTTCTTTCCATGCGTCGCTTAGTAAACGAACAGCCATTTCGCTCGCCACGTCTCCTGCGCGGTGACCACCCATGCCGTCTGCAACAATGACAATTGGCTGGTTGTCTTTATTTTCAAAGACGCCACCATTGTCTTCATTATGATGTCTTATTCTGCCTCTATCTGTTCTAAATTCTGCATGCATTTAAAAGCACCTCACTAATTTTTCAGGACTTCACTTTTCTAAGGCTAGAAACGAAGAAACCATCGCTTCCAATATCTGTCGGTAAAAGTTGAATATAATCGTCCTTCTTGATTTGCGCCAATTTTTCAGGAAGCACAACAGGTTCTATGTTAAATTCCGGATGCTTTTCTAGGAAAGCACGGAGAACTGTTTCATTTTCTTCCTTATCAATGGTACATGTACTATAAACTAATATACCATTTTCTTTTACCAATTGGCTAACATCATCTAAGATTGCTAATTGAATTTCTGCTAATTTGTGAATATCTTTTTCCGTTTTTGCGTATTTAATGTCTGGTTTTCTGCGTAAAACACCAAAGCCAGAGCACGGCGCATCGACTAAAATCCGGTCAAAAGTTGCTGGTTCAAACATCGTGCTCGCAGTTCTTGCATCTAAATGGGCGGTACGAATATTGAGTAGTTGCAATCGTTTTGCAGCTTGATCAATTAATTTGGTTTTCTTTTCATGGATATCAAGCGCATGAACCATTCCTGTACCGTGCATTTTCTCTGCGATATGGGTCGTTTTCCCGCCTGGTGCAGCACAAGCATCTAATACGGTTAAATTGTCTTCCAGTTGAAGTGCGTAAGCTGCGAGCATCGAGCTTTCGTCTTGAATGCTACATTTGCCGTCTTTATATGCTTTTGTTTCTGCGACGGAACCTTTTTCAACGAGTAACGCTTCGTCGATAAATTCATTGCGCGTCACGCTGATTCCTTGATCGTTTAGTTCTTTGATTAGCTGTTCAGTTGGAATTTCCGTTTGGTTGACACGAATACTTTGATGCGGCGCCACTAGGAATGCTAGGCCGATTTCACGTAGTTTTTCGAGACCATATTGCTCCGCCCATCTTTTCGCTAACCATTCTGGCAAGCTTGTTTCAACAGCAATTTTTTGCACGGGATCTTTGATTGCATCGATACTTGGAACGCCTTTACGAATAACATTCCGCAGCACCCCATTGACGAATTTCGTTACGCCTTGGTGCCCTAAGTCTTTCGCGATATCACCAGCTTCATTTAAAATCGCGTGTTCAGGAATTTTATCTAAGAAAGTTAATTGGTAAACGGACATTCTTAGTAAATTTTTCACCCAGTTATCTGGTTCTTTATTTAAAAATGGGGCTAAATAGTAATCAAGCGTAATTTTGCGCTGGGTTGTTCCGTATACTAGTTCTGTAAGTAAACCTTTATCAAGTGGGTTTAACTTTTGTTTTTTCAGTGCATCATTAATTAATAAATGGCTGTATGATTGATTGTTTTCGATTTTAATGATAAGTTCGAGTGCAATTGCACGAACTGTTTTTTGTTTTTTCATTTATTCACCAAACCTTGTCGTCTTGCTTAAATTTCTGCCAGCACCGGACATGAAAGCATGAATATCCATCTTCGGTTTTCCTGCTGGTTGGATTACTGTTGGTACGATGAGTGTTCCGTCACCAGTGATGATTTTAAGTGTGGATTTGTCGGTTAAAATCGTACCTGGTTCGCCGCTAGCTTTAGTATCTTCATAGGTTGCTTCCCAAATTTTAAACGGTTTTTCTTCAAGTGTTGTATAGGCAACTGGCCAAGGAGACAGTCCACGAATTTGGTTGAAAATAGTACGTCCCGGTTTTGTCCAGTCGATTTTTTCTTGTTCTCTAGAAATGTTACGCGCGAACGTTACTTTTTCTTGGTCTTGCGGGATGGCGGTAATTTTTCCTGCTAAAAAGTCTGGTAATGTGTCCATCAATAATTCCGCACCTAGTTCGCTTAATTTATCAAACATCGTGCCGGTATTATCTTCCTCTGTAATTGGAATTTTGCGCTGGCTAATCATATCGCCAGCATCCAATTTTTCTACCATATACATGATAGTCACGCCTGTTTCCGTTTTCCCGTCAAGCAATGCATAATGAACCGGAGCACCACCACGATATTCTGGTAAGAGTGACGCGTGGACATTGATGGCGCCGTGTTTAGGTGATTCAAGTAAACTATTTGGCAAAATTTGGCCATATGCGGCTGTTACAAGCAAGTCCGCTTCAAGCGCAATAAGTTCCTCTAGTTCACTTGATGTGCGTAATTTTTCTGGTTGATAAACTGGAATATTTAATTCTAAAGCTGCTTTTTTGACAGGTGGCGGTGTTAGTACTCGTTTGCGTCCCACTGGTCGATCTGGTTGGGTAACAACTGCAATAACATCATACGCGCCGGCTAATTGCTCTAAAACTGGGACGGAAAATGCCGGTGTTCCCATAAAAATAATTTTTGTCATTGGTTTGCTCCTTCTACATTAATACGTAAGGTTGCACGTCAATCGTGATTGTTAAACCTTTTTGTTGGTCTTTTTGATAATGGGTGATTAATGTTTTTAGTTCTTTTTTTAAGTTTGGTTCGATTTTATATTTTATAATGCACTGGTAGCGATATTTGTTTTTGATTCGGGTGATGGTGCTTGGTACAGGGCCAAGAATGACGGCATCTGGACCTAACTTCCCGCGTAAAAATTGGGCCATTTCTTGAATGGTGCGAATGGCTTTCATTTCATTTTCATCGCTAACATTAATCATCGTTAAGTAATAAAATGGCGGATAAGAGCCCATTTTTCGCAGTTGCATTTCGTGATTATAAAAGCCGATAAAATCATGCTTCTTGGCGAATTCGATGCTGTAATGTTCTGGATTGTAGCTTTGCACGACTACTTCACCGGTTCGTTCGTGGCGCCCTGCCCGTCCGCTTACTTGTGTGAGTAATTGGAAAGTTCGTTCTGAGGCGCGGAAGTCTGGTAAATGGAGCATCGTGTCGGCGTTCAATACCCCTACTAACGTAATATCTGGAAAGTCTAGCCCTTTAGCAATCATTTGTGTTCCGAGCAAAATATCGGCTTCGTGATTACGAAAGCTGTTGAGTAGCTTTTCATGGGCGCCTTTTGTTCGAGTTGTATCAACATCCATTCGAATAACGCGGGCTTCTGGAATTAATTTTGTTAAGCTTTCTTCTACTTTTTGGGTACCTGTTCCAAAATAGCGAATATGCTCGCCTTCACAGCTTGGGCATTTTTGCGGTACGCGTTCTTCATGGCCGCAGTAATGGCATTTCATTTGGTTGCTTGATTGATGATAAGTGAGTGAAATATCGCAATTCGGGCATTCCACGACATAACCGCAATCCCGGCACATCACAAAGGAAGAATAACCGCGGCGATTCAGCATTAAAACCGTTTGTTCTTTTTTGGCGATTCGGTCTTTGATTTTTTCTAATAGTTCGGTCGAAAATTCAGTGCGGTTTTCTTTGCGTAGTTCTTCGCGCATATCCACGACATTCACTTCCGGCATTGCGCGATCATTGACCCGGCTCGGCAATTCAATTAACGTATAAACACCCTTTTTCGCCCTTGCAAAAGATTCAAGTGACGGGGTGGCGCTGCCGAGAACGACCGGACATTGGTATTTTGTTGCGCGCCAAATCGCTACATCTCTTGCATGATACCGCGGATTATCTTCTTGCTTATAACTAGCTTCGTGTTCTTCGTCGATAATAATAATGCCGAGATTCTCAAATGGAGCAAATACGGCGGAACGAGCTCCAACGACCACGCGAGCTTCTTTTCGTTCAATTTTGCGCCATTCATCGTATTTTTCTCCTGAAGAAAGCGCACTGTGTAACACCGCCACTTCACTTCCAAAACGGCTTTTGAAACGTTCAACCATTTGTGGTGTTAAAGAGATTTCTGGTACTAAAACGATTGCTTCTTTGCCTTCTTTAAGTTTGGCTTCGATTGTTTGTAAGTATATTTCAGTTTTCCCGCTTCCGGTAACCCCATGAATTAAGAAAGTTTCTTGTTCTGATGCTGCGCTTATTTTCTCGCAAGCCGTTTGTTGGTCTGGTAGTAACTCAAGTGATTCGCTTTTTTCAAATTGGTGGTTTTCGTATGGGTCGCGCGAAATGATTTTTTCTTGGATAGTGAGCAAACCTAGGTCTACTAATTTTTTGATGGTTGCATCCGTTGTTTCGGCTTGCTTTTTCAGTTCGACTGCGGTAATTTCTGGACCTTCGAAAGCTTGAAAAAAGGCAAGTACGCGTGACTGTGCTTTGGCATTTTTGGGCATATCTTCTATTATTTCAGCTAATTGATGCGGCGCTTTTAGGCAACTCACAACGCGAACTTTTTTGTTGGTGATTTTATTTTTCACTTGGTAGACAACTTCCACGCTACCTTCTTGCACCCATTTGCCAATTTGTTTGAGCAAACCGCGTGCTTCAGCTACTTTCCAATCAAGCGTTTCATAGCCTTCAAATAGCTGTTCTAGTTCTTCGTTTTCTTCGTCTAATCGCAAAAAATATTTTTCATATTTCGCTCGTAGTGCAGCTGGTAACATGGCTTGATAAGCTGAAACGCGAAAACTAAGCGTATCTTCCGCCAACCAGTCGCCTAGTTCCATCAGTTCCTCATTCAAAACTGGTGCTAAATCCATCACGCCATCAATACCTTTTAATTTCGGATTTTCTTCTGTTTCACCAAGGGCGACAACAAAACCTTGTATTTTACGATTTCCAAACGGGACACTCACTCGCATGCCAGGGCGAATAAGTTCTTCTAAATCTTCTGGAATAAAATAATCAAATGGACGGTCCACTTGCATGGCGGGCACGTCCACAATTACTTTCGCAATCTTAATCATTCGTTCACTTCCTTAAAAAGTTAGCAGCTTCTTCGATGATATGTTCAGCAACTTCTTTTTTGTCTAGTATCGGTAACGCCTCGCTGGAACCATCTTTACGATAAAATGTCACGATATTCGTATCTCCAGAAAAACCTGCGCCAGCTTCGCTAATATTATTTGCGACAATCATATCAGCATTTTTGGACGTTAGTTTTTTTAGTGCATTGGCTTCTAAGTTTTCGGTTTCTGCGGCAAAACCAATCACGACTTGCTCGGCTGTTTTATGTTGACCGATTTCGAGTAAAATGTCTTTTGTTCGTTTCATTTCAATCGTAAAATCGCCTGGTTGTTTTTTGATTTTTTGGTCTGAAACTTGTGCTGGCGTGTAATCCGCTACGGCAGCCGTCATCACAAAAACATCTTGCGCGACTTTTCGCTCATTCACAGCTTGGTACATTTCTTCTGCAGATTCAACGTAAATTGCTTCTACACCAGGCGGTACGGGAAGTGCCTTGCTTGTCGTAACGAGTGTAACGTTTGCGCCATGACGAGCGGCGGATTCGGCAATACTAAAGCCCATTTTGCCTGTAGAATGGTTGGTGAAATAGCGTACTGGATCTAGTTTTTCGCGAGTCGCGCCGGCTGTTACTAGGACGTTTTTATCGCGTAATAAATCATTATCTTCTTGAAAAAATTCAGCAATACGGAGAACAATTTTTTCTGGTTCTTCGAGGCGACCGCGGCCAACATAGCCACATGCCAAGTAACCTTCTTCTGGCTCGATAAAACGGACTCCATCTGCGTATAGTTGATTAATATTTCGAATGACTGCTGGATGCTGAATCATATGGACATTCATTGCTGGTGCTACCCAAACTGGCGCTTCAGTTGCAAGAATCGTTGTTGTTACCATATCGTCCGCGATGCCATTTGCCATTTTGCCAATCACATTTGCGGTTGCTGGTGCGACAATAACTAAATCAGCCCAGTCTGCTAAATCGATATGCGCGACTACGCTAGATTTTTTTTCGTCAAATGTATCAGTATAAACGTCATTTTTAGATAATACTTGAAACGAAAGCGGTGGGACAAATTCCTGTGCGTGCTCGGTCATCATGACTTTGACGTTTGCTCCGGCTTGCGTTAATTTACTTGTAAGTGCGACTGCTTTATAAACAGCAATGCCACCAGACACTGCGAGTAAGATATTTTTTCCTTGCATCGATAAGTCACCTCATTTTAATATAAAAATCATTACTTCCATTATACCTTAAATTAAGGCAGGACAAAACCATGAAGAAACGACATTTCCGCTTATTTTTATGATGCGTCTAACTAACAAAAAAGCCCCGCAAGAAAGCGGAGCAGTTAAGCTTATTTATCGTCGTTTTGTAAAACTAATTTTCCAGCGTGAATTTCTTCTAACGCTTTACCAACAAATTTGTCTGATTGGTAGCTTGGCAATACGCCTTTATCATTTTCCAGTTGCATGTAGCGCGCACGTTTAGCGGCCACTGTAACTAGCGAATATTTTGAGTCGATTTTTAACAATAAATTATCAATTGATGGATATAACATCATTGTAATCCCTCCAACATTTTTTTGTAGCGATGAATTACTCGCTCAGTTTTTAAGTGTTCTGTTTCGACGATGCCTTTGATTTTTTGTACGGCGTTTGCTACAACATCATTCACCACAGCATAATCATAAGACGCCATCATTTCGATTTCTTTTTTCGCTGTTTCCATGCGTTCCTCAACAACTTCCATCGACTCTGTGCCGCGACCGATAATCCGGTTTTTTAGTTCGGATAAATCTGGTGGCGTTAAGAAAATGAAAATTCCTTCTGGCATCGCTTTTCGAACTTGCATTGCTCCCTGTACTTCAATTTCGAGAAAAATATCCACTCCTGCGGCAAGTTTTTCCTCGACATATTCAAGCGGAGTGCCGTAATAGTTACCGACGTACTCTGCATATTCTAACATTTTTCCGTCTTTGATAGCTTGTTCAAAAACTTCTCTTGAACGAAAATAATAATCGACCCCGTCTTGTTCGCCTTCACGCGGAAGACGCGTTGTCATAGAAATAGAATAATCAAAACTTGTTTCCGGATCTTTAAAAACAGCTTCCCGAACAGTTCCTTTACCTACTCCAGATGGACCTGAAAGTACAATTAACAGTCCTCTTTCTGTCATCATTTCCCCTCCTGCATATCATTCCACATTTTGCACTTGCTCTCGAATTTTTTCTAGCGTCGTTTTCATTTCCACCACTTGTTCGGTGATTTTCAGAGAACTGGCTTTGGATCCAATCGTGTTGACTTCGCGGTTCATCTCTTGAATAAGAAAATCCAGCTTCCGACCAATTGGTTCTTCGAGTAAAATAATACCATAAAATTGCTTTAAATGGCTCTTTGTTCGTTCGACTTCTTCGTTAATGTCTGCCTTTTCAAGTAGCATTGCGACTTCGGTAAGAACGATACTAGGATCAAATTGTTCGCCTACAACATTTTGTAAACGTGTTTCGATTTTTTCTTGATAATGTTTTTCTGTGTTTGGAATTTCGGCTTGAATGATTTCCAAGCTGTTCTCGAGTGCGGTAAGATGTTGTTTGAAATAAAGCAGTAATTCTGTGCCTTCCATCCTTCTCATCTCATCCAAACGCTCGGTTGCGCGGGCAAGTGTGTCTAAAACTAGTTGTTCTAATTCGCTACTTGCTTCTACTTCTTCCTCAATAGAAAGATACGCTTGTTCTTGAAGTAAATCGGTCATCGTTGGTAATGCTTGTAATTCATATCTAGCGCTTGCTTGTTTAATAAAACGGTAATAGCTGTCTGCGAGGTCCCAATCAATATGTAGTGCACGTTTTGAAATTTGCTCTCCTGTGATGGAAAAGAAACATTCAATTCTACCACGTTTGATTTGCTTACTTACGGTCTTTTTTAATTTCCCTTCTAAATAAGCGAGCTGCTTTGGCATCCGAAAAAGAAATTCGGAATAGCGGTGGTTGACTGCTTTTAATTCAATGGTTACTTTGAACGCTTCCAATTCTTTCGTTGCACGCCCAAATCCCGTCATGCTTTTCACCATTCGGCAAGACACCTTTCATAACTTAAAGTTCCCTCTAAGATTACTTGAAATTTGTTCTGACTTCTTATTATACCAAAGCTACTCCTTGCATACAATACATTTTCAGAATGTATGTTAAAATAGAAAGTAACTAACTCACAAAGGAATGAATAACTAATGGCGTTTGATGCAATGTTTTTAAAATCCATGACCGAAGAACTTGCCGAACACGGAGAAAGTGGCCGCATTATGAAAATCCACCAACCGTTTTCGCATGAACTTGTTTTATATATCCGTAAAAACCGTGAAAATAAACGTCTACTTATCTCCTCGCACCCTAGCTATGCGCGCATTCAGTGGACCGATGATATCCCTGAAAACCCAGCAACCCCGCCGATGTTTTGTATGTTACTCCGGAAATATTTAGAAGGCGCAATTATTGAGTCAATTACACAGCTTCCAAATGAACGGATTTTACAATTTAGTATTCGCGGCAAAGATGATATTGGCGAAAATCGCTTTTGTGATTTATTCGTGGAAATTATGGGACGGCATAGTAATATCACACTTGTCGATCGTGCAAAAAACGTGATTGTCGATTGTATTAAACACGTTTCCCCAGCGCAAAATAGTTACCGAACACTTTTGCCGGGAGCAACATATGTTTTACCACCAGCAACAGACAAATTGAATCCATTCGAGGTTACCGCGGAGCAAATTCTGGATAGACTTGATTTTCCAGCGGGTCGAATTGATAAACAGCTCGTCCAAAACTTTGCGGGATTCAGCCCTTTGCTTGCTCGGGAAATTGTGTTTCGCGCTGGAAACTTAACGGCAGATTCGCTTGTCGCTGCCTTTTTTGAAGTAATGGGACTTGTGAACGACCATCTAGGAAGTGCAGCTGTTCCAAACGAGTGGCGCATCCAAAATAAAGAAGATTACTATTTCTTCCCGCTCCGTCATGTCGATGCAGAAGCAACAGAATTCGCTAATCTGAGCACACTTTTAGACCATTTTTACATTGGCAAAGCACGTCGTGATCGCGTCCACCAATTCGCGCATGATTTGGAAAAACTATTATCCAATGAACTGGCTCGCAGTAGACTGAAAATCGAAAAACTCGAAAACACGTTACTCGAAACAGAAAAAGCAGATATTTACCGTATCCAAGGCGAAATGCTTACTGCCAACTTACATTTAATGGAGCGCGGCATGGCTGAAATCACTGTAGAAAATTTTTACGATGATATGAAAAAAATGACGATTCCGCTTGATACTCGAAAAACACCGTCTGCCAATGCGCAAAGTTATTTTAGCCGTTACCAAAAACTGCGTAATGCGGTCGAAGTGGTAAAAGAGCAAATCGCACTGACAAAAGAAGAAATTACTTATTTAGAGTCAGTTGAGTCACAACTAGAAACGTCCGGTCCAGAAGATGTGGAAGAAATCCGCCAAGAACTCGCTGAACAAGGTTACCTGCGTTACAAACAGAAAAAAGGTAGCCGCAAAAAAGCTACTTTACCAGCACCCGAAAAATACACTTCTTCGACAGGCCTAACGATTTTAGTCGGGAAAAACAATAAGCAAAATGATTATTTAACGAATAAATTAGCTCGGAATAATGAATATTGGTTCCACGTGAAAGATTTGCCCGGTTCGCATGTAGTGATTCAATCAAGCAGTCCCGATGACACGTCGATTACAGAAGCTGCGATGATTGCCGCCTACTACTCAAAAGCGCGCCTATCCGCCACCGTTCCAGTCGATGGTACGCTCGTAAAATACGTTAAAAAACCAAATGGCGCCAAGCCCGGCTATGTGATTTACGATAACCAAACGACTTATTTTGTTACACCAGATGAAAAGCTTGTATTAGCCTTAAAAAATTAACGGTTCCTTCTCGGAGCCGTTTTTTCTTTCTATTTTTAGGGTAGATGTTAACTGACTTTACTTTTTAATTGGAAGGATGATAAACGAATGAAAATTTTATTAATCGGTGCTTCTGGTACGCTTGGTTCTGCGGTGAAAGACCGTTTGGAGAAAAAGGCGGATGTGATAACAGCGGGCAGACATAGTGGCGATGTGACGGTAGATATTACGAGTATCGATAGTATTAAAAAAATGTATGCCCAAGTTGGCAAAGTCGATGCGATAGTTTCAGCAACAGGCAGTGCCACTTTTTCACCTTTAACGGAATTAACGCCTGAGAAAAATGCGGTGACAATTAGCAGTAAATTAGGCGGTCAGATTAATCTCGTTTTACTTGGTATTGATTCATTGAATGATCATGGCAGTTTCACGCTTACTACTGGAATTATGATGGAAGATCCAATTGTTCAAGGGGCTTCTGCCGCAATGGCAAATGGCGCGGTGACTGCTTTTGCTAAATCTGCTGCGATTGAAATGCCGCGCGGAATTCGGATTAATACAGTGAGTCCGAATGTATTAGAAGAATCTTGGGATAAATTAGAACCTTTTTTCCAAGGGTTCCTACCAGTTCCAGCTGCAAAAGTCGCTCGTGCGTTTGAAAAAAGTGTTTTTGGCGCCCAAACTGGCCAAAGTTATCAAGTATATTAATAGAAAAAGAAGCTCACCTTTAGAATAGGTGAGCTTCTTTTTATTTACCCCAAATTTCAGGGTTCTTCTTCCATTCTTTTAACGTTGCCATATCTTCAGGTGTCACGTATTTCTCGTTTAAAGCTACTTCAATTAGCTCGTCGTAGTTTGTTAAGGTCACTAGTTTTGTATCAGCTTCTTCAAGTAACTTTTTCCCTTTGTCTAATCCATATGTAAAAATGGCCGCGATACCAACGACTTCTGCTCCCGCTTCCTCTAAAGCTTCCACTGCTTTCAGTGAGCTTCCACCTGTTGAAATCAAATCTTCAATTACGACTACTTTTTGACCTTTAGCGATTGGTCCTTCGATTTGGTTTCCTTTGCCATGTTCTTTTGCTTTTGAACGAACGTAGACCATTGGTAAATCTAGTAAATCGCTCACCCATGCGGCATGTGGTATTCCAGCTGTTGCGGTGCCTGCAACGACATCCACTTCGCCAAACGTTTGCTTAATTTTTTCCGCTAGTGATTGAGCGATAAACTGGCGAACTTTTGGAAAACCTAATGTTAGGCGATTGTCACAGTAAATGGGTGATTTAATTCCTGATGCCCACGTAAATGGCTCATTTGGTTTTAAAAATACGGCTTTGATTGCTAACAATTGTTCGGCTACTTGTTTTTCGATACTCATGCATTCCACTCCTTTAAAACTTGATTATAAGCTGCTACTGGGTCATTTGCGCGGGTGATGGAGCGACCGACGACGATGTTCGACGAGCCTATCAAATGTGCTTTTTCTGGCGTTACAACGCGGATTTGATCATCTGCTGCGTCACTCGCCAGTCGAATGCCTGGTGTTACACGTAAAAAGTCAGCGCCATTTTGTTGTTTAATGGCTTCTGCTTCAAGTGCGGAACAAACCACGCCATCTAGCCCGGCTTGTTTCGTTAAATCGCTATAGTGTAGCACGGACTCTAGCAGACTCGTTTTGATTAATTGATCCGTTTGCATATCTGTTTCACTTGTACTTGTCAGTTGTGTCACAGCGATAATTTTTGGACGTTTACCGCTCACTGAACCTATTTCAAGACCTTCCAGAGCTCTTTCCATCATATTTTTCCCGCCAGCTGCATGCACATTGATCATATCAACGCCTAATTTTGCTAAGCCAATCATCGCGCTTTTGACTGTATTCGGGATATCGTGAAGTTTTAAATCCAGAAAAATTTGGTGATTTTGTTGTTTTATCTTTTCAACAATGACTGGACCGTTGCTATAAAAAAGTTCCATGCCAACTTTGACGGATAATGTCTCTCCAGAAAATTTGGCTAAAAAGCTCTCTACTTCTTCATACGTTTGGAAATCTAGCGCGATAATGGGTTTATTCATTGAGTTGCTCGCTCCTTTTTTAGTTCTTGTAGGGAAGAAATGCCGAGTTCGTCCATTCGTTTTGGCAGTTCAGTAATTAATTTCGGGCAAATAAATGGATCGGTGAAATTCATTGTGCCTACTGCTACTGCATCTGCTCCAGCGATTAAGAATTCTAGCACGTCGTCCACTGTTTGCACGCCACCCATACCAATAATTGGGATATTACTTACGGCACGGACTTGGTGAATCATTCGGATTGCGACTGGTTTAATCGCGGGACCAGAAAGTCCACCTGTTCCATTGGCGATAACTGGTTTTCTTGTTTTTAAATCAATGCGCATCCCGAGTAAGGTGTTAATCATCGTCAGCCCATCTGCTCCGGCTGCTTCGATTGCTTGGGCGATGGAAACTATATCCGCTACATTGGGTGATAATTTAACGTAAACTGGTACACTGGCGACACTTTTCACAGCTTTGGTTAAACGGTGCGCTACTTCCGGATCTGTTCCGAATGCGATACCACCGTGCTTCACATTCGGGCAGGAAATATTGAGTTCGATGGCTTTTACTGCTTTGGATTCACCGATTCGGGCGCAGACTTGGACATAGTCATCCTCTGTTGCACCTGCCACATTGGCGATGATTGGTGTTTCGAATTGTTCTAAAAATGGAAGTTCGTGAGCTAAAACATGTTCCAATCCCGGATTTTGTAAACCGATAGCATTGAGCATCCCGCTCGCTGTTTCTGCTACTCGCGGGGTGGGATTTCCAAGTCTAGGTTCTGGTGTGACAGCTTTAGCCATAATCGCGCCAAGTTCATTTAAATCGTAGTATTTGCTATATTCTTGTCCGAAGCCAAAACATCCTGATGCTGGCATAATCGGATTTTTAAGTGCTAATCCGGGAATTTCTACAGCTAATCGGTTCATAACTTCACCTCATCCGCACGAAAAACTGGGCCATCTTCGCACACTTTAAATTGCTTATTCGCATCCTCTGCTTTTGGACAAACGCAGGCGTAACAAGCCCCGATACCGCAAGCCATTCGTTCTTCTAAAGAAAGATATGTCTTCGTTTCTGGAAAACTAGCTTTCACTGCTTGGAGCATCGCTTTTGGTCCGCAACTGTAGATAACATCTGGTTCTTCTGGAAAACTTTTTGTTATATCTGTGACGAAACCTTGTGTGCCAAGCGAGCCATCCACTGTCGCAATATGCACCGTGCCGTACTCCGCCATTTCTGTTGCATAAAAACTATCTTTCGCAGATTGAAACCCATTTACAAACGTGACTTCTACGCCTTTTTCAGCTAACTCTTTGCCTAGTTGATACATAGGAGGGACGCCGATTCCACCGCCGATTAAAAGAGCGGTTTTGGGCGCGGGAGTTGCAGTGATATCAAACCCTTTTCCAAGCGGACCTAACACATCGATCGTATCCCCTTCCACAAGCGCGCTAAAATCTTTCGTCCCATCTCCTTCTACCCGGTAGAGCAAAATGCATGTCTGCGCCGTTTTATCATAAGAACATATACTGATTGGTCGTCTCATGAGTAAATCAGAACGACTCGGTTTCAGCATTAAAAACTGCCCCGGTGACATATCAGCCACACATTCCCCTGCTAAAATTAGTTCGTATACTTTATCGGCAATTTCGGTTTGCTGAATGACTTTCATTTCCGTCTGTAACACGGTTCCACCCCGTTTCTTCTATTTATACACGTGCTTTCGGTTGTTTTACTTCACTAGTATTCATTGATTCGAGTTCAAAAGAGCGTGATTCCAGTACTCGCAAAATGGCTTCTGCCGTATCAAGCGAAGTACAAACCGGAATGCCATTTTCGACAGATTCGCGGCGAATTTGGAAGCCGTCACGTTCTGGACGTTTGCCAGTTGTTAAGGTATTTACTACGAGCGTTACTTGGCCATTTCGGATGTAGTCAATTAGCGTTTCTTGATTTTCCCCGATTTTTTTCACTTGCGAAACTGGAATTCCGGCTTCTTCTAGCGTGCTCGCTGTTCCTTTTGTCGCCATGATAGTGAAGCCGATGCGGTTGAATCTTGCAGCTAGCTCAACAGCCTCTTCTTTATCGCGGTCAGCTACTGTTAGAAGTACTGTTCCGTAATCATGCATCGTTGTTCCGCTTGCTACAAAACCTTTGTAGAGTGCTTTTTCTAAAGTAACATCTTTCCCCATAACTTCTCCGGTTGATTTCATTTCAGGTCCAAGCGAAGTATCAACACTACGCAATTTCGCGAAAGAGAACACCGGCACTTTAACAAAAATTTCTTGTTTTTCTGGCGCAAGTCCTGGCGTGTAACCAAGGTCAATCAAGTTCTCACCTAGAATCACTCTAGTTGCCACATTTGCCATCGGAATTTCGGTAATTTTACTTAAAAATGGCGCTGTCCGGCTGGAACGCGGATTTACTTCGATAACGAAAACTTCTTCGCCGTCCACGACATACTGAATGTTTAGCATACCGATGATGTTTAAGCCAGTTGCCAGTCTAGTCGTATAATCAACAATCGTGTTTTTCACTTGTTCACTTAGACGTTGGGCTGGGTATACGGCGATCGAGTCACCGGAATGGACACCGGCACGTTCGATGTGTTCCATGATTCCCGGAATTAAGACGTTTTCGCCGTCACTGATTGCGTCCACTTCTACTTCCTGACCGCTCACATAACGGTCTACTAAAACTGGGTGTTTCGGATTTACTTTTACCGCGTTCGTCATATAATGTTTTAGCGCTTCTTCTGATTCCACAATTTCCATTGCCCGGCCGCCAAGCACGTAAGATGGACGGACAAGGACAGGATAGCCGATAGCAGTCGCTACCTTGATTGCTTCATCTACCGAAGTGGCTGTTTTCCCAGCTGGTTGCGGGATTTCTAAGATTTCTAATGCTTTTTCAAAGGCATCACGGTTTTCCGCGCGGTCGGTATCTTCTAGACTTGTACCGAGAATTTTCACGCCACGTTTTGCTAAACCGTCTGCTAAGTTAATCGCTGTTTGTCCTCCGAATTGTACGACAACCCCAAGTGGCTGCTCGATTTCAATCACATGCATGACATCTTCCAGCGTTAAAGGTTCAAAGTACAGTTTGTCTGAAATACTAAAGTCGGTCGAAACGGTTTCTGGGTTATTATTGATGATAATCGCTTCGTAACCTGCCTGCTGAATAGCCCACACCGAGTGCACTGTCGCATAATCGAATTCTACCCCTTGTCCAATCCGAATCGGACCAGATCCAAGCACAATCACGCTTTCTTTCGCTGACCGAGTTGACTCATTTTCCTCTTCATAAGTGCTATAGAAATATGGCGTTGTCGATTCGAATTCAGCTGCACAAGTATCAACCATTTTGTACACTGGGAAAAGATTTTGTGCTTTTCGTAAGTCGTAAATCGCTTGTTCGTCGATATTCCAGCAAGTCGCAAGGAAAGCGTCGGAAAAACCAGCCCGTTTCGCTTCTGCCAAAATATCTTGATTTTGCGGATTTTCTTTGATGCGGTTTTCTAGTTCGATCGTTTTGCTTAATTTATATAAGAAGAATAAATCTATTTTAGTTTTCGCATGTAGTTGTTCGATTGTTTGGCCACGGCGTAAGGCTGCTGCTAAGAAGAATAAGCGATCATCTTCTGGGAAGCAAATTTTGCGTTCTAATGTTTCTTCGTCGGCGTTTTCTGCTTCTTCTAGTAAAAGATGGTCCGCGCCGATTTCTAGTGAGCGCACTGCTTTTAGAAGTGCTTCTTCCCATGAACGGCCGATTGCCATGACTTCTCCAGTTGCTTTCATTTGCGTTCCAAGGCGACGATCTGCTTGTTCAAACTTGTCGAAAGCAAAGCGCGGAATTTTAGCAACCACATAATCTAGCGTTGGTTCAAAGTGGGCGTATGTTGTTCCAGTTACTGGATTTCTAACTTCATCCAGCGTTAAGCCAACTGCGATTTTCGCTGCTAGTTTGGCAATCGGATAGCCAGTTGCTTTAGAAGCTAGCGCAGAAGAACGGCTGACACGCGGGTTTACTTCGATAACATAGTAGTTGTAGCTATCCGGATCAAGTGCCAGCTGAACGTTACAGCCACCTTCGATTTCAAGCGCGCGGATAATTTTGAGCGACACATCGCGCAATAGTTGATATTCGCGGTCGGATAACGTTTGGCTCGGCGCAACAACAATCGAATCACCCGTATGTATGCCAACTGGGTCAATATTTTCCATGTTACAAACGACCATCGCATTATTATTCGCGTCACGCATTACTTCATATTCGACTTCCTTAAAACCAGCGATACTTTTTTCCAGTAAACATTGTGTTACTGGACTCAGTTTTAAACCACTCGTTACCGTTTCAATTAATTCTTGTTCATTGTGGCAAATCCCGCCACCAGAGCCACCAAGCGTATAAGCCGGGCGAACGATAACTGGATAGCCGATACGTTCCACAAACGTGTACGCTTCGTCCAAATTATGGATAATGTCGCTTTCTGGCACAGGCTCGCCTAATTCATTCATCAAATCCCGGAAAGCTTCGCGATCTTCCGCTTTTTTAATCGCCGTTAAATCCGTCCCAAGCACTTCCACGTTACATTCATCCAAAATTCCTGCCGCAGATAGTTCCATCGCCATATTCAACCCCGTTTGTCCCCCAAGCGTTGGTAAAATGGCATCCGGGCGCTCTTTGCGAATGATGCGCGATACAAAATCAAGCGTAATTGGCTCAATGTAAACTTTATCCGCCATTTCCGCATCTGTCATAATTGTCGCTGGATTCGAGTTCACTAAAACAACCCGATATCCTTCTTCTTTCAAACTAAGACAGGCTTGCGTTCCAGCATAATCAAACTCTGCTGCTTGCCCAATAACAATCGGGCCAGAGCCGATTACAAGAATTGTTTTTATATCGTCACGTTTAGGCATGTAATTCACCCTCCTCTTTCCCATTCATCATTTCCATAAATTCATCAAATAAGTAGTTCACATCACTCGGTCCCGGATTTGCTTCTGGATGATATTGTACCGTATATGCTTGGAATTCTTTATGAGCCAGCCCTTCCACCGTTTCATCATTTAATTCAATATGTGTTACTTTTAAATCTGTACCAATAAGCGATTCTTTTTCTACCGCATAACCATGGTTTTGCGCGGTGAAATCGACGCGCCCTGTTGCCAGCTCTTTCACAGGATGATTCGCACCACGATGGCCAAATTTTAGTTTGAACGTATCCGCCCCATTCGCAAGCGCAAACAGTTGGTGCCCCAAGCAAATTCCGAATAGTGGCAATTTGCCTTGAATCCCGCGAATCATTTCTAACGCCTCTGGAACATCTTTCGGATCCCCAGGCCCATTTGATAACATTACGCCGTCCGGATGCATCGCTATAATTTCTTCCGCAGTCGTATTATAAGGAACAACCGTCACATAGCAGTTCCGTTTATTTAGTTCTCGCAAAATCGAGCTTTTCACGCCGTAATCCACTAGCACCACTCGTTTCCCGTCGCCCGGGCTTGCAAATGCTTTAGCCGAGGAAACTTCATGCACTTGGTCAACCGGCAAGCGAACCGAGCGCAAATGATGTAGTAATTCTTCTTTATCTGCCGTTTCTGCTGCCAAAATCCCTTTTAAAGTGCCTTCTTTACGGATTAATTTTGTTAATTTCCGTGTATCAATTCCCGCAATTCCCGGAATCCCTTTTTCTTTTAAAAATTCATTCAATGTCATTTGGTTGCGCCAGTTGGAAGGATATTCTGCCGCTTCACGCACGACAACCCCTTTGACAGCTGGGTTAATCGATTCAAAATCGTCGCGGTTCACGCCGTAATTGCCAACAAGTGGATACGTAAAAGTGATAATCTGACCGTAGTAAGAAGGGTCTGTAATCGTTTCTTGGTAGCCCGTCATTCCCGTATTGAACACTACTTCGCCGATAGTTTCTTTTTCACTACCAATTGCATCACCGATAAAATAATTACCGTCTTCTAGCATTAAAATTCGCTTTGTCATTTGATTTCCCCCTCATTGTATACAAGCGTTCCTTCTGCAAACGTGGCTACCGGCCAACCGATACACGTTTCTCCAACAAATGGTGTATTTTTTCCTTTTGAGTAAAAAGTAGCTGAGTCGATATTCGCTTCTTTTTCTAAATCAAGTACGACGATATCCGCCACCGCGCCTACTTCTAGTTTGCCGTACGGTAGTTTAAAGCATTCCGCTGGCTTCACCGTCATCCAGTCAATCAGTTGTTTTAAAGTCCATTCGTTCGTTTTGACAAAATGTGTATATAGTAGTGGGAAAGCTGTTTCTAAACCAACGATGCCAAAAGCCGCTTGCTCCATCGGCACATTTTTTTCTTCAGCTGCGTGTGGTGCATGGTCTGTCGCGATAAAATCAATCGTTCCATCCAGTAACCCTTCTAAAAGTGCCGCCCGATCTTCTTTGCTGCGAAGTGGTGGATTCATTTTCCAGTTACCGTCATTTCCCGGAATATCTTCTTCATCTAAAATTAAGTGATGTGGCGAAACTTCGGCAGTCACACGAATTCCCGCCCGTTTCGCATCACGCACAACCCGAACCGATTCTTTGGTCGAAATGTGGCAAACATGATAGTGACAGCCCGCCGCTTCCGCTAACAGAACATCCCGTGCAATTTGGACAGACTCGGCAATATTTGGAATTCCTTTGAGTCCTTCTTTTTCTGCAAAAATCCCGTCATGGACCACACCGCCGTAGATAAGCGAATTATCTTCACAGTGCGCCACAATCGCCATATCCAGCGCCGCCGCCCGTTTCATCGCTTCATACATCGTTCCAGCTAGCTGCACGCCCACCCCGTCATCCGTGAAAGCAAATGCGCCCGCTTCTTTTAACGCTTCAAAATCTACCAACTCGTCCGTACCGAGACTTGTCGTAATTGACGCATATGGCAACACGCGCACCTCAGCCGTTTCTTTGATTTTCGCTTGCAAACGTTCCATTACTGCTTTGGAATCTGGAACAGGCTTCGTATTCGGCATCGAGCAAATCGTCGTATAACCACCGCGTGCAGCTGCTTGCGTTCCTGTCAAAATGGTTTCTTTATGTTCGCCGCCTGGCTCGCGAAGGTGTACATGGACATCGATAAATCCGGGAGCAATCAGTTTTCCAGTTGCATCAAATTCTTTGCCGCTTGTTACTTCAATCGAATCAGCAATCAAGTTAACCTTGCCATTTTGAATGAGTACATCTTTCTTCTCAAGCTCGCCTGCTTCGTTTAACACTTGCCCATTTTTTAATACGTACATAATTTCGCCCTCTTTTCCTGTTCTTTTAAAATAGCTTCCAAAATTGCCATCCGTATAAAAACGCCATTTGTCATTTGCGTCACAATGCGTGATTTTTCGCTTTCGACTAAGCTATCAGCAATTTCCACGTCGCGATTCACTGGGCTTGGATGCATAATAATCGCATCTGCTTTCAATTTTGCCGCCCGTTCCACCGTTAACCCAAATTGTTCATGATAGCTTTCTTTAGTAAATTGTTCTGTTCCACTGTGGCGCTCATGTTGTACTCGTAAAAGCATCATCACATCCACCTTTTCAACCATCTCATCGACCGGTAAATACGTGCCATATGCTAAGTAACTTTCATCAAACCATTCGCTCGGTCCAGAGAAAAACAATTCCGCCCCAAGCCTTTTTAACACTTTCATATTGGAATTCGCTACCCGACTATGCCGAATATCGCCAGCAATTGCTACTTTCAACCCTTGAAAAGTACCAAATTGTTCTTTTATCGTGAATAAGTCGAGCAGTGATTGACTCGGGTGCTCCCCGCAGCCGTCCCCGCCGTTTACAATCGCAATATCTAAGTTTTCAAGCCCTGCGTAGTAGTTTTCTTCTGAATGCCTGATCACCGCAACATTCACTCCGACCGCTTGCATCGTGAGTAGTGTGTCGTAAAGTGTTTCGCCTTTAGTCATGCTAGAGCTCGCTGCATCAAAGGAAACTACCTCGACACCTAACTTTTTCTCCGCTACTTCAAAACTCGTATGCGTTCTCGTACTCGGTTCAAAAAACATATTGACCGCAAAAGCCTGTTCGTTAAAAGTGGCTTTTTTGCCGCGTTTAAATTGTGCCGCTTGCTCTAATAAATGCTCGATTTCATGGACGGTTAATGCTTCCATTGACAACAAATTTTTCATTTAAAGCGCCACCTTTTCTGTTTCATTTTATAGAAAAACCTCTGGAGTATTATATCTGCAGAGGTTTTTTGTCATGTAGTATGTCAGGCTGATCTATGCTCGGCTGGTAAGACTAAGTTTAAAATAATCCCAATAACTGCTGCGAGCGCCATGCCAGACAGTTGGAATGATCCTGCTTGAATGAACAAGCCACCAATTCCGACTACTAGTACAACGGAAGCAATAATCATATTACGATTAACACTTAGGTCAATTTTGTTTTCAATCATCATTCGAAGTCCGCTTGTCGCAATAACCCCAAAGAGTAGCAGGGAAATTCCGCCTAGAACTGCTGTTGGAACCGAGGTGATAACTGCATTAATGTAACCGATAAATCCGAAGAGAATGGCGAAAACTGCCGCCCCTCCGATAACAAACACGCTATATACTTTTGTAATTGCTAGAACGCCAATGTTTTCACCGTAAGTTGTTACAGGTGGTCCGCCGATTAACGATGCGATAATCGAAGCCGTACCATCCGCGAGCAAGGAACGATGAAGCCCTGGGTCTTTAAAGAAGTTTTTATTTGTAATTCGATTAAGTAGTAATTGATGTCCCATATGTTCCGCCATCGTAACAAACGCAAGTGGCGCCATACTGAGAACAACTGTAACCGTGATAACTGGGTCAATATTAACGAATGGAATACTGAAATCTGGAATTTGGAAGAAAGACGCATTTTTGATTAACGTATAATCCACCATTCCGAATGCCATACTCGTTAAGTAACCGACTGTGAAGCCGAATAAAATTGGAATTAAGCCCATAAATCCTTTGAAAAACATCATTGCGATAATGGTTGCAAGGAGCGTAATTACTGCTACTGCCAAGGTTTCTAAACTGTATTTACCATTGTTCGTCCCCATCGCCATCGCCGCTGCACTTGGAGCAAGTGACAAACCGATAACCATGATTACTGGTCCAACAACAATTGGCGGTAAAACCTTTTGGATCCAGTCAACACCCGCGTAGTAAACAATCAAGGACACAATCGCGTATACAACTCCGACTGAGAACGTTCCGACCATAACAGCGCCCGGCCCTCCGCCAGATTTTGCTGCAAGTAATGCGGTGATTGGTGCAATAAAAGTAAAGGAAGACCCTAGATATGCGGGAATTTTCCCGCGAGTAATTCCTAGATAAGCTAGTGTCCCGAGCCCGCTAGATACAAGCGCTACTCCCGGACTTAACCCTGTCACACTTGGCACAAAGATAGTGGAGCCAAACATGGTGAAAAGGTGCTGGATGCTAAGAATAATCCATTTATTAAAGCTTGGTCGTTCGTGTATATCTAGTACTGGTTTTGTCACTGTTTCTGTCGTTTCTGTCATTTTCTTCCCTCTTTCTTCATAAAAAATACCCCTTGTCTGTGTCGACAAAGAGTATAGAATAATCCCCTATAGAAATTAATCACTCTTTGTCAGCCTCACAGGACTGCTTTTAAAAAAGTGTTACATTGTTATTCATTTTTGTTAATAATAACCGCATCTTCTTCGTTATCCACATCGGTTAGGCGAACTTCTACTCGCTCGTTACCTGATGTTGGAATGTTTTTTCCTACGTAGTCTGCTCTAATCGGTAGCTCTCGATGGCCCCGGTCAGCAAGTACTGCAAGGTGAATTTGCGCTGGTCTGCCTACATCCATTAATGCGTCCATTGCGGCACGCACGGTGCGACCAGTGTAGAGCACATCATCTACAAGGACGACCTTTTTCCCACTTATATCAAATGGAATGTTCGTTCCGTGTACAGCTGGCTCGCGAGATTCGTTATCTTTGAAAGATAAATCATCTCGGTAAAGTGTGATATCAATATCCCCAACAGGCACATCAATACCTTCGATTTCAAGTATCCGTGTATGCAAACGCTCTGCAAGATAGATACCACGAGTTTTAATACCGACAAGCGCTAAATTCTTCGTGCCTTTGTTTCGCTCGATGATTTCGTAACTAACCCGAGTGAGCGCACGTTTGATTGCCGCCTCGTCCATGACAACTACTTGTTTTTGCATCCGAAATCTCTCCTTTTGTGCAAAAAAATAACCCTCTGCCAGTGTAAGCAAGGGAACGCGTACGAGTATACAAATAACCCGTCAAATTATCGTCACCTTCTTAGCCTCTCTGGACTATGTTAAAGGACTTTATTTCATTAGACTTATCTTAACTGATAGAACTTCTCTTGTCAATCAAAAAAACAGAAAATATGTTATACTACATATAATAAAATAAAGGAGGCCACATCTATGGCTACATCTAAAGCAAAAAAACAGCGCCAAAAGTTAGTGCGTGAGGGTCACTTAAATCCTGAAATCAAACGCAGCCCCTTCGCCCTAATCGATTTAAGCTCGAAACAAACGAAAACAAAAAAAGGATATCTTTATAGTAAGAAACAGCAGAATCACCAAAGAGATGATTCTTTTTTTGTGACCTTTTTTAAGTTTTCACAATTTGTACATATTAGCAGCTTAAAATAATTGTCTCGGTCCGGAAATCAGTCCATTTCATTAGCGCTTTGTGCTATGCTGTAATAGCTAAAAACATGTACTTATAGAGGTGAACAAAATGAGCATTATGAAAAGCTTATTACAACAGAAAGAAACCGTTGTGAAAGGCTGGCTTACGTATTATGTATCGGTTGATGATCCGTACATTTTTACACTCAAAAACGATGAACGTTTAATGGATGAAACGGGCTTTGTTTTAGAAAATTTATTTATCGGGATGACAGAGGATTTGGGGCAAATGAACACTTTCGCCCATGAGTTAGGAAAAGCGCAGTTCATTACTTCGCTTGGCATTTCGCATATTTTATTCCATATTCGTTTGCTGGAAGAATTTCTGCTTGATTATGCTTCCGAGAATAATGTCGAACCCACGAACTTCCGCGAATTGTATTTATTTAGTATTAAACTGCATCAAGTCTTTAGTAGCTTCACCCAACATTTAATTGAAGGTTATACCTACGCGACAGAGCAAATGATGCACCAAAAAGAAAATCAACTTATTAAAGAATCCACCAAACTCATTTGGATCGCCGAAAAAGTATTTCTTTTGCCATTGATTGGTAAAATCACCGACGAGCGCGCAAAACAAATTACCGAGACGGCGCTTTATGAAGCTTGTGAACAGCCAGTGAACTATTTAATCATTGATTTATCTGGTATGCAATTAGAGTCACCACGCATCGGCGAGTATATTGAACATTTCTTCTCTTCGCTGAAATTAGTCGGCGTCACACCAATCATCACTGGTATGCAACCACAAATGGCCAAAATAATGGTACAAGCTAGTCTTACAGAACAACACGGCATCAAAACCTACGCTACTTTGCGCCAAGCAACGAAAGCACTTATGAAAGAAAAAGAAGCAAGAAACGCCCGTATATAGGTGTTCTTGCTTCTTTTTTTAATCTTCTTGTCGTAACGTTTTTAATGCTTTTTCAAACGAACTCGGTAGTGGCGCTTCAAATGTCATTCGTTCGTTTGTTGTCGGGTGGTCGAATCCTAGTTTCGCGGCATGGAGAAATTGGCCATTGCCTTTAATCGTATTTTTCGGTCCATATTTTGGATCGCCCGCTAACGGATGGCCGATATATTTCAAGTGGACACGGATTTGGTGTGTACGACCAGTGTCTAGTTTACAGTTAATTAAAGTGAAACCGGGTAAACGTTCCAACACTTCAAAATGTGTTCTTGCTTCTTTCCCATCGCGCACGACAGCCATTTTTTGACGGTCTTCTTTTGCTCGGCCAATCGGTGCTTCAATCGTTCCTTTTTGGTGAACAATGTCGCCGTGGACAAGTGCGATATATTCTCTATCAGAAGTTTTGTCTTTTAATTGCTTGGCTAATGATTCATGAGCGTGGTCGTTTTTGGCAACCATTAGTAAGCCTGATGTATCTTTATCAATTCGGTGAACAATGCCTGGACGAATTTTGCCATTAATGCCGGATAAATCATCACAGTGGAATAGTAACGCATTCACGAGTGTGCCACTTGCATGTCCCGCGGATGGATGAACAACCATTCCTTCTGGTTTATTAACAACGAGCATATCTTTATCTTCAAAGTAAATATCAAGTGGAATATCTTCCGCTAATACTTCAAGCTCTTCTGGTTCACGAGCTTCATAATGAATTTCGTCGCCTACTTGTACTTTGTAATTTGGTTTAGCAAGTTCACCATTTACTGTGATATCGCCATTTTTTAGCATGAGTTGAATCGCTGAACGACTTTTTCCCATCATTTCAGCAATCACTTTGTCCACACGTTCGCGCGCGTGGCTTTCTTCTATAATCAATGTTTCATTCTGCATTATTTAATTCCTTTCGTTTTGCGGTCGTCTACAAAAACATACACGAGCATTAGTACGACACCAACTGAAAGCGAGGCATCTGCCACATTAAAGATTGGGAAGTAATAATTTCCCCATACTGTTTGTACAAAATCTACTACCTCTTGATGCAAGACCCGGTCGATAAAATTACCAATCGCACCACCTAGAATAAACGCTAAACTAATAGAAAATAGTCGTTTTCCTTTGGCATATTTTTGCATAATATAAATTATAATTCCAATAACAACAACAGTAATAAGATAGAAAAACCACATATGCCCTTCTAAAATACTCCAAGCCGCTCCGTCATTACGGTAGCTTGTCCAGTATAAGAAACCAGGAATAACTTCTATTTTCTGTCCAATTTCCATATTTTGAACAACAATCCATTTAGTCAATTGATCTAGCGCAACTACAGCTAGGGTGATTAGATAATAATACATTTTCCGAACCCTCTTTTCACATCAGTTAGATAAAAAGTACGCGCTCCCCTGTAAAGATAAGAAGAGCGCATTACTTCTTTGTTATTGTATGATAAATTGAAGCAAAAATAAAGCTGCAATTACATACATGACTGGTGAAGTACGTTCCTCGTTTTTCGTGAAGGCACGAAGAATAGGATACGCGATAAAACCAGCCGCAATTCCGTCTGCAATACTGTACGTCAGCGGGATTAATACAATAATCAGTAGTGCTGAAAAAGTTTCTGCCGCATTCGATAAATCTATTTCTTTAAATTCTTGCAGCATCGACATACCGATAATAATTAAAATCGGCGCAATTGCACTGTTCGGAATAAAAGATAATACCGGCATTAAGAAAAGGGATGCGATAAAGAACAGTCCAGTCGTAATTGTTGCTAGACCAGTTTTTGCTCCACTCGCAAACATCGAGCCACTTTCAAGTGCAGAGATCGTTGGGCTTGTACCAAATAAGCCAGATAAAAAGGCTGTCAGGGAGCTAGCTTTTAAAATCCGTGGTAATTTTTCGGTTTGCTTGAGTTGTCTTACTTGTCCATTTGTAAGTCCAACCGTTTCAAACACAATTACCATCGTCATCGTAAAGACGGCACTCCAAAAACCAACACTCGCCATTCCGGAAAAATCAGCTTTAAAGAGCACATCGCTCCACGGCGCAACGCTTATCGAAGCACCTCCAGCTTTCCCGGCAACACCAAACATCACACCAACGATTGTTCCGATTATTAAACTCCATAAGAAAGCGCCTGGAATTTTTCGAATAACTAAAATCATCGTTAATAGTAGCGTCACAAGTGTTGCTAAAACGAATGGATCGCCTAAATCTCCAACGGCAATGATAGCATGTTTCCCGCGCGTGACGATTCCGCCCTTCTCAAGCCCTAGGAAGATTAAGAATAAACCTAACCCAACCGTAATCGCTTGTTTTAAAATCAGCGGAATAGCTTCATTTAGTTTTCCTGCCAGTGGTGTAAACGCAAGAATCATAAATAGTAAGCCACTCATCGTAACAGCAGCGAGTGCAACCTGCCAACTTAGTCCCATTCCTTGAACAAGGGTGTACGCAAAGAGCGCATTAATCCCCATCCCAGGCATTAGAATAAGCGGTGCATTTGCCCAAAATCCCATAATCAAACAACCTAACGCCGAAATAAAGATCGTCGCAAGGACTGCTCCTTGATAAGGAACTCCAGCCTCCGCTAAAATCGAGCTATTGACGACAATAATATATGCCACCGTAAAAAAGCCAATCATACCAGCCAAAAATTCGGTCCGGATATTGGTTTTATGCTCGTTCAGCCGAAATACTTTGTTGAAAAATTTCTGCATACTTTTTCCTCATTATGAAATTGTCCCTCTCCCAACCCGCAGAGTATTGCCCCTGCCACAGAACTTTATTATAACAAAGATAGTACATATACGAAAGGAAAAGTTTTTTGTTACGCCGCCAGAACGCCTTATTTGTGCTATAATCTGAATGGATGCAAAAAGGAGATGATTACTTGCAACAAACAGTCACATATGGGGCAAAATGGAAACAATTTTTAACGATATTCACACCGATAGTTATCACGCAACTCACGCTTTTCTCCATGACATTTTTCGATACGACGATGAGTGGAAATTATTCAAATCAGGCACTAGCTGGTGTCGCGATTGGGAGTTCGTTCTGGGCTCCAGTAAATGCTGCTTTTTCTGGGTTACTGATGGCCATCACGCCAATCATCGCCCAATTAATCGGGGCAAAGAAAGAAAAACAAGTCAAAAACACGGTGCATAACGGCCTATATATTGCTTTATTTTTAGCATTTTTATTAATTCTTATTAATTTTTTAGTCGTTCCAACGATTTTGACACACATGCCTGTCACAGCAGAAGTTGCGGATATCGCCCGTCATTTCTTGAATGGCATTTGTATTGGGATTCCCGCTTTCTTTATTTCTGCGATTTTACGTTCTTTCATTGATTCGCTTGGTCTGACTCGGGTGACGATGCTGATTACACTTTGTACCGTGCCATTTAATATCTTTTTAAATTATTGCTTTATTTTTGGGAACTTCGGTTTTCCGGAAATGGGTGGTGCTGGTAGTGGTTACGCGACTGGGATTACTTACTGGCTCGTTGTATTGGTTAGTGTAATTCTGATTCAAACGCAAACGAGATTGCGCAAATTTGGTATTTTTAAAAGTCTTACTGCGCTTCGTTTTTCGAAGGTAAAAGAGATTATCGGGATTGGTGTGCCAAATGGTTTAACGATCTTATTTGAAACGAGTATTTTCTCGGCGGTGACAATTTTAATGGGCGCTTTTGGGACAGAAACGATTGCGGCACATCAATCAGCAAATAGTGTTTGTACGTTGCTTTACGCCTTCCCGCTAAGTGTTGCTTCTACGTTAACCATTCTTGGTGGCTACGAAACCGGCGCGAAACGTTTAAAAGACGCCAAACAATATCGCCATATCGGCATGACCGCTGCGATTTTAATTGGTTGTGTGAACGGAGCTATCCTATTTTTCTTCCGCGATACAATTGCCGGATTTTACACGAATGATCCCGCGCTTATTGATTTAATTATGCATTTCTTAGTTTACGCTATTCTGTTCCAATTCGCAGATGCTGTCTTGTCGCCAGTTCTTGGGGCACTTCGGGGTTACAAGGATGTTACGATTACCACCATTGTCGCCTTTATTTCTTATTGGTTAATTGGTCTACCAGTAGGTTACGGATTATCCTTCACGAATTTAGGACCATTCGGTTACTGGATTGGTTTAAGTACCGGCCTATTTGTCGCCGCATTTATTTTATCGCTTCGAGTTCGGAAAACGGAGCAAAAACTTTCCTTAAACGCAAAAAACGCAGAGATTTCAAGTTAATCTCTGCGTTTTTTTATTTCATGAATTTTATCTAGTGAGCTTTACTCGTGTTTGTATGGTTTATTATAGAAGAAAGTCTATAGGCTAGTCTTTATTTTATTTGATAGTTTATTTTATTTGATAGTTTATTTTCCCATATACTTCTTCACTAAGAAAGTCTCTATACGCCAAATCCACTGGTATTTCGTCATCGTCTAATCCATACGCTATTGCGCATTTTACAGTAGCACCTTTTTTTATATCTTCTGATAATCTGGAGGCTGAATCTAAAAACTGAGCATCATCCAAAGTAGTGGATTTAAGTGTATTTAATAAATCAGACCTTGTATCTTGATAGATAGCAATATACTCCCCCCAACTCCCCAGTGCTGAAGTATATATACCTGATTTATTTGATACTTCAAACCAAAAAGCTATTATAGGTTTATTCCCAGACTCGTTGCCCTTTTCTCCAATTGGGATTATTTTATGACTCGTGATTTGGATTTTGATTCGTTCATTCTCTACCACACCATTTTCTAATGTTGGTGCTTCCTTTAATTTTTTCTTCTTGTGTTCTAGTATAGTTTCAGGGTTATATAAAGTCTGTAGAGTCTCCATATCCATTTGATTGATATAAGAAGCCCTTATATTGTTGGAATCAATTGGAGGCTTAACAGGAGATTTACTATTGAAACTAGCTCCATTTACAATTAATAAGCTTATAGCTATTACAGAAATAGTCGTTCCCGAAATGCCTACATCTTTTGGATTCTTAAAAATTCCGATTATCGATAAAATTAATCCTACTGTTAAGACTATCCATCCTAACAAGGGAGTCCACCCCGTAAACATTTCAATAATTGCATAGATTAATCCAGTTAACGCGAGGATAAATCCAGCTGAACCTAATATATTTTCTGTTGTCAAAACTTTGTATTTTTCGTCTTCCATCTTATCTCTACTCCCTGTTGTTGTTTTATGTTTAAAATCCAATTTCGTAAGGGTAACATGAATGATCCTTCTAAAAAATTGGAATGGCAGAACTTAAGTCTAGGTTGTATTCACCAGAGTATTTTACTAAAAGTGGCAAGAAATACCACGGGTATCTAAATAAATCATATCATAATTATTATATATATTATGTAATTTAAATATTCCGACTAATAAACAACTACACACTTAAGAATAATAGGATGCGTATACCCGCATTTGTTCTATACCTTCAAGTTTGGAAAACGGTACACGCAAAAAAACGCAGAGATTTTGCGTTAATCTCTGCGCCTTTTTTTAGTTAGCTAAACCATCATGAATTTTATCTAAATTGTAGCGCATCATTTCTAAATACGTGTCGCCCACTTCACCTTTTTTCGCTGTCGAATCCGTGAAAATTTTCGCGAAAATTGGTACACCGGTTTCTTTAGAGACACTTTCCATACTACGTGGATCTACGCTAGTTTCCACAAATAGATTAGGCACTTTTTCTTTTTCCACAATGCCGACAATTTGTTTCATTTGATCTGGTGTCCCTTGGCTTTCTGTGTTGATTTCCCAAATATAGGCTGCTTTCAAACCGTAGCGAGCTGCAAAATATTTAAATGCGCCTTCGCTCGTTACTAAGGTTTTTTGATTTTCTGGCAAATCAGCGTATTTTTGTTTAGCCTCTTTATCTAATGCATCCAATTTAGCGATGTATTTTGCCGCATTATCTTTGTAAAATGCCGCATTGTCTGGGTCTGCTTTTACAAGGGCATCGCGTACATTTTCCGTATAGATTATTCCGTTATGAAGATCAAGCCAAGCATGTGGGTCTGTTTCTGAGGTTTTTCCTTTTTCTGTTAAGTATTTTGGTTTTACGCCTTTACTTAACTCCACCACTTGATCCTTGTCATCTCTTGATTTGTCCGCAGTTTCAAGCATACGATCAAACCAACCGTTCCCCGTTTCCAAATTCAATCCATTGTAAAAAATTAAATCTGCATCTGCTGCACTTTGTATATTGGCTGGCAGCGGATCATATTCATGCGGATCCACACCAACTGGCACAATACTATGAAGCTCAATTTTGTCCCCACCAACATTTTTAACAATATCTGCTAAGATCGAATAAGTCGCCACTACATTTAACTTGCCATCTGTTTTTTTCGAATCACTATTTTGACTGGAACACCCCGCAAGTACAACTACTAATGCGAAAAGTGCCACAATGAGCATTTTTTTCATTCGATGACCTCCTTCTTTTTAGAAAATAATAAGCCTTGTTTTGGTGCGAATAAAAAGGCGATAAAGAAAATAATCGTCGCAACTAACACCATTGCCGCACCGGATGCTAAGTTGAAAATATAACTAAAGTAAAGTCCAATAATCGCACTAACTGCCCCAAATGTAGAAGCAAGAACAATCATTTTGGATAATTTATTCGTAAGCAGATAAGCCGTCGCTGCTGGCGTAATTAACATCGCCACCACTAAAATAATGCCAACCGTTTGCAAAGCCGAAACCGTTACAAGCGTTAAAAGTAGCATCAAGAAGTAATGCAAGAATTTCACATTAAGGCCGTAAGCTTCTGCCATCACAGGATCAAACGAACTAACGAGAAACTCTTTGTAAAATAATGCGACTAATGAAATGACGATAATGGCAATAATAATCGTCATCCACATATCCGAACTCCGCACTGCAAGCACATTCCCAAATAGAATATGATACAAATCCGTACTACTTTTCGCAAAAGAAATTAAAATAATCCCGAGTGCGAAAAATGCACTAAAAACAATCCCAATTGCTGTATCATTTTTTATCCGGCTTTTTTGATTAACAAAACCGATGCCAAGCGCCGCCGCAATACCAAACGTTGCCGCCCCTATAAAGAAGTTCATCCCCATCATGTAAGAAATCGCTACACCTGGCAACACCGCATGAGAAATCGCATCCCCCATGAGTGACATTCCGCGTAAAATAATAAAACTACCAATCACACCCGACACAATTCCAACCGTCACAGAAGTAATCAGTGCCTTTTGTAAAAAACTATATTGCATCAAACCTTCTAAAAACAACATCTTCTACACCCCCGTCGCAAATGCTACCGGCGCGTCACCGTAAGCAAATTTAATTTTCTCTTCTGTAAATGTTTGTTCTACTGGACCGTGCGCTACTAATTTTTTATTGAGTAAAATAATATCGTCGAAGTAAGCCGCTACTTTATGAAAATCATGGTGCACAACGACTATCGTTTTTCCATTGTCTCTTAGTTTTTTTAACAGTCGCATAATCAGCGCTTCACTCGTCATATCAATGCCAGCAAATGGTTCATCTAAAAAGAAAATTTCCGCATGTTGGGCAAGTGCGCGTGCGATAAACACTCGTTGCAATTGACCACCAGATAGTTCACCGATTTGTCTTTTCATAAAGCCTGTCATTTCCACTTGTTCTAACGCGTCTAATGCGAGTTGTTTCTCTTTCTTTCCGGGACGTTTAATTAGTCCAAGCGCTGGATACGTTCCGAGCAATACCATATCAAAAACGGTAATCGGGAAAGTTAAATCTACTTCACTTCGTTGCGGTACGTATGCGATTTTCTTTCTCCAGTAGGAAAGCGGTTTATCCGCTAAAGTGACTTGTCCTTGTTCGCGGGGAATTAGCCCCATCATTCCTTTTAATAAAGTTGATTTGCCAGCCCCATTTGGACCAACTATGCCAGTTAATTTACCTGCCGCTATTTGAAGTGTGACATTATCAATGGCCACTTTTTGTTTGTACGCTATCGTTAAACCTTGGATTTCCATGTAAACCACCCTTTTCCTTTAAGACTAAATTTTATACACAACTAAAAATGTTTCCTTTGAGCAACTTTCATCCAAAGTATAACGGAGAACCTTTTTGTTGTAAAGTAAAATGTTCATAAAAAAATCCCGCAGTCGATTAGACTACGGGATTTTTACTATTTATTTAATGGAACCGTCTGCTAGTTTTTTGAGTAGTTTGCGGAATTCCGCTTGTTCATACTCGGAAAAAACAGCAAAGCGTTTGACGATCATTTCTTTTTTCTTTTTATCAATTTCTTTGACAAATTCCTCGGCACTTGTGGTCAATCTTAGTTCAATAATTCGGCGGTCTACTTCAGAACGATGACGTGTAATAAATTGTTCTTCGACTAAAGTATCAGTAATGGCTGTAATGTGACTGGCTGAAACATCAAGGGTTTTCGCTAATTCTGATGTTTTCGTAAGTCCGCTAGAAATCAAACTCAAGACGCGGTATTCGCTACCACTCAATCTTTTGTCGAGTACTGCTTCGACTTCATGACGAAAACTATTAAAAATTCGCTTAATCAACGTTTCAATTTCTAAGTATGTTTCCATTTTTTTGCTACCTCCAGTTTTTCAAAAAAGTTGTACGTTTACTTCACCAAGGCTTTTGCTTTTTGTAGTTGTGGATCTATTTCTTTTAGATGTTTTTGCGTTAATTCGACTAATTTATCGGTTGTTACACCTGTCATAATTCCCGTCACATCTATTTTGTTTGCTGCTTGGAATCTCTGAACAGCATATTTTGTATCTATATCGTATAAGCCGTCTACTTTTCCAACGTTATAGTCTAGTGCTTTGAGCATGGTTTCGATGGTTCTTACATCATCACCGAAATCGCCATTTTGGTAGACTTTTGTGGAGGAAGGAATAGTCATGGTTGCGTAATTTGGCATGTTCACAACCACATCTGGCGTAATACCTTTTTCATGAATCCATTCGCTGTTTGGCGTTAACCATTTTGCGACTGTTAGTTTTAGTGTCGACTCATCAGATAAAGTAGTCGCTGTTTGAACAGTCCCTTTACCGAATGATTTTGCGCCGACAAGTTTGATGCCGCCAGATTCTTTCGCTGCTGCTGCAAGAATTTCTGAAGCACTTGCGCTCCCACCATCAATAAGCATGGTAGTTGGTACTTTTACTTTATAATCGCCATGTGAGCTACTATCGGCTTTAATGGCTGATTTACTGCCATCTTTCCCTTGTTCTTGTACGACAACTTTGCCATCAGGAACAAACAGGCTAGAAATTGAAACAGCTTGGTCGAGTAAACCACCAGGATTTCCTCGCAAGTCAATCACAAGTCCTTTCATACCATCTTTTTCAAGGGCTTTGAGTGCTTTTTCAAGCTCATCATAGGTTGTTTCTGAAAATGTGCTGATAGTGACGTGGGCAATTTTATCGCTGCCCATTTCTTTATAAACGGTTTCGATGGGAATTTCATCACGTGTAATCGTAACATCAAATGGTTTATCTTCGTTGGAACGTTGAATCGTAAGCGTTACTTTTGTTCCTTTTTCACCGCGGATTTTTTGGGTTGCTTCGGTTGCGGTATCGCCTTTAACAGACTTCCCGTCTACTTGTGTAATAATATCTTGCGGACGCAAACCAGCTTTTTCGGCCGGAGAATTTTTGATAGGAGAAACGACTACGATGGCGCCATCTTTTTCTTGAATTTCTGCACCAATTCCTTCAAAACTAGCAGAAATCGTATCGTTAAAAGCCGATGATTCTTTTTTCGACATAAAAGTGGAATAAGGATCATCAAGCGAATTCACCATACCGGTAATGGCTCCGTCGATCATGTTGCTGGATTTTGTATCTTTATAATATTTATTCGTAATTTCGTCATATACGTCATATAGTTTAGTAAATTCTTTTCGTTCTGGAATACTCACTTTTACTTGCTTGTCATCCCCTAAAGACATCACGATGGTTGTCACTAATGCCGTAACAAAGACAAAAGCGAATAATAGCATGATAAATGGGAATAACTTCATTTTTATATAACCATTGCCAGGTTTTGATTTTTGTTCTTCCTTTTTCTCCACTTTGTCTGGTTCGTTTTGTGGGGATTGTTCCATCTTTCTTCACCACTTTCTATGTAAAATGTGGCTACTACTAGCACATTTTATTTAACTCATTTATTTTACCAGTTTTCGGGTCATTTTGGTATCTTTTTTTCATGACATATAAAAAAGGAGAATTCCGCTAAGAATCCTCCTTTTTGCTTTTCAATTAAGCGACTTCATATCCTGCTTCTTCTACGGCATCAATAAGCGCATCTTCTGTTACTTGTCCTTTTTCGAATTCAACTGTAGCCGTTCCTTCATCCAACGAAACTACCGCATTTTTCACGCCACTTACTTCGGATAAAGCTTTTGTTACGCGAGCCTCACAGTGCCCACAAGTCATACCTTCTACATTTAAAATTAGTTTTTCCATATTTTTCTCCTCCTAGGATTTAAATTTATATCTTTTTAAGCGTAGTGCGTTTGTTACAACCGAAACGGAACTAAATGCCATTGCAAGACCTGCTACCCATGGTGCTAGTAGGCCTAGTGCGGCAATCGGAATACCCGCACAGTTGTAAGCAAGTGCCCAGAAAAAGTTTTGGCGGATATTGCGCATAGTTGCTTTGGAAAGTTCGATTGTTTCCGGAATCAATGTCAAACGGTGACTTACGAGTGTTACGTCACCTGTTTCAATTGCGATGTCTGTTCCTGTTCCGATACTAATCCCAATATCGCTTGCTGCAAGGGCTGGCGCATCATTAATACCATCACCAACGAAAGCAACGATATGGCCTTCTTGTTGTAATTTTTCTACTAGAGCACTTTTATCATTTGGCAATTGTTCAGCAAAAAACATATCCGTTCCTAAATCTTTCGCCATATTTTCTACAACTACGGATTGGTCCCCAGAACAAATTGCCGTTTTGATACCTTGTGCTTGCAGCTTTTGAATGGCTTCTTTCGCTTCTGGTCGTGGTGTGTCAGATAAAGCAAGTGCGCCGGCATAGACACCATCAATTGCCATCGCTACCACAGTTTTCCCAGCATGCATCCAGCTTCCGATTAACTTATCTGCTTCTTTTGGAATCGTTGTAAGGGACGAAATATAGCGATAAGCGCCCAGTTCCACTTTACTTCCATCAAGCATTCCTGTCATTCCGTGCCCAGCTTTTGCTCGAATTTTCCCTTGTTGAATCGCGGAAACATCGATATTCTCAGACGCTAACATCTTAATAATCGCTTTCGCAATCGGATGCTCTGATTGTTGTTCCATCAAGAATACATAAGGGAAAAATTGGTCATGTGCTGCTTCTTTATCACTTACTTCTAGTTTACCTTCTGTTAAAGTACCTGTTTTATCAAAAACGATAGTATCAACTTTCGATGTACGTTCTAAATGTTCGCCACCTTTAAATAATATCCCACTTTCGGCGCCTTTACCAGTTCCAGCCATGATAGCAGTTGGTGTTGCGAGCCCGAGCGCACAGGGACAGGCGATAACTAATACAGCAATCGCGGCTTCGAGTGAGCCATCCACAGTACCAGTTACAAGGTACCAAATAATAAATGTCACAGCAGCAATCCCTAGTACAATCGGAACAAAGATACCAGAGATTTTATCGGCTAAACGTTGAATTGGTGCTTTAATCCCTTGTGCTTCCTCCACCAAACGAATAATCGATTCTAAAACTGTTTCTTCCATCCGTTTCGTTATTTTTGCTTGAAAAGCCCCGTCAAAGTTAATTGTAGCCCCAATAACCGAGTCACCTGGCTTTTTCTCTACTGGCACAGGTTCACCAGTAATCATCGCCTCATCAATACTCGTTTCGCCGGAAATAATTTCTGCGTCCATTGGTACTTTTTCACCCGGACGAACTAAGATGATATCGCCAATTTTCAAGGAATCTACTGGTACTAACCATTCTTTACCTTCCCGAATAACGGTCGCTTCTTTCGCTTGTAGTTCGAGCAGACCCGCGATAGATTCTGTTGTTCTAGAAGTTGCATATGATTCTAGTAATTTACCTAATAAGATTAACGTAATCAGAACCGCACTTGTCTCAAAATAGTAATGTGGCATCACGCTTGGATCAATCATGTGACGAATATATTCCACCACACTGTAGAAATAGGCAGCTGACGTACCGAGCGCGACTAAAACGTCCATATTCGCGCTTTTACCTCGAAGTGCTTTATAAGCCCCATCATAAAACCGCCAACCAATATAAAATTGGACAATGGTTGCGAGTACTAATTGGATTGTCGGATTAATCCAATTACCAATCGTTTCCGCAAACGCCATTTCATGAATGTACGGAATATGCGTCACCATCGTAAGCAATAATGGTAATGAAAGCACAGCAGAAAGAATGAACCGTCGCACTTCTTTTTTGAAATTCTTTTCTAAAACAGCATCTTTTTCTTCTTTGGTCATTTTTTCTGCTGCATCGTATCCGGCATGTTTGACGACTTTAATTAAATCTTCTGTGGATGTTACTTCTGGATCGTAATAAACGGCCGCATTTTCTGTTACTAAGTTAACATTAGCTTTTTCTACGCCTTCTGCTTTATTTAACGACTTTTCAATTCTCGTGGAACAGGCTGCACAAGTCATCCCAAAAACATTTAAATCTTGTCTTACATATTTATCACTCATCGTATATACCCCCCTCAGGTTTTCGAAAATTGACGTATTGCTTTAAGTAAGTCCTCCATTACGTCATCTTCCCCATTTTTCGCTGCATCGACAACACAGTGTGCCGTATGATGCTCGAGCACTTGCAAACCAACATTTTTAAGTGCTTTATTGGCTGCTGAAATTTGAACTAAAATGTCTGTACAATATCTATCATCCTCGACCATTTGAGCAATACCGCGGATTTGGCCTTCGATACGTCGCAAACGATTTTGAAGTAATTTCGTTTCGTCTTCTTTGCGTGGAACAATTGGTTGGTCGTGTTTCATTTTTTCTCCTCCTTTGTTTCTACAATTAACAGTATACCCCCTATAGGTATTTTTTGCAAGCATTTAATTTCTACCCACAATAAAAAAAGCCATAAACAAATGCTTGTTTATGGCTCAAAAGCTTGTTATTTAGCGGCATCTACTTTCTTTTGAAGTGCCTCAACTTGCTCAAAAAATTCTTCCAAAGTCCAGTTGTTTTTGTAAATAATTGTTGCAGCATCTTTGCCGACATAACGATAATGCCACGATTCGTATTGATATTTTGTAATGTCTTCGCGGCCTTTCATATAACGTAGGATAAAACCGTAATTATGGGCATTTTCCTGTAACCATTTGCCTTCAGGGGTATTTCCGAAAGCTTCTGTTAGTTCATATGATTGGTTTTCTGACGAGATATCCATCGCTAAACCGGTTTGATGCTCACTTGTGCCTGGGTATGCCACTGCTTCCCTAGCTTTTTGGTCCCCTTTAGCATTTACTTCGGCTTGGAATACTTCTTGTTGGCGCTTGTATGAACGATAGCCAGAAACAGCAAATAGTTTCTTCCCATCTTTATTCGCAGCTGCAAACATCTCTTCCAAACCTTTTGCTGCATCTTTTCGAAGTTGTGCTTTTTCGACTTGCTGCTCGCCAAACGAGAACGTTACATTAGGGCGAACTAAGTCTGGGGGGGTATATGTTGGTTGCAAGGAGAAATCTTTGTTGGCCAGAACCAGCATGTTTTCCTCGTTTTCGATATACTTAATCCCATTTTTCTCCGTTAATTTATTTTGCTTATCAATATACGGATAAAGTGGGTCTTTTTCTAGTTCCGCAAGTGTTTGGTTGCTAGTCGCTTTTTGTTCTACGTTAGCATTTGTGCCACCGAAAAATTGATCTTCTACCGTGTGCACACAACTAATACTGATAGCTAAAGCGATTGTTAATAAAGAACTCATTGTGTTTATCAACCTTCCTGTATACATTAAGTCTGCTTCTAAGTTAGTAATTTAAATTTATTTAATGGCTGCTTCTAATGCTACAACAATCATATCATTAAAAGTAGTTTGGCGCTCTTCCGCCGATGTTTCTTCCCCAGTAAAAATGTGGTCACTTACTGTTAAAATGGCTAATGCACGACGACCATATTTTTGTGCCAGTGTATAAAGTGCGGCTGCTTCCATTTCGATACCAAGTACCCCGTAATCAGCTAATTGTTGTTTGTCTAGTTGATCATTATAAAAACGATCTGCTGAGAAAACATTACCGACTTTAAGAGATAATCCTTTTTCGATACCTGCATCATAGGCTTTTTTAAGAAGAGAGAAATCAGCTACAGGCGCAAAGTCTACTCCTGCAAAAGTATTGCGGTTGATTTGTGAATCTGTCGAAGCCGCTTGCGCAATAACAACATCACGAACTTTTACGTCCGCTTGAATTCCGCCCATTGTACCAACGCGAATCAAGTTTTTCACATCATAGCTTTGAATTAATTCATTGACATAAATCGAAATAGATGGAATACCCATCCCTGTTCCCATGACAGAAACTTTTTCGCCTTTATATGTACCGGTAAATCCTAGCATACCTCGCACTTGATTGAATAAAACAACATCTTCCAAAAATGTTTCTGCAATGTATTTCGCTCTTAGCGGATCTCCTGGTAATAAAATAGTTTCTGCAATTTCCCCTTGTTTTGCTTCGATATGTACGCTCATCTTTTTTTCCTCCTAGTGTTTGTTTTTCTCTTCATCTAGCAAATAAGCATCCCAAAGTTCATCGAAAATAGACATTCCCGGCAAATATGGCGCGTTAAACTCTAGATAATCACAAAGAATATGGTAATTTCTCGTTTGCTTTGGAAAACTATGATCTCGGTATGCATTGTTGGCAAATTCCGTTTTCTGATCTGTTAGTTTCGGGTCCCGATATGTCATTAAAAAATGATAAAATGATCTTCCCAACGTACAACACACTCCGCTCTTTTTATGCTTTAACTATAGTTGATTTCCTGAAAAAAATAAAGTTAATTTTCGATTTTACGTAGAATTTCTTCTGCAAGTCGGTGCGTTTCTAGTGCATCTTCCTTAGAAATTGGTGCTTTCTCGCCATTTCGAACGGCTGTTAAAAAGGCTTGGATAATTGATACAAATCCTCTTTTATAAAGTGTCGTCTCCCAGTCACCAAAACGCTCAAAACGTTCTGTCGTGCCTTCATAAATATGCGTTTCTGTGACATTTTCCACTTCATATTTGGCGTTAGGCGTCATCACTGCTAAGCGTTCTTCATTTACGCCACTATCGCGATTCATAATGGCAGTCGCCACTTTTCCTCCCGCTGAAATTTGCACGGTTACACTTGCCAGAAGCTTCTCCTGCCATACCGGAAAGACATTTAATTGTTCGATTTCGGCATCTAGTAAAAATCGCACAGTGTCAATAACATGAATAAAATCGTCATAAATAAATGTGCGCGGCTCACCTGGTTGCGATGCGCGATTTTTTTGCATAATAATCATATTGGTATCTGTTAATGTTTTTAATTCTTGGTATTTTGGCGCATAACGGCGGTTAAAACCAGTCATTAACAGCGTGTCTTGCTCTTTTGCTAGACGCGTTAATTCTTCTACTTCTGCTAAATTATCAGCAATCGGTTTATCGACATATACCGGAATATGATGCGCTAAAAAAGTCCGGATAACTTCTGGATGGCTTGCCGTAGAGGAATGAACAAACGCGGCATTCACGCCTGATTCAATCATCGAATGAATACTTTGGTGATAATGATCAAAACGATATTTCTCACTTAAATGTTTCAACTTCTGCGCATCCCTTGTATAAAGATGTACCTCGATGTTTTCCATTTCTGCAAAAACTGGCAAATAGGCTTTTTGCGCGATGCCGCCAAGACCTACAACTGCTACTTTTAACATGTATATCGCTCCTTTTCATAACAATGCCAGAGAATGATTTCGCGATATTATTCTGCGCATTTCATTTTCTGGCATCATTTGTTTATTCAAAGATTTTCTTATATGCTTGGTAGCCTTCTTCTTCCAATTTATCCACAGGAATGAATCTAAGCGCTGCAGAATTGATACAGTAGCGAAGTCCACCTTTGTCTTGTGGTCCATCTGGAAAAACATGCCCTAAGTGGGAATCAGCATCAACGGACTTTACTTCGGTCCGAATCATGCCATGGGTCAAATCTCGATGTTCGATAACTTCTGCTTCGTCAATTGGCTTAGTAAAGCTCGGCCAACCACAGCCAGCATCGTACTGGTCATTGGATGAAAAAAGTGGCTTCCCTGAAACGATATCTACATAAATGCCTTTTGCCACATTATCATAAAATTCATTTTGAAATGGGCGTTCAGTACCCGCTTTTTGGGTTACATTATATTGTATATCTGTAAGTTGTTGAAGTCGCTCATTTTTTTTACTTTCATCCATTTGACTTCACCCTTTCCAGTTGGCATCTATGAATGCAGCACGACCGGAAGCAACTTGATAACCTTCATAGTGCGCTTTTTCTTTTTTGTAGAAATCTTGGTGATATTCTTCTGCAGGATAAAATGTTTCTGCTTTAGCAATTTCTGTGACAATTGGCTTTTTAAATCTACCACTTGCATCAAGTGCTGCTTTTGATTTTTCAGCGATTTCTTTTTGCGCTTCATTGTGGTAGAAAATAACTGGTCGATACGAATCACCGCGGTCAACAAATTGGCCTGCCGCATCAGTCGGATCAGTTTGTTGCCAATATACTTCGACTAATTTTTCATATGGAAAAACCGCCGGATCAAAAGTGATTTGAATTGCTTCTGTATGTCCTGTTGTCCCGCTGCAAACTTCTTTATAGGTTGGATTAACCGTATGACCGCCTGTGTAACCTGAAACGACTTTCTCGATTCCCGGTTGCGTATCAAAAGGTTTTACCATACACCAAAAGCACCCTCCAGCAAATGTTGCTATTTCAAGTGATTCTTTTGTCATAAAAATGCCCCCTAACTAGGATTCAGCCAGCCAAATTACTTAACTGGTACTAAAAGTGTAAACGAAATATCGTCTTTCTTCAAATTTAGCGTATCGGCGCGTACTTTTGTATCCCCTTGGAGTTTTAATTTATCTAAAGATAGATAGATTTTTTCTTTTTTAGGGATGATAGTCACCCAATCTGGGAATTTAAAGTTCTTGTTTACATAGTTCATTACGTACGATACAGGCAGCGGTAAAGCTCCAGCAGACATGTCTTTAAGTGTTAATTCTACGTTGCCATTATCGACTACTTTCGGTGAGAATTTCAGATGAAGCTCCACTGGTTCACCGAAAATTTTGGCTTCTGCTGTGAAGTTAACGTTATCTGCTACGAAAACTTTATAGCCGATTTCCTGATCTTTACTAAAATCTTCTATATAGGAACTGATCAATTGGTTTAAATCTGCTTTTGTTGTACTCGTTTGAAATTCAACTGTTGATTTATTGCTAATAAGTGTTGGAGTTGGTTCTTCTTGTGGACTGAGTTTGAATACTACTACATAAACCCAACCTGCGGAAAGAAGTAACAACGTGATTAATGTAATACAAATCCATTTCCAATAATTGCGTTTTGGTTTTTTGGGAGCCGATCGTGTTTCTCTCTGCACGATTTTAACACCTTTCTATTTGGGAATATTGCCATCGTTTAATTGTTTTACAATAGCTTTGTCTAATTCCGCCGTCATTTTTTCATACCCTTTATGATTAGGATGGAAATAGTCATCTGACAGTAGCGGATTAGGTTTATCTTTACTTGCTTCATTACGATCTTCTATCACACTGGCAATTGGTACAAAATAGGCATTACTGTCTTTGGCGATAGTCTTTTTAGACGCATCGTTCCAATCTGTAATTACCTCATCAAATTGTTTAATGTGACCGAAGTAAGTCGTATATGGATTATAAATGCCCATTAAGAAAATGGCTGCATCATCGTTGTAAGAGCGAATATCTTGAAGCAGTGTTTCTAATTCTTGTTGGAATTCTTTATTGGCTTCTGTAAAATCATCCACGTCGACCTTTAAAAGACGCGATTGCAAAATAGCCATGACATCATTGCCGCCAATGGTAATTGTGATAACATTCGCCTTTTTGACGTCTTCTTGAAATTTCTCGTTGGTTTTTAAGCGCTTTTCTAATTGGCCGATTTTATTTCCGGATACGCCGTAATTACTCGTTTTTACGCTTGGAATATTGGGTTCTTCTTCTAGTTTTTCTGGAATAATACCGACATAGCCGCCTGCTTTGTTTTCATCACCAACACCTTCTGTTAATGAATCACCCATGGCAACTAGGTTAATCGGAGTTTCTTTGGATGCTTTATAATACTTGATACCAAAAACTGCGCCAACTAGAAGCGCGATAACGAGCACGCTTCCTGTTAGCCACAGCCATTTTTTCTTTGTCATATGCAATCACTCACTTAGTCAGTATAGTACATAAATGCAAACGCGCCTGTTCCAGCATGTGTGGAAATGACTGGGTCTGCAAAAAATAGTGGAATTTCTGTTAAACCGGTTATTTCTTTTGATTCTGCGATAAAATCATCCGCCAGATTCAGTCCATTCGCATGAACAACGTCTAGCTGTTGAATTTTTTTCGGCTCATCTTTAATTAAATTCAAGCAATATTGTAGCACTTTTTTGTTGCTGCGGACTTTGGTTTCTTCTTCCAGTTGTCCATCTGTTAGTTTGGCAATTAATTTGATGTTTAAAAGGCTGCCTAGGAAACCTTGCATTCGGCCAACACGACCACCTTTAATTAAATTATCGAGTGTTACAACAACGATATATAGTTTTGTTTTGTCGCGGATATCATTAATTTTGGTGTGGATTTCTTCCACGGAATAATCACCTGATTGGGCCATTTCCGCTGCTTTTAATACTTGGAAAGCTTGACCGCGCGCTGTGTAATCGCAGTCTACTACAGTAATGTTCCCTTCCACCATATCAGCAGCTTGGCGAGCCGCATTAACGGTACCACTCAATTTTTCAGTTAAGTGGATAGAAAGGATTTCGTAGCCTTCTGCTGTATATTTTTCATAGGCTTCCACGAAAGAACCAATTGCTGGCTGAGAAGATTTTGGTAATTCTTTCGTTTCTGCCATGCGCACCATGAACTCTTCTGGTGTAATGTCTGTTTTCGGGTTATAAATTTTCCCATCGATTTCTACCGTTAAGTATAAAACATCAATATTCCATTTTGCTGCTTCTTCTAATGTTAGTCCAGCAGTTGAGTCTGTGATAATTTTTATTTTCCTCATATAGCCACATCCATTTTTGCTTATTTTATCTTATTATAACATTCCCGGCGGTATACACAACCTATAAACTAGTTTTAAGAAAAGAGAAAGAATTGGTATTTGCCTTTCTATTCTTCATTTTTTATCGTATGATAGACCTATACTCATCCCAAAATTTATAGAAAAGTATGGTGATAAAATGAATGTCACTTCTTACAATTGGAAAGAAGAACTTGCGAATGCGATTACGCACGGGATTGGATTTATCCTTAGTATTCCCGCGCTCGTCTTACTTATAATATTCGCCGCTGGGAAAGATAATCCTCTTTATTTAACAAGTTTTTTAATTTATGGTATTTCACTGATGTTGCTTTATATTTGTTCCACTTTGCTTCATAGCTTTAAACCTTGCAAGGCGAGAACTGTTTTTAATATTATGGATCATGCGGCAATTTATGTGTTGATTGCTGGTAGTTACACGCCATTTGTGTTGATTACGATTCAAGGTACACTCGGCTGGACACTGTTTGGTGTTATCTGGGGGCTCGCGATTGCTGGGATTATTTATAAAATATTTATGACTGGTAAATTAAAATTGTTGTCGACGATTGTCTACTTACTGATGGGCTGGATGGTGATGTTTGCGATTAAGCCACTTTATGCTGGATTAACGCCAACTGGCTTTTGGCTCCTCGCAACTGGTGGAATCATGTTTACCGTAGGCGCGATTTTTTACAGTATTCCACGCGTTCCTTATATGCACGCAATTTGGCATGTGTTTGTCATTGCGGGAACAGCTTTTATGTATTTCTGTATTTTATTTTATGTCTAAATAACGCTTTTAAAACCTTCTCGACGGCGAGGAGGTTTTTTTATATAGTGTGACACATTTAAAGCTTGTTTTTAATTATGTCATACTATATAATGATTAGCATAACATAATAAAAGGATGTGATTCCCATCGAACTTTCTCCTAGACAACACCAAATTGTTGCCTATGTTCGCGCGAATGAGCCCGCCACTGGTGACTCAATTGCCGCCCATTTAAAATTAACACGAGCCACCATTCGAGCTGACTTATCAATTTTAACGATGACTGGAATTTTAGATGCTCGTCCAAAAGTTGGCTACTTCTACTCTGGCTTAGAAAATAACCCAATTCATTTTGATGAAATTCGTCAATTAAAAGTAGCAGATATTATGACCCAACCATTTTTCGCAAAAAAAGAAACAAGTGTGTATGATGCAATTGTCATGCTATTTATGGAAGATATCGGTAGTTTGTACGTTGTTGATGAGGACCAATTAGTTGGACTTGTCTCGAGAAAAGATTTGCTTAAAGGTGCGCTTGCTGATGCGGATACGAAAGCAACTCCGATTGCGACCATTATGACGCGCATGCCAAACCTAGTCACTGTTACGAAAAATGATAACGTCTTGCACGCCGCAGAACAACTCGTTTTCCATCAAATTGATTCGCTACCTGTTCTCGAAAATACAAAAGTCGTTGGAAAAATTTCAAAAACACGTATCACTGCACTTTTTGTCGATACGATAAAAAAGGTTTAATAGGAGGAAAATATGGAAAATCCGGTTATTATATACGTTATTTCAGATGCTATCGGTGAAACTGCTCAACACATTATTCGCGCGGTGACTGCGCAGTTTTCACTGAATAAACCTGCAGATATTCGACGTCATGCTTTTATTCGCGATGAAAGCGCTTTACTTGAAACGTTGCAAGAAGCAAAAGCAGCAGATGGAATTGTAGTCCAAACGCTTGTTCAATCCGCTTTAGCCGAATATGCAACTGACTTTTGTGCGAAAAACCACCTTCCTAACGTAGATTTATTACATACGCTAACTGCGGCTGTAGAAGCAAAAACTGGCCTAAAATCCAAACAAGATCCCGGCAATATGCGCCGGCTTGATAGCAATTATTTTGACCGTATTGCCGCGATTGAATTCGCTGTAAAATATGATGATTGCAAAGATTCCCGTGGCCTACTGGACGCTGATATCGTTCTCGTTGGCGTTTCCAGAACAAGTAAAACCCCACTAAGTAGCTACCTTGCCAATCAAAACTGGAAAGTCGCTAACGTCCCGCTTGTTCCAGAGATTCCAATACCCGCTGAACTTTTTCAAATCCCTAGCGACCGAATTATTGGCCTAACAACGACGCCTGAAAAACTAGCGCAAATTCGCAAAGTCCGCTTAAAATCTATTGGTTTAGATGAAGCAAGTAGCTATTCCAGTGAAAAACGTATTTTAGAAGAATTGGAATATGGTTACGATACATTCAAAAAACTTGGTTGCCAAGTCATCCATGTAGAAGACAAAGCCATTGAGGAAACCGCCGCCCTAATCACGGAAATTATCACGAGTTACCATTAATTAGAAGAGGTGAATAATGTGAGAAAATTTGTCTATCAGTTCAGTGAAGGTTCTAAGGAAATGAAAAATCTTTTAGGAGGAAAAGGAGCAAATTTGGCAGAAATGACGAATATTGGTTTGCCCGTCCCTCCTGGTTTTATTATTTCGACCGAGGCTTGTAATGATTACACGGCTAATAATAAGCATCTTTCCGAAGCGATTTTTGAAGAAGTGAAGATTCATTTGGCGCAACTCGAAAAGCAAACTGGAAAAATTTTCGGATTCGCGGAAAATCCACTGCTCGTTTCGGTTCGGTCTGGTGCCCCCTTTTCGATGCCGGGAATGATGGATACGGTATTAAACCTTGGCTTAAATGATCAAGCTGCGAACGGACTAGCTGCCCTAACTGGGGATGCTCGTTCGGCGTTTGATTCCTATCGCCGCTTTATTCAAATGTTCGGCGATGTTGTTTTTGAAATTCCAAGCTACCAATTTGAACAGGTGCTTGCTCGAATAAAAAAAGCAAAGGATTATCGCTTAGATACAGAACTAACTGAGGATGATTTAAGCGAACTGATAGCTACTTACAAACTGATTTTCCGGCAAGCGACTGGGAAAGATTTTCCACAAGAGCCACTTGAACAACTACGACTGGCGATTATCGCTGTCTTTGATTCTTGGATGAACCCGCGGGCCATTATTTACCGTCGATTGCATGAGATTGACGCAAGTTTTGGTACAGCGGTGAATATTCAAGCGATGGTTTTTGGTAACACAGGTGAAACTAGTGGTACCGGAATTACGTTCACTCGCAATCCATCCACTGGTGAAAAAGAAGTGTTTGGTGAATTTTTGCTTAATGCTCAAGGCGAAGATGTTGTAGCTGGCATTCGCACTCCTGAGCCGATAAGCGCGCTAGAAGAGAGAATGCCAGCCGTTTATAAAGAGTTGATTCACACATGTAAACTTCTCGAAAACCATTATTTAGATATGCAAGATATTGAGTTTACAATTGAAAAAGGCAATCTCTATGTCCTACAAACAAGAAGCGGCAAGCGCACAGCCAAGGCTGCTATTCAAACAGCAGTCGATTTTGTTCATGAAGGTAAAATTACTCGTGAAGAAGCCATTATGCGTGTGGAAACTAAACAACTGCATCAATTACTTCATCCAGCCTTTCATGAAAACGCTCTTAAAAACAGCCAAGTTATCGCAACCGGCTTACCGGCGAGTCCCGGTGCGGCTACAGGTCAAATTTTCTTTGAAGCAAAAGAAGCTGTTCAAGCAGCTGAGCTTGGAATGTCAGTCATTTTAGTTCGTAATGAAACTTCTCCTGAAGATATTGAAGGTATGGCACGGAGTAACGCTATTTTAACTGCTCATGGTGGTATGACTTCTCATGCAGCTGTTGTGGCGCGAGGTATGGGAAAATGTTGTATTGCTGGATGCGCCGAACTAACTATTAATGAAAAAGAAAAAACAGTTATCCTTGCAACTGGTGAAACACTTCATGAAGGAGATTTTCTTTCGCTTGATGGCAGTTCTGGTAAAGTGTACCTTGGTGAAATCGCGTTTACAGAAGCTTCGATTGGCGGGCATTTTGACGAGTTAATGGCGTGGGCTGATGCGGAGAAAAGATTAATGATTCGTGTCAATGCTGATACACCGACTGATTTTAAAAAGGCGCTTTCGTTTGGCGCAGAAGGTATTGGCCTATGTCGCACCGAGCATATGTTTTTTGATGAAAAACGGATTCCTTATATGCGACAAATGATTTTAGCAGAATCGTTACAAGAGCGCGAGTCCGTTTTAGCCACTTTAAAAGAAATGCAAAAAACGGATTTCAGCGAATTGTTCCGAATTGCCGATGGACGAGCGGTCAATATTCGCTTGCTTGATCCGCCACTACATGAATTTTTACCGAAAACGAGCCGTGAAATCGAGCAATTAGCGAGCGCAATGAATCGAACAGTGCCGCAACTAACAAAGCGTATCCAAGCACTTGCCGAGTCCAATCCAATGCTTGGTCACCGCGGTTGTCGGCTTGCTATCACCTTCCCAGAAATTTACCGGATGCAAGCAGAAGCGATTATGGAAAGTGCTGTTATCGTTCATGATGAAGGATTGGATGTTCACCCGGAAATTATGATCCCGCTCATCGCGACGAAAAGCGAACTCAGCTATATTAAAACAGAATTGAAACAAGCGATTCATGCCATTTTTGATAAAGAGCGCGTGGTACTTCCGTATGATATTGGCACGATGATTGAAATTCCGCGTGCTTGTGTGACTGCGGACGAAATCGCCGAAGAAGCGCAGTTTTTCAGCTTTGGAACAAATGATTTAACGCAGCTAACATATGGTTTTTCGCGTGATGACGCTACTAAATTCCTTGCCGATTATTACGAAAAAGATATTTTGCCAAAAGATCCATTTGTAACGATTGATAAGGCTGGTGTTGGTGCGCTCGTTGAAATGGCGGTGACTCGCGGTCGGATGACTTCGGAGCATTTAAAAATGGGTGTTTGCGGAGAACATGGAGGCGATCCAGCGTCCATCCATTTCTTCCATCAATTAGGATTAACGTACGTATCCTGTTCCCCGTACCGCGTCCCAATTGCACGACTAGCAGCAGCTCAAGCAGCATTATCCGAAAGACAATTAGTCGCTACTATATAAAAAATCCAGATGGCAGCCGCATTGACTGTCATCTGGATTTTTTTATTTTTCGCAAATCGCAAAATAATTCCCTTCGTTATCCGCAAAATTGAAGACACGCCCCATCGGCAAGTCCACTAAATCGCCAACCGTAATCCCTCTCTTTTTATAAATTTCATACAGTTCCGCGAGATTCGTTCCAAATAATAAAATCGATGGTGTGCCAAGATTCATATCTGGATTCATTTCCGCGACTTTCTTTTTATTTTGCAGGACAAAGCTAGTTTCTAATCCTGTTGTTGGCGCGATTTCAATCCATTGAATCTCACCATTTACAACCTCTTCTGCCACGACAACAAAATCCAATTTTTCTACCCAAAAATCTCGTACAGCTGCTTGATCTTCCACGTATAACATTACTTGTCCAATTTTTTCAATCATCGTTCATCGTCCCCTCGTCATTTCTTTTTCCTTCAAACCAAACTCCGCATAAAAGTCACGCTTCATTTCTAATAAATAGCGCAAATCATTCATAAATTGGAATAAAATCGCTCTATTTTCAAATTCTGCCCGAGTTTCTGGAAGTTTGCTGCTTCGGAATTCATGCACCATCGTTGTAATTTCTGCCACTAAATCTTCTGCCGTATTATGCTCATCTAGCGTTTGGGCCGTTTTCTCGGTAATTTCCGCTAACGCCAGACTTTGTTCCGAAGAATGATCAAACGCGATTAAATGTCGTTTCATTTGCGTCAAAATCCGGTACTGCACAAGTCGCATGTCCACATATTGCGAATAATAATGAGACGAAGCAAAAAACTGATTATCTAAGTTTCGCGCTGCTTTTTCTTGTGCATAGTCTAATGTACCCTTTAATTGATGTAATAAGCCAAATTCATCGTGATATTCCGATTGATTCCGAAGTCCTTGCGTCATTTCCGTTAAAATTTGCCGCATAATCGCTTCGATTTTTTGTTGACTGCGTTTCAATTCGTCTTCCATTTTCGGCATGTATAAATTTAAAATAATAGCAATACCCGCGCCGACCGCCATGAGTAACAGTTCATTTTTAAACCAAAAGAAAGATAGCGATTGTTCTAATAAAATGTGTGATACGAGTACGGAGCTAACAACAATTCCGTCCGCAACATGTAGTTTTACAGCAAGTGGAATAAAAATCAGTAAATAAAGTCCAAAACTCACCGCATTATAGCCAATGAGCATGAAAAATACAGCGGCAATCGAGAGCGCCAAAACGGTCGAATAAACCCGCTGAATAGCTAATTGTAAAGATCCTTTTTTTGTATTTTGCACACTTAAAATCGCGATAATACCTGCCGAAACAGCATATTCTAAATGTAACCATTCCGCTAAAATAATCGCCAGTGTTGCTGCAATCGCAGTTTTCACCGTTCGCATGCCTATTCTCATATGTCCGTCCCCTTTCTATGTCCAACTTATCATAGCACGAAAGCGAAAATCGCAAAAGAAAAACCTTGAAGATTGCTCCTCAAGGTTTCAGATTATTCTTCATCAAGTGTTTTTTTGAAACGTGCCCGGAAAAAGAAGCCTAGCCCCACAACGACAAGTATCGCAATGACACTATAAATAATCGTCGAAAAACTATCCATAAATACAACAATTTCATTCCAAGACTCACCAAGCATAGCGCCAAGTCCAATTAAAACCGTATTCCAAAGCAAGCTGCCTGCCGTCGTCAATACTAAAAATCGCGACATTTTCATTTTTGTCATCCCAGCTGGAATCGAAATCAAGCTTCGTATTAGTGGAATCATCCGACATAAAAATACCGCCCAACTACCATATTTCAAAAAGAAACTTTCCGCGCGTTCAATATCCGATGCTTTCAAACGCAAAATCCGGCCGTACTTTAATACAATTTTCGTCAGTCTTTCTTTACCAAAATACGAGGCCACTTTATAAAGCAAAATAGCTCCGACAACTGAACCAAGTGTTGCTACAATAATTACCATCACCACATTCAGCGATGAAATAGTCGTCATAAATCCACCAAAAGTTAAGATAATCTCAGAGGGAATCGGCGGAAACAAGTTCTCAACCATAATCAATAAAAAAATGCCTATATAGCCAAAATCAGCCATAATACTTGTAATCCAAGTTTCCAAAAAACACACTCCTGTACTTTATTTCCCTTTTAAAGTAAGTGCTTGCTTTTTAAGTCTACTATATTCGCTCGCTTTTTTCAATTGATTTGGTGAATAGAAAAAGAACTTGGCAGCTAAAACATACCAAGTTCTCTAATTTTCACATTTTCAAATCGGCTTTACTCGCGAAAAATTCTGCTAAGCGGTCTTTCACTTTTTGGATACCACCAGCTTCATCGCTTTCTAAATTCATTGGCATGACAGGCTCATGTAAACTCATGCGTAGCAAGAACCAACCTTCGCCAAGCGCACCGCTCGTATTCACACGAATGCCCTCTTGGTTCACAGGTTCTATTGACATATCCGAATCTGCCTCTACAAACGCCAGAAAATCAGCCAGTACTTCTTTTCCGTAGCCTTTAAAATCAGATGCTGTAATACTTAAACGAATTTCTTCGCTTTCTGCAGGTTCTTTTAAGTCGGCAATTAAATCCGGTAAATCTTGACCATTTTTGCGTAGAGTCGCATACGTCATTAAAATTTTAGCAATTAAATACGCACCGTCATCTAAGAAATAGTTTTCTTTCAATGCGGCATGTCCACTAACTTCGATTGCAATTTCCGAGGCGATTCCATTTTCATTCAGGCGCAGCGCTTCATTGATAACGTTACGATAACCACGTTTAAAGCGATGTTGTTTTCCGCCTTTCGCTTCGATAAATGCTTGTAAATGCCCGGATGTTGTCGAGTCAGTAACAATCGTCGTCCCAGGTTTTTCTTCCAAAATAATGCTCGAGATTACAGCAATTAACGGATTACGATTTAAGCTTTCGCCATTTTTATCCATAATCGCCGCTCGGTCCACATCCGTATCAAAAATCACGCCTAAATCCGCCCCGCTAGCAAGTACCGCTTTTTTCAAGCTCGCCATTGCTTCTTCGTTGTCAGGATTAGGAATATGGTTCGGGAAATTTCCGTCCGGATCTAAAAACTGACTACCCGAAATATCTGCGCCAAGCTCCGCCAATACTTTTTCGGCAAAAAAACCGCCCGCGCCATTACCAGCATCCACAATAATATGGCTACCTTGTAACGGCTTCATTGAATCAGCTGCATCCGTGATTCCCGCTCTAATTTTATCGGTTAAATCTGCTGCATATGTAGAAAGCAAGTCTTGTTTTGTCACTTTACCGGAGTTTCCGCCGTTTTCTAGGAAAGTTTTATCTGCATGTGCCACGATGTAATCAATATCCTCATGTTCCGCCCCACCAGATTTCGTAAATAATTTTAACCCATTATACATAAAAGGCAAGTGGCTCGCAGTAATCATTATGCCGGCATCGCAGTTGTAGTCTTCATATTGAGTCGCCATAAACATCGCTGGCGTCGTTGCAAGACCTACATCCACAACATCGATATCCGCAAAAGTAAGACCTTTTACGAGTGCCGCTTTTAAACGTTCCGCTGAAAGTCTGCTATCATGGCCTATTGCCACCTTCGCCCGACCTTCCACTTGTTTTTCCTCTTTTAGCCATTTCGCAAATCCATAAGCAATCTTTTCTACACGTTCATCTGTTAGCGTAATCTGATACTTTTCCGTGGCAATCGCTATTCCACGTATGTCTGATCCGTTTTGCAGTGCTTCTAACGCTTTCGTTTCTGATTGATTCATGTCATTCCTCCAGCTTCTGTATTTTCCCCCTTCATTATAGCTTATATTGCGCACAATTCACATGGCTTTTACAAAAGATGTGCTCTATTCGCGATAATGATTTGCAGGTCAACGGTTAATTCCTCTGGCGGGTTTCCCAGTAATTCGCTTTTTTTATCCGCTTCAATATGCCAACCAAGCGGCGTCATTTCCAGAAAATCAGCAAATAGATCTTTAGCAATTGGCGCTTTATATGTGATTCGCTCGACATGTTCCACCGTTAATTTTTCTGCCAACCGTGATGTAACCGATTCATTCGAATAACTGCTTTTCTCGTCCACATAAATAAATTCGCGCAATTCCCGTAAATAATTCGCCTCAGGAACTACTTTTAGCAACAAGCCATCCGTTTTTAGCAGCCGTTTAAATTCTTCATAATTCGAAGGCGATAAAATATTTAAAAGGACATCTGCTGTCTCTCTTTGGTTCGGACAATTGGCTAAATCCGCTACCGTCCAAACAATTCCCGGATAATCGCGCGCCGCCTGTTTGACGCCTTCTTTGGCAATATCAAGTCCCGCAGCATGTACTTCACGACCAATTGCTCGCAGTTCCGAAACTACTCGTGCCAAATGACTGCCCTCACCACAACCAGCATCATACATAACGATACTTTCTTTGTTTGTATCGGCAATAATTTCCGTAACCCGCTCGATTAATTTCCCAAAAAAGCCACTCGCAATGACTTTTTTACGTGACTCGAATAACGCTTGATCGTATTTTGTTTTATGCGCTTGCTTCAGCAAATTTAAGTAACCGGGTTTGGCAATATCAAAGCCGTGACGTTCCGGACATACAAACGAATTCGGCTCTTGAAACGTAAATCCCCCGCCACAAATCGGACATGCTAACAGCGCCATATTCTCTTTTATCGCCAGTTTGTTTATCTCCATTTTAGATAACACGGCATCTTCACTCCACTCGAAAAACGTTGCCCGCATTCAGGCAACGTTTTTATTAATTTCTTTCATACGTATAAAAAGTGTAATTATATTTATTTTTTTCATCTTTCTCATGTGCTTCTTTCGCGACTTCCGAAAAATTCTCCCAGTCTACTTCAGGAAATGCCGTATCTGCATCAAATTCCGCATCAATTTTTGTAACAATCAACTGATCTGCCACATCCATAAATAAACGATAAATTTCCGCGCCACCAACAACATAAATCGGTTCTCCCGTCTTAGCAAGTGCCAAAACCTCATCGCGCGAATGCAAGATTTCTGCATCGTCTAACTGCAATGCTTTATCCCGCGTTAACACAATCGTCTTCCTATTCGGCAATGCTTTACCTAGAGATTCATAGGTTTTGCGTCCCATAACAAGCGTTTTCCCAGTCGTCGTTTTTTTGAAAAACTGCAAATCGCCCGGTAAGTGCCACGGCATTTTGTTATCTTTACCGATGTTGCCCGCGCGGTCTTGTGCCCAAACAAAAATTATCATCCAAGAAAACCTCCCTTATACTGAAATTGGTGCTTTAATCGCCGGATCTGGATTATAGCCATCAAGTGAAATATCCGCGACATCAAAATCAAAAATCGTAGCCGGTTTATCGGAAAACACTAATTTTGGAAGCGCATGTGGTGTTCTCGATAATTGCTCTTTCACTTGTTCAATATGGTTATTATATAAATGCGCGTCACCCATTGTGTGGATAAACTCGCCAACATCCAGCCCAACTTCACGGGCAATAAGATGTGTCAGAAGTGCATAACTCGCAATATTAAACGGTACACCTAAGAAAATATCGGCACTGCGTTGATACAACTGGCACGATAATTTCCCGTCCGCCACATAAAATTGGAATAGCGAATGACATGGCGGCAAAGCCATATTCGGAATATCTTCTGGATTCCAAGCAGACACAATCAATCGACGCGAGTTCGGATTCGTTTTAATCATTTCAATCAAATCTGCTAACTGATCAATTGTTTCCCCTTGCGAAGTTTTCCATTCACGCCATTGTTTGCCGTAAATATTACCTAGTTCACCGTATTTATTCGCAAATTCTTCATCCTCTAAAATACGCTTTTTAAATTGTTCCATTTCCGCTTGATACACTTCTTTAAACGCCGGATCACGCTCTGCTCTCAATCCAAAATCCGTCATATCTTCGCCTTTGTAGTCAGCGCTTTTCACAAAACGCTCAAAAGCCCATTCATTCCAAATATTATTATTATGCTGTAAAAGGTAGCGAATATTCGTATCTCCATGTAAAAACCATAGCAGTTCACTTACTACAAGTTTAAATGGTACACGTTTTGTTGTCATAATCGGAAATCCTTCTTGTAAATCAAAACGCATTTGATAACCAAACGTGCTGATTGTTCCAGTCCCAGTGCGATCTCCTTTTTGTGTTCCATTCTCTAAAACGTACTTTTCTAAATCCAAATATTGTTTCATCGTTCGCACTCCTTATTCCGCATATTGTGATAAAAATTCCCAGCGTTCCATCATTTGCTCCAGCTCAGTTTCTTTTGCTGTAATGAGTTCGCTAATTTCTGCTGCTTTTGTAAAGTCGGCTCCGGTTTGTTCCAATGTTTCGTTGAGCGATTCAATCGTTTGTTCTAATTCGCTAATCGCATCTTCAATTCCGTCCCACTCCAGTTGTTCTTGGTAGGTTAGTTTGACTTTCTCCTTTTTCTCAGATGCTGACTTTTCGACCGAAGTATTCGCCATTTTTTTCATTGATTTCGCTGGTTTTCCTTTGGCCTCTAGTTCTTTCAAATAATCGCTATACTCTCCGTAGAAAATTTCTACTTCCCCAATCGCCCGGAAAACGAGCAACTTGTTCACGACTTTATCGAGGAAATATCTATCATGGCTGACCGTAATGACCGTGCCATTGAATGATTCTAAATAATCTTCTAAAACGGTTAATGTTTGCGTATCTAAGTCGTTGGTCGGCTCATCTAGTAATAAGACATTCGGACGTTCCATCAAAATACGCAGTAAGAATAAGCGGCGTTTTTCACCGCCAGATAGGCTACCGATTTTCTTCCCGTGTGAATTTGGTGGGAATAAAAATCGTTCGAGCATCGCGCTCACACTAATTACTTCCCCGCCAGATGTCGTTACTTGCTCGCCTGCTTCTTGCAAATAAGCAATCATTCGCATATCCGGGTCCATCTCTTCATTTTGTTGCGTATAATAACCGATTTGTACCGTTTGACCAGTAAGCACTTCGCCAGCGTCAGGTGCTAGTTTCCCAGCTAACATATTCAGTAAAGTGGATTTACCAGTTCCGTTATTCCCTGTAATACCAAGGCGTTCACCTGGTTGAATAATCAAGCTAAAATCTTGCAACACTTGTTTTTCGTCAAAGCGTTTTTCTAAGTTTTTCAGTTCGAAAACATCTTTTCCGAGACGACTAGTCACAAAATCAATCGCCAGTTCCGAGTCATCTACTTTCGTTTTCACTTTTTTCTCTAAGTCATGGAAACGGTCTTGTCTGGCGTTTTGTTTCGTCGCCCGACCTTGTGGGCCACGGCGCATCCAAGCCAGTTCCTTACGATAAAGGTTTTTATTTTTTTCGGATTCACGAACTTTATTTTCCATCCGAATTGCCTTGGATTCCATGAATTTCTCGTAGTTCCCAACATAGCGATAAGCCGAACCGCGGTCTAGTTCCACCATATGGTTCGTTACGCGGTCAAGGAAATAACGATCATGGGTAACGAGCAAGACAGCGCCTTTAAAGCGATTTAAGTATTCTTCTAACCAACGAATCGACTGAAAATCCAAATGGTTAGTAGGCTCATCCAAAATAAGTAAATCAGGCGTTTCGATTAAAACTTGCGCCAAACCAACTCGTTTTCGCTGCCCACCGGAAAGCGCACTTATTTTTGCTTTTAAGTCCGTAATACCAAGTCTTTCCAAAATCGTTTTCGCTTCTGTGTTCATATCCCAAGCCGCACTAGCATCCATTTCCTGGCTAGCCGCCGTGTAAGCATCATGTAATTTGGTATTTTCCGCGTCAAGCGACATCGCCAGCAAGACTTCTTCATACTTGCGCATAGCCCGAAGCGCCGCCGTATCGCCGTCAAAAACAGCCGCAAGAACCGTATCCTCTTCATTAAACTCAGGATCTTGTGCCAAATAACCAATCGTATAATCTTTTGCTTTCGTAACTGTACCTTTATCCCCAGATTCACTTCCAGAAATAATTTGCAATAACGTCGATTTCCCGGTGCCATTTACACCAATTAAACCAATACGTTCTCCCTCTGTTATCGTAAGCGAGATATTTTCAAACAGGCTTTTTTCACCATATGTTTTTGTTAAATTTTCCACTTTTAATTGTTTCATTTAGTCCCATCCATTTCCTGTTCGTCCTTATCTATTCTAGCTGAAAACATAGAACATATCAATTGCTTAAATTGAAAAAAGTTCCAAAAGCGACGAATCCACTTTTGGAACTTCTAGTTTTAAAATAAACCTTGCGCGTTACCATTTTCATCGACATCCATATTTAATGCCGCTGGTTTTTTCGGTAAGCCCGGCATCGTCATCACGTCGCCTGTTAAAGCAACAACAAATCCAGCACCAAGTTTTGGAATAAATTCGCGAATATGAATCACGAAATCAGTTGGACGACCGAGTAATGTCGGATCATCCGATAACGAATATTGTGTTTTCGCCATACAAATCGGATAGCGATCCCAACCATATTTTTTAAATTCCACGATTTGTTTTTGCGCCTTGCTAGAAAGCTCCACGCCAATACCACCGTAAACCTTCGTCACAATCGCTTCTAATTTTTCTTCAATCGACCAAGCGTCATCATAAATGCGTTTGTAGTCTGCTGCTCCACTTTCCACAGCTGCAATGACTTTATCCGCAAGTTCTAGACCACCGTCGCCGCCTTTTTCCCAAACTTCTGTTAAGGAAAACGGAATGCCATGTTCTTCGCAAAGCGCTTCTAATTTCGCCACTTCTGCGTCAGAATCAGTGATAAATTTATTGATCGCTACCACGTACGGAATACCAAATGTTTGGATAGACTCCGTATGTTTTTGCAAATTAGTAAAACCTTTAGCTAACGCATCAATATTTTCTTCGCTCAGTTCAGTTTTCAAAGCACCACCATGCATTTTGAGCGCGCGAATCGTTGCAACAATAACCACACAATCCGGTGCTTTTCCAAGTGCAGGAACTTTAATGTCTAAAAATTTCTCCGCACCAAGGTCCGCGCCAAAGCCAGCTTCTGTTACAACATAGTCGCCAAGTCTAAGCGCTGTGCTTGTCGCAGAAACACTATTACACCCATGAGCAATATTAGCAAAAGGTCCGCCGTGTACGATTGCCGGAGTATGTTCTAATGTTTGCACCAAGTTCGGTTTCAAAGCATCTTTTAAGAGTAATGTTAACGCGCCTTCATAACCCATTTCGCCAACCGTAATCGGTTCTTTTTTGTAGTTATAGCCAATCACAATTTCGCTTAAACGTTTCTTTAAATCTTTTAAATCACTTGCTAAACAAATGATTGCCATGATCTCAGAAGCAACCGTAATATCAAAACCATCTTCGCGCGGAACACCTTGAATCGGGCCACCAAGACCAACGACTACTTTTCGAAGCGTCCGGTCATTTAAATCAACCACACGTTTCCAAACGATTCTGCGACCATCAATATCTAAGTCATTTCCTTGTTGCATATGGTTATCGATAAATGCCGATAAAGCATTATTCGCTGCTGTAATTGCATGAAAATCGCCTGTAAAATGTAAATTAATATCTTCCATTGGAATAACTTGCGCATAGCCGCCACCAGTTGCCCCGCCTTTAATCCCCATGGTTGGTCCAAGCGATGGTTCACGCAGTGCGATAACTGTTTTTTTATCTTTTTTAGAGAGTGCGTCACCAAGTCCAACTGTTACAGTCGATTTACCTTCACCCGCTGGTGTTGGATTAATCGCTGTTACAAGAACAAGTTTCCCTGGTTCTTTGTCTTTTAACGAGTGAATCGTATCATAGGATAGCTTTGCTTTATACTTTCCGTAAAGTTCGAGTGCATCTGCATCTAGTCCTAAATGTTCGGCAATAGTCGTAACTGGTAGAATTTCTGCTTTTGATGCAATTTCAATATCTGATTTCACTTTATTTGACATGATATCCCCTCCGAATATGTATATTGTAAAAAAGAATTAAGATATTTTGGTCACTTCAGTGCATCAAAAAAGCGCGACACCAAGCGATGTAACACCATTTTGATTCTAAAGTAAAACCTGATTGCGCAATAATCAACATCTCAACCTTGGATTACCGTTATTCCTTTGTTTCTGGTTTCGTCGACTCCATTGCCTTGAGCGTCTTAAGCGCATCCGGATGATTTTCGAAAAACTGAACAACATCCCCGATTCGGTCAATGGAATTCCAACTCAAGTGGTGTTCAATGCCTTCTACATCATGATAAATATGGGACGGATCTACACCAATAATACTTAAAAAACTTTCTAGTAATGCGTGTCTTTCTAGGAGCCTTTTCCCCATTTGTGTTCCTTTAGGCGTCAAAATTAATCCACGGTACTTTTCATAGATTAAATACTCGTCTTTATCCAGCTTCTGCACCATTTTTGTTACAGAGGAAGGATGAACAAATAACTCATCAGCAATATCCGAAACCCTGGCATAACCTTTCGTCTCAATAAGGGAATAGATTTTTTCAATATAATCTTCCATACTAGGTGTTGGCATAGCTATACCCTCCAACTTAAATTCTTTCACATAGCCAATTGTACTATAATATCGCCCTTTCTAAAAGTAATTACCCTTTCGAAAACGAAATTTCTCCTAGGACGTCACTTTGAAAAAAATAACAATTAGTAGTAAAATGAGACAAATTAGTAAAAAGTATGCCCTTACAAGTCCAAAAATTTAAAAAATATCGAAAATCAGCTTGACGTTTATAGGTATTTTGATTTATAGTGTTAGTATCATATGCGGCAACGCTATGAACTGAAAAGGTAGTATTTGCGAGAAATTTTTTTACGCCCTAATGAAAGCGTTTTAACAACTATTTCTAGCAATTATTAGCCATACTTAGGAGGATTTATTTCAATGCAAAATGGGAAAGTAAAATGGTTTAACAATGAAAAAGGTTACGGTTTTATCGAATCAGACGGCGGCGAAGATATTTTCGTTCACTTCACAGCGATCCAAGGTGACGGCTACAAATCTTTAGAAGAAGGTCAAGCGGTAACATTTGAAGTAGTAGAAGGAAACCGCGGCGCTCAAGCAGCTAATGTAGAGAAAGCCTAATCCAGTTGCCAATTAGACACGGACGTAAAAACCGGTAGCGATTTACCGGTTTTTTTATTGCAAAAAAACAGCTTTCCTTCTATAATAAAGCCACATCATTCATACTTTAGGAGGCACAAAAGATGGAAGTTTTTGTTGATGGCGCAAGTGCTGGAAATCCTGGCCCTAGTGGTGCTGGAATTGTTCTGAAAGCAGACGGCATCTATGAGCAACTTGCAATTCCCCTTGCGATCATGACCAACCACGAAGCTGAATTTATCGCGATCAAACTCGGACTAGAAGAAGCCTTGAAAAAACAAGCAACGTTCATTCGTTTGTACTCTGATTCGAAAGTTGCCATTGAAGCAATTCATAAACGACATGCGAAGAACCCTTTATTTAAGCCTCATTTAGAAGCAATTTTAGAAATGGCAGATTCGCTAGAGTTGTTTTTTGCCGAATGGCGTAACGTTAGCCAAAATAAACAAGCCGACCAACTTGCGCGTCAGGCGATAAAAAAACAGAAGCAACCTGGCGTGAAATAACCAGATTGCTTCTATTTTTTATTCGATATCGCGTGTTAATGTTTTTAAACCGTATTTTTCTACTACTGCAAAAGCATCTTTGCGGAAACCGCTATATTTTAAGCTTGGTAAGTCTATTTCTAGTGGAACTTCGGTATGAATTCGAGCTAGTTTTTGACTTAATTCCAACATTGCTAAGTCTTCTTGAATTTTAGTTTGTTGTGCTGGTTTGAGTTTGTCGAGATTGTTTAAGACACCTTCAATAGACTCGAACTCTTGGATGAGTTTAATCGCTGTTTTTTCACCAATACCACGCACGCCAGGATAGCCATCAGAAGTATCTCCCATCAATGCTTTCACATCGACAAATTGTCTTGGGGTAATGCCCATCTCCTCAAAAAATGTTGCTTCATCATATCGTTTATAATTGCCATAACCTTTTTGCATAATCCAAACGTCATTGGTCGGAGCGATTAATTGCAACAAATCTTTATCACCACTTAAAACGGTAGTCGCAATCGTATTACTCGCTTGAACGGTAATCGTCCCAATGCAATCGTCTGCTTCAAAACCCGGCACACCTAAATTAACAAAGCCAAATCCAGCAGCGACCTCTTTCGCTAAATCAAATTGCGGAATCATTTCTTCTGGTGGTGCTGTTCTGCCAGCTTTATAGCCATCATATAATTCATTACGGAATGTTTGTGATCCCATATCCCAGCAAATCAGTGTATGCGTTGGGTTACTTTGACGGATTGCCGCAAACATATGGCGCATAAAACCTTGCACCCCATTTGTCGGTACCCCGTGTTGATTAAACATAAATTGCTTGGAAACGGCTGTTGCATAAAATGCTCGGAAAAGCAGTGCCATTCCATCAACAACGAGCAAATTTTCTCGATTTTCGGTCATATATAATCCTCCAATTTCCTTCTACTGCCATCTATTGTAGCATAATTATATCTGGCTCGCAGAAAAAAGGAGTTTTTTACCAGCTTGCTTTTGTCACGCCGGGTAACTGGCCTTGATGTGCTAGTTCACGAAAACGAATCCGTGACATACCAAATTTACGCATATAGCCATGCGGGCGTCCAGTTAGCTCACAACGATTGTGCAATCGTGATGGCGCAGAATCGCGTGGTAATTTGCGCAACTCATCATAACGACCTTCTGCTTTTAGTGTTCGACGTAGCTCCGCATATTGTTCTACAAGCGCTTGTTGGCGTTCATGTTTTGCAACTTTAGATTTTTTAGCCATAAGTTTCTCCTTCCCTTAAATAATAATCATTCCGATTTATATCATACGCCGCTTTTAAAATGAAAGCAAGTCTTCTGTTTCAAAAAAACCGATACCCACTTTAAATGTGGATATCGGCTATTAGCTTATTTGGTTCCGACAATTGGGCCATATGCGTTAGAGAAACCATTATTATAAGGCACTCCCGCTTTATTCGTACCACCATCCCAGTTAACCGACCAAGTCATGATTCCTTTCACTGGTGTCCCTTTTGCTTGTAAACGATTGAAAACATTTTTAACGATTTGTGGATCTGTGACGTAACCTGTTGCCGCTGCATCCACATTTGCTGGTAAGCCGAACACAAATTTATTCGCAGGAATTTTCAAGTAACCACGAGTCCCATTAATAAACGAGTCCGCCATATAATATAAGAAAGATTCTTTTAATGTATCATTATTTTGCGCAATCCATTGGTTTGTTTCATCGACCCAAACACCATCGCCGCCTTGGTTGTATAGTTGTGGGGCAATATAGTCATAGTAATTAGCAAGCGAAGTTAAGTAGCTTTCATAAGCACTCCCTGGTTTCAAATAAGGAAATTCTGGCGCCATCGTGATTAAGAAGTTTTTACCTTCTGCTTTATAATGATCTTTGACGATTTTTAGCGCTGCTGGAATGACCGTTTTATTATCTCCCGCGGTAATTGCACTTTGTTCTAAGTCAATGTCTAATCCGTCAAAACCATATGTTTCCACTTGGCGGATAATTTCATTTGCGAACGCTTGCTCATCCCCAGCTTTAAGTTCGACGTGGCCATCCGCTCCACCAAGCGCTAACAAAACGGCGCGACCTTCTTTATTTAATGCCCCCACTTGCGCTCTGAAATCGCTATCATTTATTCCCACTGGTTTAAAAGTTGGAATGCGATTAACCCCGTCCCCTTTCATAAAGGAAACATCTACCACGTTATAAGCTTTCGGTGTATCTTTTAATGCAATATCAGCCGAAGTTCCTTGTTGATAGCCATCTTTTCCGGAAGATTTCCAACTGTGCCAGTACCCAACTAGCACTTGTTTGTTAGAAATGTCTGGCATTACAGAAGCATCATCTGTCGCCGCTTGTGCCGTACTCCCAAATGCTCCCAGTCCCGTGCCAACTAAAAGTAAAGACAAACCACCAACCATTACTTGTTTACCATTCATCTACTTTTCCCCCTTACTTTATCTACCCCAAGCTTGCTTTTTTGGAGCTACTAGAAAATACCCAACATAATGAAAATAAAACTAGAAAAACAGCAAAAAAGCGAAATTGATATAGACCAATTCCGCTTTCAAATAAAGGATTGTGTATAAGTATATGAGAAAAAATAGCCCAATTAAAACTGTTTTATTTTTTACTCAGCATGTTGTGGTTCTGGATTAGTTGCTTTTTTATCTTTACGATGTGGAATCATATTGAAGATAATGTTCAGTGCAATCGCCGTCACACTACCTGCAACAATCCCGTTACTCGTAAATAAACGAACAAATGCTGGAAATGCATTAAATAAATCTGGTACAACCGTTACGCCTAAGCCAACGCCAACCGCACAAGCAATGATCAGCAAGTTCTCTTGGGAAGTAAAATTAACTTTTCCAAGCATCTTAATGCCTTGCGCGACAACCATGCCAAACATCGCGACCATCGCGCCACCAAGAACTGGCGTTGGAATAATCGTTGTCACTGCTCCAATTTTAGGAATTAAACCAAGGACAATAAGGAAACCAGCTGCTGCATAGATCACTTTACGTGTCTTAATACCAGAAAGCTGAACCAGTCCAACGTTTTGCGAATAAGCTGTGTACGGGAATGTATTAAAAACGCCGCCAAGCATAATCGCAAGCCCTTCTGCTCGGTAGCCACGCGTTAAATCTTTTTGCGTTAATTTTCGTTCGGTAATATCAGATAAAGCGAAGTAGACACCTGTCGATTCCACCATGCTGACAAGTGCAATTAAAATCATCGTAATAATCGCCGGCCACTCAAAAGTCGGTGTGCCAAAATAAAATGGTTTCGGCATATGGAACCAACTTGCTTCACTCACAGGTCCAAATGAAATCCCTTTGTAAAGCGCCGCAAAAAGCGAACCACCAACAAGGCCAATTAGGACAGCAATTGCCTTCGAAAAACCTTGCCCAAAACGATACACTAAAATAATTAACAGTAACGTCCCGAAGCCAAGACCAAGGTTATACATCGAACCGAAATCTTTTGCTCCAGCCCCGCCAGCAAGATTATTAATCGCCACTGGAATAAGCGTTAAACCAATCACTGTTACAACTGAACCAGTCACAACAGGAGGGAAGAATCGAACAACTTTAGAGAAAAATGGTGCTATTAATAATACAAAAAGTCCTGAAACAATAATCGATCCGTAAATCGCGCCAATCCCCATATCTTGCCCAATCAAAATAATTGGCGCAATGGCTTGAACCGCACATCCAAGTACAACTGGCAAACCAATCCCAAAGAAGCGGTTAACCGTCAATTGTAGCAATGTCGCAATCCCACACATAAAAATATCAATCGACACTAAGTATGTCATTTCTTCTCCGTTAAAACCAAGCGCCCCACCAATTAATAGTGGCACGATAACTGCCCCAGCGTACATCGCTAAAACATGTTGAAATCCTAAAGCTGCAATTTTCCCTTTACCTAACATTTATTCCTATTCCTCCTCTAAAAATAAGATTTCTTCGTTTTCAAGTGAGGCAATTCGTGCTAGTGAATAAACTGGAATCCCTGTTTTATTTAATAATTCGCGCCCTTGTTGGAAAGATTTTTCAATCACAATTCCAATACCCGCGACTTTTGCTCCGGCAAGCTCCGCAATTTCAAGCAACCCTAAAGCCGCCTGACCATTTGCAAGAAAATCATCAATGACCAAAATTGTATCATCTACTGTTAAAAATTGTTTCGACACAGAAATATCATTCGATTCTTTTTTAGTGTAAGAATAGACCGTGCTCGTATACAAATTATCCGTTAACGTCACCGATTTCTTCTTCCGCGCAAAAATGACTGGCACAGAAAGCGCAAGTCCTGCAAACACAGCTGGCGCAATACCTGATGATTCAATCGTTACAATTTTCGTAATTCCTAAATCTTGGAACCGTTTAGCAAATTCATTTCCCATGGCTTGCATTAAAACCGGATCGATTTGATGATTTAAAAATGCATCTACTTTTAAAACGTTACCAGGTAAAACTGTCCCTTTTTCTTGAATAAACTCTTCCAGTAATTTCAAGGCGATTCTCCTTTCAAAATAAAAAAACTGCTTCTCTAAATTTAGAGAAGCAGTATATAAGCCACCAATTTTTTCGAGGTGACTTCTTTATACAAACTACTCATAGTCCGGTTATTTACGGTAACCAGGTAGAAACTCGTCGCCCAATCGCAACTATTATACAAGTATTTCGGTTTTAAGTTATGTTGTTTATTATAGCTTTCTAAAGGAGCATGGTCAAGCTAATTTTTTACTTATTAAATTGGTAAACATAGGCATATCTTTTTTCTAGTAAATCTAGTAAGTACGTAGGATTCAAGCCTTCTCCAGTTGTATCTGTTAGAATTTCTAGTGGTTTCTTCGTTTTACCAAATTTATGGACGTGTTCAGTTAACCATGTTTTTAACTCCGTATAATCATCACTTGCTATAATCGCATCGATATTCGGAATTTCTTTTTGCATTTGGTTGTAGAATTGCGCCGCGTACATTAAACCTAGCGCGTACGACGGGAAGTACCCAAAATCACCACCAGCCCAGTGAATGTCTTGCAGAACACCATTTGTATCATTATCTGGCCGAATGCCTAAATACTCTTCATACTTGTCGCCCCACGCTTTTGGCAAATCTTTCACTTCAAGCTCGCCATTAATAAGCGCTTTTTCTAGTTCGTAGCGAATCATAATATGCAGCGGATAAGTTAACGTATCCGCTTCAATTCGAATCAGCGAACTCTCGGAAATATTCACCGCACGATAAAAATCTTCCAACTTCACATTATCAAAAGCCGGCTTCGTTATCGCCTGAAAATCAGCATAGTTACTTTTCCAAAACGCCAAACTCGAACCGATAATGATTTCATAAAATAGAGATTGAGATTCATGAATACCCATTGAAGCACCGTTCGCAAGTGGTGTTCCTACAAGAGAGGCATCAAAGTTTTGTTCATAAATCGCATGTCCGCCTTCGTGAATTGTACCAAACACAGCCATTTTAAAATCATTTTCATTGTAACGCGTTGTAATCCGAACATCACCAGTATTTAAGCCAGTCGCAAATGGGTGAACGGTTTCATCTAAACGCCCTGCTTCAAAATCAAAGCCCATTTTATTCAAAATACGAATGCTAAATTCTTTTTGTTTCGCTTCGGAAATTTTGGTATTTAGAATCGATGCATCTGGCTTCACGCCTTCGTTTGCAATCTTTTCACGAATCGCCATAATGCCATCACGTACTTTTTGAAAGACAGAATCAAGCACAGAAACCGTCACGCCTGGCTCATATTGATCAAGTAATGTGTCGTATTTATTTTCTTCATAGCCCCAATACTCCACAAATTGGCGTTTCATTTCGAGAATTCTAGTTAGGAATGGTTCGAATGCCGCAAAATCATTTTGTTCACGGGCAGTTGTCCAAGCTGTTTCGGCTTGCGCAACTAGTTTTGTATATTCCGCATATTCCTTGCTTGGGATTTTTTTATTTAAATCATATGTTTTTTGAGATTCTTCTAGAGTTTTACGAGTAATTTCGGATAGATTTTCTTTATCTTGGTTAAGTCCGGCAATAAAAGCAGCCATTTCTTCTGATGTTTGCATATTGAAAATCTCTTCGGAAAGAACGCCAATGACGTCTGAGCGGCCTTCCATTCCTTTTGCTGGCGCGCCTGTACGAAGATCCCAGTAAACTAATGCTAGTGCTTCTTCCAGTGCTTCCATCTTTTTAATATACGCTAAAAATTCCTCTTCTAATGTTCCTACCAAACTTAACTCCTCCATTCAATCAATCTTCTTTTTTAGGACGTGGCTTTCTTGGACCCCAGTATTGATATAAATCTGTGCGCAAGTAACCATTATATAGTTTGCGTTTTTTCGTTGCTTTCTTACCATAAACTTCTTCAAATAATTCATATGAAGTCAGCACGTAAACAGACCATGTCGGCATGCGTTTATACACAATACCCATTTCGCGGTACAGTTGGCGCACTGCTTCCTCGTCCTCTAAACGTTCCCCGTACGGCGGATTCGCAACAACGACCCCGTACTCATCTTCCGTTTGGAAATCGGCTACTTGGAGTTGTCTAAAAGTAATCAAGTCACCAAGACCTGCTTCTACCGCATTTTGTTTTGCAATTTCGATCAAACGTGCATCAATATCGCCACCAATAATATTTAGCGGTTGGTCATAGTTAGCTAAATCTTCCGCTTCTTGTCTCGCATCTGCCCAAATTTGCTTCGGCATCCAGTCCCATGTTTCTGAGACAAACTCACGGTTGAATCCCGGTGCAATATTTTGTCCAATAAGTGCTGCCTCAATTGGAATCGTCCCAGAACCACATACTGGATCGTAAAATGGTCTATCCGGGTGCCAGCTCGTAAGTAACACAAGTGCCGCCGCCATCGTTTCTTTAATCGGCGCGCTACCTTGCGCTAAACGATAACCACGTTTATGTAATCCCGCACCACTAGTATCAATTGTCAATGTCACTTCATCTTTTAAAATAGAAACTTCTAACTTAAATAACGCGCCTGTTTCCATCAAACGACCAGAACGACGATATTTTTCACTGACACGATTAACGATGGCTTTTTTCACAATTGCTTGGCAGTCAGGCACACTATAAAGCGTAGACTTAACTGATTTACCAGCTACAGGGAACTGCGCATCTAGCGGCAAATAATCTTCCCAAGGTAAAGCTTTCGTCTTTTCAAACAGTTCATCAAATGTCGTTGCTTTAAATACACCAACAACAATTTTCACTCGGTCTGCTACACGAAGCCAAAGATTCGCTCTAGCAATTGCGGATAAATCTCCTTCAAAATATACCTTGCCGTTTTCTACTTTCGGGTCATAGCCTAAACGTGCAACTTCTTTCCCAACAATCGCTTCTAAACCAGAAGCAGCCGTCGCCACCAACTGAAATGTTTTCATTGTGTCCCATCCTTTAATTAAATTTCTAATGAAAAAAAGCTGTTTTAAGAGGAGGAGATTTGTTTTAAATAGGCATTCAACCAGGTCGAACACCCACCTTAAAACTTGCGCTCCGGCCTTCTAAAACAGCCTTCAATGTTAAATTAATCCTGAAAATAACGCTCTGTAAGCCATGTTCTGTTCTTTACTACATACAGGGTAATAGTAAAGAGATAACCATCTATCTGCGCGAAAATTAATTCGCACCTCGTCCCTTGTTCTTGATTCCTCGGGAAAAGTGCCCCTACCATAAGTTTGAGTTTCTCGCTCGTGGGGTTTACCTCGTTCCACTTCCGAGCATTTCTGCCGGAACTTCGTCACTGTGGCACCTTCAAGGTTATAAGACCATATCCGAAGACTTAGGTCATTCACCTGCCGTCAAACCGGAAATCCGGAATGCCCTGGCTTATTGTTTGACCAGGCACGATCACTACGGGCATCACAGCACCGTGCGAGCATGGACTTTCCTCTGCTTTCAAAAGAAAACAGCGATTATCCGAACGTTATTCATAAATTCTTAACTTACTTATACTAGCATACCTATTCGTTATCGTCCAGCTTATTTCCAAAAACGTGTTTTTCTAAGTTAGAAAGACGTTTTAGAATATCAAAGTTGGTCGTTCCAGCAGGTTGTGCCGCTGCTTGGAAAGTTGGTGCTGGTTGTGCAGATGATCTTAGTGGCGCACTGTCAAGTTCTTGTACAAGTCGAATATTTTCAGCTTGTAGAGCCTCGATTTCTTGCGTAAACGTACTGTAATCTTTAATTACCATGTCTAAAAACTCATCAACATCTTCCGGACTATAACCACGAAGCCCAGTTTTAAATTCTTTTTCCAAAATTTCTTTACCTGTTAAGTGATACTCAAATTGTTCCGAAGTCATATAACTCCACCTCTATCTCTATTCTTACGTATTTTTGTTCTAATAATATACTTACCCTTATTTTTTCAAATCTCACACCATTTGTCAATCTATTCGAGTAATTTTTATGAAAATAACTATTTGCTTCTATATTAAAAGGTTTGATTCATATCCTCTACAACCTCTTGAAGCGCATAAAAGTCAATACATTCCAAAAAATAATTCGCTTGCTCTTTCGCTTGAGCGGCACGATCATAAAAAAATTTCGGCGAACCTTCTTTTTCTAAATCATACACAAGTAGCGCCCCGTCCGTATTATCGATAATAAAACCATCTCTAGCCGCAAATTGCGCCGGACTTTCATAAGGGCGTTTCGTAATAAACGCATGATAATCCGCTTTTTCTCGTACTTCAGTTGCCCATAATTGATTCGCTTCATTCCAATTAGCGCTTTGTTGTTCAAACGGCTCCAGAATTGCTAGTTTGACCGGATAATCTGTTTTTAATTCCGCAACTACTTCCCCTGCCCAAAGTTCAATCCCTAACTGTCCAGAAATAATCACCCATTCGAGCCCATCTTCCACGTGCGGTAGCAAATGGCGTTTAATTGTTTCTTTAATATAGACGGCTTCATCCGCATCCTTTTTAAAAATGCCAAGTTCAAAATTTTTGTATCCCGTCACTGCGATGGATTTCACATCAATTCCTCTTTTCTTTTTAAGAAATCTCTCACTCTTGTTAGTGTATACTTGGTAGACTGGTAGTGGTCTAGGAAATGTTTGTAAAAAGACTTTCCATTAAATGCACTTACTGCCGTCATCTGAACATTATCACAAGCTTGCCTTAATTGCAGTTCTCCTAAATAAGGAGGGCGCTCTTTGTTTACCCATGGAATCGCTAATTCTAAAAATGCATCCGCGCTATTTTTTGCTTCATCCACAAAAGGTTTCATATCTTTATAAAAATCAAACGGCTGTGCTTCTTCACGGTTACTTAAATAAAGTTCCCAGTTTTTTTCATTCTGAAGAAGCAATTTTTCCGTGCGGTTTAAAAGTTCCATTCTATCACTCTTTTCTTCACATTTTCAGTTACCTCAAGCATAGCATAGGACAGAAAATCTTGCCTAAAATTAGATTATTAGTTAAAATATGGTAAAATAGACGAAGGTACGTTCTATTTATGAGGTAGTTTCTTGCCGAAAAGAGCTATTCTGCATTTAATTCGTACTATCATTTTCATTTTTATTTGTTATAATAGATGATAGTCTAAATTTCAGAATAGAATTTTTCTGATAGAGGTGAAAAAAATGGCTATTGGTTATCCTAACGGCAAAAAGTATGCAGTGAGTCCTGAGGGTCTTCCTCCAAAAAAACGGAAAGCTCCTGTAACTTATGGTAAGCGCGGTATGTCTTTGGAAGATGACTTGAATGATACAATTGCGTATTATTTAACCCACGAAATTGCAGTCATCCACAAAAAACCTACGCCTGTCCAAATTGTCAGCGTGGACTATCCAAAAAGAAGTAGTGCCAAAATTAAGGAAGCCTACTTCAAAACACCATCCACAACAGATTACAATGGTGTCTATAAAGGAAAATATGTTGATTTTGAAGCAAAAGAAACCCAAAATACAACGTCTTTTCCGTTGAGTAATTTTCACGATCACCAAATGACACATATGATTAACGTCTTAAAACAAGATGGTATCGTTTTTGTCATTATTGCTTTCCAAAAACTCGGAGAAACACATTTCATTCCCTTTGAAAAATTTTATCCGTTTTGGGAACGCATGCAAAGTGGTGGTAGAAAATCAGTCACTATAGCAGAAATACAAGATGTATCGGACCAAATTCCTTATGGTCTAAATCCAAGGCTTGACTTCTTGCAATCAATAGATAAATTATACTTCTAGTCAAACCTTTTTTAAAGGAGAGAGATTTTTAATGGCAGATAAACCGCAGACAAGATCTCAGTATCGCAAAAAACCAAGTAGCAATTCTAAAAAGAAACCGCAAAAACGCGGAAAACGAGTAGCGGCGAATATTTTCAAAACTATTTTCTTTGCAGGATTATTTTTCGCTTTCTTTGGTATTGCGGCTGGTGCAACTGTTTTTTACGGTTATGCAAAAGATGCACCTAAACTGACCGACTCCAAGCTACGGGATCCGTTATCGTCCAAGTTACTTGATAAGGATGGTAAAGTTTTCGCAGAGGTTGGAACCGAACGGCGGGAATATATTGAATACAAAGATATACCAGAAACACTAAAAAATGCAATTCTAACAACAGAAGATGCGCGTTTTTACGAACATGATGGTATTGACCCTATCCGACTTGGTGGGGCAGTTGTAGCTAACGTGACAGATGGTTTTGGGGCAGAAGGCGCAAGTACCCTTTCCCAACAAATCATCAAAATGTCCTACTTAGACTACACAAACAAAACACTTGCTAGAAAAGCACAAGAAGCATGGTTAGCCCTTCAATTAGAAGAAAAATATAGCAAAAACGACATCTTAGAAATTTATGTTAATAAAGTCTATATGTCTGACCGTGTCCATGGTATGCAAACAGCTGCCGAACATTATTTCGGTAAAAATGTGAAAGATCTTACGTTAGCTGAAACAGCGCTACTTGCTGGTATGCCACAAAGTCCAAACAACTACAACCCTTACGACCATCCAGAAGCTGCTAAAAAACGTCGTGATCAAGTGTTAACAAATATGTATACACATGACAAAATCACCAAAGAACAAATGACGGAAGCTCAAAAAACACCAATTACTACTGGACTTCGCTCGAAAAAAGATCGTGCAGATAAAATTTACAAATACGATTCTTACGTAACACAAGTTTTAAGCGAAATTCCAAAAGAATATGATGTGTATCGTGATGGTTTAACTATTTACACAGCACTTGACCGTGATGCCCAAGAGTACACGGAAAAAATGCTTAATACAAATGAAATTGTGAACTTCACCGATGATGAAATGCAAGCCGGTATCGTGTTGCAAGATACAAAAACCGGTCGTGTTCAAGCAATCGGAGGCGGACGTAATCAGAAAGTGACACGTGGTTACAACTACGCAACACAAGTAAAACGTTCAGTCGGTTCAACAATGAAACCTATCGCCGATTATGGCCCTGCTTTTGAATATTTAGACTGGTCAACTGCCCATATTTTAGAAGATGAACCGTATACTTATACTGGTGGTACTCCTATTAATAACTGGGACTTCGGTTATAAAGGACCAATTTCCGTAAGACAAGCCCTTTATCAATCGCGTAATATTCCAGCTCTAAAAACACTTCAAGCAGTTGGCTTAGATAAATCTGAGCAATTTGTTAATAAACTTGGTATCACGTATGATAAAGGCCAAAACGTAGAATCCAATGCTATCGGTGCAAATAGTTCCAACCCAATGCAAATGGCTGGTGCTTATGCCGCATTCGGTAACAAAGGAATTTACAACACGCCACATACCGTTACTAAAATCGTTTTATCTGATGGCCAAACCGAAATTGATACAGAACCGAAAAGCACCGTGGCGATGAAAGAATCCACTGCTTATATGGTCTCTGATGTTTTAAAAGACGTTCTTTCTATCGGAACTGGTACCTCAGCAGCCGTACCAGGTGTTCCTGCTGCTGGTAAGACAGGTACAACGAACATCCCACCTGAATTCACTTCGAAGTACTACTACCCTAGTGGTGCAGCTCGTGACTCATGGTTTGCCGGATATACAACCAATTATTCAATCGCCGTATGGACCGGTTATGATGATAAGCAAAAATATGTTTCTGCGAGTGAACAAAAAATTGCGCAACGCATGTTTAGTAAGTTGATGGCGCATGCCTCTTCTGGCAAAACAACATCAGACTTCAAAATGCCAAGCAATGTTGTTTCCGTTCCAATTCTAAAAGGTAGTAACCCAATCGCCCGTGCCGCAGAAGGTACACCAAGCGATAAAGTAAGCTACGAATTGTTCTTATCAGGAACTGCACCAACAAAAACAGCTTCTACTCCTGAAGATGAGAAGAAAAAAGAAGAAGAAGCGAAGAAAAAAGCGGAAGAAGAAGCGAAAAAGAAAACTGAGGAAGAGAAGAAAAAAGAAGAAGAGGCTAAGAAAAAAGCAGAGGAAGAGAAAAAGGCTGAAGAAGCCAAAAATCTTACTGCCCCTGCCGGCTTAAGAGCGAGCTACAATGCCAGCTCTAAGCAAATAAATGTTTCTTGGTCTGCAGTAGATGGCGCAACCTATGAAGTAACCGTCAATGGTTCCACAACGACTGTATCTTCTACCTCTGTTTCGGTCAGTGGTGGCAATCCGGGTGACACAGTTTCCATTAATGTCGTCGCCGTAAAAGATGGCAAGAAAAGCCCCGCCGCCTCGACTAGCGTTAAAATTCCAGATAGTTAATACAAAAGAGCGAAAGATGATTTAATCATCTTTCGCTCTTTTTCTTATCGTTTCGCAATCAATTTACGTTGCTCTAACATTAATTCATTTAATTGCCTAAAGCCTAAAAATGTATTTCCACGCTTTAGCACATATTCTAACCGCTCATCTAAATTAAGTGGTTTCGTCTCCAACGTTTTAATTTGCTCCATTAAATTATCGAGTTGTACCGGCCGATGGTTACTCCAGAACAAAATAGATAAAAAAATGCCGAGCGCATCTCTGACAGTAACAGGAGATGGCTTTTTATGCACTTTTAAGTCTGCTTCCATGCTCTCCGCTAGATTGGTCATATGTTTCGCTAATTTGCGGCAAGCGCGCTCTGTTTCATTTTTCCAAGGGATAACTCCGCCACCTTTAGTAAAAAACTGTTGTTCTTGCCAAAAAGGTAAGCCGCTTACGTAAATGGATTCTGGATCATATTCTTCCAAAATAACATCAGGTGCAGGGAAATCCGGATGGGTTAATTCCACTGCATATTTAAATTCAGCCATCAAATCCCCTCACTTTCGCTTGTTTTTTTCCTTCTCTACACAAATAAAGTAAAGGGCATGTCGGGCAATCGGGGTTTCTCGCTTTGCAATGATATCTGCCAAAGAAAATCATATAGTGATGTGCATCTGACCAAAGCTCTTCTGGTAATTTTCTTTTCAGTGTTTCTTCTACTTCAACGACAGAGTCTTTCCATCTACAAATCCCTAGCCGTTTGCTAATACGTTCCACATGTGTATCTACTGCAATTGCCGGAATGCCAAAACCAACTGATAAAACTACATTAGCTGTTTTTCTGCCAACACCAGGTAGACTTTCTAGTTCGGCATGCGTCCTTGGCACTTCGCCATTAAATTCGGTTAAAATTTTCTCTGATAACCCTTGGATATTTTTTGCTTTGTTGCGATATAAACCAATTGAACGAATATCGTCCATCAGTTCTTCTAGTGGTACAGCTAAGTAATCTTCCGGAGAATGATATTTTTCAAAAAGAGAGGCAGTTACACGATTTACTAAAACGTCTGTACACTGCGCAGATAACACAACAGCCACCAGTAATTCAAACGTATTTTTATGAATGAGCTCACAATGTGCTGCTGGAAACATTTTTGCCATTTCTTCTATGCATAATACGGTTTGTTTATTTGATAACAATTTGTTTACGTCACCCTTTTCTTTTTTCAAGCCAGTCGTATAATGGAATCGAACCTGCGCTCTTTTTCACTTCACTTTGATTAATTGTTTGACTCGTGCGACCATTTTGGTGAAACTCTTCTGCTACTCGTTTGGCGTCTTCAATGGTTTTAACTCCTTGTTTCGACCAGTTCAGAAGAATTCTATCAATATAACGGAAATTTAATTTTTGGGAAATAACTGCTTCTTTTAACGCCTCTTTAATTAAATCTGGGCTAGTTCTGTCTTGCTCTACCCAAGCCGATAACATTTCCGCTTCCATTGGCGAAAGTGGTCTTCCAAACTCGGCTTCAAACAAACTATATAAATTCGTTTGCTGCTCTACTTGTTTTTCTTGCCTACTATCTGCTGCTTGATTTTCATATAAAGCGACTAATTTACCCCAAAGTGGCGCTAAATTATATTGCTCTGAAATCATTCGTGAATTATCTTGGCTTTGTTCGATGGCAATCATTCCTTTTTTAAGAAGTGAATCCATCGTTTTAATGGTTTCTTCGAGCGCAAGTGTTGTTCTATTTGCTAACATTTCCATCGAAGGGAAAAATTCTGCTTCTGCTGCAAAAGATTGTATTTGAAGTAAAAGTACTAGTTCGATTTCATTTAAGCCGATGGTTGCATAGTTTTTTACTAGCACTTGTGGCAATGTTACTTGCCCTTCAGCCATCCATTGTTCAAGAATTTTTGGATTCATTTTAAACACCTCACTACAAAATTATAACATGGTTTTCGAGGGAAAAATATAAAAGTACGGATAAAATCATGAAATCAGCTGGAAAAGATAATTTTCAACCTAAAAAATGATACAAAAAAAGTGAAGCCAGTATTTGGCCTCACTTTTTTTAATTATGGGTATAGACGATTTAGTAAACGTGGGAATGGGATTGTTTCGCGGACGTGTTCTGTTCCGGAAATCCATGCCACCGTACGTTCTAAGCCAAGTCCAAAACCGGAATGTGGTACGGAACCGTAACGAGCTAAATCAAGGTACCAGCTGTATGCTTCTTGATCTAAGTCGAAATCTTCCATTCTAGCTTGAAGTGTTTCTAAATCGTGAATACGTTCCGATCCACCGATAATTTCTCCGTATCCTTCTGGAGCAATCATATCAGCACATAAAACAACTTGATCGTTTTCTGGATCTTCCGGCATATAAAATGGTTTAATTGCTTTTGGATAATGTGTAATGAAAACTGGTTTTTCGAAGCTGTCGGCAATTGCTGTTTCATGTGGTGCCCCGAAATCATCTCCCCAAACAATATCGTCAAAGCCTAGTTCGTGTAAACGTTCGATTGCTTCTGTATACGTAATACGTGGGAACGGTGCAACCATTTTTTCTAAATGACTAACATCACGTCCAAGGCGATCTAGTTCTAAGCGACAGTTATCAAGCACTGCTTTTACTAGGAAAGCCACGTAATTTTCTTGTACTTGTAAGCTATCTTCTAATTTGTAAAACGCCATTTCTGGTTCAATCATCCAGAATTCAATTAAGTGACGGCGTGTTTTTGATTTTTCTGCTCGGAAAGTCGGGCCGAACGAGAATACTTTACCAAAAGCCATTGCTGCAGCTTCCATGTATAATTGACCACTTTGAGAAAGGAACGCATCTTCTTCAAAATATTTCGTATGGAAAAGTTCCGTTGTTCCTTCTGGTGCACTACCAGTTAAAATTGGTGGGTCGATTTTTAGGAATCCTTCTTTATTGAAAAATTCATAGCTAGCGCGGATAATTTCGTTACGGATTTTCATAATCGCGTGTTGGCGATTCGAACGTAGCCATAAATGACGGTGGTCCATTAAAAATTCTGTACCATGTTCTTTCGGTGTGATTGGATAATCATGCGATTCGCTAATCACTTCTACGCTTGATACCGCCATTTCATAACCAAATGGGGAACGCGTATCTTCGTTGATTGTCCCTGTTACATATAGGCTTGTTTCTTGTGTTAACGCTTTGGCAGTGGCAAACATATCGTCGCCAACTTCTGCTTTTACGACAACGCCTTGCATAAACCCTGTTCCATCACGTAATTGTAAGAAAGCAATTTTACCGCTTGAACGCTTATTCGCAAGCCATGCTCCAATTGTTACTTCTTTTCCGACAAATTCGGATGCTTGATTGATTGTAATTTTCACTTGTCTACACTCCCTATTTCATAAAACTTTTGATTCGATTTATAGCTTCTTGGAATAAGTCTGGATTTGTTGCATAAGAAAGGCGTATATAATCGGGCATTCCGAATCCTGAGCCTGGAATGACTGCGACTTTCGCTTCTTCTAAAAGAGCTGCTACAAAAGCATCTACATCCTGAAAACCTTTTTTATGTGCCGCTTCTTTTACTTCAATAAAGAAATAAAAGGCGCCATCTGGTTTTTTCGGTTTAAATCCTGGAATACTGCTTAATTCTGGATAAAAGCGTTCCATGCGTTCTTCAAAGGCTTTGTACATTTTTTCTGGAACTGCTTGGCTACCAACATAAGCTTCAAGTGCCGCATACTGGGCATTCGCTGTTGGGTTACTAGTTAAATGGTCCGCAAGCTTACTCATTCCAGCAATAATTTCTTTGTTCGCAGCTGCATAACCTATCCGCCATCCCGTCATAGAATAAGCTTTAGAAACCCCATTAATAACAATCGTTAAATCATATAAACGATCACTTAGGCTTGCGATAGAAACTAAATCCGCTTTGTTGCCGTAATATAATTTTTCGTATATTTCATCCGATAAAATGTAAATCTGATGTTTTTCAGCAACTTTACCAATTGCGATTAACTCTTCTTTTGTATAACACATGCCAGAAGGATTATTCGGTGAGTTTAAAACAATTGCTTTTGTTTTTTCGGTAATCGCTTGTTCAAAATTTGCTGCTGAAATTTTGAAATCGGCGTCAAAACCAGTTTCTACAAAGACAGGAATCCCACCTGCTAATTTTACTTGTTCTGGGTAAGTTACCCAATATGGAACTGGAATAATGACTTCATCGCCCGGATCTAAAATCGTTTGAAACGCAGAATAGAGTACGTGTTTAGCTCCTGTACCTACGAAAATTTGGTTCGTTTCATAGTGTAAGAACTGATCGTTTTTGAGCTTATCAACAATCGCTTGTTTTAGCTCGATGATTCCACTGGAAGGCGTGTATTTAGTGAAGCCTTTGTTCATGGACTCGATTGCTGCATCGATGATATTTTGTGGCGTGTTAAAATCTGGTTCCCCAGCGCCTAATCCGATAACATCAATTCCTTCTTGTTTCATTTGTTTTGCTTTAGCCGTAATCGCGAGTGTTGGCGACGGGGCTACTCCTTTGACACGTTTTGATAACGGTAAGTCCATGTTATTCCCTCCTCCAATTTAGTTACAAGTTTTCAATTTCTCTGTACCATTCACCTGTTTCAAAGTTAATGTCAAAGTAGTTTAGCTTGTCATTCTTATCTAAGTAGGCAACTTCCCAAATCGGTGTTTCTTTTTCCATGCCTAGGTTCACATGTAAAATTTTCTTTGGGCTTTTTTCTTTGGTTACTTTGTCACGTGCTTGTTTTTCTGTGATGCCATCAGATGCGAACTTAACATATACTTTGTCGGATTTCTTTTTTGGAACCCAGACGATGATATTCTTATTCTCACTGTTCTTGCCAGTTAATACGTAATACACTTCTTTTGGACCATTGTACAGATAAAATTGATCTGTTGTCTTTAAGTCAACTTGGCCACTTATTCGATCTAAAGCTTCGGTTTCTGCATTAGTTACAGGTTTTTCTGCCGATCTAAAATACAGAAAAATCAGCACGATAAGCACAATCATTATGCCGAGAATAATCGCTATCCATTTGCCAATCTTACGCTTAGGTTTTCTATTTCGCAAAGTAATCTCGCTCATTTCTATTTATAAATTACCGAAATTCGTCCGGCGATATGCATTTTCATTTTCGCATAGATACATTATAGCAATAGCCGCCTAAGATTTGAAGTCATATCAGGAAAAATTTAACCTTCCTTAAAGAATTCACTCACTTCTTCTAATAAATCAGCTTGATTTCCCTTTAAAATGGGGGCACTTGGGATTGATTCCAAAAAGGCTTTCCCGAATTTCGTCGTGTCCACTCGGTTATCAAAAACAAATACAATTCCTCGGTCAGATTCTCTCCTAATCAATCGACCAAACCCTTGTTTAAATCGCAATACTGCTTCTGGTAAAGAGTAGGTTTGGAAGGCATTTTCACCACGTTCTTTTCGAAGTGAAATTTGCGCTTTCGTATAAGGATCATCCATTGGTGCGAACGGTAGGCGCACAATCACGAGGCAAGATAAGTCTTCACCTGGAATATCAATCCCTTCCCAAAAACTCGTCGTTCCAAGCAAAATCGCTTTATCAAACATTTGAAATTGCTTCGTTAGTCGTGCCGCACTTCCCGCTGAAACGCCTTGCGCAAGAACAACATATTCTTCTAACGATTTCTCATTTTTCATATGATAATACGTTTTTTGTAACATATCGGAAGCGGTGAAAAGTACGAGCATCCGCCCCTTTGTTTTGACAGCTATATGACGAATATATTTAGCTAGTTCCGCCGTGTAGCGCTCGATTGGCGTATCTTTAATTGGTGGCATATCATCCGGAATCATCACGCGCGCATTTTCTTTGTAATCAAATGGCGAAGGAATGCGTTTTTCCACGATTTGTTCTTCTTCCAAACCGAGACTTTTCCGTAAATAATCGAATTTCCCTTTTACAGTTAACGTTGCCGAGGTCATAATCACGCTTTCTTTTTTCGCGAAAAATTCTTTGCCAAGCGTTGGCTCCACTTCCATGAGTACTGCTTTCAGACGTATACTCGATATCGAATGATTTTTATCAGCTTGCAAATAAATCGTCAAAATAGGCGATTTTTTATGCAACATTTGTTCCAGCTGCTTCACCATATTTTTCCAATCTAGTAAAAAAGCATACATTTCTTCTAAAAAGGCACTTTCTGCCTCGCCTAGCTCATTTTCTTCTCGTTTGCCTTGCTCTAATAATGTTTCCATGTTTTTTTCAGATTCTTGCAGTAAGTACAACACTTTTTCAGCAGCGTAGTATACGTTGTCATTCCAAGCATCTTTTTCACTGTTTTCCACTAAGACCACTTCTTGCAAGTTTTTACGCGCAACGTTCAACTGCATTTTTAGGAGCGCAAAAAATTCTTCTACAGCTTCACCTAGCTTCATCGCTGCAATATCTAAATCATACAAACTATCCGCTTCTGGAAAAGCCATCGCTAACCTTGTTAAAAGAGAATATTTTTCTAATGAACCTAACTGATTCAAAAAGTATTTTAATTTTCGGTAAGAAAGGATAAAGCTTCCTTGCGTGCGGGCACTATCTGCAAAATGATGGGCTTCATCAATTACGGCAAAAGCATACTTAGGCAACGTTTCCCTTCCAGAAAAATGGTCGTTAAGTAGTAAGGCATGATTGACGATGACTAAATCAGCATTTTTCGCTTGTTTAATGTTGAATTTATAGAAATCGTGTACAAGCCACGGGTCATGTTTTTCCGATAAAAACCAGCCAGTGTGCTTCATTCGATTCCAGAATAGCTCGCCGCCACTGGATAAATTCACTTCATCAATATCGCCAGTCGTTGTTTCCGTCAGCCAAACAAGTAACTTTAGCTTCGTAACAACGACATCATATTGCGTGTCACCTTCTTGCAGCAACTGCTCAAATTTAAATAAATTCAAGTAGTGGTCGCGCCCTTTAAGTAAGCTTGCTTTTACTTTGAAGCCTGTTAATTTCGTTAAAAGTGGCACGTCTTTTTCATACAATTGGGCTTGGAGTAAGTTCGTATATGTACTAATGACGACCGGTAATTCGGCTTGTTTTGCTTGGTAAATCGCTGGTAAAAAATACCCTAACGACTTCCCAATTCCCGTTCCTGCTTCAATCAGCGCATGCTTGCCTGACTTCATCGCTTGGAAAACAAGGTTCATCATTTCAAATTGGCCACTTCTAGCGTAAAGCGGCGCCCCAGCCTTTTTGAATAAAGCCATCTTAGCCTCATCTGTTTCCGGAAATTCGAGTAAATCCGCTCTGCTATATGTCGGCTTTTGGACTTCTTTTTTGCGAATTACTAACCCGCGATGCTCTACAAAAGCTGGATCAAGTGGCTGATTAGCTCGTTCTTTTCTCATTTCGATTTCAAATAACAGTTCCGGTAAATAACTTTTTAGACTACCAGAAATAGTCGTCATTTGTCGAATAACTGGTAATGGTAAATTTTCTAGTTTTGCTAATAATAAAAGTAGCAAATCAGCCGTTACTTCCGCATCACTATCCGCGCGGTGCGGTTTGTCATGACCCAAATTAAATTCGTCCGATAAATCTTGTAATTTATAACTATCAATACCCGGATACATTATTCTAGCTAATTCCACGGTATCCAGTTTTTTCATTTTGCCAAGTGATATTCCCGCACGCGTCATTTCTCTTTCTAAAAAGGTCCAATCAAAAGAAACATTATGCGCCACAAAAATAGTATCTTCGAGTAAATTTGCAATAATCGGTGCGACATCTTCAAACAGTGGCGCATTTTTCACATCTTTTGGAGAAATCCCCGTTAATTCTTGAATAAAAGCAGGAATCGGTTTTTCTGGATTTAAAAAGGTGGAGTATGTTTCCAGCCGTTTTCCGGACTCGACAAAGCAAGCAGCAAACTGGATTATCCGGTCCTCGCGTGAAGCTTGATTTCCTGTTGTTTCTAAATCGACGACAATATAGCGTTTCTGTTTCATCTGCTTCACCTCTTTCTTTCACTGCTTTTATTCAAAAATAACGTTTCAAACAAACGAGTAGCTTGAGCAGAAATCCACTCAAGCTCCCCGAACTGATTATAAAGTCGTATGCGCTTTTTCTTCTGGAAGTACCATTTCAATATGATTTTTTTCATCTAATACGACGATTTTTGGTTCATGTGCTTTTGCTTCTTCCGCAGTAAACATGCCGTAGCTCATGATGATAACTACATCGCCTACTTGGACGTGTCTTGCGGCAGCGCCATTTAGACAAATTACGCCACTACCCGGCTCCCCTGGAATAATATAGGTTTCAATTCTTGCACCATTATTATTATTTACAATTTGGACTTTTTCATTTGGAAGCATATCCACCACTTCTAAAATAGCAGAATCAATCGTAATACTTCCTACATAATTCAGATTGGCTTCTGTTACAGTCGCTCGGTGAATTTTGCCATTCATCATTGTTCTAAACATTTTTTACCGCCTCTTCACATTTATTAATTCATTATCGATTAAACGAGCTTTCGAGTACTTCACTGCCGCCGCAATAATTATCCCTTTGGACCAATCTGTTACTGGTGTAAATTCGGGATAAGCATATAACGCCAAATAAGCAATTTTCTCGTGGGATGTTTGCTCGTTGATTTTGTCTGTCATTACTTGCACGATTTTTGTTTCATCTGTTTCACCGGATTCAATAAGCGCTCGGCCCAATTGTAAAGCGGCGTGGATTACTGGAGCTTCTTTGCGTTCTGTTTCTGTTAGGTACACATTGCGCGAGCTTTTGGCAAGTCCGTCCGCTTCCCTTACAGTAGCAATAATTCGCAAGTTCACTGGGAAAAAGTAATCTTCTACTAAGCCAGAAACAACTGCTACTTGCTGGGCATCTTTTTGACCAAAGTAGGCATTGTCTGGATTAACTAAATGAAACAGTTTCGTTAAAACCGTTACTACGCCGTCAAAATGGCCTTCTCGGTCAGCACCGTCGAGTACGGAAACACGCTTAACGACGTGCAGTTTCGTTGCTAATTCAGTCGGATAGATTTCTTCTACAGTAGGTATAAATAAAATATCTACACCACCTTGTTCCGCAAGTTCAGCATCGTGCGCTTCATCTCGTGGATAGGCATCAAAATCTTCATTTGGACCGAACTGGGTTGGGTTGACGAACACGCTCATAACGACAAAATCGTTCTCTTTTCTCGCATGGCTGACAAGTGTCATATGTCCTTCATGTAAAAAGCCCATTGTTGGCACGAAACCAATCGTTTTATTCGCTTGTTTTTGTTTTAAAATCGCTTCTTTGAGTTCTTGTTTAGTTCGAATGATTAACATCTGCTATTCCCTTCCATAAAGACCTTTTAAGTCTTCTTCGGCCATCGTAAAGCTATGTTTCACTTCTGGAAATGCTTGTGCTTTTACTTCTTTGACATAGCTTGCAAGAGCTGGTTCGATAGTTTCGTCAATATCCGCATAAGCTTTCACGAATTTGGCACGGCGAGTAATTCCATAACCGATAATGTCATGATAAACAAGGACTTGACCATCTGTTTCCACGCCTGCTCCAATACCAATTGTTGGAATAGAGAGTGCTTTCGTTACTTTTTCCGCTAGCTGACGAGGAATGGCTTCTAAAACGAGTGCAATTGCTCCAGCCGCTTCAACCGCTAACGCATTATCAATTAACTCTTGCGCTTCTTGTGTCGATTTGGCACGAACTTTATAGCTTCCTGTTAAACCAACGCTTTGTGGCGTTAAACCAAGGTGCGCAACAACCGGAGCACCGGCTTCTGTTAAACGAGCAATTTTGTTCACGACTTCGCCTGCGCCTTCTAATTTGACTGCATGCGCGCCACTTTCTTGAATAATTTTACGTGCGTTTTGGATTGTTTCGTCTACTGATCCGTGGTAAGTCATGAACGGCATATCGGTGACAACAAACGTATCCGGAGCCCCACGCTTCACGGCTTTTGTATGATGAATCATGTCTGCAATCGTGACTGGCACGGTTGAATCGTAGCCTAATACTACCATTCCAAGTGAATCACCGACTAAAATCATATCTGCCTCTGCTTGTTCTACATTCTTAGCAGAAGGATAGTCATAAGCGGTAATCATCGTGATTTTCTCTCCGTTTTCCTTCATAGCAAAAAAGTCTACTGGTCTTTTCATTTTCTTAGCTCCTTTTCGTCCCTGTTAAATTACTTTAATCAAGGCAAAAAACATATTTTATTAGTAGCATTAGTATGATCCAATAAAGGTATCATCCATTCATTGCTACCATATGTATAATAACATAAATAGATGCTTACTTAAAGTATGCAAATTGAAGAGAGGTCTATGCTCAGACCTCTTTACTTACTTTATCCATCCATTTGGTTAATTTTTCTGGTTCATCTGTTGCTGCATAGGTTGAAACCACTTTTCCGTCCTTTAAATAGACCATTGTTGGGACAGAATCAATATCCATCTCTTTTAAAAGGGCAATCATGTCATCTCGGCTTTTTTCGGATGCTTTATCTGTGTTGTAGTAAGCCATTTTTTGATCTGGTTGTCTTTTTTCCAGTTCTTTCTTTAGGATTGGTTGGAACGCTTGGCAATCCTCGCATGTTGGGCGGCCAACGTAAACGAATCCAGTTGTTTTATCGGCCATTTTTTGTTTGAAATCTTTGGTTGAAATGGTATTTAAAAAGGTCGAACTTTCTTTTTCGGTTTGGCTCGCCTTCTCTTCGGTTTCTTTTTTATTATCGCCACATGCTCCGAGCGTAAGAACGACGGTAATCAGCGCTAATAGTAATAGGATTTTCTTCATCAAAACAGCTCCTTCGTGTTTATTATACTTGATTTTTTTCAAAAAAGAAAAACTCGAAAAAGTGATTTTCACACTGTGTTTTCGAGTTAAAAGATATGTTTTCGGTTACTTTTCTATGGTTAAAACATGCTTTTTCAGGCAGTTTCGTTATTTTTCATTATCTAGCAAAATATCTGCAGAATAGATGGAATGCACCTCGCCCAGTGAATCTTGTAGTAAAAGGACGCCTTCATCAGAAATACCTTTTACTTGTCCGTGGATTTTGCCTTTTGTTGTACTGGCGGTTAGCTTCTCGCCAAAGGGAATTGCTTTTGTTTCCCAAAGTAGCTTGATTGGCGCAAATCCTTTATCAAGGAAAAGTTCATAGTATTTCTCTAAAGCTACTAGAATTTCTTGTAATAGTGCTTTTCTGGATATACTTTCGCCAAGTTCCAGTTTCAGTGAACTAGCTTTGTCTTTGATTTCTTCGGGGAATTCTTGTTGATTTACGTTGATACCCATGCCAATAATGACAGCATGAATAGTTTCTGCTTCGGCTTGCATTTCTGTTAGCACACCGCAGATTTTACGTTTACCGATGTAAATGTCATTGGGCCATTTGATTTTCGGTTCTAGTTTTGTGACATTTTCAATCGCTTCTGTGATAGCCAGCGAGGCGATAAAAGTGAACTGCGGTACTTTTTGGATTGGGATTTGTGGTTTTAAAATCACGCTCATCCAAATGCCTTCCCCTTTTTTAGAACTCCAAGGGCGAAGTAAGCGACCTTTTCCCGCGGTTTGCTCATCGGCTACAATGACGGTTCCTTCTGGGCTTGCTTCGATTTGTTGGTGGGCGATGATTTGTGTCGAACTCACCGACTCATGTATTTCTAAATGCTGGCCGATGAATGTTGTCTCTAAACCGAGTAGGAGTGCATCTTTCGTATACTGTTCTGCTGTTGCGGATAAACGGTAACCACGATTTCTGACTGCTTCGATTTCAAAACCTTCTTTGCGGAGCGCCTCCATTTGTTTCCAAACAGCAGTACGCGAGCAACCTAGGCTATCCGCAATTTCTTGCCCGGATAAATAAGTGCCCGTACTTTCGGTAAATAATGCGAGCAATTTTTCCCGATTATTCTTCATGATAGCCTAGCCACCTTTTCAGTTGATTTTTTTCATTGTTAACTTCATTTAAAAGAACCACACGCTCCACGTTAGCGAGCGTTTCCTTTACCCAAGGACCAGCGTTTTTTCCGGACCATTTTAGCAAATCAGCGCCCGTTATTGCGAGGTCTTTTTTGGAGTGAATTGGTAGGGCTTCGTATGCTTTTTTGAGCGCTTGTTGCTTATCTTCTTGCCCACGAAGGACATTTAGCTCATTCACTAAGGAAAAGACTGATTGCCCAGCATGGTAAAGTTCCTCTGTTTGCCATGTTTCTTTCATATCAAGCGCATCTTGATAAGCTTTGTTTACAAGTTGAATAGTTTTATTTGGCAGTTTCCAAGCTTTCAAAAACGAGGTAACATTGCTTGGCTTCACGGCAACGACAAGTCCAAGCCAAATAGCCTCCTCGGTTGTCCGTTTTGCCCAGTTCCAGCTAGCAAATTCGGTCAGCGCGGCTTTTTCCCCTTGTAAGCCCGGCAAATATGTTTCCATTTCGACTTTTACAAGTAAATCTATCGCTCGTTTTATAGCTGGACCTTTAATCATTTTGATCCATTCAACCGTGATTCGTTCGACGGAAGTGTGCTGTAATAAGGATATTTGGCTTCCTAAAGCATTTTCCGTTTCTTTATCAAGCTCAAAATCAAGCTGGCTCAAAAAGCGTACGGCACGCATCATTCGCAAAGCATCTTCATGAAAACGTTCGGAAGCTTTACCAACTGCTTTGATTTCTTTATTTTGAATTGCTAATTGTCCGGCAAATGGATCGTGTAAATCGAAATGTTCGTCCATCGCTATCGCATTCATCGTAAAGTCGCGGCGTAGTAAGTCTTCTTTTAACGAGCGAATAAACGTTACTTCACTTGGACGCCTAAAATCCTCATACGTTCCTTCTGTTCGAAAAGTGGTTACTTCATAACATTCTTTATTTTCTCTAACGGTAACCGTCCCGTGCGCAATCCCGGTATCGTAGGTTGATTGGAAAATTTCTTTTACTTCTTCTGGGAAAGCACTGGTTGCAATATCCACATCGGAAATCGTTCTATTTAGCAAGTAATCTCTGACAGATCCGCCAACAAAATACGCTTCAAATCCCGCTGTAGTTAATTTTTGCAATACAGGAAGCGCTTTTAGAAAAACGTCATTCATCTGTCATCGCTCCTTTTATTCATCATTCCGTCTTAAATCTCGCCAATCGAGGAAACCTGCTCCTAATCCGCGAATTAAAATTTCTGCTGTACCAATATTTGTTGCTAAAGGAATTTCGTATACATCGCATAATCGAATAAGCGCCGTCACATCAGGTTCATGTGGCTGGGCGGTTAATGGATCGCGCAAGAAAATAACGAGGTCCATTTTATTTTCGGAAATACGCGCGCCGATTTGTTGATCTCCACCAAGCAGGCCTGATTTAAAACGATGCACCGTTAAGCCTGTTGCTTCGATAATTCGTAAACCTGTAGTCCCGGTTGCATATAATTGATGCGGTTCAAGCAAATGTTTATATGCCGTTGCAAATCCAACCATCAAATCCTTTTTTTCATCGTGCGCGATTAATGCGATATGCATCTCATTCACCTATCCTTAGTCTAAAATATTTTCTAAGCCATAAATAAGTGTTTCTAATTCTTTTGTTTTACGAACCGAAAGTGCTACGCCAGACATAAAGGAAATTCGGTCATAAGAGTCATGACGAATCGTTAGACCTTGTCCTTCTGCTCCGAAGATCACTTCTTGGTGCGCCACAAGTCCTGGTAAACGGACACTATGGATACGCATGCCTTCATATTCGGCTCCTCTTGCACCTTCAATAAGTTCTACTTCATCTGTTGCACCTTGTTTAACAAATTCGCGAGTTTCTGCCATCATTTCTGCTGTTTTTACAGCTGTACCACTTGGCGCATCTAATTTATTATCATGATGTAACTCAATAATTTCGACGTTCGGAAAATACTTAGCTGCTTTTTGCGCGAATTGCATCATTAAAACCGCACCTACAGCAAAGTTTGGCGCGATTAATGCACCGATTTTTTTCGATTCTGCAATTGATCTTAGTTCGCTAATTTGTTCTGGTGTAAAGCCTGTTGTACCAACAACCGCACGTACGCCGTGTTCTAGAATTGTTTTCGTGTTACTATACCCTACTTTGGGTGTTGTAAAATCAACGACGCAATCTGGTTTTATTTCTTCTAACAGCTCGCTTAAATCAGCATAAACTGGTACGTCTAATGAGCTAAACTCGACGATTTCGCGGATATTTTTTTCTTTCGGCTCGTGGTCAAGTACCGCCACTAATTCCAAATCTGCTTCTCTTAAAACGGTTTTAACAACCTCATGTCCCATTCTTCCTTTAAATCCAGATACTGCTACTCTCATTTTGTTTTTTCCTCCTTTTTTGTCCAACGATCTTTATCTCGTTCTTTAAACTTCGCCATAACCGTGTCATGTGCTTTTTCCATATCGATATCAAGTGAGTTGGCCATACACGTAAGGACAAACAGGCAATCGCCCAGTTCCTCTGCAACGGTTTTGGTTGGTTCACTTGTTTTCTTCGGTTTTTCGCCATAATAATGATTGATTTCTCTGGCTAATTCTCCCGTTTCTTCTGTAATTCGAGCCATCATTGCTAGTGGGGAAAAGTAACCTTCCTCGAACCCACCAATGAAATCATCCACTTCTTTTTGTATTTCTGCTATTGTTTTCGCCATCGGTTTTCCCCCTTTTTGTGGTAAACTAAAATTGATTTTACGACTAATTGTTAACTTCATTTCATTATACCTAAACAAATACATCCAAGTCCATGATTTTTTACTTACATATTAAATAGGTTCCAGAGAGGGGAAAAGCTATGCTAAAAACATTACGCACGAAAAACATTTGCTTTATTATGCTTGGTACGGCGATTTACGCATTTGGCTTAGTTAATTTTAACATCGCTAATAATCTCGGAGAAGGCGGACTAGCTGGGGTGACTCTATTCCTGCTCCACTTTTTCCAAATTGATCCTGCTTACTCTAACTTAATCTTGAACATCCCTTTGTTTATTTTAGGTTGGCGGGTGCTTGGTAATCGTTCGCTTATTTATACTGGTATTGGCACAGTGAGTTTGTCGCTATTTTTATGGATTTTCCAGCGTATTCCTTATACGTTAGATTTACATAGCGACTTGCTACTCGTAGCCCTATTTGCTGGTGGTTTTAGTGGTATCGGGCTCGGGCTTGTGTTTCGTTACGGCGGGACAACTGGCGGCAGTGACATTATCGCTAAGTTGCTTAACCATACGAAAGGAATTAGTATGGGACGAACGTTGTTTGCAATTGATGCAATCGTGCTCGTAGCCTCGCTTTCCTATTTGGATGTCCGCCAAGTGATGTACACGCTTGTTGCAGTATTCATCGGTTCGCGGGTAATCGATTTTGTCCAAGAAGGAGCTTATGCGGCTCGTGGCGCACTGATTATTTCCAAAGATAATGACGCGATTGCTTCCCATGTGATGCTAGCGATGAACCGCGGTGTGACGGTACTTGAAGGCCGCGGCGGTTTTTCGAAAAATGAGCAAGATGTCCTTTATATTGTTGTTGCGAAAAATGAAATTATCCAATTAAAAAATATTGTGCAGGCGATTGATCCGCACGCTTTTGTTTCGGTGAGTGTCGTTCATGATGTAATGGGTGAGGGCTTCACGCTGGATGAAAATAAAAATCCTATTTACTAATGTATTTACTTGGTTCGTAGTTTTCTAAAGCTAAATCAACTGTGTTCCCAAGAGCCAAGTTTGCCAAAAGTTTACCGACATATGGTCCAGTTGTTAACCCAGACGCACCCAACCCGTTCGCTAAAAAGACCGATTCAAAACCCGGTAACTGACCAATTAGCGGCGCGAAATCTGGTGTATACGGTCTCGTTCCAACAGCGACATGCGCAACTTTATGTGCCAAATCGCCTTCCATAAATTGACTAACTTCTGTTATTATTTCTGCTTTACCTGCAGCTGTTGGCTCTGTATTGAAGCCAGCAGCTTTTTCATGTGTTGCGCCAACAATAACTTTTCCATTATCAAAAGGAACAATCGATTTTGCGCTAGGCGGTAATATCACTGGCCAATCATCCGTTTCAAACTCGCTAAAATCAAGTTCCAACAACTGTCCTTTTTGTGCTAAAACCTCTGTATGAAAACCTGACTCCGCTAGCAAATCTGCCAACCAAGCGCCCGCTGCAATAATTAATTTATCGTAACTTTCTTTTTCCCCGTCTACAAACACTTCTCCATTTGCTGTAAATCGAGCCCGACCTGATTTGATTTTCACGCCATTTTCTTTCGCAGCGGAAAGTAACGTTTCACAAAATAAGCCGCCATTCACGCGCGCTGCTCCACTAACATAAACTGAACCAAAGCCCGGCTTAACAATTGGAAATTTTTGCTTTGTTTCTGCTTCCGATAATCGTTCAATCTCACCCATGACTTCCGCGTCCAAACGTCTTTCCTTTGCGAGGTTAAACAGCTCGGTTACTTTTTCTTCTGTCTGCCGAAGTGCGAGTACGCCGACTTGCTTGTAACCCGAATCACGTCCCGTTTCATGTTCGAGCATTTGCGCTATTTCCTTATAAAAAGCCGCACTATTTTTCGCCAGTTTATACCAATATTTATTCCGTCTTTTGGAAAGCCACGGGCAAATAATTCCCGCCGCCGCACGGGTTGCTTGCCCCGGTTCACCGGAATCAATTAATGTTACTTCTACCTGTTCTTTTGATAATAAATATGCTGCGCTGGCTCCAACAATTCCTCCGCCGATGATGACTATTTTTTGCATGCTTACACCCCTCTATATCAATTGTGACACAAGTTGACTTTTTCAAGACTCTTTGTAATAATATGTGAAAATAGTTAAGTTTACAAACTACTAAAAATCCTCTACTTCATTCTATCCATTGTACTGAAATCCAGCTTTAATTACAAAAAGGCAGATTTTGGCTTATCTCGTTGTCATTACCACATATCCTCTTAGAGATCGCTTTCGCCTATTGGTTGGTTTTTTGCACTGCGTCTCAGCTAAAAATTCATTTCTTTTTTATTCTGCCTATATTAACTGTTCAGCTGATTAATTATGCTGAGATATGGGAGATTTTTTTATGCCAAATATTCTTGATTCATTATGGAACAGCATGGCGCTTTTTTTATCAGCGCTTTTTTTTCACGGAATGGCGCTTCGGTCAATTAGAGAAAAAAAGCCCGCTTGGTTCCAAATAAAATTTGCTAATGAAATTATTAATTACGCACTGGGCATTTACTACGGCCTTCTAGGTGTTTATTTTATTATCCGCGGATTGCCTGGTACGGACTCGGGTATTTATACAGATATGCTACTCAATATTTTAATCGTGTTGCATTTGTTCTCCTCGGCCGGTCCAGCTACTATCGCCCTATTACTTATCGTCATAGGAAAACTGTTTCTTGGTGATGCGCTATTCGCCAATTTTATTTATGTTTTTTTAATTATCGGCTTTCACTTTATTTGTATGGAAGTGGCCAAATTACGCCTTAGTTCCGTGCAAAAAGTCGTCTTAGTCAAACTCAGTGCCATCCCGCTAATGTTATTTTATTTACATCAAAAAATACATTTAGCCTATACGCTAGAAGATTTACCAGTTTGGATACTCTACTTTGTGGTTTCTTTTTTTATTACCTTCATTATTATTTCAGCATCTTATTATATCGATACGTCCAACAAATTAATATACGACTTGCAGCAATCCACCATTCTTGATCCGCTTACCGGTTTGACGAACTTCCGCCACTTTGAAAAAACATTTGAAGCGGCTTTTAACTATGCTACTTTAAAAAAATCGAATTTAAGTGTCATTATTATTGATATTGATTATTTTAAACGGGTAAATGATACATATGGCCATTTAGCTGGAAATGGTGTTTTATCTACTTTTAGCCAAATGCTGTTAAAGATTAGCTTCCCGCCGAATACGGTTATTTCAAGGATTGGCGGCGAGGAATTTGCGATTGTTTTGCCGAATATTAATGTCAGTGAAACACAGCATTTAGCAGAAAAAATCCGCCGAAAAGTGGAGAAAATCGATGTACCGATTGTTGCTTCTGGTTCGGTTATTACTATTTCTGCGGGAATTGCGAATTATGATGGTGAAAATTATCCGAGCGCAAATGAACTACTTCATGCCGCCGATCAAGCCCTTTATAACGCAAAACGAAATGGACGAAACCAAGTACATATTCGCGAAACAGAGCCAATTATTTAAGAGAGTAAAAAGGAGATGAGTCCATTTGTTCGAGCTAATTAATTCATACATAGATAGTTTAGCGCTCTTTCTTGCTATCCTTTTTATCCAAGGGATGTCTTTTCGGAAAATCAGACAATATCGTCCAAATTGGTTCCAAAATGGCAGTAGACGACTATTTCTTTCTATCCTCCTCGGTGTCTATTATGGTTTAGCCGGTATTTACTTTATTTATGAAGGTGCCTATGAAAATAATCCCGTTATTTATACGAATATGCGGATTTTGATTTTAATGGTTACAAGTGTTTTCGGTGGTCGTGTGCCACTTATTTTTGCTTATTTGGTTATGCTTTTTGGGCGAATTAGTTTTGATATCGCGTCCCCGATTACAAGTCGCTATATTATTTTAATGACGTTGATTTTCGCCGCTTGTTTACTTATTACCTTTTGGAAAAAACAGCGCTTTTCGAAATTTGTCGCGTTGATTATTCTAAATTTCCCGGCCATCCTGTATTATTTCGTGAACAATTTTGACGAAGGGCGGATTTTGCGTGGCTTTGAAATTCTCGAATACTTCTTGTTGTTCTTCGTAACCGCTTTGCTAGTATTTTATGCGTGTAACTATATCGATAAAAGTAATCTGGTCATTCAAAATTTGACCGAAACAGCGATGACCGATAGTTTGACAAATTTACCAAATATGCGTTTTTTCACGCAACAATTTGCATGGATTTTCGCTAAATCGCAGAAACGAAAAAAAGCATTGTCACTCTTCATTATTGATATTGACCATTTTAAAGAAATTAATGATTTTCATGGGCATCAAGCTGGCAATACCGTCCTTGCGCAGTTTAGTAGCATTCTTAAAAATCGAACCTTTCCACCAAGGACGATGTTTGCGCGAATTGGCGGCGAAGAATTCGCTGTTTTACTGCAAAATGTCGGTACCGAGCAAGCGGCACTCATTGCTGATTTTTTCCGGGAAGAAATTGAACGGGCCAAGTTCCCTTACAATCCGGCTAGTGGCAAAGTAACGGTATCCATCGGAGTTGCTTCTGCCAGTTCCAAATTTGCAACTACAGAATCTTTATTTGAAGCCGCCGACCAAGCGCTTTATCAAGCAAAACAAAGCGGCCGCAACCAAATCGCTGTTCATCAGGGGGAAATCGAATGAAACGAATGATTCTCATCTTAATTTTACTCATCGCACTCGGCACTGGTCTCTACTTTTCCCTCCGAACCGAACCGAAAGAAACCTTAAGCGCACCAAAAGAAACAACGCCCACTTCAACTGCCGTACAAAAGTATGTAAAAGAAAACTACACCGCCAAAAACGGTTTGATTATTGATTATAAAAATGCCCAAGAACCGCATTATTTAGCCGAGAGCATCGGGCTTTACATGGAATATTTAGTCGAGGTTAACGATAGCAAAACTTTCCAAGAACAAGTAACTAGCTTGCAAAAAAACTTTATAACGAACGATAACTTTATCAAATGGGAAGCGACAGACTCGACCACGACCAATGCGATTGTAGACGACTTCCGTATCACCGACGCCCTTTATCAAGCGAGTGACAAATTCGAGCATGATGCCTATAAAAAACTAGCAGACAAACTGCTAACCAACACGAAAAAGTATAGCGCTGTTCAAGGTACACCAGTAGATTTCTATGATTTCGTTCATAAGAAAAAAGCAGATACACTCCATTTAAGCTATTTAAATATCGAGGCGATGCAACACATTAACTACCGCGACAAAGCTTATCTACCCATTCAAACCGTGAACGCCGAACCATTTTTTACAGAAGTGTTTCAAAATGGACAATTTCACTATGCTGATGCAAATGAAGTTAATATGATTGATCAAATGCTCATCGCGATTGCTTACTACGACGAAAATGGTGATATAGAGCCAAATTTCGATAATTTTTTACAAACCGAACTCGCTTCTAACGGGAAAATTTATGCGCGTTACCAACGAGAAACAAAGAAACCTAGCTCAGAAAACGAATCCACCGCCGTTTACGCCTTTTTGACACAGTATTTTAACAAGACAAATCAAGCTAAAAATGGTAAAATCACCAAAGAGTTATTAGAGAAAATGGACACGTCGAATCCTGAAACGACCCATTTTTTCGATTATATAAATAAAGAAATAACTCTAAAGAAATAACGGAAAGAAGTTGGACAAATGAAAAAGCCCTCTGTAAGTGAGATTATTGATCAAAATCATTTTGATACAATATATGAACCGATTGTTGCTGTTGAAAATACGGAAATTTTCGGCTATGAGTCACTCACCCGCTTGAAAACAGATCACTGGAATGCAATTAGTGATTTTATTGAAGAAGCGGAACAGGATGGTCTGCAAAAAGCATTTGAACTGCTCACGCTTCATAATGCAGTGAAACGCTTTAACAAAAGTGGAGATACGCCATTATTTGTCAATATTTCCTATGATACCTTTTTAGAAAATCAAGAAGAACTGCATGATACCCTTCTTGATAACGGGAAAATAGTTTTTGAATTTTTGGAAACATCCAAGTTACCACAAGAGCGAATGAACGACTTAGACAAACAACTACAGCTATTCCAGAAAAAACACGAGACTAAATTTGCTATTGATGATTTTGGCTCCGGATATGCGGACTTGCATCGTGTCTTTGCGCACCATTCTGATTTTGTAAAAACCGACCGCTTACTACTTCGGGATTTATTCGAAAGCGACGGCAAAAAAATCTTCTTTGAGCAACTGCATAATTACGTCAAAAAACATCACAAGTCCTTGATTGTCGAAGGTGTCGAAACAAAAGAACAGCTCAAATTCCTCCAAGAGATTGGCATTCCTTACGCGCAAGGTTATTATTTTCATTAAGTTTAACAAAAGAAAATCTGATTGTTTTCAGGTTTTCTTTTTATTTTGAATCAGTTGTTATTCCTCTGTCGCCCATGTAAAATAGAATAGAATGAAAAAGGAGTGCTGAAAATGACTTTAAAATCAGGTTTTGACTATCTGAATAATCCATTATTAAACAAAGGAACCGCTTTTACAAATGAAGAACGGGTAAGCTATCACTTAGACGGATTACTGCCGCCATTTATCGAAACAATCGAACAACAAGCGGCGCGCATCGAAACACAAATAGAAAATTTAGAAACAGCTTTACATAAACATCAACTTTTAACCAACTTATATAACGAAAATCGTACACTTTATTATTATGTTGTTACCAAAAATGTCACCGAGTATCTGCCACTTATTTATACGCCAACCATTGGCGATGCTGTCATCCATTATCATACAGACTACACTGCTCCAGATGAAGCATTATTTATCGATGCCTTTGCTCCAGAAAAACTACGCACATCGATTGAAAACTATGCTAAAAACAATCCAAATATCGATATGATTGTCATTACAGATGGTGAAGGCGTGCTCGGGATTGGCGATTGGGGCGTGAATGGCGTGAAAATTGCAGTTGGCAAATTAGCTGTTTATACAGTTGCCGCTGGACTTGCACCAGACCGCGTGCTCCCTGTTGTGATTGATGCAGGTACTAACAATGAAACACTCCTTGAGGATCCACGCTATTTAGGCAATAAACGCCCCCGACTTTCAGAAAATGAATACGATACATTTATCGCTCAATTGGTCGATGCAATGACAAGCGTTTTCCCCAAAGCCATCCTTCACTGGGAAGACTTTGGTCGCGCAAATGCAAGTCGTATTCTGCATAATTATCGCGAGGAAATTTGTACTTTTAATGATGATATTCAAGGAACCGGTGCGATGGTCGTTGCCGCCGTTCTTGCCACGATTCAAGTTTCCCACATTCCACTAAGCGAACAAAAAATTATTATTTTCGGCGCTGGAACTGCTGGTATCGGTATCGCTGACCAACTGAGCGGACAATTAATGCGTGAAACTGGCCTTTCTTTTGACGCAGCTAGAAAACACTTTTATTTAGTCGATCGAAATGGTTTAGTGCTTGATCACATGACTGATTTAACTGCTGGCCAAAAGAAATATGCGCATCCCGCTTCTGACTGGGAAAATACGCCGGTAGATACATTAGAACATTTAGTTGAAGCTGTTCATCCAACCATGCTAATCGGCTGTTCTGGCGTTACTGGTGCGTTTAAAGAGAGCATCGTCAAAAAAATGGCGGAGCATACCGAACGACCAGCTATTTTACCACTTTCTAACCCAACAAAATTAGCCGAAGCAACTGCCGCAGATTTGATTCAGTGGACTGGTGGAAAAGCACTTATCGTCACAGGTAGTCCCTCAAAACCAGTAGAGTATCAACATACTACCTATGAAATTGGCCAAGCAAACAATGCGCTACTTTATCCAGGACTTGGACTAGGTGCGCTTGTTACTCGCGCCAAATATATTACCGACGGCATGCTCGCTGCTGCATCCATGGCTGTCGCTAACCAAATTTCGCCAAACGAACCCGGTGCTGCTCTTTTACCACATGTCCGCACCCTTCGTGAAACATCCCGCGCAGTCGCGATTGCAGTTGCCAACCAAGCTATAAAAGAAAATATCCACCAAACGAAATTAACCAACGTCACCGAAGCCGTAGAGCTTGAAATGTGGCAACCTACTTATAAAGGAGTTTAGTTATGTTCTATAAAACGAAGCAATCACTAGATCAACTCGTCCAAAATGGCTCCACTCCCGGAATTAGTTATCAAATTAAAACAAACCAACTAGAAGAAAATAACATCATGGGATTAAAAGCTGTTTTTCCAGAAGCAGAAATTTTACCACGAACAACAGAAAACATTTATGACATCGCTTCTTTGACCAAAGTAATTGCTACGACTACTCGTATTTTGCAACTTATCGAACAACAAAGATTCCAATTAAACGACCCTATTCAAATGTATTTGCCAGATTTCCGATACAAAAACGTCACGATTTTACATTTGCTAACACATAGCTCCGGCCTTGCCCAAAACATCCCTAACTTCCAAATGACTGCACCCGAAGATGTGATGCGTTATGTTTACGCTACTAAACAAATTAATCCACCCGGAACGGAAGTCACTTATGCGGATGCTAACTTCTTACTACTAGGTTATTTAATTAGCAAAATCGACGGCAATTATGAACAAACCATTCAAAAACATATTCTAGAACCCCTAAAAATGACTCAATCAGGGTTTCAGCCAACAAATAAAAAACAAGTCATCCCGACCGAACTTGATCAAACACGTGGCTTAATCCAAGGCGATGTCCATGATTTCAAAGCTTGGACCGCCAAATCAGGCACCGGTCACGCTGGGCTTTTTAGCACGCTAGCTGATCTTTCCAAGTTCCGCGATGCACTTATTTTACAGCACGGGTCACCAATCCTTTCTGAACAAATGTTGGCGCTCATGCAAATAAACCATACTCCTGGTCTCAACCGAAGTCGCGGACTAGGCTGGGACCTACGCGGCGATTCTGTTTTATATCACACCGGATTCACTGGAACTTTCATGGTGCTCGATTTAAAACACCAAGCCAGCTTAATCGTCCTTTCTAACCGCGTCCATCCAAGCCGAGCCAACCCAAATTTCGTTGACAAACGTGACAGCATTGTCGACACTTTTTTAGAAGAAGTTGCCAACATAACGGAAGTCTAGCACACTAGCTAGGCTTCTTTTTTATCCGTTCGTTCCTAAAAAACTGTATTAACACAGCATTTGAAAGCCTTTTCTAGTTATATAAAAGAAATTTATTTTCTTTCTCGTTTTATATTGTTTTCATTTTCACAAAGGAGTATGCTGTTCAATGAAGAAAGATTCTAAAGACTAGTTTCTGGCTTTAAGTGAAAAGAAACACAATTGAAGGAGGAAATTATAATGACAAAAGCATGGGATGGTTTTAAAGGAACCGCATGGCAAGAAAGCATTAGTGTAGGACAATTCGTCCAAGATAACTACACTCCTTACGATGGCGATGAAAGCTTCTTAGAAAAAAGTACACCAAGAACAACTAAACTGAACGAAAAAATAAATAAATTAGTAGAAGAAATGGATGCAAAAGGTGGCGTGCTCGATATGGATAACGCTATCGTTTCCAACGTTGCATCTCACAAAGCAGGCTACGTTGACCAAGAAAATGAAGTCATCGTTGGTTTACAAACAGATAAACCATTCAAATTAGCTTTCATGCCAAACGGTGGTCTTAGAACTGCAGAACAATGTTTGACTGACAACGGCTACTCAATCGACCAAGAATTGCACGATTTTTACGTAAAAAACCGCTCAACTGCAAATGATGGTATTTTCAGAGCATATACAGACGATATCAAACGTGCGCGCCACTCCCATATCGTTAGTGGTCTTCCAGATGCATACTCGCGCGGAAGAATCATCGGCTTGTACCAAAAACCAGCACTTTACGGTGTGGATCGTTTAATCGCTGAAAAACAACAAGACTTGAAAAAAATTGCCATTTCTTCTGATGAAAATATTCGTTTACGTGAAGAAATTTGGTTACAAATCAAAGCACTTAAAGACTTAATCATTTTAGGTAACGAGTACGGTTTAGAACTTGGCCGTCCAGCTGAAAATGCAACCGAAGCTGTACAATGGACTTACATGGGCTACCTCGCTTCTATCAAACAAGCAAACGGTGCTGCAAGCTCATTCGGTCGTATTCCGATTTTCCTTGATATCTACATCCAACGCGATTTAGAAAAAGGCATTATCACCGAATTCGACGCACAAGAATTAATCGAACAATTAACCCTTAAATTAAGAATGGTTCGTTTTGCAAGAACAGATGGTTATAATGAACTTTACGCTTCCAACCCTACTTTCGTTACAACATCTATGGCTGGTATGGGTGCAGATGGTCGTCATCGTGTCACAAAAACAGACTATCGTTTCTTACATTGCTTAGACAACCTAGGAAACTCCGCAGAACCAAACTTAACGGTCCTTTGGGATGCTCGTTTACCAGAAAGTTTTAAAGAATATTGTATGAAAATGAGCGTGAAACATTCCTCCATTCAATACGAAAATGATAAATTAATGCAAGAAGAAGGCTACGGCGATATGCAATGTATCAGCTGTTGTGTTAGCCCACTTAACCCAGAAGCGGACAAAGACAAAGGCGAAACACATAACCTGCAATATTTCGGCGCTCGTGTTAACGTCCTTAAATGTCTTCTTGGTGCGATTAACGGCGGTAAAGATGACCTTCACAAAAACCAAGTATTCGATGTAGTAGAACCAATTACAACCGAATACCTTGAATACGAAGAAGTACTAGAAAAATTCGATAAATCAATGGACTGGTTAACAGATACTTACGTAGATGCAATGAACATCATTCACTTTATGACAGACAAATACAACTACGAAAGCATGCAAATGGCCTTCTTACCATCTAAAGTAACAGCCAACATGGGCTTCGGTATTTGTGGATTCGCTAACGTAGTAGATAGCCTAAGTGCCATCAAACACGCCAAAGTAAAAACTATCCGCGACGAAGACGGTTTTGTATATGACTATGAAGTAGAAGGCGACTTCCCTCGTTACGGTGAAAATGATGACCGTGCCGATGATATCGCTGTAATGGTTCTTAAAATGTTCAAAGACAAATTAGATTCCCATAAACTTTACAAAGATAGCGAAGCAACCGTTTCTGTTCTAACAATCACTTCCAACGTTGCTTACTCTAAACAATGTGGTAACTCCCCAGTGCATAAAGGACCTGTATTCGATGAAAATGGTAAAATCATCAAAGAACCAGAATTCTTCAGCCCAGGAGCTAACCCTTCTAACAAAGCAAAAGGTGGTTTCTTAGATAACCTTGCAAGTCTTTCTAAATTACCATTCCACTATGCTAATGACGGAATTTCCTTAACTATCCAAGGAGCTCCAAAAATGTTCGGTAAAACAACTGAAGAACAACATCATAATCTAGTTGGTATTCTTGATGGTTACTTTACAAAAGGTGGGCAACATATCAACTTGAACGTTCTTAACCACGACGAAGTAATCGAAAAAATAAAAGCCGGCATCCCAGTCATCTTACGTATCAGCGGCTACTGCTTAAATACGAAAGATCTAAACGAAGAACAAAAAATGGAACTTTGCCAAAGAATGTTCCACGAAAAATTAATCGGTTAATAATGAAAAAGGACCAAATCTGCGAATAACAGATTTGGTCCTTTTTTTACGCGTTCGAAACTTCCGCCGCGTAAGCTCCTGCCGTATGTCCAGTCACTAGCGCACACGTAATATTATATCCACCCGTATAGCCATTGATATCCAGTATTTCCCCGCAGAAAAATAATCCTTCCATCAACTTCGACTGCATCTCTTTCGGTTTGATTTCCTTCACAGAAACCCCACCACCAGTCACAAATGCCTTTTCAAAATCAAGCGTACCATTCACTTCAAAAGTAAAATCTTTTAATAACTGAATAAACTGCTCGATTTTTTTCGGACTAACTTGCTTATATTCAGCCGTTTCATCCAGTTCAGCCTTTTCCAGTAAAAATAACAACATTTTCTCTTGTAAAAGCGAACTTAACGAATTTTTCAACGCTTTCTTCGGATTTTCCTCTAATAATTTATACACGTCTTTCGAAAGTTCCCCAGCTGATACATTCGGGAATAAATCAAGACGCATCTTCACTGTACCAGCGCCCGTTTTCTTCAATTCACGAAGCACAAACATACTACAACGAAGTGCTGCTGGTCCTGACACACCAAAATGCGTGAAAATCATATCCATTTGATGCGTAATAATCGGCTTCCCTTTTGCATTTAAAACAGAAAGGGCCACATCACGAAGCGACGTTCCTTGTAGCACTTTTTGCTTAATAAAAGGTTCGCTCGAAGTAATCGGTACTTCTGTTGGATATAGTTCTGTGATAGTATGCCCCGCTTTTTTCGCCCAAGCGTAGCCATCTCCAGTCGAGCCTGTCCGAGGAACAGATTTACCACCCACGGCAACAATCACCGCGCTTGCTGAAATTTCTTGACCATCTTTGAGCGTCACGCCTTTGACATGTCCATCCTCGTAATCGACTTGTTTCACAGGTGTTTGCATGTAGATTTTCACGCCAAGTTTTTCCATCCGCTGAATCATCGCCTCGGCAACAGAACGCGCGCTATTCGATACAGGAAACATTCTGCCGTGGTCTTCCTCTTTTAAAGCCACGCCCAATTTTTCAAAAAAGCGAATAATATCTTCATTATCAAACGCATGAAACGCACTATATAAAAAGCGACCATTGCCGGGAATATGCTTTATAATTTCTTCTGCTGGTCGTCTGTTCGTTACATTACAACGCCCGCCACCTGACATAATTAATTTACGTCCCAGTTTCGGCCCTTTTTCAATTAATAGTACTCGTTTATTTTTCTCTGCTGCACTGATTGCCGCCATAAGTCCAGATGGCCCGCCACCAATGACAATTACATCATAATCCATTGTCCCGCTCCTTTACTTTATCCGTGTATAAGTATAGCAAGCATTCGGCTCACTGCCAAGCCTTTTTCACCAAACAAAAACCTGAGATAGCTCTCAGGTTTGTTTTAAAATCTAATTTCGATTCATATTCGTAAAAATAAGTAATAATCTTAGAAGTTCCAGTACAGCTACGGCCATCGCAGCAACATACGTCATTGCAGCGGCACTTAATACTTTTTTCGCTTGTGGAAGTTCTGATGATGCGACCAGTCCACCGCTCTCTAATTGAACAAGTGCCCGTTTACTAGCGTCAAATTCAACTGGCAATGTAATTAATTGGAAAAGTACGCCTACTGCCATCAAAATAATCCCTAGTAACATCAAACTAGCAAAGTTCGCGAGCATTCCGATAATTAAGAACACCCAAGAAATATTGGAACTAAACATTGTTATCGGAACAAGTGCCGAACGAAAACGCATAAACGCATAATCTTGTTGATCTTGAATCGCGTGTCCTACTTCATGGGCTGCAACTGCTGCCCCGGCGATAGAACGACCGCGGAAATTAGCTTCAGAAAGAAAAACCGCTTTTTTACGAGGATCATAATGGTCACTTAATACTCCTTTTGTTTCATGAACAGGAACATTGGTTAATCCATTGGTATCCAAAATACGACGTGCAACCTCGGCACCAGTTAAACCATTTGCCACACCAACTTTGGAATAATGTGCATAGGTAGTTTTTACCCGATATTGTGCCCAAAGTGGGATTGCCGCGACGATAATAAAATAAATAATATACTGACTAAATGACATCTAATCATCTTCCTCCTACTACTTTTTTTCAGTGAATATCCTTATCTCTTAGTATAAATTAACTACCATTAAGACTCAACCTCTTTCACTCATCATGAGGAAATTCTAATGTAAAGTGCCCTTTTTTTATGGTTTTTTCATATACAAACCATAAAACTACTACTGTTAGCCAAAAAGTCGCGTAACCAATTTCCGGTAAGAATTTTTCTAGTCCCATATAAATCGGCATTTGACCAAATAAATAATCAATCACATCATTATGAAAAACCCAAACAGCCGCAATCATAAAATGACCCAGTCGAAAACGATAAAACGGAGCATAAAGAATACCTTCCACAGCCATAAAACCATGCGTCAAAATTAGCGCTACTGAGCCCCAAACTAGTATTCCTTGATCCACCATATAAAAAATATTCATCCCAACTGCCCACAAACCATACTTCACTAAACAAACAAATCCTAGTGCCTCCATTAAAGGCCAATGCTTTTTCCCAAGAAAAGCAACTAGTGCTAAAGTGAAAAACAACATCGCAGTTGGACTATCTGGCACAAATAGCCAAAAACGCGGCTCTGTTATTTGTAATTGCGGCAAATACCATATGTATCCATAAATCACGCCAAGTAAATTCCCGAAAAAAAGTACTCGTAAAAAGGTTCGATTAGCGAGTAAACTATATAACAACGTATTCCAACTCCCTTAAAAAAATCCTAGCAAAGCAAGGAAATGATGCGATTTCCACACCATTCCCCTACCAACTAGGATTTATTCCTTATTCTTTTTCCGTATCCATTTGTTGTAAAATACGAACTAACTTATGAAAAGCTACTTCATCACGCGAATCAAGTGCCTCATCAATTTGTTGCAATACTTTCTCTCTTGAAAATTGGTGCACAGATTGATAAATAAGTGCATCTGCCATTTCCTTTTCCTCATCAGCGAGTTTCAGTGCTGTGAAAGGATTATCTTCACGAACAAGCGCGTATTCTGGAGAGCTCATTGCATCCTCAAAATGAAGTTCAACATACAATTCTTCATCCCAGTTCAACCGAATATCGTGAAATGCTTTTTCTGGATCAGTCGTCATAATGTTACCTTTAAAAAATAGGAATGGCTCGGATTCAACGCCGTGAGCACTAAGTGAAAGCCCACGCGCACACCCTTCCAAATTATCAACAAAATGAACATATTTTACAATTTGATCATGGCCAGCAATGTAATTTAAAACCCACATTGCTTCTCTAGTTTTCATCTGGTGTTTATTTAAAAACCAGCGAATAAAATCTTTCTTCTCGTCTATTGAAATGGATGCCTTCATCTTTCCTCAGTCCCTTCCTTTATTCTTTTTAGCGTTTAATCAAATAATGATAAGATCTCTGTGTCTTCTGGCTCTAGTTCCAAATAATTACGCAAAATTTCTTGTGATTTTGCGTGTTCGCCTTCTTCTCTTAAAAATAAACCATATTCTTTTAAGAAGGTAGGATTATTTGTAAAGTGCGAATAAGCCAGTTCATAATTTGCTTTTGCTTTATTATATTGTTCTGTTTCCTGATATGCAACACTTACGTCCCAGAAAATTTGTGGTTCAGAAACAACTTCTTCCCCAAGGCCTTCTACTAATTCGATGACCCCTTCATAGTCTTCCTTCGCAAGTAATAATTTGTTCAGCTGCATAATTGCTTCCGAGTACTCCTCATCCAGCACAATCGCCTGACGATAAAATTCTTCTGCTTCTTCTGGCAAACGTAACGTAACAGCCAGTTTCCCAGCTTCAAGGAACATTTCTTTATTAAATTCATCTTGCGTTAAACCGTCTTTAAGTACCGCAATTGCTTTTTCCGGTTCGCCATTTTCTTCGTAGCTTTTTGCTAAATAAGAATAGAGCGTTGTGTAAGAAGGATCGTGTTCACGCAAATGTTCCAGCGCATGAATCGCTTTCGTGTAATCTTTGGCCTGATAAGCCGTTAATCCCATCCCGAAAAGAGTATCGACCGACTCTTTATCCTCAAGTGCCCGCTCGTAGTAAGACAGCGCTTCTTCAAACGCTCCACTAGCAGCAAACGCCTCGGCAATCCGTTCATAAACAGACACCGCACCATTCGAAATAATCGTTAACCCAGCTTCAACAGCCGTTTGATAAGACTGCACAGCGGACGCGAATCTTGCTTGCGATAAATAATATTCCCCAAGTGCAAAATCAATAATCGGCTCATTTGGCGCCATTTGTTTGGCTTCTAGTAATTTTTGCTCACTTACTTCAAACAACCCTTGCATTTGATATAAATCAGCTAATACGAGTAAACTTTCAATATATGCTTCATCTTCTTTGTTTACTTTTTCTAAATAATCTTGCGCAGAATCGATATCATCTTTTTCAAGTGCGACCTCGGCTGCTCGGACAAGTAACTCGCCCTCATCCTTATATTTTGCTAACAGAAGCTCGTATAAATCCTCTGTTTCATCTAAAAATCCGAGGGAAAATAATTCTTCTGCTAAATAGTATTGTTCCTCATCTGTCCCCGCTTGCACAACTTCATCAAAATACTTCTTCGCAAGCGCCATATCTTCATGCTCTAATGCATGTAACATTTTATTAGCTAATTCCATTTCTGCACCTTCTTTAATAATAAGTCGTTTTTCTATTATACCATTACTTTACTTATAAGAAAAAGTGATTGCCTCTCTGAAATAAAATACCAGCGCCGATATTTTCGTATTCAGCACTGGTAGAAATTATTATTTTAAAAGGGAACGAATATCTTCAAAGAAAGTCGGGTAAGAAACAGAAACTGCTTCCGGACGTTCTAACTCCACATCGCCTTCTTCCACAAGAAGTGCTGCGATTTGAAGCATCATACCAATACGGTGATCGCCGTAACTCGTTACATTAGCCGCATGAAGTGGTGTTTTTCCGCGGATAATTAAGCCGTCTTCTGTTGGCGTAATATCGGCACCCATTTTATTTAGCTCTGTAGCCACAGCATCAATCCGGTTCGTTTCTTTGACTTTTAATTCAGCTGCATCTTTAATGATTGTCGTTCCTTCTGCTTGCGTTGCTAAAAGCGCGATAATTGGAATTTCATCGATTAAACGAGGGATAATATCTCCACCGATTTCAGTTCCTTTTAACTCGCTCGTTTTCACAACAACTGTACCTGCTAATTTTCCGGTACTTCTGCTGGAATCTTTGACAACTAAACTGCCGCCCATTTGCTCGACCACATCAAAAATTCCCGTTCTAGTAGGATTTAAGCCAACATGTGTTAGTTCAATTTCACTTCCTGGCGTGATTAAACCAGCGACGATAAAAAATGCTGCGGAAGAAACGTCACCCGGTACAGTCATTTCTTGCCCCGTGAATTTTTGCCCACCTTTTACACGAATAGTTAAGCCGTCCATTTCGATCTCACCGCCAAATTGGCGAATCATGTGCTCGGTATGGTCACGCGTTTTTTCTTTTTCATGGATAATTGTTTCGCCTTCTGCTTGCAAGGCTGCGAAAATAATCGCACTTTTCACTTGCGCACTAGCAACAGGCATATGATATTCCATGCGTTTTAGCGTTTGCTTGCCATTAATTGTAATCGGCGCAAATTCCGAGCCATCTTTGCCATGCATTTTTGCCCCCATTTGTTGTAGCGGCAGCATGACGCGGTTCATTGGACGTTTCGCAATCGATTCATCGCCTAAAATGACAGTATCAAAATCTTGTCCAGCTAAAATCCCCATCATTAAACGAATTGTTGTTCCCGAGTTACCAATATCAAGTGGGCCATCCGCTTGTTTTAAGCCATCAAAGCCAGTACCGTGAACAATAATTTCTTCTTCGGTTTCTTCAATTTTTACGCCTAGTGCTTTAAAAGCTTTAATAGTTCCAAGGCAATCATCTGCACGTAAGAAATGACGAATGACCGTTTTTCCTTCTGCAATTGCCCCAAACATAATGCTGCGGTGGGACATCGATTTATCTCCAGGGACTGTGATTGCACCAACCAGCCCTTGTTTATTTGTAATTAATTTCATCGTCATTTCGCTCCTATTCGTAATGGCATGTATAGTTACTTCTCGTTTCAATGCAACGTTTCGCCCGGTCCCTGTCTTCATCCGATTGGAAAGTAATTTGTAATACACCGAAAATATCTTCGCGTGTTTCCAAAATCTTGATGTTCGTTAAACTAATTTCTTCTTCACCGAGATACCTAGTCACCTCAGAAATAACCCCGGGATAATCTGGTACATCAACAAATAAATCATAAAAAGAAGGAATCGCGCCCCCTTGATGAACGGGCAAGGAATCGCGAAATTCTTTTGCGTCATCAAAAAAGGTATAAATCGAAGTAGCATCTTCACTTTTGAGCATTTCTAGTGCTTGGTTCATACTATCGCGCCAAATCGTCAGCTGCTTCGTTAACGTTTTTTGGTTGCTGATAGAAATGTCCGTCCACATTCTCGGATCAGAAGAAGCAACCCGCGTGATATCACGAAAGCCTCCTGCCGCCAGTCGAAATGCCGCTGGATGTTCTTCTGTAAAACTTTGCGTCTGATTAACTAAAGCAGCCGCCACAATATGCGGTAAGTGACTCAGCATCCCTGTAATTTCATCATGTTCATTCGGTGATAACACCAAAAATTTAGCATTCGTTCCAGACAGCCACGTTCTAAGCTCCGCGACTTTGTCTTCTGCGACATCTTTCGTTGGTGTTAACAAGTAATAGGCATTTTCAAACAACAATTCTTTAGCAGCGCGGACACCACTTTTATGCGAGCCTGCCATTGGATGGCCACCGATAAAAGTAATACCACTTTCCCGAAGTGCCGTGGATGCTTCCATAATTGTTCCTTTTGTACTACCTGTATCAGTTACAATCACATTTTTCTTTAAAGTAAGTCCTGGTAAGCGTGTGAGTAATTGTTCTGTTTCTTTTACTGGACAACAGAAAATAAGTAAATCTGCTTTTGGTCCATCTATTAAAATACTTTCGCCAATTTCATCAATGACGCCAAGAGACTTCCCAACTTCTAACGAATGATAGGAAACGTCAATTCCGATGATATGCGCTTCTGGATGTTTGGCTTTAATTGCCAGAGCAATAGAACCACCAATCAACCCTAGCCCAACAATAACTACCGTCCCTTTCATTCAAAAACGCCTCCAAACACTTACAATAATTTTTCTAAAAGTGCAATTACCGCACTATTTTCTTCTTCTTTTCCGATCGTAATTCGGACAGCAGTTGGAAAACCAAGCGCTGCGCCGGAACGAGTAATATAGCCGTTTTTTTCCAAGTAGCTAAAAATAGTTCCTGCTTCGATTCCTAAATCTATTAAAACAAAGTTACCTTTCGCCGGATATAGTTTCACTTGTTCAAACTGTTTCGCGAACGCTTCGTATTGTTTAATTCCGTTTGCATTGGAAATTCGACATGCTTCTATAAAAGCTTGATCTTTTATTGCTTCAATAGCTAATTTTTGACCGATACTCGTCGTGTTAAATGGCGGACGAACAATATTTAGTTGGTTAATAATTTCTTTATCCGCGATACCATAACCGACACGCGCACTAGCCAAACCGTAAATTTTACTAAAAGTCCGGGTAATAATTAAATTTTTATAAGTCCGAATTAGCTTTTCATGTTTTTCAGGTTGAGGTGTCACGTATTCAATGTACGCCTCATCCAAAACAACGAGCACATCGCTCGGTACTTTGTCTAAAAATGCTTGAATATCCGCTAAGTCAATATAATTTCCGGTTGGGTTATTCGGATTACAAATCCAAACAATCGTCGTGTTTTCATCTATCGCCTTCAACATACTAGCTAAATCATGCGCGCCATCTTCAAGAAGTGGAATTTCTCTGACTTCCGCACCTTCAATTAACGCGTTTTGACGATACTGTACAAACGTTGGTGTCGCCATAACCGTATTTTTCGTCGTATCCAGTAAAACCCGCGTCAACAACTCAATCAATTCATCCACACCAGCTGTAAAAATCAACTCTTCTTCTTCCAATTGATAAAAATCAGCTACTTCTTTACGTAAGCTAGAAGCCCAGCCATCAGGATAAATTTCTGTTTCCACGCTAGAATTGGCTTGAAGCGCCGCCACTTTTGGAGAAGTTCCTAGTGGGTTTTCATTAGATGATAGTTTGGTAATTTTCGTTAAACCAAGTTCTGCCATCACTTCTTCTTCGCGTTTCCCAGGTTTATAAGAAGATAGACCTGCAAGTGATTTTTTCCATTTCATTACGCATCCTCCTCTTTTACTAAATCTGGGCGTAGTACTTTTGCTCCTCGTAAGTAGACATGGTTGATGGCTCCGAGTGGTTTATGTAAATCTGTGAATACCATGAAACGAATACACATTGGAAGCGAGTTTGGCACCGGAATTTCTTGCATTCCCATCACAGGAACAAATTCAAAACCTGGTGTTTCACGCACGGCCTTCGCTGGAAAAGCAGCAAAAATATCTTCTGTCACCGTAATAATAACCGATGTCAGTTGCTCACTATCTGTTATCTCATTTTGAGTTAAGATTTCCTCAAATAATTCTTTCGTTGCCGCATAAATTTCTTCTGCTGTATTATGTTCTATTGTTGTTGCCCCACGAATCGCTCTCAAAATATATCGCCTCCATTTCGCATCACACGTTTGTATGTTTCAAAAATCAAATCATCTTCTGCTTTAAAAATGACTGGTTTACCAATTTCTTCCAGTAAAACCATGCTTATTTCATTAAAAGTTGTTTTTTTATCATGGCGCATATTTTCCAGTATCTTGCTAAAAGGCACGCTCGTATCAAAAGTCGTATCGTAACCTAACTGGCCTAACCACATTTTAAACTCTGCTAAATCAAAATCCAGTCCGTAAACCGTCTCACTCATTGCGAGCGCATAAATCATTCCGTAAGTAATCGCCTCACCGTGCAGCCATTTGCCAAAGTTGCCGTAAGCTTCTAGGGCATGACCAAACGTATGACCGAAATTCAAATACGCGCGAACACCTTGCTCGGTTTCATCTTGCGCAACGATATTCGCCTTAATTTCAATCCCGCGTTGTAAAAACGGCGTCAAATCCTTCGTATAAAAATCTTTCGGCTCCGTAAAAGTGTCCATTAAAGCTCGTAGTAAAGTCTGGTCGCTAATTAGCGCATGTTTAATCATTTCCGCAAAACCAGAGCGCATTTCCCGTTCTGGTAAAGTAGCAAAAAACTGCGTATCATAAATGACCGCTTCTGGCTGATAAAAGTTACCAATCATGTTTTTGCCAAGCGGATGATTAATCGCGACCTTACCACCAACTGCACTATCATGCGCAAGAACCGTTGTAGGAACCTGATAAAACGGAATCCCTCTCATATAGGTAGCAGCGACAAAACCGCCTAGATCACCAATAACGCCTCCACCAAATGCAATTAAAACGGCTTTACGATCAAGTCCTGTTTCAATCATTTTTGTCATCACGTCTTCGTACACACGGAACGTTTTTGCTTCTTCCCCGTTTGGTGCCACATAATAAGTGACTACAGGTAAGTCAGCGAGAACCGCATCAAGTTTCGCTTTATGAAGTTCCGCCACGTGTCCATCCGTTAAGACAAACACGTGAGAAAACTTAGCTAGGCTCTCTGTCCATTTTTCCCGAACGTCTTCAAGTGCGAATTCATTAATATATACTGGATATGTTTTACTTTTAGCACGGACTGTAATTTCTGGCATGTTTAAAACTCCTTCGTTAAGTTTCGGTGTTCCTCCACATGTTTTTTAAGCGTATCAAAACGATCACCATCAAATTTTTCTAAAACAGCGACAGCAACTTCCCAAGCGACAACAGCTTCAGCTACTACGCTTGCAGCAGGTACTGCACAACTATCGGAACGTTCTACACTGGCATTAAATGTTTCTTTAGAATCAATATCCACACTTTGAAGTGGTTTGTATAAGGTTGGGATTGGCTTCATTACGCCGCGAACAACGATTGGCATGCCATTGGTCATTCCGCCTTCAAATCCACCTAGATTGTTTGTACGTCTAGTGTAGCCATCTTCTTTACTCCATAAAATCTCATCCATCACTTCGCTACCAGGTTTTCTAGCAGCTTCAAAACCGACACCGAATTCAGCGCCTTTAAATGCGTTGATACTTACAATCGCGCGAGCAATTTTCGCATCTAATTTTTTGTCCCATTGTACGTAGCTACCAAGTCCAGCTGGCACACCGCCAACAACAACTTCAACAATTCCACCAATTGTGTCGCCATTTTTCTTCGCGTCATCAATTTTTTGCATCATTTCTTCTGCAGCCACGCCATCTAAACAACGAACTGGGGAAGCTTCGGATGTTTCTTGGATTTCTGCAACCGCGTAATCACGTGTTAAATTCGCACGAGTCCCGCCAATTTCAAGTACATGTCCGGCAACTTCAATGCCAAGTTCATGTAATAGTTTTTTCGCTACTGCTCCTGCTGCCACGCGGACAGTCGTTTCACGCGCGCTAGAACGTTCTAGTACGTTACGCATATCGTTATGACCATATTTCATGCCACCAACTAAATCCGCATGTCCTGGACGCGGACGAGATACGCGACGAGATTTTTCATTTTTTTCAGGAACTGGTTCAATGCTCATTACCGTTTCCCAATGTTTCCAGTCTTTATTTTCAACAAACATCGCAACCGGTGCGCCTAATGTTTTACCATGACGAATTCCTGCCGTGATTTGTACTTGGTCTTTTTCGATACGCATACGCGCTCCTCGACCATGTCCACCTTGTCTTCTTTTTAGTTCTTTATTTACGTCTTCTGCAAGTAGAGGCATTCCTGCTGGTAACCCTTCAATAATTGTTGTAAGCCCCGGTCCGTGTGATTCTCCTGCCGTTAAGTATCTCATCTGCTCATCTCTCCTTTTTCTATTTCAGCTAGGTATTTCTAGCGTTTATATTTTAGCGCTTTAAAGTATATGTGTAATATCTTAACATATGCCAAGCGAGAACACAATACTTTAGTTTCATTCTTTCATCTTATCAAAAAACCGCATGAAATGGTAATTTCTATATGAAAAAAGAGCCTAGGTTTCCCTAAACTCTGAGCTATGTTAAATCCAAGTGTCGACAGCTTTTTGATAACTTAAAATTTCATGGGGTGCAAAAAACAATTGAATTTCGCGTTTTGCACTTTCTGGGCTATCTGAACCATGAATCACATTTCGATTAGTATGTATCGCATAATCCGCGCGAATAGTTCCAGGATCCGCTTCTAAAGGATTCGTTTTCCCCATCATTCGGCGCGCAGTTGTAATCGCCCCGTCACCTTCTAACACCATCGCAAATACAGGGCCAGAAGTGATAAAGCCAATTAAATCCTCGAAAAAAGGTTTTCCGATATGTTCCGCATAATGTTTTTCTGCTAGTTCGCGGTCAATTTGCATTAATTTTCCAGCAACAAGTTTCAAGCCTTTTTTCTCTATTCTTGCTACAATTTCACCAATAAGTCCTCGTTCCACGCCATCCGGTTTAACCATTACATAAGTTTGTTCCATAAAGAATCCTCCCTCACGTTAATAATTTCTTTTATCTAAAACACGAACGATTTGCTTCAGTGGTTTCAATTCAGGCACTTGCGGTAACGAATCGAGTATTGCTACTGCTTTTTTTAAGTAAGCTGTGGCGATATCTTCGGCCTGTTTTGCCCCGGCTTTCTTGACAGCTTCCACTAAAACGGCAATTTCTTCTGCTGGCGTTTCCTCTGTAACTTGGCTGATCCGTTTTTTTAGAAAAGGATCTTGCATTGCGAAAAATACTGGCAATGTCACATTTCCTTGTCTTAAATCTTCTCCAGCTGGTTTACCGAGTTCTTTTTCTGTGCCAACAAAATCAAGTACATCGTCCTTAATTTGAAACGCCATACCAACATAATAACCAAAACGATATAACTTCTGATAATCTGCTTCACTTTGACCAGAAACAACGCCACCAAGTCCACAACTAGCTGCAATAAGTAAGGCTGTTTTTCGTTTAATACGACGCAAATAATTACGTACACTTTGATCAAAATTGTATTTATCTTTTAACTGTTCGATTTCACCAGTAGAAAGTTCTACGGTAACATGTGATAACATTTTATGCGCGGCAACGTCTTTAATTTCCGTCATATACTCCAGTGACTTGGCAAACAAAAAGTCGCCGGTATACATCGCAATATGGTTGCCCCACTTCGATTTAATTGTCTCGCGTCCACGTCTTAAATCAGCATCATCGACCACATCATCATGCACAATCGATGCCATGTGGATTAATTCAATTGCTACACTTGCATTTTTCACTGCATCAAAATCCGCATCCGAAGCAAGTCTGGCAGACAAACAAACGAACATCGGTCTAATTCGCTTTCCGCCTGCTTCTAGCAAATGAAGTGCCGCATCCGAAGTCGTTTCAGCAGCTGCGCCAGAAAGAGCTTTTTTAAGTTCTTTTTCCACTGAGTCAATGTCTTTTTGCATATTTGCATATAAAAAGTTAAGTTTCATGCTTGCCACCTTATTGTTCCTTCTTTTTAAATCCAAAGTGGGTTGCACTCGCGCCGCCACTGTGTGAAATATATCTTACGTATGAAAATCCGGCTTCTTGAAACATTTCCGCAAGTCTAGCCATTCCTGGAAACTCACGCGTTGATTCCTGTAACCAGCTATATTCTTTATAACTTTTCGCAAAAAACTTCCCGAAAACAGGCATCACGTAACGGAAATACGCATTAAATACTTGTTTCCATCCGGGAATATTTGGTTGCGACGTATCGATACACGCAAGCTGTCCGCCCGGTTTTAACACACGGTACATTTCCCGAAGCACTTGCATATAATCCGGTACATTTCGAAGCCCAAAACCAATCGTCACATAATCAAAACTATTATCCGGAAAAGGTAATTCCATTGCGTTCCCGTGAATAAGTTCCACATTGTGCAAATCCGCTTCAGCTACTTTCTCGCGACCAACTTTCAGCATATTTTCACTAAAATCAAGTCCAGTCACATGACCTTCTGGGCCAATTTCTTCCGCCATCATAATCGACCAATCTGCCGTTCCACAGCAAACATCCAGAACATTCGTCCCTTTTTGAACACGCATTAGCTTCATTGTTTCTTTGCGCCATTTCACATGTAGTTTAAAACTAATTACACTATTCATTCGGTCATAACTGGGGGAAATTTTCTCAAATACTTTATGTACTTTTTCTTCTTTAGTTTCCGTCATATCCCGAATCTCCTTCTATTTATCAGTCGTTAAGAACTTCGATGATTCTTTTTTCCAGTATATTAGAAAGCGGTTCAGACTCCTCTTTTAGTCGTTCCACTTCACTTTTCACATCACGAATAATCGCTACTAGCCAACTTTCAAAATTCGTTACAGCTTCTTTCGCAAAATAACCATGGTCAAACGCCCGCTTCAATCTAGACGCACCAATTTCCTTGTAAGTAGCAAGTTCCATTTGAAGTCTTTTAAGCAAAAAGAACTGGCAACCAAGCGCGATAAAAGTTTCATCTTTCATAAAGTACTTCGCAAACTTGGCAAAAATCGCCGCATTCGTCATAGTAAGCTGAGATAAATATTCTTCATCTGTCGCTACATGTAATTGGTAAATATTGGTTTTTGCTGTATTTGTTTCTTGTACACCACTTTGCAAAGCCCGCAGTAGTGGAATCATTTCTAATTCAGCAAGCGTGCGATAATAGAGAGCACTATAAAAATCTCCAGCTAGAACCGTCAGCTCTTGCTCTTTGCGAGTCAGCTTTACAACATCACCCGGCTCATCGATTTTTTCATGTGTATCATGCGCTAAAATCATGTACAGCGTTGCACTAACGACGCGATATGCAGAAGCATCAGTCAAATCAGAGCCAGAAATTGCTTCATGAAGAAATAGCATTTGATCTTTGTCCATTTGCCCGCCTTCATTATTCTCTTGTAAATACTGATAGACTGCTTGCTCATGTACCAACTGCTCCACTTCCTTTAGCCCAGCCTCTCTTGCCTGATAAGTCATTTAACAATCCCCTTTGAATCTCCTTATTACGTAAAATAAATTATACCATAAAGGATATTTAATTATGCTTAATTAAAGCCAAAACTTCACTTCTAAGCTTATCGTCATTTTTAAAAGCGCCACGAACAGCACTTGTAATTGTTTTTGTTCCTGGTTTATTGACACCGCGGATTGTCATGCACATATGCTCTGCTTCCATGATGACCATCACACCAAGTGGTTTTAGTTTGTCCATCATAATCTCTGCAACATTCGTTGTAATGCGTTCTTGCAGTTGTGGACGACGACTCACATCATCTACCACACGCGCAAGTTTGCTAAGTCCAGCAACTCTTCCATTTTGTGGTAAGTACGCAACGTGAGCTACTCCGAAAAAAGGGACAAGATGATGTTCACACATAGACGAAAAACGAATGTCTTTCACAAGCACTAATTCTTCATGTTGTTCTTCAAAAATGGTATCGAAATGAACAGAAGGATCTTTTTTAAGTCCAGAAAATACTTCTTCATACATACGAGCTACTCGCATTGGTGTATCAATCAGTCCTTCACGTTCTGGATTTTCTCCTACTGCTTCTAAAATAACTTTTACCGCGTCAGCAATCTTTTGTTTGTCTATTTGCTCCATCCTTAATTCCCCTATCTTTTTAGCATTATATACCTTGTATATCTTAACACAGCCGAACTTCAAGGTAAATTTAATTTGCTTGAATTAGTGATAATAATAGGGTTTTTTTGCTTTCGTAATTATATTCCCTATTTCTAAAACAGAAAACCACTAAAAATGGACATAAAAAAACTAGCCTAGCTTAATTATAAAATTAAGGCCAGACTAGAGTTAGTGCTTAAAAGTCTATGTAGCTTATTTAACAGCTTCTTTAAGCGCTTTACCAGGTTTGAAAGCTGGTACTTTACTTGCAGGGATGTCGATTTCTTCTTTAGTACGAGGGTTACGGCCTTTACGGGCAGCACGTTCACGTACTTCAAAGTTACCAAATCCGATTAATTGAACTTTTTCACCTTTAGATAAAGAAGTTTGAATAGTTTCGAATACAGCTTCAACTGCTTTCGCTGCGTCTTTTTTAGAAAGATCAGCTAGTTCAGCTACGCTATTTACTAAATCAGTTTTATTTGCCATTGTGTTTTCACCTCCTTCACAGAATACTACAAAATAAGCAGGCACTAGATGATACCTGTATTTCTCTTTTTTTCCAAAAACTTGGAAATTTAAGGAGAATCATGACTGAAATGGCTTAACTACAAGCCTTAACAGTAATTCTGATAAAAGATTATCACATAATCCTTACAACTGCAAGGAATAATGCCAAACTGACACCGTTTCTTAACATTTTCAATCACAAACTTTTTTCTTTAAATGCTTGAAAACGTGATAGTATCAACCTGTTATCCATAATACTAACTTGGAAGCCTTAGAATAGCAAGCGATACCACTACAATCAGCTAAAATAGTTCTTTTTTCATAAAAATATGTGTAAATTTGTGGCTATTACCTGAAAACTCTAGGTTTCTGAGCCTAGTTTTATTCTAACATTTCTTTCTGGAACGCTGCTTTTTCTGCCGCAGTAATTCCAATTCCTTTTTCTAAATAATTCGCTACAGAACCATATTGTTTCTTCATTTCATCAAAAGCAATTTCCAAATACTCTGGACGCGCTTCTGCCATTGGACGGAATGTTTCTAAGTCGATTTTTTCAGCTCCATTCGAAAACAGTGCCACAATTCCACCCATTTCTTGTAAAATGTCATCCTGATAGCGATTAGTGATGGCATAATCGTCGAAAATCGTTTTTTCTGGCACATCTAGCAATGTTAATAATAATGCTCCTAAGACGCCTGTACGGTCTTTTCCTGCGGTGCAATGAAATACGAATGGAAGTCCCGCTTTCGCATCTTCTAAAACTTCTGTAAAAATTTCTTTAAAACCTTCAACCGATTGAACGAATACACGATAACTTTCGCCCATGAGCGGCTCATAAATAGTTTTGTCGTCTGTAACTGGTAGCTTAGTTTCTTCATTTTTGGCTGTACCAATTGGAATATGCTTATTTAGTACCCCTTCAATTGCCGGCGTAGGTTGCGCTTTTACTTCCGAACTACTGCGCAAGTCACAAATCCATTTAATATGTAATTTTTGAAGCAATGCTGCATCCGCTTCGTTAATATTTACTAAATTAGAAGAACGATACAACTTGCCCCATTTCACATGTTTACCATTTTTGGACTCGTAACCGCCCATATCGCGAAAATTAAAGACACTTTTGAGTGGTAAAATCCGTTCTGAAACAACTGTCTTGTCTCCGTTTGGCGCCTGTAACAAGAAATACACAGGAATATCCTTTGTATCATAAGTAAAGTGATTGACCTCACTGGTCACCTTAAAAACAGGCTCACTTGTTGTTTCTAGGCTAGGACTACTGCTTACAAAAACCTCTGTTCCTGCGCTGACTTCTTCTTTTTCCCACGTTAATGTTACGGCTTTATCTGTACGAGTAACTTCCATATTTTCCACCTACTTTGTATTATTTGGCTCTTCTGCTTCATTTTAGCATATTTCACAAAAAAAGAGCCAAAATAAGCGAGTAGCCTATCTTGACTCTTTCTATTAAAACGATTCTTTTTCGATTTTCTTTTTACGACCCATTAATAAATCAACTGCTTCACGAGCATCTTTATTTTCAAATAAAATCGCGTAAATCGATTCGGTAATTGGCATATCAATATCTAGTTTTTTCGCCCAACCATGTACTGCTTTGGCTGTTCGAACACCTTCCACGACCATACCCATTTTTTCTAATACTTCATCTAAATTCTCGCCTTTACCAAGCATGTTACCAGCGCGCCAATTACGTGAATGCACACTCGTACAAGTAACAATTAAGTCACCAATACCAGTTAACCCGTAGAAGGTTTGCGGGTTAGAGCCCACAGCAACGCCGAGACGAGTGATTTCTGCCATTCCGCGAGTCATTAGTGCAGCTTTCGCATTATCGCCGTAACCAAGGCCGTCAGAGATTCCTGCGCCTAGTGCAATAATGTTTTTCAGCGCGCCACCAATTTCCGCACCAATCACATCATCATTCGTATAAATACGTAAGTTGTTATTGATAAAACGATCTTGAACGATTTCTGCCGCCGTTAAATCTTTACAGCTCGCACATAGTGTTGTTGGATGACGAAGCGCCACTTCTTCCGCATGACTTGGTCCAGAAAGAACAACAAGTGCTTTGCGTTTTGCTGCATCTACTTCTTCTTCAATCACTTCGGACATTCTAAGATTTGTTTCAGGTTCAATACCTTTACTTACATGTACTAAAATAGTCGGTTCTTTCAACGCTTCATTCAGCTGCTTACAAACGATACGCATCGCATTTGTTGGAATAGCAATCACGACAATTTCTGCACCATCAATCGCTTCATCAAGTGACAATGTCGCTTTTACCTCAGTTGGTAAAATAATATCTGGCAAATAGTGACTATTCGTGTGCGATTCGTTAATTTCATTCACAATTTTATCTAAGTTTCCCCAAATAACTGGTTTATGATTATTATCGGCTAGGACAAGTGCAAGACCTGTTCCCCAACTTCCAGCGCCAAGAATAGCTACTTTTTTCTGTGTCATTATATTTTTCCTCCCGAAAACTTTACTTACGCTTACGAGCAATTACTCGAATTGGCGTACCCTCAAACGGAAATGCTTCTCTAATCCGGTTTTCTAAGAAACGTTCATAAGAGAAATGCATTAGTTCTGGATCATTAACAAATACAACAAATGTCGGTGGTTTAACGGCCACTTGTGTTGTATAGAAGATTTTAAGTCGCTTACCTTTGTCCATTGGTGACGGGTTCATTGCAACCGCATCACTAATAACATCATTTAGCATACTTGATTGTACACGTAATGAATGGTTGTCGCTTACTTGGTTAATGAGTGGGAATAAGTTATTTAAGCGTTGTTTTGTTTTAGCAGATACATAGACAATTGGTGCATAGCTCAAGAATTGGAATTGCTCCCGAATATCTTCTGTCCATACGTTAATTGTTTTTTCATCTTTACTAATTGCATCCCATTTGTTTACAACGATAATAATCGCACGTCCGGCATCATGCGCATATCCAGCAATTCGTTTATCTTGCTCACGAATGCCTTCTTCTGCGTTGATAACCACAAGAACAACGTCAGAGCGTTCAATGGCTCTCATTGCACGTAAAACACTATATTTCTCTGTGCTTTCATACACTTTCCCACGTTTTCTCATTCCGGCAGTATCAATCATGACATAATCTTGGCCGTCGAATGTATAAGTTGTATCAATGGCATCACGTGTCGTTCCAGCAATATCTGAAACAATCACACGGTCTTCTCCAAGCAGTGCATTTAGAATGGAAGATTTCCCAACATTTGGTCGACCAATCAAACTGAATTTCACTGTATCATCTGGATACTCTTCCTCTTCTTCTTTTGGAAAATGAGCACGAACAGCATCAAGCATATCGCCAAGCCCTAAACCATGCGAACCAGAAATTGGATACGGCTCACCAAACCCAAGCGCGTAAAAGTCATAAATCTGATCACGCATTTCTGGGTTATCTACTTTATTAATCGCTAAAACAATTGGTTTATTAGACCGGTAAAGAATTTTTGCTACTTGTTCGTCTGCATCGGTAACCCCTTCACGACCATTGGTAATAAAAATAATTACGTCTGCTTCATCAATTGCGATTTCCGCTTGTGCGCGAATTTGCTCTAAGAATGGTTCATCGGAAAGATCAATACCACCTGTATCAATAATGTTAAATTCTTTTCCAAGCCATTCCGCTGAATTATATATGCGGTCACGTGTCACACCGGGAACATCTTCCACTATGGAAACACGTTCACCAACGATTCTGTTAAAAATAGTCGATTTGCCTACGTTTGGACGTCCGACAATCGCTACAACTGGTTTTGCCATTATTTCACCTTCTTTTTTCTCGAATCCTATTTATCAAACTTTCTTTAGTTTATCAGTAAAATAACTTACTGGCAATGAAAAGTTCGATTTCAAAAATAAAAAGAGCCTACGGGAACAGTCTCCCTAGGCTCTTTTGGATACAATTATTTATCGTCGTTTTGCAGACCTTTTAGTTTATCACCAATTAAATCGCTCATTTGGAATCCAGTATTTTCTTCTGGAAGTTCATAATCAGCTTCTTCTACAGGTGCATCTTGTAAATCTTTAATACTTAAAGATAAGCGTTGATCTGCTTCATTTACTTCAAGTACTTTCACTTCTACTGTTTGGCCTTCTGAAAGGACTTCTTGTGGTGTCCCGATATGTTCGTGCGAGATTTGAGAAATGTGAACCAACCCTTCTACTCCAGGGAAAATTTCCACAAATGCACCAAACGTAACTAGACGCACTACTTTACCTTCTAAAACTGAACCAACTGGCGCTTTTTCAGCAATGCCGTCCCAAGGTCCAGGTAAGTTCGCTTTAATAGAAAGAGAAATACGTTCGTTTTCAGGATCAATCCCGATAACTTTAACGGTTACTTTTTGTCCTTCTTCTAGAACTTCTTGTGGTGTTGCAATATGTTTATAAGAAATTTGCGAGATGTGAACTAATCCATCCACGCCACCGATATCAACGAATGCGCCGAAATTAGCAAGACGTTGAACTGTACCTTCAATCACGTCGCCTTCTTTGATTTCGCTTAGTAGCGCTTGTTTTTGACTAGCTTTTTCTGTTTCCACAACTGCACGGTGGCTTAAAATTACTCGGTTGTTTTCTGGTTCAAATTCTACTACTTTGAAAGTAAGTGTTGTCCCTTTGTAGTCAGCAAAATCTTCCACAAAATGATCTTCTACTAGAGAAGCTGGAACAAATGCACGAACACCAAGATCAACAACTAATCCGCCTTTTACAACGTCACTAACTACTGCTTCGAATACTTCACCAGATTCAAATTTAGCTTTAATATCATCAGATGCTTTTTCGGCATCCACTTTTCTTTTAGATAAAACAAGTACATCGTCTTCTACTTTAGTGACAATCAAATCAAGTGTGTCGCCTACGCTTACAACGTCAGAAGCTGTCTCCACATGTATATTGGAAAGTTCACTTATTGGAACGACACCATCCAGTTTGCTATCGGGAATACCAACATAAACTTGTTTATCTTCCACGCTTGTAACTGTGCCAGTGACTTTGTCTCCTTCTTCAAAATTTCTAACTTCTACATCAAATAAATCTTCAGACATGTGTAGCCCTCCATTCGTTAGTCGAATTTTAGGAGTTTCTAATTCAGAAGCAACCTTCACGCTCGCCTCATCTGCTTGACTAGTTTTCCTAGATAGGCAAATTCCGATTAATTAAAGAAAAAATATCAAATACACCTTCTGTAAAACTGATCTTCCAGCTAGAAAATCCTATCAAGATACTTTTCACAAAGTAAAAAATCTCTCTTATAACATCCTACAAATCAGCACATTTGTCAAGCTCTTTTAAGGGGGTGAAAATGCCTATAGGGCGTGAAATCGCTCAGTTTGTTTAGGCTTTCAAGCTTAAATTAAAAAAGTGCTCCATTCCTTTTTAGTTAAGAAAATGTAGCACTTTTTCATCAATTATTGATTTTTAGTTCAGCTAGTGAAAGAATTTTATTGGCAACTTCATCAATCGACATGGATGTTGTATCTACCTCGATCGCATCGTCCGCTTTTTTCAGTGGAGAGTGTTCTCTGGTATAATCTAAATGATCGCGTTCTTCAATTTCTTTTTTGAGTTGATTTAAGTCTCCGGCAAAGCCTTTCGCCATATTTTCTTTATAACGACGTTCTGCTCGTTCTTCTACACTCGCTAGTAAAAAGATTTTTAGTTCGGCATTTGGAAGAACCGCTGTGCCGATATCGCGACCGTCCATGACAATCCCACCTTCTGTCGCAAAAACTTGTTGGCGTTTTTGCAAAGCTTCACGAATGGCTGGATGCGCCGCAACGATGGATACATGATTCGTTACTTCTAATGAGCGAATCACATCTGTTACATTTTCCTCGCCTACGAATACTTGTTGTACTTCGCCTGGTTCAAAACGAATAACCGTTTTTTCTAATAAAGCCGCAATAGCTTTTTCGTCGTCATATGCAAGGTTATTTTGTAAAGCGATATACGTTACCGCGCGATACATAGCTCCCGTGTCGATATAAACAAAACGCAATTTTTTCGCAACGATTTTCGCTACAGTACTTTTCCCTGCTGCAGCTGGTCCATCAATGGCGATACATATCTTTTTAGTCATAGAATAAAACTCCTTTTATCTGAAATTGGTTTGATTAATTTCTTCTTGGGATGCTAAAAGTACCATTAGTTTCATCCGCGCTTTCTTACTATCATAATCTTTTCCTAAAATAACGCCCCGATTATACAAGTCGAATGTGCTACCTTCATAATCATAGGTCGTGTACACATTACCTTCTTCCGCGCTCGTTGTAATAACAACTGGAATCCCCGCATCTAAAGCGCGAATAATTGCTGGCATCATTTTGGGCGCAACCTGTCCGCGACCAACACCTTCTAAAACAATACCTCCAACGCCTTTATCAATTGCTGCATCGATAAACAAACCGTCTGCACCTATGTAACATTTAATCACAACCACGTCTGGAAGATCTAGCCGAATATCAAAACACTCATGCTCAAGCGGTTTTTGGTAAAGGAAAACTTTGTCATTATCAATGATGCCCAGATAACCAAAACCAAACGCGCTAAACCCTTGGATATTAGACGCATGGACTTTTTTAACATATCTCGCTGCGAAAATCCGTTCATTGAAAACAACAACGGTACCCGCTTGACGTAAATTTATTTCACATGCCGTGTAAATAGCATGACGAATATTAACATAAGCATCAGTCCCTGGTTCTTCTGGTGCGCGTTGTGAACCAGTTACAACAACTGGCCTCGCATCAGTTACTGCAAGATCGAGAAAATAAGCTGTTTCTTCTAATGAATCTGTTCCGTGTGTCACAACAATACCATCGTATGTTTCATCCATGAAAATAGATTCAATTAGTTGTTTTAAACTGATTAAATCTGGAAGTGTAATATGCATAGATGGGAGTTGAAAAGTCGAATAGATATCTATTTGAATTTCTGTTGGTAATTGGCATAACGCAGCTAATTCTTCTCCAGATAATTCACCTGATGCAAGTTTTCCTGATGCTGTTTTCTTGCTTGCAATCGTACCGCCTGTTGTAATTAGTGCCACTTTTGCCATGGTTATTTCCCCCTACATTTTCCATTTAAACAAACAAATGAGTCTCGGAAGCGTTTCCCAGACCCATTCAGTGTTGTTTATTACTGTGGAATTGTTAGAACTGTGCCAACTGGTACATTATTACTTCCCAGTCCATTGGCTTGTTTAATTTTTTCTACACCTGCAGCTGCTCCAGCTTGTCCATATGCAGAACGCGCAATGCTGTATAACGTATCGCCAGCTTTAACTGTGTGAGAGCCACCAGATTTTTTCTGTGTGGATTCACTTGCTTTTTTCTGTGCAGCTTTCTCTGCGGCAGCTTTGTCGGCTGCTGCTTTTTCTTCTGCGGCTTTTTTCTCTGCGGCAGCTTCTTGTTCTTTTCTTGCATTAGCAGCTTTAACAGCCTCTTCTTCTTGAACTTTCTTATCTGCTGCTGCTTTTTCTTCGGCCGCTTTCTTTTCTTCCGCAGCCTTTTCAGCAGCTGCTTTTTCTTCTGCGGCTTTCTTCGCTTTTTCTTTATCTTCTTTCGATTGTGTGTTGTCAGATACATTGACAGTCGATTCTGTCTCTGTTTTCACTTCATTTGATGAACCCATGTTTTGTACTGTTACAAATACAATTACTATAACGATTGGAATTAATAAGAAAAACACAATCAATAAATTCAGTAATGGGTATCTAAAAATAGTTTTCTTTTTAACTTTTCTGCTATCAGAACGGGATAACATCGGCGGTTCATTATTAAATTCATCCTGCCCTTCAGCATTCATATCATAATCAGCCGGTTCTTCATATTCCCGTTTTTCTTTTCTTGTTTTTACCACTCAAAGTTCCTCCTTTAGTGCTTTCTAAAATTATCCTATGCACTATAATTGGCACAGAGAAGTGTTACATAAGATGTTAATAAATGAAATACCTTTGAAATAATTATACCCATAAAAACAACATACAACAATACTTAAAACGCTTTTTTAGAAAAAAAAGCAATAATCATTATAAATTAGTACTTCTGGCATATAACCATTCTTTGCTTTTTACAGATTACTGAACAAAATAATAACAATTTTTTTGCTATTAGACAAGTCTTTTTTTAGAAAAAAATGTGAAACTATCTACTTTTTGTCGAATTTCGTAACGCTAAAACTATTGCAGTAAATAAGCTAAATAGGTTTCCCATGTTGGAATTTCTTTTTGGGAGATTTTTTCTCGTTTTTCAAAATCGATTATTTCAGCCCCATCCAAATCACAACAGTTATCTGCAGTGGCTTCTAGTGGAGGTTCTTCAAAATAACGCATAATATAATTACGACGACAATCTTCAGTATGTAGGTAACCAATAAATTGCTGCAAATTAGCTCGCTTCCATTTTTTTCGGTAGTCCATCTTGGCGGTTAATTCTTGCGCGCTTAAACCACTTTTTTGATAGTATTCGATGAACCGCTGCTCTGTCTCTGGTAAAGTTTTGCGCTGTTCGGGGGACAGGTTGATTAAATTAGCATCTGGTATATCTTGATCTGCTAGTTGCATTTGGATAAATTCGTCGCCATTTGCATATAGTAAAATAGCGATACTGTTCTGACCATCACGCCCTGCCCTTCCAATCTCTTGCAAATAAGCTTCTAAATCCGCCGGCATATGGTAATGAATAACAAAACGAATGTCCGCTTTATCTATGCCCATCCCAAATGCGCTAGTCGCACAAATAATATCTAATTGTCCATAAACAAATTGCTGCTGAATAACAATTCTATCCTCTGTTTCCATATCGCCATGATAATAAGCGACTCTCAATTCAGCAATTTCACTTAATTCATGCGCCACACTTTCGGCTAACTTTTTGCTTGAAAAATATATAATCCCTGGCGTTTGCAGTTTGCAGGCAAGCTCATATAAACGTTCTTTTTTCAGTTGCTGATTAGAAAATTTCTCTACTTGCAAAGAAATATTCGGTCGATTAACCGAGTAAATAATCTGTTCACAATCAGTTAGCTCCAATTGCGTTAAAATGTCTGCCCGGACTTTCTTTGTTGCTGTTGCCGTAAGCACCATCGACACCGGAAAATTCGCTTCTTTAATAAACTGTCCTAACATTAAATAATCCGGGCGGAAATCATGCCCCCACTGAGAAATACAATGCGCTTCATCAATAACGAACAAGCTGATTTTTTGTTTTAAGAGCAAGCTTTTCACGGATTCATTATTTAGCATTTCTGGTGATAAAAAAAGAAACTTATATAAATGAATGTTCGCAAGGATTTGGCTCTTCTCATCTCGTTTCAAAAAGCTATTAAGTGCCGCCACTCGCTTTTCCCCGTGAGCGCGCATTCGTTCCATTTGGTCTTGCATTAATGAAAGAAGTGGCGACACAATCAACACTAATCCATCCATCAAATGACCCGCTAATTGATAACAAATTGTTTTCCCAGTTCCAGTCGGTAACATCGCAAAACAGTTCCGCTTCGCTAAGGCCGTTTCAATGACTTCTTTCTGACCAGGGCGAAACTCGTCAAAACCGAGATAGTTTTTTAATTCCTGTTCTAAATTCACTGCTCGCCCTCCCTACTAACGACCGCTAACCGAATTTGATAATAATCTAAGTCTGGAAATTCCGCTTTTATTTCACGAAGCAAATTCCAATTTTTCATATTAATTGTCTTTATAGTGGTTTCTTCTGGTAAATACGGGACATCAGCATCCTTCAAAGTAGCCCGAATTTCCACAAAATGATCTTGGATTGTGCTTGTTTTCAAATTACGAATTCGTTCAATCGCTTCTAAATCTGCCCCATTTTGCCAAAGTGTATATGTTTGCATGGCCGAACTTGTGAGACATGTTAATTCATCTGGTACGAAACTCGCTAATAGTGTCCACTCGTCCGGATATGCTCTAATCGCAGTTAAAAGACGATGGATTTCATGAAGCACCTCAAAATAAACATCCCACTTCTCTACTTGATACTTGGTGGCAATCTGTTCAGTCGTATAGCCCATTAATTCTCCACCTGAAAAACGCTCCACTAAAAATCCCGGCCTAGTAACTGCTAATTTTTCAAACCAGCGAATGAGTTCCGCATACAAATCATCTGCTAAATTCGCGTTGTCTTGCTGTTTTAGCCAATACTTAATAAACTGCTGTACTTTCTTATCACGAATAACAGGTAAGTAATAACTCTCTTGATGATGCTTATTACTAACTACTTGCACCGCGAGCCGCAAATGTGCAAAAAAATCAAATGCTTGCCGCTGCAACGCAAAACCTTGAAAATCCGGATAAGTATTAGAAAAAGTACCCGCTAAGTTTGCCTCGCTAAGATAACCATTTTCCGTAGAAATAATAGCCCCTTGCCGCACTAATTCCGCGAGTCGAATTTCCAAATAATTCGCCTTCAGATTGGGTACAAGACCAAATAAATGCTGCATCTGAAAAAGATGGATATCTTGAACAGCTTGCCCCGTTCTCCGTCCCGCTAAAACCGTATGAATAAACGGTAATTTTCTAGGTGTTACACTTTTTTCTAAAATCGTCCGTATATAATTATCAAGCATATCCAAGACATTTCCACCACCTTTTTTGTTCCTACAATCATACCACAGAAACACTTGTTCTACATTAGTTTTACCGAAAAAAACTTTTTCAAAATATGTTACAATAGAAAAAGAAAAAAATCTGGCTTCAAATTGTTATTTTAGAAAGGAAGCGTAGAAAATTGAAGTATTCCCTTGTCGAAAAAGACACTTGTATCGCTTGTGGAGCTTGTTCCATTCATGCGCCTGATGTTTTTGATTATGATACAGAAGGTCTTGCCTTTAATATATTAGATGATAACACTGGAACAAAAGAAATCCCTGAAGACTTGGTCGAAATGGTGATTGACGCTGAATTTGCTTGTCCTTCGCTTTCTATCAAAGTTTCTGATAGTCCATTTCATTAAAAAAATCCGGCAGCCCATTTAGAGACTGTCGGATTTTTTTATTTAATGGCTTGTTTCTTGTTGCCTTTTTTCAAATTTGCGCCGTTCTTTTATTGTTTGATTTTTAGCAATCCAGTTTTTCAATCTAGAGTATAGCAATAAGAATACAGCGCTAACGATGACTCCTTTTAATAAACTAAATGGTACAATCGTATATGTGACTAACCAAGCAACATCTGTATCCGCCGGAAGTCCACCAAGTTTAATGTAAAATGGTAATAGTACAAAATAATTAAATACCACCATTGCGCCTGTCATTACTAACGTTCCAACTGCTGTTGAAAGCACCATTCCTTTTGTTGAGCGAAACCAATGAAATAAATAATAAATCGGTAATACATAAAAAATACCATTAATAAAATTGGCTAATTCTCCAACAGGAACTCCGACTGGACTACCTGACACAATGTAAAGTAGCACATTTTTGATTAGTTCTACTAAAATCACTGCGAGTGGACCGAATAATAAGCCACCAATCAAAGCTGGAATATCACTAAAATCAAGCTTTAAAAATGGTGCACTCGGTAGTAGCGGAAATTGCAGCATCATTAAAATAAATGCTAATGTGCCAAGAACCGCCACGCTTACAAAAACCTTCATTGAATAATTCTTCATTGTCATTTCTCCCTTGATGTTCACCAAGAAGCGAGGACATCACTTAACGAATGCAACCCAAGCAAATAAAAAACCTCAACTAAAAAAAGTTGAGGGAGAGTTTGTGAATTAATAAACAAGCACTGAATACTCAAATAAGCATCACAGCTTGCTAACACATGCTCGTGAAGACAAACGAAAAGGTCTGCCAACATCTTCTCCCATCCAGACTATACTGTCGGTCCTGGAATTACACCAGAGTCAACTGCTAAAAAAGCAGATCGTGGACTTTAACCACCGGTCGGGAATTACACCCTGCCCCGAAGATGAACGAATATTTTATTACAATTTTTATTTTACCATGAAAAAATTTTTTCGCAAGTCCTTTTGTATGTTTTTTCACGTAAGCGCTTTCTTGATTTACATAAATAAAAAACCAGACTAAGTATCTGGTTTTTATTTATTACCACGGAATATCGGTAGACAATGATTCCGCTAATGATTGATTTTCTTTTAAACGAATTTTACGCGCGATACTTCTTGCTTCTGCTCCGGCATGAATTCTTTTTTGTTCTTCTGTTTCTGGTTCAACAAGTGGTACTTCCACTGTTTTGCCGTCTGAATCTAACGCAACAAATGTCAAAAAGGAAGTTGCGGCTAAATAGCGTTCGCCTGTTTTTAAATTTTCCGCAATGATTTTAACGAAAATTTCCATTGAACTTCTTCCAGTAGACGCAACATAAGATTCTAAACAAACTGAGTGGTCATTTTTAATTGGTTTTAAGAAGTCTACCGAGTCTGTGGAAGCTGTTACGATTTCTGTGCGACAATGACGAGATGCACTAATCGAAGCTGTATCATCTATATAAGTCATCAATCTCCCACCAAAAAGGGTGTTATGGTTGTTCGTATCTGACGGGAAAACCCGGCTCGTTTTAATAACTAAAGATTCTTTACAAAATTTTGTTTGTCTTTTTTCCATGTTTTTCGCTCCATTCTATTTATAGAGAGGCAAGGTGATAATAAAATCCGATCCTTTACCAAGTTCACTTTCAACTGAAATTTTTCCGTTGTGTGCTTCTACAATGTTTTTCACTATCGCAAGGCCAATTCCTGTCCCCACTGCTTTACCACGTTTTCTTGCTTTATCGACTTTATAAAAACGTTCGAATAAATATGGGATATCTTCTTCTGCAATCCCGCTGCCATTGTCGGACACCGTAATAACAAGATTACTCTGTGCTTCATCAATCGTTTGTTTTAAAATTACTTTTCCAGCATAGCCCTCTTTACCGGTATGGCGAATCGCGTTCATAATTAAATTAATTAATACTTGCTCCATCCGGTCCGGGTCAAATGAATATTCTAAATCTGGCGTTTCTAATTCTAAGCCTAATTCTACAAAGTTCTCTTTGGCGAGCACATCAAAATTAGAAATAACTTTTCGAAGTAATGGTGCCAGTGGTAATTTTTGATTATCCATTTGATTAAATCCGGCTTCCATTCTAGCGAGGTCCAGCATATCATTGACCAAGCGTCCGATACGAAGCGATTCATCATAAATGATTTGCGCAAACTCCCGCACTTCTTCATCCGACTGAGCAACCCCATCAATAATCGCTTCACTATAACCTTGTAGCATAGAAATTGGCGTTCTGAGTTCATGCGACACATTATTAACAAAATCACTTTTCATTTTTTCCAGTTGTTTTTCTTCTGTCATATCACGAATAACCGCAACAATACTACGCACATGTTCCCCCGTATAAAGCAACGTTAAAATCGCGACATACGTACGGTCAGCGAATGTAATCTCACCGACTTGGGATTCTTTCTTTTCTAGCGTATCATTTAATAAATCATTTAAGGCTACTGGAATCAGTACTTTTTCCGTATTTTCAGGAGAGAAGAACCAATTATGCAGAAATTCTTCTGCTGGCGGATTACTAAGAATAATCGTTTTATCCACGCTAAATTTAATAACGCCATCTGCCATCCCAACTAAAATATTCGATAGTTGCTCCTTCTCTTGCCTAAGAGCGCTAATATTATACTTTAATTGTTTCGCCATATCATTAAATGCGACGCCAAGCTCCCCAATTTCATCATGCGTATAAGTCGGCACACGATTGTCAAAGTTCCCCTTCGATACAGCTATCGCAATTTTTTTCATTTCACGAAGCGGAAAGGCCATTCGGGAAGAAAAGACGAAAGAGAGGATAGAGGTTATAACAATCGCAATGATCCCAGAAATAATTAGTGTACTCATAGTCTTCTGGTTAACTTTCAAAATATCATGATACGATTGATAGACATAAACAACACCCGTTTCGCCATTCGCTAGGGTGAATTTTTGAGCTGATACTTCGACTGGCAAAGAACCGTTCCCTGTTTTAAAATTATATTTCATCGTGACACTATTATCTTTATCTAGCGCTTTATCTAATGTTTTATCTTGAATTAATTTATTCGCCGATGCTGTGGAAACCGTATCTGGTGATTGCGATTGATAAATGCTTTTTCCATCTTGTTCAATAATTACACCCATCGTATCATCCAGCAAAATAAGTGCAGAATCATTTTGATTTTCTGTGGAAATTACTTCATCATTTTCTTTCATCACGGTAATAATACTAGAGGTTTTTTCTTCCAATTCTTTGGTAATTTGGGTAATATTATTTTTTTCATAAATCATCGCAACGAGAAATCCAGAAATAACCAGAATCCCAATTAATAACAGGATTATCGTACTCCAAATTTTTCCAACGATACTATTCCAAATCTTCATCTTTTCTCACCTCGATTCGAACAAAAAAACAACGAACAAAGCACGTGCGGCATAACACTTGCCGATTAAACGTCTTTGCCCGTTATCTTAGTCTGTTTTATTAATCTTCTGGAATTTCAAATTTATATCCAAGACCCCAAACTGTTACAATCATTCTCGCAGCGTCTTCTGATACGTCATGTAATTTTTCACGTAATCGTTTGACGTGTGTGTCAATGGTTCTTAAATCACCAAAGAATTCATACCGCCACACTTCTTTTAAAAGCGACTCACGATCAAACACTTTATCTGGGGATTTCGCTAAATAATACAGTAAATCATATTCTTTCGGCGTTAAACCAATTTCTTTCCCATCGACAATAACACGATGAGCTTCGTTATCAATTTTTAAATGTGGGAACGTAATAATATCTCCCGGTGTTCCACCAGCCGATTCTTCCGAAGATTGTTTCGCACGACGAAGAACAGCCTTCACTCGCAGTACAACTTCTCTTGGGCTAAATGGTTTCACGATGTAGTCATCTGCACCAACTTCAAAGCCTTGAACGCGATTAGCTTCTTCTCCTTTTGCTGTCAACATGACAACAGGTGTCGATTTAAACTCCCTCAGTTCTCGACAAACTTCAATGCCATCTTTACCAGGCATCATTAAATCAAGTAGGATTACTTCATAATTGTTGTTTAGCGCCATGCTTAATGCTTGATCACCATCACTAGCTTCTTCAATACGATAGTTCTCTCTTTCAAGATACATCTTCAGAAGGCGGCGTATCCGGTCCTCATCATCCACAACAAGCACTCTAACTTGTTCACTCATAAGTACTCATCCCCTAACTCTCATTTACATAAAATGATCATTCAAATAAATGGAATCTTCCGTACCCACATACGAAAAAACCATACAATTGCCTATACCAAATTTCCTACGATTTAAATTATACATGTTTTTCACAAAACACGCTATTAGAAAGTATATTTTGGCCGAAAAGTCACTTTTTATTTTTACCGAATCTTGCTTCTGTTTTTAATTGTTTTACTTCATGATGGGACAATTCTCGTCTTTCCCCTGCGTTCAAACCACGTAAATTCAAGAACGAGTATTCTTCCCTTGATAGTTTTTGCACTTCAAAACCGACTGCTTCAAACATTTTACGTACTTGGCGATTTCGTCCTTCGTGAATGGTGATTTCAACAATTGCTTTGTCTTTTGTTTTGTCAGAAGAACGCACTTTTACTTTTGCTGGGGCTGTTTTACGACCATCAATAACAACTCCGCGCTCTAATTGACGAATCACTTCACGTTCAGGAATTCCTTTAATACGTGCAATATATGTTTTGGAAACTTCATTTTTCGGGTGCATTAGCAAGTTCGCAAAATCCCCGTCATTGGTCATTAATAATAAACCAGATGTATCATAATCAAGTCGTCCTACTGGATACAGTCGTTCTGGAATATCAGCAAAGTAGTCGGCTACCGTTGTGCGGCCTTTATCATCCGTTACAGCCGATACTGTTCCTCTTGGTTTGTAAAAAAGGAAATAGCGGTGTTCTTCTTTTGTTAGTTGGATTCCTTCTACTTCGATTCGTTCTGTACCACTAACTTTTACACCTAATTCTTTCACTACTTTCCCGTTCACTGTTACTTTACCTTCTTGAATAAGCTTCTCTGCTTTCCTTCTTGAAGTAATACCCGCATTTGCAATTACTTTTTGTAAACGTTCCATTCTTATTCCTCCTCCTGTTCTTTACTTTGGTTAAACCGGTCAAAAAACAGGTCCATTTCATTCTGATCTGGTTCATCTGCCGCTGGATCAGCAAGCTTTGGTAAATCCTCTAAAGAATTAAGTCCAAAAGCATCTAAAAACTCACTTGTTGTAACGTAAAGTTTTGCCCGCCCAGCTCCGTCGACACGCCCTTTATCTGTTACGAGTCCTTTAGCAACAAGGGTTCTAATCGGACCATCTGTTTGAACGCCGCGCACCTCATCGACTTCCATTCTAGTTACCGGTTGACGATAGGCAATAATCGCTAATGTTTCTAGTGACGCTTGCGACAGAACGGTGTTGCTAGGAACTTCGACTAACTTACGTAAAAATTCCGCGTGTGCTTTTTTGGTAGCTAATTGAAACGATCCAGCTAACTCTAATAAAATAAGTCCTCTGTCCGCATTTCCGTTGTATCGTTCACTTAAAAGCTCTAATAAATTGAGCGCTTCAATATGCGTGATTTCCATGACTTCCGTTAATTGTTCCGTGGAAAGCCCGGCATCTCCCGCTGCAAAAAGCAAACTCTCTAATACGCCTAATTGTTGTTCTCTGTTCACGATAGTTCTTCCCCTTTACCTTGCACATATAAATCCGCAAAACTTTCCGATTGCTCTACTTCGACTAATTTTCGTTTCATTAGTTCTAATAGTGCTAAAAACGTAACGACCAATTGTTCTTTCGTTTGTTCTTCAAATAGCTCGTCAAATCGTAAGCGGTGATTTACTTGTTGGTGTAATTTTCCTAAAACAGAATCCATTCTTTCGTCAATCGAAATTTCCTGTGTGGTAATTCGTGTATGAAGTGGTTTATTTAACTTTTTGCGTCGTAGCATTTTATTAAAAGCACTTAACATATCGTTTAAGGATACATCAAGTTCGGCTACTTTTGTTCCATCGTCGTATTCCGCTAAATCCATTGGCGGCTTGCTGAAATAAAAGCTTCGTTCGGCCTCTTTTTCTTTTAGTTCTTTGGCGGCTTCTTTAAAACGTTTATATTCCATTAGCTTTTCAACTAAAGCGTCCCGTGGATCTTCTTCCTCTTCTAGTGTATCATAGTCGATTTCTAGTTCTTGCTTTGGAAGTAGCATTTTACTTTTTATGGCTAGTAACGTTGCTGCCATCACTAAATATTCACTAGCAACATCTAATTCCATTTCTTGCATTGTATGAACAAATTCCATATATTGGTCCGTAATTTCAGCCATTGGAATATCATAAATATCAACTTCTAATTGTCCAATTAAATGAAGAAGTAAGTCAAGTGGTCCTTCAAAAGCATCCACTTTAAAATTCATTTCTACCATATCTGTCCCGCCCTACTATAATGAAAGATCATTTTGCACTAAATTTTCATAGGTTTCGCGGGCAACGACTAATTTATCGATTCCGTTTTCCACAAAAACTACTGGTGGTCTTGGGATGCGATTATAATTACTTGCCATCGCATAACCATAAGCACCTGTACAAAAGACTGCTAGCACTTCGCCGGCATTTGATTTCGGTAACGGTAAATCCCAAATTAACATATCACCAGACTCACAACATTTCCCAGCGATAGCCACCGTTTCTTCTGCGACTTTTTCCGGGTTGGCTGCAAGAACAGCATCATAATGCGCATCATATAGCGCTGGACGAATATTGTCTGACATACCGCCATCAACAGCAAGGTAATTCCGAATTCCCGGAACTTCTTTGCGCGACCCCACTTTATAAAGGGTTGTACCAGCTTCACCAACAAGCGAACGGCCGGGTTCAATCCAAATTTCTGGGATAGCGATATCATTACTATTCGCTACATCACGGACCTCATCCATAATTTGGCGTACATATTCACTCGGCTCCAGTGGCTCATCTTCCGCTGTGTAACGAACACCGAATCCGCCACCAAGATTAAGCACTTTTGAATCAAAACCAAGCGTCCCGTGCCATTCAACCAATTTATCCATAATCCGACGAGCTGCTAATTTAAAACCAGTTGTTTCAAAAATTTGCGAACCGATATGGCAGTGTAGCCCGATTAAATCAAAAGACGCACTTGCATGAAGTACTTGTTTAATCGCTTTCTCGGCTTGCCCATTAGTAAGACCAAAGCCAAATTTCGAATCATCTTGTCCTGTTAAAATATAATCATGTGTATGGGCTTCAATACCCGGTGTCACACGAATTAACACAGAAGCTTTTTCATTTCGTTCTATTAATATATCTTCTAATAAACTAATTTCATAATAATTATCGATAACAAAACAGCCGATACCATAATCAAGCGCCATATGTATTTCTTCTGCACTTTTATTATTTCCGTGAAAATGAATTCTTTCAGGAGGAAAATTCGCTTTAATTGCTGTATACAGTTCTCCGCCCGAAACCACATCAAGCGACAGGCCTTCTTCCGCCATCAGCTGGTAAATCGCTACAGCAGAAAATGCTTTACTCGCATAAGCTACTTGCGCTTTCACGCCTAACTCTTCAAATGTTTTCTTAAATCCTCTTGCTCGGTCACGGATTAGCGCTACATCATAAACGTAAAGTGGCGTACCATATTTTTCAGTAAGCTTTAAAGTGTCCACCCCTCCAATTTCGAGATGTCCTTCTGCATTTACATTCATTGTTCCAAGCCGTTCAAACGTCACGCCAATCCCACCTTTACATTATAGATTTTTAAAAGTTCTTTTATATAGTAGCACACTAAGAAGCCGAGCGACAATAACTATCTGAAAATAATATCAAATACGTAAAAAACTCAGCCCAAATCGATTATCTTCTTGCTTCAGAAAATAATAAATTTGGACTGAGGTTAGCTACCAATTATTTTAAGAAATTTTAGCAACAATTGCTTTTACATATTGTAAAAACGTGCTGCGAACTTTATCCGTTGTTTCAATAACTTCTGTATGAGAAAGTGGTTGGTCCAGAATTCCGGCAGCCATATTCGTAATACAAGAAATACCTAGTACGCGTAATCCAGCATGATTCGCAATGATTACTTCTGGTACAGTGGACATTCCAACTGCATCTGCTCCAAGCGTACGCATCATTTGAATTTCAGCAGGCGTTTCGTAAGTTGGACCGCTAAATCCAGCATATACACCTTCACGAATAGTTAAATTAAGTTCTTGCGCAATAAGTCTAGCATCGACACGTAGAGCTAAATTATATGCTTCGGACATATCTGGGAAACGTGGGCCAAAATGCTCGTCATTTGGTCCGATAAGCGGGTTCGTTCCAATAAAGTTAATGTGATCAGAAATCAACATCAAGTCTCCAGCTGAGTACAATTCGTTTACGCCCCCAGCTGCATTCGTCACGACAAGTACTTCTACACCAAGTTCTTTCATAACACGAACTGGGAAAGTAACGTCTTGCATCGAATAGCCTTCATAAAAGTGGAAACGGCCTTGCATGGCAACAACTTCTTTATTTTCTAACTCACCAAAAACAAATTGTCCAGCATGTCCTTCTACTGTAGAAACAGGAAAATGTGGGATTTCGCTATAAGAAAGTTTTGTTGGATTGTTCACTTCGTCTGCAAGAACACCTAGACCAGACCCAAGAATCAAACCGATTTTTGGCGTTCCAGCATAACTTTCTCTAATTTTCGCAACTGCTTCATTTACTTTTTCTAAACTCATTTTTGTTCCTCCCTTTTCCTATTTCAAGTCTTTTAAGAAACTTTGGCCATATTCCGGCATTTTTACATCAAAATTATCGGCAACAGTTGCGCCAAGATCGGCAAACGTTTTGCGTAATTCTAATTCTGAACCACCATTTTTGAAACGTGGTGAGTATACAAGTAATGGTACAAACTCACGAGTGTGGTCTGTGCCAGAGTATGTTGGGTCATTTCCGTGATCAGCTGTAATAATTAAAAGGTCATCATCTGTCAGCTTTTCCATTACTTCTACTAAACGACCATCAAAATCAACAAGCGCATCCGCATAACCTTGAGGATCACGACGATGTCCGAAAAGTGCATCAAAATCAACTAAGTTCAAGAAACTCATACCGTTAAAGTCTTTATCTAATACAGCGATAAATTGGTCCATTCCGTCCATATTGGATTTTGTACGGATAGATTCTGTAACACCTTCACCGTCAAAAATATCAGAAATTTTACCAATCGCAATCACATCTTTGCCACCATCTTTTAAAGCATCCATTACAGTTGGTTTAAAAGGTTTAAGCGCATAATCATGGCGATTTGGCGTTCTAACAAACGCACCTGGTTCACCAACGAATGGACGTGCGATAATTCGACCAAGCATATACGGATCATCCAAAGTGATTTTGCGGCAAAACTCACAAATTTCGTATAGCTCTTCTAAAGGTACAACATCTTCATGCGCCGCGATTTGTAAAACAGAATCAGCCGATGTATAAACAATTAACGCGCCAGTTTTAACGTGCTCTTCGCCGAGCTCATCCATAATTTCTGTGCCGCTTGCCGGTTTATTTCCGATTACTTTGCGACCCGTTTTTTCTTCAATTTGGTTGATTAAATCATCAGGGAATCCATCTGGGAAAACGCGGAAAGGCGTATCAATGTATAGTCCCATAATTTCCCAGTGACCTGTCATTGTATCTTTACCATTCGAAGCTTCTTGCATTTTTGTATAGTAAGCTAGTGGTTTTTCTGCTTTTTTAATTCCGTCGATTTCACGAATATTGGATAAACCTAATTTGCCCATTTCAGGCATGTTTAATCCGCCAACGTGTTTTGCAATATGTCCAAATGTATCGACATCAAAATCGCCAAACTCAGCAGCATCTGGTGCTTCTCCAATACCAACTGAATCCATTACAACTACATGTACTCGTTTAAATTTATCTGGCATATTTACTCATCCTTTTCCGTTATATTTTTTAAGCGCGCGGGTGAAATTGCTTGTAGACATCCTTTAGGCGCAGTTTTGTTACGTGTGTATAAATTTGCGTAGTGGAGATATCGGCATGACCAAGGAGCTCTTGTACTGATCTTAAATCAGCCCCGTTTTCAAGCAAATGGGTGGCGAATGAATGACGCAAAGTATGCGGTGTAATCGGCTTTTCAATCCCCGACTCTTTCGCAATTCCTTTTAAAATTTTCCAGAAGCCTTGTCTAGTCAGTCCTTGACCGTGGTGATTTAAAAAGACAAAATCATTTCGATATTTCGGTCTGCGAAGTTTTGGTCGTGCTTCCTCTAAGTATTGTTCTAAAACGGTTGTTGCCGTTTTTCCAAGCGGGATAATTCTTTCTTTATCGCCTTTACCAATTGTTTGAATAAAACCCATATGAAGGTGCAAATCATCCATTTTTAGTCGAACAAGTTCCGTTACACGAAGTCCTGTCGCATATAAAATTTCCATCATTGCTTGGTCTCTTAGTCCGAGCGGGGTACTAGTATCCGATGAACTAAGTAACTTTTCCACATCATCTAAATTTAAAACTTTGGGTAGGCTTTGCGCTTGTTTTGGTGTTTCAATTTGAATCATTGGATCATGTGACATTTTTCCATCGTGCATTAAATAATGAAAAAATGATCGTAGTGAGGCAATATATCGCGCGACACTTCTTGCTGACTTTCCTTCTTGCCTAGCAAACGCCATAAATCCTACTATATCGCTTCTTTCAAGTATATTGGGATCCGTTAAATTCTTAGAAGTTTCCATGTAAGAAACAAAATAGTGTAAATCTCGCTGATAAGCTTTGATAGTATTAGCGGATAAGCCTCTTTCTACAATTAAAAAATGTAAAAAATCTTCAATTAAATCATTCATAAGCATTTCCTCCACAAGACCTATTCTACCATGTTCCACTCTGACTGAAAACGTTTAATTAATAGAAAGAAACTTATAATACTTTTCAGGCAATTCAGTCCATCTTTAACAAAAAAAGTTTGAGATAGATTATCTCAAACTCTGTGATTATTCTTTTTTAGTTTTTTGTCGGCAATCGGCGCAAACCCCTTGGAAAGTCAAACGATGATCTTTAACAAGAAAATTCCACTTCGATTCAACGATTTTTTCCACATCTTCTAGTAAATCTTCTTGAATTTCTTCCACAGACCCACATTCTAAACAAACTAAATGATGGTGAAAGTGCTTAGCGCCTTCTTGTCTCAAGTCGTAACGAGATACGCCGTCACCAAAATTAATTTTATCTACCACGCGTAGCTCTGTTAAAAGCTCAAGCGTTCTATAAACAGTTGCAAGACCAGTGTCAGGCGCAATATCTTTCACACGCAAGAAAACTTCCTCGGCACTTAAATGATCTTTTTCATTTTCCAGTAAAACGCGAACAGTAGCTTCTCGCTGTGGTGTTAATTTATAACTAGCATCATGAAGTTGTGCTTTAATGCGTCCAATACGACCTTCCATTATGGTTCCTCCCTTGGTTGCTACAACAAGTTGTCTTTCTAAATTATCATCATTATCATTTAACAATGAATACAGTTTATAATAATTATAAATAAAATGCAAGTTAGGAATTTCCTTTTCACGATAAAAATGGCACGTAGTCAATTCCTATTGCTTATGTTTACTAAGATATCACAAAAGCAATAGGCTGTCTACAATGATTATCAATTACTCATTAATTTCTCGTTATCAATAATAATTATTATTTAGCTTTAGCAAGAAGGAACAAGAAATACGGTGCGCCGATAATCGCGACAACAATCCCCGCAAATATTTCCGATGGTTGAATAATCAATCGTCCAATCGTATCTGCAAGTAATAATAACAAACCACCAGAAAGTGCCGCCGTTACCATTACCCAGCGATGCGCCGAGCCGACTAGCTTCCTCGCAATATGTGGCCCAATCAACCCGATAAAGGCAATCCCGCCACTAACAGAAACGCAAGCCGCAGCAAGACCAACTGCTACTATTAATAGAACAAATTTTTCCCGTTCCACGCGAACACCAAGCCCAGTAGCCACTTGATCTCCAAACGAAAGCACATCTAGCGTTTTCACTTTCATAAAAGCAATCGTCCCTAAAACAATTAACCATGGTAAAAGTGCAAAGACATATTGCCAGCTCGATGCCCAAATATTTCCAGCCATCCATTCCGCATAACGTTGATAATTCTGCGGATCAAGTCGAACAGTTAAAAGGGTAATTAACGCCGCAATCGCCGCCGCAACAGCAATCCCCGTAAGTAGCAACCGGTTAGGCAACAATCCTTCACTCCTACTATAAGAAAGCCCATACACAACAAACGCCGTTAAAATCGCCCCGATAAACCCAATAAAAGGCATAAATAAAACCGGTACATCCATCGTGGAAGGAAAGAAGGAAATATAAAGCATAACCGCAAGACCTGCACCGTTATTAATCCCAAGAATTCCCGGGTCCGCCAGCCCATTTCCAGAAATCCCTTGTAAAATCGTTCCCGAAACCGCGAGCCCAGCACCAACTAAAAGTGCAATAACAATCCGAGGCAATCGAAATTCCGTCACAATAAGCTGTGTGCCCGCATCCGCCATTCCAAAGAAAGATTTAATCACTTCTAAAAATGGCAATTTCGAATAACCAGCATTGACACTATATGTAAAAGTACAAAATATCAGCACACTTAAAATAATTAACGTCCAAATTCGCCGTGATCTTTTTCGCTTTTCTGCAACCGTCATATACATTATAAGTTCCTCCTTTCTTTACGAGCTACATATAAGAAGAAAGGAACCCCGATTAGCGCAAAAATAACACTGATTGGCGTTTCATACGGTGGATTAATAGTTCGCGCCACGATATCCGCCGCTAAAGTCAAAAATGCCCCCACAACAGCCGAACATGGAATAATCCAACGATAATCAACCCCAACTAAAAATCTGACTAAATGTGGCACGATCAAACCAATAAACCCAACCGGCCCAACAACCGACACAGCTAGTCCCGCCAAAATCAACACCACTACCATCGAAGCAATTTTAACAAAAGTTGTTTTTTCACCAAGACCAACTGCAATGTCATCGCCTAAACTTAAAATCGTAATTGACTTACTCAGCAAAATCGCCGCAATAAGCGCACCGAGCAACCACGGCCAAATCGCCGCAAGTTGGCTCCATTTCACGCCAGCAACCCCACCAGCGTACCAAAATGCCAAATCTTGACTCAGTTTAAAATAAATCGCCAGCCCTTCACTAAGTGCCGTAAGAAGTGAACTAACCGCCGCACCAGCAAGTACTAACCTCGTTGGAGACATCGCACTCCCAGCCAGCGAACTAACGCCAAAAACCATGAAAGCACCAATCGCCGCTCCAACAAATGAAAACAAAATTAACGAGTTATAACTGAGCCACGGCATAAATGCAAAACAAACTGCTACCATAAATGTCGACCCAGCATTCAACCCAAGCAAGCCCGAATCAGCCAGCGGATTCCGCGTAATCCCTTGCATAATCGCGCCAGCCACCGCAAACGCCGCACCAATCGCCATATCCGCAATCACCCGTGGAACACGCAAACTACGAATAATCTGATGCTGCGTTTCCGAACTATTATAATGAAAAAGTGCATCCCAAACCGTACTCAAATTAATATCGGCCGCTCCTACCGCAATTCCGAACAAAGCGAGAACTAGAAGCAACAAAAGCCCACCCGAAAGTATAAAAATCGCGACAGTTGGTCTTGTATTCATTTTTATCTGTTTTGACTTATCCATCTGTACATGTTCCTTCCATCTAAATTATCCGCTCATTTTAAGTGATAATAATTATCAGTCGCAAAGAAAATTATATCAATATCAAACACTAAGCGCAATCATTAGTTAGATTCCAGTAACTTCTCAACAATCATATCCAACTGCCCTTCCACTGCTAGAGGATCATAATAAAACATCGTATCAAAATCCATTTGATAAACATTCCCAGCTTTAAACGTCGGTAAATTTTTCCAGATTGGTGAGTCCGTCAAATCTTTCAACGTCTTCTCGCCGTCTTTAGAATCTCCAGAAGAAGTCGTCGTTACAAACATTCTATCTGCCGCAAATTCTGGCAATACTTCTAGTGAAATCTTCTGCCAATCTTGCCCGGCCAGCACATCTTTTTGAATTTTTGCTGGAGCTTTCAACTGCAAAGCATTATAAATCGCTTGACCACCACGCCCCATATTTTGCCCCATCACATAAAAATCTTTGTCCTGCACTTCGTAAATCCCCACTGTTTCATTCGCATCTAGCTTCCCTGCTAATTTCGCTCTACTTTCTTTCGCTTTTTGGTGAAACTTATCTAGCCATCCTTCCCCAGCTTTCTTTTCACCAACCAAATCAGCAATTTGGCGCACATCTTCTTCCACATTTTTAGAAGTCGCATATGGAATTAACACAGTTGGCGCAATTTTCGACATTGCCTCAAATTCATCTTCCTTTGAAACGATAATTAAATCCGGTTGTAATTCCGCCACTTTTTCTGCTGAAACAGGATCACCAATATCCGCAATCCCATCCACTTTCCCTTTCAAAAATGGATTTTCCAGTTGTTTCGCTCTAGCACCAACTGGCTTCATTCCTAGCAAAACAATGTTTCCTAAATATTCCGAAGCGACAATTCGTTTCGGGTGCGCTGGAATCTCTACTTTCTTTCCATTTGTCATTGTATATGTACGCATCTCGACCTGTTCTTTCCCAGCCGATTTGTTATCTCCACAAGCCGTCAAAACCACTGCAATTAAAAGCATTGATACGAGTAAAAAGATACCTTTTTTCAATTGAACCCCTCCTGCAACTGATAATAATTCTCAGTTAGTATAGCAACATTCTTCACAAAGTGCAAATCATCCTCAGCAAAGTATCGCTTGCATCTTTTCCATAAAAACTCTATACTTAACCATTGAGAATGATTATCACCTTAACTTTAAATTGGAGCGATGAAAATGAAAGACCTTCATACAGATAACCTGCAAATTTCATACGACAAACGAATCATTGTTGATGGTTTAGATATAGCCATTCCAGCGAATAAAATAACCGCCTTAGTTGGTGCAAACGGCTCGGGGAAATCGACTATTTTAAAAACGATGTCCCGCTTAATGAAACCTACTAAAGGAGCTGTTTTTTTGGATGGTAAAACGATTCATAGTCAGCCAACCAAAGAAGTTGCCAAACAGTTAGCTATTTTACCACAAAATCCTTCTGCACCTGATGGTTTGACGGTGTTTGAATTAATTTCTTATGGACGTTCCCCGCATCAAAGCAGTTTCAAATCGATTACCGCAAAAGACCGCGAAATCATTTTTTGGTCATTACGTGTAACGAATTTGACGGAGTTTGCGGATCGACCAATCGATAGTTTATCAGGCGGACAACGCCAGCGTGCTTGGATTGCCATGGCGCTTGCTCAAGAAACAGATGTACTTTTCCTTGATGAACCGACAACCTTTTTAGATATGACGCACCAACTAGATGTACTTAATTTATTAAAACAATTAAATCAATCGGAGAACCGCACAATCGTAATGGTTGTCCATGATTTAAATCACGCATCTCGTTACGCCCACCATATGATTGCCATTAAAGAAGGAAAAGTTATTGCAGAAGGCACGCCTGTTAGTGTAATGACCGAACAAACTTTAGAGGATGTTTTTAATATCAAAGCAGATATTTTAATTGATCCACGCAGCGGTGTCCCTCTTTGCCTCCCATACGAAACATGTAACGGATGCGAAATTGTAAAGGAGCTTGATTCCATTGCCAAATGAGGTTTATGACGTAACAATTATCGGAGGCGGTCCAATTGGCTTATTTTCCGCATTTTATAGTGGCTTACGTTCAATGAAAACAAAAATCATTGATGCTGAACCAGCTGTTGGCGGCAAAGTCCGCTACTTTTTCCCTGAAAAAATTATTCGCGACATTGGCGGCATTCCCGCAATTACAGGAGCAAATCTCGTTGCAAATTTAAAAGAACAAGCAGAAACATTTCATCCTACGATTGTTTGTAATGAGCGCGTGGTTGACGTGACCAAACTAACAAATGGCACATTCCAACTAACCTCGCATAACGGCGCGATTCACTTTTCTAAAACGATTGTTATCGCAACTGGTAGTGGCACTTTTGAAGTCAATAAGTTAGAAGCAAATCATGCCGAAGATTTCCCTTTAGCGATTCATTACGATGTCAAAAACATTGAGCAATTCCGCGATAAAGTAGTGGTAGTGTCTGGTGGCGGAAATTCTGCCATTGACTGGGCTCAAACCCTCGAACCAATCGCCAAACAAGTGCACCTTATTTACCGCGGCGAAGATTTTAAAGCACATGAAGAAAGCGTGCGCGAACTTAAAAACTCCCGTGTTGAAATTCATATCCACCACGAAATCAGCGAACTAATTGGAACGAATAACCAACTAACTGAAATTACCGTTTGCTGTAATCAAACGCAAACGACGAAAACAATTGAAACTGAGGCACTTTTTATTAATCATGGTGTGAAAGTAGACCTTGGAACAATGGCTGAATGGGGCTTTGAACAAGCGGATTTCGGCATTGTTGTGGACGATGAAATGAAAACGACGGTCCCAGGCATTTTTGCTTGTGGAGATAGCGCCACCTACCCTCGAAAAATACGCATTATCGCAGCTGGCCTTCATGAGGGACCCATCGCGATTAATAGTGCGAAAAAATATTTAGAACCAACTGCCGCAGATGAAGCGATGATCAGCACACATCACGAAAGTTTTATTGGTTAAAAAAAGGATTTGGGCTCACTCGCCCAAATCCTTTTTCTCTTCACATATCCCAAATTCAACAATCCGCATCATTTCCGTAAAATCATTCGCAAGCGGAACAAAATCTTCCATCGTCGCATTCGGATGGCTTTGCAAATAAATCGTACTCGTCTCTGTAATATGCTTAAAAAGAGCCGCCATCACTTTACGCGCCGCATCCATATTCACATCTTTCTTCAACTTCATCTCACGTAAAACCTGATTCATTTGCGCTTCCGACCGCTCAATCGCCTTATCAAAAAAGCCATCTAGCTTCCCTTTTAATTCAGCTGGCGGATTTCCATAAGCCTGCATAATCAAGCCAAACACCGCGGGATACTGGCGATTAAAATCCAGTTTCATCTTCGTCGACCAAATCGCCATCTCGACAAAGTCACCCCAACGTTCCCCTTCCAGACTAACCTCATTCGTCGCAAAATCAACCGCATAACTAACCGCCGCAATATAAAGCTTTTCTTTAGACCCAAAGTAGTGAAAAATGAGCCCTTTCGAAACACCAGCTATTGCGCAAATTTTATTTGTACTAGCCGCCTGGTATCCTTTTTCCGTAAATTCTTCCATTGCTGCTTCTAAAATTTTCAACCGTTTTTCATCCATTATACTTTCAAATCCTTTTTCTTATAAAGAACAAAGGTTGCCGCAACCATCACGACAATCACCCCGCAAGAAATCAGTGCGTTCGTCCCAGTAATTCCTTTATCCATAATCTCAGATGGAATCGCATAGTTGATTGGTGAAAAATATTTGAAAAAATCGACCTTGTCATTTAAACCAGCCATAATTCCTAAAATATACGTTAAAAATACGAGCGCAAGTGCAACTGGAGAAGCTTGCTTGGCTGAACGAAGCACCGCCGAAATCATAAAGCCAGCACTCATAAATACAGCAGCCACAAGCAACTCGCTAGAAAACACGCGTACAAGCTCCATGACTAAATTACCACCATCAACTCCATTCGGCTTCAAGAAAAGAACAAGTACGACCGAAGCCACAAATGTAATTGCCCAAAAAGCTACAAACGACAATAAGTTCCCAATCATTTTCCAGAAAACTAGACTAGTCCGTGTAATTGGCTGCGCATATAAAAACTCAATCGTCCCGTCCGTTTCTTCTTTAATCAACGCCTGCGCACCTATTAACGCCGCGTATACACATGCCGCAATAAAAATATACTGAAAAACATACGCAAAATAGGCATCAATATTCGTTAAATCTGCCATCGAATCCATATGCAAAATTTTCATCATATCTTGCGGAAGTGCATTCATTTTCGTATTCACTAAATCTTGCATTCCACTACTTTGCATACTTGGGAAGAAAGCCATAAACACACCTAAAATCACAATTACCACAACAGCCCAAACAACCAGACTTTTTATCCGTGTTTTCCATTCAATGTGTAAAATGTTCACTTAATTTCTCCCCCTTCGTATAGCGTCATAAATTTATCTTCCAATTCTTGATTGGTAATCGTTAAATCAGTAATTTCTTTTTCTTGCAATAACGGCAAAATCGTTTTAATATCCTCATCAAAAATAAGCCGCGCTTTCCCCGTTTCCTTTTCGATAATTCTTGCGCCCGCATTCGTCAATTTTTCCAGTGGTAAATTCGTTCCTTTCAGCGCAATCACTTTGCCAGTCATTTGTTGATTGGCGATATCTTCCACCGCGATAATATTACCATTTCGAATAAAAGCAGCCCTTGTACAATATTCTTGAACTTCCCGCAAATTATGGCTAGAAAGAAAAATCGTCATGCCTTCTTTATTGCGCTCGGTCATTTCTTTAAATAAATAATGTTGCATCAAAGGATCAAGCCCATTCGTCGGTTCATCCAAAATAAATAATTTCGGCTCGGTAATAAGTCCCGCAACAATCGCTACTTTTTTCTTATTTCCAAGCGACATTTCTCCAAAACGTTTTTTCGGATCAATCGCAAACATTTCATAATACTTGTTCATTTTTTGTGCCGCGTTTTCAATATGATGAAACTTGGCAGCATAGTGGATAATATCATTAGCAGTCATTTGTGGATAATAACGCACCTCACTTGGCACATAGCCAACCATTTTTTTAATTTCCGCTGAATCTTTCACGACATCTTTCCCGAGAACTGTCGCACTCCCACTCGTTGCATAAATAAAATTCAGTAACACTTTAATTGTCGTTGATTTCCCCGCACCATTCGGACCAATAAAACCATATAGTTCGCCTTCATTTACAGATAAATTCACATTTTCAATTGCTCGCTTTTTATGATAATTTTTTGTGAGCGACTCCACTTTAATTGCTTCCATGTTCTCTCCTCCACACTCAAATTGACCACTTAGTCAATCTGAGTATAAGCCCTTTTGACCAGGTAGTCAATCAAGAACTATTAAACCCTTTTTCACAAAAAAATCTAATCCACCTAAAATCTATAAAAGTAGATAAATTACTGTTTTTCATCTGTATTTATGCTTAGAAAATATGGGATTCAGCCTAAAATCACTAATTTCATTAACCACTCCATTATACATAGAATAATCATATTTCGGATGCTATAATTATAGTTAAGTAAGCAAGTATATGGTGGTGGCTAGTTCTTTCAACAAGAAAGGATGATGCCTATGAATTTTTTGTTAGGAACTCCTGGAAAGGATAATCCATGACCGTTTATGAAGCCCTGTCTTTTGCAGTCGCTTTTGCAACCTTAGTGTTGTTATTAAACAGTCAAAATAACAAAAAAAATAACCACTCATAAACTTTGGACGGTTTAGTGGTTATTTTTATAATACATTAAACTAGCTGCCACCTTAAATGGGCTTACGCTTGAGGGCCATGTTCACGCATGGCTCTCTTTTCACATTAATAATACCACATTCCAACCTCTTCTGACAATGTTTTACATAATGAAGACACAACAATGCTATAACTTTAAATGAGCTAGGTTATCTAGTCCTATATAATGTCTTTCTAAACTGCAGCCATCATAAATAGATTTATGCTTTCATATACTATTATTAAAAAGCCTTCTTCAAAATATAAAGTAACCTTCTATTTGCACCTTGCGTCCTATTTTAGAACAACTTTATTTGATTTTTTATCTATTGAAATTAATAATGAATCTCGATAGTTAGGATCATGAAAGCTATTCCAGGGCACTAAAGAATGATACGCATTCATGAAGCTTACAATAATTCCAGAACCTCGTGAAGTAACATTTATGAAACCGTCCCTCCTTAATTCATCCAGTTTGATATACTTATTAATTGGAAATTCTGTGGAAGCCATGGAAAAAACCTCCAATCCCCGAATCTAAAAGGTCTCTAGTTACAAATAGTAATGAAATCGTAAATAAATCACCCACACTTGTTTTTTTCGCTTTGTCATTTTTCATAGTTTCCTATAAATTTATCTCATACAGTTGAACAAGATTTATTCGTTTTCTTCTATTAATAGTTGTAATTTCCAGTATTGCATGGCATACATTGTTTTAGCATCATGAATGAGTTGTTGTTCTATTAATTGTTCTGCTTCTTCTGGAGTTACTTTGACTAAATTAATAAATTCATCTGCATCTTGTGCCAATGGTTGTTCCATTTTCCGGAGGTCACGCGCTACATAAATATGTAAAAGTTCATCGGCAAACCCAGGTGATGTGTAAAAAGAAGTAAGATACGTTAAATCATCTGACTGAAAACCAGTTTCTTCTTCTAGTTCTCGTCTGGCCGTTACGAGCGGATCCTCTCCAAGCTCCATTTTACCAGCTGGAATTTCGATAATCGTTTTTTCGAGTGGCTTTCGGAATTGTTCTACTAAATACATTTCGCCATCTGCTGAAAACGGAATAATTGCTACAGCCCCGGGATGCTTAACGATTTCGCGTTTGCTCTTTTCCCCGTTCGGTAACTCCACATCATCTACTTGTAAAGCTATCACATTTCCATCAAATATCTTTTCCGTATGAAGTGTTTTTTCTTCCAGTAAGTCCATCTCTGCCACCAACTCCTCGTTTTTTTTCATTATAACATAACTGAGTCCGAGGTGAATTTACATCGCACGACTGATAACATCTATTTTCTAAATATGGTATGATAAGAACAAATAAAGGACACTTTCTAAAATATAAAAACCTTGCAACTTGCCTAGTGCTAGCATACAAAATATACTTAAATGGTAAGTTACTTTCCACTAATCTTTATTTTTAGAAAAACATATTATAAGAAAAGCGGACCTTTTAACAGGTACTTAAAGGAGAAGATGTATAATGACCGTTTTTAAAAAGATATTAGCATTCACAGGTTCTATTTTCCTTGTCATTATTTTGGCTGGTATTCTCACTTTACTAATCCATAATGGCTTGATAATTGCAACGATTGTTATTGCTGTTGCGGCTACCCTATTTTTCTTTTCATCCAAAGCCGGGGACCGCGCGCAAATGATTGCAACTGGATTAACCAAGAAAGAATACAAATATATTCGCACCAACTTAGAAGAAGCTCGCGTGAAAATTATCCGCCTTCAAAAAATCATGACTCAAAACAAAGCGCTATATTCTTTCCAAGAACGCAACAAAACGCTTTTACTTACAAAAAGAATTTACGGTATCGTAAAAGATGAACCAAAACGTTTCTATGAAGCAGAAGATTTCTTTTTCTCCCATCTTGATTCTTTGGTGGAGCTAACCGAAAAATATGCTTTCTTAGAAAAACAACCAGTAAAAGACAAAAAAATCTATCAAACACTTTCTGATACACGTACACTTCTAAATGATTTAAGTCGCGTTATTGAAAAGGATTTATTTACACTTTTAAATCAAGACGTGAATAATCTTGACTTTGAATTAGAAGTAGCGAAAAACTCCATTTCTAAACAGAAAAAGAAATTCGAAAGGGGTACAAAAGATGACCGAGAACAAGCCAAATGAAGAAACAAATGAATTAAAAGATTTAGTAGTTGAGAAAGAATTCAACCAAACGTTAGATGATCTTTTAGCTAACCCGTTTGGATCAGATGGTGAAACTGCTGCAAGTATCGTAAATAACGAAACGGATGCAGCTCCTCGCCTAGTTGATATGCTTACTGAAACAAATAAAAAACAAGCACTAGAGTTATCCAAACAAATCGAACCTGGAAATCAAGCAGCAATTCTTGGTTACGGAGCTCCGGCCCAAGCTAAGCTACATGATTTTTCTCATTCGATGTTAGCACATGTCCAAAAACAAGACGTCGGCCCAATTGGCGATATCATTAGCGATTTAATGTATCGTTTACAAGAAGCAGATCCTGATGAACTTGCGGCTCGCAACAAAAACGTCTTCACAAAAATGTTCCACCGAGTAAAACAATCCATCAATGAAATTACTTCTAAATATCAAAAAATTGGTACCCAAATTGACCGCATCGCGTTAAAACTGGAACACTCAAAAAAGCGTTTAATGGAAGATAACTCTTTCCTAGAACAGCTTTATGATAAAAATAAAGATTACTTCCAAGCACTTAATATTTACATTGCTGCTGGAGAATTAAAATTAGAAGAAATTAATACTAAAATGCTCCCAGAACTTCGTAAAAAAGCGGAACAAACTGGCGACCAAATGGATTATCAAGAAGTGAATGACTTAACGCAATTTGCTGATCGACTTGATAAACGCGTATACGATTTACGTTTAAGCCGTCAAATCACTATTCAACAAGCGCCGCAAATTCGCTTAATCCAAAATACAAACCAAGCACTTGCTGAAAAAATCCAATCTTCTATTATGACTGCCATTCCACTTTGGAAAAACCAAGTAGCTATCGCGCTTACCTTGCTTCGTCAACAACAAGCCGTTGCAGCTCAGCGCCAAGTGTCCGAAACAACCAACGAACTGCTCAAACGAAACGCCGATATGCTAAAAACAAACGCTATCGAAACAGCGCGTGAAAATGAAAGAGGTATTGTGGATATCGAAACGTTGAAAGAAACTCAATCAAGCTTAATCGAGACATTACAAGAAACGCTTAAAATCCAACAAGAAGGCCGTGCAAAACGTGCCGTTGCTGAAAAAGAACTTGTAACAATGGAACAAGAACTTAAAGAACGTTTATTAGAAATGAAATAAGCAAAAAGGCTAGCACCTAATCCGTGCTAGCCTTTCTTATAATCCTTCTAACCGTAAATTTTCAAAGTAAACAGGTTTTAAATTAGTTACAGTAAGCCCTATCAAACGTATGCTATCCTGACCAGTGTAACTCTCTCGGAGCAGTAATGCTGCTGCTTGATAAATTTGATTAGCATCATTGGTATATTCGTTTAAGGTAATCCGCTTGGTAATCGTTGTAAAGTCACTGTAGCGCAATTTTAGTACCACGGTCTTGCCATGTTTTTGTAGCTTAATGAGGCGTTCTTCTACTTTCTTAGCAAACTTCATAAGACTTTGTTCTAGAATTCGATTATCGAGCACATTGAATTCAAAAGTCGTTTCTTTACCAACCGATTTGCGATCACGATGCGGATTCACAATGTTGTTCGAACGACCTCGCACGTGACGATACAACTGATAACCATGCTTATGCAATTCACGAATAAGGTCCCATTCACTCCACTTCTTCAAATCCGCCCCTGTTTCAATCCCAAGTCGATGTAATTTTTCTGCGGTCACTTTCCCTACCCCATAAAATTTCGTCACAGGAATTTGTTCTAAAAAGGCTTCTGCTTCTTCCGGAGCAACCACGGTAATACCCGCAGGTTTTTTGAAATCTGAAGCAATTTTTGCAATGAATTTATTGAAGGATACGCCAGCAGATGCAGTTAGTCCGAGTTCACGGTAAATCGTTTGTTGGATGTCACGTGCAACTAGTGTGGCGGATTTCATTCCTTTTTTATTTTCGGTCACGTCTAAATAGGCCTCATCTAAAGAAAGTGGCTCAATAATATCCGTATATCTGGAAAAGATTTCGCGGATTTGATTAGATACTTCTACATAATGCGCCATATTTCCATGAATAAAAATACCATTCGGACAGAGCTTGGCAGCTTGGCGAGTAGGCATAGCTGAGTGTACACCATATTTGCGTGCCTCATACGAACAAGTCGAAACAACACCGCGCTTATTCGGATCACCGCCAATAATTAGTGGCTTCCCGCGAAACTCCGGGTGATCGCGTTGTTCTACAGATGCGTAAAAAGCGTCCATATCAATATGAATAATTTTCCTACTCGTATCCATAACTGCATCTCCTTTAAAAACGAACAGGCGTTCTTATCTAATTATAAACGCTAACTTAATTAATTACAAGAAAAAAATACCCTATTTTCACAAGGTATTTTCTCCTGTTTTATTTCTTTAAAAATGCGCCTTTTCCGAAGAATTCTATAACTTGCGGCATGACTTGGTAAAGCCGTGTTGCGATATTCATCACGAAAGGTAAGTTGATTTCGCGGCGTCTTGTCCCCATAATTTGCACGGTTTTTCTAGCTACTTTTTCTGGTTTCAAAACTAATTTACCCACTGTTTCTAAGTAGTTCCCTGATTTATCTGCAACCTCGAAAAAGTTCGTTGCAATCGGGCCTGGATTTATCGTCGTTACTTTGATTTTATCGGGAATTAATTCTAAACGCAGCGCATTGGAAAAACCGAGTACAGCATATTTTGTTGCTGAATAGACTGTTGATTTTGGTGTGGCAATTTTGGCTGCTTGAGACGCGATATTGATGATATGACCAGACTTGCGAGCTTGCATTTGTGGTAAGATGAGTTGCGTTAACTGAATCAAACCTAACACATTCGTATCAAACATTTTTTCGATGGTCTCAAACGGGATATCTACTGCATTTTCAAACAAACCAAAACCAGCACAGTTGACTAACACATCTACTTGATATGCCGCATTGATTTCAGCGCTGACTTGTTTTACTTGCTCAAAATCTGTCATATCGAGCGTAAAATAAGTCGCTTCAACTGAAAAATTGGCACTTATTTCTTTTTGTAAAGCGATTAATTTTTCCGTACTTCTTGCTGTAATAATAACGTTTGCGCCAGATGCTGCCACTTGTCTTGTGATTTCTGCACCAAGACCGCTAGAAGCACCAGTAATTAATACCGTTTTATTTTTCAAAAAAGGGTTCATTTCGTCACTCTCCAATTGGGAAAACAGCTAAGTCATACGCTATTTCAGTATTTTCAAAAACAGATTGTGCTTCTATTAATAGTTCTTTACTTGCTTCACGATCGTATCTGGAGCTGATGTGCGTTAATATTAATTTTTTGACGTTGGCTTTTTTCGCAAGACTCGCAGCCTGCAACGTGGTCGAATGCATGTATTCTCCTGCCAGCTTTTCTTTATCGCCTTCAAATGTTGCTTCGTGTACTAACACATCGGCGTTTAGCGCTAATCCAAGTTCACTATCTGTGGCTTTAGTGTCGCCGAAAATACTAATGATTTTCCCTTTTTGCGGCTCATCAATGTAGTCTTTTCCGTTAATGACACGTCCGTCAGCTAATGTGACTGTTTCACCATTTTTCAGATGTTGGAAAATAGGGCCTGCTTCGACACCCGCTGCTATTAATTTTTTCGCATCAAGCGCACCCGGTTTATCTTTCTCAATAATTCGGTAACCAAAGCTACGTAATCCGTGATCCAATTCGTCCGCGGTAATCGAAAACATCTTATCTTCAAAAATCAAACCAGGTTCAATCTCGTTAAAGATAATTTTGTATGTTAGTCTAGTCCCACTTAGTCGTAAAGAAGTTTCAACGTATTCTTCTATTCCAGCTGGACCATAAATAGTTAGGTCGGATTCCCCTCCTTGGAAAGAACGGCTACTTAATAAGCCAGGCAGTCCAAAAATATGGTCACCATGCAAGTGGGTAATAAATATTTTTTCTAGCTTACTTAGTTTAATTTGACTGCGCATGATTTGGTGTTGTGTTGCTTCTCCGCAATCAAATAGCCAAATTGTATTTCGTTCGTTTAACATTGAAAGTGCGATGGATGTGACATTACGGCCTCGTGACGGTACGCCTGCTCCAGTTCCTAAAAAAACAAGTTCCATATATTGTTCCATTCCTTTCCCAGTTCGTGTCTTATTTTATCACATTCTTAAACGAACAGGAAATAAACATTTTCCCAATAAAAACGCTTATAATTCAGAAATAACTGTCAAATTAAAAAAATATTCGAACCAAACAGTTGCACAAATGCCTCATTATGGATAAAATAGTATGGACTAATGAGGAAAATTAATAGCTCATTTAATAAGGCCTTTTTTTGTGGGGTTCTTTTCAAACTAAGAAAACTTTTTCTTAGCAGTTAATTTTTTGCCATTAAGAGAATAAGAAAGAGGGTAAATGACGTATGACAGATGAGTTAGAACAAAAAGCACTGATTACTATTTTTGGCGGTACGGGAGATTTGGCAAATCGCAAACTTTACCCTTCGCTATATCATTTGTACAGTAAGGGATCTCTTGGCGACAATTTTGCTGTTATTGGTACAGCACGTCGTGAATGGAGTAATGATTTCTTCCGTGATAAAGTAAAAGAGTCTATCAAAGACATTGACGGTTCCGAAAAAGACGCGGATGCATTTGCTTCTCATTTCTACTATCAATCTCATGATGTGACGAATAAAGAATCTTATGTAACGCTAAAAGATTTGTCTGATGAACTCGATGCAAAATATGACTTAGGTGGTAATCGTCTATTCTACCTTGCTATGGCGCCGAATTTCTTTGGAACTATCGCAAGTCGTATTAAATCAGAAGGCTTTGTGGACACGGATGGTTTTCATCGTTTAATTATCGAGAAGCCATTTGGCCATGATTTAGCTAGTGCGGAGGAATTAAACGATTCGCTTCGTCAAGCATTTAAAGAAGATGAAATTTATCGTATTGACCATTATTTAGGAAAAGAAATGATCCAAAATATCTCGGTTATTCGATTTGCAAATTCGATCATTGAATCGCTTTGGAACAACCGTTATATCGATAATATCCAAGTTACTTTAACAGAAGTGCTTGGTGTGGAAGATCGTGGACGCTATTACGATGAAAGTGGCGCACTTCGCGACATGGTACAAAACCATATCTTACAAATCGTTTCTTTACTTGCAATGGAGCCACCGATTAATTTATCAACTCGCGAGATTCGTCATGAAAAAGTTCGCGCGCTTCGTTCTTTACGTGTTTTTGAAGGAAAAGAAGTACATCAAAGCTTTATCCGTGGTCAGTATGGTCCCGGTGAAGTAGATGGCAAAGAACTAAAAGGCTACCGTCAAGAAGATAATGTCGACCCTCATTCCAATACAGAAACTTTTGTTGCAGCAAAACTGGAAATCGATAATTTCCGCTGGGCTGGCGTTCCATTTTACATTCGTACTGGTAAACGTCTTGCGAAGAAAACAACGCAAATTGCGATTCAGTTTAAAGATGTACCACTAAACTTATTTGGCCAACAACAATCGCTTGGTGGCAATGTGCTTGTTATTCATATCCAACCTGACGAAGGTATTACGCTTCATTTGAACGTAAAAGAACCTGGTCAAGGAATGGTGACAATGCCAGTCAACTTAAATTATATTCATTCTTCACCAGATGGCATGAATACGCCTGAAGCATATGAAAAATTAATTCTCGACTGTCTGCGCGGCGATGCAACTTACTTCTCTCACTGGGATGAAGTTTCGCTATCATGGAACTTTATCGACCATGTAGCAGATGTTTGGACAAATACAAAAGATCATTTCCCGAACTACAAATCCGGTTCAATGGGTCCAAAAGAAGCAGACGACCTTATTCAACGTGACGGATTCCAGTGGTTCCCAATCGATTAATCAAAAAACCAGAAATATGGCTAATCTAGCCTGTTTCTGGTTTTCTTTGTTTACTTGCAAAAGCTACTAGGCATGTTAGAATAGAGAGGAAAACTAACTAGTTAAAGGAGCTCATATAATGGCTGAAAATATTGATGACTATCTAGAAAAAGGCATGTATGGGGCAAAAGAAATTAATCCCGCTGAGAAGAAAAAATATTTAGGAACTTACCGTGAACGTGTCTTAGTCGCGCTCACAAAAGAAGAAGTTTTAACCCAAGAATATCTTCCAGAACTAGAGAAAGCAATCCTAGAAAATAGTGACTCCAAACTTCTGTTAAACGGATTACTGCATTACAATTCTTTACGCCCTTATATTAAACTTGCAGAAAAATGTAAACATGAATTTTCAATTGTTACTCGTTTGGAAGGTGAAACAGATATTTATCTTGTCCTTGCCTGTCAAAAAGCGGTAAACAAAGAAGATATTCATTTATATAAAGAAGAACAGGTAGAAAAACAAGAAGAACCTGTCTCTTTACTGAAGAAGGTTCGCAAATTGTTTAATTAAGTTTCCCGCCCAACATCGAGGAGGTCGATTTATGTTACATCTTATCACGGTATCACTCGCTATTTTAATGGCGTTACAAACGATTTATTTTTTCATTCGTAAAAACGTCAATATGGGGGTTATGTTTTTACTCATAACTGCTGCCCTTCTACTGCTTAGTACGATTTAATGGAATGTTTGTCTCGACAGCTTGCTTTAACACTTGCTGCATGACACCAATCCCTGTTGCACCTTCAAGAGGAAAACAAAAAGATTGTTTATTGTCTGTAATACTCGCGAGTAGCCCTCTGAACTTTTTACCGCCTAACATCGGGATTTGTTCAGTAGGGTTTATTTGTAATTTTTGCCACTGCGCTTTTAGTTCCTCGAGCTGAATGGTGTCCGCCCCTGTTCCTTTCATCGTGAAGCGAATATCATATGTTGTTGGAACGATATCATCTGGTCGTAAAAAACCGTATTTAGGCGATAAAATTAAGTATTCTTTCGCAAATTGCACTGCGTAGGCTTTACTTAAACGGTGAAATGTTCCGGTGTATACTTCACTTGCTTTTACTGGGCCGATATCCGGCAATTTGTCCCATATTTTCGGTTTTCCTGATGCAATAATAATCAGGTTTGTTTTATTGGATATTCCCACATCATCACTCTTCCTTGTCTCTCTTCGGTATCTTTTTCCTCGATATGTACAAAATGATTATGTTTTAGTACTTGGATGGATGCACCATTTTGCTCGTAGCTTCTGGCAAAAATACGGTTTATTTCAGGCTGGTCTTCTAGCCAAGTGATCATTCCTATTAGCGCTTCGGACATATAGCCTTTATTTTGGTAGTCTGGCACAATACTATAGCCGATTTCTATTTCGCCAGTTTCGTCGGGATTCCCTTGTCCACCAATTTCGCCGATAATCTTATTTTCTTGTTTTAAAACGACTAGGCGTGTCCATTTAATCATTCTATCGTCTTTTTTTACATTTTCTAACACATAGGGTAAATAAAAAAAGAAATCAATTCCAGGCCAATCAGGCGACACGTGGTAGCCACTTGCTTTTTCTAAAGCTTCTGTCCCATTGATTGTTGCTTGAATCATTTCTAGTGTGTAGTTAATTAAAATTAAGCGATCTGTTTCTAAATTATCCACAACTAAAACCCGGCTTTCCTACGAATTTATTACTTTCAATTTAGCAGAATTGGGTAGAGAAACGCAACTAATCTGTGATTTTTTATCCAAATTATTATTTAAATGGTGGAAAACTATAAAAATAAAACTATTCTGACTATATACTTGACCTTTCAATTTTGAATGCGCTTCCATGTTAGTTATAGTCCAAATATAAGACCAGGTACTAATTTCAGTTAAAAGTGCAAGTTGCTTGAATTGTGCAAACTGACGGAAAACTTTCAAAATAACAATTGACAATCGCATGGCAACCGTATATATTAAATACTAACATAACATTTCTTGATATTAATTTTTTCAAAAATGTGCGACTAATCGAAAAATAAAACCATTTAACGAAGGGGATAATGACTTATGAAAACGACTAAATCAGTCATTACAATTTTATTACTCTAGAAGGACTTTGAGCACTGTAGAAATTTACAGTAGTTTGAGTCCTGTTTACGTTAAATGGGATTCTGGCAAAGCATCCCATTGTTTTCATCATTGGGGTGCTTTTTATTTAGCCGGATTTCGGATTTTCAAGCATTAAAAAGCGATTATCAAGCAAGCAGAACTTAATCATATATATTAATGCCACGCTATTTAGTGAATTCTAAAAATTCAGTGTCGGCAAACAATTCTTAATTAGAAATGGGGTAAAGTCATATGCGTAGTGACAAAATAAAAAAAGGTGTCGAACAAGCTCCAGCAAGAAGTTTGCTGCATGCTACAGGTCAAATTAAAAGTCCAGGTGATATGGACAAACCATTTATCGCTATTTGTAACTCTTACATTGATATTGTTCCTGGTCATGTGCATTTGCGAGAACTTGCGGATGTAGCTAAAGAAGCAATTAGAGAGGCTGGCGGTATCCCATTTGAATTTAATACGATTGGTGTAGATGATGGCATTGCGATGGGACATATCGGTATGCGTTATTCCCTTCCCTCTCGTGAAGTGATCGCGGATGCAGCGGAAACGGTAATCAATGCGCACTGGTTTGACGGAGTTTTCTACATCCCAAACTGTGACAAAATTACGCCGGGCATGCTCCTCGCTTCGGTTCGTACAAACGTCCCCGCTATCTTCTGTTCTGGTGGTCCAATGAAAGCTGGATTGTCAGCTCACGGAAAAGCACTCACTCTTTCTTCTGTTTTTGAAGCGGTTGGCGCATTCAAAGATGGCAGCATGTCGCAGGAAGATTTCCTTGATATGGAAGCCAATGCGTGTCCAACTTGTGGATCTTGTGCTGGTATGTTTACAGCGAATTCAATGAACTGCTTAATGGAAATACTCGGTATGGCTGTTCCGGGAAATGGTACCACACTTGCTGTTTCTGACGCGCGCCGTGACCTTATTAGAGAATCTGCGTTTCATTTGATGGATTTAGTTAAAAAAGATATTCGTCCTCGTGACATTATTACAAAAGATGCGATTGATGATGCTTTCGCGCTAGATATGGCAATGGGTGGTTCGACAAATACCGTACTACATACACTCGCACTTGCAAACGAAGCTGGTATTGAAGATTACGATTTGGAACGTATCAATGATATCGCCAAACGTGTTCCCTACCTTTCCAAAATTGCACCATCCTCTTCTTACTCGATGCATGACGTTCATGAAGCTGGCGGCGTTTCTGCCATCGTTAAAGAACTTGTTGACCTTGGTGGCGCCATTCATCCAGACCGTATCACCGTTACCGGAAAAACGATTCGCGAAAATGTAGCTGATGCAAAAATTAATAATACCGATGTTATTCATCCAAAAGAAAATCCATACAGCCCAGTTGGCGGACTTTCGATGTTATTCGGAAATATCGCACCAAAAGGAGCAGCTATCAAAGTTGGCGGCGTAGATCCTTCCGTACAAGTTTTCAAAGGAGAAGCGATTTGCTTTAGTTCTCATGATGAGGCTGTTGAGGCAATTGATAATCATACGGTTCGCGAGGGACATGTGGTTGTTATCCGCTACGAAGGTCCAAAAGGCGGCCCGGGAATGCCAGAAATGCTTGCACCAACTTCCAGTATTGTTGGACGTGGTTTAGGAAAAGATGTTGCCTTGATTACAGATGGCCGTTTTTCCGGAGCTACTCGCGGTATCGCAGTTGGGCATATTTCTCCCGAAGCTGCGGCTGGTGGTCCAATCGCACTCGTTCATGACGGCGATATCATCACGATTGATTTGCCAAACCGGACGCTGAATGTGGATGTTCCTGATGAGGTTTTGGAAGAACGAAGAAAAGAATTACCGAAATTTAAAGCTAAAGTAAAAACTGGTTACCTTGCACGATACACTGCGCTAGTAACGAGCGCCCACACTGGTGGTATTTTGCAAATTCCAGAAGATTTAATCGACTAAAAAATGAGGTGATAAGCGTGATTGATACGACGAAGACAAATGAAAAAGCGACAAAAAAGCAAAGTAAAAGTGGAGCAGAACTTTTAATTGACGCCTTGAAAAAACAACAAGTCGACATGATTTTTGGTTATCCGGGTGGCGCGGTTCTTCCTCTCTATGATGCCTTTTATGACTGTGATATTCCGCATATTCTAACACGGCATGAGCAAGGAGCGATTCATGCGGCGGAAGGTTATGCTCGTGTTACCGGGAAACCTGGTGTCGTTGTTGTAACTAGTGGACCTGGTGCAACCAACGTACTAACTGGTATCGCGGATGCAATGAGTGACTCGATTCCATTAGTCATTTTTACCGGACAAGTTCATACGCCTGGCATTGGAAAAGATGCTTTCCAAGAAGCGGATATGATTGGACTAACAATCCCCATTACGAAATACAATTACCAAGTGCGCGATGTTCGTGACTTACCAAAAATCGTCAATGAAGCTTTCCATATCGCAAGTACTGGTCGTAAAGGTCCTGTTGTCGTTGATATTCCAAAAGACATGGGGATTATCCAAACAGAGTCTGTCCGACCAGATACGATTGATTTGCCGGGTTATCAACCGACTTATTCACCAAACCCACTTCAACTTGAAAAACTAATGCAATCTCTTTCCGCCGCAAGTAAGCCACTAATACTTGCCGGAGCTGGCGTCAATCATGCCAGAGCTACAGCTGAATTACTAGAATTCGCTGAACGCTATCAAATTCCTATCGTGAATACACTGCTTGGTCTGGGAAGTTTCCCGCAAAGCCATGATTTATTCCTTGGTATGGGTGGTATGCACGGTTCTTATGCGGCCAATATGGCGCTAACGGATTGCGACTTGCTGATTAATTTTGGCTCCAGATTCGACGACCGGCTTGCAAGCGCGCCGAAAGAATTTGCCACGAAAGCAACCATTGCTCATATCGATATTGATCCTGCTGAAATCGGCAAAATTATCGAAACGCAAATTCCGATTGTGGCGGATATCAACGAAACACTCACTCAACTTTTACAAATGGAACTTCCGGTTCATCCAGATACATCTCATTGGTATAAATTAAATATGACTCGTAAAAACCGTCATCCTTTTAATTTTGATAGAACGAAAAAAGTGGAAATTAAACCACAGCGTGTCATTGAACTGATTGGTGAGATTACGCAAGGTGAAGCGCTTGTTTCTACCGATGTTGGCCAGCATCAAATGTGGGCGGCACAGTTTTATCCATTCCAATTTGATCATCAAATTATTACGAGTGGCGGCCTTGGCACAATGGGCTTTGGCTTCCCGGCAGCAGTTGGTGCACAGCTGGCTTTCCCGGATAAAACGGTAGTCGCGATTGTTGGCGATGGCGGTTTCCAAATGACTAACCAAGAACTCGCGATTTTAAACGATTATCAAATCAATGTAAAAACGGTCATTATCAATAATGGTTCGCTCGGGATGGTTCGTCAGTGGCAAGAAAAATTCCACGGTGAAAGATACTCCCATTCGATTTTCACGAGTCAACCAGATTTTGTCAAATTATCTGAGGCTTATGGCGTCAAAGGGGTTCGCCTGACGAATCCTGAAACGCTGGAAAAAGATTTAAGAAAAGCGTTCGCTCACCCTGGACCAATTGTCATTGACGTTCATGTTGCCAAAGATGAACTCGTACTTCCAATGGTTCCAAGCGGCAAACCAAATCACCAAATGGAAGGAGTGGAATAAATGCGCCGAATCATTACCGCTACAGTAAACAACTCTTCTGGCGTATTAAATCGTATCACTGGGGTTATCTCCAGACGCCAATACAATATCGATAGCATCTCTGTCGGCTGGACCGAAATCCCAAATGTTTCCCGGATTACCATCGTCGTCCATGTCGATTCCTTATACGAAATCGAACAAGTAACAAAACAGCTCAACAAACAAATTGACGTGCTCAAAGTGAGCGATATTACTGACGATGCGCATATCGAACGCGAACTAGCTTTGCTTAAAATCAACTCCCCCGCCGCCTTACGATCTGAGTTAAACGCAGTCATCGAACCATTTCGCGCAACCGTCATTGATGTCGGCACGAAAAATGTCGTCATTCAAGTAACTGGCACAAGCGAAAAAATTGATGCTTTCGTTGACACAGTTCGCCCATACGGCATTAAACAGATGGCTAGAACCGGCGTAACCGGCTTTACAAGAAGCCCTAAAAAAATGGGTTAAAATCATTTACTACAGAGCAGTCTCTTGCTTTGCTAGCATCAGAACAGCACATCGCTATTCTGAAATATAAAAAGAATTTAGTTGGAGGTTAGGAAAAATGACAAAAGTTTATTATGAAGATGCAGTAAAAAACAACGCACTAGAAGGTAAAACAGTAGCAGTAATCGGGTATGGTTCGCAAGGTCATGCGCATTCTCAAAATCTACGTGACAATGGCAATAACGTTATTATCGGCATTCGCGAAGGAAAATCTGCCGAATCTGCTAGAAACGATGGCTTTGATGTTTATTCTGTTAGCGAAGCCGCTGAAAAAGCAGACGTTATCATGATTCTTTTGCCAGATGAAACGCAAGGTGAAACATACGAAAACGAAATTAAACCTAACCTAAAAGCTGGCAATGCACTTGTTTTCGCACATGGTTTTAACATTCATTTTGACGTAATTAATCCTCCAAGCGATGTAGATGTTTTCCTAGTAGCTCCAAAAGGGCCAGGTCATTTAGTTCGCCGTACATTTGTTGAAGGTGGCGCGGTTCCGTCCCTATTCGCAATCTACCAAGATGCAACTGGAAACGCACGTGATACAGCCCTTTCTTACGCAAAAGGTATTGGCGCAACTCGAGCTGGCGTTATCGAAACTACTTTCAAAGAAGAAACAGAAACAGATCTATTCGGCGAACAAGCAGTTCTTTGTGGGGGCGCGACTCACCTTATCCAAGCTGGGTTTGAAACACTTGTAGAAGCTGGCTACCAACCAGAACTCGCTTATTTTGAAGTACTACACGAAATGAAACTGATTGTTGATTTGATGTATGAAGGCGGCATGGAAAAAATGCGCCACTCCATCTCCAACACAGCTGAATATGGCGACTATGTATCCGGCCCTCGTGTTGTTACAGCCGATACGAAAAAAGCAATGAAAGAAGTACTTACCGACATTCAAAATGGTAACTTTGCTAAATCTTTCATCAATGACAACAAAAACGGCTTTAAAGAGTTCCATAGAATGCGCAAAGAACAACAAGGTCATCAAATCGAAAAAGTTGGTGCTGAACTTCGCGAAATGATGCCATTTGTCAAACCGCAACATTAATACTTAATTCGGATTGCTAGGCGAGTTTTTCGCCTAGCAACCGTTTATCCTTTTTCAATATGAGTTGAAGGTAGAACGCGTTTCTTTCTTAAACTGATACTGAAAGCAGGAAAAATCCAAGCTTCCCTATCTAATATAAAACAAGAGGTGAAATCGAATGAAGAAAATCCAGTTTTTTGATACTACACTTAGAGATGGCGAACAAACACCTGGAGTTAATTTTGACGTAAAGGAGAAAATCCAGATTGCCTTACAACTCGAAAAACTTGGAATTGATGTGATTGAAGCCGGCTTTCCGATTTCTTCTCCTGGAGATTTTGAATGCGTCAAGGCGATTGCAAAAGCGATTAAACATTGTTCTGTAACAGGGCTAGCGCGCTGTGTTGAAGGAGATATCGACCGCGCGGAAGAAGCGCTTAAAGACGCTGTTTCTCCGCAAATACATATCTTCTTAGCAACGAGCGATGTGCATATGGAATACAAATTAAAAATGAGTCGGGCGGAAGTTCTTGCTTCCATTAAACACCACATTAGTTATGCAAGACAAAAATTCGAAGTAGTACAGTTTTCACCAGAAGATGCAACTCGGTCAGATCGTGCTTTTCTAATTGAAGCCGTTCAAACAGCAATTGATGCCGGAGCAACTGTCATTAACATTCCGGACACGGTCGGATATACTAATCCAACCGAATTCGGACAGCTATTCCAAGATTTGCGTAGGGAAATTAAACAATTTGATGAGATTACTTTCGCTTCCCATTGTCATGATGACCTTGGTATGGCGACTGCAAATGCACTTGCTGCAATCGAAAATGGTGCAAGACGCGTCGAAGGTACAATTAACGGGATTGGCGAACGTGCTGGGAATACGGCTCTTGAAGAAGTTGCTGTCGCGCTTCATATTCGCAAAGATTTTTATCAAGCAGAAACAAATATCGTTTTGAACCAATTTAAAAATTCTAGTGATCTGATTAGTCGTTTGTCGGGTATGCCTGTTCCCCGCAACAAAGCAGTTATCGGTGGTAATGCTTACGCGCACGAATCCGGTATTCATCAAGATGGCGTACTAAAAAATCCAGACACGTATGAAATCATCACCCCTGCCCTAGTTGGCGTAGATAAAAACTCGCTTCCTCTTGGTAAACTTTCTGGAAAACATGCCTTCAATACGCGCATGGAAGAAATGGGTTACACACTAACCGAACAAGAACAAAAAGATGCCTTTAAACGTTTCAAACAACTAGCAGATGCGAAAAAAGAAGTAACTGAAGAAGACTTGCACGCGTTAATTCTCGGCCAATCTTCCGAGTCAGCCGATGATTTCGAACTAAAACATTTGCAAGTTCAATATGTTACTGGCGGCGTCCAAGGTGCGATTGTTCGCATTGAAGAACGTGATGGCGCTCTAGTAGAAGACGCAGCAACTGGTTCTGGTAGCATTGAAGCGATTTACAACACAATTAATCGCCTAATGAAACAAGACATCGAATTAACCGATTATCGTATCCAAGCAATTACAGCCGGCCAAGATGCCCAAGCAGAAGTCCATGTCGTCATTAAAAATGACAAAGGCGCTGAGTTCCATGGTATCGGTATTGATTTTGACGTTTTAACAGCTAGTGCTAAAGCTTATTTGCAAGCATCAGGCAAAAGCAAAACCGCCAGCAAGCAAGCTGATTTCGAGGAGGTAAAGTAACGTGACCTATAAAATTACTTCCCTAGCTGGCGACGGAATTGGTCCAGAAATTATGACTTCTGGACTTCAAGTCTTAGAAGCAGTCGCAAAAAAATACAACCATACGTTTGAAATTGACTCCCAACCATTTGGCGGAGCGGGCATTGACGCAACTCAAGATCCAATCCCCCCTTCCACTTTAAAATCGTGCCAAGATGCCGACGCGATTTTACTTGGAGCCATTGGTGGTCCTAAATGGGATAACGCACCGAAACGACCCGAAGATGGCTTACTTGCACTACGAAAAGCACTAGGTCTTTTCGCCAACATTCGCCCTATTCAAGTCCCAAGTTCCATCACGCACCTTTCTCCTTTAAAAAAGGAAATTGTCGAGAACACTGATTTTGTCGTTGTTCGTGAGTTGACAGGCGGACTTTACTTCGGGGAACCGAAACATTGGGACGATGCGGCAGCTGTGGATACTCTAACGTATACACGTGCAGAAATCGAGCGAATTATCGAGAAAGCTTTCGAAATAGCTGCGACGAGAAATAAAAAAGTTACTTCTGTGGATAAAGCGAATGTGCTAGCTTCTAGTAAACTATGGCGTAAAATTGCCGAAGAAGTCGCGAGTCGCCATCCAGATATCACATTAGAACATTTATATGTCGATGCTGCCGCAATGCTTATGATTCAGCGACCAACGACCTTTGATGTTATCGTGACAGAAAATTTGTTTGGCGACATTTTAAGCGATGAAGCGTCGGTTATTACTGGCTCACTTGGAATGCTCCCATCTGCTAGCCACGCGGAAAATGGACCATCTTTATATGAGCCTATTCACGGATCCGCACCAGATATTGCGAATCAAAATATCGCGAATCCAATGTCAATGATTTCTTCGGTGTCGATGATGCTACGCCAATCTTTCTCTCTTTTTAAAGAAGCAGATACGATTGATGCAGCAACAGCAAGAACGATGCAAGCCGGATTTTTAACTGCTGACCTTGGAGGCAATACTTCCACAACAGACTTTACAAATGAAGTTCTAAAACAAATTGAAGGAGGAGAATAAAATGGGGAAAACACTTTTTGATAAACTTTGGAACCGTCATGTCATTTATGGCAAAGAAGGTGAACCGCAATTATTATACGTTGATCTTCATTTGATTCATGAAGTTACTTCTCCTCAAGCGTTTGAAGGACTAAGAATGGAAAATCGACCACTGCGCAGACCAGATAAAACGTTTGCGACAATGGATCATAACGTTCCAACCGAAGATATTTTCAACATTCAAGATCTTGTTGCTAAAAAGCAGATCGAAGCACTGCAAACCAATTGCGAGGAATTCGGCGTAACGCTAGCTGATATGGGTAGTGATCGCCAAGGAATCGTGCATATGGTTGGACCAGAAACCGGACTAACACAACCTGGTAAAGTGATTGTTTGTGGGGATTCTCATACGGCAACACACGGCGCTTTCGGGGCGATTGGCTTTGGGATTGGTTCTAGTGAAGTAGAGCATGTTTTTGCGACTCAAACCATTTGGCAACAAAAACCAAAATCAATGGGCATAGAGATTAACGGCAAACTTCCAAAAGGTGTCTATGCGAAAGATATTATTTTGCATTTGATTGCCACGTATGGTGTTGCTTTTGGAACTGGTTATGCCGTCGAGTATTATGGTGAAACTATTCGAAATATGTCAATGGAAGAACGGATGACAATTTGCAATATGGCGATTGAAGGCGGAGCAAAAATGGGCATGATGGCGCCAGATGAAACTACTTTTGAATATGTGCGCGGTCGTGAATATGCTCCCGCTGATATGGATAAAGCAATTAGCGACTGGAAAACGCTTCAAACTGACCCAGATGCAGAATACGACCTTCATATCCAAATGGATGCGAGTATTTTGGAACCATATGTCACTTGGGGAACGAATCCAGAAATGGGTGTTCCTTTTTCGAAAGCATTTCCAGAAATTAAAGATATGAACTATGAGCGCGCCTATGAATATATGGGGCTAAAACCTGGACAAACGGCGGAACAAATCGAGCTTGGCTATGTGTTTATTGGTTCTTGTACGAATGCCAGACTTTCTGATTTAGAAGAAGCAGCTCGTATCGTCAAAGGAAACAAAGTGAAAAATAATATTCGCGCCCTCGTTGTCCCTGGTTCTCGCCAAGTGCGTAATGCGGCAGAATCCATCGGACTAGATAAAATTTTTATAGAAGCTGGTTTTGAATGGCGTGAACCTGGTTGTTCGATGTGTCTAGGGATGAACCCCGATCAAGTACCGGATGGTGTTCACTGCGCATCAACTTCGAATCGCAACTTTGAAGGACGGCAAGGTAAAGGCGCTCGTACGCATCTCGTTTCACCAGCAATGGCTGCGGCCGCGGCAATCAACGGACACTTTATCGATATTCGAAAGGAGGCGGTTATCAGTGGAGGAAATTAAAGTACACATTGGAAAAACAGTTGCGCTAATGAACGACAATATTGATACCGACCAAATCATTCCCAAAAGTTTCTTAAAACGCATCGAACGTACTGGTTTTGGTGAATTTCTCTTTGATAGTTGGCGTTACCTTCCGAACCGTAAACCGAATCCAGATTTCCCGCTCAATGCTCCGGACCGCCAAGAAGCAACTATTTTGATTACTGGAGATAACTTTGGTTGTGGTTCTTCTCGGGAACATGCCGCCTGGGCGCTACTCGATTACCGTTTTCGTGTGATTATCGCTGGAAGTTATAGTGATATTTTTTATATGAACTGTACGAAAAATGGCGTGCTTCCAATTGTTCTTCCTCGCGAGGCTCGTGAGAAATTAGCGCAAATTTCAGCCGATGAAAAAGTGACGATTGACTTGCCAAACCAGCAAGTTATCAGTTCAGTTGGCACCTACCCTTTTGAGATTGATGCTACGTGGAAAAATAAATTTATTAATGGACTAGATGATATCGCCATTACATTCGAACATATTGATGCGATTAAAGCCTATGAACAAAAAGTGGATTCAATATAAGAAAAGGTAGTGAGGATGATGGAATTAGTTGACTTATTAGTAACAGAAGAAGATGTCGAAAAGGCCTATGATGTATTAAAACCGGTCGTCAAACATACACCACTCGAGTATGATTTTTATCTTTCAGAAAAATATCATTGCAATGTCTATCTGAAACGCGAAGATTTGCAAAGAGTGCGGTCTTTTAAATTACGCGGTGCTTTTTATGCTATTTCTAGATTATCAGCGGAACAATTAGAAAAAGGCGTCGTCTGTGCAAGTGCTGGAAACCATGCGCAAGGGGTTGCTTATACGTGCAAACGAATAACGGTTCCTGCAACGATTTTCATGCCGACAACGACCCCGCAACAAAAAGTATCGCAAGTGAAATTTTTCGGCGGTAGTAATGTGGAAGTTGTTTTAATTGGCGATACGTTTGATGCATCTGCAACAGCGGCGAAAGAATTTGCGGCAGAACACGGTCAGAATTTTATCCCGCCGTTCGATGATCCTGATATTATCGCTGGGCAAGGCTCTCTCGCTGTGGAGATGGTGAAAGATTTAAATAAAGCACACGAGCAAGCGGATTATGTTTTTGCCGGTATTGGTGGTGGTGGCTTGATTAGCGGCGTGGCAACGTATCTCAAAGCGAAAAGCCCAATTACTAAAATCATTGGGGTCGAACCAGCTGGCGCGCCTTCGATGACAGAAGCTTTAAGACAAAACCAAGTCGTGACACTGGATAAAATCGATAAATTTGTCGATGGCGCTGCAGTGAAAGAAGTCGGAAGTTTAACGTTTCAACATGCGAAAGTGTTAGTGGATGAAGTGACAACCGTTTCTGAAGGTGCTGTTTGTTCCACGATTTTGGATATGTATACAAAGCAAGCGATTGTCGCTGAACCAGCTGGTGCTCTCTCTGTCGCTGCACTTGAAACCTATCGCGAGGAAATTAAAGATAAGACGGTTGTTTGCATCGTGAGTGGTGGCAATAATGACATTAATCGGATGCAAGAAATTGAAGAGCGCTCTTTACTCCACGAAGGATTAAAGCATTATTTTATCGTTAATTTTTCGCAACGTCCTGGTGCTTTAAAGGAATTTGTTAACGACGTGCTCGGTCCGCATGATGATATTACTAAATTCGAATATACGAAAAAAGTGAATCGTGGTAATGGACCTGTTATTATCGGCGTTCTACTGCAAGATAGGAATGATTATGAAGGTTTGCTCGACCGGGTTGCGGCATTTGATCCTAGCTATATTCCGATTAATGACAATCAAACACTCTACACATTACTTGTTTAAAACGGGTTCTCGCATCGCGCGGGAACTTTTTTATATTACAGTTTCCTCCTCTGTTATAGTAACAGTTTATTTCAGAAATCAGTTTAAAATCTTTTGTTTAAGGATATAAAGTAGTATAATGATTGTATAGAAATTAAACTGTATTATTTGAAAATAACTTTTTATATATAACAATTCAAGGAGTGGCAATGATGGACGCAGTTAGAAAAAATCGATTATTTCAGCATTCTACAATGGCAGCACTTGTTGGTGGACTTTTCAGTGGGACAACGAGTTTCAAAGAATTACTACAACACGGGGACCTTGGCATAGGAACACTTGATCAATTTGATGGTGAGTTAATTATTTTGGACGGTGAAGCTTTTCAAATTCGGTCAGATGGGCAAGCGTATAAAGTAAAACCGGAAGATACGACACCTTATGCGAGCACCACTTTTTTTGATGCCGATACTTCTTTTTCTGTTTCTGAACCGACTTCGAAACAAGCAGTAGAAGAAAAAATTGCGGAATTAGTGCAAGGACCGAATGTTTTTTACGCGGTGAAAATGACCGGAAATTTCCGTTACGTGGATACTCGCGTCGTACCGAAACAACAACGACCTTATCCACCATTAATTGAAGCTGTAAAAGAACAACCAACGTATCATTTTGAATATATTACGGGTACAATTGTTGGTTTTTGGACACCTGCTTACATTAGCGGTATTGGTGTTTCTGGTTACCACGTGCATTTTATTGATGATCTGCGCAAAATTGGTGGCCACGTATTTGATTACGAAATGCTTGAAGGAACAGTAGAAGTCGCACAACAAACAGAATTCGAATTGCAATTACCGCAAACGACCGAATTCTTGAGAAGTGATTTAAGCACACCTGATATGTTAGAACAAATTGAAGCAGCGGAAAATTGATTCATAGAAAAAGCGCCCAAATTAGCTTGGGCGCTTTTTTTATTCTGTAATAATTTTGTGAACAAGCTTTGGTGCAGTTGCTTGGTCAGCGATTTGGATATTTTCATAGATTTTCGCTTTTACGTTTTCTACATTTTTTTGATCGGCGAAAATGGTTACGAGTGACTCGCCTTCTTGGACTGCATCGCCAACTTTTTTACGTAGCATTAAGCCGACTGCTAGGTTAATTTCGTCTTCTTTCGTTGCACGACCGGCACCTAGAATCATTGCCGCAATACCAATTTCATCAGCGACGATTTGGCTTACGAAACCAGATTGTTTAGCTGGTACTTCGATTTGGTATTTTGCTTGCGGAAGTTTTTCTGGGTGATCGACAATGCTTGCGTCGCCACCTTGATTGGAAAGGAATGTTTTGAATTTCTCAAGCGCTGCACCGTTTTCGATTACTTCGATTAGTTTAGCTCGAGCTTCTTCTAGTGTTTCTGCTTGTTTGGCAAGTACGACCATTTGACTGCCGAGTACAAGAACTAATTCCGTTAAGTCTTCTGGACCTTGCCCTTTTAATGTATCGATGGCTTCTTTTACTTCTAAAGCGTTTCCGATTGCTTCGCCGAGTGGTTGGGACATGTCGGAAATGACTGCCATTGTATTTCTGCCAACATTATTTCCGATGCGAACCATTGCATTTGCTAGGTTTTCTGCATCTTCATCGGTTTTCATAAATGCACCAGCACCTGTTTTCACATCGAGTACGATGGCATCTGCGCCGGCTGCAATTTTTTTACTCATGATAGAGCTTGCAATAAGCGGAATTGAGTTGACAGTTCCTGTTACGTCACGAAGCGCGTACATTTTTTTATCCGCTGGCGTAAGGTTACCAGATTGTCCAATAACTGCTACTTTATCGCGATTTACTAAGTTGATGAAATCTTTTTTATCTAGTTCAATGTGGAATCCTTCGATAGATTCTAGCTTATCAATTGTGCCTCCCGTATGACCTAAGCCACGACCAGACATTTTTGCAACTGGTACACCAACTGCTGCTACAAGGGGAGCAAGAACAAGTGTCGTCGTATCGCCAACACCGCCCGTACTATGTTTGTCGACTTTGATTCCTTCGATTGCAGATAGGTCAATCGTATCACCAGAGCCAACCATTGCCATTGTTAAATCCGCGCGTTCTTGATCATTCATATCTTGGAAAAAGATTGCCATGGCTAGAGCACTTGCTTGATAATCTGGAATTTCCCCATTTGTATAGCCATCAATGAAAAACTGAATTTCTTCTGTTGATAAAGCTTTGCCGTCCCTCTTCTTGGAAATAATATCCACCATTCTCATTTCTCTTCACCCTTTCTTTTTGTCCACTTTAGCATTTTATGTACCTTTATTGAGAACGGTTACACTTTTTAAGTAAACCGTTTTACTAAACAAGAACATGTGCTTAACATGCTCACTATATCGTACTCGCTCACTTGTTGTCAATAGTTTTTGTGCTACTACGATTGATTAGAGAAATATCGAGTAAACGGTTCTCTAGTTTCTCGGTTGGATTTTGCAGGTTTTTCAGCAAAAGTTCTGCGGCAATTTCGCCGATACCGTAGATTGGTTGGCGAACTGTTGTAAGTGGCGGGGTCATATATTCGGCCAGTTCAATATCATCAAAGCCGATGACGCTAAGATCATGAGGGATGCGCAGATTTTTTTCTAGCGCTGCCCGATATGTTCCCATCGCCATTAAATCATTGGTTGCAAAAATGGCGCTCAAGTTTTCTCGGAGTAATTTTTGCGTGGCAATATAACCACCATTCATTGTTTGGTCCCCACTAACAATCCAGCCATCTTTTACAGGCAGTTGATAATCTTTCATGCATGCCAAGTAACCTTCGTAGCGCTCATGTACGTTGTAAAATGATGTATCTGAAATAATGATTCCGATGTTCGTATGACCAAGTTCAATTAAATGCTCCGTCGCCATATAGCCGCCTTTGAAATCATCAATCGCGATATTGCCTTCTTGCCTTGGATTCCGCTGACGATCAAGTAAAATATACGGAGAACGCTTCTCTTCCATGCGTTTGATAACACCTGAAAGCAGAATATTAGGGCTGGCGATAATTAAGCCATCGACAGCCCGGTGTAATAATTCTTCTACGTATAAATCTTCTCGTTCTTTATCATTGGAAGAGTTACAGAGCATAATCATGTAACCTTCTTTATTCAAGTAATCTTCCGCCCCTTTAACCATTTGTGAGAAAAATGGATCGGTTACTTCCGGGACAATCATTCCGATGGTGTTCGTATGACTAACAATCATATTTTTGGCGAAAAAGTTTGGTTTGTAAGACATTTCTTTTGCTGTTTTTAGGACTTTTTCACGAGTTAAATCGCTAAATCGTTCCCCTTTACCATTCAAAATTTGAGAAATTGTCGTAATTGAAACGCCTGTCTTTTCTGCTATTTCGCGGATGGTTGCAGCCATTTAAACTCCCCCAGTCGGATTATCTATTCTCCTTATTTTGCCACATTTGAGCATAATAATAAAGGGGTTTCATGCAAAATTAGTAATTATCTGGTTTGGCTGGTTTTTCGCCGGAAACAATTGCAACGCCTGCACTTGCACCAATACGAGTTGCGCCTGCTTCAATCATTTTTTCTACGTCTTCTTTCGTACGAACGCCACCAGATGCTTTTACGCCGATGTTTGGCCCAACTGTTTTACGCATTAAGGCGATATCTTCGGCAGTTGCGCCACCTGTGGAGAATCCAGTAGATGTTTTAACGAAGTCTGTTCCCGCTTTTACAGCGATTTCGCATGCGCGAACTTTTTCTTCATCCGTTAGTAGGCAAGTTTCGATAATTACTTTTACTAAGGCTTTTCCTTTGGCAGCATCGACAACAGCGCGAATATCGCGTTCTACTAATTCGTCGTCCTTGTCTTTAAGTGCACCGATATTGATAACCATATCGACTTCTTTCGCGCCGTTTTGGATGGCATCTTTCACTTCGAATGCTTTCACTTCTGGAGTATTTGCTCCAAGTGGGAAACCGATAACAGTACATACTACGGATTCTGCTCCAGCAAGTTGTTCAGCGGATAGTTTTACCCAAGTCGGGTTCACACATACGGATGCAAAACCGTATTCTCTCGCTTCTTTTGTTAGTGTTAAAATTTGTTCTTTCGTTGTGTCTGGTTTTAAAGCAGTATGATCGATTATTTTAGCAATTGTCATTTTAAAAACTCCTTTAAATTGTATTTGGTTTCATCATATCGCACCATGGAACATTTGTAAACTAATTGATGAAATTTTGTTCAAGTAGTTGTTTTGCGGTAAATTGGTCGGTAATAAAATGATTGGCATAACCGCCACGAAGCGCGCCATGAATCGCTTTTATTTTTCGTTCACCGCCCGCAACAAGGATAGCTGTTTCTTTTTGTTTTAACTCTTGTAAATTGATGCCAATAGTTCGTTCGTCCATTTTTTCGTCAGCAATTTCACCGTCGATTGTGAAAAAGCGTGAACAAATATCGCCGACTGCTTTTTCTTTTAAACGAGCCTTTTCTTCATCAGAAAAATAGCCTAGGCGGAAAAGCAAGGCTTCATCACGCACGGTTCCTACTGTAAAAATAGCGATATTGGCTTTTTTACCAAGTTCGATGATATTTTTTATATGGCGATCTGCTTCAACCATTTGTTTAGCGAGTGGATTATCAAGAACCACGGGAAGTGGCAATGAAACCGGGGCATTATCATAAGCCGCACCGAATAATGCTAACGTTTCGGCAGCATACGTATTGACATCAGAATGACTCACGCCGCCTTTAAGCTGGACGACTTTTATTTCTGCTTTTAATGGGGCTAGTTTTTGGGCGATTTTGTACATAGTGGTTCCCCAACTTACTCCAAGAATATCGCCATCATGGATAATTTCTTCTAAATATTCCGCGGCACTTTGGCTGATTTGCTTAGTTATTTCGCTATAATCATTGGTTTGGCTGAACGCAACGGTGACGTTTTTTAGTTGGTATTTTTCTTTTAAAGCCACGGCCAGTTCAGTGAGGTTAGAAAATGGATCTTGGACTTCGATTTTGACGTATCCTTTTGTTTTCGCGTTTTGGAGCAATCTGGAAACGGTCGGTCTGGAAACACCTAGACGTGTGGCGATTTCTTGCTGACCGAGATCCGATTGATAATAAAGTCTCGCCACCTCAACGCTGAGCTGTTCTTTTTGTTTATCCATTTCATCCCTCCATCGTTTTCTTTTTAGTATAACGTAAGAACGGGGATAGTTCGAGAGGGAAGATAAAAAAAGACAGCCGCGGCTGTCTTTTTCCTATTAAAAATCTTCTTCTATTTCCTCAAGCGGCGCGGCATATTCATAAATCCCTAACCGCCCAGTTTCGGCAACTTGATTCGCAAGTTGTTTTAAGGATAGCGTTTCACGACTGAGGAATGCTTCTAATAAAAGCGGAATATTCACGCCTGCGACAAGTTCTACTGCATCAAAATTTCCGAGCAAGCGAACGAGCACATTAAACGGAGTGCCACCTTTTAAATCGGTTAGAAATAATACGCCTTCTGTTAAATCGAGTTTAGCTACTTCACTGGCAATTTTCGCCTGTAAGTTTTCCGCGGATTCATTCACTTCAAAAGGAACAAAACTTGTATTTTCTTGTTTACCGCAAATCATTTCCGCAGATTGAATGAGTTCTTTTGCGGCGTTTCCATGAGTACAAACAAAAATTGCTTTCATTGTCTAAACCGCCTTTTTAATAGTCTAACTGACGATAGTATCTTCTGATTTCCATTGGATGACAGTTAATTTTTTCCACGTGTACATCAATACGATTATTAACTGCGTGGATAATAAATGGTGACAACGCCCCTCTGAATTTAGCGGAAATACCAGGCATATCATAATCTTTTGCATCAATCACCGTATAATTAGCGCAGATTTGTGGAATGAAATTAACTACTCTCTCGCTTAAAGAACGCTGGCTATCTTCTGTCACATAAATCGTAACTGGTGTATCTCGTTCCACAATTTCAAACATACCGTGGAAAAACTCATGTGACTCAATCGATTTCGTTTTAATCCAGTGCTGTTCTTCCCAGTAACACATTGCGTATGAATAGGTAGCACCCCACTGATTCCCAGCACCAACGAAATAATGAATGTCGTCTTGATGATGTTTTAGCGCAAATTCTTGACCAAATTTATCTGCCGCTTTTTCTACTTCTACAATCCCTTTAGCAAAATGTTGATCCATTTCTTGATAAAACGCATCATAATCTTCAAATTCACCTGCTAAATACATAAAACGATCTGCCACCATAAAGAATTTTAATTGTTCATTTAACGGATAGGAGATTAAGTGATCTACTAAATTAGCAAGTTCGGTTTCCGCTTTATCAATAAAACCAAATACAGTCGCACCAATTTCATTACATTTTTTCACAGCATCTACTACTTCTTGCGTACTTCCGGTCACCGATGAAATAACCACAAGTGTATCTTTGGTGACACGTTTATTGCCTGTCGTTAGAAACACAGCCGCATTTTCATAAAAAGTTTCTAGCGCCGTTTTTTCTTTCATATGCACCACAGCTTGCATGGCGGATGCGTATGTCCCGCCAATTCCTAGCCAGCAAATATTACTAAAACCACGGTTGTGTATTTGGTCTACCACTTCATTAATTTGTGGGCGTAACTTTAGCGCCCCTTCCATGTTTTCTCTCACTTTTTGTTCATCAAATTTTAACACTCTTCATTCCTACTTTCTTTGATTAAATTTTGGATTTTGTTATTTTATCAAATTCCGGAAAAGCGGATACTTCTAAATTAATCCCTTTTTTCTTGGAAATTTCAAAGGATAATAAATGAACCGGGATAGTCATAAACAGCGGCGTCAGAAGTTCTTCTGCCCGCACACCTAGTAATAAATCATCTGTCTTTTCCCCGCCTGCATCCGCATAAAATGTTCGGATTTTCTTTACATGGCCTTGTAAAAATTGTTTTAATTTTTCTGCGCGGTCTTCTAGTAAGCCTTGAGGTTCAAGGAAGATAATATAGTCTTGCTCGGATAAACCTATATAAGGTCCGTGCATATATTCTTCTAACTCCTTACCAAAAGCTGTAATCCGGATGGTTTCTGTTACTTTGGTTTCTCCTTCGCGCGCTACACCATAAGCAGCACCATACCCTATGAAGAAAACTCGTTCCGCTTCCATCAATTCCTGTGTATGCTCGTCCACCCAAGCAGCTGATTTCTCTATCACTTGTGGTAAATGAGCGTTGATTTTCTTCAACTCCGCGATTTCTGACTGATAAGCCGCTTCCGGTATTTTTTCTTGCAAAAGGGCTAGCTCAAGCGCCATTAAATTCAACATAAGAATGGTTGCACTGTAGCCAAGTGTGACATATGGCATTTCTTCTATGCCCATCCCAAGATCAATTGTGCGCGTACCTTCTTTCGCAATCGGGCTTGTTAAATCGCTCGTTAAAGTGAAAACAATACCTCCTTGACGCTCAATTTCTTTTACGAGATGAATAGTGGAATAACTGTGCCCACCTTGCGATATAGCGATGTATAAGGTGTTTTTGTTTAAGTGAAGCATGTAATTTCCTGCAGTAGACGGTTCTTCCACATATACCGGAATAGCGAGTTTATCCAACATATATAACTGCGCTGCGAATGCCGCATTAGAACTAGAACCTGTTGCAAAAATAACAATTGCTTGATAGTCCACTTTCTCCATTTGAATGACCTTTTGTAAAAGATCTTTTCGACTTCGAATGATATTTTCATAAACGCTTTGTTCCGACCGGATATAATAATCCATGTTTCTCATTTTTTCACCTACTTATTTTAATAAACCTGTGAATGCCCCTAAAATCCCAATTCCTGCGATTAATAGAAGAATCCAATGTGCTTTTAGTCCTTTTTTATCTAACCAGAAAATAAAGAAGGTGAAGCCTAGTGCTAGAATTCCTGGGACGATACCGTCAAAAACACTTTGAATCGTTACTGCATCATCACCAGAACCAAATTTCATTGGCATATTAATGTTTACCATCGTGGCGACCATCGCACCAACAACAGCCAGACCGATAACCGAAGCCCCATAAGACAGTTTATCCATTAACCCAGTTTTTTGAATTTTTTCGATAAAGTTAGCACCAATGTTATAACCAATGAATAACCCATAATAACGAGTCAGAATAGCTGGAATATTGAAAATAAGGAGGAATAAAATCGGCCCTAACATATTTCCTTGTAGCGCTAAGGAAGTTCCAATACCTGTAGCGATAACGCGTAAAGTTCCCCAGAAGAACGAATCTCCAATCCCACTAAGAGGACCCATTAATGCTACTTTTATATTATTGATAGAATCTGTGTCAAAATCTTTATCTTTCGCAGATTGTTCCTCCATCGCAATCGAAATCCCGAGCGGAAAAGTGGAAAGCCACGGTGTTACGTTATAAAATTCTAAATGCCTTTGATAAGAAGAAATTCGTTTGTCTTTATCATTTTTAAAAATTTTGTTTAGAGCTGGTAGCATGGAAAATCCATAACCGAGATTGGATTGTCGTTCGTAGTTCCATGACCATTCCATCGTGAACGAGCGCCAAAAAACTTTCATTAAGTCTTTTTTCGTTAATACGTCAGAACTCTTCATCTTCATAATTTATACCTCCATCATTCGCAAGTGCTGGCTCTGTATTCGTATTTTTCGGACCATTGTCATTTTTAAGTGTTGCATAACCTGTTAAAATTAGCGCTAAACATGCAGCGAAAATCGCTACGCCTGTTACAGGAACTTTTAAGTAAACAGCTAACGCGAAGCCAAATACGAAAAATACCGCATTCTTCTTGTTGACCATCAGTTTGAGAAGCAAAGCAAAACCATATGCTGGCAGTAAACCAGTCGCGATTCCAAGTCCCGTTATAACGAATGCTGGGATGGCATCAAGTACGTTTTGAATAACCGGGCTTCCTACTAAATAGGATGTCGCGACAATAATACCAATTGGCAAGTTGATTGATAAAAATCCACCTAGTAACTGCATTCGACTAATCCCTCGTGAATTTCCCTCGAGTGCGTATTTATCTGCTTTATGAACAAAGTAAGGTAATACGAAAATAAAGCATAGATTTTTAACAACAAGTACAAGGGAGGCAATTGGAATCCCAAGCGCTAACGCTACGGCTGTGCTTTCGCCAGTCGAAATCGCAAAGGCAGTTCCTAGTATACTTCCTGAAATAATTTCTGGAGGGATAGATGCTCCAATAGAAAATGATCCCACAAAAGCTAATTCTAAAGTTGCCCCCATAATAATCCCCATTTGTACATCCCCCATGATAAGCCCGGCGAGTGTACATGTTACAAGTGGTCTTGATAGCATCGATGAACCAAATAAATATTCTCCATTTGCAAGCATTGCTGCAAGTGCAAGCAAAATCGCTGTTCCAAACTGTTCCATAATTTATCCCTTCTTTCGTCTTTTATGCTTCAAAGGTTACTTTTTTTTCGTTAGGCACTTGCTGCATAAACACATCTACTTTTTCTTTTTGAAGCTCTTTTAATTTCTCTACTTCTTCAGGTGTTAAATTAACTGCTTTGGAAAAATTGGCTGTTCCTTCTCTTTGCTTCGTTCCGCCTAGATTTAACATCAGGATTTTACCATTCGTGCCATGGATTAATTTGTAAGCGTCTTCAACTGATTCGACAACAATAAGCATGTTGTATTTATCAGTGACACCTGAATTAATCGCCTCGATACTTTCATCGATACTTTTCATGACTAATTTTGCCGCCTCTGGTTTCGCAAGCCGTATTGCCGACTTACGGAAATCGTCCGCTGCTACCCCATCATTTGCCACTAAAATTGTATTTACATCTAAAGCATTAAACCAAGATACAGCTACTTGTCCATGTAGTAAACGATGGTCTACTCTTAGAAATTGAATCATTTTTTCTTCCTCCTTCGTATTAGTTAAAATCAACTACATATTTGGTCGACTCAGCATCTTCATAATGATATTGGATGGCAATCGGCATTTCATTTTCTGCATAAAAGACACTGCTCAATTTAAAAACAGGATCATTTTCGTTTATATGCATATTTTTGATTTGCTCATTCCCAGCTAAAATAAGTTGAAGTTCCTGCTCAAGCTCAAATAATTTATATTTACCTGAATTAACAAGCTCAATAATATTAATAATTTGAAAATCCTTCGCTTGTAAATCAGGGTATAAACTTAACGGTAAAATTAAACGATCTAGTGTGACACCGTGCTCACTCTTTTGGACAAACTTGATAGAATACACAAGTTCATTCTCTTTTATACCAAACTTCTCTGCGTAAAACTTGCCAGCTTTGCGAATGTAAAAGTCTTTAATGTCTTTTTTCAGATTTTCATTGGTATCGGTTTTCATAACACCTGTCATTTCTAAAATGTTCTGAGCTGTTAGTTTTGGTTGAACGTACAGCCCAACACCGTTTTTACGAACAACTAAACCTTCTTCGACTAATAAATCTACCGCGCGGCGAATCGTTGTCCGACTGCTAGAAAAAATTTCTTGTAAGGCTGTTTCGTTTGGCATAAGCATTCCCGTCTTATATTCATCACGATTAATACTATCTTTTATTTCTGAAGCAATTACTTCAAAAAGTGGCTTTTTAGATCCCATTTCACTCATCCTCCAAGTAATCAAATATGTTTTTTGCATTGATTTTGTATTTGATTTGATTACCAATTAGATATTGTTTGCTGTACTCAAACGGTTCATCATTTTGATCAAATGCTTTACTTACCACTTCAAAAAGCGGCGTGTTTAGTGGTACCTTTAATGCTTCTGCTAGCTTTTCATTCGCTGATACAAAGCGCAATTCTTCGCGCCCGTAGGTAGGTTTAATACCAAAGCGCTTTTCTAACACATTGTATAGCGAGGAATTATTTAAATCGATTTTATCAATACCAGCAAATCTCGCGCTATCAATAAAAGATATTTCATAAGAAAACGGCTTATTATCAACTATTCTTCGCCGAACTAATTTAAACACCGGCTTATCTTCACTTAAGTTTAAAAAGTGGTTCACCTCGTCTTTGCCAGCTACTATTTCTTGTGACATTACTTCTACCTTTTGTTCTCCCGGCAATTGACTACTCATGGAATTCATTTGAAGTATATTGATTGTTTGCTTTTGGTTGATTTCGATTCCTCTTCGGTTTCTTTTTTGGATGACCGCTTCTTTTTCAAGTGTATCAAGTGACCTTCTGAGTGTGGTCCGGCTGACACCTAGTTCGTTTTCAAGCGCACGTTCTGATGGGAAACTTGTTTCTCCGGCTGCTACTTTTTCTTGGATAAGCTGTCTTAGTTGTTCTTCACTTTGCATTGCTGGCGACAAGTCTTTATATTCCATATTTCCACCTCTTTTTTCAAATCATTTATCTATTTCACTTTTTCAAAAGATACAGCTTTAAACATTTTTAATACCACTTCATTGTAAACGGTTGCATTTTATTTGTCAATAGTCTTTTTACATAAAAAAGCATAAGGTAGATTTTTCAATCCAACTCATGCTCTGTTTGATTATTTAGTTGTAGGTAGTGCTCCAACTACTGGGTGCGGGATGTATAGTTCTTCTAGATAGTTAACTTCCGAAGTGGTTAGTTTAATATTTAGCGCCTCTACCGCGCTTTCTAGGTGACTTTCTTTTTGCGCTCCGATGATTGGCGAAGTGATTTCATCTTTATTTAATAGCCACGCTAGAGCAATTTTATCTCGAGATACTTGGTGTGTTTCCGCAAGTTCAGCAACACGTTCAATAATACCTCTATCCGCATTCATCATGTCATCGTATTTAGATTTTTGAACTGGGTCCGTTTCGGAACGATTCGTCGTTTCATTCAAATCACGTGTTAACCGCCCTGATGCTAGTGGACTATATGGTGTAATCGCAATTTTTTCATCGCGACAAAACGGAACCATTTCTCGTTCTTCTTCCCGGTATATCATATTGTAATGATTTTGCATGGAAACGAATTTTGTCCAGCCATTTCTTTCTGCGACGCGTTGTGCTTTTTGGAACTGCCAGGCATACATCGCGCTCGCACCGATGTAGCGTGCTTTTCCGGACTTAACGACATCATGTAAAGCTTCCATCGTTTCTTCAATCGGCGTATTTTCATCGAAACGGTGAATAATATATAAATCTACATAATCTGTTTCTAATCGTTTTAAACTGTGGTCAATTTCGCTCAAAATTGTTTTTCTAGATAAACCGCCACTATTCGGATGATCCGGTCGCATGGTTTGATGTACTTTGGTTGCTAACACAATATCATCGCGGTTGGCGTAGTCTTTTAGCGCGCGTCCAACAATTTTTTCACTTTCACCGTAGGAATAAATATTAGCGGTATCAAAGAAATTAATGCCTAAATCGAGTGCTTTTTTAATAATTGGGCGGCTGTTCGCTTCGTCCAAAACCCATTTATGAATCCATTTGTCCTTATCACCGAAGCCCATTGTTCCTAAACAAATTTTTGAAACATCCATTCCAGTGTTCCCAAATTTAACATATTCCATTCAAAACCCTCCTAGTTAATTTCTAGTACTACTACAGCATAAACCTTGAAGTCCACTCCAAGTCAACCTTTAACTATAAAAAAAATCCCCCGGAGTGTTCCGAGAGATTTTTCTTTTATTAATAAAATTGATCTGGCAGTAAAGTTTCGCCGAGTTTTATGTTATCACGGTAATCAATCGGAATATCAACTACGACTGGCCCTTCTGTTTCAAGCGCTTCTTTTAAAACGTCTGCAAGCTCTGCTGGATTTGTCACGCGAAGTCCTTTTGCTCCGAAACTTTCTGCGAATTTAACGATATCGACATCACCAAAACGAACCGCCGCTTCTTTACCGTATTTCATTTTTTGTTGGAAAGCCACCATATCATAGCTACCATCATTCCACACTAAGTGTACAAGTGGCGCACGCAAGCGGACTGCTGTTTCTAATTCCATCGCGGAAAATAAGAAACCACCATCTCCAGAAATCGAAACAACTTTTTCACCCGGATGTACAAGCGTGGCCGCAATTCCCCAAGGAAGCGCAACACCAAGCGTTTGCATACCGTTACTGAAAAGCAGACGGCGTGGTTCGTAGGAGCGGAAATGACGTGCCATCCAAATGTAATGCGAGCCAACATCAACGGTTACAGTTACGTTGTCATCAATTGCCGAACGTAGCGTTTGAATAACCGACAATGGATGTACTCGGTTAGTTTCATCACTTTCTGGTGGAACATCTCGTTCTTCCAATTGAGCGTGAAGTTCTTTTAATGTTTCTAACTCTTTATCCGCTAATTCTAAACCGCTGAATTTTGCATTAACACGGTCTAAAGTAAGCGCGATGTTGCCGACTAATTCCGTTACAGGTTGGTAATAATGATCAATATCAGCGCGAATATCGTCTAAATGGACAATCGTTCTATCACCAGAGGCATTCCAAGCTTTTGGATCGTATTCAATTGGATCATACCCCACTGTAATAACTAAATCAGCTTTATTGAGCAAAATATCTCCCGGTTGATTACGGAACAAGCCAACACGCCCAAAGAAGTTATCTTCTAAGTCGCGCGAAATGACGCCAGCTGCTTGGAAAGTTTCTACTACAGGAATGCTTGTTTTTTGAAGTAAGCGGCGAATTGCACCAGTTACTTCCGGGCTTGATGCACGCATACCTAATAATAATACAGGCAATTTTGCTTTTTTCAAACGGGCAACTAGTTTAGCGACTTGTTCTTTGGAAGCTGGGCCGTTTTCTGGTTTTGCAAGTGGACGAATCGCTTTTACTGGCACATTTAGTTCGTTAACGATATCTTGTGGCAAACTGATAAAAGCGGCACCTTGATTCGGTTCAGCTGCGGAGCGAAATGCGTTGGTGATAGCTTCTGGAATACTTTCGGCGTGCACGACTTCTTCACTATATTTTGTAATCGGGCGGAAAAGTGCTGCGTTATCCATCGATTGGTGAGTTCTTTTTAGCCGATCTTGTCGTGTGACGTTTCCGGCAATTGCAACAACTGGATCGCCTTCTGCTGTCGCGGTTACAAGTCCTGTTGCAAGATTGGATGCGCCCGGCCCACTAGTTACAAGTACAACTCCTGGTTTTCCAGTTAGACGCCCAATAGCCGCAGCCATAAATGCAGCATTTTGTTCGTGTCTGCTGACGATTAATTCCGGCCCACGCTCTTCCATTACATCAAAAACTTTATCGATTTTTGCTCCAGGAATACCGAAAACATGGGTGACACCTTGATTAATTAAACTGTCTACAACTAAGTCTGCACCTGATTTTCCTTTTACAATTACTTTTTCTTGTTCCTTTTCAAGCTTTGCCATTTCCATCATCCTTTTGTTATATAAATTATTTATATTTTAATAGTACAGATTAAAACGAATTCTTATTTACAAGAATTATTATACTCCTCAAAAGAATTATTGCAAGGTTAGCGGCTTGAAAACTGTTATATAATTACATAAAAACTGTTATATATAAAACAACAAAAAACACACAGTATATCTTCTCCCTAAGAAGTACGCTGTGTGTTTTCATTAGTTTAACGTGAACAGATTAAAGTTTAGTAACTTTTTCTGCTTGTGGGCCACGTTGACCTTCAACGATTTCAAATTCAACGCTTTGACCTTCGTCTAAAGTTTTGAATCCTTCACCTTCGATAGCGCTGAAGTGTACGAATACATCATCTCCGCCTTCTACTTCGATGAAACCGAAGCCTTTTTCACTGTTAAACCATTTAACTGTACCTGTTTGCATATTTCACAAACCTCCAAAAATTTTCTTAATATGTTTCTTTTACTAACGAAAAAGATGTTAACAACAAGCTAAGCATTTTTTCAATTACAAAATTCACATATTAGCAAAAATACTCATCTATTCAATATCCTTGCTAATACATAAATTTAGTTCCGTCAACACTTATATATTAACGCCAACGAACAAATAAATCAAGCAAAAAAGTCGCACGGTTACAAAATAGATTATTCAGTTTACTATCTGAAAAACCCTGCTATAAGCTAATTCTTATAACAGGGTTTTCTTATTAATCAATAATACTTTTATCTTTAATACGCCATTTCACAAGTAAATTATGTAATGGTTTACGAACAAGGAAATAAACGCCTAGAGAGATCAGAACAGAAGCGGTACCAAGGAAAAATCCGCCAAGTACATCTGTCGGGAAATGCACTCCAAGATAAACACGTGTATACATTACGAACAAGATGAAACCATAACCAATGATTCCGATAACGATTTTTTGCCACATTTTTGGCACGGTGAAAATTAAGAACATCGCTGCAAGGCCATAGAAAACAGCTGTAGCAGTCGCGTGTCCACTTGGGAAACTAAAGCCAGACTCACTCACTAACCAATTAATGCTAGCCGGGCGTGTACGAGCAACCAAGCTTTTCAATGCAAGGTTTAGGACAACGCCACAAACGAGCATCGTTCCACCGAACCAAAGCCCCACTACAAATTTTCGTAAAAAGAATAAAATAAGTACGACTACAATCGTTAAAATGATTGTTGTTTCAGCGCTACCTAGGTTAGTTACTAATTTGACGATGGACGTTTTATCCGGCTGAATTCCGCCTCGGATTTTTTCAATCCAGCTTAGGTCAAAGCGGGCTACCCAATTGCTTTCTGTTGCGATTGCTGATGCGATAGTAATAAATAAAATAAGGCAAAATCCGCCAATAACGAATAACGGTGTTGCTTTTTTTCGATTTGTATTCATGGTTAACTCCTTTTCATTCAGTTGTTTTTAGAAATTCTTTTACTTCTTTAACAAGTTCTTGATATTGCGCTTGTTCTTCGGTCGCTTCATTGCTCAGTTTAGTAACGGCACCATTTTCATAGCTCACGGAACCATTACTAACAAAAGTAGCATTGCCGATTAGCTGTAAGGAAATTTCGCCAGCTTCGTCTTTTTTCGCGGTAACTTGAACTCTTCCACCATCATTATAAACATTCAGCGGTGTTTCAAACGTATCATTATCTAACATTTTTTTTATCAAGCTACATGCCGACATCGCAGTTCCGCAAGCATTCGTGAAGCCGACACCACGTTCAAAAGTTCGCACATAAATAGCATCATCGCGCAAACGTTTCACAAAACTCACATTGACACCATCTGGAAAATACGGGTTTTCGCTATTTAAATAACTCGCTAATTTTTCTTGTTTATCGGAATCTAACACGGCTTGGTCCACAAAGGTAATCAAATGTGGATTAGGAACAGAAACAGCTGAAAAAGCTAATTTTGGGTCCAGTTCAGGAACTACTTGATTAAACAATCTTTCTACGCCTACATGCATCGGTAAACTTTCTGGGTTAAATTTAACCGGGGAAATTTCGACTTGATAGGTTGGAATATCAAAACCAAGCGAAGTTGCTTTTTTGACATCCAGTGTCGCTTTCATCGTTTCCACTTTCGCTTCAGATAAGCCGTTTTTTTCAAGCAAATAGCGAGCTACAGTTCTTAAACCGTTACCGCACATGGAAGCAATCGATCCGTCAGAATTAACGACTTGCATTTGACCAATTGGCGCCGCTTGATTACTTTTGGTGACGTATAAAATCCCATCCGCCCCACCAAGTGAATGCTTTCTATCACAAAGTTTTATTGCAAAATCAGCACGTTCCGCATCAGACCAAGCAGTTATCTGATTTTCTTCTTCATCAACTATGAAAAAATCATTTTGCGAACCATGTACTTTTGTAAAGTGAATTGTTGCCATGACCTCAAGCAACCTCCTTTAATTGGAATTACGTCTATAATACCACATCTTAAAATAAAAAAGCTTGGGGAACCTCCTTTTTAACTTACTAGGATTTTCCCCAAGCGCAGATTATGCTTCGTAGTGGTTTACAACAATATCAGCACAGCGGCCACATAGAGTTGGATGTTTCGGATCTACGCCCACATCTTTTTTCACCACGCGGCAACGTTCGCAAGTTTCGCCTTCTGCAACAGTAATTTGAACAGCTACTTGATTCGACTTAAAGGCAGATTCTGGTGCATTTTCTAAACCTTCAACTAGTTCAAAATCAGAGACGATAAATAGTTGCGCGAAATCACCTTCTAAGGAATCAAACAATGTTTTCGCTTCGCCGTCCACATATAGCGTTACTTTTGCAAGCATTGATTTACCGATTAATTTTTCGTTACGAGCGAATTCTAATGCTTTTTGGACGTTATCGCGAATTTGCATGAACGCGTCCCATTTCGCTGTAATTTCTTCGCTACCAGCTAATACTTTCACATCTGGCAAGTCTTGTAAATGAATGCTTTCCACGCCTTCACCAATTAAGCTATTCCAAACTTCTTCTGTCGTATGAGGTAAAATTGGCGCAAGTAATTTTGTCAGCGTAACAACTGCTTCATAAAAGACTGTTTGCATTGCGCGGCGATCATGACTATCAGCTGCTTCAATGTAGACAACATCTTTGGCAAAGTCCATATAAAATTGGCTTAATTCTACTGTACAGAAATTGTTGATTTGGTGATAAATTGTTGAGAATTCGAACGCTTCGTAGCTATCTTTCACATTTTTCACTAAATCGTTTAATTTGATTAGCATGTATTTGTCTACTTCACGTAAGTTTTCATAAGAAACTGCATTTACAGTTGGTTGGAAGTCATTGATGTTACCTAGTAAGAAACGCATTGTGTTACGGATTTTACGATATACTTCGGATACTTGTTTTAAGATTTCATCACTAACGCGAACGTCGGCTTGATAATCCACAGAAGCAACCCAAAGGCGCACAATATCCGCACCAAGTTGTTTAATTACTTTGCCTGGAAGTAAAGTATTTCCAAGCGATTTACTCATTTTGCGACCTTCGCCGTCTAGTGCGAAACCATGACTTAAAACGTTACGATAAGGCGCTTCGCCAGTGATTGCTACAGCAGTTGTTAACGACGAGTTAAACCAACCACGATATTGGTCGGAGCCTTCCATATATAAATCAGCTGGACGACTTAATTCTGGGCGAGCATTCAGTACTGCTTGATGACTAGAACCAGAATCAAACCAAACGTCCATAATATCGGTTTCTTTCGTAAATTCGCCATTTGGGCTACCCGGATGCGTAAAGCCAGCAGGTAATAGATCTTTCACATCACGCTCAAACCAAACGTTCGAACCATGCTCACGGAACAGTTCAGAGATATGGTTGATTGTTTCGTCTGTGATAATTGCTTCCCCATTTTCTGCATAGAAAATTGGAAGTGGCACGCCCCATGCACGTTGACGAGAAATAACCCAGTCGCCGCGGTCGCGAACCATATTGAATAGACGTGTTTCACCCCAAGCTGGAGTCCAATTAACACCTTTGACAGCTGCGAGTAAATCATCACGGAATGCGTCAATCGAAGCAAACCACTGCGCTGTTGCACGGAAAATAACTGGTTTTTTCGTACGCCAATCATGTGGATAAGAGTGAGTGATGAATTCCATTTTTAGTAATGCGCCCACTTCTTCTAATTTTTCTGTTACCATTTTGTTCGCTGTATCGTAAAATACGCCTTCAAATCCTGGTGCTTCCTCTGTAAATACACCACGATCATCTAAAGGAGCAAGTACTTCTAAATCGTATTTTTTCCCGATTAAAAAGTCATCTTCCCCGTGTCCAGGAGCCGTATGAACCGCACCCGTACCAGCTTCTGCAGTAGCATGCTCACCGTTCATTACTAAAGAATCACGGTCATAGAGTGGGTGTTTTGTTACAATGCGGTCAAGTTCAGAACCACGAACCGTTTTCACAACTGTCGCATCTTCAAAACCTAATTTTTCACGTAAGCTTGGTAAAAGTGCTTCAGCTACAACATATTTTTCACCAGCGGATTCAATTACGACATAATCCAAATCAGGATTAACAGTAATACCCATGTTGGCAGGGATTGTCCAAGGCGTAGTAGTCCAGATAACGATATTTGTTCCTTCATCTAGTACGCCTTTTCCATCTGTTACTTTGAAAGCTACGAAAATCGAAGCAGATGTTTTATCTTGATATTCGATTTCTGCTTCCGCAAGTGCAGATTCACTTGAAGGAGACCAATAAACTGGTTTTTTCCCTTTGTAGATATAGCCTTTTTTCGCCATTTCGCCGAAGACTTTGATTTGTTCTGCTTCGTATTCTGGTAAAAGCGTGATATAAGGATTTTCCCAGTCACCGTTAATACCAAGACGTTTGAAGCCTGTGCGTTGGCCATCTACTTGCGTCATCGCGTATTCAGCACATAGTTTACGGAATTCAGCAATAGACATTTCTTTCCGTTTTACGCCTTTTTTGGCGATAGCTGTTTCGATTGGTAGCCCGTGTGTGTCCCAGCCCGGAACATACGGAGAACTGAAGCCAGCCATTGATTTATAACGAACGATAATATCTTTAATTGTTTTATTTAGCGCATGCCCCATGTGAAGCTCGCCGTTTGCATAAGGAGGTCCATCATGCAAAATGTACGTCGGACGCCCAGCATTTTTTTCTTGAATTTTTTCGTATAGCTTTTCTTCTTCCCATTTTGCTTGCCATTCTGGTTCTTTGTTTGGCAAATTCCCACGCATCGGAAAATCTGTTTTTGGCATTAATAACGTATCTTTATATTCCATGTTTTCTTCTCCTTTAAAACTTTATTTTTAAACGCAAAAAAATCTCTCCCAAAAAGGGACGAGATTCGCGGTACCACCCTTGTTGACATGCATTCTAACTGCTTGCCCACTTCATTAGTGCCATAACGCTGGCTTGCGCTAACACTTACTCAAGCGGTTGCTTTTTCGGGTTAGAACTAAAGAGTGATTTCGATTTCTTAGAGGATAGCTGGCCTCGCACCATTCGCCAACTCGCTTCATATCCTTAATCTAAAAAATGTACTTGTCTCTAATAATCGTTTTTAACGTTCTTCTGATTGAGATTCTACTTCTTTGATAGATGCAAGTTCTGTCGCATCTACATCGTAAGCCATCATTTGTTGCCAATCTTCGCTTTTAATTAAATCCATTTGCGCTTCTACTAACATACGTAGACGCTCGCGGAATACTTTGGATTGGCGTTTTAAGTCTTCAATTTCAATCGCGATTTTGCGTGCTTTAGAAAGAGAATCGCTTAAAATACGGTCAGCATTTTTTTCTGCTTCACGGACAATAAGTTTTGCTTCTTTTTCAGCGGAAGCTTTCACTTCTTCGGCAGCTGTTTGTGCCACGATTAATGATTTGTTTAACGTTTCTTCAATGTTAGTAAAATGAGCTAAACGTTCTTCACTATTATCTAAAGTGTCCTCAATACGCTTTTTCTCTTTAATAACTTGTTCATAATCTTTAATGATTTGATCGAGGAAGTCATTTACTTCGTCTTCGTCATAACCTCTAAAACCACGGGTAAACTCTTTGTTATGTATATCCAGCGGCGATAATGGCATATCTAGCACCTCCATACGACTATTGTTTATAAATACCTAACATACATTTTACCATAGTTATTTGCTTTTTCCTAGAATTTATATTGAAAAATGATTAGATTAAAAATCCAGCTTTATCTAAGGCGGCAATAGCAAGTTCTAATTGTTCTTTTGTATCTGCTTCAATTGTGTGCAAATGTGTTCCGTCCGTTAGTCCTGACAGCATAGTCGCTCCAGTTGTCTGCACTTTTTTGACAAATTTCTCAACGTCAAAACGACTTTTCAAATGTAACGATGCGGTAATTTCGCCGTAAATCGGATGGTCGACAATTACGTCAATAATCGATACGCCGTGGTCTACCAGAATGTTTAGCTCTTCGGCAGCTTGTTCTTTCGTATGTTTGACGGCAATCACGCGGCGTTCTCCAGTATAGCCTGTTTCTTTCGCGTAAATGTAACCTTGCGGGGTAGCCATAATCGGCTCGTTTCCAGCTTTTAGGAGCGAAATATCTTGCACAATTACTTGGCGGCTAACATTTGTTTTGCTCGCAAGTTGATTCCCTGAAATGGGTGCTTCTGCTTCTTTTAACCATTTTAAAATCAGTTGGCGGCGCGTATCACCTAATATTTTTTTCATCTTCTCACCTTTTTCGTAGTAATTTGTCGATTTCTTCTTTGAAAATAACACTATCACTTAATTCATTTTCTTTCCCAAAAGACAATCGGATAAATCGGTTTGCTTCTTCTTCCGTTTTTCCAGTTGCAATTAATGTTTTCGACGGGGCTGAATCACGCAAACTGCAAGCGCTCGTTGTTGAAATTTGGATATCGGCTTCGTTTAATGCGAGTAGCGCTTCTTGCCCTTGCATATTGGGCAGCGTCAAACCAAGGATAAATGGCGATGTATTTTGCCCGCCTTCTACCTCGACTCGTTCTGTTAATGTTTCGCAAATGGCCGCTTTAAGTGTCGCAATCCGACTTGCTTCTTTTTCTCTATTTCCCATTATATCATAGGCAGCTGTCGTAAAGGCAGCAATTGCTGGAACATTTACTGTGCCTGGTCTAAAGCCAAATTCATGATGGACGTACGGCAAAGCAGCTTGCAGCGGAAAATCAGGTTTCATAAACAGCAATCCCGCCCCTTTTGGTCCGTAAATTTTATGCGCGGAAATGCTAAAACTGGTTACATCGCTTAATTCTAACGGGATTTTACCAAACGATTGCACGATATCGGTATGAAAATAAATTCCGGCTTGTTTGGCAATATGCGCTAATTCTTTGATTAGTTGAACGGTCCCGATTTCAGAATTAACATGTTGGATGATAATCAGCCCGGTTTCAGCAGAAATCATTTTCGCTAAACTAGCCGGCTGCACTTGCCCAAACGAATCAACTGGCAATTGTTTTACGTGGCATTTCCCCGCTTGCTCGAGCGCTTCCAACTGTTGCCAAACGGAGGCATGTTCGAGCGGACTAACTAGTACTTCTTTCTTTTTACTTGTATGTAGTAGCGTTTGAATCGCGATTTGATTACTTTCCGTCCCACCACTCGTAAATATAATTCCTCGGCTTGGAACATTTAACATATCCGCAAAACTTCCCCGACATTTTTCTAAAAGGGCTGCTGCTTTCGTCCCGGCATCGTGTAAACTTTCCGAATTAGCAAAGAACTCTCTTGATGCATTCATAAAAACTTGTAAAGCTGCCTCGCTCATTTTGGTTGTAGCTGCATGGTCAAAGTAAATCATTTCTTATCGCTCCCCTAGAATTTTATACTTGAAATTAGTTTTGTTTTGTGTGATTATAGATGACAAGACAACTGTATATTCATTAAGAAGTATACAATTAATCGAACCTACTATGCAAGAGGTGGAAATGATGACAAAAGAACGAGTTATTATTGTCGGAAGCGGCATATCTGGTTGTATGGCTGCCCTCAGATTAATGGCGGATTATGATGTGACGATAATCACAAAAGGCTATAAAGAAGAAAGTAATTCCATGCTCGCTCAAGGTGGTGTCGCAGCGGCAGTGTCAAAAAGCGATACCCCGAAAAAACATTTTAGCGATACGATTCAAGCGGGTTGTTTTCATAATAAAGTTCTCGCGGTAAATCAACTCGTTACTTGTGGCCCAGCTATTATACAAAAACTAATTGATGAAGGCATGACATTTGATAAAAAAGATGGCGAATTTTCACTTGGGTTAGAAGGCGCACACAGGCTACCGCGGATTTTACATACTGGCGGCGATCAAACTGGTAAATATCTTACTACTTTTTTGCAAGCACAATTGACGAATATTGACTGGCAAGAGGAGCAAATGGCCATCGAGATTATCAAGCATAAGGAAGTAGCCATTGGCGTTCATTGTTTAGATAAAAAAAATCAGCTACATACGTATTACGGCGAACATATTATTTTAGCAAGTGGTGGGCTTGGGCAGCTTTTTCCAGTTACGACAAATGCGCAGACGATTTCTGGTGACGGGCTGGCGATGGCTTACCGAGCGGGTGCTAAACTGACCGATATGGAGTTTATTCAGTTTCATCCAACTTTGCTTTTTTTAAATGGGCGTTGTCACGGGCTTATTTCTGAGGCGGTTCGTGGGGAAGGTGCTAGGATTGTTCGCGCGGATGGATCAGCTGTGATGGCCGGTGTTCACCCGCTGGCGGACCTTGCGCCGCGTGATATTGTTGCGGCGACATTGTTTGAAGAAATCGAACGTGGAAATGCAATCTTTCTTGATATAACGGAGGTCACTCATTTTGAAGAACGTTTCCCTGCAATTAACGCCAGTTTAGATGCGCACCAAGTCCCGTTTCGCGAAACAAAGCGTATCCCAGTTCATCCCGGCGCCCATTTTTTGATGGGTGGTATTCGCACTGACCTTCACGGAAAAACGAATATTCCCGGTCTCTATGCTATTGGTGAGGTCGCGAATGCTGGTGTGCACGGGGCTAATCGACTCGCGAGTAATTCACTTCTTGAAACCCTTGTCTTTGGCGAAAAAGTAGCAGAGTACATTCATACACAGAAACCTAATCAAAAAAAATATCCACTAATCTCGCGCGCCAGCTCAACTAAAACGCCTCATTTACCTAATAAACAACTTCTTCAAGAGAAAATTTGGGAAACGCTTGGGATTTCGAGAAAACCAGAGAAAATCACTGAATTGCTTCACTGGCTAGCTGATTTTGATTACGCCAACAACACTCGAGAAACAGCCGAGCTTAGCCACATGATTATTACCGCAAAATTAATCGCCGAAAGTGCACTTAAACGAACCGAAAGCCTCGGCGCACATCGAATTTTAAAAGGAGTAACGAAATGAACTCAATACTTATGAATCAAGCAATCCAAGCATTTTTACTTGAAGATATTGGTCAATATGATTTAAGCGCAGACACGATTTTTGCTAGTGACACTATTGGGAAAGGCGTTTTTCTAGCGAAGGAAAGCGGCATTCTTTGTGGTATTTCTATTCCCCCAAAAGTGTATGAGATTATTGGTGGTGATACGCGATTTGAAGCGTATAAAAAAGATGGAGATTCCATCAAAAAAGGAGATATCATTGCGACCGTATCAGCTCCTGTGCGCACACTACTTTCCGGTGAGCGGGTCATTTTAAATTTAATGCAACGGATGAGTGGCATTGCGAGTCAAACGAATCTTGCCGTAAAACAGTTAGATGATTCGACCATTCGAATTTGTGATACGCGAAAAACTGCGCCCGGTCTGCGCGCCTTCGATAAATATGCCGTACAGACCGGTGGCGGCTTTAATCATCGTAACGGTCTATACGATGGCGTTATGTTAAAAGATAACCATATCGCCTTCTCTGGCGGCATTACCGAAGCCATAGCTATAGTCCGCACAAAACTAGGGCATATGGTGAAAATTGAAGTTGAAACGGAAAACGAAGCTCAAGTGAAAGAAGCTGTCCAAGCTGGTGCCGATATTATCATGTTGGATAATCGTGCACCAGAAGAAGTCGCACAACTTGTTAAGCTAGTTCCAGCACATATAGCGACGGAAATTTCCGGTAATATCACTTTGGAAAATATTCATCGTTATCAAGGTTCTGGTGCGAATTACATTTCTTTAGGCTCCCTAACACATTCTGTTCGCGCACTCGATATCAGTTTTAATAGCGAAGGAGGAATAAAAGCATGAACTTACTGGAGACGGTGGAACAAGATACAATGCCAGCCCGTTATAAAAGGATGACGCAAACCGAAATGATCGCTCGTGTTACAGAAATTAAAGCCCAACTCGGCGACGATCTTTTTATCCCCTGTCACCATTATCAAAAAGACGAGGTTGTTCCCTTTGCGGATGCGATTGGCGACTCGTTGCAATTAGCGCAAATTGCAGCAAAGAATAAAAAAGCGAAACACATCGTTTTTTGCGGAGTTCATTTTATGGCGGAAACGGCGGATATGCTTACGACCAATGAGCAAATTGTTACGTTACCAGATATGCGCGCCGGTTGTTCAATGGCAGATATGGCGGACATTCACCAATTAACAAATGCTTGGCCTAAATTGCAATCACTTTTTGGCGATACGATTTTGCCTGTGACTTATATTAATTCGACTGCCGCAATTAAATCTTTCGTTGGCGAACATGGTGGTACAACTGTTACATCCAGCAACGCAACCAAAATTGTCTCATGGGCGCTCAAACAAAAAGAGCGTATTTTCTTCCTGCCCGACCAACATCTAGGTCGAAATACCGCCTTCGAACTAGGCATCCCGCTCGAACAAATGGCGATTTGGAACCCGATTAAAAATGAACTGGAATATGAAGGCAATTTGGACGATTGTAAAGTCATTCTTTGGAAAGGCTACTGCTCCGTCCATCAACATTTTACCGTTAAAAATATCGAAAACATTCGTAAAAATCATCCGAATATGCGAATTATTGTTCATCCCGAATGCACGCATGAAGTGGTTTCTTTAGCAGACGATTCAGGCTCAACGAAAAAAATCGTGACGGAAATTAGTAATGCTGCGCCAGGGACGGAATGGGCTGTTGGTACAGAAGCTAATCTAGTCGGTCGCATTATGCAAGAAAATCCCGATAAGAAAATCGTTTCGCTCAACCCATTTATGTGTCCGTGTATGACGATGAACCGTATCGATTTGCCCCATTTGCTCTGGACACTCGAAGCCATTCAAAACGGCGAGCAACGCAACCAAATAAAAGTTGATGCTGAAACAACCAAATTTGCATTAAAAGCATTAGAAAGAATGCTCCAATTAAGCTAACAAAAAAACGAAAGCAGCGGCTGCTTTCGTTTTTTATTTTAAATAACCAATTTCGATACGAATTTTATCTTTTTTCGTTCTGCCACCTGTCGATAATACTTTCACACGACCATACCCGCGCGCAGATAATACATCCTCTTCCTCACATTCAAAATCCGGATTTTCAACGGTTTTCCAATTTACTTTAACAAGCCCAGCAACGACCAATTGTTTCGCTTTTTGCCGGGAAATATGGTGCGCATTACTTATAATCACATCCAGTCGCATACTTGAAACGGTTAAGCCCATTTCCTCCCAAACGACCGGCGCATAGACCGCATTAGCCAATTCTGTCTCTTCTAACATCACATTCACTTTACCAATTTTTTCAAGCTGCAACGTTAAATAGTCCTTCATGGAACTTTCGACTAAAAGCTGCCATTCCGTATCATTGTTTAAAATGTCACCAAAAATATCGCGTTTCATACCAAGCGACATCAATGTTCCAAGGATTTTTTGGTGCGTGAGTGTCGTAAATTTCACCGGATAGCGAATATGGAACAACGCAATCTCAAAATCAGCTTCTGTTGGCGTATAATAGTCCGGATAAATCAGTGCGCGGCGACGTTCCGCGTGCTCTACTCCACCAAAAAACTGGACATTAATTTGTTCATATCCGCCAATCACCGTTTCAGTAATAAATCGCTGCCTCGGGTCCAAGAAATCCGTCAACTGCGGCGTATATTCATTTTCTACTTGCATCGTAATTCCTAAAATCTTATCAATAAATGCGTATTCTTCCGCGCGAAAATGCTGATAAATTCCATCCATCATAATTTCTCCCTTTCATTCCGTGCCAAGTCTTTAGCGTTATTATACCACGAAAACAGCTGCTACTAGGCTAATCTTGCTTAATTATGAAAAAAAGACACCCATTTGAAAACGGGTGCGCTTTTTAAAATAACATTGGAATAACGTACACTTGAATTAAACCTGTTAAAACTCTCATCGCATATTGGAAAATGAAATAAGCCACAAGGGACGAAATATCAAACATACCAATCGGCGGAATAATCCTTCTAAAAGGCTCTAAAATCGGTTCAAAAATGCGTGCTAGCAATTGGCCAATTTTGGATTCTCTTGCACCTGGGAACCAGCTCATCAAGAAATAAATAAACATGAGTGTTGGCAACCATCTAATAATAAATAAGATGACCTCCACCACTTGATATAAAATACTTTGCAATCTAGCTCACACCTCTATTTCATCACATAAAGTTTTGTTCGTCGAGCATTTCGGAAATAGAGCCATCCACTTCCACATTGTCTGGAGTACATAAGAAAATATTATTGCCAACGCGTTGAATATCTCCACCTAATGCATACACTGTACCGCTCAAGAAATCGACAATACGCGTCGCTTGATCATGGCTAATACGTTGCAAGTTTACAACAACAGATTTGTATTCTTTTAAGTAATCCGCTAGTTCTTGGGCTTCTGCATATACACGCGGTTCCGCAAGTACCATACGACTAGAAAACTGAGCTCCCTGCATACTAACCACCTTCGCATCATCTTCTTCAACAGCATAAAAACGGTTTTTATTAGGTCTTTCTTTCTTCGTTTTCTTTTGCATAGGTTCAGGTTCCCTCGCTACTTCTTCTTCATAATATTCTTCCTCTTCATCTAAGAAAAAGAATGACTTAAATTTATTCGATAGTCCCATTTGTTACACCTCCATATTATCGTCACTCACCAAAGCTCTTCCTACTCGTATAAATGTTGCACCTTCTGTAATGGCAATTCCGTAGTCATTTGTCATCCCCATAGATAACTCCGTACATGGAATGTTTTTTAACTGAAGCGCATGAATTTCTTGCTGCAATTGCTTTAACTCATGAAATACGTGATGCAGCTCTATGTCGCTATTTGTAATTGGTGCCATTGTCATTAAACCAACAATCTCAATGAACGTAAAATCCGCTTCTTGTAAAAAAGATAGCGCCTCTTCTTTCGAAAAACCATGCTTGCTTTCTTCACCAGAAATATTTACTTGTAGGAAACATTTAACTGGTTTAGTAGCGCGCTTTTCGATTTCCTTTGCAAGCGATGATCGGTCAAGCGAGTGCAAATAATCGATTTTTGGTAATACATCTTTTACTTTACGTGTTTGCAAAGAACCAATGTAATGCCAACAAATGTCGTCTTTATCTGCAAGTGCTACTGTCTTTTCAAGAAAAACATCGGCACGATTTTCACCGAAATGGCGAATACCTAAATCATAAAGCTCTGTGATTCCAGCAACATCGATCGTTTTTGTAACAGCTACTAATGTTACATCTTTCGGCTCGCGATGACTTGCTTCACAAGCTTGCTCGATTTGTGCCGTTACTTTTTCTAAATTAGCTTGTTTTGTCATTTTTAATCACCTTATATAATTCCCGAAGCGCTTTATTTAAAACACTTCTTGTTATAATCAGATACCCGGTCACTTGGCAAAGCTTCAAAAGTGGCCGGGTGAATTTGTGTTATAAGTATTATCCGCGACGATTACGGTTACGGATGAATGCTGGTACATCAACGTCTGAACTATTTTGTTGCGGTTCAGCTTGTTGTTCATGAACAGGTGCATTTGCTTGTTGTGGTGCGTTTTGTGCGTAATCATTTTGTTGTTCTTCTTGTACAGCATAATTAGGACGATTTACTTGAATGGATTGATTTGGACGACGATTAGCTTGTGCTTGTTGCGCTTGCTTTTCTTCGTCAAAACCTGTTGCGATAACAGTAACAATTAATTCGTCTTGTAATTCGTCGTTAATAACAGAACCGAAAATCATGTTTACATCCTCGTCAGATGCGCTAGATACGATTTCTGCTGCTTCTTGTACTTCATAAAGACTAAGGTTAGATCCACCTGTAATATTCATTAGGACACCTTTTGCTCCATCAACGGAAGTTTCAAGAAGTGGTGAAGAAATGGCTTTTTTCGCAGCTTCGGCAGCACGGTTTTCACCAGTTGCGATACCGATTCCCATAAGGGCTGAACCACGGTTAGTCATAATAGTTTTTACATCGGCAAAGTCTAAGTTAATTAAACCAGGAACAGCAATCAAATCAGAAATCCCTTGTACACCTTGACGTAAAACATTATCTGCTTCACGGAAAGCTTCAAGCATAGGTGTATTTTTATCAACAATTTGAAGTAAACGGTCATTAGGAATCACGATTAGCGTGTCGACTGCTTCTTTCATTGCTTCGGATCCAGCTAGGGCTTGTTTTGTACGTTTTGGTCCTTCAAAACCGAATGGTCGTGTTACCACACCAACAGTTAACGCGCCCATTTCTTTTGCAATTTGAGCGATAACAGGTGCAGCACCAGTTCCAGTTCCGCCGCCCATTCCAGCAGTTACGAATACCATATCAGAGCCTTTTAAAGCTTCTTCAATTTGTTCGCGGCTTTCTTCTGCTGCTTTTTTACCAATTTCAGGTACAGCACCCGCGCCTAGACCACGCGTTAATTTTGTACCGATTTGTAATTTTGTTTCTGCTTTTGCTAAGTTAAGTGCTTGAGCGTCTGTATTAACGGAGATAAATTCTACCCCTTGAACACCATGCTCAATCATACGGTTTACAGCGTTATTACCGCCGCCGCCAACACCGATTACTTTAATTGTTGCCAAACTTTCTGAACTAGTGTCAAATTCTAACATATTATTGCCTCCTATTTGCCGATTTATACGATACGATTTTCTTGCTGATATACCAGCTATTCGCTTTTATTCAAAAAATGCGCCGAAAAAATTCTTCATTTTTGTGGATACTTTTTCGTCATCTGATTTCTTTTGCTTTGGTTTCGCTTGTTTTTGTTTTGGTGCTTCGTCGTCGTAACGAGGTTCGCTTGCAGTCGAGCTTACATCGCGTCCTTCTAACTCAGCCATTTGGTAAGCATATTTGATTAAACCTACAGCAGTTGTAAAGGATGGTTCACGAACACCAATATAATCAGGAATTGCTAGTCTAACGTGTGCTGCTAATGTTTTTCCAGCCAAATCAATTGCGCCCGGAATAGCCATCGAGCCACCAGTTAGTACATAACCTCCTGGAAGATGCGTTTTGCCAACTCGTGCTAGTTCTTCTACTACCAATTGGAAAATTTCTTCCATACGTGCTTCGATAATATCCGCTACTTCTACTTGTGTAAAATGTTGTTTTTGGTCACTACCGATAACATCAATAGCAAAAACTTCATCTGGAGAAGCATCATCATAAAATGCGTAACCATGCTCTAATTTGACACGATCTGCATTGGCAGTTGATGTATTCAGTCCAAGCGATAAGTCTTTCGTAATGTTATCTCCACCAACTGGAATCACACCAGTATATGTTAGTCGCCCTTGTTCAAACACACTAACGGTAGTCGTTCCTGCTCCAACATTTACGAGTGCCGTTCCAAATTCTTTATCGTCTTCTGACAAAGAGATGGATGCTTCGGCAAGTGGTTGTAACGCAATATCAGAAATTTCAAGTCCTGCACGTTCCACACAACGTAACGTATTATGTAAAATTGTTTTTGAACCAGTAATTAATGTGCCTTCCATTTCTAAACGTACGCCAATCATTCCGCGTGGATCTGTAATCCCAGTTAATCCATCCACAACAAACTGATCTGGAATGGTATTAATAATTTCTCTTTCAGGAGATAGAGGAACAACTTGAGCGGCATCCATTACATTCCAGACATCTTCATCTGCAATTTCACGGTTTTCGCTACCTACTGCCACAATTCCTCGGCAAGCCTCTAAATGTACCTGATTGGATACTACCCCAACGATTACTTGAGAAATTTCTACGCCAACCATTCTTTCTGCTTGTTCAATTGCCTTTTTGATGGATTCTACAGTCTTGTCTATGTCGATAATGATCCCTTTTTTGATTCCGGAAGATTCGACATTCCCAACACCGATAATATTGAGTCTATCGTCAGCCATTTCTGCGATGATTACTTTCACAGAAGCTGTTCCAATGTCTAAACTTACATAAATTTCGCTATCACCCATTTATCGGCACCTCCTTTTATTCTAGTCATTTAAGATTTATTTATTTCATTTTTTATACCGAGCAAAAGCCGGTTTTTTAACTTGCTTGAATAAGCTATGAAACTTCTTTATTTTTATGGCGTCAGTGTAGAATGATTGCCCATTCTGCCTAACATACAAAATCACTTATTTACAGTCTACACTAAGAAAGAAGGTAATAAAAGCACAAAGAACAATTTTTGGCAAATTCTTAGGATATTTTTTTCATTTTATTCAAAAAGCGAACAAGTGTTGGTATCCCTTGGTCTGAGGTCACCATTTTGTTACCTTTTTGAAACATCTGTTACCTATAAATTTGCCAAAAGTTAGCGCGAAGAATAATTATATTATTGGTTTGATTTTTTCTTTTCTTCGGCTTTTTCTTCAGCTGCTTTTTTCTCAGCATTTTGTTGATAATAACTTTGGAAATAAGAACCAACTTCGATATCAATAACACCTTTTTGACCATTTGCTAGTTGCGCGACGATGGCTGGATAGTGTTGCATTTTTTCTGCAAAAGTACTGATGTCTGCGGAAACCTGATTGCCATCATTCATATATAATTCAATATGGCTTTTGTCGCTGTCGGTTGGACTATAAATCACTTCCGAAATGGAGCTAACGACTTCCTTTGGCAATTTATTAATTTGCTGTACCATTTTTTCAAGGGTTTTGCCGTTTTCAAAGTTTTGGAAGAGCAAATCATTACCAATTGGAAATTGTCGTGGTTGATCCGTTAGCATAATACCACTTTCAAGCACATCGTAGTATTTTCCGTCCGCTTGTTGGTAGCCGATTGTTTTAAATTCGGTTATGTTGATTTGCACATCATTTAAACCTTCTTTAGAAACAGTCGCATCTTTAATGAGTGTGTTTTTCTTGAGCGTGTCTTCGGTTTTTCCATTTCTTATACCGATGACAAACTCGCCAATTGTAAGTCCGCTTTCTTTTCGTACTTCATTTTCAGTAAGTTGTTTATTGCCGCTTACAGTAATTTTATCTAACTTACTTAATGGTGATAGAAAATAAAGCGTAATAGCTATCAAAATCGCAAAAATTCCGATTAAAATGGCTAGATGTCGTATTAATTTTTTTTTGCGGTATTTTTTTAGTTCTGGAATACGATTTTCAATGGAAATTACTCGTTTATTCTCCGCCATTTTACTCGCTCCTTTCTGCGATTTATTTCATAATACTTAGTACAGCTTCCACTAGTTTTGCGGCTGCATCAGGGCGTCCCATCTGCTTGGCGCTTAGTTTCATGCTGTTTAGTTTTGCTTCGTCATCCAAAATCGAATCAACGGCCGCCATTAAATCGGTAGTTTGTAATTCTGCTTCTGTAATGACGATTGCTGCATTATTTTTTTCTAATGCACGCGCGTTGTTTTCTTGATGATTCGCAGTTACGTATGGACTAGGAATTAAGATACTTGGCACTCCAAGCGCTGTTAGTTCTGCAAGCGTTGTTGCCCCTGCTCTTGAAACAACCAATGTCACCGCGTTTAAAATTTTCGGCATATCATAAATAAATGGTTGAACGCTAATATGATTACCTAAATGTAACTCGGCTAAAGCATCTTTTATTTTTTCATAATGTACTTCACCGGTTACATAAAGCAGTTGAAAATCGCGATTGTTCCATTCGGGTAAAATCGCCTCAACAGCTTCATTCACGCCGCGTGCCCCTCGACTGCCTCCGAAAACAAGGACAGTTGGCTTTCCGGAAACAAGTCCGTATGCCTCAAGCGCACCTTCTGAGTCAACTCCAACTACTTCCGAAGCGCGTGGATTACCAGTAAAAACAATTTTTTCTGATGCAAAAGAATCGCTTACTTCTTCAAAACAGATCGCCACTTTATCCGTGTAACGGCTTAAAAATTTATTCGTTAAGCCAGCAACACTATTTTGCTCGTGGATTAAAGTAGGGATTTTTAATTTTGCAGCCGCATATACGACTGGGCCGCAAACATATCCACCTGTACCGATAACCACATCAGGCTTAAAGTCGCGTAAAATCTGTTTACTTTTTTTGGCACCACTTAGAAAACGCATGACCGTTTTAATATTTTCAACAGATAATGATCGTTTAAAACCAGTAATTTCAATGGCTTCAAAAGGAATGCCTTCACGTTTAACGATGCCAGCTTCTAATCCTTTTTCGGTTCCAATGTATAAGAACTCCGCTTCGGGATGTACTTTTTTTAATTCTCTGATGAAAGCAAGCGCTGGATAAACATGTCCTCCAGTACCGCCACCACTTATTGCTACTTTCATTTTTCCACCTCTTCTATTAGTTCGCTGATCGCATCCATATAAGCATTTCCGCGAACTTCAAATGTTCGGTATTGATCCCAACTCGCACAAGCTGGTGAAAGTAAGATAATATCTCCTGGTGCAGATTCCCGATACGCAACCGGAACAGCGGCCTCCACATCATCAACATAATGCACATCGATGCCTGCAATTTTCCCAACGCGGCCAATTTTATCTGCTGTTTCGCCGAAGACTATTAAAGATTTTACATTTTTGAAAAATGGTAGCAATTCATCGAACGAATTGCCGCGATCTAAGCCCCCAGCTAGAAGAACAACTGGATTTTTAAACCCTCTTAATGCACTTTGTGTTGCAAGAATATTCGTTGCTTTGGAGTCGTTATAAAATTTACGACCTTGCCATTCAACAACAAATTGCGTCCGATGTTCTACGCCTTTAAATGTTTCTAACACGTGCATAATTTCTTCGTTTGAAACACCTAATGTTTTCGCTACAGCAACGGATGCGAGAACGTTTTCTAAGTTATGCTCTCCAGGAAGTAAAATATTATCACGTGCGCCAATTACTTCATCGTTGAACATAATATTTCCATTTTGCACATAGCTTCCTTGGCCAAGACGTTGCGTTGTGGAGAATGGGATAATTTGGGCTTTTGTTTGTTTTGTTAAGTTTTTCAGCTCTTCTTGATCCCAGTTAATTACTAAGAAATCATCGGCTGTTTGATTTTTTTGGATGTGCCATTTTGCTTGAACGTATTCACTACGGTCTGTATGGTAATCTAAATGTGCCTCATAAATATTCGTAATGACCGAAATATGCGGCTTGAATGTTTCTACGCCCATTAATTGGAACGAAGATAATTCCATCGAAATATATTGATCACTTGCCGCATTTTCAGCAACAGCGGATGCTGGAAAACCAATGTTGCCTGCGAGTAAAGAACTATTTTCTTTGTGTGCATTTAACATATGGTGGATAATCGTTGTTGTCGTTGTTTTACCATTGGTTCCTGTGATTCCGACAATCGGCGCCTCAGAAATTTGGTAAGCTAATTCCACTTCTGTAATGACTGGAATTTTCAGTTTTAACGCTTTTTCAATCATTGGGTTGTTATATGGAATTCCAGGGTTTTTTATAACAAGCTCAAATCCCTCATCCAAAAGTTCAATCGGGTGCGAACCACAAATGACTTTAATGCCTTGTTCAAGTAAACCTTGTGCTTCTGGATTTTCGCTAAAAGGTTTTTGGTCGTTAACTGTAACAAACGCTCCCAGTTTATGCATAATTGTTGCCGCGCTAACACCACTTCTTGCAAGACCCAAGACAAGCACTTTTTTGTGATGGTACATTTCAATTTTTTTCATTTCCTTTGGTTCCCCCATTTATATCAAAATTGGCGGTCGTATTTATGAGATTCACAAAAACGACGGAAAGCGCCAACCAGATTCTGTAAAAAAACAGCTAACTAGAGACGCTTTTGCCGCAAAAATCGCGGCGCATTATTTAAAAGATGACTACACAGACGGAGATAATTGCTCCGATTAGCCCGATTCCCCAGAACGTTAAAACGACACGCCATTCAGACCAGCCGCCAAGTTCAAAGTGATGATGAATTGGTGTCATACGGAAAATTCGTTTCCCTCCAGTTGCCTTAAAGTAAAACACTTGTAAAATAACAGATGCTGTTTCAATCACGAAAATAATTCCGATTAACAGTAACAGCCATTCTTGATGTACTAAAATAGAAACTGCTGCGATACTTCCGCCAAGTGCAAGTGAGCCGGTATCTCCCATGAAGATTTTCGCTGGATTTTTATTAAATAATAGAAATCCAAGCATACCGCCGACAATTGCAAAACAGAAAATCGCGACATCCATTTGTTCTTGGTAAAAAGCAATCACACCAAAAGCAGAAAAAGCAATCACAGATAGACCAGAAACAAGTCCGTCTAAACCGTCTGTTAAATTGACTGCATTGGAGAAACCAACTAACCAGAACAAGATGAAGATAACAAAGAACCAGCCAAGATCCACTTCGATATTCGTAAATGGAATATTAAGTGTTTCGGCAAATCCACTAAAATGATACACAAGATAAAATAAAATCGAAATCGCAACTTGACCTAAAAACTTCTGTTTTGAAGTAAGACCTAAGTTACGTTTTTGAACTACTTTGATATAGTCGTCCAGAAAACCTAAAGCGCCAAATAATGCCAGCGCGATAAATAGTAGCCACGTAGCCGCACTAACTTCCCCACTGATGAACGAAAAGATTAAAAAGCTAATCAGCATGGCGATAATGAATACAACTGCACCCATTGTTGGTGTTCCTGATTTCTTTTCATGCATTTTCGGGCCTTCATCTCTAATACTTTGGCCGAATTTTAACTTCACCAAAAATGGTATAAATAGCGGGACACCTATCACTGTAATGATAAAAGCCACTGCAAATGTTGATACTAACATGTATAAAGACACAATAAATTCTCCCCAATCTGTTTGTCAAAGCACTTCACTTCATATTTTATGCGAGTCCGAGTTTTTTTTCAATAGCTATTCGAGCTTCCACGCGATCATCGAAATCAATAACCTCATCGCCAATCAATTGATAATCTTCATGGCCTTTTCCAGCAATCAGAATAACATCCCCTGTTTCGGCCTCGTTTACTGCAAAACGAATGGCGTCTCGGCGGTTCTCATGAACAACATAAGAATTGCTATCTGGAACGCCTTGAATCATATCTTCAATAATCGCATGTGGATTTTCACTGCGTGGATTATCGGATGTGAAAATAGGGTTTGTTGCATAGTCAACAGCAATTTTGGCCATTTGTGGTCGTTTTCCTTTGTCACGGTCGCCGCCGCAGCCAACAACGACAAAAACGCGTTTTTCTGCAAATTCATCAATCGTTTGCAAAACATTTAACAAGCCGTCTGGTGTATGAGCATAATCGACAATGACAGGGAAATCTTGCCCTGCATGTACGAGTTCGAAACGTCCTTTGACACCTGGTATAGTTTCCACGGTCGCAATTGCTTTTTCGATTGGAATATGTAGTGCGAAACTAGTGGCAATCGCAGCTAATACGTTATAAACGCTGAAGTTCCCAATCATTTTTATTTTCAAAGCGAAATTACCAACTGGTGTCGCTAAATCAAAGGTAGAACCATCGCTTGTAATTTTAATATTGCTTGCTTTAAAATCAGCTTGTTCTTTAATTCCGAAAGTAATAACGTGAGCGGCTGTTGCGGTTTGCATGCGCACGCTTTCCGTATCATCTGCATTGAGTACAGCAATTTTTGGATTACTTGTATGATAGCTATTACCTAGTTGCGCGAATAGTAAACTTTTTGCGTTGGCATATTCTTCCATTGTATGGTGATAATCTAGGTGATCTTGAGATAAATTCATGAATACAGCGACATCATAGTCTGAGCCGTATACGCGACCTTGAACGAGCGCGTGTGAGGATACTTCCATCACAGCCGTACTTACTCCGCTAAGTAACATATCTCGGAAAGTTTCTTGTAACGTGAGGCTATCTGGTGTTGTATTTTTCGTTTCTAAAATTTGGTCACCAATTTTGCGATACATCGTACCAATTAAGCCTGTTTGTTCGCCATTTTCACGAACGATTTGTTCTACTAAGTGGCTCACGGTTGTTTTCCCGTTGGTGCCAGTAATCCCAACTAATTTTAATGCTTGGGTTGGTGAACCGTAAAAATAATCGGCTAACATCGCCATGGCACGTTTGGAATCTCTAACGTATAATACCGGAATCGCAACGTCCACTGGTTTTTCTGCGATAATTGCTACCGCACCAAGTTCTACTGCGCGTGCTGCGAACTGATGTCCATCCACCAATTCCCCGTCTATACAAATAAACAGTGTCCCTGGTTGTACTTTTCTACTATCTTGGGCGATTTGACTAATTTCGATTGCTTCACTCGCCTCGCCAGTATAAACCGGGATAGCTTGCATTAGTCCCTTTAACTTCATTCTTGCCATCTCCTCAAACTTATTCTTTCTGTTAGTTTTGCTAAAACCAAAAAGAATCCTTTTCTATCTTAGCAAAAACAACAGCGTATAGCTACCACGACAAAAGACACAGATTGCATTTAAAGTTAGAAGTATGCCACTTTGTAAAGCTGACATACTTCTATCTTCCTATTATTGATTGAGCAAATCGCCGATACCGGCATTTTCTTGGATGTCAGTCGCTTTTTTATTTTTTTCTGCGGTATCTTGATCGTGATTTTGATTAAAATCGCCAATTTCTTCTGGTGGCGCGAGGGTTAGTTTCATTTTCGTGTCGCTATTAATGACGCTACCCTCGGAAACGCTTTGTTCCCTCACATAACCATTTCCTGAAAACTCAAAAGGAATACCGGTTATTTCAGAAACTTTCAGCGCATCGTCTTTAGACCAAGTAATCATATTTGGTGCGGTCATATCGCCGTCCGTCATTAAAATAACTTTTTGTCCTTGCATGATGGCGCTATTTGCTTGTGGCAGTTGTTGGACAATCTTTTTACCATTGCCGACTACGACTGGTTCCAAGCCTTTATCTTCTACTGCTTTTTTAGCTTCTTCCACTGTTTTCCCTGCTAAAACTGGTACTTTTTCAGAAGCTAATTTTTCCACATCACCAGGTTTAATGTTCATGTACTGTAGACTGTTTTTCATAACAGGATTAAATACTTCTGACACTGCTTCACCACCTGTTTGGCTACCAGATAATTGCGGTTGCTGCATTGTTACGTAAATAACTAATTCAGGATTGTCCGCTGGTGCCATACCGAGGAAGGAGAAGATATAATTATCTGCGCCAGTCATATATTTCCCTGTTTTTGGATCTGGAATTTGCGATGTCCCTGTTTTACCAGCTACATCATATCCTGGAATCGCATATAATTTACCAGTACCATTTTGGCCGCTAATAACGTTTTTTAATTCGTTACGTGTTTTCTTGGCGGTTTCTGCACTGATTGGTTTGCCGGCAATTTTTGTTTCTGTTTTGGTTTCTTCGCCTGTGTTTGAATCTTTTACACTGGAAACAACATATGGTTCTTTCATTGTGCCGTCACTGGCAATTGCGGATGCGGCTTGAATCATTTGCATCATCGAAACGGTTGTCCCTTGTCCGAAAACGGTTGTTACTTTTTCAATTGGGTAGTTATAGAGGATTTTACCGTTTGTTTCATTAGGTAAGGCAATTCCTGTTTTCTTCCCAAAACCAAATTTATCTAAATAGGTTTTAAACGTATCTGTGCCCATTTTGTTTAGGAGTTTAGCGAAGGCGACGTTACTAGAACGTTCTACCCCTTCACGATACGTAATGGAGCCCCAACCATTTCCGTTGTTATGGTCATGGATGGCAATATCGCCTACTTTGTAAGAACCAGATTGATAGTAATCATTGGCATTATATACATTTGTGTCAATCGCAGAAGCAAGGGAGATAATCTTCATTACCGAACCCGGCTCATAAGCATACTCAACAGGTAAATCTTGCCAAATACTAGAACTATTCCCAGTAATCGTTGAACGGTCAGCTGGATTGAAAGAAGGACGTTGACTAATAGCTAAAATTTCACCCGTTTTTGGATCAGCTACAACAGCCATCATATTTTTCGGTTTGTATTTTGCGTCAACAGTAGTCATCGTATCTTCTAAAAAGGTTTGAATCTTTTTATCTAGCGTCAGCGTGATATCTTTACCATCTTTCGCTTCTGTTACTTTATTTTTAGAATTAGGCAAAATATACCCCATTCTGTCTGTGCTGTAGTCAATCTTGCCGTTTTTACCAGTTAAAATATCGTTATAACGGGATTCAATTCCCATTTTACCTTCTAAAACAGTAGTATTCTTCTCTTCTTCTTGTTGTGCAAAACCGATTAATTGTGTCGCAAACGTTCCATTAGGATAGAAGCGTTCGGATTGGCGGGTAAATTCAATACCCGGCAGTTTCTCTTTGTCGATTTCTGCTTTTGTTTCTGTGGAGATTTTTTTACCAGCAGCGCCGAATTCGACTTGATACTTTCCTTTTTCTTGGAGTTTATCTAAAATGTCAGATTCGTCCATCGGAATATATTTTGCAAGTACGCGCGCTGTTTTTTCTTCGTCCACTACACGCATCGGATTTTTCGTTGTTTTGGAAAGTTTATCACTAACAACTGCTGCAATCGTGTAAGAAGCCGTATCCTCTGCCAACACTTCTCCTTTACGATCTAAAATGGAGCCGCGTTTTGCTTCGAGAACACTGCTTTTTAAATGTTGTTTAGATGCTTTTGCTGCAAGTGGAACTCCATTTGCTTCTCCCGTAATTTGCAAATAAAGAAAACGGCCAGAAACTAAGAGAAAGAGAATCGTGAAAAAGATAAAAAGTACAAGAGCTCCCCTTCTCATGTTACCTATACGCCGTTTCATTGACCATCTACCACTTTCACATTATCGCCATCAAGTTTTAACCCTTTTTCTTTAGCGATTTTTAAAATACGTTCATATCTCCCTAGATCTTTTACTTCTACTTTTAAGTCTTCATTTGATTTTTGTTGTTCGAGAATTTTAGTTTCTTTTGTTTGAATTTCTTGGTTTACGGTGTAAATTTGAGCTTGTACACTAATGATACGAAAAGCAACAACTAAAACAATCGCAAGCGCAATCGTGATGATTAGTTTTTCCCCGAGCGTCATTTGACCACGTCTTAGGATTTGTTTTTTAGGCTGTTCCGCTTCTCTATGTACTCTATTTGGTTCGAGATTCGATTTATAGGCGACATTGCTCACATTTTTTCAACTCCTGCTATTTGATAATTTTTTCGATCACGCGTAATTTCGCTGAACGTGCTCGGTTGTTTTGTTCCAGTTCCTCTTCACTTGGTACGATTGGTTTTCTTGTAGCAAGTTTGAAATCTGGTTTATATTCATCTGGAATGACTGGAAGACCTGGTGGTAAATCTGGTCCTTTTGTCGCTTCTTGGAATAATTGCTTAGTTATGCGGTCTTCTAATGAATGGAACGTAATTACGCTAATTCTGCCGCCTGGTTTTATTAAAGTTAAGGCTTTTTCAAGCGAATCCTCTACTGCACCTAATTCGTCATTAACGGCAATTCGGATAGCTTGAAAAGTGCGTTTCCCTGGATGTCCGCCTTTTCTTCTTGCTGGCGCCGGGATAGCTGTTTTGATAATATCTACTAGTTCGCCGGTTGTTTCAATTGGTTTTACTTCACGACGACGTTCGATTTCACGAGCAATTTGTTTCGAGAATTTTTCTTCACCATACTGAAAAAATATACGGATTAAATCTTGGTAAGACCATTCATTGACAATAGTTTTTGCTGTCAATTCTTGTTCTTGATCCATTCGCATATCTAGTGCAGCATCTTGGTGATAACTAAAACCACGTTCTCGTTCGTCTAATTGAGGGGAAGAAACACCTAAATCATATAAAATCCCATCAACTGCTTCAATTCCACGCTCGTTTAATGCTTCTTTCATATCGCGAAAATTGGCTTTAATAAAAGTCACTTTATCGCTATAATCTGCTAGTTTAATTTCTGCATTATCAATCGCTGTTTGATCTTGGTCAAAAGCAAATAAATGCCCTTTTTCATTAAGCTTATTTAGTAAATACTCGGAGTGACCTGCGCCGCCAAGTGTTGCATCGACATAGATTCCGTCTGGTTTTACTTCAAGCATATCGACTGTTTCATGTAGTAATACGGTTTCGTGCTTAAACATGCAATTCCCCTCCTTAAATATCGAAGCCAATCATATTTTCGGCTAAATCAGCAAAAGATTCTTCTGCCTCGTTAAAGACATCGTCCCACTCTGATTTACTCCAAATTTCAATACGACTTGAAACCCCAATAATAACTGTTTCTTTTTCCAAATCCGCATACTGTAATAAGTTGGATGGAATATTAATCCGACCTTGTTTGTCTAGTTCACATTCAGACGCACCGGAAAAGAAGAAACGTGTAAAGGAACGAGCATCTTTCTTAGTAAGTGGTAAGGTTTGGAGCTTTTCTTCAAGCTTTTTCCATTCCTCTTGTGGATAAGCAAATAAACACTTATCAAGTCCTCGGGTTATAACAAAATTATCCCCCAAAAGCTCACGGAATTTAGCTGGCACAATTAATCTGCCCTTTATATCGATGTTGTGTTGATATTCTCCCATGAACATTAGACTTCACCCACTTTCATACATACCACTTTACCACATCTCCCCACTTCGCACCACCCAAAACCTAAAAAAGTGCAAAAAAAAATCATTCTAGCCAAAGCGCAGAATGATCAAATCCCTATTTAAAGCCATTTACAGCTATTCTTATTTGTGAAAAACAATGTGGGGCTCGGTGGAGGTATTCCCCACTTTTACCCCAAAATCATTTTGCTAGTACTTTTTGCCAGCCAGATTTTAATGCTACCGCCGAAAATACAATGCTTAAAATCCCCAGAATAATCGTAAAAGCAGCCATTCCATATTTACCAATAAATGGCGCGAATACTAAACTGACAGAGCCAATCATTTTACCAACTTGGAACACTATACCGTTCAGCGCCATATAAGCCCCGCGTCTATCATCATCCACAATTGCCGCTAAAATCGTTTGACGTGTTGGTACGTAAAGCAATTCTCCAATTGAAAGTACTACCGTGGCAAGAAGTAGTATTGCCAAATTATTAGCAAACGCGCATACCGCAAAACCTACCGCAAACAGAGTAAAGCCTACATACATGATAGGTTGCTGCGCCCGTTTCGTCACAAATCTCGCAATTGGCACAGTGAAAAGCACAATAAACAAAGTATTCACCGCTGTTAACACACTCACGATTTGTACCCCATTTAAAGAAATACTTCCAAGTGGTCCTAAATGCACAAGTAGCGCCTGCACATCTTCCGCCAAACGAACCGAAATGTAATTGCTTCGTTGAAATTCAATCGACATAATCGCAATTCCACCGATAGTATATAGAAGAAAACGATAATCATGTAATACTTGTCCGTAATTTTTCAACATCCCCATTAAACCATACGTACCTTTTTTGGGGATAACTTTTTGTTGTAATGTCTCAGAAATAAGAGCAATCGTCAACCACGCCGTTACAAAGGACATTACAAATAGCGCGACAAGAAGCGGGAAGAGATAATCCACAAAAAACCACCCACCGACAATAATTCCAATCATTATCGATAAATTATTCGCCCAGTAGCTAATTGAATACATAAACGAACGATTCTCCGGCGTACTCACATCAATCAACATCGCTTCTCCCGCTGGATTAATAAGCCCCTGCGCCACACCAATAACTAACAGCATCACAAAAGTCATCCACGGCGAATGGAAAAATGGTGAATTACAAAGTACCATCCCAAGAAAAGCAACCACTTTTAACAATTCCCCAGCGACCATTAATTTCTTTCGACCAATAATATCCGCCAAATGACCGCCGTACATACCCGCAAGAAATTGCGCCAACACGTTAATCATCAAGAGAATTCCAGCAACGCCACTATTGATTTCCATTGAAAAATAAATTGCCATAAAAGGAAAAATCATCGAACCGATTACTTTACTCAAAAATTGAATTAATATCCGCGCACGAATATTCGGGTGTAACTCTCTAAACATGACATCCCCTCCATTTGCAATTTTTCTGACTTCTCTGTTAGTATAAAAGGGATACATACATATAAAAAGGGTATTCATTCTGATAAATTGTCCCCTTTTAGAATGGAGTGAATTCATGGATAAGGATTACTTTACGATGCGAGCGTATCTATACAGCATAACGACTGAGTTAGACGCGCCTTTTAAATTAAATGATTTAGCCAATATTTGGTTTTGCACGACTAAAAATGCCAAGCGTAAATTACAACAATATCAAGCAAAAGACATGCTTACTTATCTTCCTGGGCTCGGCCGGGGACATGTTTCACGGATTATCTTTCCTAAACAACTGGAAGAAGAGGTACTGGCAGTTTTAGAACAAAGCCTAGCAGAAGATGCATTTAGCGATATTTTATTTTTACTCCAATTGCCTATTCCCAAAAGTTGGTTTACGGGCATCTCCACTGAAATCCAGCAAATGTTCGGCTTGCAAGTAACAGAAAATCAACAAGAAATACTCCGCTCAATCGTTCGCCGCAAACTCACCACTTTAGATCCACTTAAAACCTCTGTATCTATGGAAGCTTTTCTCATTACTCAAATTAGCGATACACTCGTCAAATATGATGAAACGAAAAAGTGTATTGTCCCTCATATTGCTCACCACTGGAACGTTTCCGATGACTTTACTGAGTGGACTTTTTATTTACGTAAAAGTGTTTTATTTCATCACGGGCGAATGCTTGATAGTGAAGATGTGAAGTATAGTTTGCTCCGTTCTATGCAAACAAAATCTGTTTCCGCTTGGCAATTACAAGATATTAAAACGATTAAGTGCCTAAACAAATTCACACTTTCTATTCATTTGAAAAAGCCTGAACCGTTTTTTATTCGTTATTTATGTACGGCCAATATGGCGATTTTACCGCGTGACGTTATTTTTGATGAATATAAATGGATTTCTACGGGGCCGTTTCGAATAGTCGAGCGCAATGATGAACGTTTAGTTTTAGAAGCCTTTGATGGTTATTTTTTAGAGCGACCGATTCTTGATCGAGTAGAATTTTGGACAGCTCAAACCGGGGAGACATTAAAAACGATTCCGATGCAATTTACTTCGGTTGATTATGCAGAAAATACGGCCTATGTTGAGCGGCGCAAACTTGGTGTAGGTGTTAATTTTATTTGTTTCAATATGCATAGACACGGCGTCCCGCAACATCCCGCATTTCGCGAAGCTATTTATCAGCTGATTGATTGTCAAAAAGCACGCGAGCAAGATTTCGAAAACTACGGAACGGTGGCGTCCAACTATTTTCCAGAAAAGTCCATTCCGCCGAAAAAGCAACCTGAAAAAATCGCCGCCTTATTAAAAGAAGCCAATTACCGTGGAGAAAAAGTGATATTCGGCTCAACCCAACACCCTACTGCCTTAAAAGAAGCAAAGTGGATTCGGGAGGAGGCGCTACAATTCGGGATTAAGCTTGAACAAAAATTTATCACGCATCACGAAGCTTCTTACTCTAAAGTCCCAGAACAAGAAACGGATTTTATGATGATGGGCGAAATTCCGGCTTCCGATAACGAAATGGCTTATTTGGATTTTCTCAACAACCCCTATCTCTTACCGCAACAACTATTCAACCAATCCATTATTGCCGAGCTCAAAAAAAAATTGGATGCATTTAAAGCAGAAAAAGACGCCTCCAAAAGAGACGCCTTACAAACAGAAATAGATCGCTGGCTAACAGCAAATCATTATTTAATTTATTTGCATCACCCTGAAAAAAGTCAGTCGCTTCATTCAATGATGAAAGGAATTGCCGAAAATCCGTATGGCTATTTTGATTTAAGCAAAGTTTGGATTGAAACGAACCCGCTTAAAAACGTAAAATCAGACTATAAATAATGCCATATAGATAAAGCACCACATAGAGCAAGGCAAAAATGAAGAAGCACAGTCGCCAGTATCCTCGAAGGATTTTACGAAATTGGATTTCGCCTTCTTTTTTCGCAGCCATCACAACGATAGCGATGCCTAAGATAAATAAAAATAGTAAAATATAGAGTAAAAATGAGCGATTAAATAGCACAATCATGAAAAAATGAACAGCGATAATTAAGAAAATAGTAGACAAGTCAGCGGCTAACATAATTCTCCGCTGGCTTTTCTTTATTTTAATACTGGAAAAAAACATCGTAAAAATAAATACCACCACTGGTAAAATAATAATAATTGCTGTTGAGTTAGTTAACCAATCAAACATTGCTTTCTCCTTCCAACCCTTTAATTAGATGATATAACGTGTGAAGCGTAGGAAGTGACTCCCCTTTTGTTAAAATCGGCAATACGATTCCGTCAATTTCTGTCATGCGATTGTTCATTCGATCAAGTGCCATCGAGGAAAAATTAGTAGCAGTCACTCGGCAAATGGTTTCCACTTTTTCTAACGCATTTTCTATCGGTAAAACCATTTGAATTTCTTTCACAATTGTTTTTAACAACACATGCCATTCTTCATTTTCTAGGAGTTTCCCATTTGGAACTTGAAGGACAGCTGTGAGTGGATTAATCACGGCATTGATAAATAATTTTTCTTGGATAATAGCCAAGTAACTATCGTGTTTTTCAACAGGAAAAGCTGGATTCGATTGTAGTATTTCAGCTACATCAGCATTTACTTCACCTTGATACACGCTATACTTTGTCCGGCCATGACCACGCCAAATGACCGTAGTATCATTTTCCCGACCTGCACCATGTTCACTAATACCTAGCAAGATAGTTCGTTTTGCGCCAAGTAGTGACAAACTATCTAAATGCGCCGCTCCGTTTTGAATAAATAACAGCGTAACTGTTTCAGGTAGTTTTTGTAGTATTGGTAAAATTGCTTGTAGTGAATATTGTTTAACGGCAACAATTAATAACTGTTGTTCGGACAATTTGGCTGTGTCTGTTATTTCTGTTGCTTGTATATGTATATTTTTTAATTCAACATTATCTTTTAAAGAAAGCCCTTTTTGATTTAATAGCTCGCTTTGTTCTTTTCTGCGGGTAAAAAGTGTGAGCTCTGCTTTTTCAGCAAAATTAGCTGCGTATAAAAGCCCCATCGCTCCTGCTCCAATAATCCCGACCTTTAGTTGGTTCGCCATTTTGTTCAGCTCCATATTGGTTAATGCTTTTATTTTATCAGAAGTAGCGATTGTTTGCACTTTTTGGCGCAAACAAAAACCTCGAAAGACCCATGGCGTCTTTCGAGGTTCGTTTTCAACAAGTGAAACGTCACCTGTTTTTAACAATATTAGCTGTTTGCTACATCTTTGCCATCATATTGTCCACATTCTGGACATACGTGATGGGAAAGTCTGTATTCGCCGCAATTCGAGCATTCGTTCATGCCCGGAAGTTGAAGTTTCACGTGAGTACGACGCTTACGCTTTTTGGCTTTTGAAGTTCTTCTAAAAGGTACTGCCATTTCCTTACACCTCCTTGACGATAACTAAGTACTTGTATCGTTAATCTAAGAAAAATAAATTCCTTAATATATTCCAGCTTCACGGGGAGTTTAGTCTTCTTTTTTCTCATCGAAAAAATTGGCTAATCCCGCAAGACGAGGATCCACTTTTGGTTCTTTTGCTATTTGTTCTAGTAGGTTGCCTTCTTCTGTTTTCATTTCCCATTCATTGCCTCGTGGAAGTTTACTCATATCGAGTGCCTCTTCACTGAAAACTTGCATTGGAATTTCAACAAGTAAAAGTTCTTCTACTACAGGGGTTAAATCGACCATATCCTGTTCCATCACATGCCAAGATTCATCTAGAACTTGTTCTTTGGATTTCACAAAGGTTTCCGTCGCGTGCACTTCATAAGGATAAATAACATCCTCTAATGTACGAGCACATGGAAGTGTCCACTCGCCCTTCATTGTCAGGTTAGCGGTAACTTCTTCTGGGTGTACAATAAGTTCCCCAGTTACTTGTACGGGGCTTGCATCACGAACGTCTATATTGTTCTCTTGAAAGAACTTTTTTAGGTCAGCTTTTTCATTAATCGTGAAGTTGCTGTCACGATATTTTTTTAATTGACTGATAGACCATTTCATCCTACATCACTCCAAGCGCAACACAAAATATTATAGCTTTTTTAAAGGCTTTTGTCAATGCTTTTTCGGTGACCAAAACTCCCAGTCCGATTTTATGCTAAAATAGATTATCTAAAGGAGGGAACCGAAATGAAAGCAACTGGAATTGTGGTCGAATATAACCCGTTTCATAATGGACATAAACTGCATCTAAATAAGGCACGTGAGTTAACAAAAGCAGATGTGGTGATTGCGGTAATGAGTGGTTCTTTTGTACAGCGCGGCGAACCGGCGATTGTGCCAAAATGGGAACGGACGAAGATGGCGCTTGCTGCTGGGGTGGATATCGTTGTTGAGCTACCTGTTTCGTTCGCTACACAACATGCGACTATTTTTGCGGAAGAAGCTGTTCGGATTTTAGATGCGCTTCATGTTGATTCGCTATTTTTTGGAAGCGAACATGGGGTTGCGGAAGATTTTTCAGTCGCTGCTAGAACAGTGGTCGAAAATGAAGCAGCATTTAATCAGGCAATTCAGCTGGCGTTAGTTGATAAGAAAACTTCTTATGCGAGAGCTTATACAGAAGCTTTTAAAAAGTTGTTTGGCGCGGATTTATTGGACGTCACGCAACCAAATAACATTCTCGGTTTCCATTACGCGCTTGCGGTTCAAAAACAAAACCCAGTAATTTCCCTCCAAACTATTCCGCGCGAACATGCCGGTTATCATGACGAGGAAGCGAATCACGATCAAATTGCCAGCGCGACTGCAATTCGAAAATTAATTCTTTCTGGAAAATCCGAGGAGGCTATCCGTTATCTCCCTGCTTCTACTATAGAAGTTTTTAAAAATTATACCGGACCTTTTTTATCGTGGGAAGACTATTGGCCACTATTGAGGTATCGCTTAATTCAAGCCAGTTCGGATGAGCTTGAAGGGATTCGCGGGGTTAGTGAAGGCATTCAAAACCGGATGCAAGTCGCGGCAACGAAAACTCGGAATTTTGCTGATTTTATTGAAAATATGAAAACAAAACGTTACAGTAACGCACGATTACAGCGAACGGCTCTGCAAATTTTGTTAAATGCGAAAGAACAGCCTAGCTCGCCCTATATCCGCATACTCGGCATGAATAAAACGGGTCAAAAATACTTATCGCTTCATAAGAAAAACATTTCTCTCCCTATTGTTACAACTGTTTCCAAAGCAGCACCCGGACTTTTAGAAGAAGATTTACGAGCAACTTCTATTTATACGCTGACAAATGGACTTGAAAATTATCAAGCAGGCGACTTTCATATTCCACCAATTTTAACCTTGTAAATCTTTGCAAGGTTTTTGGTTGACTTTTGTGGAGCAATTTTGCTAAGATATTTGTCCGACTCAAAAAACAGGAGGTATGTGTATGGTACAAGAATATATTCGATTAAGAGGAGCGCGTGAAAACAATCTCCAAAATATTTCTCTGGATATTCCGAAACGAAAAATCACTATTTTTACTGGTGTATCTGGTTCTGGAAAATCTTCTATTGTATTTGAAACTATAGCCACGGAATCGCAAAGACAGTTAAACGAAACATACAGTGCTTATCTTCGTAATTTCCTTCCGAAGTATACGCAACCGGATGCGGATTCAATTGAAAACCTCTCCACCTCTGTTATTATTGATCAAAAACGACTTGGCGGTAACTCCCGCTCCACACTTGGTACCATCACAGACATTAATTCGATTTTGCGATTACTTTTCTCGCGGGTCGGCAAACCTAGCATCGGCACAGCAAATCTATTTTCTTTTAATGATCCTGCTGGTATGTGTCCCGACTGCCATGGTGTTGGTCAAAAAGTCTCGGTTGATTTAGTCAAATTACTTGATCCAAATAAATCGCTCAAAGAAGGCGCCATCTTATTCCCGACGTTTTCGGTTGACTCATGGTACTGGAATTCCTATGCTTATTCCGGCTTTTTTGATGTGAATAAAAAAATAAAAGATTATACCGAAGAAGAATACAACATGCTTTTACATGGAAAAGATATTAAAGTCTTTCTAGAAACTCCGATGGGTAGTATGAACGCAACGTACGAAGGTTTAATTCCGAAATTCAATCGTTTATACATTCAAAAGGAAGGCGAAATGTCCGCTTCCACGAAAAAACGTGTCGATAAGTTTACACATATTGCGCCTTGTACAACTTGCGAAGGCACAAGACTTTCTGCGCAAGCTTTATCTTGTAAAATAAATGGCGCAAATATCGCCGACTTCACAGCGATGCAATTAGATGAATTAAAAGAAACGATTGCGAGCATTGCTGACCCTATCGCCGCTCCAATGGTCAAAAGTGTCACAGAGCGACTTCAACATTTAATTGATATCGGACTTGGTTATATGACGCTCGACCGCCAAACCGCTTCCCTTTCAGGAGGAGAATCACAGCGCGTCAAAATGATTCGTCATTTAAATAGTAGCTTGACTGATTTACTTTATATTTTCGATGAACCAAGTATTGGTCTTCATCCACGTGATGTCCATCGTTTAAATGAATTACTCGTTAAATTACGCGATAAAGGAAATACTATTCTCGTCGTCGAGCATGATCCCGATGTGATTAAAATTGCTGATCATATTGTCGATGTTGGCCCGCATGCTGGGAAACATGGTGGTGAAATTCAGTTTGTCGGAAGTTACCCAGACTTACTAAAATCAGATACACTAACTGGCCGTTTTCTCAATCGCCATTTACCAATTAATGATAAACCACGCACACCAAAAGGCTTTTTAACAACAGAAAAAAGTAGTCGCTTTAACTTGAAAAATATTCAAGCGAGCATCCCGAAAGAAGTGCTTACGGTGATAACAGGTGTGGCTGGTTCTGGGAAAAGTACGCTGATTCATTCCGTATTTCTCAAAGAACATCCAGACGCGATTGTTATCGATCAATCAGCGGCTCATGCAAATATCCGCTCCAATCCAGCAACCTATACGGGCATCATGGATCCGATTCGAAAAGCCTTTGGGAAAGAAAACGATGTCAGCCCGTCCCTCTTTAGTTATAACTCCAAGGGTGCCTGTGAAAACTGTAAAGGACTTGGTTTTACAACGATGGATTTAGCTTTCATGGATTCGATTCGCACACCTTGCGAAGTCTGTCACGGCAAGCGATTCCAAGATTCCGTTTTACAATATAAACTGGACGGGAAATCGATTAGCGATGTATTAGAATTAACCGTCTCCGAGGCGCTAGAGTTTTTCACGGATAAAAAAATCTTGAAGAAAATTGCGGCAATGGAGGAAGTTGGAATTGGCTATGTTACACTTGGTCAAGCACTTAGCACGCTTTCGGGCGGCGAATGTCAACGCCTAAAACTTGCTAATAAGCTGCATAAAAAAGGATCCATTTACATTATGGATGAGCCAACAACCGGACTGCATATGTCGGATATCGAGCACATTCTGGCAATTATTCACTCGCTTGTTAATAAAGGAAATACCGTTATTGTGATTGAACATAATGTCGATATTATTCGAAATGCTGACTGGATTATCGATCTTGGTCCAGAAGGAGGTAGTTCAGGCGGGCAAATTATTTTTGAAGGCGCGCCGCTTGATTTACTCGAAAATAAACAATCATTAACCGCTAAATATCTTTAATATGAAAAAAGCCGTTTTGTCTGAGTGTAGACAAAACGGCTTTTTTTATTGTAGTTTTTCTAAATAGTTAACAGCATCTTGGAAAGTTTTCACTGGGACAATTTTCATTTTGGAGTCGATGTCTTTCGCTGTTTTTACTGCAGTATCGTAGTTGCTTTCGACGCTCGGATCACTTTTCTTCATTTCTTGCGTGATTGGATCATTTGGTGCGAAGAAGATTTTCGCGCCACTTTTATCTGCGGCAACGACTTTCTGATCAATCCCGCCGATTCTGCCAACGGTTCCATCAGGATCAATTGTGCCCGTCCCCGCAATTTTCTTCCCATCTGTAAGGTCATTTATTTGGAAACGGCTGTAAATTTCTAGGCTGAACATTAGACCGGCAGATGGTCCACCGATTTTTTCGGAGTCGATTTTCACGGTTGGGTCTGCGGTGATTTTTTCATCATCTACTAGTGTGATACCAATTCCTGGTGTACCTTTTTTATCAATGGCGGTTAATTCGATGTTAGCTACTTCGTTTTTATCGCCGTGTTTATAGTTGATTTTGACTGTGTCGCCTACTTTTTTACTGTGGATGTAATCAATGAATTCTTGGCTAGATTTGAAAGCATGTCCATCGATTTCTGTAATTAAATCCCCAGCGTGAAGAACATCGGCTGCTGGCACGTCATCTTTTACACTTAGTACATAGACACCATCATACGTAACTTTAACTTCTTGACCGGCTGCTTTATAGGCAACTTGGATGGCATTGTTTTTGGATTCGTTCATCATTTGCATTTGGCGAACGTTATATTCTTCATCGCTTTCATTTTCGTATTTGATATCGCTATCTTTTTCTAATTCATGATAAGGCAAAAATTTGGCGGTCATATATGTATAAATATTCGCCTTTCCCATCGCGATTGTCACTAGACTTAGTGAGCCATCTTTCTTATTTGGATGGTCATCAACTGTAACGAGTGGAGCAAGTTCTTCCGTTCCACCAGGTTTTGAAATATAATACGGAACTGGAATAAAAAAGCCCGCTATAATAATAATTAACAGCACTATCGCCGTTATTTTTTTCCACTCTTTACGCATTATTTGTCCATCTCCTACTTACTTGAATTTTGCTTGTACTTGTTCGTTCACGATTTCTGGAACAAGTTCGCGGATATCGCCTTGGTACTGCGCCACTTCTTTTACCATACTCGAACTTAAAAAGGAATATTTCGTGTTGGTCATAACAAAAAATGTCTCGATTTCGGCATTGAGTGTTCGATTCATCGACGCAATTTGCATTTCATATTCAAAATCACTTACTGCTCGAAGCCCTCTAACAATCGCAGTAGCCCCGCGTTTAGCAGCATAGTCAACCGTTAATCCGCTCGCGCTTTCTACTTGAACATTCGGCAAATGGGCGGTTACTTGCTTAATCATTTCCATTCGTTCTTCCACGGTGAAAAGTGGTTTTTTGGATGAATTATTTAAAACGGATACGTAAAGCACATCGAAAATTTTCGCTGCTCGTTCAATAATATCCAAATGCCCATTCGTAATTGGATCAAATGTCCCGGGGATAACGGCAATTTTGTTTCCCATTTCTACGCCTCCTGAAATTCAAATATCGATAAAACAGTAATTCCGTATGATACTGATTTGATTTTCTCGAATTTGCCAATAGTATCTGGCATGACTGCTTCTTTGTCGTGCTCGCAAATAATTCTTGCTTGTTCGTTCACTAATTCTAATTTTTCCAGAGCCATCATTAGTTTTTCTAATTGTTGCTTTTTATATGGTGGATCTAAGAAAACAAGGTCGAATTTCCACTCGTTTTTGTGAAGTAGCTTGAGTGCTCGTTCGGCGTCATTTCGGTAGACTTCCGCTCGCTCGGTAAAATGGCAGCCCTCAAGGTTTTGGCGGATTGTTTTAATCGCCAGTGTTGCTTGGTCAATAAATACTGCTCGCTCGGCACCTCGGCTTAGTGCTTCGATTCCCAGCCCGCCGCTACCAGCAAATAAATCCAGAACGATATCCCCATCAAAAAATGGACCGATAATCGAAAATAATGATTCTTTTACTTTGTCTGTAGTTGGTCTTGTATTATTTCCTGGAACTGCTTTTAAAGCATGTCCTTTACGTTCTCCTGCAATGACTCTCATGTTTTTGCACAACCTTTACTTCAATGTCTTTTTTACTTTATCATAAATAGATGCAAAAAAACAGCAAGACTAGTTGAAATAGTCTCGCCGTTTTGGTTAAATACTGATTTGTACATCTTCATTTTTGTGTTCGTACATCATTTCTTTTTTGGATTCGTATTCTGTTTTTAAGAACGGACGGAAAGACATTTCCACGCGTTTCACGTAATGAAAACGAGAAACTTTGTTAGAGATATCTTCTACTTCGGCCATATCACAATACAATACCGCATATTTTAACTTGCGCGATACATAATGAACATTTCCAAATCGCTTCAAAGATCTAACTTGTTTGAGATGATTCATCCAAACGACGATAGCTTGTCTATCATTTTCCATTGTTTAAGCTCCTTCTTTTTAGGATAAGCTTTACGCTGAACAACCGCAGCCTCCCCCGCTGCCACATCCACCTGTAGAACAAGCAGATTTTGTTTCAAAAAACGGATTACCGGTTGGTACTTTGATATTCTTTGAAACTGCACTTGCGAGAAGCAGGCTGATTTCATCCAAGAGAGATTGTAAGTCCATCTCTGCACGACGAAAAGCTGCTACATTTTGGTCCATGTCGACTTCGCGTTTATAAGCACGAGTCTTTCTGGTTACTTCTTTATAGTCAGGATGATACCGGCCGAACCGCTGTACTTCCTCGTATTGTTCTTTTATTCGTATAAATTGACGAATATTTTTTTGTGAATTAGCGTCATTTAGTAATACTTCTTTGGCGCTTTTATAATTTTGCGCTTCCTCGGAGTTTAGAATCATGCTAGCAAGCTCATCTGATAAATCGAGTAGCGCCATATTTTCCATTGTAGCGAGCAATCTAGCCACCTCCATATAACTTACTTTTTTATTATACCATAGAACTATTATTTAATAATAAAATTTTGCGTATAGTATTTCTGATACGTGCCTGCACCCATGTAGGTATACGAACCATCGAGTAAATTCTCTCTGTGACCTTTAGAGTTAAGCCAACCTTCTACCGCCGCCGCACTATCGACATAATTATAAGCGATATTTTCTCCGGCTTTCGTATATTTGACATTACCCGCACTCAAACGTTTGCTTAAATCGCCTTGAGTTGGTGAAGTATGATCAAAATAATTATTTTTCTTCATATCAACACTATGTCCATACGCCACCTTCGCAACGGATTCGTCCCAAGCTACTTCTTCTACCCCGTAGCGATCGCGAAGGACGTTCGTAATTTCTAGTACTTGTTTGCTAGAAGCATCATCAATCGCATTCCAATCTTCTGGTGATAGCTTTTCTTCATAAATTTCTCCTTGATAAGATAATTCATAAGGACGCATTTTGATGAAAGATAATTTATTGAGGTAACGTACACTAATCAGTTTGGACTTGAATTTATCGAAATTCAGTTGCGCATAAACGCCGCTTCCAATGTTGACGATTGGGCGAGCATTTAAGTCTTCCTCAGAAAGTTCGAATTTATAATAGCTGTCTTTATAGTTGAAGGATATTTCCGATTGCAAATTGGCATCGGTAAATACTTTTTCGGTGGACATACCAATTGTATATGGCATGACATTTAAATCTTGCCCTAGCGCGTAAACGGTTTGAACGATGTTATTTGTGACGCCGACTTGCATGTAGCTTGTTCCTGGTTGACTATAAATATAATTGTCGTAACCGTATGCTGTTTTGTCCACTCGCACCGGGTCGCCAAATTCTTTCTTTAACTCGCTTACGTTTTTATTAATAAATCTTGCCAAGCTGGAACTATCTTGCACTTGTTTCGGATTTTCATTCGTTGTTTTTTTATCATCAGGAAAATTGGATTTTGTTGCGGTATCCTCGGCAGTATTTTGCTCTACTGATTTACTGAAAAATAGATCTGTGTTGTATCCAATGAACAGGCAAATGATTAATAGCACAGCTACTCGCATTATAAACTTCACATTTTGCCCTCCTCGGCGGTATTTTGTTTTCTTGATGTAACTTTCATTTTACCAATACTATTATCATTTGAAAAGCTTTAAAAGCCATAAAAAAACAATTACGAGAAAACGGCATAATGCGCGCTTCATCATAATTGTTTTTTATTTTTATAAGAAAATCGAAATAACAACCATTGCTACGAATAAAATTGTCATATAGTTTAACGAGTATATGAACATCCATTTTGCCCATTTGATGCTATCTTCCATTTTAAAGCCATAAATGCTCAGTGCTAGCCAGCCGATATTAAGTAATGTTGCTAAAATAACATAAACGATGCCTAGGTCAAACATAAAGAACGGCAAGATAGTTAATAAAATTACCCAGAAAAACATACTTTTCTTCGTGCGTTCAATGCCTTTGACTACTGGCAACATTGGAATTCCAGCAGCGGCGTATTCCTCTTTCCGTTTAATCGCGATGGCATAAAAATGTGGTGGCTGCCAACAAAACATCACGAGAAATAGCATGATTGGTACGATGCTAAACGATGGCTCAACTGCAAACCAACCAATTAACGGCGGTACAGCTCCCGAAAAGCTACCAATTACGGTGTTACTAACTAGTTTTCTTTTTGCATAAAGCGAATAAACGACTACATACAAAAAGACCCCGATAACGCCAAGAACTCCAGCTTGCCAAGTTGTCATAAATAACATAATCGTCCCGACAACGCCTAGCACAAGCGCGACCATTAAGGCACGCTTACCAGAAATTTTCCCGGTCATTGTTGGTCTATTTTTTGTTCTTTCCATAATTCCGTCAATATCACGGTCGATGACATTATTAAAAGCGCCCGAAGCAGCTACAATAAGTGCTGAACCGACGATAGTAAAAAATATCACGTCTACATTTTGAATAAAAGAAATTCCATTTAACTGAAAGGCTAACCACATACCTGTAAAAGCAGTAATCGTATTGGAATTCACGATACCAATTTTCACAAGCTCGGTAAAATCACGGACAGTAAATCTACTCGCCGATAACTCCCCAGTCTTTTCTATCTGATTCACTTTTTCTCCCCCTAACACTTGCTGATATAAACCAGTGATTGCGAACTGATAGATATCTTATACCCTTATTATGTGAAAAATACGCCCCTTTTGTCAATAAATCGGCTTTAGTCTTGTACGCTTTACTTCTTTAAATAAACACGCTACAATTAGTTTGATGTGTACTCATGAACTTATACATAGAAACAAATTTTAGTAAAATCTCACACGCATCTAAAGGAGAGATTGGTAGATAATGAAAAAATTCTTGAAAGTTTGGTCCGTACTGACGATTATTTGTATGACAGTCGTTGTGTTTGGTGGAGCGCTCGTGACGAAAACTGGTTCAGCTGACGGTTGTGGTAATAGTTGGCCGCTTTGTAATGGACAGTTAGTTCGTTTGACAGACGTTACTCCGGAAAAATTAATTGAATTCATGCACCGAATGACGACGGGAATCAGCTCGATTTTTGTTATCGTTTTAGCGATTTGTGCTTGGATTTATATGAAAAACCGTCGCGAAACAAAACCACTTGCGATTATCGCTGTATCGTTTCTAATTATTCAAGCGTTAATGGGAATGGCGGCTGTTGTTTGGGGACAAAATCCGTACATCATGGCGCTGCACTTTGGCATTTCGATTATCTGTTATGCTTCTATTGTATTGCTTGCTTTGATGATCTTCGAGGTAGACAGGAAGTTTGATGCTAGAAACCTTGTAATGGGGACGAAATTACGCATTAATATTTACGCACTGACGATTTACACTTACTTAGCAGTTTACACTGGTGCGCTTGTACGACACGAAAAAGCAAGTATGGCCGTTCCAGTTTGGCCGTTTGAAAATGGTCACTTTATTATGCCTACTTCCGTACAAGATTATGTGCAGTATTTCCACCGGTTAGCCGCCTTTATTTTGATTGTTTGGTTACTGTATGTAACTTGGATTGTGTTCCGGGATTACAGAAGATATCGCGTGCTGACTTTTAGCATGGTGTTGTCACTTGTGTTTATTGCACTTCAAGCCGTTACTGGGGCGCTTTCTGTTTATACAGGAGTGAACTTGTACATCGCGCTTGCCCATAGCTTAATTATTACGATGTTGTTCGCGCTACTTTGCTACTTATGTTTACTGGCATCGAGAAGTAAAAGTAATCGACTACGAATAAAATAGAGATAATGGCTGGTAACTTTTTGTTGCCAGCTTTTTTTGATTTATCTGCGGCTTTTGCGTCGTTTTATGCTAAAATAAATGAGAGTATAAGTCAAACGAGGTGGATAACTTGGATAAAACAAAGAGAAAAATGATTTATGAGACGTTTATGCTTATTCTCATATTACTTTCCCTTGCTCTATTACCGTACAGAAATACCTTTACTTTTATCTTAAATTGGATTATTTGGGCGATATTTACACTGGATTATCTTGTTCGGCTTTACCGGGCGGATAATAAGTGGCATTATGTGAAAACCCATCCATTTCAACTGATTGCGATTATTCCATTCTACACTGGCTTCCGAGCGGCTCGAATTGTTAGCTTTGTCCATCTTTTAACGATTACTGCGATGGGAAGAAGATATATTGTCCCGATTTATAACTTTTTCCGTTCCAATGGTTTGAATCGATTTTTGATGATTTTCGTATTGCTCGTAATTATTATTCCCGTTCCGATGGTCTTTATTGAACCCGAAATCAATAATTATCCGGATGCGCTTTGGTGGGCGATTGTAACGGCGACAACGGTTGGTTATGGTGATATTGTTCCTGTCACACCGATTGGGCGGATTTTAGCTTCGATTATGATGCTATTTGGGATTGCGTTTATCGGGATGATTACTAGTACGCTTACCAACTTTTTCCGCGCGAAGAAAACATCTACTTCTAGTACACAAAGAGCGAGCAAAATTACTCAATTAATTGCGGATACACCAGATTTAACGAAAGAAGAAATCGCGGTGGTAGAACAATTTCTGACACTAAGAAAAAAAGAATTAGCCGATGAAAATGCAAAAAGTGATAGCGAATGATGCTATCACTTTTTTATTCGTTTTTCGACTTGGTCACGGTAACGTTCGGACAATGCTTCGACAGCCAAAATACGCTCAAAGTCTTCGTTTGTTCCTTTTTTATGAAGTACTTTTTCATGGCAAAAGGCAACGGTTACCCCGTGTGATTCTTGGTGAATTTGGTTGATTTCATCCGTTTCGGTTATCATACCTGGCGTAATGGTTCGACAAAGATAGCCAGTTAGTCCGGTTTCGTGGATTGCTTTGTAGAGATTCGGGATGGCATTGAATTTTTCAATTGTGCTGCACGGGTTTCGTGCTTCGGTTACTTGGATAATGGTTTCGCCAATTTGAAATTTATCACCTATTTGGACTGTGTTTTCTAGCATATTTGTGACGATTAGATTCTCACCAAAAGCGGTTACTTGTAGGTCTTCGCCGAACATTTCTGCCCATTTTGCGTAATGCTCGTATGGATAAATACAGACGGTCCGGTCTACCCCGCCGTGATATTTCAAATTGTGTGGTGCATCATTTTCGAAGCCATTCATCGTGAGAGTTGCTGTTTTTACGCGCTGTTTTTCGATGCCAGTCATCATTTTTTTGTTATTTTGGAGGTCTAGTTCTTTTGGCTTTCCGACTGCTAAATGGATGATTTTTCGTTCCATCTGTTTGCTCCTTTGATGTTATTTTTTTCGGCTTAAAATAGCAAGAATTCCGGTAATAAGCGCGATAACACTGATGGCTACTGCAGTCCACAACAGAATAGTATTGTCACTTGCGTCGCTTTTGTCTTCAGCTGTATTCTCAGCTCCCGCCACTACTTCTCCGTGTGAACCTGTTGTTGAATTGGACGATTCTTTTATAATTTTCGTTGTCGCGTGCGGGGTTTCGGAATCTTCTGCTCCTACCCACTCGACAATCGAGCCATCTTCATAATACTGGTAGGCGTTCCAAGCAACTTCCCCTTCTTCACTTGGGTTTTTAGCGATAAAACTGAAACGTTGGAATTGGCCTTTCTCAATACCGTTTCCTTCTGTTTGCCAAGTCACTGTGTCATTTTTCTTGTCGACGGTTGTTGTCCAGCCTGGCACTGGTTCATACGATTCGAAAGACACACCTTTTGGTACTTTTAAAACGATTTTCTTGGATGCCGCGTCTTTTTCGGATGGTACTTTCATCGTGTAGGTTTCCCAAGATTCAACATTTGACTCACTTGGTTGCACGGAAACATGGGCGCTTGCATGAAATGGAATGACAAAAACAGCTAATAAAACGACGAGCGAACTAATAATTTTTTTCATTGTTTTTCCCCTTTACTGAGTAATATTGGTCGTGAATGTTTGATTAATATCGGTAAAATCTTTCGTTAAACCATGAACGGTTATTTCCCAATTCCCGGTTTGATTAATATAAAGTCCTTCTGCGAAATATTGTGTATCATTGGCTAGTTTTGCTTGAAAAGTCGATTTTTCGTCGGTTTTGGTGGATTTCGTGGTGATGGTGACTTGCTCAAAATCTGTTTTTGCCGAGCCATCTGCTGAAGTGAATGTGATGATAAATTGGTTTTGACCAACTGTCGCGGGCTCCACTCGTAAATTGATTTTGGCCTGTTCACCGTCTGCTGCAATTGTTTCGTCAAATGCTTTTGGTGCAGGTGGTGGTGGCGTTTGCACATTGGTTAAAACACTTGCGACTATAAGGATGATGGTGCCAATGATAAGTTCCACTAGGATTGTTTTAAATGGCATTTTTTGATTTTTGAGTTTGAGATAGATGTAATGCCCTAGGCCAAGCAGCGCCATCAGCAAAAATAAACCAATTTTGAAAAGAAGTAATTTGCCGTAGTTGGTTGTAAATAGATTGGCCATTTGCCCGATGTTCATAACCGCCATGAGCAAGCCGCTGACCAAAATTGATGCGACGGCGATGATTGCGACGATGGCAAAGCGACTCCAAATTGCGCGCGCTTTTCCAGTTCGCGGTAATACGAATAATAGTACCAAAATCCCGCCAACCCAAACACTTGCCGCAATCATATGAAGCATATCGGCTGTGATACTTACTATTTTATCGGCACTCGCTGCAGCATGTCCATTCTGAGCCTTCGCGAAAATTAAATAGCCAATTAATGCGGTCTCGGTTAAAAGCGCAAACCAGCTCGATTGTTTATTTTTGTAAAACATGATGAAAGTGAAAATGGTGAGTACAAGCCAAACGACAAATTCGCTAATCCAAATATAGCCAGTTTTTGTAGCTAAAAAAGCGGTTAATTGGTTTGGTTGAAAACTTTTGCTAATTGATACTCCTGTGGTGATACTTGTTTGAACGAAAAGTTGCATTAGGAGCGCTACACCTAAAAACACGAGTGCTGTCCAGGTTACTTTTTTCAAGCGGCTGGATATTTTTTCGGTCAGCGGTTCTTTCCGCGGATAAAGACCTAAGCCGAACAATAGTACCCCAATAAACAATGAAAATCCTATGTATAATATTGCTTTTTGAATCGAGCTAATTTGCAAGTCTGCGCCATTCGACGGTACTTCGGTCGCTTGGAAGGTTGCTTTTGTATCACCTAACTTAAAGGAAATCAAACCCGTTACCGCATGACCATCAGCCGAAACCACTCGCCATGAAACCGAATAGACATCTGCTTTTAAATCAGCTGGCAATAAAGCCTCTACCATATGATTATTCTTTTTAGAAACAGCCGTCTTCCCAGTTTTCACTCGTTCCCCACTAGAATTTTTCACTTCTATCAACGGGAAATCGGCTTCAATTTCTTCATTAAAAACAAGCGTTACTTTTTCTGGTGCGGTTTTAATATGTGATTGATCGGCTGGATTCGAATTTTCCAAATAAGCATGCGCAGAAACATGCTGAACCGGTACGATGAGTATAAATAATAAGATGACAACAAAACTGACCCTTTTCAATAATTTCATTTGAGGCTCCTTTGTGAACGAACGGTTTTACTCTTTTTAACTTATCACGTGCAAGAATTGAATGGAAATAATCGGCTCAGTTACTATTGCAAAAGATGCGTAAACTATGGCATAGTAAAAGAAAAGGAGGTTGTGCTATGCTTCGTTATATCGAATTATTTTTTATGTTTGCATTTGTTACGCTCATCACGATGTGGCTCCAAGCACTTCTGGCAAAATGGAAACCAACTATTCTTAGTTCTTTCTGGCTTCGAACACTGACATTTGTCATTATCGGCTACGCTTTAATGGCGCCAACACTTTACATAGGCAATTTGTTACTAAAATAAGTTCAGTTGCTTTCACATCGCAGTTAGATGTTTTATACTGAGTAGTGGGAGGTGAATTATATGAAAAAAATGTTAGTAGAATTTAGAGATTTCGCGTTAAAAGGGAACGTACTTGACCTCGCAGTTGCGGTAGTTATCGGGGCTGCATTCGGGAAAATTGTTTCATCTTTAGTAGATAATATTATTATGCCACTTGTTGGTGTGCTTCTAGGTGGGCTTGATTTTACAGATTTAAGTTTCAAAGTCGGTAAATCAGTTATCCAGTACGGTGCTTTCATTCAATCCATCGTTGACTTTGTCATCATCGCTTTTGCTATTTTTATTTTCGTCAAAATACTTACTAGCTTTATTAAGAAAAAAGAGCAACCGGTTGAAGAAACACCAGTGCCTCCTACTGAGGAATACTTAAAAGAAATTCGCGATTTATTGAAAGAACAACAGAAATAACCGAAAAAATCCTTCTTTTGTGGAAGGATTTTTTATTTGTGCTAAACCGCTAATTTGCCAATATGAACTTCCATTAAACATTGATACTCCCTCGTTTAATTTGCTCCAATAAGCTTTTCATGTTGTTACTAGTTTGTACAGCTAACTTATCTAAAGCAGAAATTGCGGCTGATTTATTTCCGCTTAATTGATGCTTAATATCATCAAAAACTATTTCCGCACTCTGGAAGATATTTGTAGCTGCTTTATTCAATAAAATAACATCTTGAAATTTTGTATCTTCAAATAACGCCGTATCAATATAAGGTCGATATATGGCTAACACATGCTCTAAATTTGATTCCATATCCTTTACAGCACTTCCTACACCTCTAACGGTTAACAAGATTTCTTGCAACTTTCTTATGTACTCTCTCAATTCCTCTTTTAAGTGATAATCTCTATCTGTAAAAGGGATTTTCACGATTGATAGTCCTGTTTGGATGTTTTCTAAGTATCTAATAGCGGACTTTATTACTTGTTTTAATTGATTAATAATACTTCGAATTGAACTCAATACCGGCATTAATAAATTCGTGGTTTTAGCAGAAAAATCTCGAAAATTTCTATCTAATAATCGCTGTTTCTTCCCCATTCCGTCTTTCAAAGCTTTGGATTCTTTTAAGACATACGCTTGTGTCGCTGGCGGCGCTCCTACACTTTGGACTTTTTGCGTTGCGCTTAAAAGTTTATCTGCTTTTTCAAGTTCATTCGATACGTACGTAACTTGGGCGCTAAAAGTTAATACTTGCTTAACAACCAAATCTTTATTTTCATCTAATATTTTGTAATGTTCTTTTAATTCTGTCACCATGGCATCGCTTAAATATTGGTCATTAATCCCTTTAAATAACTCAGGTATTGCTTGCATTTTTATTTTAGATACTTGATCCATCATGTCTTCCGTCCTTAAAGCAAGATCATTAACTAGCGCTGGAATATCCACCAAAAGATCTATCGCATTAAAGAAACTCCCCGAAACAACATCTAACACTTCTCCTAAAATGGGCAAAGTTCTTACTCTTTGCATAAAATCTATTGCCGCATAACTTACTGGTTTGGCCTTTTCCATCTCATCCCGAAACTCAGCATAATTAGCTAATGAAGTAATAATTCCACCAAATTCTCCTTCCGCCAACAAGTTATCAAAAGTTTCTTGTAAAGAAGTCGTTCGATTGTCCAAACTACTTCCCTCATTATTCACTAAATCGACCGCTGTATCTAAATAAAACTGCCCCCTACTTATTTGCTCCATCATTCGTGTCCGTAAACTATTAGCCAAAATTCGAATATTATCTGGATTCATATCGATTTTCTGCCCTTTTCCTCCCCCAGTCAAAACCTTTCCACTCCAAATACCTACGGGAAGATAAGCATCTGCATCAATTGGAATATTTTTACCTTTAACCGTGATACCTGCATCATCATAACCTGTATGATTAGAAAGAATAGTTTGTAGCCAAGGAACATTATTTTGAAGAATATGGGATTCACCTGGAAGACGATTTCCGTATCCTAATCCACGTTCCCCCAAGGTTAATGGGTCATATTCACTTAAATAGTTTATGATTCTTGGATTGTTTTTGTCATAAGTTCCTTTAGGCAAAATAGCTGGATTATAGGTGACACTTCTTATGCCGTCATTTTTTGAAGCTATATAATTAGATAAACCTCCACCTAAAGAGTTTCCTGCAACATTTTTAATATCATATTTTTGACTTTCTTTTTTGTATGCTGCGTCTGCTTCTCTTAATTGAGTGTTGGGAATAGAGCCAGGGAGTGTACCGTCTGTTAGGAAATCTTGGGTGCCTTGCGTACCTTCGAAAATCATGCTGATTTCGCCTGTAGTTTTATTCTCGACAATCATATAGTCAAGACCAGAAGCTTTGTTGTACTCACCTTCTCTAACTATATACACTGTCCCATTTACATGTAACTCGCTAAATGTTTTAGGATGTCTATAAACCCATTTTCCACTTAACTCAATCAAATCAGTATCTGGTGTTCCTATTTTTGTTGTCATCTCTGATTAGCCCCTTGTTATTTAATTGATATTTCTGCTCTTATGTCTTCTCCATCTGGTAATCCAACTCTATTTATTATGAGATTCGTATATATTATGAACGGATAGCTTCCTTTTGGTAATCCTAATTCTTGTTGAAAATCTTTGGATAAATTATCTACTACTTCTTGTTTGGGCAATGTCTCCTCTTTTGAAAAGAAATTCATTGCTATGGTTATATTTTTACTGGTAGGGTCATCTTTGGTGAAGAGGGTACGCAATTCTTCTGCCGAAATTTGGGGATTTGCAAGATAAGCATTATACACACTTGAATACTCAAGATATGGCAATGCAATAAAATAGTACTTTCCTTGATTCCCATATGGAGATGCTTTACTTAGAGCTTCATCTGTCATTCCTACCAAATCAAATTTTTTCGCTAATTCTTCTGCAAATTCATTTAAATGCTGAAATTCTGCTGCATACGCTTTTGCATATAACCCACCTATAATAGCTTGTTCTACTTCGCCTTCAGCTTCCTTAGCGCTTCCTACTTTATCTTCATTCAGAATTAATCCTACAGTTACAGATGTGTTAAATTTAATTGGTTGCTTACACTCCAAAATGACCACCGCAGCATTGCGAGCAGGTACTACATTAGTAACTTCTACTTCCGTTTTATATTTTGTATTCATATAATCTATTGCTACTTGCTTAATCTCTTCCTCATGTTTTTTCACTCGCTCTGCTGACTTATTCCCATCCACAAAAGAATATCCCTGTCCAACATAATCCTGCACGGGCGTAGTGCCTTCTTGTGCTTTTTCTTGCTCTGTTTTCTCATTCATATTGAAACAACCTCCTAATAATAATAGACATGCTAACAAAACCATTATTTTTTTCTTCATCTGTTCTCCTATCAGCTTCTGTTATTTTTAAGTTTGTTTTTACCTTTGATAAACTCTTGCTCATTTAACTGATACTTTTGCCTCTATATTCTCTCCATCAGGTAGTCCTACTCTATTTACTATAAGATTCTTATATATTACGAAAGGATAATTACCTTTTGGCAATCCTAATTTTTGTTCAAAATCTTTAGCTAGATTATCTACTACTTCTTGTTTAGGCAACTTGTCTTCTTCTGAAAAGAAATTCATTGCAATTGTTATATTTTCACTAGTTGGATCATCTTTTGTGAACAAGTCTCGTAATTCCTCTACTGAAATTTGAGGGTTTTCTATATATGCATTATATACACTTAAATACTCACGATACGCTAGTGTAATAAAATAGTACTTTCCTTGATTTCCATAGGGCGATGCTTTAACTAAGGCTTCATCAGTCATTCCTAGCAGATTATATTTTTTTGCTGTTTCTTCTGCAAAATCATTTAAATGTTTGAATTCTGCCTCATATGCCTTTGCATATAAGCCCCCTATAATAGCTTGCTCTATTTCGCCTTCATCTTCTTTAGTGAATCCTACTTCGTCCTTGTTTAAAATAAAGCCCACCGTAACAGATGTTGTAAACTGAATAGGCTCCTTACATTCTACGATTACAACCGCCGCATTTCGAGCTGGCACCACATTAGTTACTTCTACATTTGTTTTGTATTTTGTTTTCACGTAATCAATAGCTACTTGTTTAATCTCTTCTTCATGCTTTTTTACGCGTTCCGCTGATTTATTCCCATCCACAAAAGAATATCCTTGTCCAACATAATCTTGCACAGGGGTAGTTCCTTCTTGCGCTTTCTCTTGCTCTGTTTTCTCGTTTATATTGAAACAGCCTCCCAATAATAATAAACTTGCTAAAAAAAACATTATTTTTTTCTTCATCTGTTCTCCTATCGGCTTATGTATTTTATCTCTTTGGGATTTCATGTATATCTGTATTTCATGCTCATCTTATATATTCTAGTATTCTTTTTATTTAGTAATGCCTTCCACATCTACATTTTCTCCATCGGGTAATCCTACTCGGTTTACAATGAAATTCTTAAATAAATTAATCGGGTACTCTCCATTTGGTAAGTCTGATTCTGCTTTAAATTCTTCAGCTAAGCTATCTACTACATTTTGATTGGGAAGTTTATCTTCGTTTGAAAAGAAGTTCATTACAATTGTCATGTTCTTACTTGTTGCATCATCTTTTTTAAATAAGGCACGTAGCTCCTCTGCTGAAACTTGGTTATTACTTAAATATGCATTATATGCACTTAGATAATCATCATATCCTACAGTTAGAAAATAATATTTCCCTTGATACCCTTTAGGTGAAGCTTTGATTAACGCTTCCTCTGTGTAACCTTCTAAATTGTATTTTCCCGCTAACTCTTCTGCAAATTCATCTAGATGATGGAACTCTGCTTCATACGCCTTTGCATAAAGTCCCCCTACAATTGCTTGTTCAACTGCTCCTTCGCTACTAGATCCACTTCCAATTTCATCTTTTTTATTAAGCATAAATTTTACAACAACCGAAGTAGTAAACTGAATTGGCGCCTCGCTTTCCACAATGACAACCGCTCCATTGCGAGCTGGTACCACATTATTTACTTTCACATCCGTCTTATATTTTGTTTTCATATAGTCTATCGCTACTTGTTTTATCTCTTCCTCATGTTTCTTCACTCGTTCTGCCGATTTATTCCCGTCCACAAATGAATACCCCTGTCCAACGTAATCCTGCACAGGCGTAGTTCCTTCTTGCGCTTTTTCCTGCTCTGTTTTCCCATTCATATTAAAACAGCCTCCCAAAAACAATAAACCTGTTAACAAAACCATTATTTTTTTCTTCATCTCTTCTCCTACCTACTTCTGTATTTTATCTCTTTGAAATCTTAATTTTTTCCAATTATTCGAACGCTTAAATTGCTATAAATTTAAATCATCCAAATAACAATCATATTTAAATTGTTACTCTCAAATAAGAATATAGTTAAAAATCCTCATAATATCATCCTAAAATTATATCATAAATTCACAAAGTGAAATGTGACAGAACAACGAACAACACTTCAATAAAACGCTGATATGGTCCATTTTCAAGTAATGCCTTTTATACAAAAAGATGATTTTTTCACAATACTTCCTTTTATTGATAATTTCTTCAAGTTTAATTGCTTGAACCTCTGATTGAACAAAAAAATTAGGCTATTCACCCCCCTATCAATTTCAAGAGGGAAATAGCCTAATTAAATAAATTACAGTATTATCGTTGTTGCTTCTTCCATTGTATCGCTAAGAACATTTCGACTGCTGCGACAACTAAAAAGATAATTTGTAAAATAAATACATAACCAATAATCAGTAATTGCACTACCATCCATACTGCCAAAACAGCGGCGGCTGCAAACAAGACTTCTTTCGTTCGTGGTAATTTTTTCAGCAAATAAATCAGTGCTGCTAAATGGAATAAGCCAACAAAGACGAATAAAAATATGCCCGGTACTAAATAATCGACAAACGGTGAACCATCAAGTAAGCCAGTTGAAAGAGAAAGTAGACCACCGCTTGGCATGAAAATCATTGATAAGCCTCCATAAATTGCCCCAACTGCTGTAAATCCAACTAATAAAATACTACTGATACGTGTCCAGTTCATGGCGTTCTCCTAGTCGTTTTTCTAGTAGTATACCACGAAAACTTTTATTCTGCCGCTTTTCTTCGTTTTATTTTTTTGATTAAATCAATCAGTACAAAACCGGCAATTCCGCATGCGACAACTGTTGTAAGATACCAAGCTGGGCCAGATTCCGCGCGCACCCCAAGCCAATAAGTCACGGTTTTCGGATTAAAAAATGCAAAGCAAATCGCGCAGAATGCAATCATTCGACCAATAATGGAATTTTCTCTCATAACAAGTGCATCTCCTTTTCTTTTATTATAACAATGGTTAGGTAATTGCTTCTTGCTTTTTCGGTCCCAAAATTGTTTAACACATGACAAATTTTGGTTTTTCTCACAAAAAAACTACGACAAGGGGCTTCCCTGCCATAGTCCTATAAATTATTTATTAACGATGTTCACTTGCTGCTCATTTACGAGTGGATAAATTGCTAGTTCTTGACTCTCTAAATCCTCTTGATGCATATCCACGCCAGTAATTTGGCTATTTTCGTAAGTTCTATAATAATAGATGCCTTTATCAATATTGCAGCATGAGGAATAAATGGTATGCTCATATTTTCCCCCACCAACATCACAAAGCCCTTTTTGCTGTTCTACCGAGCCTAAAATATGGAAAAATTGGCTAATACTTTCAGATTCAGAATCACCTGAAATGGAATTCAACTTGGTAAACGTTGCCTTCACAAAACGAGACATGGAGGATAAATCACCAGGTAAACCAATCCCACCCATTCCGCGACTATAAGCATCCAAGTCAATTTCGCTGGAGAAAGTATTTTCTGGTGTTTTACTGGAAAGCGCTCGATAATTATTTAGATTAAATAGCTGGTAATCAAATGTTGGATTATTTGTTAATACCCCTAATGGATTATCATAGATGCGAAGACCATCTTTCACAGACTCAATCACGATGGATTCAGTTTGATCTGCCATCAACCAATGAAGCGGAGAAAGTGGCAGTTGCTCACTAAAACTAATATTAACAAGATTGATTTTATCAAGTAGTACTCTTGCTTCTTTTACAGTAGCGCATTGACTAAGAATCCATGGAATAAATTCAAATGGTGTCACATTATCTTTTCCTTCCGCAAATTCCTTATAATCAGCATTCCCTGAGAAATTGAGTCCCGCCATACTAAGCCCTTTTTCATTGGTGGCGTCGTAGTACAAAGGATAGTTTTCCATCACAGCAGCAATACCAATTAACGCATAATGTTGATTAATATCCTCTACCTTGCGAAAACGGAACGGATAATTTTTTGGCGTAACAACCACAACCTCTTTGTAAGAAAGTTCATAGTCAAAATTCCTTCCAAAATAGTGATCTTTTGTTGTATAAGTTATTGACGTACACATCAAAAATCCCTCCTCAAATTTTTCAGCTTACACGTATATAAGTACCCTCGGCGTTTTGGGTAAAACATAATTTGTTGTTTTTTTCACAATAAAACGGAACAGTTGCTAATCGCTAACTCCCTCCGAGGGCGTGCAACCTAGATCATTAAAAAAATTTACTTTATCATAAGTTTGTTTTCATTTTTCCACTACAAAAAAAAGATCCCTGAAAAAATTCAGAGACCTTTTTAAAATTGTTCGGTTGATACGATGCTTACATCATACCGCCCATGCCGCCCATTCCCATGTCAGGAACAGCTGATGGACCGTTTTCGTCTGGTTTGTCTGCTACAACTGCTTCTGTAGTTAATAGAAGTGCTGCAACGGATGATGCGTTTTGTAGTGCGGAACGTGTTACTTTAGTTGGATCGACAATACCAGCGTCAATCATGTTTACCCATTCGCCGTTTGCTGCGTTGAAACCAACGCCAACTGCTTCGTGTTTCAAGCGTTCTACGATAACGGAACCTTCTAGGCCAGCGTTATGTGCGATTTGGCGAACTGGTTCTTCTAGGGAACGAAGCACGATGTTGATACCAGTTTCTACGTCGCCTTCTGCTTCTAGTGCTGCTACTTTGTTGTAAATACTTACAAGGGCAGTACCACCACCAGCTACGATACCTTCTTCTACAGCTGCGCGAGTAGAGTTAAGGGCATCTTCAATGCGTAATTTACGTTCTTTTAGCTCTGTTTCAGTTGCAGCGCCAACTTTAACGACAGCTACTCCACCTGCAAGTTTTGCTAAACGTTCTTGTAATTTTTCTTTATCAAATTCAGAAGTAGTTTCTTCCATTTGCGCACGAAGTTGGTTTACACGAGCGCTAATTTGTGTGGAATCGCCTGCTCCTTCAACAATTGTAGTATCATCTTTAGTTACGACTACTTTGTTAGCTGTTCCAAGTTGATCAATGGTAGCTGTTTTCAATTCTAAACCTAAATCTTCAGTGATTACTTGTCCACCAGTTAAAATAGCTACGTCTTCTAGCATTGCTTTACGACGATCACCAAAACCTGGAGCTTTCACGGCTACTACGTTAAATGTTCCGCGAAGTTTGTTTAGAACTAGAGTTGCTTGAGCTTCTCCTTCAACATCTTCCGCGATAATTAACATTGGACGACCTTGTTGAACTACTTGCTCTAAAACTGGTAAGATTTCTTGAATGTTGTTGATTTTTTTATCTGTGATTAAGATATATGGTTTTTCAAGAACAGCTTCCATTTTATCGGAATCGGTTACCATGTAAGGGCTAGTGTAGCCGCGGTCGAATTGCATACCTTCTACTACGTCTAATTCTGTTGCAAAGCCTTTGGATTCTTCAATAGTGATAACGCCGTCGTTACCAACACGTTCCATTGCTTCCGCGATTAATTTACCAACTTCTTCATCACCAGAAGAAATAGCTGCAACTTGAGCGATAGACTCTTTGCTTTCAATTGGTTTAGAAATAGCTTTTAATTCTTCAATAGCTGTTGCTACGGCTTTTTCGATACCGCGGCGAACGCCTACTGGGTTTGCTCCAGCTGTTACGTTTTTTAAGCCTTCTTGAATCATTGCTTGCGCTAAAACGGTCGCTGTTGTAGTTCCGTCCCCAGCAACATCATTGGTTTTAGAAGCAACTTCAGATACAAGTTTTGCTCCCATGTTTTCAAATGGATCTTCTAATTCGATTTCTTTTGCAATCGTTACACCATCATTTGTAATTAACGGAGAACCGAATTTTTTTTCTAAAACAACATTACGACCTTTTGGGCCAAGCGTTACTTTTACTGCGTTTGCTAGTTGGTCGACACCACGTAACATGGCACGACGAGCATCTTCACTAAATTTAATATCTTTTGCCATTTTATATTTCCCTCCGATTATTTCTTTTTTTAAAATTATTTAGTAATTGCTAAAATGTCACTTTCACGTAAAATCAGATAGTCAGTTCCTTCATACGTTACTTCTGTTCCAGAGTATTTTGCGAAAATTACTGTGTCACCTTCTGCAACTTCAAGTGGTTCTTTTGTTCCGTTTTCTAGAACACGACCTGAACCGACTGCAACAATTTTCCCTGATTGCGGTTTTTCTTTGGCAGAGTCTGGTAATACAATCCCACTCGCTGTTTTTTCCTCTGCTTCAAGTACTTCAATTACAACACGATCTCCTAATGGTTTTAACAATGTAAATGACCTCCTCTGATATAATTACATTTTTCATTTTAGCACTCGACACATCAGAGTGCTAATACAGTTATTATGATACCAAACTGAATAAAAATTGCAAGCAAAAACGTTTAAAAAATGGAAGAATTCTTATTTGCGGTAAAGCTTGATAACTAGTACAATAAGGAGAGCTATTTCCGCTTGTTTAAAGCAATTTAGCAAGAGTTTGTTTTTAGAGAGGATGCGTATTTTTTGGCTAAACGTTATATTACGATTGTTTTAGTTTATTTGTTATTATTGTTTTCAGCATCTATTGGAATTCCAATTGTTCAACATATTATATTAAGTATCACTTCTCTTTCAGCGGAGGATGCTGCAGCTTATGGAATGGTAGCTTGGTCGATATTTTCTAATCTGTTGTCGCTCGCCATTATTATTCCGATGCTTTATAGAAAACCAAAAGAAAATAAAATCGAACTTGGTGAAAAAACAAAACCATTTCTAAGCATCGTTTGGATTATTGGTGGTGTGATTGGCTTATACGTGGCGCAAATCATTTGTAGCATTATTATTACGATGATTTCTGGAGATATGAATAGTTCAGCAAACACTGAATTACTAGTTGATTTGACTAAAGCAGCGCCGATTTTCTTGATTTTCATTTCGATTCTTGGTCCGATTTTGGAAGAACTTGTGTTTAGAAAAGTGGTTTTTGGTGGGCTGAGCAATGTGATGAATATTCATGTGGCTGCGGTTATTAGTTCCCTTTTCTTCGGACTGCTTCATGGGGATATTTCGTTCTTACTGACTTATTTTGTCATCGGACTTATTCTTTGTTTTCTTTATACGAAAACGAAACGGATTGTGGTTTCGATGGGCGCGCATATATTAATGAACACGATTGTTTTGCTTTTGAGTCTCGGAATAATTGGAGGATAATATGAAAAATTCATTAATTAAGCAAAGTTTTCTTTATTTTGCGCTTGGTCTTGTATTTGTATATTTTGTTATTGTTCGTGTGGCTGAATACGGTTATGATATCCTAGCTTATATACTTATTATAATGACATTAATGGATTTTGGGATTGGCATTGGCCTGATTATCACCGGACTTAAAAGACGTAAAAAAAACCTGTAGAAAGTAAGTTTAACTTACCTTCTACAGGTTTTTTTATTCTGATTTCGCTGGATAATTTTCCAGAAAATAGATTAACGTTTGTAATTCCGTTGTAAGATCGATATGGTGCACACGAACTTGTTTTGGAACACTGATACGAGCTGGTGTAAAGTTTAGGATACCTTTTACATCTGCTTCGATTAAACGATCTACCGTTACTTGTGCTTCGTCAGCTGGAACTGTCAGAATAACTACTTCCACACCGTTTTCACGAACAATTTCTTCCATATCGTTTAAATGATAAATTGGAATATCTTGTTGAACACTACCTACTTTCGCTGGATCTACATCAAATGCAGCAACGATTTTGATATTATTGTTTTTCATGAAATTATAATGTAATAATGCTGTACCTAGGTTACCTACACCGATTAGTGCAACATTTGTCTGTTTGTCCTGACTGAGTGTTTTGCTGAAAAAGTCGAGTATGTATGAAACGTTATACCCGTATCCTTTCTTACCTAATGCGCCAAAGTACGAAAAATCACGTCGAATAGTCGCTGAATCAACTTTCACCGCTTCACTTAATTCCGCTGATGATACTCGTTCCTTACCTGACTCATCTAGGTATTTCAAGTAACGATGATATAATGGTAAGCGTTTTGCTGTCGCTTGTGGAATTTTGGTTGTTTCCTCCATCATGCCTTCTGTCCCTTCTTCTTTAAAATTTTTTCTGAAGTTGAAGCTTTTGTGAACTGTACTTCCTTTCACATGCTTGCTTATATACTATAAACATTTCACAAGGAATGCACAAACTTTTTGCTCATGACTTTCAAGTAAGGTTTTGTCCCGCAAAATATCTGGCGCAGTCCTTCTTTTCTATTTTACGCTAAAATCACAAATAATGCGAGTGTTTTCACAAACTAATCGTTTCGTGAACAATTGGCTATCTCATTGCGATTACTTGGCTTTTAAGATAAACTAGTAGGGAGAACGTTCGAGGAGAGAGATTATGATATTATTACAAGTTCAGCAAATTTCTAAATTCTTCGGTGCAGAAGTAATTTTAGATAATATTAAATTAGAAGTTAAAACTGGTGATCGAATTGCTTTAGTTGGCAGAAATGGCGCAGGAAAATCTACTTTACTTAAAATCATCGCGGGCAAAATGAGCTATGACGGCGGAACCATTTCTAAACCTAAAAGTGTCGAAATTGGCTATTTGGCGCAAAACACTGGGCTAGAATCTTCCAAAACCATTTGGGATGAAATGCTTAGCGTATTTGATTCCCTGCGAAAAATGGAAGCAGATTTGCGCAAAATGGAGTTTCGTCTTGGTGAACCAGAGCTATATAATGACCCGGAAAAATATCAAGCATTGATGACGGATTACGATACATTACAGCATACCTTTAAAGAAATTGGCGGTTATACGTATGAAGCAGAGATTCGCTCCGTTTTAAATGGATTACGCTTTTATCCTGATGATTACGAAGTGGAGATTGCATCTTTAAGTGGTGGGCAAAAAACGCGGCTCGCACTTGCCAAGTTATTGCTAGCTAAACAAGACATTCTCGTTCTCGATGAACCGACCAACCATTTAGATATCGAAACGTTAGCATGGCTAGAAACGTATTTACAAAACTATCATGGCTCGCTACTTATCGTGTCTCATGACCGCTATTTCCTTGATAAAGTCGTTAACCAGGTATACGAAATCAGCCGTACAAAAATCGATCACTACAAAGGAAATTACAGTTCGTTTGTCAGTCAAAAGCAAGCGAAACTAGAACAAATGTGGAAAGAATTTGATAAACAGCAAAAACAAATTGCGAAACTAGAAGATTTTGTTGCGAGAAATATCGTTCGCGCATCCACAACTAAGCGCGCGCAAAGCAGAAGAAAACAATTAGAAAAAATGGATGTGCTCGGGCGACCTCAAGGGGATGAAAAAGCAGCCCATTTTGGTTTCCAATTTGAAAAGCAAACTGGTAAAGATGTTTTAATGGTAGATCAGCTAAGCATTGGTTACGCGAAAGATAAACGCATTGCTTCCAATCTAACCTTCGAAATGAAACGTCAAGACAGCCTCGCGCTCGTTGGTCCAAACGGAATTGGCAAGTCTACCCTACTTAAAACACTTATTCGCGACATTCCAGCTCTAAGTGGCGAATTTCACTTTGGCGCTGGCGTGAAAATTGGCTACTACGATCAAGAACAAGCCAAACTGACTTCCAACAAAACCGTTTTAATGGAACTATGGGATGATTATCCTGAATTAAATGAAGTCAACGTCCGGACAACACTTGGTAATTTCCTGTTTTCAGATGATGATGTCCTTAAAAATGTCCAATCCCTGAGCGGCGGCGAAAAAGCACGACTCGCGCTTGCTAAACTCACTTTACTTGAAGCCAATGTCCTCATTCTCGATGAACCGACCAATCATTTAGACATTGAAAGTAAAGAAGTGTTGGAAGCTGCTTTAATCGATTTTGAAGGGACGATTTTGTTCGTTTCCCATGACCGTTATTTCATTAACCGGATTGCTTCGAAAATCGTCGAACTAGCTCCAGAAAAAGCGACCGTTTTCCTAGGCGATTACGATTATTATCAAGAAAAATTAGCAGAAGCAAAAGAACTCGCACGACTTGATGCTGAGGACCGCCGCAAAAAAGGCGAACAAGTCGAAGCAACTGCCTCCGTTCGAAAATTAAACTACCAAGAAGAAAAAGAGCAACAAAAACTACTTCGGCAACGAAAAAGAAAACTGGAAGAAGTAGAGCAAGCCATGGAAGAAACCGATGAAAAAATCGCCGAACTCGAGCTACAATTAACCAAACCAGAAGTTTTCCAAGACCATGAAAAAGCCTTAGAAATCACTCAAGAGCTGGACGCGGTGAAAGCGGACGGCGAAAAACTCATGGAAGAATGGGAAACCATAAGCGAAGAACTGGAATCCATGTAATCTGCATAAAAAAAGGAGCAAATAATGAAAAAGATTTTAATTATTTCTGGTTCAATTATCGTTAGCTTACTTGTCATTATTACCATTTGTGCGAGTTTTTACTTATATAGTTATGCTTTAGCGCGTGACAATTCCAGCATGGACGATACAGCAACAACAGACGAAACAACGGAAACGGCCAAACTGGCGAAGAAAAATCGCGAGGCAAATGTCGCTTGGATGGAAAAGCAAAATCTCACGCAATGGACTGAAGCCTCAGCCGACGATTTGAAACTCGTTGCCAATTATTTAGCAGCCGATAAACCATCTAATACGACAATCATTTTAGCACACGGCTATCGCGGCAAAAGTGGAAAAGTCGAAATGGCTGGCCTAGCACGGATGTATCATGAAAAATTTGGCTTTAATGTTTTAATGCCAGATGCCCGAGCACACGGTGAAAGTGAAGGCGAAAATATTGGCTTTGGCTGGCCCGAACGCAAAGATTACGTGCAGTGGATCGACCAAGTAATCGACAAAAATGGAACCGATACAGAAATCGCACTCCACGGTGTTTCTATGGGCAGCTCTACCGTCCTTATGACGAGCGGCGAAAAACTACCAAAACAAGTAAAAAGTGTCATCGCAGATTGCGGCTATACTTCGATGGATGCTGAACTTTCCTATCAATTAAAAGCCATGTTCCATTTACCGAATTTCCCAATTATCCCAACAGCTAGTCTGATAAACAAAGCGAAAGAAGGATTCTTTTTCAGCGAAGCAAGTGCCGTTGACGCAGTCGCTAAAACTGACTTACCGATTTTCTACATTCACGGTGATTCGGATGCTTTCGTCCCTACTTATATGGTGGACGAACTATACGACGCTACAAATAGCTATAAAGAAAAGTGGATTGTAAGAGGTGCAGAACACGGTCAAGCATTCACGGTAGATCCGAAAACATACGAAGAAAAAGTACGCCAATTTTTAAATAAAACGATGTGAAAACTAGCGATTTTCTAAGAACTATATGCTATCAGTTATACAGAGGAAAAACTTGGCAAATAATAACTAAATATGTTACCATATAAATGAAAAGAGAGCCATGCGTCAACATGACTCCCTCGCAAACACCATTTAAGATGGTGACAGCCTTTTATATGATTTATTTAAAAACCACTAGCTGTCAGGCTTATGAGTGGTTTTTATTTTTTGTCATTTTTGCTGTTCATGATCGTTACGATTAAGACTGCAAAAGCAATCATCAGCGTAAGACTCTCGAAAACAGTCAAACGTTTATCCTTTCCAGGTAACGCCTAAAAACAACATAAGCACCACCTACTTTCCGGATGAAAAAGGCTGGTGCACCACCATAAACTTGCTTGCTTCACAATTATAGCATGCCAGCATCTTGAGAAAAAGAGTTGGTGCGAAAGTTGTATTTTAGAGGCATAATCGGAAAATTAACCTTGAATAAATCTAATAAAAATAAACTGCAGTGAAAATAATTGTTCACTTTCACTGCAGTCCGAAGCGTGCGGAACGAAAAATTCCGTACGCTTTTTCATATATCTTCCAGCAATAATCCCGGATTGGCATTCATATCAAAATTACTACGTTTTCCTTGCAAGAAGCTCACTGTCCCAGCGGCTGCAATCATCGCCGCATTATCACCACATAGCGATAACGGTGGAATAATCAGTTCTGTGTTCGGAAGTTCTAGTTTTACTTCTTGAATAAGTCGTTCTCGTAAACCTTGATTCGCCGCCACGCCTCCCGCAAGAAGCAGTTGTTTCACATCGTACTCTTTAGCTGCCCGAATCGTTTTGCTTACTAAAACATCCACGACACTTGCTTGAAAACTCGCCGCCATATCATTTGGATTCGGTTCCTCGCCGCGCTGTCTTAAATTGTGAAGCGTATTGATAAAGGAAGACTTCAAGCCGCTAAAACTAAAATCAAATGAGCCATCATCCATCATCGCACGCGGAAAATGAAAAGTATCTTCACCATCTTTGGCAAGTTTATCAATTTGCACGCCACCAGGATATGCGAGACCAAGTGTACGCGCCACTTTATCATAAGCTTCACCAGCCGCATCGTCCCTTGTTTCACCGATAATCTCAAATTCATTATCAGCTTTCATTAAAACGAGTTCGGTATGCCCGCCGCTGACAACTAACGACAATAACGGAAATTTAAATTCTGTTTCAAAGCGATTTGCATAAATATGACCAGCAATATGATGCACGCCGACTAAAGGTAAATTATGCATAAAAGCGAGCGTTTTAGCTGCGTTCACGCCGATAAGCAGTGCGCCAACTAGACCTGGCCCTTCTGTCACAGCGACCCCGTCCAAATCATCCATCGTCACATTCGCTTGTTTTAAAGCTTCTTCAATCACAAGTGTAATTTGTTCCACGTGATGTCGCGATGCAATTTCTGGAACGACTCCGCCAAATCGTTTATGGCTTTCAATTTGTGAAGCCACTACACTCGATATAATTTCATTACCATTTTTCACAACAGAAGCTGCTGTTTCGTCACAGCTAGATTCTATCCCAAGAATTAATGTATTTTTTTTCATAAGTCCACCCACATCACTAGCGCATCTTCTTTCGTATCCGGATAATAGTTTTTCCGAATGGCGCCGTCTTGAAATCCTAATTTTTTATAAAGTCTTTGTGCTACATCATTAGATACGCGAACTTCGAGCGTCATTCGAACAACACCGCGCTCTTTCGCAACCCGAATCATTTCCCGCAAAAGTGCCTCGCCGTAGTGATTGCCTTGATAATCTGGATGAATCGCAATATTCGTAATGTGCCCTTCATCTAAAACGAGCCAAACACCTGCATAGCCCACTACCTGCTCCTCATAAATCGCAAGCAAATAATAAGCGTATTGATTAATAATAAATTCATTCCGAAAAGCTGCTTCTGTCCAAGGTACCGTGAATGCCGCATTTTCGACATTCATAATACTTTTTAAGTCAGCAACCGTTGCTTCTCGAAAAATTAAGGCTTCTTCCAAACTCACTCGGAACCCCTCGATTCCAACCATTTACTTTCCGCTTCTGCCAATTTTAAATAGTCTGGAACAAAATTGTCCGCTGGTTCGCCGTCCAAGTCCGCCGCTAATTTTACAAGTGAACTAGCCCGCGCATACGTATAATCCGCCTGAGCAAAAATCGCTCGTTCACCAAGAATCGCTGTCACTGCTAGCTGAATTTGCTCCGTCAACGTTCCCACGAATAAAATTGTATCGTCACTTTGAGTAAATTGCTCTACTAATTCGGTAAGCGCAATATGACCATCTGCTACAACGTTCTTCATTTTGCCACAGTTCGCTTGATAAACCCCCGCGTACACATTACCACGGCGCGCATCCATTAATGCAACCACTTTTCCAGGAAAGTATAAGCCATTTTCTGCTAAAAGTGCCAAAGAAGAAATCCCAACAATCGGAATTCCCGCATCCCAGGCCATTGTTTTCGCGACAGTTACGCCGATGCGCAGTCCGGTATAAGAACCCGGCCCTTTTGCTACAGCAATTTTTTCTAAGTCTGTCGGTTTTACGCCACATTCCTCCATTAAAGCAGCAATCGCCGGAAGTAGGCGCACACTATGATTTTTTTTCAAATTCGTTGTATATTCACCGAGAACAACACCCTCATTAAAAAGTGCTATCGTCATCGTATCGGAAGACGTATCCATCCCAAGTATCATTTCCCAAAAACCTCCATCGCAAGTTGCTCGTACCTTTCCCCAACTGGCTTCACAACCATTTTGCGCGTATTCTCATCTATATGAAAAAGCTTAATTTCCAAGTATTCTTCTGGCAAATCTTCGCGAACAAACTGTGCCCATTCAACCACACTAACACCCGCTCCGTAGAAATACTCCTCCAAACCAAGTTCATCAGCCGAAGTATCTTCCAAGCGGTACACATCCATATGATAAAGTGGCAAGCGCCCTTTCTTATATTCGCGAATAATAGTGAATGTCGGACTTTTAATCATTTGCGGAATCAAAAGACCTTCACCAAGTCCTTTTGTAAATGTAGTTTTTCCAGCGCCGAGATCACCTTCAAGTAAAATCACATCTCCAGCTGCCAGTTGTTCACCAAGTTGTTTTGCGCGAAGTCTTGTCTCTCTTTCACTTGTCATTATTAATTCGAATTCCATTAGCTCACCCGTCCATCATTTTCTCTACATATCATACCACAAAGCCGCGCCAAAATAAAAAACAAAAAACGCAACGACCTGAGTCGCTGCGTCTTTCCAGAGAATTAGTAAACTCCACTGTTTATATACATTTGTCTTGCAAAATCGCTTATGATTAAAGTTAACTCTTCTTTAGAAAGAATTTGTTCTTTTGTTGGAAAATCAGAAATTGGAACAAATTTTTCTGCTTTTGTTTCTAGTTTAAAACTGATAGACTCTGGATTCGTATTGTTTAATGTATCTTCTACTTTTCCGCTAATAGTTAATGTATCTAATGTATTATTTTTTCCTGGTTTTACAGCAATATCGAAATTAATCATTAGTTTTTTATCATCTAGTAACTTATCAGCAGCCGTTTTAAGGCCTGTTAGTAGCTCACTATACTGTGTGTCAAAGTCTTTTACTTGATCTGAACCTTGGCTTTCTGTCATTACTTTGAAATCCGCTTTTACTGCTTCTTCATTCATTAATTCACGAAGTTCTGTTAGTAATTTTACAACATCTTCTTTTTTAAGTGAAACCGTGATTGTACCATCTTCTGCTTCTTTAAAACGATCTTTTTCCAAACCTTGGAAATAGTCTTCTGATAGTTTTGTTATTTTTTCATTGATATTTTTTCTAGCACCTTCATACGCTTTTTCATCAATCTTCACTTCAGTGCCATCTGTTAATAAACTCGTTAATTCTTCTGTACTAATATATTTATCTTTTAAACCGGGCATTTCTGTGTCAATTTTAGACCACATGCCACCTGTCGCTTGATCTAAAAAGCTAAGTAATGACGCGTCTGGTTTAACGATAGATTTAAGTGGAATATATGAATTTCCTGACTCTAAATCCGATAAAACACTGAAATCCATGGAAAATGGTAACATATTATTCGTAGATTTTATATTAGCTTTTGTTTCTGTCTTGTTGGCTTTTTTATCCGTTGAAGTCGTTACAGATAGTTTAATATCTTTTAGAATACCAATCATTTGCGAGCTAGAGTCGTCGCTTGGTATTTGGATATCTGTTACACCCATCGTAGTAGTATATGTAGACTTATCCGGAGCATTTTTCCCATTTTTTAATGTTTGAATAAATTTCCCTTGTGGTGTTTTTGCTGCTTTTTCTTCTGCGCTTTCCCCACATGCACTAATTACTAATGCTAAAACTAACAGAATTGAAAGTAAAATCCCTTTTTTCATTGTTCTCCTCCTACTTAGTTGATACATTAAAATTAACACATATAAAGTACTGAAAACAAGCCATTTTCCAAAGTGTTCATAAGTCTGTCACAAATCACATCATAAAAAAACGTCCCTTATGAGAAGGACGTTTTTATTTTGGAGTTACTTTTATAGAAGTAGCATTTTCAGACACTTTCCCCGGAGCTGGTGAAGTAATATCTGTTCCTTGTGGGAATACGGCTTTGATTGTGTCATCATCTTTAATATCTGTTAGTTTCATCGTTTTGCCAGTTGTTGCGTTAGTCACGGAAGTATTGCTACTTACGGTGACGATAACTTCGCTGGCATAATTATTTTTTTCGCCATTCCATGTTAATGTTCCATTGACTGTTAACTGCTTATTATTCTCCAATAAACTAGTGTCAGTTACTGATCCATCAAGGACTAAAGCAGGAACTTCTTCCTTATTACAACCCGCCAAAAATAGTACAACTAGTAAAACCGGCAACATTATTTTTCTAAAACCTGTCATCGCGCTCTCTCGTCCTCTCCGAAGCTTTTCGTTCTTTCTAGCATAGCATTTAGCGGAAATACAGGCAATCGTTTTCTTTGTTTCTTAAACAATTCTTATACACCTAGCAAAATGCCGATAAAAGCTGCCACCAAGCCAAACACATATGTACAGCCTAAATATGAAAATAATACGCGATAATTTGTTTTCCATTTTAATTCCATACTCTCCACTTTGAATGTTGAGAATGTCGTATATCCACCCATAAATCCTGTGCCAAGAAACAGCTGCCAGTCAGGACCAAGCGTAGAAGATAATAGAAAACCTAACAAAAATGAACCAGTTATATTAATGAAAAAAGTCGCGAAAGGAAAGTTCGTCTTCCATTTACTTTTAACAAAAACCGAAATCCCATATCGTAGCATTGCGCCTAGTCCCGCACCAAAACCAACCAGTAAAAAATTAATGAACATGGCGCGCACCTCGTTTTAGCAATGTATCGCTAAGCATTCTACCAAGCTTCACCATCACAAGCCCACCAATTAAACTAACCAAAACATAGCTAATCGCCAAAATCACATCACCATTTTGCAACAGTTGAATTGTGTCGACACTAAAAGCAGAAAACGTTGTAAAAGCACCAATGAATCCCGTTCCAATCCCATTTAAGATTACTAATGAAATACGCGATTTCTCCGCCAAAAACTGCATGAGAAAAGCCAGTAAAAAACAACCAATCAAATTAACAGCCAAAGTCGCATAAGGAAATCCCTCACCACCAAGCCATAAATTCATCGCATATCGACACATCCCACCTAGCGCACCAAAAATCCCCACATATAAAAAATACATCCTCTAAGACCCCACTTCACAAAAAACCACCCTGAAACATTTACATTCGGGGCAGTCGCCTTTGTCCTATTTCTTCTATACTATAACGCAAAACATTCCTTTTATTCAACTCACCGGAAGTCGCAGGATTGTCTTCATTTTTTCTGGGTCAGCTTTACGTGGATCGCTCAAATAAATTTCGTGATGCTTCCGAACAGCTCCTGTATCATTATGGAGCCCCTCTATTTCCATAAATTGATGCATTTCCGCCACTGTCTTCACTTCTTCACTAAACGGCCCAATATGCATCATTTGCACACATTCACCTTCTTCAAAACGAACCAATTTCACACGGCTCGTATCGACATCAGGCTTTTTCTTCTTAGCAACCTCTTTCGCCCACTCCAACACTTCTTCGGTAACAAAATCTGGTTGTCTAAGAAGTGAGGTCCAAAGCCACGCATTCCGGTCATGCAAATCGAACATTCCCTCAGACCACCAAAAGCCTTCCAGCGGCGGCACAACAAAATCCGTATAACCATCCAGACGCGTCTCGCCCATTTTACTCATTTTAATCGTATAAGCAATCGCGTAAAGAGACTGCACCGCTTTTTGATATTCCTCGCCGTCTGGGTCACCTTTCCCATCCACCATCAAAAAATTCATCTCTGGCACAAAAATACGCTCAGGTTTCCGTTTTGGCGCATAAAATTTCTTTTCGTCTTTTTTAAAATCCATTTTCTTCTCAGTCATTTGAATTCCTCCTCGTTCATCCAGTCTGGCATCAGCTTCTGAAAATTATCATGACTCGCTGCCGTCTTCGCTGCATAATTCATTAACTTTTTAAAATTACGAGATTCATTTTTCGCCGCCCAATTAACGGCCGAAGTAATATGCATCGCCGTGTAAAGCGCATAAAGATTCCAAAAATCCGTAACTTCTTCTTTATCAATATAGCCTAAAATATTTCCTCGTGCAAAAGGAATACTGACCTCTGTTGTAAAAAAGCCAATTTTTGCTAAATCAAATAAAGGATCTCCGAACTCTAGCCGATTAAAATCAATAAGCCCCACAAATTTTTTATTATCCAAAATAATATTTGCCGGATGAAAATCGCCATGTTGTAAACAAATCGGTCTATTTTTTAACCTAACTATATTCTCAAGAACAAATTTTTCTGTTTCCATTAAAAAAGGAGCTGTGACTCCTAATTTTTTTAGTTCCTGTGCTTTTCGATTAAATTTGGCTGCCTGAAAATCAAACCAATTCATTACTGGTATATCTAAAGGTAGTTCATGGATTTTCCGTAAAAGTTCCCCTGCCGAAAAACCAGCTTTAAACTGTTCCAAATTCGACAATTGTTTCATACCACTTTCCGCATCTTCTCCGCGCAAATACTCAATAATCATGTAGCCCTCTTCACCAATAGAGCCGAAATCATAAGCCTTTGGAACAAGTGGAATTTGAGAACTTAACGCGCGGATTATTTCAAATTCTTGCTTCCGTTCTTGAAGCAAATCTATGGAAAAAACACGAACAAGGTAAGTTTCATCCACTTGATATTTCCTATCAACAGAAAAACCTTTTTTTATTTCCGAAATCACTTTCGCATTATGCAACATTTTTAGTTGTGCCACATCCATAATCAGCTTTCCCTCCTATAAAACTCGCTATCCTCCATTATACAAGAATACGCTTACTTTTTCTTCATTATCTATGCAGAATTTGTTGACAAAATAAAGGCTTCAATATTATAATTAATTTTGCTACAGATACGCGGTCGTGGCGGAATCGGCAGACGCGCTAGGTTGAGGGCCTAGTGGGGTAAAACCCGTGGAGGTTCAAGTCCTCTCGGCCGCATCAAAAAAGACAGTCTTGGTTAATTATAACCGGACTGTCTTTTTCATTCTCACGACAAAATATCATAAGCCATCTTATACTTCGTTGATTTTGCGAAATGCGTGCTTGCATGCTTTTTCACCCGGTCAATCAGAATGGGATCGTTGGACGCATCGATTTTTTTTAGTAGTTTCATCATTTTCGATTCGTAACTCACTTGCTCGTTTTGGTGATATAAAAGCAGGGTTTCGGTGTATTCCATGAAGTAATTCAGCTCTTGCACTCGCTCAATTACTCTGTTCATGATTCCCATTAATGATGTTGCTTTTTCGACAGACCCTTTTTCCGCAAAAATGACCATCAATTCCGTTATGACAAGATAATCATTATTGTTAAAGCTTGTATTAGTAGTTTCATAGGCCATCAGTTCTTCATACAAACTGGTGATTTTCTCATCAAATAGCGCTTCATTTCCTTCGATATTTTCAATTTCTGCCATTTTTAATTGAACGACAAAATAATAGATTTTTTTCGCTTCGGGGTATTTGGAAAAGTAATGCAGTGTTTGTTCAAATCTATTTTTTGCTTCTTTCATAAAGCCGATTTGAAAATAAATATAGCCATAGAAATAGAGAATGGACACAAACCGTTCTTGTTCTTCATCCTTTATTAAATCCCACGCTTGCTGAATATGCCCAAGTGCTGGTTCATAGATGCTTTGGCAAATATAATTAATACAGATACACACGTGAAAAACAGCATGAAAATCTTTATTATTCGTAATATCCACGCATTTTTCCCAGTATTCTACTGCTAATGGATAATCGCACGTTGCATGAGAATGTTTTACCGCCTGACTATAGTAATAGTAGGAAAGTAACTGGCGCGAAAATGATTCAGCCGCGTGTTTTTCTGTACTATTTAAATATTTCGTTTCAACTTCCTCGGCTTTAGCAAATTCCCAAGTTTTATAGTAAAATGCTACTTTTAAACAATAAAAACTAAGCTCGACAGTTGGTGATTCATGCAGTAAATCCACTGTTTCAGCTATTTTATTTAAACGTTTTTCCATTTCTGCTGGATTCGAAAATACCAATAGTTCAAAAATTTCATCCATTTCTCTCAGTAGCTCTTTATTTGTTTCTTCCTCGCTCATTAATAATACTTCTTCTGGTATTTCTAGCCTTCTTGCTATATGCATCAACGTTTCAAACGAGCCAAATTTTATGCCATTTTCGATATTTGCTAAATAAGGAACTGAAATAATTCCTTGCGCTACTTCTTTTAATGTTAGCTTCTTCTCTTTACGAATATTTTTAATTCGCAAACCGATTAAATTCATGATGTCACCGCCAATTTTTCCATATTTTCCTTTTAATTATAAACTTTTACTAACGGAAAACAACCGTCTTTTTCAACTATCTTCTATTTTTACTATCCTGCATTTTTGCTATTATAGCGCTTTGCAAAATGCTGTCTCTTACATACAAAACGTTTCAGACCATAAAAGCTCGATTGCTTTTTGACCTAAAACGATTAATTAGCTCTATTTAATCTTCAAAAAAATTCACTAAACTGTCATAACTAGCTCTTCGGAATTTTGACTTGTTTATCAGTATAGGGAAAACAGAAATATTCCCACATATTCCTTATTTCACCTAATACTGACATCTTATTAATTTTTTAGTCTGCTCCCACATGCGACTAATTCCGTTAATAAACAACAAGACTTTTGGATTCTTTCCCTTATCAAATCCGAAAAAATCGCTACACATTCCCTTTTAAAACTTGTTCTACGCAAAAATGGAAACGTAGATTTTCATTTTACCATCGAAAATAAATAATTTTGCAAAAAGGAAACATCGTCCTTTTTCGGCTTTTTTGAAGATGTTTTTGGTCCGTTTTATCTAAAAAGGCGAAGATAGCAGCTATCCTCGCCTTTTTTCATTTAAATAAAATATGTTTTTTCTTCATGTAAAATACGATTGATGCCGCTACAATCATTTCTGAAATCGGAATCGCTAGCCATACACCAGGAATACCAATGATTGGTGGTAGTACTAACAAGAAGATAACCATAAATATAATCTCGCGCGAAATCGTAATCCATGTCGCCATTTTTACTTTGTCCGATGTTTGGAAGTAAGTCATCATTACAAAGTTGAATCCCATGAACAGATAAGCCGTATAGAATAATTTGATGCCGTTACTTGCTAGGTCTCTAATTTCTGGGCTAAAGTTCCCGAACATCGAAACGAGTAAATTGGAGCCAAAGAAACCAACGAGTAAAAAGCCAACTCCCGTGCTAAATGCAACGATAATCGCAATTTTCAACGTTTCCAGTTCTTTTTGTCTAGCTTTCGCCCCGCGGTAATAACTAATAAGCGGCTGAATCGCCGAACCCATCCCGAGGAACAACATCAAAATCACACTGTGCGTATAATTCAATACGGAGAAAGCGGCGACCCCTGCAGTTCCAGCAATTGCCGCAATCGAAATATTATAACCTAACGTAAAGACCGATACGCCAACTTCTGCTAAAAAGCTCGGTAAACCAATCGACAATGTCTTTTTGAAAAAAGCTTTATTCCAGTCCACTTTTACAAATTTCAAGCGACTCGATTTTTTGAAGAAATGGGTGATTAGAATAACTACACCGATAATAATCGCCAGCATTGTTGCTAGAGCTGAACCAGTTACACCCCATTCGAATACAAATAAAAATAAATAGTTCAAAATAACGTTACTAATCGCCGTCACAATAAGCGCAATCATGGATAAATTAGGATCGCCATCATTACGAACGAAAATACTCAAGATATTTTCCAATGTCAGCGCAAATCCGAAAATAAGCAATATGTTCATATACTCAAGCACATAACCAATCGTGTCATCATTCGCACCTAAAAAATAAGCTAACGGTTCTTTAAAAATAAACGCGATAATTCCAATAAAAATCGTAATTGAGACAACCGCTAAAATCGCATTGGTAAAAATTGTTTGCGCCTTCGCGACATTTTTTTCCCCAATTGCAAAGGAAAACTGGGTCGCAGCACCAATCCCAATCCAGATTGAAATTGCTGTAAAAATAGTAAATACTGGCACAGCAATATTAATCCCAGCAAGCGCCACCCCGCCAAGCTTATGCCCAACAAAAATCCCATCGATTACAATGTTTAAAGACATTAATAACATGCCCACTAAGGAAGGGATTAAGTATCTAAAATAAATCTTTTTTACTGAGTCTGTTTCTAAAATTTCAATATTTTTTGCCATGTTACACCTCTAATTCAGAGCTTTTAGCGTAATTCCTCTCCAGAAAATTTGCCATAAAGCCGTGATTTTCTTTTCCGTTCTTTCTGGGTCATTCACGTACACAATGTCAACAATGACAGCATCGAGAATCCCCATATACGCTTCTTTCATCGTTTCCACGTCTTGCATTGGAATTAATTTTTGGTCAATCCAATTGCTAAATAAAACTGTAAAATCTTGCTCCATTTGCCCGACATTTTCGGTAATATCCGCTTGGACGATATCATATAAATGCTTCGGTGGATAAAATCCATATCTTAACCAGAATTGGTAAGCCTCATCCGTATCGTACAATTCCTTCACACCAAAAAGTAAACTAGACAAGACAAGATCCGGCCTTGATAAGTCACTATCCCGAAGTTTCGCACGATAGTAATCTATTTCGGTTGATTTCGCATCCTTCATAATGGATAAAAACAAATCATCTTTATCTTTAAAATGAGAATAGATGGATTGCTTCTTCAGCCCCACCACTCCTGCAATATCAGCAAGTGACGTCCCTTCAAAACCATTATGGGCAAAAAGTGTCAGCGCGGCTTGTTTGATTTCTTCTTTTCTCATCTTATCACTCCTCTCGCAAAAAAACTGACGACCGTTCGTAAGTCATTCTCTCACGAAAAAAATTCTTTGTCAATAAAAAAATCCACCCTATTGAAAGAGTGGATTCACTGTTTTATTTTTCTTCTAAAAACTCGCTAATAAGTTCATACGTTTCATCAGTAGCTGCAGAATTCGTCGTCATAAAGCCATGAGGGACTTTTTCAAAACGTTTCGCAAATACTTCTACGCCAGCATCTTTTAATTTCTTCGCGTATGCTTCTCCTTGATCTCTTAGTGGATCAAACTCAGCAGTTGCAACGAATGTTTTTGGCAGCCCGACTAAGTCTTTACTACGAATTGGTGCAACAAGTGGATCATATTTACGATCACTTGCATTTGCAATGTATAATTTAAAGAATTTATCTAATGATTCTTTTGTAAGTACGTAGCCTTCAGCAAATTCATCCATTGACGGATAAAGAACCGATGCATCACGACTGAAAATATCCGTTGCTGGATAAAGTAAAATTTGAGCTGTTATATTAGGTTTTCCTTTTGCTTTAGCGATTTGTGTAACAACGGTCGCTAAGTTTCCGCCAACGCTATCTCCCGCAACGATAATGTCTGAGGATTTAGCGCGTAAACTAGTACGGTGATTTTGTACCCAAAGTAATGCAGCGTAAGCATCTTCTACTGCTGCTGGGAAAGGATTTTCTGGAGCAAGTCGGTAATCAACAGTGACAACACGAGCGCCCGTAGTTTGTACCAGTTTTCTAGCAATCGCATCATGTGTTTGCAGTCCGCCTAAAACAAATCCACCACCATGATAGTAAACGATAATTTCGAAAGGTCCGTCTTCTTGTGGCGTATAAATCCGAATTGGAATTTTGCCAGCCGGGCCATCAATTTTTTTATTTTCAACATCGCCAATTTCGATATCTTTTGCGGATGGTAATGCTTTTGTTGCTAGTCTCATATATTTATATCGCGAATCTACGTCGGATAATGGTGAAGTGTTTTTCACAAATTCCTGTGAAGCTTCATCTAAATTCTCAAGTACCTCGGGATTATATTCTTTTTTCCCAACCGCTTTTTTGTAAATAAAGAAAACGATTAATAATGGAAGTAGAATGATCCCAGCAAAACCAATGGCAATCCATTTTATTGTATTTTTCACATTCGCTCAACTCCTTCAATATAACTTCATTAACAAGTATAGCAGTTTTACGAACAGGAACCAATTTATTACTATTTGAAATGATTATTTTTATTTCAAAATGTATTTTTAAGCATAATTATGAATAAATAAAAACAAAAAGGTTGATATCCAAAAGCATCGATGTTAATATAAATACAAATGTTTGTATATTTATGAATAGGGGATGTTTACAATGGCGAAAGAAAAAATCGTTTTAGCTTACTCTGGTGGGTTAGATACTTCGGTTGCAATTCAGTGGTTAGTAGAATCAGGTTATGAAGTTATCGCATGTTGCTTAGATGTTGGTGAAGGGAAAAATTTGGACTTTATTAAAGAAAAAGCCATTACGGTTGGAGCAAGTGAATCCTACACGATAGATGCGAAAGAAGAATTTGCCGAGGATTTTGCGTTAATCGCCCTTCAAGCCCATGCTTATTATGAGGGAAAGTATCCGCTCATTTCCGCGCTAAGCCGTCCGTTAATCGCGAAAAAATTAGTTGAAGTAGCTCGTCAAGAAGGCGCCTCTGCTATCGCTCATGGTTGTACTGGTAAAGGAAATGACCAAGTACGGTTTGAAGTAGCGATTCATGCACTTGCTCCTGATTTAAAAGTTGTTTCCCCTGTCCGTGACTGGAAATGGTCAAGAGAAGAAGAAATCAATTACGCCAAAGAACATAACATCCCCGTTCCGATTGATTTAGATAACCCCTTCTCGATTGACCAAAATCTTTGGGGTAGAAGTAACGAATGTGGTGTGCTGGAAAACCCATGGACAACGCCACCAGAAGCTGCCTACGACTTAACAGTTAGTTTAGAGGATGCACCGGACACAGCAGATATTGTCGAAATTACTTTTGATGCTGGTATTCCGATTTCTCTTAATGGAGAAAATATGAGCCTGGCTAATTTAATCCTTACTTTAAACGAAATCGCTGGAAAACATGGCGTCGGCAGAATTGATCATATCGAAAATCGTTTAGTTGGTATTAAATCACGTGAAGTCTATGAATGCCCTGCTGCAGTCACTTTAATTACTGCTCATAAAGAACTGGAAGATTTAACATTTGTTCGTGAAGTGGCGCATTTCAAACCAATTATTGAACAAAAAATCAGCGAAACGATTTACAATGGCTTGTGGTTCTCACCTTTAACAGAAGCATTAGTAGCTTTCTTAAAATCCACGCAAAAATTTGTTAATGGAACGATTCGCGTCAAATTATTTAAGGGGCATGCTATTGTGGAAGGAAGAAAATCTCCAAATTCGCTTTACGATGAAAACTTAGCGACCTATACTTCCTCCGATACATTTGATCAAGATGCAGCTGTTGGTTTCATCAAACTTTGGGGACTACCAACGAAAGTGAGCGCAGAAGTCAATTCAAAAGTTACGATAACGACTGAGGTGTAAAAAATGGAAAAATTATGGGGTGGCCGTTTTCAAGGGAAAAGCGAGGCATGGATTGATGATTTTGGCGCTTCGATTTCGTTTGATCAAAAAATGGCAAAAGAAGACTTAACGGGAAGTTTGGCACATGTCGCTATGCTTGCCAAATGTGGCATTATTCCGGATTCAGAAGCCGCAGAAATCACGGCCGGGTTGAAAATCCTCCAAGAAAAATTAGCGCTTGGTGAACTGGAATTTAGCACGGTGAATGAAGATATCCATTTGAATATCGAAAAGTTGTTGCACGAGGAAATCGGTCCTGTCGCTGGGAAACTTCATACGGCGCGGAGTCGGAATGATCAAGTTGCGACTGATATGCATTTATATTTAAAACAAGCCGTAGCGGAAATCATCCAATCATTAAAACATCTACGTGCGGTGCTTGTTCAAAAAGCCGACGCGCACATTGAAACGATTATGCCTGGTTACACGCATTTGCAACACGCCCAGCCCATATCTTTTGCCCATCATTTACTAGCTTACTTCGGAATGTTTTCGCGGGATTTAGAACGTTTAGAAGAAAGTGTCAAACGGATTGATATTTCGCCGCTTGGTTCTGCTGCGCTGGCTGGAACGACTTTTCCGATTGACCGTGCTTATAGTGCAGAATTGCTTGGCTTTTCTGCTGTATATGAAAACAGCTTGGACGGTGTGAGTGATCGTGATTTTATCATTGAGTTTCTGAGTAATAGTTCCCTTTTGATGATGCATTTATCGCGTTTTTGCGAGGAGCTGATACTTTGGACGAGTCATGAATTTCAATTTGTGGAGTTGACGGACGCATTTTCGACAGGAAGTTCGATTATGCCCCAAAAGAAAAATCCGGATATGGCCGAGTTAATTCGCGGGAAAACTGGTCGAGTGTACGGGAACCTTTTTGGCATGTTGACGGTTTTAAAAGGGCTGCCACTTGCTTATAACAAAGACTTACAAGAAGATAAAGAAGGCATGTTTGATACGCTCGAGACGGTTCAGACGAGCTTAGATATATTTGCCGGGATGATTGAAACGATGAAGGTTCGCACGGATATAATGGAAGAATCTACCCAAAAAGATTTTTCCAATGCGACAGAACTGGCCGATTACTTAGCGAAAAAGGGCGTTCCTTTTAGAGAAGCGCATGAAATCGTTGGGAAATTGGTGCTGGAATGTACGCAAAATGGGATTTATTTGCAAGATGTGTCGCTTAGTCACTATCAAGAAATAAATCCACTTATTGAAGCAGATATTTACGAGGTGCTTTCTTCTAAAACTGCCGTCCAAAAGAGAAATTCTTACGGCGGGACTGGTTTTGAGCAAATTAAAGTTGCACTGGCTAATGCGAAAAAAACGTTATAAAGTGGGCTGGAATACTTATTGGTGTTCCAGCTTTTTTGTATTTGCCCTACCTGCCCCTATTTGTCAAAGCACTACTTTTTTTGTTACTATTAAATAGATGTTACCTTTGTGCTAACATGGGGAAATACATACATAGAATATAAAGGGAAGTGATGTAATGAAAAAATTAACGAATGTCTTTTGGGGAGCAGGTTTTTTAGTTCTCTTAGCTGTTTTATTTGGTGCTTTTTTACCAGAGCAATTTGAGACACTTACAACAAATATCCAAAAATTTCTAACTAGTAATTTCGGTTGGTACTATTTAATCGTTGTTGCGATTATTATTATCTTCTGCTTATTTTTGGTTTTAAGCCCGATTGGCACGATTCGGCTCGGAAAGCCTGGCGAAGAACCGGGATATAGTAATAAATCTTGGTTTGCCATGTTATTTAGTGCTGGAATGGGGATTGGCCTCGTTTTCTGGGGTGCTGCTGAACCTTTATCGCATTATGCTGTTCAAGCTCCCGGCGGTGAAGTTGGCACACAAGCTGCTATGAAAGACGCGCTTCGTTATTCATTCTTTCATTGGGGCATTTCCGCTTGGTCGATTTATGCGGTTGTAGCCTTAGCACTTGCTTACTTTAAATTCAGAAAAAATGCGCCTGGTTTAATAAGCGCCACACTGTATCCACTTTTAGGAAGACATGCAAAAGGTCCGATTGGTCAATTGATTGATATTATCGCTGTTTTCGCGACGGTCATCGGTGTTGCGACGACACTTGGTCTTGGCGCTCAACAAATTAATGGTGGACTTACTTACCTATTTGGCGTTCCAAATAATTTTACGGTTCAATTTACAATTATCATTATCGTTACGATTTTATTCATGTTATCAGCAATGTCTGGTCTTGATAAAGGGATTCAGCTGTTGAGTAATGTAAATATTTATGTCGCTGCTGTATTGCTCGTTTTAACGCTTATTCTTGGACCTACCCTTTTCATTATGAATAATTTTACTAATTCATTTGGGGATTACTTACAAAATATTATCCAAATGAGTTTCCAGACTGCACCTGATGCGCCGGATGCTCGAAAATGGATTGACTCATGGACTATTTTTTACTGGGCATGGTGGCTTTCTTGGTCACCGTTTGTCGGGATTTTCATTGCGCGAATTTCACGTGGCAGAACGATCAGACAATTTTTACTTGGGGTTATCGTTCTTCCAGCTCTAGTCAGCGTCTTCTGGTTTGCTGTATTTGGCGGCTCAGCGATTTTTGTCGAACAACATACAAATTCCGCGCTTTCGAGCTTAGCGACAGAACAAGTACTGTTTGGGGTATTTAACGAGTTTCCAGCTGGAATGGTGTTATCGATTGTCGCGATGATTTTAATTGCCGTCTTCTTTATAACATCGGCAGATTCTGCCACATTTGTTCTCGGTATGCAAACGACTGGTGGCTCTTTAAACCCACCGAACTCCGTCAAAGTGACTTGGGGACTTTTACAAGCAGGAATTGCAAGTGTACTACTTTACGCGGGCGGATTAACAGCACTTCAAAATGCTTCGATTATCGCGGCCTTTCCCTTTTCAATCGTGATTATTTTAATGATTGTCTCCTTGTTCATCTCTTTAATAAGGGAACAAGAAAAACTAGGCTTATTCGTTCGACCGAAAAAATCACAACGTTCACAACTATAATAAAAAGGGCTGGAAATCTAGTTTTAGATTCCCAGCCTTTTTTTCATCCTTTTTTCTGCTTTGCCGCGATTATTTCACGATAGCTACGAGTTTGTTTAGGATATTTTTTCCGAAAGAAATGTTGCGAAACGACTGCTAACACGAGTGAGATGGCGGTAATTGGAATAGAACTTCTAAAAATACCGACCATTAGTAATAAAGCACTGGCAAATAATGTTGCATTAAAAAGGAATTTTTCCATTAGTTACTCCTCCAAATTGTAGTTTAGGTCGTGATCATGTGCTAATTTTTTAATACCTAAAGCATCGAATACTAACGCTTTTTCTGCAATATAAGCATTGTATTCGATACGTTCTAGCATATCGTACGCTTTATGCAAGGACGTGTCTAACACGACAATACCGTGTTTATTTAATAAACTTGCACTAGGAACAGCTTTTTCCCCTAGCTCGATAACATGTTTACGAACGATTTCCGCAAGTTCTGGGCTAGTTGCTGGTGCAAATTCAAGTGTTGGAATTTGACCAATTTTTTGTGTTGCTTCTGTTAAGTTCGGCAGTTCCATACCAAGTGTTGCGAATAACATTGATTCTTTTGGATGGGCATGAAGTACACAGCCGATTTTGGGATTTTCTACGTAACAAGCACGGTGTAAGTTAATTTCTCTAGTAACTCTTCCATCTCCTTCTACGACTTCATTGTTGTTGTCCACTACAAGGATTTCATATGGGGAAAGATCGCAAAGTTTTGCTTGACTCATAAGCGTTGGCGTCATAATAATATGTTCGCTATTCATGCGGACACTCACATTTCCTCCCGCAGCATTTGTTTCAAAGCGGTCAAACATCGTCTTCACAACTTTGGCTAAATCTTCACGTTCTTTTTGGTATAACATATTATCTCTCCTCCAATTGTATAATACTTACTTGATTTTTAAGTTTTCCAGCAGCTTCTAAATCAAAGCTCGAACTATCTTGTTGCATGACTTTGCTGGCTGAGCAACCTGTCGCGACTTTTAACGTTTCGGTAATCGGCATATTCATTGCAAGTCCCGCGATAAATGCACCGACAAACACATCGCCAGCCCCAGTATCATTGCGTTCCTCCACTTTTGGCGGAATAACTTGATACAATTTGCCATTATGTGCGCACATCGATCCTTTTGCTCCAAGCGAAACGACTAGATAAGGGATTTGCTTGGCTAACGTGCGAATGTTTTCTTCCAGTGAATTCGTCTTTTCATCTAAAATGGCCACTACTTCATCTTCATTTGGCTTAATGAAATCGACACCCATTTCGACAGCTACGTTTAAATATTCACCGGAATTATCACATCCAAGAAACGCGCCTGTTGCTTTGACAGTTCTTAGTAGTTCTTTAAAATCAGATAATGTATAATGAGGAGGCGGGGATCCAGCAATCACCACCATGTCCTCTTTTTTAACTTTTTTAGCGATTTGTTTTAAAAGGTTCACTTTGTTGGTCTGACTTACGGTAAAACCAGCTTCTGGTATCATGGTGCTGCCATTCGTGTCATCACTCAAGACGACGAAGCATTCTCTTGTCGAAGTTCCAGCTTCTACAAGGAAATCATGGTTGATATGTTTTTCTTTTAGAATGGCATATAGTTTGTCGAGATTGTCTGATCCCGCAATTCCAAGTGCTTCATTTTTAATTCCGAATTTCGATAGCACGCCCGAAACATGAAGCCCCTTTCCCCCGCAATCAAATTCCGTTTTTTTGACTCGATTAGTCTTCCTTTTTTCCAACTCTCCATTAATGAAAAGCAACCGGTCAATAGCTGGATTTAATGTTATCGTATAAATCATCTCATCACTCCTATTTCTTAAGAGCTAGCTTTTTCTAGTTCAATAGTTCGTTTTTTCATCATTTTCACGTAGAATACTAGTAATAGTACCCAAATCGCGACAAAAATAAATCCTAAAATAGTGAACTGTGCTGCTTCTGCAAATACATAACGGAACACTGGATACTCAAGCGTACTCCAAGTAATTTGTTGCCCAGCTTTAAGCGAAATTGCTCCTGTTGAATGCGCTAAGTCTGTGATTGATCCTGCGAAGAAAGTCGATACATATAAGAAAATTGGTGTTGTAATTGTTCCTAGGATAATCATTCGGATCAAGTTCCCACCTGTTACGATAAGCGCTGGTGCACACAAGGAAATATTTAATATTCCGGCAAACGGTAAAACGCCATTTCCTGGTAAAATTAGCGCAAAAATAAGTGTCACTGGGACCATAAGAACGATAGCTACCCATACTTCACTACATCCTGCTAAAATCGGCCAATCTAGCCCAATGAACAATTCACGGTTTTTAAATTTGCGTTTCATGAATTCAGAAATACCATCAGATAATGGGGATAATGCTTGCATAAATAGTTTCGCAACCATCGGGAATAGTGTTAATGCCGCAGCAGCTTGCATGGCTAACATCAACGTTTTCGCTACATCATAACCAGCTGCAATCCCTAGAAGTCCACCGATAATAAAGCCCATTACATGGTTTTCGGCAAAAATACCAATTTTATCTTTTAATGCATTGGCATCCATATCTTTACGTAGTGCTGGAATTTTCTTCAGTAACCAGTCAATTGGCATTAAGAAAATACAGAAAATCATCATACCGTGGGAAACGGTTACACCAGGAATCCCATTTAATTCTTGAATTTGACGTTGGTTGGCATCACATAGAATTAGTTCTGTAACAATTTGAATTCCGGCAACAATAAATGCTAAGTAAACATTTTGTGTTACGCCAATAATAAGTACGGCTGTTAAAATTTTGCCCCAAACATTCCATAAATCGACGTTTAAGGTTTTGGTTTTATTGATAACGAGCATAATTGCGTTAATACCAAGTTGTAGCGGGAACATCAAGAAAGCAAATGGCCACGCCCAAGCAAGTGTTGCCATTGATGTCCATCCTCCGTCTAAGATGCTTAAATTAATCCCTGTTCTCTCTGCAAGTCCTTGTGCAGCAGGTGTTAAAGCCTCAATCATAAAGCCAATAACAATATTCATTCCAAGGAAAGCTACCCCTAGAATAATCCCCGCACTTACTGCATCTCTCACTTTCATTCGTACGATTAGCCCAATAATAATCATCAGTGCTGGAACAAAAACGGCAGCTCCAAGGTTCAAAATAAACTGTATAACTGATTGTAATGACTCCATTTTTTCACGCTCCCTATTTTATCTTGTTTGTTTTTATTTCAAGGCGTTCAGTAATTTTTCTGTTTCTTCGTCCATGCCCATGCCAGTTAAGAAAGCAATACCATTTAATGTTGGAATATCAAATTCTTTGTTTGCTTTTGTAATCGCCACGTAAACATCACTTGTTTTAATGTGTTGTTCAAGTGACTTAATGTCTACTGCTTCTACTGTCGCGCGAACGCCCTTTTCTTTTAAAATACGTTCTACTTTGGAGGCAACTGTTTGACTTGTCGCTACTCCTGATCCACATGCTACGATAACTTTTTTCATTGTAATCACTCTCCAAATTGTTTTTTTAGGAAATCACATAAAGTATTGCTATCATTCATTTCTTTTATTTGTTCCACAAAGTCTGCTTCCATAAATTTTTCCATGATACTTGAAAGCAGTGGAACTTGATCTTGGGGATTTTTGATTCCTAACATGAAAATTACTTCGACATCAATCCACTTATCTGTCGTTCCCATTTGAACAAAAGGAACCGGTGTAGAAAGTTTATTTACGAGTACAAAAGGACGTTTTACATAAATCGTGTCTGTATGAGGAATTGCGATTTTGATGCCATTCATCTCGAGTCCAGTAGGAAAAACTACTTCTCGGCTTGTTACTGCTTCTTTAAAAGTGGGCTCTACATACTGCTCTTTCTCTAATATCTTGCTCGTGTATTCAAAAAGTTCTGCCTGACTCTCGTAACTTGAATTTATCAGGGTTAACTCTTTTTGAAACAAATCATGGTAATCCACGTGACGCTCACCCCCTTTCAAGGATTTCAACGATTTTCTTTTTGTTAGTTGAAGCAAGAAGTTCCACTAACCTTTCTGGCTGTAAGAAAATTTCGTTCAATTTTAGTAATAGTGGTATGTGTTTGTTTTGTTCGGATGGGGCTAGGGCAATCATGATTTTGACTGTTTCGTCCACCGGCGTTTTTGTGTCCGCTTTCATTATCATCAACTGAATATCTTGCTCGATTACGCCATTCGCCGGTTTAGCATGAGGTAAATAAATATTCGGTCCAATCATCATCTGCTCATAATTTTGATAGAAGATTTCTTCGCAAGTATGAATGTAACAAGTATCCACTGTTCCTCGTTCTAACATTGGTGCAAACGCCGCCGAAACCAGCCTCTCCCACTCAAGTGGCGTTTCTAAAAAATGAACCTGTTCTTCGGTAATCCGCATTGGTTCTGGTTCTTTTTTCTCCACAAGCTGCTCTTTTTTACTGAAAAATGATTCCACTTTAGCTTGCACTAAGCGAATGTTTTCTTCGGGAATTTCATCTTTTAGCATGGCAAGTAGTTCTTTGGTTTTTTTATGACTGTCCATTTCGATGGCTTTATCGACTTGTTCTCTAAGGATTTGTCGGCTATCTTTACTTAAAATCGACGGAATCACGAAAATGGTAGCATCGCTCTGTACTGGAACGGTCGTAAAAATAAAATCAATATCACGGGCAACCGTATTTAATTGCCGCACCGCATAAGCTCCTTGGAAATCAATACTTGGAAACATCATTTTCAAATTTTCTAACAGTAGTTTGGAGATGGATGTACCACTTTTACAAAGGACGACTGCGCGGAAAATCGGCTGTTCCGTTTCCTCGATTTGATACATCCATCCAAGAACTATCATCGAAAGGTACACAATTTCCTCTTCCGACCACTTACGGCCAACCAATTTTTCAAAAGGTTTGGAGGCTTTTTCTACAATGTTGAATGTTGGGGTGTATTCTTTGATAAATTGTTTTTTAAGCGGATTATTGATTTGAAATCCTAAAATCGTCCTGTAAATTGCTGGTCTGACATGTAAAATCACTTTTTCTTTAAACTCATTTTTCTTCATGATTTCGGTCGCAAAATACATTTCTAGTAAGCGGATGAACTCATCAACTGCGTAGGCGATTTCTTCACTGTCTGAGAAATGAAGCGCCGACTCGACTAAATTCGAAGCGAGTACTTGTAACGATAAGTAAAGCAAATCATTTTCACTTAAAAAGTCATAACCCCAAAACATTTCTTTCATTATCGGGAACTCACGGGTATTTTTGATGTCATACATTTCAATTTTAAATGTCCATTTCTTGTTTGTTACTTTGGATCGTTTGATGATGCCATGGAGGATATAGGGCAATTCTTCCATTTGTTCATCTGTAAATGTAATTTGAAGTTTACTTTCGACTTTTTCCAGTCGTTTTTTTAGTAAAAAGACTTCACTGACTGTAATGAGCTTCTTTTCATCAAGTACGAATTTCCCGTACGGGGTCTGAACGACTTCGCGAATAAGTTCCGCCAGTAAATTACGAATCAAGAATTCTGAACCGGAAACTGCATAACCATCTTTTCGTGAGTAATCTAGTTGTATTTCGAATTCATGCAAGCTTTCCTTGATACTTTTCACATCTGTTAACATCGTATTTTTACTCACATAAACATATTCCGCAAGTGCGCCGAGTGACATGTAATGATTGTGAAGCAGTAATTTAATCATGATAAGTTTGCGACGAATATTTACCTCATAAAACGAAAATAACTGTTGCTCTTCCGCAGTTAAAAGCCGGTAACAAGCTTCTCTACATACATCTGTAACAAAAATCATGTCATGGTCAATTAAAATTGGTTCTGACTTTAGTAGATGGTTTATTTGTGTAATCTGTGCGCTAATTGCTTCTTTTGTTACCTTAAAATTTTTGGAAACATTTCTAAGATTCACTTGCCGATTCAAGAGCAGATAAGTAATTAATTCCTTACAATTCTGTTCCATCTACTTTCCCCTCCCTTATATTAATAGTAAATGATAACCCTTACATAAAAATGCTGATTCATCACAACTTATCTTTTGGCAGAAAGATTTATTGTGATGAGTGACATTTTGGGGTCTCTTTCTATTATAGATTAGAAGGTATTCGAGGGGAATATGAAAAAAGTGCGAATCAGCTTTAAATCAAGCTTCCTCGCACTTTTTTTCTAATAAAATTTGTTTTATTATTGCCGCAACACGTATCGCATCTTCCTTCTCAAGTCGTGCATAAGTTACGCGAATAACGGTCTCTTTTACCCCGAATAAAAATCCTGGCATCACGAGTAAATCATTCGCTAAAAAAATATCAAAATCACGAATCGCGCGAAATTCAATTGGTAATTTTACCCATAAATGAAATCCGCCTTGTGGTTTAATAAACGTCAGCTCGTCCGGTACAATTTCATCCAAAGCTTCGATTAAGTTATCGCGCCGCTGTTCTAAAACATCATGCAATTGTTTTAAATGGCTACTATATCCCGCCGTATTTAATACACTGTTAGCCAAAACTTGCGGAAAAATACTTAAACCAAAATCCATTTCTTGTCTGGCGAGCGCGAGTCGTTCAATAACCGCGGTTGGTCCAATTAGCCAACCAATTCGTGTAGTTGATCCCATAATTTTTGAAAGTGAGCCAATATATAACACATTATCCGTGTCCAGTTGCTTTAACGGCGCTGGAATTCGGCTATCGAGCGCGGCCAATTCTGAAAATGGATCATCTTCCACAATCGGAATTTGCAAGTGAGCGCAAATTTTCACGAGTTCTTTGCGCCGCTTTAAACTCATCACTAGCCCAGTCGGATTTTGAAATGTCGGATTAACAAATACCATTTTGACACGATGTTTATGGTATAAATCGCGCAACTCGGAAATAATCACGCCATCCTCATCCATTGGTAAAGCAAAAATTCGTAAGCCTGCTGATTGAAATAACGATAGCGAATAAAAATAAGACGGCGACTCAATTGCTACAGCATCACCCGGTTTTAATAAACATTGCGTAATTAAGAAGAGTGCTTGTTGCGCACCAGATGTAATCAAAATTTGTTCCGGTCGCGACTCTAATCCATATGCAGCTTTCATTTGTTTTTGAATCGTTTCTCGCAAAGGCCTGTAACCCGCTTCGTCTTCTAGCTGCTCCTCGGCAATAAAAGACTGCCATGAAAGACTCGGCGTTTCCATTTTCGGCGTCATTTCCAGTGGAAGTTCACCACTCGCAGCATCAATCACCCGTTCCGCATCCACTTGTTCCATCACGCCGGTTTGGCGAATATAGGGAACTGCCGGTGTAAAACCGCCTTGTGTTAAATAATGGCGCCAATTCGTTGACTGCCCTGCAAAAAGCCCCCATTTTTCCGCATTAACCGTCGTTCCGCTTCCTTGTTTGCGAATGATAACTGCCCGCGCCGTAAGTTCATCGAGCGCCCGCACAACTGTCGAACGATTCACACCAAACATCTCCGCCAACTGCCTTTCCGGAGGCAATTTTTCTTCTGGCAAAAGTTCACCATTCATAATTTTCGTTTCGATTAAATCAACAATTTGTAAATAAATCGGTAAACTCGAATTTCTAGTTAGTTGCCACATCCACACCATTCCTCCTATATAAATTGGATGGAGAAAACAACATCCAATTGGCTGTTTGTACGAAATGGCTTTTAGCTTATCATAATAGTCAGGTAATTTCAATTAACTTTGATGGAGGTTGTTAATATGGAGAAAAAAGTTGGTACTGATCGTATAAAACGTGGTATGGCGCAAATGCAAAAAGGCGGCGTCATTATGGATGTAGTTAATGCTGAACAAGCAAAAATCGCGGAAGAAGCTGGTGCAGTTGCAGTTATGGCGCTTGAACGGGTTCCTTCCGATATTCGCGCAGCCGGTGGTGTCGCTCGAATGGCTGACCCTCGCATTGTCGAAGAAGTAATGAATGCTGTCTCTATCCCTGTTATGGCAAAAGCTCGTATTGGTCACATTACAGAAGCGCGCGTCCTTGAAGCAATGGGCGTGGATTATATTGACGAAAGTGAAGTATTAACTCCCGCTGATGATGAATTCCATTTACTAAAATCAGATTTCACTGTTCCTTTCGTGTGTGGTTGTCGTGATATTGGTGAAGCGCTCCGCCGTATTGGTGAAGGTGCTGCCATGCTCCGTACAAAAGGAGAACCCGGAACTGGTAATATCGTCGAAGCTGTTCGTCATATGCGCCAAGTAAACGGCCAAATCCGTCAAATTGCTGGTATGACAGATGACGAGTTAATGGTTGCCGCTAAAAATTTCGGTGCTCCGTATGAACTGATCAAAGAAATTAAAACACTTGGCAAACTTCCGGTCGTTAATTTTGCTGCTGGTGGTGTTGCGACTCCCGCTGATGCTGCACTAATGATGGAACTTGGAGCAGACGGCGTTTTCGTTGGCTCTGGTATTTTCAAATCTGATAACCCTGCCAAATTTGCCAGTGCGATTGTCCAAGCTACTACTTACTATACTGACTATGAGCTAATCGGAAAACTTTCCAAAGAGCTAGGTTCCCCGATGAAAGGAATCGAAATGTCTCGCCTTAACCCAGAGGACAGAATGCAAGATCGGAGCATTTAATATGAAAAAAATTGGTGTACTTGCACTTCAAGGTGCAGTTGATGAACATATCCAAATGATTGAATCAGCCGGTGCTCTTGCTTTTAAAGTAAAGCGTTCAAATGATTTAGCTGGGCTTGACGGGCTTGTTTTACCCGGTGGTGAAAGCACAACGATGCGCAAAATTATGAAGCGTTATGATTTAATGGAACCTATCCGCGCATTTGCAAGTGAAGGGAAAGCTATTTTTGGAACTTGTGCTGGGCTTGTGCTTTTATCCAAAGAAATTGAAGGTGGCGAAGAGAGTCTAGGATTGATTGACGCTACCGCGATCCGTAATGGTTTTGGACGTCAGAAAGAAAGCTTTGAAGCCAAATTAAATGTAGAAACATTTGGTGCAACTCCCTTTGAAGCCGTGTTTATCCGTGCTCCCTACTTAATTGAACCAAGCGATGAAGTCACCATATTAGCGACAATTGACGAGAGAATCGTCGCTGCCCAACAAGCGAATATTCTCGTAACCGCCTTCCATCCTGAATTAACTAATGACAATCGTTGGATGCGTTACTTCCTCGAAAAAATGGTATAAAAAAATACAGCGGAAATCTAAACTATGATTTCCGCTGTATTTTTTAATTATTTTGCCATAGATTCTATATACAATTTCGCATCTTTTTCCGGAATTCCCTCATAAATATAAATTCATACATGTATTTCTCTAAAGCTGGAAGATACTTCGATACATCTTCGCCAGCTCTTCTCATTTAACTACCTTTTCTCTGATCCATCTAATATAATTCATTATCGTCTCACCTTTCGTCAAACAAGCTTTTAACATTTCCAATTTCTGCTACTCTGATAAATGCTCTAAATCAACCAACTTCAAAATGGACTGAGTCACCTGAGCCGGTGAATCTGTGCTTTTTGTTGAAATCCAATGAAGCATTGTCCGCGTTAAACCTCCTAGTATAAAAGTTTTCTGCGTCTCATTCAAACTATTAAGGGAGGGGATTTCTTCCATTATTTTTTCTAAAAAAGAATAAAATGGTTGATCCAATAAATGAATTAAATTGTTCTTAATGAGAATTTCCATAACTTGAGCATCACGTTTCCAGTAGTTAAAGCACTCTAGCAAAGCATTGTTTATATCAATTATTCCTTCTACTTTTTGTAATTCATTAAAATATTCTTCAAAAAGATAATTAGATCTAGCAAGTAATATTTGATCTTTATTTTCAAAATTTCTATAGAAGGTTAAGCGAGCAACTCCAGCTCTTTTAGTAATTTCAGTGATTGTAATTGCGGAATATGGTTTTGTTTTTAAAAGATCTAATAAAGCTTCAATAATCCATTTTTTACTTAGCACTCTTTGGCTATTTTCTTCCAAGACTCTTCCTCCTCAAAGTGTAACAATTCAGCTTTAAGTGTATCTTGTATTATGAAATCACAAGTACTACACTATTAACTGTAACATATGTAACACCTAATGAAAATAAAGGAGGATATATAATGACATTATTTTTAACCTTATTAAGTGGTATCGCTTGGACTATTGTCTATATAGAATTAATTCGTAATGGAATAAAATATAAAACTTATGCAATGCCCTTATTTGCTCTAAGTCTAAATTTTGCTTGGGAAGTTATTTATTCGGTAAATGATTTAGTAATTAATTCGAACAGCGTAGGCGTACAAGGTTTGGTCAATCTAATATGGGCATGTTTTGACTTAATTATTGTGTACACATACTTTAAATATGGAAAAAAATATTTCCCTGAAAACGCAAAAAAATATTTTATTCCTTTTAGTATCCTTGTATTTGTTACAGGATTTGCCATTCAATTTGCTTTTTATTTTAGTTTTGCATCCATTCCAGCTGCGCAATATTCAGCCTTTATGCAAAATGTCGCCATGTCTATTTTATTTGTAGCAATGTTATTCCAACGCCAAAATACAAATGGTCAAACCTTACTAATGGCTTTTGCCAAATGGATTGGCACTTTGGCACCGACTATATTAATGGGAGTTTTGCTAGAAATCAATATCTATATCATTATATGCGGCTTTATTTGTAGTATTTTTGATATTATATATATCGCTTTCTTGAAAAAACGAAAATCAGCAGAAAATAAACTAGTAAAGAATGGGGGTATTTTATGAAACGGATTTGTATAGTTTTTGACCATCCTTACACAGGTGATGCTAGCTTTAACGAACCACATAACCGGAGTTTTTCAGCCGCTTTGTTATTAACAGCTAAAGAGACTTACGAACAAGCTGGTTACACTGTCGATATAATTGATCTTCACAAAGACGGATTTGACCCTGTTATGCATAAAGAAGATTTAATTGCTTGGCGAAAAAAAGAAGTCGATAATCCACTAGTGAAAAACTATCAAGAACGAATAATGACTGCTGAGGAGCTTCTTTTTATTTTCCCCATTTGGTGGGAAGCAATGCCCGCTATGATGAAAGGCTTTTTTGATAAAGTGATTGCTAAAGGCATCATTTATGAAGCATCCCCGAAAAGCAAACTATTCAAAAGTAATTTACCGAATTTAAAAAAAGTGAAAATGATTACGGTAATGGCCACACCTCATTGGATTTATAAATGCATATTTGGTAGTCCTATTACTAAAATTGTGTTCAGAGGAACTTTTAGAAAAATGGGATTTCACAAATTAAAATGGTATAACTTTTCAAGTGTCCATAAGATGAGTATTAATGATCGAAAAAAACTACTAGATTCATTTAGTCGCAAAATAGAAAAATAAGCAGGAATCTTGTATGCGCCATTTTTACTGGCTTCGTACAAGATTCCTGCTTTTTTATAGTTTAATAGTAAATCGCGTTTTATTTATTCACTGCTTGTGCTGCAGTAATCAACGTTAAGTTATAAACGTCATCTGTATTACAACCACGAGATAAATCATTAACTGGTGCATTTAAGCCTTGTAAAATTGGTCCAACTGCTTCAAAGTTGCCTAAACGTTGTGCAATTTTGTAGCCAATGTTCCCTGCTTCTAGGCTTGGGAAGATAAATACATTTGCGTCCCCTTTAATAACAGAACCTGGTGCTTTTTTCTCAGCAACAGTTGGTACGAATGCTGCATCAAATTGGAATTCGCCGTCTAATGTTAATTCAGGTGCTTTTTCTTTTGCAAGTGCTGTTGCTTCTACTACTTTTTCCGTTTCATCAGATTTTGCAGAACCTTTTGTCGAGAAGCTCAACATTGCAACACGTGGGTCAATGCCGAAGATTTCTGCTGTTTCCGCACTAACAATCGCATTTTCCGCTAAGTCAGCTGCAACTGGGGCAATATTGATAGCTACATCGCTGAATAAGTAACGTTCTTCGCCGCGAACCATAATCATCGCACCGGCAACTTTACTTACGCCTGGTTTAGTTTTAATAATTTGTAGCGCTGGGCGAACCGTGTCACCAGTAGAGTGAGCCGCACCACTTACAAGACCTTCTGCTTTTCCAGTGTATACAAGCATTGTGCCAAAGTAATTTGGATCAACTAGCATTTTACGCGCAGCTTCTTCTGTTGCTTTACCGTTACGACGTTCAACAAATGCCGCCACTAATTCATCAAAAAGTGGATCTGTCGCAGGTTCGTGAATAGCGATTCCTTCAACCGAAACGCCAATTTTTTTTGCTTTTGCTTCAATTTCCGCTTTGTTTCCAAGCAAAATTGGTTGTACGATATTTTCTTTTTGCAGACGTGCAGCTGCTCCAACAATACGTTCATCTGTTCCTTCAGGTAATACAATGCGCACGTTTTTCCCAGTAACTTGTCCTTTGATTGTAGTAAATAAATCACTCATGTGTTAATTGCCTCCATTAATATACATATTATAGTTATCATTTTACTATAAAAAAGCGCAACTTGACAGAAAAAAGTGATTAAAAACAGCTCCAGCACTTATTCCCGTGTATCAATACAGAGGGGAAAAGGCATGCTCCTTAGGTAAAAGAGCATCGTTCTACGCAGAAGTTTTTTTGCTGTTATACCCTACTATTTTGCTATTCTACTAATAAATCCAAAAAAACACTTCATATTAAAGTCTGTTCGTGATAAAATGAACATAGTTGATAATGATTATCATGTTCAATACATAACATAAAAGGAGGCCTACTAGCTTATGCAATTAAATGAAACTGCTGTCGGTGAAAAAGTTCGCATCTCAGAATTAAAAATCGAGAACGCCATGCTCAAACGCCGCCTACTTGCACTTGGTTGCGATGAAGGTTGTGATATTTGTATCAAACAAAAAGGACTATTTGGTGGTCCTTGTACTTTTGAAACAAAAGGGCAATATATTAGTATTCGTCAATGTGATGCTTGTGCCATTATGGTGGAACGCAGATGAGTCAAAATACTTATTGTTTACTCGGAAACCCAAATACTGGGAAAACTTCTTTATTTAATGCATTAACAGGCTCTTATGAATATGTAGGGAACTGGAGCGGCGTAACCGTTGAAAAGAAAATCGGCACATTGCGTTCAAAAACAGGTAAATTAATAGATTTACCTGGCATTTATGATTTAAACCCTATTTCTCGTGATGAAACAGTTGTCACTCGTTTTTTATTAGAAGAAAAATTTGATTGTATGTTAAATATTGTCGACTCCTCGCAAATTGAGCGTAATTTAAATTTAACGATTCAATTACTTGAATTCGGTGCGCCCGTTGTGATGGGGCTGAATATGATTGATGTGGCTGCTGGTCGCGGCATCCATTTAAACATTCAAAACTTGGCGAAAAAACTGCGCATTCCAATTTTGCCAGTCGTTGCTCGGTCTGGAAAAGGTACCGATGACATTTTAACCACTTTATCGGAAAAACATATGGCACCAGCAATTCCGCTTGTTTTACCATACGGCGAACCTGCTGAGAAAGCGATCGCTGAAATCCAAGCATTAACAAAAGATATGCTTCCCGCTAAGCAATCTCGTTGGCTAGCCGTTCAATTTCTTTCCAAAAATGAAGTCACGGAAGAATTTTTAGCCGCTTCCCCTGCTTTCGAACAATTAGAGCAAATCAGAGCGACTTTAGAAATAGCACTTGATGGCAAATTAGAAAATCATTTCCACCAAGTTCGCGTTAATTATATTCATGATATTTGTTTGACCTCAGTCGAATATACGCGCAATTCCGATATTCCCCTATCAGACAAACTCGATAAAATTTTCACGCATAAGTTTTTCGGGATTCCGATTTTCCTTGGTATTATGTGGTTAATTTTCCAAATAACCTTTACTTGGGTTGGCGCACCGCTGTCCGATTTGCTCGATGGTTTTATCGGTGGGCAACTGACGGACTGGGTGACATCCTTCCTAACAACTATTGGTGCATCTGGGTTTATCACGGATCTTGTTGCAGATGGAATCATCGCTGGGGTTGGCGGCGTGCTCGTCTTCGTTCCTCAAATCTTGGTTATCTTCTTCTTTATTTCCGTCTTAGAAGATTCCGGCTACATGGCACGGATAGCGGTTGTTATGGACCGGATAATGGAAATTTTTGGTTTAAATGGGAAAGCTTTTATCCCAATGATTATCGGATTTGGCTGCAACGTGCCAGGAATTATGGCAGCACGCTCAATTGAAGAGTCCAAAGAACGCACACTGACGATTCTTGTCTCGCCATTCATGTCCTGTTCCGCGCGACTTCCCGTGTATGCCCTTTTCGTTGGCGTATTTTTCGAGAAGCATCAAGCGCTTGTCGTTCTGTCACTTTACGTTATCGGTATTTTAATGGCACTGATTGTCACTAAAATCCTTTCGAAAACATTGCTTAAAAAAGACAATTCCGTATTCGTCGTCGAACTGCCACCTTACCGTTTGCCGTCACTAAAAACTTTATGGCGTAGCACATGGGAAAAAGGAAAAGGATTCTTGCGTAAAGCGGGAACGTTCATTTTCGCTGGTTCGGTTATCATTTGGTTGCTCAACTACGCAGGGCCATCTGGACTTGATGTACCAATGGGCGAAAGTTTCTTAGCAATTATCGGCGGCATGCTTGCACCACTACTCGTTCCGCTTGGCTTTGGAACTTGGCAAGCTGGCGCCACACTTATTCCCGGATTTCTAGCAAAAGAAGTTGTTGTTTCTACAATGGCCATTATTTATGCTGTTGGGGAAAGTTCGATGGGCAGCGTCGTTAGCTCCTTTTATACGCCACTTTCGGCTTATTGCTTTATGTTGTTCATCTTGCTTTACATCCCTTGTTTAGCAACGGTTGCCGCAATTCGAAAAGAAACTAGTTCGTGGAAATGGACCGCATTTGCTGTCGCCTATCCACTTGTCACAGCCTACACATTAGTATTTCTCGTTTATCAAATCGGCAGTCTATTCGTTTAAGAAAGGATGTTTTTCATGAGCATTATCGTTAATTTATTACTTGGCGGCGCAATTTTTGGTTACACTATTTACGCGATTATCAACTTTGTCAAACGCAGCAAGCAAGGAAAATGTGGCGGTTGCGAACTTGAAAAAGCCTGCAATTGCGAGTCAGACGAGCATACGAATTTGGATCATATATTTAAATAGCAAAAAGAGCCTGAGATAGGCTCTTTTTTATTTCGTCTCCGGCTTAATCGTCACCGCAACAATTTCATATGGATTCCCTAACCGCGGAAATGCTTTTTGATGAAGGCTTCCCGCACCAAGTCCGGCAGAAATTATCATCGTCTTCCCATCTTTTGAATGCTCACCGTATACATACTTCGGCAAAAGTGTTCGCTGTGGCCCCGGAGCAATCGCGCCAATATTCGTATACGGAATACGCACAATCCCGCCATGCGTGTGCCCACTTAACGTCAAATCAAAACCATTTTCCACATAAAGCTCAAAATAATCCGGCATATGGGACAAAAGAATTTGATAATACTGCGCATCTTGTTGCTTTTTAATTTCCGCTAAGCCTTCCTTGTAATAAGGATAATCGTAATCTAAATTCGCACTACTCCGCAAACCAGCTATCTGTAATTTCTGCCCGTTAACCTCGATAGTCGCCGTTTTATCTTCTACGTTAATAACACCAGCTTCTTCTAAAAATGGCTTATAATCCTCTTCATACGCACTTTTCACATCATATTCATGATTTCCTGGCGAATAATAAACCGGCGCAATCTTCGTTAATTTTTTAATCAGTTCTTTTGGAACGCTATCCCCTTGCCTATCAAACAAATCCCCAGTGATAGCAATTACATCTGGCTTTAAATCCGCCACTTTACTTAACAATTTTTCATTTTTATCGCCAAATTCACTAAAATGCAAATCCGACAATTGCACCAGCTTTATTTCTTTTTCAATTTTAGCAGAACTCACTTCATATTTTTTCACCGTTAGCCTAGTCCCAAGAAACCACCCCACAACTAAAAGCACGACGATAATACTAACTGCTAGAATCCACTTCATTTTTAAAGACATTTTCTCACCTCTATGTTGTTGTTTTCACTTATTATCAATTTTTGTCATCCTTTAAACGTTATCTTTATCATTATAACCTAGATTAAGTGCTGACTCAAAATGCGCGAAAAAATCACCCCAGTCTGATAAAAGTATAAAACAGAGAAAACCATTAAGTTGACATAAACTTGATAAGGTATATAATTAACTTATAAAAACTTATTAATAAATAAAATAAACTTAAAATAAATTATATAAGGTGGCAAAAATGATGAACCAAAAAGAAAGAATAGTGGAGGAATTGAAGCTCTTAGAGGACAAGAAAACTATTTCTCAGGAAGAACTCATGCAGATTTTTTCCATTTCAAAAGATACAGCAAGACGCGACATTTTAAAATTAGTCGAAAGTGGTTTGGCTGAACGCTATCCAGGCGGGGTGTCACTGCCCATCTTAAAACCTCAAATAGAGAGTTATACAAGTAGATTAGTGAAACAAAGTGAACAGAAACAGGAAATTGCTTATGCGGCTAGTGAAGTGATAAAAGATCATATGACTATCTATTTAGATGTTTCGACCACTGTTCATTTTTTGGCTTCACACCTTGAGCAAAATGACTTAGTAGTGGTAACTAATTCTATGGATAATGCAATAGCGGCATCTCAGAAAGAAGATAATAAAGTATACTTGCTCGGTGGTTTTTTCAACTTCCAATCGCGTGTATTATCAGGTGAACCCGTTTTAGGTCAGCTCCAACAATTTAACTTTGATGTTGCTTTTATTGGAGGAGCTGGGCTAACGGAAGAAGGTGTCTTTTATTCAGAACTTACAGACGTCTATATGAAGCAAGAGATTATCAGAAATTCTGAAAAAGTATATTTATTAATTGATAGTACAAAAGTGAATAAAACGACAGCATTCAAAATTGATTTTTCTGGAATTGATGCTGTAATCACAAACGAGCCCTTGCCAAAAGATTTAATGCAACACCTTATCGCTAAAGAAGTGAAAGTTATATCTTTGAAAGGATTGTGAAAATAATGGCGCTAATCAAAAACGTGAAAGTTTGCAAAGAAAATGGATTAATAGATGTATCAGTTGTGACAGAAGGAAATCTAATAAAAGAAATTATTCCAAGCAATAAAATTATTCCCAAACAGTATTCCGAAGAACCAATTTTTGATGGAAATGGTCAGTTGCTCATTCCCGGAATGATTGACGTTCATATTCATGGGGCAAAAAATTATGATATGATGGATGGCTTAACAGAGAGCATTCAAGCTGTTTCTATGGCTTGTGCGGAAACAGGATGTACTAGTTTTTTAGTCACCTCGGTTAGTTCTTCTTTGGAAGATTTAATTCAAATGATTCGACAAACAAAAAAAGTAATTGGAAAAGAGAAAGGTGCCAAAATTGCAGGAATCCATTTAGAAGGCCCCTATCTTAATATCGAAAAAAAAGGAATGCAAAATCCAGCCCATTTAAGACACCCTGACCTAAAAGAAATGAAAAAGATTTTCGATGAAGCAGATGGTCTTATTAAAATGGTAACGATTGCTCCAGAATTGCCCGGCGGTATCGAACTCATTGACTTCTTGAAAAAACGAGGGGTTGTTGTTGCCATTGCGCACTCCAATGCAACTTATGAAGAGGCGCAAAATGCTTTTGAAAAAGGGGCATCTCATATAACGCATTGCTTTAATGCTATGCCAACTATCCATCACCGGGCACCAGGACTTGTTGCAGCAGCTTTAGAAAATGATTCGATAAGCGTTCAAGCCATCGTAGACGGGGTCCACCTTCATCCTGGGATTGTGCGTCTCATCTATAAAATAAAAGGGCCCGATAAAATGGTTCTCACAACCGATGCCCTGCAAGCCATGGGAGTTGGCGACGGCGAGTATATTTTTGGCGGGCACCAAGTAACTGTTACAGAAGGCGTGGCACGCTTACAAGACGGAACATTAGCTTCAAGTACCGTGACGATGAATAAATCTTTAAGACTAAGTAATGAATTTGGTATTAACTTACAAGATACTATACAAATGGCAACAAGCACACCCGCAGCTATTTTAGGCATGAAAAATTTGGGCCGCATTGAACAAGGTTATACCGCTGACTTAGTTTTACTTGATGAAAAATTCGAAGTTCTAAATACATGGATTAACGGTAAAAAATACTAAATTGGCTTGATTACTATCATCAAAGGAGTGGATTATAAAATATGCCGTTATTCAAATACGAAGGAATTGATTTTAACTATGAAATACAAGGAACAGGCATCCCCTTTTTATTTCTTCATGGATTAGGTGATAATTTAAAATTTGCTTTTGAAACATTTAATAATGATAAAAAAATCCAATTAATTTCATTGGATCAAAGAGGTCATGGGAAAAGCGGAGATGATTCCAAAAAACTTAGTTATGATAAATTGGCAAGTGATGCATTAGCGTTAATGGATTATTTAGGAATAGAGCGTTTTTATGTCGGAGGATTATCTATGGGGGCTGGTGTTGCAGTAAATTTGGCAGTCCATGCAAAAAATAGAGTGATGGGAGTAATATTACTTAGAAGCTCTGCGACAGATGAGCCGATGAAAAAAGAAGTGATAGAATGGTTTAGTACCGTGAGTATGTATTTACCTAGAGAAAATGGCTCTCAGTTATTTGAGCAAGATCCAATATTTCCATCGATAAAAGATACCTATCCTAAAGCAATTGATACTTTTAAGCGATATTTTGAAGATGATGCCTCTGTTAATTACTATAAAAAATTTATCGACATTCCTAGAGATAGACCAATAAAAAGCAAAAGTGAATTAACTAATTTAACAATTCCCGCTTTGATACTCGCAAATAATTATGATGTGATTCATCCGATGGAATACAGCTTATTTTATGCACGTAATATGAAAAATGCCAGTTATTATGAACTTACCCCTAAGACCGTTGATGCAGAGAAACATAAATCGGAAATTGATGACTATATAAATACATTTATTATCAGCAGCTCAAAAAAGTAAGTCACTCTTTCATAAAGAAATAAAAAAGCAGAAATCTTGTATATTCCATTGTTAGAAATGGCTTTATACAATGATTTCTGCTGATTTTTTTATTTTACAGGAGGAGTAGAAACAATCGCTGTGGTTTTACCAGCTATTTCCCAAGTTTTCACTTCATTTGGTAAAACGAAATGATCCCCTTTTTTAATCGCTTGCTCGTTACCATCAATCGTAAGTACCGCTTCTCCGTCTAAAATACTAACCAATGTATAAGGCGCTTTAGCTGTAAATTCAGCCTTGCCATCCACTTCCCATTTGTAAACGCTGAAGAAGTCGTTGGAAACAAAAGTCGTTTCCGTTAAGCCACCACGAGTTTCAGTATGAATATCTAGTTTGGCATCCACGTGAGGTGCCGTCGTAACGTCAATGGCTTTATCTAAATGAAGTTCGCGCAAGTTTCCTTCTGCGTCTTTACGATCATAGTCATATACACGATAAGTAGTGTCAGAGCTTTGTTGTGTTTCCAGTACTAACGTGCCAGTACCTAACGCATGAATCGTACCACTTGGAACGTAATAAAATTCGCCCGGTTTAATCGCGACTTTACGAAGCAATTTGTCCCATTCGCCGTTTTTAGCCCAAGTAGCGAATTCTTCTTTGCTGGCTGCTTTATGTCCGTAAATTAATTCCGCACCAGGAGCACAGTCAATAATATACCAGCATTCTGTTTTGCCTAGTTCGCCGTTTTCATGTACTTTTGCATATTCGTCATTTGGATGGACTTGCACAGATAGGTCTGTATTCGCATCCAAAATTTTCGTTAATAACGGAAAAACTGCTTCTGTCGGATTACCAAAAAGTGCTGGGTTTTCTTGCCACAATTCGGCTAATGTTTTGCCTTTATATACGCCGTTTTTGATTACGGAAGGACCATTCGGATGAGCGGAAATCGCCCAGTCTTCTCCAGTAGTATCAGACGGGATATCATAACCAAAGTAATCATGTAATTTCGTTCCACCCCAAATTCGATCTTGAAAAACAGGGTTTAAAAACAATGCTTCTGTCATTATAAAATTACCTCCATTCCAGCCATTTCGCTGGGTTTTGTCAATTAAAAGTATATACTAACTATCGCGAAGATGCTAGTTATTTTCCGCCTAAAAAGCCTCTTTCTTTTATTTGTTCGGTTAAATTCGGATAATATGGTCTGTCATAAAATTTCGCTAAACGTTCTGTGTAAGAAACAAAGCCCTCACGCTCTGAAAACGGAATGATTTCTTGGTCGTATGCTTCGAGTAAAGGTATCACATCGGTTTGGTACGTTTCTTCAAAATAAACTGCTTCTTTTGGCAAACGAGGCTTTACTGGCGCTTCCACATCTGGAACACCAATACAAAGTCCAACAACTGGCATAACGAATTCTGGTAAGCCTAGAAATTCAGATGTTGCCGTAATATTTCTGCGCAAGCCACCAATACAAATCGTCCCGTAACCAAGCGATTCAGCAGCAGTTAAAGCATTTTGCATACAAAGTCCGATATCCGTTGCCGCAACCATCAGTAAGTCCTCTTCTGCAGCGATTTGGAAGCTTTTGCCATGCATGTCACTAGCAACTTTTACGCGATAGAAGTCTGCTACAAAACAAAGAAATACCGAACATTCAGCTATGTATGGTTGATTTCCGCAAAGCTCAGCCATTTTATTTTTACGGTCTTGGTCTTTAATTGCAATAATTGAATAGTGTTGGCCATTAATCCACGACGGGGCTGCTTGAGCTGCGCGGATGATCGCATCTAGTTGTTGTTCTGGAATCTCGACCCCTTGTTTATATTTACGAAAAGAGCGATGATTTCTTAGCAAAGTTAATACGTCATTCATATTTATGCCTCCTAGATTTATCATTTAGTTAAAGTATAGCTTGTTTTTAGGCAATTGTTAATGTTTTCCCTTGTATTTCTGCCAGATATTTTCTACACTTAAAAGAAAAGAGGTGAAAAGATGTGCGCCAACAACAAATAGATTTTAAATGGCTAGAAGAAAACTTCCTGACTGCAAATGAAGCCGCGACTTACTTAGGCATATCTAAGCAAGCACTCCTTTCCTTGGCAAAACGTGAAGTACTCCCCTTTACGAAAAAAGGAAACATGGTCCTTTTTCACCGAATCGACATTGAACTTCGGCTTGAAAATCAACAAAGCTTACGCGAAAAATACCGTCCGTTCGAAACATAAATTTCACAAACAGCGAAACGGACGAACTACTTTCCATATGTTACACTTTAGTTAGTGATATTCTAAACAAGGAGTGATACATAATGAATGAAGCAGTAAAAACGTTAGACGGTTGGTTTTGTCTACATGATTTTCGTTCGATTGACTGGGCAGCATGGCGTGAATTAAATCCAGGCAATCAAGAACTTATGTTAAATGAGTTAAGCCATTTTTTAAGTGATATGGAAATTACTAAAAACATTGGTGAAGGTGAACATACCATTTATAGCATCCTTGGTCAAAAAGCAGATTTAATATTCTTCACGTTACGTGATTCCTTAGAAGCTTTAAATGAAGTTGAAAATCGTTTTAATAAATTAGCGATTGCCGACTATTTATTACCGACTTATTCCTATATATCTGTAGTGGAATTAAGTAACTATCTTGCGTCCCATATGGCTGGTGGCGAAGATCCTTACCAAAACAAAGGCGTTCGCGCGAGACTTTACCCAGCACTTCCACCTAAAAAGCATCTTTGTTTCTATCCTATGAGTAAAAAACGAGATGGCGCGGATAATTGGTACATGCTTCCAATGGAAGAACGCCAACAATTGATTCGCGACCACGGCTTGATTGGTAGAAGCTATGCTGGAAAAGTACAACAAATCATCGGTGGCTCCATCGGATTTGATGATTATGAATGGGGCGTTACGTTATTTTCAGATGATGCACTTGAGTTTAAACGCATCGTAACAGAAATGCGCTTTGATGAAGCAAGTGCTCGTTATGCAGAATTTGGCTCCTTCTTCATCGGGAACCTCTTACCATCCGAAAACCTCTCCAAATTATTTACCATCTAATAAAACCAAACCGAAATTCTAATAAATAAATCTATTTTAAAGATTTGTTTGTATAGATTTCGGTTTTTTTACTTCATAAAACTAACATTTTTGTAAGGATATCCTTGCCAATTGTCATTTGATACGATGGAACCAACTCTTTATAGACGATAGAATGGTAGATAGTAACGAATCTAGTTTTTATAAGGAGAGAAAATAATGGAGACAGTTTTACAAGCAAAAAATGTGAGAAAAATATATGGCAGTAAAGGAAATGTCTACACTGCACTAGAAAATATCAGTATTGATATTAAAGAAGGCGAATTCACAGGAATTATGGGTCCTTCTGGTGCTGGTAAATCGACACTTTTGAATGTCTTATCTACTATCGATAAGCCGACTTCTGGTGAGATTAGAATTTCTGGACAAGAACTTGAAAACATGAATGAACAACAAATGTCTACTTTCCGCCGTGATAAACTAGGTTTTATTTTCCAAGACTACAACTTACTAGATACACTAACGATTCGTGAAAATATTATCCTTCCACTTGCACTAGCTAAACGCCCTGTTAAAGAAATGGAAGCAAAATTAGCAACAATTAGTACTAAATTTGGGATTACTGATATTCTGGATAAATACCCAAGTGAAATTTCTGGAGGTCAAAAGCAACGTACGGCCGCATCACGAGCAATCATTACCTCTCCAAGTCTGATTTTCGCTGATGAGCCAACTGGTGCACTTGATTCCAAATCCGCAACAAACTTACTAGAAAGCCTACGTGACTTAAATGAACAAGATAAAGCGACTATCATGATGGTAACGCATGATGCCTTTGCCGCAAGTTTCTGTAAGCGAATATTATTTATCAAAGACGGCGAATTATATACGGAGATTTATCGTGGCAGCAAAACGCGTAAGGAGTTCTTCCAAAAAATTCTAGATGTCCTTGCAAAACTGGGGGGCGACACAGATGACGTTATTTGATTTAGCCAAGAAAAATATTCGACATAATTTCGTCCACTACTTTCTATACTTTGCGTCAATGATTTTTAGTATCATGATTTATTTTACCTTCTTAGTACTTTCTAAAGATCCAGCAGTTGTCGCGAGAATTGACCAATCATCCAAACTATCGACTGCATTTTCCAGCTCCTCTGTCATTTTACTTATTTTTGTAGCGATTTTTATCCTTTATTCCAATAATTTCTTTACACGAAAACGAAAAAAGGAAATCGGACTTTACTCTTTACTTGGCCTTCGTAAAAAAGAAATCGGCCGTATGTTATTCTATGAAAATTTCATTATGGGACTCGGGGCATTAATCATTGGTATTCTTGCCGGTACACTACTTTCCAAAATTTTCGTAACGATTTTACTTAATCTTATCAATATCGATAATATCGGTGGCTTTGCCTTTTCATGGGGCGCTGTCGTTCAAACGAGTATTGTCTTTATCATCATCACGCTATTTACATCATTTTCTGGTTATCGCATTATTTACCGCACGACGTTACTTGAATTGTTCCACTCTGAAGCAAAACGCGAAAAAAGCCCAAAACCTTCTTTTATTTTGGCGCTACTTTCCGTTCTATTAATCGGTCTAGGTTATGTAATCGCTGGACAGCCTCTTGATTCCAAAGGTTCCATCTGGGCGCAACTTGGCTTTTCTATCGGCGCTTTAGTTATTTTGGCTTCGGTAATCGTTGGGACTGCCCTTTTCATTACCTTCTTCTTGCCGTACTTGCTTAATAAACTTAGAAATAACAAACGAATTTTCTACAAAGGTAGCAATATTATTTCTACCTCACAATTAACGTTTAGAATTTCATCCAATGCGAAAACGCTCATTATTATTTCTATCTTGAGTGCAACTACCCTTTCTGCTATAGGTACGATAAGCAGTATTTATTATCAAGCGAATAACTCCGCCAATACTGCTGCTCCGTCTAGCTTTGAATATGTCGTTCCTAACAATAGTGAAACGAACAATAAAATTCTCGAAACAGCTGAAAGTGACCCAAATCACCCAGTAGAGTTTAAACAAGAAAGTAACTACTACATCGTTAAAGCAGAAGGTAATCGTCCAGACTTTGTCGAGTATGATATAAATGAAGGTTTCCCTGTTATTTCTGAGTCAGATTACAATGGCCTAGTTAAAGGGCAAGGTGAACCAGAAAATGCAGTAAAACTAAAAGAGAATGAAGCGCAAATGGTGCTGTCAATTACCTACAATGAAGAAGCGCAAAAAGAAATGATTGGCGAAAAATATACACTTGCTTCCTCAAATAAACCAACAGTTGAAATTAAATCTGTTGTCCAAAATTCACCAATCAGTACTGTTCCTGGATTGCTCGTTCTTCCAGACAGCCAAGTCAAACAAATAGCGGCAGATTCCACTATTAAAGCACACGGTGTTGAATCTATCGTGATTAAAGATCCGAAGCAAGCACAATCCTTAGATAAGAAAATGCGTTCTGTCATTCCAGAAGATACAGATTTCACATCTTATACTAGTACCTATCAACAAATCATCACAGTGACAGGTGTACTACTTTTCATCGGTATGTTCATCGGCTTTGTGTTCTTAGCAGCAACAGGAAGTATTATTTACTTCAAACAGCTAACAGAAGCTTACAACGATATCGGCACATTTGATATCTTGAAAAAAATCGGTCTTACGCGTAAAGACATCCGCAAGATCCTAGCAAAACAGTTACTAGTCGTTTTCTTAATCCCGCTAGTAATCGGTATTGCCCACAGTAGTTTTGCGCTACTCGGCTTATCGCACATGTTAGAATTAAATCTTACTTTACCAGTTATTATTTCTACTGGAATTTACACGCTTATGTATATCATATACTATTTCGTTACTTTAAATAGTTATACAAATATCGTATTCGGTAAAAAACAATAAAAAAAGAACCCTCTAAATTAGAGGGTTCTTCTTATTTTTTCGCAATATAGGCAAAGATGCTAGAGATAAACGCGGATGCTCCCATTAGAAACTGCATACCAAACACTTGTCGTTCATTGCTACCAAAAGTAATTGCTAAATTTTCTTTGGCAAAATCAATCCAACTATTTACCGATAAATAATTAGTAAGCAAAATAAATGCCGCTCCCATCAAAATACCGATAAGTAGGTATGAAACTTTACGCCAAGCAAGTACGGTTACAAGCAGAAATACTACTGCCATAAAACAAGCAAAGTAGCCATCTAGTGCCGTTGTAAATAAATATCCTTGTTTGATATTATCCGAATGCAGCTGTTTAAAAATTGTTATCGCTGCATAAATCGAAGTCACTGCACCAAGAAGCGAGAAAAATCCTGCAGCATAGCGCCATTTCGTTTTCCAGGCTTGATCCGTTGTTACTTCTTTTGCTTGAAACTTAGGCCCAACAAGAAGTGCAATCAACACCAAGACGCCTGCTATACATAATAACGTTCCCGACCATTCAAACGGCTGCGCGTATTCCAATTTTGCTAAGATTCGCAGCTGATAATAATAAACCGAAAATCCTTGGAATAAAACAAAGCAAGCCACTAAAACTATACTAATGACACGAAAGCTTTCTTTTCTCATAAAAATAAAGCCAACGATAAAAAGTCCTAAACCAAATAATAATAACATCCAATAATTCCATACAAATACAAAACTATTTTCTTCAGCAGTAAAGTAACCAATAACGGCACTTGTAAAACTATATAGCTGGGTGACGCCAAGTGCCACCAGCAAACTACCACATATTCCTCTCCACTTACTAGGCAATTCGCCCACTTCCCTTCCTATTTATGTCTTGCCATGTTAACCTAACAATGAGGTGATAAAAATGAACTGGACCATCTGGGACAAAAGCCAACCAATCCCACTCCATCTATTGTTAGAGGCCGATCCTAGCGAAAGACAAATTGCGACATACTTCGACAAATCTCATGTGATCCAATTAGTGCATGCTGCTAAAATAACCGGCGTCGTTTGCTTACTTCCACTAAGTGCGAACCAACTTGAAATTATGAATATTGCTGTTTCCGCTGAGCATCGCAATCACGGCATTGGCAAACAATTACTCGAAAAAGCATTTGATTATGCTGTTCAAAATCATTTTTCAGAAATTATCGTTAAAACTGGCAATTCTAGTATCGACCAACTTGCCTTTTATCAAAAAAATGGCTTTCGGATGCAGCAAATTAGTCCAAATTACTTTGTAGAACATTATCCAGATCAAACCATTATCGAAAATGGTATCGCTTGTCTTGATCAGATTATGCTAACAAAAGAAATAAAATCCTGATGACGTTGATCATCAGGATTTTTTGTTTGTTGTTTTAATCGTTAAGTGCCATTTCTGAACGAACAACCGCTGAAATACGTTCACAATATTCGTCTGTTTCTTCTTGGGAAGCAGCCTCTACCATTACACGTACTAGTGGTTCTGTACCAGATGGACGAACAAGAACTCGACCATTTCCAGCCATTTCCGCTTCTACTTCACCGATTACTTTACTTACTTTTGGATTATCCGTTACATGATTTTTATCACTTACACGGATGTTTTCTAATTTTTGCGGGAATGTTTTCATTTCAGCCGCAAGCTCAGATAATTTTTTGCCAGTAGCTTTCATTACGTTGATTAATTGGATTCCGGAAAGAAGTCCGTCACCTGTCGTATTATGATCTAAGAAAATAATATGACCGGATTGTTCGCCGCCAAGGTTATAATTACCTTCACGCATAGCTTCTACTACGTAACGGTCACCAACGGCCGTTTGTACGTCTTCAATTGCAAGTTCTTTTAAGCCTTTGTAAAAGCCTAAGTTACTCATAACCGTTGATACAATTGTGTTGTTATTTAATAAGCCTTGTTCACGCATGTATTTCGCGCAAATGAACATGATTTTATCTCCATCAACAATTTGGCCAAGTTCGTCAATCGCAATAACACGGTCGCCATCGCCATCAAAAGCTAAACCAACGTCTGCTTTTTTATCTAGGACGAATGCAGCTAGTGTTTCTGGGTGAGTAGAGCCAACGCCGTCATTGATATTTAGACCATTAGGAGAAGCTCCCATTGAACTAATATCGGCATCTAAATCAGCAAATAAATGTGTCGCTAGGCCAGAAGTTGCTCCGTTAGCGCAATCTAATGCAATATGATAACCATTAAAATCATTTTCGATTGTTTGTTTTAAGTACTGAATATATTTTTGTTTACCTTCAAAATAATCACTCACGGTTCCTAGGCCTTCACCGCTTGGACGTGGTAATGTATCTTCTGGTGTATCAAGAAGTTGTTCAATTTCTTCTTCTTGATCGTCTGATAGTTTAAAGCCATCAGAACCAAAGAATTTAATACCATTATCGTCTACTGGATTATGGCTGGCAGAAATCATTACGCTGGCAGAAGCTCCTTGTGCTTTTGTTAAATAAGCTACACCTGGAGTGGAAATAACACCTAAACGCATTACTTCAATTCCCACAGAAACAAGTCCTGCGATTAAAGCGGATTCAAGCATTTCTCCGGATATACGTGTATCACGCGCAACAAGCACACGTGGATGTTCACCAACGTGACGAGTTAAAACATACCCACCCATACGACCTAATCTGAATGCAAGTTCTGGTGTTAATTCAGAGTTTGCTACACCTCTAACTCCATCCGTACCAAAATATTTACCCATTTCATTACTCTCCTTCTAAGTCATTCATTATCTAAATGATTTTTGTTTGTCATTTCGTAGTTACTTTTCAAATGCTGGTTCTATATTTGCTCATTCTCAACCATACATCTGTTATTATACCTTTTTTGAGAGAAAATTTCATCTCTCTATGTTAAAACGTTGCTATCACTCGCTTCTATGTATAAAAAGCTTTCTTAAAAAAGGAGGAGTATGAGACAAACGCCCCACACTCCTTATGTTTATGTTTTTTTGGAAGGTACTTGAATGGACGCTTCTTTGTCCGTAATGATAAAATCTGCCCTTCTAGGATTAATCACATAGGCGACATTATCTGGTAAACCATTCAATTCTAGCGGTATGCTATAATTTCCTGCTTTGCTCTTGCTCAAGTTAGCAATAACACTTAGATCTTTCGCTGCAATTCCATCGACTGTTTTCTTCTCACCGGTGATGGTTACAGAAACTTTTCCATTCGCAGGCGTAATCATCTGGGCATCGAACGTATTTTTCAATCCGCTCATATATACTTGCATGCTAGAAAACGACTTGGAAATTTTTGTGCTATTATCATCTGTGTTTTCATCGCTTGTATCTGTACCCTGATTATTATCTGAGGTTGTATTGTTATTTGCTTCAGACTTTTTTACGGTCTTAATCTTCACCTCTATCGTCGTCGGTTGAACTGATTTCGCACCAGTTGGAACGGGAACAGTCACTTCTTTGACGGTATCTGCTTTTATTTTAGAAACATCAATTGGAATTTCGATTTCTTTGATTTTTTCAAGGACAGCATCGTCACCAACGACAACTACTTCTGACTTATCTGGTGTCATGCTAGAAATTTCAATATCACTTTCTGGCGTGCCTTCTTGCTTAATTTTGACTGGAACGGACTTCCCAACTTTTTCCACTGGGACAGTTACTTCCACTTCTTGCGGATTTACCTCCACGTCTAGTTTATTCAAATTGCTGTCAAAAACAGAGACGGTTGCTTTATCGGTAAATTCGGATTTATGCTTGCCATCATTTTCGAGTGTTGCTTTGACGTAAGCAATTTGTTCAATCGTATCTTTGGCACCAGTAATGGAGACTTTTTTAGGGTCAATTATTGGTGTTCCAGCTTGGTATCCGTCTGCGATAACAGATTTACTTAATTCTACATCTACAGAGAATTTTTTCGTTACTTTTTCTTGTACGTTTACTGTCACTGTCGCAGGATTCACTTTTACTTTTAAGCGGTCAGATACATCTTTTACTTGTAGTTTTACTTCTTGTGTCCCAATCGATGCATTCTTCAAATCTGCGTAAACGGTAAAGTCTTGTTGTGCTTTGGCAGATTGAACGATACTACGCGGGCCAGAAAGTGTAACGGTCACGGTTTCTGGAATGCCTGAAATGTATAAATTAGTTTTATCATAATATACTTTGACAGGAACGTTCTCAATAACTTCTGAATCACTTGAAGCAGTTGTCGAAAAGGACGTGGCATTATTGTTATTAGCGTTCACCGACGTAAAAAGGATGGCTGCAAGAACTAGAGCTATAATCCGAATCGACCATTTATTATTTAAAATTCGATCCATCATTCGCTTTTGCCTCCTTTCCATTTAGAAAAGATAGAAGGTTTCTTTGCGGTTACTGTGACTAACTCTTTAAGAAGAATTTTATGTAACTCTTCTTCTGAAACATCACGGAAAAGTTCTCCACCTTTAGTAAGGGAAATTCCGCCTGTCTCTTCGGAAACTACGATGGTAATACTATCTGTCACTTCACTAATTCCAAGCGCAGCCCGGTGACGCGTTCCAAGTTCTTTGGATAAGAACGGGCTATCTGAAAGTGGTAAGTAACTTGCTGCCGATGCAATTTCGTTTCCTTTAATGATAACAGCTCCATCATGAAGCGGTGTATTAGGAATAAAAATATTAATTAATAATTGAGAAGAAATTTTTGCATTTAGCGGAATACCTGTTTCAATATAATCATCCATCCCAGTGTCACGTGCTACTGAAATCAATGCGCCAATACGACGTTTCGCCATGTACTGGGTAGATTTTTCGATAGACTCAATTAAGTGGTGCTGTTCGCGCTCGATTCTTGATCCGTAACGAGTAAAAATATTGCCTCGTCCAAGCGTTTCTAAAGCACGGCGTAATTCCGGTTGGAAGATAATTATAATTGCAAGGAATCCCCAAGTAAGCATCTGATCCGTAATCCATTCTACTGTTTGGAGACCAAAAAATCCGCTTAATAGTTTGACTGCAATGATAATAAAAATGCCTTTTAATAATTGTACCGCTTTTGTACCTCGGATTAACATGATCACTTTATAAATTACAAACCATACGACAAGAATATCTACAATGTTTGCTAGATAATGCAATATCGACATATTGGAAAAATCCATCACTTCACCTCCGTGCCTCTTGTAAACCATTTATGATCATATGGTTCACTTTCTTTATTATAGCATAAGAGTGCAGGCGGAAAAAGCAATCATCCCACCAAAAATTAGAAAGATTTGTTAAAGAAAAAACTTGTTGAAAACGGTTGTTATCGTTTTCAACAAGTTCTATTATCGTTACATTTCTACTGTTACAGCCGTTTCCAGCAAATATTTTTTCTTATACATTTCTAAATCAATTGGCTCTCCGTGGCATAATTTCACTGTCACTTCTCCGACTTCCACTTTTACTTCTAATAAGCGATCACGGAAGTTAATTTTGAAACGATAATTATCCCAGCCTGTTGGTAAAAATGGTGCAAAGCTTAACTCGCCGGCTGTTACTCGCATCCCAGCGAAACCTTGGACTATCGATAACCAGCTTCCGGCCATGGAGGTAATGTGCAAGCCATCCTCTGTGTCGTTGTTAATATTATCAAGATCCAGTCGCGCGGTCCGCTGATACAGTTCTACTGCTTTATCATACTTACCAAGTTCCGCTGCTAACACCGCATGCACAGCTGGCGATAAACTAGATTCATGTACCGTTAATGGCTCATAGAATTCGAAGTTGCGTTGTTTTGTATCAAAGTCAAAGTCATCATAGAACAAATATAAACCTTGCAGTACATCGGCTTGTTTAATGAAGCAAGAACGTAAAATTTTGTCCCAAGACCAGTTTTGATTGATTGGCATATCTTCTGCTTTTAATGTATCGGTCGAACGTAATTCTTTATCTAAAAAGGTATCGTGTTGTACAAAAATCTGCCATTTTTCGTCAAAAGGATAATACATTCTGTGTTCGATGTCTTCCCATTTAGCGACTTCATACTCGGTCACGCCTAGACGTTTTTTCGCTTCTGCGTCCAAGTTTTCCAGCGTATATCGAATTGTCCAAGCTGCGATATAGTTTGTATACCAGTTATTGCTGACGTTATTATCGTATTCGTTTGGCCCAGTGACACCGTGAATCATGTATTTATCTAATCGATCGGATAAATGCACGCGGTCGGCCCAAAAACGAGTGATTTCGGTTAATACTTCGATACCATCTGTTTTTAAATACGAATCATCGCCAGTGTAGTTAGTATAGTTGTAAATCGCATAGGCAATCGCGCCATTGCGGTGGATTTCTTCAAAAGTAATTTCCCATTCATTATGGCACTCGACTCCGGTAAAAGTGACCATTGGGTAAAGTGCGCCTCCTAAGCCGATTTTCTGTGCGTTGATTTTGGCACCGTCTAATTGATCATGACGATATTTCAGCAAGTTGTGGCTCACAGATTTGTCAGTCAGCGATAAATACATTGGAAGCGCGAATGCTTCGGTATCCCAATAGGTTGCGCCACCATATTTTTCACCAGTGAAGCCTTTAGGACCAATGTTTAATCTAGCATCTTCGCCGTAATAAGTCGCAAATAATTGGAAAATATTAAAACGGATGCCTTGTTGCGCGGAATCGTCTCCCGCAATTTCGACATCGGCTTTATCCCAGCGTTCGCGCCATCCTGCGACATGGGCGGCCAGTAACTCTTCGTAAGACAATGTTTCTAAACTATTTAAAATCGCTTCTCCCGCTGGCAAAATTTCTGCTTCTTCAAAATCACGAGAAGTCGTGATGACTACGCGCTTTTCAATTTGTGCCACTTCATTTGCTTGTATGTCGAATTGGTAGTGATTTTCAGCGTAAAGGGCTTTTGTTTGGTTTGTTTCATTTGCCGTATTGGTCTTATTTTTCATTACTGCTGAAACGGTGAAGCGTGGTGTACCAAAGTTATTTGGGATTGTTTTAGTTACAAGTGAGCCGCGACTTGCTGATGAAGCTTTTTCGACTTCTTGCCAGAACATTTCTTCATAGTTGGCATCTTCATTTTGGACGTTACCATTTAAAGTAGATGTTAATTCCACTTTTGCTGGGCTTTCAGATTGCACGTGGTAGCGAATAACCGCCAGTTCTTTCGTTGCAATACTTAGGAAACGTTCCGCTGAAATCTGGAACGTTTTACTATTTTTAACGACCGTGAATTTGCGTCTTAAAACGCCTTTTTCCATATCTAAAACAAGTTCAAAATTGCTTATTTCATCTACAAATAAATCGAGTTTTTCACCGTCAAGACGTACTTCAATTCCGATAAAATTAAGGCCGTTAATGACTTTCCCAAAATAATCTGGATAGCCGTTTTTCCACCAACCAACGCGTGTTTTATCGGGAAACCATACGCCTGCATAATAAGTTCCAATATGGCCATCGCCCGAGTATCCTTCTTCAAAATTCCCGCGCATCCCCATGTATCCATTACCGAGTGAAGTTAGGCTTTCTTGCAAACGTTTATTTTCTTTATCTAGTTTGGTTGTCCGTAATGTCCATGGTTCGATTTCAAATAATTGCTTCTGTGCCATACTAAAACCTCCTAATTAGCGACTAGCAGCCATACTTTTTTCACTAGTCTTATAAAATCTTGTTTTCAAAAATGTCCATGCTATCATTAACACCATTCCGAGCGACTGAACAGCCATAATAACGGTAATATCAAAGTAGATAAAGCCGATAATACAAGCCGCAACCACTGGAATTCCCAGTGCATTTAGCGTTAAATTTAATGATTCTTTAAAAGAAGCAATGCTTGAAAAACTGCTCCGTTTTGTCATCCAAATGAAAAGTGTCGTGAATACAGCTAACATAAGAGAGCTAACGAAAATAATCGAGCCAATCATTAGCACCATCGATAAGAAAACAAACGCTTGGTTTTCTAAGTACCACTGCGCCGAAATCCAATCAACGAGCGATTCTCCGGATGTAATTTCGCTTAAAGTCGCGTTTTTTGGATAGCTTACTTCAAAATCATATCCACTCGCATCTGTTAGCGTCATTTCTCGGTCTTTGATGTTAATCACGTTCTTCGCTCCAGCAAGTTCTCTTTTCGTTAAATTCACTCCAGCAACACCATTCGCTGATTTTTCGACGATATGCGCATTTTTATCGGTTAGTTCGCCATTTTCAAGTGTCAGTCCACCAACCTCGGCCGCCAATTGATCCGTGCCAAGCGTCGCCATTTTCGGCATTAAACTCGGTAAATCAAAGCTCGACTGGTTGGCAAAATGAGCGGATACAGGTAATAACAGCAACGCATTTAAGAAAATAAACACGATGACCATTTGCCAGAATTTCAGTACTTTCCGCCCTTCGAAAATTGCCGTTGGACCGAGCGTACTTTTTACATATTGAATGATAAACGGAACTTTTTTCATTGATATCACAGCCTTTTTAAAAATCAATTATCCTTTTGTTCCACCAGCAGTTAGGCCGGAAACAAAGTTCTTTTGTAAGAAGAAGAATAGCAAACAAATTGGTAGCGCGGCTAAGATTGCGCCCGCTGCGAATAAGGCTACTTTTTGTTGTTGTGGGTTGGCGATGAACGTTTGAAGTCCTACCGCGATTGTTAAGTTTTCTGGCGTTCTTAGTAAGAATTTTGCAAGTAGGAAATCGCCAAATGGTCCCATGAATGCCCATAACGCTTGAACGGCAATCATCGGTCTTACTAGCGGCAAGATGATTTGGGCGAAAATTCGGAAATGCCCTGCGCCGTCTAGTTTAGCGGATTCATCCAGATCGCGTGGCACGGTATCAAAGTATCCTTTCATCAGCCATGTGTTCATTGGAATTCCGCCACCGATGTAAATCAGTGTTAAGAACCAATATTGGTCCAATGCGCCTAGTAGCATTGCTAACACGTAGAAAGCTGTTAGTGCCGCCATTGTTGGTACCATTTGAATAATCAAGAAGAACACCAAGCTATTTTTACGACCTTTGAAACGGTAACGGCTGTATGTATAACCGGCTAGCGTCACAATCGTTACTTGCATAATCATTGTTACAACTGCGATAATTAGCGTATTTTTGTACCAATCGAGATATAATGTTTCATTAAATAATCTTGTAAAGTTATTCAGCGTCCAGCTATCCGACCACTCAAGCGTAAATGCCGCGATATTGCCTGGTTTGAAGGCCGAAGATGCAGTTATTAGAATCGGATACAAAATAATAATCGTAAGCACGGTTAAAAATAAATACGTGAAAAACTGTGTTAAAAACTTTGTTGTCCGTTGATCTTTCATAAAGTCTCTCATTTACATCATCTCCTCGTTCCCAAAGGCATTCGTCTTCTTAAAGGCAATCATCGAAACAGTGATAACGATAATGGAGATAAGAAGCGTCACAGCAGCAGCTACAGCGTATTGTGGCGAAGTACCTGTTGTTAATTTGTAAATCCATGAAATTAAGATATCGGTTGATCCTGCGCCTGCTCCGACACTTCCGGGACCACCTTCATTGAATAAGTAGATTATCGAAAAGTTATTGAAGTTAAATGTATATTGCGTAATAAATACCGGTGCTGTTACAAATAAAATCATCGGTAGCGTAATTTTGCGGAACCGTTGAATCGCGCTTGCTCCATCAATTCTAGCTGCTTCGTAAAGCTCACCAGGAATCGCTTGAAGCACCCCTGTTACCATAACGTAAATATACGGGAACCCAAGCCAACCTTGGATACCAATAAGTGCCACTTTTGTCCAGAAAGGATCTGTTTTCCAAGCAATCGCATTAATATCAACGAATGGAAGATGATTTAGAAGTGGAATGACTTGCGAGTTAATCGCCCCGATACTATCGTTGAACATATTTGAAAAACTCATAATTGTAATAAAAGCTGGTACCGCCCAAGGAAGTAAGAAAACAACCCCAAAAAGACGTTTCCCTTTAATAAAGCTTTGGTTCGCAACAATCGCTGTGAATACCCCAACAACAATTTGTAAAGAAGTCGCACAAATCGTCCAAACGAGCGTCCACGAAAATACACTCAAGAACGTGTCGCGATACGAACTTAGGAAGAAAATATTAAAGAAGTTCTTAAATCCAACCCAGTCAATCAAGTTCGCTGGCGGAATATGGTAAAAATCATAGTTCGTAAATGCCATGAAAAGTGTTACAAGAACAGGGAAAATAATAACAAAAGTCATCACTAGGTAAGCGGGTAGTGTAAGTAAGTACGGGAAGCCTTTGTCGAGCATATTTTTTATAATAGCAATTGCGGAACGATTCACAGTTTCACCAAGGTTCCACTGCATCGCCACGCGTCTTGCATCGAAAATATTTATAAACCAGAAGCCTATAAATAGTAATGTCACAATTAATTGTAAAGTACCCTCAATCATTAAGAATAAGGAATGGTCCACACCTGGCACAGATCCAAGTGTCACGAGGCCAATAAGTGCATTCAGCCCAACTGCAAAAAATTCTATGATAAACAAAGCAAATAGTGCGAAAAAGACAATCCCTTTAAAATTTTGCTTATTATAAAATTGACCAAGTCCTGGAATGATTGATAACAAAGTCGCTTGACGAACATTTTTAATTTGTTTTTGTTCTAGTTTCATTTTGTTACCCTCAATTCTAGATATAGATTCACTAGCTAAGTTGAAAAAATTGGCGGAGCGCGCTATCTTTGCCCCGCCAACTCATAATTATTTAGTATATTTTTGCGTTACATTGTCTTCAATTACTTTTACTGCATCATCTGCTGATTGTTGCGGTGTTTTCGAACCAGAAGCTGCATCAAACATTAAGTTTTCAGCGCCAGTCCAAACTTCCGACATTTCAGGAATATTTGGCATTGGTTGTGCATTTTTGTATTGTTCGATAACGGCATTTGTTAATTCGTCATTTTTCGATTTTGCTGTATCGCGTGCTTTTAAGTTAGCTGGTACTTCATTTGTCATATCATATAAAGTTTCTTGATTTTTTTGGTTAGTCACATAATCCAACCATTTTTGAGCTACATCTTTGTTTTTAGAATAGTTACTTACAACCCAACCTTTACCGCCTGCAAATGGAGAATACTCTTTGCCATTATCAAGTGTTGGGATTTTTGCTACACCGTAATTAATTTTTGCTTCTTTGTAGTTTGCTGCTGACCAAGGACCGCCTAGAATAGCTGCTGCTTTACCTTTAACAAATTGATCTTGGATAAAGTCATCCGCACTCTTATTATCTTGCATACCTTTTGGCCATACATCTTGGAACCATTTTGTTGCATAAGTAATTCCTTCAACCGAACCTTTATTGTTTAAACCGATGTCTTTTGGATTTGTGCCTTCATCGCCGAATACATAACCGCCGTATCCTGCAAGAAGTCCGTAAGAGAAGTAGAAATCAGTCCATTTTGCTAAGAAACCAGTATTTTTTCCTTTTTCAGAAGTAAAGGCAAAACGAGAATCTTTGGAAAGTGTTTCTAAATCTTTGAAAGTTGCTGGAGCTTTGTCGAGTAAATCTTTATTGTAGTAAAGAACTAATGTTTCAATAATTGCTGGAGCGCCATAAATTTTATCATCAATCGTTACTTGTTTTTGGTCTTTTTCATCGTAATCGTCTTTATTTCCAAGTTTCACTTCCGCCAAATGTCCTTGTTGACCTAGGCTTCCGATTCTATCAAATGCGGACATCATTACGTCTGGAGCAGTTCCAGCTGGTCCGTCAAGTGGCAGTGCTTCTAATGTTTCAAACATGTCTTTTTCGACAACTTTTACTTTTACGTCATTGTCTTTTTCAAAATCACCTTTTATTTTGTTCACGTAGTCTTTGTAACCTGCGTCAACAGAAACCGTTAATGTCTTTTCATCAGATGAGCCCGATTTGCTAGTATCTTTTCCGCCACCACATGCTGCCAAGCTTAAAGCCATTACTAAAACCGCCGAAACTATTCCCACTTTTTTGAAACGCTTCATTTACTTTTCCTCCTCTTTATGAAAAAAGTCGCTCTTTACTGTCTGATTTTATAAGTCCCTTTCTTTTTTCAATTCTTTTTTAAAGTTTGTGAATTAGGTTAACCTATGCATTTATTATATGCTGATTTCGAAAGCGTTTACAAGGAGATTTCACATGTTACCGATAACAACATTTTTCTAGTAAACATGTGAAAAATCCCTTTACGCTGTTGATTTAACTGTTTTCTTTAATAACAAGAAATCCTTTTGCTGGGATGACAAGATTATCTGATACAGCTTGATTGTTCCAAATATCAGTTGCTGCGTTTTTAAATGATATTGTGAAATCTTTCTCTTCATTGGCTTGATTGAAAAGGAAATGCAGTTTTTCGCCATTCAGTTCTTTTGTAAATGCGGTAATGCCTGTTTCACTACTTGCGCCTAGCCAAGTTAATTCACCGGATGTGATGATTGCTTGGTTGTCTTTTCGAAGCGCAATCAGTTGTTTCGTAAATGCTAGCATAGCTTGATTTTGTTTTGCTTCATCCCACTCCATGCACTTACGGCAACCAGGGTCATTTCCGCCATCCATACCGATTTCTGTGCCGTAATAAATACACGGCGAACCAGTGTGCGCGAACATGAAAGCAAGCGCCTGCTTCACTTTATCTTCGTCATTATTAGCACGTGTTAAAATCCGCGCCGTATCATGGCTATCTAGCATATTGAACATCACTTCATTCACTTGATTTGGATAGCGCATGTATTGTTCATTAATGCCCGAAACCATTTGCTCTGGCGTGATTTTTTCTTCAATAAAGTTCTCGATAATGGTTTGCGTAAATGGATAGTTCATCACTGCATGGAATTCATCGCCGAGCAACCAAATCCAAGAATCATGCCAAATTTCACCAAGAATATAAATATCTTCTTTTTCCGCTTGGACTGCTTTTTTGAATTCTTTCCAAAACGCATGATCGACTTCATTAGCAACATCTAAGCGCCAGCCGTCAATATCAAATTCGCGAATCCAGTAAGTTGCAATATCAAGAAGATACTTTTGAACTTCTGGGTTAGCTGTATTTAATTTCGGCATATGTGTCGTGAACGCAAACGTATCATAAGAAAGCGTTGGTTCACCTTCGATATTGCCATTTTCATTTTGACGGACAGGGAAACTGTGAATATGGAACCAATCGCGATACACTGATTTTTCTTCGTTTAAAACAACATCTTGCCACTCAGCGGAAGTATCACCAATGTGGTTAAATACCGCATCTAGCATAATCCGAATGCCACGTTTATGCGCTTCTTGAACCAATTTTCTAAAAGTCTCTTTATCACCAAAATGCGGATCAATTTTTTTATAATCAACTGTATCGTATTTATGATTGGTCGGTGCCTCAAACACAGGCGTCAAATAAATCCCGTTAATACCAAGCTCTACTAAATAATCTAAATGCTCGATAATTCCTTTAATATCGCCACCGAAAAAGTCTGTCGTGCTCGGATCTTTACTTCCCCATGGCAACGCATTTTCCGGAGAAATTGCCGGATTGCCATTCGCAAAACGTTCTGGGAAAATTTGATACCAAATCGTTTTCCCAACCCATTCAGGCGCTTCGAAAGTATCCACAGCATGTATAAAAGGAAATTTAAAATAATAATCCATCGTAGCTAAATTTGCTTCAGTCGGTTCAAAAAAGCCACGTCCACCATAAAAGGTCGTTTCTCCTTCTGTATCCGTTAACAAAAAGCCATATTGAAGACGTCTGTGCTCTGGCGTAATTGCAAAAAACCAATAATCATGCTCTTCTGTTTCGGCAATTTTGCGCATTGAATAAGCTTCACTTTGCCATTTTCCATCGTTCCATAAGTAAGGGTCGGCCGCAATTAGAGTAACCTCGCTAATATCCAAGCGTTTCGTTCTAATCCGAATATGTAGTGTTTTCGCGTCATAACTATAAGCATAGCTACTCGCTGGTTGATGATAAATCCCTGCTTTTTCCATTTTTTCTCCTCCTATATCACTTTTCGTTCTATTTCAAATTAGCATTTCCATTAAAGCGTTTGCAACCTTTTCTCGCTCGTTAACGGTAACAAGATTTCCGAACTATTTAACATTCTTTCAACATACTATAGAAGAAAACCAATTCTCCCTCCTCCTTTAAAGTGACAAATAAGTAACTTTACTGATTTAAAGTAAAGAGCTATAATAACTCATGGACTACTGAAATGCTCTTAAAACTGGTCTAAAAGGAGGATAAAATGGAAAATACTTTAAGCTTAAAAAAACAAGGGTATTGGTTATTTTCCAGCGCAATCATTATTGGTGTTCTTTTTCTTCTTTTGCCACACATCATTTCCAATATTGGAGTGTTAGAATTTATAGGTGCTTTTTTTAATGCCCTATGTATGGGGGTTATCGCTTTTATCATACTGAAAGCTGAATTCCTCGATTGGTTTAAACATTTTAGTTTCAAATGGATAATCATTGGTGCTCCCGCATTAATCATTATCAGCTCTATTTTCAACATTGCCTGGGCTTACTTCGCAGGTAGTACTACTGAAAATGGTATCAACAGTGTTCTTACATGGTCTTACGTCTTTACAAGTATTCCGTTTATGCTACTCGGCGAAGAATTACTATCTATTAGTTTACTCTACGCCGCTTGGAAAAAATGGAACTGGAAATTCTGGCAAGCGTCCTTGCTTTGCGCGTTACTTTTTGCAACGTGGCATCTGACTTCCTATGATTTTAATTTCCTACAATGTATCATTACGTTAGCACCAGCTAGACTCATTTTGAACTACTTATTTAAGAAAACAAACTCGATTTGGGTCACTTTTATCGTTCACTTCATCTTTGATTTTATTGCATTTTTACCGATTTTACTCAAATAAAAAAGACGCTAGGAATACAGATTCCTAGCGTTTTTATTACTCTTCTTTTCCAGTTGTAGAGGCTCGTATCAGTAATTCCGGAGTAAATAATAGGTTTCCTTGAGGTTTTCCATGATCATTAATTTTCGCAAGTAACATTTTTGCGAGTTCTTCCCCCATTTCGACGACCGGAGAACGAACAGTAGTAATTTTAGGCGATGAAATTCTATCTAAGAAAACACCATCAAACCCTGTTACAGCAATGTTTTCACCAAAACGGCGACCAAATGCAGCGGCCGCTCGAACGACACCAATGGCAATTCGATCTGATGCGCAAACAATTGCAATTTTTTCTGAGTTATATCGTAGTAATTCAAATGCTTTTTCTTCTGCGACACTAGAACTATTCGCAATAAAATAGCTTTCCGGCTCCAAACCCTGTTTTTTCACTACTTCTTCGTAACCTTCTAAGCGCGATTTCATAAACTGTTCATCTAATAAATCAATTCCTAAAAAGACGATTCGCGAAAAACCGATTTCAACCATATGCTCTGTTGCGAGTGCGGTCCCTTTTTTATTATCTACATCGATAGAATCATAGCCACGTTTATTTTCACCATAAAAAATAACTGGTTTATCAATATCTAAAAGTCCTAAATCATAATCTTTGTCGCGTATTCCCGTAACAATAAGCCCGTCATAAGCTCCGATATTTCTGGACCTTTGTGTAACGAGTTGCAACGAATAATAGTACTTATCTAACTCCCGACTAATGCCTGTTAGTAAGTTCATGTAATATGGTTCAACTGTATCAATTTCTTCTAAAATCAAAAACTTTATGACTTGTGTCCTATTTTGAACAAGCGCCCTGGCAGCATAATTTGGTACATACTCTAAGGCTTCCATTGCACTATAAACAAGCATTTTCAGTTCATCTGAGACTTGATCTGGATGATTAATAACCCGTGAAACTGTCATTTTGGAGACATTTGCCCGTTTCGCAACATCTGCTAAAGTCGCCATCTCCAACCTCCTCCATTCATAATCTTTCTTATTGTACCATCTTTTACGCAAAAAAAAATAAGAATTAACCCACAAAAAAAGCATTCTCTCGAAAAGTCCGAAAATGCTTGGTTTATTATGATTATGTAATGAGTCATTTTATAGTGTTTGCCACTTTTTTTGAGAGACTCTACGTTCCTTCGTTTGTTGATAAGCTTTGATAATCACTCTGCTTAACTGATGAATCCCGCCAATGATAATTCCAATGACAACAGCAACGAGCGTAGTTGTTAGAAAACTAATAAATGGAAAACTAGATGCATTCATAGCAGCAATTCCTAATATAAAAACAATAATAGTAGGTAGTACATAATACCTAATGTCCTGCTCCTGCATTCAAAGCGCCCCTTTACCAAAATAATAACTCCCATCAACTACTGAAATTATAACGCGAAAACTGGCTTTTTTCAAGGCTTGGGCGGATTTTAAAACTGTGCGCTAAAAATGATGAATGGCTCTATACAGCGCTTTCCAAAGAGGAGCTAAATCCACTCAGTATGAATTCATCAAAAAGAAAAATTTGTTACCACTTTGTAACATTAATTAAGTCCTTTTGCTTATTTTTAGGTAAACTTATATTTATTCATTTTATTAGATAAGTATTACTGTTTATGTCGTTATGCTCTGAGTTAATTGCTTAATTATTTATAGCATATACAAAACGCGGTGCTCTTGTTGTAGGATGTAAAAATAATTTTTGATTTATGCAAAAAACTCTATTCACTCAGAAAAATTGATTTTAGAGGTTTTTCTCAGGTTCAAAATACGGTTTTTGCTTAGGTGAAAATCATGTTTTCTACTGAAAACTAACTTCAAAAACGCAATTTCGGCTTTTTACAAATAATTAAACACCGGTTATGCTTACATTGTTCCATTATAAAAACGGAAGAGCTCCCCCCTCTTCCCCCGAAGGTCTCTTCCGTTTTTTCTCTTGTTATTCTTTTAAATGATAAGGATATGTTGACACTACGACATCCCTTTTCATTAGAAGTCTAGTGCGAATCAATAGACTTGTTTGGTTATGAAGGACATTTTGCCAACCTTTTCTAGGGATAAATTGCGGTATTAATACCGTTAGTGAGTAATTGTCTTGGTCTGCTTTTTGCTTAGCCGTGTCAATAAATTTCATTAATGGATCTGAAATAGATCGATACGGAGAGAACAGATTAGCCATACGCACTTCCGGGTGAACCCTATTCCATCTCTCAACAAATTCTTTTTCCTGCTTTTTATCAATAGAAATGTGAACAGCAATGACCGTATCACCAATAGACTTAGCATATTGCAATGCGCCTTCTACAACCTTGGTGGTATCAGACACACAAATAATGACGGCATTTCCTTTAAAATCAGGCAAGTCCATTGTTTCGTCAATTCTAAGTTGTGGACCTACTTTCCGGTAATGATGTCTTGTCCGGTGGAACACATAAATCATAATTGGCATAAAGATAAATACCGGCCATACAGATTCAATTCTCGTTAAAAATAATACTAACAGAACCGTGAATGAAATCGAGGCACCAAGTAAATTAGCGGATAATGCCTTTTTCCATCCTTTTGGACGCTGTTTCCACCATTTTACAATCATTCCTGTTTGCGACAGTGTGAATGGTATAAATACCCCGACAGAATATAGCGGAATAAGTAGTTCTGTTTTCCCTTTAAATAGAATAATTAGTAAGATAGAGCCGATTGCTAAGGTAATAATACCATTTGAGTAACCTAGTCGATCTCCTCTAGCTAAATACATTCTTGGCATAAATTTATCTTTCGCCAAGTTAAATGCTAACATTGGGAATGCCGAGAATCCGGTGTTAGCTGCTAAAACCAAAATAAGTGCTGTTGTAGCTTGAATAAAATAAAACATGAAGTTTCTACCAAATACATTTTCGGCAATTTGAGATAATACAGTTACTTTTAATTCAGGTACCGTTCCATAAACAAAAGCAAGTACCGTTATTCCTACAAAGAAGAAACCTAACAATCCTGCCATTAGTGTTAATGTTTTAGCTGCGTTTTTTGGTCGTGGTTCTTTAAATAATGGAACTGCGTTTGAAATAGCCTCAATACCAGTCAAAGAAGCAGAACCTGATGCAAATGCTCTTAGTAAAAGGAAAATCGTAACGCCTTGTACATGTGTTCCCACTGCAGCAGTTTCATGACTTGCATCCATACCAGTTAAAACTTTAAATAAACCTGTAAAAATAAGAGCAATAATAGAAAAAACAAATAAATATACTGGTATTGCGAGCAAACTAGCTGATTCAGTAATCCCTCTAAGGTTGATAATTGTTACCCCGACAACAAGTAGTACAGCTATAGGCACTGCGAACGGATATAACGATGGGACTGCAGAAACAATGGCATCTGTTCCAGACGATACACTTACAGCAACCGTAAGCATGTAATCTACTAGCAAGGATCCACCTGCGATTAACCCAGCATTATTCCCTAAATTCTCTCTCGAAACAATATACGCTCCACCACCATGTGGATAAGAGTAAATAATTTGTTTGTACGATAGATTAAGAGCAAACAAAAGAACAAGTACGCAGAGCGCGATTGGTAATGAATACCACATTGCGGCAGCACTAACAGTCACGAGTACCAATAAGATTTGTTCTGTACCATACGCAATAGAAGAAAGTGCATCTGATGACAGAACTGCTAAAGCTTTTAATTTCCCCAGTTTTTGGTCTCCAGCTTCTGATGTTTTCAGAGGGCGGCCGATTAATAGTCTTTTTAGCGGCGAAGCCATTGTATTCCCTACCTTTTTTATTTGATTTTTAGCTAACTCCAAGATGACCAGACACATTATAGCACAGCTGATTTTAGATTGTAATACTAAATTAAATTATTTTAGTCACCTAATTATTTTCTGAGTGAATAATTGTTCATAATGCTTGTTTTCGCAACTTTTCCAACTAAAAATTTATTTCATACGTCTTTCAATATACATACCCATTAATAAGATAAATAACCCGTTTTTCTTAGCTATATTTTCAGAAAAAAAAGAATTTAATTTGGGTATTTACAAATGATAACCTTTTTTTATATAATAGTTTCTAGCGGTAAAAAACTTTTATACATATGGCCCGTTGGTCAAGCGGTTAAGACACCGCCCTTTCACGGCGGTAACACGGGTTCGAATCCCGTACGGGTCACTTTTAATCAAAAAAAGCAGTTTAAAAAATATTTTTCATTTTTTTCAAAAAAAAGCTGGTAAAATGATTCAAAATGTTATATCATGTACTAGTATCTGTTTTAAAGAATTAATTATGCATTAGATTTCGATGTGCCAGCAGTGAGAGCAATTCTTAGCCGACTTAGCTCAATCTGGTAGAGCAACTGAATCGTAATCAGTAGGTTGCGGGTTCAATTCCTGCAGTCGGCATTTTATAGCGGAGGGGTAGCGAAGTGGCTAAACGCGGCGGACTGTAAATCCGCTCCTTCGGGTTCGGTGGTTCGAATCCACTCCCCTCCACCATTTTCTATTATTGGGCTATAGCCAAGCGGTAAGGCAACGGATTTTGATTCCGTCATGCGCTGGTTCGAATCCAGCTAGCCCAGTCATATTTAGAGCCGTTAGCTCAGTTGGTAGAGCATCTGACTTTTAATCAGAGGGTCGCTGGTTCGAACCCAGCACGGCTCATCTTTAATGAACAAGCAAAGTAATTACTTTGCTTGTTTTTTTAATGTCTACTTTTCGCCTTTATAAAGCAAAAAATAAACCATTTTACTAAATAGTTTATCTTTTTTCTAAGTATGACTATGGGGCTGTTGCGGTAGACTTTATTCTTCCACACGGACTTTCATATCTGTTCAACAAAACAAAAGACTTCGAATTTTCTGCTAAAAATCCTGATTCTATCAGCTTTCTGCAAAGGTGTGTGACTGAACGTACGGATAGGTTAGAATAGTTAGCGATAATTTTTCGTGTGAAACATTTTGGAATACGAAGCATCCCTTCTTTTTCAACACCAAAAAAGTTTCCGAGTTGTTCTAAAGACTCTTTCAAGCGACTTTCCCCATTACCACGCATTAGATTGCATTTTTCGATTAGTACATTTTCGTGATTTCGATTATTAAGATATAAATAGAGCCACCCCTCTTGCATCCCAATAATCGAGCAAATTATATCTTCTTTATCAAATTCATATGCTGTAATTGTTTCGATAACTCTAGCCGTATATACATCTGCTTCGGCCATGAAATAATCATTTAATCCAACAATTTGGTCTGAACCTAAAAAACTTATTACATTTTTGTTCTTCTCTAATGAAACAATCCCTTTTTCAATAAAATAAACCTTGGTATTTATCGTATCTTCAGTTAGTAAAATCATGTTGGTCGGCATCTTTATTTTTTTATAAAGGATTTTGTTATCGATTAAAGTTTGCAAGAAGCTAGCATAACCAAATTCTTCTTCCAAAATTTTTTTACTATACAAATCTTCAAATACGGATTGCATTTATTGTCATCTCATTTCTATTTTGTGTTATTAGCAAATAGTTTTATAATGCGATGAGTGGCTTCTTACAAGTGATGATACTACCAAACACTTTTAAAAGGAACCCAACAAAAAAACAAAACTTCCTACTTTACCCAGCTATTTTTGACTTTTTTGTCACAATTGAATTTTACTCACATTATAAATTATTGTGTAAGTTTCTTTTGATACTTCTATTATAAGCTGAGCCACCTTTCTCCAACTTTTCATTAAAATTTTTCCACACACTATTTAAGTGAAAATAGTACCTTCCTTAATACCTTTTTTAAAGCAAAACTTCTCCTTTCTAGTGATTATGACGATATTTTGTACTATTTGTGAAAGTTTCTAATTCTTGATTTTGTTCTTCTTCGCTTCTATTTTTGCAAAAATGTTCTGCTGGAAGAATAAGTTTTATGCTCTAAGATTGCGGGAATCAAAGGGCATAGGGGGAATCGGTATGTATTTAAAAGAAACGTTAGATCAATTTGCTTCGTTAAATAATGTGCTTATACTACTTAAGAAAAATCCGAGCTTCAATAAACACTGTATACAAGAACGGCTCCCACAAAAAACGATTATCGCATCCACTAACCAACGAAAACACATCTATATAATAGAAGAAGGTTTTATGAAACTAATATTTGATGAAAACAAACCGCATGATTTTTCTTATATCTTATCCAAAGGCACGTTTCCTTATTTGCCTGTTTATACGGAAGATATCCCTCAGCACACGTTGATGGTTGCTCTCACAGATGTCGTGTGGTGGAAAATTGATATTGGTTTCTTTAAAAATATGATAACGTTTGAAGATCCACGAAATTATCTTATGCTTCATCAGTTAGCGGAAACAAGGAGAAGATTTTATACTATCGCTTATCAAGAGAAACTGACTTCTCGGGAAAGTATTTATTATTCTTTAAACGCGCTGATTGAGTTTGGTTTGCGTATCTCTGAAAAAGTAGTAGAACTTCCAGAATTTTTAACCTATCAAATACTTGCGGATCATGCTAATACTTCTAAGAGTTACACGTCTAAAGTGCTAGGACATTTACGTGAAGAAGGAATTTTGGAATCACAAAAAAAGCCCTGGCGCATTAACGATGTCCAGAAGCTTCGACGATTAATTGAGACAGATGTCCCGCTTATAAAGATACAAAAAAACTAAGAGCTAATTTGCGCTCTTAGTTTTTTGAAGTTAAATTAGTTCACTTCGCCAAGCTAGTGTTTTTGCTTGTTGGTATTTCTCCACTTGGCCGATTGATTGAAATAGTTCCATTTTATATTTCACGACTTCTTTTGCGGCATCAATGCAGTCTGGGTAAATTGCATTCGCATCCCAAAGCTCTGTTGTACTGAGGATTTCACGGCATTTCTTATAAAAGGCATATTTATAATCGCTCGATATGTTCACTTTTTGAATGCCAATTTCGACTGCTGCAGCAATTTCAGCATCTGGATTTGCAGAACCGCCATGAAGCACGAGCGGGATATTCACCAAAGCTTGTATTTCTTTTAAAATATCCAGGCGTAGTTTTGGCTCTTTGTCTTTCGGATAAATACCGTGAGCTGTTCCAATCGCCACTGCTAGCGTATCTACACCAGTGCGGCTAATATATTCTTCCGCTTCTTCAGGTTTTGTATAAATAATCTCGCTGACGCCACCTTCAATGCTATTCCCCGTTTTTCCGATAGTCCCAAGCTCGCCCTCAACCGAAACGCCCAGCTTGTGACAAACATCGACAACTTCTTTTGTCACTCGAATATTTTCTTCAAAAGGTAATAACGACCCGTCAATCATCACAGAACTAAAACCACAACGCACTGCTCGCATCACAACGGCCATATTATCGCCATGATCTAAATGAAGCACAAATGGAACTGGGCTATTTTTAATTCTCGCAAGGACATATTGGAAAAAATCATCTTTTGTAAAATCTAATTCTGTTGGATGCACGGCGATAATTGCTGGGGCATTATTTTTTTCGGCTTCTTCTACTACTACGCGTAAAAAGTTACTGTCTGCAACATTAAATGCTCCCACCGCGAATTTATTTTCTTTAGCTACTTCTAATAATTGCTTCATATTTACTAACATATTTTCATTTCTCCTTTTAAAGTGATTTTCCGGTTGAACCGGATAGTTGAATATAATACTGCACAGCTTCTTTGCCAGCCATAATCGTTTCATGGATGAGGTCGACATAGTTAATCGCTGGGTTTTCTTGTAAGGTCGTTTTTATTTTATTGGTTTGTGCTTTCATAAAGTCTGAGCCGACATTGATTTTGTTAATGCCAAGTCGAACGGATTCGCGGATATTTTCTGCCCCACAACCAGACCCGCCGTGCAAAACGAGTGGCATATTTGTTGCAGCTTTAATTTCTCGGACAATATCAAATTGAAAAGCCGGTGTAAAACCTTCTGGATAATCGCCGTGGGAAGAACCATAGGAAATGGCTAGTGCGTCAATTCCCGTGCGCTTTGCAAAATCAATTGCCACTTTGGGATTGGTATACATGTCTTGATTCGTGTAATTATCTCCCGTCACCGCGCCAATATTACCAACTTCCGCCTCGACACTCGCATTAAAAACCTCCGCAAACTCGACCATTTTTTTCGTAATTGCAACATTTTCTTCATATGGATAACTGGACGCGTCCATCATCACACTTGAAAACCCATCTGCTAAGCATTGCTTCACTATTGCCACATCTTGCCCGTGGTCTAAATTAATCGCTACTTCCACACTTGCTTCTTCTGCCATTTTTATAATCGGCTGCGTTAAAAATCGACTGCCAAGGTGACTTGTTAAATGATCTTGAAGTAAATCTATGATGATCGGTGCCCGAAGTTCTTGCGCTGCATCAATAACCGCCCTCGCTGTCTCCAAATTAAAACAATTAATGGCCATTACTGCATAACGCTCCTTGTTCGCGCGTGCTAACATTCCTTTCATCGAAACGTACATTTGCCTTATCTCCTCGCCTTATGAAATTTTAATTCCAGACAAATCGACTTCCTCTTCTTCCTCTAATCCTTGGTCTGCAATGAGTTCTTCTTCCTTGGTTGGTTCACGTTTCAGAATGAGCAACATCGCTGCCGTAACACATGTGCCAATTAGTAGCGCTAAGCAGAATAAAAATGGTTCATTCATCGCTGGGACAATAAACATTCCGCCTGATGGGACGGGCGAACCAATCCCCCACGTCATACTAAGTCCACCACCGACCGCGGCCCCAAGTGTACAAGAAATAATTACGCGAATCGGGTCTACTGCTGCAATCGGAATAACGCCTTCTGTAATCATGCAAATCCCCATCGGAAAAGCGATTTTGATATTGTCTTCTTCTGATTTGGTATATTTTTTCTTTTTAATCAGTTTGGAGACTACCCACGAAAGTGTAACTCCAAATGGCGGCACCATCGAGGCTAGAATTTTCACCGCTTCTGGTTCCTTAACACCTTCTAAAAGCAATCCATCGGCAAATAAGGAAGCAACTTTATTTACTGGTCCACCAAAGTCAAATGCAGCCATAGCTCCGAGGATTGCGCCGAAAACAAATCGCATGCTGCCTTGCATACCTTGTAAGAAACTCGTCATCGCCTCTGTTGCCCAAACGATTGGAACACCGACAACGAAATACATCAGGAGCCCGATAACCAAACTACTAATAAGCGGAATAATCATCATCGGCATTAAACCTTGCGCCCATTTTGGCACTTTGACATATTTGACAAGGATAAGGATAAAATAACCAACTAAGTACCCTCCAAGCATCCCGCCTAAGAAACCTGCACCGATGGAATTGGCGATAAGCCCCATCAGGAGACCTGGCGCAATCCCGGGCCTATCCGCTATCGAGTAGGCTATCGCACCGGCAATAACTGGCGCAAGTAAGCCCATACCGAGAACACCGAGAGAAACGAGCGCATCTGGAATAGAATACGGCGCTTTGTAATTTTCAATAACCTGTCCACTTGTTAAATTTCCAATGGCAATAAGTAACCCCGAGGCAACAACTAACGGTAACATATACGAAATCGCTGTAAGTGCATGTTTTTTGATTTGCAGTTTTTTCATCATACCGGTTCACTCCCTAGTTATTTATTTCGTTGTCTATTTTATTGATAATTTGCTTTGGTGCTTTAATTGCTAAATCAGTCGGGATTTCAACCACACGTTTCCCTTTAAAACGATCTTTTCCACTGATTTTAATATCGGCTGCAATAATCACTACATCGGCGTTTCTCACTTGTTCTACGGAAAGTTCGTCTTCAATCCCAATCGTTCCTTGTGTCTCAATATGGATGGAATGCCCGAGCGCGATGCCTGCTTTGGTTAGTTTTTCCTTGGCGATGTAGGTATGTGCGATTCCAGATGTACAAGCTGCAATTCCAATAATATTCATCTCAAACTCCTCCTAATCCTGATTTTTAGCTAACAGTTTAATAAAGTCTTCTTTTGTCTGTACGGTTTGAAATTGGCTAATCACCTCATCATCTGCGAGTAAAATCGCTACTTTTTGGAGTAACTTGATATGCGTTGTTGTAGCATCCGAATTTTTCACAGCGAAAAGAATAATAATATTAACTGGCTGTTCATCAAGCGACTCCCACTCAACCGGCTTCCTCGTTCGTCCAACAGCAATTGATGTATTCGTTACGCTAGCTGATTTACCGTGCGGAATGGCAACACCTTCACCGAGCCCCGTTTTCCCTTCTTCTTCGCGGTACAATACATCCGCTATAAAAGCCTCTCTATCTGCTACAGCACCAGTTTTAACAAGTAAATCGGTTAATTCTTCAATTACTTCTAATTTCGTCGTTGCTGCTAAGTCTAAATCGACAAGCTCCGGACTTATCACTTTACTAATATCTAATTCTTGGATATCCATGGGTTCGCCTCCTATAAAGTTTCCATCAATTTTTTCACCATCATTTTATCTTTTTCTGTAAACATCGCACTAACGAGCAGCGATGGAATTTCCTTGTTACTTTCTGCATGAACAGTTGTTAGAATAAAATCAATATTCCGATAGTATTGCAAGCTGTTTTTGTATCTAGTAGATGATAAAACGTCTACTATCTCGACATCAGGAAAAGCTTTTTGAACCTTCACTTTTAAAAGTTCGGACGTTCCGATGCCGCTTGAACACATAATAATAATCCGTTTTACTAGCGGGGACGCTTCCATATGTTTGGCGAAATATATCGTGATATAACCAACTTCATCATCTGATATCGTATTCAACTTAAAGGTTTTTGCCACATCACGGGCTGTTGCTTTGATGATTTCAAACAATTTGCCGTATTCTAATTTAATGTCGCTTAATAAGTTATTTTTTATGTTAATTTGATGATTCATTCGGTTGACCATCGGCTTCATATGGCTGAGTAATTCGATTTTCAGTTGTTTTTTATTAATCGGCATATTGATTTTAGCAGCCACTTGATTGATATAAAAATCAGTCATTTCCTCCACGATAGGTAAAACATTACTCGGAACTAATTCGATTTCATGATTAAAACGAGACGAAATCAAGTATTGTAGAAAATGAAAGATTTCTCGCTTTGGCAACGTCATTTTTAAATATTGTTCGATTGCTTCAATGGCTTCCACTGCGATCGTATGCAGTTTTTCATTCGTTACAATATAAGCGTCATCACTTTCGTTAAAATCTTCCACAACTCCTTGGCGAAAACGATTGATTAAAATATACAGATGCGAAAAAATATTAATATCATATGGGTACGGAATATTAATCATCAGCTTGCTTTCAATCATTTCCATCTGCCTAACAATAAACTGAACATCCGCTTTATTAAAATCACTATATTCCGTTTTCAAATCATCGTAGCTCGATAAATCAATGTTATTAATCACTTCATTAATTGCAGTGCGAATATTTTCTTCTGTGCCAACAACTCGAATTTCTTTTTGCCGTTTCTCAAGAGCTAAATCATATTTCTCGATAGATTGATTTAAAAGGGCAAAATCGTTTTTGATTGAATTATAGCCAACATAATAATCCTCATATAGCGCCGTTACATCTAAATATTTAGGAGATTTAAATAGTACTTGCAGTAAAATTTTTTCTCGTCTTTCTGTTGGTGTATAGCCAAAAATATCGCTTGTTGTTTCTAATTTCGCTTGAATATATGCCTTGTAATCAAGTTTAAAACCACGTCCTTTTTCAGATATAATGATATCTTTTTCTTCTGTCGTGGCATTGATGTTTTTAATCTTGCGGTAAATGGTTTTAGAGGAAACGTCTAGAATTTCAGCTAGTTGCTTTGCTGTCAAAAAATCGTTTTTCGTTAAGAACAAGTTAATTAATGCACGCTCCGTTTGGGTAAGAAGCATTTCATCACCTCCCTCTACGCTCTATTATACACAAATAAAAGAAAACGGTTACACTAAGTTATGTCCACTACACTAGACAATTTTTTGGCAAAGTTTGTGAAAAAACAATTGCTGCGTCGATTTACTTCCAACAAGACAATCCCGCTGTAAAACCGTATAATAAAAACAGGGAAGAATTTAGAAAGGGGTGCTCTTGTGACGCTTGAACTACATAATGTTACGAAAAATTTTGGCACTAAAGTCGCGGTTAATGATTTATCGTTTCGAGTAGAACCAGGAAAAATACTCGGATTAATCGGACAAAATGGCGCTGGTAAAACAACTACTTTTCGACTTATTTTGCATTTTTTAGAAGCTACTTCTGGTAAAATCACTTGGAATGGCAAAGAAGTAAGTAAAATTGATCCAAATATTATCGGCTATTTGCCTGAAGAACGCGGTTTATATCCGAATGTGACGATTGAAGACCAACTGATATTTTTTGCGGAATTAAAAGGATATCCGAAACAAAAAATCAAAGCAGAAATTGATGATTGGCTTGAACGTGCTGAAATCGTCGGCAAAAAAACAGACTTAATTAAAACGCTATCCAAAGGAAATCAACAGAAGATCCAACTTTTAAGTACTATTATCCACCAACCAAAACTAGTTATTTTAGATGAACCATTTAGCGGACTCGATCCTGTTAATGCGGAGATTTTGAAGAAATTTGTCTTTGATTTACGTGCCTCTGGAGCGGCGATTATTTTCTCCAGCCACCGCATGGAAAATGTCGAGGAGCTTTGTGATTCCCTTTTAATGTTAAAAAAAGGAAATGTCGTACTTCAAGGCACGACGGAATCTGTAAAATCTGTATTTGGTCGCAAACGGATTTTGATTGAATCTAATCACACGGCGGACGAACTAGCTGCTTTGCCAGAAGTGATACGTGTAGAGAAGTATCGTGACGGCGTTCTTCAACTTGAAATCGCAAACGAAGCAGATGCCGAGAAGATTTTTGACTATGTAACAAAAGATGGTTTCATCCAAACATTCAGCCTCCAAGCCCCAACACTTGAAGAAATTTTCAAATGGAAGGCTGGTGAATCGCATGAGTAAGTTTTGGGTAATAACGAAGCAAGTTTATAAAAGGCGTGTGAAAACAAAATCATTTTTAATTTCGTTACTGTTTCCTGTTTTAATCGCCGCACTCATCGCGGGCATTCCGAAAATGGTAGATTACTTTGATTCTACTAGCGACGTCACCAAAATCGCCGTATTGTCTGATGATCCCGTTTTCGCCAAAGCCTTAGCTGCGGACAAAAATCATTTCAAAGTAAATAAAGATATCAACGACAAAAAATCCGCCCAGTCCGCCTTGAAAAATGGCAAAATAGATGGATTTGTCACAATTACGCAGGAAAATGATACAGTTGGCGCGGTTTATACAACGCAAGAAACAGCTGGACAAGACGTGATTACACGTTTAACAGAAGACCTTACAGCCACCAAAATCGCTGAAAAAGCCGCTGCCTATAAAATCACCAATGAACAATTGCAGTCGATTACGTCCCCTGTTTCTGTAACCAATGATTTAGAGTCCAACAACCAGCTCACTAACCATGAAAAAGATGTTATGAGCGCAGCCGTACTCGTTTTAACACTAGTTATTTTCATTTTCGTCATGAGTTACGCAAACATTGTTGCATCAGAAATCGCTACAGAAAAAGGTACACGCATTATGGAGGTTATTTTATCCAGCGTTTCAGCAACAACGCATTTATTCGCTAAATTAACAGCGATTATTTTCATGCTTCTGACGCAAATTGGGTTTTATGTCATTTGTGGCGCGGTCGTTCTGATTGCTGGTCGCAACACCGAAATGGTTCAAAATGTGTTAGATCAAATTGCCGTTTTCCCAGCATATTACCTTGTGCTAAATTTACTATTTGTTATTCTAGGTTTATTGTTATATATTTTACTCGCAGCAATGATTGGTTCGATGGTCCCAAATGTCGAAACCGTTGCGCAGTTTATTTATCCGATGACGATTCTTGCTATTATCGGCTACTGGGGATCCATTGCAGCAGCTAATGCACCTGACAATATGCTTGTTATCATCGGTTCGTACATTCCGACCTTCTCACCAATGATGATGCTAGCGCGAATGGACTTATTATCCGTTTCAACTATCGGTATTTTTAGTTCTCTGGCCATTCTACTTGCGAGTGTTATCGGCGCCTTTTTCCTCACTGTCCGCCTGTACCAAGGAAATGTCTTGCTATACAGCAACGACGGCTTGTGGAAAACATGGAAAACCTCGCTATCCTATGCAAAAAGAAAATAAAGAAAGTTGGTAAATTATGCAAATTAGACTATCTAAGCGCGAAGATGCAGCTTCTATGATTGAGTTAGAACATTTAGTATGGACGCCGGGAACAACGCCCGGCAATATCCATTTTGATAGTGAGGCAGACTTTTTACTTAAATGCCCTCCTGGTTCCAAAATCGTTGTTGTAAACGAGGATAAAGTCGTTGGGATTCTTGGCTATAAGTCGCCAATCCCACTTGCCTCCAATCAACACGTAGTAGAAATCGACATCGCTGTTCATCCGGATTTCCAACGTGCCGGTATCGGTCAGCTTTTAATGGACAAAATGAAAGAAGTAGCGCGTGAAAAAGGCTATGTTAAAATTGCCTTGCGTGTTCTATCCATCAATAAAAAAGCGATTCACTTTTATGAAAAAAATGGCTTTAAACAAGAAGGATTGCTAGAAAAAGAATTTATTATTCAAGGCGAATATGTCGATGATATTTTAATGGCTTATTTCCTCTGACAAAAGACCTGGCTTAAAATGCAAACTATGACTTTATAATCATTTTACCGATAAAGCGTTTACATTTATTTAGAACGGTTATATAAAGAGTACAACGAACAAATAAAAGGTGATGCGAATGACAAAAACTTGGTGTACAAGCTGATTTTTTTCTCAGCTTTGTCATATGCCGGCAAAACGTCTGGTGAAGGATTGTAAGTGTCAAACAGCTGTGGTTAGCTGACAGGAGGAAGGCGAGGAGTATACGCCGCGTCAAGGACTTTACGCTAACTTAGTTGTAGGAAGACGGAATTTCGTTACGTCGCTCGTTTATCAATATTTTTTATCCTCACTACATTGGTAAATAAGCGAATAAAGTATCGTATCATTCATGGCCACTATTTAAGCAAGTTACGGGCGCTCATTTATTCGTAAGTTAGAATATCTTGAGAAGTAAGTAGCAAGACAAATAATTCGCCTACTTGTTTGAAAATGCCTCACCGTTTTCCGATTGTTGTATGTTTATTCAGAAACATCCAGACATGGTCCGGCCCATCAGATGAGTGGCAAGACAAGCTCATCCGAAAAGAAAAACCCCGCGTGACGAAATCGTCATTCGGGGTTTTTTGATTCAGAAAAAAAGATTGAAATATTTTTATCATAAAATCTTTGAATGACCAAGTGGCATTTTTCAAATTCTTTTGCTTCTAGATGTGTCACTAATTCTTCTAGCGTTTCTGTCACGTCCATCGTAAAATCTTCAAAAAGTGGCTTTTCATTCTCATTCTTCATATTTCGCAGCGTTTGGCTAAGAATATCGATATTTTTCTCCATCGCCGGCATTTCAGTATAGTGAATCATACAAGCATAAAAGTTTTTCACGTGATTAATAAATACATCTGTATCTTGTTCCGCAACAGCCAGTTTGATATATACTAGCTCTTTACGAAGGCAAGTTGCGCAAATTTCTGCGTCTTGTTCTTGTAGTTTTTGTACCGCATAATTCAGATGAAAAAAAGCTAACTTTACTCGTGATTTTTCGCGATGCTGAGCTTCACTAGTCACTGCAACTGAAAAACCATTTCCTCCGCTGTTTTTGCATAATATACCACTTTTATGTAAACAATGAAGCGCACTAAAAGCTACTCGTTTGCTGACCTGAAATCGTTTCATGATGTCGTCTATATCCACTTTCTCGCCACTTTCCAAAGTGTTAGCCATTATCTCATTCTTGATTTCTCCGTAAATTGGATCTGCAACAAATCCACTTTTTTCCATAATTTGAACCTCTTTAAATTTTATTGCTTTCAATGTTATATTTTACACGAAAAAATTCCATTTAGATATGGCTTTTTGCGAAAAAATGTGTCCATTACGTTACAAAATTGATTTCCAGCGCATAACATTTCAATATAAAAAGCAGAGCCACAAAGCCCTACTTTTTACATCATTCTACTGCAATTCAATCGTTAAATCTCCTGTTTTCAAGCGTTCCTTTTTAAGCAGAATCGGTCTGACAATAAGTGCAATAACACCTGGCAAGACAACTGCTACCAAAATAAAATCAGCAAGTGTGCTGAATCCGTAATTTGCTATTAAATAAAGTGGTGCAACAAAGGCGCATAAGCCAAGACCAGCAACTTCACTCGCGGCTTGAATATGAAATACCATCACACCAAGAGGTCCAGCGATTAATGTCGTCAGTAACGGCACTAACATCAAACTAGGCTTTCTAATAATATTAGGTGTTTGTAATTTCGGTGTACAGATAAGTTGCGCGAAAAACGCACCCCAGTTGTTGTCCCGATAGCTTAATACCGCAAATGATACAAATTGCACCGAGCAGCCAATCAATGCCGCAGCACTTGCTGTTGGATCCAGTTGAAGCGCAATCGCGAGCGCAGCAGATGAAGCCGGACTAAGAATAAGTAAACCAAACACAAAAGCAATAACCATCGATGAAATTAGCGGTGAACCACCAATTAATGAACTAATCCCAAGGCTTACAGAAGCTAAAATCGGTGCCATAATTTTTGCAAATAAAATACCGCTCAGTCCGCCAGCTAAAAGTGATACGCCAGGAATTAAAATCATATCAAATTTCGTCTTCCCAGTGACCCTTTTCCCAGTCCAAACTGCCACAATCACGGCTAAAATAGCGCCAACCGGTTCTCCGCTAGTAATACCAACGCCACCACCAGCCAAAGTCACTACTGCCCCGCCACCAATAACAGCAGATGCAGCCGCACTTATCGTCACAAGCGTATTCGCATGCAAGCACATAGCGATACCAACACCAATTCCCGGAATGAGCATCGTTTTACCAATCGCACCAACTGTTACAAGAAATGAAATCCCTGTCATCTGGCCAATTGTTTGCAACAGAAGCCCAATCCCAAGCGTTACAAGAACCGCATTCGCAATCCCCATAGAAGCCTTATAGGAACGATCTATAAAATATTCTTTCATTACTTCTCCCCTTCTAAAATGTATTCTTCCTCATTGTAATCACTCCCTTGTTAAAAAGCTAGTTTTATTTACTGATTTTCCTTTAAAAATGTTAAAAAGGTTTCCGCAATACGATTTTCTAGTCTTTGTTTATTTTTTAATACCGAAAATTTCCGCATCAAGCTTCCCGCCTCATTAAAAACGCGTAATTTTCCTTCTGCAATTTCTGTTTTAACGACGCATCTGGAAATAACCGTGTACCCCATGCCCTCAAGCACCATTTGTTTGACCGCCATATTACTCCAAGCAACGACTTTTTCAGCTACATTCCAACCATTCGTACTTAATACATGATCCAAATATTCGCGCGTTCCGGAACCTTCTTCTCGCGCAATCCACGTGGCGCCTTGCTCAATTTCTGCAAGCGAACCATCTGCCCGTCCGACAATGCACATTTCGTCATTCGCAAAAGCACTTATCGCCAAATCTTTCTTACTCACTTGACCTTCAATAAGTCCAGCATCCACTTGAAGCAATTCAACTTTATCGGCAATTTTAACTGTATTTTCAACGATTAGTTCGATGGTAATATCTGGATAGTGCGCATGAAACTTCGCAATCAGCGCCGGCAAATAATACTCTCCTATCGTAAAACTCGCACCAATCCGCAATCGCCCTTTTAAATGGTGGTGATACAAACTAATTTCATCTTCCACTTGTTTATACAAACCTTCTAATTGTTTCGCACGGTGGTATAGTATTTCTCCCGTAGCTGTTAAAATAAACTTTTTCGCTTGTCGGTATATCAGCTCGGTTTCATAAATCTCTTCTAATTTCTTTAATTGCAAAGATACTGCCGGTTGGGAAATGTGCAATTCTTCGGCCGCTTTTGTAAAACTTTGTAATTCTACAACCCTTATATACGTTCTTAAAGCCTCATCCATTTGAAATCCCTCCATAAATATTTCTTATCAATAATATAATTAATATAAATTTTACTAATAAAATTAGAAATGGTAAAGTAAAAGCATAAAAGAAAGGGGGATGAACATGAGTCAAATTTTATTTAAAACGAAGACTTTTTGGTATGGTATTGCGCTTACGTTCTGTATCGCTACCCTATCTTATTTTTTAGCAAAATTGCCATTTTTAATGATTCTTGGGCAACTTGTTACAGCTATTTTAATCGGTATTATCATTCGCGCACTTTTTCCGGTTCCGGATCAATGGTTTACAGGTATTCAATTTTCCAACAAAGTGATTCTTCGTGCTGGGATTATTTTACTTGGTTTCCGGCTAAATTTAGTTGATATTTATGATGCTGGCTGGCGCGTATTCTTGATCGCTGCCTTATGTCTTAGTTTTGGGATTGCAGTTGTTTACTTTTTGGCAAAACTTTTTGGCGTCGATAAAAAGCTGGCGATTCTGGTTGCTTGTGGTACAGGGATTTGCGGGGCTGCAGCTGTAGTCGCGATTTCGCCGCAAGTAAAAGCTGACAATAACCAAACCGCGGTGGCTGCTACGATTATCGCGCTTCTTGGAACTATTTTCACGATTATTTATACGCTAATTTATCCAATTTTGCCGCTTGGACCAGATGGTTACGGTATTTTTGCAGGGGCTACGCTTCATGAAATTGCGCACGTAATTGCTGCAGCGGATCCAGGTGGAACTTCTGCCGTCGATATGGCCGTTATCGTCAAATTAACTCGCGTGGCACTACTTGTTCCAGTCTGCTTCGTCGTTGCAAAAATGGTAAACGCTGGAACAAATAATCGTTTTTCATGGGCAGAACTTCCCGTACCTTGGTTTATTTTCGGCTTCCTAGCTACAAGTGCTATCAATAGTTTTGGTATTATTCCAACATCTATCACCAATTTTCTCGTTGTCTGTGCCTATTTCCTTATTGCTATGTCAATGGGCGGACTTGGATTAAATGTCCACTTACCTTCTTTTGGAAAAATGGGCGGAAAACCTTTTGTGGCGGCGTTTATTGGTTCGATCTTGCTTTCTGCTTTTGGGTTAACTTTAGTACTTTTGTTTCATTTAGCAGGTTAAGTTATCCTCGGCAACTCAAATTGTGATACAATAGCAAGCACGAGGTGACTATTACATGACGAAAGCAATTTGGACTTGCCGAGCTTTTTTACTCGGATATTTTCTTGTTTTACATTTTACCGCTGACACGTATACTTTTTTAATTTTAAATGTTGGGCTTGCTTATATACCTTTCGAAATAGCTGTATTCCTCACAAAGAAACCTCGCGTATGGTGGATATTTTGGCCCCTCGGCATTGTTTGGTTAGTATTTTTCCCAAATGCGCCTTATCTACTCACTGACTTGCTACATTTACAGCGCTTAGAGATTTACGGAGCAGAAGGAATACTTTCCACGTCACCATGGTTGTGGCGCCACTTCACTTATATTATCGTTGGTGTATTCTTTGGGTTATTTATTGGCTTCTGGTCCTTTGCAAAAATGCTTGCGGAAATAAGAAGACGCTTTAATTGGACGAGTTGGTTCAGTTACCAACTACTGTTAATTGGTTTAATCTTATTATCGAGTTATGCGATTTATATTGGCAGATTTTCACGCTTGCATTCGATTCATCTACTTACGCAACCAGTCGAATCCATCCAAATCATGTTTAGTGTTTTTCACTGGCCATTCTGGAACTTCGTATTTTACTTCTCGATTATCCAATATGTCATTTATACACTATTTAGTAAGTTTTCTAGCTCATTAAAAGACTAAAAACGTTTGTATTTAAGAACTTTCCTTAAATACAAACGTTTTTTTAATCGATATGGAGTTTGCTTCGTTCCGCCGAAAAGCCTTGCGGATAGCGGCGTTTTAATTTTTCGATATTTAATTCGGCAACGGTTTCCATGCTTATGTCGGCCCATTTAGCAATTTGTGATACGTACCAAAGAACATCGCCTAATTCTTTCGTCAACGCATCTTTATCTAAATCGTGTCCATGAAAAGCATATTTCTTAATCAAATCAGCAACTTCACCGGCTTCTCCAGCTATTCCAAGTCCGTAATTCGTTAATGCCTGTTCGTGTGTTGCTGCAGTTCTATTTGCTAAAACTTGATACTCTTTAAAATCCATGTGTTGTCCTCCTTGCCTCTCTCACTTTCTTACTATAACAGATAATTTTTTTCCTTTGCAGTCTTGACTATTTCGAAATTATGCGAACTGATGCTCTATCAATGCCTTTCATCTTTAAAATTTTTTTCTCTTTAAAGGCTTATTTTTTTCAAGTTATTCCTTTATAATAGAGATAAGATTTCTGAAAGGAGTTTTCAAATGAAATTAGCTAGCTTAGTTGTACTTCTTGTTGGTCTGATTGGCTTTGGTTTTTCGTTTAGCATAACTGGACTTATTGGTTTCGGTGTTTGCATCATTTCGCTTATTTTGGTCGCAGCAGGAATTTTTGCAATGATTCGTTCCAAAAAAAGACGTAAACGATCTTATTCTTATTAAATAAAAAGCTGCTTTATCCTAAACTGATAAAGCAGCTTTTTCTATTTTTTCGGCCATGTCCGTGTTCGGTTTTCTGCGAGCTTGGAACGAACAAGCTCTTCGCCGTCTGCTCCCATACTTTCCGCGATTTGGAGTGCGTATATCATGACATCCGCTACTTCTTTTAAAATCGCTTCCCGGTTTTCTTTCACTGCCACCTCATCTTGCTTCCACTGAAAACATTCCAATAATTCTGCTGCTTCAAGCGACAAGGATATTGCTAAATCTTTTGGTTTATTATACTGATCCAACCAGTCACGTTCTTCCAGAAAAGCAGTAATTTCATCTTGTAATTGTCTCAAATCCCTAACCCCTCCTGTAAATCAAATCACAAATAACGACAGAAAAAAGAGCAATAAGTCGCTTAGTAGCAAGGACTTATCACTCATTCAATTACGCATTTAAAGAAACAGCTTCTTCGATTTTGTTTGGTGGGATAAATCCGTTTAAACGGTGGATTTCTTCGCCGCCTTTGTAAAGTACAAGTGTTGGTGTTTGTTGTACATCACGGTCAAAAAAGAAGTTTTCGCCCATTTCTTCTAATTTTACTTTTAATACTTTTACTTTGCTTGCGATTTCAGAGTTTTTGAATTCAGCAAACGAAAGATCAAGCATTTTACAATTAGGACAATTATCTTTCCAATAATCTACATATACTAATTCTTCTCCACTAATATGAGCTTGGAACTCTTCAGGTGTTTTAATTTCAATACTTGTCATTTGATTCCACTCCTTAACGCTAAAATTTGCTTGACCCAATTGTCTATATCAGCCACATCTTGTTCGGTGTGTGGCATTTGTTCTATTTTTAAGGTTGGGTAGCTTGTACCGAAATATTTGGCCATTCGGTCGACAGCTCCGCAATAAAAATCCATACCCCATTGTGTTTCCCCAGTGCCAAAAATGGCTACATTCTTGGGCTTTACGGCTAGCTCCGCGATAAAATCTTTCATATCTGGCGGCGTTCTTCCGTAGTCGACTGTCCATGCCCCCAACACGTACAAGTCAAAATCCTCATCAAGCGGATACGCAGCGGAAGGAGATACACGTAAGGACACAACTTCGTGCCCTTCGTTTTGTAATATCTCTTCAATTTCATCCGCTACCATTTTGGTGTTCCCACTTAGAGAATCATAGGCTAGCAAGATTCTCATAAATCGTCGAATCCGTTATCCATATTCGTTTTTTTATAGCTTGAATTGCGCATTTCGAAAAAGTCAGTTTTTGTTTCTGTAAAGTTATCTGCGTAAGCTTTAATCCAAGTCATTGTGTTGTCGCTATGTCCTGGATAAAGTTCTGGAATACCAAGCATTCCTAGCATTTTGTTGGCACGATATTTCACGTAATCAACCATTTCTTCCACATCAATACCTTCAATACCTTGTAAAACTTCTTCAGACCATTCTGTTTCAAGTTCAACAGCGTGGCGGAAAGCTTCATGTGTATATTCTACTAACTCATCTGTTTGTAATTCTGGGTTTTCCCCAAGGATTGCCCGGATTACTTCAGAAATAAATTTCGAGTGAGCTAATTCATCACGATTGATAAAGCTAATGATTTTCCCAGTTCCTGTCATTTTATTTTGACGAACCAGGTTGTAGAAGTAAGCAAAGCCACTGTAGAAATTAATTCCTTCTAAAATTGAAGATTGAATCAATGCTTTGACAAGTGTTTCACCCGTTTTGTTATTCATGAAATCGTCGTATGCTGCCATGATTGGCTCGTTACGTTTGATGATTGTCGGATGTGTTCTCGCAAGTTCAAATACGCGATTTTGTTCTTGCAAGTTGGTAATAGAAGCAAGTACATAAGAGTAACTTTCATTATGGATTACTTCTTGTTGCCCGATAATCGCTGCATTTGCATGTACAGCTGGATCAGTAATATATTCCGCAATATTGTAAATGAAACGTGTTTGCGGAGAATCAAGTGTAGCTAGTAAGCCAATGATGGCATCAAAAGCATATTTTTCTTCTTCGGAAAGATTCGGATATTGTTTCGCATCACTTTTCATATCTACTTCATCTGGAATCCAGTAGTTAGTAGAAAGTTCTTTATATGCACGGTAGAAAGAAGGATACGGGATATCATTCCAATTCAAAATCCCACTAGTTTCTCCGTTTATGATTGAAGTAGAACGATTAGGAAATAAAGGTTCTAAAATTTTAATACGAGTAAGTTGTTCTTTTTGGTTAGCCATCGAGGCAAGCCCTCCCTTTCATTTTTGCGTTATTCGTCAAGTGTTTAGAGATTTATCAGCTTGAGCACCATTCACATTCTTCTACGTCGATATCGTTTGAGCGGACATAGTAAGTTGTTTTTAATCCTTCATTCCAAGCAGTCATGTGTAGTTCAAGTAATTTACTTGCTTTAATGCCACTTGGTACGTAGAAGTTAAAGCTTAGCGATTGGTCTACGTGACGTTGACGGCGACCATTTTGACGAACACTTGCGAATTGGTCTACTTTGTATGCACCTTTTTCGTAGTATGGGTATGTGCTTAAATTTAAGTCTGGTGCAATTACTGGACGACGGTAATCTTTTTTCTCTTCATAGTAGAACGCGCTGTAAATTGGATCGATAGAAGCAGTGGATCCAGCAATTTGAGCTGTACTCATATTTGGCGCTACAGCTACAAGATACGCATTACGTAAACCTTTTTCTGCTACTTCTTTCGCTAATTCTTGCCATTCAGCTGAATTATAGTTACGACGTGCAAAATATTCTCCAGTGTTCCAATCGCTTCCTTTGAAGACTTTGTAAGCACCTTTTTCTTGAGCTAGTTTGTTACTAGCGCGAATTGCTAAATAGTTGATTTGTTCATATAATTCATCGGCATATTTCTCAGCTTCTTCTGAGTCCCACGCGATATTTTTAAGCGCAAGCAAGTGATGCCAACCGAATGTTCCAAGTCCGATAGAACGGTATTTTTGGTTTGTAATCGTTGCTTGTGGTACTGGTAGTTCGTTTAAGTCGATAACGTTATCAAGCATACGTACCTCAACTTCGATTAAACGTTCTAATGTACCTTCTTCTTCCGCCACAACTGCACGGCCTAAGTTAACAGAAGATAAGTTACATACAACAAAATCTCCCGCTTGTTTTGTAATAACGATTTGATCGCCAGAAATAATTTCTTGAATCATTTTTGTTGGGCTCATATTTTGCATAATTTCAGTACATAAGTTACTTGAATAAACCATACCTTCGTGTTTGTTAGGGTTCATTCTATTTACTTCATCTCGGTAGAACATGAATGGGTTACCTGTTTCAAGTTGGCTCACCATCACACGTTTCATAATATCAATTGCTTTAACGATTTTTTTACTGATTGTTTCGTCAGCTACTAATTCGTCATATTTTTCACGGAAAGTACCTTCACCTTTTGTTTCATCGTAGAAATCTTGTAGGTACCAGCCTTTTTTCGCTTTTACTTCATGTGGATCGAATAAATACCACTCGCCACGACGCTCTACAGCTTCCATGAAAATGTCAGGAATACAAACAGCTGTAAATACATCATGTGCGCGTAGACGTTGGTCACCATTGTTTAAACGTAAATCAAGGAAAGATTCGATATCTTTATGGAATACGTCTAAATAAACAGCAATTGCGCCTTTACGTTGGCCTAATTGGTCCACGCTCACGGCTGTATTGTTTAATTGTTTAATCCAAGGAATAACGCCGCCACTTGCACCTTTTACGCCGCGGATAGCAGCTCCTGTTGAACGAACATAACCAAGATACGCGCCAACACCACCGCCGTGCTTAGAAACTCTAGCCACGTCTGTATTGCTGTCATAAATACCTTGCAAGCTATCATCTACTGTATCTATGAAACAACTAGATAATTGTCCGCCAACTTTTCCGGCGTTTGCAAGCGTTGGTGTTGCTACAGTCATATATAGGTTACTTAAAGCCCAGTAAGCTTCTTCTACTAATTTCATGCGTTTTTCTTTTGGTTCATTTTGCATTAAATAAAGTGCGATAGTTAACCAACGTTCTTGTGGTAACTCATACACATTGCGTTCAGAGTCAGTTGCTAAATAACGAGTCGCAAGTAAATACAAACCGTTATACGTAAATAATTTATCTTTTTCAGGGTCAATTAATTTCCCTGCTGTAATCAAATCTTCTTTAGAATAATTTTTTAGGATATTGCCGGAATAAATACCGCGCTCGCCTAAACTTTCTTGAAGTCCAACGTACGAACCATATTTATCATCATCATTATAAAAACGGTTTTTACTCGCTTTTTTATATAATTTATTTAAATAAAGACGTGCCGCGAAATGTTCCCATTCAGGAATATGAATATCTGTACGGGCTTCTGCTTCCCTAATTAAATAATCGACTAATTCGTCCGCCGCGTAATCTTCCTTCTTCTCTACAAAATTAAAAACCTTACGTTTGTAATCTTCTAAATCAAGTTTCGGAAATTCTTCATGGATTTTCTCTAAATAACCATCCAATCGGCTTTTGTCAAAAGGTAGCTTTCTGTTTCCCCCGTCTTTTACTATGTAAGTTGTCATTTGCAATCCCCATTTCATCCTTTTTTCCTCGTTGTAAAAATATCTGATTCATTTTGCGCTTTTCATTCGTCCCCGAACTATTTGTGGTCGTTCCATGGAGCAAAAAAATTAACTTTTAAAGGAGCAAATTCCCCTGATAAAAGTTAAAAGGCGATGAAGCAATATTTCGCTTTCGATACTATATATAGTATAACTTTTTTTATGTGAATGCAAGATATAGTACTTTGAATTTTCGGCTAAAAAGGGCAAAACTCTGATTAAAACAAGGTTTCCGGCAAATAAAAAAATTTTTTCAGGCAATTGTGTGTTTTCGAGCATATTTTCAGTACCAAAATGCTACTACTTGTAGTGGCTATTTTTTTCACAGATTCTACATTTAGTAGTAAAAAAAATCGATTTTTGTAACTTCACAATCTTTATGATTCCATTTTGTCACCATTCTGACAAAATTGTAAGATTAACGATGGATTTTGTTAGTTAACAAACGGGATAAAGTTGTCTTTTCATTGTAAACTTAATGTAATAAAACAAATCCAGAGAGGATGAAGGAGAAATGTTTAATAAAAAAAGAGGTTTAATCTTATTAGCTGCAGTTCTTCTGACTGTTTGCGCAATTTGGGAGTATGCGATGCCAACCGATGCCGCAGTAAAGTCCTACTATCTTAAAGTCGAAGCTACTGGAAAACCCGTTCAAAAAAATCAATTCAAAGGATTCAAATATGTATCGAAAGTATATGATGATAAAGGAAAGCAAAAACAACTAACATTCTATTCCGAAAAAGAATTAACCAAAAACGATCAATTCAAAGTTCTCATCGGTGAAAATAAAATGGTCGTTAATTATAAAAAAATCAAAAACGTTCCAGATACAATGAAATATTTAGCAGAACAATAAAAAACGCTTTGTTATAGCCTTATCAAAAGGCTAAACAAAGCGTTTTATTTTTTATTAAGGTGTAACAATATTGAATACTGGATTAAACTCATCGAGCAATGACGCGAATTCCGCAAATTTCTTCGCATTGCCTTCTAGTTTTACGGTTTGGTCAGCGAATGCTTCTTCAAAACTCTTCACGCCACCGAAAATATGATTAAATGTATCGCGAGTTGTTGTTAATGTTAAGTCCGCTTTATCGTCCGCCTCACTATCGCGATAAATCAATACAGAATTGTTTACGAGCAAATGATAATTTTCATCCACATCTGTCAGCTTCCAATTCATTGAAATCCGTTTATCAATCGAACGTTCACCATTTAAACGAATACCCATATAATCTAAAATTAAGTTAAATGGCATGCCCTCAACGATATCAAGCGTAACGCCAGAAATAACTTCCTCTGGTACTGAATTTCTTAGTTCATCTGCGCCAGCTAAGAACACATTGCGCCAAGGGCCTGACTCTGATTGATAGCCAAGTTGTTCTAGCGCATCAGCAAGTAGTGCTCTCGCTTCACCATTTTCTCCGTCCGCGAAGACCGCGTGTTTGACTACTTCCGCAACCCAGCGATACTCACCCGCTTCATAAGATACGCGTGCTTTTTTCAAGACTTCATCGACGCCGCCCATAAACTCCACATATTTTTTCGCGACATCTTCTGGAGGTAGTGGATAAAGATCGGCCGGATTACCATCATACCAACCAAGATAAAATTGATAAATGGCTTTAACATCATGGTTAAGCGTGCCGTAATAACCGCGTAAATACCATTTTTCTTCGAGAACAGGAGGGAATTTCACCGCTTCTGCAACTTCAATCGCAGTTAGGCCTTTATTAATAAAATGAAGCGTTTGGTCATGCATGTATTTATACGCATCACGTTGGTGGATCAGCATATCATTGATTTCGTCATTTCCCCATGTTGGCCAGTGATGTTGCCCAATACACACTTCATATTGATCGCCAAATGCGCGAATCGCTTTATCAATATCTTTCCACCACTCGTACGCATCACGAATTTGCGCGCCACGTAGCGTTAAAATATTATGCAAATTATGCACGGCATCTTCCGCGATATTAAGTAGTTTAAATTGCGGGAAATACATCATATGTTCAGATGGAGCTTCTGTATTCGGCGCCATTAAAAATTCTACTTCGATTCCATCAACAACCCGTTTTTCATGGTCAAATGTAATCGTATCATTTGGCGCTAATAATGACATATGTCCTTTGGAAGCCGTTTTCCCAAGACCAGCATCCACCTGCCCTAATTTACCGCGTGATAAACGGCTACCGTACATATACTCCGCACGACGAATCATCGCGTTTCCGGCAAAAATATTTTCACTAACAGCCGCTTCCATAAATCCTTCTGGTCCAATAAGCGCAACTTTTCCGGAGGCTACATCTTCTTTTGTAATAAGCCCTGCTACTCCGCCGTAATGGTCTGCGTGGGAATGAGTGTAAATAATCGCCTTAATTGGTTTTTTCGGACGGTGCTCATAATATAAATCAAGTGCCGCACGAGCTGTTTCAACGGACATCAATGTATCGGTAATAACTAAACCTGTGTCGCCTTCCATAATGGTCGTATTCGACATATCAAAACCACGCACTTGATAAACCCGGTCCGTTACTTTGAATAAACCATTCGTCATATTAAGCTGAGCGATACGCCATAAACTTGGATTCACGGAGTCAGGAGCTTCCCCTTCGATAAACTTGTAATCCTCTAAATCCCAAACCGCGTGACCATCATCCGTATCCACTTTTACATGATCCCATGTCCCAATAAAGCCTTTCCTTGCATCATCAAAATCTTTCGTGTTCTCAAAAGGTAGTGCCTCTTTCACTTGATTATTCACTTTCTTTGTAAAAGTTGATGCTTCTTTAGGTAAGACTTTTTTTGCCATTATCGGTTTCCTCCTACACATTTTATTTGCCTATACTTTTCTTGTATACCTCCATAAAATGGATTAAAACCTTTTACTATTATTAGACTAAAAAAAGGTAGACTTGAGAAATTCAAGCCTACCTTTTTCACTTATTCGGATAATTTCTTTTTAGCGTCGCCGGCTTTATCTTCTACTTCGCCTTTTGCTTTTTGCGCTTTACCTTCTACTTGTTTGCCTTTATCATCTGTTGCTTTACCGAACTTGTCTTTAGCGTCGCCTACTACTTTATCTTTCAATCCTTTTGCTTTGTCTTTCATACCTTTATCTTCACTCATTGGTTTTGCCTCCTAATTAGAATATTTTTCTAATGAAGAATCGCGTCTCCATATTAAGTGTTTTCCACATAATCAGAAGCTAAAACATCTTTTTCAGATAGAATGGATGGTTCGATTTGTCTCAGCCGCTTCAAATATGGCTTCAATCAATTTTAAAACTTGGTAAACTTCTTCGTTTTGAACGATGGGTTCACTGTCGTTATTTAAAACATCCACAAAATTATTATAGAAAGAAGTTGGTAACTCAGCAGGAGCTGGAAGAGATAATGTATTGGTTGCTTCCTCGCTTGGTGGCGCCATTGTTTTTGTTAGTCCTTGACCCGCTTTGATTGGCGTTGGTTCGGACGTTTTAGCAAGTGCGGTCGGTTGAACGATTTCGCCGCTTAAATCCCAGTCATGGATAATGCCAGTTCCTTCTGTTCCTTTGACATACCAACGAGGTAATTTGATGAAATTGGTTGTTCCTACTTCGATTTGGGCTGTGATGCCATTTTCAAAGGTAATGAACGTTACAAATCCATCATCGACTTCATCTCCGAGCGCGTAACTTAAATTAGCAGATACGGATTTCACGTTGCTGTCGACTAAGAATAACAATTGATCGAGTAAATGCACGCCCCAATCAAGTACCATTCCACCACCATGCGCTTTCAAATGACGCCAATCTCCTGGAATACCATTTGCGCCATGAACGCGCGATTCTAGGTGGAACATTTCGCCAATTGTTTTTTGTTCGAACATTGCTTTAATAATCAGGAAATCTTCATCCCAACGACGATTTTGGTGAACCATAAAGTGTTTATTTACTTTTTTCGCTACATCCATAATCGCTAGCAAATCTTCACTTGTCATTGTCACTGGTTTTTCGCAAACGACATGCTTACCTGCTTCGAGTGCACTAATCGCCAATTCTTTATGGCTATCATTTGGCGTCGCGATAAGAACAGCATCGACTTTTTCATCTGTTAAAACGGCTTCAAAACTTTCGTAGATTTTCAGACCTTTTTCGGCAGCTGCGGTCCGTTTTTCTTCTAGAATGTCGAATACACCATGAACTTCTAAATGATTAGCAGCCGATGCAAGCGTGACATGATAGCTTCCCATTCCGCCGTAACCAACAATGACTAATTGATATTTTTTCATCCTAAGACACCCTTTCTTATCGTTAAGCCCACCACATATCCAGTGGTTTATCTTTAATTAAAATCGATTGTAAGTTTGTAACAGCACGGTCGAAACCTTCATCAATCGACATTAATGGGTCTTCATGTTCGATGCTGACTACGTAATCGTAACCATATGTTCTAAGCGCACTCATAATATCCGACCATTCTGTCAAACTGTGACCACAGCCAACCGAACGGAATGTCCAGCTTCTTGTTTGAACGTCGCCATATGGTTGCATATCCGTTAAACCGTACATATTAATATTATCTTGATCCAAGTAAGTATCTTTCGCATGGAAATGATGAATTGCGCCCGCTTTTCCTAAGATTTTAATCGCGCCAACAGGGTCAATTCCTTGCCACCATAAATGACTTGGGTCTAAATTAACACCGATAGAGTCATTTGTTTCTTCGCGCAATTTTAAAATCGTGTACGGTGTATGACATAAGAAACCACCGTGTAATTCGATACCAATTTTGACGCCAGAAGCTGCTGCAAGCTCGCCAATTTCTTTCCAGTAAGGAATGAGTTTTGTTTCCCATTGCCACGTTTTAATATCGCTATAAACAGTCGGCCACGGAATAACCGGCCAGTTCGGCGCTTTAGCATCATCGCTATCACCAGCTGTCCCGGAAAACGTGTTCACAACAGGGACATTCATTAAGGAAGCTAGTTTAATCGATTTACGCAAAATTTCATCAGATGCCGCCGCTTCTGCTTTATTAGGAGAAATCGGATTATCATGACAACTAAATGCGCTAATCGTTAATCCGCGACTCGTAAATTTTTCCAAATATTCCTCGCGCGCTGCTTCGCTTGCCAAAAGTTCGTCTGTTGGGCAGTGGTGGTTTCCCGGATTACCGCCTGTTCCAATTTCTACTGCGTCAAGTCCTGCTGCTTTCACTTTATCTAACATTTCTTCTAATGGTAAATTAGCAAATAATGGTGTAAATACGCCTAATTTCATTTTTATTTCCTCCCTATTTTTTCAAGTGGTTGGTGATTTCCGTATGCTGGGTAATTTTTCCGACCTTCTGCGCACCAGTGGACACCGTTAATAATGACTTGTTGGATGTCCGGATGGTGATAGGTTGGATAGGATTCGTGGCCTGGTTGGAAGTAGAAAATCCGACCGTTTCCTCTTTTGTATGTGATTCCGCTGCGGAACACTTCGCCACCTTCAAACCAACCTAAGAAAATCAATTCGTCTGGTGTCGGGATATCAAAATGCTCACCGTACATTTCTTCTTCATCGAGCTCGATATATTCGCCGATTCCTTTCGCGATTGGATGCGTCGGGTCAACCACCCAAAGTCGCTCTCTTTCATTTGCTTCACGCCATTTTAGGTCACAACTTGTTCCCATTAAGCGCATAAAGATTTTTGACATATGACCTGAATGAAGTACGACAAGTCCCATTCCTTCTAAAACGCGCTTTTGGACACGGTCGACAATTTTATCTTCCACGCGGTCATGCCCCATGTGTCCCCACCAAATCAAAACATCCGTATTCGCTAAAACTTCTTCCGTAAGTCCATGCTCTGGTTCTTCTAAAGTAGCCGTTTTTGCATCAAGTCCTGCTTTTTCTAGGAAACTAGCAATTTGACCATGAATGCCATCTGGATAAATCGCCAGTACCGCATCATCTTCTTTTTCATGTAAAAATTCATTCCATACCGTTACGCGTGTCATATTATTTCCCCTCCAATAAATTCGCTACATAGTTATAACCTTTGGCAACACTTGTTAGTGGTTCTTCCTCGAACGCTTCTTGTTCGATAACCAGCCATTTGGTTCCAGCATCAAGCGCTGTTTTCAAATAACCAGGAACATCAAGAATCCCCTCACCGATAATCGTGCTTTCTTTGGTCGTTTTTGATTTATCTTTTATATGAACAAGCGGCACCCGGTTGCGATATTTTTCGATAAAAGGGATAACACCAATGCCAGCGTGCTCTATCCAATAAGTATCTAATTCCGCAACCATCTCCGGTACATTTTCAAATAAAGCATCTAAAATAATCTCGCCATCTAAGTTTTCTAACTCGTGGGCATGATTATGATAACCAAATTGCATTCCAGTTTGTTTCACAGCTTTCGTAATCTCGCGAAGTTCCGCGCTAAATTCAAGCCATTCTTGTTTCGTTTCAAAATCTGCATAAGGGCAAATGATATAGTTATTACCCAATTCGCGCTCAAAAGCAATGACCGCTTCCAAATCGGCTTCTAGTTGTTCCTTACTTATATGCGAACCTGCTACTTCTAGCCCAAGTTCCGCTAATTTTGCTTTAATTTCACCCGCAGCTTTGCCGTAATAACCAGCGAATTCCACGCCGTCATAACCCATTTTCGCCACTTTTTCCAGCGTTTCAAAAAAATCATCCTCACAAGCTTCCTGAACACTCCACAACTGCAAAGCTATTTTTGCTTTCATAAAGGTGCGTCCTCCTTAATTAAAATAAACTGGCTGACCTGTTTTAGATGATTCATAGATAGCTTCTAAAATTTGCGTTACAACAAGTGCTTGTTCTGGTTTTACAACTGGATCAGTATCATTCAAAATGGCTTCTAACCACTGTTCTGCTTCGATTAATGCCGGATCATCACCCGTGCCATCATAAAAATCAACGCCGCCTGCTTCTAATTGAATTTTCTTTTCAAACATTTGACTGTGTGCTTCTCCGTTGATACGTAATCCGTCTTCCATATCCGCGCCACCTTCTGTTCCAGAAAGAGAGGTTCTCGCTTCCCCAACATCTAGTGTGTTAAGCGCCCAACTTGCTTCTAAAACAATCGTCGCACCGTTTTCCATCGTGATAAAGCCAAATGCGGAATCTTCTACCGTGAATTTCTTCGGATCCCATGAGCCCCAAGCATTGGCTGCATTTTCTTTCTTTGCAAGTTTATGATAGCTGTTTCCTACTACATATTTCGGTTTATAGTTGTCCATCATCCAAAGTGTTAGATCAAGCGCGTGTGTTCCAATATCGATTAGCGGGCCTCCACCTTGTGCTTCTTCATCTAAAAACACGCCCCAAGTTGGCACTGCACGACGACGAATTGCTTTTGCTTTTGCATAATAAATATCGCCTAGTTCCCCGTTTTCGCAAACTTGATGTAAGTAGTCCGAGTCTTTACGGAATCTATTTTGATAACCAATTGTTAGTTTTTTGCCAGTACGCTCTGCGGCTGCAATCATGCTTTTCGCTTCTTCGGTCGTTTTTGCCATTGGTTTTTCGCACATAACGTGTTTTCCAGCTTCCATTGCCGCGATAGAAATCTCTGCATGAGAAATATTTGGTGTACAAACATGAATGACATCGATGGATTTATCTTGGAGTAATTCTTCATAGTTTGTGTATACGCTTGCATTTTCACTTCCAAATTCTTTTGCTGCCGCTTCAGCCTTTTCTAGAACGATATCGCAAAAAGCAACCATTTCTGCTTTTTCAGCTTTTAATAAACTTGGCATATGCTTCCCGTTTGCAATGCCTCCACAACCAATAATTCCAACTTTTAATGTCATAATAAAAAACCTCCAATAGTTTTGATAGTTACATCATACAAAACTACTGAAGGTAATTCTTCCTATTTTATTGCTTAATTATTCCCGTATATTGTCTTTCTGTATTTTAACGGCGCCACACCCATCGCCCGCTTAAATGCATGATGAAAGGTTTTCACGCTACTAAAACCAGCCAGTTCAGCCACTTCGGTTACTGGAAAGGCTTCATTTAACAACATCCATTTTGCTTTATTCAACCGATAATCATTTAAAAAAGTCACGAAAGTCATACCTGTATTTCGTTTGAAAAACTTGGTGAAATAGTAGGTACTAAATCCAGTATAATCCGCCACTTCTTGCAGGCTAACAGGCTCTTGGTAATGCTTTTCGACATAAGAAAAAATTTGATCTAATTTATGTAGGGTTTCTTGGGATTTGAGGACTGCCTCTTCCGAAATAACACTATCCGGTTGCGTTTTTATTTGAGGAATTTCACGGTAGATTAAACCAATAATCGCTAGGAGATCGGCTTTAAGAATGTAGTGCTTGCCTGGGCTGTCGCCGCTCGATTCGGTATGGATATTTATGATTAACGATTGCATTTTAGAAACCGTCTCTTCTGGCCATTCCCTGCTCAAATGCGCCATTTCTGTTAGCATTTCGCGCAATGTTTGGTTTTGACCGTCCATTTGCATTTCTTCTTGAAATAAACTTAAATCAAATTGAATCACGATACGTTCACTATTTGGTGAAGCTAGAAAATAATGAACATCGCCGCCATTGATTACTTGAATCTCGCCTTCATTTAATTGAATTGGCATATCATTCACACCAAGGTTTAGGCTACCTTTTAGCGCATAAATAATTTCAATTTCTTTGTGCCAATGTGGATAAACGAGCACCTCTCCTTCATTGACGAACGATCGAAATGGAAAAGCTTTATTTAATTCTGGAATTTCCAAGTATTCACTCATAGTGGAACTCCTTTTTTTCTTTCATTTTAGCATAAAAAAGAAGACAGCCGTTAGACTATCTTCTTGGTTTTATAAAATTAATGATTCGTAGGGAATTTCATTGAAAAGTTTTTCTACATTTATTACAACAGGAATTTTTGTGTTTAATAAGTAACCTTCTTTTTTCAGTTCACTAAGCGTTAAACTAAGATATTCTCTTGTAATACCCATGAACTTAGATAAAAATGTAGTAGACAATTCTTGTGGAATTTGAATGTTATCACCATTGGAAATACCATATTCGTAACCAATCGCAGCAATAACATGTTTCACGCGATCTTTCACTTTAAGCGTATTAAGCAAGCAGCGGCGTTGAAGTACCATGATTTCTTTTTTCGATTGATATAACATAAATTCTTCGATACTAATGTGTTTTTCCACCATAAAAATGAAAAAATCTCTATCTACTGCTGTAATAACACTAGAACTCGGTGATAATAATTTAGCCCCAATATTGCGTTTCAAATCTGAAGACATAAACGATGAAAAATTACATACATCCCCATGTTTTAGTAATTGATCATAGCCAATATAATCATCAATTTGTGTTCCTTTCATAACGATACCTTTTTCAACAAAATAGATACCTGTTACAAAGTCGACGTCAAATAGTTCATTTTTTGAAAGTTTAATACTCATACTATGTTTAGCAAAATCTCCAGACTTCTTACAAAAATGAAGTGGATTGGTCAAAATTTCATGTTGTCGTTTTTCTAATGTGTTCAATGCAAACTCCTCCTCTAAAGTATAATATCACAGAATGAAAACACCTCAGAGAAGGTTTTAACCAAATAAAATAACATTATAATAATCAAAAAGAAATTTTTCTTACTATTTTTGTACTAAAACAAACTTTTTTTAGGCAGAAAATAGCTAAATAAGTATTTTTTGTGACATTTTAAATCACCATCATTTAGATATTATTTTAACTTTTCCACCTTTTGTATGCTTAAAATCAATATATATTAAGTTTTATCAATTAAAGTGTGTCGATTTTTTTAATGACCCATGGTTTATAACTATCGTCCAAAATTCCTTCTTTTCGTAGTTTCAGCACGATAATATTCGTATATTCACGTGTCGTATTCGCATATTGGGCTAAAATAGAATTAGTGATCTCATCCGGTAAAATATATTCTTTATCCTTTGTCACTCTCCCCATATAAAGGCCAATCTCTTTTAAACACGCTCTAATACGGCGTTCTTTCTTCATAAAATTACGTTTGCTCGCTTTGAAATAAACTTTTCTTGTATAAAGCAAATTAGATAATAAATAGTTCGCTTTTTGACCTGATTCATCTAAAACACGTTCGACAAACTCAGGATCGAGTACCCAGCAATGAACCTCCGTCAAACTGCGTAATACGGACTCTTCTGGTTCTTCTTTAATCAGCGGAATCAAATTAATCGCAATTTCACTACTTACAAAGCTAATAATACCCGAGTCACCATATTCATTTTGAAGGCAATAAGAGAAATAGCCGCTTTCGACTAAGTAAATTTTGAAGCCTTTCGCATGGTTCATTTTGATTTCTTTGCCTCTAGGAATAATTTCTTGATAACAATAATCATGAAAGTGATAATCTTTTTTTAATAATTGAAGCAGTGATTTTGTTGTTGTTTCTTTGAAAATTTCCTCATCTGAATGCATTGTTCAACATCCTTTCCGTTTAATTACAAAAAAACTGCAGAATGACTACTTCTGCAAGTTCTTTTTAGTTGAAATATGGGTTTGTTTGCTTTTCGTGGCCGATTGTTGTTGCATCACCATGTCCAGAATATGCTGGCAGGTCATCAGGAAGTACGAATAGCTGTGTTTTAATGCTATTAATTAACGTATCAAAATCGCCTGTAAATAAATCTGTACGACCGATACTACCTTTAAATAGCGCATCGCCAACGACAACAAACTCGTCAAAAATAAAACTTACACTACCGATAGAATGTCCTGGTGTCGGTACCACTTTAAAACGAAAACCTTCTATATTATAATCACCTAACGTGAACTCTTGTTCCGCAGGTTGCGCCACGATTGCTTGGCCTGTGATGTGCGCTGATAGGTTTAACTCTGGATTCGAAAGCCATTCTTGCTCTAGCGGACTAACATATACGGGAATATCATAAGTTTTCCGGATTTCTTCCAAAGCGCCAATATGATCATAGTGGCAATGCGTTAGTAAAACGGCTACTGGTTTTACTCCTAACTTTGTAATTTCTGCTTCAATTTTATTCGCTTCTGCACCCGGATCAACAATAAGCGCTACATTATCTTGATAAATGATATAACAATTTTCTTGGATAATTCCTGTCATAATTCGTTTGATTTTTGTCATTCTACTTCCGCCTTTCTTCACAATCATCATTATACCGAAAAAACCGCCTTACTTCCATCAATATTCCTTGTTTGTATTCACTTCCGAGATATACTACAATAAAGGCAGAAGATTAAAAGGAGGAATAAAAATGACTGCAAAAATGTTACATACATGTATCCGCGTAAAAAACTTAACGGAATCAATTGCTTTCTATGAAAAAGCATTAGGACTAAAAGAAGTTCGCCGTAAAGACTTTCCAGATTTTGAATTCACACTAGTTTATATGGCATTTGAAGAAGGTGGCTTTGAGTTAGAGTTAACCTACAATTATGACCAAAAAGAAGCTTACGATTTAGGAAATGGTTATGGTCATTTAGCTGTTGGGGTTCCTGATGTGCGCGCTATACTAAAAGAACACCAAGCTGCTGGCTACACCGTTACAGACTTAAAAGGACTTCCCGGCGAAGAACCTTTCTATTATTTCTTAACAGACCCAGACGGTTATAAAACAGAAATCATTCAAGATGGTGCTTTATAATTCATGGGCAAATATTTCATTATTATTTTAATCGCACTAGCAATTAACGGTATTAGTATGCTATTCAAGAGCGATATAGCTAGCCTTATCGCAGTTGTCATCACAGCCGTATTGCTCGTTTACTTAATGGTAGATCTCACAAAAATGTATCGCCGTAAATAAAGAAGAGTCCAGCAAATCATTTAGGTTTGCTGGATTTTTTGCATAGTGATGACTAGTTGTCATCCGCGATACAAACTCGATTTCTCCCTGTTAATTTTGCTTTATATAACGCTTCATCCGCAGACTTAAATAACCCTTCACTTGTGTTTGCGCCATCTTTACTTCCACTCACGCCTACTGAAATCGTTATTTTCACTATTTGGCCGTTTGGAATAATAAAATCATTCTCTTCCGTTTCTTTCCTCACTCTTTCCGCCACATCATTTCCCTCATCTATCGAACAATCCAACAGCACAATCGAGAATTCTTCCCCGCCATTTCTAAAAGCTTCTGAACCATCTGTCGTGCTCGCCTTTAAAATGGCTGCCAATTGTTTTAAAATCGCGTCACCTGCATCGTGACCATATGTATCATTAATATTTTTAAAATAATCAATATCGATTAACATCAGCGTGACTTGCCGACTCCCAGCATCCATCACATGATTGATTTTTTCATCAAATTGCCTTACATTCGATAATCTCGTCAAATAATCTAGCGTCGAATCCTGCTCATATTTTTGAAAAAGTTGCTTTGATTTAATCATGTTACTCATTAATCCGGCTGCAATAACACCAATGACAAGTGCAATCGTTACAAATATCGACATATTGAGCCAGTAGTTAGCCTCTCTGGCTAAAATCAAATGCAAATTAACCACGACAAAGCCACATGCAATCACATTCAAAATAAAAACGCCCCAAATTTTGAATTTTTCTAAGCGTTTGCTAAAAAGTGCCGTTATTATGCCAATCAATATCATAACAATTCCCGCCATAATAGCCGCAGAATTCACTGAAATTAAGAAGCGCGATGCAGAAATAATAATAGCAGACACAATTGCCGGAATCGGCCCACCATAAAAACCTACCATTATAATTGGAATATGACGTAAATCAACAATCACATTATTCGAAATCGGAATCCCAAAAATCATCAGCGCAAAACCAAGAAGCCCGGCCCATATTCCGATTACCATTTTTCTATTTGTCGATAATTCTTTTGTAATTGGTTCTTTATAAACTAAGGAAATAATATAAAATCCTGCGAGTAGAATCGCTGCATTACTTACCAACTGTTGGACCAAAAAGCATCCCCGCCTTTCACTTTGTTACTCATTACCCCATTATGCTCACAACTATGCATACACACAAAGAAACAACCTCTTAAAAACAGACGCTGCTCCAAAGCTTTATCCCTCTATTTTCTCAAAAAAAGTCCACAAAAGAAAATGATTTCCTTTTGCGGACTAAAACGTATTAGTAAGCGGTCCAACCTGCGTCCGCTGTAATAACTGTTCCATTAACAAAACTAGCATCATCAGAAGCTAAAAATAACGCGACTTTGGCAATTTCTGAAGCATCTCCAGCTCGAGGATTAATGCCCATTCCAATCATCGCACGTTCTTGCCCAAACTCATCTGGCGCATAAATCGTTGTGCCGATATTCGTATTTACTGCTCCTGGCGCTATGGCGTTACACCGGATGTTTTTATTCGCATATTGGAAGCCAACATTTTTCGTAAAACCAACGACCGCATGTTTCGACGCTGTATAAGCCGCACCTGCTCTGGAGCCAAATAGCCCGCCGGCGGAAGCAATATTAACAATCACACCTTGCCCTTTTTCTTCAAAGATATGGAGTGCTTCTCGAGTGGCGCGCATCACGCCCGTTGTGTTTATCGCAAACACTTTATCCCAAAGCTCATCTGTTAATTCGCCAGCTGGGACAAAATTATCCATAATTCCTGCATTGTTTACTAAAATATCTAATGTTCCAAATTTCTCCACTGCTTGATTGATCATGTTTTCAATATCTTCTTGTTTGGTTACATTCGCGACAACCGCGAGCCCGGTGCCTTGTTCTTTTTCAACAAGCTCAACTGTTTTTTGTGCTGCTTCTAAATTCAAATCCGCCACGACTACTTTCGCGCCCTCTTTGGCGAAAAGAATCGCAATCTGTTGCCCCATTCCAGAAGCCGCACCAGTTACTACTGCTACTTTTCCAGTTAATTTCCCCATTATTATTTCCTCCTTCACTTTTGTTACGCTAGAAAGAAAAACACCTTCTTTCTCTCTTCATTATAATCCCTGAGTAAAACGCTTTCAATATGTAAAGAAAGCCTGTTTTGTTGATTAAGCAACACTTTTGCGTTATATGTATAGTAAGAGGAAAATTTCTTCAATCGGAGGTGCAAAATCATGGATAGACGGGTTAAAAAAACAAAAAAAGCCTTCAATCAAGCCCTTTTTACCCTACTTGACCAAAAGCCTTTTCAACAAATTACTATTACGGATATTGTAACCGAAGCAGATGTTAACCGCGGCACATTTTATAAACATTACCATGATAAAGAGGAACTTTTGGACAGCATTGTGGAAGAAGTTTTGACCGATTTAAAAAGTGCTTATCAAGACCCTTATTTACAAACAACTCATTTTTCTATTCAAGCACTTACTCCTTCCATGATAAAAATATTTGACCATGTATACGCGCATCAAGCCTTCTATAAACAAGTTATCAAATCAACCATTCGGCCGAGCTTTCAAAATCAAGTGTGCGACGTTATTCGCGAACTTATGCTAGCAGATGTTGCTAGTTTTTCGGATAGCTCAAGCGCTGATCCTTTGTTACTCGCAACCTACCAAGCCCATGCTATTTTTGGCATCATTGTTTTTTGGGCAGAAGAAGATTTTTCCCATTCCCCGCAATATATGTCGGAACAACTCCTTCATATCATTCATGCCAAAAATCAAAAAGTATAAGCTTACATAATTGTTATATTGCTTTCTTGCATTGTCACTTGAATCGAGGGTCTATTCTCTTACACCTTGCTATAATAAAGACATCATAGAAAGGTGTGTTAATTATGAATGATCATCGGGTTTTAAATGCTTTAAGTTATTTTAGCATTTTGTTTGCACCAATTATTGTTCCCGTTTTGATTTGGATTTTTGCAAAATCAGAAGAAGTTTCACATCATGCTAAAGTGGCACTGCTAACTCATATTATTCCGACTATTGCTGGGGTCTTATGCTTCTCTAGTTTGTTCGTTACAGCTTTGTTAAAGGGTGGCATTTTTACTAGTATGAGCTTTTTACTTACTGGCAGCTTATTTATCTTTACGCTCATCGCAGTAGTTGGTCTATTTATTTATAATATTGTTCGCGGAATTCAAATGCTATGCGCAAAAAAAGAAGAAGACATTTGGATTTAAAAAAACAGCTATCCTAAAAATTTAGGGTAGCTGTTTTTTAGTTATTTTCTTTTCCTTAGTAAGAGGAATCCGATTGTACTCATGACGAATCCGGAGAACATCATATCATACGGGAACGCATCTCCTGTTGATGCTAGCTTTTGTGATTGTTTATTTTTTGCTGGTTTTAAAATAGTGAATGGGTCAAATGGTGTTTCAGGTTTTGTTGAGTTGCCTGTTAATACTGGGTTAATTGGTATTTCTGGATTACTTGGTGTCTCTGGGCTACTCGGTGTCTCTGGATCACTTGGTACGTCTGGGCTTACGGGCTGTTCTTGAATTTTCTCGTATACGAAGATGACTTCTTGCGCCTCTTCTTTGTATACGCCTGTTTTATTTGATGGTTCTGTTTTTAATGTGTATCCTGCAATGTTTGGCGCAATGGTCGTGTACCCTTCGCCCACATCACCAGTGTAGGTTTCTGTTTCCGCCAAAGTATTTCCTTCTGTATCAACAAATACTACGTTCACTGTCCCCATTTTTTTCTTGTTAGTTTTCGTTACTTGTGTAGAGGTTTGTTGATTAAATACGATGCTGAATTCTACTGGTGTCCTGTCTAGTTCATAATCTGTTGGTGCCTTTGTTTCTATAAATTGATAGTCTCCTGGTGCAAGTTCTGTGACGGTTAATTCGCCGTCCACATTCGTAGTTAGGCCATCCTCGATTTTTGTTCCATCTGCTTTTTGCAACTCGAACTCGGCTCCTGCTAATGCGGTTTTTGTCACACTATCTTCTTTCGTTAAAATGACACTACCTGTTTCAGCTGAATTTTCGATAGTATAACTGCTAACTGAGCCGTCTGCATTTATAGTGACTTCTTTGCCGTCTTTTAGTTCGTCGCTAATTATATAACCAGTTGGCGCTTCGGTTTCTATTAGTTTATATTTTCCCGATTGAATATTATCAAAAATAATTTTACCTTCTGCATTTGTAGTAGCTTCTTGTCCAGATTTTTTACCATCTAGCGTATAAAGCTGAAATTTTGCTCCTGCTAATTTTTTAGTTGGATCGGCTTTATCTACCTTGGTAATTTCAAGTGAACCAATTGTAGCTATTCCACTACCGCTACCCATGGTAAAATTGGGCGTAACCGTATTGGTTGCAATTTTACTTGGATCCGAAAGCTCCCCGTAATCATTTGCATCTACTCTAACCGTATTCTTAACCGGACCCGATAATAAACTAATTGTGTCATACGTTATGCTAATTGGTGCTGTAGCTGTATAATTTTTGAATTGGACCGTGAAAGTATTACCGTTAAAAGTAATATCGTAATACTTAGCGTCAATCAGTTTCTCCGTCTTTGTATCAATTACTTTAAAACTATTTTTCACCATTTGCGCCCCGGTTACCCCACTGTTTAATGTATCCGTCACAACTGGATTGGTAACTACGCGCTCCTCCGTAATTTCAGTAAGTTGGATTTTCCAATTTATTTTATTGTTGTAAAGCATATCAACATTTCCTGTTTTTGAAATTGGTGAGCGGAGTTCAAAAATAGCTGCTTCTGCTGAATAATCTTTTGGATTTTTACCGTTATCAGAAACTTTCGCTACATTCGTTACTGTTTTATAAAAATACCACTTATTATCAGTCGTCGTTTTATACTTAACAAATACTTGCGATGTCCCCAAATTTCCAAACTCCAAATGGATTTTCTTGTCAGTTGTTTCTATCTTAGTCGGGTAATTTTTATCGCCTTCTTTTATTAGTTTTCCTGTAGAAGTAAGTGGTTCTCTTAAGTTAATTAATTCATTTGGACCGCTAACTTGTCGAAATTCTAAAGAGCCTTCCACGTATGAAGTCCCTTCTGGCATCTCATCATCAAAAATGAGATTATCAAAGTTTGTTGCCCTAGAATTCAAGGAGACAATCCAGTTAGTAGTTCCTGTTTCACTATCCCACTCACCAAATTTCGCCCCATTTTCCGAAATCTTACTATCTATTTCCAATGATGCTTCTTTTGTATCGGAATAATGTGTTATATAGCCATCATAATAAGAAATATAAGCTTTATTCCCCAGTGTTTTTGCATCATTTGCTGAATCGATATTCGTTACAAGTTTTACGACGATTTCTTTATCTGTTGTTGCATAATTGCCGATAAGTTTAACTTTAAAACCTGCTGGCACTGCTGTTTCCGTTATCGTATAATCTACATTTTTCACCAGTTTCACAAAATCGGTTTCACTTGAATAAGCATACACATCGTGATTATCCAAGCTTTTTACGCCTGTAGAAAATTCATCAATAATGGTCATATCACTCATTTCAATTCTGTCTGTGTTCGCTGTGATTTTCCATGACATTAAATTATTAAAATAGTCTACCGTTCCACTTTCTTTTTGAACTATATTAGGTTCAAATGATAATTTATCTGTGGCTGTTACACCCTTTTCATCTATCACTTCATTAATAATATCACGCACGCTAAAATCAGTTACTTTGGTGGCATACGTAATTTGGTACGCTTTTTTATCCGTGTTTTTATATCTTGTGTCAAAACTACCATTCGCTGATACCATTGAGGTAGTCCAATTACTTGATACATCTTCATCGCCAACAATCGCATCGCCAGTTGTTGGCGAGAAAGTCACTTCTCTAATTTTCAGCGAATTGGGCACGTAACTCACACCAGTATCTGCTAAAATATCTTTTAAAACTGTGTTTGGCGTTAATTCTACTCGGTCATAGTTTACATTAATCACCCAATCAATTGTTTGCGTTTTGGAATCATAAATTGCTTTTTTCTCTAAATGCTTGTACTTAATCATTTTTGCTTCCGCAGTTGCTTGACGTACCGATAATACGTCTGAATCACCAACTGTTTGAGCTCTCGTAACTAAGGAAACTAAGGCATTAGTTGTTTTGTCAATTAAACGCGTATAGCTTACTTCATATCCTTTACCATTTAAACCATTACTTAATTTGATTTTCAGTTCAGTGTCTGTAGCTTCTACGGTGTAATCTGTACCTTCTTCTAACAACTGCTTACTACCTATAAATGTTCCCTTGGCACTTACATCACTTGCGTAAACTTGTAAAGTACTCTTATCAATTTTTGTTGAACCACTATAGGTGAAATCTGTTAATCGTAGTTCTCCTGCTGCATTTACTTCTTTTGTTAAGTTCAGTTTAGCTGTAACAAATGCTTTTTCTGGGTTAATACTACCTGGGCTTAATGTTACATCTACTATTGTCGGATAGTCCACTGTTGGAATAACCTCATATTCATAAACAGTATCACCACCCGAAGTATTGAAAACAACTTTTTGATTCGTTTTGTCTGTCTCTGTAAATGACCTAAACGCAGTCGTTATACTCACATCAAAATTACCTTCTTGCACACCATCTTTTAAAATTTTAATTGTTAATTCTCTCGAACTTGCGTCAAAAGACCATTCCGCTTCTGTGGAAGGTAAAAAATTCCCACTTAAATCCGTAGAACCAAAATTAAATGCGTCTGGTAAAATCGTTGTAAATGTATCTCCCGCTTTATAATTCTTCCCCGTGAAAGAAAAATTCATATTTAAAACAACCCCACTACCATTTGCCACTCTTTCATTCGGGGCGATTTTATTTCCATTTACATCTTGAAGTTCTACTTTCGCAAAAATATTATCGGAAATATTGGCTTTTAAATTAGCTTTTTTCAGCGAGGGAGTTTTGGATGAAACAGAAGTCACTAATTCTTCCTTATCTTTCAAGACGATATTATATGTTTTCTCATCTTTTAAATAACCTTGTGGTGCCTTTGTTTCTTTCACTAGATATTCGCCTGTAGCAAGCGATGTATCTACTATTGTTCCATTATCTTGAATAGAAAGCTCCTTGATTTCTCCCGTTTGCACATTCTTTATTTCAAAAATAGAGCCATTTATTTTTTCTTTCGATTCTTTGTCTTTTTTGACGATTTTCAAGGACGCCTTCTCTTCTTTAACGTCCGTCAATGCTGCTAATACTGGTGAAACATTTTGAAAAACGAGTAATCCGATAACTACTGCGATTATCATTTTCTTCCCTAGTATAAAATTTCTCATTGCTTCGATGTCCTCCTCTTTTGCAAGTATTGTCTGTTGAATAAGACCTCTGACTTGTTGAATTGTATCAAATACAGGCAAAGAAAACAGGACTTTAAAGAGCCAAAAAAATTGATTTTGGACTTTTTTATGACTTTTTAGTGAACAATTAATGAGCCCATGAGAAAAGTGGCTTTTTAAAGGCAAAAAACGCTATCCTTTTTGGGAGGATAGCGTCTTTTTTTACTCATTTACTTTTTTAGATTTTCTTAGTAAGAATAGCCCAATGATGCTAGCGAATAATCCAGTAAAGATTATGCCATATGGTGACTCATCTCCGGTTGAAGGAAGATTTGGTTTCACTGTTGGTTTCTTCGTTGGTTCAACCGGTTTAGTTGGTTTTACTGGTGTGACTGGTTTATCTGGATTTACTACGATTGGCGTTTTATTTTTCTCGTATACGAAGGTTACTTTTTGATCTGTCTCTTTGAATACGCCCTCTTTGTTCGTAGGTTGTTTTGTTAGTTTGTAACCTTTGATATCTTTTGCTTTTGTTGCATATTTTTCGCCAACGATGCCAGTGTGAATTTCTTTCTCTGCTAATACATTGCCTTTTGTATCGACAAATTCTGCGATTACTTTGCCGCTCACAACTGTTTTTAAGTTCGTTTTCGTAACTTGCAACGTATCTTTTTGATCAAAAGTGATTTTCACATCAACAGGAACTGTATCCAATTCATAGCCTGCTGGTGCTTTTGTTTCAATCAATTGATAATCGCCAGGTACTAAATTAGTTATTTCTAGTTTCCCAGATGCATCTGTAGTTAGGTTTTCTGTAATATTATTATTTTCATCTACTAATTTGAACGTTGCATTTGCAAGAGGTGCTTTCGTCTCACCATCTGTTTTCGTTAGTACAACAGAACCAGTAGACATCGTGTTTGTTTTTGTTACTTGAATTGGTGCTTTTTGGTTAAACTCGATGGCGAACTCAACTGGTGTAGCATCTAAATCATAACCAGTTGGAGCTTTCGTTTCAACTAATTGATAATCTCCTGGTGCTAAATTATCAATTTGCAGTTGCCCATTTGCTTCTGTCACTACTTTGTCTTTCAAACTTACCCCAAGCTTTGTTTGTAGTTCAAACTCTGCTCCAGCTAAATTACTTCTTGATTTACTATCTAGCTTAGTAAGAACCACACTACCAGTTTTCGCTGTGTTTTCTTTTGTAACATTCACAGCAGTTGCTTGGTTAAATTCAACTGTAAATTTCGCCGGTGTTGCATCAAGAACATAGCCAGTTGGTGCTTTTGTTTCAACAAATTGATAGTCTCCCGGTGCCAAGTCAGTTACTTCGATTTTACCATCTGCATTAGATACTAAGTTTTCAGCAACTTTTGTACCATCAGCATTTTGCAATTCGAATTCTGCTCCTGCAATAGCATCTTTTGTTACACTATCTTCTTTTAAAAGAACTGCGCTACCAGTTTGCTCAGTGTTTTCAATTGTAACGCTAGTAGCTACATCAGCGACAACTGTAATTTCTTTACCATCTTTGTATTCATCACTAATCGTATAACCAGTTGGTGCTGCTGTTTCAACGAGTTTATATTTTCCGGATTGAAGCCCGTCCATGACGATTTTTCCGTCTGAATCGGTTGTTGCTTCTTGTCCAGCCTTATCCCCTTCAAGCGTATAAAGCTGGAATTTGGCTCCTGTTAGTTTTTTCGAATTATCCTTTTTATCAACTTTAGTAATTTCAAGGGAACCAATTGTCGCCGTCCCGCTACCACTACCAATAGTGAAGGCTGGAGATATGCTTGTTGTTCTTGATTTGTAGGTCATTGGTAAATTACCGTAGTCAGGAGAAGAAGTTGTTGCTGTGTTACTAACAAGTCCCGACATCAAGCTGATTGTACTATAGGTTACTTTAATTGGTGCAGTTGCTTTATAGTCTTTGAATTGGATAGTGAAATTATTGTCGGTATAAGTGATATCATAATATTTTGAGTCAATATCTTCGCCTGTCGTTTCATTCATTACTTTAAAGCTACTTTTTACTACTTGTGCTCCAGTTGTTCCTGTTTTCATTGTATCTGTAATTGTTGGGTTATTAATAGGACGATCTGGTGAAATGTTGTTAAGTGTAACAACCCAGTTAACTTTATTATCAAAAGATGGATCGATCGTAGCTGTTTTTGTCATTGCATTAAAAAGTTTGCTTGCGTATGCTTGGTAACTATATGATTTTTCGCCTACTCCATTATCGCTCACTTTCGCAGTGTTTTGTACGTAGGAGTAGAAATACCAGTTTTCGTTTGGTTTGGTACTGTATTTAATAAATACGCGTGAATTCTCCAAGTTAGCAAATTCTAAATGTAATTTATTCCCAGTGGTATCGACTTTTGTTGGATAGTTTTTATCACCTGTTTTGGCTACTGTTCCAACAGAGTTAAGCGGGATATATAGATTCATCATCTCACTTGTGGAAGCCACATTACGATATTGTAGTGAACCTTCTACGTATGTTAAGCCAGTTGGAATAGCGTCGTCAAAAATCAAGTTGTCATAGTTTTTCGCCATAGCATTTACAGATACAATCCAATCGATATTCCCAGTAGTAGAGTTGTATGATCCGTACTTACCACCATTTGTCATCATGCCTGGATCAGGTGCCATTGAAGCAGTTACTTCATCAACATACTTGATAATCCCGCCATCATAATAAGAAATGGATGCTTTATTATCAATTGTTTTTGTTACATCAGAAAGGTCAATATCTGTGACAAAATCAACAACAATTTTTTTATCTGTGGAAGCATAATCGCCGATAAGTTGTAAATAAAATCCAGCTGGTGTTACATCTTTATTCATCGTATAATCTTTACCTTCTGTTAATAAGACGCTATTGGTATTATCTGTATAAGCACGAACGGTGTAGCTTTTAAGGCTTTTTACCCCAGTAGAAAATTCATCCGTAATATTAAGATTCCCCATCTTAATTCTGTCGGAGTTAGCAGTAATTTTCCATGTCATCGTGTTATTAAAATAGTCGATTGTTCCAGCTTCTTTTTTCAGTAAATCTGGTTGAATCGCGATCGTTGCGTCAGCGGAAACACCATTTTCATCTGTAATTTCATTTTTAATTTTACGATCACTAAAGTCGGTGATTTTCGTTGAATAAGTGATTTCATATGCGTTGGTATTAGTGTTTTTATACGTTAAATCAAAATTCCCATTTGCCGAGATTGCTGAGGTTGTCCAATCACTTGAAGCATCACTTCCGACGATTGGCGACCCATTAGTTGCGTTAAAAGTTACTCGTTTAATTTTAAGTGAATCTGCTACATAAGCGACATCGTTATCTGCTAAAACATCAGTAAGCACTGTTGAAGGAGATATTTCGTCTTGATCAAAGTTAAAATTAATTTTCCAATCAATACTTTGTGTTGAGCCGTTGTAAGTAGCTTTTTTCTCGAGATGCTTGTAATTTGTCATTGTCAGGTAAACATAAGCGGAGTTGCTTGATAATGTACCTGCATCGCCTACTGTGTAAGCTTGTGTAGACATGTAAGAAAGTGAATCACTTGGTTTATTGATTGTGCGGTCATAGGTTACTTGGTAGCCTTTCCCAGCAAGCCCACCGTTTAATGTAACCGTTAGAGAAGTTGCGGAATAAGTTAGCGTATAATCTGTGCCTTCTACTAGTAATTGTTTCGTACCAATAAATGTTCCCCCAGCACTAACATCACTTGCGTACACTTTGATGCTATCTCGATCAATCGTGGTCGTTCCACCTGAAGTATAATCAGTAAGTTTCAGTTCCCCTTTAGCATCTTTTTCTTTCGTTAAGTTGAATTTCGCATCCACTTGTCCTTTAGTTGGATTCACTACCCCTGGATTCGCTGTGATTGCTACAGTAGTTGGATAGTTAACAACAGGAACTACTTCAATTTGATAAACGGTATCTTTCCCAGCTGTCTTGAATACAACTTCTTGAATGGTTTCTTCTGTTGACGTGAATACTTTGAAGGCCGTACTAATATTGACGTTATAGTCGCCTTCTTGAATACCGTCTTTTAGGAACTTAATCGTAAGTTCACGCGTTGTTACATCTAGTGTCCATTCTGCTTCTGTAGATGGTAAGAAGTTTCCACTTAAATTTTTATTCCCAAAGTTGAACGCGTCTGGTAATACGGTTGTAAACGTATCCCCTGCTTTATAATTTTTCCCAGAAAACGCAAAATTCATATTAAGCACAACACCACTACCATTTTGAATCCGGTCAGAAGTATTGATTTCGTCGCCATTGCCATCTTTCAACGTTACTTTATTGAAAATATTATCTGTAATTACTGCTTTTACGTTCGCACGTTGCGTTGTTTTTGGCGCAGCAGCTGGCTCTGTTTTTTCTTTTGTTGAAGTCGAGGTTACTACTTCCTCTTTATCAGAAAGTGTTACATTATACGCTTTCTCATCCAAAGTATAACCAGAAGCAGCTGTTTTTTCTTTAACAAGGTACTCTCCGGCCGAAAGGGAATCTAGTGTCCCAGTACCGTTTTCCTTGATAGAAAGCTCTTTCGTCTCTCCACTAGCTTTATCTTTTACTTCAAAAATAGAGCCATTGATTTTTTCTTTCGTGTCCCTGTCTTCTTTTATAATTTTCAATGTTGTGGTTCCTGTTGTATCATCTTTTATCGTTGCTAAAACTGGTGAAACGTTCTGAAAAACTAGAAGCCCAATAATGGTTGCAATAACTAGTTTTCGCCAATGTCTAAAATTTTTCACTACGATTTATCCTCCTATAATAAAAGTCCAATAAATACCTTTTAATAAAGCTCCAACCTAGATTTAAAAGGCTAGATTATTATTAAATGTTCGTCTTTTATGCTTGGTAGTGAATTTTCAGCCGTATGGTCCGGTTAGCAATTCTTGGAGGATAATCTGTTTGTTGTTTGATTCTAATATGAAGTATTTTACGGGTGCACTACTGTTTTCTGTAGCGATAATACTCGCTTGATGAGTTTGGTGAAAGAGTTGATGGATCTAGCTACTCGTTTGGGTGGAGGTTGCTCTTCTCCAATCCCCCCTGATAAGCTCACATTAAATGTTCTATTGCGCTGCTTCTTGTAAAGGTTTCGAAGTCTCCTCATTTTAAGTCGTTTCTATGTAACCTTCTTAAACATTATTTCTTATGCGCACTTTACCTCCTCCACTTTCTGCTGCTTCTATAAAAAAGGTAGAGGTGCAATAATGAGTAAAGCATAAATTATTATTTTAGATGACCCTCAATCTCTTACTTAAAACTAATTATTTCATAGGAGGAGACCTTGAAATGTTCTTTCGATACATAAATCCGCTGCGTTTGTTACAGAAATGTGAAATATTTTACTCTTTTATACTTATTTAATAGTAAAATTAACAAAAACAGGGAAAGTTGTTATCTATTTTAACAACTTTCCCTGTTTTCTTTTACCTTATTCGAATCGATTCACTCTCTACTAACCTAGCACCTTTTACTTCTTCACCAGATTTTAGTAATTCAGCAATTCGCTTTTTATCAATTTTAGGTTCTTGCAGTAAAAAGAAGGGTTTTAGCAATGCTTCTTCCACTATTTCCACGCTTGCCGGGTTCTTCTGAATTTGTATCGTGAAAAGCGTGCTATTTATCTTTCTAATATCCATTCGTTCCATTTCGGACTGTAAATAGTTTTTTAATCGTTGCGCATTGTTTTCTAACGCTTGTTTCCGCTTTAAAAGTCGTTTTGCTTCGATTCCCGCCATTTCCGCATCTGCTGTTAAAGACTTAATAATTTTGGCGATATTTTCCGCTTTATCATGAAACCCGTCCGTGATGGCATCTAATGTGTCGCTCACAGCCTCAGTTTTATTTTCTTCTAAAAGTTCTTGCAACCGCAAATAATTATCGGTTAGTTCATATAATTTCATTGTTCGCACCCTTTCCAACAAGAAAAAAAGCCCAAAAGCAGCTGTCGTCTTTTGGTGCTTCCTCATTTTGCTACTAGTTTCCCTTGAATAACCATGCGTCCTTTTTCATAATCTTTCTCTGTATCACAAGTCGAAAGCGTAATAATACGATCTTTCCCACTTACTTCTACATTTGATTTATACATAGATTGTTGTTTCACTTTTTGTAAATAATTGTTAAAATCATTCGTTTCCGGAAAGTCCGTTTCAATATAATAAAAATCCGTCGTCGTTTCATACACAGCAAAAATTTCTACTTCATAATTTGCCAGCCCTGATTCATAAGAAAAAGTCGGATGTGCCTCGAAAAAATCCTTATCCAAGTACTTCCGTAAATCCGCGAACATCGAGCCATCTTTCATATTATGCCCATAAATAATCGTATTTTTATCCACAAACTCATTCGTATTGCGATAATCTTTAAAAATACTGCCGGCCCTTGCTTTTTCATTTTTGTAATTGTGGTGCAAATAATAGTCATTGTCGGTACTTTGCAAAATCGGATAATCAACTTCCGTATCCGCAATCGTTAACCAACCGACCATATCTTTATTTAATTTCTGCAATACTTTAAGCTCATCACGCACTTCACCGTTCACATTCGTCGTAGCCACGTCTTTCGTATAGGCAGCTTTTGCATCCTCCAAAATGTTTCGGTTATGATAATTTTCATATAGCTCCATCCCAATTTTCCATCCAGAAAAAAGAAATACCCCTAAAATAACCAAAGTCAAACTCTTCCCCAAAAACGATTTCATTTTCACGTTCTAAAACTCCTTTCGTCTTTGAGGAACAATGTATTTCCCAGTTTTCGAATCATTTAAAACTTCCGCAACCACGCCGTAAGTTTCTGCAATCAGCTCCGTTGTTAACAATTTCCCCGGTTCTCCTTTTGCCACAACTCCCCCGTTTTTCATCACAATCAATTGATCACTATAAGTTAGCGCCTGGTTTAAATCATGCAAAATCATCACAATCGTCAAATTTTCTTCTCGATTCAAGCGTTTTACCAACTCTAAAATTTCCAATTGAAAATACATATCGAGAAACGTTGTCGGCTCATCTAAAAGCAAACTCGGCGTATCTTGAACTAAAGCTGTCGCAATAAATACTCGTTGTCGTTCTCCACCAGAAAGACTATCAACAAACTGCTCTGCTTTTTCAGTTAGCTCCGTTTGTTCCAAAGCCCGCTCAACCGCAAAATCATCCGCTTTCGTCCGCGTCATTCGCCAATTTTTATAAGGAAGACGACCAAAGTACAGCAATTCCTTCACCGTTAGTTCACTCGGAAGTAGATTATTTTGATGAACAATCGCCACATTTTGCGCAAATTCTTTTGCTTTCCATTCAAAAATCGATTTTCCTTCTAGCAAAACATCCCCAGAACTAGGCGAAAGAAGTCTAGCCAAAATTTCTAATAAAGTAGATTTCCCACTACCATTCGGCCCAACAATCGTATTGATTTTATTTTTCTGGATAGTAAATGAGACATTTTTCAAAATTGCATCGGTTCCATTATAACTAAAATTAACGTCCCTTACTTCCATAAAAATCACCCTTTCGCATTAAAAAGATTAAGAATGGACCACCGATAATAAGCATAATCACCGAGGCCGGAATCTCCATTTGTTGAAATAAAGTTCTGCCTAGCGTATCCGCAAAAAGTAGTAACAGGGCACCAAATAAAATTGAGAACGGCACAAGTATTTGATAATTCCCGCCAACTAGTTTTCTCGCAATATGTGGCACAAGTAAACCAACAAAGGCAATAACCCCAACAACCGCCGTAGTAATCGACGCAAGCAGAACCGCAATTAACGCCAACCAAATTCGCGTTTTATTAACCGGCACACCAAAACCTCTAGCCATTTTATTTTCAAGCCCTAGCACATTGCACCATTTAGCAAGTAATAGCGCGCAAATCAGACCAATCGTCACATAGATTAACAACGTTTCCACATCGGACCATTTTTTCATCGCCAGGCTCGCCGCACTACTCGCAGATTGACTAGAAACAAGCGCTACTTGCGAAGATAACGCATCACTCAGCCCTGTAAAAACCGCATTAATCGCAATCCCAATAATAATAAAACGAAGCGGATTAAAGTCCGAACGATAGCTAAACAAAAAGACTAGAAAACACGCAAGCGCTCCACCAATAAAAGAAAAAAGCGGCAACCAAAAATACAATTCCGGCAAAAATAAAATGATTACAAAACTAAAAAACTTTGCTCCCGCTGAAATCCCAATCACCCCAGCATCAGCAAGCGGATTCCGCATCACAGCTTGCAACAACAAACCAGACACCGAGAGCGCCGCACCAGCCAGCAAAGCAATAATAATCCGTGGAAAGCGTAAATCAATCACGACATCAACCATTTCATTTCCACCACTAAAAACACCCTTTAAAAAAGCTGGAATCGACATCGCCAAACTCCCCGCCTGAACTGCCCACAAAATCGTCCCAATTAACAAAACAACGACTGCACCAAACGAACTTTTTTGCTTAATTGTCATAAAGCATCTTTTCCATTTCGCGTAATGCATCTGGCGCATTCAAGCTAGCTGTCATACCAAATAAATTCTCATCCAAGTCATACACCCGGTTATTTTTCACCGCATCAAAATGCTTCCAGATATCGTTTGTTTTAAACTCCTCATCGAACATTTTAACTACTTCGGCAGGCATCCCATGTGCTGCTCGCAAAATAATATCTGGATTCGCATTTTGTAAGTATTCTGTGTTAGAAGCCAAATATTCCACTTTTTGATTCGTAATCACATTTTCCCCGCCAGCAAGTTTTACTAAATCACCGATGTAAGCATGCTCCGTTACAACCAGATAGCTTCCGGGAACACCCATCAATATTAAAACAGTCGGCTTTTTCTTTTTAGCGACATTCGATTTCACCTTATCTATCTCACTCGTTAAACTAGCATTCAATTTAGTTGCTTCAGCTTTACGGTCAAATTCTGCACCAAGTTTTGTAATTTCACCTTGCATCGATGCAATACTCGTAAAATCTAAAAAGTCTGCTTTCAAACTAGCTCCCTCAAAACCAGCCTTCAAGTCCGCTTCTAGCGTTTTTGTCGAAAGGACCATGTCTGGCTTTAACATCCGAATAATTTCCAAATCAGGCCCCATAGGCGACCCAGTTTCCTTCACATCCGCATATCGTTCCGGAAGTTTTTTAGAACTAGTCGGAATACCAACTAGCGGCAAATCGAGTTTATCCATAATTTCAGTAATCGCTACCGTTGTCGCCACAATCTTAGGCTCCTTCTCCGATGTTTGCTCGGTCTTCTCCTCCGCCTGTTCATTCCCGCAACCAACTAAAAAAAGTAATAATACCAAAATTATGGCAGCTATTTTCCTCATCACCAATTCCCCCATTTGTAAAATAAAATCGGTAAAGCGAGTTAAGCAAAGGAATCCCCCAACCTAACTCGCTTTTACCGTTTTATTAACTCAATCTTTTACGTTTTAATCGAAAAGCTAAATAAAGGAAGGAAGCCCCAAATAATGTCACGTACCAAGCCATACTCGAGGAATCATTTGTTTTTGCATTTTTCTCTGCTTTATTCGCTGTTTTTTGAACAGAATTTGTATCATCAAAATCTGGTTTTGCTAATTTTGGTCCAGCATTATTATTATTCGCTACATTACCTGTACCTAAAAGATCATTTTTGACAGGCTCTTTTAACGTTACATCTTTCCCCGTAATATCTTTAATTGTTGCTGCATTCAGTTTTACTTGAACAGTATATTCATGATCGTAAGCGAATCCTGGCATATCTTCAATTAATACGTGCGTTTTCACATCCGTATTAGCCGTACCATCTTTCACAGGATATTTCACTGTTCGCGTATTTTTATTGATATCACCAGAAACCACTTCCATATCTTTCCAAACACCATTTTGTTTATATTGGAACGTTTTAATCCAACTACTGTTTGTTAATGTTAAATAAACATACGGTTGGTTATTTTCTACTTTAATCAAAGCCGGTTTCATTACATAGCTTTCCATCATCGAAGTTTCTGTTGTTCCATCTTTAAATACATCAAAATCAATCGAGTACGTATGATTATTTAATAGATTTTTAGGATCAACTACTACCGGTTTATTTGGTGTTGTAGGCGGTGTTGTCACAGGTGGATTCGTTGTACCTGGATCTGGTTTTGTTACAGGTGGATTTGTTTCGCCCGGATCCACTACAGGAGGCGTTTCATCGCTACCCGGATATGAACTTGCCACAACTGCTTTCGTTGTATCAAACACATAACGGAAGTCCGCTTGCCCTTTATAAACCGAACCATTAAATGGTGCTTCATAATTAACGTGAGCCGCAAGTGGTTGATTTAAGTCTTCCACTTCAAATTCTACAATCCGTGTATTAGCATCTTTATCTTCTGAAACAACTTTCACATCTTGCAAAGCTCCAGCTAGAGTCGTTTTTAAAGCCGTTACAGTTTTATTATCATTAACGGTCATCGCAACCATTTTCTTGCCATTTTTCACTTTCAACCACGCAGGATTGTTAAAGTAATTTTGCATACTTGAATTACTATCATCATTAGCCTTTTTCGCTACAAACGGAATCGTATAAATCCCATCAGAAAGCGTTACTGGCGTCGTAACTGCTGGCTCTGAAATCACTTTAAAAGTACTTGGATCAATCGTCAAATCAACTTGATACCAGTGATCATAACTAATCGCATCTACTTTAATATGCATATAAGAAAAAATAACATCATCTAAAGAACTAAGCTTGAATTTCTCTACACGCGTATCTTTCGCTGCATCCGTGCTAACAGTTTGCACATCTTGATAACCAGCTTGGTAAACTTCCGCTTGTGCTGGCTTTTCAGGGCGAGTTCCATCTTTTGAAACTGCCATTGTTTGCCACCAGCTGCTATTTGTAATCGTTAAGTACATGTAAGGTTGACCATTTTCCACTTTAATTGTTGCTGTATGGTCAATATATTTATCTGCTTCTGAGGATTCTTTCGTAGTTTTCCCAGTATTATCTTTATAAAAATTCACTTGAACCTGATATTCTCCGCCATCTTTTAGACGAGAATCAGCCGCATTCGCAAACCCTGGTATCAATTGAAAAATAAGTGTCAAAGCTAAAAAAGCGACTAAACCTTTTTTCCATAATTTCTTCATTATAATCCCCCTTTATTTAAAAATCGCCCGTCTTTTAAGTAAAACTAACCCAGTTCCCGCAGCAACAAAAATAATGATGTATAAAAACATTTGGCTAGAATCACTAGACTTTGGATTTGCTACTTGATTATTTGAGTCGTTTGTCGTTGTTGTATTACTATTATCAGAAGATTTCACAGCCCCAGCTAAAGATTTAGCAGACCCTTCGTCAAAACGTAACTTGATTTGATATTGATGATGATAATTTAAGCTGTCGTCATCAATATCTACTTTAATTTTTGCACTCACTGGGCTACTTAAAGTCGACACTGGGAAAGACACTTTTCGAGTATCATTGGAAGTGTTTTTCGAAGTCACACTGACCGCACTACCTTCCACCCATAGGCCAGTAATCCATTTACTATGGTTCACTTGCAAACTAACCGTAGATTTCCCTCCATTTACTGTTACTGTTGCAGGCTTATCAAAATAGTCATTCGCCATAGATACAGAATCACTATCTCCTTGTAATACCGTATAATCAACCGAATAGGTTCCATCTTTAAGTGCAGCTTGTGCCGTTAATCCACTTGAAAGAAACGAAAAACTAAATACCGCAACAAAAGCAGCCAAAACTAAAAATTTCTTCATCCTTCAATCTCCCTTCTTTAATAAAAACTACTATTTATAAAAAACCCCCACAAACACTTGCGGAGTAAAAGTTTATGTAAAAGGATACGTTAATTATCATTTTAATTGATAATGATTATCATTGTCAACAACATTATGATTTTAAAACTTTTTTCACAATCAAAAAAACCATGAATAGCAACACCTATCCATGGTTAATAATTATTTACTTTTCTAATGACTATTCATCTATTTGAGAATAGCGATCATATAATAGCTCCCCTTTTAAAGTTAACGTATAGCGTTTTTCCGCAATATTATTATTTCTAGTTAAAAAGCCATTTTCTTCCAACCAATAAAGTGTTAACAGCACTTCATTTTTCGTGTAGTTCCGCAGATTCCCAAAATCAATCACCTCGAGCGACATATCGTTAATCTTCGTATCCACACTTCCCGCAAAAAGAAGTACTTCTCGTAATAAGTTTTCATCTTTAAATTCCATCATTTATCATCCTTTAATTCTGAGTTAGTAACATAAATAACGTAAAAAGCCGTAGCTAAATGCCACGGCTTCTTACAGCGCAATCAAAAGGAGAAATTCACACAATCAAATAAAGGGGGTATTTGTTTGTGATTTATTTCACGGTTATAATATACCATATAACCACTTATAATTCAATAGTTCACATAGCTATTTTTATTTGTACATTTCGTGAATACTGGCACCACTTAAACACAAGAAAAAAAGACACGTAGACCTTAGTTCTAACGTGTCTTTTTTTAGCAAATTTCACAAACAATTATTTAACTAGTTTTTCTAATTCATCTAACCGTTGTTCGAATACTTTTAACGCATCATCCACAGGAGTAGGTGTCGCCATATCCACGCCAGCTTTTTTCAAAACATCAATCGGATAATCAGAACTTCCAGCTTTCAAAAAGTCAATATAAGCCGTTACAGCAGCTTGACCTTCTGTTAAAATTTTCGCACTCAATGCAGAAGCCGCTGAAAAACCAGTCGCATATTGGAACACATAATAGTTCATGTAGAAATGCGGAATACGAGACCATTCATAGCCAATTTCAGCATCATAAACCATCGCTTCTCCGTAATATTTCTTATTAATATCAAAATACGTTTCCGTTAAATAATCAGCAGTCAAAGCCACACCTTGTTGATCTGCTTGATGAATCGCATGCTCAAATTCAGCAAATTGTGTTTGACGGAATACTGTACCTTTAAATCCATCTAAATAATGATTCAATAAATATGCGCGCACTTTTGGATCATCATATTTTTTAAGCAGATAATCAGTCAATAAATTCTCATTCGTAGTAGAAGCAACTTCCGCCAAGAAAATCGAATAATCGCCATAAACAAATGGTTGATTTTTTCTAGTATAATAACTATGCACACTATGTCCAAGTTCATGAGCCAGCGTATACACATTATTAATATTATCTTGCCAGTTCAGTAAAATATACGGATTCGTACTATATGAGCCGGAAGAATATGCTCCACTACGTTTTCCTTTATTTTCCATCACATCAATCCAGCGACCATCAAATGCTTCTTTCAAAATTGCCTGATACTCTTCTCCAAGTGGTTTTAATGCTTCAAGTACAAGCTCTTTCGCTTCCTCATACGTGAATTCCAAATTAACATCATCCGAAAGTGGCGTATAAAGATCATACATATGCAATTCTTCTAAGCCAAGCAATTCTTTACGTAGTTTTACATAACGATGAAGCAAGCTAGCATTAGTATTCACCGATTTCAGTAATGAATCATACACAGTTTCAGGAATATGGTTCCCCGAAAGAGCAGCCTCACGAGCCGAAGTATAACCACGAGTAGCAGCATAAAAATTAGATTTTTTCACTTGACCATTTAAAGTAGATGCTAACGTGTTTTTCAATCCCTCATAAACAGAATATACACCAAGAAACGCATCACGACGCACACGCGGATCATTACTTTCTAATAACTTGCCAAAACGGCCATGCGTAATTTCGATTTCCTCACCATTCTCATCTTTAATCGTCGGAAACTTCATATCCGCATTATTTAACGTATTAAATGTGTTGGATGAACTTCCAAGAACTTCCCCCGCATTCGCAAGTAACGCCTCTTCTTTTTCACTCAAAATATAAGGTCGACTTAAATTCAATTCTTCTAATAAATGAGCATATAATTGTAAATCTTTATCTTCATCTAAAAATTGTTGTAAGGTATTCTCATCCATCGCTAAAATTTCAGGATCATAATAAGATAGTGCAGACATTAGTTTAGTAACGAGACTCCCCGCACGGCTATATAGCCCTTGATATTTCGCATTAGCTGTATCTTGGTCCATTTTTAAATGAGCGTAAACGTATAAATTACTAATCAAATCATATGCATTATCACGAAATTGAAGTGCTTCAAAAAGCGTTTGGCTACTTTCTGCTAAACGGCCTTTAAATTGCTCGCTTTCTTCGGTAATCTTTTGCAAATCTACAAAAGCCTGTTCCCAAGCTTCATCATTCGGGTAGATAGTTGTTAAATCCCACGTTAGATTTTCTGGTACTTCTCCTCTTAAAGGTAACGCATTTGTTTTACTCAATATTAAAACCCCCAACCATAATCATTTTGTTTTTATTATGAGCCAAAATAACTAAAAAAGCAAAACAGATGATTCTATTTACCCCACTTGAGTATTAGCAAATGTCATAATTCGCCGCACGCGATATCGATTTTCTGGCATTGCCGATAGAACTCCCTTACTAATCAAGTAAGAAACATATGCTTTACCTAATTTCCAATGTTCTTTAGGCGATAGCCAAATCGTTAGAATGGGGTTTACAACTGATTGAAAACTTTCTAAAAAACAATGCTCACTAAAAGTATCTCCCTTCTCTAATCCTTTAAAAAACTTTTCCCATAAATCAAATTGCCATTCTACAGCCGGTGTCACAACTAAAAATTGCTCTTCTAAATCCACCCCGATTTCTTTCGGTAAATAGTGTAAATAATATCCGGCATTATATAACTTTTGCATAAATTGACCATGTTTTTTAAATTTAGCATAGTAAAAACAAATTTTTTGTCTTTCTAATGCTCTATCCCGCTTAACATAGGCTTGTCGACTTATAATTCGTGCTATCTTCCGCTCCCATTCCTTAAATGGTACCTTCATCGAAAAAGGCATCTCACTTGCAAAAAAGCGATTTCCTTTCTCAAATGTTAGATGATAATACAGCGTACAAATCTCACTTTCTGCCGAGTAATGCCAAAAATGATAACCCAACTTAGAATCAAACTTAATAAAGGCTTGTTGAAACGCAGAAAGACAAATGCGTCCTTTCTCTTTTTTTAGCACCTGACCAAGTACCCAGTGCACTTCTAAACCAATTGACAAGTAATCCATCGTACGCTGAACCATCTCGCTGATTGGAACCGAAGATCGTTGAAATTCAATAACCGTCTTGCTATCCACTAAAATATCTGCTTGCCGATTAATTTCAGGAAAATAGCTTTCTACTTCTACTGGTATTCCTTGATAACAAAGCCACGCCATAATTTGTCGCTTAGCTGCTAAATGTTCTTCACTCTCTCCCTCTGAAGCAAAGGCGCACTTCATAGTCTTCTCATGAGCAAAATGAGGAATCTTAATTTGCCCAGCTTTAATCATGACAGGACTAGCACATGACTTACAAAACAGTCGTTCTTCTTGCTTAATTCGGTCGACGTTCATCTTAGTAATAGTAAAAGTTTCTCCTGTGCTATTTCTGGCGGTAAAAATAATAATCACTCTCCTATTAGCTCTTTAATATTATTATTCGCCGCATGACTGTCCAATTCCTTTCTTATTTTTAAAATCGCAAAAAAGACCCGTTTAGCTTATTTTCCAGCACAAACGGGTCTTCAAAATGCAGTTTTAGAAATGTTTTCTTATTTGCTTTAATGCAGGAACGTCAAAGATTACTTTTCCGTATTCCGCAAGCATATAACCAGTTAAATTCGACTCTAAACCGTACTCAAGTAAAATACTAACGGCATTGTCAATGTTAGATTCATCATATTTATTCTCAGGAAATTCTACATTCAAATAATACTTTCCTTGATACGAAAATAGCTTAGTTACTAAATTTTCCAGTCCTGTTGCTCGTGAAAGTGAAATAGCATCTTCAAAATCACGGAACTCTAAAATAAACTCTAGCGTATCATCTTCTCCAAGTGATTCTTTTCTCACCGGATTGAAATTTTCTTCAAGTAGTTTTTCGATTTTTTCTTCTGCAAGCTCATCTGGGGAGCTAAGCGTGACATCAAAGCCATCTTCGCCTTTTCCACCAATTGTAGCTTTTGTTACGAATACTTCTAAGCCATGTTTTAAGGCTTGGACTTGTATCCAGAGCGGACCTTCCGGAGAGAACTCTTCTTCATATTTCAGCTCATCCATCATATCCCAGAAAAGTTCTTCACTTTTCTCGCGATCATACCAAACATCTTCTTGGTTAAAACCTCGCTCTTCCAAATCCAGATAAGAGATATAAAACTTGATTGTATCCTCATTAATTCGTTCAATTTCCATCGTCACACTCTCCCTTCCTTCTTAGTCATTGACAATGAAGGGTGAAACTTAATTGGTTAAATTCATTGTAGCTCATATTAGCAAATAGTACCACCATTTTTCCTTCGATTTCAGTGGTGGATTATTATCTTAGCTGAAAAACGAAAAAAATTCAAGAACATTTACTCCAATTACAAAAAAAGCGCCAAGAATCCAACTGAATGGAATTCTCGGCAACCACTTTTATCAATCTTAGTTAACCATTTTTTGCGCTTCACGTAGTTGATACGTACGTACACGGCGCGGTAAGAAACGGCGAATTTCATCTTCATTGTACCCAACTTGCAAACGTTTTTCATCAATAATGATAGGACGTCTTAATAAGCCAGGATTTTTCTGGATTAATTCAAATAGTTGTTGCAAAGGAAGGCTATCTAAATCCACGTTCAATTTTTGGAACGTTTTTGAACGAGTGGAAATAATTTCATCTGTACCATCCTCAGTCATACGAAGAATTTCTTTAATTTCATCCAAACTAAGTGGCTCAGAAAAAATGTTTCTTTCCTTATAAGGGATATCATGTTCTTCCAACCATGCACGAGCTTTTCGGCAAGATGTGCAACTAGGTGAAGTGTATAACGTTACCATTAGACATTCACACTCCTTATCGGGTATTGTTTCATTCATATAACGAAATTCTAGCAATATCTCTATTTGGAAAATTCATTAAAGAACTTACACTTCATTATACACTAATTTTGTGAAATTCTATATACTATTTTTTAAAATTTTCTTTCCAAATATGTAAAACCATTGTTAGCAAGCCGTTATGTATATGATACCCCTACTATAACTTGTTTAAACTAAAATCACATGAAAAAAAACGCTTTTTTATGAGAATTTCATGAGAATTTTAATTTTGTGAAAAAAACATCAATCAAATTTTACTCTGATTGATGTTTTAATGTTATTTTGTAGCGGCTTCAGCAGTTAGCTTCGCATGCTTTTCTTTATACATAACTTCTTCTTCTTCTGAACAATATACGAAATGTCCAGGAGCGATTTCGCGCATTTTAATTTCATCGCCATCTTTATAGTTATGAGAAGTTGGATCATATGCTTTACGCACACGAGTACGCTCATAATTTGGATCTGGCAAAGGAATCGCGGATAAAAGAGATTCCGTATACGGGTGTAGCGGTGCATGATATAAATCATTAGCAGGCGCTAACTCGACTAACTTACCGAAGTACATTACGCCGATACGATCACTAATGTATTTAACCATTGATAAATCGTGGGCAATGAAAAGGTATGTTAGATTTTTTTCTTTTTGTAATTGACGTAATAAGTTAACTACTTGCGCTTGGATAGATACATCCAGTGCGGAAATAGGCTCATCGGCAATAATAAATTCTGGTTGAACAGCAAGCGCACGAGCAATACCGATACGTTGACGTTGACCACCGGAGAATTCATGCGGGTAACGACCAGCATGTTCTTTACTTAGACCAACTGTTTCAAGTAGCTCATAAACTTGTTGATTCGTTTCTTCAGGCGTTTTAGCAAGGCCGTGGATACGAATACCTTCTGCAATGATATCTTTAACTTTCATACGCGGATTTAAAGACGCATATGGATCTTGGAAAATCATTTGCATTTTGCGGCGGAATTCAAGCATTTCTTTACGGCTTTTACGTGCATGCACATTTTTGCCATTATAGATAACTTCTCCACCAGTTGCATCGTATAAACGAATAATAGTACGTCCAGTTGTAGATTTACCACAACCAGATTCTCCTACTAAACCAAGTGTTTCACCTTTATAAATATCAAAAGAAATATCATCAACAGCGCGTACTTCACTTGCAGTACCTTTGTTAAAGTATTGCTTTAGATTATGAATTTCTAATAATTTTTCTCTTTGTTCAGTCATTCTACTTCTACCCCTTTCGCATGGACAGCTTGCATGCCAGGATGAAGTTCCGCAAACTGCTCTTGGCGACGTAATACAGCATCAGGAGGCGTTACTTCTGGTGCATCAGGATGAAGCAACCATGTAGCCGCATAATGCGTATCAGACACCTTAAATAGTGGTGGCTCTTCTTCAAGGTCAATTTGCATTGCGTATTTATTACGTGCAGCAAATGCGTCCCCTTTTGGAGGATGAAGTAAATCTGGTGGTGTACCTGGGATAACAAATAATTCTTCATCATCTGTATCCAAAGTAGGCATCGAACTAATTAATCCCCATGTATAAGGATGTTGCGGATTATAGAAAATTTCATCAACCGTACCGATTTCAACAATTTTACCACCGTACATAACGGCAACGCGGTCTGCAACGTTTGCTACAACACCAAGGTCATGGGTAATAAAGATAATCGATGTGTCAATTTTTTTCTGTAAATCCTTCATTAAGTCTAAAATTTGCGCTTGGATAGTTACATCTAGCGCTGTTGTCGGCTCATCTGCAATAAGAATTTGCGGGTTACAAGCAAGGGAAATTGCAATAACAACCCGTTGACGCATCCCACCAGAAAATTGGTGAGGATATTGTTTAATTCTTTCTTCTGCATTGGCAATACCAACTAATTGAAGTAAACGAAGCGCTGTTTTGTGTGCTTCATGTTTACTGATTTTTTGGTGCTTAATAAGTGGTTCAGAAATTTGTTTACCAATTGTCATCGTTGGATTTAGTGATGTCATTGGATCTTGGAAAATCATAGCTATATCTTTCCCACGAATTTTTTGCATTTGTTTTTCGTGAGCTTTAGCGATATCCATTCCGTTAAATAAAATTTGGCCACTTTTAATTTCTGAGTTACCTTCTGGAAGTAAACGCATAATCGATTTGGTCGTAACTGATTTACCAGAACCAGATTCGCCAACAATCGCTAAGGTTTCCCCTTTATATAAGTCAAAATTAACTCCACGAATCGCCTTAACTTCACCGGCATATGTGTGGAATGAAATATTTAAATCTTTAACTTCTAATAGCTTTTCCATTTTTCCTCACCTCTCTTTTAATCGCGCATTTTAGGATCAAAGGCATCGCGCAAACCATCTGCAATTAAGTTAAATGCAATCATGATGATACAAAGTACAATACATGGATAAAGAATCATATACGGTAATACTTGTAATGTTTTATATCCATCATTTACCAAGACACCAAGAGACGCTGCTGGCGCTGGAAGACCAAGTCCAATAAAGCTTAAAAAGGCTTCAAAGAAAATCGCACTAGGAATACTAAACATAATGTTAATGATAATAATCCCAGAAATATTTGGTATTAAATGTTTAATAAGAATTTTAGGAGTAGATTCCCCTAAAGTTGTGGACGCCATAACAAATTCTTGATTTTTTAGTTTTAAAACTTGTCCCCTGACTACCCGGGCCATCGTTATCCAACTCGTCATCGCAATCGCTATGATAATAGAAATTATCCCTGGATCAAGTATTAGCATCATTAAAATAACGACAACTAAGTTTGGAATAGCACCAATAACTTCTAGCACACGTTGCATAAAGTTATCAACACGACCTCCAACATAACCAGAAATCAAACCGTAAGTAACACCAATGATTAAATCACATAGTGCTGCAACAACAGCAATAATAAGAGATACACGTGTACCAGCCCAAATACGAGCAAATTGGTCACGTCCAAGCGTATCACTACCTAACCAGTAGTAAGTGCCCTCTTTAATATTATTTTGTTTATAAATATCAACGTCTTCTCCGCCAATGGATTGATGACCATTCCAGAAAGGCATATTTTCAAAGCCTTGAACTTTTGGAGGAAGACTCGCATTTTCAGTAATCTGTCTATTAATATCATGTTTTGGTCCTAAGTTTTGTGACAAATAAGGGCCTACAATTGCCATGATAATAACAAGTGCTAATACAATAAGTGAAACTAGAGCAGCTTTATTTTTACGAATACGAAGCCAAGAATCTTGCATAAACGTCAAACTTGGACGAGTAATTTTTTCCGCTTCGGCATCTAGAATGTGTGCTGGCTGGAATCTTTCTTTTGCAATTTTATGTTCTGCCATTATTTTCTACCTCCAGACACACGGATTCGTGGATCAATCAATCCGTAAAGAATATCTACTACCAAGATAACAAATACAAGCATAGCAGCAAATAATAATGTAGTCCCCATGATAACTGGATAATCGTTCATTTGAATAGAAGAAACGAATTGACTACCGATACCTGGAATACTGTAAATATTTTCAATAACAAGGGAACCAGTCATCAGTGCAACCGATAATGGTCCTAAAACTGTAATTAAAGGAATAAGTGCATTACGAATCGCATGTTTAACTGCTACTTCCGTTCTACTATTCCCTTTCGCTTTTGCAAGTAGAACGTAATCAGATGCAAATACATCGATTAATTCTGTTCTCATGAAACGAGCTGCTGTCGCTAGTGGGAACATCGCAAGTGCGAATGCTGGCAGAATAGTATCTGCAAACGTGCCCCAACCCGCTACTGGTAAAATTTGAAGTTTTGCTCCAAGCCAGTATTGTAAAACAGTCGCAAATACGAAAGATGGAACTGATTTACCTAATATTGCTATAAATGTACTCGTATAATCCGGCCACTTATTCTGGTACATGGCCGCTACTACCCCAAGTAAAATACCAAATATAACACCAAATACCATTGCCTCGAGTGCTAATTGGACAGATGGACCAATCAGTGCACCTAAAATCTCAGACACTGGTCTATTATCAAGTTGGAAAGAAACACCTAAGTCCCCTTTTACCAAACCTGTCATATAATTAAAGTATTGGACTGGAATTGAATCATTTAGTCCGTATTTTTCATTCATCATGTGAATTTGTTCGTCAGATAGTTTCTCCTGATTACGGTAAGGCGTACCAGGTAAGAATTTCATAAGAACAAACGTAACCGAAGCAATGATGAATAACGTTATAAGCATATATAATACTCTTTTTAACGTATATTTAACCATCTATCTCTACACCTCCCAGTTTTAATAAATATATTAAAAAAGTTATTCCTAACCAAATCCGCAAGTTTAGTGAGCCTTTTTCTTCATTTCTAAACTTTTATTGCATTAGTGCAAATTAGTTAGGAAAAAAACTTCATTTTTCGAATGTTAGGTTTCTAGATAACTAGAAAAGGATACTTTAATTTTAAATTATAACACATGAAAACATGAAAATCATCAGCAAAAGGAGAGAGCATATCGAAATATACTCTCTCTTTCCGTCAAGCATTTCTTAAAGACTAATATTTTATTTAGTCAAGTATGTTTCTTTGTAAGTGTAATCTGGACCAAATGGATTTTTTTGCAAGTTTTTAATGTAGTCTTTTTGTAGGTATGCAGTAGAACGTTGATAAAGTGGTTGAATAGCTACATCATCCGTAAGAAGGATTTTTTCTGCTTTAACCATTTCATCCCAACGTTTTTGATCGTCAGCTGCATAAGTTACAGAAGCATCATTTAAAATCTTGTCATAGTCTTTGTTAGAATAACTCATTCTGTTTTGTGCACCATCAGTTACGAATAGGTTCAAGAAAGTGGATGGATCTTGATAGTCAGGACCCCAGCCGCTCATTGAGAAGTCGTAATCTTGGTTTTGGTCATTTTGTAAACGAACTTTAAATGGTACGTTTTTAAGTTTAACTGTAAGACCGTCTAAGTTCTTTTGTAGTTGGTCTTGAATGAATTCAGAAGATTTTCTCGCATTTTCAGTGTCATCACTAGTGAATTCAACTGTAATTTCGGAAACTCCAAGTTCTTTCAAACCAGCTTTCCATGCTTTTTGTGCTTCTTTTACATCATATTCTAAATGTTTACCAGACTCTTTTGTATAATCTTCTTTGTTACCTGGGTCAAAAGTGAAACCTTCTGGTACAAGATTGTTTGCAGGTTTAGATCCGTTTTTAAGAACTGTATCAGTGTACGATTGTTTGTCAATCGCAAGAGCTATAGCTTTACGGATGTTTTTGTTAGCAAATACTGTGTCTTTGCCAGCACGTTTTTGGTTAAATTTAATGTAGAATGTTGAAGAATCGTTCACTGTAACGTAGTCTTTATTGTTTTTGTTTTGAGCCGCGTAATCAGCACTTAATACTGTACGGTCAACTTTGTCAGTGTTGTATAAGTTAAGTCCAGTACCGGAGTCTTGAACAACTTGTACGTTGATTTGTTTCAACTTAACTTTATCTTTATCCCAGTAGCTATCATTTTTTACATAAGTCCATTTTTTGTTTGTTCCAGTCCAGTCTTTCAACTCGAAAGGTCCGTTGAATAACATGTTATCACTATTTTGTGCATATTTTTCGCCTTTTTCCGTAACGAATTTTTCGTTAAGTGGGAAGAAAGTTGGGAATGCAAATAATGAGTTAATGTAAGCAGTTGGTTTAGCTAAAGTAATTTCTAAAGTATAGTCATCTACTGCTTTAATTCCTAATTCTTCAGGTTTTTTCTTGCCAGCTACGATATCAGTACCATTTTTGATTGCATCAAATAGGTAAGAATAAGTTGCAGCAGTGTTAGGGTCAACTGCACGACGCCATGAGTAAACATAGTCATTTGCAGTTACAGGATCTCCGTTAGACCATTTTGCATCTTCACGAAGTTTGATAGTATAAACTGTTTTGTCATCGCTAATTTTTGGCTCTTCAGCAGCACCGGCAATGGCAGGAATACCATCTTTGTCAAGCGCATATAGACCTTCGTTTGTTTGGTTTACAACGTTTAAACCAACTTGGTCATCCGCTTTTGTGCTGTCTGCAGAAGGAATTAGTGCGCTTTCTGTCAAGTTAAGAACTTGCTCTCCTGAAGCTTTTCCTGAATCTGAGCCTTTTTTGTCGGATTTGGAATCTGATCCGCCTCCGCATGCTACCAAGACTAAGCTTAGTAATAGTGTTAATCCAAGTGTAAGAAATAATTTAGATTTTTTCACTAAGTAGACCTCCCTTTTTTATTTTTCTGAAAAATTGTTTCGATACCTATTATACTCTAAGATTTCTGGCTTTGTAAATTATTTTTACAAGATAAATGAAAACAAGGATGAAAGATACAAGTTATTAAAATATTAAGGCAAAATTGAAATTGCGTGAAAACTCTGAACAGAGAGTGTTACACAATCCTCTATTTTGCAATAAATCGAATTAATTATGTATACTTTGCTAAACCTTTTGATTAAGTTTTCAGAAAACATAACCATTTAAATTGATAAATTTACGCTGAACTTTGCCAATTAAGTTTTAACTGGAAGAAGTCATCTTTTTTGTATAAGTGAAAATATCGAACCCCTTTAAATTTTTAAAGGATTATTATATTTATATACTTTTTTTGAGCTGTTGTCTAGATAAAAATACCAAAAATTTAATTAAATTTTGTAATAAATTCGAAAAACGTTGATATAAAGGCATTTTTTTATTAACAATCTGTAAAGACACTAAGGCGTTTTTTTGGACAAAAATGGACAAATTTCTAACATTGCATGATAGCTTCCTTCTATCATATAGTCTTTCTATGGAAATTGTGATAGAGTGAATTATGAATTTTAATTAGAGGTGAAGAAATGTTTTTACGAATTACTATTTATACACTTATTCAAGAAGCCATTATTTTTGGTATTCTGCTTTTCGGCAAAAATCAGCATGTTAGTTTAAGCAATTATGTGGATGTTTCTTTCCTTGTAGCGCTTATTACATTATTAATAGGGTTATTCGTTTATATTATGAGAAGTGGCTTTTTAGACCGTGTTCATAACGGCTTTCGAAACCTCTCTCGTAAAATTAAACGAGAAGAAGAGAGCGAGTTCTCGGATATGCTATTATCGGAGCTAGTTGGCCTTCAATACGCTGGAATTTTGATTAGTTCGCTTCTTGTTATGCTATCTAGTATCCTGTGCATATTTTTGTAATTGACAAGCTGATTTGAAAACTGCTAGAATAAATGTAATATAACTGATGCGTTAATAGGAAGATTAGTACATTTTGTTGCTTTATAATAGAGAGTCTGTGGTTGGTGAAAACAGATAAAGCGCAAAATCGAATGGACTTCTAAGGACTGTTTGTGAAAGATTAGTAGCGAACAGCGGCTAAAGACCGTTACTTCTTTAATAGAAATTTTCTATTGCTAAGAGCCTTTTTGGTACTTAGGGTGGCACCGCGGATAACCGTTCGTCCCTAACATTTATATGTTGGGATGGACGGTTTTTTATTTTCGCAATCAGTGAAAAAATTGGAGGAATAAACATGAAAAAAGTAATCTTTTCCGGAATACAACCTAGTGGACAACTAACTTTAGGAAACTATATTGGGGCGTTGAAACAATTTGGACAGTTTCAAGATGAGTACGAATGTTTTTATTGTATCGTAGACGAGCACGCGATTACGGTACCACAAGATAGATTAAAACTTCGCGAGCAAACAAGAAGCCTAGCAGCCCTTTATTTAGCGGTTGGACTTGATCCAGAAAAAGCGACTCTTTTTATTCAATCAGAAGTCGCAGCACACGCACAAGCCGCATGGATTTTACAGTGTAACGTTTATATTGGCGAATTAGAGCGTATGACACAATTTAAAGATAAATCAGATGGAAAAGCTGGCGTTAGTGCTGGACTTTTAACCTACCCTCCTTTAATGGCTGCTGATATCTTACTTTATCAAACAGATTTAGTGCCTGTTGGTGAGGATCAAAAGCAACATATTGAATTAACTCGTGACTTAGCAGAGCGATTTAATAAAAAACATGCGGATATCTTTACGATGCCAGAAGTATTTATTCCTAAACAAGGCGCTCGAGTGATGTCTTTACAAGATCCAACGAAAAAAATGAGTAAATCGGATGCTAATTTAAAAAATGCGATTTTCTTACTTGATCCCCCAGCAACTATTAGAAAAAAAATCAAAAGTGCTGTAACGGATTCTAGTGGTATCATCGAATACAATAAAGAAGAAAAACCAGGTGTATCTAACTTGCTAACTATTTATTCCGTTATTACTGGTGAAACGATTGCTAGTATAGAAGAAAAATATGTAGGCAAAGGTTATGGCGATTTTAAAACCGACTTAGCCGAGTTAGTTGTTGCTGAACTTGAACCGATTCAAGAAAGATATTACGCTTATCTTGAATCCGCAGAATTAGACACTATTTTAGACGCAGGAGCTGAAAAAGCTGCTCGTGTAGCTAATAAAACATTGAAGAAAATGGAAAATGGCGTTGGCCTTGGCCGTAAACGCAGAAAATAACGATAAAAAAGCCGAGTACTTGGATTAGCTCAAGTACTCGGCTTTTTCGATTTAAAGATTAACCTACTTTAATTTCTACATCAATGTTGCCACGAGTTGCTTTAGAATATGGGCATACTTCATGCGCTTTTTTAAGTAGTGCTTCTGTTTTTTCTTCATCTTGCCCTTCGATAGTTCCTTCTAATAAGACACCGATTTTAAAGCCATTATCTTCTGGGTCGCTATATAAGCTAACAGTCGCTGTTACTGTGCTTTTTGCTTCAATTCCAGCTTTGCCAAGAACTAATTCTAGAGCACTGTTGAAACAAGCTCCGTATCCAGCAGCAAATAGTTGTTCTGGGTTCGTTCCACCGCCACCATCTCCACCAAGTTCTGTTGGCGCAGAAATATCAAAGTAAAATACGTTATCTGGCGAATGTACTTCACCACTTCTTCCACCAGTATTAATGACCGTTGTTTCATACAGTTTTTTCATTTTCTATTCCTCCTAATTGGTTAGTTAGTGCTTGTATTTTTGTAAGTAATTGTCTGTAGTCTAATTCTGCAAAATCGAGTAATTGAAGGCAGTTGTCCACGCTTTTTAATACATCTGGTTGTATTTTTATTGCTTTTTCTGTTAGGCGAATATACACACGTCGCTCGTCTTCCGGATGACGATTCCGTGTAACATATCCTAAATGCTCCATTCGTTTTAACATAGGTGTTAACGTTCCACTATCTAAAGCCAAGCGTTTCCCAAGATCTGATACTGTTTGTTCCTCACCTTCCCATAGAACAAGCAGTGCAATGTATTGTGGATAAGTTAATTGAAACGGCTCTAAAGCTTCCCGATACAGTTTCGTAAATTGTTTGGATGCATTGTAAACAGAAAAACACAGCTGTTCTTCTAATATGCGCGTGTTCGTGTCCAACATGTTCTCCTCCTTTTAAGTTGTGTACAATTTAATTTTATACAATACAAATAAATAAAGCTAGTTTTCTGCTCAAAAAAAGCCTTACCTCTTTATTGGAGGTAAGGCTTTTGATTATAAGCTTATTCTTCTATTCTTTTGAATACTAAAGTAGCGTTATGGCCACCGAAGCCGAAAGAGTTAGAAAGTGCTACATTTACTTCTGTTTCACGAGCTACATTTGGAACATAATCCAAGTCACAAACTTCATCTTGGTTTTCTAAATGAATTGTTGGCGCAATAATGTTATCGCGGATACTCAACAATGCAAAAATAGCTTCAATACCACCAGATGCACCTAAAGTGTGTCCAGTCATTGATTTAGTTGAACTAATTGCTAATTTTTTCGCATGATCCCCAAAGACTGTTTTAATCGCTTGTGTTTCATACTCGTCATTATAAGGCGTACTTGTTCCGTGCGCATTAATGTAATCCACTTTGTCAGGAGTAAGACCTGCATCATCAATGGCCATTTTCATTGCACGAGCTGCACCTTCACCATTTGGAGCTGGGGCAGTAATATGGTATGCATCACCTGTTGCACCGTAGCCAACGATTTCTGCATAAATTTTCGCACCACGAGCTTTTGCGTGTTCGTATTCTTCTAAAATAACAATCCCAGCACCTTCACCAATGATAAAGCCATCACGGTCTTTATCAAATGGACGACATGCAGTTTCTGGATCTGGATTTAATGATAAAGCTTTGTTCGCAGTGAAACCAGCAAGCGACATTTTTGTAATCGGGGCTTCTGCTCCACCAGTAATCATCGCATCAGCATCTCCACGTTCGATAACTTTAAATGCATCACCGATAGAGTTTGTTGCTGTTGCACACGCTGTAACAGTTGTTGAGTTAATACCTTTTGCTCCGAAACGAATAGAAACTTGACCGGAACCCATATCCGGAATCATCATTGGAACGAAAAACGGACTAACTCGACGATGTCCGCGATTTAAGAAAATTTCATATTGTGTTTCGAAAGTTTCCATTCCGCCGATTCCTGAACCAATCCAAACGCCTACGCGAGTTGCATTGGAATCATCAATAACTAAACCAGAATCTTGTACAGCCATTTCAGCACTTGCAATTGCGTAATGTGTGAAACGGTCCATTTTACGAGCTTCTTTTTTCTCTAAATATTTTTCTACATCAAAATCTTTTAATTCTGCTGCAATTTTAACCGGAAAATCATCCGGATTAAGTCTTGTCATTTCTGCAACACCATTAACACCTTTTTTTGCGTTTTCCCAAGAGGTTTCCGCATCGTTTCCAATTGGTGTAACAGCGCCAATACCAGTAACAACTACTCTTCTCTTATCCATTTACTCATCTCCTTATTTTGCAATTCATAAAAAACAACTTCTGTCTAATGACAGCAGCTAGTATAAAGTTAAGGCTTTATTTAAAATTAAAAATAGTGCACAAACAAATAAACCAAAAGCCTGTTTCATTATAACATAAATAAAGGAAAGTTGTCCTAACAAAAATAATCGTTAGGGCAACTTTCCATTTTTAATTTGTTGCTTACTTACCCCAACGAATAATTAGGGCGCCCCAAGTTAGTCCGCCGCCAAAACCGACAAGCAAGACATTATCGTTATCCTTAATTCGTCCTTCTTCCACAGCATCAACAAGTGCAAGCGCTATAGAAGATGAGGAAGTATTTCCGTATTTATGAACAGTTTTCATTAGTTTTTCTTCAGGTAAATTCAAGCGTTCACGAGAAGCTTCCATGATACGAATGTTTGCTTGGTGAGGAATTAATAAATCTAATTCTTCTTTTTCAAGACCGGCACGTTCTAGTACACGTAAAGAAGCTTCACCCATTTGGCGAACTGCAAAACGGAATACTTCGCGTCCATTCATATAAATCTTTTTATTTTCATCTAAGTTCAAGTATTTTCCACCAGAACCATCTGAACCTAAGTCAAATGAAAGTAAACCATGATCATCAGAAACTGGTCCCATAACAACGGCACCCGCTCCATCACCGAATAATACAGCAGTTGCGCGATCATCCCAGTTAGTGATTTTAGATAATTTATCCGCACCAACAACGACGATATTTTTATATGCGCCTGTTTTAATGAATTGCGCTGCTGTTACTACGCCAAAAGTAAAGCCGGCACAAGCAGCTTCCACGTCCATACCCGCAGCATTTTTTGCTCCTAGACGGTCTTGGATAATATTCGCAACGGATGGGAATGTTGCTTCTTGCGTAACAGTTGCAACGATAAATAAATCAATATCATCTGGAGTAAGACCAGCATTTTCAATTGCTACTTTTGCTGCTTCATAAGCTAAGTCGTGCGTATATTCATCATCGCGAGCAATTCTTCTTTCTTCAATACCAGTTCGAGTACGAATCCACTCGTCAGATGTTTCCATTATCTTTTCTAAATCAAAGTTTGTTACTATTCTTTCAGGTACGTATTTACCTACTCCTAAAATTCCTGCGTTCATGCGTTCTCCTCCATATCAAACTACATCAGGATGAAAATATGCTTTTTCTCCTGGATATTTTATGACCTGGTACTAATTTTAACAGAGAAATATCAATTACGCAATTGGATTGCTATTTTTTATTTTACTTCTAGTGTTTTGTTAGGGTTGTTTTCAGCGAAACCGCCTGCTTTAGACCAGCCGATAACTTTCCCATCATCCGATTTAATACGGTACCAATATTCATTTTTCACATCTGCTCGGCGATCTATGTCTAATTCTTTTCCTAGATAATCATTTAAATTTGTTACTACTTTTGAATTATCTTCTACTGGGTAAGCATAGATTTTTTGGTCAGAATCGGTGATGTATTTATCTAGCGTTACACTCGTTTCATTTTGTGGTGTGTAGAAAACTGTTACCGATTGACTGTTAATCCACCCAATTATCTTACCTTGATCTTGCAGTTGATACCATGTTCCTTTTGCTGTTATAGCTTTTTGAGAAATTCGAAGTGTTTTATTTTGGTAATCTCTGGTGATGCCTGCTTTTTCTGCACCTTCTGTATTGTATGGTTTCGTCCAAATAATTTCATCACTTGGATTCGTAATTTCTGCATAGGCTAATTGGTTCTCAGTTGAAGTAACTGTATCGTAAATTTGGTCATAACGATCCAAATGATAAGTTTCAATAGTTGAAATGAGTTTATCAGCGTAACCTGGGTCAGTTGCATAACCTGCATCTTGAATGGCGTGGGCTGCTGTTTTATAATCGGTTTCTCCAATTACTGCGGAATATAATTCTGAATTACCAGATACTCCATTAACAAAAAGTTGCGCATGATCGACTAATGATGCCTTTTTGTCTGGATATTTTCTAAAGTCGGCTTGTGTGTGGTATGCCTTGCCGTTGCTAAATTCTTGTGTTCCCATGGAAACGGAACTTCCTTCATAGCTACCTTTAATTCCAAACAAGTTGTTAGCTGAAGTGGATAAGCCGCTTTTGCCCCAGTTGGATTCTAAAATGGCTTGCGCTAATGTAACGCTCGTTAATATTTTTTCGTCTTTTTGTAAGTCTTGTGCATCGTTTGCGATTGATTGTATAAATTGCTGTTGTGATAAAGTCATTCCTGCTTGACTCACTGCAGTTTGGCTCGCTTCTGCTGCCCCTGCATCCACAAAAGGTAACAATGTAGAACTTACGATGACACTTGCTAGTAAAATCTGCGTGAATTTCTTTTTCATTATCAGTTGGCACTTCCTATCCAAATTAGTTAGTTCCCCCAATTTAAATGGCTCTGTCTCTGTTAACCTTCTCCATTCTAGCATTTTCATTCTGAGAGCCTACTAATTTTTCAATGAAAGAATTATCATAAAGTAAGCAGAATGGCTATTTTAAAGGGGTGAAATACACCTATTTACATTTGACAATATTATGTCATTGCTTATTTGCCCCTTTACACTACTATTCTCCGTACTTGCGGTTTTTCCTTCCTTTTTTTCGATAATCGTATTTTCAAATGATATATGATTGGATAATCCCATTTTATGTGCTAAAATGTATAATGAAATAGATGAAATGGGGTGTAAGGATGCGTTACGTGGTGACTGTAATTTGGGTATTCTTACTTTCTTTAATGGCTGAATTCGTTCTTTCTTCCATGTTATATGTATCATTTGATATGACACGGGCTATTATTTTAACAGTAGGGTTATCCTTCTTCATTATTTTAATCACTTTCTTGATGCCTAAAGATAGCGAAGTTTATGACTTTAAGTAAACATCCAACTTTCTGATAGCGAGAACTCACTTTTCGAGTGTAGCTCAAAAAAAGAACCTCTTTCCAATAACTGGAAAGAGGTTCTTTTTTTATTTGTCCAAATAATATTTGTTGACTGGTTTTAAATCATCATTTAGCTCGTATACAAGCGGTACGCCTGTTGGGATTTCTAATTCCATTATTTCATCATCACTGATTCCTTCTAAGAATTTCACTAATGCTCGTAAACTGTTACCATGAGCTGCGATAACTACTCGGCGACCAGCTTTAATTTCTGGAGCAATTGTATCCATCCAGTAAGGAATAACACGTTCTAGCGTTACTTTCAAGTTTTCACCTGAGGGAATTGCGTGTGTATCAAGTAGTTGATAACGACGGTCATTCTTTGCTTGTCTTTCGTCGTTTTCTTCTAATAATGGTGGAAGAGTATCATAGCTTCTGCGCCATTTTTGTACTTGGTCGGCACCATATTTTTCAGCGGTCTCTTGTTTATTAAGACCTTGAAGTGCGCCGTAATGCCTTTCGTTTAAACGCCAAGATTTATTAACTGGGACCCACATTTGATCAGATTCTTCTAATACATAATTAAGTGTTTTAATAGCTCTTGTTAAAACGGAAGTGAAGGCTACATCAAATTCTAAGCCGGCTTCTTTGATTCTTTTCCCAGCAGTTTGCGCTTCTACAACGCCTTCCTCTGACAAGTCTACATCATGCCAACCTGTAAATAAATTCAATTTGTTCCATTCACTTTGACCGTGACGAATTAATACTAATTTCATCTTCCTCATCCTTCCATTTTCGTCTATTTTCTAAACGACTAATCCAACCAAAGTTTTCCCTTTCACGTGGGGTGTCAAACCTTTTTCATGTTATTCTGTGACTTTAAAAGTAAATTCTTTATCGTGCAAATCAATTTCCACGGATGAATGTGGCATGATTTTACCAGATACAATTTCTCTTGCTAGTGGTGTTTCTACATGACGCACAATATAGCGTTTAAGTGGTCGAGCGCCGTAAACTGGATCATACGCTTCTTCTGCAATGAAAGCTTTGGCATTATCAGAAATAGTGATAGAGATTTCTTGATCAGCTAAGCGAAGTTGCAATTCTTCTACTAATTTTTCCACAATGCCTTTAATATCAGCTAGTGTTAGTGGTTTAAATAGAATAATATCGTCTACTCGGTTCAAGAATTCTGGTTTAAATTCACTTTGCAAAATTTGCATGACGTCTGATTCTAATTCTGGTGAAATTTCGCCTTCTTCAGTTCTTTCAAGTAATAAATTAGAGCCAATATTTGACGTCATAATAATTACTGTATTTTTAAAATCAATTAAGCGACCTTGCGAATCCGTAATACGTCCGTCATCGAGTACTTGTAATAGTATGTTAAATACATCTGGATGAGCTTTTTCGATTTCATCAAGTAAAACAATTGAATAAGGATTTCGTCTTACAGCTTCCGTTAGTTGTCCGCCTTCCTCGTAGCCAACATAACCTGGAGGAGCTCCGACAAGTCTTGATACAGAATGTTTCTCCATATACTCAGACATATCAATTCGAATCATATGATCTTCTGAATCAAACATGTTGAAGGCTAAAGCTTTGGCAAGTTCTGTTTTACCCACACCTGTTGGGCCTAAGAAAATAAAGGAACCGATTGGACGTTTTGGATCTTTAATACCGGCACGTGCGCGCAATACAGCATCGCTAACTAACTGAACAGCATTTTCTTGACCGATTACTTTTTGGTGAAGGACATCTGCCAGTTTTAACAGTTTTTCGCGTTCGCCTTCTACAAGCTTAGTCACTGGAATCCCCGTCCAGCGTCCGACAATTTCCGCGATTTCATTTTCTGTGACTTCTTCTTGTAAAATCCGATCTTCTTGCGCTGTTTTCTCGCGATTTTCTTCTTCTAAAGCGAGCAATTCTTTTTCCACGGCTGGGATTTTACCGTGACGTAATTCTGCGGCTTTGTTTAAATCATAATTGTTTTCCGCTTCTTCTAATTCATGGCGTAAATGATCGATTTGTTCACGAACTTCGCGAATTTTACTGATTTCGCTTTTTTCGGACTCCCATTTCGATTTCATTTTATTTGCTTCTTCTTTGTAATCAGCTAGTTCGCGTTGCAACATTTCTAAGCGTCGTTCACTTGCTGGATCTTTTTCTTCTTTTAAAGCTGCTTCTTCAATTTCTAATTGCATCACTTTTCTTGTTACTTCATCAAGTTCACTAGGCATCGAGTCAATTTCTACACGAATCGTTGCGCATGCCTCATCTACTAAATCAATTGCTTTATCTGGTAAAAAGCGGTCGGTAATATAACGGTTGGAAAGACTCGCTGCCGCCACTAACGCATTATCATGAATATTAACACCATGATGGATTTCAAAACGTTCTTTTAAACCACGTAAAATGGAGACTGTATCTTCCACTGTTGGCTCTGGGACAAGTACTTTTTGGAAACGTCTTTCAAGTGCGGCATCTTTTTCGATATATTGGCGGTATTCATCCAATGTGGTCGCGCCGATACAGTGAAGTTCTCCTCTGGCAAGCATTGGTTTTAGCATATTTCCTGCATCCATTGCCCCGTCTGTTTTACCTGCGCCGACAATCGTATGAATTTCATCAATAAAGAGTAAAATTTGACCGTCACTTTGTTTTACTTCTTGGAGTACTGCTTTCAAACGTTCTTCAAATTCACCGCGATATTTAGCTCCAGCAATAAGGGAACCAATATCAAGTGAAATAATCGTTTTATCTTTCAGCCCTTCTGGCACGTCTTTTCGAACGATACGTTGTGCTAAACCTTCGACAATCGCTGTTTTACCAACACCTGGTTCACCGATTAATACGGGATTATTTTTAGTTTTTCTAGATAAAATTCGGATAACGTTACGGATTTCAGCATCGCGTCCGATTACTGGATCGAGTTTGCCACTTCTAACTTCCGCAACTAAATCACGTCCATATTTTGTTAAAGCTTCATAGTTTTCTTCTGCATTTTGAGAAGTCACTCTTTTCCCTCCTCTGATTTTTAAAATGGCATCTTTGATTTGTTTTTTAGTTTTGTGTTGATTTTTAAGTTCGGCTGTAATTGGATTCGACTTTTGATCCATAACAGCTAAGATAAGATGCTCTGTTGAGACAAAATCATCTTCTAATTGTTGTTGTTCTTTTTCTGCATCCCGCATTAGTTGGAAAAGTGCTTGACTCATTGCTTGGCCATAGTTCACGCCACTTCCTGAAACTACTGGGATTTTTTCCAAAGCATTATCTACTACTTTTTGAAGTGCTTCTGTGTCAACTTCTGCTACATCATATACCCGTTTTGCAAAGTCGCTCTCTGTTAATAACACTTTAAAAACGTGTGTAACGTCGATTTCTTGGTGTTCTGATGCAATAGCTAGATTTTGTGCGTCCGCAATTGTTTGCTGGACTTGTTGTGTAAATTTTTGTAAATCCATTTATTCGTCCTCCTTATAAAAGATAAGTCTGACCTTTTTTGACCTTAATTTTATTATAGAATTTTAAATGACGTTTGTCTAACAAAAACCATCTTTTTTTATAGAAAAAGATCCACCACTTTTTAGGTTGGCAGATCTTCTAATTTTCTCAGTCACGGCCTGTAAATAAACGTAACAAGAACAGGAATAAGTTAAGGAAATCTAGGTATAAATTCATCGCAAGCATTGGTACATCTGCAAGCTCCACATCGCGCTTCATAATTTGGTTAAAATCATACAAAATATATAATGAGAAAATGATTGTTCCGCCTGCTGAAATAATGGTTGACAACATAGAACCTAGTGGTAAAAATACTCCTACGAAACTAAAGATGATTAGAATGATAACCGCAGCGAATAACGCACTACTTAAGAAAGATAAGTCTTTCTTCATTTTGGCACCAATAAAAGCTAATGTGGTGAAAGTAACGGTTGCTGTAACAAATGCCATCAGAACGGCAGCACCTTGCCCAGCACCAAAATAATATGTCAAAGTTGGTCCAAGCGTTAAACCTGTGACAAACGCAAAGGCTAGCACTACTGGGTAACCAACTACTTTATTAACTGTTTTACTTCGACGCACTACCATTGCTGTGATTAGTAACGCGACTTCTAATACGACAAGAGGTAAATAAAGTTCTGGGCTTAATTTACTCCCAATTGCAGCACCGATAGATGCAAGTAGCAAAGAAAATACAAACCAATTAAGTACTTTTTGCATAATAATTTGTTTTTCTGTTCTTTTCTCTGTATTTACTCGCTCGGATGTTTGATTGATTTCGTTCATGAACATTTCTCCTCTTCCAATTGATTAGTTTAATTATATCAAAAGAATTATTACATTTCTATCGGTCTTGCGTTGGAATTTCACAAAAAAAGAAGCGCACGAGGCACTTCTTTAAATTAAATCAAATTGTTTCAAGCCTAGCATAATGCCGTCACTATTGTTATCTTTCGTTACAAAAGTGGCTTTTTCTTTTAATAGAGGTACGGCATTTTCCATTGCAATCGCATAATCTACTGCGCCAAACATCTCTAAGTCGTTCATACCGTCTCCGAAAGCATAGGTTGGAACATCCTGGTAACCCATTACTTCAAGTAGCTTTGAAATACCAACTGCTTTGGAACCACCTTTTTTTAGTACATCATTACTAAATGGTGTGTTGCGGACAAACTGTAACTCTGGAAAACGTTCTGGGAAATAGTCATCTCCTGTTTCAAGTAAAAGAAGCGCCATATTGATGGTTTCTTCTTTATACATATTCGTTCTTACTTCTGGCATTGGCTCCCCTAGGAAGTCATAATGTGCTTTTACAACTGGCGTGTTTGCGGTTGCACCAATTCTTTTATCATTATAATAACAAACTTCGACATTTTGTGATTTAGCTTCTTTTGTTAAACGTTCTAAGAGAGTCGCATCAATCACATCTTCGTATACTTTTTCGCCTTCAAAAATAGCCATTTGTCCATTCATCATTACAGCGGATTCGATGCCGGTATTTTTCATTTGATGACTGATTTCGATAAGTGTCCGTCCGGTAGCAATGACAGGAATAATATTATTTTCCCGAAGTTTGTCTAATGCTTGAAGTGAGCTATCAAGTACTTTGGATTCGCTATTTAACAGCGTTCCATCCATATCAAAAAAACAAATTCCACGTGGTTTCACATTATCCATCCTTTACTAACATAATATATCCATCATACCAATCATCCGGACGTAAAGTAAAGGCTATTTGTACATAACAAAATCTCCAGTATGCTCAAAACCAAGGCGGTGGTATATTTCACCAGCGACTGGATTATCATAGAACAAACAAGGCTTCTTCCCTTCTGCTAAAACATCGCAACATAATTTTTTGAGAAGTGTGCTCGCAAAACCCCGTTGCCGGTAGCCATCACTTGTTGCAACTCCTGTAATCATTGCTGAAAACGAATTTTCTGCAGACGTTTCTGCTACAGCTACTACTTCTTGATCTTGTTCAATATAATAAATTCGTTTCACGCCTTTTTCAATTTGGCGAATAATTAATTCTTCATTTTCTTCACGTGTGCCAAATTCTTTAATATCTTTGCGCATTTTAATAATTGGCGCTACATCTTCGGCAACTGCAGTCCGTACAATAACATCTTGATTTACGGAAATTCGGTTTACATGTTCGCACTCGCAAAAATAAGTATCTTGTCTTTTTTCGGCAAGTTGTGGTAAAAAAGCTTCAAATTCCTTTGTGACACGAGAAATACCGCTAACTTCATAAGTATCATGTTTAGCAATAATTTCCGAGAAAGCTTTTGCATCAAAATTAGCATCTTTTGAATACGGTAAGAAAAACGTATCGAATCGAAGTAACAATGCGTGTAATTTGCCCGCTGAATCGAATTCGCCCCAAAGATCTTGCACATCACTCTCGTAACCAAAATTCTCGATATCCCCAATTATAAATAGATTCAGGGTTGCTTCGGGTTTTAAAAGTGCCATTACTTCTTCATTATCAGATACAGTCAGTTTTCTAATCATGTGCCACACTCCTATTTTGAAAATTGTCTTCATTTTACGTGAGTTAGGTAGGTTCGTCAAGCCCTGAATATTTCACATAAAAAAGCTCGGGACAATTAGTCCCAAGCTTCTTAAGATTCGTAATGAATTTCGCCAATTTTTAACAATAAGCTGATTGCATTGAATTTTTCGTCTCCAAGATGCATTTTGTTTGTATCTTGAAAAGTAATAGGTGCTGATGTAATGGCTTCTTTCGGTTGTTCAAAGAATTTTTCGTCTAGTGCCAAACTTTCTGTAATTTGTGTTATGTATTTTTGGAATTTAGTTTCGTTTCTCATTTTCCCTATCATTAATGCTTTTAAAGTGCTTTGGGAAATCCCGGCTGCAAGAGCGAATGTTCTATGAGTATATCCATTTATTTTCATATAAAGTGACAAATTAGTGGCAATTCTTTGTTTCTCTGCCTTGTTTTTCATTTGGGTGAACCTCCTGTCTTTCTATAGTTATCATTATGCCCGGTGAAGATGAGAATTTGATTAAAACTTCATAGTATTTAGCTAAAAATATTGAAAACGTTTTCTTTTAATGCAAAAAATATGCCGGAATAACATCTATCCCGGCACGTTTTTTATTTTGTGTATTTTTCCCAGACAACAGTTCTTAATACTTCTAAAAATTCTGGGTCGGCATTTGGCATCGGTGGTCGGTGGTATGCTGCGCCAACTTCATCTGTGACTACTTTACATTCATAATCATTGTCGTAAAGTACTTCTAAATGTTCCGCAACAAAGCCAACTGGCGTATAAATAAAGTGTTTATATTTTTCTTGACCATAAAGTTCCCTTGTTAAATCCTGTACATCAGGTCCAAGCCACGGTTCTCCGGTCTTTCCTTCACTTTGCCAACCTAATGCGTAATGAGGTACTGCGACTTTGCCAAAGATTAAATCAGCTGTTTCTTGCAGTTGGTCGGGGTATGGATCATTATGTTGTTTAATTTTTTCTGGCAAGCTATGCGCCGAAACGATTAAAACAGTATCCATTAATTCATCTGCTGGAATCTGTTTGGCTATTTCGTTAATTCGGCCAGCCCACATTTGGATGAATTTTGGCTGTTTGTACCAATCATTGATAGCTTTAATTTTGATATTGCCCAGTTTTTCAGCAGCATCTTTCGCTCTTTTATTGTATGCTTCGACGCTAAAACTAGAATAATGTGGTGCTAATACGATAGAAATTGCTTCTTCTATGCCATCTTTATGCATCGCTTCGACTGCATCTTCAATGAAAGGTTCGATATGTTTCAAGCCAATATAGGCTTTAAATTCCACTTCGTCTTGCGTTTCATTTAACGCTTTTTCTAGTCCATAGGCTTGTGCTTCAGTGATTTTTGCTAGTGGAGATAGGCCGCCGATAGCATGATATCTCCCGCGTAAATCTGCAATCATTTCTTCGCTTGGCTTATGACCGTGACGGATATCTGTATAGTAACGTTCGATATCTTCATCTTTGTACGGTGTCCCGTAAGCCATTACAAGTAAACCTACTTTTTTAGTCATTATTTATCATCCTTTTTTAATAGAATTTCGCTTCTCTCATGGATGTAAGTGGTTAGTTTTTCCAGCATTTCTGGTGGTACTTCTGGGAAAACGCCGTGTCCTAAGTTAAAAATAAAACCTGGTTTTAAAACGCCTTCTTGCAAAATTCGTTCGGCTTCTTCCAAGCATTTTTCTGGTGCGAGTAATGTGGACGGATCTAAATTCCCTTGGATTGCTTTGGTTGGTACTTTTTGTCTAGCAGTTGTTAGTGTTTCGCGCCAGTCAACACCAACAACATCAAGTGGCATCGTTTCCCATTCGACAAGAAGGTGACTTGCGCCAACTGCTTGCATAATAATTGGCGTCGTTGGGTGAACGGTTTTAACTTCGCGTACAATCATTTCAATAACTGGTCGGATATATGTTGCGTAATCCGCTCGGCTCAGTGCTCCTACCCACGAATCAAATAGTTGTACAGCGGAAGCTCCGGCGTTAATTTGCGCGACTAAATAGCTCGCCGTCATTCGCCCCAATTTTTCCATTAGTATTGCCCAAATTTCTGGTTCGCGGTACATAAAGCTTTTTGTTTGGTGGTAATTTTTCGATGGGCCGCCTTCTATCATATAGCTTGCTAAAGTGAACGGCGCGCCAGCAAAGCCAATTAGTGGCACCTCTAACATATCATCTGCTAGTAGTTTTATCGTATCGAGCACATAAGGTACTTCGATTTCTGGTTGAAAGAGTGTCAGTTTTTCTACATCTTGGAACGTTCTAATAGGATTATGTATCACTGGACCAATGCCAGACTTAATCTCTACGTCTACCCCCATCCCCGGAAGTGGTGTCATAATATCTTTATATAAAATTGCTGCGTCTACACCGTATTGATCTACAGGTAGCTTGGTTACATAAGCACATAATTCTGGTTGATGCGTGATTTCAAATAGAGAGTATTGTTCTTTTAATTTACGATATTCTGGTTGGGATCTCCCTGCTTGTCTCATATACCAAACCGGAATTCGGTCAACTTGTTCTTTTCGCGCTGCTTTTAAAAATAAATCATTCGTTATTTTTGTCATCGAGTCGCTTCCCTTCTTTGTTCATTTACACACAATAGGCAACAGAACAATAAATAACTTCTCCAGATAAAAGGATACTAGAAATCTTGTATAAAACCAAACAAATTGCCTATCTGCTGTTTCAATTATGAAAAACGTGGAAAACAAAGGTGTAATCATTTATCTTAAAGGAATAAAAACCGAAAGAAGGACTTATCATGAAAAAAGTATTTATCACAACCGGAACTGAGCATTATCTCCGTCAACTAATGGCGAATTACAATGGCGAAAATGTGACCCTTCTGCAAAATTTCTCCCAATCACTTTTGTATCAAGAATCTACGGGCGAAAAAATTTTCCAAGAAGGCGCGGCGTATCGAGTATTACAAAGCAGCGGTTCCTTAAAAGGTTTTGGAATAGTTGTTTTTGAATATATCCAACTCCGCGATGAAGAAATTCCGATTTTCTTACAACTGTATCAACATGCTAGTTTACATTTTAGCGAAACACCTGGCTTACAAAGTACGAAACTTACAAAAGCGATGAATACGAATAAATTTTTAATTATTTCTTTTTGGGATTCCGAAGTGTTCTTCCAAGAATGGAAAAAAACACCGCTACACAAAGAAATAACGAATATCATGAAGAAAAATAATACTCAAACAGGTTTCTCTCATGAAGATATTTATCATTATCCCGAATTTTCCCATGATGCTAAATAAGAAAAAGCGATTTGGACCAAAAATCCAAATCGCTTTTTTTATTCATACATTTTTTTCATTCTGACTGGTGCATAAAGGAACGTAAAAATAGCAACAAAAGCCAGATTTATTCCTAAAATAATCATCCCGCCAATGGTTCCATTTTGAGCAATTCCAATAATGCTAAAGAGCAATGCTTGCGCGAGTAGCAAAATTCGTAAAAAATGGATAAAACTACGATGACGGTAACTATCATCAATTGGATAAAGCCGCAACATAATTTGTGCATCATAATGTTTTAACATCGGAATAAATTGAAAACCTGTTAAATATAAGAAAAGTAGTGAGAAAATAATATTCAAGTAAAAGCCTTGAACAAATACGAGTAAAATAACCGCAATCACGGTCAGTCGGATGTATAATCCAGCATATTCATTCGTTCTCGCAAATGTCCGGCTAAACAAATAGGCAAACGTTTTTCTTTTCGCATAAGGAATAGGCTGGTAAAGAAAATCAAGATAACTCCGTCTGCGAACCGTCCCGCGCAAATGTGGTACATCCGTAAATAGATTCACTAAACGATAAAAACGATTCATCCGCGCTTCTTCTTTATCCACTAAATATTCCCAGCGCAATGTCACTTTAGCTGTCTTTGTTTTAAGCCAGTAATAGCTTGCTAAAAGTACTACCAACACTAGCGGAATCGAAATATAAGGCACTGCAATAAGGGCAATATAAATCAAAATAGCATTGAGAATCACACGAATAAACATCCACGTTGTATCCGCTTCTTCTAATTTCATGCTTTCCCAACCGAAATAAATATTCCAAGCTTTTAGCATGCTAAGTACGATAAACAAAGTGAAAAACTGGCTATATGGAACCTCTGTCACTTCCACATACATTGGCATACAAATTCCGAGCACAATAACAAAAACATATAATTGCATAAAGAAACTAGCTATTTTCGCTTGAGAAAAATAAGTATCCATGGCTTTTTCTTGGACAATTAAGTAAACAATGTCCGGCTTTTTGAGCAAGGTGGCAACTGGACTAATCGCAATAGAAGCCGTAAGTAAAATCACCATTAACGGAATAACTGGGAATGTTGGTTCCAGTGTCTTCACCCAACCAGCGTAATAAAAAATTCCCGCACCAAGCCCAATCACAAGCACAAAAAGCAAATGATCATTAAACATATAACGAATGTAGCGCATAACTTCTGTCGTATACGCACTAAAACGTTCCTTCCAAAGCGCTTTGCTGTCAAATATCATCTTCATCAGCTTCCTCTTCCTTTGTCAACTGAATGTAAATTTCATCAAGTGAAGCTCCTGGCATTTCGAAATTTGTTTGTAAGTCTTTCAGCGTTCCTTCTGCACGAATTTCCCCTTGATGAATAATAATGAAGGTATCGCAATATTTTTCCGCCGTTGCTAGGATATGCGTGGACATTAAAATACTTGCACCCTTACTACGCATTTCGTCCATCCAATTAAGGAGCGACTGAATACCAAGCGGATCGAGTCCAACAAAAGGTTCATCAATAATATATAATTTAGGCTCAATTAAAAAAGCCGACATAATCATTACTTTTTGCTTCATCCCTTTAGAAAAATGAGCTGGAAACCAATTCAATTTTTTCTCTAAACGAAACTCTTTTAACAGTGGTGTCATTCTCGCGTGTAGTTCTTCTTCGGATATTCCATAAGCCATTCCGGTTAATTCCAAATGTTCTTTTAAAGTTAATTCTTCATATAATACCGGTGTTTCTGGGATATAAGAAAATTGCTTTCGATATGTTTCTGTATCTTCCACTAACTGGTGACCGTTGATTTTAATCGTTCCTTGTTTAGGGTGCATTAAGCCAGTTATATGTTTGATGGTAGTACTTTTCCCTGCCCCGTTTAGACCAATTAATCCAACTATTTGTTTTTCTTCAATCGCAAATGAAATATCTTTTAAGACTGGCCGTTTTGTATATCCGCCTGTCAGGTGTTCTACTTCTACTAAAGCCATTTCCATACCTCCTTACGTAATCTTTAGTTAATAATAGCATATTCATCCCTTGAACTGTCAAAATAATCCACTACCTACTATCTAACACATGCTTTTCAGTCCTTTTTATGTTAAATTAAAGTAGTACATAATTATATGTTGTGAAAGGTGGTCATACTTAATGGACGATTGCATTTTCTGCAAAATAGTTCGTGGTGAAATTCCTTCTGCCAAAGTGTACGAAGATGAGGAAATTTACGCTTTCCTTGATTTAGGACAAGTCACAGAAGGTCATACACTCGTTATTCCCAAAAAACATGCTAGGAACACATTCGATTTACCCGATGAAACGGCCGCCGAATTATTCCGTCGTGTACCAAAAATCGCGCGAGCATTGAAAGAAGCTTTACCAATACAAGGATTAAATATTCTAAATAATAATGAAGAAGTTGCTTTCCAATCTGTTTTTCATTGTCATATCCATTTAATACCAAGGTATAGCAAATCAGACGACTTTGGGTTAAAATGGAAAGATAACGCAGACTGGTACACACAAGAACGTTACCAAGAAATTGCTGAACTTATTGCAGCAAAAGTAGACTAAAATGACTTTATGGATGGAGTGGAGTATAAATGAATAAAAAATCACTTATTTTCGGTATTTTAGCTGGTGGGGCAATTGGAGCTGCAGCCTCAGTATTGTTTGCTCCAAAATCCGGCAATGAACTTCGAAAAGATATTGTCGCTAAATCAGGCGAAGCAAGTGTTATTTTGAAAGAACTCGCATATAATGCAAATGAGCTTATCCAATCAGTTCAAGTGCTTGGCTCAGAAGGTTCCACATTACTAAAAGATGTTTCTTCTGACATTATGGAATCCGTTTCCAAATGGAATGAAGAAATGGAACCAGAAAAGAAACGCTTAAAAGACGAAATTAAAGACATGCAAAAAACAATTTCTGACTTAGAAAAAACGTTGAAAAAAGATAATAAATAAGTAGAAAAACTGGGCGCCTGCTCAGTTTTTTTGTTTGGCTAAAACGAGCTTCAAAAAAACGTCAAAATTAGGCAATTATTTCTCTAAAAAAAGCTTGAATTTTGGAGCATTTGAGCATACAATACTATGGTGCCTTCTGACAGAGGAGCACTATTTTAGCTATAACTGGAGGAAAGCTTACAATGCGCTGCCTAAAATCAATCAACACAGAGCGACGAGACGAATTTAATCGCCTTTTCTTTAAAGGAATTCTTGTCTGGCTAGTTGCCGTATGTATTTGTTTTTTAACACAACATTTAATTTATCCTGGTCAACTGACAAATGATTATCAATTCGTTAGCTTTTTGGGTATTATTTTAATTTACCCAATCCATAAATTGCTTCATATTCTTGGATGCTTTAAGTACCGTGAAGGAACTGTAATCCAGTGGCGCATCCATTTCTTTTTCCTTCCTTGTATAAAATTAAATATAAAGCGAATCATTCCAAAATGGCACTACATTTTTTCGTTAGTTTTACCATTTGTAGTCATTACTGCTATTTTAGTAGCGTTAATGCTGCTTACGCCAATCGGGCATTCGGGAATGTTCTTAATTTTACTTTCCGTGCACGTTGGAATGAGCTTTTCTGACTTTACTCATATTAACAAATTATGGAAAATGCCGAAGAATTGTTTTATCGAAAGTGCAGAGCGCGGATTTTCTATTTTAATTTCTGACTAAACCATAAGAATATCATTAAATTTCTTTCATCTTTTCTTTTTATCTTTAATTTATGTTATGATAGTTATTGTGTTAAGCGGGAATTATTCCAACAACTAAGGAGTGTGTTTTATTTAATGAAGAAGAAATTAATTCTTGGACTTGTCATGGTTATGGCATTGTTCAGTCTAGCAGCGTGCGGTGGCGGCGGAAATGTCGTTAAGACAGATTCTGGCGATGTAACAAAAGACGAACTTTATGATGCTATGAAAGATAAATATGGTTCTGAATTCGTACAACAACTTACTTTCGAAAAAGTCCTTAGCGATAAATACAAAGTAAGCGATGAAGATGTTGACAAAAAATTCAACGAGTACAAATCACAATACGGAGATCAATTCTCTGCAGTGTTAGCTCAAAGTGGCCTAACTGAAAAATCATTCAAAAGCCAACTTAAATACAACATGTTAGTACAAAAAGCAACAGAAGCTAATACAGATACTAGCGATAAAGCATTAAAAGAATACTACAAAACTTGGCAACCAGATATCACTGTAAGCCACATTTTAGTAGCTGATGAAAACAAAGCCAAAGAAGTTGAACAAAAACTAAAAGATGGCGCGAAATTTGCAGATTTAGCGAAAGAATACTCTACTGATACTGCTACAAAAGAAAATGGCGGTAAATTAGAGCCATTCGGTCCTGGTAAAATGGATCCAGCATTTGAAAAAGCAGCTTATGCCCTTAAAAACAAAGGCGACATCAGTGCTCCAGTAAAAACACAATACGGATACCACATCATCCAAATGGACGAACCAGCGACAAAAACTACTTTTGAAAAAGATAAGAAAGCTGTAAAAGAATCTTACCTTCAGTCTCAATTAACTACTGAGAACATGCAAAAAACACTTAAAAAAGTATACAAAGATGCTAAAGTAGAAGTTAAAGATGAAGACTTGAAAGATGCTTTCAAAGATTTTGACGGTTCTAAATCTGATTCTGATTCATCTAAATAAGTAATTAAAAACCACGCTTGGAATTTTCCAAGCGTGGTTTTTTGTGTTTATTCAAATGTGGGATTATAAAACGAACGATTATCTAATCCAAATACACGTTCACTAAATTCACCAGGTTTTGTATGTTTTAACACTTTATCCATCATATTTAAGGATGCATCCATTAAATCAATTTGATGTAAAATTTCTGCTTCACGTACAAGCGGTGGTTTCGGGCTACCCCATTCCCCTTTGCCGTGGTGAGAAAGTAACACATGTTTTAAAACAACGACTTCTTCCCCGTCGATAGAAAGCTCGTCAGCAATTTTGCTCACTTCTTCTACTACGATGGAAATATGGCCAATCAAGTTCCCTTCCAGTGTATACGTTGTTGATACCGGTCCTGAAAGTTCAATCACTTTGCCTAAATCATGTAAAATTACTCCTGCGTATAGTAAATCGCGGTTAACGGATGGGTAAAGATCTGCAACTGACTTTGCAAGACGTAGCATTGAAACTACATGAAAACTCAAACCAGAAACAAATTCATGATGATGGCGCATTGCTGCTGGATAATCATAAAAATCATCTTGGTATTTTTTCAAGAGCGCTCGAGTAATTCGTTGCAAGTTCGCATTTTTCATTTCAAAAATATATTGTGTAATCTCGTCAGCCATTTCATCTTTATTGATTGGCGCCGTTTCCATGAACTCACTAGCACTAACACCATCAATAGCTGTCGCCTGTCTAATTTGGCGGATTTTGAGTTGCTTTCTTCCACGGTAATTTTGAATATCACCCATAAGGTGCACAATTTGCTGTACCCCATAATTTACTTCATCACTTTCTTTTACATCCCAAAGTTTTGCTTCTAATTCACCTGATTTATCTTGCAAAACAAGACTCAAGAATGGCTTTCCATTGCTAGCCGTCCCTTTGACACTTGATTTAATTAGCAAGAATAGGTCTACTGTTTCGCCAACTTCATAGTCTAATAATCTTTTTTCCATTGTATCGCCTTCTTTCTTTCTGTAGTAAGAAGTTTCTTCACTCATTATAGCACGCGTATGTCCTCACTGGAAAAATATTTGCGAGTTTCTTGATGACATGTGAAAAATATTACTTGGTTTTCACTTTTTCGTTTTTGGAGTAGTTGCATCATTTGCCCCATTCTGGCCGAGTCAAAATGCACAAATCCATCATCAATAATAATTGGTAGTGGAAAGTCTTTATGAATAACATCAATTAGCGCAAAACGAATAGCTAAATAAAGTTGTTCTTTGGTCGCTTGGCTAAGTTCTTCTGGGAAAAACGGAACGATTTCTTTGCTTTCCACTTGCAACCTATTTTCTTGTAAGTATACCTTCGTGTAGTTTCCGTTTGTTAGATGTTGGAAATAGTCACTTGCTAATTTTAAGGTTTTAGGAAGCTTACCTTCTTGTAACTGCTGCATGGTGTCTTGTAAAATTTGTAGTGCCAGTTTTGTTTCTGTCCATTCAGCTGCTATTTGTTGTAATTGGCTCTTTTCTGAATAAAATTCTTGCATTAAAACAGCGAAAGTTCCGCCTTCTTCTAATTTGCTGATTTCATGATTTTTTGCTGCAAGTGAAGCGTAAAGTTGCTCTTGCTCTACTTCTATTTTGCGCAGTTTTTCTTCTAAATGGAGTTCTTTTTCTTTGATGGTAGCTTGATTTTCAAACTGGCTTAAAGCGATTCGTTTGTCTGGCTCCAGTTGCGCTTCGATAAGAACTAATCGTTCGCGCCATTTTTGTTCTTCTTTCACACGCATGGCAGCCATTCGAAATTCTTCTTCATTATTTGTATTGGCTCGATCTAGCAAGTCTGTTTTCTCTTTTTTTACGAGCAATAAATCTTGCTTCACTAAATCTAGTTGCATTGTTACTTGTTCTAATTTTTCAGCAAGCTTGGCATTTTCCGTTAGGTGGTTTCGATAATAAAGTAAGCCTTGTCGCAGAAATGTGATTTTTTCTTCGATGTCTTTATAATCTGCGGGAAGTTGTAACTTGGCAAGTCGCGCTTTGTATTCATTTTGTTTTTCTTCCAACGGTTCTAATTTCAAGCTAAGTTCAGTGACTAGTTGCCTTTTTTCACTATTGGTTTTGTATTGTTGTAAATCATATGACCAATTTATTCCTGGCTCGGTTTCGATTGCTAAATCAGCAAATAGTTGGTTTAGTTCCATCGTATGCTGATAAATTGCTTCGTTTAATTTATTCTCGCTAGCTTGTAATTCAGCTATTTGAGAAGCAACGATATCCATTTCATTCAATAACTGTTGCCATTCTTGCCTTATTTTCTTTTGCTCTAAAAAGGCTAAAAGTTGTTCGTTATTAGCTGGTGCTGCTTTTCCTGTAGTCATAAATGAATAGCCGACAATAAGCGCACCAATAAAAACAAGCGCAATGCTCCACATAGACTGGAAAATAATCATCAAAACTAGAGCTACTGCAAAAATGCCTAGTGAGATAAAGGTTTTCGTCATGGCTGTTTTTGGTTTTTGTTCGATTTTTTCTTTTGCTCGTTGGAACGTTTTATTGCCCCACATCTCGGCTTCTATTTGATCAATCTTTTTTTGAAGTTTTTCTTCTGTGTCAGTGGTTAGTTTTAATTTCAGCTGGATATCATGTTGCTGTTCTTTATAGGATTGTTCATTTTCTTTTAAACGGTTTGTTTTTTGTTCTAGTTCGCTTGTCCATATTCTAAGTGGTCGTTTTGCATCCACTTGGTGAAATTGGATTTCTTGCTTTAAGCCATTCAATTGCAGCTCGCGTTCGCCAAAAGCAGCATATGTTTCGATTAAATAAGTGATTTCAGCTTCATTCTCTGCAAAAAAGAGGCTGTGTTCATAGCTGTTTTTACTAATGAGATTTTTTTGGCGTTCTTCTAACTGAATCAACTGATTTTGCCATTCTTTTTCTCGGAGTTGTAGGTGTTCTAAACGAATAATTCCGTCTAGTGGAAAACTGGCTTCTGGAGCTTGGCTAGCTTTGTTGTCGAGCGCTTTCCACTCCTGATATAGCGGCCACAAGTCTGACAAAATAGTTAATGTATCCAGTTCTACGCGGATGGTTGTCTTTTCTTTTTGCAATGCTGCTTGCCTTGTTGTTGCTTGTTCTTTTTCGTTTATAAGTTGTTCATATTGTGCATTTTGTTTTTTTGCGTTTTGAAAAGCTTGTTGGGCTGCTTTTACTTTTTTTAGTTGTTGATTAATTAGTGGATTTCGACCGCTTGGTTTGTAAAGGTTATCTAATTTTTTTTGTAGAGCTTCCGCAGTTTTTAGAAGAGCATCCGAACCGGTCGTCCCTGTCGCTAGTAAATATCGTTCAAATTCCTTCTTCTTCCATTGATGAATATTTTGCAAGCCATGTATATCAAACGAAAAAATAGCCTCATACGTATTTCGATCGATTTCGCCTATGATTTCTAGTAACTTCTCTTCTCCAGCTGTTTGGCCATCACCATAGTAAATCCGCACGTCGCCAGTTGCTTTTCCTTTTAAACGTTCAATAACAACTTTGCCAAGAGGAGTATCTTCTAAGGTCAGTCGTCCACCATACGGGCCACCATTTTTCGGTTCCATACGTGGGATGGATTGCTGTTTTGTTGGGAAGCCAAATAAAATACTATGTATAAAAGCCATAATAGTTGATTTTCCAGCTTCATTTTCACCGAAGATTACTTGAAAATTGGCGATATTATCAAAATGAGCGTTGGACCATTTACCGTAACCAACAATATCAATCGACGTTATTCTCATTTATTATCACCTTCCACTTCTGCAAGCGTCATCCCTAGTTCCATTAAAGCTTCATTTAAAATTGTCTCTCGATCTTGTTCAGATAAATCATCTAAATATCTACTCACACCACTTTCAAGATAAAGTCCTTCTACTGCTTGATAAAAAGCGGATTCATCGTGTAGTTTGTGATAGCTGCGCATAATTTCTTTGCCTGCTAAATGATGTTCATGCCATGTTTGGGAATTACTTTTGTTCGTTATTTCGATTGTTATTTTGTGTACCCATACAAATGTGGTATCTTCCAGTCCTACTTCTTCTTGAAGCATTTGTAACCAATCATTTGTATTAAGTTTTTGCTTATTTGCCATTTGGACAATTACATGAAGAAAATAGCTATGGCTTCGTCCTCGGTAGCTTTCTAACAGTTTGGTCATTTCGCGGTAAAAAGTATTAATCTCGCTATTTTCAGGCAAGGAAATTACGACTTCATCCCAAATAATCGGGCTCGTTTCGATAAAATCAATGCTTGTGTTTGCTTCTGATAAAGTGATAATACTTGCGCCTTTTTCGCCTGACTCTTTACGATTTCGACCTTGGATATTTCCCGGGTAATAAATGCTAGGAAATTCCGCAAGCAATTGACGTTTATGAATATGTCCGAGCGCCCAATAGTCAAAACCTTTTTTGCTAATTTCTTGCATTCTAAATGGAGCGTAGACATCATGTTCTTCGCTACTGGATACTTCTGATCCGTGCAGTAGAGCAATATGGAAATCTGCATCTCCTTGCACCTTGTATTCATCTACGCGACTGGAACGAATATGACGTTCGTTATAACTGAATCCATAAAGATGAACATTAGCACCATTAACTGTTTGAATGGATGCTACTTCCACATGTTCTGGAAAAACATGCACATTGCTTGGTAATGCCAACTTTTCTTTATGTTTTTCTATAAAATCATGATTACCGTGAATCATAAATACATTAATATTAGCGGCTTCTAATCGCTTCATTTCTTTTAAAAAGCGCGCTTGAGCACGGACACTTTGGTCTTCACTATCATAAATATCTCCCGCAATTAAAACGAAATCAACGGCTTCTTTAATTGCTATGGTTGTTATTCGTTCTAACGATTGAAATGTACTTTCTTGTACGGCAGAAAAAAGCGGCTGTGGTAGCGTCGAAAGTCCAATGAAAGGACTATCTAAATGCAAATCTGCTATATGTAAAAATTTGATTTCTTTCATGACTTTCGCCTCCTTCTCAAAAACCGAATATACGTTCTTATTATACCTTACTATTGCTTCACGTACAAGCATTTCAAATAAAAAAGTGGCGCGATTATTTGCTAAATAAATAACAAATAATCGCGCCACTTCAATTTATACATATTAGTCGTTTGCTACGTTGTATAAATCTTGTAATGGTGTCATGATGATGCGGTTTAAATCATTGATAATCATGCTCATCGCTTGTTCTTTTTCCATTAGTTTCACAATTAGTTCGTTTTCTTGAACTTCTTGAGCAACTTGTTGTGCTACATCTACTGTTTCGTCGTCAATTTCTTGACCAGTCATTTGTTTTTCTTGGATTGTTACTTGAACATCACGGAAACGTTCGAATTTTGCTTTTGCGTCAGCGTTTTCGTTTACTTCGCGGTATGCTTCTTGTAAGCTGATGAATTCAGGTGTTTCACGAATTCCTTTGTCTAAATCATGTGCTAAATCATAAATATTAACTGCCATTGATAAATCCTCCAAATATCTGTATTTGTCACTTCTGTTTCACTATAACAAAAAGTAGCATGTTATTCCAGTATAAAAGAACTAAATCCACATTGCGAGAATTCCTTGAATAATTCCAATAAATCCTCCTAAAATCCCACCTAAATAAGTAATCATTTTTAATTCTCTTCCAGATATTTCAACGACTAGTTTTTCAATTTCAGGCAAGGAAAAAGTAGCAATTTGCGTTTCGACTAATTTAGCTAAATCCATTCGTGCTACTATATCCGCGCTATGTGTCGCTACAAAATCAAGCATTCGCTCTACAGCAAAAGGAATCACTTTTTCTGTAATGGCGGCTTCGTAATTGCTTAGCATCGCTTGGATTGGTTGGTTAAATAATTTATCGTGCGGAACTGCTTGAATTAGTTCAGAAGTCAGCTGTCCTGCCAAATGTGCTTGTTTTTCGGTCGGGATAAGTTCTTGTAATTCTTTTGCTTCAAAATTGCGCCATTCTGTTGTTAATAGTTGGTTGATGAGATTTTTCGTGTCTTCTTGACTGATAAGTTTTAAGCCTTCTTGTTGAATTTTTTCAGAGAAGGTATCGACATTGATGAACATTCTAGCCATACTGCCCATTTTCCCGTGTTCTTCAAAGAATTTTTGTAGCATTTGTTTAATTTGGATTTTACCTTCTTCACTTGCGATAAAAACGGACATTTTGCTCGTAATTCTTTCTGTTACATGAGGAAGCTTGGTTGAAAGCTCTGTCTCTAGCATGGCAGGAATTAAGTCGCTCATTTGGGTGGCTTTTTTTGCTGTTAAAAAGTGGTTGATTTCTTTCTCTATTGTTGTTTCTAACCAGGCAATGGAGCGTACTTCTGCATTTTCATAACCGAAATAATGTAGTAATTCATTCGGCGTTGTTTCTAAGTCCATTTTTTCGTGAAACATTTTTGTGATTGTTTCGGTTATTTCTTTTTGTAAAGTCTCATCCAGCAACCGGGCGCGAATGGCGTCTTCTGTGAGTAAATGGCTTACGACTACTTTTCCGATGTGTTCGGCAAGTTCATCGCGTCGTTTTGGAATGAGACCTGGTGTAAATGGTAATCGTTTATTGAAAAGGTAAATGGCTTTGTACGGGCGGAAAAGCATTCGAATCGCGATATAATTCGTCATGGCTCCGATAAATCCACCAATCACTGCCATTAAAAGTATCGTAAATAACACTGACATGTTTTGCATCTCCTAATATTTGTCTAGTAAAAGTGGTTTCATTATACGTGAAAAATCCCTAGACAACAATTGTTTCTAGGGAAGTTCATTCTAAAGTATGAGATTACAAATTAGTCATTTTTAGCGGATCTATCCATAAATCAAATTCCGCTTCGCTGACAAAACCGGTTTTGATTGCCGCTTCTTTTAAAGTAGTATTTTCGTCAAAAGCTAGTTTGGCAATCTTGGCAGCTTTTTCATAACCAATGTGCGGATTCAAGGCTGTTACTAGCATTAACGAGTCATTTACTTTCGTTTCAATGACGCTTTCGTTTGCAGTAAGCCCTTCTAAACAATGAATCCGGAACGAGCGCATGCTATCTGAAAGAAGTTTGACAGACTCTAAGAAATTAAAAATGATCACTGGTTTATACACATTGAGTTCAAAGTTTCCTTGGCTCGCAGCAACATTGATTGTCGTATCATTTCCCATTACTTGTGCCGCAACCATCGTTATCGCCTCACACTGCGTAGGATTCACTTTCCCCGGCATAATCGAGCTACCTGGCTCATTGGCAGGAATCGTCAGCTCGCCAATGCCGCTACGGGGTCCGCTTGCTAGAAAACGAATGTCATTAGCAATTTTCATTAGATCCGAAGCAAGGCTACGAATCGCCCCATGAACAAAATTAATCGGACTATGGCTAGTTAAGGCAAAATATTTATTGGAATCAGATGTAAAAGGATATCCCGTTTGCTTCATTAACTCTTTGGCTACTTTATCCCCAAAATCGCGTGAAGCATTCAAACCTGTTCCAACTGCTGTCCCACCAATCGCAAGTGGTAAAATGGCTTTCATACTTGATTCAAGATAATTTTTATTATTTGTTAGGCATGCTTCCCAGCCACTAATCTCCTGTCCGAGTGTTAACGGGGTTGCGTCTTGTAAATGGGTTCGCCCAATTTTAACGAGCTGCATATACTTATTTTTCTTCTCTGTTAAAACGGCTTCCATTTTAGTGATTTCTGGTAAAAGGTTTGTTACTATAGCTTCATAAGCCGCGATATGCATCGCTGTCGGAAACGTGTCATTCGAACTTTGCGACATGTTGACATCATCATTCGGATGAATCTGTCCTTCGCCTAGCGTTAGATTGGCGACATGCGCAATAACCTCATTAACATTCATATTACTCTGTGTTCCGCTTCCCGTTTGCCAAACAACTAAAGGAAAATGTTCATCTAACTCGCCTTGAATGATTTGGTCACAAACGCTACCAATTGCTAATGCTTTTTCTTCGGGTAATTTGTCTTCCGCTGCGTTTACTTTCGCTGTGGCTTTCTTTAACTGGGCAAAAGCATGAATAATTTCGATTGGCATTTGGTTATCACCAATGGCAAAATTTCTTCTACTTCGTTCTGTTTGCGCTCCCCAATATTTTGCCGCATCTACGGAAATTTCTCCAAGTGTATCTCGCTCTATTCGTTCCATTTCGCCACCCCTTTTTATTCTATTTTAGTATAAACCGGATGTTTTCGCAAAACTCACGAATAATGTTCGCTATTCTGATTTCGGTAGCGGTTTTATTTTAATCATTAAAATAGTTAGGCTAACAAGTAATACAATCCATGCCGCAGTGATGCAAAGTGATGGGATAAAATAATCCATCGTCTTTTCTGACATAATAAGCATCGTTGCATTTTTGCTTAAATATGCGGGATTAAACATTTGAATCCACCCGCCAAAACCACTAATGATTCCAAGAACAATCGCGATAAATACGCTAAGCATTGCTACCACTGCATTACTATCGAAAACAGCACTTGCAAATACAACGAGGCTGATTACAAAAACAAACCAAAGTGCATACACTAAAAAGCCTTCCACTAAAGATTGAACCGATAATTCACCAAATAAAAAGTACGTATAATAAGCGGCTAGTACGTAGCCAATTAAAAGCGAACTTAAACCAACCACGCATTGCATAACCCATTTAGATAACACGTATTCGATAGCACTCACGGGTCGTGTCATAATAAACGCAAGCATTCCTCTTGTACGGTCATTTTGAATACAAGCCATTGCAACAACGATAATAATGATAATGCCAATTTGATCAAATTGAGAACCAAGCGTTTGCGCCATTACTTCCTGCGCCGATTGATTTCCCATCAAAGCAACAACTTGTTCCGTTTCTGCTCCAGTACCAACTGCTTTCAATATTTCGGGCAAAAAATAAATCATTAATGGTTGAGTGAGCCCAAGCAAAGCGAAGACGATTGGTAGCCAAATAATTTTTAAACTCCGACGTTGTTCTAGCCATTCTTTTGCTAGTAAAGCGTTAAAATGTGTCATTTGCCCACCTTCTCCATAAATATTTCTTCTAAGCTTTGATGTCTATTTTCGACACGAATAAACTCTCCATCTATATTTAGCAAGGAACTCAAAATGGCTTCTGCTCCTGCTTTTTGGTTCGTTGTATAGACTTGATATACCGTCCCCACTTTTTCGATTTTTTCGACATAGTTATTTTGAAGAAGCTCTTTTTGCCAAGTATCGCTATCGCCATTTAATTCGACATCAAATACAGGAGAACTTTCTTCTTTGATTAGCTGTGACACTGTGTTATCTGCGACTAATTCGCCATTTTTAATGATGGCAATACGGTCGCAAATTTCTTCGGCATCTTTTAAAATATGTGTTGAAAATAAAATCGTAATTTCTTTTTTTAGTTTATCTAAAAGGAGCATCATTTCCCGGCGACCAATTGGATCAAGCGCGGAAACTGGCTCGTCTAGCACCAGTAATTCTGGTCGATGTAAGATGGCTTGTGCAATTCCAAGACGTTGACGCATACCCCCAGAATAGGTACTAATTTTCTTATTTGCACTTGCTTCTAGTCCAACTAGTAATAAAACTTCTTGAATACGCGCTTCTAAATCTTTTTTCTCCATATTAGACAGTTTTCCCATAAAATGGAGGCATTCAGTTGCGCTCATCCAGCCGTAAAATTCTGGATATTGCGGTAAAAAGCCAATTTTCTCACGGACAGATTTAGCATCTTTTCCGTCCAAAGTGATTTGACCCTCGTCTTGGGTTAGTATTTGGACAATCATATTAATCATCGTTGACTTGCCGGCGCCGTTAGGACCGATTAAGGCTACGCATTCTTTTTCGTTGATACTTAAATCAATCCCCTTGATAACCCATTTTCCATTGTATTTTTTCTTTAGTCCTTGGATTTCTAATTTTTTCATTAGTTAGTATCCTCTTTTCGGCCGAAAATAAAATAGGCGATTGGGCCAAAGACGTTGATAACAATGATAACTACTAGCCAAATGATTGGATTTTTGCGTGTATTCCAGTTTTTAGTTAAATCAATAATGGCGGTTAATAATAGTGCTAAGTAAAGAAGTAATACAGGTATAATTAATGCTATTTGAGTTTTATCCAAAGTTTTCACCTCATTCTTTTGTTATACTCATTGTATAACAGTTATAATATTAATGCAATATAAAAAAGCACATTTCACTAGCGCTAAACTAGTAAAATGTGCTTTCCATTAATTGCCTATCGAGTCAATTAAATTTCCAATGCCATCAGAAACTTTTCCGCCAAATTCTTTTACTTTATCGGCGCCTTTTTTAATTGTTTCACCGGCTTCATCTGCTTTTTCTTTTACGCCACTCCAGAAGTCACTACCACTATCTTTCGTTGCTTCTTCCTCTTCTTTTTTCGCAGCAGTTTCTTGTGCAGCACTTTTCGTACTAAAGTCTGTGGATTTCTGATAGCGTAAGCCACTGTTCATGACGTAGTGCGCCAAACTGGAAACACCCGCAGAACTTGTTGTCGTCAAATAATGCTCTTTGTCGGTTTTATCAAATCCCATCCAAACGGCACCGACCAAGTTTGGTGTATAGCCAACAAACCATTGATCTTTTGTTCCGTTAGTATCATCAAAAGGAACTTGAGTTGAACCAGTTTTCCCAGCCATTTCGTGACCTGAAACAGCTGCACTTCGACCTGTTCCTGTGTTGATAACATCAAGTAGCATCGATGTCATTTCATTAGAAACTGTTTCTGAAATGATTTGTTTCGTTTTAGGCACATTTTCGTAAACGGTATTGCCTGATGGGTCGACAATTTTAGTGATAATATGTGATTCTGGTTTTGCGCCATTATTGGCAAATGTAGCATAAGCGGTCGCGATTTCGACTGGCGAAGCACCTTTACTCATACCACCGAGGGCAAGACCTAGTGTTTTATCTTGTTCGGGAACAGTAATACCAAATTTCTCAACTGATTTAACGCCTTTATCGATACCAATTTGGTCGAGCAACCAAACGGCCGGGGCATTAATCGAGTTTGCAACGGCTTTGTACATCGGAACTTCTCCGCTATAAACGCCGCCAACATTGGTTGGTGTATAGTTTCCTTTGTATGTTGTTTTTTCATCTTTTAGCATTGAGTCAACATCGTAACCTGCTTGAAGCGCTGGTGTGTAAACTGCGAGAGGTTTCATCGTCGAACCTGGTTGAGCTTTCATTTGAGTTGCTCGGTTAAAGCCGCGGAAAACGTGTTCGCCGCGCCCACCAACAAGTGCCCGAATGCCCCCAGTCGCAGGGTCCATTAAGACTGCGCCAGATTGGACTAATGTACCGTCATTCGCATTCGATGGGAATAAATTATCGTTGTTGTATACTTTTTCTAAAGAGGTTTGATAGTTTTGATCTAATTCTGTGTAGATTTTATACCCTTTTTGCATGATTTCGTCTTGTGTTATATCCGCTTCATTGACAGCTTCGTTTATAACTGCATCGACATACCATGGATATTTATTTGCAAGTGGATCTTTGGATTGATCATTTAAAACAATTTTCGTTGCTTTATATTTCTCGCCTTCTGCTTTTGTTATATTGCCTGTTTCGACCATCGCATTTAAAACCATATTCCGGCGGTTCGTTGCTTTGTCGATATGTTGGTACGGATCATATGCACTTGGAGCTTGAAGTAATCCAGCTATTGTCGCGGCTTCTGGAATATTTAAATCGGCCGCTGACTTCCCAAAATATTTTAAGGAAGCATTTTCGACTCCCCACTCTCCGTTACCAAAATAAGAGCGATTTAAGTACATTTCCATAATTTCATCTTTGGAATAGGTTTTCTCGATTTCTCGAGCCATGAAAATTTCTTTCGCTTTTCGTGTAAAGGTTTGTTCTTGTGTTAGTAACGCATTCTTGGCAAGTTGTTGCGTGATTGTACTACCACCACCAGAAATACCTCCGCTTGTGACTAGGTTAACACCAGCTCGGGCAATCCCTTTTAAGTCAAAGCCTTTATGTTCGTAAAATTTTCTATCTTCAATGGAAACGACCGCATTTTGAAGATTTTTAGAGATTTTATTGATGGATACAAATGTTGCGTCCGTGGAAGAAAGTTCTCCCGCTTTGTCACCGTCTTTGTCATAAATAATCGTGGCGGATTCTAGACCTTTTTTCAAAGCATCTATATCAGCAGATTTTGCGACAACTACAAGATAAATAATAAAACTTAATAAAAATACAAGTCCAGCTAGTAAAAAAATCTTTCCGATATGTTTGTTTTTCCAGAAGCGTCTAAATTTCTGCCATCCTTTGTTAATCCATTTTCCGATAAAACCAAAGAATAATTTCAGGTATTTAATAAGTTGTTGTTTGAATTTGTCCATGTAACTCTCCTATCTTTCTACACGGTATTAACTAAAACTATAAACACAGTTATACACGTATTTTACGTTAAAAAGCAACTTTATGCCACCAACTTTAGACCGATTTTTGTAATAATTTTGTAATAATCCATATTTCCTACATATTTGTTAACCTCTTTTTTACAATTTCTTCATTTTAATGTTTCTAGTAGTTTAAAAAGGGTAGATATTACTGTTACCAATACTTGTGTTTTGGTAATAAGAATCACCTATATACTGTGTACAACAAGTAATGGCAGACGTTTTACATGGACGCATTAATAAGCCGGAAAGGAATTGGAATATGACGCAAAAGCTGATTTACTTTTTATCACAAACGCATATTCGAAGTGCCATTGCTGAAGCCTGGGCGAAAAGACTTTCACTTAGCAATGTCAAATTCATTAGCGGTTCTTGGCATAAATCCAAAGCAACACCATTTATTGCAGAAGCGTTGAATGAGTTTGCGATTGAGCCACCTGAAAGCTTGTCTTATTCCCCGAGCTCTGAACTACTGGCAGATGCTGATCTCATTGTAACAATTTATGATTCTGCATATGAAACTGCACCAAATTTTCCCGCTGACATACAAGAAAAGATAATTTATTGGGACATTGATGATCCAGAACAAGAAATAGCGTTACCAAAAAAATGGGCAAGTTATCAAGAAGTGTGTGATAACATTGCTTTATCCGTAAAAAATTTAGAGCACGTATTGATAGAGGCTTAGATTCTGTTGTCCCGCCATTTGTAGGCGGGACTTTTATGTTAAACGAGAAGGGAGTCATACATAATGGATGGATACAACGATTTAAAAAAGGCAGAGAAAGCGGCATTTTTGAGTATATTTGCTTACTTATTTCTCGCTGTGTTAAAAATAGTCGCTGGTCAGCTTGGAAATTCCGATGCCTTACTTGCTGATGGTTTGAATAATACAACGGATATAATCGCTTCTGTGGCGCTTTTAATTGGCCTTCGAATTTCGCGAATTCCACCTGATGCTGATCATTCATACGGACATCGTCGCACAGAAACGATTAGCTCTTTGATTGCTTCTATTATTATGTTTCTCGTTGGTGTACAAGTTATTTGGAGCTCGATTGTACATATCATTGAAAAAGAATTTGCAACGCCATCGATGTTAACTGCAGTCGTTGCCCTATTTTCTGGCGTGTTTATGTACGGCGTTTATTTATATAATCACCAACTTGCGAAAAAAATAGATAGCCAAGCGGTGCGAGCTGCTGCTTATGATAATCGGTCAGATGCATTTGTTAGTTTTGGCGCATTCATCGGGATTATCGGGGCAGTGCTTGGGATTCCTTGGCTTGATTCAGTGACAGCTTTTTTAGTTGGCGTTTTAATTGTTTATACGGCTGTCAAAATTTTCTACGATGCTGCTCATTCGTTAACGGATGGCTTTGATGTTTCTAAACTTGAAACGATTCATGATTTAATTGCTTCCGTCCCTGATGTGAAGAAAGTTATTGATATTAAAGCGCGAATGAATGGTAATCGAATTTGGATTGATGCTACTATCGCCGTAGATCCAGAGCTAAATGTGGTTAAAAGTCATGAAATCACCGAAATCGTTGAGCAAAAAATTCGCAATGAATACGAAGGTGCTTTTACTTTAGTTCATATCGAACCATTTTTCGAATAATATTCGTTGTCAATCGCCGTAAAGTCAACTATAATTTAGATTAAAGTATCATTTGCTGGGAGGGAATATTCGATGGGGCAGAGAAACTAATTCATACAAATTATCTAACTAGAATGAAAAATATGCAGCAACACATTGGAGGAGTTCTCTTCCAGAGCGGCTTTTCTTCTATATAGATAGTTTTATCATAAGCTTATTTATATTAAATTAGGAGGTGTTTGCCTTAGCAGAAACTATTTCTGTCAAGGCGATTTATTGATATTAACCATTAAATTTTTAATTATAGCTTTACTTATTGCTATATCGGCGTTTTTCGTGGCAACGGAATTTGCGATTGTTAAAATGCGACCGAGCCGCTTGGACCAATTGATTGCGGAGAAAGATAAACGCGCGGTCCTTGCTAGACACATTTACAACCATTTGAACGCTTACTTATCAGCCTGCCAACTCGGGATAACGATTAGTTCTCTTGGACTTGGTTGGCTAGGTGAATCTACGGTAGAAGCTGCTCTACACCCATTATTTAGCTTAATGGAATTGCCGCAATCTGCTATTACGATTCTTTCCTTCACGATTGCCTTTCTTTTTATCACGTTTTTACACGTGGTTGTCGGCGAACTTGTACCGAAAACATTAGCGATTGATAAAACAGAAGCTGTGGCACTGTCGGTTGCTCGTCCACTGCATATTTTTTATAAAGTGATGTTCCCATTCATTTGGATTTTAAATGGATCTGCGGTTTTCATCGCGCGTCTTTTTGGCTTAGAACCTGCTTCGGAACATGAAATCGCACATACCGAAGATGAGTTAAAAATAATCGTTGGTGAAAGTTATAAGAGTGGTGAAATCAACCAATCAGAATTCCGTTATGTGAATAAGATTTTTGATTTTGATGAACGCATGGCGAAAGAAGTCATGATTCCACGAACCGAGATTGTGACCGTTGATACTGGTTCTACAATCGGCGAATTATCCGACATTATGCAAAATGAACGATATACGCGCTACCCGGTTATTGATGGTGACAAAGACCATGTTATCGGCGTACTTAACTTGAAAGAAATTTTATCGGCTTATGTAGAACATGGTTCCAATCCTAGTTTTAGCATTGATCCTTACGTAAAACCGATTATCCGAGTGATTGAAACGATTCCGATTAAAGAATTACTTTTCCGAATGCAGCGCGAACGTTCTCATATCGCGATTTTACTTGACGAATATGGCGGTACTTCTGGGCTTGTTACGGTAGAAGATATTGTGGAAGAAATCGTTGGGGATATCCGTGATGAATTTGATGCTGATGAAATTCCAGAAATTCGTAAAATCAAAGATGGACACTATATTGTCGATGCGAAACTTTTGATTGATGAAGTAAATAATATTTTAGGTACCGAAATTGAGGAAGAAGAAGTTGACACAATCGGTGGTTGGTTCTTAACGCAAAATTATGAAGTCGAAGTTGGGGATGAGATTGATTACGATGGTTTTATTTTCCGCGTAAAACAAGGCGAACCTCACCATATTGAGTATATCGAGATTATCAAAAAAACAAATGACTAATTCGAAAAAGCTATCCCTTGAGTGGGATAGCTTTTTTTAAATGCGATGCTCTAACATAAATTGTTTGAATTTCTCCGCCGCGGGAGTTAGGGTCTGATTTTTCGCAACTGCTAAATAAAAGAACCGTTCCCAGTTCGGACTCCTAATTGGCAACACTTTGACGTCGATATAATTCAAAATTGGCATATTCGGAACCACTGCTATTCCAAAATTTTGCGCAACCATCCCTGCAATCACTTGATCTACTTCGATTTCATAGGTGATTGAATATTCCGCACCAATTTTCCTAAATAGTTCATCGATAATTGGCCGTAATCCGCTTTTTTTCGAGAAGGCAATGTGCGGAAAGTTTACTGTTTCGCTCAAATCAATCCAGTCTTTCTCAGCTAGCGGATGATTTTTTGGCACAATAAGCACTAATTCTTGTTTGGCAATCGGTGTAAAATGGATATTTCGTTCATTTTCGAGTTTGGAGCAGATGCCAATATCAAATTTCTTTTCTTTTAAGCCTTGAATAATATCAATCGAAACACCAGTATGGAAAACGAAATCGATTTTCTTTTCCGGTTCAGTTTGCAAGAATTCTTGAACGAGCTTTGGTACAAGGGAGGTTCCGAGCGTTTGCAAGAAAGCTAAGTCAATCTGTCCTTCCCCATTTGCCGCTTTTTTAGTAGTAGCTACACCTGTGTCTAGCATATCGAGTGACTCTTCCACATAATCAAGAAACACTTTCCCCGCCTTACTTAAACCGATATTCCTGCCTTCTTTTTCAAATAAAGCGATGCCTAGTTCTTGTTCTAAAGAGGAAATCGCGTGGCTTAAACTAGGTTGCGTAATTAGCAATTTTTCAGCTGCTTTTGTGTAATGCTCCATGTGCGCCAATGTGACGAAATAACGTAAATGGTGTAAATTCATGCCTTCTCCCCTCCCTAAAAATTATCTATGCAATTTATCTATCAATTAATAGAATAATACCAATTTGTTTTTATGGAATAGTCATAATACAATTAAACTGTAGTTACGCCAGTGAAATAAACTTATTCCTTAAAAACCAATATACGGTAGAATAGGTTAACTGTCCAGTTCATTTTTCAACTATTGAAGGCGTTATCACATCAGAGATTTTTAATTTAGTGGAATTTATTTTTTTGCTGGTGTTTGTGAAAATATTATCAAAGTTTCTTGTAATTTTTATTATGGAGAGGAGATAATTTTTATGACAAATGCAAATGGCAACTTAAAAAAATGCCCCATCACGATTAGCTCTTACACACTCGGAACGGAGGTATCGTTTCCTAAACGTGTTAAAGTCGCTGCTGAAAATGGTTTTGACGGAATCGGCTTACGTGCAGAAAACTATGTTGACGCACTAGCTGCCGGATTAACCGACGAAGACATGCTCCGAATTTTAGACGAGCACAACATGAAAGTAACCGAAGTCGAGTACATAACACAGTGGGGCACTGCCCAAGATCGTACGGTGGAACAACAAAAGAAAGAGCAAACCACTTTTCATATGGCGCGATTATTCGGCGTCAAACATATTAACTGCGGTTTGCTTGAAAAACTCCCTGAAGAACAAATCATTGTCGCGCTTGGTGAACTATGTGACCGGGCCGAAGAATTAATTATCGGTTTAGAATTTATGCCATATAGTGGTGTCCCGGACTTACAAACAGCTTGGCGAGTTGCAGAAGCATGTGGCCGCGCTAACGCACAACTGATTTGCGATACGTGGCACTGGGCTCGAGCAAACCAAACAGCCGAATCTATCAAAAATGTTCCCGCTGACCGAATTGTATCCATTCAATTATGTGACGTCCACGAAACGCCTTACAAAGAACTGCGCGAAGAATCCCTTCATGATCGTTTAGCTCCTGGAGAAGGATACGGAGATACGGTCGGTTTTGCAAAAATTTTAAAAGAACACGGTGTTCATCCGCGTGTTATGGGGGTTGAAGTTATCTCAGACTCGATGGTCGCAACTGGTTTAGAATATGCGGCAATCAAAGTATATAATGCAACAAAAAAAGTATTAGACGAAGCATGGCCAGAGATTGCTCCAAAGTAAACGTCTATCCGATTATGTGAAAACTGTAACTTAGCAGAACGATTCCCTGTTGAAAGGAAAGTGTTATTTTTGAAATTTAATTCGATGTTTTCCCCCATTGATATTGGGCCGATGAGAGTGCCTAACCGATTTGTCGTGTCACCAATGTGTAACAACTATGCGAATACAGATGGAACTTTATCAGATACTTCCCTTGCTTATTATAAAGAACGAGCACTTGGTGGCTTTGGACTGATTACGTTTGAAGCGACTGTAGTAGATGTCCGTGCAAAAGGTGGCGCTAATAAAGCCTGTCTTTATAGCGATCATCAAATTGCTAGTTTTAAACGAGTAATTGATGTGTGTCATGATGCCGGAGCTAAAATTTCTGTGCAATTGCAGCACGCTGGACCGGAAGGGAATTCCAAAGTATCTGGTTTTCCTTTAAAAGCCGCTTCTGCGATTGCCTCTGCTGCTGGTCGAAATACGCCGGAAGCCATTTCCCGTGAAGAGCTATACGAATTAATCGAGCTTTACGGAGAAGCTGCTTTACGTGCCAAAAAAGCGGGTGCGGATGCAGTTGAAGTTCATTGTGCGCATGGTTATTTAGTAAGTAGTTTCTTATCCGCCCGTACAAATAAGCGTGTAGATGAATTTGGCGGTTGTTTTGAAAATAGAATGCGGTTGCCGCGCCTTATTATCGAAAGTATTCGTAAACGTGTTGGACATTCTATCGCGATTCTCTGCCGAATTAATAGTACCGATGGCGTGGACGGTGGGCTTAGCGTTCAAGATAGCGCGACGGTTGCCGCATATTTAGAAGATTGTGGTTTGGATGGTTTGCATGTTTCCCGCAGTGTCCACATTCGCGATGAATACATGTGGGCGCCAACCGTCTTACATGCGGGATTTAGTTCCGACCTTGTGACGCAAATTAAACGAGCAGTTTCTATCCCCGTTATTACGGTTGGTCGTTTTACCGAACCACATTATGCGGAATTAATGGTTCGTGAAGGCCGCGCTGACTTAGTTGCCTTTGGGCGTCAGTCTTTAGCAGATCCAGAAACACCAAACAAAGCAGCGGCTGGCAAACTGGATGAACTACTTCCATGCATCGCTTGCCTTCAAGGATGTGTCGCTAACATGTATGCTGGAAAACCAATTACTTGTTTAGTCAATCCGTTACTCGGCCGCGAATCAGAAGCTTACTTACCAAAAACATCAAGTAAAAAAGTGGTGGTTGTCGGTGGCGGTGTTGGCGGACTTTACGCTGGATGGATGGCCGGCTCTCGCGGACATGATGTAACCATATACGAAGCATCTGATATGATTGGTGGCCAAATGCGCCTAGCAGCCTATCCTCCCGGCAAAGGTGATTTGACCAATATGGTTCGCAGCTATATTAAAAAATGCGAGCAATTCGATGTAGAAATTAAAACGAATACATCTGTCACAACAGAACTTATTCAGGAAGTTTCCCCAGATGCTGTTATTATTGCGACTGGCGCAACTCCGCTTGTTTTACCTATTCCAGGAATTGAGGATGCTGGGTTAATACACGCTGTTGACTTACTGGATGGCAAAGAAACCTGTGGCAAGAAAGTCCTAGTTGTCGGTGGCGGAATGGTTGGTAGTGAAACAGCCGCATTTCTGGGTGAAGCAGGCCATGATGTCACTGTTGTTGAACTACGCGATGAAGTCGGAGCAGATGTCATTTCTGAGCATCGTAAATTCCTTATGCGTGATTTCGATGAATATAAAATCAAAAGTGTGACTAACGCAAAAGTGACCAGTTTCTTTACAGACGGGGTAACGTATTCCTTAGCAGATGACAAAGAATACCGAATTGACGGTTTTGACTCTGTCGTTCTGGCAATGGGATCAAGAGCTTATAACCCGCTAGAAGAAGCTATCAAGGAAATCGTACCCGAAACCTATGTGATCGGTGATGCCGTTCGCGCACGCCGGGCATTAGACGCAACGAAAGAAGCACTAGATGCTGTATTACAATTATAATTTGTTGTCATACTCGTTGTGAGGACAGCGAGTATGATTCATTCGGAGGTAAAGGAAACATGGAAAATCGAATATCAGGAACGACTAGGCTGCTTGGCTTAATTGGTTCACCCATAGATCATTCAAAATCTCCAATCATGTATAATTACAGTTTTCAAAAAGCCGGTTTGGATTATGCCTATCTTGCTTTTGATACCCCTATCGAAAAAGTTGCTGATGCGATCAGTGCAATCAAAACATTCAACCTTCGTGGTTCTAACGTAACCATGCCTTGTAAAAGTGAAGTTTTAAAATACATGGATGACCTTTCCCCTGCTGCTCGGATGATTGGCGCTGTTAACACTATCGTAAATGAAAACGGGAAACTAACCGGGCATATCACAGACGGCCTTGGTTTTGTTGCAAATTTACGAGATGCTCATGTCGATGTTGCCGGTAAAAAAATGACTATAATCGGCGCTGGTGGCGCGGCTACAGCAATCCAAGTCCAGTGCGCACTTGATGGGGCCAAGGAAATCACCATTTTTAATATTAAAGATGCTTTTTATGAAAAAGCTAAACAAACGATTACTTCGATTAAACAAGAAGTACCACATTGCATCGTACATATTTATGATCTGAACGATACAGAAAAATTACATGCGGAAATTGCAACCAGTGACATCCTTGTCAACGCAACACTCGTTGGTATGCATCCAAATGAACAAGAAACACCAATTAACGATCCCTCTGTTTTTCAAAAAGAACTCATCGTAACAGATATTGTTTATAACCCGAAAAAAACCAAACTATTACTAGATGCAGAAGCGGCTGGTTGCAAAATAGTTGGCGGGTTAGGAATGCTTTTGTGGCAAGGCGCTGAAGCATACAAACTGTTTACTGGAAAAGATATGCCAGTTTCAGAAATAAAGGATCTATATTTTAACTAAATAAATTCATCAGGATTTCGAGAGGAGAAAAAAATGAACGCAAAAAGATTTTATCCAACAGCAATAGCACTTTATTTTACTTATTTTATTCACGGTATTGGGGTATCCATTCTTGGCCAATACAAACAAGATTTCGCTGGAGTATGGGGAGCAGATACGCTTTCTGACGGCACATTTGATGTAAGTATGGTTATCGCGGTTATCGCGGCACTTGGCTTAGGTCGCTTACTAACACTACCTATTTCTGGACCTTTTTCAGATAAATTTGGTCGTAAACCTTCCGCATTAATCGGGGTTGGTTTATATGCTATTTATTTCATCGGTCTTGCATTTGCACCGAATATGTATATCGCATACGCTTTCGCTTTTGTCGGAGGAGCAGCGAACTCATTCTTAGACACAGCCGTAACACCATCTGTTCTAGAAATTTTCACGAAAAATGGCGCAATTGCCAATATGTTTACTAAATTCTCTATCTCTATCGGACAATTCGTCTTACCTTTCGCAATTGGTATGGTTGCGGCGGCAAATATGTCATTCCGTACACTATTCATTATTACAATGGCTTTAATCGTTATCGATGGTTTAATTATCGCGTTTATGCCATTCCCTCCAATGAACAACAATGTTGGCGGCGAAAAAGCAAAACCAGCAAAAATGAAATTCAACGCAACAAGTTGGGCAATTATCGGTATTGGTTTTACCTGTACATCTACTTTCCAACTATGGCTAAACTGTAACCAAGAACTCGGAAAATTATACGGTATGGCTGATCCAAGTAAAATTCAATCATTCTACTCACTAGGAACCATGTGCGCGATTTTAATTACCGCTGTTCTCGTGAAGAAATTTATTTTACCAGTACGAATTTTGATTCTTTATCCAGCAATCGCAACATTAATGCTACTAATTATTTACATCGTTCAAACGCCAACTATTTGTTTGATTGGTGGATTTGTTATCGGATACGCCGCTGCTGGTGGGGTTCTTCAACTAGCTGTATCGACTGCCAATGAATTTTTCCCAACGAACAAAGGGAAAATCACTTCGATTGTCATGATTTCTTCTAGTCTAGCAAACTACATCGTTTTAAACGTAGCGAGCTATATTACGAAAGCTGGTGGTATCGAAGGTCCGAAATATGTGTTATTATTCAATGTAGCGATAACTGTTATTGGTATCCTACTAGCAATCTTCGTCAACATGCGTTATAAAAGCGAATCTAAAATCGCAACTAAATAATTAATTATTCAACTGAGCATTCACCTGCTCAGTTGAACTTACCTATCATTTGTGAAGTAAAGCACAAACTTATGTATTTTATCTATATGTACACCTAAAAAAAGAGGACATTTTTAATAAAAATCCCTCATACTTACATAAAGGAGAGCAGACTATGAAAAATAAATATTTATCTACATCACTAGGTCTTTATATGAACTACTTTGTTCATGGTATGGCGTTAATCATCATCGCACAAAATATTGATTTTTTATCTCAAAAATGGCATACAGATTTAGCTGGTGCTGCCGGCGTTGTATCTTCCTTTGGGATTGGTAAATTATTAGCTGTATTTATTTCGGGGAAACTATCCGATAAATTTGGTCGAAAGTTGTCTGTTATTCTCGGAGTGTTTTTCTACATTGTCTTTTTAGGCGGTATTTTGTTAAGTCCAAACACGATTATTGCTTATGCGTTTGGGATTTCCGCTGGGATTGCTAACTCCTTCTTAGACACAGGAACTTATCCCGCACTTATGGAAGCATATCCAAAAAAAGCTGCTTCTGCCAACATTATCGTGAAAGCCTTCGTGCAAACTGGACAATTCCTTTTACCGTTCATGATTGCTTTCATTTTGGCCAACAACTTGTGGTATGGCTGGAGCTTTATTGTTTTAATCGTCATCTTACTTATCAACTTGCTCTATACGTTAACGCGTACATTCCCGCCAATGACTGTTGGGAAACCGCTAGACTTTGAAGCAGAACTTGCCGAAGAGAAAAAGCAGAAGTTTCATTTTAGTATTGATGAAATTTGTTTGATTTTATTTGGTTTTGTCGCTCAAACATTGCTTTATATTATGAGTCAATGGATTGCTAAATACGGCTCTGAAGTCATCCATATGACCGATGATGCTTCCCGATTACTTGTCAGCTATGCGAGTGTCGGAGCGATTATCTGCGTGTGCGTAACATTTGTTTTAGGGAATCGTGGCGTACGAACGTTGTATATTTTAATTACTTACATCACTATGACGATGCTCATTTCCTTCACATTATTTGCTTTCCCAAGCGAAATCGTATGTATTGTTGGAGCTTTCTTACTTGGTTATTTCTCTGCTGGAGGAATCATTCAACTAGGGCTTACGTTACTTGCAGAAGTTTCGGCTCGTGGAAAAGGCTTTGTTACGAGTCTTTACACCATTGCAGAAGGGATTGCCGTATTTATTATCCCACTAATTGCCGCAGCTATTTCCCGAGTTGATATCGCCGCTATTTTCTTACTAAACGCCGGCATTGCACTGTTCGGATTAGCGCTCTTACTGGTTGTGTTTACAAGAAAGAAAAAATTTGCTCGTGACCATATATAAAAAAAGGTCGAGAATTGGATAATCCAGTTCTCGACCTTTTTTAATGTTTCCTTAACGTTTTCCATTTGTACATAAGTATCCAAAAAGCAACGACTGCTACGATTAAAATTAGTATCATTTTAATTACTAAGCCAACAACTTGCCCAGTCGTAATTAATTTGGCATATTCAAAACTGGCGTAATGACCACTTAAACAAATAGTGATATAAAGGGAGCCAATGATTAGTATCGGTAGACGGAATTTGTTATTCATTAAAAATCTACCGTTGTTTTCTAAAGAGGCGGTTTTCATTGCGTACCAGCTAATGATTAACATTACTACTGATAAAGCAATTAAAATGATAAATTCCCCTAACGCCATTCCCCCTCTTAAAATTGGGGTTGGAAGTGCATTAAACAACATTACTGCCCCACCATCCACATCAGCAATTGTCTTCCCAGAAAAATAGGCTTTAAATCCTACAATCAAATTAGTTAACGCTCCTGGGAACATATAGAGAAAACTCACAACTGAGCCAATAGCGATAATACCAGCTGTAATGATTTCTCCAACTAAATTCCCAACTGCCATTGCTAATATATAAGAAAATAAAAACAACAGTGAAAAAGAAACAATATACATAAACGCATCTGGCACACTTGGTAAATATATTTCCGGTATTTGCTGATAAATATACATAAACCTGCCAAGCATAATCAACGGCCCTATCAAGAAAATCAAAAGGAGCGGAATAAGCATTTTATGCCAAAATAGTTGCCGCCTTGAATACGGTAAACCAAACGTAAAATAATCCATCTGCTTATTTTTCTCAAAAACCGTTAATTTTAATCCCAAGAATAAAAATATATAGAAGAAAAGTGCTAAATTCCCTTCAAAATCATAAGGAGTTAAGCTTAAATCATTTTTTATTTCATTCCCTGTCATTTTTTGATCAGTGGAATTTAGTTTTTGGAATTCTTCCGACTGATAATATTTGTAGTTTTCGTTAAATAAACTAACTGTATTTGTTGCCGTTGTCGCTTCAGAGCCAATAAAAGCGATGATGATAAATATAAACACCCAAGCATTCTGACGCCATTCTTTCCAGAGAAGTCCTGTACTCATGCTTTATCGCCTCCTTGTTCTTCTAGATGATAGATAAACAGGTCTTCCAGCGTAACAGCGAGTTCATCCATGAAAATCGGTTTTTCTTTTTTAATTGCCGCATATAATTCCGTATTCATATCTCGGAATAAAATGGTATATACACGGCCATACTTGTTAATTATTTTTCCGTTTTCAAGTAAAATAGGTGGTATTTTCTTATTTTCAAAAGCGATTTGGATCTTAACAGCTTGTTCTCGAAGCGATTCCAGATGATACGATTCTTCAATATGATTATCTTGCAAAATATGAATATAATCAGCAATCGGATCTAAATCATCTAAACGGTGCGAAGAAATAATAATTCCTAGTTTTCGTTTTTCCACTTCTCCTAACAATATGCCCATAATTTTCTTTTGAGCAATGATATCTAGGCCTTCCATTGGTTCGTCGAGTAAAATATAATCGGATCCTACCGAAAGTGCCAAAACAAGGCCAAATAGCCCCTTCATTCCTTTAGAATAATTTTGAAATTTTACATCTGTGGCTAGGTTGACTTGCTTCATCAAATCATCAAACTTAGCTCCATCAAATAATGGATATGTCTTTTGATAGAATTTTTTGATCGTTGGAATTTTATATCCATCCCAACAACTTAAATTATCTTGAAGCATAAACAGTCTTTGCTTTAGTTGAGGATTTTTGCTTAAAGGCTCATCTAGGTATACATCCCCCTCATCTGGAATATAAAAACCCATTATCGTCCGAAAAAGAGTTGTTTTTCCTACGCCGTTCCGTCCAACTATACCAACAATTTCTCCTGGTTTTACTTCAAATGTTATTTTATCCAATAAGAGTTTTCCATCAATTTTTTTACTAAGCGCATCAACCTTCAACCACGTCACCTCCAATGATGTCTTGACTATATTCATCTGATAATCTATGTATTTCCTCTACATTAATTCCAAGGTAAACTAAATCGAGTATTGTTTCTTTTAATTTTACTTTTGTCTCTGCTAACTTTTTTGGCGAATTAACTTTATCTGTTTGATTCGCTATAAAGGTTCCTTTTCCTTTGACCGTGACGATGACTTCTTGCCGTTCTAATTCTTGGTAAGCTTTACTCACAGTGTTTGGATTCACTCCTATTCTACTAGCAAATTCCCGTATCGACAGTATCTTTTCGCCTTCTTTTAATATCCCTTTGACAACTTGTTCTTTAATTTTTTGGACGATCTGTTCATAAATCGGTAGTTGACTTTTTGTGTTAATCTTAAACATCTCTCCCCCTGCTTTCATGAACTCTACTATAGAGAACTAATTGTACTAGTTACTATAGTACAGTAGATAAAAAAATAAATCAATTCTCATATTAAAAAGAGAATTGATTTAAGCTTTATTTTTCTAGTGTTAGTAATGCTTCTTTCATCGCTATTCCGCCGCTATAACCAGTTAATTTGCCATTTTTGCCAATAACTCTGTGGCAAGGTATGACTAAAAGTAGTGGGTTTTTGCCAATTGCTGTTCCTACTGCGCGAACAGCTTTAGGGCGATTGATTTGCTCGGCGATTTCTGTGTAGGTTCGTGTTTCCCCGTATGGAATGGTTTGTAAGGCATTAAACACCTCAAGTTGTAAAGGAGTCGCTGCCAAATCAATTGGTACAGTAAATTGCGTACGTTCGCCGTTCAAATAAGCTCGGATTTCTTCTTTATATAGTGTCATCTTTTCTGGGGCAAACGTGGCTGATTGGATTTGTTCTTCTTGTGTTCCAATATAAACTAGCCCTAGATCTGTCGCGGCGAAATAAAGCTCTTTTTCTGAAAAATGGATCGTATCATAGTATAAAGTCGCCATTCTCTTCACCTCTTTCTAACGTTAATTATACGCTTAATTAGGTGGATTTCCTATGCAGTTTCACTATAAAAGCAAGATTAGAAAAGTTTCCCTCGCAATTTGGCTTGATAACGTTTATGATTAATAAGAAGTTGAGGTGATAACATTGTCGGATTATTACTTAACCCAAAAAAGATGGCAAGCAATTGCAACAAATGACAAGTCTGCTGATGGCTCTTTTTTCTACGGAGTTACGTCAACGAAGATTTTTTGCTATCCTTCTTGTAAATCACGATTGCCAAAGAAAGAAAATATTGTCATTTTTCATAGTGCGGAGGAAGCTTTTTCGGATGGATATCGCGCTTGCAAACGATGCAAATCTGGTGGTAATGCGTTACCTGATACCGAGTGGGTTACTAATATCGAAAGTTATATTAAGGAAAATTTTGCTCGTCCACTTACTTTACAAACAATTGCAGACGATTGCCACGGGAGTCCATATCATTTACATCGAACGTTTAAGCGGATTAAGACGATTACACCTATTGCGTATCTTGAGAATGTTCGGATTGACTTTGTAAAACAGCAGCTTCTTCATTCCGATCAGTCCATTGAAACTATCGGGAAACTGTCCGGCTTTCCAAATCCCTCCCATTTTTCAACGACTTTTAAAAGACATACTGGTTTGTCGCCAAAGCAATTTCGAGACAAATAAGAATAAAAAAATTAAATTAGAACGGATGATACGATTATGACACATGTAACATTGCCCATTTTAGAAGATTGGGAAGGCCTTTCATTAACAACTATTTTGCAAGAAAAATTTCATCTAGGAAAAAAAGCGCGCCATGAAATTCGCATGTCGCAAGATGTTTTGCTTAATAATAAGCCACTTGAAGATTGGAATACACCACTTTTCGTTGGTGCAAGTCTTTCTTTACCAAACATTTTGCACGAAAAAATTCCGGTTTACGCGTATGACTTAGAAATTATTTATGAAGATGATTTTTTACTTGTCGTGAATAAACCTGTTGGTATGAAAACGCACCCGAATGATAGTTACGAAGGAGATACATGCGCGAATGCAGTGCAATATTATTTAGAAAAAACAGGCCAAGAAGCGAATGCCTTAGCTGTTCATCGTCTCGATCAAACAACATCTGGACTAGTGCTTTTTGCTAAAAATAAATTAGCAATCGCCGGCCTATCGTGGCAAATGGAAAACAGAGCGATTCACCGGACTTATCTTGCAGCTGTTGACGGCACTTGGGGGCTTGTGATGCAGACGATTAATAAACCCATTGGTGAAGATCGCCACCACGGCTCCAGACGCCAAATCAGCCCATACGGTCAACCCGCTGTAACCCATGTAAAAGTATTAGAAAATGATAACGAAAAAAACACTTCGCTTGTAGAGTGTCAAATCGAAACTGGTCGGACACACCAAATCCGCGTTCATTTAAGCGGTATCGGTCATCCAATCATTGGCGATACGCTTTACGGCGGTTCTCCTCGTGCTAATCGCATCATGCTACATGCCGAGAAATTACATTTAAACCATCCTTTCAAAGGCAAAGAAATGAATTTTTCTGCGCCAGCTGGGGATGATTGGGTATTTTAAAAAGCCACAACATTACGCTGTGACTTCTGTACAAATTTCTACTTTCATGCCATCCGGATCTTCAAAAAATACGGCATAATGATTTTTACCACCAGCAAAAGGATATCGGTCTTCATATAGAAGCCGGATTCCTTTTGCTTTTAATTTAGCCCGAAACTCATCAATTCGTTCTTTGGTATCACCATGAAAAGCTAAATGATTAAGGCCAACTCGTTTACGATGATAACCTTCTGCAAGAAACGGTTCCTCGGTCTGTACAAAGACTAAATACGTCTTCCCGAACTTATAACTAAAACCTTCAGTCCACGTCTGATATAACTCATAAGAAAGCTCTTCTAACAATTCTGACCAAAATACACGACTTTTTTCTAAATCGGCTACATAGATTTCCACGTGATGTAACATTTTACGCCTCCCCGATATGTTTAAGCGCTTCTCTACGGCTTAACGGTGCAAGTGGCTGGCTATTTACAAACTGACGAACAGCCTCACTATCCACTTTCGCATATTGTCTAAGCGCCCAACCAATTGCTTTTTGAATAAAGAATTCTTTGGAATCAAGCCATTTTTCGCAGTTGGAAAATAACAATTCCACATCGGTTTGCTCTTTATATTTTAACTGAAATAAAATCGCTGTTCGCGCAAGCCAAATATTATCTCCGTTGATCCACGCTTCATTATAAGCAGGAACCAGTTCTGGATATAGTTTGAAATGATTGCTTACAACCGTTCCCGCCAAGCCATCTACCGTATCCCACCAAGATTTCGTTACAATTAATTTTTCGTAGACTTCTATCGCTTCACTTGGCTGCTTTTTACCATAACGGCTCAATAAATCAATCGCCACATATTGAAATTCGCGCTCCTCTTCCGCAAATAAGGTAGCGGCAAATCCAAGCAAATCCACCGGCGTCCCATTTTCTTTCAAAAATGTCACTACTAATTTTTTCCGTTCGCCGGCTCTAATCCCAAGAAAAGTAAATTGATTTTTCATGTAAGCTTCCATCGGGCTCGCATCTTGAGGTGAACCGTTAGCGCGAAATAACGTTTGAATATCTATCATTCTGTTCTCCCGCCTGTTAAATAAGCACGTTCTCGTTCAATGCTACTTAAAAAGTACTCTAAATCATCCGGATCCGGCCCCACACGCTTCCCGGTTTCCAAGCGATCAATTTTCTCCATATCACTAGCATCCAATTGAAAATACGACAAGCGTGAGTTTTCTTCAATTCGACTAGAAGTAATCGACTTCGGAAAAATAATCGTATTGCGGTTCAAATGCCATTGTAAAATTACTTGATCCACAGAAGCTTGATGTTTTTTCGCGATTTCTGTAATCACCGGATTTTGCATTAAAATCCCCTTCGCAAGTGGCGACCAAGCCGCATGCGCGATATTTTGTTCCGCTAAATATTTCCGAAGATCATTTTGCGGTAAAAGTGGATGCGTTTCCACTTGATTTAACACAGGTTTTTCATTGGCAGCAACTAATAAATCACTTAAATGATGTTGCTTGAAATTGGCAACCCCAATCGATTTAATCAATTTTTCATCATGCAACCGTTCCATCGCCCGCCAAGAATCACGGTATTTCCCCGCAACTGGCCAGTGAATCAAATATAAATCCAAATAATCCAGTTTCAAATTTCCGAGCGTCCGTTCAAACGCAAATAACGTCTCATCGTAGCCAAGATCGCCGTTCCACACTTTCGAGCTAATAAATAATTCTTCGCGCGAAACCGCACTATCCGCAACCGCTTGCCCAACAATTGCCTCATTATTATAAACTGCCGCCGTATCAAATAACCGATAACCAACTTCAATGGCCTTCTCCACAGCACCAGCGATAAATTCCTGTTCTGTTACTTGAAACACACCAAGTCCAATATAAGGAATTGTCTCATTCCCCGGCAGCATCATTCTGTCTTGTAAAGTTTTTGTCAAAACGAAACCCTCCTCACGAAAACTGTTTTGTGAACTTTTTCTCTTAAATGAATTATACACTATTTTCGCAAATTTATATTTTAAAACCAGTATACCGAAATGCGCCTTACTCTCCTAATAAAAAGCCACAAAAAATCTACTTTTTTTATTCATTTAGTGAAATACCTAAAAACAGCCATTGGAAACGCTGTCAGAACGTTTATTTGCAAAGTCGTCAAAAAAAAGTTTCCTATTTATTCCCATCCTATGTTAGTATTAATTTGTGGTAAAGATCTATCAAGTTTTTTATTAATTTTTGTTAACTTATCGTTAAGAAAAAAGCTCCCTTTTCAAAGTAAAAGCGAGCTGATTATTAATGACCAAAAATGATCGGGGGAATTAAGAAAATGGCTTTTAAAAATAAAAAAGACCGTTTTGCTTCGTTGTTGCATGACATTGCAGTAAATTTACATGAAGGTGCAAATTTCTTTGCAACTTACAACATTAATTCGGTGGAGGATCTACATACTTTCTCGAATAAAATCAAAGAATATGAAACAGCTGGGGACTCCATGGTTCACAAAATGATTATGGAATTAAACGACGCTTTCATTACACCTATCGAACGCGAGGATATGTTAGAACTTACTAACCGCCTTGATGACGTGATGGATGCACTTGATGAAACAGCTTTCTCACTAGAAATCTGCCAAATCACTCATTATGATGAATACATGACTAAATTTATCCAAGCTATTCAAGCAAGCACTGTTGAAATTGAAAAAGCAGTTGATCTTGTTTTTGATAAAAAACTAAAAGATGTTCGTAAACTTGCGATTCAAATTAAAGATTACGAATCTCAATGTGATGATGTTTACCGCGAATCACTAATCCAACTTTTCCAAAACGAAAAAGATCCAATTAAACTTATTCGTCTAAGAGAAGTTTATGAAAAATTAGAAGACATTGCTGATAGTTGTCAAAGCGTTGCTAATACGCTTGAATCAATTGTCATGAAAAATGCGTAAGGGGCCTAGATAGATGGAAGGAATGTTTCTCATCACCCTCGTCATCGTACTTGCCGCGCTAGCATTTGACCTAATCAACGGGTTTCATGATACAGCTAACGCCATTGCGACTAGTGTCTCTACAAAAGCCTTAAAACCACGACATGCGATTATTCTCGCTGCTGTAATGAACTTTGTGGGTGCTATTTCATTCACAGGGGTTGCTAAAACAATTACAAAAGACATTGTTAACCCATTCGCTTTAGATCACGGGGAACTTGTTATTTTAGCAGCATTACTTTCAGCTATTGCATGGAACTTAATCACTTGGTATTTCGGAATTCCTAGTAGTTCCTCTCATGCCTTGATTGGCTCCATCGCAGGTGCAGCAATTGCATCAGCTGGATTTGCATCAATTGAATACAGCGGATTTACTAAAATCATTGTTGGTTTATTAGTATCTCCTGTACTTGCTTTCGTAGTCGGTTACACGATATATTCACTTTTCAAGATATTCTTGAAGAACTTAAACTTAGCCACGACCAATCGGCGCTTCCGGATGATTCAAGTCGGAACTGCTGCGCTACAATCATACACACACGGAACAAACGATGCACAAAAATCAATGGGTATCATCACAATGGCATTAATTGCTAGTGGTTTCCAAACAACTGATGATGTGCAATTATGGGTTCAAGTATCCTGTGCGATTGCAATGGCAATTGGTACAAGTATTGGTGGTTGGAAAATCATCAAAACTGTCGGCGGTAAAATCATGAAAATCAAACCAGTTAATGGTGTAGCGGCTGATTTAAGCTCCGTTATCATTATTTTCGGTGCTACTTTCATTCATTTACCAGTTAGTACAACACATGTAATCAGCTCTTCTATCCTTGGTGTTGGAACAGCTCACCGTGTGAAAGGTGTCAAATGGGATACTGCACAACGCATGATTATCACATGGGTTATCACACTTCCTATTTCTGCAACGATTGCAGCACTTATCTTCTATGTACTAAGATTCATTCTTTAATACACTTTAGAACCTTGCTTATGCGAGGTTCTTTTTATACATTTTTTTGAATAAAACTAATAATTATACGAAAAAATAAGATTATTTTAAAAAGATATTGCATATTTACTCATTTTGATGTATTATAATAAACATCGATAATAACGATTCATTTATTATAAATTACTCAAATACTAAAGGGAGTTGTACTTATGCAGAAGCATTTATTACAAAAGTTCGCCGCAATTTTACTTGTTTTTATAGTTGTATTTTCTGGCTTCACTACTGTGTTCGCCGCTGATACCAAGGATCAAACCTTAACTAACATTCAAGAAAAAGGTGTTTTGACAGTCGGACTTTCCGCTGACTATCCACCGTATGAATTTCATCAAACAATCGATGGTAAAGATAAAGTCGTTGGTTTTGATGTAAGCATTGCCGAAAAAATTGCCAAAGATTTAGATGTGAAGTTAGATATTAAAGAAATGAACTTCGACAGTTTACTTGGCTCACTAAAAACCGGCAAAATTGATATGATTATTTCCGGGATGTCACCAACACCCGAACGTCAAAAAGAAGTAGATTTTTCTGATCCATATATGTTCGTTCAACAACGAGTTGTGATTAGAAAAACAGATAAAGATAAATTTACAAGTGTGAATGATTTTAGTGGCGTGAAAGTTGGTGCCCAAAAGCAAACGACACAAGAAGAATTAGCTCAAAACGAGCTAGTTGGTTCTGAAGTAGTTTCCCTTCAAAAAGTGCCCGACCTCATTCTTAACCTTAAAAGCAACAAAGTCGATGCCGTTGTTTTAGAAGGCCCCGTCGCCGAAGCATATATTAGCCAAGATAAAACACTCGCTATGGCCGATATCAAATTTGCTAACGGTAGTAAAGAAACAGCCATCGCAATGCCAAAAGGCTCCACTGAATTGCAAGCAAAAGTTAACGCCTCCATTAAAGACATCCAAGACACAGGCTTACTGAAAAAATACCAAAAAGAAGCCAATAAACTAATGTTCCAAGACGGTAGCTTCTATGAAAAATATGGCAACTACTTTATCACCGGTACATTAATAACGATTGCCCTTGCCGCTATCGGCGTATTATGTGGCGCTATTCTCGGCTCATTACTAGCACTCATGAAACTAGCAAAAACAAGATGGTTACGCTGGCCAGCAGCATGTTATATTGAATTTGTTCGTGGTACGCCACTTCTTATTCAAATTTTCATCGTCTTTTTCGGAACGCAAATCATCGGAATGGACGTATCAGCCTTCGTTTCTGGTTGTATCGCCCTATCCTTAAACAGCGCCGCTTATGTTGCTGAAATTATCCGTGCAGGTATTTCCGCTGTCAACAAAGGACAAATGGAAGCAGCTCGTTCTCTTGGTATGACACAAGGAGCAAGCATGCGTTACATCATCTTGCCACAAGCTGTGAAAAATATTCTTCCTGCACTTGGGAATGAATTCGTCACTGTTATTAAAGAATCTTCCATCGTATCCGTGATCGGTGTAACAGAACTAATGTTTATGACTGGCGTAGTTCAAGGCGCAAGCTTCAAGCCATTTATCCCGCTAATCATTACATCGTTAATTTACTTTGTACTAACATTTAGCCTGTCGAGACTACTAGGTGTTGCTGAAAGGAGAATGAGAACAAGTGATTGATATTAAAAACTTACACAAACATTTCGGTAAATTAGAAGTCTTAAAAGGTATTGACCTTGAAATCGCATCTGGAGAAGTGGTCGTAGTTATCGGCCCTTCTGGAAGCGGAAAAAGTACTTTCTTACGTTGCCTAAACTTATTAGAACAACCAACGTCCGGCACAATTCTTTTCGAAAATAAAGACCTGATGGCCAAACAAACCAACGTCAACGAACTACGTCAAAAAATGGGCATGGTTTTCCAAAACTTCAACTTATTCCCACATAAAAACGTACTCGAAAACCTGATGCTCGCTCCAACAAAAGTAAAAAATGAAGATAGTTCAGTTGCCAAAAAGCATGCACTCTCCTTACTTGAAAAAGTTGGACTAGCTAATAAAGCAACTAGCTACCCTTCGCAACTTTCTGGCGGACAGCAACAACGGGTAGCCATTGCCCGGGCGCTCGCAATGAATCCAGACGTCATGCTATTCGATGAACCAACTTCCGCACTTGACCCTGAAATGGTCGGTGAGGTTTTAAGCGTTATGAAGTCACTAGCAAAAGAAGGCATGACCATGGTTGTCGTAACGCACGAAATGGGCTTCGCAAGAGAAGTTGCCGACCGCGTTGTCTTCATGGACGAAGGCGTGATTCAAGAGCAAGGCACACCAGAAGAAGTATTCGGAAATCCACAAAACGATCGTACAAAAGACTTTTTAGGAAAAGTTTTAGCATAAACTTAGATTACGTCTCGCCTATTATCGGTGAGGCGTTTATCTGCACTTATAGAAAAAAGGAGCTAATTAAACATGATGAATAACTCAAAAATCGCTAAAAGACACCAACAAATGCCCGTTAACATTCTCGCTGATATTGGTACACTCGCGAAAACAATGCCTGATATTCTCGATTTATCCATTGGTGATCCTGATTTAATTACGGATGAATCAATTATAAATGCCGCATTTGAAGATGTGAAAGCTGGTCATACGAAATATACCGAATCAGGTGGAGACGTGGAACTTATCGACGCCATCCGTGGTTATTTCAGCCGCAATTACGACCTTTCTTTTGAACGTAGCCAAATCCGTGCCACAGTCGGCGCGCTTCATGGCATGTATTTAACTTTACAAACCATTCTTGATGACGGCGATGAAGTCATTATTCACGAGCCTTACTTCTCCCCTTACAAAGATCAAGTGTTAAACTCTGGTGGTACGCCAGTTATCATCCCTACTTACGAAAAAGATGACTTCGCGATTAATGTCGATATTTTAGAAGCTGCCATCACTAATAAAACGAAAGCTTTAATTTTAAATTCACCTAACAACCCAACTGGCGCTGTTTTTTCACCAGAAACATTTGAAAAAATCGCTAATTTAGCGAAAAAATACGATTTCTTTATTTTATCTGATGAAGTCTATGATGGTTTTAGTTTTTATGAAGAGTTCGTACCTATGGCCAAATTCGCGCCAGACCACACCATTACGTTTGGTAGTATGTCTAAAAATTTCGCGATGACAGGTTGGCGTCTAGGTTATATGATTGCTCCAACTTATTTAAACGAAGCTGCGAAGATTATTAACGAAGGAATTACGTACTCTGCCCCGTCGCCGTCCCAACGAGCTGCTATTTACGCGTTAAATCATTCTGAAACACTCATTCCTTTAGTAACAGAAACCTTCCAAAAACGCCTAGAATACATCGCAAAACGGGTGGAAGAAATCCCATATCTTTCTTTACACCCACTCAAAGGTTCTATTTATGCCTTTATCAACATTTCTAAAACAAACATGGATTCCGTTTCATTTACAGAATATGTGTTAAAAGAAACGCAAGTCCTTGTAATTCCTGGGCTAGCTTTCGGTGAGTCTGGTGATAATTATGTTCGCCTAGCCGCAACCCAAGACATCAGCGTACTCGAAGAAGCATTTAACCGCCTAGCCAAATTAACCTTCTAATTAAAAGAGCAAACTCGCTTCATTAGCAAGTTTGCTCTTTTTTATTTTAGCCCTGTTGTTATTTTTTTAATCCCAGTAGTTGAAGATTATTTGACCTACCGTTTCGGGCTTCCAGTAAGCAAGTTGTTCCAATTCAGCACTATTTAAGTCTGCTTTCTTTACCATACTTTGATTAAAAGAACTGTTTAGCTCTACTGCACCGATAATTTGGTAGAAAGGAGCAAATTGTTCATAAAGAAAAGGATTTTCGATGAAGTTGATGTCACCAAGTTCAATGGCTGATGCAAAAGTAAGGTAAGGATAATGTGCGTTCAGCAAGATATATAAACTATTACCTGAAACTTCAACTTGAGCATAATAAAAATTTGCTGGGGATTGGGGTGTATTAAACCCTAAAACTTTTCCACCATTACAAGATACAATGTCGAAGCATAATTGCTTGAACTGTTTCTCTTCTATATTTGGAGGTTTATTAGCTTCTGAATTATAAAAACCAGTTACCCCATTAGGAAGTTTCATCCTGTGTTCACCACCTGTTACACACTAATTTTAGATAAACGCAAACGATTATTCGTTCCTATTATCACAACATTTTGGAAAGATATCAAATATCAACATTATTCTTTAACAAAGCCTTTATTTTAATTTAATTTCTGCAAACGAAGAAACAACTGTCGCTTCTTTTGGAAATGTAATATTTTTTGTTGCTTCATTTGGTACGATATACACTTTCAATCCCGCTTGCATTGCTGACAGCGCGCCATTTTTTGAGTCTTCTATCGCAATTGCTTCTTCCGGTTTCACACCAAGAGCTTCCACCGCTTGCAAATAAAGTGCCGGATGGGGCTTGATTTCATCCACATGATCCGCAGTTTGAATCGTCTCAAAGTCCGCTAGAATCCCAAGTCGTTCAAGTGTAGGTTTAATCCAAGCATAACCCGAACTTGTAGCAAGGCCAATTTTATAATCATTCGCTTTTACTTGTTCAAAAAATTCTTTAAAGCCATCACGAAAGCCAAGTGATTGTTGGCCAAGATGACAAGCATCCGCCACAGTAGTTAAAAAAGCTTCCTTATCAAAAGCCCCGTTCGTTGCTTCCATCATATAGCGAATAATTGGTTCTTCACTTGTACCGATAATTTGCTGATAAATTTCATCTGGTAAATCAATATCGTACGTGTCTTTCAAGTATTTCATTGTCTCCGTATACCATAAATTCTCCGTATCAAGCATGGTGCCATCAAAATCAAAAACAACTGCCTTCACATGCATCCTCCTAGTATAAGTGATACTTTCATTGTAACATAGATAAACTATTTAAGAAATCTTCGAAAAAGGGTTGCTTTTTTAGCAAAAAACGAATAATATTGAAGTTGTGGTTTTTAATGTTCGTCATTTACCATTGAGTAAGATTTTAAAAAAGGAGTGAAACACACGCATGTTTCAATTAAAAGCAAACGGTACAGATGTTAAAACGGAAGTCATCTCTGGTTTTACTACATTCCTAACGATGGTATATATCGTAGTAGTTAACCCAGCTATCCTCTCCGCAGCAGGTGTTCCATTCAATACAGTCTTCATGGCAACAATCATTTCAGCAGTAATCGGTACATTATGGATGGCGATTTTCGCTAACTATCCAATCGCGATTGCGCCAGGACTTGGTATGAACGCTTACTTCGTCACAGTAGTTACAACACAAAAACTAGATTATTCGGTCGCATTCGCTGCGGTCTTTGTAGCAGGTATTATTTTCTTATTACTATCATTAACACCGCTTCGTGAAAAAATCATCGAAGCCATTCCACATAATTTAAAAGCTGGGATTACAGCCGGTATTGGTTTATTTATCGCTTTCCTAGGTTTCCGCATGACAGGCATTATCGTTTCAAACGACTCAAACTTAGTCGGTTTAGGTGATTTACATTCCAAAGAAGCTATTTTAGCTATTGTCGGTCTTTTAATTACTTTAATCCTACTTGCTTTAAACGTAAAAGGAGCTTTATTCATCGGAATGATTGCAACTGGTATTATCGCGTTTATCACTGGTGAACTTAAATTTACAGAAGGTATTGTTAAACTTCCACCAATGCCAGAATTTGTTTTTACTAATCCACTTAATGCTTTTGGGGATGTAATGAGTTACGGGCTATACGCCGTCGTCTTGTCCTTCCTACTCATAACGATTTTTGATACAACTGGAACAATGATCGGTGTTGCGAAAAAAGCCGGCTTAATGAAAGGCGAATCATTACCAAATGCCAAACAAGCATTAATGGCTGACGCAGTTGCAACAAGTGTTGGTTCGATGTTTGGTACAACACCTACAAGTGCTTACATCGAGTCATCCGCTGGGGTTGCAACAGGTGGACGTACTGGTCTGACAACACTTACAGTAGCAATTTTATTCATGATTTCCGCATTCTTCGCTCCACTTGTTGGTGCTGTATCCGGAATTTCTGCTATCACTGCACCTGCTCTTATCATTGTTGGTAGCATGATGATTGGCGCTGTTAAAGAAATTGACTGGGATACGCTAGATGAAGCATTCCCTGCTTTCTTAGTTATTCTAGCTATGCCACTTACTTCAAGCATTGCAATCGGCCTAGCGTTCGGTTTCATTTCTTATCCAGTACTAAAAGTATTCACTGGCAAATGGCGCGAACTTAACTGGTTCCTAATTGTGATTGCCGCACTATTCTTCATTCTCGTAGCATTTTTACCACATTAATAACGAACTAGCGTCTGCCGAACTCGGTAGGCGCTTTTTTATTGGACAAAAACCCTGTCTTTTGCTATAAAGAAGAGAGAAACTAATTAGAAATGAGTTGAACTTGTTGTGTTTTTAAAATCACTGCTCGCCGGTGTCGTACTTGCTGTTGCTGTTTTTCTAGCAAGCTTTTTGATACCTGATTACACTGTATCCACATTATATTCCATCGTTACAACTATTATTGTTTTTGCATCCATTATTCTATCCGCATTCGTTTCCTTTGGCGGGCGAAGTGGAAATCCTAGCCGAAAAAGCCAATTACGCTGGAGTATCCTGCTTTTAGTAGCAGCAATCCCTAGTTTCATCGGCTTTATCGTTACTTTTTACTTCTAAACTAAAAAGAAGCATCCCCCACTCGAGGAATGCTTCTTTTTTAATCTTCTAAAGCGGAAATGAACGCTGGTAAATATTCTGGTAGGTCTGGTGGGCGACGACTTGAAATAATGTGTCCGTCTGTTACAACCGGCTCATTATGCCAAATAGCACCCGCATTTGTCATATCATCTTTAATTCCTGGCGTACTTGTTACATTCACACCTTCTAAAATCCCGGCAGAAACAAGCACCCAACCTGCATGGCAAATTTGTCCGATTGGCTTTTTCGCTTTATCGAAAGCACGAACCAAATTCAGTACACTATCAAAACGGCGTAACTTATCTGGGGACCAGCCACCTGGGACTAAAATTCCATCATAATCTTCTGCGCGAACAGAATCAAAATCATAATCAGAAGTAACAGGAACTCCGTACTTACCGTGATAAACTTTCTTCGCTTCCTCCGCCACTAAATGTACCGAAGCACCAGCCTCGCGTAATCTAAGCACTGGATACCAAAGCTCTAAATCCTCAAAGTCTTCACTGACAAGCGCAATAACTTTTTTACCTTTTAAAGTCATATAAATCTCCTCCTATCCTCTCCTACAGTATAACAATAACTAGTTTGTTATTAAATTATTCCGCCTATAAAAGAAGACAAAAAAAGACGCTCGAAATAAACATTTCCAGCGTTGCCATCATGTTCGGGCGCCTATGCATAACGGGATGAGGCATAGACATGAACTACACGGCCAATGAGATGAATGAAAACAAATAATGATTTTGGTGTCTAAACAGATGTCTGACTAGTTGCCATTCTATTGGAAGATGGATACACCAAAAGTCATTATAACCATGATAGGGTCTTATCCCCATGAAAATCACATTAGTAAAAATGAAACTTTCATCGAGGTAAAACTCTATCCTATAACTTATTTTACTATTGTTCTTGAAAAAAGCAAGTAAATAAATATAGATTTTTTGTGACGAAGCCAAGAAAAGCTATAAAAACCTTACTATTATCACTGTTTTCTGTATAGAAACAACTATATTATGCACAAAAAGAAACCTTTGCGGGTCTCTTTTAGCTGAAAATTTCTACAATCATCCAAGAAACAATAGCGACTAATGGAATTAAGACCCATACATTATGACCGAGTAAACTAGAACGAGCAGCTGGTTTATCTTCAAGCAGTTGAATTCTAGCACGTAAATCATGCACTTCAAGCTCTAGGTCTTGTACTTTATCTTCTAGTTCATATAAACGTTCTTCCATTTGAATCCCTCCACACCTTTTCTATTGTCTATTATACGCCACACGAAATGAAACGCATCATTCCATAGGCTGATTTATTGCTAATTTATTGTCATATCGTTCAGGCATTTGCTACAATAAAAGAAAACAATCAACTGTTGGGGTGGAAAAATGGAAATTCAAGTAGAAGAAGCTGTTGTAAAACTTATTTTGCATGGTGGAAACACACGAAAAGAAGCATATAAAGCTATTGATTATGCAGAAAAGTATCAATTCGACAAAGCAGATGAACATCTACAAATGGCACAAGACCAATTTCAAGAAGGCCATATTTGGCAAACAAAATTAGTATCCATTCGTGACTCAGAAACAGTAGCTCACCCGTCATTTTTATTAATTCACGGGCAAGACCACTTAATGACTGCACAAGCAGAATTACAACTCGCTAAAAGAATCATCGAACAATACAAACATCAACAGCGTTTAGAGGAACGTCTGACAAAACTTGAAAATCAAGCGTGAGAAGTAGCTGGAAACAAGAAATAAGGCTCACTTGTAAGTATATTGGGACGCACAAACAACATATCTTCTGTTTCAATGATATGGGCCGCATCAATGTATTTGCTCTTTTCTGGCGTAAATAGAAGATGAATCGTTTCGATTTTTTTAGCTGGCAGATAACTTAGAACTTCCACCACATCTAGTTTTTTCGTACTAAGGATATCAAGTACATATAAATCAGCATCTTCCTGTTCCATCAGAACGATCGTATCTATTTCTTCAATATAGTAAAGTTCATTTTTTAATGCGATTAATACATAAAACATCAGTAAATCTTCACTTTCTTTGACATCTAATATGTTAGAAAGTGGAGTTTTTTCAGATACAATACGACTTATTAGCTGAAAATCGGCATTATTATCGGGATTCAGTTTTTTTATATTAGCAGGTTTTCTTTTCAAACTACTTGCATCGACAGTAAAACTACTTTCCTCGACACGCTCAAAACCAAATTTTGGATAGAAATCTAATACAGAATCATTGGCAAATAGATACAGGAAGTCATATTGTGCTTCATATTTGGCTATTACATGCTCTAATAATTTCTTAGCAAGCCCTTGACCGCGGTAATTAGGGTGCGTCATAACGGTGCCAATTTGGAGTGCGTTATAATCCTCGCCTTGATAAATTAAGCTCATTTTATTAATGGAGACATTCGCGATGACTTCCTCATTATCGATATAAGAATAACAAACGTATTTATCATTCCAAAAACCTTGATGGAACCATTCTTCAAAATTAATATCAAACGTACTTTCAGCAAGTCTATTAAAACTATCACGATATAATTTATTATCTTTGTAGTCACTTATCATTTCATAATTCATTGTCTTATTCCTCTACTCATTTCTATAAAAATAACAGGTACAACGCGAATTACGTTCTACCTGCTCATTTTTATTTAATTAGCGTATCCCGAGCGCTATTTTTGCATAGCGTGACATACGATCTTTAGTCCAAGGTGGATTCCAAACAAGGTTTACATTTGTATCCTTCACTTCCGGAATATCACTTAACGCCATTTGTACTTGCTCAGTCAAAATACCAGCAAGCGGACATCCCATTGTTGTAAGCGTCATTGATACCGTGCAAAGCCCGTCATCATCTAACTCAACATCATATACAAGCCCAATGTTCACAATATCAATACCAAGTTCTGGATCGATAACTTGTTCTAGTGCGCCCATTAGGTTTTCTTTCAGTTGCTCATCCATGAAGCATATGCCTCCTTTTTGCAATTTTGTACACTTATTGTATCATATATGAGAATGATTTTCATTATAAGAATTTCTCGAAAAAACTAACTCCTTGCAGCATTCCTTCGACGGAAACTTTATGTTTCGCATTATCGTCAATGATAAATTGTACATTATCCGCCAAACTTTCTTCCACAAGTGTTTGATATAATTTTTCACTATAAGCAAATGGTACAACATCATCTTTTTTTCCGTGCCAAAGTAGCAATGGACGGTTGTTTATTTTAGTAATATTTTGAGTTAAGTCGTATTTTTGTAAGGATAAAATTCGCTCATCAACGTCATAAGGGAATGTTAATCCTTGCGCCAATGCATATTTAGATAGCTCCTTAGCAAAATCAACGTAATATGCGCTCCCCATTAAACTAACTGCCACTTTAATATCTTCATGTTGCCCAAGAAGTCCTAGAGAAGTTATAGCCCCCATCGAAACTCCGCCAACACCAATACGATTCGGATCCGTTTTCCCAGCTTTAATTAGTTCATTTGTAATTAACGGGAATTCCTTGATATTCGTTTCTATCACATCCCAAAAGAACGTAGCTTGATCTTCTGGATTCGCTCCTTGAAGACGTTCCCCGTGTAACTTCGCATCTGGTAACACCACTCGAAAGCCGCGCTGTGCAAGTAAATAACCATAATGTAAATACAGTTCTTTTTGAGAAGTAAAACCATGATAAAAAATGATTGTTGGTAACATTTTATCAGCATTTTCGCTGTTGCTAATATGTAAAACTGGTATTCCCGCAATTTGTTCATTTTCTACTTGAATCATTGTGAAGCCTCATTTCTATAAGGTTTATTAAGCTATTGTAAAGGTCAGAATCATTTACAAATTTGTGATTAACGTCTATCATTAATGTGTGCCCTTATTTTAGCATGAAGGGGCAGTTTTCAACCAACCATATGAATTAAAGGAGCAAACTATGTCTAAAAAATTAATCGTACTAGACCTTGACGGCACAACACTTAGAGATGATCTAACTATCTCCTCGCATACAAAAAATACGCTAGAAAAAGCACGCATGGCTGGCCATGAAGTAATGATTGCAACAGGCCGTCCATACCGAATTAGTGGTTCTTACTATCACGAACTTGGATTAACCACACCGATTGTTAATTTCAACGGCGCTGTCTATCATCATCCTAGACTCACTACATTTGCTGAAGGATACCATCATGCCATTGATTTACACGTTGTTCACGAATTACTTGATTTCTCCAACGGCTTTGCATTAGATAATATCGCAGCCGAAGTACAGGATAATGTCTTTTTGAAAGAACACAACAACAGTGTCCCTGAAACATTCCATTTAGGTACGGAAAATATTGTATTTGGAAATATCCGTGACGCTATTCAATCTGATGCTACTTCCTTATTATTTTTCGGGAAAATGGATCAACTAGATTTAATCAGCAAACATTTAGATGAATCACTTTCTGGCGTTATTTCCCACCATACCTGGGGCGCATCCGCTTGGCCTGCAGTAGAAATTATTAAATTTGGTATCCACAAAGCAATCGGTGTTCAAGCTGCTGCCAAAACACTAGGCTTTGATCGTAAAGATATCATTGCATTCGGTGATGAAACGAATGATTTACAAATGCTAGATTATGCAGGTGTTGGTGTTGCAATGGGAAATGCTGCTGAATCTGTAAAAAACGTAGCGAACGTCGTAACCGCCTCTAACCAAGATGATGGCATCGCTCTATATTTAGAAGAAAATTTACACTTATAATAAAAAGCTGCAAGTATGGTCTTACAAAAGTTAGGAGTTCTAATTTTTGGTTCAAGAGCCATTACCTTGCAGCTTTTTTACATCATTTTATTTTTGTACATTGCCATTGCCAATTTTTGGTCTGCTTCAGAACGGAAATCACCGAACACGCTAGAGGTTTCCATGACATTAATAAAGGCTTTAGGGTCGAATTCTCCGACAATATGCGTAATATCATATAATTCATAACGCGTGATTACCATAATCAGCATCGCCACATCTTCTTTTGAGTAACCGCCCATCGCATCTACAACTGTAATGCCCCGCACCATATTTTCATGAATTGCTTTAATAACGGTTTCGGAGTGTTGCGTCATAATCATCACTGTTAATTTCTGATGTCTCGTATGAATAATATCAATCACTCTACTTTGAACATACAAAGAAATGAGCGTATAGAGCGCGAATGTCCAATCATACGCGAACCCTGCCACAATTATAATAACCCCATTTAGAAGCAAGAAATACTTTCCGAAAGAACGCCCGGTCTTAATTGTTATGTACATTGCTACGATATCTAGTCCACCAGTAGAAATACCGAATTTCAAAGCCAAACCAATACCTACAGAAGCAATTAACGCCCCAAAAATCGCATTAAGCAAAATATCGTTGGACACTTGCACTTCTGGAATAACAATCAAGAAAAAAGACATAAAAGCAACTGTCAAAAAGCTGAAAACAGTAAAGGATTTCCCTACTTTTAACCAGCCTAAAATTGCCACTGGAATATTTAATAACAGAACAAGCAGCCCTGTCGAAATTGAAATATTCATTGAATCACGTAACATGTCTGAACCTAGTTGTGCAACCCCATTTAATCCAGCAGCGTAAACTTGTGCTGGTATTAAAAAGAAGTTCATGCCAATTGCATTTAAAAGTGCTGCTATAATCGCAATGGCGGTTTTTTTAGCATATTCTCTATATACTATTTTTGAACTCATTTTCTTCTCTCCTTTTTTGGCCCTAACATAACATACCAACTTTCCAGAGAAAAGAGAAGTCTTTTTCATTATTTTTTTGATTTTTAGTTAAATAATGGATATCCGCCTGATAAATAGAAGCCCAGCGATACTGTAATTACTACCACAATAACAAAAATCATTAAAAACATGCCGGTCGGTTTTTGTTGTTTTCGATAACTAAGTAGCATCTCCACAACACCAATCACAATAATCCCCATTAGAATTTTAAATATCGCTAGAATCCAACTTTGTTCCACGCTGTACTGTACCATCATAATTCCACTTAATATAACGAGAATATAAAAAACGCGATTAATCATTTGTAACATCGTAAAACTTTTTGCTGATTTGGAATAAATGAGTAAAGCTGTAACTGTTAATACAACAATGGCTACCCAAGAAATTAAATGAATATAACCCCACATAATAATTCCTTCTTCCTTTTTAAGATTTTCTTACTTGATTAGTTAATGTTCCAATTTTATCGATAGTAATTTCAACAATGTCCCCGTCCTGTAGAAACGTTGGAGGGTTCATCCCCTTACCTACACCACTTGGAGTTCCCGTAGCTATTATATCACCAGGAATTAGCGTATGTCCTTTTGATAGATCCGAAATAATTCGAGCCAAGTTAAATATAAACTTATCTGTAGAGTCCGATTGCCTCACGTCACCATTCACTCTCGTCTCAATATGGAAAGTAAGTTCTTCGCTTGAATCATTTTCAAGTACATACGGACCAATCGGACAACTTGCATCAAGGCTTTTCCCAATATAAAACTGTTTATGTTTTTTCTGAAGGTCTCGAGCTGTAACATCATTTAAAATAGTGAATCCAAAAATAGCAGATAATGCTTCTTTTTCGGATATATCTCTGACTTCTTTTCCTATAATAACCGCGAGTTCCCCTTCGTAATCGAGTTGCTCGGTTACCTTTTGATGAAGCTCAATCTGACCGTTGTGAGGCAATAAACTATTAGCACTTTTTGTAAATACAAGAATTTGCTCCGGAACATCTTCTTTACTTCCCATTTCCAACACATGATTATAATAATTTTTTCCAATAGCGATGATATTATTTGGTGGTGTAAAAGGAATTTGAATTTCCACATCAGCTAAATCGATATTGCCATGCATTTCTTGTAATACAGGAAGTGTTGGTTTTTCTTTAATGAAATCCAAAAGGGTCGCTGGTGGATTTGCAAAAATTGTTTTTGCAGGGATAATTTTACTTTCAGGTGCTAACAGGCCATATTCAATGTTCCCTTGATACAGATAACTCAACCATTTCATTTAAAGACCTTCCTTTGTGTTTATTTGACATATATGTTGTCCATCGAAGAAATATAGATATGCTTTCGTTACTTTTTTCCCAGTAATAGCTTGGATTGCTTCTGCATAAAGCTTAATCTGTATTTGATATCGTTCTTTCATTACTTTTTCAGCAGCTTCCCAATCCGCGTAGCGCCCTTCTATTTTATCTGTTTTATAGTCAATTAAAATAATGGATTCTTCCTCTTCAATCATACTATCAACAACACCTTGAATGAGTACATGTTCGTCTATATCGGCTTGTTCATATAGTTTGGATACAGGGAGCAAATAACTGAAAGGTACTTCGCGCTTGACTAGATTTTTTTTCTGTAACATTGTTTTTCCTAATGGCGATTCAAAGAAACCGATTATTTGTTGTATATTGATTGCTTTAATTTGCGCCTCAGTTAAGATATCTTTTTCACGCATCGTTTGTAAAAGGTGCTCTAAGTCTTCCTTCACCGGTTGCCCCTCTAGCGGAACTGCTTGCATAAGGGTATGCATTGCTGTACCAATTTCTGTGGCAGACAACTTATTTTGTTGCAAAAATTTGGGTCTATCTAGTGATACTTTTTGGAATTCTTTTAGTAAGGTGGTATCACTCCAGCTATCTTGCAAAGAGAATTGTCGTTTAAGCTCTGTTACAGACTGTTTAGCGCGAATTTCTGTCGCTGCCTCGTTTCCGTACTCATAGTTCATATATCGCTGAATTTCGTCTTTATAAGGGCTGTGGACAGGTACTGGTTGATGTCCCTTTATGTTTTCCATCCAATTATCCGATTCTGATCTTTCTTGCTCATTTTCTAAAAACATTTCTTTTGTTTTGATTTCAATCTGGAGCTTCATATCTGTCGGAAGCGTTTGAATCATTTCTTCACACAATAAATCTTTAAAACTTTCATGTCTAATAGTCGCGTTCCCTATCCAATCCAAATAACACTTCGCCTTCGCTCTAGTTGCTGCTGGTAGAATAGTTTCTTTCCCTTTGGCAACTTGCAACCAGTTTTTACTTGTTTTTTCAAAATCTGGTACAGTAGCCGTCAAAATCAACTTTTCTTCCGCACGAGTGAGGGCAACGTATAAAACACGCATTTCTTCCGCAATCATTTCGCGAGATTTTTTTTGTTTAATCGCTTGTTGCATAATAGTCGGATAAACAATCATTTTCTGGATATCTCGATAATTAGATGCAAAGCCATAATCTTTGTCTAGCAGTGTTTTACTATAGATATCACGCATATTAAATTTCCTGCTGAGTCCAGAGATGATCACCACGGGAAATTCTAGTCCTTTGCTTGCATGGATAGTCATCATCCGAACGACATCTTCTTTTTCACCAAGTGTTTTTGCTGTTCCCAGATCATCACCCCTAACTTCCAAACGCTCGACAAAGCGAACAAAACGGAATAAGCCACGGAAGGAAGTCTTTTCGTATTGATTCGCACGATCATACAATGCTCGTAAATTAGCTTGGCGCTGTTTGCCACCAGGTAACCCACCGACAAATTCATAGAAGTTCGTTTCTTGATAAATTTGCCAAATTAAAGAAGTTAAATTTTCTCGGATAGATAATTCACGCCAAGTGTTTAGTTGCTGAATAAAGTCACTTATTTTATCTGCTGTTTCTGAAACGGTTATATCCTTATATGCTAATAAAGCATCAAAGAAATAGCCATTTTTCTTCGCCATACGTACTTGTCCTAGTTCTTCTTCATTTAAGCCGATTATCGGTGAACGTAGTACAGCCGCTAAAGGGATATCTTGATACGGATTGTCGATTACTTTCATAAGCGCAATCATCGTGGCTACTTCTGTCGTTTCAAAATAGCCAGAATTATTATTAGCATAGAATGGAATATCTTGAACTTTCATCGCTTCTTCCATATCCGGAGCACTCGTCATCGCTCGCGCTAAAATAACTATATCTCGGTATTGAATAGGTCTGTTCTGCTTTAGTTTTTTATCATAAATAGGAAACTTGTTATCTATCATTTCTCTAATTTCCGTGGCAATTGCGCGTGATTCTACTTGGCTTTTCTGCAATTCTTGTGGTGATAATTCATCTTCTGTTTCTTTTTCTTCTGATTTCATATCAATCAATAAAAGTTCCGTTGCCATTTCATTTGTTTCTGGAAAACTTGCGCCTAAAGTCAACTCTGCCGCTGTATCATAGTCAATTTCCGCAATATGCCTATCCATCAATTGATGGAAGATAAAATTAGTTGCATCTAACACTTCTTTTCTACTTCTGAAATTTTGTGATAAATCAATACGTATCCCAGTTCCATTACCGTCTTGCTGATATGCTTGATACTTCGTCATAAATAAAGTTGGCTCGGCTAAACGGAACCGATAAATAGATTGCTTTACATCTCCAACCATAAATAAATTTCCATGCTTATCATCTGGATTAGTTACAAGGCGTAAGATGGTTTCTTGGACCATATTAGTATCTTGATATTCATCGATTAATACTTCTTTAAATTGTTTTTGATAATTGCGAGCAACTTCCGACGCTTCATTGTCTTTTAATAAAATTTTTAATGCTAAATGTTCTAAATCATTAAAATCCAATACGCCTCGTTGTTGTTTTTCTTCAAAGAAATTCTTGGCGAAACTTTTTACTAATTCACTCAAAGTTTGAATGTCTGGTTTCATTTTTTCTAAATCCGCCAAATAATTGGTCTCTGCTCTCGAAAACCAATCTATCGCGATGTTTTTAATTTCTTTTTTTGCAGCATCTCGGAATTTTTTTGTTTCTTCAACATAAGTTTCATCATAATCACTTTTATTTTTGAGTGTTGGAATTCGTTTGAAATCAATGCTTTCGGTAGCTAACTGTAGATTCTCCCAGCTAGTCCAATCCAACGCGGATAATGTATTGATTTGAGCTAAATCATTTTCTAATGTAGGTAAATATGGTGCCGGACCGCCATTTTCGTTTGCATAGTCTATCGCATTCAACAAGTAATTTTTAGCTTGATTAACTCTTAATTCAATATCTTCTTTAATGATTGGAAAATAGGGTAATTCTGTAATCGAAGTAATTTGTTCGGTATTGTAGAAATCTACCATTGTTGCTAGCCATGCATTTGGATCTGGATTCGCCCTAGAGAAATCATAGAGTTTAGATATTAGCATGTGTAACTCTGCATCAGATCGATCTCCGGTGAAAGATTCTACCAAGTGAAAAAAAGCCTCATTATTTTCAATACTATATTCTCTTTCCAGCTGTTCTTCCAAAACTTCATCTCGAATCATGCTACTTTCAATTGGTTCAATCAAGCGAAAACTTGGATCTATATCTGCTTCAAAATAATATTTTCTAATAATTTCTAAACAGAAGGAATGGAGTGTGGAAATAGAAGCATAGTTAAGTAAAGCTACTTGCCTTTTCAAATGGGCAGAATCTGGATTTTGTTCTAAAGCTTCCTCCAATCCTTTCCCTATTCTAAATTTCATTTCGGCAGCAGAAGCATTTGTAAAAGTCACTATAAGTAACTCGTCTACATTTAAATTGGCCGATTCATCTATTAACCTTTCAATAATCCTAGTAACTAGAACGGCCGTTTTGCCTGAGCCCGCAGCAGCAGCTACAAGTACATTATTTCCTTTTGCTTGAATGGCTTTCCACTGGTCATCCGTCCATAAAGAATCAGTTGGTTTTGATGGTATATCTAAGCTCATGCTACTGCGTCCCTCCTTCTACGTCCATTTTTGTTAAAATTGTTTCTGACTTTTCATTTGTTAAATGTCTATATTGATTGCTAGTTAAAGATGGATCGAATCCGCAGAAAGAACGGAAACCACAAAATTGACAAGGTGTTCTTTCTTTTAATTTATAAGGGTTAATCGCAACTGCCCCATCAAGTATTTTATTACCTGCTTCTTGGTATTTATGTCGCACAAATTGGCGCATTTTATCAAATTCTGCTTTTGTAGCTGTTCTTGACCTTGCACTTAAATCACCATTTTGCTTAATTTCGGCTGGAATAATGTTGGATGATTTTCCTTTTTCAAGTGTCGTATCCATTAATGACACAGCAACTGGGTCTGACAAAATCAACCCTTTCATTTTGGAACTTTTTTGTAATTCTTTTGCGATAGCTTCATCGCTTAATTCCTTCTCCGCTTGCACAAATTGATTGTGCATATGGAAATACAGTACGCCAGCTGGTTCTGCAGTTTTCCCAATCATTTTCTGTGCATTTGTTACAACAATATCTAAATACGTAAGCATCTGTAGCGCTAATCCATAATAGACCTCAGTAAGCGCCAAATCATGCGAACTAGATTTATAATCAATGATTCGAAGGAATGTTCGATCATCCTGTTCCGCCATATCTATTCTATCAATTCGCCCTTGTAAAAGAAGCTCACTATTAGAATGTAATGGGATTTTTAATGGTGGAATATCTCCTTTTAGCCCAAAATCAACTTCTAATCCCACTGGACGAAATGCGCTACTTTTGGCTTGTTCATTTAAGACTGTGGTAGCTCTCGTTATAATTTGGAGTAACTTATATTGAATGTATTCCATTCGTTTAGAGCTTAGCAAAATCTCATGCTGAATCTTCGGTGCTAAAAACGTCATCGCCAGTTTCGCCATTTGTCGACATTCTTCCTCTGTTAAATTGCCCCAGTCTAAATTATTTCGCTTTAATTCAGCTGAAATCCACTCCATAGCACCATGGAAAATCTCTCCCATATCTACAGCTTGCAACTGAAAATGACCTCTTTCTTCTAGTTTTAATCCATATTGCGCAAAATGTTGGAATTCGCAACTGAAAAATTTCTCCATTCGAGAAACACTTGCATGAATAGTTTCTCCAAATAGATTTTTGGCTGTTGTTTCTTGTAAAGACTTAGTTTTATTTTCATAATATAAACTGGACAATATTTGTTTTGCCATTTTGGATTCTTTGGCATCTTCAAAATAGCTATTATAGGCATCCCACCACACATTAGATAGTGGATAACCTCGTTTGTACATTTGTAATTGACTCGTCAACAAGCCTAATGTTGCTTGTTTGGAGCGAATATAATTACTTTGTTCTTCATCACTTAATAAACTCGGATCTGTTAAGTAAACCGATTCGTTTAATTCTTTAAACTGACCTTTTATTTTTCTTAGATAATTTGATTCGCTAAGAACTTTTCCTTCTTCATCAGCAACTGGATAACTAAGAAATAATTTATCGCTTGGTAGACTAATAATTTTATATGCTAATAAATCTTCTTCACCAATATTATTTTTAGCAGATGGCTTTAAATTACTATCTTCTGCACGCAAAGCATCTCGATCTTGGTCAGACAGAATACCTTTATCTTTTTGGCGAAGTGGCATAACACCATCATTCATTCCAATTGCAAAAATAACTTTCATATCTAGCAACTTTGCATTTTCCATATCAGCTAAAACGACTTGATCTAAGGAAGGTGGTAAAAGCGAAAATTCAAGTGCGTCTAAGCCAGTTGTAATGATTTCCGTAAAGCTAATTAAATCTAACGTTTCCTCGCCTAGGACCTCTACAAATTCATCCAAAAGGGCAGAAATGGAACTCCATGCTTGCTCATGTTCTCTCGCAAGTTCTAAATAACCTTGCTCTTCTGCTCGTTGTCTCCATGATTCCAAGCGCTCTACAGCTTTTACTTGCTCTAAATAATGATAGAGTGCTAGCGCAAATTCCATTCCAGTATTCGCTTTGCGTAAATTACTTTCCAATGTTGAAAGAGGCGCTACTATCAAGTCTCTCATCTCATTAATAATCGATTGTGTATGGATTTCTTCATCCGTTTGCGGTAATAGATTGGTAGAGAGTCCCCGAATTTTCCGGTAAATCCAATCACCTTCTTTTTCCCATTTCCATTTATTTTGAATACCGTTTTCTAGTACATAGTTTTCTAGTATATCTGATTTACGTCGCAAGTCACTTGAATTATCTGTAATATCAAAGAAAAATTCTGTTTTAACTGCTTGAAAAATAGGTTCATACTTCCAATTAAATATAATAGCCTCTAAGCTGGAACGAACAAACTCAATAAACGGGTGTTTGGCCATGGCTCTTTTTTTATCAATAAAAATTGGGATATCATATGATTCCATCACTGTTTCACATAAAATATCATAATCTCCAAGATTCCTTGTTAAAATGGCCATATCTCGATATCTATAGCCACTCAATGCAAGTTGTCTGATTTCACGTGCTATGCCTTCGATTTCTGCACGTCTATTGTTTGCTTGATGAATTTTTAAATTACTTGGTTCTTCTTTGAAAGCCATAAATTTATTATGACCCCAAGCATTTGCTAGAAATTCTAATGAGTCTGTTTTTGCTCGTTTGTTTTCTAAGAAAAACTTATCTTGCTCTACTTGAATTCCGTTCGATTTAGCCAAATCTAATAAAGCATAGTAAGCTTCTGTACTTGCTTTAAACATACTATATTCATCTAAACCATGTTGGATTTCTGGAACATTTAAAGTTAGCGAAACTGTCACTTTATCACATTTTCGCATTAATTCTCCAATAACTGAGAGTTCTTGTTTTGAAAAAGAAGTAAAACCATCAATGACTATTTCAGTCTGATTTAGATAACCGCTTTCTACAATTTTCTCTGCAAGCAATCTCAAATAGTCTTCATTTTCGAGAAACTTATCCGCTAAAAGTTCTTCATACTTTTGATAAATCAGTGAAATATCATGTACTTTGCTATTTACACTTGTAGACAAATTGGTAGCGCTGTTAACCATATCTTCTATAGAAACTTCTTCTTGTTTCATTTCTTTAAATAAATTTGCTAACTCTGAATAAAAGCCCTTTCTAGAAGTAGCTTTAGAAAAAATCTTTAATTCATCTTTTTGATCAAGTGCAGCTTTTCGGATAACCATTTCGATTCCTGTTTGACTTAGAAAAGTCTTGGATAATCCACCTGTTTCCTGAAGGATTTTCCATGCCAAACGACTAAAGCTGAATATTTGTGTCCCAAGCATACCCGCTAAATTTTCTTTATTTAAAAAGCTCGTCTCCATCTGAAACGTCATTTGGTCTGGAACGATAAAAATATAGGTCTTGGAATTTTGTTTAATTTTCGCTCCAACTTCATCCATTAAATAAGTTGTCTTCCCTGTTCCTGATCTACCAGCAATTATTTGAAGTGTCATACCCTCACCACCGAACATATGTTTTTATTTAGTTTACCATATTTGAGCAATCTGTCCAGAACTTTTTTCGAGACTTTTTTTGCTTGAAAATCTATAAAACAGCTCAAAAAAACTAAGATAGCTCTCACTATCTTAGTTTTTCATATATTCTACTCAAAAGCCAGCATTTCCTGTTGAATTTTATTCATTTTTTCTGTTAGTTGCATAAATTCAGCTTTGTTCCTATTATCGAGAGCTTTATCAATTTCAGCTCTAAGTTGTTCTAATTTTCTCTCTTCTAGGAGCATCGTCAGGAAGCATTCGATAAAAACGTTTGTTAATTCTTTTTCTCCTTTAAGGACACCCACCTGATTCATCAATGAATTAGAAAAATCACGCATTTCCACGACTACCACTCCTTCACTCATATTTATTACAATCTCAAAAAATTGTAATATGCCTAGAAAAAACAGAAAACAGCTTGAAAATACAACTTTACGAAAATCTAATGACTTGTAAATTTCCATGTGCTATAATGACAAAAAATAACTCATATCTTACTTTGGTGCTCAGTCGTTATTTGGAATTGTTGCGTATTAAGCAATAATTCTAGGTTTCTTCTTAGACATAAATACAAACATAGAGGAGTTGAATGAAATGAAAAAAGAACAAATCAGTACTCAGTTTTATGAAGTAAACCCGCACACGATGATTATTTTTCCGAAAAAATCTGGAAGTATAGTCTATTCAGAAATTTATGAAGTTGATTCTCATTATACTTCTAAATTTACCCCGTTTGAGCTAATTAAAACCAGCTGCAACTTTTTCGGATCAAGCTATGAGGGTCGTAAGGAGGGCACCAAGCATTTAATAGGTGTTACTCATAAGCCACCTATTATTATTGACCCTGTTACTTCCACTTATGTATTTCCAACTGTAGCACCAAGTTCAGTAGACTGTATTTGGATTTTCCCGCAACACATCAAAGACTATCATGCAATTGGATTTAACCACACTTTAATCACATTTTCTAATATGGAAACTTTTGAAATCGATATGTCTTTAGCATCTTTTAATAATCAGATTGCTAGAACCTCCATGTTACATATGAAATTTTCTCAAAAAATGCGTATGATGGAGAGTAACTTCCCTTCAATGAATATGTTTTTTCCACCTACTACACTAGCCGCTGAATCAAGACGTTTTTACAATACTATGCTTCCCGATAAAGAAGACCCTAAAGATCCTGAGCAGTAAATTTAAACTAAATAAAGCCAGCTACACAATTGCGTAGCTGGCTTTACCTTAAATTATTTTTTATTCTCAATCGCATCTGCAATTCGTTTTAACATTAATAATTCATCTTCTGAATATGTATACGGCAATTCTAAATACCATTTCTCAAGCTCAGGATTTCCAATCAACGGAAAGGCGTTTACTGAATTTTTTTCTCGTAAACCCGCTACATCATCTAATAAAAAATCTGTCGTTGTTCCAAGAATTTCTGCTAATTTTGCCAAAATAAAGATTGGCGGTCGGTGGTTATCATTTTCATATTTGCTTATTGTGGATGCAGTTGTCCCAATTTTCGCCGCTAATTGTTTTTGTGTTAACCGATTTTTCTTTCGTAAATGAATTAATTTTTCTCCAAATTCCAATACGCCCACCTCGCTTCATTTCCAGTATAGCAATTTTTTAGAAAGAATTCGAGAATTTACTAAAAAGAAATCGCCTTTTTAGTTTCAAAAGACGATTTCAATATTATTATACAGTTGGTTTCTTACGTAGAACACCAATTAATGCTGCACTGATTAATGTTCCAATAATAATTGCAATGATGTAGAACCATGGTTGAGATACTAGGAAGATAACGAAGACTCCTCCATGTGGTGCTAATACTTTGATATTCAAGAACATAACGATTGCGCCTGTGATTGCACTTCCGGCAATGAAACTTGGAATCATTCGAAGTGGATCTGCCGCCGCGAACGGTATAGCTCCTTCTGTAATGAACGAAGCTCCTAAAATAGAGTTAGTTAAGCCTGCATCACGTTCTTGAGCTGTAAATTTATTTCTAAAAATAAGTGTCGCTACAAATGTTGCAAGTGGTGGTACCATACCAGCAGCCATTGTCGCTGCCATGATTGCACTACCGCCTGTCGCTACACTTGCTGCGAGCGTTCCAGTTGCGAAAATATAAGCTGCTTTGTTAATTGGCCCACCTAAATCGGCTGCCATCATTGCTCCAAGCAGTAATCCTAAAATAACTGCGTTTGTACCACTTAAACTATTTAAGAAATCATTTAACCAAGTATTCAACGCGCTCATTGGCACATTTAATAGCAACATTAACAGTCCTACAATTAAAACAGATAAAACTGGATAGAATAAAACTACTTTGATACCGTCTAGTGTTTTTGGTAATTTTTTAAGTGCAAGTTTTACTAGTTCTACTGCATAACCTGCAAGGAAACCGCCGACTAATGCACCTAGGAATCCTGCGCCGCCAACAGATGCTACTCCGCCTGCTACAAAACCTGCTACAAGCCCTGGTCTATCGGATATACTGTAAGCAATGTAACCGGCAAATACTGGTAACATAAAGCCGAATGCAACATCGCCAATTTGTTTTAATAATGCTGGAATTTCGTTATATGAACCTAGTTTTGCAAGTTGATCTTGAGGAACACCTAGCATTTGATCAAGCATAAATGCAATTGCAATTGCGATACCGCCACCAATAACAAACGGTAACATGTGGGAAACACCACTCATTAGATGTTTGTAAATTTGTTGACCGATTGAAAGTCCATCTGCGCTTTCTACCGCTTGGCTTCCTTCTTCCGCTTTATACACTGGGGCATTTCCAGATATTGCTTCATTAATTAATTCTTCTGGCTTATGAATTCCCGCTGCAACTGGTTTAGCGATTAAATGCTTTCCATCAAAGCGAGGCATATCCACTTGTACATCAGCAGCGATAATAACACCGTCTGCTTCGGCAATTTCTTTATCTGTTAGACGGTTTTCAACACCTCTGGAACCATTTGTTTCTACTTTGATTCGAACGCCTAATTTATTTGCTGTTTCTTGTAATTTTTCTGCTGCCATATAAGTATGCGCAATACCTGTCGGGCAAGCTGTAACTGCTACGACTGATTTGCCAGTATCGTTATTTGATGTTGGACTGACAACTGTTTCTTCTGAATCTTCTTGTTCATGATTAAAAAGATTGATTACTTCATCTGGAGTTTTAGCATCTTTTAATGATTGAACAAATGCCGGGTGGACTAATAATCTAGAAAGTGCTGCTAAGGTTTCTAAATGAGTTGCATTAGCGCCATCTGGAGCGGCAATCATAAAGAATAAATGGGCTGGTTGACCATCTAAAGCATCATAGTCTAATCCTTTTTCGCTTTTAGCAAAAACAACGGTTGGTTCATTTACAGCTTTTGTTTTCGCGTGTGGCATTGCAATCCCTTCACCTACACCAGTGGAACTTTGTGCTTCACGGTTCATTATCGCTTCTTTAAAAAGGACCTCATCATTAATTTTTCCATTGCTTTTTAACGAAGCAATCATTTCATCGATAGCAGCTTCTTTTGTCGTTGCTTGTAATGACATAATCATAACATCTTTGCTTAATAAATCAGTGATTCTCATTTTAGTTCCTCCCTGTTATTTTAGTTATCTTCACTTGTGGTAGTAATTCATCTATTAATTCCTTTTGGGCTAAATCTGTTGAGAAAGCAGTTGCTCCACCTGTTGCAACACCAGCAGCGAAAGCTTTAACTGGGTCTCTTGTTTTATCAAAAGTTCCAACAAATCCTGCAATCATAGAGTCTCCAGCACCAACAGAATTTTTCAGTTCCCCTTTTAAAGCATCGGCGAAATAAACATCTTCTCCAGTAAATAGAAGGGCTCCGTCGCCAGCCATGGATACGATTACGTGTTGCGCACCTAGCTCCAGACATTTTTTCCCATATGGGATGAGATCCTCTACGCTTTCTAGTTTAGCGCCAAATAGTTCTGCTAATTCATGATGATTTGGTTTAATCAGAATAGGACGATTTGGCAATGCATCTAGTAGTTCTTGTCCTGTAGTATCAATCATAAACTCTGCTTGTTTTTCTTTACAAATCTGAATTATCTTATCGTAAAAATCATTTCCAAGTGAAGGTGGTACGCTACCAGACAAGATAACAATATCTCCAGCAGTTACTTTGTCCATCACTTTTAAAAATTCATTGATTTCCGTTTCTGAAATTGCTGGTCCTAAACCATTAATTTCTGTTTCTTCACCGTGTTTGAGTTTAATATTAATTCGAGTATCATCTTTTACTGTTACAAAACCAGTTTTGATACCTTCGTTTTGTAGCCAGTCGTTAATAAAATTGCCAGTAAATCCACCTAGAAACCCTGTAGCGAGACTCGGTACTTTCAATTGATTTAGCACTCTGCTGACGTTGATTCCTTTGCCACCAGGTAATTTATAATCTTGTTTCATGCGATTAAGTTCACCAAGGTTTAATTGGTCGATTTGCACAATATAATCAATTGATGGGTTTAAAGTAATTGTATAAATCATTTTTCTACCTCGATTATTTTAGTTTTTTGGATAAAGGATTCTTTTAATGCTGAAGGAATATAGTCTGTCACAATGGTAGCTTCTTCTATTGAAAACATTTTTGAAAAATTCACTTCATTAAATTTTGTATGGTCTGCTACAACAAAAACGCGATCAGCACGTTCTTTTGCGGCACGTTTTACAAAGGCTTCTTCCATATCAGGTGTTGTATAGCCATGCTCCGGATGCATCGCGTTAGTACCAATGAAAGCTTTATCAAAATGGTAGTTTTGGATATTATCTAAGGCAACGGCACCAATTATTGCTTTTGTATGCACTTTCATTTTGCCACCTAATAGATAAGCATCAATATTTTGACGAACTAGTTCTTCGATATGAGTTAATCCGTTTGTAACCACTGTGATATTTCGATTAGCTAAATGAGTAATTAATTCTAGTGTGGTGGAACCTGCATCTAAATAGATACAATCATTTTCTTCCACTAGGCTTGCACAATATGCAGCAATTACTTTTTTACTTTGAATGTTTTTGAATGATTTCTCATTCATACTTGGTTCTTGGTTATGAAGCTTTACAAGTTTAGCTCCGCCGTGTACACGCTGGATTAATCCTTGTTCTTCTAATTCGATTAAATCGCGACGAATGGTCGACTCTGAGGTATCAAGGCCTTCAACTAATTCTTGTAATTTAATCACACCAAGTTTCCCAATACTCTCCATAATAAGTTGTTTACGCTCTGCATTTAACATTATTACTCCTCCATCCAAAGTTAGTTTATCATCTTTTTCTTTCAAAATCAACCGTTTTCATTCAAAAACAATCACCGTAATTCAAATTCATTCATATTATAACATGTACACGCTCAAAAACCTTCATAATTATTCATCCAGCGCTTTTCTTATACAGTTCTAATTTTTAGCAGTATACTTGTTTAGAAGATAATTTTTGGTATTAGGAGGAGTTATTCATGCATACGGAATTAACATTCGATCAATTAGAAAGTTTTTCAAAGAAATGGCGTGAAAATCCAGATAAATTGGTTTTTCAAGCTAGTATTATGAAAAATGGGATTAAAGCCGCTACGGAGAATCCAATTTCAAAAGTGAACGTTCAGCCTGTTTTTTCTCATGAGGTTACTACAGATAAAGTTTCTAATCAACAGCAAAGTGGAAGATGTTGGATGTTTGCAGCATTAAATACATTTCGGCATAAATTGAATGGAACACTTGGTTTGAAAGATTTTGAGTTGTCGCAGAATTATACTAACTTTTGGGACAAACTTGAGAAAGCTAATTATTTTTTAGAGAATATTATTGAAACTGCTAATGAGGATGAAGATAGTCGCTTAGTCTCATGGTTGCTTGATACACCACAGCAAGATGGTGGTCAGTGGGATATGCTAGTTTCGATTATTGAAAAATACGGGGTTGTTCCTAAGTCTGCTATGCCTGAAACGTTCCAAAGCAGCAAGTCAGCAGATTTAAATCATTTATTAAATGAAAGACTTCGCACGGATGCGGTTATTTTGAGAAAAGCTGTTACTGAAAAGAAAGATACTGCCAGTTTGAAAGAAGAAATGCTTGCGGAAGTTTATCAGCTTTTGGTAATAACTCTTGGTGAACCGCCTAAAGTATTCGATTTTGAGTATCGAAATAAGGACAATGAATTTAAGCAGGATTTGCAGATTACGCCCAAAGAATTTTATGCGCGGTATGTAGATATTGATTTGAAATATTATATTCCACTAATAAATGCGCCGACCAAGGATAAACCTTTTAATCAGGCTTTCACGGTCGATTATTTAGGAAATATTGTAAATGGGACGCCTATTAAGTATTTGAATGTAGAAATGGATGTATTAAAAAAAGCCGCCGCTGATCAAATCAAAGACGGTGAAACGGTTTGGTTTGGCTGTGATGTTGGTCAACTTTCAGAAAAAACTACTGGTATTATGGATACGGATATTTTCTTGTTTAATCAGACTTTTGGATTTAAAACTGCAATGACAAAAGCAGAACGTCTTGATTATAAACATAGTATGCTTACACATGCGATGGTTCTTACTGGTGTGAATGTTGCCGGTGGTGAGGTAAATCGCTGGAAAGTGGAAAATAGCTGGGGAGAATCCATTGGTAATAAAGGTTATTTTGTTGCTAGTGATACTTGGATGGATGAATTCACATTCCAAGTAGTCGTGCATAAAAAATATTTATCCGAAGAATTGATTGCTGCTTTTAATCAGGAGCCGATAGCATTAAAACCTTGGGATCCAATGGGCTCACTGGCACTTTAAATCGTAAATTCTGAAATAATTTTTATGCCGTTCATTTGAAAAAGAGCTGCTGCTACGCCGGTACCGTCTTTTATTTTTCCAGAGAAGGTGCCGTCGTAAATAGCACAGCTACCGCAAGATGGACTTTTTTCTTTCATAATTATTTGTGTAATTCCGAGTTCTTTCATTTTAGCTAAAGTGAGGCTCGCTCCGTTTTTGTATTCTTCTGTTACATCTGTTCCTTGATTATCCATGACTTTAGCATGGCCTAACCAAACATCTTTACCGTCTCCTCCTACTATTTCTGCTGGAAACCTCGGTGTAGGCAGGCCACCTATAACTTCTGGGCAAAAAGAAATCGCTTCGCCGTTTTCAACCATTTGCTTTATTTTAGTAATTTCTTTATCTTTTCCATCATATCTACAGGCAATTCCCGCTAAACAAGCACTTACTGCTATCATTTGGTTTTTCCCCCTTTATTTATGTTTCATTTTAACATAAAAAGCTGTCACCATATGTAGGCGACAGCTCTTGTGTTATTAAATGTTTTGATAAGCTACGGCGATTTGGGTGCCGATTAATGCATTGTGTTTTACTAGTTCGATGTTTGCTTCAAGGCTCTTACCATCTGTTAGTTCTTTTACTTTTCCAAGTAGGAATGGTGTCACGTCTTTTCCATGGATGTGGTTTTCTTCTGCTTCTTTAAGCGCTGTGTGGATTACGTCGTTAATTACTTTTTCGTCCATCGCGAATTCTTCTGGGATAGGATTTGTAATTACTGCGCCGCCCTCGATTTGAAGATCCCATTTTGCTTTAAGGGATTCTGCGATAACTTCTGGATTATCTGCGCGTAATGTTAATTCTACATCGCTTGAACGTGTGTAAAATGCAGGAAGTACGTCTGTTTGGTAACCAATTACTGGAACGCCTTTCGTTTCTAGGTATTCCATTGTTAAGTTTAAGTCTAGAATTGATTTAGCTCCGGCACAAACTACAGCAACATTGGTTTTTGCCAATTCTTCTAAGTCAGCTGAAACGTCCATTGTTGTTTCGGCACCACGGTGAACGCCGCCAATTCCGCCAGTTACAAAGATGCCAATTTCTGCTAATTCAGCACAAATCATTGTTGCTGCTACAGTTGTTGCACCTAGTTGTTTCGTTGCAATAAGGTAACCGATATCACGACGAGAAACTTTTGCTACATTGCTGCTTTTAGCGAATAGTTCTAATTCTTCATCAGAAAGTCCGATTTTAATTTTCCCGTCAATTAAAGCGATTGTGGCTGGTACTGCGCCGTTATCGCGAATAATTTGTTCCACGTCACGCGCCATTTCCACGTTTTGTGGATAAGGCATACCGTGAGAGATAATAGTAGATTCTAGGGCAACGATTGCTTTTCCTTCTGCTTTTGCTTGTTTTACTTCCTCGGATAATGATAGATAATTTTTCATTTGAATTCCTCCAGATCTTTTTGTAGTTGGGATGTGGATAAATTTTGACGAACAGTGTACTCAGATTCGAGTGTTCGTGCAGCATTTACACTTCCCGCTTTTAAAATTTCTTGTAACGCTTTTCCTTCTAGCCATGCGTAGATAACCGCGGAGCAAAATGCGTCTCCTGCTCCAGTAACATCGACAATATTTTCAATCACAATTGCTGGTTCAAAAATGATGCCTTCTGCTTTATTTGCTGCAACTGCGCCTTTACTGCCATTTGTGACGATGACATTTTTCACGCCTAAATCTAACCATTTTTGTGCAGCTAAGCGCCAGTCATCATCATTTTCGATAGTCATTCCTAGGTGCGTTTCTGATTCATCTCGGTTGCAGATTAGCCATGTTACGTGATCAAGCCGTTCTGGTAAATGAGACATTTTTGGTGAAGACACAGGAACTAGGACTAATGGAATCGAGTTAATCTCAGCGAAACTGCCAAGATATTCTAATGTTTCTTTCGGACAATTCAAATCGGCAATGATGGCACTTGCTTGACTCAGCAAGCCTTCATTTTTTGCAAGCACATCTGGGGTTAGGTGGTCGTATGCATCCATGTCCGCTAGTGCAACGAGCAAATCTCCGTTGTTTTCGAGTACTGCTGTATAAGAACCTGTTGCGATGCTCGGGAATGCCGTGACATAATCTAAGTTCATATATGTATTACTGGCACTTTTAACAGCTTCCCAATCGGAATCTGTTCCACAAGCAGTGAGTAGTATAACTTCTTTTCCAAGGCGGCCAAGGTTTTCACCAACATTTCTAGCGACTCCGCCAGCACTTTGTGTTGAGCGCACTGGGTTTGATGTAGCTAGTTGGGCCTTGTCTTTAATATAAAACTTCCGATCAACATTCGCTCCACCTATACAAACAATTTGTTTGGCTTCATTTAAAATATAGGCTTTTCCTAAAATACGACCTTTTTTAATCAGGCCGGAAATGAGGTTCGCTACTGTCGGTCTCGATAAATCAAGGATATCAGCAAGTTCTTGTTGAGAAATGTAAGGATTTTTACGGATGGAATTGAAAATTATCTCTTCCTTTTCGTTCATTTTCGCTTTATTATTCTCCACGATATAATGCACCTCCATTCCAAACTTTTGTTTTAATTTCAAACACATGTTTATTATATATGTAAATGCTTTCTTTTGCAAACTAAAAAACGAAAATCCACTTCTTTTTAGGAAGAAAATTTTCGTTTAGGTTTATTTATTTTGGAGGATAGCTAGTTCTGCTTCGGTTAATGGGCGGTATTCACCGAGTGCAAGTGACTCATCTAATTGTAAATTTCCCATCGAAATTCGTTTTAAATAGCTGACTGTTTTTCCTCGAGCGGCGAACATTCTTTTTACTTGGTGGAATTTGCCTTCTTGGATAGTTACTTTTATTTCGTTTGGTGTGATAATTTCTAAGCGTGCTGGTTTGCAAGTGTAGCCATCGTCGAGTTCGATTCCGGCAGCGAAAGCTTCTACATCCTCGGCCGTAACATCACCATCAATTTTAGCATAGTATGTTTTATCTATATGCTTTTTAGGCGAGAGCAAATTGTGCGCGAGGGTGCCATCGTTCGTTATAATCAGCAAACCTTCTGTATCTTTGTCTAACCTGCCCACTGGGAACGGATCTGTAAGCGTGTCTTCTTGAGCGAGCAAATCGATGACGGTTTCTGACACATTATCCTCGGTTGCGCTCACGACATTTTGTGGTTTGTGGAGCATGAAATAGACGAATTCTTGGTAAACGACTGGGGTTCCGTGGACAGTTATTTGATCTTTGTCGGGATTTACTTGGGTTTTGCTGTCTTTCTGGATTGTGCCATTAACGACAACTGCCCCTGATTTAAGCAGTGGTTTCACTTCTTTTCGACTCCCGAAACCTGTATGGGACAATAATTTATCTAAGCGCATGGTTTAGCTCCTTTTTTCTTTTATTGTAACAAAAAAACGAAGCTTCCTCAAAGGCGCTCCGTTTTCTTTCTATTATTTAGTTTCGACGGCTTGTTTATTTTGGGGTATCGTTAAGCCGAGGTTACCTCTTAGTGTTGTCGCTGGGTATTCGTTTCGGTACAAGCCGCGACTTTGTAAAAGTGGAATAACTTGTTCGACAAAAGTTTCAAACGTTCCGGGAATGTCGGATGCGATAATGAAGCCATCCGCGGCCTCATTTTGAAACCAAACTTCAATTAAATCGGCTACTTGTTCTTTTGTTCCGATGAAAGGTGTTTTTGGTGTTGCTGCTTCGGTCGCTACTTGGCGAAGGGTTAGCTGACGTTCTTTGGCTTCTTTTTTGATTCGATCTGTAGTACTTTGAAAAGCATTTTTGCCAATATCGCCAAGGTCCGGGAATGGTTCATCCAAATCGAATTGGCTTAAATCATAGTCATCGAAATAGCGTGCTAGATAAGTGACGGCATTTTCTATTGGAATAAGATTGGCAAATTCAGTATATTTAGCTTCTGCTTCTTCCAAAGTATCGGCAACTATCGGGCTAATTCCCGGGAAAATCCGGATTTCTGCTGCATTTCTACCAGCTTTTTCGGCGCGAGTTTTCACATCTTGATAAAATTCGACAGCTTCTTCTAAGGAATCGGAATGCGTAAAAATAGCTTCTGCATTTTGAGCAGCGAAATCGCGTCCTGTACTGGAGGCGCCTGCTTGAAAAACGACTGGTTCGCCTTGTTTGGAGCGCCCGATATTTAATGGACCTTCGACTTGAAAATAATCACCTTGATGATTTAAGCGATGTAATTTTTCAGGATTAAAAAATTCACCGGTTGCTTTATTATAAGTAAACGCATCGTCTTCCCACGAATTCCAGAGCCCACGAACCACTTTTAAATGTTCTGCCGCAATGGTGTAGCGGTCGCTGTGGGTTGGGAGATTTTTCTTGCTATGGTTTCGCGCGGCACCTTCTTGCGGAGAAGTGACTAGATTCCATCCTGCTCGACCGCCGCTAATATGATCGAGGGATGAAAGTTGTCTTGCGAGTGTGAATGGTTCTGTAAATGAAGTCGAAAATGTCCCAACAAGGCCAATGTTTTTCGTAGACTCAGCTAATGCCGATAAAATCGTAATTGGTTCAAAACGGTTAAGAAAATGCGGAATCGATTTTTCGGAAATAAAAAGACCATCTGCAATAAATACAAAGCTAAATAGTCCTTGTTCCGCAATTTTAGCACGAGTTTTATAAAAATCTAAATCCGTACTTGCTGCTGGGTTAATGTCCGGATGGCGCCAACCGTCTGTTGTTCCGCCAACGCCGTGGATGATTGCGCCGAACTGGATTGTTTCTTTTCTAGTCATTTTACTTCCTCCTTTTCAAATAATGCTTTTTCTAAATGGTCGATGCCGATTTCTACGACCGCTTGGTAAGTCCCTTTTTCAATGTCGCCAATTTCTACGACTGGAACATGGCGAATGCCGTATTTCGCTTGCAGTACTTCTCGCAAATAATCATGGTCGGTAACGTCGATATCTTGGAAGACAATTTTTTGCTCAGTTAAATAATCTTTCACATCTTTACAATAATGACACCCTACTTTACTCCAAACAACGACATTAGCCATGAACAACTTCCTCCTTTATTGATTCACTTAATAATTGGTATGAATAACGCTTGATTTCAGTTGATTTAATTGGTGTTAAAATGACAAAATCTTGGATATTATATTCTGCTGAAAGTCGTTTGATCTCTGTTCCGACTTCTTGTTTTGTTCCTGTGATTGCGCCAATTCGTTGGGTAATAAACTGATATGTTTGGTCGATATCTTTTACGTAGGCTTCCGCTTGTTCGCGCGATCCGACATTAACCCTCCGTCCGTCTGCAAGCTCGACTTTGATTGATTCTCGCTCAGGAATATGTCGGTCTGCCGCGATTTTGGTTTCCGCGACTACGACAATAGGCGCTAATTGAAAACTGGCTTTTGGATTAATTTGGTATTCATCAAAGGTTTCGCGCGCTTCTTTCAAGACGCTCTCTTCTCCGTTAATAAAATAAGCGAAAACAAAGGAAATTCCTAGCTCAGCGGCTTGTTTCGCGCTCGCCGTACTCCCTCCGAGTAAAAAGATTTCTGGATTAGTTGCTGGAAGTGGTTTTGCTGCGATAGCGGTGGGTGATTTATGCGAAATCAGCTCAACTAATTCTGCCAATTTAGCATCGAAGGTTCGGACTGGTTTGGCAAAGTCTTTTTGGAGGGCATCGGTTGCTGGTTGGAATCCGCCTGGTGCTTTTCCGACTCCAAGCGAAATCCGGTCTGGCGCTAAATTTGCTAGCACATGAAATTGTTCGGCAACTTTATAAGGGCTGTAGTGTTGGAGCATTATCCCGCCAGATGCAAGCTTGATGGTATTCGTTTTTGCAGCGATATATCCAAGCAGTACTTCCGGCGCAGCCCCTGCTATTTCGTCTGAATTATGATGTTCCGCAACCCAAAAGCGATAATAGCCAAGTTGTTCCGCGAGTTGCGCAAGTTCTACAGTATTTTGCAAAGTTTCACTTGGGTGCTCGCCCGGATTAATAATACTTTGATCCAAAATGCTCAATCGAATGGTCATATGACACGCTCCTTTTTCACTTCTTTGATTTCATATAAATAATCCGCTGAAACTCGGTGTAAAAAGCGTTTAGTTCGTTCTTCTTTTGTATGATTGAATACTTCGTCAGGCGTGCCTTGTTCGACAATTAATCCCCCGTCCATGAAAACGACTTGATCCGCGACCCGTTTCGCGAACTCCATTTCGTGTGTAACAACTATCATTGTCGCTCCCGCCCGCGCAATCTCTAGCATCACTTCTAAAACTTCACCGACAAGTTCTGGATCCAGTGCGGCTGTTGGTTCATCAAATAAAATGACATCCGGATTAATCGCAAGTGCTCGCGCAATGCCAACGCGTTGTTTTTGTCCACCAGAAAGTTGGGAAGGATAAGCACTGTATTTATCTGCTAATCCTACTTTCGTGAGCTCGCGTTCGGCAATTTCGCGCGCTGCTTTTTTCGGGATTTTTCTCGCAACGGTTAGTCCTTCCATCACATTTTGAATGACCGTTTTATGCGAAAAGAGATTATATTGTTGAAAAACCATCGCGGTATTTTTTCGCAGTTGCAACACTTCTTTCTTGCTTGGTTTCTTGCAGTTAATTATTTGGTCATGCATCGAAATTTCGCCATTTTCGGGTCGTTCCAGTAAGTTTAAGCAACGTAAAAAGGTCGTTTTCCCTGATCCACTTGGACCGAGAATCGTTACTACTTCTCCTTTTTTCACGGTTAAATCAATTCCTTTTAAAACCTGATTTTCGCCAAAGCTTTTTTGAATATTTTTAATGGTAATCATACTGCCCCTCCTTGGTATTTAGCGATATTCTTTTCCAAAATATAATTAATTGCTTCAATCAACATAGTTAAAAACCAATAAATGAGTGCGGCACCAATAAATGCTTCGAGAAACGCGTAATTGTCGGATGCTACAATCGTTGCCATTCCTGTGATTTCGGGGACTGCGACGATAGCTGCGATGGATGTAGTATGTAAAAATCCAATGCATAAATTGGTGAAATTCGGCAGAGCAATCATAAAAGCTTGCGGCAACAGAACCTTCCGAATCGCTTGACCATGCGTGTAACCCATGGAGTACGCAGCTTCCATTTGCCCAATATCAACTGCAATGATGCCAGAACGCAAAATCTCGGTGAGGTAGGCCCCCGCCGTGAAAGATAGTGCGATAATCACAAAAATCACAACCGGAATTTTATTCGCAGATATGCCTAAATCAAATGACTTTCTTAAAAAATCAACAACCAGTGGAATTCCTAGGTAAATTAACATAATATGCAAAATTGCTGGCGTACTTCGAAAAAAGGAAACATAAAACTTAGCAATTGGTTCTAAAAAACGTATATGATACATCCGAATCAGCGTCAAGCCAATTGCGATAATAAAACCGAACAGTATCGGAAAGAAGGTCATCGCAAGTGTTAGTGGTATCGTTTTTAGCATTGCCATTACGGCTGTTCCAATAAAAGGCACATCAAGCGGCATCATCATCTCTCCTTTACAGTTCTATATCGAAAACACTTGTAAATCTGGTATTTTCCTTTTTGACTCGTTTTTCAATCCATTTGAAGGAATATTCAAGTAAGACGGCTGTAATATAGTAAATAATCGATAGCGAAATATAGACTTCCAGCGCGTGATTGCTCAGGGTTATTAAGGTTTGTCCTCTTCCCGACATATCCATCACCCCTATCGAAAACGCGAGCGATGTATCTTTCAAATAGCCAATGACTAAATTTCCGAAATTCGGTAACGCTTGATACAACGCTTGTGGCAAAATAATCCGCAAAAATGTCTGACGCCCGTTTAGCCCAACACTATAAGCTGCTTCGGCCTGCCCAGCATCCACACTATTTACCCCAGCGCGAATCACTTCTGCAATCGTCGCCGCACTACTTAACGCATAGGTTGCAATCGCGGCATAAAGTGGATCCATTTGGGATAAATCAATCCCAAAAACACTGGAAAGCGCCGGAATTCCGTAGAAAACAATAAATAATTGCACCATAATCGGTGTCCCACGGAAAAACGAAATATACACTCGCGCAAATTGATTCAAAACCGGAATCTTGTAAATTCGGGGTAACGATAAAATTACGCCTAATATAAAACCGAAAATAAGCGAGAGTGCCAAAATATACAACGTAATCGGTAAATAACCAGCTAACGTTGGAATAAAATCAGCAATCATTTTCACATCGAACGCTTTATCCATTTTGATGGCACTCTCCCTCTTTTAATATTGTTCTTTTGAATAATCCGCACCAAGCCATTTTTCACTTAATTTTTTTAAGGTCCCGTCGTCAATAATGGACTGCAGCGCCTTATCTACGTCTTTACTCAGTTTTGTTTCATCTTTTCCAAGCATGAAATATACTTTCGCATTAGATAAAACATCGCCAACTACTTTTTCTTTGATTGCACTCGTTTTATTTTGGAAATCAACTGCAAATGGTGTGGAAATCGTTGCATCAGCGCGACCTGTTTTTAGTTGGTTCGCTGCGTCATTTGATCCTTGCCCTTCATACGCAATTTCAAAATTATTACCTTGTTCTTCATTAATTTTCTTCAAAATTAGTGCGCCGTTTGAAGTGGCACTTGTGATAACGCGTTTTCCAGCTAAATCTTTTGTGCTATTGATGCTGTTGTTACTATCTAGTACCGTCAACTGCAACGGGAAATTATTATACGCTACATCATTAAATAAAAATTTCTTCTCACGTTCTTTGCTTTTTTCCATTTGATGCGCGACAATATCCACTTTTCCAGCACCAAGGCTAACGAGTAAATTGGAAAAATCCATCGTTTTAAATTTGAACTTATAGCCTGGCAAACGTTTATCGATTTCTTTCACTAGTTCGACATCATAGCCAGTCAATTTGCCATTTTCATCTAAAAAGCAGACATTTGGAAATTGCGTCCCTGTTCCGACCGTGATTGTTTGTACTTTTTCATTGGCTGCTTCTGGTTCATCTCCTGCTCCACATGCGCCTAATGTTAATACCGCCGTGAGTGCCAGTGCTAAAATCCCGTATTTCTTTTTCATCCTTTTTCCCCCTTTTTATGTCCAGCTAGGTATTCCAAGTAACGCGGCGTCGAATTTTTCTGGAATTAAGATTTTCCGCATCATCACGCCAACATCACCGTCTTCTTCATGTTCAAAATAAACTTCATAACCACGGCGCAAATACATATCAAGCAGCCACGGGTGTTTTCTGGCAGATGTTCCAAGCGTAAGCGCCGGGGCTTTCAATGTATCACGAAGGACTCGCTCTTCCACATACGTTAATAATTTATCGCCAATCCCTTGTCCTGCAAGTTCTGGAGCCGTTGCAAACCACCAAACAAATGGATATTTGGAAGGTGGAGAACTACTCTCCCATGGAAAACGAACGGTAATTGTCGAGATTAATTTACCATCCCGTTCTAGAACAAACGCAGAAGAATTCACAATATTTTCTGTTACCATCGTCAAATCTGCATTAGTTGAAGGCCAATCAATCCCTAGTTCCTTCACTGATTGAAAAGCACTTGATAACAATTCCAGAAACTCTGGCGCATCTTCTACAGTCGCCACTCTAAAAATATCTTCTGTCATTTACCGTTCTCCTCCTTACACTTCCACTGAATTTTGATTTAATAATGAAATAAATTGGCTTAATGCGAGATCTAGTCGTTCTTTTGCAGTAGCTTCAATTTCATAAAGCCCATCCCCGAGCCGTTCAATTTGCTTGTCCACCGTAAACTGACCTTTTAAAATGGTTTCAGCTCCAAGCTCTTTTAAAACTGGATCAAGTGCATATTGCAGTGCCAACAAATGACCATTTGACCCGCCAAGCCCGAGTGGCAATACGACTTTCCCTTTCAACGCTTTGAGTGGCAATAGGTCTAAATAGGCTTTTAGCACACCCGAATAGGCCGCTTTAAAAATTGGTGTTGCGATTATCACACCTGAACTACTCTCCACTTCACTATTCGCGAGCTGAATATCTGGATGTGCGAAATCCGCGTTCACTAAAGCTTCTGGCTGAATTTTGTGCACTTCGATAATTCTCACTTCCGTACCATTATTTACTAATTCATTTGCTGCTAGTTGGATTAAACCCGTAAGTCGAGATTCCGTTTTGATTCCCCCAGCAATAATTGTCACTTTTCCCATCAAATCGCCCCTTTTAATTCACATCAACTTACTTGGTTTTCAGATATTAGCTATACTATAAAGTAAAAGATTCTGTTTGGCTAATCAAAAAAACTAATGGCTAACCACAGTAATACTAATAGTTAGACTTCAATCCGCATTATTCCTATGAATTTTATCAGATTAATAAATTGCTTCTACTAATTTTACGGTGTATACTGTTAGAAATATCAAAAAACTCCAATATGAAGGGGGAATTATATTGGAATTTCGAACCATTAAAACTTTTTATACAGTGGTTAATACGGGAAGTTTTCAGCGCGCAGCAGAAGTATTAAATTATTCGCAGCCGACCATTTCGATGCGCATTAAGCAATTGGAACAAGATTTAGATGTTCAATTATTCGAACGTGGCAAAACATTAAAACTAACACACGCAGGCAGACTTTTTTATGAAAGAGCCGGTCAGCTTATCGCACAATATGAAGTGCTTGACCACACCATTTTCGACTTAAAAAATGGCAACGCTGGACTAATTAAAGTAGGCATATCCGAGCCTAGTGCCAGCCTTGTTTTACCGCAGATTTTAAAGCAGTTTCTTACTGATTTTCCAAAACTCATGGTGAATGTGGCAGTGGATGACGCCAACACATGTAGTCAAAAATTAATTGACGGGGAAATTGATTTCGCAATTTGCGGGGAACCAGAGCTGATTTTGGAGAATTTTTACTTTCCATTTTTCCATGATACGTTAGATTTAATTGTGTCAGAAAACCACCCTTTGGCTTCGAGATCATCGGTAGATTTACTTGATTTACGTGATGAATGCTTTATTTTCACTCCAGCAAACTGCCCGATTCGCATTCAAATTGAACAACATCTAAAACGCGCTATTGGTAGTGATTATAAAAAAATGGAACTCACAAGCAGCATGTCGCATAAATATTTCGTGCGTGAAAACGTTGGTGTCTCTATCTTTACTAGCACTGCACATTCTGAACTACTGGACGGGACGGTACGTATTCCAATTAACAATCTACCAATTTCACCACCGATTGGTCTGCTAACTAACCAAAAAGAAAAAGATTTTGATAGTACGACAAAGGAATTTATCGACCGAATTATTTATTATTTTGATGATAAAAAAAGACAGGTAGACTAACCAAATAGTCTACCTGCCTTTTTCTTAAAATTCTAATTGCAAATTTGCCTCAATTGCGAGCAAGTTATCACGATACACTTTCATTTCTTTCCGAGTAATCGTCCCTTTTTCAAAATACTGTTGAATCGTCTCACGTTCAATTTGAGAAGCTAAGTCAATGGTTGTTTGTAGCGTCTCATCATCGCTCTCTTTTTTATTCGACCGGTTACCTAACGCTCGCTCAAAATTCATCAAATAAAGTGAAATGATTTCTGGGTTAAACTCATTCGGATCCAGTTCTTGCAGTTTTTGAATGACGAATTGATTATTTTCATTTTGCAATTTGGCACGTTCTTTTCGGCGTTCTTCAAACGTAAGCGGTACAATGCGAAAATCGCGAATGCTGTGGCTAAGTAGTTGGCGGTACCTTTTTCTTGCGCGGTACTTCTCTGCTCGTGTTTGGACATAAAGTCGTTTCCCGAGTCGCATCATTAGCGAAAGCCCTACCCCAGTGTCAATTTCTCGCTCAAAAACTAACCTTCTCGTATTTTCAAGTTGCCATTCTTGCGTTAATCGCCGCAACTCTCGCTCCGTCGCACTGACTTCTTTATGTTCCATTAATGAGAAAATCCGATTATTATACATATTTAACACTTTATTCATTTCTACGGTATTTTCATCTGTTTTATAAGCTTGAAGTTGCTGTACGATATCACGAAGCAACAGTATGTCTGTCGTATGGTCCGCCGTAACAACATCCTTTTTCGCTGCAAAAAGTGGTAACGTAAAATTAGCCAGAAGTAGCGTCGTAATAATAACTCCTGCCGCAATAAAAATCAGCAAATCTCGCTCAGGAAAAGCATCGCCATTTCCAAGCACAAATGGTAATGACAGCGCACTGACTAAAGTTATCGTGCCACGAACCCCAGCCACCGTATATAGAAAAGTATTTTTCAACCGACTAACTAAATCAGCTTTCGGATTTTCCTCGTAATTGCGGAAGAATAAAATCCATAAAAATCGTAGTCCGAGTAGCAAGAAAGTAATTCCTATAATATAGACAAACAGCATGCCTTTTTGGATATTTGCATCTTGCCAAATGGTCGTCAAAATTTGCGGCAACTGCGTCCCAAGCAGAATAAATACTAAGCCATTTAAACTAAAAGTAATTACTGACCAAGTGTTTTTTGACAGCAAATTCAATTGCGCCATTTCAGGATTTATTTTTTTATAACTAAATGAATGCACCATTCCACCGCTGACTACGGCCAAAATCCCGTTCACGCCAACTTTTTCTGCTACCATAAAAATCAAAAATGGCAACAAAATTTCCATTAGCATAAAGGAAGTCATGTTTTCTATCCCCAACTGGCGTAAACCGCGCATAAGACCAATTTTCAGCACACTTAGTAACGCTCCAAGCGCAATCCCACCTAGCGACAATAGCAAGAAACTAGTTCCCGCAGACATAAAGGAAAAGGTTCCCGTCACAAGTGCCAAGACGGCGAATTGAAAGGAAACAAGTCCAGAAGCGTCGTTGATAAGCGACTCACCTTCTAAAATGTGCATAATTTTATGTGGCACTCTTACTTTTTCAGCTAGCGCACCGACCGCAACTGCATCGGTTGGTGCCAGCGCCGCAGCAAGTGCAAACGCAGCCGCAAATGGTATCGCTGGAATTAAGTAATGAATAAACGCACCTAAAATCCCCACCGTAACAAAGACTAATCCAATCGACAACGACAAAATAGCCTTCCGATTTTTCCATAAAGATTTTTTATCCGTACTAGCCCCATCATTAAAAAGAATCGGCGCCATAAAGAGTAATAAAAACAACTCCGGATTCAAATCCATCGTATGATCCCCAAGCGGAATTGCTAAAATAATCCCGAGCAGCACCTGAATTAAAGGTACCGCAATACTCGGCAAAAATCGACTTAGCACATTCGACAAAAACACTGCGCTTAACATTAATAAAATCAGTTCAAAAATCTCCATTAATACATCCCTCGTCCCCATCTTCCTGCCATACAACAAACCCCCGAGCATGGCATTTCTACCGTTCCCATATTAGCAAAAAAACTTTGCGGAAGCATCCGTCTCTGTATGGAGTTTTTTATCTAGCATCCTCTTTTTGATAAACGATTTGCTCATTCACAACCGTCATCACAACGTTCATATCACGCAGTTGCGCTTGTTTCACTTGGAATGGATCTTCCGCCAAAATCGTGAAATCCGCTACAAAACCTGGCGCAATTTGTCCGCGTGTTTCCTTTTTATAGCTCGCAAACGCAGCACCTTTTGTATAAAGTTGAATCGCTTCAAACACCGTGAGCGCCTGATCGGACCAATACACTACTCCGTCCAAATCTGCATTTGCCGTCCTCGTAACAGCAGCATGAATTCCCCAAAATGGATTCGGTACTTCAATCGGCGCATCACTCCCTCCAGCTAAAGGAAAACCAGCTTGTAGCAATGATTTCCAAGCAAAAGCAAGTGGCGGATGATTTTCGCCCAGCACATCTAAAGCCCACGGAAGGTCACTTGCCATGAATTGCGGCTGTATATCAAACAATACCGGCAAACCCGCCGTCTCTGCTATCAATGCTTCTGTAAGCCAAGGCGTATGAATTAATCTGTCATATTGCCCTTCTTTAGGCGGATATGCTCGTAACGTACGAATTACATTGGCAAAAGCTTGATCTCCTAAAATATGGATCGCAACAGGCAATCCCGCTTTTCTTGCCGCTTTCACCAAATCTTCAAACGCTTCATCAGAATGAATTTGTAGCCCTTTTTCCGCGCTATTATCCGCATATCCTGCACTCATTAGCGCCGTACGTGAGCCAACCGTTCCATCATAAAAAATCTTCATAGCACCTAATTCTAAAAATCCATCGCCATTAACAAAACTTTCTTCTGAAGCTGAAAAAGCTGCTAGTTCCGCATGATGAATTAACAAATGCGCGCGAAATGGCAAAGCATCTGCCCCAACTGTATTCCGAAATGCAGCAAAAGTAGACTCAAATCCTGTGAAATAATGTAAATCTTCCGAGTGTGCACCCGTTACCCCTTTTGACCATAAATCCGTTATCGCGATTTCTAGCCATGCTCTTAATTCAGCAGGAGTTGCTGCTGGAAAAGCATCAATCGCTAAAGTCGTTGCATTATCTCTTAAAACACCTGTAAACTCACCCGCTTTGTCGCGAACAATTTCCCCACCACCATCAAAACCATTTTCCGAAAAGTCCACGATATGGGTTTTTAAAGCAGAATTAATCGATACGCTATGATAATCAATTCGTCGCACTAAAATCGGGTTCGTCTGACTCACTGCATCTAAATCCGCCAAAGAAATCAGACTTTGTTCATCTGACCATTTATTCTCGTCATACCCTTCCACAAATAGCCACTCATCAGGCGCTAGTTGCTTGGTTCGTTCCGCAATCAGTGATAGAGCCTCTTTTTTCGTTGCCGTTTGGTTCAAGTTAAGTCGTTCTAACGCTTGACCATACCAAAGCAAATGAATATGCGCATCAACAAATCCAGGAAAAACAACTTTGCCATCCAAATCAATTGTTTCCGCAATTTCAGTCTCAAATTGTCGTTCTAAGTCCGCCGCTTCACCAACCGCACGTATCTGACCATTTTTTGTTACAACTGCCGACACTCGCTCGCCTTCCGTAGTCATTTGATAAAAAATACCGTTTTTCCACAATTTCATCATTTATTCCCCCTGATTAATGGAAATTTTCAAGGCTGCTTTTTCTTGTTGGTCCTTTTTCTGTAAAATTTGTTGTAGTGTGATGCTGACTAGCGCGCATCCTAGTAAAATAAATGCGCCAATGAATAGAGCTTTCATACCGCCAAGATTTTGAACAACGATGGCACCTAAAAACGGTGCGAGCATTCTAGCTGCTGTTGCCATACCGTTCACTAGCCCTTGATACAACCCAGCTGCTCCTTTTGGTGCCAGTTGATAAGCAATTGTTGGAATCGCTGGCCAAGCAAACATTTCCCCAATGGTTAAAAACGTCATCCCTAACACAAATCCGCTATACGCACTTGCATTCATTGCAACAACAAACGATAAAATAAATAATACAATCCCAATATAAATTTGCACTAATAAGTACTTTTTAAATCTATTAACAACTGGGATTAAAACTAGTTGTCCCAGTACGATAAGTGCCCCATTCAAGCTCCATAAATTACCGTATTCGCTAGATGTTACACCTTTTATTTCTGTCATATACGTAGACAAGTTCGACTGCCACTGCACATGCGGCAATTGGCAAAGCAAGTATGTCAGCAATAATAGCACAAAAGAGCATAGCGCGAGTTTTGTCGGAAATTCTCGTTTTGCTCCTTTTTTACGATGTTTCGTCTCAGCACTGACATTTTCTGATTTCCAGTCAATCTTATGGAAATAAAAGAAAAAATAGGCCGCAAAAGCAATCGCAAAGACAAACGAACCGATATAAACATGGCTCATTCCTTGTTTAGCTAAAAGTCCTGCAAGTAAAGGTCCGATAGCAACGCCGATATTTTGAGCCACATAAATTGCATTAAACCCAGTTCTCCCGCCAGTCGGATGTGTTAACCCCGCCGCTGCATAAAGACCTGAAAACACCATTCCCATTGCGATTCCAACCGCCCATAAATTCCAAATAAAGAACGGAAAACCGTGAAAGAAACATAGCGAAGCCGTTGAAAGCACTAAAATAATCGTGCCAATCGTAAGCGAAATAAAACCAGAAAAACGGTCGAAAATAAGTCCACCGATAATACTAGAAATAATCCCTACGCCTGAATTAATCAACAATACTAATGAAGCATCCGTTGTCGACATGCCTAACTCTTGTGTCATATAAATCATATTAAAAGGCCAAATAAACGAGAGCCCTGTATATAGTAACACCATTCCAATAATAACAATCCATAAATCTTTTGGTAACCATTTTGTCATTTCCTACACTTTCCCTTCATTAAAACTCACCTTTTTTAGGGTATCACACCCAACCACTTTCGCAAAGAAAAATTTCACCAAAAAACCACCTAGCAAAATTTGCTGGTGGCTAATAAGGGACTGGTGATAAATCCCTATCATGGTTACTTCTAAGTGTACTATGAATTCGAATATTTGTCTGTGCTAATATAGGAAATATTTCAATTAATTTTTTTTACTATTTTATCATACGCTAAATCTCGCAAATAGCTATGAAATTCTGCTACATCTATTTCAAGATAATAGCCTAACTCAAAAATAATACCATGCTCTTTCAGTTCCTTTACTTGGCAAGCACATAATTCTTTCGGGACAACTTGCATAGCTTCTTGACGAAAAAAATCTTGCGCAATTTTCCATGAGGTAGTGTGCAGTCTCAATGGCATTTCTTGAATAAACCACTGAATACAGTCATTTGTCCCTCTATCTAAAAAGTTCATTTCCACAGCAGTCAAATCTGCTATATCCATGTCACCCATTGTTTTCAATATTTCGCCCACATATGTTAAGGGAATTTTCCATGCTACAGTTTTACAAAGTGGTTTGATCGTTGTTTGTTCTCGCGTAAAGCCAAGGATACTTCCTTTGCCCCAAGAACTATTTTTTTCGGCACATTGTGTTACGTTGCCTTCATCAATTGCGTAAACATACTCACTATTTTCTGGGCAGTTAATGATTTCGTCCTCGTCCCAATATACTAGTTCTGCTACTTCTTGAAATCTTGGGTCGTTTGTCAAAGTAAGCATCAATTCCATAGTAAACTTTTCTTGCATTTGTTTTGCCTCCTAAAAAATCATTACGCCATTGCAGCTCCCTTTATCATAATAAAAAAGAAGCAAATGAATAGTTCTCAAAGAACCATCTGCTTGCTTCTTTTGTCCATTTTGTGACAAAATTACTGACACACTTTTTACAATGTTAATTTTTTAACATTTTATTTGAAATTAATATAAAAATACATCATTATTTCCCAGACTCACCTTTTCGAATAACCCACCAAAGAGAAAGACAAGTAATTCCTTGGAAGACGAAAAACAATCCAAGAATAATACCAATCGCGATTGCTACTAATGTATTTGTGAACAAGGAAATGACCGCAATAATTAATCCGATAATCCCCATAATAAGCAACAATGTCCATCCCGGAAAACCTTTGACAGCAAAAGCCGTTAAGATTCGTAAAATCGCGGATGCTAAAATCCAAATCGCGAAAATGATAATGAAGATACGTTCCGCCATATTCGACTCAAAAATCGCAAAGCCACCAACAAGGATAGATAAAATTCCATCAAGCATAATCCATTTGGAAATACTCCAATATTTTCGTTCGCCAAAATAAGAAATCACTTCATTGATCCCATTTAAAACTAAAATAATCCCAATGAAAATTGTTAGTGCTTGCAGTGATGTGCTTGGGTTAAACATTAAATAAATACCAAGACCAATCATCGCCACACCGAGAATTAAAACAAAATATGTGTATAACTTTCTCATGTTTCCACCCCTTTTTAATGGTTAGTAAGTAATGATCCCGCCGCTTCATCGATAATAAAGACCACATTCGGATGGTTTCGTAAAATCGATGCTGGGCAACTTTCGTCAATTGGTCCTTCAAGTAAGCCTTTGACCGCTTCTGCTTTACGTTCGCCGGAAGCAGTTACTAAGATTTGTTTCGCGTCCATCATATCTGCTAAGCCAAGTGTCAGCATTTGGGACGGCGCTTCATCTTCTTTTAAATTGTTGTACATAATCGTGCTTTTGATAGTAGATTCATCGCTATCCGCCAAAAATAAACGCGCATCAAATGGCGTACCTGGTTCGTTCGCGCCAAGATGTCCATTTACCCCTAAGCCTAAAATTTGCAAATCGCGTTCATTTTCAGCCAAAATTTTCTTATAACGAGCAATTTCGTCTGTAAAATCAGCTAAACTACCATCTAGTAATTCTACTCTTTTTGGCATTTTGGTAATTAAGTCATAGAATTTTTGGTGCATGTACGTGTACACGGTGAAAGAATCATCGCGCTTCGCCACATACTCATCTAAATTCATTAAAAATACTTTCTCGATTGGAATTTCGCCGGCATTGATTCCTTTGACAAGTCCCTCGAACATACCATCAAAACTTGCTCCTGTTGTTGTGTTGATGACTGGATTGTCATTTGCGCTAATCACTTGTTTGACAACTTCCAGTGCTTCTTGTGACATTTCTTCGTATGTTTTTGTTCTAATTAATTTCATTAAAAAATCCTCCTCTATATGCTTTCATTACCCGAACTATTATTTCTAAATCAAGCCATGCTTTTGGAAACTAGCAAATAGGCCATCTTCATCAACTGATTTAGTTACGTCATCCGCCAGTTGTTTTAATTCTTCTTTGGCGTTTCCCATAGCAATACCAGTTTCACAGTATACAAGCATTTCGGCGTCATTCATGCCGTCACCAATGCCAATCGTAGCTTTTTTATCGCCACCAATATGTTGAAGCAAGAACTCAATTGCCGTCGCTTTATGAATATCCGGAACCATTAATTCCCCGCTGTCATCTCCAAAAATAGGCACAGTACAATGCATTACTTCAAACTTGCCGCTAAATTCTTTCTTAATTTCTTCAAATGGCACAGCTTTATTTTCTAGGAAACAAGCTTTATTCACATCTGTACGATACAGGTTTGTTTCCCCGTAAGTTAAACCTTGGACAAATGGATGCGGGTTGTTCACTTTTTTCTCGCGTGCGATTGGGTCGTTTTCCACATCACCATACACTAATTTATCTAAACGGGCTTCAAGTTTTGGACTAGCAAATAAGCCCCCATTCGATTCTAAATAAAAGTCTAATTCTTTTTCCATAAAGAAATCTACCATATGAACCACATCTTCGTTCGCTACTTTTTTATGATAAATAATTTCGTCATCTACTTCAATGTAACCACCACCAGCTCCGATAATACCATCAAAACCTATCGATAAAATGGAGTCATATAGTTCGGGTTTTGAACGTCCTGTACATAAATATACTTGATGTCCGTTGTTGCGGGCTTGGATTATCGCTGTTTTTGCAGATTCTGGAACAAGTCCATCATCACTTACAAGCGTACCATCTACATCTACAAATACTATTTTTTTCATCATGCAATACCTCTTTTCGCTCGTTAATAGTTTAATTATAGCATTTCTTCGCAGGGTAGGCGCCCCATTACACAACAAAAAACATCGTACCATGAATTTCCATCACGATACGATGTTTTTAATTACTATTTTAAAACTGGCCAAAAGGCTTCATTTTCAATAATCATTTCATCTAGTACTTTTTTAGCAACGGTTGCGTTTGGTACAGATTGGTTAAGCGTGAATGCTTGCAAGGCTTTTTGATAGGAATTTTCAAAGAATGCGTCTACTAAAAGTTTTTCAGCCGCAACTTGTGCTTCCATCATCCCTTTGTGGAAATCGCCAATCGCAGGTAACGAAATTGCTTCCACACCAGTCGCACCCACATACGCTGGTACTTCCACTACTGCGTCACTACGTAAATTAGGAATAGCTCCTTTGTTTTCTACAATCAACATAAAGCGACTTTTCTCGTCGTTCAGCAAGGATGTTGCGATATCTACAATATATAAGCCGTGTACGCCGAAGTAGAAATCAAGAACATCTCCTTTTGCTTTATTACGAATTTTTTCTGCCATTTCATGTGTTTTTTGTTCGCGTCCATCCATGACTGTGTTGGCACGTGTATAGTTTGGATCTGCGTAATCAACATACATATCTGGGTACAAGTAATATTCTAGATAGTTATTTGGTAAGTTATCTGGGAAGGTTTGTACCATGAAGCGAATCATATTGAATGCACGGTTCCAACTTGGATCTTCTTCTTTGATTTCCTGTACTTTTAGTTTTTCTAATAGTTCTGGCATAATATCACGTTTTAAGGATTTATCATAGATTTTTGTATACCAGCCAAAATGATTTAAACCGTAGTACGTAGCAATCCAGTTATCACGATCATAACCATAATTTTTTGCTAGAGTATCTTCAATACCAATCGTCATATCACAAACATTAATCATCTGAATACCAGGGAATTGTCTGCGTACTGCTTCAGAAATAATTGTTTCTGGGTTCGTATAATTTAAAATCCACGCTTCCGGTGCATACTTTTGAATATATCCAACTAATTCTAAAAGTGGTCCAATGCTTCGTAGTCCGTATGAAAAACCACCAAGGCCACATGTTTCTTGTCCAACTAAACCATGTTTCAACGGGATTTTTTCATCTTTTTCACGCATTTTAAGTCCGCCAACACGAATTTGTGAGAAGATAAAATCCGCACCCGTAAATGCTTCTTCCGGGCTTAATGTCTGAACTAATTTAATAGAGGAAAATCCTTGTTGGTCTAACATGTATTGAATGATTAAATACATGTTGTCATTTCTTGTTGCATCAATATCATATAAACGAATTTCCGCAACTGGCAATCTTTCTTGACCATTTAGTACGGCTTGAATAATCCCAGGTGTGTAAGTACTGCCACCACCGGCGATAGTAATAATTTGTTTTTTCATGTCTAGTCACTCCTTATACTTAATCATTGTTGTTATAAATAGTCTGTAGTAACTCTATGCATTGATTGTATGTCCCGCACTCACTTATTTTTTCTACATATGATTTATTAGATGCTATCAATGACAAAAAATCATTAATAAGTGGCGCTTCCGTTCCATCTAATTCTTCAATCATCGGAATAGTAATTAGGCTAACTTTGTGCGCATCCCACGTACACGGCTTTTTCAAAATGCAAAACAGGATACCACTTTTATTGGCAACATTTTTAATCGGATGGGGTAACGCAATACCCGTCGGAATCGCCGTTGAAAATAGTTGCTCTCGATTGTATAATTTTTCTGTAAAACTAGCCGGTACATAATTTTTATCAATACAATATTGGCTGAGCACTTCGATTGCTTGATATTTCTGTTCATAGTCAAAGCTAGTTAAGAACAATTCTTCGTGCAAATATTTCTCTTTAATATAGGCAAATTTTTTCTGTTTATTCGCTTCCATCGTTGCCGAAAGTTGTTTTTTGATTGTCACTTCTTCAATTAAACCAATATTACCAGATAAAACGATACAGGGGACTTCTGCCGGCAAGTCTATTTTTTTAGTAGAAATGCACAAATCTACATCGATATTTTCCGATAATAACAATTGAAACTGTTTGTTATCCGTAACGTCAATCACTTCTACATTGACGCTTCTTAAAACTTCTGCCAATTGTTCACGTAAGTAATACAGTGCAGCCTTGCCTTCCAAAACAATTAATGCAATCCGTACTACTTGGCTCAATTGGTGCCTAGCTTCTATTTTCCGGTAATATTGATACAAATACATGACTAATAAAATAATTTCTTCTTGATTCAAAATCACCCCAAGACGTTCGAGTAATTTTTCACCAATAAAGATAGCAATATCGAGTAAATAACTGTACTGTTGCGTAATAATATGGGTAACTTGATTTTTAATAACAATACCTCGTTTAGCACGTTCAATCGCAATAAAAATATGTTTCGTCATATCACTTGTTATTTCTAAATCAGTCGTAAAATCGATCAAATACACCTGTTTTATCTCTTCTAAAACTAGTAAAATTTCTTGATATAAACCATCCTCGAGCACCATTTTGGTCGTAACTTTTGCTTCAAAATCATTCATCGTAACTATTTTTTCGTGAGCAGCTACTATAAATTGTTTCATTTCAGCAGAAACATCATAACCCTCCTGATGTAATGTCTCAAAAAGTTGTTGTAAAAATGGGTTATGAATGTCAAATATTGTCTGTAAATCTGGATGTTTTCGGTAAAACGCACTACCATAAATAAGTTGCGCGAGTAGAATAGTTTCATCAAAATATTTTAATACTAGCTTGTGTTCATCCATCACCGCTAAAACGATTTGGCGGATTTTATCATGGTTAATCTCCGGAAAGCATTTTGTTAATAACACTATTTTTATCGCATCATCAAAACTCGCAATCCGGTTTAATAACTCCATTTTCATTAGTGGCGTGGCGCTAATTGCATAGACCCCATCACTCGAATGGATAACGACATCCAAGCCGAGTAATTGCTCAAAGTAACCACGTAGCCACTGAATGTCACGTTGTATAGTAGATTCAGAAGTGAACGTTTCTGTTGCAAATTCATAAAGGTCCACGCCATCATCTACAAGTAATTTTTGAATTAACAGAGCAATTCGCTTTTGTTCAACTCCGGTTTGCTCCTCAACGTCAAACGGGAATGGTTTTTCCATATTATAGGCATATCCCAACTTTTTAGACGTAAAGATAAAATCCTCACCTAAATTTTCTTTAATAACACGTATATCATTTCTAATTGTCCGATCACTTATTCGGAATAAGTCCGCTAATTTTTTCCCAAGCAGCCAATTATTTTCATTATACAATGTACTTAAAATGTTTTTTTGACGTTGATTAAGCATTTTTTAATCACCTATTTCATTTTTTTGGAATATCATGATAGGAAATTAATTCTACAATATTGTCATTAATAAACTGGCGCATTCTTGTGGAAATCAAACTTTCTAATTCATTCGCGCGTGGCATTGAAAATGTCGAATTTTCCAGAATAAAACTATCAAGATAACCAGGATGAGTCATGATTTCTACATAATCATAACATAAAATGGAAGACGCATAATCATAAATATAATCTAAGTTTTCATATGCTCCATACGGAATTCCAAGCGGCTTTTCCCACATAAATTCTACATGTTCAAACCCATTTGTATCATGATTTCGAAGCGGAATACCCACTTCTTCCGCAAGTTGTTTCGCTGCATTAATCGCCGCTTGATAAATATCTGTTGAGAATAAGTGACTATCTAGATGACTTGGTTTTTTCTTCATAAATTGAACGAATCTTTGGTATTGCGCTTTAAACTCTTGGTAGACTTCTTCTTCGACATACGGATAATCCGGCGTAATAAATTTTGGCTTAATCATTTCACCAGTTTCATCAACTAAAGATGCTCCATTTGTCATTGGTTTCCCAAGTGTTAAATTGAGATGTAAACCAATTCCAAGCGTTGGCGTTTGTTTAGACAGCTCCACAGCATGTTCAAATGCTGGCATTGTTACCATTAAGGTCGTTGAAGTAAGTACACCTAAATTATGCGCATCAATAATCCCGTAGTTAATCGCACGTGTGAATCCAAAATCATCTGCATTTATAATTAGCTTCATTGCTGCTCTCTCCTTACTTTTCATCCAAGCGCTTATACAAGTTAAGCACTGATTTTACTAGGTCGCAGTAAACGAAAGCATTCATTAAATGATCTTGCGCATGAATAAGTAGTAGAGAAACTTCTTTAGCATCGCCACCTGATTCTTCTTGAATAAGCGCTGTTTGTACATGATGAGCATCTTTCAAAGACTGATTCGCTTGCTCGATGCATTCTTCCGCTTTATCAAATTCACTTTTTTCGGCGTGTTGGATTGCTTTTAGGAATAATGAAGAGGCATCTCCAGCACTTGAAATGATTTTAAATGATTGTAATTCTGTGCCTTCCATTATTTCCCCTCCGTCGTAAATGTATTCGTGCCAGCTTCTTTGATCTTTTGGAAAGCAGCGATAAGGATTGGAACTGCATTCATATTTCCATAGTCTTCTTTATCAATAACCTCAACAGGTACATTTAAACCGCGTTCTTTTGTTGTTTCGATAACTTGCTCGTAAGCCATCGACAATTGTGGTCCAAGTAAAACAATCGATACGTTGTCTAGGTGGTCCGAATACTCATCTTTACCCCAAGCCTCAATTGTAATACCTTTATCTTTAAATTTTTCTGACGCGGCAATAGCTTCTTCCATTTTTTTCACTAAAATAGAAGTGGATAATCCGCCAAAACATACTAACATAATTTTCATAACAATTGTCCTTTCCTACTTAAAAATCGAAATCATCTAGACTAGCTTCCAAATCACCGCTATTTTCTTGCGTAAGCGCCTCTTTTTCCGCTATTTTAAAGAATGGATAGTAAATAAGTGCTGAGCAAATCAAGATTAAGCCAAGTACGATTACGTATCTCCAGTCAAATGAAGCGATAATAGCCCCGATTGGAACTGGAACATACGGAGAAACCATCGTGAATGGATTCATTAGCCCTAATTTGATAGAGAACCAACCAATCAGTGCAGCAATTTGAGGTGCAGCCATCATTGGAATGAAAAATCTCGGGTTTAATACAATTGGAACCCCAAACATTACTGGCTCATTAATGCTGAAGAATGTTGGCAGTAACGCTAATCTGCCAAGTGTTTTATAGCGTTTCGATTTAGAGAACATCATGATAACTACCAGCGCTCCAGTCACTCCAGCTCCTGTTACACCAACGATGCTCCACATGAAGTCAGGTGTGAAAATAAGCATGGAAGAAAGCGGCTCTCCTTTTGCAAGTGCAGCTGCGTTCGCGTCCACATTTTGGAAAGCAACACTAAGCCAAACTGGCGCCATTACAGAATAACCATGAATACCAAACCACCATAATAGTTGTTGAATAAAAATGATTAACATAATACCAGGTAGCGTATTTACAAGTGAAGTTAATGGCGAGAATAACGTTTGAATCAACGCAACAACACGAATTCCACTAAGTGACTCCACCCCGAAACTTAAAATGGCAATAATTAATACGGAGAATAAAATCGGCCATAAGTTTTCAAAAGAGCGTAAAATTGGCGTTGGAACACCTTGCCCTAAATTAATAGTAAATTTCAGTTTGTTTTTGAAAATATGAAGAATTTCTACAGATAGTAAACTAATAACTAAAGCAACAAAAATCCCTTCACCAGCAAGATAAGTGACATCACTTCCGCCAGTTTCAAGTGGTCGTACAGCAACAACTACAAAACTCATTAAAGCTGTAACAATAGCACCGATGTCCCATAAGTTACGTTCCTTGGCATAGTAATAGGCAACAAAAACAGCAACATACACAGACATCAAACCGAATGTAGCAAAATAAATCGGTGAGGTAATGTTGTTAATATACGCGGCAACAGATGCGATCCAACTAGGTAATTTTGGAATTCCGCCTAGTTGTTGGAATAATACAGGTACAGCACCTACTAAAGTAATTGGTACTAATGCCATCATTCCTTGACGTATTGCCTTCATCTGGGTGTTACTTTCTAAAACTTTTGCAAACGGTAATAGCCATTTTGACAGAAATCGTTCTAATGCTTTCATTAATTTCATTTCCTTTCCCTAAGCTGTTATAACCTTATGATAGCGCATACAAAAAAACCTCACAATTATTCTTATTTCCTAAGCATAGGAAATCATTATCCACTTTCTTATAAACACAAAAAAATCCTTATAAAGTAGTAGCTACTTTATAAGGATTTCACTATTTTAGTTTTCTAAAGCCATTAATTTTTGATTATCGTCTAGTGCTGATTCGTGCGCATCGTGACGTTTTTTCAAGTGACTCATGGATAGATAAAGTAAGCCAACACATGCAATCATGATAATTGTAAGAACGAGCATCGACATACTGTATACATTTGGTCCCATACCGGCTGCCAGTGACTCTCTAAAGGCATAAATCGAGTAAGTCATTGGTAGGAACGGATGGATTAAGTTGAAGAACCATCCTGTAAGTGGCATTGGGAATGTTCCGCCTGATCCCGCTAATTGAACAATGAGTAATACCATCGCGATGAATCGTCCTGGATTATCAAATGTCATAGCAAGGAGCATGATAAGGAACATATATGCAAGTGCTGTAATTATCGCTGTTCCGAAGAATTCAACAATGCTATCTGGTCTTAACCCTAGTGCTATCATAATACCACCTTCAAGCAGTGCCATCGCAACCGCTGCGACAAAACCAAGGGATAATTTACTTAACCACCATTTATAAGCTGGTTGACCTTCCATCGAAACACGTCTAATTGGCATAATGAAGTTGAATACCAGTGCTCCAACATATAGAGCAAGGGATAATACATATGGTGCTAATGCATGACCATAGTTGCTTACGTGTGTGTATTCGTTATGTGCTAGTTTTGTTGGAGCAGCAATCATATTGAATGTTTTATCTGTTGCTTTTGTATCTTTCACTTGTTGTGCTCCGTCAGCAAGTTTATCGGTTAACTCTGTACTTCCGTCTGTCAATTTAGTTAGTCCATCGCCTAATTGGAAGGAACCGTTCGCTAGTTTGGAAGAACCATCGGCAATTTTAGAAGAACCGTCTGCGAGTTGTCCTACGCCTGAAACTAGTTTTGGTGAATTAGCTGATAATTGATTTAAACCGCCTGCTAATTGACTAGAACCAGCTTGAAGTTGGTTAACTCCGCCAGCAAGTGTTGGAACTTTGGCAGCTAGTTGATTTGTCCCGCCTTGTAACTCTGTTGCCCCGGAACGTAATGCCGCTGAATTGCTTGCAAGTTTGTTACCGCCAGCATTTAACTGACTTAATCCATTTTCCATATTGGCACTACCAGCAGCAAGTTGACCGACGCCAGAAGTTAGCGTTGGAATTTGGCTGTTTAGTTGGTTCGTTCCAGCAACTAATTTCGCGTTACCAGCTTGTGCTGATTTTAATCCCGCAGTTAGTTGGTTCGCGCCGCCAAGTAATGTTTGACTGCCAGAACCATTGATTGCTTGGTGGATGCTGTTGAATGCTTCGTTTGTTCCACCGTGAACTACTTTGTATCCAGCCGAAATTTTCGCTACACCAGTTTGCAATTCTTTAACTTGTGTTTGAAGTGCTGCTAAATCAAGACCTGATAAGCCGCTTTGCAGTTGTTCGACTGTCGCTACTTGAGTGGCAGATTTTTGTGTTTCTTTATCTAAATCGGCTTGAATTGCATCAATGATTTTTTGTTTATCTTCTGCACTCACGCCAGCTGTTGCATTAATTTTTGTTTTAATTGCTTCGGCATCGAAGTTTGCGTTCGATTTAATAAATGTTAAGCCACTTTGTAAATCGGTTAAACTTTTTTGTAATGCTTCTAATTGTTTAGCAAGTGCTGCATCTTCGCCATTTACGCTTTTATTTAATTGGTCAATACCTTGTTGTAGGTCGTTCATACCTTGTTTTAATTGCGCAATTTTGCCTTGTGGATCGGTTAAATTACTATCTAACTCTTTTAATCCTGCTGAAAGTTTATTGCTGCCATCAACGAGTGAATCTAAACCTGTTGCAAGGCTGTTTTGACCATTATTTAGTTGTGTTACGCCAGATGCTAGAGCCGGTACGCTGCCATTCATTTTGTTCAATCCATCCGATAAGGCAGTGGATCCAGTGTAAGCTTGATTAATTCCACCTGCTAAAGTGTCTACGCCTGATGTATAAGTGGAAACCCCGCTTGATAATTTCGTTGCCCCGCCGTCAAGTGCTGCGACACCGTCTTTTAGTGGTCCTACACCAGCAGCAAGCGTCGAAACACCAGCATTTAGTTTATCGCCACCAGCGGCTGCCGTATTCACGCCATCTGTGTAAGTTTTTAAGCCAACTTCTAATGTATTAGCGCCATCTTTGAATGTTAACGAGCTATCTGCGAGTGTTTTTAAGTTGGTTGAAATGGTTTTATTACCTTCTTGTGATTTTTCAAGGCCATCTTTAATTTTTCCAGAGCCATCTGCAGCTTGGGCGAACCCTTCACCAGACTCTTTAATTTTATCGAAAATTGCTTCCGCGTAGGATTTTGTTACCTCAGCGGAAACCTCGCTTTTCAGCTGTTTGGCACCTTGTTCACTTACGACTTGCCCTAAATAGTTAAGCGAGCCGTTTGTTTGATAGCTTAATTCCATTTTTTTAGGATCTTTATCTAAAACGGATGCTGCATTTTTAGAGAAATCTTTTGGAATTGTGACAACCATATAATATTTGCCATCTTTTAAGCCTTGTTCCGCATCTTCTTTGGAAAGAAAATTCCAATCGAGTTCTTTGTTGCTTTTCAGTTTTGTGACTAACTGATCGCCAACATCCATCGTTTGACCATTATAATCAACCGGTTTGTCATTGTTAACTACCGCTACTGGTAAATCCCCTGTTTTGCCGTACGGATCCCAGACGGATTTTAAGAAAAAGCTTGCATATAAAAGTGGAATAAACAGAATAACTACAAATGATAAAAGTAGTATTTTGTTTTTAAATAATTTTTTCCACTCATTTTTTACCATATCCATTTTATTACCGCACTTCTTTCTTTTAAAGATTTATTACGCTTCGTTCCAATCTATGATAGTGGTTCGTTCTTTCCCAATCACTTGCTCTACTAAAACAGATAATTTTTGTGAGTATAAATAATTCGCGTATTCTTTATCAGCGTTTCTAAAAGCACTTGTAATGGTGTGAATGCCGGACTCTGCAAATTCGTGATAGTCCGAGAAAACAGTGTGGATTAAGTCAGAATCTGGGTATGTATCAATTTTTCCTTCCACTGCTTCTACGATATCCAGCAAATTAATTTCTTCCGGGTCTTTAGCAAGTGTGAAGCCGCCGTTATTACCGGAAACTGAATTAATCAGCCCACTAACGACTAACTTTCTCAAAATTTTACTAATGTAAGACGGTGACGAATCACGCAAACGGTGATGAATAGTTACGGAAGAAATGGGAACATCTACCTTCTGGGTGTACAACATCGTCATAATACAAAATACCTGGTCCATACTTTTGCTCAACTTCATCATTAAATCCTCCCTCTTCCCATTATTACCTTTCAATATCCTTAATGGACATTTAACATCTATATACAATACACCCATTTTTTTTAAAGTGCAAGTGTTTTTTACTAAAAATGGAAAAAAATTTAATGAATGCGTTTGCTGCGAATAGAACAACTACAAGCATTGTCTCAAAAATTTTTCCTGGCTAAGAAAAAAACTGGAATAATTTTCGGAATCAAACGTGCTAATCTTATAACTGTTCCAACAAACAATTACTTAGGAGGTGCTTTTCTCGTGTTAACTGATGATGTTCCAAAAAAATCACATTTACCATTAATTAAGCATCATTCTAATTATTTATAGCTTCGTTTAAACGTATTTCCGCAAACAAAAATATTTTGGAGGTAATACACAATGACTAAACAAGCAAAGTCTTTAACCTTATTCGGATTTTTCGCTATCACGGCTTCCATGGTTATGACTGTTTATGAATATCCAACATTTGCCACTTCCGGCTTTCATCTCGTATTTTTCTTGCTACTTGGCGGATTTTTATGGTTTTTGCCTGTCGCTTTATGTGCAGCAGAAATGGCGACGGTGGATGGTTGGCAAGAAGGCGGTATTTTTTCTTGGGTAGGAAACACACTCGGGGAACGCTTTGGTTTTGCCGCAATCTTCTTTCAGTGGTTTCAAATAACAGTTGGATTCGTTACAATGATTTACTTCATTCTCGGCGCGTTATCCTATGTATTTGATTTTCCCGCGCTCGAATCGAATCCTTTTATTAAATTTATCGGAGTGCTAGTTATTTTTTGGGGACTTACTTTTTCCCAACTAGGTGGTACGAAAAATACGGCTAAAATCGCAAAATTTGGTTTTATTATCGGTATTCTCATCCCAGCAATCATTTTATTTATTTTAGGTATTGCTTACGTTGCTGGCGGAAATCCCCTCCACGTCACTTTTTCAAAAGAGGCGTTTATCCCGGATTTCTCAAAAGCTTCAACATTAGTCATCTTCGTGTCATTTATACTCGCTTACATGGGTGTTGAAGCTTCCGCGAGCCACGTCAATGAAATGACCAATCCAAAACGCGATTACCCACTAGCAATGATTATGCTCGTTATTTTAGCTATCGCGCTGAATACAATCGGCGGCTTAACAATCTCCGCTGTGTTACCTTTAAAAGATTTATCCCTTAGCTCCGGTGTCGTGCAAACATTCCAAGCATTAATTTTACATTTTGGTTCCGGCTTAGGTTGGGCAGTAAAACTAATCGCGATAATGATTGCGCTAGGTGTCATGGGTGAAGTCAGTGCTTGGGTAGTCGGTCCATCACGAGGCATGTACACTGCAGCCGAACAAGGCTTACTTCCCGAAAAAATGAAAAAAGTAAATAAACATGGCGTACCAGTCCCACTTATTATGGTTCAAGGCGTCGTAGTGACCATTTGGGCAGCAATTCTCACATTTGGTGGCGGCGGAAATAATTTATCCTTCCTAACCGCAATTTCCCTAACCGTAGTCATTTATTTAGTCGGCTATTTACTCTTTTTCATCGGTTACTTAGTACTTATTTTCAAAAAATCGAGCTTAAAACGCACTTACCAAATCCCTGGTGGCAAAATTGTCAAAGTGATTGTGGCGCTCATCGGCTTAATAACATCTGTATTCGCTTTATGTATCTCATTTGTCCCGCCAGCATCCATCGCCGCAAAAAGCGATATGACCTACATTATTATCTTATCAATCAGCTTTATCGTCACCGTGTTAATTCCATTTATCATCTACGCCGTGCACGATAAAAAAGACATTACGCCAAAAGATATTACGCATTTAGGTGCAAGTGACATCAATAAATTTACCCATCCTAGAGCTCGCGGCGAACACATTATTAACCCCGACGAAAAACATATTATGAAGCAAGACAAATTATAGGAGGAAAAAATCATGTTATATAGTAAAGAAAATCAAGAAAGTTATTTAGAACCCGTTTTTGGATCCAGTGCAGAGGATCGTGATATCCCTAAATACACCCTTCCTAAAGAACCACTCGAACCTCGGATTGCCTATCGTTTAGTGAAAGATGAACTTTTAGATGAAGGTTCCGCCCGTCAAAACCTGGCTACTTTTTGCCAAACCTATATGGAAGATGAAGCAACCAAATTAATGTCCGAAACACTAGAAAAAAATGCGATTGATAAATCCGAATATCCTAGAACAGCCGAACTAGAAAATCGTTGCGTCAATATTATCGCTGACTTGTGGCATGCACCTAAGGACCAAAAATTCATGGGGACTTCGACAATTGGCTCTAGTGAAGCGTGTATGCTTGGCGGAATGGCGATGAAATTTGCTTGGAGAAAACGCGCTGAAAAACTTGGGCTTGATATATATGCGCAAAAACCAAACCTAGTTATCTCATCCGGCTACCAAGTTTGCTGGGAAAAATTTTGCGTCTACTGGGATATCGATATGCGCGTTGTTCCAATGGATAAAGACCACATGCAACTCAACACCGACCAAGTCCTTGATTACGTCGATGAATATACAATCGGTGTGGTCGGCATCCTCGGCATCACTTACACAGGTCGCTACGATGACATCTACGCACTTAACGAAAAATTAGAAGAATACAATAGCAAAACAGATTACAAAGTCTATATTCACGTCGACGCAGCAAGCGGTGGTTTCTTCACACCATTTGTCGAACCTGACATCATCTGGGACTTTCGCTTAAAAAATGTTATCTCGATTAATACATCCGGTCACAAATACGGCCTCGTTTATCCAGGTATTGGCTGGGTCCTTTGGAAAGACGAAAGCTATTTACCAAAAGAACTCATTTTTAAAGTCAGCTATCTTGGCGGAGAAATGCCAACCATGCAAATCAATTTCTCCCGCAGCGCCAGCCACATCATCGGTCAATACTACAATTTCTTACGCTACGGCTTCGAAGGCTACCGCACCATTCACCAAAAAACTAGCGACGTCGCACAATACCTTGCCCACGCAGTCGAACAAACCGGCTACTTCGACATATACAATGACGGCTCCCATTTGCCAATTGTCTGCTATAAACTAAAAGATAACTTAGATGTAAAATGGACCCTCTACGATTTAGCTGACCGTCTACAAATGCGCGGATGGCAAGTTCCCGCATACCCACTACCAAAAAATCTAGAAAACATCATCATTCAACGTTACGTCTGCCGCGCCGACCTCGGTTTTAATATGGCAGAAGAATTCATCCAAGACTTCCAAGCTTCCATCGAAGAACTTAACAACGCCCACATTCTTTTCCACGATTCCCAACAATCCGGCGTCCACGGCTTCACACACTAAAAAAAAGGCTAGCCCCTCAAATAGGCTAGCCTTTTTTCATGTTCTTTTATTCTAAGCGACTGAATCGCACTTTCCAAATCTTCTAAATCCCGATCAAAAAACGCCAGCGAAATCGGAATAATCGTCCCTTGCACCGCTTCCTTCAATTCCATTTCACAATTCGGGTGACAAAGCACAACGGTCGGCTCACTCGACTCCGCTAAAACTTTATTCAACTCATCTACCGAATTAAACATCGACTCATGCACCGTAACCTTCCGCCCAAGCTCCTGTTCCACTTGAAACTTACACGACTCAAAATTAATCAAATTAAACGAAAAAATACAAATTTGCACCGGATTATTCCATTTATAAATAAGCGGATATAAATGAATCGTCAAATAATTAATATGCGAATCACTCAACAACGTGCGCCGCCCACTCGCCTTATTCCAGCGCTCCAAAACACTTTTCACAACCAAATAAAGCGGCTGATACTTCTTATCCAACAACCGTTCATTACTCGGAATAAGCCCTTGCAAGTTAAACAATGTCTTTTTCAAAAAATAACAAAGCGCCGCCCGAAAAAGCGAATGATTCACAACTTCCTCGCCAAAATATTCCTCAAATAAATTAAGCAAAGACTGCAAATCCTCATTTTTCAAGATTAATTCATTAAACTGCTCGAGTTCCACTTTTTTCATAGAAGCATCAATAATACTAAAATTAGTTGAATAATAAATCAACATCAAATACAAATAATCATTATACGAAAACTCCGTGCCAAGTCCCTTTTCTAGCGTTTCCTTACTACTTTTTCGAACCATATCAAGAAACCTCGAAGACTCAATATATTTCTGACACTGTTCATCCAAAATAATCGCACTAGTCGGAATATCCCTTTTAAATACCATCGAAATCAGCGACCGAAAATAAGCATGACCTTCCGCATTATGCGCTAATGAATCAATATTAATCCGCAAATTCAAAGTCGCCATAAAGTCATCAATCATACGCTTCTCCTCATCCAAAAGTGGATAAATACGCACACCATATTCCGCCTGAAGAAGCGCAATCAAATATCTAACCCGGTACTCTTTCCCAGTAATCCGATTATTCTCTAGCGTCAAATCAATTTCACGAAGAAACTCCTCTACCTTATGCTTCAACCGATACGCATGCGAATGAGAAATAAAATAAGCATCCATAAAATCAGTAAACTTATGCTCCTCCACATTCGTAACAAAAAAAGCCATACAATTCAAAAACATCGAGTTATCATACAACTTATACAAAACTTTCCGCTCTGTCATCCCGTTTTGCAACTGACATCGATACACCCAATTTTCTGCACATTCTTTCATCTGAATAACAATCCAGCCATCCAATTCCTCATTCAACGCATGAATATCCGACCTCACCGTTACCCTCGAAGTCCCCATATATTCTGCAATTTCATCTAAATTCGTATGCTTATTCTTAAGTAGAAAATCACAAATCAAACATTTCCTTTTGATATCCTTTTCAATATAATTCGTAAGCATAACTATCCTCTCCGTGAAAGATTAATAAACAATAATTTTTAGTTTTTTCGCATGTTAATATAGTCACATAAACCAGTAAAAACTAACATTTAACAACAAATTATTAGGATATTGAACTTGTAAGATATCCTCCTACTAAATTGTTGTTTATCAGTTCTATTTATAACACAACTTTCAAGCATAATCTACCATTGAAATAAAAAATACCAACGAATCGTTAGAAACGTTGGTATCATAGTATACCGGCGGCCGGGGTCGAACCGGCACGCCCTTGCGGGCACAGGATTTTGAGTCCAGCGCGTCTGCCAATTCCGCCACGCCGGCGTAACAATATAATAAATTATAACTTTAAAACATTAATTTTGCAAATGGAGGCGCCAACCGGATTTGAACCGGTGATAAAGGTTTTGCAGACCTCTGCCTTACCACTTGGCTATGGCGCCGCACAATGTTCAATTTAAAAGCGGAAGACGGGGTTCGAACCCGCGACCCCCACCTTGGCAAGGTGATGTTCTACCACTGAACTACTTCCGCATTAACTGGGCCAGCTGGATTCGAACCAACGCATGACGGAGTCAAAGTCCGTTGCCTTACCGCTTGGCTATGGCCCAACAATTATATTAGACTTAAAAACAAAAAGGGCGGATGATGGGAATCGAACCCACGAATGCCTGAACCACAATCAGGTGCGTTAACCACTTCGCCACATCCGCCATTATTTTAATATATGGCAGGGGCAGTAGGAATCGAACCCACACTGGAGGTTTTGGAGACCTCAGTTCTACCTTTAAACTATGCCCCTATAAAAATGGTGGAGGGGAGTGGATTCGAACCACCGAACCCGAAGGAGCGGATTTACAGTCCGCCGCGTTTAGCCACTTCGCTACCCCTCCATATTAAAAAAAGAAAAAAAGTGGCTTGGGACAGAATCGAACTGCCGACACCTTGAGCTTCAATCAAGTGCTCTACCAACTGAGCTACCAAGCCATAA
>NZ_JAARZC010000001.1 GCF_014229095.1 Listeria cossartiae subsp. cayugensis | reverse complement strand
CGAACACGGTAGTTAAGCTTCTCCGCGCCAATGGTAGTTGGGGGCTTCCCCCTGCGAGAGTAGGTCGCTGCCGGGCAGTATTTCTGGAGGTTTAGCTCAGCTGGGAGAGCATCTGCCTTACAAGCAGAGGGTCAGCGGTTCGATCCCGTTAACCTCCATTTTTTATGCCGGCTTAGCTCAGTTGGTAGAGCAACTGATTTGTAATCAGTAGGTCGCGAGTTCGACTCTTGCAGCCGGCACCATTTATATTATCTTTATAATAGTATATATATTATTGTAGAGAGCCGTTAGCTCAGTTGGTAGAGCATCTGACTTTTAATCAGAGGGTCGCTGGTTCGAACCCAGCACGGCTCACTTTTTGCGGGTGTGGCGGAATTGGCAGACGCACCAGATTTAGGATCTGGCGCCGCGAGGCGTGGGGGTTCAAGTCCCTTCACCCGCACTTATTATGCAATATGCGGAAGTAGTTCAGTGGTAGAACATCACCTTGCCAAGGTGGGGGTCGCGGGTTCGAACCCCGTCTTCCGCTTGTTTACAAAAGTTCCAATATGCCGGGGTGGCGGAACTGGCAGACGCACAGGACTTAAAATCCTGCGGATAGTGATATCCGTACCGGTTCGATTCCGGTCCTCGGCACTTATTTTTGCGCCCATAGCTCAACTGGATAGAGTACTTGACTACGAATCAAGCGGTTAGAGGTTCGACTCCTCTTGGGCGCACTTTATTAAACGGGAAGTAGCTCAGCTTGGTAGAGCACTTGGTTTGGGACCAAGGGGTCGCAGGTTCGAATCCTGTCTTCCCGATAGTTTAATTTTATTATGGGGCCTTAGCTCAGCTGGGAGAGCGCCTGCTTTGCACGCAGGAGGTCAGCGGTTCGATCCCGCTAGGCTCCACTTGCTTCACATTTAACCACATAAATAGAAAATGGTAGCCTTATTATTATGGCGGCGTAGCTCAGCTGGCTAGAGCGTTCGGTTCATACCCGAAAGGTCGTGGGTTCGACTCCCTCCGCCGCTATTTTCAATCTTGGACCTTTAGCTCAGTTGGTTAGAGCAGACGGCTCATAACCGTCCGGTCGCAGGTTCGAGTCCTGCAAGGTCCACTTGTCACTTTATTATTATCATGGAGGAATACCCAAGTCTGGCTGAAGGGATCGGTCTTGAAAACCGACAGGCGGGTAATACCGCGCGGGGGTTCGAATCCCTCTTCCTCCGTTTTTTCACTTGTGATATGTGGACTAAAATTTAATATTATTGTCGCGGGGTGGAGCAGTCTGGTAGCTCGTCGGGCTCATAACCCGAAGGTCGTAGGTTCAAATCCTGCCCCCGCAATAGTGGTTCCGTGGTGTAGGGGTTAACATGCCTGCCTGTCACGCAGGAGATCGCGGGTTCAAATCCCGTCGGGACCGCCATTATGGCTTGGTAGCTCAGTTGGTAGAGCACTTGATTGAAGCTCAAGGTGTCGGCAGTTCGATTCTGTCCCAAGCCATTCTTTTTTTAAACATTTTTGCCTTATGGCGGATATGGCGAAGTGGTTAACGCACCTGATTGTGGTTCAGGCATTCGTGGGTTCGATTCCCATTATCCGCCCTTTGTTTTTTATAATTATATTATGCGGGTGTAGTTTAGTGGTAAAACTACAGCCTTCCAAGCTGTTGTCGTGGGTTCGATTCCCATCACCCGCTTTTTACCATAAATAGTTTTACTGAGGGCCTATAGCTCAGCTGGTTAGAGCGCACGCCTGATAAGCGTGAGGTCGATGGTTCGAGTCCATTTAGGCCCATTTTATTCCACAGTAGCTCAGTTGGTAGAGCAATCGGCTGTTAACCGATCGGTCGCAGGTTCGAGTCCTGCCTGTGGAGTTATTCTTTTAATGAGAATAGAATTTTTATATCTGGGGAAGTACTCAAGTGGCTGAAGAGGCGCCCCTGCTAAGGGTGTAGGTCGCTCGCGCGGCGCGAGGGTTCAAATCCCTCCTTCTCCGCCAGATATGGCCCGTTGGTCAAGCGGTTAAGACACCGCCCTTTCACGGCGGTAACACGGGTTCGAATCCCGTACGGGTCATCCTAAAAAACAATGTCGATTATGACATTGTTTTTTTATTTACTATGTTTTGGGAGGTAGCTTAATGGGATCAAAAGGGAAGTTTTGGATTTTGACGATGGTTGTGGCGATTTCAGGGCTGTCACAAGGAGTGTTATTGCCGCTGATTGCGATAATATTGGAGGAGAATGGTATTAGTGCTGGGATTAATGGATTTCATGCTACTGGTATCTATTTAGGGGTGTTACTTATTTCTCCGTTTATTGAGGCGCCACTTCATAAATATGGTTATAAGCCGATTATTTTAGTTGGGGGAGGGCTAGTTGCGGTTGCGATTTTGGCTTTTCCTATTTGGTTTAATTTGTATTTTTGGTTTATATTACGGTTGCTTATTGGCGTGGGAGATCATATGTTGCATTTTTCGTCGCAAACTTGGATTGGTGCTATGAGTGATGCAAGTAAGCGTGGCCGGAATATGGCTATCTATGGTTTGTTTTTCTCACTTGGATTTGCGATTGGACCGCAACTTGTCAATTTGGCAGAAATAAATGCTAACTTACCGTTCTTTTTATCTGGGATTTTAGTGTTGATTGCTTGGGGGCTAGTTTGGTTTATTCGAAATGATTTTGTTGGAGAAAAGGCGGTTATTCGGAAAATTTCTTTTTGGGGGAGTTTAAAGCGCTTTTCAGATGTTTTTAAATTAGCTTGGGTCGCGATGATCCCGCCGTTTTTGTATGGAATTTTGGAGACGGGGTTGAATGCGACGTTTCCGGTTGTGGGGCTTCGTGATGGACTCGATACGATGATGATAGCAATGATAATTTCTTCTTTTTCGGTGGGAACGATTATTTTTCAAGTGCCAATTGGGATTGTTAGTGATAAATTTGGGCGTGGAAAAGTGTTGCCGCTTTTGACCGGAGCAGGGGCGGTTGTTTTTGTGTTGACTGCTTTTGTTAAGCTGCCTGTTTTTTATGTGATTTTCTTCTTTGTTTTGGGGATATTACTGGGGTCGCTTTACTCGCTGGGGTTGTCTTACATGACTGATTTGACGCCGCTGGAACTGCTTCCGGCTGGGAATATTTTGGTTGGTATGTGCTTTAGCTTGGGGAGCATTATTGGGCCGAGTGCGACTGGAATGATGATTGGGATTTTTGGAAATCAAATATTTTATTTTGTGGTGGCAGGAATGCTTGTTTTAGGCTGTTTGTTGTTAGCTTTTGGAGCACGGAAAGATGCTTTAGAAAAGAAAATGGAAATTTAATGATTGACAGTTTTTAGGTGCAAGTGGTATGATGATTTCAATCCAATTTAAGTGATTAAAAAAACTAAATAAATTGCTCTTATAATGAGTGGTAGAGGGACTGGCCCGTTGAAACCCGGCAACCTTTCAATACGTTGAAAAGGTGCTAAATCCTGCGAAGTGTGATGCTTCGAGAGATAAGAGAGACTTAAAAAGTTTCAGTGTATTTGTGTATCGAAACTTCCAAACCTCTCTAGTTCTCTAGGGAGGTTTTTTATTGGCAAAAAATCGAGAGGATAAGGTGATAGGTATGGTAAAGGCGATTAGTTCAAACTTGGGGTATCCGAGACTTGGGGAGAAACGTGAATGGAAACGTGCACTAGAAAAATTCTGGAACGGTACGATTTCGGAAGAGGAATTGTTGACTGAAACGAAGGCTCTACGATTGCATGCGTTGAAAAAGCAACAAGACAAAGGGATTGATTTGATTCCGGTTGGTGATTTTAGTTTTTATGATCAAGTACTTGATACGAGTGTGACATTTGGGATTATTCCAAAACGTTTTCAGCATGATGGTGGGAAAGTTTCGCTAAATACATATTTTGATATTGCACGTGGTAAAAGTGATGCGGTTGCTTCTGAAATGACTAAATGGTTCAATACTAACTATCACTATATTGTTCCTGAACTGGCTGATGCGGATCCGAAAGTGTTGGATAATCGGGCGCTTTATTATTACGAAGAAGCGAAGAAAGAGCTTGGTATTGAAGGAAAGCCAGTGCTTGTTGGGCCTGTTACGTACTTAAAACTTGGAAAAGGGAACGATGCAGAAAATTTTGAAGCGTTATTAGATAAATTTATTCCGGCGTATGTGGAAATTCTGAAAGAGCTTGAGGGGGCTGGTGCTAAGTGGGTGCAAATTGATGAACCTTATCTGGCAACTAGCTTTGATAAATCAGAAATTAAGTTATTTGAAAAAGTGTATCAGGCGTTTCAAACCGCGGTACCTAATTTGAAAATCGAGTTACAAACTTATTTTGAAAGTTTGGATTATTATGAAGAGGTTGTTAATTTACCAGTAGCGGCGATTGGAATTGATTTTGTTCATGATCATGGCGATTCGCTCAAAGCGTTGAAGGCTCATGGGTTCCCGGAAGATAAATATTTAGCGGCTGGTGTGATTGATGGTCGTAATGTTTGGCGGAGTGACTTGGATGCAAAACTTTCGCTACTTACTGATATTGCGGATTATGTGGCGGATGGGAAATTGATTGTTCAACCTTCGAACTCCTTGCTGCACGTGCCAGTAACGAAGCTAAGTGAGCCAGATTTGGATGAAGTAATTCTTGGTGGTTTATCGTTTGCTGATCAGAAATTAGACGAGATTGCTATTTTGACAAAGGCTTTGACGGATGGTGCGGAAAGTGTAGCCGCTGAACTAGCAGAATCTCGTGCTGCAGTGACGGCGCTCAATGAATCTAGTCATCGAAATAATTTAGAAGTTCAAGAAGCGATTGCTAATTTGAAAAATGTACGAGTGGACCGGGAGTTACCATTTGCGGAACGGATTAAGTTGCAACATGCTTGGTTGAAATTACCGCTCTTCCCAACGACCACAATCGGAAGTTTTCCACAATCACCGGAAGTACGGAAAACGCGAGCTGATTGGTTAAAAGGTCATATTACGGATGCGGAATATAATGCTTTTATTGAAAAGGAAACGGCGCGCTGGATTAAAATTCAAGAGGATTTAGATATTGATGTATTGGTCCACGGCGAATTTGAACGGACTGACATGGTAGAATATTTCGGGCAAAAATTGGCTGGATTTCAAGCAACAAAATTTGGTTGGGTGCAATCATATGGTTCGAGAGCAGTTCGTCCGCCACTTATCTATGGAGATGTTGCTTTTACAGAAGAAATTACCGTGAAAGAAAGTGTCTATGCCCAGTCGTTAACGAAACGTCCGGTCAAGGGAATGCTTACTGCGCCAGTCACTATTATCAATTGGAGTTTTGTTCGTGATGATGTTCCTGAAAGTGTTGTAGCGAATCAAGTTGGACTCGCACTTCGTAAAGAGGTAGAAGCCTTAGAACGTAATGGTATTAAAGTGATTCAAGTCGATGAGCCGGCTTTACGTGAAGGTTTGCCGCTGAAACAAGCTAGATGGGAAAAATATTTAAATGATGCGGTTTATTCGTTTAAATTAACGACTGCTTCAGTGCAAAATGATACGCAAATTCATACGCATATGTGTTATTCGGATTTTGACGATATTATTGATACGATTAGTGCTTTGGATGCGGATGTTATTTCGATTGAAACGTCAAGAAGCCACGGGGAGATTATTTCGACATTTGAAGAAGTGACGTATGATAAGGAGATTGGCCTTGGAGTTTATGATATTCATAGTCCGCGTGTTCCGACTGTATCAGAAATTCAAGATAATATTCGCCGGGCGTTACGAGCAATTGATGCGAAACAGTTTTGGATTAATCCGGATTGTGGGTTGAAAACGCGGAAAGAGCCTGAAACGATTGCGGCGCTGCAAGATATGATTAAAGCGACTAAAGAAGTTCGTGCGGAATATCAAGTATTAGAGAAATAAAGGAATGGAGGAGAGGTAATTATGGCAAAGCTGAAACAAGAGACGATAGCAGCGCAAATTGGAAATAGAAAATGTGAAAGAACGGGTGCTGTCAATATGCCAGTCTACTTCTCTACAGCTTACCAGCATGCCGATCTTGGAGTATCAACGGGGTATGATTATACTAGAACTGGAAATCCGACGAGAGATGCTTTGCAAGAAGCACTCGCGGAACTCGAAAATGGAACGCATGCTTTTGCAACGAGTTCGGGGATGAGTGCGATTCAACTCGTTTTTCAGCTTTTTAAAACCGGCGAACATATTATTAGCTCGCAGGATTTGTACGGGGGGACTTTTAGATATTTTGAACAGTTTGGTGCGCAATATCAGATTGGATTTTCTTATTGGGACGGGGCGGAGATTGCTGCTTTGGAAAAATTGATTCGTCCAGAAACGAAGGCGATTTTTATTGAGACGCCGACGAATCCTTTAATGCAGGAAACGGATATTGCGGCTGTTGCGAAATGGGCACATGGGCATGATTTGCTTGTGATTGTGGATAATACATTTTATACGCCGGTTTTACAGCAACCTTTAACGTTAGGTGCGGATATTGTCATCCATAGTGCGACGAAGTATCTTGGTGGGCATAATGATGTGCTGGCCGGGGCGGTTATTGTGAAAGAGGCACAGCTTGGAAAATTCTTTTTTGAGCAGTTGAATGCGACGGGGACGGTGCTATCGCCATTTGATAGTTGGTTATTGATTCGTGGACTGAAGACGCTGGTTTTACGTGTGAGACAGCATCAAGCGAATGCGCAGAAAATCGCGGCGTTTTTGGAAGAGCATGAGCTGGTGGAGGAAGTGCGCTATCCGGGACGCGGGGGGATGATTAGTTTCTTTATTCAAGATGCGGCGCTCGTATCGCCACTTTTGAAAGAGCTGGAATTGTTTACTTTTGCGGAAAGTTTAGGCGGGGTGGAGAGTTTGATTACTTATCCGACGACGCAAACGCATGCGGATATTCCGGTGGAGTTACGAAATTCTTATGGGCTGACGGATAAATTGTTGCGTATTTCGGTTGGGATTGAAGCGAGTGAGGATTTAATTGCTGACTTGGCTAAGGCGCTTGATACGGTTTTGGAAGGGGTGACCGCTCGTGGCTAAAGAATATGCGCAAGATACGGCTGTGATTAAAGCGAGTTTAGGGATTGATAAAGAAACCGGTGCGCTAAATACGCCGATTCATTTATCATCTACTTTTCACCAGCATGACTTTGATAATTACCATGCCTATGATTATGCGAGAAGCGGGAACCCAACCAGAGAAAAAGTGGAACAGGCGATTGCGGAACTGGAAGGCGGAACGGCTGGTTTTGCTTTTGCAAGTGGGATGGCGGCTGTTTCTGCGGCGCTTTTTACCCTTTCAAAAGGGGATCATTTTATTATTGCGAAAGATGTGTATGGTGGGACGTTTCGTTTAGTGGAGCAAGTGTTGCCGCGTTTTGGGATTACGCATACGTTTGTTGATACGACTAATATTGACGAGGTTGCGAAGGCTTTTCAGGTAAATACAAAATTGGTTTATTTGGAAACGCCGTCTAATCCGCTGCTACATGTGACGGATATTCGCACGGTGGCCAAACTTGCGAAAGCGAATGGGTGCTATACGTTTGTTGATAATACGTTTTTAACACCGCTGATTCAAAAGCCGTTAGAGCTAGGTGCGGACTTGGTTATCCATAGTGCGACAAAGTTTCTAGGTGGGCATAGTGATATTCTGGCGGGGCTAGTTGTTACAAATAATCCTAGTTTAGCCGAAGCGGTATATTTTTTGCAAAATTCGACTGGTGGAGTTCTTGGTGTGCAGGATTCGTGGTTGTTATTGCGCGGACTAAAAACACTTTCGGTGCGGATGAAGGCTGGAACGGAGACGGCGGAGAAAATTGCGTTATTTTTAAATGCGGAACCAGATGTGGTTGCGGTGCATTATCCGGGGTTGCCATCGCATGCGGGTTATGACATTCAAGTGGAACAGGCAACAAGCGGCGGGGCTGTTTTATCGTTTGATTTAGGCAGTGAAGAAGCAGTGCGGGAACTTGTAACACATTTGGAATTGCCGGTATTTTCTGTGAGTTTGGGAGCAGTGGAGAGTATTTTATCGTATCCTGCGAAAATGTCTCATGCGGCTGTTCCGGAAGAGGACCGTTTGGCACAAGGGATTACACCAGGATTATTACGTTTTTCAGCTGGTTTAGAAGATGCCGATGATTTAATTGCTGATTTGAAACAAGCACTTTCATTCATTAAGAAAGGAAGTGTCGTGAAATGAACTTAAGAAAAGATTTAAGTGAAAAAGTATTAATTGCTGATGGCGCGATGGGTACTTTACTTTATTCTTATGGGGTGGATCGTTCGATTGAAGAGCTGAATTTGTCACATCCGGAAGATATTGTCGCGATTCATAAAGCGTATATTGGTGCTGGGGCGGATATTATCCAAACGAATACGTATGGTGCCAACTATATTAAATTAGCGCGATATGGTTTAGAGGATGAAGTGAAGCGAATTAATCAAGCGGCAATTCGGTTAGCGAAGGAAGCGGCTAGAGGGACTGGGACGTATATTTTTGGCACGATTGGCGGGATAAATGGAGCCGTGGATGCAAGGCTTCCGGCGGCTCCACTTGAAGAAATTAAGCGTAGTTTTAGGGAGCAGCTATACTGTTTTTTGTTAGATGGTGTGGATGCAATTTTGCTCGAAACGTACTATGATTTAGATGAACTTAAAACGGTGTTAAAAATTCTTCGAGAAACAACGGATTTACCAGTGGTTGCGAATGTTTCGATGCATGAACCGGGAATATTGCAAAATGGACAGAAATTACCAGATGCGCTAGAGGAATTGATTGCGCTTGGGGCGGATGTCGTTGGTATCAATTGCCGGCTTGGTCCGTATCACATGGCGCGTGCTCTGGAGACAGTGCCTCTTTATGATAAGGCCTATTTGGCTGTTTATCCGAATGCCAGTTTGCCAGAAGTGCAAGAAGGCAAAGTGATTTATCAATCGGATACGGATTATTTTGCTCATTACGGGGAGGTTTTCCGGCAAGAAGGTGCTAGAATTATTGGTGGTTGTTGTGGAACGACGCCAGACCATATCCGCGCTTTACGTAAAGGATTACAATCAACGAAACCAATTTTTGAAAAAGAAGTTCGACCGATTTTGGAGCTTGTTCCAGAAGAAGTGGAGGATGCGGAGTCAGGTGAACGTTTACTTGATAAAGTGAAGGAACGCTTGACGATTTTAGTTGAACTAGATCCGCCACGGACTTTTGATACGGCGAAATTTTTTGAAGGGGCCAAAGCGCTTAATGAGGCGGGGGTTGATGCAATTACCATTTCGGATAATTCGCTTGCCACACCGCGGATTAGTAATATGGCGCTGGCGTCGATTTTGAAGCATGAGTATGGCATTAAACCGTTGATTCATTTGACGACGCGGGATCATAATTTGGTTGGGATGCACTCGCATGTGATGGGATTCCATAAATTGGAACTGCATGATGTGCTGGCGATTACTGGCGATCCAACGAAAGTAGGCGATTTTCCCGGTGCTTCGTCGGTGTTTGATTTAAGATCAGTGGAATTAGTTCAGCTGATTAAAAAGTTTAATGATGGGATTTCTTATACTGGGAAGTCGCTGAAAGAAAAAGCGCGATTTCATGTTGGTGCAGCCTTTAATCCGAATGTACTGAACTTAGAAAAAGCGGTTCGATTAATTGAGCGAAAAGTGGAATATGGTGCCGATTATATTATTACCCAGCCAATTTATGATGTAAATAAAGCTGTTTTATTAAAGGAAGCCTTGCAAAAAGCAAACATTGATGTGCCACTTTTCATTGGGGTTATGCCATTATTATCTAGTCGGAATGCGGAATTTCTGCATAATGAAGTTCCTGGTATTCGTTTGACGGATGAGGTGCGGGAGCGAATGAGAGAGGCGGAAGAGCACGGTCATGCTAATGAGGAAGGGATGGCGATTGCTCGCGAGTTAGTGGATGCTATTTGTGCGCATTTTCAAGGAATTTATATTATTACGCCATTTTTACGCTATGATTTATCGATAGAACTTGCGAAATATGTTCAAAACAAACAGCAAGTTCAAATTGTTTCTAAATAAAAAACTGGTTGTCACGATGACAACCAGTTTTTTTACATGAATAAGTTACGAGATAATAGGCTTAATAGATAAGCGAGTGCAAGTGTAATACCGAAGATTGTTAATGCTTTGGAAGTCGATTTCATGGCTGGTACCATTGTGATTGGCGATGTTTTACCGATGAAACGACGCACGGCACGAACTGCTTCTGGCAAGCTAAGTAAAATTAACAGCGTCCACCAAGGAGCATCTTGCGTAAAAATAAGCGAGATTTCAAAGACGTAACTGAAAAGAAATGCTGCTGCAAAAAGAACGGTTGCCCATTTGCGGCCAAGTAAGATAGCTAAGGTTAAGCGACCATTTTTCTTATCAGGGACTAAATCACGAATACTATTAGCAAGTAATAAGTTACCAACGAGTACCATTACTGGAATGGATACGTATACGATAAACATGCTAATGAATTCGGCTTGGATGTAGAAGGAGATGAACGTAATAATTCCTCCCATAAAGAAGCCGGCCATAATTTCACCAAATGGCGTATAGGCGATGGGGTAAGGTCCGCCTGTATAAAGGAAACCAACCAACATACATATAGCGCCAAGTAGACCAACATACCAATTAAGTTCGATGGATAAATAAACGCCACCAAGAATTGATAAAATGTATAAAAAGATTGCGAGGAACAAAATAAAGCCCGGGCGCATACCATTACGAACGATAGCACCACCATTTCCAACCGAGTGCTCATCATCTTGCCCTTTTTTATAATCAAAATATTCATTGAATAAATTGGCGGATGTTTGTATAAAGAAACAAGCAATTAGCATGACGATAAAACGTGTAAAATGAAAACTGGTGTAGCTCATTGCGACCGATGTTCCAAGAAATACCGGAACAAAAGAGGCTACAAGTGTATGAGGACGAAGTAATGTCCACCATTTTTGAAATCCAGTTTGTTTCGTAAGTGCAGATTTTGAGGCATTAGCCATGTTTTTCTCTCCTTTTTCACTTCCATATGTTTCAGATGTCTACCCTTCATTTTAGGGAAATAATGCAAGAACGTCAATAATTATTGCCGAAATGAAAGAAAAAACGCAAACCAAGCAGTTTAGCTCCATTTTTGGTATAATAGAAGATGTGAATGTAAAAGGAGAGATAAGCATATGAATACTAAATTGCCTCTTGATTTATTTAATCAAGCGAAACGTAGCGCAAGCCAAGATCAACCGGCTCTATTTAGCTGGGTAACTGAGTTAGATGAATTAGTGTCTCCAGTCAAATTGTTTAAAAAAGCTGGTACGGCTTTTAAAGGTGAACGTTTTTTCTGGCAAAATCCAGAAACGACGCTGACGATGACCGGTTTTGGTGTAACGAAACAATTTTTGGCGGAGAAGAAAAAAGATGCTTTTCTTGGACTGCAAGAGAAAATTGAAAAAAGGCTGCGCACGAGTGTAACGAATGCAACTGTGGATGCAACTGGCCCAATTTACTTTGGTGGTTTTGCCTTTGATCCTGAGCGTGATACAGAGAAAGAATGGCAAAGTTTCAAAGATGGCTTGTTTTACTTACCGTTATTTATGTTGACGAATAAAGATGGTAAAAGCTACTTAACCGTCAACTTGTCTATTTACTCAGATGATACGGAAAGTAAGTTAGAAGCTGTTTTTAATCAATGGCAAAAAATCATTCATCAAGAGGTTAATGAAGCTGAAATGGCGTTACTTACAGATTTTAAGGAGATTGGCAAAGACCATTTTCTAGAAACTGCGAGTGAAATTATCGATATGATTAATCATTCAGAAGACGTGAAAAAAGTTGTTCTAGCTAGACGCATGGGGCTACGGTTCCAGCGCCAAGTAGATAGTGCAATTATTTTGGAAAATATGCTAGCAACACAAGAAAATAGTTATTTCTTCCTCATTGAAAAGGGAACAGGGGTCTTTTTCGGGGCAACTCCGGAAAGATTACTTGCTGTGAACGGGGATACGATTCATTCGTCATGTGTAGCTGGTTCTACGGAGCGCGGGGCTACTGAAGAGGCGGATGATGCGCTAGGTAATGCGCTACTACAAGACGCGAAAAATTTACGAGAGCATTCCTATGTGGTCCAAATGATGGAAGAAACGTTAAAACCATTTACAACAGGGCTATCGTTATCTAGCCAACCTGTACTTTTGAAGAATCGCGATATTCAACATTTATATATGAATATTTCCGCGAAGAAAAAACCAGAAGTTTCGATGTTAGAAATGGTGAAAGCTCTTCATCCAACGCCAGCACTTGGCGGCTTACCTCAAAAAATGGGGCTAGCCATTATTCGGATGAAGGAAGAAATGGACCGTGGATTTTACGGTGCCCCAATCGGTTGGATAGATTTAAAAGGTTCTGGTGAGTTTGCTGTAGCCATTCGTTCCGGCTTAATTGTTGATTCACAAGGATTAATCTATGCTGGTTGTGGGATTGTTGGTGATTCTGTACCACAAGAAGAATTAAAAGAAACGGCGGTTAAATTCCAACCGATGTTACGCGTATTAGGAGGCATAAAGAAATGACAAACCACGAACAAGTGCTGACAGATTATTTAGCTGCATTTATTGAGGAGCTTGTGCAAGCCGGTGTGAAAGAAGCAATTATTAGCCCGGGTTCACGTTCTACTCCGCTTGCACTGATGATGGCAGAACATCCGATTTTGAAGATTTATGTGGATGTTGACGAACGCTCGGCTGGCTTTTTTGCCTTAGGTCTGGCGAAAGCATCGAAACGTCCAGTTGTTCTGCTTTGTACTTCGGGAACGGCAGCAGCGAATTATTTCCCAGCAGTTGTCGAAGCAAATTTATCGCAAATCCCGTTAATTGTTTTAACTGCCGATCGTCCGCATGAGCTTCGAAATGTTGGCGCTCCGCAAGCGATGGATCAGTTGCATTTATACGGTTCGCACGTCAAAGATTTTACCGATATGGCACTTCCTGAAAACAGTGAAGAAATGCTTCGTTATGCAAAATGGCATGGCAGTCGCGCGGTGGATATTGCGATGAAAACCCCACGTGGCCCAGTTCATCTTAACTTTCCATTGCGGGAACCACTCGTACCAATTTTAGAACCATCTCCATTTACCGCTACCGGAAAAAAACATCATCACGTACATATTTATTATACGCATGAAGTGTTGGACGATAGCTCAATTCAAAAAATGGTCACCGAATGCACTGGTAAAAAAGGCGTCTTCGTTGTAGGTCCGATGGATAAAAAAGAATTGGAACAGCCAATGGTTGATTTAGCAAAAAAACTAGGTTGGCCAATTTTAGCGGATCCACTTTCTGGGTTGCGCTCTTACGGGGCAGTAGATGAAGTCGTGATTGACCAATATGATGCGTTTTTAAAAGAAGCAGATTTTTTGGCTAATTTAACACCAGAAGTCGTGATTCGTTTTGGGAGTATGCCTGTTTCTAAACCACTTAAAAATTGGTTAGAACAACTGGCGGATATTCGTTTTTACGTGGTGGATCCTGGGGCTGCTTGGAAAGATCCGATTAAAGCAGTAACAGACATGATTCACTGTGATGAGCGATTTTTAGTCGATATTATGCTACAAAATATGCCAGACGATGCGAAAAATGCCGCATGGTTAAATAGATGGACTTCTTACAATAAAGTTGCCCGTGAAATCGTTTTGTCAGAAATGGCGAATACAACCACTTTAGAAGAAGGCAAGATTGTTGCAGAATTACGTCGCTTGTTGCCTGATAAAGCAGGCTTGTTTATTGGTAATAGTATGCCGATTCGCGATATCGATACGTATTTTTCGCAAGTTGATAAGAAGATAAAAATGCTCGCAAACCGCGGGGCGAACGGTATTGATGGAGTTGTTTCTTCGGCGCTAGGTGCTAGTGTTGTGTTCCAACCGATGTTTTTACTGATTGGCGATTTATCGTTTTATCATGATATGAATGGCTTGCTGATGGCTAAAAAATATAAGATGAATCTGACTATTATTATCGTCAATAATGACGGTGGTGGGATATTCTCATTTTTACCGCAAGCCAATGAACCGAAATATTTTGAGTCGTTATTTGGTACTTCAACTGAGCTTGATTTCCGGTTTGCTGCTGCATTTTACGATGCGGACTATCATGAGGCGAAAACGACTGATGAGCTGGAAGAAGCAATTGATAAAGCTGGTTACCACAAAGGTTTGGATATTATCGAAGTGAAAACAAATCGGCATGAAAATAAAGCAAATCACCAAGCGCTTTGGACAAAAATTGCGACTGCATTAAAGGCGTTAGATTAAGATGTTAGTCAACGGGCAACGTTACCACCTGACAAATACTTTAAACGGGGATAAACCGGTTTTGCTGATGTTGCATGGCTTTACAGGAACAAGCGAAACTTTTCAAGACAGCATAGCAGTTTTAAAAGAATGGTATAATATTATCGCGCCTGATTTACTTGGGCACGGAAAAACGGCTAGCCCAGCGGAAATGACGCGTTATTCGATAGAAGCTGTATGCGCCGACTTAGCCGAAATCTTAAACCAACAGCGCATCAAGCAATGTTTTGTGCTTGGTTATTCGATGGGCGGGCGAGTGGCAACTGCTTTTGCGGCGACATATCCAGAAATGGTGCGCGGATTGATTTTAGTTAGCAGCTCACCTGGACTCGCGGAAGCGGATGCTCGTGCTAGTCGCGTCCAAGCGGATAATCGTTTAGCAGACAGGATTGAAGCAGATGGCATCACGTCTTTTGTCGATTACTGGGAAAATTTAGCCCTTTTTGCGTCACAGTCTGTTTTGCCTGAGGAGCGGAAAAAGCGAATGAGGTCTGAACGGTTAGCGCAAAATCCGCAAGGCTTGGCGATGAGTTTGCGTGGGATGGGCACTGGAAAGCAACCATCTTATTGGAATCAGTTAGCGGACTTTACTTTCCCGGTGCTACTCATTACTGGTGCGTTAGATGAGAAATTTGAAAAAATCGCGCAAAATATGCAACAACTATTACCAAATAGCACGCATGTTACGGTGCAAGAAGCGGGGCATGCAGTTTATTTAGAACAACCAAACATCTTTTCAAGTCAGCTTAACAACTGGCTGGAAGTTATTTTAAAGGAGGAAGAAAAATGAGTTTTAATTGGCAAACAGAAAAAGTATACGAGGAAATCAAATATGAAAGTTACGAAGGAATCGCAAAAATTACGATTAACCGTCCAGAGGTACATAATGCATTTACACCAAAAACAGTAACAGAAATGATTGATGCATTTAACTTAGCACGTGATAATTCAGATCTTGGCGTGATTATTTTAACAGGGGAAGGCGAAAAAGCTTTCTGTTCTGGCGGAGACCAAAAAGTTCGCGGACATGGCGGTTATGTTGGTGATGACCAAATCCCACGCTTGAACGTGCTTGATTTACAACGTTTAATTCGCGTTATTCCAAAACCAGTTATTGCGATGGTTGCCGGCTGGTCAATTGGTGGAGGTAATGTTCTTCAATTGGTATGTGACTTAACCATTGCTGCTGACAATGCAAAATTTGGTCAAACTGGACCGAATGTTGGTAGCTTTGATGCTGGTTACGGTTCTGGCTACTTAGCACGTGTTATCGGGCACAAAAAAGCGAAAGAAGTTTGGTTCATGTGCCGTCAATACACAGCGGACGAAGCTCTTGAAATGGGCTGGATTAACACGGTTGTTCCAGTAGCAGATTTAGAAACGGAAACAGTCGCTTGGGCGAAAGAAATGTTACAAAAAAGTCCAACTGCGCTACGTTTCATTAAAGCGGCTTTCAACGCGGATACAGATGGTTTAGCAGGTATTCAGCAATTAGCTGGTGATGCAACACTTCTATACTATACAACAGACGAAGCTAAAGAAGGTCGCGATGCCTTTAAAGAAAAACGCGATCCAGACTTTGACCAATTTCCAAAATTCCCTTGATTTGAAGGTGTAAAAATGGACATGACAAACTGGCTTCAAAAACGAGTGCGGCTTTCTCCTAACGAGACCGCGCTCGTTTTTGAAGGAAAAGAAGAAACATTTGCGGAAATAAATGAAGCAGTGGAGCAGCTTGCGGGAAAATTGTTCTCGCGTGGTATTAGAAAAGACGAAATGGTGGCTATTCTCGGGAAAAACGACCGGATGACTTTCTTACTTATCCACGCTTTGCAACAACTTGGTGCCGTCACGCTATTTCTTAATAACCGTTTGACGAAAAAAGAACTTGCTTTTCAACTTGCTAATGCAAAGGTAAAACAAGTCTTTTTCGCAGATACGTTTGCGGAAAAAGTGGTGGACGGAATTAGTTACACTGAATTGCAGCACACAAATTATCTAAAGCCAGAACTACTAGAAACATGGGAATTATCGCGTGTGGCTTCAGTTATGTATACATCCGGAACAACCGGTAAACCTAAAGGCGTTATGCAAACGTATGAAAACCATTGGTGGAGTGCGGTTGCTTCGGCATTAAATTTAGGTTTAACTGAAAAAGATAGCTGGCTGTGCGCCGTGCCAATTTTTCATATTAGTGGTTTATCGATAATGATGCGTTCGGTAATTTATGGGATTCCGGTATATTTGGAAGAACATTTTGACGAAGAAAAAATCACCCAATTACTAGAAAGTGGCAAAGTTTCCACGATTTCTGTCGTGACTTCGATGCTTGAACGATTGCTCAAAATTCATGGTGGTAGCTATCATCCGAATTTACGAACGGTGCTTCTTGGCGGGGGACCGGCGAGTGAGGCAGTTTTGGCAATTTGCAAGCAACGTAATATTCCTTTAGTGCAATCATTCGGTATGACTGAAACAGCGTCGCAAATCGTGACTCTACCGCCGAAAGATGCCTTAACTAAAATCGGTTCTTCTGGTAAAGCGTTATTTCCGGCAGAAGTGAAAATTGCGGACGACGGGGAGATTTTATTAAAAGGACCGTCGATTACGCCCGGCTACTTACACAATGAAACGGCAACAAAAGCTGCCTTCGCGGACGGATGGTTTAAAACGGGTGATATCGGTTATTTGGATGAAGAAGGCTTTTTATTTGTGTTAGAGCGTCGTTCGGATTTGATTATCTCGGGAGGAGAGAACATTTATCCAACCGAAATTGAACATGTTATAGCTACTTATGAAGCAGTGAAAGAAGTTGCTGTAGTAGGTAAGCATGATGACAAATGGGGCAGTGTACCAGTCGCTTTTATCATTGCAGAGCAAGCTTTTGATGAAGCGGAATTACGCGCCATTTGCCAAACGAACTTAGCTAGTTTTAAAATTCCTAAGCAAATAACCATTGTCGAAACTCTACCAAAAACAGCTTCTGGCAAGATTCAACGGAATAAATTAAAAGAAAGGCACTCTAAGTAACTAGAGCGCCTTTCTTTTTTAGTAATTAAGTCCTTCTTTTAATGCTTTTAAGTTATCGTTCATGATGGAAAGATAATCGCGATGGTTGTCGATATCTTTTTGCGTTAATGTTTCTAAATTATGCAGTGTTAAGGTTTTCGTGTTTGTTTCTTGTTGGATTACATCCGCTATTTTCGAATTCGTGTTTTGTTCCAACATGATATATGGAATTTTTTCTGCTTCGATTTTTTCGACAATCGATTTTAGTTTCTTTTGAGATGGTTCGTCGCTTGTTGATACGCCGGCAATAGGGATTTGGTGTAAGTTATATTCGGTTTCCCAGTAGCTATAGGCAGCGTGGGCAGTGACGAAATCTTTTTGTTTGGCCTCGCTTGTGACGGTGCGGAATTCTTGATCAAGTGTCTTTAATTTTTCTTCGACAGCTTGATAATTTTTCTCGAACGTTTCTTTTTGATCCGGCATTTCTTTGATTAATTTATCTTTGACGACCGTTGCCATTTGTTCCATATAAACTGGATTTAGCCATACGTGCGGGTTGATATCGCCGTGTTCGTGTTCTTCTTCGCTTTCATGGTCATGCTCCTCAGCAGCGTCAGGGTCTGTTGGTAAATCTAATTTTTCAGCAGTAGGGACGAAAGTGACATGTTCGTTTGCTAACGTTTTTTCAGCTTTATCGACAAATCCTTCCATACCAAGACCAATATAGAAAAATAAATCACTATCGGCAATTTTCATCATGTCTTTTTGTGTTGGTTCAAAGCTGTGAGCATCTGAGCCGGGCGGATAAATGCTATGAACATCGACATATTTACCACCAATTTGTTCTGTTAGGTACTGTAAAGGATAAACAGTCGTATAAACAGTTAATTTATCGCTGCTTGTTTTTGTATCGCTGCTGTCCGAACAGCCAGTAAGTATCAATAAAGTAGATAATAGTGCGGCTATAGCAATAAGGTAGCTTTTTTTCAATCCATTCACTCCTCTAAATCGAAATTGTTCTTGTTTAAATTGTATACGAATCGTAGTAATTACGATTTATAGTCCGAATTTGATAATACCTTATTCTTTCATAAAAAGCAAGAAAAAAATGAACCGGCGCAAACCGATTCATGCTATTATTAATGGTGATGATGCGCTTTGCAGTGGTGCTCGGAATCATCGTTTTTCTCTTTTTTAGGTGGCACAAAATCAAGCCCGCCTTTATGAAACGGGTGGCATTTAGAAATACGTCTAATTGCGAGATAGCTTCCCTTCAAGGCGCCGTGTGTCTGTATTGCTTCAATCCCGTATGCCGAACAAGTCGGGTAAAAACGACACGTCGCCGGGGTGAACCGCGAAATATATTTTTGATAAAGTCGGATTCCTCCGATAAGAATTTTTTTCATTATTATTCATCCTCTAAATTTCAGCTTACATACAGCTTACCATATTTTTGAAAAAAGAAAAGGAAGTGAGTTTTTGTTTATTTATAAAGATACACTTGGAAATAAAGTGACGATTTATTTTGAAGCACAGGAAATAAATTCGGATGATGTGCTGATTATTCCTAAAACGGAAGATGGCTGGCTTTTTACGGAACACAAAATTCGTGGACTAGAATTTCCTGGAGGTAAAGGGGAACCAGGGGAAACTAATTTGGCGGCAGCGGAGCGAGAGTTAATGGAAGAAACGGGAGCAATGAGTGATGCTTTTTATTTTGTAGCTGATTATTTGGTTGAATCCAAGGAGCGGACGTTCACGAAACGGGTTTATGCGGCTAAGATTACAACCATCGAAAAACAGGCTGATTACTTAGAAACAAAAGGACCTGTCGTTTTGCGTGGGGAACTGAGCCAATTTATTTTACAACCGGCGTTCAGTTTTTTTATGCGTGATGCTGGCATGGTTCAAATTGTGAAACAAGCCGAGCGGATTTTAGGCGATAAAAACTAGTCAAACAGGGGTAAACTCTGCTATGATAATAGAAAATGGAGGTGGGAAAATTGGGTATGCCACTAGAGGTAAACACAATGATCGTAACAAAAGGAAATGAAAAACGAATTTCTGATAATTTCTTTGAACTTGAAAAAGTAGGATATCGAATTTATCCAATTGATGTGCCAATCGCGGTTCGCAAAACAAAAGAAGGCGAAACACTTGGAGAAGCAATTCCACGTAAATTGGTATGGGAAAATAATAAAACCATCATTAAATATGAATTAATCGCATTAAATTCAAGTAATTAATTTTGGAGGGGATTTTGTGAAACGCAAAGTAGGAATAATTGGTACAGGTCATGTTGGAAGCGACGTGGCTTTTTCCCTTGTTACTCAAGGGATTTGTGATGAAATTGTTTTAATAGATAAAGTAGAAACAAAGGCGGAAAGTGAAGCGCTAGAACTACGAGATATGGCTTCAATGACGCGTTCTTATACAACTATCACATCGAATGATTGGGACGCGCTGGCGGATGCAGATGTGATTGTGATGGCGGTTGGTCCAGAAACGCTACTTCGGGAAGATCGAATGGAAGAGCTTGTTGAAACAAGCAAATCTGTGGCAGAGATTGTACCGAAGATTGTAGCGACGGGTTTTAAGGGTGTTTTTGTGAATATTACGAATCCATGTGACGTGATTACGATGCTTATTCAGAAAGTTTCGGGCTTTGATCGTTCGCGGGTGTTTGGGACGGGAACATCACTTGATACAGCGCGAATGAGACGGGTTGTTGGGGAAGCGTTACATATTAATCCAAAGAGTGTCGAGGGATACGTCCTTGGCGAGCACGGCGAATCGCAATTTGTTGCTTGGTCAACAGTGAAAATTGGTGGCGTTAGTATCGCGGATTACAAAACAACAACACCACTTGATTTACCAACTTTAAAAGATGCTGTTCGCGGTGGTGGCTGGAATATTTTAACTGGAAAAGGCTGGACGAGTTTTGGGATAGCGACAGCCGCGGCGGGAATTGTGGATGCAGTTTTGACGGATGCGAAACAAGTTTTTCCGCTGGCTGTGTATGACGAAAAAACAAAGACTTATATTGGTCAACCAGCGCTTATTGGTGCAAATGGTGTGATAGCTATTTTAGAACCGAAACTAACTGTAGATGAAGAGGCTAGTTTTGCTGCATCAGCTGAAATTATTAAAAAAGCTTTTCATTTAATTAAATGATAAATTGGCATAAAAAAAGCTAGCGACGTGAATGTCGCTAGCTTTTTAGGCTGTTTTAGCTTTTTTCTTTTGTTTAGGTTTTTTTGATTTTTTGGAAATAAAGCGAACTAGGCTAATAATTAGTGATACAACATATTCACCAAATGAGCCGATAAAAATGGCAATTGCTATTTCTGTTTGGGACATCCCACCGCCGTAAAAGCTGATGAAAAATACCACACCACTTGCAATTAATCCCATTGTTGCTAGGAAATATTTAAACCAATATAAACGAAACACAAAATCAAATAAACATACAACTGCTAAAAACCCAAGAAAAATAATCAAGGATAGCGGAATTAAACTCATAGATACAATCTCCTTTAGTTAAGTAAAACATCTTTTTTATCCATCTATCATACCACAGGTTGGAAATAATGATAAGTGAAAAATAATCAAACGCCATTTTTAAGGGGTGGAAATGAATTCAAAACCGAATTATTATTGCATCTGGCCTCAGTTTATGGTATTCTATCTTAGAATTAAAATTTATCTTTCATCCAGAGCGGTAGAGGGACTGACCCTTTGAAGCCCAGCAACCTACACATATATGTGAAAGGTGCTAATCTGTTGCAGGAGGATTATCTTCTGAACGATGAGAGCAAAGGTATAATTATAGCCTTTCTCTATTCGTGCGCATTTTGTGCAAAATAGGGAGAGGCTTTTTATATGAGACGTATTTGGAGAGAACTAAAGGAGGAAAATGAAATTGGCTAAAAACCGTCATCTATTTACATCAGAATCGGTTTCTGATGGACATCCAGATAAAATTGCAGATCAAATATCTGATGCAATTTTAGATGCAATTATTTCAAAAGATCCGGACGCGCGTGTGGCTTGTGAAACCACGGTGACGACTGGTTTAGTATTAGTAGCGGGAGAGATTACGACGTCTGTTTATGTAGACATCCCTAAAATCGTTCGTGATACTATTAAAGAAATCGGCTATACCCGTGCAAAATATGGTTTTGATGCAGAAACATGTGCTGTTTTAACGGCAATTGATGAACAGTCACCAGATATTGCGCAAGGGGTGGACGAAGCATTAGAATCAAGAAGTGGTAGCGAAATTGACGCTGCTATTGAAGCAATCGGAGCGGGAGATCAAGGCTTGATGTTCGGTTTTGCAACAGACGAAACAGAAGAATTAATGCCATTACCAATCTTTTTAGCGCACGGTTTAGCACGTAAGTTAACTGAATTACGTAAAACAAATAAATTAGATTACTTGCGTCCCGATGCGAAAACACAAGTAACGGTCGAATATGATGAATTTAATCAACCAGTTCGGATTGATACAATTGTTGTTTCTACGCAGCATCATCCAGACATTACGCAAGAGCAAATCGCACAAGACTTGCACACACATCTTTTCCCGGAAGTGATTGATGCTTCTTTCTTAGATGAAGACACGAAATACTTTATCAACCCAACTGGCCGCTTTGTTATTGGGGGACCACTTGGAGATGCTGGCTTAACTGGCCGAAAAATCATCGTTGACACATATGGCGGATATGCACGTCATGGCGGGGGAGCATTCTCCGGCAAAGATCCAACCAAAGTAGACCGTTCTGGTGCTTATGCTGCAAGATATGTTGCGAAAAATATCGTAGCTGCAGGACTTGCTAAAAAAGTAGAAGTACAAGTAGCCTATGCTATCGGTGTTGCGCGTCCGGTTTCGATTTCGATTGACACATACGGAACAAGCGATTATTCCGAACAAGAATTAATCGATGGCGTAAATGCGTTATTTGATTTACGTCCAGCTGGCATTATCCATATGCTAGACTTGCGCCGCCCAATTTATCGTCAAACAGCTGCTTTTGGTCATTTTGGCCGTAGCGATCTTGATTTACCTTGGGAAAGAACCGATAAAGCAGAAGCGTTGAAAAAATTAATTGTAAAATAATCCTAACCGAGCATTTCCTCTCAGAAATGTTCGGTTTTTTTCTTTCCTAAACAGTGCAAAGCGAGTCTAGTTATGATATGATAGACGTTGTGAAAAAAAGATAAAATGATTATCTATATAGAGGAGAAATGTTACCATGTGTGGATTTGTAGGATGCGTACATGACCGCATTACAGAAATTACTGGCGCAGATAAAGAAACCTTTAGACAAATGAATAGTATGATTACGCACCGTGGGCCAGATGATGAAGGATACTTCACAGATGATCACGTGCAGTTTGGTTTCCGCCGTTTAAGTATTATTGATGTAGAAAACGGTCATCAACCCTTAACGTATGAAAATGAACGTTACTGGATTATTTTTAATGGAGAAGTGTATAACTATGTGGAACTCCGCGAGCAATTAGTTGCTGAAGGAATGACATTTGAAACCGAGAGTGATACCGAAGTAATTATCGCTACTTATGCGAAATACAAAGAAAAAACAGCAGAACGCCTTCGCGGGATGTTTGGTTTTGTTATTTGGGATAAACAAGAAGAACTTGTTTACGGCGCACGCGACCCATTCGGAATTAAACCATTTTTCTATGCAGAAGAAGACGGCAAACTGTTCATGGGTTCTGAAAAGAAATCCATTTTACATGCGTTAAAAGAAAAAGAATTAGACGAAGTATCATTACAAAATTATATGACGTACCAATTTGTTCCAGAACCAGATTCCTTAACTAAAAATGTAAAACGTTTAGAACCAGGACATCAATTCACGAAAAAAATTGGTCAACCAATGGAAATTACAACTTATTGGAAAGCATCTTTTGCACCAGTAACTAAATCAGAAGACGCATGGATCAAAGAAGTTCGTGACGTAATGTATGATTCGGTTAAAATGCACATGCGTTCTGACGTACCAGTTGGTTCATTCCTATCTGGCGGTATTGATTCATCGATTATTGCAGCAATTGCCAAAGAATACCATCCAGCAATCAAAACATTCTCAGTTGGTTTTGAACGCGATGGTTTCAGTGAAATCGATGTAGCCAAAGAAACAGCAGATAAACTTGGTGTAGAAAACATTAGTTATGTCATCTCACCAGAAGAATATATGAAAGAATTACCAAAAATTGTTTGGCATATGGATGATCCGCTTGCTGACCCAGCTGCTATTCCGCTTTATTTCTTATCAAGAGAAGCACGTAAACAAGTAACCGTAGCATTATCTGGTGAGGGTGCAGATGAACTTTTCGGTGGCTATAACATTTATAATGAACCAAATTCACTTGCGATGTTTAACAAAATGCCAGGCGTATTTAAATCCTTGTTAAATAACGTAGCGCGTGTTATGCCAGAAGGAATGCGTGGTAAAAGCTTCTTAGAACGTGGAACAACGCCGATGGAAGAACGTTATATCGGAAACGCGAAAATGTTCACGGAAAAAGAAAAACAAATTTTGCTTCCAAAATATCAAGCTGGGCATGATTATACGAATATTACAGATCCATTTTATGCGGAAACAACGAATTATCATCCTGTAGAAAGAATGCAGTACATTGATATCCATACGTGGCTTCGTGGAGATATTCTTCTCAAAGCTGACCGCATGACGATGGCTAATTCACTGGAAGTCCGTGTACCTTTCCTTGATAAAGAAGTCTACAACGTGGCAAGAAATATTCCAGATACAATGAAAACAACTAACGGAACTACTAAATATATCTTACGTAAAGCGGCAGCAACATTTGTACCAGAACACGTACTTAATCGCCGTAAACTAGGATTCCCAGTACCCATTCGTCACTGGCTAAAAGACGAAATGAATGCTTGGGTTAAAAACATTATTAAAGAATCACCAACCGATCATTTAATTAACAAACAATACGTTCTAGATTTACTAGATGACCACTGTGCCGGTAAATTTGACTACAGTCGTAAAATCTGGACAGTTGTTATTTTCATGATTTGGTACGATGTATACGTAGCAGACAAATACGACTTCGGAAAATAAAAAGAAAACCTAGACTGGCTAATTACTAGCTTTGTCTAGGTTTTCTTTTTTCGATGATAATCACAAATGGCGCATCATTTTTTTGATTAATAAAGTTGTAAGATAATACATGGAAATCTTGTTGTGGGATAGCTTCGCAAAAAGTCACGACGGCATCTTTTTCTAGTTTTCCAGCAGGATGGCCGTGATAAATTACGAGAATAATGACGCCACCAACTTCAAGCAGTTCCATTAAATGGCCAATGCTTTCTAGCGTAGAATCAACAGTAGTCGTAATTTCTTTGTCGCCACCAGGTAAATAACCAAGATTGAAAATAGCGGCACGAACTGGTTTGGATGTATATTCCGGGAGGCGTGCGTGGCTAGCACATACGAGTTCTACTTGCGAACTGGCAGCTGCGTTTTCCAGCCGCTCTTTCGTCGCATCAATTGCCACTTGTTGAATATCAAATCCAAGCACATGTCCGTTAATGCCGACTAGTTCTGCTAGTAGAAGCGTATCATGCCCGTTACCACAAGTCGCATCAATCACGTAATCACCAGAACGAACTACTTTTCGAAGGGTGTCATGAGCGAAGGGGAGAATGCCGCGCAAATTCATTTTGCATTCACTTCCACAGGTTGATACAGTTTCCCTTGCCAGCTATCTCTGCGTACCAACTCCGCGTCAATCGCATTCAGAACTTCAAATTTATTCAAACTCCATACGGGTCCAATCAAATCATCCACGCCACCATCACCTGTAATCCGGTGAATAACCATTTCTGGCGGTAAGATTTCGAGTTGATCAGCCACTAAGTTCACATAACCATCGCGCGTTAAAAATTCTAAATCACCTTTTTTATAATCTTCTACCATGGGCGTTCCTTTTAATAAATGAAGCAAATGGATTTTAATACCGTCAACGCCACTTTCAACTACTTTCCGGGTTGTTTCCATCATCATTTCCGGTGTTTCTTTTGGAAGACCGTTGATAATGTGGGTGCAAATCCGGATATTGTGCTTTTGTAGTTTGCGCACACCTTCTACATAACACTCATAGTCATGCGCCCGGTTAATTAAGCGCCCGGTTTCATCATGAGCAGATTGCAATCCAAGTTCCAACCACAAATAAGTACGTTCATTTAATTCAGCCAAATATTCCACCACATCATCTGGCAAACAGTCTGGTCTTGTTGCAATCGAAAGCCCAACCACACCTGGTTCATTCAAAACAGTTTCGAATTTCTCACGTAACTCGGCAACCGGGGCATGCGTATTCGTGAAAGCTTGGAAATACGCGATACATTTTCCATCTTTCCATTTCGTTTGCATTTTATCGCGAACTTGTTGGAACTGCACCTTTAAATCAAGCGCGCGGTTTCCGGCAAAATCTCCAGAACCAGCCGCACTACAAAAAGTACAACCACCGTGTGCGACCGTGCCGTCACGATTTGGACAATCAAAGCCGCCATCGAGTGCCACTTTATACGTCTTTTGCCCAAATTCCTCGCGCAAGCAGTAATTCCACGTATGATATCTTTTATTATCATTACTATATACAAATGGATTCGTTTGTTTCACTAGTTTTAGACTCCTTCAAATGAAATTCTCCATTCATTTTAGCACATTTTACTAGGAAAGTTAGATAAATCTTCAGAGCGCTTGCTAAAAAAATGAAATTCAGCTACAATAAAACTAATGAATTTTGCGAAATAGCGATGAATTGGAGTAGTAATCTGCATATTTTGATGTGAAGAGAGCTGACGGTTGGTGCAAGTCAGTCACAAAATCCGGATGAACTTACCATGGAGCTTGGGTGTATCCCCGTTTTCCGCGTTAAGGAATTGATAAGTTGAGTGGTCAAACACTAATGTGGGTGGTACCGCGGGAGAAGCATCTCTCGTCCCATGGCGATAAGCCGTTGGGATGTAGGGATTTTTTTGTAGCCAAAATTCGATATTTTAAGGAAAAGAGGATGAGTAAAGTGACATTTAATCATAAAAAAATGGAACCGAAATGGCAACAATATTGGAGTGAAAATAACACTTTCAAAACAACTGAAGATAAAAATAAAGAAAACTTCTACGCACTTGATATGTTTCCGTATCCATCTGGCGCTGGCCTTCACGTAGGACATCCAGAAGGTTATACAGCAACAGATATTTTGTCTCGTATGAAACGGATGCAAGGGAAGAATGTACTTCACCCGATTGGTTGGGATGCATTTGGCCTTCCAGCTGAACAATATGCGATTGATACTGGCAATGACCCAGAAGAATTCACTGCACTTAATATTGCGAACTTTACTCGCCAAATTAAATCACTAGGTTTTTCCTACGATTGGGACCGCGAAATCAACACAACAGATCCTGAGTATTACAAATGGACTCAGTGGATTTTTGAAAAACTATATGAAAACGGCCTAGCTTATGAAGCCGAAATCGCTGTAAACTGGTGCCCAGAACTTGGTACTGTTTTAGCTAACGAAGAAGTTATCGACGGCAAAAGTGAACGCGGAGGCTTCCCAGTTTTCCGTAAACCAATGCGCCAGTGGATGCTTAAAATTACTGCATATGCAGATCGTTTGCTAGATGACCTTGATCTAGTTGACTGGCCTGAAAACATCAAAGACATGCAGCGCAACTGGATTGGTCGTTCTGAAGGAGCAGAAGTTACTTTTAAAATTAAAGGAAGCGATGCAACGTTTAACGTCTTCACAACACGCCCAGATACTCTTTTTGGCGCAACTTATACCGTTTTTGCACCAGAGCATGAACTTATCGAAAAAATCACTACACCCGAGCAAAAAGAAGCGGTAGAAACTTATAAAAAACAAGTAGAACTAAAAAGCGAACTAGAAAGAACCGACCTTGCAAAAGATAAAACGGGTGTCTTCACAGGAGCTTATGCAATTAATCCAATCAACGGCGAAGAAGTACCAATTTGGATTGCTGACTATGTATTGATTCAATACGGAACGGGCGCAATTATGGCCGTACCAGCACATGACGAACGCGACTTTGAATTCGCGCAACAATTTGGTTTGAATATTCGTCCAGTTCTTGAAGGCGGCGAGGTAACAAAAGAAGCTTTCACTGGCGACGGTCCACATATTAACTCTGATTTTTTGAACGGACTAGCTAAAGCAGAAGCGATTACCGCTGCAATTGATTGGCTAGAAAAAGAAGGCATCGGTAGCCGTAAAATCACGTATCGTTTGCGCGACTGGTTGTTCAGCAGACAACGTTACTGGGGCGAACCAATTCCAGTTATCCACTGGGAAGATGGTGAAACAACACTTGTTCCAGAAGAAGAACTACCACTACTTCTACCAAAAGCAACGGAAATCAAACCATCTGGCACAGGCGAATCGCCACTTGCGAACTTGCACGACTGGGTAAACGTAACCGACGAAAATGGTCGTAAAGGACGTCGCGAAACCAATACTATGCCACAATGGGCTGGCTCAAGCTGGTATTTCTTGCGTTACATCGATCCAAAAAACACCGAAGCAATTGCAGACAAAGAAAAACTAGCTGAATGGCTTCCAGTTGACGTTTATATCGGCGGGGCAGAGCATGCTGTACTTCACTTGCTTTACGCACGTTTCTGGCATAAATTCTTATACGATATCGGCGTAGTTCCAACCAAAGAACCATTCCAAAAACTATTTAACCAAGGCATGATTCTTGGCGAAAATAACGAAAAAATGTCCAAATCAAGAGGCAATGTCGTTAACCCTGATGAAGTAGTAGAAAAATACGGCGCAGATACGCTTCGTTTATACGAAATGTTCATGGGCCCACTAGAAGCTTCTATCGCTTGGAATGAAAACGGCCTAGAAGGAGCACGTAAATTCCTAGACCGCATTTGGCGTTTGCTAGTAACTGAAGAAGGCACACTTGCTGAAAAAGTTACAACTGATGCGAATGCTAATTTAGAAAAAGCGTATCATCATATGGTGAAAACCGTAACGAATCATTACGAAAACCTGCGTTTCAATACTGGGATTTCGCAACTAATGATTTTCATCAATGAAGCCTACAAACAAGACACGATTCCAAAAGAATATGTCGAAGGTTTTGTTCAATTACTATCACCAATCGCACCACACCTTGCAGAAGAATTGTGGGAAATCCTAGGTCACACCGAAACAATCAGCTACGTAGCTTGGCCAACATACGACGAAACCAAACTAGTAGAAGATGAAGTAGAAATCGTACTTCAAGTAAATGGCAAAGTGAAAAGTAAAATCACCGTTGCCAAATCGCTTGGAAAAGAAGAACTAGAAAAAATCGCACAAGAAGACGACAAAATGAAAGAAAACCTAGAAGGCAAAACAATCCGTAAAGTGATTGTCGTTCCAGGGAAGCTTGTAAATATTGTTGCGAATTGATTAGGAGACCGCTTCAAAATTAGTATTGTTGCTAATTTTGGAGCGGTTTTGTATTTGGTAGAAATTTCTCTGTGAATTTAGTATGCAAAATTGAAGGTATCGTGCCAAATTTGTACACCAAACGCCATCATGTCGTTTAAATAAATAACGTACAGTGTCCAAATGAATTCCAGTTGCGAATATGTAAAGATAAATACAAGGAATACCGCAATTGCTCTTGCATTTATAGTATTTTTATGGTATATTAGGAAACAGTGTTAAATCACACACGCACGGTGACAGACTGAGAAGGTGCTTAACGACTTGTTCGTTCAAGTTTTTCAGCTGGTTGATCCATGCGGAGGGCGGTTATCCGCAAAAAATAAACCAATAGGAGGGAATAACACATGCCTGTTATTTCAATGAAACAATTATTAGAAGCTGGCGTTCACTTCGGTCACCAAACTCGCCGTTGGAACCCAAAAATGAAGAAATATATCTTCACAGAAAGAAATGGTATTTATATCATTGACCTACAAAAAACAGTGAAAAAAGTAGACGAAGCTTTCAACTTCATGCGTGAAGTAGCTAGCGACAACGGAACTATCCTGTTCGTAGGAACTAAAAAACAAGCGCAAGAATCCGTTCGCGACGAAGCTATCCGTTCTGGACAATATTTCGTGAATCATCGTTGGTTAGGTGGTACTTTAACTAACTTTGAAACTATTCAAAAACGTATTCAACACCTTAAAAAAATCGAAAGAATGGAAGCAGATGGAACTTTTGAAGTCCTTCCTAAAAAAGAAGTTGTCCTTCTTAAAAAAGAACAAGAAAAATTAGAACGCTTCTTAGGCGGAATCAAAGACATGAAAGGTCTTCCTGATGCATTATTCATCGTTGACCCACGCAAAGAACGTATTGCGGTTGCAGAAGCTCGTAAACTTCATATTCCTATCATCGGTATTGTTGATACAAACTGTGATCCGGATGAAATCGACTACGTAATCCCTGCAAATGATGACGCTATCCGCGCGGTTAAACTTTTAACTGCTAAAATGGCTGACGCTATCATTGAAGTGAACCAAGGGGAAGAGTTAACGGAAGCGGAAGTTGCTCCTGTAGAAGAAAAAGCTACAGAAGAAACTACTGAAGCATAAGATTTTATTTGAAACTTTCAAGGTGATAAGGCACTATTCTTATCACCTTTTTTAAAGAGAAAAATTGGAGGGAAAATAAATGGCTAATATTACAGCTCAAATGGTAAAAGAATTACGTGAAAAAACTGGTGCTGGTATGATGGATTGTAAAAAAGCACTTGTAGAAACAGAAGGAGATATGGAAAAAGCAATTGACTATCTTCGTGAAAAAGGAATCGCTAAAGCTGCGAAAAAATCTGATCGTGTAGCTTCTGAAGGTATGACTCATGTAATCAGCAATGAAAAACATGCAGTAGTACTAGAAGTAAATGCTGAAACAGATTTCGTTGCTAAAAACGATAACTTCCAACAATTAGTTGACGCTTTAGCTAAACAAATTCTTGCAGTACGTCCAGATAGCTTAGAAGACGCACTTAAAACAGAAATGCCTAATGGCCAAACTGTTCAAGATTACATCACTGAAGCAATTACAAAAATCGGTGAAAACATTTCCCTTCGTCGTTTTGAAGTAAAAGAAAAAGAGGACAACTCTGCTTTCGGCGAATACATCCACATGAACGGACGTATTGGTGTTCTTACACTTCTTGAAGGAACTACTGATGCTACAGTTGCAAAAGACGTTGCTATGCACATCGCTGCAATCAACCCTAAATACATTTCTCGTGAAGATGTTTCTTCTGAAGAAGTTGCACACGAAAAAGAAGTATTAACTCAACAAGCATTAAACGAAGGCAAACCAGCTAATATCGTCGAAAAAATGGTAGAAGGCCGTTTGAAAAAATATCTAAGCGAAATTTCCTTAGAAGACCAACCTTTCGTTAAAAACCCAGACATCACTGTAGGTGACTACGTGAAACAAAGCGGTGGTAAAGTTGTATCATTCGTACGTTTCGAAGTAGGCGAAGGAATCGAGAAAAAAGAAGATAACTTTGTTGAAGAAGTAATGAGCCAAGTGAAAAAATAAGTCAATTTTAAATTGATTACTAAAACCCCGCATTTTCTTAGGAAATGTGGGGTTTTTCTTTGGAAATATTTTACATACACTTTTGCTAGAGTCAATAATTTTAAGATTTAGTGAATACTTATACTTCATTATTCACTTATTAATAATTAAAAATGATAAATAATTAAATAATTTCGCGATTTTAACAAATGTGATAACATAAAATTCGAGTGAATATGAACTTTTTGTGAAGCATTGGGAAAATAGTGCATAAATTATGAATAAGAACGGATGATTTGTATTATTTTGTGATTAAAAACACAATGATACTCATTTTGTGTAAGAATAAACCTAAATAAATCTTATTTTTAGTCGTTCGCGACAAGAATCGGACATTTCATTACATTTTTGGTTATACATTCTTTTTTTATGCTAAATTATATTTGTGATAAATAGCACTCATATCGTTGAACATTAAATTTATGAAGGATGTGGATAGTAAATGAAAAAAGTGAAGATGGAAAAATGGCTTATAGGAGTATATGTGCTTACTGTAATATCTTGTATATGTATATATTTTGCAACAGGCTTTCTAATTATGTTGGCATGTGCTTTTATATCACTTTTAGGTACAGCGTTCCAAACTTTAAGATACAGCAATGCAAAGAAAGAAAATAAACATAGTTGAATTATGAAAGTTATTTTACTCAATCATTAAAATATTAAATTGGAAGTGTAGTTAATTTGATACTTGGAAATGTTTTTAGTTATTATGATACTTTATGGGTAATTATTGCTCCAATAATTTTAATACTACTACTTATTGGAGTTATTGCTTACATTCACAAAAGAAAAATAACAATAAAAAAGAAATAGCATACTTGCATGTTAAAATAACTTTTGACATGATATCTTGATTCTTTTGGAATTAAGTCAGAAAGTGGGCAAATAGAAATTCACCTCTTGATTTAAAGAACAATAGATGAAACTCGTGATATACTTAGATAGTATTGACACGAACTTCACCAACGATAAAGGAGAACTAACAGATGAGTAAATCTAAAGGAATTGAATACACATTTATAATTATTATGCTTTTAGCTACACTCGCCTCTCCGATAATTAATGAGGCTTTAACTTGGCCAATTCTCATTTTAGGCTGTTTGATTCATGCTTTTTGTATGGCAGATAAGAAAGATGTTTTGCGTGTAGATCTAGTTATTATCGCTATTCTGGTATTACTCAATAATTTCTATCCGTACAAATAATACTTTTTAGTTATGTAGTTTTTCTGCGCTAAAAATGGTTTAACATCCATCATTTTTTTGCTATACTTGAGAAAGAGAATATTAACGACAAAGGGAGAGCAACATGAAAAAAATCATCAAGATTGTTTTAATTGGTTTATTTATGCTATTTTTACTAAATAGTTTGTGGACGATGATACAGACGAAAGAAGGAATGAATTCACCGCTCTGGCTACAACTCATCTATTTGCTTATTTATGCAGTTTCAGCGTTTGCTACCTATAAGGAGAAGTGGTATGGATTCTTCGTGGCATTTGTATTCGGTATAGTCGTTATGGTAGTGAGTATTATCATTAGTATATAGCTGAAAACCTCGATAAAGGATCGAGGTTTTTTTATTTATCAAAATTAAATATACCGTTGGTGAATATTTATGCGATGGAAATATAATATTTTATATGTTTTAGGGGTTAACAGTATTAAATATTGAGGTGCTATTACCGAATTATGAACATTTAGTGAAGTCTCATAAATCTGATGTATAAAAAAGAAAAAACCAATCTAAAATGAGTGGAAATGCGGATTTTCAGTAACTTTTAGCTCAAAAAGAGTAATAATGATTATAATTAAGGACGTTTTTAAGTCGTTCGCGACGTAAAACAGGCATTTCATTACATTTTTGGTTATACAGTGGAAATTCATGGTACAATTTTTTTGTACCAGACTAAACTTATGCTCTCAAGTGAACATGTTATTTATTAAGTGATAACAATAGGTTGTTCAATGCAATTCCTATTTTTATGATAAATTCAAAAAGAGAGGTGAGCAAGAAAACGAGCAGTAAGTTAGTGCTATCTTTTTAGCAATCAGAACTGGGTTAGACGAAGATGAAGAAAACTGTATTCAAAGGGAAGAATATTAAAAATAATTTTATTTTTAATAGGATATGTATACGGTTTCATTTAATTAAACGATTACTTACAAAGAGGAGCGACACAGAATGAAGAAAATAGTAACATTGTTAGTGGCATTTGTATGTTTATGGACGGTTTTCCTTCCGGGACAAGAAGCGAGTGCGGCCGCAAAAATCAATGGTTGGGATCTAGTGGATTCTAGCAAACACTTGGATTACTCCGGAAATTCAAAATATATGTCTTTTATTAGAAGTGGAGCTAACACTTGGAATGCCTATAAAAAAGGTGTTATTAGACCAGCGTCTGCAACGAATAAATCAGATGTATATTGTAGTGATATTTCAGCAAATAACAATATCAATGCAACGACTTACAGCAATGGGAAAATCACGTTTAACAAGAAAAATATGGATAAAAAGAATAACGCTGGGAAACAAAATGTGGCTACACATGAATTAGGACATGGTTTACGATTAGCGCATAATGCAGCTTCGGACGTTATGTATCAGTACAGTACATCGAAAACGACTTTATCCACAAATGATAAAATTTCGTATGACGCAGCATATAAAAAATATTAAAAGGGGTACACACATTGAAAAAAACAACTATGGGAATTATTGCTTCAGTAGTTAGTATTTTAGGCGTCGGCTGTTTCTTAACAGTAAATACGTATGCCGAAAAAGCAGAACCAAAGAAAAAAGATGTACCAACTTATGCCATTTTTTCCGATTATACACTTGATGTAGATAATCCAAATGAAGTCGTTGGTGACGCTGATTATGTTTTTGTAGGGAAAGTTACAGAAGAGACAGGAACTGCATATAAAAATAAAACACCAATCGAGCAAGAAGATGGTTCGATAGCATATATTGGTGAGGCGTATACAAATTATAAAGTAGAAGTAATTACTAATTTAAAAAATGAATTAACAGTTAATAAAGAAATTTCACTTGAAAAACAAGGTGGGATTCGTGAAGACGGATCTGCTTATGATGTATTTGAAGATGACCAACTGCCGGAAGTAGGCAAAGTTTATATCTTCACTGCATATATACAAGACGATGGCTCCTTGCTTGTAGCGGGCGGGAACTCGACTATTTCCTTCGATGAGAAAACGAAAAATATCGATACGGAAAAAGAAGTTATCAAAACAGAAGAATTTGAGCTGTATGAAGAAGCAGTGGAAAACCAAGTAGTTCCAGAAGAAAAATAAGAAGAAAGCATAACGATATGTACGATAATCGTTATGCTTTCTTTTATATAATAAAAATAATTTTTAAACAATTTGCAATTATTTGTTGCGCTTTCAAAAAAAATCGGTTAAACTAATATCGTTGCATAATAAAACAAAGGAGGAATGGACGATGAATAATTATATGAAGACTTCAAACAAGGCATTATTGCGCGTAAAAATAGAATTTATTTCACCGGACCATTTCAGGGACAAGGGAGCTCTCCTTTAATTTGGTTTTATTTTATACAAAGTGGTGACAAATAAATATATTTTTTCGGGTAATAATGGGCAGAAATAGGTCCATTATTTTTATTTGTCCAATTTTAAGGAAAAAAGGGAGGGATTGTTGTTTGAAAATATATAAAGCATTAGGCTGGTTTTTTAAAGAAAATTGGAAATCTTATGCATTTGGAGTAACGATTTTGTTTACGATTGCGCTTTTGCAGTTGGTTCCACCGCAAATTATCGGTTATACGGTAGATGCCGTGACGAACGACTCACTGACAAAAGATAAATTGATTAAATGGATGGTTATTCTCATTGTGGCAGCGATTCTTGCATACGGTGGTCGCTACGTTTGGCGGATGTTGATTTTCGGTTCTGATAATAAATTACAACGAACGTTACGCTTACGATTATTTGAACATTTTACGAAGATGTCGCCATTTTTCTTCCAACGGTATCGTACGGGAGATTTAATGGCACATGCGACAAATGATATTACCGCCATTCAACAAGTAGCGGGAATCGGTGTCTTGACTTTATCAGACTCGGTTTTAACAGGTGGAACAGTCATTGCGACAATGGCGATTACGATTGACTGGCGGTTGACGCTGATTGCCTTACTGCCGATGCCGTTTATGGTACTCGGAAGTTCGATTCTAGGTAAAAAGCTTCATGACCGCTTTCACGGGGCGCAGGCAGCTTTTTCAATGTTAAATGATAAAACGCAAGAAAGTATTTCTGGAATTAAAGTAACACGGACCTTTGGGCAAGAGAAAGAAGATATTCAAGATTTTGCGAAACAAACCAAAGAAGTCGTTCAAAAAAATATTTCTGTTGCGAAAGTGGATGCGATGTTCGATCCGATGATTTCGATTATTGTTGGGATTTCCTTTGTGCTTTCCCTTGGTTTCGGTGCGAAATTTGTTGTGGATGGGCAGTTGACTATTGGGCAAGTGATTGCGTTTTCGAACTACTTATTCTTATTAATTTGGCCGATGTTAGCATTTGGTTTCTTATACAATATTATTCAGCGCGGGAATGCGTCTTATGACCGGGTACAGCATTTACTTGCGGAAAAAGAAGATGTGCTTGACCATGATGGCGCGATTGACACAGTTCCTGTTGGTGACTTACAAGTGGAACTGGACCAATTTACGTATCCAGATGAAACCGAACCTGTCTTGTCTGCGATTCATTTTGAATTAAAAGCGGGTGAAACGTTAGGGATTGTTGGTCGAACTGGTTCTGGGAAAACATCTTTATTAAAACTTTTAATGCGTGAATATGATACGTATGAAGGCAAAATTGCTTTCGCTGATGTGAAAATTCAAGATTATACGGTTCGAGCGTTAAGAGAAGCGATTGGCTATGTGCCGCAAGATCAGTTTTTATTTTCGACAACAGTTCGAGATAATATTCGTTTTGGGAAACCAGATGCATCGCAGGAAGAAGTGAGCAATATCGCGCAACTCGTTTCTGTCGATGAAGATATTCTAGGTTTTGAAAATGGCTATGATACAGTGGTAGGTGAGCGTGGGGTTTCACTTTCTGGTGGTCAAAAGCAGCGACTTGCAATTGCGCGGGCGTTAATTATGAATCCGGAATTGCTGATTTTAGATGATGCGCTTTCGGCGGTTGATGCGAAAACAGAGGAACAAATTTTAGCTAATTTAAAAGAGAATCGTTCTGATAAGACAACAATCATTAGCGCGCACAGACTTAGCTCTGTAGAACATGCGAATTTGATTATCGTGATTGACAAAGGACAAATTGTGGAGCGAGGAACGCATATGGAACTTATGGCTTTAGGTGGCTGGTATGCGGAAATGTTCCACGAGCAACAACTGGAGGAAGCTTTGGAAGAAGGGGGTGCGGCAGATGGAAGCGATGAATGAGCAAGATGAGATGTTAGTGATGTCCGGTAAAGAACATCGCGAAGTATTAAAACGAATGCTTAGTTATACGAAATACCATATTCCAAGTTTAATTTGGACTGGGGTACTTGTTCTCCTCGTAACGCTTGCGGATGTATTCGCGCCCATTTTGATTAAAATATTCTTGGATGATTATTTAACACCGATGAACTTAGAAATGCAGGCTTTGCTCATTCTTGGAGCGGGGTATTTGGGGCTGACGATTGGGAAATCGGTAGTTTGGTATTTTCAACTACTGTTCTTCCAAAAAATCGCGCTTGAAATCGTTCAACAAATGCGGATTGATATTTTTACGAAACTGCATTCGCTCGGTATGCGTTATTTTGATAAAACGCCTGCTGGGAGTATCGTTTCGCGTGTGACAAATGATACCGAAGCTGTAAAGGATATGTTTATAAATGTGCTTTCTACAGCGATTCAAAGTTTATTTATGCTTGTCGGGATTTATGCGGCGATGTTCGCGCTCAATGTGCAATTAGCGCTATATAGCTTGCTGTTATTCCCGTTGATTGTTTTTATTATCTTCGTTTACCGGAAATATAGTTCGCAGTTTTACCGAGCACGTCGAGAAAAATTAAGTCAATTAAATGCGAAAATTGCGGAGTCGATTTCGGGTATGTCGATTGTGCAACAATTTAATCAAGAGCGTCGGTTAGTAAAAGAATTTGAGAAAATCAACAAAGATTACTATGACGTTGGTATGAAGAATATTAAATTTAATGCGTTACTACTTGGACCGGCAATTGATTTGATTTATGCACTTGCTGTTGTGATTATTCTTAGTTTCTTCGGGGCTGAGTCTTTAATCGGACCGGTAGCAATTGGGACGATTTATGCGTTTATTAGTTATTTTGACCGTTTTTTAGAAGCGATTTATAACGTAATGGAACGGCTGGCAATGTATCAAGAAGCGATTACAGCGGCATCGAGGGTATTTCGGATTATGGATGAAACCGAAGAAGTGCCAGCCCAATTAAATGATCCTGAAGCGAAAATTACGCGCGCTAAAATTGAGTTTAAAGATGTTTCGTTTGCATATGAAGGTGGACGTGATGTGCTGAAAAATATTAGCTTTACGGCGGAACCTGGACAAACAGTTGCACTTGTTGGTCATACGGGGAGTGGGAAAAGTTCAATTATCAATTTAATGATGCGCTTTTATGAATTTGAACGTGGTGATATTTTGATTGATGGTAAATCGATTAAGTCGCACGAGATTGCTGAATTGCGCAAGAAAACTGGTCTAGTATTGCAAGATAGTTTTATGTTTTATGGGGATATTAATACCAATATTCGGTTGTATAATAAAAATATTACCGATGAACAAATTGAGGATGCCGCGAAATTTGTTCAAGCAGATGGCTTTATTCAAACATTATCAGATCAATATAAACATAAAGTGATTGAACGTGGGGCATCATTCTCAAGTGGGCAAAGACAGCTGATTTCGTTTGCTAGGACGGTTGTGACGAACCCGCAAATCCTTGTGTTAGATGAAGCAACGGCGAATATTGATACAGAAACAGAAAGCTTAATTCAAACTGGTTTAAAACGAATGAGAGAAGGACGTACAACGATTGCGATTGCGCATCGACTTTCGACAATTAAGGATGCCGATTTAATTTTAGTTTTATCCAAAGGAAGAATTATTGAGCGTGGTACACATGACAGTTTGATTGCCGAACAAGGGGTGTATCATTCGATGTATCAATTACAAAATAGCGGAATGGATTTAGACGAAGCGCTTTAAGCAGAGAAGTTTATTTCAAACGGTAAAAGGAATATAATGAGGAGCGAAGTGTTACAGCAGATTAGTAGGGGGAATTAAAAGTGTCATTAATCATTTCAATTATCATTACACTTGTTTTTGGAGCTGGAATTATCATGATTCGAATGAAAGCATCGAAGCGTCCAGCAAGTGTGAAAGGGATTATCATACCGCCAATTATGATGTCAACAGGCGCTCTCATGTTTGTTATTCCTTTTTTCCGTGTTTCGTGGATAGATATTTTAGAAGCTATTGCAATGGGGCTTGTATTTTCAGTTATTTTAATTTGGACAACGAAATTTGAAATTCGTCATCAGTACGTATTTATTAAGCGTACAAAAGCTTTTCCGGTTATTTTGATGGGGTTATTACTGATTCGGATCTTTATTAAGTACTGGATTAGCGGTAGTTTAGAAGTGGGCGAGTTATCTGGTATGTTCTGGATTATGGCGTTTGCGATGATTGTACCGTGGCGAATTGTGATGTATTTCCAATATAAAAATACTGAAAAAGCGCTTAGAAAAGTAGAAGTAAGCGGAGAGTATGAATAATCGTAAAAGCATTTTTCAAAACAGCTTGAATTATTCCATATGAATAGCTTATAATGAATAATGTTACATCGTGAGTAATGTTACTTGCCGGATGGGTGAAGCATATCCGAGACTGACGCGGCCAGTTACAAAAGGGCTTCCGAGTTTGGCTTGATAAAAAGGAGGACATCATCTTGAAAAAATGGTTATTAGTAGTTTTAACTTTAGCACTAGGTTTGTCGCTTGCGGCTTGTTCTGGTTCTAACAGTTCTGACAAAAAAGAAGACACAAGCAAAGAAACAACAAACGATAAAGACAACGTATTAAATTATTACATGGACTTAGTAAACGTTATTAACGAAAACAATGGCGATTACAACGCTTATGTAGGAGCAGTTGGCGCAGATCCAAAACCAGCTGAAGCAGACCTTGCAGCTCTTGCAAAACCAGCTAGTGAATCAGCACTTAAAGTATCTGAAGCACTTGCTAGTGAAAAAACACCTGACCTTGGTAAATACACAGATGATTTCAAAGCAGCTGTGAAACAATTAAGTGATGCTTACAAATTAGAAGCAGACGCACTTAAAGCTAGTGGTCGTGATACAACAAAAGCAGACGAAGCAATGGCAAAAGCGGACGAAGCAATTGCTGGCGTATTAAAAGATGCAGGACTTAATCCTTCAAGCATCTCTACTGATACAGCTTCCTGATAATAAAAAAAGACAGCTTCCAATCGGAAACTGTCTTTTTTTTTATTTATTTTTTGTTTGATTAATTTCGTTTTGAAGCTGTTCGAAAGTGTTCATTAGTTCTTGAGATTTAACTTCTAGTAGCTCTTTTTGGTCAAGTTCGGTATCATTGAATAGTACCGGATCGCCAAAACGAATAATGATTTTTTTGCGTTTTAAAATTTCTCCAAATGTTTTTGGTCCGTCATAAACGGCAGGTAGCATCGGAACTTTTGCTTTGTGAGCGATAGTCACAGCACCGCGTTTTAAATGAAGGTTGGTTGTTTTTCGTGTACCACTCGGGAAAATCCCAACTACTTTGCCAGCTTTTAGCATTCGGATTGGTGCTTTAATGGCGCTTGGTCCAGGGTTATCACGGTTGACTGGAAAGGCGTTAAGGTGTGTCATTAGCCAGTTAAGGAATTTACCTTTGAATAGCTCTTGTTTGGCCATATAATGCACTGGTGTTGGCGATAGGGCGAAACCGAGGTATAAGATTTCAATCCATGACGTATGCGTGGACACAACCACATAAGGTGCTTCAATGATTTTGTCTTTGTTTTGTACTTGAAATCGTCCACCAATAATAATTAAAATAAAATGAACGAGGTTTTTTGCGAAATGATAAAACAACTTCTTCACTCCCAGTATTGCTAGTTATTTTTTTAAACTATATCTAGTATACTTAAAAATGACGAGTTTTGCATTAAAAATAAATAATCTCCTGGAAAAAGAAAAGAGGAAACCGATGAAATTTTTACATACAGCCGATTTGCATTTAGGAAAAATTGTATCTGGAGTATCGATGCTTGCGGAACAAAAGTACATTTTGGCACAAATAACGAAGATTGTCGAGGAAGAGCAAGTAGATGCCATTATTTTGGCAGGAGACTTATATGACCGAGCTGTGCCGCCTGCTGATGCGGTAAAAGTGCTGAATGATATTTTAGTGAAATGGAATGTCGAACTTGGTATTCCGATTTTTGCAATTAGTGGAAACCATGATAGCGCTGAGCGACTTTCTTTTGGTAGCCAGTGGTATGAAAGTAGCAAGCTTTATATGAAAGGAAAGTGTACTTCGCAGTTTGAAGGGATTCCTTTTATGGATGCGGAAGTGTGGCTTGTACCATATCATGAACCGGCAATTATTCGTGAGGCTTTTGCGGATAATTCCATTCGCAGTTTTGAAGACGCTATGCAAGCTGTGACGAAACAAATTCGTTCCAAATGGGATCCAAGTAAGGCGCAGATTTTGGTTGGGCATGCGTTCGTTTCTGGCGGGATTCCGAGTGATTCCGAGCGCCAACTTGCGATTGGGAATGTCGATCGTGTTTCGACGAATTGCTTTGACGGTTTTACTTATACCGCGCTGGGTCATTTGCACCACCCGCATGCGATTCGCCATCCATCTATTTTTTACAGTGGTTCGCCTTTGAAATATTCTTTTTCAGAAGCAAATGATCATAAAAGTGTCCGGATTGTGGAAATCGAAGGCAAAGAGCTAGTTAGTGCGACCGAACGTTTTCTGACGCCAAAACATGATATGCGAATTATTTCTGGAACACTCACGGAACTGACGGAAAACTTAGTAGAAAATCCTGATGATTTCTTCCAAGTTAATTTGATGGATGAGGGCGCTTTGATAGATCCAATGGGGAAATTGCGTCAATTTTATCCAAATATTTTACATTTAGAACGTAAAAAACAAACATTAAAAGAAACGCAAGATAACTTTGAAGAAATTATGAAAAAAGATGATTTAGAGTTATTTGGCCAATTTTTTGAACATGTCAATGGAACAGAATTAACGGAAACGCAAAAACAAAAGTTAGCGGACGTTTTTGAACAAGCAAGGACGGAGGATGCTGAATGAGACCAATTAAATTAACGATGCAAGCGTTCGGAGCTTATGCGAAAAAAGAAGTGATTGATTTTGAAAAGCTTGGAACGGAGCAGATTTTCGTGATTTCTGGGAAAACTGGGGCGGGAAAATCAACTATTTTTGATGCGATTAGTTTTGCGATTTTCGGCAAAGCGAATACATTTGATCGGGAAAGTTTTTCGATGCGTAGTCATTTTGCGACGGATAAAGAAATTACTGAAGTCACGCTTGCTTTTAGATTGAAAGATAAAATTTACCAAATTAGTCGGATTCCACAGCAAGAAATTGCGAAACAACGTGGCAATGGAACGACTACTTCTCCGCAAAAAGCCGAGTTATACGAGTTGATTGGCGACGAGATGAAATTACTGGCAAGTTCAGTTCGTGATGTAAATACGAAAATGGAAGAATTAATTCAGCTTAATGTGGATCAATTTAGACAGATTTTGATGATTCCACAAGGGGAATTTAGAGAATTACTCGTATCGGATAGTAAAGAAAAAGAAGTGATTTTGCAACGGTTAGCGCATACGGTTTACTATGAAAAAGTCGAAAATTTACTGTGGGAAAAGCAAAAAGAAGCGGAAATTTTAGTCGTAGAAGCGCGCAAAAAAGTGGCAGAACTTGCTGAGCTGAGTTTGCCTGGTATGGAGGTTGCTGGAAAAACGACGAGTGAAATCAGTGTTTTGCAAACCGAAGCAATGCAAAAAGAACAAGCGATTTTAGCAGAATTAGAAACGGAATTGAGCGTTATTCGCAAACAAACCAGTGACGCTGTTGAAAAAGTCACACTCGCAAAAGAGCAATTGATTGATTGGCAAAATTTAGATGCATATTCGGCGGAAGTAGTGAAGTTGGAAGCAGAAAAAGATTTTTATCAAGCAATAGAAATGCGCATGGAAGCTGCCAAAAGAGCGAGCAATTTGCGGTCTCAAGATGCCCTTTGCATTCGTTTGAAAGAACAATTGGAAGCGGCAGAGAAAACAGAAAAACAAGTGGCGCTTGAGGCGGAACGGGTATCGGATCAATTTTTACATGCAAAAAAACAAAAAGAAATGTTGGCGGAAAAAGAAGTAGAATTAGAAGCTAATAAACGCACGCTGTTTCAATTGGAAGAAATGGAACCGAAAATTATAGAGTTAGAAACGGTTACCGTCCAAAAAAGACGCGCCGAACTAGACTGGAAAGAAGCGACCGACCATTTAGAAAAAGTCGTGAAAAGTGAGCAAGAAATCATTGCCGAAATGCAGTTGATGGAAGCGCGGCTTGGGGAAGTAAATCAAGCGGAAATGGCCAATTTGGAAGCTATTAATGAGCGAACAACGATTGAAGCTAGCATCGAGAAAAAGCAAGAATTAGTAAAAAAACGGGTGAAAATGGTTGCATGGAATACACAGAAACAAGAAGAAGAACAAACGCTTGCCAAGCTTTTAACCGCAAAGTCGGAAATAGAAACAACGATTAATCAAGAAGAAATAAAACGACAACAAGAACAAGCAGCGATACTGGCGACCCATTTGCATGACGGCGATGCTTGTCCCGTCTGTGGTTCTGTGTCACACCCAAAACTCGCGGAATTTGGAGAAGTGGCCAATCTTGAAACACTCGAAGTAGCTAGCGCAAAGCTACGCGAAAAACAAGTAGCGATTGATTCAACCGAAAAAGCGATCAGCCAGCTCGAATGGCAACTAAGTGAATGGGCAGATATCGCGGATGTGCACCTAGCCGAGCTCGAACAAGCATTAGCTGAAAACATCCAACAAAGAAAGAATGTAACGGAAGAAATAGAAATGCTACAAACCAAAATCGCCCAAAAAGAAACAATCCAAGCAACTTTACAAACATTAAAAACCAACCAAAATAAAGCCGAAACAGCAAAAAATACGATTGCCGTTCAAGTAGAACAGTTGCATCAGCAAGTTCAACTAACTACAGGTAAATTAAGCTATTTAGAACAATCAATCCCAGCTGGTTTGCGGGATAAAGCCGTTTTTGAGCAGAAGAAAAAAGAACTAAATGCTAGTATTCAAACGCATATTAAACAAGCAGAGCAAGTGGATACAGCATTTAGACAAGCTGAAAAAGCCATAACCCAACTAGAATCAACGTTACAATCTGCGCAAAAAACAACTTTAGGTGCAAAAGAAGCATTACAAGAACAACGGGAAATTTTTAAAGTAGCTATGAAACAAAATGATTTTTCATCCTATGATGCCTATAAACAAGCACTAATGTCCGACGAAGAACTAAAAAGCCAAGAAGAACAACTGGCCGACTTTGAACGAAAACGTCATTTAGCGATCTCGCGTCAAGCGGATTTAACAGAGAAACTCAAAGATAAACAAAAGCCGAATATCGAACAACTCGAATTCGTGATGCAAGAAAAGCAACGACAACTCAGTCAATCAGAAGAAAGTACTATCAAACAACGCGAATTTGTCGCAAAACGCAAAGAACTGATCGAAAACTATCAAAATAGCATTCAAACCGTTGAAAAAGCCGAAGCAAACTATGCGGATATTGGATTGCTAGCAGATGCTGCCCGCGGGAAAAACGCCCGCAGATTAACATTTGAACGCTACATTTTAGCGATGTTCTTAGACACTATTATCCACCGAGCTAATCACCGTCTATCGAAAATGACGAGCGGCCGTTTTGAACTACAACGAAAAATGGAAAAAGCAAAAGGAAATGTCCAAAGTGGCTTAGAACTTGAAGTTTTTGACGAATACACCGGACTAACACGCCACGTAAAAACACTTTCGGGGGGAGAAAGCTTTAAAACCTCCCTTGCGCTTGCTTTATCACTTGCAGAAGTAGTACAGGAAATGGCGGGCGGGATTTCACTTGAGACCATGTTTATTGATGAAGGATTCGGTACGCTGGATCCAGAATCACTTGAAGCCGCAGTCGAATGTTTACTCGAAACACAAGAAAATGGGCGCTTAGTTGGGATTATTTCCCATGTGCCAGAGCTAAAAGAACGAATTTCTGCAAGGCTCGAAGTAACAGCGACAAATCACGGAAGTACTACTAAATTTATTACCGCTAGTAGCTAAAAGACCGCATGCGTTGCCGTCCCTCGTCTTTTCCTATATAATAGTAGTTTAGAGTAATGGACGGTTTTTGGGAGGAAGAAAGTAATGGAGCACTTTACCGCAATTCAAAATAAAATGATTCCATATAGTGTGAAGCAGGCTGGAAAGAAACTGATGGAAGACGGAGAAATTATTCAGTTTCGTGAAAAGGATGCATCAGACCATTTTTTAACGTATTTTATTGATCAAAATGTTGTAGAAGATGCTGGCAACGAAAATTATGCGTGTAGCTGTGCGGATTTTCAATTAAACGCCATTTGTAAACACATCTACGCAACACATTTAAAAATGGAAAAAGAAAAGCAAAAAGCAGCCAAACAAGATTTTAAAAATCGAATTCTCACGCAAGAATCAAATACGCTTCTTTCCCTTTTTCAACAAAATATGGCACAACAATTTGAAGTGGAAGAGGATAATACGAATAAAACGCCTCTTCAAACCCAATATATTATTCGTTTAAAACCGGATGATACTAGTTATATTATGACGATTGAAGTGAAAGTAGGGACTGAACGGACCTATGTTGTCAAAAACATGAATACATTTTTAGCGGCGATTCGTGATCGGCAGTGGCTCGTATTTACCAAGAATTTTGCTTATGATCCAAATGAGCATTTCTTTGCGGAAGAAGACAAACAAATTCTTGATAAACTGCTGCAAATCAGTGAAATTGCCAAAATGTATGATACGGACTCTTTCTACTGGTCAAAATCTTATGCCGAAGAGAAAAACTTAACGATTCCACCGAGCATGGCGAGTGAGTTGCTAGAACTTCTTGCAGAGCGCGATACGACGTGCATTATTATGAAAGAACGCGTGGAAGATATTAAGTACCGAGGCATCAACGTGCGCCATGACAATCTTGATTTCATTTTCGAACTCAAAAAAAGTGCCGATGACAAATATCAATTAGAATTAGAAGACTTACAGCAAGCAATCTTTTTCGAAGCTTACCAATTACTATTTTTTGATGGGACGTTTTTCATTCCGGCAAAAGAAGTGTGGGAATCGTTAAAACCATTAATCGAATTTCATAAAGTAACGAAAAATGAAGTGGTGCAGTTTTCAGAGTCACAACTCAGCGAAGTCATTTCCTACGTTCTACCAGCTCTACAGAAAAGTGGGAAATTAAAACTGGATGATTCGATTGAAGACCGGATTACCCAACAGCCGCTTGATTGCAAATTATTTATTGCCCTCGAATACGGCGAGCATACGTTACGTCTGGAGTATCATTATGGCAATCAATTATTTGATCCATTTGCGACAACCGAAGAAGAAAACGAAAAAATTATGATTCGCGATGTCGAAAAAGAAGCGCGCGTGATGAATATTATCGAAAGCGCACCCGTTCATTTTTCCGGAACAAAAATGGTCGTTAATAAACAAGAAAAGGATCTCTATCAATTTTACTATCGAACCATTCCGAAACTTGCCGAGTACGCCGAGATTTATATGGAAGATGGTCTCGAAGAAATGGTTGAGGAAAATGTCCGCCCAGTGACGACGCTGGATGTTTCTGGCGACAACGATTATCTGTCTGTTTCATTTGATTTCAAAGGGATTCCGGAAGAAGAAGTCCAAAATGTCCTCGAATCATTGCGTGAAAAACGAAGCTATCACCGCCTTAAAAGTGGTCGTTTCTTATCACTGGAATCAGAGAACTATAAACAAATGGAAGACGTACTCCAAATGCTCGAAGTACGTAAAAAAGACGTTCAAGCAAATATGCAAGTACCGCTTTACCGAGGCATGCAAATTTATGATATTTTAGGGGCGGGAACGCAAGACGAGCATCATAAATTCAGCCGTTCATTCCGCGAACTGTTAACAGATATTACGACGCAATCCGAAGACAACTTTACTTTGCCAAAAGGTTTAAAAGCAGAGCTGCGTGATTATCAGCTCACTGGTTTTGAATGGATGAAATCACTTGCGAAGTATAATCTAGGCGGAATTTTGGCGGATGATATGGGGCTTGGGAAAACAGTGCAAACGATTAGCTTTTTGGCATCTGAGCTAGAAGATAATCCGAACTTAAAACCAGTCTTAATTATTACGCCGGCCTCACTGCTGTACAACTGGCAAAGCGAACTAGAAAAATTTGCGCCAGCTATTCCGGTGACCGTTTTACATGGGACAAAACAATCCCGTATGGCCGAAATGGAAGAGATGAAGCGAGGCCATGTGTACTTGATTTCTTATCCATCATTACGCCAAGATATTGTGCATTTTGCGGATGTAGCGTTTTCAAGCGTTATTATCGACGAATCGCAAGCTATCAAGAATTACCATACGAAAGCTTCACAAGCTGTGCGCGCCCTGAAACGAAATCATGTTTTTGCACTTAGCGGAACGCCACTTGAAAATAGCATCGATGAATTATGGGCGATTTTCCAAACATTAATGCCAGGATTTTTCCCATCGTTACGTAAATTTAAAGAAATCCCTTACGACAATATCGCCAAAATGATTCGACCGTTCTTGTTGCGCAGATTAAAACAAGATGTAGTCAAAGAACTACCCGACAAAATCGAAACAAACTTGTACTCTGAATTAACCGATGAACAAAAAACCATTTACTTAGCTTATTTAGAAAAAATCCAAGCTGATTTAGAAGCGAGCAATGGAAATGCCGGGGAAGAACGAATCAAATTACTCGCGGGATTAACTCGTTTACGACAAATTTGTTGCGATCCAAGCCTGTTTGTGGAAAATTATCAAGGTGAATCTGGTAAATTACTACAGTTATTTGATACAATACAGACAGCAAGAGAAAACGGTAAACGAATTCTAATTTTTTCCCAGTTCACGGGGATGCTTTCGATTATCCGCCAGAAACTAGAAGAAGACGGACAAACACTTTTCTATATGGACGGCAAAACACCGTCGAAAACAAGGCTGGATATGGTTAATGCCTTTAACGAAGGAGAGAATGATATTTTCTTGATCTCGCTAAAAGCTGGTGGAACTGGGCTCAACCTTGTAGGCGCAGACACCGTGATTTTATACGACTTATGGTGGAATCCAGCCGTAGAGGAACAAGCTACTGGACGCGCGCACCGAATCGGTCAAAAACGTGTCGTCCAAGTGTTCCGAATGATTACTAAAGGAACGATTGAAGAACGAATTTTTGATTTGCAAAAGAAAAAACAAGCACTAGTGGATGAACTTATTCAGCCAGGGGAACAAATGCTAGGGAAATTAAGTACAGAAGAAATTAAACAAATACTACAATTGGATAATGGAAGGGATGACAAATAATGAAAAAGTGGGAAGTATTCGCAGTTCAAAACGTCGCGGCAGCCGAGGAAATTATCGACAAATTAGTGAGTGAGGGCTACGAAAAAGAGGATATTTCTGTTCTAGCTAAATCAAAACACAATAAAAATCTAGAAACATTAGCAGAAAAAGAGAATATTGAAATCGAACGTCCTGTTAATGAAGAAGCATTCGGTATTATTTCTGGAATTCTGCAATCCCTAAGTGGCGCTATTGTGATTCCACAAGCTTACAATCCTAAATACGGCGCTTTATACGCAGCTGGTCCTTTTGCCAAATGGTTCTCGAAAACAGATGATAAGTCTGTCAAAAAACTATTAGAAGACTTTGACTTAACAGAAGAACAAGTAAATAAAATGATTGAAAATCTACATGCAGATAACATCTTAATTTTTGCGAGATAATATCGGTGAAAAAGGAGAAGTTTATGCAGATTAAGCAATTTTTAATAGAGCGTCGTTCGATATTAGTGGATATGTTTTACGAAAATTATTACATTAATACGGACGAATATAAATTAAGACTTAGTGGTGGCGAGGCTGAATCATCTATTCGTTCACTAAGCACAGCATCATGCGGTATGATTATCGATGTCATTACTGGCGTGAAAGAACGCGATTTTGAAAGCATCGGTAAAAGACGCTTTAACGATAAAACCGATATTCGAAAAATCCATCAACATATGAGTGAAATTGATAAATTTATTATTACTAGTTTGCTCAAATGGAAAGAAACAGAAGACGTTTTTTATACAGATGCAGATATTATTCAGTTTATGTTAGAAATAAAAGATATTCTGGCATCGATACAACAACAGCTGTTGGAAGGCTTTATGCAAGAAAATAGAAATCAAGTTGCCGCTCAGCGAAAGGAAATTATTCAGTTATCAACACGGATTATTCCAATCACTAATTCGATCGGCGTCTTGCCAATTGTTGGCAGTTTAGATGATGATAGAGGCTATTTTATGAAAGAAAAAGCGATAGAATCTGCGGATAAGTTAAATTTAGATACGATTGTGATTGATTTTTCTAGCGCGGTATTAAAAGATGATTTTGCGACCAAACACATGGAAGACATGATCCAGTCTTTTAAACTTATCGGCTTAGTACCAATACTTTCCGGCATGCAACCAAGTTTTGCCCAGCGCACGATTCAACTTGGATCAAACATTTCCAAACTCGAATCATATGGCTCGCTAGAACAAGCATTAACCAACTTAGTTTAATAATGCATAGATGAATGGCACTCGTTGTCATTCATCTTTTTGTTATAAGAAAAAGTTATTGAATTATAGCAGATTCTCTTTGTTTACTTATCGCGCGTTTTTAAGTACAATAGATGAGAGAGACCAATCGTTTCAAGAATTGAAGGAGGAAACGTGGATGACTAATTGGAAAGAAAAAGCAAAAGCATCATTTCAACTGAACGACAAAACGTATCATTATTACAAACTTAAAACCTTAGAAGAGGACAATCTTACAAACATCGAGAAACTACCTTATTCTGTACGTGTTTTACTAGAATCTGTATTAAGACAAGCAGATGGTCGCGTCATTAAGGATTCACACGTGGAAGACTTAGCCCACTGGTCTAAAGATGGCAATGAAGGCGAAGTACCATTCAAACCAGCCCGCGTTATTCTACAAGATTTTACAGGCGTTCCAGCAGTCGTTGATTTAGCTTCTTTACGTAAAGCAATGGCGGACCTTGGCGGCGATCCAGAAAAAATCAATCCAGAAATCCCGGTTGATTTAGTTGTCGATCACTCAGTACAAGTGGATAGCTATGCGAATCCAGAAGCACTTAAAATTAACATGGAACTAGAATTTAAACGCAACATGGAACGTTACCAGTTTTTAAATTGGGCACAAAAAGCATTTGATAACTATCGTGCCGTTCCACCCGCAACAGGTATCGTTCACCAAGTTAACTTAGAGTATTTAGCAAACGTCGTAATTGCGAATGAAGTAGCAGACGGCGAATTTGTAGCGTTCCCAGATTCCCTAGTCGGAACAGATAGCCATACAACGATGATTAACGGTATTGGCGTTTTAGGTTGGGGCGTTGGCGGTATTGAAGCAGAAGCTGGCATGCTTGGTCAACCTTCATACTTTCCAATTCCAGAAGTTATCGGCGTAAAATTAAACGGCGCTTTGCCAAACGGAGCTACAGCAACCGATTTCGCTTTAAAAGTAACTCAAGTTTTACGGGAACAAAAAGTAGTAGGTAAATTTGTTGAATTTTACGGTCCAGGTGTTGCGACACTGCCACTTGCTGACCGCGCAACCGTTGCGAATATGGCTCCAGAATACGGCGCAACTTGTGGCTTTTTCCCAGTCGATAAAGAAGCGCTTAACTACTTAAAACTTACTGGCCGTGACAAAGAACAAATCGAATTAGTAGAAGCTTATTTAGAAGCAAATGATTTATTCTTCACACCAGAAAAAGTAGAACCAAACTACACGCAAACAGTAGAAATCGATCTTTCCGCCATCGAACCAAACTTAGCAGGACCAAAACGTCCACAAGATTTGATTCCACTTTCGAAAATGAAAGAAACATTCCGTGAATCCATTACTGCCAAAGCAGGTAACCAAGGTTTCGGACTCGATAAATCAGCCCTAGACAAAGAAGTAACAGTTACTTTTGGCAATGGTGACCAATCCACAATGAAGACTGGCTCTGTTGCCATTGCGGCGATTACAAGTTGTACGAATACTTCTAACCCATACGTGATGTTAAGCGCTGGTTTAGTTGCTAAAAAAGCAGTTGAAAAAGGCTTAGAAGTACCGAAATTCGTAAAAACTTCCTTGGCGCCAGGCTCCAAAGTTGTAACAGGCTACTTGGAAAAAGCCGGCTTACTTCCATATTTAGAAAAACTTGGGTTTGACTTAGTTGGTTATGGTTGTACGACATGTATCGGTAACTCTGGTCCATTAAAAGAAGAAATTGAAGAAGCTATTCAAGATAGCGATTTGCTTGTTTCGGCTGTATTAAGTGGTAACCGTAACTTTGAAGGCCGCATTCATGCACTTGTGAAAGCAAATTTCTTAGCTTCACCACCACTTGTCGTTGCTTACGCGCTTGCTGGGACAACAAATGTCGACATGCTAACAGAACCAATCGGACGCGGTAATAACGGCGAAGAAGTCTTCTTAGACGATATTTGGCCAAGTTCAGAAGAAGTGAAGGCATTAGTAGAAGAAACGGTAACGCCAGAACTTTTCCGTGAACAATATGCCCATGTATTTGATGAAAATGAAGCTTGGAATGCGATTGAAACAACGGAAGATGCTTTATACAAATGGGATGAAAACTCCACGTATATAGCGAATCCGCCATTCTTTGATAATTTAGCAAAAGAAGCTGGCAAAGTAGAAAGCTTATCCGGACTTCGTGTTATCGGTAAATTTGGCGACTCTGTTACAACCGACCATATTTCACCAGCCGGAGCAATCGGGAAAGATACGCCAGCCGGAAAATTCCTTCAAGAAGAAGGTGTGGCAATTCGTGACTTCAACTCATACGGCTCTCGTCGTGGTCATCACGATGTTATGATGCGCGGTACATTTGCGAATATCCGTATTAAAAATCAAATCGCACCAGGAACAGAAGGCGGCTATACGACTTACTGGCCAACTGGCGAAGTGATGTCGATTTACGATGCTTCTAGAAAATATATCGAAAATAACACTGGCTTAGTTATTCTTGCTGGCGACGATTATGGAATGGGATCTTCACGTGACTGGGCTGCCAAAGGAACGAATTTGCTAGGTATTAAAACAGTTATCGCGAAAAGTTACGAACGGATTCATCGTTCTAACCTCGTAATGATGGGTGTTTTACCGCTTCAATTCCAACCTGGTGAAGATGCCGAAACATTAGGCCTAACTGGCTCAGAAAGTTTACAAGTCGAAATCGGTGAAGATGTAGCACCAAGAGACCTTGTAAAAGTGACAGCTGTTCGTGAAGACGGCTCAAGTATTACTTTCGATGCACTTGCACGCTTTGACTCAGAAGTAGAAATTGATTATTACCGTCATGGCGGGATTTTACCAATGGTCCTACGTGGCAAATTGAAATAATTTGTAAAGAAGAGGCGAACCAAAAAAGTTCGTCTCTTTTTTATTTTCACTTGCAAAAACAGAACGTATGTTTTATTATTGGTTAATAGGAGGCTTTGCGAATGAGATATCAAAAGATAAGTTTTATTTTTACAGGAATAATTGCAGCAATAGTAGGGTATCTTATTTTCACGAGCGACTATCACCCCGACGTTCCGAACTGGCTGCTCTTTTTATTTTTAGCATTAAGCATTGCTGTAGCAGTTAGTCAGTGGAAAGAAAAACGACTAATTTGGAGTTGTATCGGCCTATTTGTGGCTGTTTTAATTAGTGTGCATTACATTTTAACTATATAGGAGGAACTCACTTTGTCAGAAGAATTACGTTGCCCATGGTCGATTAATGACCCGTTTGAACTAGAATATCATGATGAAGAATGGTGTGTCCCGAGCAAAGACGACACATATTTATTTGAAATGCTTAATTTAGAGGGAGCGCAAGCCGGGCTCTCATGGAGATTGATTTTACATAAAAGAAAAGCGTATCAAGAAGCTTTTTTTCACTTTGATATTGATAAATGCGCATTGCTGACAGACGATGAGTTAGCAAAGATTGTTGAGGAAGCAGCAATTGTGAAGAATCGCCTAAAAGTGAAAGCGGTTCGTACAAATGCGCTAGCTACACAAAGAGTCCAAGCGGAATTTGGCTCATTTGCTAACTACATTTGGGGTTTTACAAATGGTGAACGGATTATTAACGAATGGCAAGGAATGGGAGAAGTTCCAGCTAGCACAGAGTTATCCGAAAAAATCAGTAAAGATTTAAAGAAACGCGGTTTTAAATTTGTTGGACCCGTAATCATTTATTCTTATTTACAAGCGATTGGGATTCTCGACGACCATTTGCGTTCGTGTCCATTTCACACGTTAAATAGGGAGGTTACTAAATGATTCCAGCAAAATTAAAACAAGGCGATGAAATTCGGATTATTGCACCAAGCCGTTCTATCGGCATCATGGCTAGCGATCAAGTCGAAATTGCCGTTAAGCGTCTAACTGACATGGGTTTCAGCGTTACTTTTGGAGAACATGTGGCTGAAATGGATTGTATGATGAGCTCAAGTATTCGTTCTCGCGTAGCTGATATCCATGAAGCTTTCAATGACTCGAATGTAAAAGCGATTTTAACCGTTATCGGCGGTTTTAATAGCAACCAATTGTTGCCATATTTAGATTATGATTTAATTTCGGAAAACCCTAAAATTTTATGTGGCTTTTCAGATATTACGGCGCTCGCAACAGCCATTTATACACAAACCGAACTGATTACTTATTCCGGTGCGCATTTTTCTAGTTTTTCAATGGAAAAAGGTCTGGACTATGTACTTGAATCATTTAGTGATTGTTTATTACAAAAAGAGCCATATACACTTAAAGAAAGTGCAGTATGGAGTGATGATGAATGGTATTTGGACCAAGAGAATCGAAATTTCATCCCGAATGACGGATTAGTTGTTATGCAACCGGGAGAGGCAGAAGGGACTATCATTGGCGGGAACTTATGCACCCTTAATTTACTGCAAGGAACTGAATACATGCCGAATTTGGCAGGTTCAATTTTATTTATTGAAGACGATTTTATGACTGTGCCAGAAACATTCGATCGCGATTTAGAGTCACTGCTTAGTCAACCTGGTGCTGACGAGATTCAAGGGCTGGTAATCGGTCGTTTCCAACAGAAAACAGCAATTACGGCGGAGAAATTAGCTTACATCATTGAAACGAAGACGGCATTACAAAAAATCCCCGTTATATCTGGCGCGGATTTTGGACATACACAGCCAATTGCGACTTTCCCAATTGGTGGAACCGCAAGAATTGATACAAATCATGCCGATAAAATTCAAATTATTAGACATTAAAAAAAGGCTGTCCAATGCGGACAGCCTTTTAAAATTTAACTTAAAGCGACATCTCGTTTTTTGAATAAGAAGAACGTGAAGAAGAGGATAATCGCTGTATAAACACCTAAACCGGCAATGATTTGCCAATCTGCTAAGCCACCAGCAATTTTGCTACCACCAACTGTATCATTTAGGCTAAGCAAGTTGAAGATAATCCATTTCATCCAGTCGTATTTTTCAATAGCTAGAGGAAGTAGTTGGCGAATAATTCCACCTGAGAATAGTACACCAACACCGACACCAACTGCAAGGGCTTGTGAACGAACGACAGATGAGAAGAAGAACGCGATAGTTGCGTATACGATCATCAATAAGAAGTTCGTACCAAGTAGCATCCAAGCGTGTTCCCAAGCTGTCATTGCACCTGTTGAAGGGGAGAGCGGCATGAAAATAGATTGTTTTGGTAAAATAAACGAAAAGATAAAGCTAGCTAAAAGTAAGGTGATGGAACTAATAACGCTATAAACAATACACATGATGTATTTAGAGAATAGTATTTGACTTCTAGAGTATGGACGAGTTAGTAATAGCTTGATAGTACCACCAGAAAATTCGGTTGCAACGATGATACTTGCTACAACAACAACGAGCATTGTCGCAACGGCTCCAGAGCTACCTAATGAAGCAAAGAAATCTGCGCTTGAAATACCAGCTGAATTACTAGCGGGTTTTTCATCTGCATCTACATAAGCTTGATAGAAGTCAATTTGTTTTTGGATGGATTCTTTGGCTTCTTTTGTTGGAGCCGCTTGTTCTTGTGTTTTTAAGTAAGCCACGGAATCAGTCAAAGATAACGTTTCAGATTTATACGTAGGATTACCGTCTTTATCTGCGGAGTTCCAGTATTCCTCTTCACTAACCGGAGCACCTTTGTCATCATAATAAGCAGTAATACCGGCATTGCTTGCGTCGCCGCCTTCAACACCACTTGTATCTATTTTACTAACAAAAAACATTAATAGTGCAAGGGCTAAAACTGCTACAAATAGGACAATTTGCATAATCCAACTTGATTTTCTGGAGAATAATTTGGTAAATTCATTTTTTACTAATGCTATCATACTTCCGCACCTCCACCTTTAGTTAATTCAAGGAATCGCTCTTCAAGGGAGGCTTGAAGTGGAACCATTTCTAATAAATCAATATTTGCTTGGATAATCGCACGAGCAATCAAATGCACATCTTCATGAGCCACTTCGATTTTGAAAAGATCCTCTTTTTGAGCAACAACTTTGACTGGGAGTGTAGGGAGAACGGTTTTAGTTGCTTCGGGATCGCTGACTTTCAATTTGTAGACAGCAACATGATTTTCAACGAGATCACTCATTTTTTCCGTATGAGTTAAAACGCCTTTATTAATAATCGCGAATCGATCCGTAATTTGTTGGATTTCGCTCAGTAAATGGCTGGAAATTAAAACAGAAGTGCCGTTTGTTGCTAAATCGCGAATCAGCGTTCTAAATTCAGCCATACCTTGTGGATCAAGTCCGTTGGTAGGTTCATCTAAAATAAGTAAAGCGGGGCTATGAATTAATGCTTGAGCAACACCTAAACGTTGGCGCATACCAAGGGAATAGGTTTTTACTTTCTGGTCAATTGCGCCTGTAAGTTTGACAAGTTCAACGATTTCACGAATGTGTTCGTCAGTAATGTTTTTTTGACTCATGCGTGCGAATTGTTTTAAGTTTGCCCATCCAGACATATACATGTAAAATTCTGGATTTTCAATAATTGCGCCTACTTCTGAAATCGCTGCTTTATACTCGGAGTCGACATTTTTACCATTGATCAAAACGGTACCTTCTGTGCGACGAATTAAGCCAACGATAGAGCGGATAATAGTTGTTTTACCAGCACCATTTGGGCCAAGTAAACCAAATACTTCTCCTTTATGTATGTCAAAGCTGATATCATGGACAATATTTTTTTGTCCAATTTTTTTCGTGACATGTTCTAATTTTAAAACTGTCTCAGTCATGAACTCACTCCTTTTCTTCTCTCACTTCTAAATTGTACTATTTTTTAGTTCTAAATACATTCGGCTAGAGAAGGGGGAAAAATCATACTTTAGTAGTAGACTCGTTTTCTAGGTTGAGATGCCAGTCGATGCTGTAATGGTCGATTACTTTCGCGTATTTTGCGCCCCAAAATGTATTTTGGATTGGAACTTCGACGGTGCCGGTTTTGGAAAGTAGGACAAAAGCATGAACAAAATCTGCTTCGGAACTAAAATTCATTGCAAGTGATAGGCGATTACCCGCATCTGTTTCGCCTTCCAGCGTATCTGAGAAATAAAATAAATCTTTCTCGTCTCTTGTAAGTCTTGCATGTAGGATTCGTTCTCCTAGTAGTTTATCTCCAGAAAATCCTTCCATCTCGTGAAAGTAACGCGTTTGCGTAATTTCTGCTTGGAACGCTTTTTTATAAAAGTCTAGTGCTTCCTGAGTTTCCCCGTCAAAAGTAAAATAGGGAACTACTGCTTGCATCATTCAATCAACTCCATTCTCGTTCCATTATACTAATTTTAGGACTAAAGCGAAAGCGCAAGCCCTGGGATGGACTTGCGCTTTCTTCTAACTTTATATATTAATGGTGGACAAGTTAGCTAGTTTCAGACACCTTTGTAAGCTTCTAGGTAAATTTCTTTTAGTTCACTTACAAGAGGTTGTTTAGGGTTGGCAGTAGTACATTGGTCCATGAATGCGCGGTCTGCAAGTGTATCTACAACAGCATCCAAGTCTTTTTTAGCAACATTTTGTCCTTTAAGACTCATGTCGATACCAACATCTTTACCAAGTTTGATGATTTCATCTACAAGTGATTTAACGCCTTCTTCTGTAGTTGCAGCAGGGAAGCCGATAATACGAGAGATACGAGCATAATCTTCATCAGCACGGAAGCTTTCATATCTTGGGAATAACGCATGTTTTTTAGGTTTAAGTGCGTTATAACGAATAACGTGTGGCATAAGGATTGCATTCGCACGACCATGTGGAATGTGGAATTCAGGTCCAATTTTGTGAGCCAAGCTATGGTTAATTCCTAGGAACGCATTTGCAAACGCCATACCAGCTAGGGCAGAAGCATTATGCATTTTTTCGCGCGCATCTGGGTCACCAGTAAGAACGGATTCACGTAAGTTTTCAAAAACAAGTTCGATTGCACGGATGGAAAGTCCACGAGTATAATCGCTTGCCATTACGGATACATAAGATTCAATTGCGTGAGTTAGAACGTCCATACCAGTATCAGCAGTAATGTGTGCTGGGACAGTAGTTACGTATTGTGCATCGACAATTGCAACGTCTGGAGTTAGTTCGTAATCAGCAAGAGGGTATTTAATGTTGTTTTCTTTATCTGTAATAACCGCAAATGGTGTTACTTCAGAACCTGTACCACTTGTTGTTGGAATCGCAACAAATTTCGCTTTTTCGCCAAGTTTAGGATATTTGAAAGTACGTTTACGGATATCTAAGAATTTTTGTTTCAAGCCGAAGAAAGAAGCTTCTGGTTGTTCATAGAATAACCACATACCTTTGGCAGCATCCATTGCGGAACCACCACCAAGAGCGATAATTGTGTCTGGTTTGAAGTCTTTCATTAATTCTGCACCTTTGTAAACTGTTACGTCAGATGGATCTGGTTCAACGTCAGCAAATACTTGGTAAGCTACGTCATTGCCACGTTTTTTCAAATGTTCGATTACAACGTCAACGTATTTGAATTGAACCATTCCTGGGTCAGTTACGATAAATACGCGTTCAACGCCTTCCATTTTTTGAAGGTATTGAGTGGAATATTTTTCAAAGAAAATTTTTGGTGGAAGTTTGAACCATTGCATATTATTTCTCCGATCCGCGATACGTTTAACGTTCAGCAAGTTAGTCGCACTTACATTTTGTGATACAGAGTTTTTACCATAAGATCCACAACCAAGAGTTAGGGAAGGGATGAAGCCGTTATAAATGTCACCGATACCGCCTTGTGCGCTTGGTGCATTTACGATGATACGGCAAGCTTTCATACGGATACCAAATGCTTTTTGAACTTCTTTATCCGTAGAGTGAATAACTGCGGAGTGTCCAAGTCCTCCGTATACTAACATTTCTTCACAACGATCGAATGCTTCTGCTTGGTTAGCTGCTTCGATGAATGCAAGAACTGGGCTTAATTTTTCGTGAGATAGTGGGTATTTGTCGCCAACACCTTTAATTTCAGCTACAAGAATTTTTGTGTCTTCTGGAACTTTGAAGCCAGCTTGGTTAGCAATCCATGCAGGGGATTTACCAACTACATCTGGGTTAAGCGTTCCTTTTTCAGGGTTGATTACGTAGCTTTCTAATTTTTTGAATTCAGCGCCTTTAACGAAGTAGCAGTTGTTTGCTTCCATTTCTGCTTTTACTTCCTTAGCAACTTCTTTGTCGACGATTACTGCTTGTTCAGAAGCACAAATCATACCTTGGTCAAAAGATTTAGAAAGAATGATGTCATTAACAGAACGTTTGATTTTCGCTGTTTTGTCAATGTAAGCTGGTACGTTACCTGGTCCAACGCCTAGTGCAGGTTTACCAGTAGAGTATGCTGATTTAACCATTCCAGCACCACCAGTTGCTAGTACAAGTGCTACTTTATCGTGGTTCATTAATTGTTTTGTTGCTTCTAGGGAAGGTTTTTCTACCCATTGAATACAATGTTCTGGTGCTCCAGCTGCAACTGCTGCCTCGTAAACAACTCTTGCTGCTTCAGATGAACAACGTTGCGCACTTGGATGGAAAGCGAAGATGATTGGGTTACGCGTTTTGATTGCAATAATTGCTTTGAAAAGAGTAGTAGATGTTGGGTTAGTTACAGGTGTAACGCCGGCAACAACACCAACTGGTTCCGCAATTTCAATCACACCAGTTTGTACATCTTCATTAATAACGCCTACTGTTTTGTTGTTTTTAATGTTGTTCCAAATATATTCTGTCGCGAAGATGTTTTTAATACATTTATCTTCGTATAATCCACGTCCAGTTTCTTCTACTGCTAATTTTGCAAGGGGCATATGTTGGTCAAGTCCGGCAAGTGCCATTGTGTGAACGATATTGTCTACTTGTTCTTGATTGTAACTTTCAAATGCTTTCAATGCTTTTTGTCCATTGTCTGCTAATCTGTCAATCACTTTTTGAACTTCTAATACTTCTTGGGCCGCATTTTCTTTAATTGCCATTTTCCAGAACCTCCTAATATTTGTTCGGGACTTAAAATGTCCATAGTAGACTTTTAACGTCCCTGATAATCCAAAAAAATTTAGCTTGTTGCTTTGCTGTATTCTTTTGTTTTATTTGATTACACCGTTAGTATAATCCATCAATAAAAGTTTGTCCAGTGTTTCACGTGAAAAACTTCACAAATTGATAAAGATGGTTGGATAGTCCTTGTTTGAATTTGATTTTTAGTTAATTGGGCATGGATAACGTGATTGATTTAATGGAAAAGAGAGAAGTGTTTTTTAGTTATTAATTATTTGTATTTAAAGGTTTTCAGAGAGATATAGTTATATTTAAATAGAGATAATGTCATGGTTATTTCTTTAGGATATAGTTTTTGATTGAATGGTTCTTTTTTCTTACTTGTTTATTAGTTGTTGTTTTAAAACCTTTTCATATTGGTTGGTTTTATTTGCTTGACTTTCGTGATTTTCTTATGTAAGATGAACACAAGTAAAAAATGATAGCATTGAAGAAGAGTAAGTAGCGTGATGAAAGTTTTTAGAGAGCTGGCGGTTGGTGAAAGTCAGTAGCGGACATGATGTGAATGGACTTCTGAGCTCTGATCTGAAAGGATTTTCTTAGTAGGATACAGCGATTAGGCCTTATCGTTACACAAGGCGCCCATTCGGAATTTGGATGGATTAAGTGAACTGTTTTTGCAGTTAATCAAGGTGGTACCACGGGTCTCTCGTCCTTGTCTAGTATATTTGCTAGGCTTGGAGAGAGGCCCTTTTTTAATTTTATAAAACGAAAACATCAAACAAGAATAGTACTTTTTCATCGACTTTTACAGAGAGTTAGCGCATGGTGAAAGCTGACAAATAGATGAATTAGGAATGGGCCTTGTGCGTGATACCTTGAACGAAAAGTAGGGGTGAACGGGTGCTCCCGTTATAGAGCAGCTGCAAATATTGCAGCACTGAGATAGGATTTATTCCTAAAATGAGGTGGCACCGCGATAACTCGTCCTCTGAAAAAGCATGATTCTGCGCTTTTTCAGAGGACTTTTTTTATTTTAGTAAAGAAGAAGGGATGAGTTAGATGAGAAAAATGAAGAAAATGGATGCTGATACATTAACTGCAATTTTAGCGTTTCAAAGGCTTTCTGGGACAGGGAAAAGTTTGCTGGAAGGAGCTGCGAAAGATGCGGAGGCTGGTCGCTATTCAATTATTGCTATCAACCCAGTCCATGAAATTAAAGTATATCAGCATGATTATTATATAGATGGAGTTCACCGCGTTGTAGCAGATCCGTTAAAAGAAATTGAATTGTTCATTGAAAAAGCAAAAGATGAGGAAGCAGATTTACCGTTAGACTCGGGAGCGATTGGTTATGTAGGTTATGACGTAATTTCGCTTTATGAAAAATTAGGCGATATTCCAGTGGAAACACGCGATATGCCAGATATTCGTTTTTATGTTTATGAAAGTTTTGTCATTTTGGATCATCAAGCGGAGGAGCTTATTTTAGTGCAAGATAATTGTTACTCGGGTAGAAGTGAGGCAGAACTGGATAAGGCGCTGGAAGTAATGTTTATTGAACTGACTACACCTCAAAAAGACGAGCATAAAGCTATTCATGTTCCAAAAATGACTTATAAAAGTAATTATACAAAAGAGGAATATATGGCGTTAGTAAAAAAAGCGAAAACATATATTCAAGAGGGTGACTTCTTTCAAATTGTTCTTTCGCAACGCTTGGAGGCAGATTTTACCGTGACACCGTTTGATTATTATCGGAAATTACGTTTGTTAAATCCTTCGCCGTATCTATACTTCATTGATTTTGGCGACACTGTTTTGATTGGTTCTTCTCCAGAAAGTTTAATTAAAACGAAAGGGCGAACGGTTATTACGAATCCAATCGCGGGAACGAGGCGGCGCGGAGCAACAAAGCAAGAAGATGAACGTTTAGCGGCGGAATTATTATCGGATGAGAAAGAGCTTGCAGAGCACCGCATGTTAGTAGACTTAGGCCGAAATGATATTGGGAAAATTGCAGAAACGGGTTCTGTTCACGTACCTGTTTATCTAACCATTGAACGATATCGCTTTTTAATGCATCTAGTTTCTGTGGTGGAAGGAACGTTGAAGCCAGGTCTTACAGCAATGGATGCTCTACGGTCGACGCTTCCGGCTGGGACTGTGAGTGGAGCACCGAAAATAAGAGCGATGCAACGAATTTATGAATGGGAAAATGTGAAACGCGGGCCATATGCTGGTGCGGTTGGTTATTTAACGAAAAATGGCGCTTCCGATTTTGCGCTTTCGATTAGAACGATGGTACTTCATGACGGAAAAGCCTATGTACAAGCTGGTGCGGGAATTGTTTATGATTCAGATCCGGAAAGCGAATATCTAGAAACATTGCAAAAAGCGAAGGCACTTTTGGAGGTGGGGGAATGATTTTATTAATTGATAACTATGATTCTTTTACGTTTAATTTAGAGCAATATTTGGCGGAATTTAGTGAAGTTGTCGTGAAGCGGAATGATGCGGCTGATTTACTCGAAGTAGCTGCTTTGGTAGATGGAATTGTTCTTTCACCGGGACCTGGAAAACCAAGTGAAGCAGGGCTTTTAGAGGAAGTGGTTGCGAAATTTGCAAAAGAAAAACCATTACTGGGGATTTGTTTAGGGCATCAGGCAATTGGTGAAGTATTCGGCGGGGAAGTAAAACAGGCAGCAAAAATTCGGCATGGTAAAGTTTCGACAATGCATCAAACTGGTGGAGCTATTTTTGCTAATTTGCCTGAAGAGATGCCGGTGATGCGATATCATTCTTTAATAGTAGATAAAAACACGTTGCCGGATGTTTTGGAAGTTTTAGCGCTAGCAACAGATGATGCGGAAGTGATGGCGATGAAGCTAAGAGATTATCCAGTATATGGCTTGCAATTTCATCCAGAATCAATTGGTACGAATGATGGCAAACAAATGATGGAGAATTTTATTAATATAGTGGAAGGAGTGCGGGGAAATGGAAAGCTTACTACAAAAAGTATATGATCAAGAAAATTTATCGAAAGCTGAAATGAATGTTGTCGCAACGGAAATTTTTGAAGGGCGATTGTCGAAAACGAAAATAGCTGCCTTTTTAATGGCGCTAAAAGTAAAAGGGGAAACGGCGGAAGAAATGGCAGGAATTGCGGAGGCGATGCAACAAGTGGCGATTCAAGTTGCTTTTCCGGCTGGAACGGCGATGGATAATTGTGGAACTGGTGGCGATAAATCTAATAGTTTCAATATAAGTACGACGTCTGCTTTTGTTCTTGCAGCAGCGGGAATTCCAGTTGCGAAACACGGAAATCGGAGTATTTCTAGTCGTTCTGGCAGTGCGGATGTTTGCCAGGAATTAGGAATTGATATTAACATGCGACCAGAAGATATGACCTATTTACTTGAAAAAGTCGGGATTGCCTTTTTATTTGCACCACATGTCCATCCGAATATGAAGTACGTTATGGACGTTCGAAAAGAGCTGGGTACACCAACAATTTTCAATTTGATTGGCCCTCTTACAAATCCGGTGCATCTTGAAACACAATTGATGGGCATTTATCGTCGTGATTTATTAGAACAAACAGCGGAGGTACTCGGTCAACTTGGGCGAAAACGAGCAGTCGTTTTAAATGGAGCTGGTTTTATGGATGAAGCTTCTTTAGCTGGTGAAAATCATTACGCGCTATATGACAATGGGGAAGTGCAGTTATATACACTAAATCCCGAAGACGTTGGTTTAACGAGTTATCCGCTTGAAGCAATTAAAGGTGGAGATGCTAAAGAAAATGCAGCGATTCTTAGGAGTGTGCTTGACGGCGAGCCCGGAGCTTACTTAGATACAGTACTTTTAAATGCTGGATTTGGCTTATTCGCGAACGGCAAAGTGGCAACAGTGAAAGAAGGCGTGGATTTAGCAAGAGATTTAATAAGAAGCGGTTTAGCGAAACAAAAATTGACAGATTTAATTATTTATCAAAAAGAGGTGCTGGCGAAATGACATTTTTAGAAGAGATTTTAGCTCAAAAAGCAATAGAAGTTGCAGAAATGCCATTAGAAAAAGTAGCAGAAAAACGGAAAACTTACTCGTTTTGTGAATTTTTAAAAGCGAATACGAGCGAAATGCAACTAATTGCTGAAGTAAAGCGTGCCTCGCCTTCCAAGGGAGCAATCAATATGGGAGTGGATCCAGTCGCACAAGCAAAATCCTACCAAACGGCTGGAGCAGGAATGATTTCCGTTTTAACCGATCCTGTTTTTTTCAAAGGCTCGATTGAAGATTTGCGAGAAGTGGCGAAAAATGTCGAAATTCCCGTAATTTGTAAAGATTTTATTATTAGTGAGAAGCAATTAATTCGTGCTCGGAATGCGGGAGCAACGGTAGTATTGCTGATTGTTTCGGCACTTACAGAAGAGCAGTTAAAAAACCTTTTTGAACAGGCTACAGCACTTGATTTGGAAGTGTTAGTAGAAGTGCATGACCGGGAAGAATTGGCTGTGGCACAACAACTCGGTGCTAAATTAATCGGCGTGAACAATCGTAATTTGCATACTTTTGAAGTGGATATCGCCGTAAGTGAACGGCTTGCGAATGACTTTTCGACCGATGCTTGTTTCATTAGTGAATCAGGTTTTAGAACAGCAGACGATGTGGCTCGAGTACGTACAAAATATAATGCGGTACTTGTTGGCGAGGCGCTCATGCGAGAAGCGACTCCAGAAACGGCTGCGAAAAGATTGAAGGTGGCACGATGATTGTAAAAATTTGTGGGTTAAAAAAAGCAGTGGATGTAGCGGCTGCAGTGGAAAATGGCGCGGATATGATTGGCTTCGTTTTTGCGAAAAGTAAGCGCCAAGTCACGATTGAACAGGCGCATCAACTAGCCAAAAATATTCCTGCTACTGTCAAAAAAGTAGGGGTGTTCGTCAATCCTACCGAAGAAGAACTGACCGCAGCAATTAAAGGCGTGCCATTAGATATCGTTCAACTTCACGGTCAAGAGCCTACTGAGCAAGCAAAGCGTACGGATGCGGAAGTAATTAAAGCATTTCCAGTTAAAGATGGAAAACTCCCTCCAAATATAAATGACTACCCAAATGCCTATATCTTACTCGATGCTCCAGCTGAAGAATACGAAGGCGGTAGCGGGAAAACATTTGATTGGGACAAAATAAATAGCGATACTCTCACAAAAAATAAATTAATCATTGCTGGCGGACTAAATACGCGAAATGTTCAAGAGGCGATTAAACGCTTTCGACCATACGCAGTAGATATTTCTTCAGGCGTAGAAACAAATGGCGAAAAAGATCCAGAAAAAATTAAAGCCTTCATTAAAACAGCAAAAGGAGTGGAATAAGCATGACATATCAAGCACCTGACGAAAATGGTTTTTACGGCAAATTTGGTGGCAGATTCGTGCCAGAAACATTAATGAAAGCAGTGAAAGAGCTAGATGAAGCGTACCGAGCTTCCAAAACAGATCCTGCTTTTCAAAAAGAATTAAACTACTATTTAAAAGAATATGTTGGTCGGGAGACGCCGCTTTACTTTGCGGAACAACTAACGGCACATGCTGGTGGAGCAAAAATTTATTTAAAACGAGAAGATTTAAACCATACTGGCGCACATAAAATTAATAATACCATCGGTCAAGCCTTACTCGCTCGCCAAATGGGAAAACAAAAAGTCGTAGCGGAAACAGGCGCGGGACAACACGGCGTAGCAACTGCAACGGTAGCAGCACTTTTTAATATGGAATGTACGATTTTTATGGGAGAAGAAGATGTCAAACGCCAATCGCTCAATGTGTTTAGAATGGAGCTACTTGGTGCAAAAGTAGTGAGCGTAAAAGCAGGGAGCCGCACGCTAAAAGATGCGGTCAATGAAGCGCTCCGATTCTGGGTTGCTAATGTAGAAGATACGCATTACATTATGGGATCCGTGCTTGGGCCACATCCGTTTCCAGAAATTGTACGTGATTACCAAAGTGTCATCGGGACGGAAGCTCGTCAGCAACATTTAGAAAAAGAAGGGAAACTTCCGGACGCTATTGTCGCTTGTGTTGGCGGTGGTAGTAATGCGATGGGCTTATTTTATCCATTTGTGGATGATGCTTCTGTTCAAATGCACGGCGTTGAAGCAGCAGGGCACGGCTTAGAAACCGAATTTCACGCTGCAACGATTTCTAAAGGTGAAATTGGGATTTTACACGGGGCGATGATGGATGTTTTACAAGATGAAAATGGGCAAATTTTGGAAGCATTCTCAATTTCTGCTGGTTTAGATTATCCCGGCATCGGTCCAGAACATAGCTTTTTCCGTGATTTGGGTCGGGCGGAGTATCATTCTGTTACTGATGACGAAGCTGTGGAAGCATTTCAATTGTTATGCCGCACTGAAGGAATTATTCCGGCACTCGAAAGTTCTCATGCAATTAGCTATGCTGTCAAATTAGCAAGCAAAATGCGCCCAGAAGAAAGCATGGTTGTTTGCTTATCAGGTCGCGGCGACAAAGACGTTAACCAACTAAAAGAACGTTTGGAGGGACAAGCGAATGACTAAAACTTTAACAAAAAAACTAGCGAATAAAGAGCATGCTGCCGTCGTTACGTACATCATGGGCGGGGACGGTGGTTTAGATCATTTAGAAGAACAGTTACTGTTTCTAGAAAAATCTGGCGTGAGCGCAATTGAAATCGGGATTCCTTTTTCGGATCCAGTTGCCGATGGTCCAATCATTCAACTTGCTGGACTCCGCGCCTTAAAAGAACAAGTCAGTTTGGAAGCAATATTAACGACATTACAAACGAGTAAAGTACAAATTCCGCTAATTATCATGAGCTACATCAATCCGATTTTTCATTTAGGGATTTCGAAATTTGTCGAATTGGTTCAAAAAACTCCGGTAAAAGGACTGATTATTCCCGATTTACCTTATGAACATCAAAGCCTGATTACGCCGGAACTGGAAGGAACAGATATTGCACTTATTCCACTCGTTTCCTTGACTAGTCCGAAAGTGCGCTTGGAAGAAATCGCGAAACAAGCAGAAGGGTTTATTTATGCCGTGACGGTCAACGGAACAACAGGCGTGCGAAATGAATTTGATACGCACATTGATAGCCATTTAGCTTATTTAAAACGTATTAGTCCTGTTCCAGTTCTTGCGGGATTTGGTGTTTCTTCTATTGAACATGTGGAAAAATTTGCGCATGTCTGTGATGGGGTGATTATCGGAAGTAAGGTTGTGCAAATGTTACATGAGAAGAAAACTGCGGAATTAGGGGCATTTTTGCAAAAGGCTGCAGAAGTTCGAATCGAAAACTAATTACTACTTACAATTTCTCTTTAAATATGGTAAAGTCTGGTGTATAGAATGTTAAAGAGGAGTTGTAAGGATGTCTGTTGAAGTTAAACCAGAGCACGCTAGAATGCTCAATAACACAAAGAATATCACACTAGGAATAGCGATAGTGTCGACTATTCAAACCGTATTAAGTTCATTTTCGATTGTATCCCTTTTTGCGATACAACAAAAAAAGGAAGTGCTTGCTAATGCAAGTGTAACGGCCGTTGTTCAAAATCTTATTATGACAACAACGATTATGGCTGTACTTTGTCTCGCATTTACCATTATTCTATTTCTTTCGTTTAACAAACTGAGAAAAGGTATTGTCATTTCACCGATTGTGTATTACTTATATGCAGCGTTTACTGTTCTTGGTGTTGTTTTATCAATGATTAATAGTGGTGTGAACTTTTTATCGCTCATTTTACCGGCTATACTGCTTGCTTTAAGTGTCATTTGTATTTTAAATCTTAGACGCATGAAGTAAAAGAGGATGATTTTTACATAACAGATATTCAGACAGACTTACAAAGAAAAAATCAATTGAGGTAACAGAAATTATGAGTTCAAAATTAATGCGCGGGACAGCTGTATTAACAGCAGGAACTTTGTTGTCAAAAATTTTAGGGATATTATATGTTATTCCGTTTTATTGGATAGCGGGCGGGGAACAGGCAACGATTCTCTATCAATACGGTTATGTTCCATACCAAATTTTCCTAAATATCGCGACAGCTGGCGTTCCATTAGCAGTTGCCAAATATATTTCGAAATATAATTCGTTAAATGAATATGCTTTGAGTCAAAGATTATATAAATCCAGTACGTATTTAATGTTATTTACAGGGATTGTCAGTTTTTTAGTGATGTACATTTTTGCGCCCGTTTTAGCTGGGATGCAAGAAGTTAGTGGTGGAACGAGCATTCAGGATATTACTACTGTTATTCGAGCGGTAAGTTTTGCTTTGCTTATTATTCCAGTCATGAGCTTGCTTCGTGGTTATTTCCAAGGATTTCATTCGATGGGACCATCTGCTGTGTCACAAGTAATTGAACAAGTAGCACGAATTGTATTCTTACTTGCGAGTACGTATATTGTGCTTCATGTGTTGAATGGCAGTCTTGTAACAGCAATGAGTTTAGCGACTTTCGCGGCTTTTGTTGGAGCGTTTTTTAGTTTAGTTTGCCTCATCTGGTATTACCGAAAACGGAAACCAGGCATTCAAAAAATGATTGCTGGCAGTAACAATAAGTTGCGCGTTTCGACTTTTCATTTATTAAAAGAAATTTCAATTTCTGCTGTGCCATTTATTATTGTTGGTATGGCGATGTCGCTGTATCAGCAAATTGATTTGTTTACATTTGCGCGAATTTTAACGTACGATGGGATGGCAGGGAAAACCGCGGAAGACTTACTTTCCATTTTCAACTTTTCTGTTCAAAAAATTATTATGATCCCAGGGACACTGGCTTTAGCATTTTCAATGACTCTCGTTCCGTTAGTCGCGGCAGCATTTCATAAAGGACGAATTCGAGAAGTGCATCACCATTTAACGGCTGTTTTTCAAGTACTGTTATTTTTAGTCGTGCCTGCATGTCTTGGAATAGCGATTCTAGCAGATCCGCTCTATACGATTTTTTATGGTTACAATGCGGACGGTTCGATGTTACTTCAATTTTTTGCGCCATTTGCGATTTTCTTCTCGTTGTTTAGCGTAACGGCGGCGATTTTGCAAGGGATCGATGAGCAGCGTTACACAGTGCTTAGCTTATTACTTGGGCTACTAACGAAATCAGTGTTACAAATGCCATTGATTCTACTTCTTGGAGCAAAAGGTGGTGCCTTAGCAACTGGACTTGGTTACATAGTCTCAGTCACGTTCACCATCTGGATTATTAAAAAATATGCGAAGTACTCGTTTAAATATATTATGCGACGACTGCTGCTTATTGTTGGAATTAGCGCCGTGATGCTGATTAGTGTCTGGGTCATTTATCAAGGGTTAATTTTATTTTTCAATCCGCACGCAAGATTAACCGCCTTAGTAATTGTTTTTATTGCTGCTGGATTTGGCGCTTATATTTATGCGTTTTTAGCTGCAAAAGCAGGGCTGTTGAAGTACATTCTTGGTAATCGGATGTATAAAATTCGTAAAAAACTTCATTTGATTTAAGTGTTTTGTAAAGAACAAGCCGAGATTTATTTAGGTTTGTTCTTTTTTTTTAAAAGAGTTAATGGTAAAGTAAACAAGGATGTATAATTTAATGTAAAGGAAGTTAGACGATGGGTTCAAAACTGCTCAGAGGAACATTTATTCTGACACTAGGGACATTAATCTCTAAAGTGCTCGGAATATTGTATGTGATTCCGTTTTATGCGATTATTGGAGGAGATGAACCAGCGCTTCTGTATAATTTCGGTTATGTGCCGTATCAATTATTCTTAAGCATTGCGACTGCCGGGATTCCGCTAGCCGTTGCTAAATATATAGCAAAATATAATGCGATGGAAGAATACGCGGTTGGCCGACGATTATTTAAAACAGGTGTATATTTAATGATTTTCTCCGGCATTGTCTGTTTCCTAGCGATGTATGGACTTGCGCCAACGCTTGCTCGTATGCAGCAGCTAGAAGGTGGTTATAGTTTAGCAGATGGGATTCAGGTTATTCGTGCAGTTAGTTTTGCCTTACTTATTATTCCAGTCATGAGTTTACTTCGAGGTTTTTTCCAAGGATATAATTCGATGGGGCCTTCTGCTGTATCGCAAGTTTTAGAACAAGTTGTACGAATTATGTTCTTACTTGCTGGCACATTTATTGTGATGTACGTGCTTGATGGAAATGTAGTAACAGCTATTAGTATCGCTACATTCTCCGCTTTTGTAGGTGCTTTTGCCAGTTTACTTTTACTACTATGGTATTTTTACAAACGAAAACCAGGACTTGACCGAATGCTTTTAGAGGACAGAGGGACGGTGAAAATTTCCATCCCGACGCTGTATAAAGATATTATTCTTTCGGCGATTCCTTTTATTATTGTTGGATCAGCAACATCGCTTTATCAACTGATTGACCAATTTACTTTAGGGCGAGTACTGGAATATATTGGTATTACTCCCGAACTAGTGAATTCGTATGTAGCGATTATTAACTTTGATGTTCAAAAATTGATTATGATTCCGGGAACGCTCGCGATTGCGTTTTCGATGGCGCTTGTTCCACTGGTTACGGGAGCTTATGTTCGAAAAGAATATGCCCAAGTGAAACGCCAGCTAAATGACGTTTTTCAAATTTTATTATTTTTAACAATTCCTGCTTGTTTTGGTATTGCGATGCTAGCAAGACCATTATTCACCGTGTTTTTCGCGCCTAGTGATAATGGAACCGAACTATTACAATTGTTTGCGCCAATTGCGATTTTATTCTCGCTCTTTAGTGTTTCTGCCGCAGTCCTTCAAGGGATTGACGAACAACGCTTTACGGTGCTTGGTTTATTACTCGGTTTACTAGCGAAATCGGTGCTACAAATGCCATTAATCATGCTATTTGAGGCAAAAGGGTCGATTATTGCGACCGGAATTGGCTACGCGGTATCTTGTATTTTCATGCTGCTTATTATTAAAAAATATGTTCGCTTCTCGTTCAAAATTATTTTGCGGCGAACGGTGCTTTTCTTTGGAATGACAGCCTTAATGGGGCTTGTGGTTATTATACTTTATCTATTCATGGGTAATTTTGTTTCCACCGACCGGAAAATCCCTGCGTTAATCATTACCATCGTTTGTGGTGGAATTGGCGCGATTTTCTATGGTTATATGGCATTCAAACTACACTTGTCTGACAAATTATTTGGACCACGTGGAACGAGATTACGTGAAAAACTAAGAATTCGTTAGGAGGATTGTATGAAAAAAACACCATTTATTATTAGCGGCATCGCCCTCCTTGGATTTATTTTCTTTATGACTGGCGTTATGACCGGCGCAAAATGGATTCAACGCTTTGATGATTATTGGAATAGTATTATTCGCACCGGGATTACGGATACGAAAACGACTGTGATTTCATATTTAACGGATATTGGTGGGGTAGCAACTATTTGTATTTTGACTGTAATCGTGATTATTGTGTTTGTTTTCATGCGAAAAATAGATATGGCAATTTGGTTTGGCGGTATAGTTTTAATTGGTGGAGCGCTGATTCCTTCAATTATTAAAAATATCGTTCAACGACCAAGACCTACGTACAAATTAATCGAACAAGGCGGGTTTAGTTTTCCAAGCGGACACTCGACAGGGTCTACAGTTTTTTACGGAATGCTCGCTTTCTTGTTAATTATGTATGTTAGCCGCAGATGGCTTCGTATAACGATTGGGATTCTTGCGCTTGGCCTAGTGATTTTCATCATGTATTCTCGCGTTTACTTAGGAGTTCATTTCCCAAGTGATGTTGTCGCTGGATTTTTAATCGGCAATGCGACGCTTTTCAGTGGCATCGGTTGTTACTTTATTTGGAATAAAAAACTAGCTTTATGGGCTAGTAAATTTAAAAAAGCATAGAAAAAAATCCTCTCTTTCATAAAAAGGGAGGATTTTTTATTAAGCATGTTCGTCTGTTTCGCTAAAAATTTTCAAATAGGTCGGTAATTCTTCGGCAATCTCCGTAGGAAGCACTACATAGCGTTTTTTAGCTAAAATTTCACCGATATAGCTGTGTAGAAAGACTGCGGCTAATGTACCGGTAATAGGTTTTTCTGTTTGCGCCATCAACCCGCAAATTGTTCCAGCAAGCGTGTCGCCCATGCCGCCCGTTGCCATTGCAGGCGTACCGTACATGTTTTGCCAAGCAGATTCGCCGGAATACACTTTGGTACGATGCCCTTTAAGTACAATCGTCGCATCAATTGCAAGTGCAACATCTGTTGGTGTTTCTGCTTCAGGCGCTAACACTTTTAGTCGTGCCCATTCGCCCGCATGTGGTGTGAATGTTAGTTTAGAGGCGGGGTGGGGTGTTTCTCCTTTTGCATAGATGGTAATGCCGTCGCCGTCAATAATCACTTGCTGCTGTTCGGTTGATTTTTGTAATACTAAGTGGAAAATTTCTTCGGCGTATGCATCTAACCCAAGCCCAGGCCCAATTAAAATCGTGTCAAATTGGCTGATTTGTTCACTTAGACTTGTGATGTTTTCGTAATCAATAAACATACATTCAGGTATTCTTGTTTGGAGAGCAGGACGGTTGACGCTATCGGAAGCAACGGTTGTTAAACCAGCCCCACTTTTGACACAAGCTTCTGCGGCCATAATAGCAGCACCGCCAAATTGTTTATTTCCAGCGACAATCAGAACGCGCCCATAGTCACCCTTATGTGTTTCGTCTTCACGTTTTGGAATCCATGCGCACATTGCTTTTGGTGTTATTTTTTTCAATTTTGTAAAACCTCCTTATGACACTGGCTTTTATCTACTCAACCGGGTAAAATAAAGAACAGATAAATCATGTTTATCTTAAATGATAAGGAGGCTTTTGTAAAATGAAACCTATATATCCTGCAGTGAAAGCAGTTATCGTAAAAGACGGAAAATTTTTAGCACTCAAGAAAAAAGGGGTAGAAGGAGACGTATTTGAACTTCCAGGAGGCCGCATGACTTACGGCGAAACACACGGGGAAGCCCTTTTTAGAGAAGTTTATGAAGAAACCAAATTACAAGTACAGCCATTTATTTTATATGATACGTGGGAATTTTTCCATGAGGACTTCCAAATTACCGGCGTTATTTATTTAGTGGAAATGCCAGAAGATGGCGAAATCGAATTATCCGATGAACACGAAGAATATCGCTTTCTGCCACTAGAAAAGGAAAGCTTAAACGTCATCGATATCGTTTTTTCTTCGCGGATGGAACGTTGGGATTTTGAAGCAATTAAAGGTTTTATGAGAAAATAGGTAGTTACGGCTTCCAAGCTACGGAAAAACAGTTTACAATAGAGAAGATAAGTTTGAAGGAGGGAATAACAATTATGACAGAAATTAATTGGCAAAAAGAAGTGGAATCACGTAAAGATGATTTCCTAGAAGATTTAAAAGGGCTTCTTCGCATTCCAAGTGTTCGCGATGACAGTAAAAAAACAGAAGATGCGCCGTTTGGACCGGACGTGAAACGCGCACTCGACTATATGATTGAATTAGGTAAAAAAGATGGCTTCACAGCGAAAGAAGTTGGAAACGTAGCGGGACACCTTGAATATGGTCAAGGCGAAGAACTAGTTGGCGTTTTAGGACATGTTGACGTAGTACCAGTTGGCGACGGCTGGACAAATGGACCATTCGAACCAACTTTACGTGACGGCAAATTATACGCTCGTGGAGTTGCGGATGATAAAGGCCCAACAATCGCTGGTTATTACGCACTCAAAATTATTAAAGAATTAGGTTTACCACTTTCACGCCGCATTAGAATCATTATTGGTTCTGATGAAGAAAGCGGTATGAGCTGTGTAGAGCGCTATTTCGAAACAGAAGAACAACCAACACTTGGTTTCGTTCCAGATGCTGAATTCCCAATCATTCATGCAGAAAAAGGTATCTCTGAACTAGATGTATCTTTCAAAGACGGTGAAGCGAGCGGAGAAGCAGCATTCCGTTTACTTAGCGTAGAATCAGGCGAACGTTACAACATGGTTCCTGACCACGCAACAGCTATTTTAGAAGATGTAAAAGACTTCGACAAGCTAGCAAGTGCATTCAAAACTTTCTTAGCAAATCATCCAGTGGAAGGAACCTTAGAAGAAAACGGCAAATCCGTTAAAATCAACATCGTCGGCAAATCTGCGCATGCGATGGAACCAAACAACGGTGTAAATGCGGGTCTTCATTTAGTCGGCTTCCTTGGTAAATTTAAATTAACTGGAGCTGCAAATGATTTCGTGACATTTGGTCGTGATTATTTATTCGGAGATTCTCGCGCTGTTAAACTAGGCATTAGCTATGAAGATGCAGAAAGCGGCGAACTAACAATGAACGTTGGGGTTATCCGTTATGATGTAGCAGAAGGCGGTAAATACGGACTTAATTTCCGTTACCCAGTGACTGCTAATATGGATAAACTGAAAAACAAAATGCAAACAGTTGTATATGAGTACAATGCACAATATACACATTACGAAGATTCCAAACCACTTTTCGTACCAAAAGATCACCCACTTATTCAAACTTTACAAGAAGTGTATACAAAACAAACTGGCGAAGAAGCTACTTTACTAGCAATTGGTGGCGGAACTTATGCACGTCATATGGAGACAGGTGTAGCGTTCGGTGCACTATTCCCAGGGCGTGAAGACACGATGCACCAAAAAGACGAATTCAGCTATTTTGATGATTTGTTAAAAGCGACAGCAATTTATGCAGAAGCACTTTACAAATTAGCGAAGTAAGGGTTATAATTGAAAAAATTAACTGCTGCAAAGCTTAGTTTTGCGGCAGTTTCTTTGTTTCATTAAGTTTTTAGACAGTTCCAAAAATTAACTATGCAAGGAGAGACTTGAGATGAAAGTATTAGTAAATAACCATTTAGTGGAAAGAGAAGATGCCACAGTTGACATTGAAGACCGCGGATATCAGTTTGGTGACGGTGTATATGAAGTAGTTCGTTTATATAATGGTAAATTCTTCACTTATAATGAACACATTGATCGTTTATATGCTAGTGCAGCAAAAATTGACTTAGTTATTCCTTATTCCAAAGAAGAGTTACGTGATTTATTAGAAAAATTAGTTGCCGAAAATAATATTAATACAGGAAATGTATACTTACAAGTGACGCGTGGGGTTCAAAATCCACGTAATCATGTGATGCCAGATGATTTCCCATTAGAAGGCGTGTTAACTGCAGCCGCTCGTGAAGTGCCAAGAAATGAGCAGCAATTTGTAGAAGGCGGACCTGTTATTACAGAAGAAGATGTGCGCTGGTTACGTTGCGATATCAAGAGCTTGAATTTACTTGGAAACATTTTAGCGAAAAATAAAGCGCATCAACAAAATGCCTTAGAAGCTGTGTTACACCGCGGAGAGCAAGTAACCGAATGTTCTGCTTCCAATGTTTCTATTATTAAAGACGGAGTGTTATGGACACATGCTGCGGATAATTTAATCTTGAATGGTATTACTCGTCAAGTTATTATCGCTGTTGCGAAAAAGAACGGTATTCCGGTCAAAGAAGCTGATTTCACTTTAACAGATCTTCGTGAAGCGGATGAAGTTTTCATTTCAAGCACAACAATCGAAATCACACCGGTTACTCATATCGACGGTGTACAAGTAGCTGACGGAAAACGTGGCCCAATTACTGCAAAATTACATCAATACTTTGTAGAAGAAATTGTCGCTGCATGTGGTGAAGTTGAATTAGCTAAATAATTGTTAAAACCTTCCTCGTTTTTAGGAAGGTTTTTTTTTGCCTAGTAACCTATGTAAAAATTTATATAACTTTTTTAAGCGTTGGAATTACGTCATTGGCTCCGCTTTCAGTCGGAAAAGGGCCGTTTCAAGCAATTGACAAATTTTTTTTGAGGTGTATAATTCAAAAGGCTAATAGTTCGCATACGAAATATTTGCAAGCGAACGGTACGGAGGGAAGTCAATGGATGAAAAATTAGTGAAAGAGGTTATTTTCTCTTTTCGCGAAGTACAACGAAAAACCCATCATGTGTTGGCAGAAGAAGCAGCAAATCGAGAAATTACAACGACACAATTACTCGCAATCAGAGAATTACAAAGAGAGTCAGAATTAACACTTGGTGAATTAGCAGAACGAATGAAGCTTGGTAAAAGTACGGTATCTGGCATTGTAGATCGATTAGTAAAAGCGGGATTTTTGAAACGGACAAGAAATGAAACGAATCGCCGCGCGCTCAGCTTAGAATTAACGGAAAAAGGAGCTACGAAAGCAGCAGAAACGTATCATGTTTTCTTTAATCGTTTAGAGCCTATCTTAGAAATTGGCGAAGAAAGATTGAAAGAGATGCTTGAAATGCACCAAGAGATTATTACTATTTTGGAAAGGGAAGGTGCACGAGATTGAATATGAAAGCAGCAAGTACATCAGTGAAGCGTAATGGTATTTTGATTGTTATGCTTATGGGCGCCTTTGTTACAATTCTCAACCAAACGTTGATGAATGTCGCGCTACCAAGTATTATGAAAGATTTTGGAATTACAGCCAGTCAAGGACAATGGTTATCGACTGGATTTATGTTAGTTAATGGTGTCATGATTCCGATGACAGCCTTTTTAATTGAACGATTTACGACGCGTCAACTTTACTTATTCGCGATGATTACCTTTGCGATTGGTACAGCGATTGGCGGATTTGCAACAGACTATACGATGCTTATTGCTGGGCGTATGGTACAAGCGATTGGCGCTGGGATTGTTATGCCGCTACTAACCGTTGTTGTATTAAATTTATTCCCGATGGAACGAAGAGGACGGGCAATGGGCTTAATTGGTCTTGCAATGAACTTTGCTCCTGCGATTGGTCCAACACTTTCTGGTTGGATCGTGCAACAATATGATTGGCGCAATTTATTTTTTATCATTATTCCGTTCGCGATACTAGATATTGTCGTAGCGATTTTCTTACTTAAAAATGTCGGAAAAAGAACATTCCCGAAACTCGATATTCTGGGCGTTATTATGTCGACAGTCGGGTTCGGAAGCTTGTTACTTGGATTTAGTAATGCCGGAGACCATGATTGGCTCACTTGGAAAGTAGCTGGATTTATTATTCTTGGTTTAGTTGTTCTAGGAATATTTATTCGTTATCAAACAAGCAACAAAGCGCCATTACTTAACTTTAGAGTATTTAAATATCCAACATTTGCTTTAACAACCGCAATTAGTTTCTTTGTAGTGATGGGATTATTTGGCGGAATGTTGCTATTACCAATTTTCTTACAAACTGTTAGAGGATTTTCGCCGCTTGAATCAGGCTTGGTTCTCTTGCCGGGCGCACTCGTCACGGCCATACTTTCTCCGGTCACTGGGGTGATGTTTGACCGTTTTGGGGCTAAGTATTTATCGTTAGTCGGTTTGATTATTATGGCCGGTTCAACATTCATGTTTACAAATTTGGACGAATCGACCACATTAACTTTTATTATTATCGTGCAAACCATCCGTTCGGCGGGTATGGCGATGGTAATGATGCCACTACAAACGGCAGCACTCAATTCACTGCCATTAAAACTAGCATCCCATGGTTCAGCGATGTTCAATACGATGCGCCAAGTTGCCGGTTCTATCGGGACGGCCGCGCTCATTACTGTCATGTCCAAAAGTGCCGCGAGCTTTGCGGATAAACTTGGACCAGCCGATGTGATTGGCAAAACGAAAACTGAAATTGCGAATCACGTGCTTATCCACGGAATTGAAACAGCTTTTTTAGTTGCTGGAATTCTTTCCGTTGTTGCTTGCGTTCTAGCATTATTTATTCAAAAAAATAGAAGTGCAATGGAACCAATTGTGACGAAAACTGAAGAAGCTTAAAATAAGAAAAAAGGGCATTCCGCTTGTATGGAGTGTCCTTTTTTTGTATAAATAAAGTAAAACTGTAAAAAAATGTGTAGAACGAACATATGTTGACTTGACTAGTAAGGCTAAGAGAAGTAAAATCATGAATAGTTACCTATTTGTTCGGAAGTGAAATAAACGAGGGATAATGAAGTTGCAAAGAGCTAGTAAAAGGTGTGCATGTAGATGAAAAATGACTTTTTTGGGAGAGAATATGACATAGCCCCGGCCGGAGGGGAAACTGGCCAAGCATTCGTTGCAACACATGAAGACGAAAAATTCTTTTTAAAAAGAAATTCTTCGCCTTTTTTAGCTGCGCTTTCCGTAGAAAACATAGTACCGAAGCTAGTTTGGACAAGACGGGTGGAGAATGGCGATGTCATCACTGCGCAAAAATGGGTCAATTGCCATATTTTGACGCGTGAAGAAATGGTTGGACCAAGAGTGGCGCAACTGTTATCCAAAATCCATCAATCAGAAAACTTGCAACATATGCTAGCAAAAATCGAAAACTGCTATTTTTCGGCGAATCAACTGTTGAACCTTGTAAAAGCAGGAACAGAAAATGCGACAGAAGAAATAACAGCAGCGATTCACTATTTAGAAGCAAATATTCCTTCGGTGGAAATGACTGATTATGTCGTTTGTCACGGGGATGTTAATCATAATAATTGGATTATTTCTGAGGACAATGAATTGTTTCTTGTCGATTGGGATGGTGCGATGCTTGCGGATGCTGCGAACGATATCGGCATGCTTTTGTACCAATATATTCCGCGGAAAGATTGGGAGCGCTGGCTAGCTAATTATGGCACTAGACTAACAGACGAATTACATCGCAAATTAAAGTGGTACACTATTTGCCAAACGGTTATGCAACTTACAACCGACCAATCCGATGAAGCAAATGAACGAGCAAAACAAATTTTTCAAAATGCAATAGAAGATGATGAGGTGTAAAGAAAGATGCGTGTAAAACATAAACCATGGGCAAAAGATCGTTTGGAAGAATTTCCAGCTATCTACATCAAAAACCCAGAAGATTTTAAAGGTCGTTGGCAAGAAGTGTTTGGGAATAATAATCCTATTCATATCGAAATCGGTTCCGGTAAAGGTCAATTTATTAGTGGCATGGCAAAAGCGAATCCGGAAATCAATTATATTGGTATCGAAATGATTGAAAGTGTCCTCGTTTCCGCGTTGGATAAAGCAATTGAAGCAGATGTTCCTAATTTGCGCCTTGTTGCAAGAGATGCGAAATTACTTGAAGAATGTTTCGAAAAAGGGGAGATTGCGCAAATTTATTTGAACTTCTCTGATCCATGGCCGAAAAAGCGCCATACAAAACGCCGCTTAACAAATCCGACATTCTTGACGATTTATGAACGACTGCTACCAAAAACGGGGGAGATTCATTTCAAAACCGATAACCGTAGTTTATTCGAATATTCGTTAGTGGCATTTTCAGAATACAACATGTTACTAACATTCGTTTCACTTGATTTGCACAACAGCGATTACGAAGGGAATATCAAAACTGAATACGAAGAAAAATTTTCAGCGAAAGGATTCCCGATCTATCGTCTTGAAGCAAAATTTGATAGAAATTAATTTGGTTAACCAGGTGCATCTGCTGCATCTGGTTTTTATTTTTTTAGGGGGCGTTAAAAGTGGATTCTATTCAAATTGGAGAAATCAACATCTATTGGTTGCGTGGCGGTTATACTCATTTTGATGGTGGGGCAATGTTCGGTGTCGTGCCAAAACCTTTGTGGGAGAAAAAATATCCAGCAAACGAAAAAAATCAACTGGCGAACGTAACCGACCCGATGTTTTTTCAGCATTTAGGAAAAAATTATCTAATCGATAGTGGGCTAGGGAATGGTCGCTTAACCGAAAAGCAAAAACGTAACTATGGCGTGACAGAAGAATCATTTGTGCTGGAAGATTTAGCTAAGTTAGGAGTCTCTCCAGAGGATATTGATTATATTTTAATGACACATCTCCATTTTGATCATGTTTTAGGTCTAACTGGCATATCCAAAGAGGGGGATTATTATTCGATTTTCCCGAATGCGGAAATCTGGACTTCGGAAATCGAATGGGATGAAATGCGCCACCCTAATATTCGTTCAAAAGCAACTTATTGGCAAGAAAACTGGGAAGCGATAGAAGGACAAGTTCACACCTTTACGCTAGAAAAAGTGTTTGATGATGCAATCAAAATGACTCATACTGGCGGACATAGTAACGGGCATTCTGTCATTTGGTTCGATTCGAACGATGAGAAGGCGATTCATATGGCGGATATTTTCCCGACATTCGCGCATCAAAATGTCCTTTGGGTAACTGCTTATGATGATTATCCAATGACATCCATTTCCGCGAAACAAGCAATTTTCAAACAAACTTTCGGGGGAAATTACTGGTTTTTATCTTACCACGATGCAAGATTCCGAGCAGTTAAAATTGGCGGAAATGGGGAAGTGGAAGCCGAATTGAAAATAGTATATCGAAATTAAGAAGCGGTAATTCGGCTTCTTTTTTTTGAGGGTATTTTTATTTTGTGGTATTATAATAGTTGTAAATCATTAAATAGAGCCAAAAATATAACCCGGGTAGGGGGTTGTAAATAAGTATACTACAAGGGGGTATATATATGGATAACGATCAAAAGAAAGCATTAGTAACGAGGTTTGCTAAGATAGAAGGTCACGTACGTTCAATCAAAAACATGTCAGAAGATGAACGCGATTTAGAAACGATTATGCAACAAATAGGCGCAGTGAAAAAAGCGATGGACGCTGCGGCAAAATTAATTTATACCGAGCAAATGAAAGAATTAATCGAACAAGGCGAAACGGATGAAGCGATCATCAAAAAGAAAATCGACAGTTTTATTCGTTAAAAAAACGACTCCCAAAATGGGTAGTCGTTTTTATTTTTATGCTAAATAAACATCAATGATTGTTCCTGTGTTAGCGTCTGCGATAAATTCAAATTGCTTTTTCTCGCCTTCGCGAATACATGTAATTCCGCCGTGGTAAACGAAAGTATCAATCGCGAATTTTTTGTAATGTTGTTTTTTGAGTTGAATCCAAGAACCTTCAATTGGTCCTTCTTGCTTGAATGCATCTTTGACATTTTCCAAGATGACATCCCCTGAAATTGTTTTATCGCTAAGTAAATAATGATAAACAAGGTGTCCAGCCGCCGCTCCTGCTCCAACGCCTGCAATGAAAGCTTTCCAGTTCATCGCTTTTCCTCCCTAGTGTTTCCTATTCTTTTTAAAAGATGCTACTCGGAACATCTCTTTTAATCATTATACTACAAATTTTTGATTATAAAAGGATTTTTGAACACGCTTTCCGGAAAATGGAGAAGTGAGGCGAGCGAAAACGGATATTATTTGCTATAATAAGAGAGATTTCAGACGGAAAGAGATGATTATTAATGGAAAAAGAAACGTTAGCAATGTTTAAAGAATTAACGGAACTTCAAGGGACTTCGGGCGATGAACATCGAATTCGTGCTTTTATGCGAAAAGAACTTGAACCAGTTTCCGATGAAATTATTCAAGATGGCTTAGGTGGCATTTTTGGCGTACGTCACGGAGCGGAAGAGGGCCCGCGTGTACTTGTAGCGGCTCACATGGATGAAGTTGGTTTTATGGTCACGCAAATTACAGATAATGGTTTGATTCGTTTTCAAACAATTGGTGGTTGGAATCCGCAAGTTTTACAAGCGCAACGAGTGCAAATTATGGCGCCGAATGGTCCAGTAATTGGTGTAGTTGCCTCTGTTCCGCCGCACTTGTTATCGGAAGCGGAACGCAGTAAACCGACAGATCCTAAAAACTTACTGATTGATATTGGTGCAGATGATAAAGCCGATGCGGAGAAAATCGGCATTAAACCCGGACAATTTATCGTTCCGGTAGCGGAATTCACGCCGCTTGCAAATCCGAAGAAAATTTTAGCAAAAGCTTGGGACAATCGTTACGGTGTTGGTCTTGCAATCGAACTTATGAAAGAACTGCAAGGTGAACCATTACCAAATACACTTTTTGCTGGAGCGAACGTACAAGAAGAGGTTGGCCTTCGCGGGGCTGGTGTTAGTGCTAATATGATTAAACCGGATTTATTCTTTGCGCTAGATGCGAGTCCTGCCAATGATACAACTGGAAATAAAGCGCAATTTGGTCAAATTGGCCAAGGTTTCTTATTACGAATTTTTGACCGGACGATGATTATGCACCGCGGTATGCGTGAGTTTTTACTGGATACAGCGGAAACGAATAAAATTCCATACCAATATTTCGTTTCGCCTGGTGGAACCGATGCTGGTAAAGTGCATACGTCATTAAGTGGTATTCCAAGTGCGGTAATCGGTGTTCCTGCGAGATATATCCATTCTTCTAACTCAATTTTACACGTGGATGATTACGCGGCGGCGAAAGAAATGATTACAACGCTTATTCGCGGCTTGGATAAAACGACTTTTGAAACTATTAAAAACAATGCGTAAAATATGGAAAAAACCGGTATTAGTAGTAGCTTTGCTGCTGTTGGCGGCGAGTGTGGTCTCACTTTTTGGGTACGCCGCTCATATGCCGTATTTTCGTGACTCGGAACTTGGTTGGATAATCACGTCTTTAATTGCAGGGCTAATGACCTTGATTTTTAGTTATATTGGTGATTATCTAGAAATGAAAAAAGCGCGTTCTAAAGTGAGATGAAAAGTTTGGCTCTTAAAAGGGCTAGACTTTTTTCATGAGCGTTATTCTGGACGAAAGCCGTGCTAAAAGTTAGGATTTAACTACAATGAAACAAGAAGGAGCGAATCAAAATGAAAAACTTAGAATCGGTAGAACAATTTAACGATATCAAAGCAGAAGGTAAATCAGTTTTTATGTTTAGTGCTGATTGGTGTGGCGATTGTAAATATATTGAACCGGTAATGCCTGAAATTGAAGCGGAAAATGAGGATTTTGCTTTTTATCACGTTGATCGAGATGAATTCATTGATTTATGCGCTGATTTAGCAATTTTTGGAATCCCTAGTTTCCTGGCATTTGAAGACGGTGAAGAAGTAGGGCGTTTCGTAAGTAAGGATAGAAAAACAAAAGAAGAAATTAATGATTTTCTAGCTGCAATATAAAAAGTGACTGCTTTTTATGGAAGGGGAGGCACCTATGGCGAAAATGACCACGCTAAAAATGAAAGAACGACTAGAAAAAGAGCTAGCTACGCCGAATCGTCAATTTTCGTATAATCGAGATAATGATACGCTTTCGGTTACGCAAGATGGCAAAAAAGTAACGCTAACAATTCCGCAAATCATCGCGAACTACGAAAACGATGGAGCTGCTGCGATTGAAAAAATAGTCTATTATGTTGAAGAAGGTTTTCGAGCTGCTGCGGGAAATGTCGAGCTTCAAACGAATAAATCGAATATCTACCCAGTTGTCCGCGCGACTTCTTTCCCTAGCAAAACGAAAGCGGGGGAAGCATTGTTAACGGATGATCACACTGCGGAAACGAAAATTTTCTATGCATTTGATTTAGGAAAATCATATCGTTTCATCGAAGAAAATATGCTTGAAAAAGCGAATTTAACACACGAAGAAATAAAAGAAGCTGCTTTCCGCAATCTAGCTGAACTAGAAATTCCGTTAAAAAAAGATTCGGTCAACGGTAACGATTTTTATTTCGTGCGCACGAACGATGGTTACGATGCAAGTCGCTTGCTAAATGAGGTGTTTCTCCGTGAAATGCGCGAAAAACTAACGGGCGAAATGGTGTTAGCTGTACCGCATCAAGATGTCTTGATTATTGGGGATATTCAAGATAATACAGGTTACGATGTTTTAGCGCATATGACGATGGATTTCTTTGCGGATGGGCTCGTACCAATTACCTCTTTGCCATTTGTCTATAATAATGGTAAACTTGAACCGATATTTATAATGGCAAAAAACAGATTAAAGGAGTAGAAGACGTGATAGTAAACGCATTTTATAATGAAAAAGGGGTAGGGGACACTCTACTAATCGAAACTGGCGAAGTAACGTTTGAAAATCGTGAATGGGAGCGTCGCGGTGACGTGGCTCGTATTTTTGATCGCGAAACAAAGGAAGTAGCTGGTTTCAATATTTTTAACAGCTCCAAATACTTTGATATTACTGCAAATGGGAAAGTGGAATTAACGGAAGAATTAGTTGCGTTAATGAATCAAGTAATCGAAAAAGCGGGATTTGAACCTGAAATCGTTGCTGATTTATCTCCTAAATTTGTCGTTGGTTATGTGGAATCGAAAGAAAAACATCCCAATGCAGATAAATTAAATGTATGTCAGATTAATGTAGGGGAAGAAGTGTTACAAATTGTATGTGGTGCCCCGAACATCGAAGCTGGCCAAAAAGTAGTAGTTGCTAAAATCGGAGCAGTTATGCCGAGTGGTTTAATCATTAAACCGTCAAATCTACGTGGAGAAGATTCTTTTGGTATGGTATGTGCTGCGCGCGAACTTGCAATTCCTGATGCGCCTGCCGAAAAAGGTATTCTTGTTCTGGAAGATTCTGCTGCACCAGGAGAAGAGTTTCCGGTTAATTTCTAAATAAATGATTATTTTTAAGCGTCCAATACTATATTGGGCGCTTTTTATATTGCTAAATTTCAGATATTGTGAAATTGGGTTGAATGTAGAACGATTTAATTTTAATTGTATACAATATATGCATAAATCGTATAAAAATAGAACGATTTTCAAGTTATAATAAAAACTTATATCAGGTTTAAACCTAGTTATATCAAGGTATTATAACGAATATGCTTCGAAAAATAGCGAATTCACAATTTTGTCATAGATTATTTTGTTTTTGTCTGTTAAAATCAAACAAGAAAATTAAATTTAGGGTGATAATGAATGGGATGGTTTAAAGATTTTTTCTTTGGCGATATGGACGAAGAAATAGATACATACGAAGATACGTCTTCTAGAAAAGTAGAAAAACAAGTAAAACAACGTGCTCCAGAAGTAGTACCGAAATCAAATGTGACAGCAATTAAAACAAAAGAACGTACTATAAGAAACGAGCGACCAGTTGCATATAAAACAGTACCAAAACAAAAACCAGTACAAGCAGTAAAACGGCAAATGAAAACGCAGATGGTATATCAGTATCCAAAAGGTGAATTTCGTTTCCCGCTAATTCCAGATAAACAAGTAAGCCAACCAATTCAACCAAAAAAACAACCAATAATAGAACGACAAGTAGCGGAAAAACCACAACCAGTAAAAACGGAAACAAGAAAAAGACCTTTTACTGCGACGGATGTTCCTTCACCTGTCTATGCCTTTAAAAAACGACCAAGTAAATTTGAATTTGCTGTTTCAGAAGCGGAAGAATTTACGGAGCTACAAGAAGATTTAACCATTGCGCCAGTTGATTTATTAGAATCAGCTGAAGCGGAAACGATTGCGCTTGATATGGAATTAGAACGTCAATTAGAAGCGGAATTCAAAGAAGAAGAAATCGTGACAGCGCCAGAAGAAGTGGTTGTTTCAGAGCCAGAACCAATCGAAGCAGCGCCGATTTCTGAACCAGTAGAACCAGAACGAGTTTCTTTAATTACAGAAGAACAAACGCAAACGGCACCACCTGCCAGAAATGCGCAAGTGGAATCTAATCGACAAGAACAAATGTTGAAAAGCAGAATTCCATTTAACGTTATGATGGTGAAAAAAGATAAACAAGCACTCCAAAAAGAAGAAGTTGCCTCAGAAAAATCAGCAACAATAGAAGCACAACCAGTCGTAACACAACAAGCACAACCTGTGACAGCAACTTATCCAAGTAACTACGAGTTCCCGTCATTCGGCTTGCTCCATCCGCCGGTATCGAAACGCGAAGATGATTCTTGGCTTCAAATGCAGCAAGAAATGTTAGATGAAACATTAGAAAATTTCAATGTTCATGCAAGTGTTGTTAATCGGACACAAGGACCAGCCGTGACAAGGTTTGAAGTTCAACCTGAAAAAGGCGTAAAAGTGAGCAAAATTACTAATTTGACCGACGATATTAAATTAAGTTTAGCAGCGAAAGATATTCGTATTGAGGCGCCAATACCTGGTAAAAGCACAGTAGGGATTGAAATTCCTAACCAAACGAGCCGCCCAGTAATGCTTTCTGAATTGATGAATACAGAAGCTTTCCAATCATCTGAGTCGCCACTAACGGCTGCACTTGGATTAGATATTTCTGGAACGCCAATTATTACTGATTTACAAAAAATGCCACACGGTTTAATCGCCGGAGCAACAGGATCAGGAAAAAGTGTTTGTATCAATTCATTGCTAGTAAGCTTATTGTACAAAGCAACACCAGATCAATTGAAACTACTCTTAATTGATCCAAAAATGGTTGAGTTAGCGCCATACAACCGGATTCCGCATCTTGTGAGCCCGGTAATTACAGACGCCAAAGCAGCAACGGTCGCTTTGAAATGGGCGGTAGAAGAAATGGAACGCCGTTATCAACTATTTAGCCACACAGGCGTTAGAAACATGGAAAAATATAATGAATATGCTAGTCACCCCGATCATACAGGTGAGAAATTACCTTATATTTTAATTGTGATTGATGAATTAGCTGATTTAATGATGGTTGCGCCAAACGATGTAGAAGAATCCATTAGTCGTATCGCTCAAAAAGCAAGAGCTTGTGGTATTCATATGATCGTAGCGACACAGCGCCCCTCTGTAGACGTAATTACAGGTCTTATTAAGGCAAACATCCCGACGCGTGTTTCATTCTCTGTATCGTCTCAAATCGACTCTAGAACGATTCTCGATGCAAGTGGGGCAGAAAAACTACTTGGAAAAGGGGACATGCTCTTTTTACCAAGCGGCGCAAGTAAGCCAGTACGTTTACAAGGAACATTTGTTAGTGATGAAGAGATTGATGCTGTCGTTGCCCATGTGCGAAGCCAAGGTGAGGCGGAATATATCTTTGAAGAGAAAGAACTACTTGTAAAAGAGTCCGTAAAAGAAAACACAGATGAATTATTTGAAGAGGCATGTGACTTTGTTTTAAGCCAAAATGCTGCGTCAACGTCCTTACTACAAAGGCATTTTAGAATCGGTTACAATCGTGCGGCGAGATTAATGGAAGCGCTGGAAGATCATCAAATCGTTTCCGGAATAAATGGTTCCAAGCCACGAGATGTTATCATTACAAAGGACCAATTAGCTAAACTGAGAAACAAAGAATCTTAATTTTGTAGTACTAAACTAACACATTACTTAATTAGTTTTACAAAATAAGGCTGTTTTCATGAGTAATTTCGCTTATATTCGCTGAAAGATTTTTCTATTTACATGGAAAGTGATATAATAAGCTGGTGAATTATTGACTCAACTAAGAATTCAAACATAAAACACAATTGGAACGTAAGATGATGTCTAGAAAACGGAGACTTTATACTGTTTTCAAAGTTAAGACTTGGTGCTTAACAGTTAACATGTTTTTTTTAGGCACCCTCTTCAAGATAAATTAATGGGGGTTCAAATAATGACTATCTATCATTTTGTTGGAATAAAAGGGTCAGGAATGAGTGCACTTGCTCAAATCCTGCATGATAAAGGTTTTCAAGTGCAAGGCAGTGATGTGGATAAATATTTCTTTACTCAAAAAGCTTTAGAAGAGAAGCAAATTCCGATTATGACTTTTTCGGCTGATAATATTCAAGAAGGCCTAACAATTATTGCTGGGAATGCTTTCCCAGATACACATGAAGAAATTGAGCGCGCACTAGAGCTTGGTCTTCCAGTGGTTCGATATCATAAATTTTTAGGTCAATTAATTGATGGCTATACAAGTATTGCGATAACTGGTTCGCACGGTAAAACGTCGACAACCGGTTTGCTTTCTCATGTCGTTGGCGCTATTCGTCCAACTTCTTACTTGATCGGTGACGGTACGGGAAGCGGGACAAAAGGGGCGGAATACTTTGCGCTGGAAGCATGCGAATATCAACGTCATTTCCTTGCATATAAACCAACATATGCGATTATGACGAATATTGATTGGGATCATCCAGATTATTTCAAGAGCGTGGATGATGTATTTAACGCGTTTGAAACACTAGGTAAACAAGTGAAAAAAGCTGTGTTTGCGCTAGGCGATGATGCCGAATTGCGCAAACTTACTTTAGATATTCCGATTATTTACTTTGGCTTCGATGAGGAAAACGAATTCCAAGCTAAAAATGTTATTAAAGAAACAACTGGAACGAAATTCGACGTGTATCATCGCGGAGCGTTTTTAGGTTCATTTGAAATTCCGGCATACGGGGATCATAATGTATTAAACGCTTTAAGTGTGATTGCGCTTTGCGATTACGAAGGCCTACCAGTAGAAGCAGTTAAAAAGGAATTAAAAACCTTTGAAGGCGTCAAAAGAAGATTTAGCATTACCGAAAAAGCGAATCAAGTGTTAGTTGATGACTATGCGCATCATCCATCCGAAATCCGCGCTACTGTCAATGCTGCAAGACAAAAATACCCAGATAAAAAAGTAGTTGCTGTATTCCAGCCGCATACATTTACGCGAACTCGCACATTCTTACAAGGCTTTGCGGATAGCTTAAATTTAGCCGATGAAGTATATCTTTGTGATATCTTTGGTTCCGCACGTGAAAAAACAGGGAATTTAACGATTGCTGATTTAGCGCATAAAACAAAAGGCAACCACATTATTAAAGAAGAGCATACCGAAGAGTTACTACAATACCCAGAAGCAGTTATTTTATTCATGGGTGCAGGGGACGTTCAAAAATTCCAAGCTGCCTATGAAAAAGTACTTGATAATGAAGTTATCACAGCTGCTGATTTGAAAAAAAGTGCGATTAATTAATGACTAAATAAAGCATGCCCATCATCGGGCATGCTTTTTTCTTGTTTATAATTAGTATAAATAAAGCTTTACAGTCCTTCTTAGGTGTATTAAAATATATCATGTGATACAAAATACAACTACATAATTAATGGAGGGATAATAGTGGCAGAACGTTTAGTAGGCACGCAAGCTCCAAGATTCGAAATGGAAGCTGTTATGCCAAATCAGACTTTTGGGAAAGTAAGTCTAGAAAAAAATATAGAAGACGATAAATGGACGATTCTCTTTTTCTATCCAATGGACTTTACATTTGTTTGTCCGACAGAAATCGTTGCTATTTCCGCTCGGTCAGATGAATTTGATGCATTAAATGCACGTATTATTGGCGCTTCAACTGATACAATTCATTCGCATCTTGCATGGACAAACACGCCGATTAAAGAAGGCGGAATTGGTAAATTATCCTATCCACTTGCTGCTGACACGAATCACCAAGTTGCAAGCGATTACGGTGTTTTAATTGAAGAAGAGGGTGTAGCATTACGTGGCCTTTTCATCATCAATCCAAAAGGGGAAATTCAATACGAAGTGGTTCACCATAATAATATCGGCCGTGAAGTCGATGAAGTTTTACGAGTACTACAAGCATTACAAACGGGTGGACTATGCCCGATTAACTGGCAACCCGGTGAAAAAACAATTGTTTAAATGAAAAAGCGCTTAGGATCAATTCCTAAGCGCCTTTTTTTATACTAAGTTTTCTGGGTTAAGTGGAGCTAATTCAGGAAGAACGAAAATACCATCTTTACGAATTAGGACATCATCAAAGTAAATTTCGCCGCCACCGTAATCCGCACGTTGAATATTTACAAGATCCCAGTGAATCGCTGACTGATTGCCATTGAATGCTTCGTCATAACATTGACCTGGCGTAAAGTGGAAGCTTCCTTCGATTTTTTCATCAAAAAGGATATCTTGCATTGGTTCATGGATGAATGGGTTCACACCAATTGCGAATTCACCGACATAGCGCGCTCCTTCATCTGTATCTAACACTTTATTAATACGAGCTGTATCATTCGCAGTCGCTTCGACGATTTTGCCATCTTTAAAGGTGAATGATACATTTTCAAACGTAAAGCCTTGGTAAGGAGAAGGTGTGTTATACGTAAGAGTTCCGTTGATAGAATCGCGAACTGGCGCAGTAAATACTTCGCCATCCGGAATATTCATTTCACCGGCACATTTAATTGCGGGAATATCTTTGATGCTAAATGTTAAATCTGTTCCTGGTCCAACTAAATGAACTTTATCTGTTTTGTTCATTAGTTCTACTAAGCCATCCATTGCGTCGCTCATTTTTCCGTAGTCTAAGTTACATACATCAAAATAGAAATCTTCAAAACCAGCAGTGCTCATTTTCGCAAGTTGTGCCATGGATGAGCTTGGGTAACGAAGCACAACCCATTTTGTTTGTTTGACACGGATATCCGAGTGCATTTTACCAACTGTTTCGCCGTTGATTTTTAATTTATCAGCTGGTACATCAGATGTTTCGTTAATGTTATCGCCAGCGCGTAAACCTATGTAAGCATCCATTTCTTTCATTACATTGCCTTCGAATTCAGCAATTTTTGCGTATTGTTCACTGTTAGCACCGAGCATCATCGCGCGGTCGATTTGTGGTTCTTTCAATGACACGAACGGGAACCCACCAGCTTTGTATGCTTCTTCCACTAAAGCCATCACTAGTTCTTTTTGAACACCGAAGTTTTCGATTAGTACTTTTTCTCCAGCGCCAAGTTTGACGGAATAGTTGATTAAATTATGTGCTAATTTTTCGATTCTTGCATCTCTCATATTGTTACCTCCCTGAAATTTAACTAAAAATGGGCAAAAAAGCAGCCTGTATCTATTTTACTCCAAATCACGTCAAAAGCAACCTTCTGCAACAAATTAGCACGTTTCTTTCTTATTAGTTTATTTTTCGGCAGTTACTTGCTAAAATGAAGCTAATACCTTTTCTTTTTTGCATTTTGTACATAGATCATTAGAGAAGAAAGTTTTAGAGGGGAATACTCAGGGTATAGAAAAAGGAATATGGAGGTGTGGATAGATGATAGTAATCTTGTATATTGCAGCGCTTATTGCCGCAATTGCGCTTTTAGTTATTGCCATCTATTTGGGAAAAACATTAAAATCAACTTCCCAAACAATGGACGAGGTAGCTAAATCGTTAGAAAAAATAACCGTAGAAGTACAAGGGATTACAGGACAATCACAAAAATTGCTTGATAAGACCAATACACTTCTAGAAGATGTCAATGGCAAAGTTGCGAAAGTGGATCCAGTTTTTGATGCAGTTGGTGACATTGGAACTTCTTTACTAGGATTAAGTCAATCTGTTCGCGAACTAGCAACACTCGCAACAAACAAAGTAGAACAAAACGAGGCGAAGATTTCTCAAGCTGTCTCAATTAGCAATTCAATTCTTTCTTTTAGAGAAAAAATGAAAGCGAATAAAGCAGCGAAAGAAGCTGCAAAAGAAGCAGCAGAACAATCTAATTTCTAATATAATTTGGAGGGATTTAACATGGCAGAAAAAGATGGTATTAATACAAAAGATTTTCTAATCGGTGGTTTAATTGGTGCGATCGTTGGTTCAGCCGCAGCACTATTATTTGCCCCTAAATCAGGTAAAGAACTACGCGAAGACTTAAATACTCAAGTAGATACAATTAAAGAAAAAAGTAACCAATGGAAAGACGTTGCTTACGAAAAAGGTATCGAAATTAGTAGCGTTGCCAAAGGAACTAAAGATAAATTAGTTGATTCCGCTGGTGGATTTGTAGATGTAGTAAAAGACAAATCAGGCAAATTAGCTGATACCGTTTCTAAACAAAGCAAAGCAGTGAAAGAAGTCGTTTCACAAAATAAAGAAGAAAACCAAGAAGCTGCCAAAAAAGCGGCAGACGCTGTAAAAAGTGAAGCAAAAGAAGCGGCAGACGATGTAGAAAAAGCAGCGGACAAAGCGAAAAAAGAAGCAAAAAAAGCGGTAGATGAAGGCAAAGACGAAGCGAAAAAAATTGCTTCCGATGCTAAAAAAGAAGTAAAATAAAGTAAGTTCAAAAAACAGCCTTGCGAGGCTGTTTTTTTATTAGGAAAAAAGCGATTATCTGCTTGTAATTTATATCAAAACGTGTTAACATTAGTTTTACATTATTCACTTTAATGCTTAAAAGCGATTAAGTATAAAAGTGGATTCGTGACAAATTATCTGTTTTCCTCTATAATGAAACATAATCTTGGAGCAGATTTTTAGAAGGGTGGAAGTTAAATGGTTAACTCAAATTTAGAGGAACTTAGAACACAGGTGGATCAATTGAATATTGATTTGCTGGAATTAATTAGCAAACGCGCAAATTTGGTACAAGAAATTGGCAAAATTAAAGGAACGCAAGGTTCTCTTCGTTTTGATCCATTACGTGAAAGAGAAATGCTTAACACGATTCTTGCAGCAAATGAAGGACCTTTTGAAGATAGTACGGTTCAAAAATTATTTAAAGAAATTTTTAAAGCGGGATTAGAACTTCAAGAAGATGATCACTCTAAAGCATTACTCGTTTCTAGAAAAAATAAAAAAGAAGATACGATTGTTACTGTTAAAGGCTTACCAATCGGAAACGGCGAACCCGTATTTGTTTTCGGCCCGTGTTCGGTTGAATCTTACGAACAAGTTGCTGCGGTCGCTGAATCTATTAAAGCGAAAGGCTTAAAACTTATTCGCGGCGGAGCATTTAAACCTCGTACTAGCCCATATGACTTCCAAGGATTAGGTTTAGAAGGACTCAAAATTTTAAAACGTGTTTCTGATGAATACGGTTTAGGCGTTATTAGTGAAATCGTTACGCCAGCTGATATCGAAGTAGCACTTGATTATGTCGATGTCATTCAAATCGGCGCAAGAAACATGCAAAACTTTGAATTACTAAAGGCGGCCGGTCGTGTCGACAAACCGATTCTTCTAAAACGTGGCTTGTCTGCTACAATTGAAGAATTCATCGGTGCTGCTGAATATATTATGTCACAAGGAAATGGCAAAATTATTTTATGTGAACGTGGTATTCGTACTTACGAAAAAGCGACAAGAAACACATTAGATATTTCTGCTGTTCCAATTTTGAAGAAAGAAACGCATTTACCAGTGATGGTTGATGTAACGCATTCTACTGGACGAAAAGATTTATTACTTCCATGTGCCAAAGCTGCTTTAGCAATTGAGGCAGACGGTGTTATGGCGGAAGTTCATCCAGATCCAGCAGTTGCCTTATCTGATTCTGCGCAACAAATGGATATTCCCGAATTTGAAGAGTTCTGGAATGCGATTTTAGCAAGTAATTTGGTTCCGCATAAAATTAAATAATAAGTGAAAAACCTTGGGATTCCAAGGTTTTTTATTTTGGAGAAAACCACTGATATGTTAATGATATATAATAATCGAAAATAATGCCGTTTTGATATGAAAATAAATGAAAATAAAGAGTGAAAACAATTGCATATCGAAAAAACTTATCGTATTATTAAAGGAAGGCTAGTTTGTTTCCGTTTACAATGGTGTAAGTAGAGCCGTTAAAATAATGAATATGGAGAGTGAATAGGGATGAATGTAACAATTTATGATGTTGCACGTGAAGCGAACGTTTCTATGGCAACGGTATCTCGGGTAGTGAATGGCAATCCGAATGTTAAACCAGTAACACGAAAAAAAGTATTGGATGTTATTAACCAATTAGGCTATCGTCCTAACGCTGTAGCTAGAGGTCTAGCGAGCAAACGTACAACAACTGTTGGCGTAATTATTCCAGATATTTCTAACGTGTTTTATGCAGAACTTGCACGTGGGATTGAAGATATTGCAACGATGTACAAATACAACATTATCCTTAGCAACTCGGACGAAAATGAGGATAAAGAACTTCAAGTACTAAACACGCTGCTTGGCAAACAAGTGGACGGTATTATTTACATGGGCGAACGTATTTCGGCACAATTACAAGAAGAATTTGACCGTTCTCCTGCACCAGTCGTATTAGCTGGAGCGGTAGATATGGAAAACAAATTAGCTTCTGTTAATATCGATTACAAACAAGCGACGAAAGAAGCTGTACAACGTTTTGTGGCGAACGGCCATAAGCAAATCGCATTCGTCAGTGGTTCTCTAAACGAGCCAGTTAACCGCGAAATGAAATTAGCTGGCTATAAAGAAGCGTTAGAAGAAGCTGGCATTACTTACCAAGAAGATTACATTATCGAAGCAAAATACAACTACAATGCAGGCGTAAAAGTTTGGGCTGAATTAAGTGCCTTGGCTAAAAAACCAAATGCAGTTGTAGTCGCTGATGATGAACTAGCTATCGGTATTTTGAACGCGGCGCTGGATGCGGGAATCAAAGTTCCAGAAGACTTAGAAGTGATGACAAGTAACAATACAAAATTAACATTGATGTCACGTCCGCAACTTTCGACTATTGTACAACCTTTATATGATATCGGTGCGGTTGCGATGCGTTTACTTACGAAACTAATGACAAGTGAAGAAGTAGACGAAAAAACAGTAATCTTACCACATAGCGAAAAATTACGTGGAACAACGAAAGAAAAATAAAAGAGTTGACATCATTTTTGACGGTATGTTATAAATGTATGTATACTTTTCATAACGAAAATGACTATGAACGGACGAAGTAGTTGCTTATTCTTTTTCTTAGAGAGCTAGTGGTTGGTGAAAACTAGTAGAGATGAGTGGACGAATTACATCCCGGAGTCACGCTGCGCAGGATAATGGTGCGGCCGGTGTTGAGCCGTTATTTTTTGAAGTAGGATTTATTCCTAAAAGTAGGGTGGTACCACGTTAATTAACACGTCCCTTCGCTAAATTTTTGGCGGAGGGGCGTTTTTTTATGTCCAAAAATAAAAGGAGAATGATTGAAATGAATATTATTGATGAGCTAGAGTGGCGCGGAGCCATTTACCAACAAACAGATGAAGAGGGTTTACGTAAATGGGTAGAAGAGAAACAAATTTCTTTATATTGCGGGATTGATCCATCAGGAGATTCGATGCATATTGGGCATTTAATTCCGTTTATGATTTTACGTCGTTTCCAAAATGCTGGGCATCGTCCAATTATTTTAGTTGGTGGAGCAACTGGCACAATTGGTGATCCAAGTGGTAAAAAAGAAGAACGTCAATTGCAATCAATGGAGCAAATTAGCAAAAATGTGGAAAGCTTACGCGTGCAGCTTGGGAAAATTTTTGACTTTGAAGGTGATTCCGCAGCGAGTATGGTAAACAACTATGACTGGACGAAAGATGTAAGTATTCTTGATTTCTTACGTGATTACGGAAAAGAATTCAATGTAAACACGATGCTTTCTAAAGATATTGTTGCTAGTCGTTTAGAAGTAGGGATTTCATTTACGGAGTTTGCTTACCAAATTTTACAAGCGATGGACTTTAATCACTTATATGAGTTTAATGATTGTCGTCTGCAAATTGGCGGTAGTGATCAGTGGGGGAATATAACAGCTGGGCTAGACTTAATCCGTAAAAAACAAGGCGAAAATGCGAAGGCGTTCGGTTTGACGATTCCGCTTTTAACGAAAGCAGATGGAACGAAATTTGGTAAATCAGAGGGTGGCGCGATTTGGTTAAACCCCGAAAAAACAACGCCGTATGAGTTTTACCAATTTTGGATTAACACGGATGATCGTGATGTCGTGAAATACTTGAAATACTTTACGTTCTTAACGGAAGCAGAAATTGATGAACTAGCAAAACAAGTGGAAGCAGAACCGCATTTGCGAGCTGCACAAAAAACCCTAGCTGCTGAAATGACTAAATTTGTGCATAGTGAAGAAGCTTTAGAGCAAGCTTTGAAAATTTCAAAAGCGTTGTTTAGTGGGGATGTTAAAGCACTTACTGCGGATGAAATCGAACAAGGTTTCAAAGATGTTCCGACGTTTGTAGCAGAAGATGCGGAAGTGAATTTAGTAGATTGGCTAGTAACGCTGGGTATTGAGCCTTCCAAACGTCAAGCGCGTGAGGATGTCGGTAACGGGGCTATTTATATTAACGGTGAACGTCAGCAAGATCTAGAAAAAATCATGGATGCTACTGACCGGATTGAAAATAAATTTACGATTGTAAGACGCGGGAAGAAAAAATACTTCTTGGTTTCTTATAAATAAGAGGAAAAGCACTCGTTTTTAAGGCGAGTGCTTTTTTATGCATAAAAAAACCTTACAACCACGACCGAAATCATGAATTGTAAGGTTTTTAGTTCTAATTAACGGCTGTAGAATTCTACGATAAATGCTTCGTTGATTTCAGCAGCAAGTTCAGAACGTTCTGGTAGACGGTTAAGAGAACCAGTTAGTTTTTCTGCATCGAAAGTTACGTATTCAGGCACGAAGCTTGAAACTTCTAAGCTTTCAGCGATTGCAGAGTTTTTAGCAGATTTTTCACGAACAGAGATCACTTGACCAACAGAAACTTGGTAAGAAGGGATATCTACGCGTTTGCCATCTACAGTGATGTGGCCATGGTTTACTAGTTGACGAGCTGCACGACGAGTGCGAGCAAGACCAAGACGGTAAACGATGTTATCAAGGCGTTGTTCTAGTAAGATCATGAAGTTCTCACCATGTTTACCTTGTAATTTACCAGCTTTGTTGAACGTGTTTTTGAATTGACGTTCAGTTAATCCGTACATATGACGCAATTTTTGCTTTTCAGCTTGTTGCAAACCATATTCTGAGATTTTTTTACGTTGAGTTGGGCCGTGTTGACCTGGAGCATACGGACGACGCTCTAATTCTTTACCTGTTCCAGAAAGTGAAATTCCTAAACGACGGGAAACTTTCCAGCTTGGACCTGTATAACGAGCCATAAGAGACTCCTCCTTTTATTTGTTTTTGGTATAAAACAAACGTGACGTAAAACCAAATCAGGGCAGTTTACCTTCATATACCATCACCATAGCAGCCGCCGGTTACGCGATATACCACAGAATTAAATCTGGGGGTAAACAACACACTCATTCATTTTACTCAAGCTGCATTTTACACATCTTCCAGTATAGTATAGTTACTAGTCGCTTGTCAATTGATTTCTTGAGTAATCGCATCACGGATTTTTTCTAACCATAATTGATCTACTTCATCAAAACGGCTAAAATTCGGGCTATCGATATCAAGTACGCCAAGCAACTGCGAATTTTTCACGATAGGTAGAACAATTTCTGAATTAGAAGCCGCGTCGCAAGCGATATGGCCAGGGAAATCGTGAACATTTTCGACAATATACGTTTTTTGGTCAGCAGCCGCAGAACCACATACACCTTTACCAAGAGGAATGCGAATGCAGGCAGGCAGACCTTGGAAGGGGCCGAGTACTAATTGGTTGGTTTCTTTTTCTAGTAAATAAAACCCAACCCAATTAATATCAGAAAGTGCTTGATTTAATATAGAAGAAACATTGCTCAAATTGGCAATTAAATTTGGTTCGCCAGCAATCATTGCTTGGACTTGTTTTAACGCAAGGGCGTAATTTTCTTCTTTTGTACCAGCCATTTTTTGAATTTCAATCATTTTATATCCCCACATTTCTTTTCAAATAATGTCTTTAGTATAGCATGAACGGCAAGGGATTTCGGGAAATTTGTTTCGGGATAAGGTGGATTTTCGTTGCGCCAAAATTTTTTTCACTAAACGCAAGTAATTCTAAGGAAATCGTGGTAAAATAAAAGATGTGTATAATGAACTGAAAATGAGGAATAAAATATACTACATATGGAAAGATGTACATAATTGAAAAGATGTATGGAGCAGCACGAGTGTGGCTGTTTTTCTTTCACAAGTTAACGTTGATGGGAGGATTTTGGATGTACTACATGTTAATCGGCTTTATTATCGTAGTAATTGCAGTCATTAGTGCAGGCTACATTTTAAAAAGAAAACATTACCAAAGAATAAACGAGTTAGAAGAGAAAAAGATTAAACTCAGAGAGCGGCCGGTTATTGATGAACTTTCAAAAGTGAAAAAATTAAAACTAACAGGTCAGACAGAAGCGCTTTTTGAATCATGGCGTTCGTCCTGGGATGAAATTGAAACAAGATTATTTCCTGATTTAGAAGAAGTATTATTAGAAGCAGAGATGAACACGGATCGTTATAAATTCCGTTCTGCTACATACGCCGAAAATGATATAGAGCAAATGCTCGTTGTTATCGAAAAGCAAATGGATCAAATTCTTGGTGGACTAAAAGAATTACTTGTTAGTGAAGAGAAAAATGCCGAAGAAAGTCGTGCAACGAAAGAAAAATTTGCGGAACTTCGCCGGGAAGTGCTAACAAGAGGCTTTAAACTAGGGGAAACGTTACCTTACGTAGAAGCAAAACTAAATGACCTTTCCGAAAGCTTAAATAACTATGATTTACTAACTGACCAAGGCGATCATTTAGAAGCACGCGAAATCGTTATTGTCGTTCAAAAGGAAATGCAAATTATCGATGCCCAAATGGAACGAATTCCGTCCTTATTGCATGAAACGGATACCATTTTGCCAGAAGAAATGAATAAACTTCGAGCTGGTTATGAAGAAATGGTGCGAAAAGGGTATTATTTAGCCCAAATGGAATTAGATAAAGAAATTGCTCGCATGAAAAACCAAATTGATAAAATGAAACAAAATGTAATTAATCTTGATTTAGATGAAGCTGAACAAGGTATAGAAGAATTACATAACGAAATCGAATTGTTTTATGATGCATTAGAGCACGAAGCGGAAGCGCGTCATTTCGTCAAAGAAAATCATAGCCCAACTTCTGATAAGCTACAACGTCAAAATCTGGTTTCAGATGCACTTGCGGAACAAATTACAGAAGTAAAACAAACGTATCATGTTGCGGAAGACGATTTAGCGATTTATTTAAAAACAAGCGCAAAATTAAGTGAAGCAAAAGAAAACTTTGAACAACTGACAGCTTTAATTGCTAGCGGTGAGATTGCTTACTCTGCTGCCCAGGATACAATGAAAGAAATCGATGCAGCGCTTATTACCATTGGTGCCGAACAAGACAATTTTGCGGAAGAATTACGTTCCCTTCGTAAAGATGAACTTGAAGCGCGCGATGATGCTGAGCGGATGCGCCGTGCGATTATTACGCTTGATCGCAAAATGGAACGAGAACGTTTACCAGGGCTTCCAGAAGAGTATTTATCGCTCCGTGAACATATGGGTGAGTCGATTGATACGCTGGAGAAACGCTTAGAAGAAAAACCATTGAACATGAAGGCTGTTAGTCAAGATTGGCGCATTGCCGAAGAAGACTTAATCCATTTAACGGAAAAAGCGGAAGAAATGATGGAAAATGTTCGTTTAGTTGAGCATGTCATTCAATATGCGAATCGTTACCGGTTACGTAATAAGGAATTGGCGGATGAGCTTGTACAGGCAGAAAACCATTTCTACAATGATTATCAGTATAAAAAAGCACTGGAAATTGCTGTAACGGCACTAGAAAAAGTCGAAACAGGTGCATTTAAAAAAGTTGAAAAAGCTTACTCTTCCAAAGTAAGTGTCGATGATATCGAATAAAATTGTAAAAACAGGTATTTCTATTACTATAGGAATCCTGTTTTTTTATGAAAATAGTAGTTGGAAAGTAGTGGAATTATGATAAAATGGAGAGTGGAATATTGGGGAGGAGAATATCGTTTTGATGATTTATTTTGATAATAGTGCGACAACCAAGCCAAATGCTGCCGTGCTTGAAACATATACAAAAGTAGCAAGTAACTATTTTGCTAATCCTTCTTCGCTTCATCGTTTTGGCGCTAAGTCGAAAGAACTGCTTGATGCATCAAGAAAACAAATCGCTACAATGTTAGGCGCTTTGCCCGAAGAAATTATTTTTACATCTGGTGGAACGGAAGGGAATAATTTAGCAATTAAAGGGTTGGCTTATAGCTATGAAAATCGCGGGAAACATATTATTACTTCTAGCATTGAACATCCGTCTGTCCGCGTTGTGATGGAAGAATTGGAGCAAGCCGGGTTTTCAGTAACCTACTTACCAGTTGACAAAAATGGCGTTATCAAACTAGAGGCATTACAAGCAGCACTCACAGAAGAAACGATTTTAGTATCTATTATGGGTGTGAATAATGAAGTTGGAAGCATTCAACCGCTACACGCGATTGGGGAGATACTCGCCCAGCGTGAGCATACTTTCTTTCATGTGGATTTCGTTCAGGGTATTGGCAAAATACCGCTCGCACTGGATGCGAATGCGATTGATTTGCTGACTGTTTCGGGCCATAAATTTCATGCTTTACGAGGCACTGGAGTACTTTTTAAACGAAAAAAGGTGCATTTGCATCCGGAAATTCTTGGTGGTGGTCAGGAAATGGGCTATCGCAGTGGAACAGAAAATCTAGCTGGGAGTGTGGCGCTTGCCAAAGCGCTAAGGCTAACGCTAGAAAATGAGTCCAAAAAACCAGAATTAAGCGAGATTCGTGATTATTTACTAAAAGAAATTGCGCAAATGCCTGATATGACTGTCCATACGAAACAAGGGGTTGCCGCACCGCATATCGTTTGTTTTTCGGCAAAAGGGCATCGCGGTGAAATCCTCGTTCACGCCTTAGAAAAAGAAGATATTTACATTTCAACAACGAGCGCTTGTTCTTCTAAGCAAAAACTAGCGAGCAGTACGTTAAAAGCGATGGGGGTAACGGACGAAGAAGCAACCGGCGCTGTACGCGTAAGTTTATCATTTGAAAATCGTTTATCCGAAGCGAAAATTTTTATTCAAAAACTGCAAGAAATCATTGAAAATCTAAATAAAGTGGTGAAATAAATTGGAATTTGATCGTATGTTAATTAGATACGGAGAGCTATCTACTAAAGGGAAAAACAGAAAACAATTTGTGACGAAGTTGGCGCAAAATGTTAAACGCGCAATGCAAGATTTACCAGAAGTACGCATTCACGGGGAACGTGACCGGATGTATATTATTTTAAATGGTGCAGATTATCAGCTTGCAGAAGAACGTTTGAAACCGATTTTTGGGATTCAATCTTTTAGCCCAGCTGTGCGCGTTAATTTAGATCTAGAAGAAGTAAAAGCCGCAGCACTTGCTTTAGTGCAAGATGCGCATGAAGAAAACGGGACATTTAAAGTAGCTGCAAGACGTAGCCACCGCGAGTTTCCGCTTGATTCCAATGAAATAAATCAAGAAATCGGAGCGCACGTACTGCAAAATATCGAGGATTTAACGGTCAATGTCAAAAATCCAGATGTAAAACTAACCATCGATGTACGTAAAGAAGGCGTATTTTTATCATGTCGGACAATTCTTGGTGCTGCTGGTCTTCCAGTTGGTTCATCAGGCCGTGCGATGCTGATGCTTTCTGGCGGGATTGATAGCCCTGTTGCTGGATATTTAGCGCAAAAACGTGGTGTCGAAATTGAAGCAGTTCATTTTCATAGCCCACCGTACACGAGTGAACAAGCGAAGCAAAAGGCAATCGATTTAGCGGCAAAACTAGCGAAATATAGCGGACAAGTACAAATGCACATCGTTCCATTTACAGAAATTCAAGAAGTCATTAAACAACAAATTCCGGAAAGTGTTATTATGACAGTTACTCGTCGAATGATGCTGCGAATTACGGACGAACTTCGCCGCAAGAGAAACGGTTTAGCGATTGTTAATGGCGAAAGTTTAGGACAAGTTGCCAGCCAAACATTGGAAAGTATGCTAGCGATTAACGCCGTAACAGCAACACCAATCATTCGTCCAGTTGTTTCCATGGATAAAAATGAAATCATTCAAATCGCGCAAAAAATTGATACATATAATTTATCCGTACAACCATTTGAAGACTGTTGTACAATATTCACGCCGCCATCACCAAAAACAAAACCAAAACTAGATAAAATCGAGCATTACGAAAGTTTCACCGATTTTGACGCTTTAATTACAAAAGCGCTGGACAATATCGAAACGATTTCCGTGAATATTGCTGAAACGGAACAAGTGAAAGATGAGTTTGCTGATTTATTTTAAGATTAACCGTTTATCCTTTTTTAGGATAAACGGTTTTTGTATATTATATACATAATAAATAACTTATAATGCATAAAATAGTTTTAAATATTAATAAAAAACCATTTGACATTATAAATATACATCATTATAATGAAAAGTATCATTTAATAATTAACGGGAGGGGTTAGGATGAAAGTTTCCATTATCGGAGCGACAGGATACGGAGGGCTTGAGTTAATTCGCTTGCTACACCACCATTCTTCTGTCGACATCGCAACGTTACATAGTTTTTCCACACAATCAGCTACAATCGCAAACTTTTATCCGCATTTAAAAGATTTAGAAGCTAGCCCCTTAGAGAAAATAAATCCAACAGAAATCATTGAAAAAAGTGAAACGGTTTTTATCGCCACACCATCAGGAATCGCCAAGGATATCGCGCTACCATATGTTGATGCAGGAATGAACGTCATTGATTTATCCGGAGATTTCCGATTGAAAGACAGCCAATTGTACGAAAAATGGTACGGGAAAAGTGCGGCACCTGTTGAATACATCGCTAAAGCAGAATATGGTTTAGCGGAATTTCGCGAAAATAAAGAAACGACTTTTATCGCCAATCCAGGATGTTATGCCACCGCTACTTTACTTGGTCTAGCGCCACTCGCAAAAAACCGGCTAATTGATCCAACATCGATTATTGTAGATGCGAAATCAGGCATTTCAGGCGCAGGAAAAGTACCATCCGCAAGCACACATTTTACCGAAACTAACGAAAACATGACATTGTATAAAATGAATTCCCACCAACATATTCCAGAAATTATGCAACAACTGACCAAATGGGATGAAAGTATCCCGGCAATCCAATTTTCTACCTCATTAATTCCCATCACAAGAGGAATCTTCACAACCATCTACGTTAAACCCAAAAAACCAATCACCCAGAAAGAATTACATACACTTTACGAATCCACCTACGAGAACGCTCCATTTGTCCGAATCCAACCAGAAAATATTTATCCAACCGTCAAACAAGTGACCGCATCCAATTACTGTGATATTGGTCTTGCTTATAACGAAAAAACAAATGTCATTACCATCGTTTCCGTGATTGATAATTTAGTCAAAGGAGCGGCTGGTCAAGCCATTCAAAATTTAAATATTATGGCGAATTTTGCTGCAAGTGACGGATTAGGATTTATTCCAGTGTATCCGTGAAAGGGGAAAAGTAAAATGAAACTTATTAAAGGAAACATCGCCTCGCCAAAAGGTTTTTATGCGGACGGAAAGCATGCAGGCCTGAAAAGAAAACGAAATGATATCGGGTGGATTTATTCGGAAGTCCCAGCAAATTCTGCTGCCGTTTATACGATGAACCAAATGCAAGCCGCGCCGATTTTTGTGACAAAAGATTCTTTTCAAAGTAGCGCCGAGTTGCAAGCAATTATTGTGAATAGTGGTAATGCCAATGCGTGTACGGGAAATCAAGGGATGTTAGATGCACTTGCGATGCGTGCGAAAACGGCAGAAAACCTTGAAATTCCGCTTGATTCTGTCGCGGTTGCTTCGACGGGAATTATTGGCGACATGCTACCAATGGACAAAATAATCGCGGGGATCGATATGCTGGAAAAACAAACCGGAAATGCGGCCGATTTTGAAGAAGCGATTTTAACAACGGATACGTTTCAAAAGCAAATTAGTTTTCAAACGGAAATCGGTGGTGAAACGGTAACGATGTCAGGTGTGGCGAAAGGGTCGGGAATGATTCATCCTAATATGGCGACCATGCTTGCTTTTATTACGACCGATGCCGCTATACCGGCTGAATTATTGCAAAAATTACTAAAAATAAAAGTAGATAAAACTTTCAATCAAATAACAGTCGACGGCGACACTTCGACAAACGATATGGTAGTAGTAATGGCGAATGGTTGCGCGCAAAACCCGCTTATACAAGAAGGAACAGCTGATTTTGCCAAATTTGCGGATATGTTTCAAGCAGTCACAGAGCATTTGGCAAAAAGTATCGCGCGTGACGGAGAAGGCGCCACAAAACTAATCGAGGTCCAAGTGAACGGGGCTACTAAAACAGAAGATGCAAGAATGATTGCTAAGAAAATCGTATCTTCCAGCTTGGTGAAAACGGCGGCTTTTGGTGGAGATGGCAACTGGGGTCGTATTATTTGCGCGATTGGCTACTCAGGTGGTCGCTTTGCACCCGATAACATTACGATTAAAATTGGCGGGATTGAAATTCTGAATCATAGCAGCCAAACTATTTTTAATCAACAAGCGCTGGATGCTTATTTGGAAGAGGAACATATTGTTATCGAAGTCGATCTTCATATCGGTCTTGAGTCAGGAACGGCATGGGGTTGCGATTTAAGTTATGAATACGTCAAAATCAATGCCTGTTACCGGACGTAAGGAGGGAAACGAATGAAGAACACAATTGTGATTAAATTAGGCGGGGTCGCAAGTGATAATTTAACAGAAAGTTTCTTCCAACAAATTACAGCGTGGCAGGCCGCGGGTAAAAAAATCGTCCTTGTCCATGGTGGTGGTCATTATATTACAAAAATGATGGAAGCTCTCAAAATTCCAGTCGAAACGAAAAAAGGATTACGCATCACGAATAAACAAGCACTTGAAGTAACCAAAATGGTTTTAATTGGTCAAGTTCAACCAGCCATCACAACCGCTTTTCAAAAACGAGCTATTTCCGTTATTGGTTTAAATGCCGGCGATACAGGTTTACTCGAGGCAGACCAGTTGAGCGACACAGACCTCGGCTTTGTTGGCAAAATTACAAAAGTAAAAACCGACTTAATCGAACAATTACTCGGCGAAAATATTATTACTGTCATTGCACCACTTGGAATAAACAGCGAGCATGACTGGCTAAATGTCAACGCTGATACAGCTGCCTGTGAAGTGGCTAGCGCGCTAAATGCAGAAGCACTTTACCTACTAACGGATGTACCAGGCGTGAAAAATGGAACAGAAATCATTAGCGAAATAGCAACCGCAGAAATTGACGAATTACAAACAACCGGCGTAATACAAGGCGGGATGATACCTAAATTGGCAAGTGCCGCTTTTGCCGCTGAAAACGGTGTTGGTCAAGTAATTATTACAGATTCCCTTCAAACAATGGGCACAAAAATAAAAAGCAAGGTGGCGATTGGATGAAACACGTTTTTCCTACGTACAATAGATTTCCTATTGATTTAGTCAAAGGCTCTGGAACTATCGTCACAGATGCAACCGGTCAAACTTACCTCGATTTTACGAGTGGCATTGCGGTTTGCAACCTAGGTCATTGCCCTGAAAATGTGACAGGGGCTATACAGCAACAATTAGCGCATATTTGGCATACCTCGAATTTATACGAATGTGCTTTGCAAGATAGTGTCGCAGAACTAATTACAACTGGAGAAGAGCGACTTGTTTTCTTTTGCAATAGCGGGACAGAAGCGAATGAAGCGGCTCTCAAACTAGCTAGAAAATATACTGGTAAGGAAAAAATCATTACATTTGAACAATCTTTCCATGGCCGCACATTTGGTTCGATGTCAGCAACCGGTCAAGCGAAAATCCATCAAGGTTTCGGCGGACTTGTTCCCGGCTTTACGTACGTTCCATACAATGATAGCAAAGCTTTTCGGGAAGAAATAGACGAAAATACAGCGGCTGTCATGTTAGAAGTCATTCAAGGAGAAGGTGGCGTCATCCCAGCGAATGCGGCATGGCTGCTAGAAGTTCAAATGCTTTGCAAAAAAGTGGGCGCGTTATTAATTATCGATGAAGTCCAAACAGGATTAGGACGAACAGGAACACTTTATGGTTTCGAACAAATTGGCTTAGACCCAGATATTTTCACACTAGCAAAAGGACTTGGAAATGGCTTACCGATTGGAGCGATGGTTGGAAAATCTTACCTAAGTAGCGCTTTTGGACCGGGGAGTCACGGATCAACTTTTGGTGGAAATAAATTAGCGCTTGCAGCTGCGAAAGAAATCTTGCTAACCATAAAACAAGCGGGATTTTTAGAAGAAGTGAATGCTAAGTCGGATTACTTTAGAAATCTACTAGGAGAACATTTCGAGCTATTGGATAATGTTTCAGACATTCGCGGCGAAGGTTTCCTTATCGGAATAGAACTTGAAACTGCAGCAGAACCAGTTGTTACACAATTACGAGCGCGAGGCTTGTTAATACTGACGGCTGGGCCAAACATACTGCGAATTTTGCCACCTTTAACCGTGAGCTATGAAGAAATTGATCAAGCAGTTACTATATTGAAAAGTGTTTTGGAAAACCAATTGATTGGGAGTGAATAGGGATGACGATGTATGCGAAAAACAATACAGCGGGCAAAGATATGCTTAGTTTGCTGGAATGGAATAAAGAGGAATTGACGGATATGATAAAGTTAGCCGTGGCGATGAAAACGAACCCGGCGCATTATAGCCATATTTTAAGCGGGAAAATTTTAGGAATGATTTTTGACAAACCATCTACTAGAACGCGGGTTTCTTTTGAAGCAGGGATTTTGCAACTAGGTGGCCAAGCGATTGTGATGAGTTCGAAGGAATTGCAAATCGGTCGCGGTGAGCCAATTAAAGATACGGCGCATGTGATGTCAGAATATATTGATGCGATTATGATCCGGACATTTAGCCATGAAAAAGTGGAAGAACTGGCGTATCATGCGGAAATCCCAATTATTAATGGCTTAACCGACTTGCATCACCCATGTCAGGCGTTAGCAGATTTAATGACCATTTATGAATGGAAAGATCAATTGGAAGGTGTCAAGCTAGCCTATATCGGTGATGGGAACAATGTGTGTCACTCGCTGCTTTTAGCCAGTGCAATGGTCGGCGTTGATATCCGCCTCGCAATGCCAAAAGGGTATGAGGTTGACGAAACGATTTTTGCTACTGCGGAAAAATTGGCCGAGCAAAGTGGTGCTACCATTTTTGTAACCGAGGATCCGAAATTAGCAGTTACAGATGCAGATTTTATTTATACGGATGTTTGGACAAGCATGGGACAAGAAGATGAAAACGCGAAACGATTAGCGGATTTTGGTGAGAAATATCAAGTAAACGCCGAACTAGCTAGTTTTGCTAAGTCTGATTACCACTTTTTACATTGCTTACCAGCACACCGGGAAGAAGAAGTGACAACGGAAATTATTGATGGCGATCACTCGGTCATTTATCAACAAGCGGGAAATAGACTTCATGCGCAAAAAGCATTGCTTGCAGCGATTTTGGAGGCAAAATAAAAAAAGTCTGGCATGTACGCCAGACTTTTTTTATTATAAGAAATTACGTTTCACTTTATCCCAGAAAGAATTCTTAGGCAGTTTGATAATATTGATAAAACGGTCGCCTACTTCTAAGTTTACTTCATGAACGTGTTGGATGCTTAGTGCTTCGCTGTCCATTCCGATCATTGGAAACTCATTATTTCCTTCTTCAGACGAAATCTCAATACGTAGTTTACGTTTTGGACTAAGGATGAAAGAAGAGCCCAGCGTACGGAATTTATTATTGTTAATAGAAGCTAGCTCGCATACTTGCATAGATGGAAGAAGCGGATCCACGATAGAACCGTTGACTGATTTATTATAAGCAGTACTTCCTGTTGGTGTCGAGATAACCATTCCATCACCACGGAACGTTTCAAAGTGAGAATCATTAATATAAAGATCCATCGTAAGTGTTCTAATAATAGAAGAACGAATATTAAATTCATTCAATACATAGAATGCTTTAGTGTTATTTACTGTTCCATAAATAGTTGGGTAACGACGTACTAACCAACGATCTTCAATAGCTGCTTTGATGATTTCATCCAATTGATTAATATGGAAATCACAGTATTGACCTAATTGCTCAGTTAACGCAATCCCTGCATATAAACAATCTTGACGGAAGCCAGTTTCTCTTACGGATTTAAGAAAAGCACCATCGCCACCAATACTGATGATAACGTTCGCTTTTTGATAGTCATCTGTTAATTCGTATCCATAATCAGTCGTAATTTTCTTTAATTCTTTTGCTTTTGCGTGTAGTTCTTCTGTTTTTCGATAGGAAAAATAAAAAATAGTTTTTGCCATGTTAGTTGTCCCTCCAGAATCCAATTTTAATCAACAAACCTATTATAACATGACTTAGCCTCAATTTCTTTCTTCATCCATAAAAAAGTGAAATGATGCACAAAGTCAAAAGAAAATTTGTGCAAAATAAAAGAGACTGGTATTATTACTGTATATAAAAAGAAAAAGGGGAGAATTTAATGAACGCTAAAAGATGGGTTGCACTAGGAATTGTTTGTGCGCTTTTGATTGTTAGTGCATTAGCAAAGTTTACATCAAGTCAATTTGCTTCAGTGGAAGAGGGCAATCTAACATTTGCTGAAAGTTTATTCGCAGATACAGGTGAACTAACTGAAACAGTAATTGAAGAAGGTGGAATGGATACGATAGCTGTATTATCAGTAGATGGAACCATTCAAGATACAGGAGATTCGGGTTCGTTATTTGGCGATGCTGGCTACAACCATTCGCTTTTCATGCAACAATTAGAACAAGTGAGAAATGACGACCTTATTCAAGGGGTGCTTTTGTACGTTAATTCACCGGGTGGCGGCGTAATGGAATCCGCACAAATCCGTGATAAAATTTTACAAATTAAAAAAGAACGAGGTATTCCGTTTTACGTTTCGATGGGGAGTATGGCAGCATCAGGTGGCTATTATATCTCCGCGCCAGCCGATAAGATTTTCGCAAGTAAAGAAACACTGACAGGTTCGCTTGGGGTTATTATGCAAAGCTATGACTATAGTGAACTAATGAAAAAACTAGGTGTTTCAGATAATACAATTAAAAGTGGCGAGTACAAAGATATTATGAGCGGAACAAGACCAATGACGGAAGACGAGAAGAAAATTATGCAGTCGATGATTGATGATTCCTACAATGAATTCGTTAAAGTTGTTGCAAAAGGCCGTGACATGCCAGTAGAACAAGTTCGCAAAATTGCAGACGGTCGCATTTATGATGGTCGTCAAGCAAAAGAGATTGGCTTAATTGATGAATTTGGCTATCAAGAAGATGCTTTAGAAGCACTGAAAAAAGAGGAAGGTTTGTCCGGCGCTACAGTTATCGAATACAGCGCTCCAGAAGACTTTAGTTCGCTATTTTCTGTCGCTGCACAAAAAATCTCTGGACAAAATGCGGATATTTCCCAATTAATTAAATTAACTGGCACACTTAAAGCGCCAAGAATGATGTACTTATATGGAGAATAATGTGAGAGGAGAGGCGCAAATGACACATGAAAATGTCGCTTTTGAGAATAAACGCCAAGTCTATCATTATGAGCCACCTATCCCGAAAACAGAAGCCATTCCTAAACAATATTTCGCGGGATTTTGGATTCGATTTTTAGCTTATTTAGTCGATTTAATTGCGATAGCAGCCTTAAAGGGAATTCTTATAAATCCGATTTTACGCATTGCTGGCATAGGGATGGATAACAGTTTCTTTACCTTTTATTGGGTAATTACAACAATCATTTTTCTAACATATTTTGTGCTATTAACGAAATTTTTCGGGCAAACATTAGGAAAAATGTTATTCGGTCTTCGTGTTATCAAATTAAATGGCAAGAAATTAACATGGCTTAATGTATTATTTCGAGAAGGTGCGATGCGCTTTGTGTTAAAAACAGTTTGGCCCTTATACGTTGTTTGCGCTTTTACGCCAAACAAACAAGGAATTGCTGACTTTTTTGAAGCAACCTCTGTCGTACACATGGGCTACTTAGAACTAGACGAAAAATGGGTATATGGAGCAAAAAAATAGCTTATAGTTCACTTCTTCTTTAAAATGGAATAGAAGCGTCCATTTAAAGGAGGAAGAAAAAATGACTCAAGTAACATTTAAACATAATCCAGTTACACTTGTAGGCACGGAAAGAAAAGTAGGCGACAAAGCGCCAAATTTCACTGTGGTTAATAGAGATTTAGAAGAAGTAACTTTGCACGATTATGACGGGAAAGTGAGACTTATCAGCGTTGTTCCTTCCATTGATACAAGTGTTTGTTCCACACAAACGCGTAAATTTAATGAAGAAGCAAGCAATTTAGATAACACGGTTGTCTTAACTATCTCCGTTGATTTACCATTTGCACAAAAGAAATGGTGTGCAGCAGAAGGTTTACCAAATGCGATTACTTTATCTGATCACCGTAATCTTTCTTTTGGAGAAGCATACGGTGTCATTATGAAAGAACTTCGCTTGCTAGCGCGTTCCGTGTTTGTTGTCAACGCAGCAGGAGAGATTGTCTATGCGGAAGTAGTTCCAGAAGGCAGCAATCATCCAAATTATGAAGCCGCAATTGAAGCCGCGAAAAAAGCATGAATCTTAAAAGCCTTCCTTTAAATAGGAGGGCTTTTTTCTGTATTACTACTAAAAATAAACTGTACTAATTATAATTAACTATTTCCAATGGGAATTTCATCTTTTACTACAGAAAATCCTTTCACATTCTTTAGAAATACTGTATAATGTTTGGTGGTGTTAGTAATGATAAAAATTCGAGGTGTTACTTTTGGCAAATGAAGCAACGCAAGAATTATTTCAAGTGCTTGATAATACAGCTATTATCTTGCAAAACGAGCTTGAAATAAGCTATTTGGAAGCGGTTTATGAAACAGGAGAAAATCTGTTTCAAAAAGAAGTTTTACAAAAAGAAGAGTTGTCTTCTGAAAAACAATTGAAATTACAAGCGTCTTACGAAAGTATCGAACTTGAGAATTTCTCAAATGAAGAAATCCGCAAAGGTCTTCAATTAGCACTACTAAAAGGCATGAAACATGGTATTCAAGTGAATCACCAAATGACACCAGATTCCATCGGATTTATTGTGGCGTATTTACTTGAAAAAGTGATTCAAAAGAAGAAAAATGTTTCTATTTTGGATCCAGCCTGTGGCACAGCGAACCTTTTAACGACAGTGATTAATCAACTAGAATTAAAAGGCGATGTGGAAGTTCATGCGAGTGGTGTGGATGTAGATGATTTGCTTATTTCGCTTGCATTAGTAGGTGCGGATTTACAGCGACAAAAAATGACGTTACTTCATCAAGATGGTCTGGCTAATTTATTAGTAGATCCTGTAGATGTCGTAATTAGTGATTTGCCAGTTGGTTATTATCCGGATGATGAAAATGCAAAAACATTTGAACTTTGCCGTGAAGAAGGGCATTCATTTGCACATTTCTTGTTTATCGAACAAGGAATGCGCTACACAAAACCAGGAGGATATTTATTCTTCTTGGTACCTGACGCAATGTTTGGGACTAGTGACTTTGCTAAGGTGGACAAGTTTATCAAGAAAAACGGTCATATCGAGGGGATTATTAAATTACCCGAGACGCTGTTTAAGACTGAACAAGCACGAAAAAGCATCTTGATTTTACAAAAAGCGGATGTAAATGTAAAGCCGCCAAAAGAAGTTTTACTGGCCAATCTCTCTTCGCTAACAGATCCAAGCGTAACCGCGCCGATTTTAGCTGAAATAGAGAACTGGTTCAAGAGGAAACAATAATGGAAGGAATTGACAAAAATAAAATGGAAAAAACGATTGCAATTAACGCCGGAAGTTCTTCACTGAAATTCCAATTATACGATATGCCATCTGAACGTGTTATCACAGCAGGGATTGTAGAAAGAATTGGTTTGAAAGATTCTATTTTCACAATTACTGTAGACGGAGAAAAAATCAAAGAAATTATTGATATTCCTGACCATGAAATTGCTGTTCAAATGTTACTTGAAAAATTAATTAACCACAAAGTTATCGGTTCTTACGATGAAATCACTGGAATTGGTCATCGTGTAGTACACGGTGGAGAAAAATTCCCTGAATCCGTTTATATTGATGACCAAGTAATTAAAGATATTGAAGCGTTATCTGAACTTGCGCCGCTTCATAACCCAGCGAACGTTACTGGTATTAAAGCATTCCGCAAAATTTTACCGGACGTTGTTTCGGTGGCTGTTTTCGATACAGCTTTCCACCAAACAATGCCACCAGCAAGCTATCTTTACAGCTTGCCTTACAGCTACTATGAAGACTATGGTATCCGTAAATATGGTTTCCACGGTACAAGTCACAAATATGTATCCGAACGCGCTGCAGAACTTCTAGGACGTCCTGTAGAAGAGTTACGTTTACTAACTTGTCACCTTGGTAATGGCGCTAGTATTGCTGCTATCGAAGGCGGAAAATCAATGGATACTTCTATGGGATTCACTCCACTAGCTGGTGTTTCTATGGGAACTCGTTCTGGTAACATTGACCCAGCGCTTATTCCATTCATCATGGAAAAAACTGACAAAACAGCAGAACAAGTACTTGACGTATTGAACAAAGAATCCGGTATGCTTGGTGTATCTGGTATTTCAAGCGATCTTCGTGATTTAGAAGATGAAGCAGCAAAAGGAAACGACCGCGCAGAACTTGCACTTCAAGTATTCGTTGACCGTATCCATAAATACATCGGTTCTTATGCAGCTCGCATGAACGGTGTAGATGCAATTATCTTCACAGCTGGTATTGGTGAAAATAGTTCTTACATTCGTGAAAAAGTACTTCGTGGACTTGAATTCATGGGCGTATACTGGGATCCAGCACTTAATCAAGTGCGCGGAGAAGAAAGATTCCTTAACTATCCTCACTCTCCAGTAAAAGTTATCATCATCCCTACAAACGAAGAATTAATGATTGCTCGTGATGTAGAAACAATCAAACAAAGTCGCTAAAAACGATAAAAAAGGCTAGCTCTTATGAAAGAGCTAGCCTTTTTCTATAGTTATTTTTCTTCTTTATAATCAGGAACATCATTACGTACGACAAGCACGTCGCAAGGGGAGTGGCGAATAATATATTCAGATACACTACCAATAAGTAGACGTTCCACTGCGTTAAGCCCAGTAGCTCCACACATGATTAAATCAGCTTGGAATGCTTTGGCTGCTTCTTTTGTAATAGCTGTTTTTGGTGAACCGTATTCGATATAGCTTTCAACTTTTGTGACACCTGCTTTTAAAGCATCTTCTTTATAGCCACTAAGTAATTCGTCCGCATATTCGGTAGCTTTGTCTGCCATACTTGTATCGTAATTGGCTACAGATGAGAAAGCGCGTGTATCAATAACATGAACAAGACCGAGCGCCGCATCATTACGGTTAGCCACTTGAATTGCTTTTTGGAAAGCTCTTTCTGCCTCTTTGGATCCATCAACTGCTACTAAAACTCTTTCGTATTGTTGTAACATAATAATTCCTCCAATCAAAATATATGTATTTTCTATACTTATATTTTACCCTCTTTTTCCTAAAAGAACCATAAAATGAAAAATAAATTAATTATTAGCAGATTTTGTATGTATTTTCACCCATTCATTTGTTGGAATTTAAGTTAGTTAATTTTTTACAACTTAGGTATATTGTGTTAGCATGGGGGTGTGGAAAATCTTTTATAGTCTATTATACCTATGTCAAGGAGAGTGATTTAGATGTTAGTCGGCGTACCAAAAGAAATAAAAAATAACGAGAATAGGGTGGCGATGACCCCGGCAAGTGTTTTTTCTTATGTAAATGCAGGTCATACTGTATACGTGGAAAAAGATGCGGGCATTGGCTCTAATTATCAAGACGCTGATTTTGTGGAAGCAGGGGCAACTATTGTGGAGACAGCTAAAGAAGCTTGGGATGTAGATATGGTTGTAAAAGTAAAAGAACCGATTGCATCAGAGTATAACTATTTTAAAGAAGGCTTATTACTTTTCACTTATTTGCATTTAGCCAATGAACCAACGCTTGCAAAGGCTTTGCTTCAAAGTAAAGTAAATAGTGTCGCGTATGAAACTGTAGAACTTGCAGACCGCACGTTACCGCTACTTTCACCGATGAGTGAAGTTGCTGGGCGAATGGCCGCACAGATTGGCGCTCAATTTTTACAAAGAACAAATGGTGGGATGGGCGTACTTCTTGGTGGTGTACCTGGTGTAGAAAAAAGTGAGGTTGTTATTATCGGCGGCGGAATTGCTGGAACAAATGCAGCCAAAATTGCTGTCGGACTTGGAGCGAACGTGACTATTCTTGATATGAATTTAAAACGGTTGCGCGAACTTGATGATATTTTTGGTAACCAAGTACAAACGTTAATGTCGAACGATTTTAATATTGAAACCGCCGTGAAGAAAGCTGATTTAGTAATTGGAGCTGTTTTAATTCCTGGGGCAAAAGCACCAAAATTAGTGAAAGAGCATGTAATCAAACAAATGATTCCGGGCTCCGTTCTTGTCGATATTGCGATTGACCAAGGCGGGATTTTTGAAACAACGGATCATGTTTCGACTCATGACGATCCAACATATGAAAAATATGGCGTGTTGCATTATGCCGTTGCTAATATGCCGGGAGCAGTGCCGCGGACATCTACGCTCGCTCTAACAAATGCTACATTACCTTTCGGATTAAAACTGGCTAATGAAGGCTTAGAAGCGGCAGTGAAAAAAGACCCATTCTTACTTCGCGGTTTAAATACGTACCAAGGTCATATTACGTATAAAGCTGTAGCAGATTCTCTTGGTTTGGCTTATACAGATAGTAAAGAATTAATTTAAATAAAAAGCGAACTTTCCCGAGGAGAGTTCGCTTTTCTTATTAGTTGATTACTTGTAATGTTTTTGGGAATTCGGTTAATACTTGTACGCCATCTTTGGTGACAACAAGGTCATCTTCAATTCGAACGCCAGCAACACCTGGAACATAAATACCTGGTTCAATCGTAAATACCATATTTTCTTGAAGTTCCATATGGTTTGTTTCTGTAATAGAAGGGAATTCGTGGACACTAGCACCGAGCCCATGACCGAGACGATGTGGGAAATAATCACCATAACCAGCTTCGCGAATAATGTTTCTCGCAGTTAAATCGATTTCGCTCGCTTTCACACCAGCTTTAACTTTTTCAACGGCAGTAATTTGTGCTTCTAAAACCGTATCATAAATTTTTTTCTGTTCAGCAGAAATGTCGCCGAAAGCAACGGTACGCGTAATGTCAGAGCAATAGCCTTTATGGACAACGCCTAAATCGAATAAAACTAAATCGCCTTTTTTAATTTTTGTTTCGCCAGGTGTACCATGAGGCAGGGCACCGTTTTTACCAGTAAGTACCATGCTATCGAATGACATGGCTGTGACGCCTTTTTTCTTCATTTCGTATTCGATTTTGGCTACGATTTCTGCTTCGGTTTTGCCTTCTGCGATTTCGTTTACGCCAACTTGAACCGCGTAATCAGCCAATAAAGCTGCTTCTTTTAAAATGGTTAGTTCTGCTTCCGTTTTAATTAGACGAATTTGTTCGATTTTATGTTCAATCGGAATGAAAGAGCTGCCGGAGAATAGTCCGACTAATTGTTCGTAGCGATCCACGCTCATATGTTTTTTCTCAATCGCAAATTTGCTTGGGTTTGCGACGCGTTTTTTGATTTCTTCTGCAATAATTGTAAATGGGTTTTCTGTATCGTTGTATCCGTAAGCGGGATGCGTCCAGTCGCCGCCACGTACATCTTCTACTTCGAGAGCTGGTGTAAATAGAAATGGTTCGCTATCAGGGAAAACAGCTAAGCCAAGTACACGTTCATGCGGCTCGCTATGATAACCTGAAAAGTAAGCGATGTTCTCTGGGTCTGTCAAAAATGCTACTTCGGCACCTTGGTCTTTGAGCCAGTTTTGTAAGACATCGATATTTTTTTCCATTATTGTACCTTCTTTCCAATTGATTTCTCTATCATGATAACATGCGAAGGAAATATTTTGCTAATAAACACCTCCTAGTTTACGAGGTGTTATATATTAGTTTATAATAATAGTGGTACAATAATACACATAGAATAATGAATCGGGAAGGAAGTTTTTTAACATGAAGATTTCATTTCATGGTCAGTCTTGTATTAAAATTATCACTGGGAATACAACTATTTTAGTGGATCCATTTATTTCCGGTAATAAGAAATGTGATTTAAAAGCAGAAGAGCAAATGCCGGACTTTATCGTTCTGTCGCATGGGCATGATGATCATGTCGGTGATACAGTTGAAATCGCTAAAAATTCAGGAGCAACTGTTATTTGTAACTCGGACTTGGCTTCGTTTTTAGATGTAGAGGATGGGCTGGAGAATATTGCGCCAATGCATATTGGTGGGAAAAGACAGTTTGATTTTGGACAAGTGAAGTTAACGCAAGCTTTTCATGGTTCGCAAACTGTTCGTGATGGACGTATTATCAATCTTGGTTTTCCAACAGGGATTGTATTTACGATAGAAGGTAAAAATATTTATTTTGCAGGGGATACTGGTTTATTTTCTGATATGAAATTAATTGGAGAATTAAATCCGTTAGATGTTGCCTTCTTACCGATTGGGGATAATTTTACCATGGGGCCGGAAGATGCGGCGATTGCAGCACGCTTTTTACAAGCAAAATTAGTTATTCCAATGCACTACAATACATTTCCATTAATTGAGCAAGATGCACACCAATTTGTTGCATCACTTGATGAAGGTATTGCTGGAAAAGTACTTGAAATTGGGGAAGGTATCGAAATCTAACAAAATAGGAATGGGTGAACGAGTCGTGGCCACAAAACATGAACAGATTTTAAAATACATTGAAAATCTTGCAGTCGGAGAAAAAATATCTGTGCGGAAAATCGCGAAAAACTTGTCTGTAAGTGAGGGAACTGCTTATCGGGCAATTAAAGACGCGGAAATTATTGGTTTTGTTTCTACTATTAAACGAGTAGGGACACTTCGAATTGAGCGAAAACAAAAAGATAGCATCGAAAAATTAACTTTTGCTGAAATTGTCAATATGATTGATGGGCAAGTACTCGGCGGTCGCGCTGGGTTATATAAATCGCTGAATAAGTTCGTGATTGGTGCAATGACTGTGGAAGCGATGGAACGTTATACAGATGCTGGTAACTTATTAATCGTTGGGAACCGGGTGAGTGCGCATGAACTTGCTTTGAAACGCGGTGCTGCGGTACTGATTACTGGTGGCTTTGATACGGACGACGAAGTAAAACAGTTGGCGGATGAGAAAGAATTACCAATTTTATCGACTTCGTATGATACGTTTACGGTGGCAACGATGATTAACCGCGCGATTTATGACCAATTGATTAAAAAAGAAGTGGTGTTTGTTGAGGATATTTTAACGCCATTAGAAACGACTGCTTTTTTATCTACGTCTGATAAAGTGGAAGATTGGCATAAAATGGAAGAAGCGACCGGACATAGCCGTTTTCCTGTTGTTAACCGGGCGATGCGACTGACTGGGATGGTGACGAGTAAAGATATTTTAGAAAAAAATCCGAGTATTTCGATTGAACGTGTAATGACGAAAAATCCATTGACGGTTGGTCCGAAAATGAGCGTGGCTTCAGTGGCACATATGATGATTTGGGAAAGTATTGAAGTAATCCCGGTCGTGAAAGATGATTTAACATTAATCGGAATTGTCAGCAGGCAGGATATTCTAAAATCGATGCAAATGATTCAAAAACAACCACAAGTCGGTGAAACGATTGACGACACGATTGCGAATCAACTTTCGGAAAAAGCGGATGCTGGTGAAGAAGCAGATTATGAATTTAAAGTAAGTCCGCAAATGACCAATTCGTTAGGTACGTTATCGTATGGCGTCTTTACACAAGTGGTTTGTGAAGTCGTACAACAAAAACTATTTTCCATGAAAAAACGGAATGTGGCAATCGAAAACGTGACGATGTATTTTCTAAAACCTGTTCAAATGGACGCGACAATTGTTATTAAACCGCGGATTTTGGAAATGGGGCGTAAAGCTGGTAAGTTAGATGTCGAGCTTTACTTAGAAGGAATTTTGACCGGAAAAGCAATTGTTGCTTGTCAAATGATGGAACGTTAAAAAGAAACAGAGGCGAAACAATGAAAAGTGAGATTTTACAACAAATAAAGCAATATGAAACGATTATTTTGCATCGACATGTGAGACCGGATCCAGATGCTTACGGTTCGCAAATGGGGCTTGCGGAAATTATCCGAGCTAGTTTTCCTGAGAAAAAGGTGTATTCGGTTGGAAATGATGAAGTATCGCTCCAATTTCTTGGTGTAGTGGATGAAGTAACGGATGAAACATATAAAGACGCGCTAGTAATTGTATGTGACACAGCTAATCAAGAGCGCGTTTCAGACGGACGTTTCAATCAAGGTAAGGCGTTAATTAAAATTGATCACCATCCAAATGATGATGCTTATGGCGATTTGCTTTGGGTTGACACGACAGCTTCTTCTTGTAGCGAAATGATTGTCGCTTTTTGGGAAGCATTTTCCGAAGAACTAATTTTGAACGAAACGGCGGCGCGACTTCTTTATGCGGGAATTGTTGGAGATACTGGACGTTTCTTGTATCCGAGCACAACGGAAGAGACGCTACGCTTATCTGCGCATTTAGTGACATTTCCGTTTGACCGCCCGGCACTTTACCGGGAATTATACGAGCTACCTAAAAATACCGTGAAGCTCTCCGGTTACATTTTACAAAACTTTGTGATGGATGAAAATGGCGCGGCAACTGTTTATTTAAGTGATACACTTTTAAACGAGTTTGACGTCAATCCGCGCGACGCTTCCGCACTAGTTTCTTGCATTGAAAATGTGGCGGGAATCAAGGCGTGGATTATGTTCATCCAAGAAGGGCCGGTTTTCAGAGCCCGTTTACGTTCAAAAGGTCCAGTTATTAATGAACTGGCCAAAGAATATGGTGGCGGTGGACATCCGCTTGCTTCTGGCGCAACACTGCATAATGAAGAAGAAATTAAAGAAATGACAGCAAAACTACAACATATTTGCGCAACTAAATAAAGAAAAAATGAAGTCAGATTAACTATCTGGCTTTATTTTTATATAAAAACACGAACACACTTTCTTTTTTTAAGCTTAACCGATATAATGGAAAAAGAGAGTTTTGAAAGGAGAGAGGATAGTGGGATTTGTTCATTTACAAGTTGCGAGCGCTTATGATTTGCTATCTAGTACAGCGTCCATCGATAAGCTAATCGCTAAAGCAAAAGAATACCATTATCCAGCCTTAGCAATTACGGATAAAAATGTACTTTACGGAGTAGTCGAGTTTTATCAAAAGTGTTTAGCGGCGGATATAAAACCAATTATCGGGATGACGGTGACAATACAAGGTTACTTAAATCCAATTAATTCATATGAGTTGATATTAATTGCGGAATCAACCGCTGGATATCACGAGTTGTTAAAAATCGCGAGTGCCATTCAAACGCGCGAAGAAGGCCCAGAGTTACCACAAAGCTGGTTGCGTGCGTATAGCAGTGGTTTAATTGCTATCTCACCTGGAGCCAAGGGAGAAGTGGAACGTCTTCTCATGGAGGAAAACCGTGACGGAGCATTAGAAGCTTACGGAAACTTAGTCGATATTTTCGGCAAAGAATCCGTTTATTTGTCTGCACAAAAAGAAAATCCGCGTCTGTTTGCAAAAATAGAAGCCTTTTCTGCAGAAGAAAATGTAGCAGTTGTCGCGACTAAAAATGTACAATATATGGAACCGAAAGATGCACAAGCGAAGGAAGTTTTAACGGCAATTCGTGATAATCGGACGGTAGACTGGACGACTTTACCACTGGCAGGACCGAACTATTTTACCTCACAAGAGGAGATGGAACGCGACTGGCAAACGGATTTCGAGAAACGAGCATGCCTTGAAACGGAGAAATTAGCAAAACGTTGTCATGTTGAAATCGCTTTGGACCAACATTTACTACCACGATTCCCTTTAGAAGAAGCACAGAATGCATCTGAAGTGTTGCGTCAAACTGCATATGCCGGCTTAAAAGAACGAGATTTATTAGCTGAGGAATATCAAGCTCGTTTAGATTATGAATTAAAAGTGATTACTGAAATGGGATTTGCGGATTATTTCCTGATTGTCTGGGATGTGATTCGCTATTCTCGAGAAGTTGGAATTTTAACGGGGCCAGGTCGGGGTTCGGCGGCAGGTTCACTTGTTTCCTATGCACTTAGAATTACCGATGTGGATCCGATTCGTTATAATTTGTTATTCGAACGATTTTTAAACCCCGAGCGAATTACGATGCCCGATATTGACTTGGATTTCCCTGATAATCGTCGGGATGAGGTGATTTCGTATGTTGTATCTAAATACGGCGAGGCGCATGTGGCGCAAATCGGTACATTTGGAACATTAGCTGCCAAAGCGGCGATTCGTGATACAGCGAGGAGTTTCGGTTTGAATTCTGTTCTGCTGTCTGAATGGTCCAAGCTAATTCCGAGTCAACTAGGCATCACTTTACAAAGAGCATTGCAAGAAAGTCCACGTTTAGAAAACCATATTAAGAGTTCTAAAGAAAACGAAATGATTTGGGACGTTGCATGCCAACTTGAAGGCTTGCCGCGCCATATTTCGACGCACGCCGCCGGAATTGTTATTAGTGATAAGCCGCTAGTAGAACAAGTCGCACTTCAATTAGGTAGTGGGGACGCGCGCTTAACCCAGTTTGCCATGGGAGAATTAGAAAAAATTGGCTTACTCAAAATGGATTTTCTAGGCCTTAGAAATCTTAGTTTATTAGATCGTGTTTTAAAATCAGTTAATTACGCTAGAGAAAAGCCGTTAACATTAGCGGATATTTCCTTAGAAGATAAAAAAACATTAAAACTATTCCAAACAGGTGATACGACTGGGGTGTTCCAATTCGAATCAGACGGAATTCGCCGCGTACTTCGAAAATTAAAGCCAACTTCTTTTGAAGATGTTGTCGCGGTAGATGCACTGTACCGTCCGGGGCCAATGGAACAAATCGATACGTTCATTGCTAGAAAACACGGAAAAGAAAAGATCCAATATCCACATCCAGATTTGGCGCCCATTCTAGAAGTGACTTACGGTGTTATCGTCTACCAAGAGCAAATCATTCAAGTCGCGAACCAAATGGCTGGATTTTCCCTTGGAGAAGCTGATCTGTTGAGACGAGCTGTCAGCAAGAAAAAAGCGGACGTCCTAAACGAAGAACGCATTCACTTTGTGGAAGGCGCTAAAAGTAAAGGTTACCCAGAAAATAGCGCCAATCAAGTGTATGATATGATTGTCCAATTTGCGAACTACGGGTTCAACCGAAGTCACGCCGCAGCTTATTCAAAAATTGCTTTCCAACTAGCCTATCTGAAAGCCCATTTTCCAGCTGCGTTTATGTCGTCACTTCTTAGCTCTGTTTTTGGCAATGACGATAAAATTTCCCAGTATATCACAGAAGCAAAAAACTACGGTATCCAAATGTTGGCGCCGAGTATCAATTATAGTAATTACTATTTCCAAATGGAAAATGAAACATCCATCCGTTATAGTTTCCGTGTCATTCGCAAAGTCCCAACAAAATTCATTTTAGAAATCATCAATGAACGAAAAAAAGCGCCTTTTCGCGATTTCTTTGATTTTTGCGAACGAATGCCGCACAAAATGCTTACCGAAACAGTGTTAGAAGCGCTTGTTTTTTCCGGTTGTTTTGACGAATTTGGTGAAGATCGGGCGACGATTTTAGCGACCATTGATGCTGTCTTGCAGTATATTTCTTTGCTCGGGGAAGACTCCAAGGGCATGAATCTTTTCGCGGAAGATGACGACTTTTTGAAAAAAATGAAACCGCGCTATCGCCAAACTGCGCCAATTTCGATTGATGAAAAGCTGGAAAAAGAAAAATTATACACGGGGCAATATGTTTCGGCACATCCCGTATCATATTATCAAAATAAATTGCAAAACCTTGCTATCACAAGACTTGCGAATGTTACTTCTGGTAAAAATCATCAAGTAGCGGCCTATGTCCACGAAGTAAAATCAATCAGAACGAAAAAAGGCGAAACGATGTGTTTCTTAACGATTAGTGATGAGTCTAAAGAACTTAGCGCAGTGATGTTCCCAGAAAGCTACCGTAAATATGCGAACTTTGCCCAAAAAGGGGAAATTCTCTTTTTACAAGTCAAAGCAGATACAAGAAACGGAGAACTCCAATTAATCGTCAATAAAGCCGAAGATTTAAAAGAAGTTAAAGCGCCAGTGAGACTGTTTTTAAAATTAACAGAACCACAACAAATGGAACAAATCAAACCCATTTTAGCGCGCTACAAAGGCGATAGTAAGGTCATCGTCCATCAGGCAATTACGAAGCAAACCGCCGAGCTGAAAAATATTCAAGTAACACCATCAAATGAGTTGCAAGAAGCGCTAATGGCACTGCTTGGTAAAGAGAATGTCGTAATTAAGTAATCTTAGACTTTCTATATTTATAGAAAGTATGTTATAGTTTAACGTGGAAAACAATATTGCGCAGTCTGTCCAGTTATGATTCGGATAGACTGGCATTTTGTCTTCTTGTGGGAAAATGCGGTTGATTTATGTTTCATGTCATTATTCATTTTTTATTTTTACAACATTAAAAATCGTTAATAACCACAATAGAAAGCGTAAATGGGGAGGGTTATCCTTGTTAGGAGACTTGTTTACAAAACCAAAAAAGAGAAAATATGCCACAATTCCTTCTGACGGAACAAAAGCAGATGTTCCAGAAGGTATTATGACAAAATGTCCAGAATGTAAAAAAATAATGTATACCAAAGAATTGCAAAAAAATCTTATGGTATGTAATTATTGTGGTTTTCACCATCCAATTGGGGCAAATACACGAATCGATATGCTTGTTGATGAAGGATCTTTTGAAGAAATCGATGCTAATTTAACGACAGCAAATCCACTTGGTTTTGAAGATTATATGGATCGAATTGAGAAAGATAAGCAAAAGTCTGGTTTAAATGAGGCAATTGTTACGGGTCATGCGACTATTGACGGCAATCCACTTGTTATTGCAGTGATGGATTCTCGTTTTAGAATGGCGAGCATGGGCTCTGTTGTCGGTGAAAAAATCCTTCGTGCTGTGGAAGACGCTGATAAAACAAACAAACCATTTGTTATTTTCACTGCTTCCGGTGGTGCGCGTATGCAAGAAGGGATGCTTTCGCTTATGCAAATGGCGAAAACCTCTGCTGCATTCAAACGATTTAGCAACCACGGTGGGCTGGTTATTACGGTGATGACGCACCCAACTACTGGTGGCGTTTCTGCTAGTTTTGCATCACTTGGAGACTATAATTTTGCAGAACCAGGCGCGCTCATCGGCTTTGCTGGTCGCCGAGTGATTGAACAAACCGTTCGAGAAGAATTACCAGAAGACTTCCAAACGGCTGAGTTCTTATTAAAGCACGGACAACTAGATGATTGTATTTCACGTCTTGATTTGCAAAGTAAATTAAGTTTTATTTTAGGCATTCACGTGAAAACACCTGAAGCAGGAGGTGACGTTGATGGCGAATGAGATGGAATTTGAGAAACCGATTTTAGAATTAAAAAGTAAAATCGCTGACTTAAAAGAATACAATGAAACTTCTGATGTGGACTTAACCAATGAAATCGAAAAGCTGGAAAAACGTTTAGCGAAGTTGGAATCAAGCATTTATAGTAATATGACTGCTTGGGATAAATTTCAAGTAGCTCGCCATCCAGAGAGACCAACGACACTTGATTACATTCCGCTATTGTTTGAAGACTTTATGGAACTTCACGGGGATCGTGCATTTGGTGATGACGCTGCGATTGTTGGTGGTATTGCTACTTTTAACGGCACTCCGGTAACCGTTATCGGACACCAACGCGGTAAAGATACGAAAGACAATTTGCACCGTAATTTTGGTATGCCACATCCAGAAGGCTTCCGTAAGGCGCTACGTTTGATGAAACAAGCAGATAAATTTGGCCGACCAATTATTTGCTTCATCGATACAAAAGGTGCTTACCCAGGACGTGCTGCGGAAGAACGTGGACAAAGTGAAGCAATTGCTAGAAACCTTTATGAAATGAGCGATATGAAAGTACCAATTATTTCTATCGTTATCGGTGAAGGTGGAAGCGGTGGTGCACTTGCTCTTGGTCTTGGAAATCAGATTTTCATGCTTGAAAATGCAGTTTTCTCGGTTATTTCACCAGAAGGCGCAGCGGCAATTTTATGGAAAGATGCTAGTCAGGCGAAAAAAGCAGCAGAGTCTATGCGGATTACAGCTGGCGACTTGTTTGATTTAGGCATTACTGATGGAATTATTCCGGAAGTAAAAGGCGGTGCGCACCGTGATTTAACAGCGCAAGCCGAAGAAATTAATAAAGCTATCACAAAGTCTTTACATGCTTTAATGGCGTTTTCTGAAGATCAATTAATGGATCAACGTTATGAGAAATTCAAGAAAATCGGTGTATACGAGACTTTATAGATGATTTAAGAAGCGGATTTCCTCATTTTAGGAAATCCGCTTCTTTGGTATATGCCAAAGGATGAAAGAAAGTTTGTTTATTCACAAGTATAGACCAATTATGTTTATTTAAGCTATAAAGCCGTTTATTAGGATAATCGGAATAGACCGATGTTCAAAATGGCGTTTTATCAAGCTTATACTTAAAAAAAGTGTTCTGTTGGAGCTTTTCATTTGCCCTTTTTTCATGTAGAATAAACACATGTGATGAAAAACAATATCATTGTCTGAGGTGGTAAGTAAAATGAAACGAATTGCAATTTTAACAAGTGGAGGAGACGCTCCAGGAATGAATGCAGCCACTCGCGCTGTTGTACGGAAAGCAATCTATGAAGGACTCGAAGTTTACGGTATTAACTATGGCTTTTTAGGGCTAGTCAATGGCGATATTCGTAAATTAGAATTAGGTTCTGTTGGTGATTTACTTCACCGCGGAGGTACATTCCTTTATTCCGCAAGATATCCTGAATTCGCTACAGAAGAAGGACAACTTAAAGGAATCGAACAACTGAAAAAACATCAAATCGATGGCCTTGTTGTTATCGGTGGAGATGGTTCTTATCACGGAGCGGAAGCACTTACAAAACGTGGCTTCCCAACTATTGGTATCCCAGGAACTATTGATAATGATATTTCTGGAACTGATTTTACTATTGGTTTCGATACTGCACTGAACACTGTTCTTGATGCTCTAGATAAAATCCGCGATACAGCTACAAGTCATGAACGTACTTTCATTATTGAAGTTATGGGTCGTGACGCTGGTGATATCGCTCTTTGGTCTGGTCTTGCTGGTGGCGCTGAAGCTATCATCGTTCCAGAAGAAAGCTTTAACATGGATGATGTCGTGGATCGTTTGAACAAAGGTCGCGAACGTGGTAAAAAACATAGTATTATCGTTGTTGCAGAAGGCGTAATGTCTGGTAATGACTTTGCCAAACAATTAGCTGAATATGGCGATTATCATGCACGTGTAACGGTTCTTGGACATGTTCAACGTGGTGGTAGCCCAACTGCATTTGACCGTGTACTTGCAAGTCGTCTTGGTGCGCGCTCAGTAGAATTATTGTTAGAAAACCGCGGAGGATTAGCTGTTGGAATCCGTGAAAATAGAATTGTCGAAAATGACATTAGTGAAATTTTGAAAGAAAAACACACGCTTGATCAAAAATTATTTGATCTTGCATCTATTTTGTCGATTTAAAACGGCTGAAGAGCTGGCTGCCATGACAAAGCATGGTAGCCTTTCTTTGTGAAAATTTTTAGTAACGTATTAAAAATAAACTTTGTGGGTAAAGAGAAGTAAATCGTTAATTAGCGTGATGTAACAATCTAGAAAACGTTTTCCTGTTATCGTTACCACGTAGCACGATTGCACTTTTGTTCACAAACTGACTTGTTTTACAAGGTTGTTACTGGTAAAATGGGGAAGATATGTTTATAATAAATACGAATGAATAGCTAAGTTCTAGGAGGAGTAATAACATGAAAAAAACGAAAATTGTTTGTACAATTGGTCCTGCAAGTGAGTCAGTTGACACTTTAGTTCAGTTGATCGAAGCAGGAATGAACGTAGCACGTCTTAATTTCTCTCACGGAGACTTTGAAGAGCACGGTGCGCGTATTGTAAATATCCGTGAAGCATCGAAAAAAACTGGTAAACAAGTGGCAATCTTACTTGATACAAAAGGCCCAGAAATCCGTACAAACGACATGGTTGGTGGGAAATTAGAATTCCAAACAGGTGATGTTGTACGTGTTTCCATGACTCCAGTTGAAGGAACAAAAGAAAAATTCTCCGTTACTTACGGCGAACTTTACAATGATGTAGAAATCGGATCTTCCATTTTACTTGATGACGGTTTAATCGGTCTTGAAGTAATCGAAAAAGACGAAGCTACTCGCGAATTAGTAACTAAAGTACTTAACCCAGGTGTACTTAAAAATAAAAAAGGTGTTAACGTACCAAACGTTTCTATCAACCTACCAGGAATCACAGAAAAAGATGCTGCTGATATCCGCTTCGGTTTAGAACAAGGTATCGATTTTATCGCTGCATCTTTCGTACGTCGTGCTACAGATGTTCTTGAAATTACTAAAATTTTAGAAGAGCATAATGCAACTCACGTACAAATCATTCCTAAAATCGAAAACCAAGAGGGCGTTGACAATATCGACGAAATCTTACAAGTTTCTCAAGGCCTAATGGTTGCTCGTGGTGACCTAGGTGTTGAAATTCCTGCTGAAGAAGTTCCGATTGTACAAAAAGAACTTATCAGAAAATGTAATAAACTTGGTAAACCTGTTATTACTGCAACACAAATGCTTGATTCCATGCAACGTAACCCACGTCCAACTCGCGCTGAAGCAAGTGACGTAGCGAATGCGATTTTTGATGGAACTGATGCAATTATGTTATCTGGTGAAACAGCTGCTGGGGACTATCCAGTTGAAGCAGTTAAAATGATGGCGAAAATCGCTGTTCGTACTGAAGAAGTATTAGTCGCTCAAGACAAATTTGCGCTTAAACTTCATGAAAATACGGATATGACAGAAGCTATCGGTCAAGCTGTTGGTCATACTGCGAAAAACCTAAACGTACAAACTATCGTTGCTGCGACTCAAAGTGGTCACACAGCGCGTATGATCTCTAAATACCGTCCGAAATCTCATATCGTTGCTGTAACATTCAACGAGCATGTATATCGTGGCTTAGCTCTTTCATGGGGTGTTTATCCTCGTCTAGCTACTCCAGTTAGCAACACAGACGAAATGTTCGACCTTGCAGTAAAAGAATCTCTTGCTTCTGGCGTTGCAAAACAAGGCGATTTAATCATCATCACTGCTGGTGTTCCAGTTACAGAAAGTGGAACAACTAACGTAATGAAAATCCAATTAATTGGTGAAAAAGTTGCTAAAGGTCAAGGAATTGGCAGCAAATCTGTAATTGGTAAAGCAATCGTTGCTAAATCCAATGCAGAAGCACTTCAAAAAGCAGAAGAAGGCGGAATCTTAATCGTTAAAACAACAGATAAAGAAATCCTTCCTGCATTCGAGAAAAGTGCTGCAGTTGTTGTGGAAGAAGGCGGCTTAACTAGCCACGCAGCAGTTGTTGGAATCAACCTTGGCATTCCTGTCATTGTTGGTGCTAAAGATGCAACATCTCTTGTAAAAGACGGTGAAATTATCACTGTTGATTCTCGTCAAGGCGTTGTATATAACGGCAAAACAGCAACTCACTAAAATTTAACTTTCTAAAAGCGTCCCGCATGCGGGACGCTTTTTTTATGCACACTGTATTGTTTTTCGAATGCGGTAAAATAGGTTATAATAGTCAGTAAGTATTGGAGTTGATTTTATGAGAAAGTTTATTCTTTATTGGGCTTTATACGGCTTAATCGAATTAATTATGTATGTTTGGCTATTCCAAGTAATCGGCTTTTGGCCACTTCTTTTTATTCAAATAGCATCAAGCGCCTTTGGTATTTTTATTTTCAAACGTCTGGGTGGCAATCTGTTCCGAAATCTACGCGATGGACGTACAGTAGCACCGTATTTATTAGATAGTCTATGCTTTTTCATTGCTGGCTTTTTATTAATTATTCCAGGAATTATCACAACTGTGCTAGGTTTGCTCATTTTTATCCCGATTTCACGCAAACTACTAAAACCAAAATTAACCAAATGGCTCGGAAACCAAAAGAAACACACACAATATTATTATTTTGATATGTAATGCTAACCTCTATGGGAAAAACTTTTCTATAGAGGTTTCATTGAAAAAAGGGTAATTCATTTTCCTTATGGCATTTTAGTATTACTATAAGGTAAGTTTATGATATAATAATTGTTATCTCGCTTCCTAGATGCGTGATATTGAAAGGTGACTTAATATGTTTACGGAAAGTATGTTGTTTTTACTTCTTTTTTTACTTCTCGGACTTATAGCAAAAAATAATTCGCTCATCATTGCCGTAGCCGCCGTTATTCTATTGAAGCTATTTCATGTGGACGGCAAAGTGATGGAAATGATTCAAGCAAAGGGGATTAATTGGGGTGTAACGATTATAACCGTTGCTATCTTGATTCCAATCGCCACTGGTCAAATCGGTTTCAAAGATTTAATTGATTCTTTTAAATCGGCAGCTGGTTGGATTGGTCTTGGTGCTGGAATCGCCGTTTCTATTTTAGCGAAAAAAGGTGTAGGCTATATGGCTGTTGATCCGCAAGTAACCGTCTCGCTAGTATTTGGTACCATTTTAGCAGTGGTGCTTTTTAGAGGGATTGCTGCTGGACCAGTAATTGCAGCGGGTATTGCGTACATGGCAATGCAGTTAGTTGCATTCATCAAATAAGTACATACGTAAAAAAGGATAAAAGGAGGAAATGAAATGACGTTATCTAAAGGGTTAGAAAATGTATATGTTGCTGAAACTTCCATTAGCTCTATCATCGATGATATGTTAACATACGTTGGCTATGGTATTGATGATTTAATGGAAAACAATGCTTCTTTTGAAGAAGTAATTTACTTATTATGGCATTTGCGTTTGCCGAATAAAGATGAATTTAAAAAGTTTAAATTAGAAATACAAGAAAATATGGCTGTATCAGAAACGATTATTACGAGTTTAAGAATGCAGAACCACCAAAAATTACATCCGATGAGTGTTTTAAGAACAACCGTTTCGATGCTCGGTGTATTCGATACAGAAGCAGAACTGGACGACGGGGAAGCTGTTTACCGTAAAGGGCTTCGTCTTCAAGCGAAAATGCCGACAATTGTTGCTGCGTTTTCTCGAATTCGTCGCGGGCTAGATCCGATTCCACCAAGAGATGACTTAAATATGGCAGCGAATTTTCTTTATATGATTACGGGTGAAGAAGCGGATGCGTTATCTGTAGAAGCGATGAATAAAGCGCTTGTGCTGCACGCTGATCACGAATTTAATGCTTCTACGTTTACAGCGCGTGTGTGTGTGGCAACGCTTTCGGATGTTTATTCCGGCGTTACAGCTGCGATTGGTGCGCTGAAAGGTCCACTTCATGGTGGTGCCAACGAACGTGTGTTTGATATGTTAGAAGAAATTGACCAAGCTGGGGATGTGCGCAATTACATCCAAGAAAAAATCGATACAAAACAAAAAATCATGGGCTTCGGTCACCGTGTTTATCGCGGGGGAGATCCTCGTGCGCAACATTTACGTGAAATGTCCAGAAAATTAACAGCTGAAAAAGGCGAAGAAAAATGGTTTGATATTTCGATGCAAGTAGAAGAAGCGGTTTGGGAATTAAAACATTTAAAACCAAACGTCGATTTCTATTCAGCCTCCGTTTATCATGCGCTTGGTATTGACCGAGACTTATTTACATTAGTATTTTCTGTGAGCCGTGTATCCGGTTGGTTAGCGCATATTTTCGAGCAGTATCGCGATAATCGTCTTATCCGTCCGCGCGCCATTTACGTAGGACCTGAAAATAGAAGTTATTTACCTGTTGAAGAACGAATTTAATGGAGGAGGAACAAACTTTATGAGTCAAAAAATTCAAGTAGAAAACGGTGTACTAAAAACGCCAAACAACCCAGTTATCCCTTTTATTGAAGGGGACGGAACTGGTCCAGATATCTGGGCAGCTGCAAAACGTGTTTTAGATGCGGCAGTAAAAAAAGCATATAATGGCGAAAAAGAAATCGCGTGGAAAGAAGTATTAGCTGGTGAAAAAGCATTCAAACAAACAGGCGAATGGCTTCCACAAGCAACTTTAGACACGATTGATGAGTATTTAATTGCTATCAAAGGCCCGCTTACAACACCAATTGGCGGAGGTATTCGTTCATTAAACGTTGCCTTGCGTCAAGAATTAGATTTATATGTATGTTTACGTCCGGTTCGTTACTTTAAAGGTGTCCCGTCTCCAGTAAAACGTCCTGAAGACACAGATATGGTTATTTTCCGTGAGAATACAGAAGATATTTACGCAGGAATCGAATTTAAAGAAGGTAGCGAAGAATCGAAAAAATTGATTGCCTTCTTAAAATCTGAGTTTGGTGTGGATAAGATTCGTTTCCCGGAAACTTCTGGTATTGGTATTAAGCCGATTTCGAAAGAAGGAACCGAGCGTTTAGTGCGTTCTGCGATTGAATATGCAATCAAAGAAGGTCGTAAGTCATTAACACTCGTACACAAAGGAAACATCATGAAATTCACAGAAGGAGCTTTCAAAAATTGGGGCTATGACTTATGTGAACGCGAATATGGTGATAAAGTATTTACTTGGAATGAGTATGATCGCATTAAAGAAGCGGAAGGTACAGAAGCTGCTGATGCGAAACAAAGCGAAGCACTTGCTGCTGGTAAAATTTTAGTAAAAGATTCGATTGCAGATATTTTCTTACAACAAATCTTAACGCGTCCGGCAGAGTTTGATGTCGTTGCTACGATGAACTTAAATGGAGATTACATTTCTGATGCCCTTGCAGCTCAAGTAGGTGGAATCGGTATTGCTCCAGGAGCGAACATTAACTACTTAACTGGCCACGCAATTTTCGAAGCAACACATGGTACGGCACCGAAATACGCAGGCCTTGATAAAGTAAACCCATCCTCTGTTATTTTATCCGGAACGCTTTTACTTGAACACATTGGTTGGGGTGAAGCAGCTGCATTAATTAATAGCTCGATGGAAAAAACAATCGCTGCAAAAACAGTAACTTATGATTTTGCTCGATTAATGGATGGCGCGACAGAAGTTAAATGTTCGGAATTTGCGGATGAATTAATTAAAAACTTCTAATTTTGTTCGGTTTCGAGTTATGAAACTAGTTCGTATTTCTTTTTCGTGTGATAATTGTACGTATTTAAAACAAACCATTTAATCCCATTCGGATAAGTGGTTTGTTTTTATGTTCCTATGGTAAAATAGACACAAGTGAATGATAATATCGAGGAGGATATCCCTGTGAATAAATTAGTATTAATTGATGGAAATAGTATTGCGAACCGCGCGTTTTATGCGCTACCGCTTTTAAATAACGATAAAGGTGTCTATACAAATGCGGTGTATGGATTCGCGATGATGCTGATGAATGTATTGGAGAAAGAAAAGCCTAGCCATGTACTCGTTGCTTTTGATGCGGGGAAAACGACTTTTCGCCATACGACTTTTAAAGGCTACAAAGGCGGACGTCAAAAAACGCCAAGTGAATTATCCGAGCAATTTCCATTCATCCGAGAGCTTTTAACTGCTTACGATATCCCGCAATATGAACTTGCCAACTATGAGGCAGACGATATTATCGGAACGTTAACGAAAAAAGCAGAAGCAGACGGGATGGAAGTGGCAATCATTACTGGAGACCGTGATTTAACACAATTAGCTTCTGAAAAAACAACGGTCTATATTACGAAAAAAGGTATAGCGGACATGGAAACAAATACGCCAGAAACACTAAAAGAAAAATATGATCTAACTCCTGCACAAATCATTGATATGAAAGGTTTAATGGGCGATTCATCAGACAATATCCCAGGTATCCCAGGTGTAGGTGAAAAAACTGCCTTAAAACTGTTGCATGAATTTGGCGGAACCGTAGAAAGCGTATTAGACCATGCCGAGGAAATTTCCGGTAAAAAACTAAAAGAAAAAGTACTAGAAAACAAAGAATTAGCCATTTTGAGTAAAGAACTAGCAACAATCAATGTCGATTCACCAATTGAATGCACGGTTGAAAGCACAAAATACGACGGCTATCAAACAGAAAAAGTAATTCCACTTTTAAAAGAAATGAACTTTACGACATTGTTGAAAAACATCGAAGGCGACACGCCAGAAGAAGCGAAAGAATTAAAAGAATTGTCTTTTGAAATAGTAACGGAATTAAAAGAGAAACATTTTGGTGGGAAAACTGCGCTTTACGTGGAGTTAGAAAATGATAACTACCATACGGCGAATTTCATTGGTTTAACTATTCATTCTAGCCAAGGAACGTATTTCTTTACGAAAGAAACAGCCGAAAATAGCACCGCTTTCCGCGAATGGGTTGAAAGTGACCAAACAAAAGTAGTGTACGATGCGAAGAAAACAATGGTAGCAATGAATCGTATTGGTCTTGCTATTTCAGGCATCACATTTGATATCATGTTAGCTTCCTATTTACTAAACCCGTCCGATTCGATTGATGATTTTACAAGTGTAGCAGTACGTCATGATTACACAGAGGTAGAAACAGACGAAGCAGTGTACGGAAAAGGAGCAAAACGGAGCACGCCAGAAGAAAGTATTGTCGCGGCACATCTTTCCAGAAAAGCAGTAGCAATTGCTGACTTAGAAAAAAGGCTTGTCGATGATTTAGAGGAAAATGAACAATTAGCTTTGATGGAAGATTTAGAGCTACCTTTAACATTTGTTTTAGCGCAAATGGAAATGCAAGGAGTCAGCGTTGATACAGAGCGTCTTGAAAATATGAAAGTAGAACTAGCTGGCAGACTGAAAACGTTAGAAGAATCCATTCACTCGCTAGCAGGCGAAGAATTCAACATCAATTCACCGAAGCAATTAGGTGTAATTTTATTTGAAAAACTGGGGCTTCCACCAGTGAAGAAAACAAAAACAGGTTATTCAACAGCTGCCGACGTGCTAGAAAGCCTATCAGGACAGCATGATATTATTGATGAAATTTTGCTATATCGCCAACTTGGTAAAATTCAGTCCACCTATATCGAAGGGCTGCTTAAAGTTACAGACAAAGAAACGCATAAAGTCCATACACGTTTTAATCAAACGCTAACCCAAACAGGACGTTTAAGTTCGGTCGATCCAAACTTGCAAAACATCCCAATTCGCTTAGAAGAAGGGCGTAAAATCAGACAAGTGTTTGTACCAAGTAAACCGGGCTGGAAAATGTTTTCTGCCGATTATTCGCAAGTAGAGTTACGCGTCTTAGCGCATATTTCGGAAGATGAAAATTTAATTTACGCCTTTAAACACGATTATGATATTCATACGAAAACAGCAATGGATGTTTTTCATGTCGAGCAAGATGAAGTAGATTCCTTAATGCGCCGTCAAGCAAAAGCGGTAAACTTCGGTATCGTTTATGGGATTAGTGATTACGGTCTATCTCAAAATCTGGGTATTACGCGAAAAGAAGCAAAAGACTTTATTGACCGCTATTTTGTGAGCTATCCTGCCGTGAAAGAATATATGCAAGATATTGTTCGTTTTGCGAAAGAAAAAGGCTACGTGGAGACCATTTTACATCGTCGTCGTTATATTCCGGAGATTGTGAGTCGTAATTTCAACGTTCGCGGATTTGCGGAAAGAACAGCGATGAACACGCCAATCCAAGGTAGTGCCGCAGATATTATCAAAAAAGCGATGATTCTGATGAGCGAGCGCTTAAAATCTGAAAAATTAGAAGCAAAATTATTACTTCAAGTGCATGATGAATTGATTTTCGAAGCACCGGAAGCCGAAATCGCTAAATTAGAAGAAATTGTACCAGATGTGATGGAAAATGCTGTAGAACTTTCTGTACCGCTTAAAGTAGATAGCGCATTTGGTGACACATGGTATGACGCGAAATAAATAGAGAAACGGGGAGTTTATATATGCCAGAAATGCCGGAAGTCGAAAATGTCCGCGCAACATTACAAGAACTAGTCCCAGGTAAAAAAATAGACCAAGTAATTGTCCGTGTTCCAAAAATGATTGTCGCAACCCCGCCCGATGAATTTGTTCATATGCTTGTCGGGCAAGAAATAGAAGGCGTGCGCCGTCGTGGCAAATTTTTGCTATTTGATTTGACTAACTGTACGATTTTATCCCATTTGCGGATGGAAGGTAAGTTTCGCTTAATGGATGAGAATGAGGAAGTCAGCAAGCACACCCATATTATTTTTCATTTTGAAGACCACACGGAATTACGCTTTTTAGATGTGCGGAAATTCGGAACGATGGAAGTGACTAGTAAATACGGCGAGGCGGAAACACGGTCGATAAAAAAATTGGGCCCAGAGCCGTTAACGGAAGCATTTACTTTAGCTGATTTTGCAACAGGTGTAAAAAAGACAAGCCGCGCTATTAAAACGGCTTTGCTTGATCAAAAATTAGTTGCAGGAGTGGGAAATATTTATGCGGACGAAATTTGTTTTGTAGCAAAAGTGCGTCCTGAAAGAGCAGCGAATTCGCTTTCTAATAAAGAAATTAAACGAATTTTTGAAGCGACAAAAAGCATTATGACCGAAGCAGTTGCGCTTGGTGGGTCCACGGTTAGAACTTATGTGAACTCTCAAGGGAAACTAGGCCAGTACCAAGATAAACTAAAAGTGTACGGAAAAACGAGCGAATCGTGCGTTATTTGCGGGACACCAATCGAAAAAATTAAATTGAATGGACGCGGGACGCATTTTTGCCCGAATTGTCAAAAGTAGAAAGCGAGCTGGAATCATGGGTAAAACAATTGGGTTAACAGGAAGCGTAGCAACAGGGAAGTCAACTGTGAGTAACATGATTCAGCAAGCTGGTATTCCGCTAGTTGATGCAGACGTGGCGGCTCGGAAAGTCGTGGAGCCAGGTACTGATGGACTGGCGGAAATTGTTGCTTACTTTGGTGCTGAAATTTTGTTAGCGGATGGCACGTTAAATCGCCCGAAACTAGCAGAAATTATTTTTAATGATAAAGAAAAACGCGAAAAGTTAAATGGAATTACGCACCCTCGTGTGAAAGATTATATGTTAGCGGAGCGAGAACGTTATTTTGAAGCGGGAGAGGAAGTGGTGTTTTTTGATATTCCGCTGTTGTTTGAAAGTCATTTAGAATCGTTGGTTGATCAAATTGTCGTTGTTTGGACGACTAAAGAAACTGAGTTACAGCGCTTAATGAAGCGAAATAATTTGACCGAAGAAGAAGCTTTAGCAAGAATTAATAGCCAAATGAGTATTGACGAAAAGGCCAAAAAAGCGGATTTTGTGATTGATAATAATACGTCACTTGAAAAGACACAAAAGCAAGTTCTTACTTTTATTGAACGATTTGTTAAGAACAAATAGCCACCCTTAGTTTCACATGGTATAATGAGGCATACAAATAAACAGATAAAGAAATGCTAGGGATAGGAGTGATTTTTTGTGAGATGTCCTACTTGTAAATATAATGGCACGCGTGTTGTAGACTCAAGACCGGCCGACGATGGTAATTCCATCAGAAGACGACGTGAATGTGAAAAATGCGGATTTCGTTTTACCACTTTTGAAAAGGTAGAAGAGAGTCCTTTAATAGTTGTAAAAAAAGACGGAGCAAGAGAAGAATTTGCTCGTGAAAAAGTAAGACGCGGCTTAATCAGAGCCTGTGAAAAACGGCCAGTTAGCGCGGAACAAATTGAAGAAATTGTCAACGAAGTGGAGCGCGAACTAAGGAACATCGGCGACAGTGAAATCGCTTCTGATTTGATTGGCGAAAAAGTAATGAATAAATTAGCGAGTCTGGATGAAGTTGCCTACGTGCGCTTTGCTTCGGTTTATCGCCAGTTTAAAGATATTAGTGTATTTGTAGAAGAATTAAAAGATTTGATGGAAAAAAATAAAGATAGGTGAGTAAATTGACGGAATTTTGGATGGAACTTCAAGCGGTAGACAGCTATCAAGTGAAGGCAAGTGGGATCTTGACGGGCGCCGACAGAAAAATAATTACAATGTTATATCAACCGCTAATGGGGGCGGAATGTCTTGCTTTATACCAAACACTGTTCACAGAAGTCGAAGAAAACAGACTTTGGTCAGAAGCGCATTCGCACGTCCAACTTTTAAATATGCTTGATATTAGTTTAAAAGCGTTATTCGAAGCACGGCTAAAATTGGAAGGTTTAGGCCTTCTAAAAAGTTATGTGAAAACCGAAAACGACCAACGCTTTTATATTTACGAAATCTTGCCACCGTTATCACCAGAAAAGTTTTTTTCAGATGGTCTATTGAATATTTATTTATATAGCAAAATTGGCAATGCGCAGTTTCAACGTTTGCGTCGCTTTTTTGCAGATGAGACGTTCGAAACCACTACATATAGCGAAATTACTCGTTCATTCCAAGACGTTTTTGAACCATTTAAAGGTGGGAGTAGCGCTGTTCCATCTGAATCCAACCAAGTTTTAGTAGATAAAGTTGAGGCAAAAGAAATTGAATTTGATGATGCTAGTTTTGATTTTAATTTATTTTTAAGTTTACTGTCTCCGGGTATGATTGCCCGCGAAAAAATAACAAAAGAAGTACGACAAACGATTTTAAAATTGCACGGAATTTACCAAGTTTCCGAAAAAGACATGCCAAGCTATTTGTACCGTGCACTTGATGCGAATGGCGAAATTGACATTGTTTATTTACGGAAAATCGTTCGCGAAGGATACACAATTGAAAATGGAGCACCGCCAAAACTACAAATGAAGCAGGAAACACCGGTCAGCCGAGAGCCAGAGGAAGCATTGAATGACGAGGAAGCGCTCCAAGTTTACTTAGAGAGCATTACGCCATTTCAATTGTTGGTTGATATTTCAGATGGCGCAGTGCCCGCTGAAACGGATTTGCGCGTCGTAGAAGAAGTGATGAATCAGCAAAATTTACCGGTTCCTGTAATGAATGTACTAATTGAGTACGTATTACTTCGCCTTGACCGCAAACTTTCCAAAAATTATATGATGACCATTGCAGCTCACTGGAAACGAAAAAACGTGAAAACTGCCAAAGAAGCAATGGATCTCGCCTGGCAAGAGCACGAAAAATACAAACGTCTCCAAGAAGAACCAGCTACACCTAAAGCGAATAATTACAACCGAAATTATCAAAAATCAACTCGAAAAGAAATTTTACCGGACTGGTTTGATAAAGAACAAGTTGCTCCAGCAGAAAATAAAATGACCGACAAAGAAAAACAAACACTCGAAGATCAAGTTCGTGAAATTAAAGAACGACTAAATAAAAGGTAGGTGAAGAATATGGATAACATCGAAAGAACATTAGGACAGCTTTTTGAAGGACGCGACTTTGAAAAAGAATACCAAGGGTTAAAACAGCAAGTTCTCCATTATCAACCAATTCAAGACTTTTTCAAGGAGCACAAAGAAGAGATCACCGAGCAATTAGTGAATCAAAACCTATCTAATTTATATGAATTTATGACGCAACATAAAAAGTTTAGCGAGCAAGAAGAAACAATAATGCCAGGCTATGCTCCAAAACTTGTTCTTAATGGGGAATTCATCACCGTCACCTATTATCCGACGAAAGAGAAAATGGAAGAAGAGAAGCGCCGTGCTGTGGAGCGGAGAATCCGTTCGCTTTATATGCCGAAACAAGTAGTTGATGCGACTTTAGCAGACTTTTATACCGATGAGGAATCGCGTCAGTTGGCACTGGTGGAAGCTTACCAATTTTTAGATAATTATCCTGCTAAAAATGGGGAACGCGCGAAAGGATTATTTATTCATGGTAGTTTCGGGACCGGAAAATCATACTTATTAGGCGCACTTGCGAAAGAACTTGCTTTAAAAGGTGTTTCAACGACACTCGTTTATTTACCTGAGTTTATGCGAGAAGTGAAGCAATCTATTTCTGACAATACTGTTGGTGAAAAAATCCAATTTGCGAAAGAAACAGAAGTGCTGATGCTCGATGATATCGGGGCGGAATCAATGACTGCTTGGACACGGGATGAAGTGCTTGGTGCGATTTTACAATTCCGGATGCAAGAGGAATTACCAACGTTCTTCTCGTCAAATTACAACATGGATCAACTTGAAAATCATTTAATGTTTGCTCAAAATGGTATGGAAGAAAAACTAAAAGCTCGCCGAATCATGGAACGCGTGCGCTATTTATCAAAAGAGGTCAACTTAGAAGGTAAAAATCGCCGTTTCTAAAAAGTACTTGCAAATATATTTAATCGGGCTTATAATGTGAAGTAATATAAAACAAAGTGATGAAAAGGACAACCAATTTAACGGAAAATTTTAGAGAGGAAGGGCTTGCTGGGAACCTTCTATTGGAACTTAAATTTGGACCACCTTGGAACTTCTATTAGGAACGTTTTTTACTAGTAATAATAGACGGATCGCTCCGTTACAGGCGACAAGAGTGAAGTAGTTAAGTTTAACTATTTCTGAATCTTGGGTGGAACCACGAGCATAAACTCGTCCCTTGACAACAGGAGGGATGGGTTTTTTATTTTGCCCTCCTAACCACATTTAAAAAAAGAAAAGGAGAGATTAGTATGAAAATCACATTTCCAGACGGTGCAGTAAAAGAATTCGAGCCAGGCGTTTCAACAGCGGATATTGCTGCTTCCATCAGCCCAGGGCTAAAAAAGAAAGCATTAGCAGGTAAATTAAACGGAGAATTACTTGATTTAGTAACTCCAATCCACGAAGACGGGGCAATTGAAATTGTTACTCCAGATCATGAAGATGCGCTTGGTATTTTGCGTCATAGTACAGCTCATTTAATGGCACAAGCATTAAAACGACTTTATCCAGATGTGAAATTTGGCGTTGGTCCAGCAATCGAATCTGGTTTCTATTATGATATTGATACAGAAGCAGTTATTAGTGACGAGTCGCTTGTTGAAATCGAAAAAGAAATGCAAAAAATTGTTCGTGAAAATGTGCCAATCGAGCGCGAAGTTGTTTCTCGTGAAGAAGCGATTAAACGTTTCCAAGCAATTGGTGATCAATATAAATTAGAACTTATTGAAGCAATCCCAGAAGATGAAACAGTGACAATTTACACTCAAGGTGAGTTTTTCGACCTTTGCCGTGGTGTCCATGTTCCTTCTACTGGTAAGATTCAAGTCTTCAAACTATTAAGCGTGGCTGGTGCATACTGGCGCGGAGATAGCAATAACAAAATGCTTCAACGTATTTACGGAACAGCTTTCTTCGATAAAAACGGCTTAAAAGAATTTATCCAAATGCAAAAAGAAGCGAAAGAACGTGACCATCGTAAATTAGGTAAAGAATTAGATTTATTTACAAATAGTATTGAAGTTGGTCAAGGTTTACCACTTTGGTTGCCAAAAGGTGCGACTATCCGCCGCGTTATCGAACGTTACATTGTGGATAAAGAAGAACGTCTTGGTTACAATCACGTTTACACTCCAATTATGGCGAACGTGGAACTATACAAAACAAGCGGTCACTGGGATCACTACCATGAAGATATGTTCCCAACAATGAAAATGGACAACGAAGAGCTTGTTTTACGTCCAATGAACTGTCCGCATCACATGATGATTTATAAAAACGACATCCATAGCTACCGTGAATTACCAATCCGTATTGCTGAACTTGGCATGATGCACCGTTATGAAATGAGTGGCGCACTTTCAGGATTACAACGTGTTCGTGGAATGACTTTAAATGACGCGCACGTATTTGTTCGTCCAGACCAAATCAAAGATGAGTTCAAACGCGTTGTCGAGCTAATTTTAGAAGTATATAAAGACTTTGATATTAAAGATTATTCTTTCCGTCTAAGCTATCGTGATCCGAAAAATACAGAAAAATATTTTGACGATGATGCAATGTGGGAAAAAGCGCAATCGATGCTTAAATCCGCCATGGACGAAATGGAAATGGATTACTTTGAAGCGGAAGGTGAAGCAGCGTTTTATGGTCCTAAACTAGACGTTCAAGTAAAAACTGCTATCGGAAAAGAAGAAACACTTTCCACTGTACAACTGGACTTCTTACTTCCTGAACGCTTTGACTTAACTTATATCGGCGAAGATGGCGAAAAACATCGTCCAGTCGTTATTCACCGTGGCGTTGTATCAACAATGGAACGCTTTGTCGCATATCTAATTGAAGAATATAAAGGTGCTTTCCCAACTTGGTTAGCTCCAGTACAAATGGAACTTATCCCAGTCAACGCAGATGCCCATTTAGATTATGCAAAAGGTGTACAAGATAAATTGCAACGCGCTGGACTTCGCTCGGAAGTAGATGACCGCAATGAAAAATTAGGTTATAAAATCCGTGAAGCACAAACTAAGAAAATTCCTTATGCACTAGTACTTGGAGATCAAGAAGTAGAAGCAGGTTCTGTCAACGTTCGTCGTTACGGTTCTAAGGATTCAGAAACAATGGATTTAGATTCCTTTATTGCACAAGTAGTAGCAGAAGTAAGCAAATATTGATTCGAAAAATACTGTCTCATAATGGGGCAGTATTTTTTCATGGTGCTTTTTTCCTCTTTTTCCGTTATACTAGTAAAAGATAATGAATAGAACAGGATGGAAAATTATGGATGTAAATAATGTAGAACTAATAATAAGCGCTGTTCGACCAGAGCAATATCCCGAAACAGACCTTCCAGAATATGCACTTGCAGGTCGATCAAACGTTGGAAAATCATCTTTTATTAATACGATGATTCGCCGCAAAAGTATGGCAAGAATTTCGCAAAAACCAGGAAAAACACAAACACTAAATTTTTATAAAATTGAAGAAGCACTTTTCTTCGTCGATGTACCCGGCTACGGTTTTGCAAAAGTGTCGAAAACCGAACGAGAAAAATGGGGAGTTATGATTGAAACGTATATCACTTCTCGCGAGCAACTTCGCGGCGTCATCCAAATTGTTGATTTACGTCATAAGCCAACAGAGGATGACCGAATGATGTATGAATTTCTAAAGTATTACGATATTCCTGTCATCGTTGTTGCAACAAAAGCAGACAAAATTCCGCGTAGTAAATGGCAAAAAAATGCTAAAATTGTGCGTGAAACTTTGGATTTTGATCCAGATGACAAATTTGTCTTATTCTCCTCTGAAACAAAAATGGGAAAAGACGAAGCATGGCAGTTTATCAAAGAAGGAATGGAATAATAGAAAGAGTTGGAATGGAAAATCCAGCTCTTTTTTCCGTCTAAATACATAAACGGACTATTTGGTGTACACATCGAAAAGTGGTAGAATGTATTAGAGTTCAATTTGATTTTAGGAGGATTATCGAATGTTTATTCTCACCATGGGGCTGAATCATCACACAGCACCAATCGACATCCGCGAAAAATTAGTTTTTAAAGAAACTGAAGAAGAAATGGCCTTAGTAACATTACTGCAGGAAAAAAGTATCCTCGAAAATGTTATTATTTCAACATGCAATCGAACCGAAATTGTTGCAGTTGTCGATCAAATACATACAGGAAGATATTACCTAAAACGCTTTATGGCTAATTGGTTTCAAATGGATATGGAAAAAATTGAGCCTTATTTGTTTTTCCATGAGGAAACAGAAGCCGTCAATCATTTATATAAAGTAACCGCGGGACTCGATTCACTTGTACTTGGGGAAACGCAAATTCTCGGACAAGTAAAACATGCATTCGAAATCGCCAAACAAACTGGCACAACAGGTACACTTTTAAATAAACTTTTCCGTGAAGTCGTTACTTTCGCAAAAAAAGTACATCACCACACAAAAATTAACGAAAATGCTGTTTCTGTCAGTTATGCAGCTGTGGAAGTTGCCAAAAAATTATATGGTTCCTTAAACAACAAAAAAATCGTCCTTATTGGTGCAGGGGAAATGAGCGAACTCGCTTTGCAAAACCTGGCTGGAAGTGGCATTGCAGATATAACCATAATTAACCGTACTAAAGCTAATGCAGAAATGCTTGCTAATCAATTTCAAGCAAAAGTGGGCGCATATGAAAACATGAATGATCATTTATTGCTTGCAGATATCGTTCTTGTATCTACAAGTGCTTCAGAACCAATCATCAAACAAGCAGCAATGCAAGAATTAATGGAACAAAAAGCGAGTTCTATGCTTGTGATTGACATCGGTTTACCAAGAAATGTTGAACATGATTGTTCATATATTCCCAATTTCCATTTGTATGATATTGATGATTTGGCTGGAGTTGTAAGTGCGAACTCACTAGAACGTCAAAGAATTGTTCAAGAGCTTGAAAATACGATTGAAATAGAAGTTCGAAGCTTTTTTGAATGGGAAAAACAACTAGGTGTCGTTCCTGTGATTCGTGCCTTGCGTGAAAAGGCCTTAGATATGCAAGAAGTTACTATGAATAGCCTAGAAAATAAGCTTCCCGGCCTAACAGAACGCGAATACATCCAAATCGGAAAACATATGAAAAGCATTATTAATCAAATGCTAAAACAACCTATCTCAGAATTGAAAGAAATGTCTGTGGAAGAAGAAGCAGATACAAGCATTGCACATTTTAAACGTATCTTTGGTTTGACAGAAACGGATTTAACTGTAATAGAAAAAGAACAAGCTGAAACGAGGGGTTAACGGATGAAACGAAAAATAATTGTTGGTTCTAGACGTAGCAAATTAGCTTTAACCCAGTCTAATTGGGTAATTAACAAACTCAAAGAAAATTATCCTGACTTCGATTTTGAAATAAAAGAAATTGTCACAAAAGGAGACCAGATTTTAGATGTCACACTGAGCAAAGTTGGCGGGAAAGGCCTATTTGTTTCCGAAGTGGAGCAAGCTTTGAGCGATACAGCAATTGATTTTGCGGTACATAGTATGAAAGATGTTCCTTCAAGTTTGAAAGAAGGGCTCGTTATTGGCGCGATTCCAAAACGCGAATCTCCGCTAGATTGCTTTGTTTTTAACCAAGTGAGCAGTTTGGATGAGTTACCAAAAGGTGCTGTTATTGGGACGAGTAGTCTCCGTCGTACAGCGCAACTCCTCAAATATCGCCCGGATTTTGTTATTAAACCGATTCGCGGCAACATTGATACTCGTCTTCAAAAATTACACGCGGAAAACTTTGATGCAATCATCTTAGCGAAAGCGGGACTTTCCCGAATGGGGTGGTTGAAAAATACGACTTTAAAACTAGAAGACATCCCGGCTGAACTTTGCTTACCTGCAGTTGGTCAAGGTGCTCTTGCTATTGAATGCCGCGAAAGTGATCAACAAATTCGTGATATGCTAGCATCTATTCACCATGAAGAAACAGGCGTATGTGTAGAAGCAGAGCGCGTTTTCTTGAAGCAATTAAATGGCGGCTGTGAAATTCCGATTGCTGGGTTCGCAACGAAAATGGGTGATGTTATTCATTTTAAAGGTTTAGTCGGTAACGCGGATGGTTCAATCATTCTTGAATCTGAACAAACAGGCGCTAATCCAAGTGACATAGGTAATCAAGTAGCAGAAGATTTACTAAGCGAAGGTGCCGATACGATTATCAAAGAACTGAGAAACACATGATTAAAAAAGTGGTTTTAACAAGAGAAGCGAGTAAAAACAAGCCTTGGCAAGCCTATTTTTCGCAAAATGGCTTTGAAGTTGAATCAATTCCACTAATTGAAACTCGCCCGAAAAAATTCAACTTGAATCAAGAACAACAAGCGGCGGACTGGCTTTTTTTGACAAGTGTCAATGCGGTGGAATATTTCTTCGCAAACCAACATGTTAAAACGAATTATAAATTTGCTGTTATTGGCGAGAAAACGGAAGAAAAATTAGCGGAATTTGGTTATACGCCAAGTTTTATTCCATCTGTTTATCAATCAGAAGTTTTTTTATCTGAGTGGTTAAATGAATACCCGAACCAAACAAGTATCTTACTCCCACAAAGTAATTTAAGTAGATCAATAATAAAAGATACATTGATAGAAAAAGGGCATCTAGTTTTTCCAATTGAACTTTATGAAACAAGCTTCCCGGAGCATTCTAAAACAATATTAGCTAACCAATTAAAACTAAATGAAAAGCAAATAATTATTTTTGCCAGCCCATCTGCTTGGAAAAACTTTTATTCGATTGCCAAAACATTTCCAGATCAAAAAGAACATTGGTGCATTGCGTCGATTGGCAATGTAACTACTGAGGCCATTTTAGCAGATGGATGGTCAGTCGCATATCAACCAAAAACCTTCACCATGAAGCACTTAGCTGATTTGATAATACAGGAGGAATTTAAATGAAAAATCAATTTGATAGACATCGCCGTCTAAGAAAAACCAAAACAATGCGTGATTTAGTGAGAGAAACTGTTTTACATACAGATGATTTAATCTATCCGATTTTTGTCAAAGATGGTAAAGAACCAAAAACCGAAGTAATCTCGATGCCAGGAGTTTTTCAATATCCGTTGCATGAATTAGAGGAAGAAATGCGTATTGTGCAAAGCCTTGGTATTAAAGCAGTTATTTTATTTGGAATACCTGCTGAAAAAGATGCAGTTGGTACACAAGCCTACCACGATCACGGTATTATCCAAGAAGCAACTAAACTTATTAAAAATAATTTTCCTGAAATAATTGTTGTGGCAGATACTTGCCTATGCGAGTTTACAGATCATGGTCATTGCGGCGTGATTGAAAACGGTGAAATTTTAAATGATGAATCTCTTGAATTGCTGAAACGAACTGCTGTCAGTCAAGCAGCGGCAGGGGCAGATATTATTGCTCCTTCTAATATGATGGATGGCTTTGTTCAAGTAATTCGCGAAGGACTGGATGAAGCTGGATTTTACGATATTCCGATTATGTCGTACGCTGTTAAGTACGCATCTGCTTTTTATGGACCTTTCCGGGATGCTGCTGGAAGTGCGCCACAATTCGGTGATAGAAAATCCTATCAAATGGATCCTGCTAATCGTGAAGAAGCACTTCGAGAAGCAAAATCTGATGAACAAGAGGGCGCAGACTTCCTTATTGTAAAACCATCTTTATCTTATTTAGATATCATGCGCGATGTAAAAAACAATACGAATTTACCAGTAGTTGCATATAATGTCAGTGGTGAATATGCAATGGTCAAAGCAGCCGCACAAAACGGTTGGATTGACGAAGAAAAAATTGTTTTAGAAATGCTAACTAGTATGAAACGCGCAGGTGCAACACTTATCATCACATATTTTGCAAAAGATGTATCTAAATACTTAAATAAATAGGAGGTAGGAAATTTGCGAAACTATTCAAACTCTGAAAAAGCTTTTAAAGAAGCAAAGAAAGTCTTGCCAGGTGGTGTAAATAGCCCAGTTCGAGCTTTCAATTCAGTAGATGCTTCACCAGTTTTTATGGACCACGGTAAAGGAGCATACATTACTGATGTTGATGGTAATGAATATATTGATTATGTGTTATCTTGGGGCCCACTAATCCTAGGTCATGCTAATCCATCTGTAGTTAATGCAATAACAAATGCCGCAATGAAAGGAACAAGCTTTGGAACACCAACAGAAATCGAAACTGAATTAGCCAAATTAGTCATCGAGCGAGTTCCATCTATTGAAATAGTTCGGATGGTTTCTTCCGGAACAGAAGCAACAATGAGTGCTATTCGTTTGGCCCGTGGTTACACCAAACGAGAAAAAATCTTAAAATTCGAAGGAAGCTATCATGGTCATGGTGATTCCTTACTAATTAAAGCTGGTTCTGGCGTAGCGACACTAGGCCTACCTGATTCTCCGGGAGTTACAAAAGGACTTGCTGCTGATACAATCACAGTTCCATACAACGATATTGAAGGCTCAAAACTAGCTTTCGAAAAATACGGCGAAGAAATAGCCGCAGTTATCGTTGAGCCAGTTGCAGGTAATATGGGTGTAGTTCCGCCAATCGAAGGCTTTTTAGAAGGGCTTAGAGAACTAACAACCCAATATGGCTCATTACTTATTTTTGATGAAGTAATGACTGGTTTCCGTGTGGATTATTATTCGGCGCAAGGTTATTACGTAGTTACTCCTGATATTACTTGTCTTGGAAAAGTAATTGGTGGAGGGTTACCAGTAGGCGCGTACGGTGGTAAAAAAGAAATTATGGAACAAATTGCTCCTGCTGGTTCTATTTATCAAGCGGGAACTTTATCTGGTAATCCACTGGCGATGAACGCAGGTTTTGAAACAGTTCGCCAATTAACTCCGCAGCACTATGATATTTTCCGTACCCTAATTAAACGAATGGAAGAAGGGCTAACAGAAATTTCTGCTAGACGAGAAGTACCACTTTCCATTAATAAAGCGGGTTCCATGTTTGGCTTCTTCTTTACCGACCAAAAAGTCACTAATTTTGATACAGCTAAAACGAGTAATCTAGAATTCTTCCGCAGTTATTATCGCGAAATGCTAGCACAAGGTATTTTCTTGCCGCCATCTCAGTTTGAAGGTGTATTCATTTCTACAATGCATACAGAGAATGAAATTGATAAAACTTTAGAAGCATTTGATACTACTTGCAAATTACTCCGTGGCTAATTGACGAATCTAGAAACTTTTGTTAAAATTATTTCTAGTATATAGAAGCAAATGCGATGAAGAGGAAGAGTAGGACACTTATTTTTTCAAAAGAGAGAAAGCGGTTGGTGCAAGCTTTCAAAAATAATGTCTGAAGGTAGCCTTGGAGCAGTATTCCTGAACTCATAGTAGGGAATAACCGGTAGATTTTCTCTATCGTTAACCCAATGAAGTGCCTACATTTTTTTCTGTAGGTAAAAAGGTGGTACCGCGAATAATACTCTTTTCGTCCTTTTATTAGGATGAGAAGAGTTTTTTATTTTGCTTAAAAAAGGAGGAAGCGTTATGACGATAGAACAAAATGAAATAAACATGCCTACAAAATATGAGCCAAGCAACGTAGAAGCTGGTAAATATAAATGGTGGCTAGAAAAAGAATTCTTCAAAGCTGAAGGAAATACGGACAAAGAACCTTATAGCGTTGTTATTCCACCGCCAAACGTAACAGGAAAGTTACATTTAGGCCATGCATGGGATACAACTTTACAAGATATTATTACTCGAATGAAGCGAATGCAAGGATTTGATACGCTATACTTGCCAGGTATGGATCATGCTGGTATTGCTACTCAAGCTAAAGTAGAAGCAAAGCTAAAAGAAACGAATATTTCTCGTTATGACCTAGGTCGTGAAGCCTTTGTGGACAAAACTTGGGAATGGAAAGAAGAATACGCTGAGTTTATTCGTGAACAATGGGAAAAACTGGGTCTAGGTTTAGATTATTCAAGAGAACGTTTCACACTAGATGATGGCTTATCCGACGCTGTTAAAAAAGTCTTTGTTACACTTTACAATAAAGGGCTTATTTACCGAGGCCAATATATAATAAACTGGGATCCAGAAGCGAAAACAGCGTTATCTGATATTGAAGTTATCCATAAAGATATTGAGGGAAGTTTCTATCATTTGAAATATCCTCTTACTGACGGTTCTGGTTATTTAGAAGTAGCTACAACTCGTCCGGAAACGATTCCTGGTGATACAGCTGTTGCGGTTCATCCTAAAGATGAAAGATATCAGCACTTAATAGGTAAAACAATCATGCTACCAATTTTAAACAGAGAAATTCCAATCGTAGCCGACGAGTACGTTGAAAGAGAGTTTGGTTCTGGTGCCGTTAAAATTACACCAGCGCATGATCCGAATGACTTTGAAGTAGGTAATCGCCACGACTTACCAAGAATTATTGTTATGCACGAAAATGGAACAATGAATGAAAATGCTGGAAAATATGATGGATTAGATCGTTTTGAAGCTAGAAAAGCGATTATTCAAGACTTCAAAGAGTTAGATTTATTTATCAAACAAGAACCTCATTTGCATTCAGTAGGGCATTCTGAAAGAACTGGCGCTGTCGTAGAACCATATCTTTCTCTACAATGGTTTGTGAAAATGGAACCTCTTGCTGCAGAAGCTTTGGCACTTCAAAAAACGGAAGACAAAGTTAATTTTGTACCAGCTAGATTTGAAAAAACATATGAAACATGGATGGATAACATTCACGACTGGTGTATTTCTCGTCAATTATGGTGGGGTCACAGAATTCCTGCTTGGTATCATAAAGAAACTGGTGAAATTTACGTTGGTGAAAAAGAACCAGAAAACCTTGCTGAGTGGGAGCAAGACGAGGATGTCCTTGATACATGGTTTAGTTCAGCTTTATGGCCATTTTCAACAATGGGTTGGCCGGATACTGAAAGTCCAGACTTCAAGCATTTCTTCCCAACGAATACTTTAGTAACAGGTTATGATATTATCTTTTTCTGGGTGTCCAGAATGATTTTCCAATCTGTAGAATTTACTGGAGAGCGACCATTTAAAGACACATTGATACATGGTTTAGTGCGCGATTCTGAAGGCCGTAAAATGTCTAAATCTCTCGGCAATGGTGTGGATCCTATTGAAGTTATCGACAAATATGGAGCGGATTCTCTTCGCTATACACTTGCAACAGGTTCATCACCGGGTCAAGATTTAAAATTCAGTTATGAAAAAGTAGAGTCCACATGGAATTTCATTAACAAAATTTGGAATGCCTCTCGTTTTGTATTAATGAATTTGGATGGGATGAAATATAGTGAAATTGATCTAACTAATGTAACTGAAGTTAGTGATAAGTGGATATTAACACGACTTAACGAAACCGTTCAGGCTGTTACCTCCTTAGGTGAAAAATATGAATTTGGTGAAGTTGGAAGAACGCTATACAACTTTATTTGGGATGATTTTTGTGATTGGTATATTGAAATTGCTAAAATCCCGCTGTACGGTGAAGATGAAGTTGCTAAACAAACAACAAGATCCGTTCTGGCCTATACTTTGAATGCGACGATGCGTTTATTGCATCCATTCATGCCTTTCGTAACAGAAGAAATTTGGCAAAACCTACCTCATGAAGGAGAATCTATCACGATTGCTGAATGGCCAACTGCTAATGAACAACAAATGGATACAAAATCTTCTATGGCCATGGCTACGTTAGTGGAAGTAATTCGTGCAGTTCGAAATATTCGAGCAGAAGTAAACACGCCACTTAGCAAGCAAATTGTTCTTGAAATTAAACCAAAAGACGATACGTATAAAGAAATTTTAGAACAAAATATTTCTTATATTGAACGTTTTTGTAATCCTGAACAAGTTACCATTTCATTTGATGTAGAACCGTCTAAAACTGCGATGACCGCGGTTGTTTCTGGGGCAGAGATTTTCATTCCATTAGAAGCATTAATAGACCTTAAAGTAGAGATTGCTCGCCTGGAAAAAGAACTAGAAAAATGGAATAAAGAGGTCGCTAGAGTACAAGGGAAATTAAATAACGAGCGATTCATTAGTAAAGCTCCTGAGAATGTAGTAGCAGAAGAACGCTTAAAAGAAAAAGATTACCTAGAGAAAAAAGCCTCTGTTTTAGAAAGAATTGAAACGTTAAAAGAAGTATAATAAATGGACTGACCTTATCATAGAACGAAGTGGTAGGGTCAGTTTTAAGGTGGTTTAAATAATGACATTGAAATCATATGAAGAAGCAATAGATTGGATTCACGGAACACTTCGTCTAGGAATAAAGCCAGGATTAGCTCGAATGGAATATATGATGGAGAAACTAAATCATCCAGAAAAAGCAAATAAGTGGGTACATATTGCCGGAACAAATGGTAAAGGCTCTACACTTACTTTTGTTCGAAATGCTTTAGAAGAAGCGGGGTATAGAACAGGGACCTTTACTTCTCCTTATATTGAACTTTTTAATGAGCGAATAAGTGTGAATGGTGAGCCGATTAGCAATGAAATGATTGTTTCTTTAGCTAATAGGATTAAACCAATTGCGGAAGAGCTGGAAGAAACAATTTACGGGCCACCATCAGAATTTGAGATTATTACAGCTATGATGTTTTTATGTTTTGCAGAATATGAGTCTATCGATATTGGTATTATTGAAGTTGGACTCGGAGGAAGACTTGATTCTACCAATATTCTCGTTCCGTTAGTTTCTGTCATTACAACAATCGGAATGGATCATATGGAATTCCTTGGTGATACAATTGAGCAAATTGCTAGCGAAAAAGCAGGAATCATTAAACCAGGTATCCCAGTAGTTTCTGGAGCTATTCAAAAAGAAGTTCAAGAAGTAATAGAAACTATTGCCGCAAATAATGAATCCAGTGTTGCGCAATTAAATAAATCCTTCTCTATAAAAGAAGAAAATGGTGTCATTACATACAAAACAATTTACGGGGAAGAACTAAGCAACCTTTCTCTTGGCTTAAAGGGGTTGCATCAATTAAATAATGCTGCTGTGGCTATAAAAGTGTTACAGTACTTAAATACATTTTCATCGTTCAAAATCGACGAATTAGCAATCAAAAAGGGACTGGAAAAAGCATTTTGGCCGGGAAGAATGGAAAAAATCATTTCAAATCCATTTGTCATGCTGGATGGGGCGCATAATCCAGAAGGCATACAAACATTCGCTCAATCTATCGAAATGTATCCGGGGCCTAAAAAAATAATAGTCAGCATATTAGCAGATAAAAATTATGAGAATATGCTAACGACATTAAAAGCGATTCCGAATTCGGAAATACTATTAACTACCTTCGAATATCCAAGAGCTATGACAGCGGAAGAAGTAATTCGAATTGGAAAAAGTGTAGGTGTTTCCATAAATCCATATTGGCAACAAGCATTAAATGACATTGATGAAACTAAAAATGATACGAAATACTTTATTACTGGATCCCTTTATTTTATTTCAGAAGTCCGGAAATATTTGTTGATGAGCTTCCGCTAAACTTTTGGAATAAAGCGAGTATACTGCGAGAAATAAAAAATGACAAATAGCTAAAAAAGCATTTTCATAGGGTAGAAGCACACAAAAACATCTTTTTTTCTTAGTGGAAAATAGGTGTTTTTGCTATATATTGGATGCGAAAAAGCAATTTTACCTATGTGCAAAAATAAATTATCTTTGCTATCCTGTTTTTAACAACTAGGAGGTGGCAGATGCTTTATTTTTTGTTAGTAATTTATAGCGCGATTTTTATGTCTTTTATTCAGGTTGCAGGAGAATGTTTCCCGATAAAAAAAACTTTTTTATTCCGGTTTTCAGAGTGCAATTATTGCCAAAAGCAACTAACTTTCGTGCATATTATTCCCGTTTTTTCATTTTTATTCTTAAAAGGTAAATCTAAATGTTGTGGCAAACCCATTCCTTTCCTTTATTTTTTGATGGAATTAATTACACCAATGTATACGCTCCTTATATACATTCAATATTCATTTTCATATCACTTTTTTATGTACTGTATCATTTATTACTTTTTAGCTTTTTTCTTTGTTACAGATATTCTTTATCTGCACGTTCCTAACGCTATCCTTCTGTTATTTGTTTGTATATTGTTCCTGCTTTTCATACTTTTTAACCAAACTTGGCCGGATTTAATTTATTCAGGTGTTATAAGTAGTCTTTTTTACTTGCTTTTCTTTAGTATATTTCGAAAAGGAATTGGGTTAGGTGATATTAAAATACTGATTATTTTAAGCACTTTTTTAGGTTTTGAAATGGGGTACTACATCTTTTTTCTAGCGATTATTTTAGGAACAAGTCTATTATTGACCGCTGTATTGTTAAAAAAATTGAAGAAAAATAAACAAGTTCCATTTGTGCCATATATTTACGCTTCCTTCTTGCTAGTTAGTATTTTGATGAAATAGGAGCTGTTCTTATGTTGATAAATGAAGTTCTGGAAAAGGAAAAACCACGTGAAAAATTACAAAATTATGGGATAGAGGCACTTTCGTCTTCGGAGTTAGTCGCTTTAATTATTGAAACTGGAACAAAAAACGAGTCTGTTTTAACAATAGCAAACCGAATTATTATGAAGTTTAAAAATGTGGCAGAAATGCAATATGCTTCTATTGAAGAATTCCAATTAGTTAATGGTATTGGAATAGCTAAGGCTTCTAAAATTATGGCTGCAGTCGAACTTGGTAGGCGAATAAGTTTAGTGACGGAACAAGAGGAGATTGTTGTTAGATGCCCAGAAGATGCTGTTAAATTGGTAATGCCTGAGTTAGCATTTCTCTTCCAAGAACATTTTCACTGCATCTTTTTAAATACCAAGAATCAAGTAATCTATCGGCAAACCATTTTTGTTGGTGGGCTGAATGCATCAATTGTTCATCCCAGAGAAGTTTTTAGGTTAGCACTAAGAAAGTCGGCCGCATCTATTATGTGTTTTCACAACCACCCATCTGGTGATCCAGCTCCTTCAAGCGAAGACCTACTAGTAACTAAAAGATTGGCTGAAGCAGGAAATATTGTTGGAATCACATTGTTAGATCACATTATCATTGGGAAGAATAAGTACATTAGTCTAAAAGAAAAAGGTTATTTTTAAAATTAAGACACTGTTCACAAAATATCTACAGACATCATTTGTTGCCATGTGCTAAAGTGAGTATCAACAAAATGCAAAAGGTGGCTCGTAATGCTAAATAGATGGAGAGTATATAAAGACAATATTATGGTCTTTTCAATAGTGATTGGTATGTTTGCAATTCCAGTTTTTCTTTGCCTAATGGAATTTTTCAAGTGAGAATTTATCCTTTCAAAAGCATATTTTTAATAATTTTAACGACCCGGAAATATAGTTTTTAAAGAAAAGTTAAAATTTTTTCCTTCTCATGAAAAATTAATGTCTGATAGACTTACTTATGTTATAATAAGATGGTTGTTTATGTGTCTAAATAGAAACATTGACACAATGGGATAAGGTAACATTAATTTAATGGACGAATAAGGAAACTTAATGTATCCTGTAGAATATTACGAAGGAAAAGGAGAATACAGATGTTTGGATTTGGTAATAAAGATATTGGAATTGATTTAGGGACTGCGAATACGCTTGTCTATGTGAAGGGAAAAGGTATTGTCCTTCGTGAACCTTCTGTTGTTGCAATGAAAAAAGACACACAAGAAATCGTTGCAGTAGGTAGCGATGCGAAAAACATGATTGGTAGAACACCTGGTAGTATTGTTGCTATTCGTCCGATGAAAGATGGCGTTATTGCTGATTATGATACAACAGCAGCAATGATGAAATATTACATACAAAAGGCTGGCAAAAGCGTTAATGCAAGCAAACCATTTGTAATGATATGTGTACCATCAGGCATTACCGGTGTAGAAAAACGTGCAGTAATTGATGCTACTCGTCAAGCCGGAGCTAAAGATGCTTTCACAATTGAAGAACCTTATGCTGCAGCTATTGGGGCTGGACTTCCAGTTGGCGAACCAACAGGTAGCATGGTTGTAGATATTGGTGGGGGAACTACAGAAGTTGCTGTAATTTCACTTGGAGGTATCGTAACTAGCCGCTCGGTAAGAACTGCTGGTGATGATTTTGATGAAGTAATCATTAACTATATCCGTAAAAAATATAACCTATTAATTGGTGACCGTACAGCAGAAGAAATCAAAATTGAAATTGGATCTGCTAGTCCTAAAGGTTTGGATTTATCTCCATTCAGCATTCGTGGACGTGATTTAGTAACTGGACTTCCAAAAACAATTGAAATTACTCCTGAAGAAATCAGCGAAGCACTTGCAGACACAGTTGCTGCAATTATTGATGCTGTAAAAGGAACACTTGAAAATACACCACCAGAACTATCAGCAGATATTATGGATAAAGGTATTGTACTTACAGGTGGGGGAGCTCTTTTACGTAATTTAGATACTGTTATTTCTGAAGAAACAAAAATGCCTGTCATTATTGCAGATGAACCACTTGATTGTGTTGCAATTGGAACAGGAAAAGCTTTAGATAATATCGATATGTATAAACGTGGAAAAATGAACTAAATGGGCACACTCATTATTGTCCTATAACAAGATGAATTAGCTTCAAAAAATGGAAAAAGAGTACTAACGAGATGAGGTGTCGTTATGCCACAATTTTTTCTCAATAAACGTTTGATTATCTTGTTAATATCTATTATTGTTCTTGTCGCGTTAGTTGGTTTTTCTTTGCGTGATCGTGAGAATGCTTCGTGGCCAGAACAATTTGTGAAAGATGTTGTTGGATTTGGCGAAAATATTGTAGCCAAGCCTACTTCATTTGTTTCAGGCGTAGTTGGTGGAGTAGTTGATTTAAAAAACACCTACACTGAAAACCAACATCTGAAAGAACGTTTAGAAGAATTGGCACAACTTGAAAGTGAAGTTGCAGACTTAAAAAAAGAAAATAAAGATTTAAAAGAAAGTCTTGATATTACTGATAGTATTCGTGACTATGAGCCGCTTAATGCTTCTGTTATTTCTAGAAATCCTACAAATTGGAATGATCAAATAGAAATTGACAAAGGTTCAAGCGACGGAGTGAAGCCTGATATGGCGGTTACTACACCAAGTGGTCTTATTGGTAAAGTAACAACAACAGGTGCGAAATCAGCTACGGTTGAATTGCTTACTTCATCAGATGTTAAAAACCGTGTCTCTGCTAAAGTGCAAGGCGAGGAAAATGCATTTGGGATTATCAATGGATATGACAGTGATACTAAGTTGCTTGAATTAAAACAATTACCGTATGACATGAAATTTAAAAAAGGACAGAAAGTTGTTACTTCTGGACTCGGTGGAAAATTCCCAGCAGGTATCTTTATCGGTACAATCGAAAAAGTAGAAACTGATAAAATGGGATTATCTCAAACCGCGTTTATTAAGCCAGGTGCTGACATGTATGATTTAAACCATGTAACTGTTTTGAAGCGTTCAGCTGAAGCAGGGACAACGGCGGATGATACATCTAGTTCAGACGCGACTGGAGGCCAATAATCATGAATGTAAAGAAAAACATTGCGCTTCCTGCAATCATGGTTGGAACCTTTATTTTAGAAGGGGTTTTTAGTCTTCAGTTTGCGAATGGTCTTTTCAATGATAGACATCTTTTTATTCCGCATTTTTTACTTATTATGTTGACGATTATGACGTGTTTTTATAAACGGAATACGACATTAGTATATGCGTTTATTCTAGGTTTGGTGTTTGATATTTATTATACGGGCATTATGGGAATCTATTTTGCAATCTTTCCATTTACGGTGTATATCACAGATAAATTTATGAAAGTGTTGCAAAATAATGTTCTTCTAGTTGGTTTAATTGCCGTATTTAATATTATTCTTACAGAAAGTTTAGTATATGCATTTTATTATTTGATTGGTTCGACATCAATGACCATTCCGGTTTTTATTGATCAACGTTTATGGACAACAATTTTGTTTAATTTGGCGTTCTTTTTAGTTGTTTTTTTTCCATTCCGATTGTTTCTCGATCGGTTGGTTAAATCAGAATAACTATCGTAATTTTATCAGTTTGAATTCGCTATTACTTGAAAAAGTATGACTGTGGAGAACATCCACAGTTTGCGATTTCAAGCTGTTTTTTTCAAAAAAAGTATTTTTTTATTATCATTTAATTTGAGTTAGTGTATACTAAGGACTAGAGTATAAATGTTGCGGGGTGAAATGGTATATGAAGAAGAATGTTCAAATTAAAGGCACAAAAGACGGCATTAGTATTTTTCTTAGTGATAAAGCGAGTATATCTGAGTTGCAACAAGAATTAACTCAATTGCTAGCAGATCAGAAACAAAACCCATACTCTGGTGAAAAATTAGAGGTGCAAGTTCAAATTGGTAACCGTCTGTTTTCAGAGGAAGAAGAACGTGAAATATCCACTATTATTCATAAAAATAGTCAAATGAAAATTGGCGCGTTTTATAGTAATGTTATGTCTAAAGATGAAGCCAAAAAATGGAAAGAAAATGATCAAATTTTTTCAATGGCAACGATTATTCGTTCAGGACAAGTTGTTCAAGTTCCAGGAGATTTCCTGCTAATTGGCGATGTGAATCCTGGTGGACAAATCCGTTCAAATGGCAATGTGTTTGTTCTTGGTAACATTAAAGGAATTATTCATGCCGGTTTTGAAGGGGACGAAAATGCGGTTGTTGCAGGGAAGTTTCTTTATCCATCACAAGTTAGAATAGCTGGGAAAGTATACGGCTTTGATAGTGAGGATTATAAAGAGGTTACTGAAACAGATTTATTTTCTGCGTTTGTAGATGATGCAGGCGAGATAGTAATAGATGGAATACATAAGATAAGAAAAATTAGACCTGAAATTTCTAATTTTCAAGGAGGGCGTTAAACATGGGAGAAGCTATAGTCATTACTTCTGGGAAAGGTGGAGTAGGAAAAACTACTTCAACTGCTAACTTAGGGACAGCACTTGCTCTTCAGGGTAAAAAAGTGTGCTTGATTGATATGGATATCGGCCTTCGCAATTTAGATGTTGTTTTAGGTCTGGAAAATCGAATTATTTATGATTTGGTAGATGTGGTGGAAGGTCGCTGTAAAATTCACCAAGCGATGATTAAAGATAAACGCTTTGATGATTTACTTTTCTTACTTCCAGCGGCGCAAACAACAGATAAAAATGCTGTTTCGGGCGAGCAAATGGTCGAGCTGATTAATCAATTACGTCCGGATTATGATTTTATTTTAATTGATTGTCCTGCAGGTATTGAAACTGGTTATAAAAATGCCGTTGCTGGAGCGGATAAAGCTATTGTTGTTACTACTCCAGAAATATCCGCGGTGCGCGATGCTGATAGAATTATCGGTTTACTTGAAAAAGAAGATATTGAGCCACCAAAATTAATTATTAATCGTATTCGTACGCAAATGATGGTAAATGGGGATGTAATGGATATCGATGAGATTACAACGCATTTATCAATTGAATTATTAGGTATTATCATTGACGATGATGAAGTTATTCGTTCGTCTAACAGTGGGGATCCGGTTGCAATGTTACCGAATAACCGTGCTTCACAAGGTTACCGTAATATCGCTCGACGCATTCTTGGAGAGTCAATTCCATTAATGTCGATTGAGTCAAAAAAAGCAGGATTTCTTTCTCGTTTAAAAGTACTTTTTAGCGGAAAATAAAAAATTAGGCCCTTTGTCTTTTAGATGAAGGGTCTTTATAAAAGGTGATTGGATGAAAAAGCTAGTAATAAGTGCCGCTCCTATAGAAAAGCGAGCTGCAGTGGTTGAAAATGATTTGCTAATAGATATCGAAATTGTGCGACCTTCTGAAAAAGTACAAGTTGGTGATGTTTTCTATGGATTTATTCAAAAAATTGACCGTAAAATGGAAGCGGCTTTCGTTGATTTAGGTAATAATAACAAAGGTTTTATCCATTTAAAAGACATTCCAGATAGCTATGATAAAACACAAGGGGCCAAAATTCCTGTCCAAATTGTTCGAGAAGGAAGCGCGACAAAGCTACCTTTATTATCTGGTGTTCTCGAGTTTCCTGGGGATTTGCTTATTTATTTGTACGGCAAAGAATATATTTCTGTTTCTAAACGAATAGCGGACAAAGATACGTTGAAAAAAACGATGAATGCGCTAATAGTAGAAAATGAAGCACTAATTATTCGCTCCAATGCAGAAAACGCAACAGAAGAACAGTTGCAGCATGCGCTAAGCCAAGCACGCGAAAAACATCAAGAATTATTAAAGGAAGCAGCTAAACGTAAGAAACCGGGTTTATTATTATCCGCTGCTTCAGGAATTTTCACTTGTGCAAAGCAGTTCATCCAACGACATAAGCCAGCAGAAATCATTACCGATGACTTTGAGTTTGCTAAATTGCTAGAAAATACTTGTTCAGACCAGCAAATCACTTTAAACAAAAGCGCAGATTTGTTTGCGGATATGGGGATTAAAGCGCAAATGGACCGACTAGCACGCCCAGTCGTTCATTTAACAAATGGGTCTTCGTTGTTTATTGAGAAAACAGAAGCAATGTGGGTTGTGGACGTGAACTCGGGTCGATTTAAAGGCACTACAGCAAAAGAGAAAACTGTGGAATCAGTGAATTTGAAAGCTGTTCCAGAAATCCTTCGTCAAATTAGATTACGCAATATGAGTGGGATGATATTGGTAGACTTTATTGGTGGAATGTCAGAAGCGGGTTACACAGAGCTATATGAAGCCATAGAGAGCCAAACGCGCGAAGAATACATTACAACCCAAGTTGCGGCACTTTCTCAGTCAGGGCTTTTACAGTTAACGAGACGTAAGAAGCAAAAATCATTTTTAGAAGTGACGACGGCGCCTTGCCCAGTTTGTTACGCGACGGGGCACGTGGCTTCCAAAGAAACACTTGCTTTTGAGTTAGAACGGGAACTTGCAGGAATTATGCAAGGGGAGCCGAATAGCATTCAAATTATTACGACAGAAGATGTGTTAGATACATTTTTAGATTTGAATACATTCAATAATGCGCCGATTGATTGGGAAGTGGCGGATGAAAGAGTCCCGTTTTATCAAATTGCACGGGTGGAAAACTAAAATCAACAATTGGTTGACATAGGCGGCTTGCTTATGCTATCATTTTACTGTTATGTTTGTAGCGCACCAAGCTACAACCGCACAGAGCTGGGTCAAGTGTTTACCTCGTGTAAATCCCCTGTGATGGCGAGTCTTAGTATATGAGGAGGTGCAAGTATGTACGCAATTATTGAAACAGGTGGGAAACAAATCAAAGTAGAAGCTGGCCAAGAGATCTATGTTGAGAAATTAGCAGGTGAAGTTGGTGATGTTGTTACTTTTGACAAAGTTCTATTCGTAGGTGGAGATTCCGCTAAAGTTGGCGTTCCATTCGTGGAAGGCGCAACTGTAACAGCTAAAGTTGAAAAACAAGGCCGTGCGAAGAAATTGACAGTTTATAAATATAAACCGAAAAAGAACTACCACAAAAAACAAGGTCATCGTCAACCTTACACAAAATTAACTATTGATGCAATCAATGCTTAATTTGAAAGGACGAAAACAATGATTCAAGTCGATGTTATGCGAGAAAACAACCAAATAATTTCTTTTACAATGAGTGGACACGCCGATTTTGCCGAACATGGCAGTGATTTGGTATGTGCAGGAGCTTCGTCAATTGCTTTTGGAATGGTGAATGCTATTTCGGAAGTTCGTGATTTTGCGCCTGTAATAGAAGAGTCGGAGGGTTACCTTTACTATTCTGTGCCTGCTGATTATGTCGAGGATGACGTGGTACAAATCTTGCTTACAGGGATGGAAAATCAACTAAGGTCATTAGCGTACAGCTATCCTGATCATATAAAAATTAACTCCAAATAGGAGGTGGAATTTCATGTTAAAATTTGATATTCAACATTTTGCGCACAAAAAGGGTGGCGGTTCGACTTCTAACGGACGTGACTCTGAATCAAAACGTTTAGGTGCAAAACGTGCGGACGGACAATTTGTTACTGGTGGATCTATCCTTTACCGTCAACGTGGTACTAAAATCTATCCAGGAACTAACGTAGGACGTGGAGGCGATGATACTTTATTCGCTAAAACTGACGGCGTTGTACGTTTCGAACGTATGGGACGCGACAAGAAAAAAGTTAGCGTTTATCCTGAAGTACAAGAAGCTTAAATGCGAATTTAAAAACCGTCACTTGTGGCGGTTTTTTTCTATTTTTATCTTTGTGAATTAATTTCTTGTAAATGGGTTATAACTCTCCGGGATTGGGGTAAAAGTAAAGAGGCAGATGAAAAGACTTTGTGAAAAATAGGACAAGTCGTTTGATTGACAGCGTTTTCTTGATATGATTAAATAGACTCAAGTTAATTAATATGTCAGGAGAAGAGATGACAATCGAAACGATGCCAGGGTACTAGTATGCCTACGTTTTGATTGTCATTCTTTTTTTGAAGTTAATTGATAATCGGAATGTAAGGGGACTAGTAAGGGCAAAAATTCCGGTGCTACAAATAAGCAAAAAGAAGGAGTTGGAAAAGATGATTGACACAAGTTTAGCAACACAATTTCTTGGTGAAGTTGTTGGTACTGCCATTCTAATTATTTTAGGTGCTGGTGTCGTAGCAGGTGTTTCACTGAAGAAATCGAAAGCAGAGAATGGCGGCTGGGTCGTTATTACATTAGCTTGGGGGCTAGGCGTTACAATGGGTGTTTATGTTTCAGGTTATATGAGTATGGCCCATCTTAACCCGGCTGTAACAATCGCTATGGCGCTTGCAGGTGCTTTCCCTTGGGACTACGTATTGCCATATATTATCGCTCAGTTTATTGGAGCATTTATTGGGGCAACACTGATTTGGTTACATTATTACCCACATTGGAAGAAAACAGAAGACAAACCAACAAAACTAGGTGTTTTTGCAACGGCGCCAGCTATTCGCCATTTTACATCTAACTTTTTTGGTGAAGCATTAGGTACTTTTATGTTAGTGTTTGGATTATTATCACTAGGTGCAAATTCCTTTTCAGACGGATTAAATCCACTTGTTGTTGGTGCATTAATCGTCGCTATCGGGATGTCTCTAGGTGGAACTACTGGTTATGCAATCAACCCAGCTCGTGACCTTGGCCCAAGAATTGCGCATTTTGTTTGGCCGATTTCTGGTAAAGGTGGATCTGATTGGGGTTACTCATGGGTTCCTGTTATCGGACCGATTATGGGCGGTGCATTAGGTGCTTTAGGGTATAATGCCATTATTAAAGGCGAACTAGGAATGTGGTTCTGGGTGTTCGCGGTATTATTTGTTTTAATTCTTATTTTAACCATGCAACTCGACAAGAAAAAAGATTTAGCATAGGCTAGGGCGTAAACTAGCTCCAAACGAGAGTCTTCGGGCTTTCGTAGTACTTAAAACTTGAGGAGGAATTTTACATGGAAAAGAAATATATTTTAGCACTGGATCAAGGCACAACAAGTTCAAGAGCGATGATTATTGATGAAGAAGGCGAAGTAATTGGCGTTGCACAAGAAGAATTTGACCAAATATTTCCTAAGCCGGGCTGGGTGGAACATAATGCCAACGAAATCTGGGCTTCCATTTTAGCTGTAATTGCGGGTGTGTTACTGAAAACAAATATTTCTTCTAAAGAAATTGCTGGTATCGGTATTACTAACCAACGTGAAACAACGGTTGTTTGGGACAAAGAAAGCGGCAATCCGATTTATAATGCGATTGTTTGGCAATCCCGTCAAACGGAAGATATTTGTAAACAACTGCGTAAAGATGGTTATGAAGACACAATTCGTTCGAAAACTGGACTTTTGATTGATCCGTATTTTGCCGGAACAAAAGCTCGCTGGATTCTGGATCATGTAGATGGTGCGCAAGAACGTGCGGAAAAAGGAGAACTTCTTTTTGGAACAATTGATACTTGGTTAGTTTGGAAATTAACTGGTGGTCGCGCACACATTACGGATTATTCCAACGCTTCTCGTACACTTCTTTATAATATTTATGACTTAGAATGGGATGATGAGCTTCTGGAAATGCTTAATATCCCAAGAGAAATGCTACCAGAAGTTCGTCCATCCTCTGAAGTATATGCGGACACAGTTCCTTATCACTTCTTTGGCGAAGAAGTTCCGGTTGCAGGTATTGCTGGTGACCAACAAGCAGCTTTATTCGGTCAAGGATGTTTTGAAAAAGGGATGGCGAAAAATACTTACGGAACTGGTTGTTTCTTACTAATGAATACTGGAGAAAAAGCAGTACGTTCTGAAAATGGCCTATTAACAACACTTGCTTGGGGAATTGATGGCAAAGTGGAATACGCGCTTGAAGGTAGTATTTTCGTTGCTGGTTCTGCTATTCAGTGGTTACGTGATGGCTTACGCATGGTTCGCCAATCAAGTGATTCTGAAAACTATGCGAGTCGTATTGAGTCAAGTGATGGCGTGTATGTTGTCCCAGCATTCGTTGGTTTAGGCGCACCTTACTGGGATTCAGATGTACGCGGGGCTGTATTTGGCTTAACTCGTGGTACGGAAAAAGAACAATTTATCCGAGCGACGTTGGAATCTCTTGCATACCAAACAAGAGACGTGCTGTATGCAATGGAACAAGATTCCGGCATTAGCTTAAAAACATTACGTGTGGATGGTGGCGCTTCTGCCAACAACTTCTTAATGCAATTCCAATCCGATATTCTAGGTGTTCCAGTAGAGCGCCCAGAAAACAAAGAAACAACTGTACTAGGAGCAGCTTTCTTAGCAGGTCTTGCAGTTGGTGTTTGGAAAGATAAAAATGAAATTAAAAAACATTGGAAACTAGACAAACGTTTTGAAGTAGAAATGAAAGAAGAACAAAGAGAAGATTTATATGAAGGCTGGCATAAAGCTGTTAAAGCGGCACAAGCTTTTAAATAAATTTTAGAAGATGCGTCAAATGTGTAAAAGCATTTGGCGCATTTGTGCTGTAAAAAACAAATAAATATCTGGAAATAAAAATAAATATAGTGACAGATGTATAGTTTGTTCGTTATAATGAAAGATAAGACTTTTAAGGAACGGGAGAATATAAAAATTATGTTTGTAGATCAGGTTAAGATATATGTAAAAGCTGGTAATGGTGGGGACGGTATGGTAGCATTCCGTCGCGAAAAATTTGTACCAAACGGTGGTCCTGCTGGCGGTGACGGCGGTAAAGGAGCAGACGTTGTATTTGTAGTAGACGAAGGTTTGCGTACACTAGTAGATTTCCGCTTTAAACGAATCTTTAAAGCAGAGCACGGCGAACACGGCATGAGTAAAAGTATGCATGGACGCGGTGCGAGTGATTTAGTAGTCAAAGTACCTCAAGGAACAATTGTAAAAGATATTGATACTGGCGAGATTATTGCTGATTTAGTGGCACATGGTCAACGCGCAGTTATTGCAAAAGCTGGACGTGGCGGGCGCGGGAATAAACGTTTTGCGACACCGGCAAATCCGGCTCCGGAACTTTCTGAAAACGGAGAACCAGGACAAGAGCGTAACGTGCAATTAGAACTTAAAGTGTTAGCAGATGTTGGCTTAGTTGGTTTCCCAAGTGTTGGTAAATCGACGTTATTATCTGTTGTATCAGCAGCGAGACCAAAAATCGCCGCTTATCACTTTACAACGATTGTTCCTAATCTAGGAATGGTTGATGCAGGCGATGGCCGTAGTTTTGTTATGGCTGATTTACCAGGTCTAATTGAAGGTGCTAGCCAAGGTGTTGGCTTAGGGCATCAATTCTTGCGCCACATCGAAAGAACGCGTGTTATCGTGCATGTGATTGATATGTCTGGTTCAGAAGGACGTGTACCATTTGATGATTACGTGGCTATTAATAATGAACTAGAGCAATATAACTTGCGCTTAATGGAACGTCCACAAATTATCGTAGCGAACAAAATGGACATGCCAGATGCAGAAGAGAACCTAAAAGAATTTAAAACGAAAATTGCTGAAGATATTCCAGTGTTTCCAATTTCTGCAGTAACGAAAACGGGACTTCGCGAATTACTTCTTGCCATTGCAGATAAATTAGAAACAACACCAGAATTTCCACTTAATGAAATTTTGGAACAAGAAGACGAAGATACAGTTCTTTACAAATATGTTGCTGAAGAACCTGACTTCGAAATCTCTAGAGAACCAGATGGTACATTTGTATTAAGCGGTGCGAAAATCGAACGCTTATTCACAATGACTAACTTCGAACGTGATGCTTCTATTAGCCGTTTTGCGCGTCAACTTCGTGCAATGGGTGTCGATGAGGCGCTTAGAAAACGTGGTGCCACAGATGGCGATATCGTTCGTTTGCTTGATTATGAATTTGAATTTATGGATTAAAAAAGTGCTGCGCCAATCATTTGGTGCACGCTTTTTTCCTAGCTACCATAAAAAGGAGAGTTGAAAATGAAAATTGCTTATTTAGGCCCAGCAGCATCTTTTACACATGCAGCAGCAGCGAAGGCTTTTCCAAATGAAGAGATGGTTGCTAAGAGCACGATTCCGGATTGTATTATGGCAATTGAAAAGGAAGACGTAGATGTGGCTGTTGTTCCCATCGAAAATACGATCGAAGGAAGCGTCAATATCACGCTGGACTACTTATTTCATTTTTCAAGTGTGCCTGTAGTGGCTGAGATAGTTCTACCAATTGCGCAACATTTAATGGTTCACCCGGCACACGTTTCGGCGTGGAAATCGGTTCAAAAAGTAATGTCTCATCCGCAGGCGCTCGCCCAGTGTCATACATTTCTTCAAGCAGAATTGTACGGTGTAGAGCGGGAAGTAACGCCTTCTACGGCCTACGCAGCAAAATGGGTGAGTAACAATCCAACTGAACTTGTGGCAGCTATTGCGCCGCGCATGGCAGCGAGCGAATATGGGCTTGAAATCGTGAAAGAAAATGCGCAAGATTTGGAACTAAATCAAACAAGATTTTTTGTGCTAAGTCGTAAACCAGTTTCAATTTTATTGCCAAAAGAAGAAGAGAAAACGTCTATTTCGGTTATTTTACCTAATAATATGCCAGGAGCGTTACATAAAGTCTTGTCTACATTTGCTTGGCGCGATATTGATTTAAGTAAAATTGAATCAAGACCGCTAAAAACCTCGTTAGGTGAGTACTTTTTCTTGATTGATGTACTTTCAGAAGGGAAAGAGCTCCTTGTGACTAATGCGCTCGATGAAATTACCCTTTTAGGTGGGACGGCAAATAAACTTGGAACTTATCACGTTCACCGCTTACAAACGACCTAAATAAAGAGTTATCGCAATTTTTTGCGGTAACTTTTTTATTGCGAATCCTACTTTTTTACGTTAAAATTTGTAGGAGAAAAGCTTTACTAAAATTAAAAGGAGTGAAACAAATGGCAGGACATTCAAAATGGAATAATATTCAAGGACGTAAAAATGCACAAGATTCCAAGCGCTCAAAAGTATTTCAAAAGTTAGCGAGAGAAATTTTTGTTGCAGCAAAAAAAGGTCCTGATCCGAATTTAAATCCAGCGCTCCGATTAGTTATGGATAAAGCAAAAGCAGTCAACATGCCAAATGACAATATTAAGCGCGCTATTGATAAAGCTTCTGGTAATACGAGCGCGGAAAATTACGATGAAGTGACATACGAAGGCTACGCGCCGGGCGGGATTGCTGTTCTTGTCCATGCGCTTACGGATAATAAAAACCGCACGAGTACGAATGTGCGTGTAGCTTTTAATAAAAACGGTGGAAGCCTTGGTGAAACCGGAAGTGTGAGCTATATGTTTGATCGCAAAGGTTATCTGGTTATTTTACGCGAAGGTTTAGACGTGGATGAAGAGGAATTTATGCTTGAGGCAATTGAAGCAGGCGCGGACGATGTGGAGGTAAGTGACGATGTATTTGAAATTTTCACTGATCCAGCTGCTTTTCCAGAAGTGAAAGAAGCTTTGCAACAAGCTGGTTACACTTTTGCCACAGCTGAATTATCAATGTTTCCAACGGTTTATAATGAAATTGCCGAAAACAACCAAACACAATTTGATAAAATGTTAGAAGCGCTAGAAGACGATGATGACGTGCAAGAAGTTTATACGAACGCAGAGATAAATTAAGTCAACACACCCCTTTTTCGAACAATTTGAATGGGGGTGTTTTATATGAATCACTAGGAGGAAGAAAAAATGAAACCACGTAAAGTAATGATAATTGGAGCTGGAAATGTAGGGACAGCTGCAGCACACGCATTTGTTAATCAAAAATTTGTCGAAGAGTTAATTCTCGTAGACTTAAATAAAGAACGCGTAGAAGGAAATCGGAAAGACTTGGCTGACGCAGCAGCATTTATGCCGGGCAAAATGGATATTACGGTGCGCGATGCAAGTGACTGTGCGGACGTAGATATTGCTGTAATCACTGTAACTGCTGGCCCTTTAAAAGAAGGACAAACACGCTTGGATGAATTAAGAAGTACTTCAAGAATCGTTGCGAGCATAGTTCCAGAAATGATGAAAGGTGGATTCAATGGTATTTTCCTTATTGCAACCAATCCATGTGATATCATTACGTACCAAGTGTGGAAGCTGTCTGGTTTGCCTAGAGAACGTGTGCTTGGGACAGGCGTATGGTTAGATACAACCAGATTACGTCGTTTGCTTGCTGAAAAACTAGATATTGCCGCGCAAAGTATTGATGCCTTCATTCTTGGTGAGCACGGTGATTCGCAATTCCCAGTATGGTCGCATTCCTCCATTTATGGTAAACCAGTCAATGAATATAGTATGGAAAAACTAGGAGAATCGCTTGATTTAAAACAAATTGGCGAAACGGCTCGTGATACTGGTTTTGAAATTTACCACCAAAAAGGCTGCACAGAGTACGGGATTGGTGGTACAATTGTTGAAATTTGTCGTCATATTTTCAGTGGTAGCCAGCGTGCTTTAACCGTGTCTTGCGTGCTAGACGGGGAATACGGCGAAACTGGTTTAGCAATCGGTGTACCAGCAGTTTTAAGCCAAAATGGTGTAAAAGAAATTATTTCTTTAAAATTGGATAAACAAGAGCAACAAGCTTTTGCCAATTCAGTTGCTGTAATTAAAGAAAGCATCCAATCAATCTAAGACGGCAATAATTTTATTATGTAAACTAGATAAGGATTCCTTTTATGAACAAAAACTAGTACAGACGTTCCATTTTATGCTATCATATAATGTATGACGTGAAATGAAGAGAGGACGAATAAATTGTACGATTACATAAAAGGAACCGTAACGACGATTACACCAGAATATATTGTTGTAGAAGCAGGCCAAATTGGCTATCAAATAATTACAGGAAACCCGTTTTCCTTTCAACGACTAGAAGGTACAGATGCGCAAGTCTTTTTGTATCAGCATGTACGGGAAGATAATATTTCTTTGTTCGGTTTTCAAACAACAGAAGAACGTTATTTATTCAAAAAATTATTAAGTGTTTCTGGCATTGGACCAAAAAGCGCGCTAGCAATTATTGCTTCAGGCGATGTGGTGCCACTTATTACTGCAATTGAATCAGAAGATGATGTTTATTTAACAAAATTCCCGAGTGTCGGTAAAAAGACTGCTCGTCAAATCATTCTCGACTTAAAAGGCAAACTAGCGGATGTTGTCGCGAGCGAAATTGTTTTTGTTGCACCAGAAAACGACATCGTAGCTGGACTTTCACCGCAATTGGAAGAGGCCGTTTTAGCACTGGAAGCTCTTGGCTACAGCACGCGCGAGTTGAAAAAAGTAATACCAAAATTGGCTAAAGAAGCTGATTTGACAAGTGACGCATATATCAAGCTAGCACTACAATTAATGACAAAATAGAGAGGAGCTTGTGGCATGGATGAACGAATTATTTCAAGTGAAACGGTAGACGCAGAAGAAGTATCTTTTGAAACTAGTTTGCGGCCACAGAACCTTTCACAATATATTGGGCAAGACAAAGTAAAGAATAATTTAACCGTCTTTATTGAAGCTGCCACGCTCCGAAATGAAGCGCTTGATCATGTGCTTTTATACGGGCCACCAGGGCTTGGTAAAACAACCCTTGCGATGGTTATTGCTGCGGAAATGGGTAGCCAAATTAAAACAACGAGCGGACCGGCTATTGAGCGACCAGGCGATTTGGCGACCATTTTGACAAGCCTAGAACCAGGGGATGTTTTATTTATTGATGAAATTCATCGATTATCTAGAGCAATTGAAGAAATTTTATATCCGGCAATGGAAGATTATTGTTTGGATATTGTGATTGGGACAGGTCCTACCGCGCGTTCTGTTCGGCTGGATTTGCCACCGTTTACACTCATTGGGGCAACCACTCGGGCTGGGCTTTTATCGGCGCCACTTCGAGATCGTTTTGGAGTGATTGACCACCTTGAATTTTATACAGAAGAGCAGTTAACCGAAATTGTACTGCGAACATCAAGCATATTAGATACAAAAATCGATGAGCTTGGTGCACGTGAAATTGCTAGACGTTCAAGAGGGACCCCGCGGATTGCCAATCGTTTATTAAAACGAGTACGTGATTTTGCGCAAGTTCGTGGAAATGGAACCGTTACGGAGAAGTTGGCCAAAGAAGCGCTTACCTTATTGCAAGTGGATCCAAGAGGCTTAGACACGATTGACCAAAAGTTACTGCACACAATTATCCAATCATTTAGAGGTGGACCAGTCGGATTAGATACGATTGCTGCCAGTATCGGTGAAGAAAGAGAAACCATTGAAGACATGCAAGAGCCATATTTACTACAAATCGGTTTTCTACAAAGAACGCCGCGCGGAAGAATCGCGACAAAAACGGCGTATAACCATTTAGGAATAAGTTATGAAAAAGAGGTATAAAGCATGAAAGTAGAAGATTTCGATTTTGATTTACCAGAAGAGTTAATTGCGCAAACACCATTACTAGACCGGACTTCAAGCCGACTAATGGTGCTCGATAAAAAATCAGGTGAAATAAAAGATCAACATTTCACGGATATTATTAGTTACTTAAATGAAGGGGACGCATTAGTTTTAAATGATACACGCGTTCTCCCAGCTAGACTTCATGGCATTAAAGATGAAACTGGCGCACACATTGAAGTATTGCTTTTAAAACAAAAAGAAGGTAATGCTTGGGAAACACTAGTCAAACCTGCCAAAAGAATTCGTAAAGGCGCGACAATTACATTTGGTGATGGTGCTTTAAAAGCGACTTGTTTGGAAGAATTAGAGCATGGCGGCCGGATTCTCGAATTTTCTTACGAGGGGATTTTTTATGAAGTATTGGAGCAACTTGGTGAAATGCCGCTACCTCCATACATTAAAGAGCAACTGGCTGACCAAGATCGTTACCAAACCGTTTATGCGAAAGAAAATGGTTCCGCTGCGGCACCGACTGCCGGTCTTCATTTTACGGAGGATTTACTAGCACAAATTAGTGCAAAAGGCGTAGAAATTATTTTCGTGACACTCCACGTTGGGCTTGGAACATTCCGCCCGGTAGATGTAGAAGATACTGCCAACCATAAAATGCATTCGGAATTTTATCGTTTAACAGAGGAATCTGCGGCGCGAATTAACCAAATCAAGGCACAAGGCGGAAAAGTAGTTGCAGTTGGAACGACCTCCATTCGTACATTAGAAACGATTGCGAGCCGCCACGATGGCAAATTAGTTGCTGAATCTGGTTGGACGGAGATTTTTATTTCTCCCGGGTATACTTTCCAAGCAGTAGATGCCTTAATCACTAATTTCCATTTACCGAAATCGACCTTGATTATGCTTGTATCTGCTTTATCAGATCGTACGAAGATTTTAGCAGCTTATAATCATGCTGTAGAAGAACAATATCGCTTCTTTAGTTTTGGCGATGCAATGTTTATTCATTAAATTGCGAAAAAATTAACAGAAAAGCTTGTTTTCAGCAGTGATTTTCGTTATGCTAGTGAATAGAGTAAATTAGAAAGAGGTAAGACATGTCTGCCATTCGTTATGAACTAATAAAAACAGATAAACAAACTGGTGCTCGTCTTGGTAAAATTCATACACCACACGGCACTTTTGATACACCTATGTTTATGCCAGTTGGGACACTTGCAACGGTAAAAACAATGTCGCCCGAAGAATTAAAAGCAATGGGTGCTGGAATTATTTTAAGTAATACGTATCATTTATGGTTACGTCCTGGAGAAGAACTTATCCGAGAAGCGGGCGGACTACATAAATTTATGAACTGGGATCAACCAATCTTAACGGATTCAGGTGGTTTTCAGGTGTTTAGTTTGAGTAAAATGCGTGATATCAAAGAAGAAGGTGTTCATTTCCGTAACCATTTAAACGGGGACAAACTTTTCTTATCACCAGAAAAAGCGATTCAAATTCAAAATGCGCTTGGGTCGGATATTATGATGAGTTTTGATGAATGTCCACCATACCCAGCGTCTCATGAATATATGAAAAAATCAGTGGAAAGAACATCACGCTGGGCTGAACGTGGCTTAAAAGCACACGAAAGACCAGAAGACCAAGGTTTGTTTGGTATCGTTCAAGGTGGAGCTTACGAAGATTTACGTGCTCAAAGTGCGAAAGATCTCGTATCACTAGACTTCCCAGGCTATTCCATCGGTGGACTATCCGTTGGTGAACCTAAAGATGTGATGAACCGAGTATTAGAACATACAACACCACTATTACCAGCCAATAAACCACGTTACTTAATGGGCGTAGGTTCGCCTGACTCATTAATTGATGGCGTAATTAGAGGAGTGGACATGTTTGACTGTGTTCTTCCTACACGTATCGCACGAAATGGTACTTGTATGACATCAAATGGTCGCTTAGTTATCAAAAATGCTAAGTTTACCCATGATTTCCGTCCAATCGATGAAAATTGTGATTGTTATACATGTAAAAATTATTCACGTGCATACATTCGACACTTGATTCGTTGTGAGGAAACATTTGGAATTAGACTTACAACTTATCATAATCTTCATTTTCTGTTAAACTTAATGAAGCAAGTCCGTGGCGCTATTATGGAAGATCGTCTTGCTGATTTTAGGGAAGAATTTTTTGAGCAATATGGATTCAATCGTCCTGATGCAAAAAATTTCTAAATATATATAAAGTATCGAAAGGAGTTGGAAAATATGGGTAGCATTGTAACATTTATACCAATTATCTTGATGATCGTTTTGTTTTACTTCTTATTAATCAGACCACAACAAAAACGTCAAAAAGAAGTACAAAATATGCAAAGTAGTTTAGCTAAAGGTGATAAAATTATTACTATTGGTGGACTTCACGGTATTGTTGAAGCAATTGAAGATGGCACAGTCATTTTGAAATGCGGAAACAGCAAATTAACTTTTGACCGTAATGCAGTAAGAACTGTACTTGAAAAAGGTACTTCTAATTCAGTTGTAACAGAAACAATTTCTGATGACACGGAAGTAGAAGACAACAAATAATACTTGAAATAAAAATGCCATTTCCCTTTAAACGGTGAAATGGCATTTTTTAACCATAAAATTAGAGCTTATACTTTCCATTTAAGCTTTTTTTAGATAAAATGGGAATATGCTTATTGTTTAAGAAAGGGGGATGACTTAATGATGGATGCATTTTCGGAATGGTATGAAGATTTAGCACCTGCGATTGCGATAAAAGTTGAAGATTTTCATATTTTAGGTTACCGGGAAATTAAGGCAAGCCACATTTGGGCATTTTTAACAGAAGAAAAGTGGAAGAATAAAACAACCCCTGCTTTGCATGAACGAATTAATGATGTTATGCAAATGAATATTGGACAATTAATGCAATTTATTATGACAACAGCTGAACAAGAATCTAATAACCATGTTTCTCAAGCGATTAATGTGCTTCAACCGAATGTGGAAGATTAACAGCCTGTTAGCAAATGCTTGAGTTTAGTACATAAAAATAGAAGTATTTGTTGTTAGACTGGGATTTGTTATGGTTTAGATGAGGGAGGAACGAAACAGAAATGGTAAAAAAGAGTAAGATAGTTATTTTCTTTCTAGTAGTTGCAATTATCTTTGGTGCTGTATTTGGCACCGCAAAAATGGTTATGCAAAACATCAACTTAGGCTTGGATCTTCAAGGGGGATTCGAAGTTCTTTATGAAGTTTCGCCAGCTGATGGTAAAGGCACTGTATCAAAACAAACGTTAACAGATACAGTAACATCACTTGATAAACGTATCAATTCATTAGGTGTTGCAGAGCCAAGTATCCAAATCGAAGGAGATAACCGTATTCGTGTGCAACTGGCTGGGATAACTGACCAAGCAGAAGCGCGGAAAATGCTCTCCACTACAGCGCAATTATCATTTAGAGATGCAAATGACAAAATGATGATGAACGGTAGTGACTTAGTAGCAGGCGGAGCAAAACAAGCTTTCGATTCAAGTAATAATCCAATTGTTACCTTAAAACTAAAAAGCGCAGATAAATTTGCTAGCGTTACAAAAACAATTTTAGCAGAAGCACCTGACAATCAATTAGTTATTTGGTTAGATTGGAAAGAAGGACAAAAATACAAAACAGAACGCGAGAAGAAAGATCCAGCTTACTTATCAGCGCCAAACGTAAGTAGTGTGCTTGATACAGATAAAGTCGAAATCTCCGGAAGCTTCACAACGGAAGAAGCCAAAGATTTAGCTGAACTTCTGAACTCCGGTGCGCTTCCTGTGAAAATGACAGAAGTTTATTCGACATCTGTTGGGGCACAATTTGGTCAAGATGCGCTACAAGAAACTATTTTAGCGGGTATTATTGGTGTTATGGCTATCTTTATTTTCATGATGGCAGTTTACCGTTTACCTGGTGTTGTCGCATCTATCACATTAGTTGCTTACACTTATTTAGTATTATTAATTCTGAGCCTGCTTCACGCGACGCTTACTTTACCAGGGATTGCCGGTTTGATTCTGGGGATAGGTATGGCTGTTGACGCGAACGTAATCACATACGAGCGGATAAAAGAAGAAATCAAGGTCGGTAGGTCGACCAAAGCTGCTTTCGAAGTCGGTGGAAAAGAAGCTTTCCGTGCGATTTTAGATGGTAACTTAACGACACTTATCGTGGCTGCGGTTCTCTTCTACTTCGGAACAAGCTCCATTAAAGGTTTTGCTACAGTATTGATCATTAGTATTTTAGTCAGCTTCTTGACAGCCGTTTGGGGATCAAGATTCTTACTTGGATTATTAGTGAAAAGTAATTGGCTTAACAATAAACCAGGATTCTTTGCGGTTAGACGTAAAGATATTCATAACTTACACGAAGGTATCAATAGCTTTAGCTTAAAAACACACTTTGATCGTTATGATTTTGTTAAACATCATCGTCTGTTCTTATCCATTTTTACTGCTATCGTCATTGTGGGTATCGTTATTCTATCGATATTCAAATTGAACCTTGGCATCGACTTTGCCAGTGGGACGCGCGCAGAAGTAACTGCGAACCAAACACTGACAGAAACGCAAATTAAGAAAGATTTAAAAGAAATTGATATGCCATCTGATGATATTGTTTTCCAAGGATCCGGTTCTAAAACAGCCGTTATTTCTTACAAAGGAACTTTATCTCAAAATGACGTAGCTAAATTTAAAGATTACTTTGAAGACAAATATAAGCACGAACCAAGCATTAGTACCGTTTCACCAACTGTCGGGAAAGAACTTGCCAAAAATGGCTTCTGGGCACTCGGTGTGGCTTCTGTGTTGATTGTACTTTATATTGCGGTACGATTTGAGTTTTATATGGGGATTGCGGCGATTCTGTCCTTACTATTCGACGCATTTATTATCTTCATCTTCTTTAGTGTTACAAGGCTGGAGGTTGACTTGACCTTCATTGCCGCGGTTCTTACAGTTATCGGTTATTCGATAAATGATACGATAGTCACCGCCGACCGGATACGGGATATTAGTACGAAGATGCAGCGTTTCAAAACGAAAGAAGAGATTGCCGATGCAGTTAACAAAGCATTGCGCCAAACATTCACTCGTTCTATCAATACCATTTTAACGGTTATTTTCACTGTACTTGCACTTGTGCTGTTCGGTAGTGAGTCTATTCTGAACTTCTCCATCGCTTTACTTGTTGGACTTGTTTCCAGTGTATTCTCGTCTATCTTTATGGCGATGCAATTATGGTATGTATTTAAAGCAAGACAACTACGTAAAAAAGGACCGATTAGCACGGTTAAAAAGAAAAAACCACGCAATAACGGACAACCTGTCGTTTAAAAACAATGGCCGAATTTCATAAAAAGAGATTCGGCCGTTTTTAATAGGCTGGAAACGGGTAAATAGTAAGATAATTGTTGCAAGGAGGAGAAAAAAATGAAAGAAAATAAAGTACAGTGGCAAGTAATTGCGGGAATTATTTTAGCACTTATTATTGCAATATTTGCAGTTATCAATGTAGATCCAGTAGAAGTGAACTTTTTATTTGCTCAAGCAGAATGGCCATTAATTTTAATTATTATTGGGTCGGTTCTTTGCGGTTGCTTGATTATCTTTTTCTTAAATATCGCGAAATCTCGTGGAATGAAGAAAAAAGTAAAGCAATTAACAGCCGAAAAAGCAGAAGTAGAACGTCAACTGGCGGCTGCTAAAGCAATGAAAACTCATTCCTCTCAAGTGGAAAAACGAGATACTGAAAAAGTAGTAGATACAACGAAATAAAGAAATGGACGCTGACTTTTGAAGTTGGCGTTTTTTGTTTTGAAGATTCCTCTTGGTTTTTCTAGTGATTTTCGATATAATAGGAAGGTTGAGAGGTGGGGTAATGTGATTCATTCAAAATACTTATGGAATATCGAGGAAGCAGCAGAAGATAAAGCTAGCCAATTAGCGGAACAGCTAAAAATCTCGCTTCCACTTGCCAAACTACTTTGGAAAAGAAAAATTACAACGCAAGGACAATTCGATAAATTTTTCCACCCAGAAAAATATGAAAGCTATGACCCATTTTTATTTGCAGAGATGGATCTTGCAGTTGCTAGAATTAAGCAAGCGATAGAATTAAATGAGCAAATTTTAGTTTACGGCGATTACGATGCGGATGGTGTTACGAGTATTGCCGTGTTAATGAAAACGCTGCGGCATTTAGGTGCGAACGCCGAATTTTATATTCCTAATCGTTTTACAGAAGGATACGGGCCAAATATTGCCGCATTTGATATGGCGAAAAATCAAGGTACAGATTTAATTATTACGGTTGATAATGGGATTGCAGCACTGGAAGTAATGACACATGCGAAAGAAATCGGCTTAGATGTTATCGTTACAGATCACCATGAGCCGCGTGAAGTAATGCCAGAAGCTGTCGCGGTTATTCACCCGAAACATCCAAAGTCTGCTTATCCATTTGATGAGCTTGCTGGTGTTGGTGTTGCGTATAAATTATCTCATGCGTTACTTGGAGAAGAGCCGAAAGAGTTACTTGATTTGGTTGCTGTTGGTACGGTTGCAGATTTAGTTTCTTTAACAGATGAAAACCGTTTGCTCGTGCAACTTGGTTTGCGTCAATTGCGCGAATCCGCGAATATCGGCCTTTCTGTTTTAGCCAAGAAAGCTAGCCTAAAGCTGGAAGAGGCGACAGAAGAAACAATTGGTTTTGGTTTGGCGCCGCGACTTAATGCTGTTGGTCGTTTAGGTCCAGCTGATCCAGCTGCTGATTTACTTTTAACAGAAGATCCAGAAGAGGCGCTTTTCTTAGCAGAAGAAATTGACGATGCGAATAAAGAACGAAAACAAGTCGTAGTAGATACAACGAAACTCGCGATGGAAGTAATCGAAGCGAAAGAAACGTTAGGGAATGTCCTCGTTGTTTACGGAGAAGGTTGGAATACCGGTATCCTCGGTATTGTTGCTTCGAAATTAGTTGGAACATACTCTCGCCCGGCGATTGTACTCGGCATTGATCCGGTAACTGGTATTGCCAAAGGATCTGGTCGGAGTGTGGATGCGTTTCATTTGTATCAAGCGCTGGATAAACATCGCGATTTAATGACTGCTTTTGGTGGGCATCCAATGGCGGCAGGACTAACGTTGCCAGCTGAAAACTTAGCTGAATTAGAAGCTAAACTGCAAGAAGAAGCTAGTTATCTTTCAGAAGAAGATTTTCGGCCAGCTTTAAAAATAGAAGAAAAAATCGATTTAGCGGATGTTTCTGTTGCGTTTATTGCACAGTTAGAAAAATTAGCGCCGTTCGGCATGGACAATCCGAAACCGATTTTCCTTTTAGAGAATATGCATCTGAAAGGGACGAAGAGAATCGGGGCGGATAAAACCCATCTAAAAACGATGCTTGCGACGAATAATAGTGATGCTACACTAGATTCTATCGGATTTGGCGTCGGTGATTTGGTAGACAAAATTTCTCCTTCAGCAGCAGTGAATGTCGTTGGGGAATTGTCCATCAATGAATGGAATAATGTCAAAAAGCCACAGTTGCGAATGATGGATATTCATATCGCACACTGGCAACTTTTTGATGTGCGGAGTAAGGCGGAATGGGCGAGAATCCTTCAAGAAAAAGTCACATCAAGAGTGTTCGTTTGCTTTGAAGAAAGGACGATTGCTGCGCTCGGTGAACAAAAGTATATTTTAGTCGATGAAAAAGCTGATTTTACGGCTGATTTCGAGACAGAAGAACTTGTTTTCGCGGATATGCCTACTAACATCGAATTAATTGAAACGATTGTTCGTGAAACAAAACCAGAACGGATTTTTGTCCATTTTGATGCGGCTGAAGGGAATCAAATCCCAGCAATACCGGACCGAGTAGCGTTTGCAGAGCTATATAGTTTAATAAAAAAATTCCAACCATTTCCAATCGAAAAGTACACACCACGGCTAATGCAGAAGTTTGGCTGGAATAAAGATCAAATAGATTTCATGTCAAAGGTGTTTTTTGATTTAGAATTTGCTAAAATGGATAGTGGTCAGATTATTATCAATGAAGTTGTTGAAAAACGTAATCTGGACGAGTCACTTGTTTATCAACAAAAGGTAGAAGAAATAACTACAAGAAAAAAACTGTTGTACTCCAATTATACTGAGCTTCATAGTTGGATGAAATCAATGATGGAAACATCAATTTACCCGAATGCGGAGGAACTAGAAAATGGAAATTAAAGATTTACAAGATTACGTAGCGATTGTGAACGATTGGCCGAAAAAAGGTATTGTTTTTAAAGATATCACGCCACTTATGAATGACGGAGAAGCTTATCGTTTTGCTACAGATAAAATTGTGGAATATGCAAAAGAATTAAAAATTGATATTATTGTTGGACCAGAAGCGCGTGGTTTCATTATTGGTTGCCCAGTTGCTTATGCGTTAGGAATTGGTTTTGCGCCAGTTCGTAAACCAGGAAAACTTCCTCGTGAAACAATCGAAATGGAATACGATTTAGAATATGGAACTAATAAATTATCGATGCATAGCGATGCCATCAAACCAGGTCAACGCGTACTTATTACCGATGATTTGCTAGCAACAGGAGGAACAATCGAAGCGACAATTAAACTAGTAGAAGAACTAGGCGGTATCGTAGCTGGTTGTGCATTCCTAATCGAGTTAAAAGAACTAGAAGGACACAAAAAATTAAATGGTTATGACCGTTTAATCTTGATGCAATTATAAAAAATAAACTACTCCTATTATTTTAGGGGTAGTTTTTTGATTGAAAAAGCCGGAAAGTACTAGAAAATCTGAAAAATCAAGGAAAAGTGCTTTCTAAACAAAGTGGGCTCATGCTATAATATTAGACAAGAATATTTTTTAGAGCACTCAGTTATTGGGTGTTTTTAAGTTGTATATATGACAAGGGATAAGAGGGTGAATGTAAATGGCGAAAGAACAAAATCTGACAGCTGAGCAAGTCATCGATATGGCTTCTCATTATATGAATCAGGAACATCTAGCGCTTGTGAAAAAAGCGTATGAATTTGCGCGCGATTCTCATAAAGAACAATTTCGTAAATCAGGTGAGCCGTATATTATTCATCCAATTCAAGTTGCTGGCATTTTAGTAGAATTAAAAATGGATCCATCGACAGTAGCATCAGGATTTTTGCATGATGTCGTGGAGGACACGCCAGTCACGCTAGCAGATTTAGAAGAAGTTTTCGGCAGTGAAGTTGCCATGCTAGTAGACGGTGTAACAAAACTTGGTAAAATCAAATATAAATCACATGAAGAACAACAAGCAGAAAATCACCGAAAAATGTTCATTGCTATGGCGCAGGATATCCGCGTTATTTTAATTAAACTGGCAGACCGTTTGCATAATATGCGGACGTTAAAACATTTGCCAGTAGAAAAACAACGTAGAATTGCGAATGAAACATTAGAAATCTTTGCACCACTTGCGCATCGTCTAGGGATTTCCCGCGTAAAATGGGAACTAGAAGATACGGCGTTACGTTATTTAAATCCGCAACAATATTACCGCATCGTTCATTTAATGAAACAAAAGCGGGATGCCAGAGAGCACTATTTACATGATGTAATTGATGGCGTCAATGAAAACCTAGATGAACTCAATATTCAAGCAGATATTTCTGGTAGACCGAAACACATCTACTCGATTTACCGGAAAATGAGCGAACAAAACAAACAATTTAACGAAATTTATGATTTACTGGCAGTTCGAATCGTTGTTAGCAGTATCAAGGATTGTTATGCTGTTCTTGGTATCATTCATACGCGCTGGAAACCGATGCCAGGACGCTTTAAAGATTATATTGCGATGCCGAAGTCCAATATGTATCAATCGATTCATACGACCGTTATCGGGCCTCAAGGTGAACCGCTTGAAGTTCAAATTAGAACACACGAAATGCATCAAATCGCTGAGTACGGGGTTGCGGCACACTGGGCTTACAAAGAAGGTAAAGTCGTCAACTCTAAAACATCCTTCGATAACAAACTAACGTGGTTCCGTGAAATTTTAGAATATCAAAATGAATCGGATAACGCCGAAGAATTTATGGAAAGTTTAAAACTCGATTTATTTTCCGATGTTGTCTACGTATTCACACCAAAAGGCGATGTATACGAGCTGCCGAATGGCTCTGTGCCACTTGATTTTGCTTACCGTGTCCATACAGAGATTGGAAACAAAACAATCGGTGCAAAAATTAACGGAAAAATTGTCACGTTAGATTATAAATTAAAAACGGGCGATATTATTGATATTTTAACGTCCAAACATTCATATGGACCAAGCCGCGATTGGTTGAAATTAGTTCAGACGTCCCAAGCACGCAACAAAATCAAACAATTTTTCAAACGACAAGCAAAAGAAGAAAATGTCGAAAAAGGTCGCGATTTAATAGAAAAAGAAATCAGACAGCTTGGATTCGAACCGAAAAAAATTATGGTTCCCGAAAATCTGCGTAAACTAGCGGATAAATTGAATTTCTCGCATGAAGATGATTTGTTTGCGGCAGTTGGATATAATGGCATTACGGCGCTACAAGTGGCCAATCGCCTAACAGAAAAATTACGTAAAGAGCGAGAAATCGAAGCAGAAACCGAGAAGTTGCTCACACAATCTGAGAATAAACCATCTAATTCAGATGCAAACAATGAAAAACTGAAAATTAAACACAATGCGGGCGTCGTTGTTCAAGGTGTAGGAAACTTACTGATCCGCCTTTCAAGATGTTGTAATCCAGTACCTGGTGATGATATTGTTGGTTACATTACAAAAGGTCGCGGAATTTCTATTCACCGTCAAGATTGCCCGAATGTACAAGCAATCGAGCCAGAACGACTAATCGATGTTGATTGGGAAGACACTGATTCGCAGGCTAAAAATGATTATAATGTTGATATCGAAATTTATGGCTATAATCGCAACGGTTTATTAAATGATATTTTGCAAGTAATCAATAGCTTGACTTCCAATATTAACGGCGTCAATGCCAAAGTCGATAATAATAAAATGGCAACCTTAGTTGTTACGCTGCAAATTCATAATATTAACCATTTACAACGCGTAGTGGATAAAATTAAACAAATTCCAGATGTCTATACTGTAAGAAGATTAATGAACTAAAGGAGTGAAGCGGAGTGCGTGTACTACTACAAAGATGTTATGAAGCATCTGTCAGAGTGGAAGAGGAAGTTATCGGCGAAATAGCTGGTGGTCTTTGTCTGTTAGTTGGATTTACTCATAGCGATACACCAGAAATAGTCGACTATATAGCGAATAAAATCGTTGGACTACGAATTTTTGAAGATGAGTCGGAAAAGATGAATATTTCTTTAGCTGAACGCGGTGGGGCTATTCTTAGCGTATCTCAGTTCACTTTATATGCAGATGTTAGTAGAGGGAAACGTCCGAGCTTTACAAAATCCGCACCAGGCGAAAAAGCAGAAGCGCTTTATGACTTATTTAATCAAAAGCTTTCAGAGGCAGGTTTTATTGTTGAAACAGGGGTGTTTGGCGCAGCAATGGATGTGAAAATTGTCAACCATGGTCCAGTTACAATTATGCTTGATTCAGACGAAATGCGAAAATAAAAAAGCGATCATTCAGGTCATCTGAATGATCGCTTTTTTTAATTAGAGAAGTAATTGGATAAGCCATCTGTTACAGAGTCAGCAATTTGACTTCTATAAGATGCGGAATTGATATTACGTTCATCTTTTGCGGAACTTAGATAACCAAGTTCTAAAAGTACAGCCGGTTGTGAATTTTCTCTGACTACATAATAATCGCCAACTCTTGAGCCGCGGTTAGAAGTAGGGAGGTCGTTCCCAAGCGTTGTATTAATACTTTCAGCAAGCGATTTATCACTATTATCATAATAATAGGTTGTTTGACCGCTGACTGCTTTACTCGTATCTTCTAAACTATCAAAATGGATACTAATAAACACATCGGCGTTATTTTTAGCAGCTACATTCGTTCTTGCTTTTAATGAAATGTATTTATCGCTGTTTCTTGTTAAAATTACTTTCGCGCCTCTGGATTCGAGTTTTTCTTTTAATTGTTTAGCTGTTTTTAATGTCATTTCTTTTTCGATTGTGCCATTTGCACCTTTTGCACCGGGGTCATTGCCGCCATGTCCGGGGTCAATAACAATCGTTGCTTCGGATAATTTAGTTGTTTTACTACGCGGGCTAGATGTTTGTCCTTTATCGGAAACATCGACAACCCAGTTAGCTACATAACCTTCTTCGCCGCTTGTTGTACGAATTTTATACCAGTCACCTTGTACTCCTTGGATAGCAAACCCTTGGCCGGAATTTGCTTTTTCGATGACGGTACCATCGCGGCTTGGTTTATTTCTAATATTAGTGGAGTCGTCGCGAATGGTTACTGTTTGAAGTTCACTTTCATCAACTTTCGTAACGGATTCACGGATTGTTAAGTAATCGGAGCTAACCCATGCGCTTTTACCATTATATTGGATTTGCGCCCAGCCGTTTTGTTGGCTAGTTACTGTTACTTGATCCCCTTTATTTAGTAAGCCAAGTGAATTACTGGAGGTACTTGGTTTTTCGCGGACATTTAAGCCGCCATCAGATGAGACAATAGCTACACTGTTACTTGCAGCGCTGACGTCAGTATTTTCTACTAACCAGCTGGCAACCCAACCGCTATTCCCATTATCTAATTGCACTTTGTACCATTGATTTTCTTCACCGACTACCCGGAGTACTTCATTTTTTCTGGCTTGGCTCGTTACATCATAGGCTAAACCAGGACCGCTGCGGACATTTAAGACTTCTGCTTTGACGACAACGGAATTCGCATTCGCCATCGCAATGGTTGTAAATATACCTGCTGCAATCAATAAAATGGAGACAACGGTGATAAAAATGAATTTATTTTTCATTTAAAGCTAACACCACCCATATACTCATAAACTTTTATCTGACAGTAAAATGTTACCATAAAATGCGCTTTCATGGAACTAGAAAGTGGAATTTTATAAAAAAACTGGCAAAATGTTGACTTTTCAGTGTGTTTTTAGTAATCTTAGAATAATTCATATTTAAAACTAGCGACAGAGAAAAGTACGAAAATCCATGCTATACAGAGAATTTATCCCATTTGGCTGAAAGGATAAAGATAGTCATATTTTCCGAAAAGACACTCTCGAGGTTTCTTGTTGAAAACAGTAAGCAAGAACGTATTCAGGCGTTAACTGACTTAAGTGAGGACTTTTCATAGTTCTAATTAGGGTGGTACCACGGGTGTAAATAAACTCTCGTCCCTTGTTTTTATAACAAGTGACGGGGGTTTTTCTTTATATTTTGAAGTAGAAAAAGGAGGTTTATGGTGATGGATTTGCAATTACCAAGAGGGACACGAGATATTTTGCCAGAAGAGGTTAGCAAATGGCATTTTTTAGAAACAGAATTTAAAAAAGTTTGCGAAAACTACCGATACGAAGAGATTAGAACGCCGATTTTCGAACATACGGAATTATTTGAACGTGGGGTTGGCGATTCCACGGATATCGTATCGAAAGAAATGTACACGTTTGAAGATAAAGGTGGTAGAAGTTTAACGCTTAGACCAGAGGGGACTGCTTCTGTTGTTCGTGCTTTCGTTGAGCATAAATTATACGGCGAAGTGAGCCAACCAATCAAAATGTACTATAATGAGCCGATGTTCCGCTATGAACGTCCACAAGGTGGAAGACAGCGCCAATTTACCCAAATGGGTATTGAAGCACTTGGAAGCGATGATCCTTCTATTGATGTGGAAGTTATCTCGCTAGCAATGGAGTTTTTCCGCAGAATTGGACTTACAAACATTAAATTAGTTATTAATAGCCTTGGTGATAAAGAAAGCCGTTTGAAACATCGGGAAGCGCTGGTTGCTCATTTTGAGCCGCATATTGATGAATTCTGTTCGGAATGCCAAGTGCGTTTACACAAAAATCCTTTGCGCATTTTGGATTGCAAAAAAGATCATGATAATCCGCTTATTCAATCCGCACCATCTATTTTGGACTTTTTAAATGAAGAATCTGTTGCCTATTTTGAAAATGTAAAAAATTACTTAACGGCACTTGGGGTTCCTTTTGAAATTGATCCGACGATGGTTCGTGGTTTAGATTATTATAACCATACAACCTTCGAAATTATGAGTGTGGAAGAAGGTTTTGGCGCGAAAACGACACTTTGTGGTGGAGGAAGATATCATGGGTTAGTCAAAGAATTTGGCGGACCAGATACACCAGGAATCGGTTTTGGTATTGGTGTAGAACGAATTTTACTAGCCTTAGAAAAAGCGGATATCGAAATACCGGCCAAAAAGCCGCTGGAAGTATATGTGATAACTGCCCAACCAGAAGCAGAACTAAAAGCCGTAACTCTTGTAAATAAATTAAGACAAAACGGCATTAGCGCGGAAAAAGATTATTTAAAACGTAAATTCAAAGCACAACTAAAAGATGCCAATAGAAAAAATGCCATCTACACCATCATTCTTGGTGAGGAAGAACTACAAACAGGCAACTACCAATTGAAAAATATGGAAACAGGCGAGCAAGAAGCTGTGTCTGAAACAACGATATTAGAAAAATTAATAAACACCAAGGGGGAGAAATAAAATGGAAAAACGTACAAGTTACTGCGGAGAGTTAAACGAAACCCATATCGGTCAAAGTGTTGTCCTTCATGGCTGGGTGCAAAAACGTCGCGATTTAGGTGGGTTAATTTTCATCGATTTACGTGATCGTGAAGGAATTGTGCAAGTAGTATTCAATCCTGAATTTTCCAAAGAAGCATTAGAAATTGCCGATAGCGTTCGAAACGAATTTGTCGTGACTATTAAAGGGAAAGTGCACGCTCGTGGCGAAAAAGCCATTAATGACAGATTAGCAACAGGGAAAGTGGAAGTTTTAGCAGAAGAGATTACAATTTTAAATACATCTAAAACACCACCATTTTATATTGAAGATGGCGTGAATGTTTCGGATGAACTTCGCTTGAAATATCGTTACTTAGATTTACGTCGCCCGGAAATGAATAACATTTTCAAAATGCGTCATACGGTAACAAGAACGTTCCGCAATAAATTAGATGCACTTGGTTTCTTTGATATCGAAACACCTTATTTAACTAAAAGTACGCCAGAAGGTGCGCGCGACTATCTTGTACCGAGCCGTGTTTATCCTGGTAACTTCTATGCGTTACCACAATCTCCACAAATCCTAAAACAGTTATTAATGACGGCTGGTTTTGACAAATATTACCAAATCGTTCGTTGTTTCCGTGATGAAGATTTGCGCGGTGACCGTCAACCAGAATTTACGCAAATCGATTTAGAAACAAGCTTTTTAACAAAAGAAGAAATTCAAGCGATTACGGAAGACATGCTAGTAGATGTTGTGAAAGAAGCGAAAAACATTACTATCGACAAACCGTTTCCTCGTATGACTTATAAGGAAGCAATGGATCGTTTTGGTAGTGATAAACCGGATATTCGTTTCGGTTTAGAATTACAAAATGTTTCCGAAGTTGTTAAAGATGTTGATTTTAAAGTCTTCCAATCCGCAATCGAAAACGGTGGCGAAGTGAAAGCAATCAACGCAAAAGCGGCCGCAGCTAATTTTTCTCGTAAAGATTTAGATGCACTTGGCGTTTTTGTTGCTAACTACGGTGCGAAAGGTCTTGCGTGGCTTAAAGTAGAAGCGGGCGAATTAAAAGGACCGATTGCTAAATTCTTCCCTGAAGACAAAGCGGCTGAACTACAAGCAGCACTTCAAGCTGAAGATGGCGACTTATTATTATTCGCGGCTGATAAAGCAGATATCGTTGCAGCATCGCTTGGTGCACTTCGTAATAAGCTTGGTAAAGACTTAAACTTAATCAATGAAGAAGAACTTGCTTTTTTATGGGTAACAGATTGGCCGTTATTTGAATATGACGAAGAGGCTGGTCGTTATGTATCTGCGCACCATCCATTCACTTTGCCAAAAGAAGAAGATATTCCACTTCTTGAAACAGATTCTTCTAAGGTAATGGCAGAAGCGTATGATATCGTCTTGAACGGATATGAAATCGGCGGCGGTTCATTGCGTATTTATAAAAAAGAAGTACAAGAATCGATGTTCCGCGCGCTAGGTTTCACGGATGAATCAGCGAAAGAACAGTTTGGCTTCTTAATGGATGCGTTAGAATATGGTACGCCGCCTCATGGTGGTATCGCGCTTGGATTAGACCGCATTGTAATGATCTTAGCTGGTCGAAACAACTTACGTGACACGATTGCATTCCCTAAAACAGGAAGCGCAGTAGATCCACTGACAAATGCGCCAGGTGAGGTTAGTGCCGCTCAACTTGCTGAATTGAAATTAGAAACGGTGAAAAAAGAATCGAACTAAAATGAAAAAGAAGCTGAGCGGGTAGCGCTCAGCTTCTTTTTGTTTTAAAAATCATCGCTTAATTCTTGAATATTTTCTACATGTACTTTATTAACTAATAACCCTTGATTGGAATCATTGGACCAAAACGGACCGTCCAATTCTTTCGCTTCATTGGAGCTGATTTTATTTTTGTTATAAAAAGTGGCTTCCACATTGTAGCGATTCCCTTTTTTTACTGCATCCCAGCTCTCTTCGGAAAGCGGTAGTGTAATGGATTTGTTTCCAGCGCCATCGATTGTGCCGGTGACGGTATTATCTTTTGCTTTTTGATCTACCACGAAATTGAAGGTAACATCTACTTTTGACGAAGCGTGCTGATAAAGATAATAGCCACCGAAAAGCAGGATAGCTGCTAGAAGGGTGAAAATGGGGATTTTACGCATAGGGAATTTCGCGCCTCCTTATCTATTCTAAACGTTCTTCCTTTTTTATTATAAGTGTAAAAGCTAAGAAGCGGAAGGGGTAAACGCCATTTCTCATTGATTTTTTAGAATAGAGGCCCCATTTTTAATTAATTCACCATTTTAACTATTCATTTTGATGGTTTATCTTGTAATGCATCCACACCTGTTTCGCCAGTACTGATTTTAATGACTTCTGCTAGCGGGTAAATAAAAACTTTTCCGTCGCCGGGTTCACCGGTTCGAAGCGTTTCTTTTACGACACGCAGTACATCTTCAACCGGAACAGTAGATACGACAATTTCAATTTTCATCCGTTCGTGGATATTGGTTTCTTTTTTGGTACCACGATAAAGTTCGATAAAGCCTTTCTCAAGACCAGTTCCAAGCGCTTTTGTGACAGTTAAACCGCTCACGCCGATTTTTGCAAGTTCTTTTTGGAATAAGTTAAAACGATTTGGACGAGTGATAATTTCGATTTTTGTTAATCCAGACATATTGTTGCCTCCCTTATTCTTGATATGCTTTTTCGCCGTGAAGCGTCAAATCAAGTCCTTTAAATTCTTGTTCTTCATTTACACGAATTGGTAAGAAGAGTTTGATAATTACGACGATTAGAGCGGTTACGATAGCGACATAAGCCACTGTTGAGCCGATTGCGATTAATTGTTTTACTACTAGTGATGCGTTACCGTAAAATAGGCCATCTGCTCCAGCTTCATTTACTTTGGTTGTGGCAAAAAGGCCAGTTGCAATGCCGCCCCAAATACCACCAATCCCGTGAAGGCCAAACGCATCAAGCGCATCATCGTATTTCACTTTTCCTTTCAACCAGAACACAGCCCAGAAACAAAGTGCTCCGCCGAGGAAACCGATAATTAAAGAACTAGGTACGGTAACGAATCCGGCAGCGGGAGTAATAGAAACTAAACCTGCGATTGCTCCGGAAATAGTGCCAAGCATCGTTGGTTTTTTGTTTGTTAACCATTCGACAAGTCCCCAACCGATAATACCTGCTGCAGCTGCCGTGTTCGTATTAACAAATGCTGTCATTGCCACATTATCAATTGTTAAGGCGCTACCAACATTAAATCCATACCAACCGAACCAAACGAGAATACCGCCAATCAGCGCGAGAGGTAGGTTATGTGGCGATGCAGAGTCCGCTTCTTTTCTGCGGCCAATCATAATGGCTAGTACCAACCCAGTTACACCAGAACTAATATGAACTACATTCCCGCCGGCGAAATCAAGTGCTCCAAGGTTGCGTAACCAACCGCCATCGCCCCAAACCCAGTGGGCAACAGGGGAATAAACAAGTAACGACCACAAAATAATGAAAATCAAATATGCGGAGAAATTCATTCGTTCTGCAAATGCTCCAGAAATGATAGCTACAGTCAAAATAGCGAAAGTCATTTGGAACATCATAAAGAGAATATGTGGAATAGCATCTGAGTAAGTATCATTTGCAGCAAATCCGACGTTATGAAGGAATGTCCAGTCGAAACTGCCGATAAAGCCGTTTCCGGGTGCAAAAGCTAACGAATAACCAACAATCACCCAAAGAATAGAAATAATTGCCATCGAACTAAAACTATACATTGCTGTACTCAATACATTTTTGCGTCGAACCATACCGCCATAAAATAATGCAATTCCTGGTGTCATTAGCCAAACCAATAAAGTACAAAAAAACATAAATACTGACTCCATACTCAACTCTCCTTTTGTTAGATAAGCTAACATGATTTATTTTATTTATGCGTCCATCATACACTATATTCAAATAAAGGCAAGAATATTTTATCAATTCAATTAATTTGGTTAGATAATCTAACATATAGCGTTTTCAATTGATGGCTTTTTAGATTTATTTCTGAATAGTCAGATAAATAAGAGGGCGGAAATTCCGTTTAAATGGCAGATAAAAAGCCTATTCGGAAATAGGCTTTTTTCATTAAATATAAAACATGTAACCATCCGATAGTTCGGAGTCTGTTGAATGTTTTAATAAGTCAGCGAGTGTCGTTTGATCTAACACATCGCGGACAGCGTTACGCATTCGAGTCCATAGTTCGCGCTGCGCCGCTTCCTCGTCTTCCATACTCTCGACAAGTACGATAGGACCTTCTAGCGTACGAATAATATCGCCGGCCGTAATTTTCTCTGGATCACCGTTTAACACATATCCACCATGAGCCCCGCGGATACTTTTGACAATTCCAGCATTACGTAGTGGTCCGATTAATTGTTCTAAATAATGTTCGGATAAATTTTTATCTTGAGCGATGCTGCGAAGGGAAATAGGTCCATCGCCAATTCTTTTTGCTAATTCTAATGTTATTGTTAGGCCATAACGACCTTTTGTTGTGATCTTCATTTTTATTTAACCTCCAGTAATTTCGAAACCGCTTATACCGCATCTATTATATCGGAATTACAGAAAGAAGGCAAAGGAAACAAGTAGGTGAACGTACAGATGTTCTTATGTTATAATGGAAAAGAAGCAAATAAGAAGGAGCGGTTATATGGCAATTCAACCTTTAGCTTACCGAATGCGCCCAAAAGCACTAGATGAAATCGTGGGACAAACGCATTTAGTCGGTAAAGATAAAATTATTTACCGGATGGTCAAAGCAAAACAATTATCATCTATGATATTATACGGACCGCCCGGAATTGGAAAAACCTCGATTGCAAGCGCGATTGCTGGTAGTACAAAATACGCTTTTCGCACATTAAATGCAGTAACGAATAATAAAAAAGATATGGAAGTAGTAGCAGCTGAAGCGAAAATGAGTGGCACAGTGATTCTTCTTTTGGATGAAGTACATCGTTTAGATAAAGCTAAACAAGATTTTTTGCTACCTTTACTGGAAAGTGGCGCAATAATTTTAATAGGCGCAACGACAAGTAATCCCTATATCGCCATTAATCCGGCTATTCGAAGCAGAACACAAATTTTTGAATTAAAGCCTTTGACAGTAGAAGATATTATGATAACGATGGACCGAGCGCTTTCAGATAAAGAACGCGGACTTGGTAATTATGAAGTAGAAATAGATGAGGTAGCGAAAAAACACTTTGCAACGGCAAGTAATGGCGATGTGCGTAGTGCGCTAAATGCCCTCGAGTTAGCAGTTATTTCATCTGAACCAAACGAAGCTGGAGTTATTCATATTACAGTGGAGGTTGCTGAAGAATGCTTACAAAAGAAAAGCCTTGCACACGATAAAGATGGAGATGCGCATTATGATGTGTTAAGTGCGTTTCAAAAATCAGTTCGAGGTAGTGATGTCAATGCTGCGCTTCATTATATGGGACGTTTGATAGAAGCTGGAGATTTGGTGAGCATTAGCCGAAGAATGCTTGTGATGGCATATGAAGATATTGGATTGGCTAATCCACAAGCGGGTGCCCATACCTTAGCTGCGATTCAAACTGCGGAAAAAGTCGGTTTTCCAGAAGCGCGGATTCCACTGGCGAATGCGGTAATTGAACTATGTTTATCACCAAAATCAAATTCAGCTATTATGGCGATCGATGCGGCGTTAGCAGATATTCGCCAAGGAAATAGCGGGGAAGTGCCAGACCATTTGCGTGATGGTCATTATTCCGGCGCGCAAAAAATTGGTCGAGCGATTGATTATAAATACCCACATAATTATGAAAACGCTTGGGTCGATCAACAATATTTACCAGACCGACTTAAAAAGAAATTATATTATGAGCCCAAATTCACTTCTAAATTTGAGCAAACAATCGCCGGCGTGTACCAAAAAATTAACGAAAACAAAGCAAAAAAAGAATAAAAAAAGTACCAAATGAAAAGTCGCTAACATTGAAATTTCGTCTTTCCTATGGTATTCTAAATGAAGAAAAGAAACCCTAATGTATTCGATATAGTTCCTATATTTTTGAACCGAACAATTTTTTATACCTAGGGAGCTTGGAGTTCCGGCGCGGCGCACATGCCTTCACACGAGGAAGTGCAAACCGTTAGACAGAGCACCCACCTGCTTTAATTGAGAGCGGGTTCAAAGGAAGGGAATCCTAAACGGTACGATTGGGGTTTCTTTTTTGCGTGTAAATAGGAGTTATTCCTCTTTACTTTACAGGAGTATTGCTGTTACAATAAGAAACGATTAACGGCGAACAGGAATTCGTCTACAAAAAAGGACGCGATAAAAAATGGAAAACAGAATTTACTTAGACCATGCTGCGACAAGTCCAATTCATCCAGAAGTTATCCAAACAATGCTTGGCGCAATCACTAATACGTACGGCAATCCTTCCAGTATTCATTACGCTGGACGAGAGGCAAGAAAAGCATTGGATGAAGCTCGTCACACAATTGCTAAAAGTATCCACGCTACAGAAAAAGAAATTATTTTTACAAGTGGCGGTACAGAAGGCGATAACTTGGCGCTTATTGGATCAGCTTTGGCACATAAAGAAAACGGAAAACACATTATTACTTCCCAGATTGAGCATCATGCTGTTTTAAAAACGTGTGAATATCTTGAGACTCAAGGGTTTGAAGTGACTTATTTGCCGGTAGATGAGCATGGAATCGTGTCAACAGAAAGCGTAGAGAAAGCTTTACGACCAGATACAATTCTTGTTTCCATCATGTACGGTAATAATGAAATTGGCTCCATTCAGCCGATTGCGGAGATTGGTGCATTGTTGCGCGATCAACAAGCCATTTTTCATACCGATGCAGTACAAGCTTACGGGCTATTAAATATAGATGTAACCGAACTAGGAGTAGACTTGTTAACTACTTCTTCTCATAAAATAAACGGACCACGCGGCGTAGGCTTTTTATACGTCAAAAATGGGACACGTCTTGCGTATCAAATGCACGGCGGGGAACAAGAACGAAAACGGCGCGCTGGCACAGAAAACTTAGCAGGAATTTGCGGGTTTAGTGCAGCTTCTACTATTATGACAAATGAACGCGAACTGAAAAACGAGGAATATGTTTCCTTTAAAAAACGAATGGCAGAAATTTGGCGTTCGGCGGAGCTTGATTTTGAAGTGAATGGTTTAGAAGCTGATACGCTACCACATGTTTTTAGTGTGCGTTTTCCGGGCGTTTCGATTGAACAATTATTAATGAATTTAGATATGGAAGGAATTGCCGTTTCGAGTGGGTCGGCATGCACGGCGGGGACAGTGGATCCGTCGCATGTGTTAGTAGCGCTTTTTGGTGAAAATCATCCAGCGATTCAAGAAACTGTTCGGATTAGTTTTGGACTGGGAAACCATTTAGAAGAAGTGGAAACGGCGGCTACGAAAATTAGTGAAGTAGTAGCGCGTTTAATGAAAATATAAGAAGGCGAGGAGCTAGTTTTGACTACAAATAATAGTGACATTCGTGTCGTTGTCGGCATGTCAGGCGGAGTAGATTCATCAGTCACTGCACATATATTGAAAGAACAAGGTTACGATGTCATTGGAATTTTCATGAAAAATTGGGACGATACAGATGAATTTGGCGTTTGTACAGCAACGGAAGATTACGATGATGTAATTCGTGTAGCAAACCAAATTGGTATTCCGTATTATGCGGTCAATTTCGAAAAAGAATATTGGGACAAAGTGTTTACGTATTTCTTAGATGAATACAAACTTGGTCGCACGCCAAACCCGGATGTTATGTGTAATAAAGAAATTAAATTCAAGGCATTTCTAGAACATGCGGAAAGCCTTGGTGCAGATTATGTGGCAACAGGTCACTATGCACAAGTGAAAAAAGTAGGCGACGAAATCGAATTACTTCGTGGCGTCGATAATAATAAAGACCAAACGTACTTTTTAAATCAACTTTCCCAAGACCAACTAAAAAAAGTCATGTTCCCACTTGGCGGTATGGAAAAAACGGAAGTACGTGAAATTGCGAAAAAAGCGGGACTTGCTACTGCCGATAAAAAAGATAGCACCGGCATTTGTTTTATTGGCGAAAGAAACTTTAAGCAATTTTTAAGTGAATATCTTCCAGCACAACCTGGCGAAATGAAAACCTTAGACGGCGAAGTACTTGGCAAACATGATGGCTTAATGTATTACACTATTGGTCAACGTCACGGTTTAGGCATTGGCGGAGACGGTGAACCTTGGTTTGTTGTCGGTAAAGATTTGGAAAAAAATGTGTTGTTTGTGGAACAAGGTTTCCATCACGAAACATTGTATTCAGATTCCTTAATTGCAACCGATATTTCTTTTACTACCAACGCAGAAAAACCAAAAACAATCGAATGTACTGCAAAATTCCGTTATCGTCAAACAGATACAAAAGTAACGGTACACTTACGTGAAGATGGTACAGCAGAAGTTGTTTTCGCTGACCCAGTACGTGCGATTACACCTGGTCAAGCAGTCGTTTTCTATGATGGTGACATTTGTCTTGGCGGTGGAACAATTGATACTGTTTGGAAAAATGGTACGCAATTAGATTATGTAGGCTAAAATTTGAACCGGAGAATCTTGTTTTCTACGAGACTCCGGTTTTTTCCTGTTTAAAAGCGTTTTTTTAAACGGATTTTGTGGTAAAATATTATACGAAACAGGGAAAAGAGGTCCTTTATGAAAAAGATAGCGATTTTCGGGAGTGCGATTGTTATATTTTGCCTCCTTATATGGGGATATTTTTATTTCAACTCAGAACCTTCTACGATTGCAGAAAATGCTGCAAATTCATCTAAAACAGTAGATGTGCTTGAGGAAAATGACATTCTTGTTTTTACGCCGCGGAAATCCGATGCTGGTATGAGTATTATTTTATATCCAGGTGCGTTTGTGGATGCGCTTAGTTATGCACCGCTTGCAAATAAATTAGCTTCGAGTGGTTATAAAACGTATATCGTCGAAATGCCCCTTAATTTAGCTGTTTTTGGCAAAAATCGAGCGGCGGATATTATTGATGAAGCTCCTGATGAGAAATTTGTGATTGGCGGTCATTCGCTCGGAGGCGTGATGGCTTCAAGATTCGCACACAATAATGAAGCGGAACTAGAAGGTGCTTTTTTCTTAGCTAGTTATCCCGATGAAAAAGGTTCACTCAAAAATGCTCCTTTTCCAGCCATTTCGATTACTGGGACGAAGGATGACGTCTTAAATCAAGATTCTTATGATAAAAATAAAAAATACTTACCTAAAGATACTACTTTTGTTTCAATTGAAGGTGGAAATCATGCGCAATTTGGCGCTTATGGCGAACAACATGGTGACGGACAAGCAACGATTAGTGTAACTGAACAGACAGATCAAGTCGCAAATGAGCTTATTTCGTGGCTGAATACATCTGTAAAAAATCAAGAAAGATAAGAGGGAATAGAAAATGGATAAAAACCAATTAGGCATCAAACAAATGCAAGAAGGCAATTTAGAAGAAGCAGTCAAATTATTTACTGAAGTGATTGAAGAACATCCAAGCGATCCAGTTGGTTATATTAATTTTGGGAACGTATTGCTTTCCATGGATGACTTTGAACGTGCGGAATTATTTTTCAAAAGAGCGCTTGAACTGGACGATACGGTTCCAGCGGCTTACTATAGCTTAGGTAATTTATATTATGAATTAGAACGTTATCAAGAAGCGGCTGATAGCTTCCAAAATGCAACCAAACAAGGAATGGAAAATGGCGATTTATTTTTCATGTTAGGTATGAGTTTTGTTCAAATGGAAGAGTTAACGCTTGCAATGCCGTATTTACTTAGAAGTGTTGAGTTAAATCCAGAAGACGGGGAAGCATTATTCCAATATGGAATTGTCCTTGCTCGTAGCGGTTTTTATGAAGATGCGATTACGATGCTGGAACGTGTGTTGCTTGTTAAGCCGGAAGATCCAGATGCACTATACAATATTGGTGCTGCTTATCTAGCATGGCAAGGCGATATCGTACTTGCCAAAACATATTTTGAACGCGCGCTTGCAACTGGCGTACCGCATGAATTAGCGGAAAATGCCTTAAATGCTATTCAAGATTTAGAAAACGAAGCAGAATAATTTTTAGAAAGGAGGCGGCTTTAGATGGCTGAACAAGACTCTCTCGCCTTATTTGATGATACACCAGAAGAACTTTTCATGAAGGGCACGATGTTGTCTACCATTTTTTATAATGCCGAAAACCTCTTTTCTGTTGTGCGAATACTTGTGAAAGAAACGAATGCGGATTGGGATGAAAAAGATATTATCGTCACTGGCTTTTTCCCAGCGCTTCACGAACAGGAAGTCTACACGTTTTACGGAAAAATGCAGGAACATGCCAAATTTGGTCAACAATTTAAAGCAGACAGGTTTCGTAAAGAAATGCCACAATCTCGTGCCGGCTTAATTAATTACCTTTCCGGAGAACTCTTTAAAGGAATTGGTAAAGTGACAGCGGAAAACATTGTCGATACGATTGGTGATGATGCGATTACAAAAATTTTATCGGATCCAAGTTTGTTAAATACGGTGCCTAAATTGCCATCTGGTGCAGCGGAAAGTTTGCTTGCTTCACTTAGAGAAAATCAAGGCTTGGAACATGTGATGGTCGGGCTGAATGAATATGGCTTTGGTCCACAGTTATCGATGAAAATTTTCCAAGCGTATAAACAAAATGCAATTGAAGTGTTAGAAAACAATCCGTATAAATTAATAGAAGACGTCAAAGGGATTGGTTTTCAACGAGCGGATGAACTGGGACGGAAACTCGGTCTTGGTGGAAATCATCCAGAACGGCTTCGTGCGGGGATTTTATTTATGTTGGATTCCGTCTGCATGCAGCAAGGACATGTGTATATGGAGCAAGAAGTCCTGCTCGGAGAAGTGACTTATTTGCTGGAAGAAAGCGAAGGCATCCGGATTGATCAAGCAATTTTAGTAGCTCAAGTAGAAAAATTAGCCGAAGAACAAAAAATAATTACCGAAAATACACGCGTTTACATGCCTTCGCTATACTATTCAGAAAGTGGCTTTGCGTACCATGTAAAACGGATGCTTAAACAAACCGAATATCAAGAGCAATTTCCGCAATCTGAATTTTTATTAGCTCTCGGGGAATTGGAAGAACGGATTGGTGTTCACTATGGCGACTCGCAGCGTCAAGCTTTAGAGCAAGCCTTAATGTCTCCAATGCTTGTACTTACTGGTGGACCTGGAACAGGGAAGACGACGGTTATTAAAGGGATTGTCGAACTTTATGCTGAGTTGAATGGTGTGAGTCTTGATCCACACGCCTACAAAGATGGAGCTACTTTTCCAGTATTGCTTGCAGCTCCAACTGGGCGAGCAGCGAAACGAATGTCTGAATCAACGGGGCTTCCAGCGATGACGATTCACCGTTTACTTGGAATGAACGGTCAAGAACAAATGGATGACGACGCAGAAAGACTCATTGATGGCCGACTTTTAATAGTTGATGAGATGTCGATGGTTGATATTTGGCTTGCTAATCAATTGTTCCGCGCTTTGCCAGCGCATATGCAAGTTGTGCTCGTAGGTGACCAAGATCAGCTACCATCAGTCGGACCGGGGCAAGTGTTAAAAGATATTCTTGAATCAGAACAAATTCCAACCGTGGCACTTTCAGATATTTATCGCCAAAAAGATGGCTCGTCTATTATTGAAATGGCGCATTATATTAAAGAAGGTATGTTACCTGCCGATTTCACGAAAAACAGAGCAGATCGCTCCTTTTTCCATTGTACGGTGAATCAGATTGGTGATGTCGTTGAACAAGTCGTTAAAAATGCTAAAAATAAAGGCTTTCGAGCAAAAGATATTCAAGTTTTAGCGCCGATGTATCGTGGTCCAGCTGGAATTGATATTTTAAATAAAAAATTGCAAGAGATTTTCAATCCTAATGATACTGGACGGCGAAAAGAAGTCCAATTTGGGGAAATTAAATATCGGGTTCATGACAAAGTACTGCAACTAATTAACCAACCAGAGAAAAATGTTTTCAATGGCGATATTGGTGAGATTGTTTCGATTATCTATGCTAAAGAAAATACCGAAAAACAAGATATGATTGTCGTGCAGTTTGACCAAACAGAAGTTTCTTATTATAGGCAAGAATTTAACCAATTAACACACGCTTATTGTTGTTCGATTCATAAAGCGCAGGGAAGCGAATTCCCGATTGTGATTATGCCGATTGTTCGCAGTTATTACCGTATGTTGCGCCGTGATTTGCTTTATACCGGAGTAACGAGAAGTAAGCAATTTTTGATTCTATGCGGAGAAGAAGAAGCTTTTCGAATGGGAATAGAGCGAATTGACGAAAATAAACGCAATACGACACTTTCTGAACGTTTAATGAGTGAAGATGTGATGCTAGAACAAATGACGAATAAACGAATACTTACCGCTGAAAATATTACTGAAATTGATCCAATGATTGGGATGGAAGGAATTACGCCAGAACAATTTATGGCAGGATAAAAAGAACCGCTTTCTAATTGAATAGAAGGCGGTTCTTTTTTTATTGCTCATTATCTTGGAAGAAAGGAAGGCGAATCGTGAAGGTCGTACCTTTATTTGGCTCACTTGTTGCAGTAATTGTCCCATCGTGATATTCAATCAGTTGCTTCACAATCGACAGCCCGATACCTGATTCACCAAAAGCAGTATTCGTCCGTGACATATCTGCTTTGAAAAATCTTTCCCAAATTTGCTCTAATTCTTCTGTGTTCATGCCGATTCCCGTATCAGTAATCGTCAAGACAGACTCTTTATAATCTTGCGTACCAGTTAAAGTAATCTGACCATTTTCCGTAAACTGTACACTGTTTTTGACAATATTGATAAATACTTGTGTTAACCGATCATAGTCTGCATAAATAGCCATATCTTTATCAATAGCGACCGTAATCGTGTTGCCTTTTTCGCTAGCTACGTAATCAAGTTGCTCTTTAATTAACTCAAGGAATTCCTTGCCATTAAAGCGTGTTTTTTGAAGTTTGATTTTATTACTACGGATTTTTTCATAATCTAAATTTTCGTTGACTAATTTGGTTAATCGCCTAGCTTCAGTATCAATGAGCGCGATACAACGGTCGGTTTCACTCTTTGGAATAATATCATTGACTAATCCTTCTGTGAGGCCGCTAATCGTTGTGAGTGGGGTGCGCATCTCATGGGAGACATCCGCGATAAATTGACGACGCCGTTTTTCTTGACGCTCAATTTCTTCTTGGGATGTTTCAAGTGTTTGCGTCATTTTATTGAAATCGATAGAAAGCGCGCCGATTTCATCGAAGTTATTTTCTTTTAGTCTGGCTTTGTAATTGCCTTGAATAACGTCTTTGGTGGCAGCTCGCAATTTATTAATCCGATTGACTTGCAGCTTGGATAAAATCGCACTAAGAATAAGTGCCACTGTGATGGAAAGTAAAATAGTATAGAACATATAACGATTAATTGTACCAACGACTTGCTGCGTACCACTAATCGGCGAATTCAGCACAATAGAACCGACAAATTTGCTGCCATCCATAATCGGTACATACACAATCGTCATTTCTCTATTAAAACGATTATCAATCTTTTTACTTACCGTTTCGCCACTTTCTAATTTTTTCTTATCATCAGCTGAAATAGAAAAATCCTTAGGTAATGGCTGATTTAGCTGGGTTGGATAAATCGTCTCATCATCCGCATTTTTGATGGTATAATGGATTTTTTTCACATCTAATGTTCGTTGATACGTATTCAAAACTTGCATCGTAGCATCTTGCGGCGAATGACGAATATCCATCGAAATCGTCTCCCCATAACTCGTTAAATCATTTACTTGGCTTTGATAAAAATAATCTTTTAAAGAGTGGGAGACAAGTAGCCCAATCATAATACAAGCAATAAGCAAAATGATAAATTGCGTAAAAAATAGTTGATAGGCATATTTAAATTTCATTCGCTTCATTCCGTTTCATCAAATTTGTAGCCGACACCCCAAACAGTGTGTAAAAACGGCTTTGTTTCCGTGGCGATTTTTTGGCGTAACCGTTTGATATGAACATCCACCGTACGCTCATCCCCGTAAAATTGGTAGCCCCAAACTTGTTCTAGCAGCTGCTCTCTCGAGAAAACTTGGCGCGGATGTTGCATTAAGAAATAAAGTAAATCAAATTCTTTTGGCGTCAGCGCATCAAGTAATTCACCTTGATAAAATATTTCGCGCGTCCGTTTACTAATTTTGAAATAAGTTGTTTCGAGGATATCTTCATTATTTTCTGCAGGAGTTGCACTGTTTTTGCGACGGGTAACAGCTTTGATTCGCGCCATTAAAGTCAGTGGGCTGAATGGTTTCGTTACATAATCATCCGCGCCCATTTCAAGACCAAGCACTTGGTCTGATTCCGATTCCTTCGCCGTTAAAATAATAATCGGCACATCGCTCACTTCACGGATTTTGCGACAAATAGTCATTCCGTCCATATTTGGAAGCATTAAATCAATAATCGCAATATCAAAATCATCTTTAAAAAACGTTTCATAACCAAGTTTGCCGTCATGAACAAACGTTGCATCAATTTCTTCTTTCATAAAGAACATTTCTATCATTTCGCATACACTTACATTATCTTCTATCATAAGTAATTTCATCTTTTGTACTCACTCCTCTTACATTAAAACTAGCCTAATTAGACCCAATAATCAAGCTTAATTATTTTTTTCGCGAAAGTTTAAAATATGCATCATAGTTTGTTCATACTTTCTTCATAACTGCCCAGTAATCTTAGTGGAGTAGAAACCGAATGGAGGAAAACACATGAATTTTTTTAAGAGGGCATGGCTCAGCATGAAAGCAAGAAAAGGAAGATCTGTTTTACAACTAATTATTTTCACAGTTGTCTGTGTACTTATTTTATCAGGCTTTACTATTCAATCTGCCGCAGATAAAGCGAGCGAATTAGCCAGAGAACAACTTGGCGGAACGGTGACACTTACCGTTGATCGCGAAAAACAAATGCAAGCGATGCGAGAAGAGGCTTCAAGTAGTGACAGTAGCTCGACCGAAGCAAAACCAAAATTCGAGAGCAGTCCAATCAATGTTAGTGATGCTAACGATTTAGCTAAATTAGATCATGTAGCAAGCTATAATTATTATTCCAGCACACAAGCTTTAGCATCCGGATTTGATCCAATTGAATCTTCCGGCGATACTTCTTCAAGCGATGATTCGTCCACGACAACTCAAACACAAGGACCAGGTGGTGGCCAAGGTGGACCACAAATGGTAGATGCGGATTTAAGCATTAGTGGCTTACTAGATTCCGCAACAAGCACTGATTTTGAGGCAGGAACAAGCGAACTAACTAGCGGTGTAGCCATTACTTCCGCTGACAAAGACAAAAATGTCGCAATGGTAGAAGAAAATTTAGCAGAAGAAAATGACTGGAAAGTGGGCGATTCGTTCACCGTTACTTCTAGCGATGGCAATACAAAAGTAACATTAAAAATCGTCGGCATTTATAAAACGACTGATGCAGGAAGTGACATGGCGCAAAACTTCTCTTTCCTAAATCCTTATAACAAAGTATACGTTCCTTATACAGTAGCCAATACAATTAAAGGTTCTGATTATAAAAGCACTGTAGATTCCGCAGTTTATACAATGGATGATGCAGCGAACATTTCTGCTTTTGAGAAAGAAGCGAAAAAAGTCGACAGCATTGATTGGGACACATTTAAATTAGATGCGAATGACACACTTTACCAACAAATGATTGGACCAATCGACAGTGTAGCATCCTTCTCTAAAAATGTTGTTTATATTGTCAGCATTGCGGGAGCGCTTATCTTAGGACTTCTCGTAATGATGCAAGTACGCGATCGCAAATACGAAATGGGCGTACTTCTTGCTATCGGTGAAAAACGTGGCAAATTAATCGCGCAATTCTTTGTTGAAATTTTAATCGTCGCACTGATTTCCTTTGGCTTAGCTGCGGCAAGTAGTCATTATGTTGCGCAATTAGCTGGAAATCAATTACTAGAACAACAAAATTCATCAACAACCGAAACGAGTACGACAGAAAATCGCGGACCAGGCGGTAGTGGCCAAGGTGGACCGGGTGGATTCGCAGGCAGCGTAAGTAACTTGACGAAAAATACCGAACAAATCAAAGAGCTAGACATTCAAGTAACATTAGAAGATATGCTGAAAATGGGTGGAATTGGAATTGGCATCGCCTTTATCTCGGTTCTTTTACCGGCAGCACTCGTTCTTCGTATGAATCCAAAAACAATTCTAACTAAACAGGAGTAGGTGACGATATGACCAAAGTATTGACGTTTGAAAATATTTCTTATTGGTATAAAACGAAAGATGAGTCCATTTTAAGTGATATTAATTATGATTTTGAAGCTGGTGTTTTTTACACAGTAGTAGGTAGTTCCGGTTCGGGGAAAACTACTTTTTTATCTCTTGCAGGAGGGCTTGATACGCAAAAAGAAGGTGATATCTTCTATAAAGGAAGTTCACTCAAAAGCATCGGTCTACAACAATTTAGAAATAAATATGTCTCGATTGTATTCCAAAGCTATAATTTATTAACGTACATGACAGCTCTTCAAAATGTTACGACAGCAATGGAAATAACGCATGTTAATCAGCCGGATAAAAAAGCTTTTGCGTTAAGTATGCTAGAAAAAGTCGGTATTACAGAAGAAATGGCACGCCAAAAAGTTCTCACACTAAGCGGTGGTCAACAACAGCGGGTTTCGATAGCTCGAGCACTCTGCTGTGAAACAGAATTAATCGTTGCCGATGAACCAACTGGTAACTTAGATGAGCGTACTAGTAAAGAGGTCGTTACTTTATTCCAAGATTTAGCCCACAAAGAAGGCAAGTGCGTAATCATGGTAACACACGACCCAGAAATTGCAAAAGTATCCGATGTAAAACTAACCCTTAAAAATGGTAATTTTGTAGAAAAGAAACAATCAACGAATAGTCTAATAAACAGTTGACATTTAGCCATCCGTTCTTTATAATTTAGGTTATTGTTGAATAAAAGTTGATACATGATAGGAATATGATTTTGGTTTCCACGTGATTAGAGAGTTTTCCCTTGGCTGGAAGGAAAACCACGCTTGCACCAAAATTGCTCTCCCATTAGATGATCCGTCTTATCCACGTTAACAGATAACTGAAGAGGTAATGATACAAAGTCTATATCATTGCAAGCAGGGTGGTACCGCGATTTCACCAAAATCGTCCCTGTGAGCAATCATATGGGCTTTTTTTGTTGTAAAAACCAAAAGGAGGAAATAAAAAATGAAACAATTATCAAGTGCAGAAGTAAGACAGCTGTTTTTAGATTTCTTTAAAGAAAAAGGGCATACGATTGAACCAAGCGCACCACTTGTACCAAATAACGACCCAACCATTCTTTGGATTAACAGCGGAGTAGCAACAATGAAAAAATACTTCGATGGTTCAGTTATTCCAGACAACCCAAGAATGGCTAACGCACAAAAATCTATCCGTACAAACGACATCGAAAACGTTGGTAAAACAGCGCGCCACCATACATTCTTTGAAATGCTAGGAAACTTTTCGATTGGCGATTATTTTAAAGAAGGCGCAATCCTATTTGCATGGGAATTCCTTACAAGCCCTAAATGGATTGGTTTTGACCCTGACAAATTATATGTAACGGTTTATCCAGAAGATGAAGAAGCAAAAACATTATGGCGCGAAAAAATTGGTTTAAGTGACGATCACATTGTCGAAATTGAAGATAATTTCTGGGATATCGGTATTGGACCAAGTGGCCCGGATAGCGAGATTTTTTACGACCGTGGACCTGCATTTGGCGACGATGCTAGCGATCCTGAACTTTATCCAGGCGGAGAAAACGAACGTTATTTAGAAATTTGGAACTTAGTATTTTCACAGTTCAACCACAATCCAGACGGTACTTACACACCACTTCCTAAACAAAATATTGATACAGGGATGGGTCTGGAACGGATGGTTTCTATCATCCAAGACGCACCAACAAACTTTGAAACAGATTTATTTATGCCAATTATTCGCGAAGTAGAACAAATTGCTGGCGTGAAATATGGTCAAAAACAAGAAAATGATGTGGCATTCAAAGTAATCGCCGACCACATTCGTACCGTTGCATTCGCAATTGGCGACGGAGCGCTACCATCAAACGAAGGGCGCGGATACATTTTGCGTCGTTTACTTCGTCGTGCTGTTCGTTACGCAAAAGTCCTAACAATCAATGAACCATTCATGTACAAATTAGTACCAGTTGTTGGGAAAATCATGAATAGTTTCTACCCAGAAGTAGAAAACCAAACAGACTTCATCCAAAAAGTGATTCGTACAGAAGAAGAACGCTTCCATGAAACATTAAATGAAGGCCTAGCAATTCTGGAAACTATCCTTAAAAATGCCAAAGAAACAAATGAACAAGTAATCAAAGGCGCGGACATTTTCAAATTGTATGATACATTCGGTTTCCCTGTGGAATTAACAGAAGAATACGCAGAAGATCATGGTTTAAAAGTCGATCACGCTGGTTTTGAAGCAGAAATGAAAGAACAACGTGACCGTGCTCGTTCTGCAAGAGCAGACGTTAAATCCATGCAAGTCCAAGGCGAACTACTTGCTAATTTAACAGAGAAAAGTGAATTCGTTGGTTACAATACAACAGAACACGTTTCTGAAATCTTGTATTTAATCCAAGATGACACCCTTGTTGATGAAGTAGCAGCTGGAAGCGAAGCACAAGTTATCTTCAAAGAAACACCATTTTATGCAGAAAGCGGCGGACAAGTAGCAGACAAAGGAACCATCGAAAGCGAAACAGGCCTTGCTTATGTAGAGGATGTTCAAAAAGCACCAAACAAACAAAACTTGCACCGTATTTCCGTAAAAGAAGGCGTATTAAAAACAGGCGATACAGTGAAACTGGCTGTCGACAAAGTAAAACGCCGTGAAACAATCAAGAACCATACTGCAACCCATCTATTACATCGTGCATTAAAAGATACATTAGGCGAGCACGTTAACCAAGCTGGCTCACTTGTTTCTCCAGATCGTTTACGTTTTGACTTCTCTCATTTTGGTCAAATTACCGAAGAAGAATTAACGAAAATGGAAGAAATCGTTAATGAAAAAATCTGGGAACAAATCAGTGTTGTAATTGAAGAAATGCCAATCGCAGAAGCAAAAGAACTTGGCGCTATGGCATTATTTGGCGAAAAATACGGCGATGTTGTTCGTGTCGTTCAAGTAGGCAAATATAGTATCGAACTTTGTGGTGGTGTCCACGTCCGTAATACTGCAGATATCGGCCTGTTCAAAATCGTATCCGAAACAGGTATCGGAGCGGGAACTAGACGTATCGAAGCTGTGACAGGAAAAGAAGCATATCGCTTTGTAACAGAACAAGAAAATACCTTAAAACACGCAGCAAATCTACTTAAAACAACAACTAAAGAAACACCACAAAAAGTAGAACAATTACAAGCTGATTTACGTGAAGTAAAACGTGAAAACGAATCCTTATTAAGCAAATTAGCGAGTGCAGCAAGTGCTGATATTTTTGAATCACCAGAAGAAATTGGCGGCGTTAAAGTAATTGCTAAACAAGTAAACGCCAAAGATATGAACCAATTACGTCAGTTTGTTGATAACTGGAAAGATAAAAAAATCGGTGGTGTCCTTGTTTTAGGAGCTGTTCAAGGAGATAAAGTCAACCTAATTTCTGCGGTTTCCGAAGATGCAATCAAAGCAGGCTACCACGCAGGTAAACTACTGAAAGAAGTCGCAACACGCTGCGGCGGAAATGGCGGCGGGCGTCCTGATATGGCACAAGCTGGTGGTAAAAATCCAGCAGAACTAGGAACGGCCCTTGATTACGTTTCCACATGGGTAAAAGAACAACAAGCATAAATTTCATCAAAGTGCCTCATTTTTCTTTGTTATTTTTGTTCACATAGTGTAAAATGAAAAGAGATACATGAAGGAATGAGGTGCTTCGATTATGGATTCAAAAGATCAAACAATGTTTTACAACTTCGGCGATGATTCAATTGAGGAAGATGTAAAAAAATTAATGAAACAAGTCTACGTTGCTCTTGAAGAAAAAGGCTATAACCCCGTAAATCAAATCGTTGGCTATTTACTTTCAGGCGATCCTGCTTATATTCCGCGTCACAAGGATGCTAGAAGTATGATACGTCGTTTAGAACGAGATGAAATTATCGAGGAACTTGTCAAAGCGTATCTGAAAAATAACGAAATTGGTGAGAAATGAGAATAATGGGTTTAGATGTCGGCTCTAAAACAGTTGGCGTAGCGATAAGTGATCCACTAGGTTGGACCGCGCAAGGTGTAGAAACAATTCAGATTGACGAGAATAGAAAGCAATTCGGCTATGACCGCGTAAAAGAGCTTGTGCTTGAATACGAAGTGGAGAAAGTCGTAGTTGGTCTTCCTAAGAATATGAATAATACCATAGGACCTCGTGCTGAAAGTTCTAAAATATATGCTGAAGTACTTGAGGCGAGAATCGGTTTGCCCGTTGTACTTTGGGATGAACGCTTAACCACTTCTGCAGCAGAAAGAACTTTGATTGAAGCAGACGTTTCGCGTAAAAAACGAAAAGAAGTAATTGATAAGTTAGCTGCAGTAATGATTTTACAGTCCTATTTGGACACTACTAATTAATTTGAGGTGAATTTAATGGCAGAAGAACATAACCATAATCATGAAGAAGAAAATATTATTTGGATTACAAACGAAGAAGGAAAAGAAGAAGCTTTTGAAATTCTAATGAGCTTTGATTCCGAACACTTTGCTAAATCTTACGTTTTGTATTTCCCAGCTGGTAAAGGGGAAGACGAAGAAATCGAAATCCTTGCATCAAGCTACACGCAAGACGAAGACGGTAATCAAGGACACCTTCAACCTGTTGAAACAGACGAAGAGTGGGATAGAATTGAAGAAATGTTAGCAACTTTCTTAGCTGACGAAGACGAAGAATAAAAATTAAAAAAGCATGTCCTGACAACAACTGTCAAGACATGCTTTTTATTTTGCGTTTCTAGCACGTTTATTCCATATTTTGTAAGCAAGGTAGACAACGATGGCAATAACTAAAGCTAACATTAAATAGCTAATTGGTCGCGTATATTTTTCCACAACGCTCCAATTGGAACCTAATGAATAACCAAGCCATGTCAGAAAAATATTCCACGGAATACAACCTAAAATCGTATAGATAATAAATTTCCATACATTCATTTTCGCAATACCGGCTGGTAATGAAATAAACGTTCGAATAACCGGTAATACGCGCCCGAAGAACACAGCCCGTGCTCCGTAACGGCCAAACCAAAGTTCTGCTTTATCTAGATGTTTTACGTTCAAGAAAATGTATTTCCCGTATTTTAAAACAAGTGCTCTGCCTCCGAATTTACCTATGTAATAAGCAATCAGTGAACCTACTAGATTACCGGAAATCCCAGCAAATACAACAAGCCAAAAGTTGAGTTTTCCAGCCTCGGCCATAAATCCACCGAATAGCATAATCACTTCACTTGGGAGTGGAATACAAACACTTTCAATCAGCATTCCAAGGAAAATACCCCAGTGGCCAAGCGAATCGACTAACCACATCGTGAAATCTTGCAAACTTTGTATTAATGTATGTAACATCCAAAAGACTCCTTCAATATTTAATTAATTGGCAGAAGCAAGTCTTTGACTGATTCTGTCTTGTTCGTTAAATCACGCTATTTATTATACCGAAAAAACATAAAAACGTCACTTTTTAAGAAAATTTTCCTTATTGAATAGCATTTTTTTTAGATAATCGGTATAATAGATTAGAATTGTTTTCAATGAAATGAGGTCTAAAATGAAGAATACAAAAGGTAAGAAAATTACAATTATTATTTCTGTTATTATTTTAATTTTAGTGATTGCAACTTTTTCAGGTTATTATTATGTAAAATCACAACTAGAACCAAAAGATGAAGCAAGCAAAGAGAAAATCGTCGTAGAAATCCCTGCAGGATCTAGCATTTCTGATATTTCTACCATTTTAGAAGATAAAAACGTCATTAATAATGCTTCTATTTTCTCGTTTTATGTAAAATATAATAATGATACGAATTTAAAAGCTGGAAATTATGAATTCAGCCCAGCCATGAACACAGATCAAATTGTCAAAAAAATGCAAGAAGGTAAAACAGTGGCTCCAGCGAAATTAGTCATTCCAGAAGGCTACACACTGGATCAAATTGCGGATAGAATCGTCGCCTACCAACCAAAACTAAAAAAAGCGGATGTGCTTAAAACGATGGATGATCCGACATTTGTTGCGTCCATGATAAAAGCATATCCAGACACCGTAACCAATGATGTCTTAAACAAATCTATCAAACATCCATTAGAAGGTTATTTATATCCAGCAACGTACACCTTCAAAGGAACAGATGTATCTGCTGAAGAAATCATAACTGAAATGGTCAAAGCGACAGATGTGAACATTGGTAAATACCGTGCAGAACTAACCAAACAAAAAATGTCCGTCCACAAGTTCCTAACTATGTCTTCTATTATCGAAAAAGAAGCAACGGAAAATGTCGATCGCAAAATGATTGCGAGCGTATTCTACAACCGCTTAGCAAAAGATATGCGCCTGCAAACCGACCCAACCGTTCTTTATGCGCTAGGTGAACACAAAAGCAAAACAACCTATAAAGATTTAGAAGTCGAGTCACCGTATAACACTTACAAAAACAACGGATTGCCACCAGGTCCAATTTCCAATAGTGGCGACTCTTCGATGGAAGCCGCGCTTTATCCAGAAAAAAGCGACTACCTATACTTCTTAGCAAACACAAAAACAGGGAAAGTTTATTTCTCAAAAACATTAGAAGAGCATAATAAATTAAAAGAAGAGCATATTACGAAAAATAATTAAAACACCCACTTGTCAGAAGCATGTTTCGCATGTTTTTGGCAGGTGCTTTGTTTGTTAAAAGATAGGGGATCCTAGCAGTGAATGATATTATTCATGATTATTTATTAAAACATATTCCTAAGAGCACGCCTTTTTTTGAAGAGTTAGAGGCCTATGCCGCGGCCAATGAAGTGCCAATTATGGAGCCAGATTCTTTATATTGCTTATTACAGATTTTAGATATTCAAAAGCCAAAACGTATATTAGAGCTTGGAACAGCAATTGGCTACTCCGCTTTAAAAATGGCAGATCAACTTCCTGAAGCAGAAATCATTACTGTTGAGCGCGACGAAGCACGATACAAACAAGCTGTACATAATATTCAACGTTACGGAGCATCTGACAGAGTAAAACCATTATTAACGGATGCCATCGAGGGTTCAGAAGAAATTTTAGCTCATGGTCCATTTGATGCCATCTTTATCGATGCAGCAAAAGCGCAATATGAGAAATTTTTCCATATTTATACAGGATCGTTAGCTGAAAATGGAGTTATTTATAGTGACAATGTTCTTTTTAAAGGATTAGCACTTGATATGTCGCCCGAAAAACAACGTAAATTACGAGTTGCTAGAAAAATGCGTAATTTTAATGATTTCTTAGTGACACATCCTGATTTCGACACAACTACCATTCCACTAGGGGACGGTTTATCTATTTCCAAAAGAAAGAAAACTGGAGGCGTATCATGACAAAAAAACCAATTGTAGTCGGCGTAACTGGCGGTTCAGGTTCAGGTAAGACTAGCGTCACAAAAGCGATTTGCGACCATTTTAGCGGTCACTCGATTTTGATGATTGCCCAAGACGTCTATTATCACGACCAAGCAAACATTAGTTTTGAAGATAGACTAAAAGTGAACTATGATCATCCGTTAGCTTTTGATACCGATTTGCTCATTTCGCATATTGCGGCGCTACGTCGTTATGAAACAATCGAAAAACCAATTTACGACTATGCCAAATATACACGAAAAGAAGAAGTAGAAATCCAGGAACCACGGGAAGTAATCATTTTAGAAGGTATCTTAATTTTAGAAGATAAACGACTTAGAGACTTAATGGATATCAAGGTGTATGTCGATACAGATGATGATATTCGTTTTATTCGCCGGCTGTTACGCGATATGAAAGAACGTGGCCGGACGATGGATTCTGTAATCGAGCAATACCTTTCTGTTGTTAAACCGATGCATAATGAATTCATTGAGCCAACGAAAAAATTTGCCGATATTATCATCCCAGAAGGCGGCGAGAACCACGTAGCAATCGATTTAATGACAACAAAAATTGAATCAATCTTGCAAAAACATGTATAAACAACAGGTATCACTTGTCAAATAGAGAAAATTAAGGTAAAATTTTCCTAGTAAAAAGAGAGACAATTGCTTGCTATTTCTAGCGTGGCATGTTAATCTTTCACACGAGTAGTAATATTTTTGATGAAGGTGCGGAGCGATATCTCCGTGCTTTTCTATACAATAATGAACAAACAAAAGGAGCGAAATCGATTGGCGACAGAAAAAGTATTTCCAATGACCCTAGATGGGAAAGCAAAGTTAGAAAATGAATTACAAGAACTTAAAACAGTAAAACGGAAAGAAGTAGTAGAACGGATTAAAATTGCCCGCAGTTTTGGTGATTTATCTGAGAACTCCGAGTACGATTCCGCAAAAGACGAACAAGCTTTTGTTGAAGGTCGTATCACTACGATTGAAAATATGATTCGTAACGCACAAATCATTGATGCTGCAGAAGCACATAATGGTTTAGTAACACTAGGAAACACAGTTACTTTCATCGAATTACCAGACGGAGAAGAAGAAACTTACACAATCGTAGGTAGCGCAGAAGCAGATCCGTTTGAAGGTAAAATTTCCAATGATTCTCCAATTGCCAAAGGTTTACTTGGCCATAAAGAAGGGGAAGAAGTAACTATCCAAACACCAGCTGGTGACATGAGCGTTAAAATCGAAAAAATCACAGCATCTTAATTTTATCTGGTGTTTTTGTACAGCGGTTACTTATAAGGTGGTGAATGCAAATGGCAGACAAACGACAATCAAATAACCGTCGCATTAAACAAAATTTGGTCGAAGGATCTCGCTCACAACAAAATACAAAACGAAAAAAGACGAACTTAGTTTTAAACGTTTTAATTATCGTGGTAAGCTTACTTATCATTGGTAGTTTGTATTTTGTGCTATTTAAAACGGAGAGTGACCCAGCGCAACAAGAAAACAAAACGGCATCTTCCACAACGAAAAAAGAAGATGCCGCTAAATCAGATAAATCATCCGAAAAAGAAAAAGAGTCTTCCGATGAAAAAACAACGGAAACGACCGAAAGCGACGATCCAAATGTGGCGAAAGTTATTACCAAAGACTGGAAACCAATCGGCACGGATCAAACTGGCGATCATGTGAATTCGTACAGTTCCACTAGTGTAGATTGGCAAGAAAAACGTAAAGCTTTTTCTGCAGCAACAGATATTCCAATCTCGAACACATCACTTTGGTTTGTAGAGCAAGGTGCTGACCCTGCAACGCAATCAATTGGAACGCTTTCTACTAAAGAAGACCCAGATAAAGCATATCGTGTTTATATCACATGGGTGGACGGTGAAGGATGGCAACCAACCAAAGTAGAAGAACTTAAAACAAACGACAAAAGATAAAAGCACAGAAGTTAGCTGTTAACGACTGTGCTTTTTTGGAGGTTACATAATGACAATTGGTATTATCGGAGCAATGGAAGAAGAAGTAGAACTATTAAAAAATACGATGCCAAGCGTAGAAGAAATTGTTATTGGCGGCGCGAAATTTTACGTCGGCGAAATCGCTGGCAAAGAAGTAGTGCTTTTAGAATCAGGAATCGGTAAAGTAAATGCAGCACTTGGAACAACACTTATGGCAGATCGTTTTAAACCAGAAGTAATTATTAACACTGGTTCAGCTGGCGGTATGGCAGAAGGCTTAGCTGTTGGAGATGTGATTATTTCTGATCGACTAGCATACGGAGATGTAGACGTAACTGAATTCGGCTACACATATGGTCAAGTTCCACGTATGCCAGCTTTTTACCAAGGGGATGCAGTTCTTCTTAAAAAAGCAGAGACAATTTATCGCGAAAATTTTGCTGCAAGTGAAAATAAAGCAGTTTATGGCTTAGTAATCACAAATGATTCATTTATTATGCGTCCGGACCAACATGAAACAATTCGTACTTTTTTCCCGGATGTGAAAGCAGTTGAAATGGAAGCGGCGGCAATTGCGCAAGTTGCTTACCAATTCGATATCCCGTTTTTAATTATTCGTGCTATTTCCGATTTAGCTAATCAAGAAGCGACGATTTCTTTCGATGAGTTTATTCACTTAGCTGCGAAACAATCGGCAACGTGTATCATCGAATTACTAAAAACAATTTAAAGAAAACGCCTGGAGTTTTAAGCTCCAGGCGTTTTTTTATTTTACATATTCTTCTGTTAAAGCAAGGAAATCTTCTACATCTTTAGCGGCAAGAGCAACTGCTTCTTCCCAGAAATCAGCTTTACGCAAGTCAACTCCAAGATGTTTTTCAGCAAGTTGTTCTGTCGTCATAGAACCAGTGTCTTGCAGTAGTGCAATGTATTTATCTTCATAACTAGCGCCTTCAGCTTGGGCTTTATGGTAAATACCAAGCGAGAACAGGTAACCGAATGTATACGGGAAGTTATAAAACGGTACATCAGCAATATAAAAATGTAATTTAGAAGCCCAGAACTGCGGATGATACTCGTCTAATGCATCCAAATATGCTTCTCGTTGTGCTTCTTCCATTAGGGAATTAAGTCTATCAACGGAAACTACGCCTTGTTTGCGTGCTTCATAGAAATTACATTCGAAAATAAAACGAGCATGAATATTCATAAAGAAGGCAATACTACGACCAATTTTATCTTCCAGTAACGTGATTTTTTCTTCTTTTGTTTTGGCATCTTTGACAGATGCATCAGCAATAATCATTTCTGCAAAAGTAGAAGCAGTTTCTGCAACGTTCATAGCGTAATCAGTGTTTTCAAACGGCTCATCGCGAATAACGTGAGAGTGGAAAGCGTGTCCAAGTTCATGAGCAAGCGTAGCGACCGTTCCAGGAGCGCCATCATATGTCATGAAAATACGACTTTCTTTCTCAACAGGGAAGTCGGTACAAAAACCACCAGGACGTTTGTTATCACGATCTTCAGCTTCAATCCACCCTTTTTCAAAAGCAGATTCGGCAAAGTTTGCCATTTTCGGACTGAATTTATTAAATTGTTCAATGATAAATTCTGCGCCTTCTTGGTAGGTATATTTCTTTGGTTCACTTGAAAACACAAGAGGGGCTTCCACATCATAAAAGCTTAATTTTTCCAAACCAAGTAAGTTAGCTTTTCGATCTAAAAAGCGAACAAAAGTAGGTTTATGCGTTTGAATAACATTCCACATCGATTTCAATGTTTGTTCATCTAAACGATTGATAGCAAGCGGTTCATCGAGAATATTTTCCCATTTACGGATATCATATGTAGCTAAACGGAAGCCAGATAAATGATTTAACGTATCGCTAAACAAACGAGATTCCTCTTGCCAAACGCGTGTATATTCTTTGAAAACGGCTTGACGAACTGCGCGGTCAGGGTGATTTAATAAGTTTAACGCTTGTCCAGCAGAAACGTCTTTTTCTTCCCCGTCGATTGTAACATGCATGCGTAGTTTGCCAACGATTGTATCATAATGGTCAGACCAGCCACGATAACCATCAACAGCTAAAGAGTTAATAGCAGCTTCTTGTTCTTTACTGCCTTTTTTACGACGATTGGTGCGCGCTTCACTTAAAATAAAGCTAATTTGCGATAAACCGTTTTGTTGCATTAGCTCGTCCCAAACACGGTCAGAAACTTGTGCAAATTTGTCATGCCATTCATCTTCGGCAGTAGCAAGTGTTGCGACATATTGATAAATTAACGCCGAAAGCTCATTTGCCCGAGTGTCATTAATATCAGCAGAAGCAAGACATTCTAAAAAAGAACCTGCTGTAAGTAAAATTTTCGAAATATCTGCGTTTTGGTTCACTAAAAGTAAAAATTCTGCAGAGGCTTCCACATTTTCAGGAACTTCCCATTCAGCAACATTTGCGACAAAGCTATCTAAATCAGCTTTTACCTCTTGAAGCGTTTGCTGTAATTCTTCAGAACCGCTGCCGCCAGCATATATATTTTCTAAATCCCATGTTAATGCATAATCTTTTGACATTTGTTTGCCTCCTTAAAAATATAACGTTTCCTTTCATATTATAGCATTTTTCTCAGCTTTTTTTGTAAAATAAGCAGAAAGATGGTAAAATTTATAGATTATTAGTCTAATTGAATGTATGATAGAATAGACTGTACTAAATAAAAGAATGAGGTGCCAATACGTGTTAAAGCAATTCTCACCAGATAAAATGTTGAATACTCCATTTGGAATAACAGCAGAGCAGCTTCGAAAAATGGGAAAGACTACTATTTTAACTGATCTTGACAATACGCTGCTCGCATGGGATCAACTAGATGCAACGGATGAAGTTATCAACTGGTTTACTATATTAAGAGAAGAAGGAATCAAAGTAATGATTTTTTCTAATAATAATGAAGAACGAGTTGCTCGTGTGGCAAAAGCAATTGATGTCCCTTATTTAGCGCGGGCAAAAAAACCTTTAGGCGCTAATTTTCGCTGGGCATTGAAAGAATTAAATGCAACACCAGAAGAAACTGTGATGATTGGTGATCAAATTATGACAGATATATTCGGTGGAAATCGTCAAAAATTAACAACCATTTTTGTTCGTCCCGTGAAACAAACCGATGGAATGGCGACAAAATTAAATCGAATGATGGAAAGTGTTATTTTAAAACGATTAGAAAAGAAAAACCAAATTAAGTGGGAGGAATCACTTTGACAGAAGAAATAAGATGTATTGGTTGTGGGGCCATTATTCAAACAGAAGATCCTGACAAAATCGGCTATGCGCCAAAATCATCCCTCAATAATGAACAAGTTATTTGTAAAAGATGTTTTCGTCTAAAGCATTACAATGAAATTCAAGATGTTGCGCTAACAGATGATGATTTTTTACGCATTTTAAATCAAATTAGTTCGAAGCAGGCGTTAATCGTCTATGTGGTGGATATTTTTGATTTTGATGGCAGTTGGTTGCCTGGACTTCCTCGTTTTGCAGGAAGCAACCCTGTATTACTTGTCGGTAACAAAGAAGACGTGTTACCAAAATCATTAAAACGCGACAAATTAACACGTTGGATGAGAACACGTGCCAAAGAGCAAGGCTTAGCGGCGACGGATGTCGTACTAGTCAGCGCTGAAAAAGGCCACGGTTTTGATACCCTTTTAGAGAAAATTGATGAATTACGAAACGGGCAAGATGTGTATGTTGTCGGTTGTACAAATGTTGGTAAATCAACACTTATCAATCGGATTATTAAACAAGCATCCGGGGAAAATAATGTCATCACAACATCACAATTCCCAGGTACAACGCTTGATAAAATCGAAATCCCATTAGCAGATGGCAATGTGCTTGTTGACACACCAGGAATTATTAACCATCACCAAATGGCGCATTTCATTGATACAAACACATTAAAAGCGATTACTCCGAAAAAAGAAATAAAACCAGCTGTTTTCCAATTAAACGAAGAGCAAACCTTGTTCTTAGGCGCGCTTGCTCGTTTGGATTACGTTTCAGGCGGCCGTAAATCGCTTGTTGTTTACGTATCAAACAATTTACCAATCCATCGCACGAAATTAGAAAAAGCAGAAGCATTATATGAAAATCAAGCTGGACTAGTCCTTCAACCGCCAACCGAAGAAGGGATGAAAACATTACCAAAACTCGTGCCTTATTCCTTTACTGTAAAAGAAAAAGCGGATATTGTCTTTTCTGGACTTGGTTGGGTTACGATTCCAGAAGGTGGCGCAAAAGTAACTGCTTGGGTTCCAGAAGGCGTAAGCGCAACTATCCGGACATCACTCGTTTAAAACTAAGGAGGCCTGTCATTTGGAAAAATATGTTGTTATCGGAAATCCTATTCGTCACTCGTTATCACCAGCTATGCAAAATCGGATTTTCCAAGAACTTGGAATGAACGCGGAGTATAACTCTGTTTTAATAGAAGAAGACGCTTTTGAAACAGAAATCAAAAAATTAATGGATTCTGGCGTGCGTGGTTTTAATATTACTACACCTTTTAAAGAGCGCATTTTACCATTTTTAGACGAACTAGAAGATCTTGCAGCAGCATCTGGCGCGGTGAATACTGTGCTCAGAAAAGACGACAAATGGTACGGATTCAACACAGATGGCAAAGGCTACTTAGAAGGATTAGAAGAAATTCGCCCGATTACAGCGGCAGATTCAATTCTAATCACGGGGGCAGGCGGCGCAAGTAAGGCGATTTATCTCGCGCTTACAAGTCATACAGACGCCAAAATTACCGTTGCCAACCGAACAACAGAAAAAGCGATAGAGATGACGAAAGATAACGCGAATCACCATGCGATGACACTGCAAGAAGCAGAAAATGAGGTGGCTGACTTTACGATTATCATTCAAACCACTTCTATCGGTCTGGAAGCTTCTAAAAACAAAAGCCCGATTTCACTGGCAAATGTGTCAAAGGGAACGATTTGTTCTGACATTATTTATAATCCAGCAGAAACGGCCTTTCTAAAAGAAGCAAAGAAAAATGGGGCTATTACCCAAAACGGCTTACCAATGTTTGTTAATCAAGGGGCACTTGCCTTTGAAATATGGACTGGCATTAAACCAGAGCGATCACTGATGAAAGAAGCAGTACTCGAACAATTAGGAGGAAACTAATGTTAACAGCTACACAAAAACGTTTTTTAAGAAAAGAAGCACATAATATCCAACCCATTTTCCAAGTAGGAAAAGGAAGCGTATCACCAAACTTAATTATTCACGTAAAAGAAGCGCTAGAAGTGAGAGAATTAATTAAAATCTCCATTTTACAAAACTGTGAGGAAGACAAACAAACCGTTGCAGAGAAAATTAGTGCGCGTTCAGGAGCAGATATCGTCCAAGTGATTGGTAGAACAATTATTCTTTATAAAACTTCTGTAAATAAGCCACAAATTAAATTACCGTAAATCTGGAGGAACCCTGCGATGAAACGTAAAGTCGGTATTTTAGGCGGAACATTTGATCCACCACATTTAGCGCACCTCCGCATGGCAGAAGAGGCCAAAAAGCAGCTCGGCCTTGAAAAAATCTTATTTCTACCTAATAAAATTCCGCCACATAAACATATTAGTGGTATGGCTTCCAGTGAGGCACGTGTTGAAATGCTTCAATTGATGATAGAAGGCATTGATTCGTTTGAAGTTGATACACGTGAACTCATGCGCGCAGGAAAGTCCTATACGTATGATACAATGCGTGATATGATAAGCGAGCAGCCGGATACTGATTTTTATTTTATTATCGGTGGAGACATGGTAGAATATTTGCCAAAGTGGTATCATATAGATGACTTAGTAAAAATGGTAACGTTCGTTGGGGTTAATCGCCCACTTTATCAACCAGAAGTTCCATATGATGTCGTTAAAATCGACATGCCGGAAACGACTATTTCTTCCACAGAAATTAGGAATGATATCGAACACGCGGAAACCTTTTTACCCGAAAAAGTATGGTCATATATAAAGGAGCATCAACTTTATGGAAAGAAATGAAGTGCTAAAAAAAGTAGAAGCAGCTATGCCGAGTGCACGTTTCACACACACTTTAGGCGTAGAAAAAGCAGCTGTAGAACTTGCAGAACATTATCATATGGATGTAGAAAAAGCTCGAATAACCGCTTTACTACACGATTATGCCAAGTACTATGAAGATGATAAAGCAAGAAAAATCATCGAGGACGAGGGTTATGATCCGCGTTTGCTGGAATTTCATCGTTCGCTGTGGCACGCTCCAGTTGGCGCCTATTTGGCCGAAAAAGAATTTGGTATTACTGATACAGAAATACTAGAAGCTATTCGCTTGCATACAACAGGAAGCGCTACGATGTCTGATTTCGATAAACTTATCTACTTAGCCGACTATACAGAACAAGGAAGATCTTTTCCTGGTGTATATAAAGCGCGTAGATTAGCACTTAAATCATTGGATGAAGCAATGCTATTCGCTCTATCTAATACGATTACGCACTTGATTAAAAAGCAACAATTGGTTTTTCCAGACACACTGGATGCCTACAATTATTTTGTTAATTTAAATTTGGAAGGAGACTATTAATAATTTGAACAGTTACGATACATTAATGCTGACCGCAAAGGCAGCAGACGATAAAAGAGCAGAGGATATTTTAGCATTAGATATGAAGGGGTTATCAAGTTTTGCAGATTATTTCGTTATCTGCCATGGTAATTCAGACAAACAAGTCCAAGCAATCGCTCGTGAAATTAAAGAAAAAGCATTAGAAAACCAAGTAGATGTGAAACGTTTAGAAGGCTTTGATGCGGCACAATGGGTGTTAATCGACTTAGGCGATGTTATTATTCACGTGTTCCACAAAGAAGAACGTTCTTACTATAACCTAGAAAAACTATGGGGAGACGCACCACTTGTGGACGTTTCTGCAGCGTTTGTCTCTTAATAACAAACAGAACAGGCGGGAGTATTCTCGTCTGTTTTTTTAAGGAGAAGTTAATAATGAGTTATGAATATTTTCCAGGATTCTATGATAGGCTCATGGATTCTGAACTTTATGATGAATGGGTAGAATTTTCTGCAGATTTTATTGGTGAAACACCGAAAAAAGTACTCGATTTAGCATGTGGTACTGCAGAGTTTGCGCTACGATTAAGCTTTTTAGGTCATCAGGTTACTGGCGTGGATTTATCGAAAGAAATGGTGGCCGTTGCCAAAGAAAAAGTGGCAGCAGCTGAAATTAATTTGCCGATTTTAGAACAAGATATGTCAAAATTAGCTTTAAATCAAACTTTTGATGTTATCACCTGTTTCTGTGATTCGCTTAATTATTTGGAAACAGAACAAGCGCTTGAGGACACAATCCAATCAGTATCAACACATTTGGAACCAAATGGCTTGTTTTTATTTGATGTGCATTCTGTATATAAAATAGAGCAAGGCTTTAAAGATTATTCTTACGGAGATAGTGATGAGGAAATTTCCACAATTTGGAATTCTTTTCCTGGCGAATATCCTCATTCCGTCGAACATGAGCTAACTTTTTACATTTTAGGGGAAGATGATACGTATAACCGGGTAGACGAATTACACAAAGAACGAACCTATCCCATCACTACCTATGAAAATATATTAAAAAAAGCTGGCTTTACGAAAATAGATATTTATGCTGATTTTAGCCTCGAAAAACCAACCAATACAAGCGAAAGAATCTTTTTCGTAGCAAGAAAGTAATTTTCAAAGATTACTTTCTTTTTTTATGCCATTTTCCGTTTCGTTTGCAAAAAGGATTTTGAACGGATTTGGCGAATAGTATATTAAGGCGGTGATAGACATGATGGAGCTTCTGAAAAAACACAAAAATTATTTATTAATTGGCGTTGCTATTCTTTGTGCTGGATTAGTATATATTTGTTTACCAAATGGAGGCACAGAGGAAATATCGGCAAAACAAACAGTGACGAAAGAAGAAAAACCTGTTAAAGAAGAAGTAAAGACACCAAACCATCTATACATTGACATTAAAGGCGCAGTGCGGACACCTGGCGTGTATAAATTACCAGCTGATGCTAGAGTGCAAGATGTAGTGAAGATAGCAGGAGGACTCACAGAAGAAGCAGATAACAGCAAATTAAACTTAGCAGAAAAATTAAAAGATGAGATGAGTATTTATGTCTACAAAAAAGGAGAGGAAGGACCAGATTTACCGGCATCAAACACGGGAGAAACAACAAGTACAACCGATAAAATCAATATTAATAGCGCAACAAAAGTAGATTTACAACAAGTACCAGGAATTGGCGACTCAAAAGCAACCGCCATTATAGAGTACCGCGAAAAAGAAGGTTTATTTCAAACAATAGACGATTTAAAGAATGTTTCTGGCATAGGCGAAAAAACCGTAGAAAAATTAAAAGAATATTTGGATGTTAATTAATAAAAGTGGTTGACGAACTTCCTTCTAAACACCTATACTAATATTTATCAAATCATAAGGGAGTTTTTAATGTGCAAAGGATCGCATGGGATCAGTTTTTTATGGCGCAAAGTCATCTAATATCATCAAGGAGCACGTGTACACGACTAATGGTAGGTGCGACAATAGTTCGAGATAAACGTATTATTGCGGGCGGATATAACGGGTCCATCGCTGGTGGGGATCATTGCGCAGAACATGGTTGTTACGTTGTAGACGGTCACTGTATCCGAACCATTCACGCAGAGATGAACGCCATCCTACAATGTGCCAAATTTGGTGCCACGACAGATAATGCAGAATTATATGTGACGCACTTCCCTTGTCTTGCTTGTACGAAATCCATTATCCAAGCAGGAATCAAGAAAGTATATTTTGCCAAAGATTACAAAAATCATTCGTACGCTTTGGAATTATTTAAGATTGCTGGTGTTGAATTGCAAAAAGTAGAATTTGATGAATCCGTTCTCCAAGTAAACAATTGGAACGAAGAAAAAATGCATACTTTAGTCAAAGAAGCAGCAGTCGAAGTAAATATTGAACCAGAAAAAGCAGAGCAACTGTACCAACACATCTCAGAAAAATTAAACTAAATAAGGAGGGAACGTTATCGAGCGATATTTAGCTATGATTGTTTTAGCTATTGTTTGTGCAACTGTTACAAGCTCTTTCGTTCCCATATGTATTTGTTTGCTCAGTTTGATTGCTTTTATTAAAAAATCCAAAAGAATCCTTCTTTTTATCCTCATTTATCTTCTAATATGTGGCTTTTTATTTATTGTCGAAAAATCGAATACAACCACTTTTTCAGCAACTGAATTTAATGAAAACTGTCAAATAATAGATAATTTAAAGATTGATGGTGACAGTTTTCAAGCTATCGTACGCTACGAAAAAGAAGTATTTCAATTGCGTTATACAATTACAACAGCAGAAGAACAGCAAAAATTAAAAAGGCTTCAATACGGACAGTTTATTTCTGTCTCCGCAAATCTAGAAACCCCTCAAGCCAATCGTAATCAAAACCAATTTAATTACCAAACGTATCTTAAACGTCAAAAAATACACTATGTACTTCAAGCTAACTCACTATCAATTTCAAATAGAGTTTCACCATCCATCTTAATGCGTATTCAAAATATCCGTTTACAAACAATAGCACATATAAGCGAAAATATTTCTCCAACAATAAATCCTTATTTCCTTGCGTTAATTACTGGTGAGAAAAATGGCTTTTCGCCTGAAATGTATGAAACCTACCAGCAAATGGGTGTTGTCCATCTATTAGCGATCTCAGGACTTCATGTTAATTTATTAATTGGAGCTATTTATTTTTTATTGCTAAAGTTTAGCATAAGTCGCGAACGAGCCATTATTTGTCTGCTTGGTTTTTTACCGTTTTATGTTATCTTCACAGGAGCCAATCCACCAGTTATTCGTGCGGCAACAATGACAGCATTACTTTTATTATCCGAAAAATATGCAACCAAATGGAGTTCGTTTTCAGTTATTTGCTTATCCTTTATTCTATTTTACTTCCTACAACCATATGTCATTTACGAAGTGGGATTCCAGCTTTCTTATGCAGTGTCATTTGGCATTATTTTATCATCGAGACAAATATTAACTAGACAACAAAATATCTTCACCAAATCACTCGCGATATCCTTTGTTTCAACGATAATGTCATCCGTTGTGATGATGTATCATTTTTATTCTTTTTCATGGGTAGGAATTTTTTTCAACTTGCTATATGTACCGATTTTTACAATTATCATATTACCTGGTTGCATAAGTGTCTTTTTATTGTCTATGTGTTCCCGGACGCTCGCTACTATTCCTGAATCTATGCTTGTTTTTCTTATCCAATTGATAGAAAGCCTTACTAATGTTTTCGCGAAGATACCGCATCAAACCATTGTGACTGGAAGACCTAACACGGTGATTCTTATATTAATTATAGTTACCATCTTGTTGTTCTTTTATCAGTGGCAAAAGAATAAGTTTCCGGTAAGGATTTTTATCATTTTTTGTCTACTCTGTTATTTTTCCAGTTTTAATGTTAGTGGCAAAGTTAGTTTTGTTGATGTAGGGCAAGGGGATAGTATTTTAATTCAATTACCTTACAACAAAGGCAACTATTTAATTGATACAGGTGGGCAACTTCCGTTTGAGAAAGAAGACTGGGCGAAAAAAAGAAAACCATTTACCATTGGCGGAAGTACACTCACTCCAGTTTTAAAATCAAAAGGGATTAGCAGTCTAGATAAAGTAATCATTACCCATAGTGATGCAGATCATATGGAAGGGCTCGATGACTTAGCGAAAAATATTTCTATTAAGGAACTTATTTTTGCCCAAGGTTCCGAAAATAAAGCAATCATGAAAGAAACGCTCGATGCAATGCCGCAAATAAAGCAAACAATTATTTTAGCGGGAGCGAACTGGCAAGTGGGTGAAAGCCGTTTTGAATGCTTGTACCCAACGCAAGCGGGTGTTGGCGGAAACGATGACTCTATTGTCTTAAAAGCGATATTAGATAATAAAGTGTGGCTTTTCACCGGAGATTTAGAGGCAAACGGGGAACAAAAACTGTTAGATCAACCAGTTAAAGCAGATATTCTAAAAGTAGGACACCATGGTAGCAAAACTTCGACATCCAAAGAATTTATACAACAAGTCCAACCAACTTTTGTCATTATTTCTTGTGGAGTGAAAAATCGTTTCGGTCACCCTCATATAGAAACTTTAAATACGCTAGAAGAAGCAGAGACAACGATTTTGCGAACAGATTTACAAGGAGAAATAATTTATACATTTGGAAAAGGCTTTGAAGCGACTTTGAAATAAAACTTGCTATCTCTTATTTCATGTTTTACCATAGAAAGAGAAATAAGAGTGAAGCGAGGCGAAATGAATGCTGCCAGAATGGAAACAGATACGCTCCAAAAAAATAACTCCAGTGTATTTAATCATTGGAACAGAAGATTATATTATTAACGAAACAAAGCAACTTTTAATAGATAACATTTTAGATGGCGAAGAGGTAGAATTTAACTATGCCAACCTAGATTTAGAAGAAATGCCGATTGAAGCAGTCGTTCAAGAAGCAGAAAGTATGCCATTTTTTGGTGATAGACGTTTAGTAATGGCAAACAATCCGCTCTTTTTAACGACGGAAAAAAGTAAAAATAAAGTGGAACACGATACAGCGAAATTAGAAGCGTATCTCAACGAACCTGTAGACTACTCTGTGCTATGCTTTGTGGCGCGCGTAGAAAAATTGGATGAACGTAAAAAACTAACTAAACTCCTCAAAAAAACAGCTACAGTCATAGAAGCAAAGCGACCTAATGAAAATGAACTAAAAAAATGGATTGAAGCAAAAATAGGCGAAAATCACATGCAAATGTCACAAGCAGCCATAACTCGACTTATTGAATTAACTAGCGGTCAGTTAACAACAGCTATGAATGAATTGCAAAAATTAATGCTCTATTGCTTTGATACAAAAGAAATCACGGTTCAAGAGGTAGAATCTTTAGTTGTTCGTTCGTTAGAGCAGAACATTTTCTTGCTACTTGATAAAATGATCGCCATGGATATTGGTGGGGCGCTCCGAATTTATTATGATTTATTAAAACAAAAAGAGGAACCTATCAAAATATTAGCATTAATTTCTAGCCAATTCCGGTTGTTGAACCAATTAAAGCTGCTAGAACAACAAGGATATTCACAACAACAAGCTGCAACTAAATTAAAAGTGCATCCATTTCGCGTGAAGTTAGCATCCAAACAAGCAAAGAATTTCTCAGAACGACAATTAAGTCAAGCTTTAAAACGATTAGCTGAAATAGACTTTGAAATGAAAACAGGTTTTGGTGATAAGGAACAGAAACTCGAATGGTTTTTGTTTGAATTACAGGATAATCGTCAAAAAACAGTATAAAAAATAGCTTTGTCGCTAAGGACAAAGCTATTTTTACAAACAAAAAACACCACACAAGGTGTGATGTTTTATACCGAACTCGGTATTATTTAGCTAATTTAGCAGCTAAGCGAGATTTGTTGCGAGCAGCATTGTTTTTGTGAATCAATCCTTTGCTCACAGCGCTATCTAATTTTTTCGATGCTTCTACGTAAAGATCTTTCGCGTTGTCCGCGTTGTTTGCAGCTGCTTCATCAAATTTTTTGATAGCAGTACGCATTGCAGAACGTTGAGATGCATTACGGCTGTTGCGAGTTTCAGCAGTTTTCACACGTTTAATTGCAGATTTAATATTTGGCATTCCATTCACCTCCGTCCAAACTAATGAGGTAGTATTTATTTCATATAACATACCTTTTTAAATTATATCAGAACAAATGCTATTATACCGAAATCACAGCCATATTGCAATAATACTTTCTATTTTATTTTAAATTTATCTGTATTTAATAAAGAAGTCATTGAATGTTAAGCGTTCTACTGATATAATCAAGGATAGCTTGCCATCGGATTTATGCGATGAGTTCTAATCAGGAGCTGGGGAAATGAACAAAGAAGAAATGAATGCAAGACAAAAGAAAATTAGAAACTTTTCGATTATCGCGCACATAGATCATGGTAAATCTACACTCGCTGATCGGATTTTAGAACAAACAGGTGCATTAACGCATCGTGAAATGAAAAATCAGCTACTAGATTCGATGGATTTAGAACGTGAACGCGGGATAACCATAAAATTAAATGCTGTCCAATTAAAGTATAAAGCAAAAGATGGCGAAACATATATTTTCCATTTGATTGATACGCCGGGACATGTCGATTTCACTTATGAAGTATCAAGAAGTTTGGCTGCATGTGAGGGAGCCATTCTAGTAGTAGACGCTGCGCAAGGGATTGAAGCACAAACACTTGCCAATGTTTACCTTGCACTAGATAATGATTTAGAAATTTTACCTGTTATTAACAAAATCGATTTACCCGCGGCCGATCCAGAAAGAGTCCGTGAAGAAATTGAAGACGTTATCGGCTTAGATGCGTCCGACGCTGTACTCGCTTCGGCAAAATCAGGTATTGGTATTGGGGACATTCTTGAACAAATCGTTGAAAAAGTGCCAGAACCTTCTGGAGATGTAAATAAACCGTTAAAAGCGCTAATTTTTGATTCCGTTTTTGATGCGTACCGCGGCGTTATTGCCAACATTCGTATCATGGATGGCGTTGTGAAAGCCGGCGACAGAATTAAAATGATGTCGAATGGTAAAGAATTCGAAGTAACGGAAGTAGGTGTTTTTTCTCCAAAAGCAACACCGCGCGACGAATTACTTGTTGGTGATGTAGGTTACTTAACAGCTGCTATCAAAAATGTTGGCGATACGCGAGTAGGTGACACGATCACGCTAGCGAATAATCCAGCTGAAGAAGCACTTGATGGTTACCGCAAATTGAATCCAATGGTTTACTGTGGTTTGTATCCAATCGATTCTTCTAAATACAATGATTTGCGTGATGCTTTAGAAAAACTAGAACTAAATGACTCCGCTCTTCAATTTGAAGCGGAGACTTCTCAAGCGTTAGGCTTCGGTTTCCGTTGTGGTTTCCTAGGATTACTTCACATGGAAATCATTCAAGAGCGAATTGAACGCGAATTTAACATCGATTTAATCACTACTGCTCCAAGTGTTATCTATCATGTCAACTTAACAGATGGCTCCAACATCGTCGTTGATAATCCTGCTGAAATGCCCGAACCTGGCGTAATTGAAAGCGTGGAAGAGCCATACGTAAAAGCAACAGTCATGGTACCGAATGATTACGTTGGCGCAGTCATGGAACTAGCGCAAAACAAACGTGGAAACTTCATTACGATGGAGTACTTAGATGATATCCGTGTGAGTATTGTATACGAAATTCCGCTTTCCGAAATTGTTTATGACTTTTTCGACCAATTAAAATCATCCACAAAAGGCTATGCGTCCTTTGATTATGAATTAATTGGCTATAAAGCTTCTAAACTGGTGAAAATGGATATTCTTTTAAATGCCGAAAAAGTAGATGCATTAAGCTTTATCGTTCATCGTGATTTTGCCTACGAGCGTGGTAAAATTATCGTTGAGAAATTAAAAGAACTTATTCCAAGACAACAGTTTGAAGTACCAATCCAAGCAGCAATTGCGACAAAAATTGTTTCTCGTTCTACTATTAAAGCACTGCGTAAAAACGTACTTGCTAAATGTTATGGTGGGGACGTATCTCGTAAAAGGAAACTCCTAGAGAAACAAAAAGAAGGTAAAAAACGTATGAAACAAATCGGTTCCGTTGAAGTTCCACAAGAAGCTTTCATGGCAATCTTGAAAATGGATGAATCGAAATAATAAAAAAGTTGTGCTATGAACAAATACGTTCTTGGCACAACTTTTTTTATATATGATAAGGATAAATTAAATCATGATTTTTCTTCTCCATGCTGACATAATTTCGCTCAGCGGTAATAACTTCTACAGCATTAGGGGAGGAATACTTCGCTATTTTCACATCCACTTCTTTTAGATTTTCCGTTAAATCCGCTAAGCTTTTCAAAACAACTGTCCGATGATCTAAAAGTAACTGTTTCCGCGTTTCAATAGAAACAGGCCCCTCCATAACACAATCAATATACGTGCGGATTTGCTTTAGCGGCATTCCCGTATTTTTTAAACAACAAATTGTATGAATTAATTTCAAATCCGATTCGGTAAATTCGCGATATCCAGACTGATTTTTAGAAACAAACGGTAGCAAACCTTGTTTATCATAGTAACGCAATGTATAAATCGACAAATTAAATATTTTGGATACCTCTTTAATAGAATAAGTCATTTTTTCCTCCAATAATTAATTTACTTGCCCTATACCATACTCTAGGGTTTACAGTAAGTATAAAGTTAATAAAACAAATAAGCAAAATTTAATATTATCGGAGGAATTTATGATGAAAAACAACGTATTAGTAACTGGTGGAACTGGATTTTTAGGAATGCACATTATCTTTCAATTATTGCAAAAAGGCTACCATGTCAAAACAACGGTCCGTTCTTTAAAAAGTAAAGATAACGTCATTAAAATACTAAAAAATAACGGAATAACAGATTTTACGCAACTATCCTTTGTTGAACTTGATTTATCCAAAGATGCAGGTTGGAAAGAAGCTATGCTCGACTGCGAATATGTGCTGAGTGTCGCATCACCAGTGTTTTTTGGTAAATTTAAAAACGAAGACGAATTAATCCGCCCGGCAATAGACGGCATCACACGAATTCTAAAAGCAGCCAAAGCGGCCAAAGTAAAACGAGTAGTTATGACGTCTAATTTTGGCGCAATTGGTTTTAGTAACGCAGACAAAACGAGCATCACAACAGAAGAATTTTGGACCGATGAGTTTGCTAAAGGATTATCGGCCTATGAAAAATCGAAACTAATCGCAGAAAAAGAAGCTTGGAAATTTATGGAGAACGAAACAGAATTAGAATTTGCAACGATTAATCCAGTGGCTATTTTCGGACCATCGCAAAGTAGCCATGTTTCTGGAAGCTTTGACTTACTAAAAAATCTGTTGAACGGTTCCATGAAACGCATTATAAACATCCCATTGAATGTAGTAGATGCAAGAGATGTCGCTGATTTACACATCCGCGCAATGATTACTAAAAAAGCAAATGGCGAACGATTTATCGCATCTGCAGACGGAGAAATCAGTATGGAAGATATCGCTCATTTACTACGCCAAGAGCGTCCCGAACTTATTTCTAAAATGCCACAAAAAACTTTACCGAACGCCGCTATTAGAGTAGCTGCCTTATTTAACAAACATGCCAAAGAAGGCGAGTTAATGATTAATATGAATCGCCAAATAAGCAATACAAAAGCAAAAAACATGTTAGGTTGGACGCCCATTTCCACGAAAGAAGAAGCTGTCTTAGCCGCAGTTGATAGTTTGGCGAAGTACGGTTTACTAGATTAAAAGCGAATCCACCACATAAGCCCTTAAAAATATGTTAAACTGACTAATGGACAACGAAGCCAATTTTAAGTGCAAGGAATTGATGAAAATGATAAATACGAACCAATCGAGTAATGAGCGTTCAGCGGTATATATCCATATTCCGTTTTGCGAACATATTTGCTATTACTGCGATTTCAATAAAGTATTCTTAGAAGGACAACCTGTCGACGAATACGTAGATTTACTAATAAAAGAAATGAAACTCACAGCCGCAAAAGGAGCAATCGCACCAGTGGATACAGTTTTTGTTGGCGGAGGAACACCTACGACCTTAAACGAAGCGCAAATTGCCAGACTTTGTACAGCAATCCAAGAAATATTACCACTCAAAAAAGATATCGAATTTTCTTTCGAAGCAAATCCCGGGGATCTCTCGCTATCTAAATTACAAGCAATGCAAGATCACGGCGTTAACCGCATTAGTATGGGCGTTCAAAGCTTTAACAACGAACTACTCAAAAAAATCGGCCGGATTCATACGGTGAAAGACGTCTACCAATCCGTCGAAAATATGCGCAAAATCGGTTTCGAAAACGTGAGCATTGATTTAATCTTTAGCTTACCCGGACAAACAGAAGCAGATTTCAAAGACACATTAAAACAAGCGCTCGACTTAGATTTACCCCATTATTCCGCATATTCGCTCATTATCGAACCAAAAACGATTTTCTACAACCTAATGCAAAAAGGAAAACTCATCCTTCCCGGTCAAGACGCCGAAGCAAATATGTACGACTTATTGCTGAATGAAATGGAAAAGCACGATCGCAAACAATATGAAATTAGTAATTTTGCCAAAGAAGGCTTCCAAAGCAAACACAATATTACTTACTGGAGCAACGAACATTACTACGGATTCGGCGCTGGCGCACATGGCTATGTTGGCGACACACGTTACAGCAATTTCGGACCAATCAAAAAATACATGGAACCCTTACAAGAAAACAAACTACCAACATTCCAACAAAAAGAACTTACGCTAAAAGAAAAAATGGAAGAAGAAATGTTCTTAGGTCTTAGGAAAGTAGACGGCGTCAACAAAAACCACTTTAAGCAAAAATTCGGCCAAGATTTAGACGCCACTTTTGCTAATGCCATTCAAAAAACAATGGCAAAAGGCTGGCTCGAAAATAATGAAGAAAATGTGGCACTTACAAGAAGCGGAAGATTTTTAGGGAATAATGTTTTCCAAGAATTTCTTTAAAACCGCATCATTTGACCTTTTTTGACCAAACAATCCTACTTTAGTCTGAAATCGAGTGTTTTCGGTTGACTAAGGTGGAATTGTTTGGTAAATTTATACTTGTATTTAGCACTTGACGTTATGGAGTGCTAAAAGAGGTGATTGCTATGTTAACAGAAAGACAACTTTTGATTTTCCGTGCCATCATCGATCATTTCACTTGGACTATTCAGCCGGTTGGATCAAAGAATTTGCTGAAAGAAAAAGGTTTGCCTTATAGTTCCGCGACTATCCGTAATGAGATGGGTGTCCTCGAAGAATACGGCTTTATTGAAAAGACGCATTCCTCGTCCGGACGAGTTCCTTCTGAGAAAGGGTACCGCTTCTATGTCGATTATTTACTCCAGCCCAAAAAGCTCGATAAATCCGACAGGCAAATGATTCGTTCTTTCTTTTCAGAGAATTACTACGAAATGGAAGGACTTATCCAAAATTCAGCTTTAATGTTATCCGATTTAACCAATTACACGTCCATCTTGCTTGGTCCTGAAGCGACGAAAAATCATTTAAGTGGCTTTAGATTTGTACCAATAAATAATTTTCAAGCAATGCTCATTTTAATTACCGATCAAGGGCATGTTGATAATCATCTCGTGACCATACCTGAGGGCTCAACGCTTTCCGATATCGAACGAATGGTCAACATTTTAAATGAACGGTTGATAGGACTTTCGCTTGATGATTTAAAAGTACAAATACCTATGGAAGTAAAAGAACTACTTGGTAAACATGTCAGAAACTACGAAAGTTTTATGCATGTATTCTCGGATTCTTTTGCCCAAGCAAGTCAGCAAAAAGTGTATTTTGGCGGAAAAACAAATATCCTGAACCAACCAGAATTTCATGATATTAATAAAGTCCGTGAGATGCTTCATTTGATGGAAGAAGAACAAGATGTGTATGAATTGTTTAGGGATATTCCCGATGGCCTCCAAGTGAAAATTGGCCGTGAAAACAATAATAGTCTAATGGAAGATTGTAGTATCATTACAGCGACGTATAATATTGCTGGCGAACGCGTTGGCGGTATCGTACTCCTAGGTCCAACAAGAATGGAATACAGTAGGATGATGGGACTTGTTGATGTAATGAGTCGAGATTTAACCGATGTGTTAACCAAACTTTATCGTGATAACCAAAATTAGGAAGGCTGAAAAAGCACAAGTTTTTTCAGGAGGTGGCTAAAGTGTCTGAGAAAAAGAATAAAAAAGAAAGACTAGCTGATGAAATCGAACAAGAAGAATTGAACATTTTAGATGAATCAGAAGAAACAGTTGAAGAAGAAGCTCCGGCCGATACTTTAACCGAAGAACAAACGAAGATTTTAGAACTTGAAAACAAACTAGATGAAGTGGAAAATCGCTACCTTCGTATGCAAGCGGACTTCGAAAACGTCAAAAAAAGACATATCGCAGACCGTGATGCTAGTCAGAAATATCGTTCGCAAAGCCTAGCGCAAGATTTACTTCCTGCACTAGATAGTTTTGAAAAAGCACTTGCAACGACTTCTGACCATGAAGAAGTGAAGCAAATTTTAAAAGGAATGGAAATGGTGTACAACCAAATTCTTGTTGCTTTTGAAAAAGAAGGTATTGAAGTTATTCCGGCTGTCGGCGAACAATTTGACCCGAATTTCCATCAAGCCGTTATGCAAGACAGTGACGAAAATGCAGAAAGTAACGAAATCACTGCCGAACTTCAAAAAGGTTATAAATTAAAAGATCGGGTTATTCGCCCATCAATGGTAAAAGTAAATCAATAAAAAATAATTACTGAATAACAGGAGGAAATAACAATGAGCAAAATTATCGGTATTGACTTAGGAACAACAAACTCTGCAGTAGCAGTATTAGAAGGCGGAGAAGCTAAAATCATCCCTAACCCAGAAGGTGCACGTACAACACCTTCCGTAGTTGGTTTCAAAAACGGCGAACGCCAAGTAGGTGAAGTAGCAAAACGTGCTGCTATCACAAACCCAAACACAGTAAGTTCTATTAAACGTCACATGGGGACTAACTACAAAGAATCAGTAGAAGGAAAAGACTACTCTCCACAAGAAATCAGTGCAATCATTTTGCAATACCTAAAAAGCTATGCAGAAGATTACCTTGGCGAAACTGTGGATAAAGCAGTTATCACTGTCCCAGCTTATTTCAACGATGCACAACGTCAAGCTACAAAAGATGCTGGTAAAATCGCTGGACTTGAAGTAGAACGTATCATTAACGAACCAACAGCGGCAGCACTTGCTTACGGTATGGATAAAACAGAAACAGACCAAACAATTTTAGTATTTGACCTTGGTGGCGGTACTTTTGACGTATCTATCCTTGAACTAGGTGACGGCGTATTTGAAGTACATTCTACTGCCGGCGACAACGAACTAGGTGGAGATGACTTTGACAAAAAAATTATCGACTATCTAGTAGCTGAATTCAAAAAAGACAATGGCATTGATTTAAGCCAAGACAAAATGGCGCTTCAACGTTTGAAAGATGCAGCTGAAAAAGCGAAAAAAGATCTTTCTGGCGTAACAAGCACACAAATCTCCTTACCATTTATCACAGCTGGAGAAGCTGGTCCACTTCACTTAGAAGTAACCCTTACTCGTGCTAAATTTGATGAATTAACACATGACTTAGTTGAACGTACTATTGCGCCAACTCGTCAAGCATTAAAAGATGCAAACCTTTCTGCAAGTGATATTGACCAAGTTATTTTAGTTGGTGGATCTACTCGTATTCCTGCAGTTCAAGAAACAATCAAAAAAGAATTAGGCAAAGAGCCACATAAAGGTGTAAACCCAGATGAAGTTGTAGCAATGGGTGCTGCAATTCAAGGTGGCGTAATCACTGGTGATGTAAAAGACGTTGTACTACTTGACGTAACCCCATTATCCCTTGGTATCGAAACAATGGGTGGCGTTATGACTACACTAATCGAACGTAACACAACAATTCCAACATCTAAATCTCAAACATTCTCTACAGCAGCTGATAACCAACCAGCCGTAGATATTCATGTACTTCAAGGTGAACGTCCAATGGCAAAAGACAACAAAACATTAGGTCGTTTCCAATTAGCGGATATTCCAGCAGCACCACGCGGTATTCCACAAATCGAAGTATCATTTGATATCGACAAAAATGGTATCGTAACTGTTCGCGCGAAAGATCTTGGAACTGGTAAAGAACAAAACATCGTTATTAAATCTTCTTCAGGTTTAACAGACGAAGAAATTGAAAAAATGGTTCAAGATGCAGAAGCTAATGCTGAAGAAGATAAAAAGAACAAAGAAAACGCAGAACTTCGCAACAACGCTGACCAACTAGTATTCACTGTAGATAAAACATTGAAAGAACTAGAAGGCAAAGTAGACGAAGAAGAAGTGAAAAAAGCAGAAGCTGCTCGCGACGAATTACAAGAAGCGCTTAAAGGTGAAGATTTCGAAGCTATCAAAGAAAAAACAGAAAGCTTAAACGAAATCGTTCAAAACCTATCTGTTAAATTATACGAACAAGCTGCAGCAGAACAACAAGCAGCTGGCGGTGCAGAAGGTCAAGAAGCTCCTCAAAACGACGACATCGTAGACGCTGAATTTGAAGAAGTAAATGACGACGACAAAGAAAATAAATAATCTTTTTAACAGGTAAGGATAATGAGTCAAAGTCTACTGTGGCTTTGGCTTTTTATCTGAAATAAAGTTTTTACAACATCTCTTTCAAATGTTACAATACGTTAGGACTATAAAAATCTATCATGGACAGGAGTGATGGCGGATGGCAAAACGAGATTACTATGAAGTGCTTGGTATTTCCAAAAGCGCCTCAGCGGACGAAATAAAAAAAGCTTACCGGAAACTGTCCAAACAGTATCATCCGGACATAAATAAAGAAGCAGGCGCTGATGAAAAATTCAAAGAAATATCAGAGGCTTATGAAGCATTAAGTGACCCACAAAAACGTGCACAATATGACCAATACGGACATGTAGATCCAAACCAAGGCTTCGGCGGCGGTGCTGGAGGCGGTTTTGGTGGTGGCGGATTCTCCGGATTTGAAGATATCTTTGATACGTTCTTCGGTGGCGGTGGACGTCAACAAGATCCAAACGCACCAAGACAAGGTAGCGATTTACAATATACGATGCGTCTTAAATTTAAAGAAGCCGTTTTTGGTAAAGATGCAGAAATCGAAATTCCTCGTGAAGAAAACTGTGATACGTGTCATGGTTCTGGCGCGAAACCAGGAACTACACCTGAAAAATGTAGCCATTGTGGTGGGAAAGGTTCTATTAACGTGGAACAAAACACCCCATTCGGCCGCGTAGTTAATAAACGCACATGCCAATACTGTAATGGTACTGGTAAAGAAATTAAAGAAAAATGTGCTACATGTCATGGTAAAGGCCGCGTAACAAAAACAAAAAAAATCAAAGTGAAAGTTCCAGCTGGTGTTAATGATGGCCAACAAATGCGCGTATCTGGCGAAGGGGAAGCTGGCATTAATGGCGGACCTAACGGCGATTTATATGTGGTATTTGTCGTTATTCCAGATGAATTTTTCGAACGTGAAGCAGATGACATTTATGTAGAAGTCCCAATCACATTCGTACAAGCAACTTTAGGCGACGAAATTGACGTTCCAACTGTTCACGGTAAAGTTCGCTTGAAAATTCCGAGTGGTACTCAAACAGGAACAACTTTCCGCTTACGTGGCAAAGGCGTTCCGCATCTTCGTGGCAACGGAACAGGTGATCAACACGTCATCGTCAAAGTAATCGTTCCGAAAAAACTAGATGATAAACAAAAAGAAATCTTACGTGAATTTGCTTCCACTACAGGAGACAAAGTAGATGAGCAAACATCCGGATTTTTTGACAAAATGAAACGAGCTTTTAAAGGCGATTGATGAACGTAGAGGTCGATAGTTGTGCGAGAAGCAACCATCGACCTTTTCTACATACTAAAGGAGTGTTAAAAAATGGAATGGTCAGAAGTAGAAGTCCATACAACAAATGAAGCAGTAGAGCCAGTGGCAAATGTTTTAACAGAATTTGGCGCAGCCGGCGTATCAATTGAAGATGTAGCTGACTTTTTGCGTGAACGCGAAGATAAATTTGGTGAAATTTACGCACTTAAACGCGAAGATTATCCAAAAGAAGGCGTAATCATTAAAGCGTATTTTTTAAAAACAACCGAATTCGTGGAGCAAATCCCAGAAATCGAACAAACCTTGAAAAACCTCACAACTTTTGATATCCCATTAGGTAAATTTCAGTTTGTTGTGAATGATGTCGATGATGAAGAATGGGCTACTGCTTGGAAAAAATACTATCATCCGGTTCAAATCACCGACAGAATTACAATCGTGCCTAGCTGGGAAACCTACGAAGCATCCGCGAACGAAATAATCATTGAACTGGATCCAGGAATGGCTTTTGGTACAGGAACGCATCCGACTACCCAACTATGTATTCGCGCTTTAAGTGACTATTTGCAACCAGGGGATGATATCATTGATGTCGGAACCGGCTCAGGCGTATTAAGTATTGCCAGCGCCAAATTAGGTGCTAAGTCTATCTTAGCAACGGATCTCGACGAAATTGCCACTCGTGCAGCCGAAGAAAATATTCAGCTGAACAAAACAGAACATATCATTACCGTTAAACAAAACAATCTACTTCAAGATATTAATAAAACAAACGTTGATATCGTAGTCGCAAACATTTTAGCAGAGGTTATTTTACTTTTCCCTGACGATGTTTATGCGGCACTAAAACCAGGCGGAATTTTCATCGCTTCCGGAATTATTGAAGATAAAGCAAAAGTAGTAGAAGAAGCGCTGAAAAATGCTGGACTTATTATCGAAAAAATCGAGCAACAAGGGGACTGGGTTGCGATTATTTCCAAACGAGGAGTGGAATAAATGCAACGTTATTTCGTAACAAACGAACTCGAAAACGATAACGATACAATCAGCATAACAGGAGAAAATTTTCATCATATGGTTCGTGTCATGCGAATGAAAGAATCCGATCAAGTTTTCATCGCTTTCCCAAGTAAAAAAACGTGTATCGCCGCGATAACTGCCATTAATGACGAGGAAGTGCTATTAAATCTCGTTAAATGGTTGGAGGAAAATACGGAGTTGCCAATTGAAATTACGATTGCGAGTGGCCTCCCGAAAGGTGATAAACTAGAACTGATTATCCAAAAAGCCACCGAACTAGGCGCGCATCAATTTATTCCTTTCAAAGCCGAACGTTCTGTAGTGAAGTGGGATGAAAAAAAAGTCATTAAAAAAATCGAACGTCTGCAGAAAATTGCGCAAGAAGCAGCCGAACAATCACATCGGACAATCGTACCAGAAGTGCATTATGCTGCTAGCTTTAAAGAATTAATGTTCGACCATGTTCATTATGACTACGTGATTGCTGCTTATGAAGAAAGTGCCAGAGAAGGCGAGGTTAGCGCGCTTGCCAGTTTATTCCAAACTATTAAGCCCGGACATTCTGTTTTATGCATTTTTGGACCAGAAGGCGGCATTAGCGAAAAAGAGCTTGTTCTTCTTCAAGAAGTGAATGCACAACTCGCTGGACTAGGCCCAAGAATTTTAAGAACAGAAACTGCTCCGCTCTATGTTTTATCCGCAGCTTCGTTCTATTTTGACCTTTATAAAAATAAAAACGAATAACATTTCAAAGTTTTATGCGAAAGTTAACGATTTCATGTTGACGATGCCCGATGTTTCGTATATAATTTTTAATGAGTGAATGCTTATCTGCATTACTTCAGAATAATTCATAATTTATTTTCCGTTATGTCCTATTCTGGAACTTAAATGAAGGATTTAAGTGAGTGCATGTAAGTGCCGGAGGGAGGGAAAGAGAGATGTCAAAAACAGTAGTTCGTAAAAACGAATCGCTTGAAGATGCTCTTCGTCGCTTTAAACGTACTGTTTCCAAAAGTGGAACTTTGCAAGAATCCAGAAAGCGCGAATTTTATGAAAAACCAAGCGTAAAACGTAAGAAAAAATCCGAAGCAGCAAGAAAACGCAAATTCTAATTAAAAGGCGATGATTTCGTTGACACTGCTTGACAAGTTAAATGAAGATATGAAACAAGCGATGCGCGATAAAGAGAAAGAAAAACTTTCCGTTATTCGTATGTTAAAAGCAGCTTTACAAAACGAAGCAATTCACCAAGGTGTGAAAGATCTTACTCCGGATGATGAAGTAACCGTGATTTCCCGCGAACTCAAACAACGCAGAGATTCTCTAGCAGAGTTTGACAAAGCTGGACGTAGCGACCTTTCTGATAAAGTCCGTTCCGAGATTGTCATTGTGGAGGACTACGCGCCAAAACAATTGACTCCTGAAGAGCTTGAGAATATTGTGAAAGCAACTATCGAAGAAGTTGGCGCATCTAGTAAAGCTGATTTCGGCAAAGTAATGTCCGCAATTATGCCTAAAGTAAAAGGCAAAGCTGACGGCGGTGCTGTTAACCAATTCGTAAAAAAATATCTTTCATAAACTAATTCAAACTAGTTTTGAAACATTAAGAAACAGGGTTCCTTCGTATTTTATGGAGGAAATCCTGTTTTTTTATGCTTATTTTTACTCGATTTGCGTAGTTGCTATCGCTTCGTTTTTCAAGCAAGGCAATTTCGTGTATAATATAACTAATCAAGGCACTTATAACAGGTGAAGGGGTTAGCCAATGCTAAATGAATTTAATGAAGTAGTCGAATTATCTGATGACACAAATATTCAAGATTTATTCGGCAATAATAATAAGAATATCGAACTTTTAGAAGAATTACTTCAAGTAAAAATTATCACACGGGGAGAATCATTATCTATCACAGGAGAAGAAGAACCTGTACAACATACGACAGCCGTCTTAAACGAACTTATTCTAACCGTAAAACGCGGTATTCATATTGACGGTCGTGATATCGCTCAAGCAGTCAAAATGCAAAGAAACGGCACATTAATCTACTTCCACACACTATTTGAAGAAGAAATCACGAAGAACGCTAAAGGGATGCCTATTCGCCCTAAAACATTCGGTCAAAGAACCTATATTCAAATGATCAAAAAACACGACATCGTTTTCGGTGTTGGCCCAGCTGGTACTGGTAAAACATATCTTGCAGTGGTTATGGCAGTAGACGCATGGAAAAAAGGAAATGTCAGCAAAATCATCTTAACAAGACCTGCCGTTGAAGCTGGAGAAAGCTTAGGATTTCTACCAGGAGACCTAAAAGAAAAAGTAGATCCTTATTTACGACCTGTATACGATGCGCTATACGATATTTTCGGCACAGAGCATACAACAAGGTTAATGGACCGCGGCGTCATTGAAATAGCTCCTCTGGCTTATATGAGAGGACGTACACTAGATCATGCTTTTGTCATCCTAGACGAAGCGCAGAATACGACCATCGCACAAATGAAAATGTTTTTAACACGCCTTGGCTATGATTCTAAAATGATTGTCAATGGCGATATGACGCAAATTGACTTACCAAAAGGCGCAAACAGTGGCCTTGTAAACGCAGAACAAGTTTTAAAAGACGTCAAAGATATCGGTTTTGTTTATTTTGAACATCATGATGTAGTCAGACACCCATTAGTTGCTGAAATAATTAAAGCTTACGAAGGGAAACAAAATTAGAAAGGAGACTAAGATGTGAAACTACCTAAGAAATGGAGAAATTGGTACATCGAAAGTGGAAAGAAATACCTTTTTCCGCTGCTCCTTGTTTGTTTTGCTGTTATAGCGTATTTTCTCGTTTGCCAAATGACGAAACCGGAATCATACAATGTTAAATTATTCCAAGTTGCTGAAAAAACAATTCGTTCACCGCAAACCGTAGAAGATACACAAAAAACGAAAGAAGAACGGACCAAAGCAAGCGATGCCGTAGAAGATGTCTATGTGTACAATCGCGAAACTGGTCAAAATCGAGTAGCTCTTATCCAAAGTGTATTCGCCTATGTAAATGAAGTAAATGCAGAGGCCGAAGATAACGACACAAAAAACAAAGAAAAAGCCACAAAAGAGGATAAACCTGCTCCCGCTCCAACGACAACAGAAACGAAACTAAAAAACTTAAAAGATAAATTATCCAACAATGTATCAGAAAAAATAACCTCTAACATATCCGATGAAGTACTTACAACTTTAATCGAAGCGAAAAATAAAGATTTTAACATCATGGAAGATGTCGTAACAACCGAAGTGGCCAAAACCATGGAGAACAAAATCCGTGATGAGAATCTAAATTCCGTTAAAATTAGAGCACGCGATGATATCGAACTATCTGCTATACCTTCTTATTACAAAAGCGTATCAAAAGCCTTAGTCTCTTATGCAATCGTACCCAACGAAATTTATAATGAAGAGCAAACCGACGCTAGACGCAAAGAAGCAGCGCAATCGGTTGTTCCTGTGAAAATTTTACAAGGGCAAGTTATTGTACAAGAAGGCCAAATTGTTGACAGAGAAAATTACCGTCAGTTAAAAATGCTGCATCTACTTGATCAAAAAATGCCTGTAAAACAATACGCCGGTTTTGCGATTTTCATTATTGCGCTAGCAGCAATCTTGTTTCTTTATACGAAAAAGCAGACGCAACCTAAAGCGAAAAAAATGCAAACGATGCTGATTTTCTCTTCTGTATACGTTGTTTCGCTATTCATGCTTTTAATTATTTTATTCTTAGAAACGCAAAATATCAGTAATATTGCTTTCCTATTCCCGGCAGCATTTGCACCGATGATACTAAAAATATTACTGAACGAAAAATATGCCTTTCTGAGTGTTATTTTTATCGCTGTCACAAGCTTGTTAACCTTTCAAAATGACGCGAATAGTGGCATAACTGTGTTTATCTTACTAAGCGGTATGACAAGTGTTGTAGCATTGCGTGATTACAGCAGACGTTCAGCTATTATGTTTTCAGGGTTTATGGTTGGCTTAATAAATATAGTTTATGTATTACTATTGTTATTCATAAACAACAGCTCGCTATTGCAAGTTTCTACGTTAATGGCAATCGGTTACGCCTTTTTAGGTGGGTTTGGTGCCTTTATTCTCGGCGTTGGAGTTATTCCGTTATTTGAGACAATTTTCGGCTTATTAACTACTAGTCGTTTAGTAGAACTAGCCAATCCAAACCATCCATTACTGAAAAAAATTCTAATGAAAGCGCCTGGTACGTATCATCACAGTATGATGGTAGCCAATTTGGCAGAAGCATGTGCTGATAAAATTGGCGCAAATAGTTTACTTGTTCGGGTTGGGTGTTTTTATCACGATATTGGTAAAACATTAAGACCACCGTATTTTGTAGAAAATCAATTACAAGGAATTAATCCGCATGATAGGCTGACACCAGAACAAAGTCGTGATATAATTCTCTCGCATACAAAAGATGGTGCAGAGATTTTAAAAGAGAACCACATGCCACAACCAATTATTGATATCGCATTACAACATCACGGTACTACTTTGCTTAAATATTTCTATTTTAAAGCAAAAGAGACAAATCCGGATGTAAAAGAAGCAGACTATCGTTATAGCGGACCAAAACCACAAACGAAAGAAATTGCGATTATCAATATTTCTGATAGTGTGGAGGCTGCGGTGCGTTCTTCCAAAGAACCAACGATGGCAAAAATAACAGAAATTATTGACGGAATTATTAAAGATCGCTTCCTAGATGGGCAGTTTACAGAGTGTGATATTACGATTAGAGAAATTAGAATTATTCGTGACACATTAATCGCCACATTAAATGGAATATATCATCAACGAATTCAATATCCTGATGACAAAGATTGAAATAGGGAGGACACAAGATGACGGTCTTAGAGATTGATTTACTGGATGAGACAAATAAGCTACCTGACGAAGATAAAGAACTAGTGGAAAATATTCTACAATTTGCTGCTGGTTATTTAAAAATCGAACAAGGGACAGAACTTTCGCTTACTTTTACAACAAATGAAGGGATTCGTGAAATTAACCGGGAATACCGTGACAAAGATCAAGCAACCGATGTTATTTCTTTCGCTTTGGAAGAAATGGGCGACGGGGAAACAGAGATTGATTGGGGCGAGTTTGAGCTTGAAACACCTCGCATGCTTGGTGATATTATCATCTCCACTGAAAAAGCAGAAGAACAAGCCAAAGATTACGGACATACAAAAGCAAGAGAATTAGGATTCTTAGCAGTTCACGGATTGCTGCATTTGCTTGGGTATGATCATATGGAGCCTGACGAAGAAAAAGTAATGTTCGGCTTACAAAAAGAAGTGTTGGATGCTTATGGACTTGAAAGATAGAAAATATAAACGCAGTAAAAATTATGCAGAATCTTTTCGTCATGCTTTTACTGGGCTAAAAACGGCTTTTTTAGAAGAACGAAATATGCGATTCCATACATTTGCAGCCCTTGCTGTTGTTATTTGCGGCTTTTTCTTCCATGTCACTAAATCAGAGTGGACGTTATTAATCCTATCTATTTTTGGTGTGTTAATACTAGAAATGGTCAATACAGCAATTGAACGAGCGGTGGATGTAGCGACAGAGCAGTATATTGATGAAGCGAAGAAAGCGAAGGATGTTGCTGCAGGTGCGGTATTACTAGCCGCATTTGTTGCTAGTTTTATCGGACTAATTATATTCATACCATACTTTTGCCAGATGTTTTTATAAAAAGAAGGGATTGTGACTTGGTAAATGAAAGAAAATAATTTTATCTCACTCGCTAAACAAGCAAGAGAATTTGCGTATGTTCCTTACTCGAAATTCCCAGTAGGAGCAGCTCTTGTTACGACGGACGATGAGGTCGTACTTGGTTGTAATATCGAAAATGCATCATTCGGATTAACAAACTGTGCAGAACGAACAGCTATTTTTAAAGCTGTATCAGAAGGAAAACGAGATTTCAAGCAACTAGTTGTCGTAGCGGATACAGATGGCCCAGTTTCACCATGTGGGGCATGCAGACAAGTCATCAGTGAGTTTTGCGCACCAGATATGCCAGTAATTTTAACAAACTTAACAGGAAAAACAGCGACGGTAACAGTGAAAGAACTTTTACCAGGCGCATTCACATCGGAGGATATGTTATGAGCGAACCATTTAAATCAGGATTTGTAGCTATTGTTGGGCGACCTAATGTCGGGAAATCAACTTTATTAAATCATATTATCGGTCAAAAAATTGCAATCATGAGTGATAAAGCCCAAACTACAAGAAATAAAGTACAAGGGGTATACACGACAGAAGAGTCACAAATTGTTTTTATCGATACACCAGGAATACATAAACCAAAACATAAACTAGGCGATTTCATGGTGAAAATCGCATTAAATACGTTCCAAGAAGTAGACTTAATTTATTTTGTAATCGACGCATCTACTGGATTTGGTCGCGGCGATGAATTTATCATCGAAAAACTAAAAAATGTTCAAACACCTGTTTTTCTTTTGATCAACAAAATCGACTTGATTGCACCAGAAGATTTGTTCAAATTAATTGAACAGTATCGCGAGTTGATGGATTTTGAAGAAATTATTCCTATCTCAGCGCTCCAAGGAAATAACGTGCCTAACTTATTAGAGCAAACAAATGCTAATTTAGAAATCGGCCCAATGTATTATCCAAAAGACCAAATTACGGACCATCCAGAACGATTCATTATTTCCGAACTAATTCGTGAACAAGTTTTACAATTAACGAGGGAAGAAGTTCCACATTCGGTTGCCGTCGTTATCGAAGGAATCGAAAAAAATCCTAAAACAGAAAAACTTACTATCAATGCAACAATTATTGTCGAAAGAAGTACACAAAAGGGCATTATCATTGGTAAACAAGGTCAAATGCTTAAACAAATCGGCATGCGTGCTAGAAAAGAAATTGAAAGCTTACTCGGCTCTAAAGTATTTTTAGAAATTTGGGTGAAAGTTCAAAAAAATTGGCGCGACAAAGAACATTATTTACAAGACTACGGTTTCGACCGCGAAGAGTATTAAAAAAAGCATCTGGTACACAACTTTGATTGTGTGCCAGATGCTTTTACTTATTCGGCTGTTTGTTCAGTCCAGTTATAGTTATCATATTCTACGTCATAAGGACCTGAGTTGAATACTTCATAGTATAGTGTTAATTCTTTTGATTCACCAGCTTGAATTTCACCAGAGAAAGCGTCTTCTGTAATTTGTTGTCCGTAATCGTCATCTGTATTGTCATACAACGAAACGTCTTCAGAAAAGAACTCAATTGGATCAGAGCTTGTGTTTTCAAATTTCACTTTTACTTTATAAATTTCATAACCTTCTTTTTTCTGGGAAAGTTCTGGTTTGGAAATAGTAACTGTGCTACCATTTTCAATCGTTACAGCTTCATTAAAGTTTACATCTGTGTAGTCATCATAATAATCTTCATCATAGTCTTCCTCGAAGTTACTAGTGTTTGTATCTTCGCCGGATTCATAATTATAAATAGAAAATGGGTTATTAGCTAATGTAGACAGTGATGCTGTCACTACGTTTAGACCAGCTAATAATACGAAGAAGCCAATTCCAAATGATAATCCAGCAACAATAATTCCTGCCCATCTTTCTTTTCTTACAATAAGCAAAATAATTCCCACAACAACACCTATGAATGTGAGTGTAAATAAGCTGATAAGTAATATAAGTAACATATCCATAGTTTAAAAAATCCTTTCTTTTCATGCCTTTTTCTCTATTTTACAATAGGTAGGCGCGGAAAGATAGCAAAAAATTTAAAAAGACATAAACATAAAGAAAATGTTATAATAAAGCGTATGAAAAAGGAGGCTTACCACATGGAAAAATGCGAAGGAATCGTGATACGGCAAACAAGTTACCGTGAATCAGATAAAATTGTCCGAATGTATACACGTGAATTCGGGAAAATTGGTGTGGTAGCTCGTGGTGCAAAAAAAACCAAAAGCAGATTAGCCGCAGTAACTCAATTATTTACAAATGGTTATTTTACTTTTTTTGGTGGAAATGGTCTTGGGACGCTTCAACAAGGCGAAGTGATAGAAAACTTTTCTTCTATACAACAAGATATTTTTATGACGGCTTATGCGACTTATGTTTGCGAACTGCTAGATAAAGCGACAGAAGAACGCCAATCCAATCCATACTTATATGAACTAACTTTTCAAATTTTGCGTGATATTGATGAAGGGTATGATCCGCAAATCCTTACTCAAATTTATGAAATGAAGATGTTGCCGGTTCTTGGACTCTATCCAACCATGGATAAATGTGCTATTTGCGGTGAAACAACCGGACATTTTGATTTTTCGACGAGAAGTAATGGGATTATTTGCCATCGTTGTTTTGATAGAGATCGTTACCGGATGCATTTGCCAGAAAATGTGGTCAAGCTTTTACGATTATTCTTCATTTTCCAATTAGATCGATTAGGCAACATCGATGTCAAACCAGAAACAAAACAATGGCTCCAAAAAGCAATCGATACTTACTACGACGAATATTCCGGTTTATATTTAAAAAGCAGGAAATTCTTACGTGATATGGATAAATGGGAAAATATGTTAAAAAAAGAGAGCGACGATTGACTTTTTAGCAAAAATACAGTATCTTTTAATATATCAACTAATAGGTACGTTGAAGGAAAATAGTAACAAAAAGCTCTGTTTTTTAGCGAGTTCGGGTTTGGTGCAAGCCGGATATTTAACTTTTTGTGAAGGCGTTCTGGAGTACAGCGAAATCAAGGTGGGAATTATTTCAATTCCAAATAGGGTGGAACCGCGAGCTAACTCTCGTCCCTATATGCTTTAAATCAGCATATAGGGACGAGAGTTTTTATATTGGCTGAATTATTTTGGAGGTGGAAGCAATGAATTTACAAACAATGATTAGAACGTTGCAAGATTATTGGTCCGAGCAAGGTTGTATTATGTTGCAATCGTATGATGTGGAAAAAGGTGCCGGCACAATGAGTCCGTATACTTTCTTAAAAGCAATTGGTCCAGAACCGTGGAAAGCAGGTTACGTAGAGCCATCTCGTCGTCCAGCTGATGGTCGTTACGGAGAAAATCCAAACAGATTATTCCAACATCACCAATTTCAAGTCGTGATGAAGCCTTCTCCTGACAATATTCAAGAGCTTTATCTTGGTTCTTTAGAAAAATTAGGAATTAATCCATTAGAACATGATATCCGTTTTGTAGAAGATAACTGGGAAAATCCATCACTTGGTTGTGCTGGTCTTGGTTGGGAAGTTTGGTTAGATGGTATGGAAATCACGCAATTCACTTATTTCCAACAAGTAGGTGGCTTAGAATGTTTCCCTGTCACTTCCGAAATCACTTACGGGGTAGAACGTTTAGCAAGTTATATTCAAGACAAAGAAAATGTGTTTGATTTAGAATGGACGGAAGGCATTAGCTACCGCGATATTTTCTTCCAAGCAGAATTCGAAAACTCCACATATGCCTTTGAAACTTCTAATACAGACATGTTGTTGTCTCTTTTTGACACATACGAAAGAGAAGCAACACGCCAAATGCAAGACGGACTCGTTTTCCCAGCGTATGATTACGTATTGAAATGTTCGCATACATTTAACCTTTTAGATGCTCGTGGTGTTGTCTCCGTAACGGAACGCGCGCAGTATATTGGTCGAATCAGAAACTTAGCAAGACGTATCGCGAAAACTTTTTATGAATCACGAGAAAAATTGGGCTTCCCATTACTCAAAGAAGAGGGAGGAAAACGTCATGAGTAAAGACTTTTTATTAGAAATTGGTTTAGAAGAAATGCCCGCACAATATGTGACTAGTTCTGTTGCGCAATTAGAAAAACGGGTAACTGACTGGTTAAATGAGAATAAAATCGAATATGGCGCAGTTAAAACCTATTCGACACCAAGACGTTTAACTGTTCTTGTTGAAGCAATGGCAGAAGAACAAGCTAATCGCGTGGAAGAAGCAAAAGGTCCAGCGAAAAAAATTGCTTTGGACGAAGAAGGCAATTGGTCAAAAGCGGCATTAGGTTTCGCTAAAAGCCAAAAAGTTGATCCAGCTGATCTTACTTTCCGTGACATTAAAGGCGTTGAATATATCTACATTAAAAAAGAAGTGATTGGCGAAAAAACAACCGCGTTACTTCCAAGCTTAGAAAAAGTAGTAACAAGTATGACTTTCCCAGTAAGCATGCATTGGGGTAGCAATGATTTACGCTACATCCGTCCAATCAAGTGGCTTATCGCGATGTTCGGTGAAGAAATCATTCCATTTGAGATTACTGGTGTGTCAACAAGTAATACATCACGCGGGCACCGTTTCTTAGGAGGAACAGCTACGATTAAACAACCGAGCGACTATCCAAATGCCTTATTAGAACAATTTGTAGTCGTTAATGCCGAAGAACGTAAACAAGCTATCGCAGAACAATTACGCGAACTAGAATCAATGGAAAACTGGCAAATTAAAGAGGATGCTGATTTGCTAGAAGAAGTTACAAACCTTGTCGAATATCCAACTGTTTTAGCTGGGAATTTTGAAAAAGAATATTTGGAGCTACCAGAAGAAGTTTTAATCACTACAATGAAAGAACACCAACGCTATTTCCCTGTTTTCAGCCAAGATGGAGAATTATTACCTCATTTTGTAACTGTGCGTAATGGTAACCACGAAAACCTGGAAACAGTAGCACGCGGAAACGAAAAAGTGTTGCGCGCTCGTTTATCTGATGCTGATTTCTTCTATCAAGAAGATTTAAAAATGACGATTGACCAAGCCGTAACTAAATTACAAAATATCGTTTTCCATGAAAAATTAGGCACATTAACAGAAAAAATGAAACGCGTTCAAAAAGTAGCGTTAATGCTTGCTGACTATTTAGAGTGGCAAGAAGAAGACAAACAAGACATTATCCGTCTAACTAATATTTATAAATTTGATTTAGTAACTAATATCGTCGGTGAATTTCCAGAACTACAAGGTTTAATGGGAGAAAAATATGCGTTGTTACAAGGGGAAAAACCTGCAATTGCAACCGCGATTCGTGAACATTATTTACCAAATTCAGCAGAAGGCGACTTACCGCAAACCGATTTAGGTTCGTTAATCGCGATTGCTGACAAATTAGAAACATTAATCGGTTTCTTCTGTGTCAATATTGTTCCAACAGGTTCCGCCGATCCATTCGGTTTACGCCGTAGCGCTTTTGGAGCAATGCGTATTATCCAAGCGAATGGTTGGGACATTCCAATGCTTGAAGTCATTTCTCGCATTGTTGATATGGAACGTGCAGAAGGTTCCGCAGAATTACCTGGTGCAGACGTGAAAAAAGAAGTACAGACTTTCTTAAAAAATCGTCTACGCGTGATTCTACAAGGCCATCACATTCGCCATGATATCATTGATGCTGTCATTGCCGGTGATCCAAACGTGATTCCACAACTAATCGACCGCGCACAAATTTTAAATGAACACGCTGAAGCTGAATGGTTCCGCCCAACAATTGAAGCACTTAGCCGTGTAGTGAAAATTTCTAAAAAATACGAAGATGGCGTGGAAGTAGATCCGGCGTTATTTGAAAATGAATACGAACAAGCTCTGTTTGATAAGTTAGAAAAACTGAAATTCGATTATGCCGGTTTAACTATTATCGAAAGACTAAAAGCATTTGCCGATTTACGTACAACCATTGATGCTTATTTTGACAATACATTAGTAATGAGCGACAACGCTGAATTGAAAAACAACCGTCTAGCATTATTATTCGAACTTGCAAGCTTTATTAAAGAATTTGCTCAAATGGACGAAATTAATGTAAAATAAAAGTAAGATTTTGAGCAAAGAGGAGGAAGTATGTATGACTCAACCAGCCGTATACGTGGTTTCCGATTCAACAGGAGAAACGGCCGAACTTGTGACAAGAGCAGCACTTAGTCAATTTGGTCAAACACCGAAATTTATTCATCGTTTTCACCACGTCGATTCTTCCCACATGATTGAAGAAATTGTCGACTTAGTGGCCGTAAATAACGGTATTATCGTCCATACGATTGTACTAGAAAGCGTTCGAGAAGAGCTAAACAAAACAGCTCAAGCTTTCGGTGTGCCGATTATTGACTTATTTGGTCCGCTTTTAAACCAGTTAGAGGAAACGTATAAAATCAAGCCACTTTCTGAACCTGGACGTGTTCGTTCGATGGATGAAGCGTATTTCACGAAAGTAGCAGCAATCGAATTTGCCGTTGAGAATGACGATGGACGTAATCCTAGAGGCATTTTGCAAGCAGATTATGTATTAATTGGTATTTCGCGAACATCAAAAACACCTTTATCACAATATTTAGCGCTTAAAGGCTTGAAAATCGTTAATATTCCTATCGTTCCGGAAGCACAAATTCCCGATGAACTTTTTGAAATTGATCCTAAGAAAATTATCGGTCTAAAAATCAGTAAGCAAAAATTAACGAAAATCAGACAAGAACGCTTAATTTCGATTGGTTTGCCTGGAGCTGGAACTTATGCAAGTAATCAACGTATTGATGAAGAGCTTGCGATTTTTAATAAATTAGCAAGTAAACTTAATTGTTTCGTCTTAGATGTGACAAATAAAGCCATTGAAGAGACCGCAAATGAGATTTTAATCCACATTGGTGAAATTGTTGATGAAAATTTAGAATTATAAGAAGGACTTTTGCTTTTTGTGGCGAATATATATATTATACGGGGAAATCTGCTTGTAAAAGTTAGTATCTTCCCGTATAATCTAATTTCGCTTATAAAAAAGCTAAATCTATGCATATTATTTTAAAAACGGGTGGGAAAACTCGTTTTTTAACGTGCCTTCATAGATTTTGAAGAGAGGATGGAATGTGTGCCACAAATTTTGGTTGATGCCGATGCTTGTCCAGTGAAAGCAGAAATAAAACAAGTAGCAAAAGAATTTCAATTAGAAGTCACTTTTGTCGCTTCGTTTAATCATTACTCTGTCAATACGAACGGAGAAAAGTGGATTTTTGTCGACACGGGAAAAGAATCAGCGGACATGCGAATGATGAATTTAGCCAAGAAAGGCGATATTATCGTAACACAAGATATTGGCTTAGCTAGCATTCTACTTGCAAAAGGCACATTTGTCTTTTCTAATCGCGGTGAACTTTACCGAGAAGAAGAAATGTCATTAATGTTAGATATTCGCTATAGACACGCTAAAGAAAGGCAACAAGGCAAATATAGCAAAGGTCCAAAAGCAATGAGTGATGCAGATCGCTCACTTTTCCAAGACCGATTGACGACATTTTTGCAAAATAAGTAAATAGGAGTTGACTGTCAACATGGCGCGGATTCCTGAAGAAGTAATTGATCAAGTCCGGAATCAAGCGGATATAGTCGATATAATTGGTAATTATGTCCAATTAAAAAAGCAGGGACGAAATTACTCTGGCTTATGTCCTTTCCACGGCGAAAAAACGCCATCATTTTCCGTATCACCAGAAAAACAGATTTTCCATTGTTTTGGTTGTGGTAAGGGAGGCAATGTTTTTTCTTTTCTGATGGAACATGATGGACTCACTTTTGTCGAATCGGTTAAAAAAGTAGCAGATATGAGCCATTTAGATGTGTCTATCGAGCTCCCAGAAGAGCGCGACACGAGTCATTTACCGAAAGAAACTTCTGAAACGGCAAAAATGGTCGAAATGCACCAACTGACTGCCAAACTCTATCATTATATTTTGATGGAAACAGAAGAAGGCGCAGCAGCATTAACCTATTTGAAAGAACGCGGTATGTCTGAACAAATGATGACCACCTTCCAAATTGGCTTTGCACCAAATCACCATGCAACGATTACTTCTTTTCTAGAAAAAAGAGGCATGGACTTGCAGATTGCTGGCATGGCCGGACTTTTATCCGAACGTGATGATGGCCAAATGGTTGACCGTTTTCGGAATCGAATTATGTTTCCCATTACGAATGATCGTGGTCAAATTATCGCTTTTTCTGGTCGCTTATTTGATCGTGATGACGGACCGAAGTATTTAAATAGTCCTGAAACGCCTATTTTTAATAAAAGACGGACGTTATTCCATTTTTCTGAGGCAAGACAGGCTATTCGAAAACAAGAAGAAATCACGCTCATGGAAGGTTTTATGGATGTTATTTCCGCAGAAGAAGCTGGTGTTCAAAATGCCGTTGCTTCGATGGGAACTAGCTTAACGGAAGAACATGCAGATTTAATCAAACGGCTCACTAATCGAGCTATTATCTGTTATGACGGTGACCGTGCTGGAATTGAAGCTGCCTACAAAGCAGGGACACTTCTAGTTGAACGGAATCGCTTAGATGTTTTTGTTCTACAACTCCCAGCCGGAAAAGATCCCGATGACTTCATTAGAGCAAGTGGTGCAGAAAAATTCAAGGAAATCTACAAGCAACAACGAATGACTTGGACTGCTTTTAAAATCCACTATTTGCGCAAAGAACGTAATTTGCAAAATGAAACAGATCAAATCGCCTATATTGACGATTGCCTGCGTGAAATTGCGAAACTGGATCAAGCGGTAGAGCGAGAACTATACTTAAAGCAGCTAGCAGATGAATTCGAATTAACTATCGAAACATTAAAACAACAATTACAGCAATCACTAAAAAATAGTCAAAAATCACGACAAATGGCTAGTTATAATGAACCACCAATAGATGATTCTTTTATGGGGATGATGCCGCAAGAAGATACAGAAATGCTATTTTCTTTTGAGCAACCAACACAACAAAAATTATCTGCCCATACAATTTCAGAGCAACAGCTAATGAAAGCAATGATGGAAAGCCGAGATAATTTCCTTTTAATTAAGCAACTTCTCGGCGACACAACGTTTTACCATGATAATTACGAAGCACTTTATACCTACCTCATTGGTTATTTTGCGGAAGGTAATGATGCGGATCCAACGAAATTCATGGATAGTGTTCCAGATGCTGCGATGAAAGGACTTATTAGTAGCCTAGAAATGGTTATTAGTCCAGATGAACAAGGTAAACCCCAGTTTGAAGACTATATTAGAAGTCTAAAACGGTATAAATTAGAACAAAAGAAAAAAGAACTTGAGCAAGAATTAGCGACGTACAATCGTGAAAACGACAACGAAAATGAAATTCGCGTCATGCTCGAAATCGTCCAACTCAACCGTCAATTAAACAGCGGCCAATTGGATTAATAACGTTTTAAAACCGCTAAATGATGGTATTATTACCTAAGAGAAGCCTTTTAATGAGGTTAGCGGCATTTTGGAAGGAGGAATACAGGCAGTTATGAGTGATAAAACAAAAAACACAAAACCAGTTGCTGAACTAAGCGTTGAGCAAGTAAAAGAAGCCCTGATAGAAGAAGGTAAGAAAAAGGGGATTTTAACTTATGCAAAAATCGCTGCCAGATTAGCTCCATTCACTTTAGATTCCGATCAAATGGATGAGTATTTAGAACATGTTGGTGAAGCAGGAATTGAAGTTTCTGACGATGCAGATGATGAAGATCCAGATGAAACAGAACTTGTAAAAGAAGAAACCGAATCCTTTGATTTAACAGATATGAGTGTACCACCAGGCGTAAAAATTAACGACCCTGTTCGCATGTATCTAAAAGAAATTGGTCGAGTAGACTTACTTACAGCAGATGAAGAAATTGCCTTAGCAAAACGTATCGAAGCTGGCGACATCGAAGCTAAAGGACGTCTTGCAGAAGCCAACCTACGCCTTGTTGTAAGTATTGCAAAACGTTATGTTGGTCGTGGGATGTTATTCCTTGATTTAATTCAAGAAGGTAACATGGGACTGATGAAAGCCGTTGAGAAATTCGACTTCAATAAAGGATTTAAATTCAGTACCTATGCAACGTGGTGGATTCGTCAAGCAATAACCCGTGCGATTGCGGACCAAGCAAGAACTATCCGTATTCCTGTGCATATGGTTGAAACAATCAACAAATTAATCCGTGTACAACGTTCCTTATTACAAGATTTAGGCCGCGATCCTTCACCAGAAGAAATCGGCGAAGAAATGGACTTACCAACAGAAAAAGTTCGGGAAATCCTAAAAATCGCACAAGAACCAGTTTCCCTTGAAACACCTATTGGTGAAGAAGACGATTCACATCTAGGCGATTTTATCGAAGACCAAGATGCGACTTCACCATCCGATCATGCAGCTTACGAATTACTAAAAGAACAATTAGAAGACGTGCTTGATACATTAACAGACCGTGAAGAAAATGTACTTCGCTTACGTTTTGGTCTAGATGATGGTCGTACACGCACTTTAGAAGAAGTTGGTCGTGTATTTGGTGTAACTCGTGAACGGATTCGTCAAATTGAAGCCAAAGCTTTACGTAAATTACGTCATCCAAGCCGCAGCAAACAATTGAAAGACTTCCTGGAATAATGCACAACCGGGCAGGAGGACAAACCGTTCTCCTGCCTTTTTAATGAAAATGAAAGTAGGGAACCAAATGAACGAAGAGCAACTATCGAAGCGACTCGAAAAAGTGGCTTCTTACATAACAAAAAATGAACGAATTGCAGATATTGGAAGCGATCATGCTTATTTACCATGTTTTGCAGTCAAAAACCAAACTGCTTCTTTTGCTATTGCTGGTGAAGTCGTTGACGGACCTTTTCAATCTGCCCAAAAACAAGTCCGTTCTTCTGGCTTAACGGAACAAATTGACGTTAGAAAAGGCAATGGTTTAGCTGTTATTGAAAAAGAAGATGCGATTGATACGATTGTCATTGCTGGTATGGGGGGCACATTAATACGTACTATTTTAGAAGAAGGCGCCGCAAAATTAAATGGTGTAACCAAACTAATTTTGCAACCTAATATTGCAGCGTGGCAACTGCGAGAATGGTCCGAACAAAACAACTGGCTTATTACATCCGAAGCCATTTTACGGGAAGATAATAAAATTTATGAAATTATAGTGTTAACGCCGTCTGAAAAACCGATTTCTTGGACGAAGCAAGAAATATTTTTCGGGCCATGCTTACTACAAGAACAAAGCGCTATTTTCAAAAGCAAATGGCGTCACGAAGCTAATACATGGCAAAATATCATTCAAACCATTTCTAACAATCAGCCGATTTCAACGGAAAACCAAGCGAAAATTCGCGAATTAGAACATAAAATCGCATTAGTAGAGGATGTGCTAAAATGAAAGTCGCAAATGGCTATGAATATACAGCGATAATGGAAAAAATCGCGCCTAAAAAGCTTGCAATGCAAGGCGATCCCATTGGTTTACAAGTAGGTGATTTATCCAAAAAAGTAAGAAAAATCATGTTTACTTTAGATGTGTTAGAAGAAGTGGTGGATGAAGCCATCGAAAAAAAGGTTGATTTAATTATCGCCCATCATCCATTCTTATATCGCCCAACCCAACACATTGATACAAGCACAAAACAAGGGAAAATGATTAAAAAATTAATCAAACATGATATCACCGTTTTTGCAGCACACACAAATCTCGACATCGCAGAAGGTGGTGTAAACGACATTCTGGCAGGATTACTCAATCTACAAGATACAACAATGATTGAAGAAACCTACACAGAACCATACTGCAAAATCGCTGTTTATGTACCAGAAAATGAACTAGAAAGCGTTCGTTTAGCACTAGTCAATAACGGCGCTGGCCAAATCGGAACTGCCTATTCGGAGTGTACGTTCCACACAACTGGTATCGGTTCCTTCAAACCAGGAGCAGACGCCAACCCAGCGATTGGTGAGAAAGAGCAGCTGACTTCCATTCCCGAAGTGAAAATAGAAGCAATTTTTCCGCAGTATTTAACAGAAACGATTACAAAGGCAGTGAAAATTGCGCATCCATATGAAGAACCTGCAATTGATGTCTATACGCTGGAAACGCAAACTTACAAAGAAGGGCTCGGTCGTGTCGGCACTTTACCGAAAAAACTCGGCATGGTTTCCTTTATTGATAAATTAAAAACTGCTTTCGCCATTGAAAATGTTCGTTTTATTGGTGATTTAAAAACAACAGTCAAAAAAGTAGCGATTATTGGTGGCGATGGAAATAAATTTATTCATCAAGCAAAAGCTACTGGTGCAGACGTTTTTATCACTGGAGATGTCTATTACCACACAGGGCATGATTTATTAGCGATCAACCTTCCAACGATTGATGCTGGCCATAATATCGAAAAAGTAATGAAGGGCTATCTGAAAACAAAAATGGAAGAACAAGCGAAAATTTTGGACTATGAAGCTGAATTTATTGTTTCTGAAGTAAATACAGATCCATTCCAATTTTGTTAAGAAAAAACCGACTAACTCTTTGCTTAAAGAGAATTAGTCGGTTTTTTTAATTGCCACCATTTTTCAGATGAGCTATACGTTGGCGTCTTTTTTCTGCCATATTTTTATTTTTCATTTTCGGGATAATACTAGCAAAATCAGGGCGATGTGTTCGTTCCCAAGTAGATTCATCTGCCGCATCAAACTGCTCTAAGAAAACGAGCACTTCTCGTACAAGTGGTGTTGGTGTACTTGCGCCAGCTGTTACCGCCACTTTTTTCGCATCTTTTATCCATTGAATGTCTAATTCTGAAATATCAGCAATCCGATAAGCTGGAGTTCCTGCTTTCACCATCGAAACTTGTGCCAGACGAGCCGTGTTATTGCTCCTAGGATCGCCAACGACAATCGTGACATCTGCATCTTTGGCTTGCCGAGCGACGGCTTCTTGGCGCACTTGAGTTGCCATGCAAATCTCTTGATGGGGAATCGACGTCGGATATTTGACTTTTATATAATCCATTAAATCCGCCACATCCCATTTACTCATCGTCGTTTGATTAGTGACAAAAATTTTATCAGAAGCTAATGAAAGGGCGTCAATATCCGCTTTTGTTTCTACTAAATGGACAACCTCTGGTGCAGTTCCATATGCGCCTTCTGGTTCCGGGTGTCCTTTTTTGCCAATGTAGATGATTTGATAACCTGCTATTTGTTTTTCTAAAATCAAATCATACGTATGAAGCACATCTGGACAGGTAGCGTCAATGGTTGTTAATCCTTTTGCTAGCGCCTTTGCTTTCACAGCAGGAGAGACGCCGTGCGCTGTAAAGATAATCGTCCCAGTCGTTATTTTATCTAAAATCTCTTCGCGGTTCACGCCATCCACGGTATAAATACCAATGGATTCAAAGGCATCGCTGACATGTTTATTATGAACAATCATACCTAAAATATGAATGGGCCGAGGTAAATTCGGATCCATCGAAGCGTTTTTAGCAATCACCATCGCATCAATGACTCCATAACAATAACCACGAGGGGATATTTTGATAATTTCCATTCGAAAACATCCTCATTTCTGTGTTAGATTCACTATTTAGTATAATAGACTTTGATTGTTTTGACAAAGTTGTCTTATCGCGCGCACGAATGTCCAATTATGTGCTATAATGGCTACTAGGTATAGAACGGAGTGGAAATATTTTATGACGAAGAAATCAAGGTTTGACCAATTCGGCTTTCAACCTTTTATTGGACTTGCAATAGATAAATTAGGATTCTATGAGCCAACAGAAGTACAACAGAAGCTAATCCCAGGTATTTTAAAAGGGGAAAGTATCATTGGACAATCTCAAACAGGTACAGGGAAAACCCATACTTTTATTTTGCCAATTATTAACAATGTGAATCCTGAAAAAGATGCAGTACAAGCGGTTATTACGGCGCCAAGTCGTGAGCTTGCTACTCAAATTTATAATGAAATTCGCAAAGTAACCAAATACAGTGAAAAAGAAATCGCTGTACAACTAGTTATCGGTGGTACGGATAAACAGCGTGCGATTGATAAACTAAAAAAACAACCACAAATTATTGTCGGAACTCCTGGTCGTATCAATGACTTAATTCGCGAACAAGCACTATTTGTTCACACAGCGAAAACACTCGTTATTGACGAAGCAGACATGACACTTGATATGGGATTCTTAAATGATGTCGACCATATTGCTGGGAAAATGCCAGCTAATTTACAAATGCTTGTTTTTTCCGCAACAATTCCGCAAAAATTAAAACCATTTTTAAGCAAATATATGGAAAATCCGCGTTATGAGCATATTCAGCCAAAAGTTGCTGCCTCAAAAACGGTGGAACATCGTATTATGGCCACTCGTAGCCGTAATAAACTTGATTTACTTAAAAATGTTTTAGTTGGTTCGCAACCTTATTTGGCGATTGTTTTCACTAATACGAAAACAACGGCTGATGAAGTAGCAAACGGATTAATCGAACGTGGACTTAAAGTAGCCAAAATTCATGGTGACGTCAATCCACGTGAACGTAAACGGACAATGAAACAAATCGAAAACTTAGATTATCAATATGTCGTTGCGACAGATTTAGCTGCTCGTGGTATTGATATCCAAGGAATTAGTCATGTCGTAAACTATGAATTACCAGATGACTTAGATTTCTACATTCACCGCACAGGCCGTACTGGTCGCGCCGGACATTCTGGTATCGCACTTACTTTATTCGAACCAGCTGACGAAGATCGTCTAAACCAACTCGAAAAAATGGGTATTGAGTTTAAACACGTTGACTGGAAAAATAAAGAGTTCGTTACACTAGAAGATCGCAACCGTCGTGCAAAACGTGAAGCAAAACGCGAAACAGCCGATCCACGTGAAATTGGTATGCGTAAAAAAGCAAAACAAAAAGGTAAACCAAACTATAAAAAGAAAATCAACTACAAAATGAACGAAATTAAACGTCGCGAAAGACGGAAAAAACGATAAGTGAGGAATGAATTATGCTAAGACTAGGTTCTCATGTATCAATGAGCGGAAAGAAAATGCTTCTTGGCGCAAGTGAAGAAGCAGCTTCTTACGGCTCAAATACGTTTATGATTTATACTGGCGCTCCGCAAAACACGCGCAGAAAGCCAATTGAAGAGTTGAATATTGAAGCTGGCCTAGAACATATGAAAGCTCATGATATGGCTGACATCGTTGTTCACGCGCCTTACATTATCAATATCGGCAACTCCGTTAAGCCAGAAACATTTGAACTAGGGGTTAATTTCTTACAATCTGAAATTGAACGTACGCGTGCGCTTGGTGCCAAGCAAATCGTTCTACATCCTGGTGCACATGTTGGCGAAGGGGCGGACAAAGGAATTAAACAAATTATCCAAGGTCTGAATGAAGCATTACTACATGACCAAGATGTACAAATTGCTTTAGAAACAATGGCTGGAAAAGGCTCTGAATGTGGTCGTACTTTTGAAGAACTCGCACAAATTATCGATGGCGTAACGCACAATGAATTATTATCCGTTACGTTTGATACTTGTCATACGCATGATGCAGGTTACGATATTGTGAATGACTTTGACGGCGTATTAAATCAATTCGATAAAATTGTCGGCATTGATCGCTTAAAAGTATTACATATCAATGATAGTAAGAATGAACGAGGCGCGCATAAAGACCGACATGCCAATATCGGTTTTGGCCATATTGGCTTTGATGCCCTTCATTATATTGTGCATCATCCGCAACTAGCAGATGTGCCAAAAATCCTTGAAACACCTTATGTTGGCGAAGATAAAGCATCTAAAAAAGCACCATACAAATGGGAAATCGCAATGCTAAGAAATGGCGAATTTGACCCAGATTTATTAAATAAAATTCAAAACAGCTAAAAGGAGACGAAAATAATGACAAAAACACTTGTATTCGGTCATAAAAATCCAGATACAGATACGATTTGTTCTGCCATTAGTTACGCAGAATTAAAAAAAGCACAAGGAGCAGATATTGAAGCGGTTCGTTTAGGCGAGCTTAATAGTGAAACAGCTTTTGTTCTTGATTATTTCCAAGTAACAGCTCCACGTCTAGTTCAAACAGTTGCGAATGAAGTTTCTGAAGTAGCGCTTGTTGACCATAACGAACGCCAACAAAGTGTCGATGATATTGATGATGTGACAGTTACAGCTGTTGTTGACCATCACCGTATCGCTAACTTCGAAACATCTGACCCACTTTATTACCGTGCTGAACCAGTTGGATGTACAACAACAATCCTTCTAAAAATGTTCCGTGAAAATGAAGTAGAAGTAAGTAAAACTGTTGCAGGACTTATGCTTTCTGCTATCATTTCTGACACACTTCTTTTCCAATCACCAACATGCACAGAAGAAGATAAAGTTGCCGCTGAAAAATTAGCGCTTATCGCAGAAATTGATATTCAAACATACGGTATGGAAATGTTAAAAGCTGGAGCAGATGTCAGTAAAAAATCTGTAGCTGAACTATTACTTGATGCGAAAGAATTCAACATGAACGATAACAAAGTAGAAATCGCTCAAATTAATGTAGTTGATGTGAACGATGTACTTAGCCGTCGCGCAGAAGTAGAAGCGCTTATTACGAATACGATTGTGGAAAAAGGACTTGATTTATACCTGTTCGTTATCACAAACATTCTTACTAATGACTCTGTTGGAATCGCTATCGGTTCTAAAACAGACGTTGTTGAAGAAGCTTATGGTGTGAAATTCATCGAAAATCAAGCACCGCTAAAAGGTGTCGTATCTCGTAAAAAACAAGTGGTTCCAATTTTAACAGATACATTCGCTAAATAATAATGCTAGCCTGGAAAATGCCAATTATCTTTTCCAGGTTTTTTTGTCCAAATTTTTAATTCGAAGTAATTACGATTTACATTTTAACCATTATTTTATATACTAGTAAAAGCGGCTAGCAAATGCTGTCAAAGGAGAAACATGAATGAACAAAATCATAGAAGTAAATAATGTAAGCTATCATTATGATAAAGAACATGCCTTAGAAAACATTCATTTTCAAGTAACAAAAGGCAGTTTTACTGGTTTAATTGGTCCTAATGGTTCCGGTAAATCAACCATGTTAAAACTAATTCTTGGCGTACTCAAAAACCAACAAGGCAGTATCTCGTTATTTGGAGAAAAACAAGCAGATTTCAAAGATTGGGTTAAAATCGGCTTCGTTTCCCAAAAATCAAACGCTTTTAATTCCGCATTTCCAGCCACAGTAAAAGAAGTGGTCGCAAGTGGATTAACAAAGAAAAAAGGTTTATTCAAAACATTAAATAATAAAGATAAAGAAGACATTGATTACGCTTTGAAGAGAGTAGAAATGACAGATTATCTAAATCGCAACATCGGGGAACTTTCTGGTGGACAACAGCAACGTGTTTTTATCGCACGTGCGTTAGTAAGTAGACCGGAGCTGTTAATTTTAGACGAGCCAACTGTTGGGGTCGATGTCGAGAATGTCAAAGCATTTTATGAGCTTTTAGCTGAATTAAATCGGACAGAAGAAATGACACTTTTACTTGTAACACATGATTTAATGGCCGTGAATACGTATGTTAATCATGTTATTAGCATTAATAAACGCATTATTTTCGATGGTTCTGCGCATGAATATCAACATTATTTGGCCGACCGCGAACTTGAAATATTAGCCGAACAACGCAGAAGGGAGGATGCTTGCCGTGATTGCGACGCTTCTCCAGTATGATTTTATCCGTAATACATTTATTGTTGGTCTTGTAATTGGTGTTATTGCTCCATTACTCGGAAGTTTTATCGTTGTTAGAAAACTTTCTTTAATGGCAGATGCGCTCAGTCATGTGACGCTCGGTGGGATTGCTGTTAGTTTATTTTTAAGCAAAACGTATTTGCCACTAGCTGCACTCAATCCGCTCTACCTTGGCTTTGGATTTTCGGTAGTAGGATCCTTATTAATGGAAAAATTGCGCACCGTCTATAAACATTTTGAAGAACTAGCTATTCCGATTATTATGTCGGCCGGCATGGGCTTTTCCGTTATTTTTATTTCCTTGGCTAATGGTTTCAATACTGATTTATTTAGTTATTTATTCGGTAGTGTAAGTGCCGTAAGTCGCACAGATATGATTACGATTGTTGTGACCGCGATTATTGTATTTATCGTTATTTTATCTTTATATAAAGAACTATTTCTGTTATCATTTGATGAAGAATATGCGAAAGTTTCCGGTTTAAAAGCCAAAGTATTTGATATTATTTTTATGGTATTAGTCGCGCTTGTTATTGCGTCTTCCATGCGAATTGTCGGTATTTTGCTCGTATCGTCTTTAATGACATTACCTGTCGCAGCAGCTATTCGCATCGCCAAAGGATTTAAACAAACTATTTTACTTTCAATTTTGTTCGGTGAAATTGCCGTTATCGGTGGCTTATTTACCGCTTATTATTTAAACTTAGCGCCCGGTGGAGCAATCGTTATTATTTCCGTGCTACTTTTAATCGTCACCATTTTATATCAAAAAATACGTCAAAAAATCTTAATTTCAAAACGAGGTGAGGAAAATGGGACTTACAGCAACTGAAGCACTCATGAAAATGAAGGAAAAAGGCTATAAACACACAGATAAACGTGAATTTCTAATTAACTTACTAGCTCGTAAAAATAAATATTTAACGGCAAAAGATGTGTTAGAAAATATGAAAGATGATTTCCCAGGCATCAGTTTTGATACGATTTACCGTAATCTCTCTTTATTTGTCGAGTTAGGTATTTTTGAAGAAACCGATCTTTCTGGTGAGCGCAATTTCCGTTTAGCTTGTACACACGAACATCACCACCATCACTTTATCTGCATGAAATGTGGTAAAACAAAAGAAATTATGATGTGCCCAATGGATTTTTTAACCGAAGCATTACCTGGTTACCAAATTGATGGCCATAAATTCGAGGTTTATGGCGAATGCCCAGAATGTTTACAAGCCTCTTAATAGCAAAAAGGTCCGTAAATCCGGGCCTTTTTTTTATTTTATGCACAATGTTCATAGTTATTTCATATTTGTTTCTTATTCTGGACATTTTTTATCGTTAAAGTAAGAAGTAGCCGAAAGACGAAGGAGAGGAACAGTTTGACAAAATTAAAAAAAGTGATGATTTCCATAATAGCAGCTACATTACTATTGCTCGCTGGATGTGGCAGTAGTGCTGTTGTAAAAACAGATGCAGGAAGTGTCACGCAAGATGAACTTTATGAAGCAATGAAAACGACATACGGTAATGAGGTCGTGCAACAACTTACTTTTAAAAAAATCTTGGCAGATAAATACACTGTAACTGAAAAAGAAGTCGATGCAGAATATAAAAAATACGAAGAACAATACGGTGACTCATTTGAATCAACGCTATCTTCTAATAATTTAACAAAAACTTCTTTCAAAGAAAATTTGGAATATAATCTACTAGTTCAAAAAGCGACAGAAGCTAATATGGATGTCAGCGAAAGCAAACTAAAAACTTACTATAAAACTTGGGAACCAGATATCACGGTACGCCATATTTTAGTAGATGACGAAGCGACAGCCAAAGAAATCCAAACGAAACTAAAAAACGGTGAAAAATTCGCCGATTTAGCAAAAGAATATTCTACAGATACAGCTACTAGCACGAACGGCGGCCTGTTAGATCCATTTGGTCCGGGTGAAATGGACGAAACGTTTGAGAAAGCTGCTTATGCACTGAAAAACACAGACGATGTTAGCGGTATTGTCAAATCGACTTACGGTTATCACTTGATTCAATTAGTGAAGAAAACCGAAAAAGGTACGTATGAAAAAGAAAAAGCGAACGTAAAAGCCGCTTATATCGAATCGCAACTAACTTCTGAAAATATGACAGCCGCACTGAAAAAAGAATTAAAAGCGGCCAACATTGATATTAAAGATAGCGATTTAAAAGATGCTTTTGCTGATTATACAGACACTTCATCAACAAGTACAACAACATCTAACTAAAGTTACTTCGGATCCACCCATAAATAAAAGCCCTTTACTGGTTTTGATTCCCGTCAAAAACACACTCCAGTAAAGGGCTTTTCTATACAAACAAACGAAGCATCGCCATCGAAAAAATCCCAACGATAACAATCCACATTAAATTTTTAGTTAAAATTGCTGTCACAATCGTCGGCAATGAAGCAAGTAAATTTTCGAGATTGATTCCCGGAAAACCATTTTCTCGCGTCACTAATAAACTTTGAACGAATAGCGCCGTCAAAATACAGAGGGGAACATAAGATAAATACCGAATCACCACATCTGGAAGCTGTAATTTGCGGACAAAAATAAAAGGTAACACACGCGGAATAAAAGTAACAAGGCCACAACCAACAATAACAAATAAAGTATACGAACTTAACGCCATTTTTCTAATATCACTCCCATCAAACAGCCAAGCAGCGTTGCCGTTAAAATAGCTAACTCAGGTGTCATGAAACGCATAAAGAGGACTAAAAACAACGCAACGAGAATCATCACTAGCAAACTCGTACTGATTTTTTTACTTTTATCACTCACCACTTGCAAGTAAAGCAAACCAATAAACATCGCCGATAAAGCGAAATCTAGTCCAAATTGCTCTGGATTGGGTAACCAATTTCCAATAAAAGCACCAACAATACAAGCAATAATCCACGCCAGATAGGCCGTCACATTAATTCCGTGCATCCATTTGGCACTAACAGGCTTTTTATTTCCAATTTGGTTCATCGAAACCCCAAACGTTTCATCCGTAAGAAGGGCCCCAATCCCGATATTATTCCACAGAGAATATTTTTTAAAATGAGGAGCCTCGGCCATACTCATCAAAAAATGCCTAGAATTAATTAAAAAAGTCGTAAAAATAATAGCTGAAATCGGACTCTGTAACAATAATAAACCAGAAATAATAAATTGAGCCGCACCCGCATACACAATAACCGCAAGCAGTGTGACTTCTAAAAGGCTTAAATGGGATGCTTTTCCTACCACACCAGCGGCAATCCCAATCCCCGCATAGCCAAGCACTGTAGGGAGACACGCTTTAACACCATCATAAAAACTTAACTCTTTATCCTTCTCCAAAAAAATCCCACCTTAACACAAAAACCTGGAGGCTGTTATCCCAGGTTTTCAAGTTCTATTTTCTTAGCAAAATGTGCTTCTGCTAAAAGATCAATTTCTTTTTTCAACTCGTCTACCATAATAGCTTCTGGTACTTTACGAATGATTTTACCATGTCTAAAAAGAAGTCCTTCTCCATTCGAACCTGCAATGCCGATGTCTGCTTCTCGCGCTTCTCCGGGACCATTTACCGCACAGCCCAGCACGGCAACTTTAATCGGTGCTTTGATAGTAGCGATATATGCTTCCACTTCATTAGCAATACGAATCAAATCTATTTCTATCCGCCCACAAGTAGGACATGAAATGAGCGTGGCCGCGTTAGATGACAAACCGAATGATTTTAATAATTCACGAGCCACTTTAATTTCTTCGACAGGATCCGCACTAAGTGATACTCGTAAAGTATTTCCGATGCCTAGGCTAAGCATGGCGCCAAGCCCGGCAGCACTTTTTATTCCGCCTGCAAATTGTGTTCCAGATTCTGTAATCCCAAGATGAAGAGGGTAGTTAAAGGCACGACTAGCTTTATCATATGCTTCAATAGCCAAACTCACGTCAGATGCTTTTAAAGAAACGATAATATCATGAAAATCTAAATCTTCGAGAATTTTAATATGGGCAAGAGCACTTTCCACCATACCATCCGCAGTAGGATAACCATACTTCTGAATGATTTTCTTTTCTAAACTGCCTGCGTTGACACCGATTCGAATGGGGATGTTTTTCGCTTTAGCAGCGTTAACCACTTTTTCGACACGATCGCGGCGACCGATATTACCGGGATTAATACGAATTTTATCCACGCCAGCATCAATGGCTTTCAGTGCTAACCGGTAATCAAAATGGATATCTGCTACGAGGGGAATATGAATTCTTTTTTTGATAGCAGCAAGCGCATTCGCCGCACGATCGTCTGGACAAGCTACCCGAACAATTTGGCAACCGGCTTCCTCTAATCGGTGAATTTCCGCTACTGTTGCTTCGACGTCATGTGTTTTTGTGGTAGCCATACTTTGGATCGTTAATTCATTATTACCACCAATTGTTAAATTACCAACTTGGACTGGGCGAGTATGTTCGCGAGATGTTCTTTCATTCAAAGAAATCGCTCCTTTAGTCTAGCTTTGATTTTTTTATCATACCATTTTTGTAGAACAAAATCACGTGAATAACGCCACAAAAAAGCCACCTGCACAAGCAAGTGGCTAAAAATCATTTGTCCAAAACAGTTGGTTCGCTTGGCGGAATGGAACGAATCGCAAGGAACACGAAAATCATGCTTACAACCATATTTATTTCCATTCCAAAAGGAACAATAATTTGTAAAGCTTCCATAACCATCGTGAAAACGGCTGCTAATGTAATAGAATAGGCAGCAATCATCCAGTTTTGACGGAAAGCGATACCAGTTCGACCAAATCCAGAAAGAATAAAACCGAACAATGCATAAAGTGCAACACGGAAGAATATCGATCCTAACGTGAAAATAAAGAGCACCATTAATGCGATTGGGATAAAGTACTTAGCTAATGACTCAATAGATGTATATAAGTCAACTAAATCTGCTTTATCACTAATTCCTGCTGTTTCATAACTAACCGATTGAGAAACACCAGCTGCAGTTATATAAATACTATCTGAAAGAAAAGCAACCGCACTGTCATAAGAAGCAATTTTATTATCAATATCATCTTTATCAAGTGTACCGGAAGCATCAAAATAAATATGTAATTCATCTTGATCAATTGAGATAGGCACATTTTTAACGGTATCGTCCGTCAAAACTAATTTACTATCTGTCACTTTAAAATCTGGAATTTCATTTGTAATTGTTTCCTCGCCAACTTTTAGCGCGTTTTTTGTCGTAACGTTCGTAAAGTATGCTAATGGAAGGAATGTAACGAATGATAACACGATGATGTAGACGATACTTTTTCTGATTTTATCATTGCGAAACGAAGCAATATCCGCAGGGGAATACAAACTCTTCCAGAAGCGTTTAAAAATATTCATTCTTTTTTCAACACCTCACCTAATGGTTTAACTTTTTGAGTTTAAGGGAAAAAGATACATGTATGTGCAAAAGAGCGTACTTTTTCCACCTAAACTTAATCATAGCTTGAAATGATAGCAAAATCAATATGGAAACATCACTGAGCAGAAAAATTGCAAGCATTTCAGGAGCATGGTAGGCTAAATGGTGTAAGAAGAAACTGTTTTTAAGGTTAATAGTAGTTCTATCGAAATGGGACATGAAACTTTTGCCTTATATGTCATTTCTTTTCACGTAAAAACAATACAAGGAGGAATTTTTAATGACTTACGAATTACCTAAATTACCTTATACTTATGATGCTTTGGAGCCGAATTTTGATAAAGAAACAATGGAAATTCACTATACAAAGCACCACAATACTTATGTTACAAAACTAAACGAAGCGGTTGCAGGACATCCTGAGCTTGCAAGCAAATCTGCGGAAGAATTAGTTGCTAACTTAGATAGCGTTCCTGAAGACATTCGTGGCGCTGTCCGTAACCACGGTGGCGGTCATGCTAACCATACATTATTCTGGTCTATCCTTAGCCCAAATGGTGGCGGTGCTCCAACTGGCGACTTAAAAGCAGCAATCGAAAGCGAATTCGGTACTTTTGACGAATTCAAAGAAAAATTCAATGCAGCAGCTGCAGCACGTTTTGGTTCTGGCTGGGCTTGGCTAGTAGTAAATGGTGGCAAATTAGAAATCGTTTCTACAGCTAACCAAGATTCTCCACTAAGCGATGGCAAAACGCCGGTTCTTGGCTTAGATGTTTGGGAACATGCTTATTACCTTAAATTCCAAAACCGTCGTCCTGAATATATCGACACATTTTGGAATGTTATTAACTGGGATGAAGCTAACAAACGCTTTGACGCAGCTAAATAATAATCAAAAGACTCACTTCGGTGGGTCTTTTTTTATTTCTAATGAATTTCTAATCAACTTACAGTGGAAAAATCATGCTTTTTCAGCTACAATAGGGAAAGGTATTATTGAAAAGTGAGGTAACTATGCGTGAAACTAAATTTTAGAAAAAAGAAAAAAGATTCCACTAAGAAGAAACGCGCCATCATTCCACTACGTTTAAATATTCTATTCTTTATTATATTTATTTTATTCTCCGTGTTAATTTTACGACTTGGGATTGTTCAAATCGTTCAAGGGGATACTTACAAACGTCAATTAGAAGAGACCGATAACGTAACAGTTTCCAAAAATGTGCCGCGTGGTAGCATTTATGACCGGAATTACAATTTATTAGTTGGGAATTCTGCCGTCAAATCAATTACCTACACACGTAGCCAACAAACAGAAACCGCGGAAACGCTTCACGTAGCTCAAACGCTCCAAAAATTAATTACAGTTGAACCCGAGAAGCTAACCGACCGTGATTTAAAAGATTACTGGATTTTAACGCATCAAACGGAATCGCTAAACCGTTTATCCACGAAAGAACAAGCGCTTGATGCATCGAAAGCGTACAAAGTCCAAGTAGAAAAAGTAACAAAAGAAGATATTGCTAGTTTAACAACCGAAGATTTAAAAGTAGCAACTATCTACAAAAAAATGACGACTGGTTACGCAATGACAGAATCGGTTGTTAAAAATAAAGATGTAACTGATGAAGAAATCGCTCGCGTTAGTGAAAACATGGACAGTTTACCTGGTGTTGACACTACAACAGACTGGAATCGCTACTATACGTATGATGAAACGTTACGTTCTATCTTAGGTTCCGTTTCTACAGCGAAAGAAGGTCTTCCAAAAGACAAAGCAGAATATTATTTATCACAAGGGTATAGCCGTAATGACCGCGTTGGTAAAAGTTATTTAGAAGCACAATACGAAAGTGTTCTTGCTGGATCAAAATCCCAGTCTGAGAGCGTTCTTGATTCTAAAGGAAACATTATCGAAACAGTCAGCAAATACGAAGGCTCTAAAGGAAAAGATTTAGTCCTTTCTGTGGATGTCGAATTCCAAAAAGCAGTAGAAGAAATCCTTCAAAAAAATATTAAACAAGGAAAACAATATGCTGGTTCTGACCTTTTTGACCGCGCATTCGTGGTTGCCATGGATCCGTATTCCGGAGAAGTTCTTGCACTTGCTGGTCAAAAACTCAATGACAAAGGCGAATTTGAAGATTACTCTTTAGGGACATTTACAACAGCTTATGCGATGGGTTCTGCCGTGAAAGGTTCCACAATTCTTGGCGGTATTATGGACGGTGCGATTACAAACAAAACCGTCTTCACCGACCAACCAATTGCCTTAAAAGGAACGAAACCAAAGAGTTCTTGGTTTAACAGAACCGGAGCTGGTAATAGACCACTTGATCCTGTTGGCGCTTTAGAAATTTCTTCTAACTCCTATATGTATCAAGTAGCTATGAAAATGGGTGGTGCAAAATATGTACCAAACGGCCCACTGAGAGCACCACTAAGCACCTTTGACGACATGCGTTACTACTATAACCAATTTGGCCTAGGCGTAAAAACTGGTATCGACCTTCCAGGAGAACAAACTGGTTACAAAGGGGACGACCAAACAATTGGTAAAATTCTCGATTTCGCTATCGGGCAATATGACTCATACACACCTTTACAAATGGCACAATACGTTTCAACCATCGCCAATGGTGGTTCAAGAATTGCGCCAAGCATGGTGAAAGAAATTAGAAACCCAAGCACAGATGGTGATACTGTCGGAACGCTTGCAACAGCAAACGAACCAAAAGTATTAAATAAAATCGGCGTTTCCGAAAGTGACATAAAAACAGTCCAACAAGGTTTCTACGAAGTAACACATGGTTCTACTGGTACTGCGAGAACCGTCTTCACATCAAGTGATTACGATGTTGCTGGTAAAACTGGTACAGCCGATGCGTTCTACGATGGACCAAAAGAAGGTAACAAAATGGCTAGTGTTTGGAATACTACTTTCGTCGGTTATGCACCCGTTGAAAAACCAGAAATCGCGATTTCTGTTGTAGTTCCTTGGATTTATCGCCCATACGGAACTGACCAAAAAACGAATATGAAAATTTCCAAAGAAGTACTAGATAAATACTTTGAACTCAAAAAAGAACGTGCTGAATCTAACAAAGATGAGTCTAAAGTAGAACAACCAATTAACAACAAAGAAGCAGCGGCCAAAGCACAATCCGAACAAACCGAAAATTAATCCAAAACCACTTTCATTTAGGTGAAAGTGGTTTTTTTATTTCAAACTAACAAACAATTTAAAAAAATAGTCGTTAATACGTATAAAAAACTGCGAAATGGCTTTGTTTATGGTATGATAAAGTAAGTGTAAAATTAACCAGATTTCTGTTTTCAAGCAGAAATGCGAGGATTAAATTGAAGGAGGAATTGTAAACTATGACAAAAAGCTATCATGTCGCAGTTGTAGGTGCTACTGGTGCAGTTGGTACCCAAATGATTGAATTACTAGAAGAGGCGGCGACTTTTAAGATAAAGCAAGTTTCATTCTTGTCTTCTATTCGTTCTGCTGGAAAAAAACTAAGCTTTCGCGGGGAAGAAGTAACGATTCAAGAAGCAACACCTGAAAGTTTTGAAGGCGTTGATATCGCTCTATTTAGTGCGGGCGGTTCTGTTTCTAAAGCACTTGCAAAAGAAGCTGTGAAACGCGGCGCAATTGTTATTGATAACACAAGTGCTTACCGTATGGATCCAACAGTCCCATTAGTCGTTCCAGAAGTAAATGAAAAAGCACTTTTCTCACATAATGGAATTATTGCCAATCCTAACTGTTCCACCATTCAAATGGTAGCAGCACTCGAACCGATTCGAGAAACTTTTGGATTAAATCGTATTATTGTTTCTACTTATCAAGCTGTTTCTGGTTCTGGTGTAAGTGCCATTCAAGAACTAAAAGACGGTAGCAGAGCAGTTTTAGATAACGAAGAATTCACTCCACAAATCATGCCCGTTAAAGGGGACAAAAAACATTATCCAATCGCTTTTAACGCATTACCACAAATTGATGTTTTCACAGAAAATGATTATACATACGAAGAAATGAAAATGATCAATGAAACGAAAAAAATCATGGAAGACAACACAATGAAAGTTTCCGCTACATGCGTCCGAATCCCGGTAGTTAGCGGTCACTCTGAAAGTGTTTATATTGAAGTAGATAAAGACGGCGTAAGCGCAAAAGATATCCAAAATGTGCTAAAAAATGCCCCTGGTGTTGTGCTTGAGGACGATCCAGCAAATCAAGTTTATCCGCAAGCAATTGAAGCTGCTGGTAAAAAAGAAGTATTCGTTGGTCGCATCCGCGCTGACATTGATGATTCCAAAGGTTTCCACATGTGGATTGTTTCCGACAATTTACTCAAAGGGGCTGCTTGGAATTCGATTCAAATAGCTGAAAGTTTAGTCAAACTAGCGATTATTTAGAGGTGTAAGTAATGAAAATCATTGTTCAAAAATTTGGCGGAACATCCGTCCAAAATGAAAAGTCACGTTTGATGGCATTCAACCACATCAAACATGCCTTAAAAGAAGGTTACAAAGTCGTCGTTGTTGTTTCAGCAATTGGAAGGTACGGCGATCCGTATGCGACTGATACGCTGTTAGAACTTATCGGCGCTAAAAATACAAAGCTAACTGCCAGAGAGCAAGACACTTTACTTTCTGTTGGCGAAACTATTTCTGCCTCTGTTTTCACGAACATGCTAAAAGAAGCCAACATTAAAGCAGAAGCATTTTCTGGTGGCCAAGCAGGAATCATTACATCCGATGACCATTTAAATGCAAAAATCACAGAAGTAGATACAACTCGTTTAAAAAATGCCTTATTATCTCTTGATGTCGCAGTAGTTGCTGGTTTTCAAGGAATGACGGACAACGGGGATATTTCTACATTAGGTCGTGGTGGAAGTGATACATCTGCCGCAGCACTTGGCGTATCGTTACAAGCGGACTACATTGATATTTTTACAGATGTTGATGGCATGATGACAGCTGATCCTCGTATCGTGGAGCACGCTCGTTCACTTCCGCGCGTAAGCTATAACGAAGTAAGCAATATGGCGTATCAAGGCGCTAAAGTCATTCATCCACGTGCGGTGGAAATTGCGATGACTGCCAAAATTCCGATGCGCATTCGCTCTACTTATTTGGAAAGTACAGGCACACTCGTTACTTCACTAGCGGATGATTCAGGCCATTTTGATGTGAAGGAACGCATGGTAACAGGTGTAGCACACGTTACTAACCTTACTCAAATATCCGTACAAACAGAAACAGTAAAAGCACAACAACTTGCTTTTAAAATATTAGCAGATGCAGGAATCAGTCTTGATTTCATAAACATCTCTACTCAATCTGTTATTTTTACCGTACCAGAAGAAAAATGTTCTATCGTTACACAACTATTAGAAGACGCAAATATGCAAACAACAGTACGCGAAGCTTGTGCTAAAGTTTCTATTGTTGGTGCTGGGATCACTGGAGTTCCTGGTGTTACAGCGCGAATCGTAGGTGCATTATCTGAGAAAAACATCCCCATTTTACAATCAGCGGATAGTCACACAACTATTTGGGTATTAGTAAGAGAAGAGGACTTAATTTCAGCAGTCAATGCCCTTCATGACGTATTTTGTTTGGAAATTAAGTAAGGAGGAAATGAAAGATGGATTTAGGGAAAGTAATTACAGCAATGGTGACACCAATTCACCCAGAAAAAGATAAAGTATGCAAAAAAAGAATTCATCATCTCGTGAACCACTTAATCGAAAATGGCTCAGACGGTTTAGTAATCGCTGGTACAACAGGCGAATCACCAACGTTATCCCATGATGAAAAAATAAAATTATTCCGCCAAGTAATCGAAACAAACGACGGCCGCGCAAAATTAATCGCTGGAACTGGCTCTAATAATACAGCCGAAACCATTGCCTTTACCAAAGAAGTGGCTGAACTTGGTGGTATTGATGCTGTTTTAATCGTTGCACCATATTATAATAAACCAAATCAAGACGGTTTATATGCACATTTTGCAGCCGTTGCGGAAGCTTCAGATTTGCCAGTCGTTATTTACAACATTCCTGGTCGTAGTGTCGTTAATATCGAACCAGAAACTATTATTCGTTTAGCAAAATTACCTAATATTGTTGGCGTAAAAGAATCCAGTGGTAATTTGGATAATATTAGTAAAATCATTGCTGAAACTTCGGACGATTTCCAAGTATACAGCGGTGATGACAGTTTAACTTTACCAATTCTAGCTGTTGGTGGAGACGGGGTTATTTCCGTTGCTAGCCATGTGGTAGGAAACGAAATGCAAGAAATGATTCAAGCATTTGAACGAGGCGACGTACAAAAAGCAGCCAGCATCCACCGCGAATTACTACCGCTTATGAATGGTCTGTTCGCTGTACCAAATCCAGCACCAACAAAATACTTACTTAATCAACAAGGTATTAGCGTTGGACCTGTAAGACTACCACTTGTAGATTTGAATGCTGAACAAGGAACGAAATTACAAGCTATATTAGAAGGACTTTCTAAATAGTTCAAAGGAGGTCTACGCTTTGACAATCAAAAAAGCGAAAAACATAAAAATCATTCCACTCGGCGGCGTCGATGAAAGTGGCAAAAATTTATATGTAGTAGAAATAGACGAAGATATTTTTATTTTAGATGCAGGCTTAATGTTCCCAGAAAATGAATTACTAGGAATTGACATTGTTATCCCTGACTTTAAATATTTAGAAGAAAATAAAGACCGCGTGAAAGCAATTTTGTTAACGCATGGTCATGAAGATGCAATCGGTGCACTGCCGTACTTACTTCAAAAAATCAAAGCGCCAGTTTACGGGACAGAATTAACTATCGCGCTTGCAAAATCTGCACTCAAAGAACATCGTAAACTACGCTTCAAAAATTTCCATATTGTTAACGAAGAAACAACTTTATCATTTGCTAAAATTGATGTTTCTTTTTTCCGGACAACGCATACGATTCCAGATTCTGTTGGTATTGTGCTTGAAACAAGCGAAGGCTCTATCGTTTATACAGGCGATTTCAAATTCGATCAATCAGCCAAAGACGGCTACGCTTCTGATTTAAGCCATATTGCAGAATTTGGCGAAAGAGGCGTACTAGCATTACTTTCTGATAGTTCAGAAGCAGAGCACCCTGGAACAACTTCTAGCGATAGCTTAATTGAGGAAGAAATTAGACATGCATTCCGAATGGCAGACGGTCGAATTATTGTTGCTTGTGTCGCATCTAATTTAATCCGCTTGCAACAAGTGCTTGATGCATCTGTCGCAACAAAACGTAAAGTCGCGATTGTTGGTAAAGAACTAGAACGCGTTTTCGAAATTGCTGGCAGCTTAGGCAAAATTGTTATTGAAGAAGACTTAATCGTGCCATTAAAAGAACTAAAAAAATATAACGATGACGAAATTACAATTATCGAAACAGGTAATCTGGGCGAACCTATCCAGTCACTACAATTAATGACAAAAGGAAATCACCCACAACTTAACATCAAACCAGGTGATACAGTCTACATTACGACAACACCATCCCCATCGCTGGAAACAATGATGGCAAAAACAATGGACATGCTCTATAAAGCTGGTGCCAAAGTGTTAACGATGAGTAATAATCTTTTCATCTCTGGTCATGCGAGCCAAGAAGATTTAAAACTAATGATTAACTTATTAAAACCAAGATATTTCGTGCCTGTTCACGGCGAATATCGTATGCTAATCAGCCACGCTAAATTAGCACATGAAGTTGGTATGGCTAAATCAGAAGTATTCATCGTTGGTAAAGGCGAAATTTTAGAATTTAAAAATGATAAAATGACTGCTGGCAACCGCGTCTACTCAGGAAATACATTGATTGATGGGTTAGGTGTCGGTGACGTTGGAAACATCGTACTCCGTGACCGTAAGCTGCTTTCTGAAGATGGTATTTTCATCGTTGTAGTAACGCTTAATCGTAAATCTAAAACAATCACTTCTGGACCAGAAATCATTTCACGCGGCTTTATCTATGTGCGCGAATCCGAGCATTTAATTGAAGAATCCTCCAAAGTGGTTACAAAAATTGTCGAAAAAAATCTACAAGAAACTGGCTTTGAATGGGCAAAATTAAAACAAGATATTCGCGATCAATTAAATCGCTACTTGTTCGAACAAACAAAACGTCGCCCAATGATTTTACCGATTATTATGGAAGTCTAGAATCAACTGCTACACATTCGTGTGTGGCAGTTTTTTTCGTTTAAAAGTGAATATAGACGGGAAAACATGCTAGGAAGGAGTGATTTACATGACAAAGTTTACATATGATTTAGTAGTCATCGGGAGTGGCGCAAGTGGAACAACGGTTGCTTTTGAAGCGCAGGCGGCTGGCTTAAAAGTGGCAATCATCGAAGAGCGGAGTTGGGGTGGAACTTGCGTACTCAGAGGATGTGACCCTAAAAAAGTACTCGTTGGGGCAGCAGAAGCAAGAAAACTTTCTACCAGACTGCGTGGCAAAGGTATTAAACAAGCCGCAACGATTAGTTGGACAGATTTAATGGCCTTTAAAGAAACGTTCGTTGAGGATGTTCCTGAAAGCCGATTAGAAAGTTTTAAGGAAGCTGGTATTGAAACATTCTTTGGACCAGCTAGCTTTCACGATCCTAACACCATACAAGTGGCCGATGACTTACTACATGCTTCTAAAATAGTTATCGCAACCGGCGCAACACCAAGTACACTCCAAGTAGAAGGGCAATCATTTATCCAGAACAGTGATGATTTCTTATCCCTCCAAAAACTTCCAGATTCTATTGTTTTCATCGGTGGTGGCTATATTTCTTTTGAATTTGCTTCTATAGCACAAGCCGCCGGAAGCGAGGTCCATATCATTCACCACAATAGCGAACCTTTAAAGAAATTCGACCCTGATTTTGTGGCCGCTTTAGTCGCTAATATGAAGGAAGAGGGTATTCATTTCCATTTTGATACGGACATTACTAAAATCACTAAGAAGGGCGAAAAACTACAAATCCAAGGTAAAAATGATTTTTCGTTGAATACTGATTTAATTATAGGCGCGACCGGCAGAAAGCCAAATATTAATCGCCTTGCATTAGAAAAAGCCCATATTGATTATACGAAAAAAGGCATCGTCGTTAATGAAAAATTGCAAACACCTAATCATCCACATATTTATGCATGTGGAGACGTTGCTGCAACAAAAGGCGCGCCACTAACACCAGTGGTCAGCATGGAAGCCGCATTCGTTGCAAAAAATGTCCTAGGCAGTGACGAAAAAATGAACTATCCAGCAATACCAAGTGTGGTGTTTACAAGCCCTAAACTTTCAAGTATCGGTATCAGCGCGGAAGAAGCTAAAGCGAACCCCGACAAATACCAAATTAAAAATCACAACACTACAAATTGGTACACGTACAAACGAACCAATGAGCAAATTACCCTTGCGAAAATAATTGAAGACAGGAAAACAGGCCAAATAAAAGGGGCACATTTCCTTAGTGAAGAGGCGGATTATATGATTAATTATATCGCGCTTTTAATGAAAGCAAATTTAACTTTAGCGGATTTACAATCTGTTATTTTCGCTTATCCATCCCCAGCAAGTGACTTAACTGCTTTGAACTAAAGGAGAAATATGTTATAGTGAGGGAGAAATTCGCATAAAAAGGAGCAAATAAGATGGAAATTTGGATTATTGCCGGAATATGTGCTTTCTTAATTTTTATCGCAGGTATCGTTATTTTATTTTTCCCAGCGAAACGGAAAATCGGTGCTATTTTAACAAGCGCAGGGACGTTATTAATGATCGGCTCAATTATTGGTATCATTGTTAGTTTTTCACATTATCAACAAGTGCAAAACGATGTGTTTAACTATTCTTCTAAAGGAACAAGTCAAACTACCCCAGAAGAAACAAAGACATATCAAGTAAACTATGAAGATTCCGCAGATAATATTAAGAAAAAAATCAGCACGATAACGGTCGAAAAGAAAGAAACTTATTCAACATTAGAAAGTAAGTCAGTTGAAGGTAGCATTACAATCGCTTTAGAAATCACCAACAATGCATCTAAAATACTTGAAACGTATCCAAATCAAGGACAATTAGAAGCAAACGATATCGATTTAAATGGCGGAGATGCTATGTTATCTAATTTTGATACGACAGAAATCAAGCCCGGCGAAACAGCCAAAGGAAAAATTGTTTTCCCAGTGGACAAATTAGACAAAGTTTCTGATATTACGTGGGTTTCTTATAGTTTCCTAAGCTATTTAAAAGATTCCACCACACCAATTACAACGGAAACAGGCAAAATCGAACTAAAATAAAAAACAATATCCCGAGAATGGGATATTGTTTTTTTGCTATTATTCCGTTACATTCATAACTTCTTTTAAGTACTCATCATAAGAAATTTCTTTATTGTAAAATTGATCTTTTGATAAGTTAACAATACGAGTTGCGATTGTTTGTAGTAGCTGATGGTCATGGGAAGCAAAGATCATTGCGCCTTTAAAACCTTCCAAGCCATTATTTAATGCAGTAATTGATTCTAAGTCCAAGTGGTTAGTAGGTTCGTCTAATAACAGGACATTAGAGCCTGAAAGCATCATTTTGGACAACATACAACGAACTTTTTCTCCACCAGATAAGACGCGTACTTTCTTCAGTACTTCATCACCACTGAATAGCATACGGCCAAGGAATCCGCGTAAGAATGCTTCACTGTCATCTTCTGGAGAGAATTGACGTAACCATTCTACAAGGCTCATATCGTTTTCCTCGAAGAATTCGGAGTTATCTTTCGGGAAGTAGCTTTGGCTAGTTGTGATACCCCATTTATAGCTACCTTCGTCAGGTTCCATTTCACCAGCAAGGATTTGGAAAAGGACTGTTTTTGCAACTTCATCATCGCCAACTAAAGCAACTTTGTCATTACGATTAATGGAGAAGGAAAGATTATCAAGAATCTTCACGCCATCAATTGTTTTAGACAAGTTTGTGACTGTTAGCAAGTCATTCCCAACTTCACGGTCTGGTTTGAACTGAATGAAAGGGTAACGACGGCTAGAAGGTTGAATATCTTCCAGCGTAATTTTTTCAAGCATTTTTTTACGGCTTGTTGCTTGTTTGGATTTAGATGCATTGGCACTAAACCGGGCAATAAACTCTTGTAATTCTTTCATTTTTTCTTCTTTTTTCTTATTACGATCGCCCATCATTGTTTGAGCTAATTGGCTTGATTCATACCAGAAATCGTAGTTTCCGACATATAATTTAATTTTGCTGAAATCAAGATCCGCAATATGCGTACATACTTTATTTAAGAAGTGACGGTCATGGGATACAACGATAACAGTATTGTCAAAGTTAATTAAAAATTCTTCTAACCAATGAATCGCACGGATGTCCAGGTGATTGGTAGGCTCATCCAGAAGTAAGATATCTGGTTTACCGAATAAAGCTTGCGCAAGAAGCACTTTCACTTTTTCTCCACCAGTTAAATCTTTCATTAGTTTTCCGTGTAAGTCAGTAGGGATACCTAAGCCGTTTAGTAAAACAGCAGCATCAGATTCCGCTTCCCAACCATTTAATTCAGCAAATTCGCCTTCTAGTTCCGCAGCACGGATACCATCTGCATCGCTGAAATCTTCTTTCATATAAATGGCATTTTTTTCGTCCATAATTTTGTATAGACGTTCATGTCCCATAATAACAGTGTTAAGAACAAGTTCATCATCATACTGGAAATGATCTTGGCGAAGGACAGCTAGACGCTCACCTGAACCAATATGCACATTACCACTTTGTGAATCAAGCTCGCCAGAAAGCACTTTTAGGAACGTTGATTTACCAGCACCGTTTGCGCCAATAAGACCATAACAGTTACCTGGCAAAAATTTAATCGAAACATCTTCAAATAGCTTTTTATCGCCGTAGCGTAAGCCAACATTATTTACAGTTAACATTTTCTTCCTCCAATACTAAGTTACTTCTTCTCAAAATCAGAAAAAGCACAATTACTTCTATTTTAACATGGTTAGTGTAGCAAAGAAAGCATACACACATAAATAAATGTTATAATATGAAAATAAGGAGGAGAGCCGGATGAATTACGAACAAACTTTACAAGAAAAAGTCGCGCTTTGTCTTACTTTACAAGCTGCAAAAGAAACTTTTCCATTTGATAAGAAAACGCATGCCTTAACAGTTGGCGGTAAAATATTTGCGCTGATACATCTTTACCACGGGGATTTATACATCAGTGTTAAATGCCAGCCGGAAAGAATTGATTTGTTGCGTGATGAATATTTGAGCATAAAACCAGGTTATCATTTAAATAAAAAACATTGGATTACGCTTGTAGTTAACGAACAATATGATGTAGAAGCTGAAACAGAATTTGCTTTAATTAAAAACAGTTATCAACTTATTTTTGATAAATTGCCGAAAAAAGCGCAAAATACTGTGAAATTTTCTGCAAATGACTAAAGAAAAGAAAAAATTCTTTACAAAAAAGAAGTGCATGCTATAATGATTGTTGTACGATAATTTCATAGACGTTACCACAGGGGGGGCTTCTTAGCTGAGATTGAGTCCACGTGTTTTTGGATTCTGACCCTTTGAACCTGTTCGTTAGTACGAGCGTAGGGATTGTGGCGATTGCATTTCTAACAATAGAAACTGCTTTCTTCTGGGGTACGTTTTTGACCAAAAAGAAGAGGGGAGTTTATTTTTTATGCAAAACAAACGATTAATTATTTTACTTGAGTGTGCTATCTTTGCTGCAGTAGCGATGGTACTAAGTTTTATCCCGCTAGATATTGGTTCTAGTTTTTCGATTTCACTAGGCATGATTCCAATGTATGTGATTGCAATTCGTCGCGGCTTTTGGGCGGCTGGATTCGCCGGACTGTTATGGGGATTGCTACATTTCCTCACCGGGAAAGCTTATATTTTAATGCCGTCTCAAGCGATTATTGAGTACATTTTAGCATTCAGTTTTATTGCTTTCAGTGGTGTTTTCAGTAAGCAGGTTCGAAGCAATTTAGCCACTAATCAACTAAAAAAAGCGATTCAATGGGCGTGGGGGACCATGATTATTGGTGGGGTCGCTAAATATTTTTGGCATTATGTTGCTGGCGTCTTGTTCTGGGGTGCCTATGCTTTCAAAGGTTGGGGTGCGCAACTGTTTTCGATAGTCATGAACGGGGCTAGTTGCCTTGCTACAGTACTTGTTGCCGGTATCGTCATCTCGATATTACTAAAAACTTCACCCAAATTATTCTTACCGAAATAACCACAAGGTCTGAGAGCATTTGCTTTTGGGCCTTTTTAAGTGTGTTATAATTAAATAAATACTATATTGCAGCTTATTACAATGCTCATTTTCACGATTAAAGTTTAGCATCGATGTCACACGTGCCACAAGTACGAATCATCTTGTCTAGGAACTTCCGTTTGAATGTAACACTGTCTTTAAGCTGTTTTTTTGTATTTAAAAAGTTTAAATCTGCATTAGTTAGGGAAAATATTTATCGATTGCCAATTTTTTGGTAGTGGTAAAGAAAAAATGGAGGTGTATAAGCGTGTTAAAATTTGAACACGTAACGAAGACTTATAAAGGGGGCAAAAAAGCTGTTAATGATCTAACACTTAACATCGATAAAGGAGAATTTGTTTGTTTTATCGGTCCAAGTGGTTGTGGGAAAACGACAACAATGAAGATGATTAACCGGCTTATTGAACCTACAGAAGGCAAAATATTTATTAATGACAAAGACATCATGGCGGAAGATCCTGTCAAACTCAGACGTTCGATTGGTTATGTTATCCAGCAAATTGGCTTAATGCCACATATGACGATTCGTGAAAATATCGTCCTTGTTCCAAAATTACTTAAATGGTCCGAAGAGAAAAAACAAGAACGGGCTAAAGAATTAATAAAATTAGTCGATTTACCAGAAGAATTTTTAGATCGCTACCCGTATGAATTAAGTGGTGGACAGCAACAACGTATCGGTGTTCTGAGAGCGCTTGCGGCAGAGCAAAACTTAATTCTAATGGATGAACCTTTTGGCGCGCTTGACCCAATTACCCGTGATTCGCTCCAAGAAGAGTTCAAGAATTTGCAAAAAGAACTTGGGAAAACGATTATTTTTGTTACCCATGATATGGATGAAGCGATTAAACTTGCAGACCGAATTGTGATTATGAAAGCAGGCGAAATCGTCCAATTTGATACACCAGATGAAATTTTACGTAATCCAGCGAATTCCTTTGTACGTGATTTCATCGGGAAAGATCGTTTAATAGAAGCGAAACCAGATGTTACTCAAGTAGCGCAAATTATGAATACGAATCCCGTTTCGATTACAGCGGATAAATCTCTCCAAGCGGCGATTACGATTATGAAAGAAAAACGAGTAGATACGTTACTTGTAGTGGATGAAGGTAATGTCTTAAAAGGCTTTATCGATGTAGAACAAATCGATTTAAATCGCCGTACCGCAACTTCCGTCATGGATATAATCGAGAAAAACGTTTTTTATGTTAATGAAGATACGTTACTTCGCGATACCGTACAACGGATTCTAAAACGTGGCTATAAATATATTCCAGTCGTGGATAAAGACAAACGACTTGTCGGAATTGTCACTCGTGCCAGCTTAGTTGATATCGTTTATGATTCCATCTGGGGCGAAGGAGCAGAAACGCAGGAGGAACATGCCGCTTCCGAAACGACAGAGCCAGAAATGAAGCAGGAGGGATAAGCTATGGACGCAATTGTTACATTTTTTCAAGAAAACGGCCATAACTTACTCGTTCAAACATGGCAACATTTATTTATTTCCTTATCTGCGGTTATTTTAGGCATTGCAGTTGCAGTACCTACCGGGATTTTACTCACACGATCACCTAAAGTAGCGAACTTTGTTATTGGTGTAGTTAGTGTGCTTCAAACGGTACCGTCGCTTGCCATTTTGGCGTTTATTATTCCGTTTCTTGGTGTTGGTACACTACCAGCAATTATCGCGCTATTTATTTATGCGCTTTTACCAATCTTACGCAACACATTTATCGGTGTTCGTGGAGTTGATAAAAACTTAATCGAATCTGGTCGTGGTATGGGGATGACGAATTGGCAACTAATTGTTAACGTCGAAATTCCAAACTCCATATCGATTATTATGGCTGGTATTCGTTTATCCGCAGTATATGTTATCGCTTGGGCAACACTTGCTTCTTATATTGGAGCAGGCGGACTTGGAGACTTTATTTTTAATGGCTTGAATTTATATCGTCCAGATTTAATTCTCGGCGGAGCAATTCCTGTGACCATTTTAGCCCTTGTAGTAGAATTCGCGCTTGGAAAATTAGAATATCGCCTCACTCCAAAAGCTATCCGCGAAGCTCGGGAAGGGGGAGAATGACATGAAGAAAAAATTTATCGCGTTATTCAGCGTGTTACTTCTAACTAGCTCTCTGTTCTTGTCTAGCTGTTCTTTACCAGGACTTGGAGGTAGTTCCAAAGATACTATCCGTATTGGTGCAATGGCCACAACTGAGTCCCAAATTGTTTCCAATATTTTAAAAGAATTAATCGAACATGATACCGGCTTGAAAGTAGAAATCGTCAATAACCTTGGTTCAACGATCGTGCAACACCAAGCGATGTTAAATGGGGATGTAGATATTACCGCTACCCGATACACAGGAACCGATTTAGTCGGACCTCTCGGCGAAGAAGCCATTAAAGATCCTGAAAAAGCCTTAGCTGCTGTAAAAAAAGGATTTGAAGAACGTTTCCACCAAACATGGTTCGATTCATACGGTTTTGCAAATACGTATGTGTTTATGGTACGCCAAGATACCGCGAAGAAATACAATTTAAACACCGTAAGTGATATGCGCAAAGTAGAAAATGAGCTCACTGCTGGTGTAGATAATTCTTGGATGGAGCGTGAAGGAGACGGCTATAAAGCATTCTCCAAAGCTTATAACATCGAGTTTAAGAAAATCTTCCCAATGCAAATCGGCTTAATCTATACCGCACTGAAAAACAACCAAATGGACGTGGCGCTCGGTTATTCCACCGACGGCCGTATTCCAACATACAATTTAAAACTTTTAGAAGATGATAAAAAATTCTTCCCACCGTACGACGCATCCGCACTTGCAACAGACGAAATTTTAAAGAAACACCCAGAATTGAAAACAACAATCAATAAATTAAAAGGAAAAATCTCTACAGAACAAATGCAAAAACTTAATTATGAAGCAGATGGCAAATTAAAAGAACCATCTATTGTAGCGCAAGAATTCCTACAAAAAAATAATTACTTTGATGGTAAAAACTAAGGAGGTGCCAAAAGATGGACACATTAAAACAATTAATTGACTATTATCAAACAAACGGAAGCTACGTTATGGAAGAGTTCTGGCGGCATTTCTTAATGAGTGCTTACGGAGTTATCTTCGCAGCAATCATAGCAATACCACTCGGAGTATATATTGCAAGGAAGAAACGCTTAGCTAGTTGGGTCATTCAAATCGCCAATATCATCCAAACTATCCCAGCACTGGCGCTATTAGCTGTCCTCATGCTAATCATGGGCTTAGGGACGAATACAGTCGTTTTATCCTTATTCCTATATTCTTTACTACCGATTCTAAAAAACACCTATACAGGCATTAGAAACGTTGACGGAGCGCTTTTAGAATCAGGTAAAGCAATGGGGATGACAAAATGGCAAGTGCTACGTCTCATCGAAATGCCACTTGCTTTATCCGTTATTATGGCAGGTATCAGAAATGCGCTCGTTATTGCGATTGGTGTCGCAGCTATCGGAACATTCGTTGGAGCAGGAGGACTCGGAGACATTATCGTGCGCGGAACCAATGCCACAAACGGGACTGCGATCATTTTAGCAGGTGCAATCCCAACCGCAGTTATGGCAATTTTAGCCGATGTATTGCTTGGTTGGGTCGAACGCACATTAAATCCAGTGAAAAACAAAAGAAAATCATTAACCGAAGCCTTATGAGAATACGCGAAAACACAACCTATCATCTTCATCAAAAGGTTGTGTTTTTCGTTTGACAAAGAATGTTTCCCGTAGTAAACTTTTTATCATAAACGAAAGAAGGTCAGGGAGCATGAAAAAGGAGAAAACAGAACGCACAAAACAAAGCTGGAGAAAAGCACAAAATGCTCCTAGCTTGAGTGAAGTAAATAATTCCGTAGCCATTCCAAAAAACGCGAAATTTTTCCGCAAATTATTTGCCTTTATGGGGCCAGGAGCTCTTATTGCGGTAGGTTATGTTGATCCAGGGAATTGGGCAACATCTATTGCCGGTGGATCAGAATTTGGTTACACTTTATTATCTGTTATTTTAATTTCTAATATTTTAGCTGTTTTATTACAATCACTTGCCTCTAAATTAGGTATCGTTACTGGCCGAGATTTAGCGCAGGCATCTAGTGATCATTTTTCGAAACCATTTGGCTTTGTCCTTTGGATTTTAGCTGAACTAGCAATCATTGCTACTGATATTGCAGAAGTTATCGGTAGTGCAATTGCGCTTAATTTACTATTTGGAATCCCGCTAATTTGGGGTGTTTGTATTACCGCATTGGATATTTTTCTCGTGCTATTTTTACAACACAAAGGTTTCCGCTATATCGAGGTCATTGTTATTACGTTGATGGTTACCATTTTAGTCTGTTTCGGAGCGGAAATGGTGATGTCACATCCAGATATGCAAGCAATCGCCAAAGGTTTTATCCCGCAATCAGAAATTGTAACTAATCCGGCAATGCTTTATATCGCACTTGGTATTCTTGGCGCGACTGTCATGCCACATAATTTATATTTGCATTCATCTATCGTGCAAACGAGACAATACGCACGAACAAAGGAAGGGAAAAAAGAGGCAATTCGTTTTTCATTTATCGATTCCACTTTTTCCTTAACGATTGCTTTATTAATTAATGCATCGATTTTAATTTTAGCAGCAGCGGCTTTTTATACTACCGGACAACATAATGTAGCTGGTATTGAGGATGCTTATAAATTACTCAATCCAACACTTGGTAGCAGTATTGCCAGTACTGTTTTTGCCGTCGCTTTACTTGCATCAGGTCAAAACTCTACTTTAACTGGCACACTCGCTGGTCAAATCGTCATGGAAGGTTTCTTAAATATCCGTTTAAAACCTGTAGTTCGTCGTTTACTAACACGTGTGCTAGCGATTGTCCCAGCGGTTATTATTACAGCCTTATACGGAGCAAATGGAATAAATGAACTGCTTATTTTTAGCCAAGTTATTCTCTCCATGCAACTATCATTTGCCGTCATTCCACTAGTTATGTTTACGAGCGATAAACAAAAAATGGGCGAATTCGTTAACCCAACCTGGTTAAAAATCATTTCTTGGGCCGTTGCGATTTTCATTGCCGTCTTAAATATCTACTTATTATTCTACACTTTAACGTCATTATAAAGAAGCAAGGGGACAATAATTATATTATGTAAACAATTAAAAATAATTTTCTCATTTCTTTCCCTCGAAATTTTCATCTTTATACTATATAATTGAATTATATAATACTAATGGCGTAGTAAAGGTGTTGAATAACAATGACGGATAAACTATTAAAACAACATAAAAGGCTTTTAGAACAGCAACATAAACTACCGTACACAATCAATTTGGACGGCGAAGTTTTCACGATTATTATTTATACCAAATTAAGTAAAGTAGCCGGTGTAACTGTCTTAAATTCAAAAGAAGAACCAGCGACCGTGAAAGAAGCAGAAGCAGTTGTTAATCGCATTCAAAAGTATAACTTCTATTTTGAGTACTTAGGTAAACGATCTCATGTAATTAAAGAACGCGATAGCATTATTGCTGAAAAAATAGAACAAACACAATTAATTTTAAATGATAATACTATTTTTGGTGAAAAAATGCAGCCAACCATTGATGAACTTAATTTAGCAATGGAAGTTTACAAACAGCAGCAACACAAAATGGATGTTTATCAAGAAGATATTACGTTACTCAATCAAAAAATCAAGATGCAAGGGGAAATTTTAGAAGAAGACTGGGAATCTGCTGAAAACTTATCGATTGCGTTTGCTAAAGCCGCTTATGCACAAAGCATTTATTTAGAAGCAACGCGCAAAAATCGTAAACAACTAGCAAAATGGTTCCATCTTCATCAAAAAGAGCTTCCTACAGAAAAACAAAAAGCACTTGGAAAAATGGTTTCTGTTTTAAGCGATACGAATGCTGGTCTAGTTTTCGACCAAATCATTTCCCTTACACCGCTCCTTGAAGAAGGCTTAATGCTTGATCACGAGCAATCTTTAACCCAACGAGCAGCTGAATTTAACAAAGAATTTGAAACACATTGTCGTTTCTATAAACCGAACGTTAATAAAGTTAAAAACTTAATTAGGCAATAAAAAATAAAGCTAAGTGGTATTTACGCCACTTAGCTTTATTTTATTTAATGATACCTTGATCTTGTAAATAATCTTTGGCAACAGTATAAGCTGATTTACCATTTACATTGACTTCGTAGTTCATTTTACGCATTTCATCGTCTGTAATTTTCCCAGCGAGTTTGTTTAATGGTTTTTTCAGTTCTGGATATTTATCCAAAGTTTTCGTCAGCATAAGTGGTGCCCCTTGGTAAGGAGGGAAGAGTTGCTCATCATCTTCCAGCACTTTTAATTTATACTGCGCTAGTTCGCTGTCGGTCGAATACGCATCTAACAAGTTAATATCCCCAGACTTAATCGCATTATAGCGGAGTTTTGGCTCCATTGTTTTCAAGTTTGAGAAGGTTAGGCCGTATTTATCTTGAATACCTTTATAACCATCCGAACGGTCTTTGAACTCGAGCGTGAATCCTGCTTTCACTTGGTCAGATACCGGACCGAGGTCAGATATTTTTTCCAAATTATTTTCTTTAGCGAATTCAGATGAAACCGCCAGCGCGTAAGTATTGTTATATTTCATTGGTTTTAAGTAAGTCATGTTGAAATCTTTTGCCAAACCATCACGTGCTTGCGTATAAACTTGCTCGGGATCATGTGTTTTCGCATTTTCCTTCAAGAAAGTTTCCAACACCGTTCCCGTAAATTCAGGATAAATATCAATATCGCCTGATTTTAAGGCATTGAAAACGAAGCTCGTTTTACCCATATTAGGCTTTACATTGACTTTTAAATCGGTTTCGTCTTCAATAACCAACTTATACATATTAATCAAAATTTCTGGCTCAGCACCTAATTTACCAGCAATCGTAATTTCTTTTTTATCAGACGCAAAATAAGGAACGACAATGATTGCTGCAGTCAGTAAAATTCCTGCCGAAATCGTAATTACGGTACTTCTAAACGATGCTTTTTCAAGGAAACGTAATAGGAAATCAAACAAGATAGCGAGTAATGCTGCTGGAATAGCACCAAGCAGGATTAAACTATTATCATTGCGGTCAATACCAAGTAAAATCAAGTCCCCAAGTCCACCAGCGCCAATTAATGCAGCGAGTGTTGCGGTACCGATAATTAATACCATTGCTGTACGAATACCAGCCATAATTACAGGCATTGCAAGTGGTAATTGTACTTTGTAAAGTCGTTTCCATTTGTTCATTCCCATGGCGCGTGAAGCTTCGACAAGCGCCGGATCGACTTCTTTTATCCCAGTATATGTATTCCTTAAAATCGGTAAAAGGGCATAAATAACAAGCGCGATAATCGCCGGTACAATCCCAATACCAACTAGCGGAATTAATAATCCCAGTAGGGCAAGAGACGGTATCGTTTGGAAAATGGCAGCTACTTGAATAATTGGCTCAGCAAGTCGTTTGTGTCTAGTCAAGTAAATGCCAAGTGGTAGCGCAATTAACACAGCGATAAACAGGGATACGAAAGAAATTTGAATGTGTTGCACTAAAGCCGTGAACAGTTCATCTTTACGGACAGCAAATGTATCTAAAAGTGTATTCATACTAGCTCACCCGAACTTTCCAGATGACGCGCTAAAAATTGCATCACGTGTTTATTTGCAATCGTACCAATAAAATTGCCCGTTTCGTCTGTAACCGGAATCGATTGTTCTTCAGCAATGCGGCGTACGAGATTTTCGACAGGTTCTTTGGAAGAAATACCAAGTGTGCCATCGCTAGCTTGATACGCATAAAACAAATCAGCTTCCATTAAATCATTGACCGTAAAACTACCTTCTAAAATTGGCGTATTGAAAGCATGACCGGATGCTAAGAAATCTTTCACAAAATCATTTTCCGGATTTTTAATAATTTCTTCAGGAGTAGCTACTTGAACAATTTCGCCGCCTTGCATTACGCAAATTCGGTCCCCAAGTGCAAGAGCCTCTTGCATATCATGCGTAACAAATACGATGGTTTTTTTAATTTTCTTTTGAAGCGCAGAAATATCTTGTTGTAAACGCTGGCGAGAAATCGGATCAAGTGCACTAAAAGGTTCATCCATCAAAATAATTCCTGGATCAGCTGCAAGGGCCCGAACGACGCCAACACGTTGCTGTTCTCCACCTGAAAGTTCAGCTGGTTTACGATTACGGTAACTTTCTGGATCTAAGCCAACACTATCTAGTAATTCCGTAATCCGGTCGTGAATTTTTTCTTTGCTCCATTTCTTTAATTCTGGAACAATCGCAATATTTTCTTCAATTGTCATATGAGGAAAGAGTGCAATTTGCTGCAATACATAGCCGATATCCCAGCGAAGTTCATGAATATCGTAATCACTAATTCGCTTTTCATTAATATAAATGGTTCCAGTTGTCAGTGGAATCAAGCGATTAATCATTTTTAATGTTGTCGTTTTCCCGCAACCACTCGGCCCGATGAAAACAAAGAACTCGCCGTCTTTAATATCTAAAGTCACGTTGTTTACAGCAGTCTTATCTTCGTTATATTTTTTTGATACATTATCAAAACGAATCATTTTTTCATCCCTTTCCTTTTTAATCGAATGTATGTTCTACATTCTAACATTTTTCATTTTAATACTCAAGAACATATCAACCAATTACCCTAAAATATACTTAAATATTCCTATTTTACTAAAAAAACTCTGGAATTCTTTGTAAAAGTGAGGTTCCATGATAAAATAAAGGAAGTGATTTTTTAAACTACAACCATGAAAGGTTTGAAATAAATAATGAATAACTTACAAACACAGTTCCCACATATAACGATAAAATTAAATGAACCCTTATCTAACTATACGTATACAAAAACAGGTGGCATGGCAGACATTTTCGTTATGCCGAAAACAATAGAAGAGACGCAAGAAGTAGTATCTTATTGCCACCAAAATGAAATTCCATTAACGATTCTTGGTAACGGATCGAATCTTATAATTAAAGATGGCGGAATTCGTGGCGTTATCTTACATCTCGATTTACTCCAAACGATTGAAAGAAACAATACGCAAATTACTGCAATGAGTGGCGCCAAACTTATCGATACAGCTAAATTTGCACTTGATGAGAGCCTTAGTGGGCTCGAATTTGCTTGTGGCATTCCTGGCTCTATTGGTGGAGCATTACATATGAATGCAGGGGCATACGGCGGCGAAATTAGCGATGTTTTAGAAGCGGCTACTGTATTAACCCAAACGGGCGAACTAAAGAAATTAAAGCGTTCTGAGCTAAAAGCAGCATATCGTTTTAGTACTATTGCGGAGAAAAATTACATCGTGTTAGATGCGACTTTCTCTTTAGCCTTAGATGATAAAAATACTATCCAAGCAAAAATGGATGAACTGACCGCAGCACGCGAATCAAAACAGCCACTAGAATATCCTTCATGTGGTAGTGTGTTCAAACGCCCACCAGGTCATTTTGCCGGTAAACTCATTCAAGATAGCGGCTTACAAGGACATATTATCGGTGGGGCTCAAGTTTCATTAAAACATGCTGGATTTATTGTAAATATCGGCGGTGCGACTGCCACAGACTACATGGATTTAATTGCCTATGTTCAAAAAACCGTCCGCGAGAAATTCGATGTAGAACTAGAAACAGAAGTTAAAATTATTGGCGAAGATAAGTAGCCACAACACAAGTAGGAGGTCATCTATTTTTGAAAGAGCTTAGTTCATTTTTACAAAATCGCAGCGTACGAAGGGTTGGCGTCTTTATATTAATCGCCTTCGTCTTATACTTACTCAGAAGCCAAATGAATATTATTTTATTAACATTTATTTTTTCTTACCTTATAACACGCCTTGAAAACTTTATTTTACGAAGAATCTCGATTTATCGGCAAATCATTGTCTTACTACTTTATGCTTTGATTGCAGCTGTCATTGTGTTTGTGTTCGTCAAGTATATTCCTGTTTTGGCGGATCAAATCAATCAATTGGTGAAATTCGGTAATACGTTCTTAAAAACAGATAGCAACAATGATTTCATTAATTATATTGTGAGCTTAGCGAATCAATTTGATATTATGAAATACACAGAACAAGGGGTTTCGATGATTTTAACATACTTAACAAACGTTGGAACTGTCTTGATGAATGTGTTTATCGCACTGATGTTAAGCCTGTTTTTCTCCCTTGGAAAAGAGCATTTAGTATCCTTTACGAATCAATTCTCTACCAGTAAAATTGCTTTTATCTATGAGGAAGTGAAATTCTTCGGATCAAAATTTGTTGCGACTTTCGGTAAAGTTATCGAAGCTCAATTTATTATCGCGCTTGTCAATGCAATTTTAACAACGATTGCGCTTTGGATTTTAGGATTCCCACAATTGATGACTTTATCGATTATGGTGTTCTTACTTGGATTAATTCCGGTAGCTGGGGTGATTATTTCGCTTATCCCGCTAACGATTATCGGTTATTCCATCGGTGGTGTCGAATACATTTTCTACATTTTAATAGTCGTTATCATTATCCATGCACTAGAATCTTACGTCCTTAATCCAAAACTTATGTCCGCAAAAACGAATTTACCCGTTTTTTATACTTTCATTATTCTTATTTTCGGAGAGCATTTCTTTGGGATTTGGGGATTAATCGTTGGTATTCCAGTTGTTATGTTCTTTTTAGATGTACTCGGTGTCACGAATCAAGAGGAAATCGAACAACCAAAAGATACAATCAGTCATACGTAATTTACACAGGGGTTCTTCCAGATTAGCTGGAAAATCCCTGTTTTTTTGAAAGGGGAGAAAATAATGAAAAAACATCTTTTTGTGATTTCATTAGATGCACTTGGGGCGCTTGATTTGCAAGATACCGCGGACTTACCAGTTTTACGAGAGTTAATCGAAACTGGAACTCATATTCAGGAAGTAGAAACTATTTATCCATCATTGACCTATCCAGCACATACGAGTATTATCACTGGGCATTATCCTGCAACACATGGCATCGTTAATAATACAAAAATTCAGCCCGAAAAAGACTCTCCTGACTGGTATTGGTATAAAAAAGCTATCCGAGTTCCAACGCTCTATGATTTAGCGAAAGAGCACGGAATGACAACCGCCGCATTTTTATGGCCTGTTGCAGCAAAAAGTGGGATTGATTATAATATAGCCGAAATTTTCCCGAATCGCTTTTGGTTAACGCAAATGATGGTATCACTTCACGCAAGCTCGCCATTATTTTTAATTGATATGGACCGAAAATTTGGCCATTTGCGAAAAGGGATTAATCAACCAGATTTAGATATATTTTTGACAGCTAGTGTCGTTGATACGATCAAAACGAAAAAGCCCACTTTATTGTTAACACATTTAGTCGATATGGATAGCATGCGACATGCGCACGGCGTTACATCCCCCGAAGCAACCGCCGCATTAAAAAGACATGACAGACGCTTAGCTGAGATTATCCAAGCCACAAAAGATGCTGGTATCTATGAAAATACCGTTTTTGCAGTTTTAGGAGATCATTATCAAATCAATGTAACGCACGCGATTCGTTTAAATGTGCTTTTTGCTGAAAAAGGGTGGGTAACAGTGGTGGATGATAAGATTACCGACTGGGAAGTATACGCCAAAAGCTGCGATGGATCCTGTTATATTTATACGAAAAACGAGCAACATATAAAAGAAATTCAACAGGTGCTTCAAAACATGCCTGAAATAGAAGAAGTTTTAACAGCGGCTGAAATTGCTCGTCGTGGCGCAGATAGCAGTGCTACTTTGATGGTGGAAGGGAAGGCTGGTTACTATTTTATGGATGATTTATACGGGCCGCTATACGAAGAAGTGACCGAGGAAATGCTTGGTAAACCGGGCTACTATAAAGCTGTCCATGGCTATTCTCCTCATAAACCAGATTACAAAACAACGATTATTTTCAACGGACCGGGTATTAAAAAAGGAGAAAAAATCACAAGTGCGCACTTAGTTGATGAAGCTCCTACATTTGCCAAGATTTTAGGGTTACAATTTCCTAATACTGCTGGCACAGTAATAGAAACGCTATTCGAATAGAAAAGGGGAGAAACACACTTGGCATATACAAAAGAGGAGAAAAGTTGGATTTTTCAAGATTGGGCGAATTCCGCCTATTCGATTATGATTACAACAGCAATCTTACCAATTTATTTCAAAGGAGTTGCAGCGAATGCAGGGATTGCGGATACTACTTCGACGGCTTATTGGGGCTATGCGAACTCGATTGGGACGTTACTGATTTCGTTACTTGCGCCAATACTTGGAACAATAGCTGATTATCAATTTTTTAAGAAACGCTTTTTTGGAATTTTCACGACGATTGGGATTGCTTTTACTTTTTTATTAATTTTTATACCAACGGATGCTTGGTTTTTGTTACTTGGCTTTTATGTGCTATCGTTAATTGGTTTTTCTGGCGCAAATATATTTTATGATGCGTTTTTAATTGATGTAACAACGAATGATCGGATGGATAAGATATCCTCGGCTGGTTACGCGTATGGTTATTTAGGTAGTTGCATACCTTTTATTATTTTCATCATTTTTCAAGCGACAGGAATTTTACCGATTAGTGATGTGGCGCTTGTCAATATCGGCTTCGTGATGACGGCGCTTTGGTGGCTATTTTTCACGATTCCGATGTGGAAAAACGTCCATCAAATCCACTATATTCCAGCAGTGAAGAATCCTGTACGGACAAGTTTCAAACGATTATTTCATACGATAAGTCATATTAGCGAGCATAAAAATATTGTCATTTTCTTAATTGCCTATTTTTTCTACATAGACGGGGTGGATACGATTTTCCGCATGGCAACATCTTACGGGATTGACCTTGGAATTTCACAAACAACGCTCATTTTAATTCTTTTAATGACCCAACTCGTCGCCTTCCCGTTTACATTATTGTATGGCTATTTAGCTAAACGATTCAGTGCAAAACCACTTATTTTCACAGCCATATTTGTCTATATTATTATTTGCGTTTATGCCGTATTCATGAAATCTGCGCTCGATTTCTGGATTTTAGCAATGTTGGTTGGAACTTCACAAGGTGGTATTCAAGCATTGAGTCGTTCTTTCTTCGGAAAAATTATTCCTAAAAAACGCTCCAATGAGTTTTACGGATTTTATAACATTTTCGGGAAATTTTCAGCAATTATGGGACCCGCACTCATGGGCGTAATCACACAAATCACAGGAAAAACGCAATACGGGGTTGCTAGTTTGATTGTACTTTTCCTCGTTGGCGGCATTTTATTCTTATTCGTAAAAGAGAAAAACTTAGAAAATCTTTAAATCCTTTTAAGAAAGTCCTTATTTTCAAATGTTATCCTTGAGTTAGCCTTTGAAAAGGAGGACACCAGGATGAAAAGATACTTTATAATTCTTGTTTTACCAATCATTTCGATATTTGCTGCAGTAACGATGTATTTTTCCTGGTTCCAGGGATGGCTTTATTTTTACTTAAAGCACGTAATGGCCACAGTTAGTCATATGGGCTACATTACGGTTGGCATCACGGCGATTTTACTTTATTTTGTTGCTGTACAATTAGTAAACTGGAAAATAAATAAAGCATTGCTCGTATTTTGTTACATTATTTATTTCAGTATTCTACTTTGTTTATTATTCGGAAAAGCTTCTGACACACAAGGATTTTCAAGCGACACCTTTGGGTTTGTTGATACATTTTTATCAGGTAATTTACGGGTCATTATTGTAGGAAATGTATTAGCTTTTGTACCAATTGGCTTTTTATTAAAGAAATTAGGCTTTTTCACGGCGCTAGTATCAGCCGGAATGTTGATTTTCGCAGTGGAAGGGGCGCAGTACATCATGCACGTAGGGTTCTTTGATACTGGAGATGTTTTCCTCAATGTATGCGGAATTATGCTTGGATACATCGTGATTCGTTTTTTGTCCCCAAGAAAATTTAAACAACTCAAAGTAAAACCGACTAGCTGATTTAGCCTAGTCGGTTTTTTGATTATTTTTTGATATATTGACGTTTATGGTCTTGAATGCCAGTTAATACAATCACTGCCGGATCGCTAGCTGGATCCACTTCGAAAGTAGAACCATCTTTTGGCAATTGTTGTTTAAATTTCGTTTCATAATCTGGAATAGCTAGTTTCGTACGGTTCGCTAATAATTCCGCGTGTTCGTCTTTACGGATATAATTTTTATAGTCCGGTTGAAGCACACCATGGAAAAATTCACCAACAGCCCCAGAACCATAGCTAAAGAAGCCAATTTTATCATCTGGTTGTAAATCTGCTTGATTGTCTAACAAAGAAATAAAGCTTAAATAAAGCGAACCTGTGTAAATATTACCGACATTACGGCTATATAGCGTACTTAGACGATAATTTTCCAACAATCTTTCTTGAACTTCACTTGGAGCTGTTTCAATAATAGTATCTAACGCTTTTTTACCCATTTTTGTATATGGTAAATGGAAGCATATAGCCGCAAAATCTTCTAAACTCTTGCCAAATTTCGCTGAATATTTTTCCCAAATAGTTTGGAAGAAGTGGATGTACTGTTCGGTCGAATATTTACCTTCTACACAAGCATATTCGGAGTAAACTGGGCGCCAGAAGTCCATAATATCTTCTGTATAGAAAACATTATCATCTTCAAGTGTGATACAACGTGGATTAGCCGCAATAACCATCGCAACCGCTCCAGCTCCTTGAGTTGCTTCACCGCCAGTTGCAAGACCATATCGAGCAATATCCGATCCAATAACAAGTACTTTGCTATCCGGATGTTTCGCGACATAATCTTTCGCTAAATTAATCCCAGCAGTAGCTCCGTAACAAGCTTCTTTTATTTCGATAGCACGAGAGAAGGGTTGAATACCTAGTAAACGGTGAATATAAACCGCACCAGCTTTCGACTCATCAATTCCCGATTCTGTCGCTAAAATAACTAAATCAATTTTTTTCAAATCTTCATCATCTAAAATTTGCAAAGCAGCGTTTGCGCCCATTGTTACAGAATCTTGCGTAATCGGGGCAAAAGCCATTTTATCTTGGCCAATTCCAATAGTAAATTTATTCGGGTCAATATTTCTAGCTTCAGCAAGTTCTGTCATATCAACATAAAATGCAGGAGTATAAAAACCTATTTTATCAATTCCAATTTTCATATGTACACTCAAGTCCTTTATATTTTATTTGTAAGTACTCTAATTTTAGTAGAAAAATGCATAAAATACAATACATTGGGCTTAATCTAGTGAGTTTTTAGCTAGTTTCATGATATAATACGGATAGATTACATTTAAAGGAGATTGCTATGAACGAAGTAGTTATAATAGATGCAGTTAGAACACCAATTGGAAAATTCGGTGGCAGTTTGAAAGACATCAGTGCAGTAGACCTTGGCGCTACGGCTCTAAAAGGCGTTTTAGAAAGAGCCAACATCGCTCCAGACCGCGTAGATCAAGTTATTTTCGGCAATGTATTACAAGCCGGTCTTGGTCAAAACGTAGCTAGACAAGTCGCTATTAAAGCAGGAATTCCTTATAAAGTACCCGGTGTCACTATCAATGAAGTTTGTGGCTCTGGTTTAAAATCAATCATGCTTGGCAGACAAGCAATACAACTAGGCGAGGCGGATATCGTAGCTGTAGGAGGGACCGAAAACATGTCCCAAGCTCCACTGTTACTTAACCCTGAACTAGCTGGCGAAGAAATCAATCCAAAAAATTTAAGAAATAGCATGTTAATTGATGGATTAACAGATGTTTACGGCGAATATCATATGGGAATTACAGCAGAAAACGTAGCTGAAAAATTCTCCGTATCTCGCGAAGAACAAGATAAATTCGCTCATAACTCACAAATGAAAGCCGCAAGTGCGCAAGAAAAAAATCTTTTTAGCGAAGAAATTATCCCCGTGGAACTTACGGATGGCTCACTGTTCGAAGCCGACGAAACAATCCGTGCAAACTCTACTTTAGAAAAATTAGCTACCTTGAAAAGCGTATTTAAAGAAGACGGAACGGTCACAGCCGGCAATGCTTCTGGTATAAACGACGGAGCTTCCGCAATTATTTTAATGTCGAAGGAAAAAGCAATTGCCGAAAATATTCCTTATATCGCGACAATTAAGGTAACATCCGAAATCGGTGTTGATCCTGCAATTATGGGCTATGCTCCGTACTACGCAGTTAATGAAGCATTAGCAAAAGGCGGATACACAATCGACGAAATTGATTTATTCCATTTAAATGAAGCTTTTGCATCACAATCTGTTGCAGTAGCTCGTGACTTAGAAATCCCGGAAGAGAAACTTAATATTTACGGTGGCGCAATTGCACTAGGTCATCCAATCGGAGCATCTGGGGCACGCATTATTGCGTCCTTATTAAATGAGTTAAAACAAGAAAACAAGAAAACCGGAGTTGCTTCCTTATGTATTGGCGGCGGCATCGGGATTGCTATTATTGTCGAAAGAGCTTGATAACACTAGATTTTAATAACAATAACAAGCTAAAATCATCTAGTAATTGATTTTAGCTTGTTTGCTTTTTTATATTTGTCTTTTTTGTGACCTAGATACAAACATATTTGTGAAACTATTTACAAAAAAATATTTTACCGCTTTTGATACTAGAATGTAAATATTCAATCTAGCGGGAGGACACATATGAAGCACATTAGAAAAACTTTATTTACCTTTATTATATTTATGATCATTCTAAGTATTACTTTTAATCCTTTTTCAGCAAAAGCAGAACCGTTAATGCTAAATTTACCAGAATTTAGATTTAGAAAGGGATATTTCATATGCAAAAAAACATTACGGATGGTATAAATCAAGAGAGAGAACAATATTTCTCACTTGATTTATATCTCTTTTTCTAGTTTACATAATATATATTATAGGAAGTAATACAAATTATCGCAAACAACCAACAAACACTTAATCCAGCAAAAATCCTTATTTCATAAGCATTCATTGATTATTATCAGCAATAATTGTTCAATTTCCTATAACTATCTATTATAAATAGTTCTTTTTCGTACACATTATCCAACAATTCCTTCGTTTGTTTTCCTGAACGCTTGTTATATCTTAAAGCATATATCAAAAACGATAAACTTAATTTTTCGTCACAGCCTTCAGTTATATCTGGCCGAGTATTCATTGCATATTTAAATCTTCTTTTAATTATATTTGCTACACACACTAATAAAGGAATTTTTATCCAAATAACTAAATAACTAAATCCGCGTGCTCGAGTCTTTTCTCTAAATTAAAGAAATAGTCGCCATCGATAATATACGGTTGTCACAGCATTCCAATTTTCCTGCCAAAAAAGCTTATCTAAATGACAAACTTCAAAATCATAGTATGTCCCAAGTTTTGCTGCAAAAGTGGATTTACCAGCGCCATTAGGACCAATAATTAACACTTTTTTCTTGTTTGTTAACACAGCTTGCAGTTCATTATGTTTATCCATTTAAGCGCTCCTTATCTAAGCATGATCAATCTAACTCATTTAAATATCGTTATCAACAGGATCATCATCGGCTACATACTCTAAAATATCGCCAGGTTGGCAGTTTAATACTTTGCATATTTCATTTAGCGTTGAAAACCGAATGGCACTTACTTTGCCGGTTTTTATTTTGGATAAATTCACATTTGCTACACCAACTTCTTGGGATAGCTGGTTTAAAGATATTTTACGGTCGGCCATTATCCGGTCCAACCTTAATACAATTGCCATCGTTTTTCGCTCCAATCATAAAGTTTCGTCGGATTCTTTTTGCAAAGAGGCACCATAACGAAATATTTCCGTTAAACAATAAAAAATAAGTGCAAAGAAAAATGACATATTTAGCCCCAAAGTAATGCTATAGCCTGGTATGAGCACTGTATGCAAAACCGAGTAAACTATTTGTGGTACTAGCGCATAAATAAGCAACAAATAGGAAATTCTCCGCAATCTATTCACTTCAACATCACTAAAAGGCGTAAATTCGGCTGCTAAATCTTTAAAAATCATACTTGCAGTCCATAACAGCCACGCGATTAACATAATAGAAAAAACAGCTGTACCTACTAAAATCCATTCCTCGGTTTGAACATATTGCTGATTATCCACGCCAGAGAAAAATTCTGTTTGAAAATAAAAAATAGTATCTGATTCCAATTTATTTATCATAACATTTTTGCTACTAAAAAGCTTCATTAAAACAGCGATTATAGCCATTACCACAGAACTTACCGATAAAATTTTAAGCGTAATATGGAGGAAATAACTCATTTTTTGTAACCGTTTTAGCTTCATGTATAATCTCTCCCTTTTTTCTAAATTATACCTAGTAAGAAGCATGACTGTCAATCTAATTTTAACGATAAACGTTAAATAATTAATTCTTAACATAAAAAAGACTGAACTAAATCGCTCAGCCTTTTCTATTTTATTCACTTTTAATTGAAGTAGATTGTTGTAAGGTAAAGTGCGCTGGTTTTAGTTTAATGAAGAGTAAACCCATGCCAGCTAAACAAATAATACTAGCAACGATAAACGGCATTTTCATACCGAATGCTTCACTTAATAATCCTGAACAAAGTGGTGCGAACGCTGCTCCTAGCCAACGAACAAAGTTATAGGCGCCACTCGTCACACTTCTTGCATACGGTGAATGCTCCATGACTGTTGTTGTAAATAGCGCATTATTTATGCCTAAAATCAACCCAGATACAACGATTAAACCAATGTCTACAGCCGTATTATCAATAAATCCTAGTAACGCCAAAATAACCGCACAAGCGAGTAAGGAACCTTTTAAAATTTGCTTGCTATTAAACCGAACTTCTAACGCATGCGAAACTTTGGCTGATCCTAGTGCCAAACATAAGCCCCAAGCGAAAAATACAAAACCGATTTGAATGGCCGATAAACCAAGAATAAGTGGCGAATAAGCCAAAATCGTAAAGAAGCAATAATAATAAAACATCCCACTAAAAGCAATTTGTAAAAATGGGCGGTATTTAAATAAATGTAACATCTGTTTGATAGCTACTTCATTTTTCTCTGTTGGTGCTGGTACGACTTTCTTCGGTTCTTTTACTTTAAATAAAATCAGTAAAAATGCGATAAAAATTAAGCAAGCGGTGGCAAAAAATGGATAGCGCCAAGAAATATTACCTAAAATCCCACCAAGCAATGGCCCAAATGCCATCCCAAGGCCCATTGAAGCTTCATAAATCCCAATGGCGCGACCAGGTGTCTCCGATAAAGCAATTAACATCGTCATCGCTGTAGCCATAAACATCGAATTCCCGAATCCCCAACCAGCACGAAAAATAGATAAGGCACCAATTGTGTCTGATAAACCACATAATAAAGCAAAAATAGTAACAATAAATAGGCCGATAACGATTAATTTTTTATCACCTAATTTTCCTGCAACAATCCCAATTGGAATCATCATAATCGCCATTGTAAAAATATACGCAGTAAACAACATTTCAACTTGCGAATGAGATGCTCCGATACTTTCTGCAATTGATGGCAAAAGTGGATCGACAACCCCTATCCCCATAAACGCAAGCAAACTTGCTGCTGCGGTTATCCACTTTCCCGTATTCATTTCCTTGTCCGTCATCATAATCCAACTACACTTCCCTTTCCAAATAAAACTCAACTATAATACTACGCTTGCTAAATACTAATGTCAATATTTACATATATAATTTATTACATATATAACCATTTTACTTATTGATGTTTATCGCTTACAATAGGGTTAAATAGAAATTCAGAGGTGCAATTGTATGATACCAAATGTTTTAGAATTTACGTTATTACAAATGATTGCTCGTGAGGCATCTAGTGGTTATGAGCTTGCTAACCGACTTAGAATTATGCAAAATACGCATCACAGCCAAATCTATCCTTCTTTATCTAAGCTAGAAAAAGCAGGTTTTTTAGTTGTACATAAGCATTCCCAAGATAAAAAACCGGATAAAAAAGTCTACACGATAACACAAACCGGCTTAGACTCCTTGCTTGAATGGTCAGAAACTCCGCTTAAAATCCCTGTAACAAGAGATGAATTCACCACAAAAGTACAGCTAGACTGGCTAAATAATACTAGAACTAAAGGGCTTATCCAAGAAAGAGAAAGCTATTTAAAAGAACAACTCCTCTTAATTGAAGAAACGCTTGATCATTTTGCTCACTTATTTGATTTAAAAACCAAACAAGACAAACTTAAGAACATGTCTTATCAAGTCTATGCAAGAAAATTTGATTTAATTCAAACAGAACTAAAATGGTGCGCAGAAATGTATAAAATACTATAAAAAAACCGGCGAATTCAATGTTCGCCGGTTTTTTACTATTTATAACTACTTGTTTCCAAAATTTTATTAGCCATTGCTACCACTTCTTCTTCTGGAGCCTCGATACCTTCTAACGGATAACGAATGCCCATCTCTTTCCATTTGTAAACACCCATTGTATGGTATGGAAGTACATCCACTTGTTTTACGTTCGGAAGCGTTTGAATGAATTCGTGTAGCTTAGTTAAATCTTCTGGATCATCGGTTTTCGTTGGAATTAGTACGTGTCTAATCCAAATTGGTTGTTCTTTATCACGTAAATAATGAGCAAAATCAATTATTGGTGCATTCGATTTGGTAGTCAGTTTTAAATGTTTTTCTGGATTGATTTGTTTAATATCCAGTAAAATTAAATCTGTTACTTCCATCAAACGGTCCAATTTCTCGATGAATTCTGGATCACGTGTGAAACAACCACCGCAAGAATCAATCGTTGTATGAATCCCTGCTGCTTTACAAAGCGTGAAAAACTCAATTAGGAAATCTACTTGAAGTAACGGTTCACCACCACTAACTGTAACACCACCACCTGATGCATCCCAAAACTCTTTATACTTAATCGCTTCGTCAAATACATCTTGAGCAGAACGTTCTGTGCCGGTACCAATTTTCCAAGTATCAGGATTATGACAAAATTGGCAACGAAGTAAACACCCCTGCATAAAAACAATAAAGCGGATACCTGGACCGTCTACTGTTCCCATTGTTTCTACTGAATGAACTCTTCCTAAAACCTCTGCCATAATTCTCCTCTTCCTTTCCTAAATAACAAGGATTGCTACTGGTGAGCAATCCTTGTCAAAGCGTTCTCGCCTGATATTACATAGATTCGTGCATTGTACGGTGAATAACATCTAATTGTTGTTCACGTGTTAATTTAATGAAGTTAACTGCATATCCAGAAACACGGATAGTTAATTGTGGATATTCTTCTGGGTGATCCATCGCATCTAATAACGTATCACGATTGAATACGTTGATGTTTAAGTGATGTCCCATTTTTGTGGAATAACCATCAAGCATTGCAACTAAGTTATTGATTTGAGATTCATCTTCGCGACCTAAAGCTTTTGGTACGATAGAGAATGTGTTTGAAATACCATCTTGACCATATTCGTAAGGAAGTTTAGCAACAGAAGATAGAGAAGCTAAAGCACCTTTTGTATCACGGCCATGCATTGGGTTCGCACCTGGTGCAAATGGTTCGCCAGCACGACGTCCGTCTGGTGTATTACCAGTTTTCTTACCATAAACCACGTTAGAAGTGATTGTAAGAACAGAAGTTGTGTGAACTGCATCACGGTAAGTTTTATGTTTTCTTACTTTAGTCATGAATGTTTTTAGAAGTTCTACTGCGATTTCATCTACACGGTCATCATTGTTTCCGTATTTAGGATAGTCGCCTTCAATTGCATAATCAACTACGATTCCGTCTTCGTCACGAATCGGACGAACAGTTGCGTATTTAATAGCAGATAAGGAGTCAGCTGCAACAGAAAGTCCAGCAATACCAGTTGCCATTGTACGCAATACTTCTGTATCATGTAAAGCCATTTCGATACGTTCGTAAGCGTATTTATCATGCATATAGTGAATTACGTTTAATGTATTAAGGTAAAGTTCAGCAATCCATTCCATCATTGCATCATATTTTTCCATTACTTCTTTGTAGTCTAATACGTCGCCTTCAACTGGACGATAAGCTGGTCCAACTTGTGCTTTAGATTTTTCATCCACACCACCATTAATTGCATAAAGAAGTGTTTTAGCAAGGTTGGCACGAGCACCAAAGAATTGCATTTGTTTACCAACGCGCATTGCGGATACACAACATGCGATTGCATAATCGTCTCCCCATTTAGGGCGCATAACATCATCATTTTCGTATTGAATAGCTGATGTTTTGATAGACATTTTAGCACAGAATTTCTTGAATCCTGATGGTAAATGAGTGGACCAAAGTACAGTTAAGTTTGGCTCTGGAGCTGGTCCTAAGTTATCTAATGTGTGTAAGAAACGGAATGAGTTTTTCGTTACAAGTGGAACACCTTCTTCTGTGATACCACCGATGGATTCAGTAACCCAAGTTGGATCTCCAGAGAATAATTCGTTGTAATCTGGTGTACGAGCAAATTTTACAAGACGTAATTTCATGATGAAGTGGTCAACAATTTCTTGAGCTTCTTCTTCTGTAATTAGGCCATTGCGAAGATCACGTTCTACATAAATATCAAGGAATGTAGATGTACGTCCTAAACTCATTGCCGCACCATTTTGTTCTTTGATTGCCGCTAAGTAACCAAGGTATAACCATTGGAAAGCTTCTTGTGCAGTTTTAGCTGGACGACCAAGATCAAAACCATGTTTTTCACCTAGAACTTTTAATTCGCCTAGAGCACGAATTTGTTCGTTTAGTTCTTCACGTTGACGGATAACGTCATCGCTCATTGTACGTAAACCTGTATTGTTTAAATCTTGTTTCTTTTGTTTGATTAAGAAGTCTACACCGTAAAGTGCTACACGACGGTAGTCACCGATAATACGTCCACGGCCATAAGCATCTGGAAGACCAGTGATTACGCCTGACTTACGAGCTGCGCGCATTTCAGCAGTATAAGCATCAAATACACCTTGGTTATGTGTTTTACGGTATTCAGAGAAAATATGGCTAATTTCTTCGTCTACTTTAAAACCATAAGATTCAGCTGCAACTTCTGCCATACGGATTCCGCCGAATGGTTGTAAAGCGCGTTTGAAAGGTACGTCAGTTTGAACGCCGACAACTTTTTCTAAATCTTTATTTAAGTAACCTGGGTCATGTGAAGTGATGGTTGAAACGATTTTGGTATCCATATCCAGTACGCCACCGTTTTCACGTTCTTTTTTAGTTAAGTCCATTACTTGATCCCAAAGTTTTGTAGTTGCTTCGGTAGGGCCAGCTAAGAAAGTGTCGTCACCGTCATATAAGCGATAGTTTTTTAAGATAAAGTCACGTACATCTACTTCTTGTTGCCAGTTACCACCTGCGAATTCATACCATTGTTCAGTCATCATATAACCTCCATTTATTGTTCATTCTCGAGCGTGCTTGTTTGAGCAAACTGATTTATAAATAATCTACACTGTTATCATAACATATTATCCAAAAAATGCTACAGTTTTGTGCAATATTTTTCAAACTTTTTTATGACTTTTTTGTGACTTTTTAATTTATAAAGGTCGTTATCAGCTATATAAAGCCATTCTTCTAGTTTATCATGATTCTAATTTTGTTTTTATTTTAATCCTCCGTTTTTACTGTACCACTTCAACCACCTCTATCTGTTATGATACAGTTTAGAAAACCTATATTTCTATAGAACAGTTAGAAAACGCTTAAACCCTTGTAGTTCAATGCTTTTCATTAATATATAGCGTTTTCATTGTTTTTCATAAAAAAAGAGCTAAGCCGTGGAGCGTTAACGACTTAGCTTCTGTTTCACCATAAATATTTATTGGATGTAGTAACAGCGATAGCCCCGCTCGCAATTACTTGATCAACTTGTTCGCTAGTTTCAATTAAACCACCTGCAATAACAGGGATATGCAGTTTTTGCGTCATTTTTTGTACTTGTTCGGGAATAATCCCTGGTAAAAGTTCAATACAATCAGGTTGTACTTTTTGAATCAAGGCTACTCCTTTGTTGTAAGCACTTGAATCAATCATGAAAAGGCGTTGAATTGCTAGCATTTTGTGTTGTTTTGCTTTCATAATAGCATTTCCTCTAGTAGAGATAATTCCATCAGGACAAATTTCTTTGCACAAAAAGTCGATTGCGTAATCATCGTTTTTCAAGCCATTCACTAAATCGGCGTGTAGTAAAACTTTTTTCCCGCTAGCTTGCGCGTATTTGACTAATGATTTTAGCTGAGCAACATGCGTTTCGAGCATCACCATATAAGTCAAATCAAGCTCTAAAATTTTCTCCATATCCTTTTGGTTATGTGCAGCTGGGATGATTGATTGACCGGAAAATGGTAACTCCAAGCTTTCTCCTCCTCTTTTACATGACACGTTTAAACATTTTTTCTAGTTCATAGGTCGAATATTGAATGATTACTGGACGGCCATGAGGACAAGTGAATGGATCACTTGCTTCTCTAAGCGTGTCGAGTAATGCTTCCATATCTTGCGTTGTTAAATAATGATTTGCTTTAATTGATTTTTTACAGCTCATCATAATTGCCGTATCTTCTCTTAGTTTATGAATACTAATACTTGGTGCGGATAATGCTTCGTCGATAATTTCGCGGAGCATCTCTTCTTCTTGATCTTTCGGAAACCAAGTTGGGTGCGCACGAATGATAAAGCTATTTTGTCCGAAGTTTTCTAGGAATACACCTACTTCTTCTAGTTTAGCTTTTTGTTCTTCTAAGCGAACATATTCATCTGCCGGGAACTCGAGCACTATTGGTACTAGTAGTTCTTGCAATTCTCGGCTAACTTCGCCGATTTTTTCACGATAGAATTCGTACTTAATTCGTTCTTGTGCCGCATGTTGATCAATGATATATAAACCATTTTCATTCTGAGCAAAAATATACGTAGCGTGCATTTGACCGATTGGGTACATTTTTGGAATGCGCTCTTTCGGTTGTTCTGCGTGCTCAGTTTGAGGCACTGGTTCATAAGACGGCATCGTTTCTAAAATAAAGTCGTCTTCCCGTGGAGCATCCTCATCGGAAGGAATATATTCAGGAATAGTCGGTTTGGAAAAAAGAGTCGGTATTTCTTTTGGTTGTTTATTCTCTTCAAACGACATTTGAATTTGCTCGGACTTTTGAACTTCTTTTTGCTTTTTAGAAATTTCACCATCTGGAATTAGTTGTAACTTATGAAAGGCAGCTTTAATCATTTGACTAATAAGCTGGCCAAGCTCTTTTTCTTTACTCAAACGGACTTCTAATTTTGCAGGGTGAACATTAACATCTACAATAATCGGGTCCATTTCGATTTGTAAAACGATAATTGGAAAGCGACCAATCGGTAAAAGCGTGTGGTAACCTTCTTGAATAGCTTTTACTAATGCAAAATTTTTAATAAAACGGCCGTTGATAATCGTTGAAATATAATTACGATTGGAACGATTCACTTCTGGTAACACGGCATACCCAGAAATTTTAAAATCGAGTGACTCCGCTTTGACTGGTATCGATTTTTTTGCAATCGAAACGCCATAAATTGCCGCAATCACTTGACGCAAATCTCCATTGCCATTAGTTTGTAGTAATGGTTTTCCGTTGTGTGAAAAGCGGAAACTAATATCCGGATGCGCTAAAGCTAGACGATTAAGAATATCGGTAATGTTACCTAGTTCCGTTGGTAAGCTTTTTAAATATTTGAGGCGGGCTGGGGTATTAAAGAATAACTGGGATACTTCGATTTGTGTCCCTTTTCTAGCATGCCCACTTTTTTGTTCGATGATTTTCCCACCCTCTAAAGAAATCATGGTTCCTTTAGTTTCTCCGGTAGAAGTTTCTAGCGACAAATGGGAAACAGAGGCGATACTCGGAAGTGCCTCACCGCGGAATCCTAAAGTATGCACGCGAAATAGATCTGCTTCGTTTTTAATTTTACTTGTGGCGTGGCGTAAAAATGCGGTAGCAACGTCTTCTTCTTCAATGCCACTGCCGTTATCAATAATCGTAATTTTATTTAATCCCGCTTCTTCCACCAAAATATCGATGACCGTGCTTCCCGCATCAATGGCGTTTTCTACCAATTCTTTCACGACAGAAGCAGGACGTTCGACTACTTCTCCGGCAGCTATTTTATTGGATAAAGCATCCGTTAATTCGACAATATGTTTAGCCATTTAAAAACCCGCCTTTCTATTTTAATGGACTTTACTTTGAAGTTCGTATAGTTTGTTCATTGCATCCATTGGTGTCATTTGCATAATGTTCATAGAAGCAATTTCTTTTAGAAGTTTTGTTTCTTTAGACGATACTTTTTTCTCTGGCTCCACAGGGAACATCGATAATTGCACTTCCTCATGAACTTCTTCTAGTTGTTTATCATTTGTGATAATTATTTTCTTATCAGCACTTTCAAGCTGTTCTAAAATACGGCTTGCTCGTTCGATTAGTGATTTTGGTAGTTCCGCTAACTCAGCAACATGAATACCGTAACTTTTATCTGCGGGACCTTCTTTAATTTTATGAAGGAACACTACTTTACCATTTTCTTCAACGGCGCTAACGTGAATATTTTGCAGACCTCTTAGCTCTTTCTCGAGATCTGTTAATTCATGATAATGTGTGGAGAAAAGTGTTTTAGCATGGACGTTCTCATGGATGTATTCGATAATCGCTTGAGCAAGTGCCATCCCATCATAAGTAGCTGTACCACGACCAATTTCATCAAATAAAATTAAACTGTCTTTTGTCGCATGGACGATGGCATTTCTCGCTTCCAACATCTCGACCATGAATGTACTTTGGCCGGCGATTAAATCATCCGCTGCACCAATTCGAGTGAAAATCTGGTCAAAAACTGGCAATATCGCTTCCTCAGCAGGAACAAAGCAACCAACTTGCGCACAAATTGCTGTTAAAGCTACTTGGCGCATATACGTACTTTTACCTGACATATTGGGACCAGTTATAAGTAAGATTTCACGATTTTCATCTAGATCACAATCATTTGCTACATAACTTTGCGCACCCATTACTTTTTCTACAACTGGATGGCGACCTTGTTTAACGTGCAAAGAACCGTCTTCGCTTAGTGTTGGGCGAATGAAATGGTTTTTCTCGCTAATATCGGCGAAACTTTGCAGACAATCAATTTCACTTACAGACTTCGCTAATTTTTGCAGACGTTCTATGTAGTCTTTTACCATCTCGCGCACTTCTGTAAATAATTGGTATTCTAACTCCATGCTTTTTTCTTCCGCATCTAAAATGAGTTTTTCTTTCTCTTTTAGTTCTGGTGTAATGTAACGTTCGGCATTTGTTAGGGTCTGCTTACGCTCATAGCGGCCTTCTGGGAGCAAATGCGTGTTTGCTCGGGTAACTTCAATATAATAACCAAATACGCGGTTAAAGCCTACCTTCATCGTTTTAATGCCTGTTAGTTCACGTTCTTTCCGTTCTAATTCAGCAATCCACGTTTTTCCGTTACGACTTGCATCGCGGTACGTATCTAATTGGCTGTTGTAACCGTCTTTAATAATCCCGCCTTCACGAATCGAAATGGGTGCAGAATCCATAATTGCGTCTTCCAGCTTTTCCGTTAATTCTTCACATGGGTCTAATTGGTTCGCCAGTTCTGTAAGACTCTCACTATTCATCGATAATAACGTTGCGCGAATACGTGGGATTTGGTATAGCGAGTTACGCAGTTGAACTAAATCGCGCGCATTGACATTTCCGTATGCAACTCGTCCAGCAAGACGTTCTAAGTCATACACGTTTTTCAAGTTTTCTACTAGCTCTAAGCGTTCGAAAAAGTGAGCCATTAGTTCACTAACATCATTTTGGCGTTCGATAATTTTTTTGCGGTCTATTAGTGGACGGTCAATCCATTGTTTGAGCATTCTCCCGCCCATAGCTGTTTGCGTATTATCTAAAAGCCAAAGCAGCGTGCCTTGTCGTCCTTTGCCACGAATAGATTCCGCTAATTCTAAGTTGCGTTTGGAATAATAGTCCATTTTCATGTAATTGCTCGTTTCATAATGAACCGCTTGTTGCAAATGACCTAAATCCCGCTTTTGTGTTTCTTTTAAGTAATGTAGTAATTTGCCGATAGCTCGTTTTTCTGATAATGACATATGGCGCGTTACTAATTTTTCATTTTCGGCTGGAATCGTATCTTCTTCGTGCACCGAAAGAGTTAAGCCTAGTTGCTCCTTCATAACAGCTGAAAGTACTTCTTTTTCTGAGGATGAAACGATTAATTCTCTCGTTGAAAGTGTCGTTAATTCATTAATCAGACGATCTTCGCTAGCTTCAATAACGGTTGATTTTAGTTCACCTGTCGATAAATCGGAATAAGCAAAACCGTACTCTTTGCCTTCGTAGCAATAAAGCGACGCAATATAGTTGTTTTCTTTCGCTTTCAAGCCGCGCTCATCCATAACCGTACCTGGCGAAATTAATTGCACTACTTCTCGTTTAACCATACCTTTTGTCGTTTTAGGATCCTCGACTTGTTCACAAATAGCTACTTTGTATCCTTTTTCGATTAACGTATCAATATAACCGCTCGCCGAATGATATGGAACTCCGCACATCGGGATTTTCTCCTTTGTTCCACCTTCACGACCAGTTAACGTAATTTCTAAAATTTGAGAAGCATTAAGCGCATCCTCAAAAAACATTTCATAAAAATCTCCTAAACGGAAAAATAAGAAAGCATCTTGATATTTGTCTTTGATCTCCAAGTATTGCTTAATCATTGGTGTATATTCTGTCATTATCTCATCATCCCTTACTTCTTTTTCATCCTCTCATTATAGCATAAACTTTCATTCTCCCGCGACCACAAAAGAAAAAAACTGCCAGTGTTTTGGCAGTTTTAAAAGGTCAATTTTCTTTTTCAAGCTCGGTTGTTACTTTTGTTGTAATCTCCGTTGTAATTGACTGCAAAAGATCATTGGCATCTTCTTGAGCGCGTCTGAATTCTGTTACAATCGGGAGTGAGTCAATGTCTGCACGAACGTTATCAATTTGGTTCTCGGTTTGTTTCATGGCTTCGAGTTTTTGATAATGTTCTAAGTTGACTGCTTCTTTTTGAAGTAACTTTATTTTAGAAACTTTCGCTGATACTTTGGAATTAGCATTTATTCTTTCCTCGGCAATCCGGTAAAAAGATACTTCTTCCGTTTGTTGCAGTGCATCACGAAGTTCTGTTGCTTTTTTCATAATTTCTTCTTTTGAAACCGTCACAATTTCATCTCCATTCTTAATCAAAGGAAAATGGGTGGTCTTCGTTGATGAGAATTCGGTCAATTTTTTGTGCTTTTCCAGTATTTTCGTCAAGCGTGATCAAACAACCAGACAAGACTGCACGACCTGTTTTAGGAACTTCGAATCTTGTTGGTAGAGCTGTTTTAAAACGACGAATAACAGCTTCCTTTTCCATTCCAAGGATAGCATCGTACGGTCCAGTCATACCAGTATCCGTCAAATAAGCTGTTCCTTCTGGAAGGATGCGGTTATCAGACGTTTGCACGTGGGTATGCGTACCAACCACAGCAGTCACCCGACCATCTAAATACCACCCCATTGCTTCTTTTTCACTTGTTGTTTCGGCATGAAAGTCCACAAAAATAATGTTAGTACGTTTTTTTGCTTCTTCAATCAACGCGTCCATTTTACGGAACGGATCGTCTAAATCTGCTAAGAAAGTTCGACCTTGCATATTAATGACAGCAATCTCATGTTGATTACTTTTCACAAAAACCATCCCTGTTCCAGGTGTCGTATCATCTGGGAAATTGGCAGGACGCACTAAATATTTAGCATCCTCGATAAATTCAAAAATATCACGATTGTCCCATGTGTGATTCCCAAGCGTTACTGCATTAGCACCAAGTTCTAGGAAATCTTTATAAATCTTCTCTGTGATTCCACGGCCACTTGCTGCGTTTTCACCGTTAATCACCGTGATTGTTGGTTTATATTTTTTCTTTAATTGTGGTAAATATTCTGTAATGGCATCGCGGCCGATGGAGCCGACAACATCACCGATAAATAGTATTTTCATTTTGTTATTCTCCGTTTCTATTACTTCTACGTTCTAATAATGCGACATCCCGAAAAACGCCATTCATTTCACCTAATTTTTCATGAATGCATAATGTTCGGAAGCCATATGTATGGTGAAGCGCAATACTAGCTTTATTCTCTGGAAAAATTAAGGATTGCAATGTCCAGAAGCCATTTTGCTCACTTGTCTGGATAATTTCATGCATCAGTGCTTTTCCAACGCCTTTTCCACGAGCGCTTTTTGCTATATAAATGCTTAACTCGGCTACTCCGCGATAAGCATACATACTTGAAAATGGTAGTAATGCTGCCCAGCCAATCACTTGGTCGTTCATCAGTACAACTAATCGACAACTTTTTAAGTACTTTTCATCCCATGCTTCTAACGTAAGTGTTTTTTCTTGAAAAGTAGCGTTCCCTGTATCAATGCCTTCTTGATGAACCGCAGCAACTCCAGGATAGTGTTCTTCTAGCATCGGCAAAATTTTCCACTCACTCAAAAACTCCGCCTCCCTTTTTCGTTTATCTTTTGATTATACCGTTCTTACTCAAGCTAGGCAACCGATTAAAAAAAGATACACCGCAAAATAAATTTGCGATGTATCTTTTAATTATTATTTAGCGTATTCAACTGCTCTTGTTTCACGAATTACAGTCACTTTGATGTGACCCGGGTAATCTAATTCCTCTTCAATTCGTTTTCTTATGTCACGAGCTAGGCGGTAAGACGAAAGATCATCAATTGTATCTGGTTCAACGATGATACGTACTTCACGTCCTGCTTGGATTGCATAAGATTTTTCTACACCATCGTAAGACTCAGAAATTTCTTCTAATTTTTCTAAACGACGAATGTAATTTTCAAGCGTTTCACTACGAGCTCCTGGTCTTGCAGCAGAAAGTGCATCCGCCGCTGCAACCAATACTGCGATAACAGAAGTCGCTTCTGTATCTCCGTGATGGGAAGCAATACTATTGATTACCACATCATTTTCTTTGTATTTGGTAGCAAGTTCCACGCCAATTTCAACGTGACTTCCTTCAATTTCATGGTCAATTGCTTTCCCAATATCATGAAGTAGTCCGGCCCGTTTAGCAAGCGTAACGTCTTCGCCAAGCTCTCCTGCAAGAATTCCTGCAAGTTTCGAAACTTCGAGTGAGTGGTTAAGAACGTTTTGTCCATAACTAGTACGGTAACGCAAGCGGCCAAGAATTTTTATCAAATCAGGATGGATGGAATGAATTCCAACTTCAAATGTTGCTTGTTCCCCGACTTCGCGAATGTGTTCGTCCACCTCTTTACGGGCTTTGTCCACCATTTCTTCAATTCGAGCTGGATGGATTCTTCCATCTTGAACAAGTTTTTCTAAGGCGATTCTAGCGATTTCACGTCGAATTGGATCAAATCCGGAAAGTATAACTGCTTCCGGCGTATCATCAATTATCAAATCAATCCCTGTTAGTGTCTCAAGCGTACGGATATTACGTCCTTCACGTCCGATAATCCGTCCTTTCATCTCATCATTTGGTAAGGTAACAACAGATACCGTTGTTTCTGCCACATGATCAGCTGCACAACGCTGGATAGCTAGTGAGAGAATATTCTTTGCTTTTTTATCCGACTCTTCCTTGGCCCGGTTTTCTGATTCTTTGACCATGATAGCTGTATCATGTGTTAATTCCTCTTCTACCTGGTTAAGGATGATAGATTTCGCTTCTTCTTTGCTGAGCGCAGAAATTCTTTCGAGTTCTGTCTGCTCCGCTTGAATCATCTCAGCTAGTTTGCTTTCTTTCTCTTCAATTTGTTGTTGACGTTTACTGATACTCTCCTCTTTTCTTTCAAGTGTAGCTTCTCGTTTACTTAAAGAAGTATCTTTACGGTCGAGGTTTTCCTCCCTTTGCAATAAGCGATTTTCTGCTTTCTGTGTCTCTGTTCTTCGCCCACGAAGTTCATTTTCGATTTCAGTACGTAACCTATGATTCTCTTCCTTCGCTTCAAGCAATGCTTCTTTTTTTGTAGTTTCTGCTTCTTTCTTTGCATCTTCTACAATTAATTCAGCAGTCCCCCTTGCAGCAGCCAGTTTTTTCTCTGTACTAGATTTAAAAATTAGAGAACCAACAACTAGACCGACGATTAAGAAAAGCAAACTGGAGATGATCGTGATTGCGATTGTCATCCTTACACCTCCTTTGCTATTCAATTTTCGTTATTGTTATGTCGGTGGCCAGAATTCTGGCACATGCGTATTTTTCATCAACAACCGAGTGCTAATCTCCCCATTCAGTTGAAGCCGATTTTCAAAGGAAAAACTTCCCCCTTGTCTCCCAGCAATATAAAATATACAACTTAATTTTATAGGTCAAAGCATACAATGTCAAGGAAAGGAATGAAATGTCACACTATTTTCCTTAGTTTTTTTAAAATAACAAAAAATACGCGACAGGAAGTAAATTCCCATCACGTATTTAGCAATTATTTATTCATCATCTAGTAAGCTTAAAGTTTCTTCATTTTCGTCAAGAGGTTCTTTGTTGCCGTCAATTTCATACTCTTCACGAACGCGTTTAGAAATCTCGTCACGAATATCAGTGTGTTCTTTCAGATATTGTTTTGCATTCTCACGGCCTTGACCGATGCGTTCTTCTTTATAAGAATACCATGAACCACTCTTATTGATTACATCCACTTCAGCGGCCATATCAACAAGCTCACCTTCACGCGAAATACCTTCACCATACATAATATCTACTTCAGCAATACGGAATGGTGGTGCTACTTTATTTTTTACGACTTTGATTTTTGTTTTGTTACCCATTACATCTGTACCTTGTTTCAGTTGTTCAGCACGTCTTACTTCTAAACGAACAGTCGAATAGAATTTAAGCGCACGTCCACCTGGTGTGATTTCAGGGTTACCGAACATAACACCAACTTTTTCACGAATTTGGTTAATGAATATAGCAATGGTTTTTGATTTATTAATAACACCAGAAAGTTTACGTAATGCTTGAGACATTAAACGAGCTTGCAAACCAACGTGCGCATCGCCCATCTCACCTTCGATTTCAGCACGTGGTACAAGTGCTGCAACAGAGTCAATTACTAGCATATCAACTGCGCCACTTCTAACTAAAGCTTCTGCAATCTCTAAAGCTTGTTCCCCTGTATCTGGTTGAGATAATAGTAATTCATCAATATTTACGCCTAGGTTTTTAGCATAAGCAGGATCTAACGCGTGTTCTGCATCGATAAATGCTGCTGTTCCGCCTTGCGCTTGTACTTCTGCAATAGCGTGAAGTGCAACCGTTGTTTTACCAGAACTCTCTGGTCCGTATACTTCAATAATACGTCCACGAGGGTATCCGCCAACTCCTAATGCAATATCTAATGCTAATGAACCACTAGAAATAGTAGATATATTTTGATCTGAATGTTCCCCTAATTTCATAATGGAACCTTTACCGAATTGTTTTTCAATTTGTTTTAAAGCTTGGTCTAATGCCGCTTGACGATCATTCACAATGTTGCCTCCTTCATAAATATCCTAATAGCTGTTTTTCTACTTCTTCTCTCTCAAAAAACAGTCAGAATGTTTTTCCTAGAATTACTATAACGCATTTTAGAGTGAGAAGCAAGCAAAAAGCGAACATTTATTCGTATTTTTTATTTTGTGTAAGCACCGGCTGCTTTCTTTCCCATTATAACGGGATTTTCAGCGTTCGTCTAATACTTTTTTATTGCTTATTTTTGATTTTTTTAGGCTGTTTTTTCATTTTCTACTAGAGAAAATTACTTCTTTGCATCTAAAAATTGCTTAATCAGCTGAAATCCTTGCATCACTGCACGGCGACGATTATGGTTTCTATCTCTTCCATACACAAATTGATAAGCTTCTGTTTCGCGACCTTTCACACTTAATCCAATCCATATAGTCCCTGCTGGATGTCCTTCTAAACTATCCGGCCCCGCAACTCCTGTGAAACTAACACCGATATCCGTATTACAAAGTCGACTTACATTTTCAGCCATTTCTTTTGCGCATTCCTCGCTTACAACGCCTTTTTCTTTTATTACTTGGTGTGAAACTTCTAAAATAGATTGTTTCGCTTCCTCGCTGTAAGTTACCATTCCACCTTTGAAAATTTTAGAAATGCCGGGGAAACGGGCAATTTCGGCTTGGAATAAGCCAGCAGTAAAACTTTCTGCTGCAGAAATTGTGAGTTCTTTCTCTAGTAGCATCGCCGTCACTAATTCAGATAAAGAAACTTCTCCGTAACCATATAAAAAAGTGCCATCACGACGAAGTATTTCTTGTTCGGTATCCCGAACGAGTGCGCTAGCTTCTTCTTGCGTTTTAGCGGTTGCCGTAATTCGCACAACCACTTCATTGTCGCCAGCATAAGTCGCGATCGTTGGATTGACTTGTGTAATAATTAAATCATTTAAATCAGCCGCTAATTGTGATTCTCCAATACCAAAAAAGCGCAAAATTTTGGATTCTAAAATATTTTGATCACCACTTTCGCTTAAAAGAAGTGGATTCGCATAGCTCGTAAACATTGGCTTCATTTCAGATGGAGGTCCTGGAAGTAGTACATATGTATGCTTGTTGTCTTTCAAGTACATCCCAGCCGCAAAACCATAGTCATTATTTAAAACAATGGAATCTTCAATAATAACAGCTTGCAACTTATTATTTTCCGTCATCGGTTTGTTTCTGGAAGCGAAGTACTCGGTAATTTTCTGCATGTGGTATTCGTCTTCTACTAATTGTTTTTGTAAATGGGCTGCTAAAATTTGTTTCGTAATATCGTCTTCTGTTGGTCCAAGTCCACCTGTGAAAATTAAAATATCACTGCGTTTTTCAGCAATCTCAATTACTTCTTTTAAACGGGCTGGATTATCTCCAACGACCGTGTGATGGTATACATATATCCCGTCAGCCGCTAATTCTTGTGAAATAAATGCCGCATTAGAATTCACAATTTGTCCGAGTAATAACTCTGTTCCTACTGCAATAATCTCTGCACTTGCCATTATGTTTCATCCCCATTTCATTTTTTGTATAGAAAAAAAGCACACAATGGTATGCTTTTTTTATTTATTACATAGAACCTTTGAATACGCCACGGTTTTTGTAGAAATAGTCGATTCCTGACCATACGGCAAAGAATGCACATACATATAAGAAAACTAAATCTACACGAATACCTGTCCAAGCAAATGGGAAATTGTTTAGTAACATTAGCGGGATAGCAATCATCTGTGTGAATGTTTTAATTTTCCCAAGTTGACCAGCTGCAAGCACTTCGCCGCCTTCAACTAGTAGTAAACGAAGACCGGTAACAGCTAGCTCACGGCTAATGATTAAAATAACTACCCAAGACGGCGCGATATGCATTTCTACAAGAATAATAAATGCTGCCGCTACGAGTAATTTATCTGCCATTGGATCCGCAAACTTCCCGAAGTTGGTAATTAAGTTATACTTACGTGCTAAATGTCCATCAAACCAGTCTGTAAGGGCTGCTACGACGAAAATAATCGTTGCCACTAAACTTGTAACTGGAATAGTCGAATCAAGCCAAGTAACACTTCCCCAGTCAAATGGTACTACACAAAGAATGACAAAAATGGGTATCATAAAAATGCGAATAACCGTCAATTTATTTGGTAAATTCATCTTTTTCTCTCCTTTTTTACATTTAAAAAGTATGTAATTATAAAAAATGTTGGCGAAATCTAATGAGCAGATTTCGCCATATAAAACAAATTATTCAGCATCTGAGCTAGTATCGCTCGCTTCTAAGTTAATTGTTAAGACTTGTTTAACAAGATCCGGTGCTAGTTCCAGCTGTTTGTCATTGATTTTAACGGTAGTAACAGGAGAGTTTCCGATAACGATAGAAACTGTCTTGTTGTCGCCTAAATCAATTTCAGTAGATGGATTTTGTGTGGATAATGTTATATTTTGGATTGTGCTGCCATTCGCATCGGAAACGCCAATCCATGAATCACCTGTAGCGCTAAGTGATAAATTCATTTTATCGGTATTTTTCACTGTGTACGTAGTGGCATTACCCGATGTTTCTCCTTTAGTCACTTCCACTTCTTTGGATGTATCTTCTGTTTTTTCAGTTGATTTATCTTCGTCAGATGTCGTATCTTTTTTCTCTGTATCTTTACTTGTGTCCTCATTTTTTGTAGAATCTTCTACTTTTACTGTAGGATTGCTTGTGTCTGTTTTTACTTTTTCTGTGGAATTATCTTGTTTATTAAGCAAGAAGAACCAAACGATGAAAAGAATAAAAACGATAAATAAAGCGATGAGGATTTTTGGTAAAATATCAAAGAAACGATTACGAGCGTTACTCTGATTACCCACAGCTTGTGCAGGAATTGGATTTCTTTTACTTTGAACGCGTGTTGGCTCGTTATTTACTACTTCTTGTTGCGGTGTTTCAGGAACTTCGCTTTCAAACTCGTCAAAAAGCGTTGTGCTATCTAGCCCAACTGCCTCTGCATATTGTTTAATAAATGCCCTCGCATAAAATTTTCCAGGCATTACCGCATAATTTCCTTCTTCAATCGCTACTAAATAACGTTTTTGAATTTTCGTTATTTGTTGCAAGTCATCTAAACTGAGTCCTTTTTCACGTCTAGCTTGTTTCAGTTTATCACCGAGTTCTGTCAAAATTAAACACCTACCATTACTAATTTCAAATTTCCATTTTTTTGCTAAAAATTACATAAGCCAACCGCCATTTAAGCGCAAAACTTCTCCAGTGATATAGCTTGCTTTTTTACTTGTTAAAAATTCTACTGTTTCTGCAATTTCTTCGGGTTTTGCAAAACGTTTTAAAGGGATTTCTTGCCGCAACATTTCCTTCTCATCGTCTGCAAATTGATCCATCATTTTTGTTTCTACAACTCCTGGTGTCACCGCATTAACGGTTATTCCAGACAGTCCTACTTCTTGGCTTAGCGCACGGCAAAAGGCTATTTGTGCACCTTTTACAGTGGAGTACGCTACTTCCATCGACGCACCAACTTCTCCCCATATTGAACTAATGAAAATAATTCTTCCTTGGCTACTTTTCATTAGCTTTGGCATAAAAGTACGGATTAATCTCATCGGCATGAACATATGAACATTCCATAGTTCAGCTATAATTGTATCTGTAGTATCCTGGAATAAACTATAGTGAGCCTGCCCCGCTGTATGAATAAAAGCATCTACTTGAAAAACTTGCTTTTCCAGTTCTGCTAAACTTGCTAAATCATCAAAATCAGCTTGAATAAGCATAACATCTACTTCTTCTGCTTCTAATTGTGGCAATAATGTTTCTACTGCTTGTTTATTTTGATAATAGTGAAGATACAAGTTCCAGCCAGCTTTCGCAAGGGATAAACAAATTGCTTGTCCAATCTCTCCGCTAGCACCAGTTACAAAAGCATATTTTATCTCTTTATCCAAAAAAAGGCAACCCTTTCCAGTCTATTTCTTTTATGATAGCATGACTCAGGAATTTATGCCATTTTTTATACTAAAAAAAGACATAAATTTGTTTATTGCTCTGGAAGTAATTGGAAACTCGTTGTCCGCTCTTCTTGGTCCAAGTTTTTAACGAAATGATTTACTTCTTCTAAAGTCACTTTTTCCATTAAAGGTAAAATATCAAATAACGAAGCTGATTTCATAACGTATTGGCTAAATTGGTTCGCAATAAACTCAGGTGAATTCAATGAACGTAAAAATTGACCGATACGTTTGCGTTTAACGAGCGCTAAATCAGTTTCACTTAAACCATTTTTAGCTGCTGCTTGAATAGCTTCTTTAATTTTGGCTGTTTGTTTGTCCGGGTCTTTTGCGTCGCCGCCAACTAGCACGAATGAAAAGCTATCTTGAAGTGTGTAATCATAGCCAAATGTGTCATCAATGATTCCTTCGTTATATAACTTCAAGTAGGTGTCAGAAGTTGTGCCAAATAGCATTTCCAAGGCAACATCACCGATAATTTCTTGTTTTAATGCCGCTTGTCCTTCCATGGAACCGATATCTTCTTTAATCCCCACTAAATTTTTAGCGATTTGAACCGGGAAATGGATTTTGCGTTCTTTTACAGCAACTGTTTTCGGTTCTTCCGGGAAATGACGTTTGATTGGTGCAGCTTCAGCAAATTCTTTTTTCGCTTGGTTAGAACGAATTTGGTCCATCATTTGTTCAGGTTCTAAGTTACCTACAACGAAAAGTACCATGTTGCTCGGGTGATAGAACGTGTTATAACAAAGGTAAAGTAAATCTTTGTTAATTTCCGCGATGGATTCAACTGTTCCAGCGATGTCGATTTTTACTGGGTGATTATGATACATGTTTTCAATTACGCCAAAATATGCGCGAAAATCTGGATCATCATCATACATTCTGATTTCTTGGCCGATAATGCCTTTTTCTTTTTCGACTGTTTCTTCAGTGAAATACGGATCTTGTACGAAATCAATTAGCGTCTCTAAGTTTTCTTCTACGCGAGAAGTACTTGAGAAAAGATACGCTGTTTTGGTAAAAGAGGTGAACGCATTCGTGAATGCACCTTTTTCGCCAAATTTGAAGAATACATCGCCGTCTTCTTTTTCAAACATTTTATGCTCTAAGAAATGGGCAATGCCGTCTGGAACTTTCGTAAATTCGGTTTCGCCAATTGGGACGAAATTATTATCGATTGCCCCGTAGTTTGTTGTGAATACAGCATAAGTCTTACTAAATCCTTGTTTTGGAAGAAGATACACTTGTAAGCCATTTGCCATTTTTTTATGAAAGACTGCTTCTTTTACTTGCTCAAATGTGATTTTTTCCATGAAGTTCTTCTCCTCCCTTGCTCAAGAAATAAATAGTATCTGGTTTAATTTTATTGATGGCAGCAACTACTTCTTCTTTCGTTGCTTGTTTGATTTTTGCAATCCAATTTTCTAGGTCTAAATTAGCTTCGCGTAAAACATTGTTATACACGAGTTCAATTAGGCCTTGTGCTTGGTCATTTGTTTCAAGCAATTGGTTAATAAGCATTTCTTTTGTTTGGTTTAATTCATCTTCTGTAAAATCGCCTTGTTTCATTGCAACGACTTGTTCTTCAATAATTGACAATGCTTGCTCATAGTTCACTTCATCGATTCCAGCTGAAATAATCATGTAGCCTTTGAAAGAATCAATTCGGCTAGAAGCGTAATAAGCTAGACTTGCTTTTTCACGCACATTGATGAAGATTTTGGAGTTCGCAAATCCGCCAAGCAAACCGTTCGCAAGTTGAAGTGCCACGAAATCATCGTCTCCAAATAATGTTTCAGTTTGATAACCAAGTACAAGTTTCCCTTGGTTAATTGCTTGTTGCTCGTGAATCACGCGCACTTCTTTCGGCGCTTCTTTTGTATAAAAAACACCTTTTCGTTCCGCACGCGGCGCAAAAGCCATTTTTCCGATAAGCGGCATGACTTCTTCTGTTGTTACATCTCCGCAAATAAATATTTCGACTGTATCTTCTGCGATAAATTGCAGATAGTAATCGTACAAATCTTTCGCTGTGATAGCGTCAATATCTTCTAAGATACCAGCTGAACCAAAGCGAAACGCATCGTCTTGGAACATTTCTTCTATTAATCGTTTGGAAGCGAAACGAATTTTATCATCGTAAATGCCTTCTAAACTACTTTTTAAATTCTCTTTTTCACGAGCAAGTGTTTCTTCATTGAAAGCACCATTTGCAACGTTTGGGTGGAATAATGCTTGTTCTATAAATGAAAACGCATCTTTTAAAATATGATTTCCATCGGATACATATTGTCCATCAATCATATCAAAAATTACAGTTAATACATGTTCATTGCCTTTTTTGGCAGTAGTCGTATAAAAATTAGCACCATAAAGATTCGCTAACTGTTTTCTAAAATCCGTTTGAGTTGGATATTTTTCACTATTTGTTTCTAATAATATCGAAAGTAAAGCCCGTTTAGTTACTGTTTCTCTTTCTAATGGAGCGCGAAATTTAAAAACAATTTTATTGGATTTATATTTTTGGGTTGGAACAATTGTCAGGGCAACTGGGCCAACTTTTTCTTGAAATATTTTGTCTGTCATTATAATGCTCCTTTCAAGCAATGATCTCACTTTCCTATTGTATCGTAAGTTGTTGTGACACACAATTTTCTAGCATAAAAAAACAGCCTAGAATTTAATCTAGGCTGTTCACTCGTATTATTTACCTTTAATGTAGTTCACACCGTCTGCTTTTGGCGCTTCGGATTTACCGATAAAGCCAACAAGCGCAAGGATTGTTAATACATAAGGCGCAATTTGTAAGTAAACGTCTGGAATGTCTTTGAAGAATGGTAGTGATCCACCGGTAATTGCCAAACATTGCGCAAAACCGAAGAAGATTGCTGCTCCCATAGCTCCAAGCGGGTTCCATTTACCAAAAATCATCGCTGCAAGGGCCATATAACCTTGACCGGAAATAGTTGCATGTCCGAAATCAAGTGTAAAGGATTGGGCGTAAACCGCGCCACCTAGGCCACCAAGAATACCAGAAATGATAACACCTTGGTATCTCATCCAACGAACTTTGATTCCCATTGTGTCGGCTGCAAGAGGATGTTCCCCTACAGAACGAAGACGAAGGCCAAAGCGTGTTTTGTAAATAATAAACCAAGATGCGATAGCGAAAATAATCGCCACATAACTCATTACCGGAATGTTTTTGAAGAAAATATCACCAATGACTGGAATATCACTCAAAACAGGAATATCCGGTTTACCAAAATAGTACTTAATTTGATCTGTTTGGCCTTTATCATAAATTACTTTTACAAGGAATAAAGATAGACCAGTTGCTAAAAAGTTAATCGCTACACCACTGATTACGTGGTCAGCGCGGAAATTAATAGTTGCAACAGCGTGTACAAGAGAGAATAATCCCCCAACGACCATCGCTGCGATAAGTGATATCCAAGGAGTTAAATTGCCAAAAGTATCTTGGAAAGTAAGGTTGAAGACGATAGCCGAGAATGCTCCCATTACCATCATACCCTCTAGTCCAATATTAACCACACCGCCTCGTTCTGAATAAACGCCCCCGAGAGCAGTAAAAATTAGTGGGCCTGCCATAAGCAGTGTACTAGAAACAATTGTCGCTAAAATGGCTGTCATTCTGCTTTCGCCCCCTTCTTAAATTTTGCCATCGCCCAGCGGATAATGTAGCTGGATGCCACAAAGAAGATAATCAGAGCGATAATTACATTGACTAATTCGTTTGGAACGCCCGCAACTGCTGGCATGTTTAGTGCTCCGACTTTTAGAGCGCCGAACAAGATGGCAGAGAAAACAATCCCAATTGGAGAACTTCCTCCGAGTAATGCAACGGCAATACCGTCAAAACCAATTCCTGGAGAAGAAGTTAATACATAAGCTGTTCCGTATGTTCCAAGACCTTCCATTACGCCACCAAGACCAGCAAGCGCTCCGGCAATAACCATGGAAAAGATAATTGTTTTCTTAACACTCATTCCGGCATATTGCGATGCATTTTCGTTAAACCCAACTGCTTCGATTTCGTAACCAAAAGTAGTTTTGTTTAACATTAACCAAATAATAAGTGCAAAACCTAGGGCTATCAATATTCCCCAATGTAGCGATGAATAATCTGTAAGTGATTGTAATAATTCAGATTGTAAAGACGCAGACGCATGAATTTCTTGCGTTTTATCCAAACCATCTGTAAGTAAATTTTGTACGACATAGTTGAAAATATAAAGTGCTGTATAGTTAAGCATGATTGTTACGATAACTTCATTTACGCGTAAAGTTGCTTTTAAAATACCTGGAATGAATGCCCAAATCGCACCGAAAACCATACCAGTGATAATCGCAAGTGGTAAATGAATCCATTTTGCTAAACCATCAAAGTTTACTGCGATGATGATTGAACCTAACCAGCCCATAAGCATTTGACCTTCTGCACCGATATTGAAAAGACCGGCTTTAAATGCAACCGCGACAGATAGACCAACTAAAATGTATGGTGTAGCTTGGCGAATTGTTTCACCGATGTAGAAAGGTTCTCCGATAACGCCTTCTACAAGTGCTGAATAACCTGCAATTGGGTCATATCCAAAAATAAGCATGATAATCGCACCGCAGATAAGTCCAAGGATAACGGCTGTAACTGGGATAACTAATGCTTGTAGTCGTTTAGACATGCTCTTTCTCCCCCATTTCCGCTTCCTGTTTGGATGAACCAGCCATCATTAGGCCAAGTTCTTGCTCCGTTGTTTCTTTCGGATCAACAATAGCAACGATTTTCCCTTCGTAAATAACCGCAATACGGTCACTTACATTCATAATTTCATCTAATTCAAACGACATAAGTAATACTGCTTTCCCTTTATCTCGTTGTTCAATCAAGCGTCTATGAATGAATTCAATTGCACCAACATCTAGTCCCCGTGTCGGTTGAGCCGCAATTAAGAAATCTGGATTACGATTTATCTCCCTTGCAATAATCGCTTTTTGTTGGTTACCACCAGAAAGTGATTTTGCTGCTACATATTCGCTACTTGCACGAACATCGTATTCTTCAATTAGTTCACGCGCAAAGTCGTACATTGCTTTATGATTTAAGAACCCTTTACTAGAAATAGGTTTTTTATAGTATGTTTGCAGAGCAATGTTCTCTCCAAGCGACATTTCGAGTACTAAACCATGTTTGTGACGATCTTCTGGAATATGTCCTAAACCAGCTTCCGTAATTTTACGTGGTTTTTTGTTTTCGATATGTTCGCCATTTAGAAGAATGCTACCACTAGTTACTTTAGAAAGACCAGCAATCGCAGAAATAAGTTCACTTTGACCATTACCATCGACCCCAGCTATTCCGACGATTTCGCCAGCTCTGACAGTCAAATTAAGTCCACGAACACTTTCAACGCCGCGACTTTCTTTCACAACTAAATCTTTTACTTCTAAAACGTCTTTACCAGGAGTTGCATCTATTTTCTCGGTTGTAAAGACAACTTCACGGCCAACCATTAAATTAGCCAAATCTTGTGGTGTAGTTTCTGGAACGTTTACTGTACCCATGCCTTTACCACGACGGATAACAGTTACGCGGTCACAAACGTCCATGATTTCTTTTAGTTTATGTGTGATTAAAATAATCGATTTGCCTTCCTTGATTAGAGAACGCATAATTTGGATTAGTTCTTTGATTTCTTGGGGTGTTAAAACAGCTGTCGGCTCATCAAAAATGAGGATGTCCGCGCCACGATAAAGTGTTTTTAGAATTTCTACACGTTGTTGCATACCGATAGAAATATCACGCACAACCGCATTTGGATCCACTCGCAAGCCGTAACGATCAGAAATTTCTTTAATTTCTTCAATCGCTTTTTTCTTTTCGATAACACCTAGTTTGCTTGGCTCTTTACCAAGGATGATGTTTTCTGCAACCGTGAATTTATCCACTAACATGAAATGCTGATGGACCATACCGATTCCAAGCTCATTTGCTTTGTTCGGGCTGTTAATATTTTCTTTCGTACCACGAACACGAATTTCTCCACCATCTGGTTCATATAGACCAAACAAGACATTCATTAGCGTAGATTTCCCTGCGCCATTCTCACCTAACAAAGCATGAATTTCTCCCTGCTTTAACTGTAAGGTAATGTTATCATTTGCTACAAATCCAGAGAATTCCTTCCTGATTCCTAACATTTCAATAACAAAGTCCACTTCTTCACTCCCCTTGTCGTCTGGTTCAAACTGGAAAAACAGCCACACGCGCGATTCTCTCGAAGGACGCCGCCTCTCCCCGTACTTCCTCCCGAAGAAGGTTCCGAGTTTTTTATCCGTTTGTTGTTCAATGACTTCCTCGCTTCAATGCTTTGGTATGTTGTAAAAACACGTTTTATTATACCATCTATGTACGAAAGCTTGCCTTGCATTTTTAAGCGATTAAAAAAGCCATCTCCTTATTTTATTTCTAAATGGCATTCATTGCAATCATAAATTCCAATATACCGATTATTTTCTTTTAGTAAAAGGGTTTACCTATCAAATTAAAACGCTTACAAATTAATTTTTTATGAAAGTCGACACGTTGCATGCCGACTTTCATAAAAGGTTTTACTTCGTTCGTATTACTCAGTTTTTATAACTATAAAATCAAGGTTTTTCTGGAACTTTAATGTCCCCATCAACGATTTTTTGTTTGTATTCTTCTACTTTAGCTAAAACGTCTTTTGAAATATTATCTTGATGTTCAGAAAGCCCTACAGCATCTTTATCAAGACCATATTCAATTTTAGTTCCGCCTGGGAAATCTCCAGCTTTAGCACGAGTTGCAAGGTCATCAACAGCGATATCAACGCGTTTGATTTCAGATGTAAGTGTTACATTGTAATCTTTGCCATCGTTTGCTGTAACTTTTCCTTCGTCCCATTGGTCACGGTCAACACCGATTACCCAAACAGCACGGCTAGGATCTTTTTTCTTCAAGTTTTTAGCTTCTGCAAAGACACCGTTACCAGTACCACCAGCAGCATGGAAAATTACGTCAACTCCACTTGAATACATGGAAGAAGCGATTTGTTGTCCTTTGTCTGCTTTAGCGAAATCGTTTGCATATTGCACATCAATTTGTGCGTTCGGATTAACAGCTTTTACACCAGCAGTGAAACCAGCTTCAAAACGGTCGATAACAGTTCCTTTTACCCCACCAACAAATCCAACTTTATTTGTTTTTGTTGTTAAGCCGGCTACAACTCCAACAAGGTAAGAACCATCGTTATCTTTAAATCCAATACTTACTACATTATCACGGTCATCAATTGTGTCATCAACAATAGCGAATTGATTTTTAGGTTTTTGTTTAGAAACTTCTTCAATTGCATCTTTCAGTTTGTAACCAATTCCATAAATTAAATCATAGTCGCTACGAACAGCAGTGTTTAAGTTTGTTTTGTAGTCTGCTTCAGAAGCTGATTGCAAGTAGTTGTAACCATCAGTACCTTTTTCCATGTCGTTAGCTTTACCAAATTTTTGTAAGCCTTCCCATGCAGATTGGTTAAACGAACGGTCATCAACACCACCAGTATCTGTAACCATTGCTACTGTAAAATCTTTACTGCTCTTATCACTGCTACTTTTTTTATCGTCGCTGCTCGAACCACAAGCACCTAGGATAACGCCAGAAGCAATAATCATTGATAGTGCTAAAGCAAATGTACGCTTTTTCACCTTAAAACCCCTCCCGAGAGATATAATGTTAGTTAGAGCTATCTGTCAAAACAAACATTCAGGCGCGTATTAGAAAATTATGTATGGTCCCTTTTTCGGAAAACGCACAAAAACATTTAACGTCTTCTCCAACTGTTCTTAATATAACATGGAAAATAAAATAAATAAATAACCAACTTCATAAATTTTTAATGCAAATGAATTCAGAAAATTTAATTCTATCGGAATCATTCGCTTTTTCGCCAATCCCTAGACACAAGCGCGTTAACGTGAAAAAGCAAACAATCAAATTTAGTTGCAATCCCCTTTTATTCCCTTCATAATAAAAATCAATAATGAAAGGCGGGATGAAAATGACAAAAATAGGATTTATCGGTTTTGGAAGTATGGCATCGTTAATTGCGACTAAAGTAATAGAAACTGAGATTGCAACTCCTGAAGAAATCATCCTTTATTCCAATTCCCAAAATGAGCATTTTAAACAATTTTATGATACATATCCGACGGCGGAATTAGCTAGTAACGAAGCGGAAGTTTTTACAAAAGCGGCGCATAGTTTTATTTGTACATTGCCACTTGCTGTTTTACCACTTATAAAAGATTGTTCGGCGGTACTTACAGCGCAACGTCATGTCATTTCTATTGCGGCTGGCGTCAGTACTTCTGATATTTTAGCACTTTCGCCCACATTACAAATTAGTAAACTGATTCCTTCTATCACGTCGACTGTTGGCGTCGGGACAACGTTGATTGCGCATGCTGATACGGTTGATGCCAAGAATAGTACTTGGTTGGAAACGGCCTTTGAGCATTTTGGACATGTGATGACGATTCGCGAAGAAAATATGGATGTTGCAAGTGATTTAACTAGCTCCTCGCCTGGTATTATCGCAGCGATTTTTGAACAATTTGTGGAAGCCGCTCTTAGAAGGTCTTCTTTATCAGATGCTGAGGTTTTCCAAATGATTAATTTTGCTTTGGCGGGAACTTCCAAGTTGTTAGTTGAGGAAGATTACACGTTTAGCGGCTTGATTGAACGCGTTGCAACAAAAGGTGGTAGCACAGCGGAAGGCGTGGAGCTGAGCCAAACTGAGTTGCCAAATTTTTTTGATGAACTGCTTGACCGAACACAATCAAAATATGCTGCTAGCGAAAAACAAATTCAAGCTCAAAAAAAGGATTTACTTTCCTAAAAAAGGTTGCGACTTTTCGTCGCAACCTTTTTTATTCATGTTCAGGACTAATTTCAACATTTACTCGTCTTGGCTTGCTACCTTCATGCGGGCCAACGACGCCTCTTTGTTCCATTTCATCAATTAATCTCGCTGCACGGTTATAGCCGATTCGGAATTTCCGTTGTAACATTGAGACGGAAGCTGTTTGCATCTCTACAACAAGTTCTACTGCTTCGTGATAAAGCTCGTCTGTTACTTCTCCTTCTACTTCCGGGATATCATCAGGAATCATTTCTTCGCTATATTGTGCTTTTTGTTGCGAAATAACGTAATTCACGACATCCTCTACTTCTGCATCAGATAAAAAGGCCCCTTGAATACGCGTTGGTTTACTTGAGCCAACTGGTAGTAATAGCATATCTCCTCGGCCAAGCAATTTCTCTGCTCCACCCATATCTAAAATTGTTCTTGAATCAATTGAGCTTGATACAGCAAAAGCAATTCGTGATGGGATGTTCGCTTTAATAACACCTGTAATTACGTCTACAGATGGTCGCTGCGTGGCAATAATTAAATGTATGCCCGCCGCTCGTGCCATTTGTGCTAATCTCGTAATAGCGTCCTCTACATCGTTCGAAGCAACCATCATTAAGTCAGCCAACTCATCTACAATAACAACGATAAATGGTAACTCTGGTTGTTTTTCATTGTTTAGTTCATTTTGTTTTTTCACATAATCATTGTAACCTTGCATATTACGTGTACCGGTATGTGAGAATAAATCGTAACGGCGTTCCATCTCAGCAACGACTTTTTGTAAGGCTTGAGCTGCTTTTTTAGGATTCGTTACAACTGGCGCAAGTAAATGCGGAATCCCATTATAGACATTTAACTCGACCATTTTTGGATCAATCATCATCATTTTCACTTCATGCGGTTTGGCGCGGAGTAAAATGCTCGTAATAATTCCGTTAATACAAACGGATTTCCCGCTCCCTGTTGCTCCTGCGACAAGTAAATGGGGCATTTTATCGAGACTCGCCATCATCGCTTCACCAGAAATATCACGACCGAGCGCGATTTGCAGTTTCTCTTCCGGATTATTTTTAGGGTTATTTTCTAACACTTCACGCAACGATACCATGGCAACATTCTGATTCGCTACTTCAATCCCAATAGCAGACTTCCCTGGAATTGGTGCTTCAATCCGAATATCTTTTGCCGCTAGCGCAAGTGCTATATCATCGCTCAACGAAACAATTTTACTTACTTTGACACCAACAGACGGCTGTACTTCATATTTGGTAACAGCTGGTCCTAAATGCACTTGGGTGATTTTCGCTTTTACGCCAAAGCTTTCAAAAGTATCTTCAAGTTTCTGAGCATTTATTTTGATTTGATCGTACTCTTTGCTTTGATCCGTTACTTTGGCTGGTGCTAAAATATCCACTGGTGGTAATTGATAAATCTCATTTTCGAAAGATTCTTGTTGGAACATTTCTAAATCTGGTTCTTTTTGTTCCGTTTTTTCTTCCACTGGTGCTTTTTCTTGCTCCACTTTTGAACTAAAGTTGGAAATTATTGGTGGAATTTTTTCTTCTGGGATTGGTTCTATTAGGTCAATTTCCTCTTCCGGCTCCACATCAACAACTTTTTCTGCTTTCTTTTTATCACGTTTTGCTTTTACTTCTTTGCCTTTTTCCGTTGCTGCTTTTCCTTTTGTGAACAAGTAGCGGACAAATTCTGCTACTTTCGCGAAAAATTGGCGGATGGAAATGCCAGATATAAGTGAAAATCCATAAATGATAAGTAGTGCCGCGATTAAATTTGTGCCAAGACGATCTAATAAGAAATACGTAATGGAAGTAATCACAGCTCCAATCATACCTCCGCCAACAAAACCAACTTGATTTGGTCTAAATAAATTTTCTAGTACTAATTTCCATGTGCTAGAAATAACGGACGCATTCGCCCCTAAATTGTGAATAATAAAATACATATGTATATAAGTTAAAAAGCCTAAAACAATTAGGTAAATCCCTACTAAACGTTTGCTAAAGAGATGTGGCATTTTTCTTCTAATGACCATGTAGCCGCCAAGTATCACACTTCCAGCTAGTAATACATAACTTAGAAGACCAACAAACATTTCAGCCAACGCAAAAAAACCGCGGCCGATAAAGCCTAATTGTAAAAGCCCGATTATTCCTATTGCTATCAAAACAACCCCTGTTATTTCTAAACGAAAAGAGGCTGATTGTTTTTTCTTTGAACGTGTTGACGATTTTTTACGTCCGCTCGTTTTTTTCTTTTGTGTCGCCATTCCAAGTCCCACCCATTCCTTTTTTTGCTTGTTTTATTATAGCACATCTATTCGTTCTGTCGCTCATACTATAGCCCTATTATACAAACAAATGTTTCCGTTCGTCAAAAAACCACCTATCTCAACAAAAAGATACATGGTTTTAGTATAGTTACAAATGTGGTGTTTTCGTGTTCATCAATTTTCCGCCGCGGACTTCTGACATGCTTCCTCCGACAGCTAAAAAGGCATCTGGGTCAATTTCGTCCAAAATTGCTTTTACTTTTACTTCTTCAAATCTTGAGACGATAACGAAAACTACTTTTCTTACATCGCCGGAATAGCCACCAGTTGCATCTAAGTATGTCACGCCTTTTCCAAGTTGTTCCATAATTTCTGCACCAATTTCCTCGTAATAGCGACTAATAATAAAAGCACTTTTTGATTCATCTACACCTTGAATAACAATATCAATCACTTTATACGCTAGAAAATAGGTAATGAGAGAATACATCGCCCGGTCCCAGTTAAACACCAGCCCCGCAACAATGAAAATGACGATATTAATAAACATAATAATTTGTCCCGTTGAAAATGGCGTACGGCCGTTAATGATGATAGAAATAATTTCTGTCCCATCAAGCGCCCCACCATTACGAATAACAAGTCCAACGCCAAGACCAAGCGTCATACCGCCAAAAACAGTCGCCAGCAACAAGTCATCCGTCACTGGATCCATATCATGTAAAACGAGCGTTACAATCGACATGACCGCAATCCCGTATAACGTAAATAAGGCAAATACCTTTCCGATTTTCCGGTAACCGATAATAAAAAACGGAATATTAAGTACAAAAGTTAAAACTCCGAGTGGCAGTGGTGTTAATTGCGAAATAATAATCGAAATACCAACGACCCCGCCATCTAAGATCCGGTTGTTTACAAGGAAAAGTTCCAGCCCAACCCCCATTAAAATAGCACCAAAGGTAATCATTAAAAACTTATACACAAACCACTTTAACCTTTTTCTGCGTTCTTGTTTTACTTTTTTTAAAGCTAGTTCTTCCATAAACGATTCATTTATTTGCACATAGCTCACGCCCAATCCTTACTTCATTCTTTATTTTAGGCAATGAAAACAAGATTTGTTTCCATCAACAAAATTTTCGCTTCATATTTAATAAGTATACCATAGCTGTTTTGTACTTGTACATATAGTTAATAATAAGAAGCATTTATTTCCCAGTTCGCTTACTTGCCAGTCTGAATTTGCTATAGTATAGTATTAATGCGCAAACTTGTGGAGAATTATTCTTGCACATGAAATACATTTTGAAGGGTGATAAGATTATGAGTGACTATCAAGTGTTGTTATATTACAAATACACAACGATTGATGATCCAGAAACTTTTGCAAAAGAGCATCTTGCAGCTTGCAAAGAAATGGAATTGAAAGGCCGAATTTTGGTGGCGTCTGAGGGGATTAATGGCACCGTTTCGGGAACAGTAGAGGCAACAAACAAGTATATCAATTATATGGCAAATGATGCTCGCTTCGCTGATATGGTATTTAAAATTGACGCGGCTGATTCTCATGCGTTTAAGAAAATGCATGTTCGACCTCGTACTGAAATCGTTAGTTTAAGTTTAGAAGAAGATGTAAATCCGTTAGAAATTACTGGTACTTACCTAGAGCCTGCTGAGTTTCGTGAAGCGCTTTTGGATGAAGATACAGTGATTTTAGATGCTCGAAATGATTATGAATTTGATATCGGTCATTTCCGCGGAGCTGTTCGCCCAGATATTCAAAATTTCCGTGAGTTACCAGGCTGGATTGAAGATAATCGTGAGCAGCTGGCTGATAAAAAAATCGTCACTTACTGTACTGGTGGCATTCGTTGTGAGAAATTTTCTGGTTGGTTAAAAACAGCTGGCTTTGACGATGTTAGTCAACTACACGGCGGGATTGCTACTTACGGTAAAAATGAAGAAACAAAAGGTGAGCTTTGGGATGGTCAAATGTATGTTTTCGATGAAAGAATTGCGGTTCCGATTAACCAAGTAAATCCTACCATTGTTGGGAAAGATTACTTTGACGGTACGCCTTGCGAACGTTACATTAATTGTGCTAATCCGTATTGTAACAAGCAAATTCTCGCTTCTGTTTCCAACGAAGAAAAATATTTGCGTAGTTGTTCGCATGATTGCCGCGTTCATCCAGCAAATCTTTATACGAAAAATTTATCTAAAGAAGAATTTACAGAACGTCTTCAAGCAATTGATGAAACTTTGCCAGAAATGGTTCAATAAACAAAAAACCAGCTTTGCTAAATAAATAGCAGCTGGTTTTTATTTTCTATTAGCAAGTTTGATTAAATCAATTTCTCGTAAGGTTCCCCATTTAGCAAGTTCGCCACTTACGATTAAAGGGGTTGTCTTTAGTTCCGTGATATTTTTCGCATCCGCTAGCACAAATAAGCCACGTAGCTGTTCTTTCCATAACTCTAATTTTTCGATGGTTTTGGTGACGCCATCTTTTTTTAGTGAATAGATGATTTGTCCGGCCATGCCAACGCTATCTGCTCCGAGCGCTAAAGCTTTCACGATATCTAATGGGTTTCTAATGCCACCTGATGCCAAATAAGCAATCTTTGGTGCATCGGCGTGTTGCATATCGATTAATGCTTGGCCAGTTGAGATACCCCAATCAAGTAAAAAGTCGTAGGCATGGTCGCGGCGGCGGTCATTTTCGATTTGCACAAAATTTGTTCCGCCTTTTCCAGCCAAGTCTACTGTTTTAACGCCTACTTCGGCTAATGTCTTAACAGTTTCCCGTGTCATCCCAAAGCCAACTTCTTTCACGACTACTGGTACTGGGGAAAGTTTGACATACTCTTCTATTCTTGTCAGCCAGTGACTGAAAGCTCGGTCGCCTTCTTCCATGACTAATTCTTGCGCAGGGTTAATATGAATTTGCAGTGCATCTGCTTCTAACATTTCCACCGCGCGCAGACCATCTTGAATTGCCACTTCTGGACTGACATTCGCTAAAATCACACCTGCTGGATTCACTTCGCGCACAATTTTATAGGTATCGATTAGTGAACTGTTTTTTAGAGCTGCAGATTGCGAACCAACTGCCATCGGAATAGCTACTTCACGAGCTATTTCAGCAAGTTCGGCATTGATTTTTTTCGTATGGCGACTCCCGCCTGTCATTGCGTTAATATAAAACGGGAACGGCACATTCGTCCCAAAAATAGTCGTAGTTAAATCAATATCTTTCACATTATAGCGCGGGATAGATGTTCCGATCAGCTGAATATCTTCTAAACTCGACGGCGCTAATTGCTCATTTTGCTTTACACCAAGAGCAACGTGTTCGTCTTTTCGACGTTCTCTTAATAAGTCATCGTTCTTCTGCATGTGTTAATCCTCCAAATTTCTTTTCGCCTCAAGCAAAGGTTAAAACTGGTTTAAAAATCGTCTCTTTCTCTTCGGGAGTTGGTTGATATACATCTCCATCTAAAAATAAAATAAGTCCGTGAAATGTTTGGATATCATCTTCACAGTCCTCACAATATTCCACTTCTTCTTCGTTCCAAGCAGCAAGCAAACAATCTTTTTTCGTTTGATGGTTAGGATAATTCCGCAGTAAGTCCTCTGCTAATTCTTGGTACTTCAGAAAAGCTGCTTCTTTATCCGAAAAAGAATATTCTGCTTGAATGGATGTTTCCCACTCCTCGAAAAACCACCAAGGCTCATATTCTCCTTTAGTCAGATAGACATGCCATTTTGTCATATCAAAAACTCCCAACAGTAAATATAATACACTTATTATAGCACAAGCTTTCTTGAAATACCGGAATGCAAATTTTTGAAAGTAATGGCAAAAAAAGATACACTAGTAGTAAGGAAAAATAAAAGGAGTTGGTTTCGCCATGGCTAGAGATACAGCGATTTTGAGAGTAACTGGATTTGTGCAAGGCGTTGGATTTCGTTACACCACAAAACACGTCGCTTACAAATATGATATTAGTGGAACAGTAAAAAATTTAGACGATGGTTCCGTTGAAATTCATGCAATTGCAGAAGAGGAAAACTTAAATAAATTTATTGATGCAATCAAAAAAGGCCCTTCCCCTGGTTGCCGCATCGAGCATGTTTACATTTACAAAGGGGCGCCTGTAGAAGAACGAAAAACGTTTGATATCGTTTATTAAAATTCCAAAAATAGTAGTTGTGCTATAGCTCTTTTTGCATTATAGTTAATGAGTACTAAAACCTTGAAAGGAGCGACTGCGTGGCATGATTTCCATTTTGCAAATCTTACTTGAACCAGAATTCATTTCACTCACAGTGACGTTTTTATTAATGTTAACGATCTTTAGTTATTGGTCGGCCATTACATTATTAAAACCGAAAATGGTGCTACCCGCTGACGCTATCTGCTTAAAGCCAGTAAAGATTGCACTTCGAGCACATTTTTATAGAACCTCGCCTAATTTTATCATTAATTGGTTGGCGATAACTAGGAAATGTAGCGCCATTACTGATGATGAAGACAGTTTTTCATTTTCCAACGTATGAATTGATTATTTTACTATTTAGGAGGAAAATGAAACATTGAAAAAGAAAAATATTATTTTAATTAGCGTTTTACTTGGTGCTCTACTATTACTTACAGGGTGTAGTATGGACCCGTCACAAAATACAGATGGTTTTTTCAGTACTTATCTGATTCAACCATTCACTAGCTTTATTATGTTTGTTGCAAAATTTGTTGGGGGTAACTACGGGGTAGCGATTATTATTACAACGCTCCTTATCCGCGCGCTAATTATGCCGCTAAACTTACGTACTGCTAAAGCTCAAATGGGTATGCAATCCAAAATGGCGATTGCTAAACCAGAAATTGACGAAATTCAAGCCCGTTTAAAACGTGCTACATCAAAAGAAGAACAAGCAACTATCCAAAAAGAAATGATGACTGTTTATTCCAAGTATAATATCAATCCGATGCAAATGGGTTGTTTACCACTTCTTATTCAAATGCCGATTTTGATGGCGTTCTATTATGCGATTCGTGGTTCATCTGAAATTGCTAGTCACACATTCTTATGGTTTAACCTAGGTTCACCGGATATGGTGCTTGCGATTATCGCCGGCCTTGTCTACTTAGCACAATACTTTGTTTCAATGATTGGTTACTCACCAGAACAAAAGAAACAAATGAAAATTATCGGCTTAATGTCACCTATTATGATTTTATTCGTTTCCTTTACAGCTCCTTCTGCTCTAGCATTATACTGGGCTGTCGGCGGACTATTCTTAGCAGGTCAAACATTACTAACGAAAAAACTCTACATGAATAAACATCCAGAAATTAAAGTAATGGAACAAGAAGAAAAAGAATTTGAACAAATCGTAGAAGAACAAAAGAAAGAAAAATAAAAGAAACCGCAACCTCGTCATAAGGTTGCGGTTTTTCTATTTAGATTTTGGTTCAATATAAGGAAGTGTAATTTTGATGGTCGTGCCTTTATCTGGCTCACTAACCGCGTTAATCGTTCCTAAATATCCTTCGACTAATTGTTTAGCAATCGCAAGTCCGAGGCCATTACCGCCTTTTTCACGGCTTCTAGCTTTATCTACACGATAGAAACGATTAAAGATCTTATCAATTTCTTCTTGTGAGATGCCTTCCCCGTAATCGCGCACATCAATATGGATTTGCTTTTGTTCTTTGTAAACATGCATATCCACTTCTGTACCATCGCCTGAATACTTCACCGCGTTATCCATAATAATAATTAAAATCTGTTCTAAATGATTATGCTGAATAAGCGCACGTAAATCCTTGTCGTCTTCTTTTAAGGTAAAAGTGAAATTCTCATACATCACTTCAAAATTACGTCTAACTTGTTCCACAGTCGCATTTACATCTGTAATTTGTAATTCTTTTGTTTGCGAAATTTGTTCTGCTCTGGATAAATCAAGCATTTCTTGCACTAATTTTTTCATCCGTTCTAGTTCTGTTAAAGAAGCATTTAATGATTCGTCTAATACGGCTGGATCATCTTTCCCCCAACGTGTCAGAAGTTTTAAATGACCTTCCATAATTTGAACAGGCGTCCGTAATTCATGGGAAGCATCCTCGACAAATTGTTTTTGCTGTTCAAAACTAGTTTCAATGCGCGTCATCATATCATTAAAGACGACGGTCAATTCACCGATTTCATCTCGGGAATTTGTTTGTGTTTCGATACGTTTTTGGAAACCATTTTTACGAATATCGTTCATAGATCGTGCTAGTCGAGTGAGCGGGTTTAAGAAGTTTTGAGCTAGCAAATAGCCAAGCATACCACTAATAAAGAGTGCCACTGCCCCGAGTAAAATCATCGTAACAAGCAAGCGATCCATCATCCGATTGTAAGAAGTGAGCGGGTTTACGACTTGCGCATAACCAATCACCGTCGTATTATCATCTGCCACAATTGGCATTTGCGCCGTCATCATCTTCTGCCCATCAATCGTCGGTTTGTTCATAATAAATTTATCCGTGCCGCTAACAAAATACTGCGAAAAATCAATACTTGTGATATCTTGATTTCTAGAAAAATAATACTTATTAATAAAATGGCCATCTTTATCATAGAGATTAATCACTTGGTCTTGCAGTTTGCGGTTCACGGTTTTATCGTTGTTAAATAAATATTTGATTTCCTCATTGTCGGTTAAATCTTGATTTGTTAATGTACTTGTTGTCGCTAGAAGCAGTTCTTTTACTTCCGGTTCTTCTTCATTTAGCAACATTTGCCCAATCCCTTGATAAATCGCATAGGAAAATAAGAAAAATGTTAGAAAAATCGCTGCACTAGCTCCAAAAGTCCATTTAAATTTCAACGAACGACTTTTTAAGGAGAATGGGCTAGTTGTCATGTACGCATCACATACCCTGTCCCGCGAACTGTTTGGATGTAACTTTCTTCGTCAGGATGATCAATTTTATTTCGTAAGTAACGAACGTACACATCGACTACATTCGTTTCTACTTCTGTTTCGTAGCCCCAAACTTTGTTGAGCAACACTTCTCGCGTTAGAACGATATTGACATTTTCCATTAACGTAAGCAAAAGCTCGTACTCTCGTTTAGTTAAGTCAATAATTTCTTCGTCGCGTTTAACAATCCGATTTTCTTTTTCAACGATTAAGTTACGGTATTGAAGCGTCGTTTGTTTCGCCGATTGTTCTGCATTTTCCACCCGGCGTAGTAACGAACGCAGACGAGCCAGTAATTCTTCAATAGCAAAAGGTTTGACGATATAATCATCTGCTCCGTGGTCAAGTCCTGATACACGGTCAATAACAGAGTCACGTGCAGTTATCATAATAATAGGTGTTTGTTTCACTTGGCGCACACGACGACAAACTTCTACACCATTTAAATGTGGCAACATTAAATCAAGTAAGATTGCATCCCATTCTTCATTCAATGCGAGTTCAAGTCCAGCGCGTCCATCATTAGCAACCGCTGTTTCATAATTTTCATGCTGAAGTTCTAGTTCAATAAAGCGTGCTAAGTTTTTTTCATCTTCTACGATTAATATTCTATTCATTTGGCCTAACCCTCTCTTTCGGTCATTACACTATATTCCTATTACTATTGTAACGAACTTTAGCTCAAAAACAACTAATAACAGCGCATAAATAGATATTTCCTGTATTTTTTAGCGGTTTACCATGATTTACTAATTCAAATCTCATAAAAAAAGCATCCACTCGTGAAAGTGGATGCCTTGTTTTTTAATCAATCTTCTACTTGTGGCCATTCTGTATGGAATACGCCTGGTTTGTCGACTCTTTCATACGTATGAGCGCCAAAGTAGTCGCGTTGTGCTTGGATCAGATTTGCAGATAATACTTCCGAACGATAGCTGTCGTAGTAGCTGATTGCTGCAGTGAATGTTGGCACTGGAATTCCAGCTTTTACTGCTTCTGCAACAACTGTACGAAGGTCGCCTTGGTAGTTATGTGCGATATCTTTGAAATATGGATCTAATAGCAAGTTTTTAAGATTTTTATCTTGGTTATATGCATCTGTAATTTTTTGTAAGAAACGAGCACGGATAATACAACCAGCGCGGAAAATTTTCGCAATTTCGCCGTATTGTAAATCCCAGTTGTACTCTTCGCTAGCAGCTCTCATTTGAGCAAAACCTTGTGCATAAGATGCGATTTTACTGAAATAAAGTGCGCGACGAACAGATTCAACAAATGCTTTTTTGTCGCCTTCAAAATGATAGTTCGATGGACCATTTAATACAGTGCTTGCATACACACGTTCTTCTTTAAGAGCAGAAATATAACGAGCGAATACAGACTCTGTAATTAAGGAAAGTGGAACACCTAAGTCAAGAGCACTTTGGCTAGTCCATTTACCAGTTCCTTTTTGACCAGCTTTATCAAGGATAACATCGACAATTGGTTTGCCGGTTTCTTCGTCTTTTACTTTTAGGATATTTTTAGTGATCTCGATTAAATAGCTATCAAGTTCGCCGTTATTCCATTCTTCAAATACGTCCGCAAGTTCATCGTGGCTTAATCCACCAATTTCTTTCAAAATAGTGTAAGCTTCTGCGATTAATTGCATATCGCCGTATTCGATACCGTTATGCACCATTTTAACGTAATGTCCGGCACCGTCTGGACCAATATAAGTCACACATGGCTCTCCGTCTGCAACTGCAGCAATTTCACGTAAAATAGGGGCTACAAGGTCATATGCCTTGCGTTGACCACCTGGCATGATGGAAGGGCCTTTAAGTGCGCCTTCTTCTCCGCCTGATACACCAGTTCCGATGAAGTTAAATCCTTCTTCACTTAGTTCTTTATTACGACGAATCGTATCTTTGAAGAAAGCATTACCGCCATCAATTAAAATATCGCCTTCGTTTAAGAAAGGTTTAACTGCTTCAATCATCATATCTGTAGCATCGCCAGCTTTTACCATAATAAGGATACGGCGAGGCACTTCAAGAGATTCGACAAATTCCTCTAAACTATAAGTTGGTACTAATTTTTTGTCCGCATTTTCTTCCATAACCGCTTTCGTTTTTTCAGTAGAACGGTTAAAGATAGATACTGTATGACCGCGGCTTTCAATGTTTAGAGCCAAGTTACGGCCCATAACGCCCATTCCTATAACGCCAATTTCTTGTTTTGCCATTTTGCACTTCTTCCTTTCCGGTTTATTAAGGCAGAAAAATCTGTCTTACTTCAACATGACACATAAAAGTATCAACATTATTTACTATATCAAAGAATTGCTTCTTGGACAATGAATCAATCCGAATTATTTGACTTTTTTTCATTAATTTAGCTTTCTGAGTAAAATTTTCTCGTTTTTAGCGGATTCTGCAAGGTCAATCACGAGTTGTGTGAGTTTTTCCAACTGACTTATGGAAATCGTTTCTTTGTCTGTGTGCGCATTTTCATATCCTGCTGACAAGAGCATGGTTGGAATACCTTTTTCGTTTAACACATTGGCATCGGTTCCGCCCTCTAACAAGATTTCGTGCATTTCTAAAGCTTGTTTTTTTGCCGCTTTTTGAAAAATATTCATTAGTGGATGTTTAGCGCGGATATGGTAGCCTTCGTAAATTAGCTTCGTATCGTGTGTTAGCATTGCACCGTATTTCTCACACGTTTGGGCAAAACGCTCTCTAATCGTTTGAATATGCAGGAGTGCCTTACGAAAACTTGCTGCTGACGTAAAAAGAATTTCTAATTGGGCATCTTGTCGATTTTCATCGTTTATCCCACCAGAAAACGACTGGATTTCCCATTTATTTTCTCGATCAATTCGGCCTGGACGTGTTGCATGAAGCGCCATTCTAGCAATGGAAATTGGTGACATTTGCGCATCATCAGAACTAGCAATTGTAAATCCCATCGCAACGAGCGTACTTGCTTGCAGCTGATAATTCCCTACTTCCCCGGGTGCATCCAAACAATAGCCGTAAGCTGCTGTAATTTCTTCTTCCGGAAAAAGACGCATTCCAATCATACCGAGCTCTTCTTTTGTCGTAAAAATAAATTCAATGTTCCCGTGCGGCGTTTTTTCGGTACAAAAATAATCAATCGCCGCTAACATGGCTGCAACGGCCGCTTTGTCATCTGCACCTAAAGAAGTACCTTTTGTAGCGGTAAACACATCTTGTTCGATTTGAAAAACAGGCGTGGCTGCACTTGGATGCGTATCGACATGACTACAGAAAAATATCGTTGGAAATTTCTCCCTAGTCGCTGAAATCCGGGCAATCAAGCCATAATTTTCGTCTAAGCTATAAGTAACATTCAATGTCGTTAAATGTTTTTTTATGTAAGTTAAAATGGCTTTTTCTTTTCCAGAAACGGACGAAATTTGGATTAATTCGGTAAAATATTTTTTCACATTGGCTATCATCTTATTTTCACCTACATTCTTCCTATTTGCCTAAAAAAATCAAGAAATAACTTGAAATTTGCTTTAATTATCAGTAAGATGGATATATCTGAAATGCTTTATGAGAGGAGTTTTCTTCCGCAATGACTAATAAAAAAGTAGTTCGCGTTGTTGTTATTTTAATGTTAATCGCGATTGTATTATCAAGTGTTTTAACCGGGGTATTAATGTTTTTATAAATATCCATCGTCTGAGCCAAACTGGTTCAGACTTTTTTATTTTTCTCCTCAAAAAAAGAGCAGCACCCGAAAGTACTACCCAAGACATCTAGGGAGTTTAGGGGTATGGATCTAGATGTACTAAACAATACCCGCTAAACCTAGATTAAAACATCTTTAATATAACGCTGTATTTTCTTTGGAAATTTTTTCGACATTCGCTTTAATTGTTTGTAAGAATTTCCCAGCTAATAACCCGTCTAAAATACGGTGATCGATGGACAGACATAGGTTCACCATATCGCGCACGGCAATCATATCGTCAATAATAACTGGACGTTTTACAATCGATTCCACTTGAAGAATAGCTGCTTGCGGATGGTTAATAATTCCCATTGATTGAACAGAGCCAAATGAACCGGTGCTGTTTACTGTGAATGTACCACCTTCCATGTCCGCTTGGCTAAGTTTGCCATTACGCGCTTTTCCAGCAAGTTCGCTTATTTCGCGAGCAATACCTTTAATGGATTTTTCATCTGCATTTTTAATTACTGGAACATACAATAAATCGCCAGCTGCAATGGCAATCGAAATATTGATATTACCATGCTCGATGATTTTATCGCCTGCCCATGTACTGTTAAGTTGTGGGAATTCTTTCAATGCCTGTGCAACTGCTTTGATGAAAAAGGCGAAATAAGTTAACGAGTAACCTTCCTCTTTTTTGAAGCTATCTTTCACTGCATTACGATAGCGAACTAGTCCTGTTGCATCAACTTCCACCATCATCCAAGCATGTGGGATTTCTTGTTTGCTGACGCTCATATGTTTCGCAATTGCTTTTCTTACGCCATTGATTGGGATTTCTTTATCACCCGCTGCTGAGCGTACAGGTGTTGGTGCAGCGGCTTTTTCTTGTGGCGCACTTTGTACTTCTGGTTTAGTAGCTACTGGCCCGTTTTCAATAACTTGTAGCAAATCTTTTCTTGTAATTCTGCCACCTTTACCAGTACCTGCTATAGTGGATAAATCAATATTGTTTTCGCCAGCAATTCGAAGTACGGCCGGGGAAAATCTTCCGCTAGCTGGTGCTTCTGCTAGTTTAACTTGTTTCGTTTCTTGTTTTTCAGTGGCTTTGGCTTCCACTTTCTCTACTTCGGCAACTGGCTCTGAATCGCCCGCATCAGCTGTTTCGATTGTGCAAATAACTTCGCCTACTTCTAATGTTTCATCTTCTTCGGCTAAAATTTCTTTGATTGTCCCGCTAAAAGAAGATGGGATTTCAGCTGTTACTTTGTCGGTTAATACTTCTGCGATAGCATCATATTTTTCGACTGTATCGCCTGGTTTCACTAACCATGAACTAATCGTTCCTTCTGTTACACTTTCCCCTAATTTGGGCATGGTGATTTTTTCAACTGCCACGGGTCTTCACTCCTTTAATTTAAAACGGGTCTAAAATTCCGCTAATTCTTTCATTGCATCCGCCACTTTATCCGGATTAATCATAAAATGTTTTTCCATTGTTGGAGCAAAAGGCATTGCTGGGGTATCTGGCCCTGCCAGTCTAGCAATTGGCGCATCTAAATCGAATAGACAATGTTCCGAAATAATTGCTGCAACTTCACTAATGATACTTCCTTGCTTGTTATCCTCTGTTACAAGAAGTACTTTACCTGTTTTTTTCGTTGCTTCGATAATCGCTTCTTGGTCTAACGGATAAATTGTACGTAAATCAAGAATATGTGCTTCTACACCTTCTGCTGCTAAACGCTCTGCGGCTTGTTGGGCAAATTGAACTGCTAAGCCATAAGTAATAACAGTAATATCATCGCCTTCACGGACAACATTTGCTTCGCCGATTGGAACGATATAATCTGTTTCCGGTACTTCGCCTTTTAGTAAGCGATAGGCACGTTTATGTTCAAAGAAAAGCACTGGATCGTTATCGCGAATCGCTGCTTTTAAAAGTCCTTTTGCATCATATGGAGAAGATGGAACAACAATTTTTAAACCTGGTTGCCCGAAAAACACTTTTTCAACTGATTGTGAATGGTAAAGCGCTCCGTGTACCCCGCCTCCAAAAGGTGCGCGAATAACCATCGGGCAAGACCAATCATTATTCGAACGGTAGCGAATGCGAGATGCTTCTGAAATGATTTGGTTAACAGCAGGCATAATAAAGTCTGCAAATTGCATTTCTGCAACTGGACGATAGCCGTACATCGCTGCACCAATTCCAACTCCGGCAATCGCGGACTCAGCAAGTGGTGTATCAAGCACTCTGTCTTCTCCAAATTCATCGTATAGGCCGGCAGTTGCTTTAAATACGCCGCCTTTTTTCCCTACGTCTTCTCCTAAAATAAATACTTTGTCGTCGCGCTCCATTTCTTCTTTAAGCGCCATTGTTATTGCATCAATATATGAAATGACTGGCATTCAAATTCCCTCCTAATCAGCTATTCGCTTCTTCATCATATACGTAAAGTAAAGATGATTCTGGTTCAGCGTAGGCTGCACTTTCCGCGTAATCGGTTGCTTCGTTAACTTCTTTTGCAATATTTTTTTCGATTTCAGCGATTTTTTCTTCTGTTAAGTAACCTTCTTCAAGTAATTCTGTTTGGAAAATTGTCAGTGGATCTTTTCCTTTTGCTTCGTTCACTTCTTCTCTGGAACGATAACTGCTGTCGTCATCATCGGAGGAGTGTGGCGTGAAGCGGTAGGAAACTGTTTCGATTAAAGTTGGTCCTTCGCCGTTTCTTGCGCGATCTGCTGCGCGTTTAAATGCGGCATAAACTTCTCCCATATTCGTTCCATCAACGCGTTCACCAGGGATGCCGTAACCAATTGCTCGGTCAGATAGTTTTTCTGCGGCATACTGTTTCGATGCTGGCACAGAAATGGCATATTGGTTATTGTGAATGACGAAAACAACTGGCAACTTATGTACAGATGCGAAGTTGATTCCTTCGTGGAAATCGCCTTGGTTAGAAGAGCCTTCACCAGTTGAAGCATAAATTGCAATCTCATCACCGGCCATTTTTGCTGCAAGACCAATACCTGCTGCGTGCGGGAACTGGGTTGTTACAGGTGAGCTTTGTGTCACGATGCGGTTCGATTTTTGACCAAAGTGAGCTGGCATTTGACGTCCGCCAGAGTTCGGGTCTTCGGCTTTAGCAAACGCGGATAACATAATATCTTTCGCTGTCATTCCGAATGCTAACACAACCGCCAAATCGCGGTAATATGGTAATGCGTAATCTTTATCTAAATCAAAGGCAAACGCAGCGCCAATTTGTGCCGTTTCTTGCCCTTGTCCAGAAATGGTGAAAGGAATTTTCCCAGAACGGTTAAGTAGCCACATACGTTCATCTAGTCTTCTTGCCATTAACATTGTTTCATACATTTTAATTAATTTATCTTCTGTTAAACCTGCTTCTTTTAAAGTCATTTTTGTTCCTCCTTTAAAGCTGTATTAACCGTGAATTGCATTGCCATCCACAGCAAGGGCAGCTTCTCTAAAACTTTCTGATAAAGTTGGGTGTGGGTGAATCGTGTTGCCCACTTCCCACGGCGTTGCATTTAAAACTTGCGCTAAAGCGGCTTCGCTAATCATGTCCGTAACGTGCGGTCCAATCATGCTCACGCCTAAGATATCGTCTGTCTTTTTATCTGCAATAATTTTAATGAAGCCATCTGATTCTCCGTAAACGAGTGCTTTCCCGATACCACGGAAGAAAAATTTGCCTTTTTTAACTTCATGACCGCGTTCTTTCGCTTGCTCTTCTGTGATACCGACACTTGCGATTTCTGTAGAAGTATAAATACAACGGGGAACTAAGTCATAGTCAAGTTTTTCCGTCGCTTTTCCAGCAATATGGTTAGCTGCAATTGTTCCTTCTTCCATGGCAACGTGCGCAAGTTGAATTGTTGGAATGCAGTCACCAATCGCATAGATATGGCTTTCTTTTGTTTGGTAAAAATCATTTACTTGGATAAAGCCATTTTCGGTCGCGATATCCGTGTTTTGTAAACCGATATTTTCTGTGTTAGCCGAACGACCAACAGAAACAAGAATTTTGTCCGCTGTGAAAGTTTGCTCTTCACCTTTGATGATTGCGCTAATTTCTACACCAGCATCTGTTTTTTTATAACTCGCTGCTTGAACTTCAGCAGATGTATGCATGTTTAATTTTTTCTTTTTATACAGTCTTGCTAATTCTTTCGCTACTTCTTTATCTTCGGTTGGCAAAATCCGGTCCGCATATTCTAGCACCGTCACTTCTACGCCGAAATCATGCATCATTGAAGCCCATTCCATCCCGATAACCCCGCCGCCAACAATAATAATTGATTTTGGTAAAGTTTCAAGATTTAGCGCGCCATCAGATGATAAAACATGTTCTTCATCGATTGTTAAACCATTTAATGTGCGCGGTTTGGAGCCTGTCGCGATAATCAAGTTTTTAGGAATGAGCATTTCATTTTCAGAGCCATCTTCAAATTCAACTGAAACCGTCCCAGCTGTCGGTGAAAAAATCGATGGTCCTAAAATCGTCCCCGTTCCAACAAACAAGTCTATTTTACCTTGTTTAAATAATTGGTGGATACCTTTTTCTAGTTGGTCTACAATTTGTTGTTTTCTTTCTTGTGCTTGTAAAAAGTTGATTCCGGCAGTTCCTTCAACCGAAATACCAAATTCACTTGCTTTTTTTACTGTTTGTAGAACTTCTGCTGAACGTAATAAGGCTTTTGTTGGAATACAGCCGCGATGAAGACACGTCCCACCAACTTTTCCTTTTTCAACGACAGCTACTTTTTGTCCGTTCTTTGCTGCTTGGATTGCTGCGACGTAACCGCCAGTTCCTCCGCCAAGAATAACTACATCATATTCTGTTGCCACATTATCTCCTCCTTTTAATACACTTTTTCTTTTTCAAGGCCAGCGAGCACGCGTTGTACGCCACTATTTAATGCTTCTAATTCGTCTTCGCCTGGCTCTATAATCACACTGGCTATCCAGTTTATTTGCTCGGTAATTTTCTTTGTAAAAAGCTCACTTCTAGCAAGTCCGCCGGTTAAAATAATCGCGTCAATGTTGCCTTGCAAGACTACAGAACAAGCGCCAATTTCTTTACTTACTTGATACGCCATTGCATCGAAAGCTTCAATTGCTTTTTCGTCACCTGCTTGAACTTTCGCTTCTACATCTAGCATGCTGTTGGTTCCTAGATAAGAAATCATCCCACCACGACCAACAATCAAATCATGCAGTTCGCGTTTCGTCCACTTCCCACTAAAACACGCTTCTAAAAAATCATTCATCGGAAGTGAACCTGATCTTTCTGGACTAAAAGGACCGTCTCCATCTAAGGCGTTATTCACGTCAACCGCTTCGCCTTGTCTGTGGGCTGCAACCGAAATCCCTCCACCAAGATGAGCAATAACGAAATTCATTTTTTCATAATCGGATCCTAGTTGTTTGGCTATTTTCCGCCCCGCAGCTTTATGGTTTAACGCGTGGAAAATACTTTTTCTTGCAACCAAGGCGTTTCCAGAAACTCGTGCGATGGCTTGCATTTCATCCACTACCACTGGGTCGACAATAAAACTTGGGATTTCGAGCTCATCGGCTAGTTTTTTCGCAAGCATTGCGCCTAAATTTGAGGCATGCTCTCCGTATTTGTTCTCTTTTAAATCCGCTATCATTTTTTCTGTAACCATATATGTACCGCCAGCAACTGGTCGAAGTAAGCCACCTCTTCCAACTACTGCTTGTAAATTCTTTCCATCATAACCAAATGCATCCATCACTCGACGTAAAACTTGCCATCTAAAATCAAATTGTTCCTGTACATTATTAAAATCGGCTAGTTCTTGCATTGTGTGTCTGACTGTTTCTTCAAAAAGTACTTTATCGCCTTGGTAAACAGCGAGTTTTGTAGACGTGGAACCAGGATTTATGGTCAAAACATCAAAAGACATTTGCTTTCCTCCAAATTTAATTGTGAAAAATGCAGTAGGTCATCATTTTCCCATGGACTATTGTAACACGTAGGGCGTAATCAAATAAAAGCCTTTGCATTCAGTTTGTTAAAGTCCGTCTATTCACATTATTTCATCATTTCTCAACCATTCTTACGGTTAAGATAAATGAAGCTAATTTATTCTCTGGTGTATCATTTCTCGAGGAAATAACAATTGGTACTTTCGCGCCGACGATTGCACTGCCGACCTTAGCGCCTGCAAAGTATACGAGTGATTTATACAGCGCATTTCCTGTTTCGATATTCGGTGCTACTAAGATATCTGCTTCACCAGCCGAACTATCGGTAATGCCTTTATGAAGGGCTGCTTCTTTTGAAATGGCTACATCTAGTGCTAATGGACCTGCGATGTTTATGCTATCGCCAAAATGAGCTACAACGTCCCGCGCTTCCACAGTGGATGGCATTTTTTCTGTCACTTCTTCCACGGCACTTAGCAAAGCAATTTTGGGATTTGCTATGCCGATTTTATGCGCAGCCGCGACTGCATTTTCTGTAATCGCGATTTTTTCTTTAGTTGTTGGTGCAACGTTCATGGCACAGTCTGTTAGGAGCAGTGGTTTATGATAAGTCGGAATATCAAAAATAGCAATTTGGCTTAGTAATTGGTTCGTTCTAAGTCCGTTTTCTTTTTTTAATACGTGGCTCATCAATGTAGCCGTTGGGATAAAACCTTTGACTAAAATGTCTGCTTCTTTATTTTTCACAGCTGAAATTGCGCCTTGTGCTGCCGCTTCTGCTGTATCTGCTTGAATCCATGTAACACTTTCGTTTGCTGTTAATGTTTTGTCTTCTTTTTTTCCGAATAAAAGAAATTTACCTAGTTTTTGGTTTAATGCGAGGCGAATCGTTTCAAGTACTACTTCATCATCCGCGCCTGCTACCGCAAAAACAAATGAGCTTGTGTCTGCTACTTCTGTAAAAAATCTGCTTTTTGTCATAAAAATTACTCCTTTATCGCACAAAAAAGCCGCATTTCGAATTAGTAGTTGTTTTTATGACCAGGTAATAATTTCTACCTTATTCATTTTAAGCAAAAACTATTCGATATGCAAGCAATTTCGTTTTTTAATAGGTTTGTTTTACTTTTTCCGCTTGTTCAATCATTTCTTTTGCATGTTGTTTTGTTAATTCTGTGACTTCTATTCCAGCAATCATTCGACTGATTTCCTCTACTTTATCTTCACCTTGAAGTACGGTGACAGAAGTTGTTGTCCGCTTATTTTGTACTTTTTTCGTGATGTAGTAATGGTGGTTCGCCATGGCAGCAACTTGTGGTAGATGGCTAATACATAAGACTTGCGACCCCACAGATACCGCATAAATTTTTTCTGCGATGGCTTGACCAACTCGGCCACTTACACCCGTATCTACTTCATCGAAAATGATAGAAGTAATACCTTGGTGTCTGGAGAAAATAGTTTTTAAAGCTAACATCATTCGCGATAATTCACCGCCAGACGCAATTTTTGCTAACGGTTTTAGCGGTTCTCCTGGGTTAGTTGACATGTAGAAAACGACGCTATCTTGGCCGGATTCTGTCAGTTCCATTTTATTTGCTTCAAAACGCACACTAAAAATAGCTTTTTCCATATAGAGTTGATTTAATTCTTGTTTAATTTGTTTTTCTAAGATAACTGCCGCTTTTTTACGGATATCTGTTAGCGTGTTCGCCTGTTTGGTTAGTTCCGTTTTGAGTGTTGCTAATTTTGTCTCTAAGTGGCCGACATGCGATTCACTGTCCGTTAGTTTTTCCATTTCGCTGCTGATTTCTTGTTCGTATTGAATGATATCTTCAATTGTTTTACCATATTTGCGTTTCAATTGATTTAAGTCATTCAAACGAGATTCAATTTGATTCAGTTCTTCTGGTTGAAATTCTAACTGGTCGAGCGATTGTCTAATTTGGCTCATGCTATCTTCTAACATATAGTAACTAGACGAAATCGCCTCACTGACTGCTTTATAGTCGGTATGAATGCTGGCCGCTGTTTCCATTTGGCGCATCGCTTCCCCGACAAACTCTAGCCCACCAGGCTCTCCTTGAATCGCCGCGTATGCACCTTGCAAATTTTCATTTAGTTTTTCAAAATTAGCTAAAATATTTTTTTGCTCTAATAAGCGATCTTCTTCACCAGCTTGTAAATTGGCATTTTCGATTTCTTGTTGTTGAAAACGAAGCATATCCAGTCGCTGTGCTAATTCCCGCTCATTTTTCGTCCAATTTTTCCATTCTTTTTCAATCGCTTGGTATTCTTTAAAATTAGTTTGATATTTCGTTAGTGCCGGCTTGATTTTGTCAGAAGCAAAACGATCTAGTAACGATAAATGAAACTCGTCATTCATCAATTCTTGATGTTCATGCTGACTATGGATATCTATTAATTTCGAGCCAATTTGGCGCAAGAGAACGGTCGTTACGAGTTTTCCGTTAATTCGGCAACTATTTTTCCCTGACCGAAATAAGCTACGTTCCAAAACGACCATATCATCCGAAGCATCTATCCCATTTTCTAAAAGTGCATTGCGGCAAGCGTGATTATCCTCTGCTAATCCGAATAACCCTTGAAGTTCCAAGCGTTCCTCGCCGTGACGGATAAAGTCAGCTGATCCGCGTCCGCCAACAAGAAGACCAAGCGCATCAATAATAATTGATTTACCAGCGCCGGTCTCCCCTGTTAATACCGTCATCCCTTCTTGAAAAGTTAAAGAAAGCGATTCGATGATAGCAAAGTTTTTAATTGTCATTTCTTGAAGCAAAATCTTTCACCTCCAACAAATTTTAAAGCATATCGATAAAACGATCTGTTAATGTTTTGGCATTTTCTTCCGAGCGACAAATAATCAAGCAAGTGTCATCTCCGCAAATAGTTCCAGCTTTTTCTGGCCAGTCCAAGTTATCTATTAATGCACCAACGGAATTTCCGTTACCTGGCATTACTTTTAAAATAATCATAAATTGCACATTATCAATGCCAATAAAGCAATCAATCAAAGCGCGTTTTAATTTTTGGTGTGGGTTAAAGCTATTATCGGCAGGAAGACTATATTTGTAGCCGCCTGTTTGTGTTGGAACTTTGACAAGATGAAGTTCTTTAATATCACGGGAAACGGTTGCTTGGGTAACTTTAACATCGCGTTCTAATAGAAGTTCTACTAAATCTTCTTGCGTGTCAATCTCATTAGATGTAATCAATTCTCGAATAATAATATGACGATGACCTTTATTCATTCCTTCTTCACCTCACGATAATTTTCTACTTACATCTTATCCGAAAAAACGCATAAAGTCACGGATTTAGTGCAAATTTATGCAAGAAAAGTTTCTTTAATACATTATACATAGAAAATACATCGTAAAATGAGCCAAAATAGCATGGTAAAAGCAAAAACCGGAAAACATCGCTGCTTTCCGGTATACATTATTTATCTAATTTAGTATGTGCTTTTTCGATAAGTTTTGTAATCGCGTCTGGTTCTATATGGCTTGTTCCCGTTTCTTCGCCAGTCCATTTAAGGTGCGCGATAAATTCGATGTTTCCTTCGCCACCTGTAATAGGTGAGAAATCAAGGCCCATCAAGTCATAACCATTATCGAGCGCAAATTGAACAATGTTTTCCACGACAGACGCATGTACTGCTGGATCGCGAATAATGCCTTTTTTGCCAACTTGCTCTCGTCCGGCTTCAAATTGTGGTTTGATAAGCGTCATCACATCGCCACCTGTCACAAGCACCGTTCTAAGCACTGGTAAAATCAGTTTAAGCGAAATAAAGGAAACGTCAATCGTCGCAAAATCAGCTAAACCCTCTGTAAAGTCAGCTGGTGTCACATGGCGGAAATTAGTTCTTTCCATCACGGTAACTCGGTCATCATTACGCAGTTTCCACGCCAATTGATTGTAGCCGACATCTAAGGCATACGAGTGTCTTGCTCCATTTTGCAAAGCACAGTCTGTAAAACCACCTGTCGAAGCGCCAATATCCAGCATCAGTTTGTCTTTCACATCGAAATCAAATACTTGTAATGCTTTTTCTAACTTTAAGCCGCCACGACTGACATATGGCATTTGCTTTCCTTTTACTTGAAGTTCGCTATCAACAGGGATTTTTTCTCCCGGTTTATCTACACGCTCTTCTTTTCGATAAACAATCCCCGCCATAATAGCGCGTTTGGCTTTTTCTCTTGTTTCAAATAAACCTTGTTCTACTAGCAGAATGTCTGCGCGTTCTTTTTTTATTGTCATAGTCTCTTCGCCCTTAACTTCTCGCTTTGTGCGAGCATTTCTTTTATTTTTAATACCATTCCAGTTGTTGATATACCAAACGATTCCAGTATTAGCTGTACTGAACCATGGCTAATAAATTCGTCTGGCAATCCAATTCGGTGTATCGCAACATCCGTATAATTATTCGCTTCAATAAATTCTAACACACTCGCGCCAAATCCGCCTTTTAATAATGATTCCTCAACGGTTAAAATGGGAATCTTTTCCTTTAAAATTTGGTGTAAAAGTGCTTCGTCTAGCGGTTTGATATAGCGCGCATTAATCACACCAACATGGCGCCCTTCTGTCTCTAATTGTTTCGCCGCTTTAAGTGCTAATTGGATAGTTGGTCCAAAAGTTAAAATAACGGCATCAACCGGCTGAAGGAGCGTTTCCCACTGCCCGACTGGAATAAGTTCGGTTGATTCAGCAAATGCGGCGCCAGGTCCATTTCCACGCGGATAACGAATGGCAAATGGACCATCATTGTAAGCAAACGCTGTATCCATTAACTGCCTCGCTTCGGCTTCATCTTTCGGCATCGCAATCGTCATATTCGGAATACTATTCAAAAACGAAATATCAAAAATACCTTGATGTGTTTCGCCGTCCGCACCAACTAGTCCAGCTCGATCAATCCCAATAACGACATTCAACTTTTGCCGGCTAACATCATGAACTAATTGGTCATAAGCTCTCTGTAAAAAGGTCGAATAAATTGCGAGGAACGGTTTCATTCCTTGTGTTGCTAAACCGGCCGCCATCGTTGTCGCATGTTGTTCAGCAATTCCAACATCAAAAAATCGTTCAGGGAAAGCTTGCGCAAATTTTTCTAGTTTAGATCCAACCGGCATTGCGGGAGTTATCGCTACAATGCGGTCATCGATTTCGGCTAAACGCATTAATTCATTACTAATAATTGAACTCCATGACGGCGCGCGCTTAACTGGTTTAATAAAGCTACCCGTTTCAACTTTATACGGCCCTGTACCGTGCCAGGTGCCACGAGAGTCCAATTCGGCAGGTTGGTACCCTTTTCCTTTTTTTGTGACGATATGGATGAGTACAGGCCCTTTCGTGCGTTTAGCAAGTTCCAAGTTAGTAATGATAGCGTCTAAATTATGTCCATCAATTGGTCCAAGGTACATAAATCCTAATTCTTCAAAAAAAGTACTACCTACATACGTTTCTGTTCGTTGGGGTTTATCGGACGTTCTTAATTTGCCAAGCACATTGTGGAGCGCCCCCACATTCGGTGCAATCGACATATCATTATCATTTAAAATCACAATCATATCTTTGCCCATATCACCTATATGATTCAAGGCTTCTAAGGCCATTCCGCCAGTCAGCGCACCATCACCAATTACAGGAACTACATAAAAGGCTTCTTTTTTTATATCTCTCGCAATAACCATCCCAGCAGCTGCCGACAAAGAAGTCGAGCTGTGGCCTGTTTCAAATACATCATGTACAGATTCTTTTCGCTTCGGAAATCCGTCTAAACCACCGTGCTGGCGCAATGTATCAAACTGATTCGCTCTTCCAGTTAGGATTTTGTGCACATAAGACTGGTGACCAACATCCCAAATAAATTTATCTATCGGACTATTAAAAGTATAATGCAGCGCGATCGTTAGTTCTACCACACCAAGATTCGGGCCAATGTGCCCACCTGATTTGGAAGTAGAAGTAATTAAAAAAGTGCGTATATCTGCCGCAAGCGCTTCTAATTCTTGTATATCCAACTGCTTAATAAAGGAGGGATCCTTTATCTTTAAAAGATCCAAATAAAAACAACTCACTTTCCAAAGAGTCGCTCGCATGAATGCGTGCAAGGTCTTTTTTCTCGATTAATTGTTCTTATTATAGCAAACAATTGCCGTTAAACCAAACAAGGTAAAGTAGTTTTAGGCAAATAAAAAAGCAAATCACCGAAATGATTTGCTTTTTCTTATTCAAAAAATAGAATTACGCTTTTTGAACGTTAGCTGCTTGAGGTCCGCGTTGGCCTTCTTCAACGTCGAAAGTTACTGCTTGACCTTCGTCTAAAGATTTGAATCCGTCGCCTTGGATAGCGCTGAAATGTACGAATACATCGTCACCGTTTTCGCGTTCGATAAAACCAAATCCTTTTTCTGCGTTAAACCATTTTACTGTACCTTGTTCCATGTTCATGTTCCTCCTCGTGTGTTATGCACACTAATTATTTACTATTCTTGCTTAACGGCACGAGATGGAAAGTTGTTCACAATCGTATCTTTCACCCACAAAAATAATCTTACATTAGTATAACACGGTATTTTAGGAAAAGCAAATCAAATTGAATTATATATGTGAAAATTTTTTGAAATTACTAGATAATTATGATTAATTTTCTCTAAGTGCGATTAAATCAGCAAGTTGCAACAAAATTTCATCATCAAAATCATGTCCTGAAAGCGCTGACTTTGCAATTGAAACATGCTCGTTTAAAGCCCTTTTGGCACCATCTAGCGTGAGTAATCCGGGATAGGTACTTTTATTCAGAAAAGCATCCACCCCTGTCTTTTTACCCATTTTTGTTTCATCGCCAATTACATCTAAAATATCGTCGCTAATTTGAAAACCGATACCAATATTTTCCGCAAAAATTCGTAATCGTTTTGTTTGCTCCGGGGCAGCTTCGGCAATTTTCGCGGCAGAAGTTACTGCGAAAATTAATAATTCCCCTGTTTTCCGTGCATGAATAGATGATAACTCTTCTAGTGAGACTTGTTTGTTTTCAGCTTCCATATCTGCTTGTTGTCCGCCGACCATGCCTTCTGCGCCACTACTGAAACTAATTTCCTTAATCAGAGCTAAACGCGTCTCAAATGATAAATTGTCATCCTCCGCTAAAATTGAAAATGCCAGCGTAAGTAAAGCGTCTCCTGCTAAAATAGCTGTCGCATCGCCATAAATTTTGTGATTTGTCCATTTCCCGCGGCGATAATCATCATTATCCATTGCCGGTAAATCATCATGAATTAAACTATACGTATGAATCATTTCTAAAGCAGTTGCTGTTTTTACGCCTAAAAGCGGATTTACTTTCAAAGCTTGTAACGTTGCAAAAACAAGCATTGGCCGTATTCGTTTTCCACCTGCTTGAACAGAATACAACATCGACTCTTTTAATTTAGGCTCAATATTTCGTGTGTTTATTTCTTTAAAAAGCGACTCATCGATTACTTTTTTGTACTGTTCTAGAAAAAGGCTTAAATCTTGCAAATTTATTCACCATCCGCTTCAAAAGGAATTTCTTCTCCTGCATCTGTGACTACTTTTGCCATTCGTTTTTCTGCTGCTTGTAATTTATCTTGGCACAATTTCGTTAATTCGATTCCTTTTTGATACATGTCGAGGGAATCTTCTAGTGAGGCACTACCATTTTCGAGCGCTTCTACGATTGTTTCTAATTCTGCAATTGCTTCTTCAAAAGTTTTCTTTTTAGTTGCCACTTGTATCTTCCTCCTTCGCGGTAATGAGTGCATCTATGTGTCCGCCTTGCATTTTCACTTGGATATTATCGCCGACTTCAAGCTCCTGCACTGATTTGACCAACGTATTCTCTTTATACGTTACACCAAATCCTCGCTTCAATAAAGAAAGAGGACTCAGATGTTCTAGCGCGTCTACTTGTCTAAAGAAAGATTGTTGTTTATCTTTCAAAAGTTGTTTCATCGCCTTATCTAAAGCTTGTTGTCGTAACGCGATCTGCTCTTTTTGAAGTTCAATTTCTTTTTTCGGGTGATAGTAATGTAATCGGTCATTTAATCGCTGAAATGCAGTTTGTTTAACAAATACTTGTTTAGAAAAGGCATTATTTAAACGTTCTGCAAAATAATCTGTCCGTTCCATTTGTTGTTCTAATTGATGTTTCGGACCATTTAGTAATAAATGTTGTTTCAATTGCTCTAGTGAACGTTCTTTTCTTTCTAATAATTGCCTTGTTACTGCTCGTAATCGGTATTGGCGTTCTGCTAATCGTTCTGCTAAATCACGATAGTCCGGGACAGCGAGTTCAGCTGCAGCAGTTGGAGTTGCAGCCCGTACATCTGCCGAAAAATCACTTAAAGCAAAATCCGTTTCATGCCCGACCGCAGAGATAACCGGTACATCAGAATCATATACTGCTCGAACAACGGGTTCTTCATTAAAAGCCCATAATTCCTCCAGCGAACCCCCACCACGGCCGATAATCATGACGTCAATATCATTCCGTTGATTAATTTTGCCAATATTTTCAACGATTTTCTGTGCTGCTTTCTCACCTTGAACAATCGTTGGGTAAACAATCACTTCTACAGATGGCATTCTGCGGTGAATCGTCGTCAATATATCGCGAACAGCTGCACCGGTTTTTGATGTAACTACAGCGACTTTGGACGGGAAAGAAGGAAGCACTTTTTTATGCGTTTCCGCAAAAAGCCCTTCCTTTTCTAATTGTGCTTTTAATTGCTCTAATTGAATATAAAGCGCTCCAACGCCATCTGGTTCCATATGTTCTGCGTAAAACTGATAACGTCCAGCTTTGTTAAATACACCAATTCGCCCTGCAATTAGTACGTTCATACCATCTTCTGGGACAAAACCAATTTTTTGAACTGCTTTGTGAAACATGACAGAACGAAGCATCGCAAATTCATCTTTTACCGTAAAATATAGATGTCCACTCGCTGGTTGTTTTAAGTTAGAAATTTCTCCGCGCACAAAAACTTGTTTCATGTATGGATCTACTTCAAACTTTTTTTCAATATATTTGGTTATGGCTGCTACCGTCAAATATTTATCTTGCTCCATCATTTCACATCCAATTAATCAATTCGTTTTCCAAATGCGTTTCGCTGCTTTTAATGTGTTAGCAAGTAACATTGTAATTGTCATCGGACCCACGCCACCTGGTACTGGCGTAATAAATCCTGCTTTTTCTACCACATCATCAAAGTCAACATCACCGCATAACTTATTGTTTTCATCGCGGTCCATGCCAACGTCAATAACAATTGCACCTGGTTTGATATAATCTTTTTTCACGAACTTAGCTAAACCTGTTGCTACAACAAGGATATCTGCTTCTTTCGCTACTTGTGGTAAATCTTTTGTACGGCTGTGCGCAATCGTTACTGTTGCATTTTCATTTAACAGTAATTGTGCTACTGGTTTGCCTACAATGTTACTTCTACCAATAACTACCGCGCGTTTGCCTTCTATTTGAGTGCCGGTCGATTTTATGAGTTCAATAATTCCCGCTGGTGTACAAGGAACAAACGACTCTTTGCCAATGAATAAATTTCCTACATTCACTGGATGGAAACCGTCAACATCTTTGTCATAGCTAATTGTATCAATTACTTTTTCTTCTGAGATATGTTTTGGTAATGGTAACTGCACAAGAATGCCGTGGATTGTTGTATCTTCATTTAATTCTTCTACGACAGATAGTAACTTCTCTTCGGTTACATTTTCTGGAAGTTCAATTAAAACGGATTTCATTCCTGCTTCTTCTGTGCGTTTTTGTTTATTTCTTACATATGTACGCGATGCTTGATTGTCGCCTACGAGCACGACTGCAAGACCTGGCTTTTTACCTGTTTTTGCTAATTCAGCTACTTCATTCGTAACTTTTTCTTGAATTTCTTTCGCTAACTTTTTACCGTCAATAATTTCTCCCATGAATATTGCCCCCTTAAAAATACTTTCCACGTAATTATCCTTAAAAAATCACGAAATAAGGGAGTGCAAGAGAATTCCCTTGCACTCAGTCAAGCTTATTTATCTTCAGGTGCAATATTAGCAAGTACGCCATTAATAAATTTACTTGATTTTTCATCACTGTAAATTTTTGCAATTTCGATGGACTCATTCAAACTAACTCTATTTGGCACATCATCCAAGTACTTAATTTCATAAACACTCACGCGAAGTAAAGATAAATCGACTTTACTCAAACGATCCATACGCCAATTGTCTAAGTTAGGCTCAATGATAGCATCAATTTCTGCTTTATTGGCCATAACACCTTCGACTAATTTTTCCATATAGTCGTCTTGCTCGTCTTCCATGATGTTTTTAATTGCTTGATCTAGCGACATTTCGTTTAGCTCTATTTGGAATAGTGCTTGAAGTGCTTTCTCGCGCGCCTCTCTTCTTTTCATGTTAAAGCTGCTCCTTTTGTTCCTTGAATTTTATAGTTCAAAATCATCGAAGGAAAGTGTTTCTGTTTTTTCAAATTGTACGCCAACGATATGAACGTTGATTTCGAGTACATTTAAACCAGTCATATTGAAAATGGTATCTCTGACAGCATCTTGAATATTTTGAGCAACAAGTGGAATTGTTGCGCCAAATAAGACTGAACAATAAAGTTCGATTAGAATTCCTTCTTCGGTTAGTTCTACTTTTACGCCTTTACGGTAGTTTACAGCACCACTGAATTTTTCGCGCATTTCTGTCGCGAATCCACCTTGCATATAAGCAACATTTTCGATTTCACTTGCAGCGAGACCAGCAATTACGCCGATTACTTCTGGTGCAATCTCAATTTTGCCAAGCGGCGCATCATTTTGTTTTCGCAAATCTTTTGTATAAGCCATTATTTAGCCCTCCTTAGAAAGGTTCATTACATCGTTTTGCTCCAAGAATTTTGTATTGAAATCGCCTGATAAAAATACATCATTATCTAACACACGTAAATGGAATGGGATTGTCGAAGGAATGCCATCAATTGCAAATTCCGACAACGCGCGTTTCATTTTTTGAATAACTTCTTCACGTGTTTCCGCATAACAAATTACTTTGGCAATCATCGAATCATAAAATGGCGGGATTTTGTAGTTTGGATATGCTGCGGAATCAATTCGGACACCTAAGCCGCCTGGAGGAAGATAAAATTTAATTTCTCCTGGAGCTGGCATAAAGTTTTTCTCCGGATTCTCAGCGTTAATCCGACATTCCATTGCCCAACCTGTTAATTTCACATCAGCTTGCTTAATTTCCAGTTCTTCACCTGAAGCAACTAAAAATTGTTGTTTCACTAAATCAATGCCCGTTACAAGCTCTGTTACAGGATGTTCTACTTGGATACGAGTATTCATTTCCATAAAGTAGAAATTGTTTTCGTGATGATCGTAAATAAATTCGATTGTTCCTGCGCCAGAATAATTCACGGCTTTAGCAGCTTTAACGGCTGCTTTACCCATTTTTTGGCGTGTTTTTTCATCGATAGCTGGTGATGGTGATTCTTCAATTAGCTTTTGTAAGCGACGTTGAATACTACAATCACGTTCCCCTAGATGAATGACATTACCATGGTTATCGGCAAGCACTTGAATTTCTACATGGCGAAAATCTTGAATATATTTTTCCAGATAAACACCTGGATCACCAAACGCTGCTTCAGCTTCTTGTTGCGTCGTATGAATACCAGAGATTAATTTCTCTTCATTTTCTGCTACACGAATACCTTTACCGCCACCGCCAGCTGTTGCTTTGATGATAACCGGATATCCGATTTTCTTGGCGATTTTTTTACCGTCTTCCACGTCCGCAACGATTCCTTGTGAACCGGGAACGATTGGAACGCCTGCTTTACGCATTGTTTCGCGGGCAACGTCTTTTGTTCCCATTTGCGAAATAGCGGCAGCACTTGGTCCGATAAAAGTAATATTACAGTCTTCGCATAGTTCTGCGAAATCTGCATTTTCGGCTAAGAAACCATAGCCAGGATGAATAGCGTCACAGTTCGTTAAAACAGCAAGGCTAATAATGTTTGACATATTTAAATAACTATCTTTTGTTGCCGCGGGACCTACACAATAAGCTTCATCCGCTAGCTGAATATGTAGCGCTTCTCTATCTGCTTCCGAATAAATCGCCACTGTCTCCACTCCAAGTTCTTTTGCAGCGCGAATGATACGGACAGCGATTTCTCCACGGTTCGCTACCAGTACTTTTTTAATCATGTTTTTCGACCCCTTATTTTTTTCTAACTTTGAAAAGTGGTTGTCCAAATTCGACTAATTCGCCACTTGAAACAAGCACTTCTGCGATTTCTCCGTCGATATCAGCAGTAATTTCATTGAATAATTTCATTGCTTCTACAATACATACAACAGATTGTGCGGATACTTTAGATCCAACGCTAACAAAATTAGCATCTTCTGGTGAAGCAGACGCATAAAAAGTCCCAACCATTGGGGATGTAATTACTTCCAAGTTCGTATCTTCTGCTGCACTTGCTTCTACTTGAGGTGCTGCCGCTTGAACAGGAGCCACTGGAGCTGCTTGAACTGGCGCAACAACTGCCGCTTCTTGTACCGCTTGAGTAACAACTGTTTTATTCTTTTTAAGCAAAATCTTACTATCTTTCGTTTCTAACTCAAATTCATCTAGGGTTGATTCGTCAATCAGCTCGATAAGCTGTTTAATTTCATCTATTGATAACATCTTCAATTACACTCCTTAATAATACTAAAAATATAAAATTGCATTAATCACGCATTGTCCTTATTGTACCATACTTTTTATTCAAAAGGTGTACTGGAAGCGCTCATAAATAGAAAAACAGCTGAAGAATTAACTCCAGCTGTAGTAAGCGATTCTTTCTTACGCCCGAGAAACATACGCTGCTTCGGTTGTATTGATAACTAATTTGTCACCTTCATTAACGAAAAATGGCACTTGTACAACAAGCCCTGTTTCTAGTGTAGCTGGTTTAGAACCACCTGAAGATGTATCACCTTTAATTCCAGGATCAGTTGCCGCAACAACTAATTCTACTGTGTTAGGTAAGTCGATTCCGATTGTTTCGCCTTGGTACATTACGATATTAATTTCCATGTTTTCTTTTAAGAATTTAAGCTCGTGTGCAATTTGTGTTTCTGGAAGTTCAATTTGTTCATAAGATTCGTTATCCATGAAAACATGATTCGTTCCATCAGCATATAAGTAAGCCATTTTGCGGTTATCGATTTGCGCTTTTGCAACTTTTTCGCCGCCACGGAATGTTTTTTCTTGAATTGCCCCAGTACGAAGATTACGTAATTTGGAACGCACGAATGCTGCACCTTTACCTGGTTTTACATGTTGGAAATCTAGCACGCGCCAAATACCGTTGTCTACTTCTATCGTTAAACCTGTCCGAAAATCATTTACTGAAATCATGTTTATCCTCCTGTAATTTGAAAAATATCTTTTATTTGGGAGCTTAAAAATACGCTCATTCTTCCTTATTTAACCATAAAATAAGCAAAGTTACAAAGGAATTTTATAAAATAATTAATTCTTTTGATGAATGGGTAAGAATCTCATTACCTGTTTCTGTAATTAGTAAATCATCTTCAATTCTAACACCGCCAATTCCCGGTAAATAAATTCCTGGTTCATCCGTAACGACGTGACCAACTTCTAATTTTTGCGGGCTTTTGAATGACAAGTTTGGTCCTTCGTGAATTTCTAGTCCAATACCATGACCTAAGGAGTGACCAAATGCATCACCGTATCCGAAAGAAGCAATATAATCACGCGCAATCGCATCCGCTTCAATTCCAGTCATGCCCGGTTTTAAGCTATCGATTACTTTTAATTGTGCATCTAATGTAATTTGATAGATTTCTTTTAATTTTTCAGCAGGTTCGCCAATTGCAATGGTTCTAGTCATATCTGAGCAGTACCCATCATAGTAACAACCGTAATCCATTGTGACAAAATCGCCAACTTCAATTTTTTTATCTGATGCAACGCCATGAGGTAATGCAGAACGAACACCTGAGGCAACGATTGTATCAAAAGAAGAGGAAGTAGCTCCGGCACGTCTCATGAAGAATTCTAACTCATTCGATACTTCGATTTCTGCCATGCCTGGTTTAATGAATTTGATGATGTGCGCAAAAGCAGCGTCAGCGATATCACAAGCTGTACGAATAGCTTTTAGTTCGCTTGCAGTTTTCACTTTACGCATTTCTTCAAAGAAACCAGTTAGCGGAATCAGTTGACGGTTAAATACTCGCTCCATTTGTTTAAATTCAGATACGGTTACATAATCCGCTTCAAAGTGTAATGTTTTTGTATCATGTTTTATTAGCAAATCTTCTACTGCATCAAAAATCGGACCAGTATGTTGAATGATTTCGTATCCTTCTGCTTGTTTCGCCGCTTGTTCTGTATATCTGAAATCAGTTACAAAATACGCTTTTTCCGGCAAAATAAGTGCTACACCGCTTGTTCCAGTGAAACCTGATACATACCTTCTATTAAATTCACTTGTTACAAGAGCCGCTTCTATCTTTTCCTTACCTAGCGCTTCTTGGATTTTAGTTAAATTAGACATTTTTATTCCCCCACTTTTAGTAAATTTTCGGCGCGCAAAAATCGCATTATTAAACGCGTTCGAAACTATTTTATCACAATTTAGAAAAAATAACTTTTTTTAGGCGTTTTGCGCTATACGAAAAACTGTTTTTAGCGTAAAATAACATATTAGTAAACATGAATAGGCTGGTGAAAACTTTGAGCAAACAAAACGTACCATCTTATGGTGGGCAAGCTGTAGTGGAAGGCGTCATGTTTGGCGGCAGAAAACAGACAGTAACAGCAGTTGGACGTATAGATGGTTCATTAGAATATTTTTATTTAGAAAAACATAGTCCCGTTTGGGTTATGCGAATGAAGAAAATTCCTTTTTTAAGAGGTATTGTTGCCTTAATTGAATCTAGTGCTATCGGTTCCAAACACCTCGCTTTTGCGACAGATCGATATGACGAAGATCCAAACAATCCCGTAGAAGAAGAAAAAATTGAAAAGAAAGAATCAAAAGTCGCGATGTGGTTAGGCGTTGCGGTCATTGGTATTTTATCTTTCGTTTTTGCTAAATTTGTAATGACGCTCATCCCTGTGTTCTTAGCGGAGTTGTTCCGCCCAATCGTTCCAGGAGATACGGCGCAAGTATTTTTAGAAAGCTTATTCAAGTTAATTCTTCTATTAACGTATATTTTTGCTGTTTCTCAGACTCCGATTATTAAACGAGTCTTCCAATATCACGGTTCTGAGCATAAAGTAATCAATTGTTATGAAGAAAATTTACCTTTAACGGTTGAAAATGTCCAGAAACAATCACGACTGCATTATCGTTGTGGTAGTAGTTTTATTTTATTTACAGTTATTGTTGGTATGTTTATTTACTTGCTTGTACCAACTGATCCGCTTTGGCTTCGCGTTGTTGACCGGATTTTGCTTATCCCTGTCGTGCTTGGCGTTGCGTTCGAAGTGTTACAATTAACGAATAAATGTCGTAATATTCCTGTGCTTAAATATTTAGGTGTTCCAGGGTTATGGCTACAACTTCTTACAACCAAAGAGCCATCTGATGATCAAGTAGAAGTTGCCATCGCATCATTTAATGAACTTTTACGTGTTGAAAAAGAAGGCGCACCAGTGGACGCAACTGAACCGGAGAATCTGGAACTTTTAGAATAGGAGTGAATTGAATTGAAGAAATATCCTCTTATTGTTATCGTTTTACTTGCGCTCGTTGGTATCGGGCTTTTGATGGGTGGTTTTAAATCATTTTTCGTATTAATTATTTCCGTTTTAATCGGAACACTGATTTTCACCCTACTGCTACGTCTTTTCGCTAATAGAAAAACAGATAGCAATTATCAAAAAGCAGTGAAACAATCCAAAAATCTACACGATCCGAAGAAAAAAACAAAGAAAAAACGAAAATCTTCTTTCAAAGTGATTGATGGTGGCAAAAAATAAGTTATAATAGAAAAGGATGCTTTAGAAAAAGCAGTTTTCAGGATGAAAGGGGTTTACACAATTGATTAGTTGGATTATAGCAATTATCATTCTGGTTATTCTTTTAGGATACGAAATTTACCAGTTTGTAATGCGACGCAAAGCACTAAAAGTTTTAACAGAAGAAGAATTTAAAAAAGGTTATCGTAAAGCTCAGTTAATTGATGTTCGCGAGCCAAATGAATTCGATGCTGGACATATTCTTGGAGCTAGAAATATTCCAGTTACACAAATGAAAAACCGTACAACAGAAATTCGTCAAGATTTGCCAGTTTACTTGTACTGCCAAACTGCACAACGTAGTAACCGCGCAGCAATTATGCTTTATAAACGTGGCTACAAACAAGTGTATCAGCTTAAAGGCGGTTACCGCAGATGGACAGGAAAAACTAAATCTAAATAAGAAAAAGCCTTGCCGTGATATTTCACAGCAAGGCTTCTTTTTATACTTCTTTTTGATAACGTAAAATTGGTTTTCTTGCAGCTCTTGTTTCGTCTAGACGTTTCACATAAGTGCTATGAGGTGCCTCTTGAACGATTTCTGGGTTTTCTTCTGCTTCTTTAGCAATTTTTAGCATCGTATCAATAAACGAATCAAGCGTTTCTTTTGATTCCGTTTCGGTTGGTTCAATCATGATTGCTTCGCCAACAATTAATGGGAAGTAAACAGTTGGTGGGTGGAAATTATGATCTAACAAACGTTTCGCGATATCAACGGTGCGAACGCCAAGTTTCTTCTGTCTATTACCGCTTAAAACAAATTCATGTTTGCAAACTTGGTCAAATGGTAAGTCATACGCTTCTTGCAGTTTGCGCATCATATAGTTGGCATTTAAAACGGCATACTCTGTTACTAATTTCAAGCCATCTGGCCCCATTGTGCGGATGTACGTATATGCGCGAACATTAATACCAAAGTTCCCGTAATATGGCTTCACTCGACCAATAGAATCCGGATAATTGTAATCAAATGTGTACACTTCTTCTTTTTTTGTAAGGACTGGTGTTGGTAAAAATGGAATTAATTCTTTTTTCACGCCGATTGGGCCAGAACCCGGTCCACCACCGCCATGAGGGCCAGTGAATGTTTTGTGTAAATTTAAATGTACGACATCAAAGCCCATATCGCCCGGTCTAACTTTGGCCATGATTGCGTTTAAGTTAGCACCATCGTAATACAATTTACCACCTGCGGCATGGACGATTTCCGCCATTTCAACAATATCTTTTTCGAAAAGACCTAGTGTATTTGGATTTGTAAGCATTAGTGCGGCAGTATCCTCACCTACTACTTTTTTCAAATCAGCCACATCAACAAGTCCTTTTTCATTGGATTTAACCGTGACAACATCAAATCCGGCAACTGCTGCGGACGCTGGATTTGTTCCGTGCGCGGAGTCTGGAATAATTACTTTTGTCCGTTTTGTATCACCATTTTTTTCATGGAAAGCACGAATGAGCATTAATCCAGTCCATTCACCGTGTGCTCCAGCGGCCGGTTGCAAGGTTACCTCGTCCATGCCTGTAATTTCAACTAAACTTGTTTGCAAATCATATAACAACTCCAGCGCTCCTTGAACAGAGCTTTCTGGTTGGTTTGGATGAATATTGGCAAATCCGGGGAATCGCGCTACTTTTTCATTGATTTTCGGATTATACTTCATCGTACAAGAACCAAGCGGATAAAAACCAGAGTCTACGCCAAAATTATGGTTGGATAAATTCGTATAATGGCGCATAATTTCCAGTTCGCTCAATTCAGGCAAATCTGCTGGTGTAGAACGAATATAGGCTTGATCAAAGTAATCAGAGGCATTTGTTTCGGGAACATCACTTTCTGGCAAACTAAAACCAATTCTTCCTGGAATCGAGCGTTCAAATACTAACGGCATTGTTTCTTCTAAATTCATTTTACACCCTCCAAGCTCGCCACAAAGGCATCAATTTCCTCTTTTGTACGCATTTCTGTTACTGCCACAAGCATATGTTTTTCATATTTGGCATCATAAAATCCTAAATCATACCCACCAATAATCCCCTCATCTAAAAGGGATTCATTCACTTCTTTGATAGATTTCGAAAGTTTCACGACAAACTCATTGAAAAAGCCGTCAGAAAATAACACTTCAAAACCACGCTCACGGAATTTTTGTTTTGCGTAGTGAGATTTATCTAGATTTTGTTTCGCCATTTCTACTAGACCCGTTTTACCGAGTGTCGCCATGGCAACAGAAGAAGCTAGTGCATTTAAGGCTTGGTTGGAACAGATATTGGAAGTCGCTTTATCGCGGCGAATATGTTGTTCACGTGCTTGTAATGTTAGAACGTAGCCACGCTTCCCATTTTCATCTACCGTTTCCCCAACTAAACGTCCCGGAACTTTACGCATTAATTTAGTCGTTACGGCAAAGAAACCACAGTGCGGTCCGCCAAATGATTCTGGAATACCAAATACTTGTGAATCGCCAACAACTATATCCGCGCCAAATTCTCCCGGTGGTGTGAGTAAACCAAGGGATAGCGGATTACTAGAAACAAGTAGTAAAGAATTATTTTCATGAACTAACTTTTCTAGTTCTGCTAACGGTTCTACTTGACCGTAAAAATTCGGATATTGCACTACAAAACCTGCGATATCATCTGAAAGAGCTTTTTTCAGGGCTTCTATATCGGTTTTGCCATCCACTTCTGGGATAACTTCTACTTCAATATGCTGGCCAGTTGCATAGGTTTTTAATACATTCGTGCTTTCTGGATGAACGGCCCCAGAAATAAGAATTTTTTTACGTTTAGTATGTCCACTTGCAAGCATTGCCGCTTCCGCAAGTGCTGTCCCACCATCATACATAGAAGAATTCGCTAAGTCCATCCCCGTTAATTCAGCAATCATCGTTTGGAATTCAAAAATCGCTTGCAGTTCCCCTTGCGAAATTTCTGGTTGATAGGGCGTGTAAGCTGTATAAAACTCCGAGCGCGAAATAACATGATCTACCACCGTAGGAATGTAGTGACTGTATACACCCGCCCCTAAAAAGGATGCATATTCTGTTGTATTGGCATTTTTAGAAGCAAGTTTAGACAATTCGCGTAAAAGAGCTGGTTCTGATTTTGCTGGTTTTAAATCATAATCCCGTTTAAATCTAATTTTTTCTGGAATATCTTGAAATAAGTCATCAATCGACTTAACCCCTATCACATCAAGCATTTCCTTTTCATCTTGTTCCGTCATTGGTAAATAACGATGTTTTGCCATATTATTTCCTCCTTTTTACTTTGCGCGTTTATAAAATGGTGTTGGTACAACTTTTGCTTTTATTTTCTTGTTTCGTATCCCTACTTCTAATTCTTGACCTATTTCTGCATAAGCAGTATCAATTAAAGCTAAACCAATATTCGTTCCAAGTGTCGGTGATTGCGTTCCCGAAGTTACGACACCGATTTCTTGCTCATTTAAAAATACTGGATAATCGTGACGTGGTATGCCGCGTTCGATTAATTCAATACCAACTAATTTTCTTGTTAAACCTACTTCTTTTTGCTTAATAAGTGCTTTTTTACCAATAAAATCTGCTTCTTTTTTTAATTTCACTGCAAAATTCAATCCTGCTTCAAGTGGCGTAATATCTTTACTTAATTCTTGTCCATAAAGTGCAAGTACCGCTTCTAAACGCAACGTATCGCGGGCACCTAGACCAATTGGTGCGACACCTTCAGCTAAAATTGCTTCAAAAACTTTGCCAGCATCAGCACTTGGCATATAAATTTCAAAACCATCTTCTCCGGTATAACCACTTCTCGAAATGATTGTTTTCACTCCAGCTACATCGGCATCTTCCACAAATCCGAAGAAACTTATCGCACTCAAATCTACATCTGTTAACTTAGAAAGAACTTTTTCTGCATTTGGCCCTTGAAGAGCTAATTGGCCGAATTCCGAAGATGCATTGGTAACTGTCACATCTCCGCGAATATTTTTTACTATCCATTCAAAATCTTTTTCCGTGTTTGCCGCGTTAACGACAAGTATGTATTCCGTTTCTGATTTCTTATAAACCACTAAATCGTCCACAGTTCCGCCGGTTTCATAGCACATAATATTATATTGCGCTTTACCCACTTTGATTTTCTCTATGTCGTTAGATAACAAATACTGTAAATAGGAAGTACTATCAGGACCTTCCACCAAAATTTCTCCCATATGAGACACATCAAATAACCCTGCATCCGTTCGCACGGCTTCATGTTCTGCTTTTATTCCAGCAAATTGTACTGGTAAATCCCATCCACCAAAATCAATGGTTTTCGCACCATATTTTGCATAAAGTGGATGAATCGGCGTTTTTAGTAATTCTGTCATCATTATATCCTCCTTTTTTCACATAACAAAAAGGCTTATTTGATTCATAAGCCCTGTCGTAACACAAAAATGACTCCAGAGTTGCGTCCCGTAAACATCCTTTTGCCTGAGAGTTTCACATACTACATGCTTTCCCCGTCGGCGCTGCTTTTCGCAGTCTCTCTGTTTACATTCACCCGCTAATTCTTTTATGTATTTGCCTTTTCTATAGCTTATCATGAGTTGTATTGTTCGGCAAATAATTAGTTTTAAAGCTGAAATTTTCGCTATTTATAATATTGGTTCGGAATGTAAGGGCTTTAACGAAATATTTACGTTCGATTATACGTTTGTTACTAAATGCACATAAATTGTGAAAAATGAAGGGATCCGAAAAAAGTTTTTTCAAGGACTCCCATAACTAAAAATCATTTTTTCGATACAAATATAGGTTAGTTATGCCTCTTTTTTCTGGCAAAATTCTGTTTTCATTTTTGTGAAATTATACAGTGTGAAGGTTTTTTTGAAGTTATGTAGAATATGACTTGTAAGGAGGTTCATATGCCACAAAAATTAACAGACCATATTATAGCTCAAGCGCTCCGTGCCAATGCAAGTGATATTCATATTCATCCATTACCAAACCGCTATTTACTTCGTCTTAGAGTAAACGGAACTTTGATTCCCCTTCTCTATCTTCCATTAGATGCGGGTGGTAAATTAATATCTTTTCTTAAATTCCAAGCAGCCCTAGATATAAGCGAGAAAAGAAGGCCTCAATCCGGCAGTTTTGAAAAAGACACTGTTTCTGAAAAAATCGCTTTACGACTTTCAACTATGCCTGCCAAAGATTTCCATGAGAGTATGGTCATTCGTATTTTTCGTTATAAGTTTCCTATTCCGTTTTTAAAATCCAGCGTATTTCCCATAGCTGTGAAACAAATCGTGCAACAGTGTAAAAATCAAACTGGTTTATTTCTCTTTTCAGGTAGCACTGGCAGCGGAAAATCAAGTTCGATGTATAGTTTAGTTTCCTCCATAGAAAATAAAGACGAAATGCAAATCATTACTATTGAAGACCCTGTAGAACATTACTCACCTGGTTTCCTTCAAATTGAAATCAACGAAAAAGCAAATATCACTTATGCACCTCTCATTCGTTCTGTGTTGCGCCATGATCCTGATATTCTTATTATTGGAGAAATCCGCGATGCAGAAACTGCCAAAATAGTTATTCGCGCAGCTTTAACTGGCCACTTAGTTTTGAGTACAGTCCATGCTGGAAACGCTTATGGCGTTTTATTAAGATTGCTTGAATTTGGTATTAGCTCTGAAGAATTAGCGCAATGCTTACTTGGCATTAGCTTTCAACGACTCGTTCATCTTCATTGCGCTTTTTGTGGCGCAAAATGCCACCCTCTTTGCACACATTTGAAGCAAAAAAGAACGGCGCTGTATGAAGTGTTGACTAAACATGAGATAACCAGCTATTTCCGTACAAACAAGCAGCCTATTGAACCAATATCCCCTATAGCATCTGTCTATCAGAAAGGAGTTGCTTATGGCTTTTTTTCAGCGCATTAACTGGAAAGACGATGGCGAATTTTTAATTAGAATTGCTAGTTTGCTTGAAAAAGGTTTCTCGTTAGATGCATCCATTAGCTATTTAAGTATTACTTCGCCAAAATATAGCAAACGATATGAACAAATTATACGTTCGCTTGCGCTTGGCAATTCTTTTTCCTTCGCCCTTTCGCAAAACGGCTTTCCTGAATTTATTTGTTCACAGCTTCATTATGCTTCTAGCCATGGTTACTTTACGCAAACAATCCATGAAACTGGTATTCATATGAAAAGAAAATCCGAAGAAAAAAGTGCTTTAATGAAAACTTTTCAGTATCCTTTAGTCTTATTTTCTACCGTTATCGTCGTATTCTTCTTGCTTCGAATTTTCCTCTTGCCCAAATTTGAACTTTTATTTTCTCAGCTCTCAAGTAATGGCTCACTAGGAACTACTTTCACTTATTTCTTACTAGAAAAAGTGCCAATTTTACTAGGTTTATTTTTACTCAGTCTTTTTCTCCTTGTTAGCCTTATTATCAGAAAGCAAAATCAAAAAAATGCTTACGATCGAGCTTACTTTTATTGTCGTATTCCATATATTAGACAATTTTTAAGAATTCATTACTCGCAATCCTTTTCACGTGAACTAGGTTATCTACTCAAAAGTGGACTATCAATAACGCACATTATGCAACTATTCGCGCAAGAAGAATCACCCGCATTCTTTCAGGCAATTGCTCAGCGAATACTTCCCACATTGGAACAAGGCCTATCGCTTACAAAAGCCCTTGAAAAAATGCCTATATTTGAAAAAGAGCTTTATTATATTGCGATTCATGGGGAGAAAAATGGTAATTTAGCAGAAGAATTTTTATTTTATTATAATCTATGCCATCAAAAATCACTTCAAAAGACAGAAAAATTATTCTCATTTATTCAGCCGATAGTTTTTATCATTATTGGCATCTTAATAGTATCCATTTACCTATCAATTTTATATCCAATGTTTTCAATGGTAAATCAAATTTAGAGGAGGAGTTTGAATGTTTAAATTAAAAATAGATTGGCGAGATGAAAGCGGCTTTACTTTAGTGGAAATGTTAATTGTATTGTTAGTTGTTAGTGTTTTACTACTTTTAACCATTCCCAATATTGTAACGCAAAGCAAATCCATTAATAACAAAGGCTGTGAGGCATTTATTTCGATGGTACAGGGACAAGTTCAGTCTTATCAATTAGACAAAAATACGATTCCTTCTGTCAGCGACTTAGTAAGCGGTGGTTATTTAAAAGCAAATCAAAAGTCATGCCCCAATGGAAATAGCATTAAAATAGATAGTTCTGGAAATGTTTCCGAGAAAAAATGAAAACGAACGGATTCACTTTACTAGAAATGTTACTCGTGCTATCTATTAGCTTCACGCTTATCACCCTAACCATCTTCCCTATCGCCAACAGCCTCTCAACACTTACAGAAAAACAACTCTTAGAAGAAGTTAAAGCGACCATCTATTTGGCACAAATAAATGCAGTCACAACGAAGCAAGATACTACCATTTCGTTTGATCCACTTACAAATCAGCTTACCGCTTCAACTAACTCGCAATCACTTAGCACTATTCCATTTGCAGACACTTAAAATTAACGCATTCTAAAACAGAAAATTTTCGTTTCTCAAGCTCAGACGGATCCATTAACCGTTTCTCAACTATTCGCCTAGCAAGTTCGACCAATAACTACAAACTAATCTTCCAAATTGGAAAGGGGCGTTTTAGAATTGAACAAAATTAATGGATTCTCTTTAGTGGAGAGCTTGGTTTCATTGCTATTATTTTCCATGGTCTGTAGTTTTTTGCTACCTACCGCTTTGACTATTTTTGAAAAACTAGACCAACAAAAAGAAACAAGTAGACTGTATCAACAAATTTTCGAACATAGCGAACTTCTTCGTTACAAAAGTATTCCCATTAACTATGAGGAAGATTATATTAAAAGTTTTCATTACCAAGGAGGTATTCAAATCTGTGCTAAGAATGAATCAACAGAAAAATGCGTCTTATAGAAATGGCTCCTCGGCATTTACTCTTTTGGAAACAATATTATCTATCACGATTATTTTAAGCATTAGTTCACTCATTCCTTTATTTTTCGAATGCTACAACAAAACGATTCAACTTAGTAATATCGATCAAACAACCGAATGGCAACTTTTTCTCATTCAAACTCGATTAGAATTAGAGAAAGCGAGCAACATCCAAGTAAATGGTAATACACTTTCTTTTCACAATGGCAAAGACTTAATTACCTACTCCAAATACAATGATTTGGTTCGTCGCCAAGTAAATGGGAAAGGCCACGAGCCGCTACTCACTAAAGTAAAAGACTACCAGCTAACAAAAAAAGAACATCAATTACACCTAAAAATCCAAGACGTTCAAACAAAAACATACACCGCTGTATTCCCATTACCGGAAGCGAAACAATTACCATGAAGACCAATGCATTCACACTACCGTTTACAATTTTCATTGCGTTCATTACCATTTTAATCGTTACTGGAAGTGCTTCTATTTTCAGAACACAAATCCAATACGAAAAGATGATTCAAAATTATTATTTAGCTTCCACCAAATTAAATCTAGCATTGCTAGAAGCCAAAGAAACATCACAACTTTCCCAGCAGTTTGAAATTAAATATGATGATGCCACTATTGGTTGTCAGGTTACAGGTAGTAATTCAGCTACGTTCGACTGTAAGGTTATCTTGCAAAACGGTTACACATTAACAAAAACAACGAATCCCTAAAATGCAGGAATTCGTTGTTTTAAAAAGATTTAGTTGGGGTGTTAATTAAATTATACATTTTACCTGTTTTTGTATCGATAACTTGATCAAATAAATAACCATAAAGAACTAAATCTCCTGTTTCATACGATAAAATAGGTTGATTATCCATCAAGTCTAACACTGTCGATTCTTTGCTATTCGTTGGATCAATTTTTACTAATTTATATTCTTTTGGTCCGCCGCTAATTTTGGCACTTTTATATGGAACAAATGTCAAAAAAGTATTCTTATCAAAATTCATATCAAAATACGGAACAAACGTGCCTAACTCGTCATACTCACGCGCGGCATTGTAAGAATAGAAATTCTGGAATCCAATCGTTCTAAAATCGTACAATAATTTTTCATCAGATGATTTCTCAATCGTTAAGAGCACATTATCGTGTACAGCAAATTGCATAATATTAGCCACAATTAAATTTTTAGTTGCGTTGTCTCTAATATCTTGTAAATAAAGATTGCCTACTTCATCATCTCGCTTATCTTTGTTGTTTGATAACACCAAATTATCGCCGTACCACGAAATAAAAGGAGAAGCTAAATCAATTTTATCTACTTTGTTTAACGTATAATCCCAATTCTCTATTTGAAAATCCCATTCTGGACTATATGTTACAAACATTATTTTTTCAGGGGATTCGTCGTTCCAATAGAACGTGGTCGTTAATGGCTTTGTTGCTCGAGATGCAACCGTTGATCCATCATTTAAAGCAATTATTCGCATCGTCGCTTTTTTGTCGGATTCTGCAGAATAAAGTAAAACATTCCGATAATCCGGGCTAATTTGAACTTCTGAAATAGACTCTTTTGTATTAAAGATAGTGCGTTTCTTCTTGTTATAAATATTAAGTTCATCAAAATAGGTAATTCCAGACTTTTTCGTTTGCAACAAAACAGAATCTTTTGATAGCCAACCGACAACTCGCTGGAATTCTTTTGTTTTAATTTGAACACCTTGTACTTCTTTTGTAGTCTTTTTTGGCGTTTCTTTTTCCTCTGAGCAACCAAAAGAGATAAAAACCAATCCCATCAATAAGGTAATTAGCAAAAAAGCATTTGATTTTTTCATCTCTGGCCTCCAATCTCTCTATGCTAAAATTTTACCCTTTTCATAGGAAGCTAAAACAATGCGTTATAGAAAGATTTCTTGATAAATCAAGCTACAATAATGGAGTATTATTGTAGCTTATAATAATGAATATTAATCTTCATTCGGTAATGCTAACCATGCAGCTCCAATTATCCCTGCGTCATTCCCTTTTGTCGCGATGGATAATTTAGTAGATTCTTTTACTGCTGGGAAAACCATTGTTTCAAAATAATTTTTAACTGGTGTTAATAGTTGGGCACCTGCCGCTGAAACCCCACCACCAATAATGATTTTCTCAGGGTTTAACATGTTTCCAATGTGACTAAGCGCTAAAGCTAAATAGAAAGAGATTTTATCAATCGTTTCATTCGCTAGAGCATCTTCTTCCGCACCTAACTCAAAAATTAATTTAGAAGTGATTGTTTCGTTTTTATCAATCGCCTCTTTAAGTGCAGATTTGCCAGTGAATTCTTTCGCTAAATCTTTTGCTACTCGAACAATACCAGTCGCAGAAGCCACCGTTTCTAGGCAACCCGTTTTACCACAAGTACAATCGTAACCATTTTCTGGAACTACCGTTACGTGGCCGATTTCACCAGCTGCTCCGCGGACGCCGTGTAAAATTTTACCTTCTGCAAAAATTCCGCCGCCAACACCGGTTCCAAGTGTTACAAAAACAACATTCGCACCGCCTTCTCCTGCACCTTTCCAGCGTTCGCCAAGTGCAGCAACATTTGCATCATTATCTAATATTATTTTTAAGCCAGTAATATTTTCTAAATCTTCGCTAACGTTTTGTTCTTCTGCCCAGCCCAAATTGTATGCACCTTTAACCGTGCCTGTTTCATAATTAACTGTTCCAGGTGTTCCCATGCCAATACCATAAAAAGTATCATTATCTAGTTGTAAATCTGTTAGCTTTTGGTTGATAGAGTCTCCAATATTTTTTACGATATGAGCACCTTTGTCTGCAATGTCAGTATCAATAGTCCATTTTTCTTCAATGTCGCCTTCTTTTGTTAAAATAGCTAATTTTGCCGTTGTCCCGCCTAAATCTACACCAATTAATTTTTTGTTCATTCTGCTGTTCTCCTTATAATCAATTTAATTTAAACTACTATTTTTACGTTGTTCTTTGATTAATTCTTCCTTCAATATACTTCTAGCTCTAGCAAAAACTTCTCTATCTAAAATATTATGTTTAAAAAGTTCTGTAATCTCATATTCCATCATTTCGATGTCGTATTGTCGCTTTCCTAAATAAACAATAATGCCATGCTTTCTTAGTAATTGGGCAACATCATAAACTGTTTTCACATTAAAAACCTCTTATTCTTTGATTTTTTCTAACTCATCGTAATAAGAATCAAAAAATGGATTGCTTGATAATTGTCTGGCGCTGTTTGCTTCTTTGATTGCATTAGGTATATCACCCTTTATTCTATAGCAGACGGATAAATAATAATGAGCCTCTGGGATGTCTTTATCCATACTAATTGCTTCTTTAGCCATTGCTTCTGCTTTATCTACTTGCTTGTTTTGCAAAGCCATAGATGCAGCATACGTATAAGAATAGCCATCAGCACTTCCGCTTGCAATTAAAGTATCGGTAATTTTCGTTGCTTCTTTTTCATTTTGTTCTTGTAGATATTGTTGTACAGCTACGTTAGCTTGCATTGGATCGTATGGTTTCTCTCCTTTTTGATAGCCAAAATACAGAAATAAAATAGCTACCGCCAATAAAGAAATTCCATATGCAAGTCGGCGCCAATGGAAAAATTGTTTTGGTAGTGATAAAGCTCCTGCAAGTAAGAAACCACCAACTAATCCACCGATATGTCCAGCAATGTCAATTTGCGTAGAAAACACATCAATAAGCAAATTGATTGCAACAAGTGATGCAATACTAACTCCAATCGTTTTTGCATAAAGATTTGGTTTCAATACTACTAAATAAAGTAACGCGCCCATGACTGCGAACACAGCAGTACTAGCACCAACAGATAAATTCATATTTAGTGCAAAACTGGCTATATTTCCGCAAATTCCACCTAGCAGTAGAATCAGGATATAACGCCATTTCCCATAAATACGTTCTGCCCATGCCCCAACAATGTATAACATAACCGCATTGGAGGCTAAGTGCATTAATCCACCGTGGAGAAAGATTGGCGAAATAAAGCGCCACCATTCACCGGCATAAATAAGTGGATTGAACTTCCCGCCCCATTTAATTAAGTTAAATGAATTCGTTGTTCCGCCTTGAAAAGCAAGCCATAAATACGCTGCAATTAAAAGACCGATGAACGTATACGTAACAATTGGTTTGGAATTTCTGGCAACTTTTTGTTCTTCATTCACTTTCGTCGTAATGTACGTGATTACTTGCTCGCGCTCTTTTGCCACTAGCTCTTTTGTTATTTCATCTGGAAGAACAAAAGCTTCTTCGGGTAATTCTAAAGTTTCTATAAGTATATCTAGATGCTCTCTCATCTGTTCGTTCGCTAGTAAAATATTTTCTAGTTTCACTTTTTCGTTTGGAGATGCAATTGCTTGTCCAAAAAAAGGCGAAATATCACCCATTGGTTCAAATGGTGCTATATAAATATTCACAAGGGGCAGTTTTAAGCGCCCCATTTGCTTACGAAGATTTTCAGTAACATGTAAAGTATGTGTCACATCGCGTTCCACTACATTAGCCCAACTTAGTTCTTTCATTTGGATACGAATGACTGGTCTTTTTTTCTGGCTTATATTTTCCAACCAAAGTTCTTGTTTTTCCTCATGAAGATGGATTAAACGGTATTTTTCAACACCCAAGAAATAATTGGTTAGGCGCCAGAAGACATATTGTTCTTGGAAGCTCAAAAAATCCCTGCTTTCATTACAAATTATATTTACTACTATACGCAAAAAAAAGGGTGTTGTAAACAATCCACCCTATTTTCTATAGAATTATTTTTCGTTATCCTTCAATTAGAATAGAAACTGGTTTATCATGGCTTTCCGGCGCAAAATCCATTTTTTGTTCATACAAGTATAAAGATACTGTTGGGCCTTGGAAATCCACTAAGAACCTATCATAAAAACCACCGCCAAAACCGATTCGATAATGCTCTTCATTAAAAGCAACTCCAGGCACAATTAATAAATCTATTGCTTCCTTCTCAACCGTTTCCGCTAGTTCGTTAGGCTCCAAAATGCCAAATTTAGTTTTTACAAGCGGATGTACGGAATCCATCTTTTTAAATTCCATTTTTCTGCTTGGATAATATGTTTTTGGAATTAAAACGGTCTTGCCTTCTTTTTTTGCTTGTAGAATGATTGTTTCTGTTTCGATTTCAGGATGTCTTGCCAAAGTTATACCAATAACCTGTGCGTTTCTCCATTCTGGTAATAAGAATAATTTTTCTGCTAATTTAATAGAACGTTCGCGATGTTCTACTTTATCGATGCTATTTAAATTCCGTAAAATCTTTTCTCGAATTAGGCGTTTGTCTTCCATCTTGACTTCCCCCTTTGTCTAATAAAAAAAGCAACAGAATGGAGATCCTGCTGCTTACTTAGTTTCGCGGTGTAAAGTTACACGGCGCAATCTTGGACAATATTTTTTTAATTCAATACGTTCCGGATTTTCACGCTTATTTTTAGTAGTGATATAATTACGATCACCGCATTCAGTGCATTCTAAAGTAATATTAACGCGCATTATTTTTCCCTCCAACTCCGACTGACGAATTTATTTACTAAACCTGTATAATAATATCATTTTTAAAGAGTTGTTGCAAGGACTCTATGCATTTTCTTTTTATTTTCTTTACAAAACCTTATTTCGGATGGTGTTTTAAGATAAATTATGCTATAACTAGTAGTAGAGTTTATGGAAGAGAGGTGTGTATAAAACCCATGACCACAGTCATAATTATCTTACTAATTGCTGCTATTGCGCTGTTTGTTATCTCATTTCTTCAAAAAGGCGACAATAAACAATTAGAAAAAGAACTGGAAGATGTTGCTGCTCAGTGGATGCAAGAAAACTTTGAACTAAAACAACGCGTCACTGAACTAGAAAAAGCAATGAAAATGGATACTCCCATCGTTGAGGCTGAACAAGTACCTGATAGCCCGAAAGTTCGCGAATTGATGAAAAAACAAGTGATTACACTTTATACTTCTGGAATCGTAACATCAGAGATTGCTGAACAGTCATCATTGCCTAAAGAAGAAGTGGAACAAATCATTGAAGAATATTTAAAACATTGATTTAAATTTTAAAGGAGGAGCCTATCTGTGAAGAAAAACTTACGGATGTTGGCGTTAGGTTTCTTAATATCTGCCGTTGTCTTACTGGTATACAATCAGTTTTTCTCAACTCAGACTAAAGCAGATGAAACAAAAGCCGCATCAACAAAAGCTGGTTCTGATGAAAATTCAAGCACATGGAAAACAAAATACGAAAAATTATTAGCAGAGCAAGAAGTAGCGAAAGCAAAAGAAACTGAAGCGAAGAAAAAAGCGGATGAAGCTGCTAAGAAGAAAGCAGAAGAAGCTAAAAAAGTTAAAAGTTATACTTTAACTATTTCTAGCGGTGATCCTTCTTCTAAAGCTGGTGACGAACTTCAAGCAAATGGTATTGTTAAGAGTTCTTCCGATTTTGATAAATACTTACGCGATAATAATTATGAAAAGTACATTCGTGATGGTAGCTACACTATCAAAAGCGATATGAGCTATGAAACAATCGCTAAAATTTTAGCACATAAAAATTAATCCAAAAAAAAGGAAACAAGTATAGAGCTTGTTTCCTTTTTTATGTTATTATTTAAGAAAGAAAGGATGATGAATTATGGAAAATGTAAAAATGAATAACCTCATTATTAAAACGGGGGTATTTTACCTATAGGATGCTCCCAACAACAAAGGAGCGGAAAAATTGATACTAGAAAAATATGGTTTTACACATTTTTTTAATGAACAAAAAATAGCTACTACTTCTTCTTACGGCAGAGTTACTGCGGTATTTAGAGATTATTACCGAGTAGTTACTGAAAATGGGGAATTTTTAACGTCCCTTAAACGTGGGAATTTTTATGAATTATCCACTACTGCACTGCCTGCTGTTGGCGATTTTGTCGAGGTGAGCAGTGAAGCACAAATTCTGTCTGTTTTAGAACGGAAAACGGTCTTTTCCCGAATGAATAAAGATTCTGAGGAACAATTGATTGCGGCGAATTTTGACTATGCGCTTATTGTGATGAGTTTGAATCACGACTTTAATTTAAATCGCCTAGAACGTTATTTAACGGTTGCTTGGGATAGTGGCGCTACGCCGATTATTATTTTGACGAAAGCAGATTTAGCCGAGGATTTAACTTCCTATGCTCAGCAGCTCGAAACTGTCGCATATGGCGTCCCAGCGTATTATGTGGATAATTTGTCTCACAATGGTTTTGAAGCGCTAGAACGCGATTTGAAGCCGAATAGCACTCTTGTTTTACTCGGTTCTTCTGGTGTTGGTAAATCTTCTTTTATTAATTCGCTTGCAGGTACTGATTTGATGAAAACTGCTGGTATTCGCGAAGATGATAGTAAAGGGAAACATACTACGACACACCGAGAAATGCATTTGCTAGATAATGGTTGGATTGTGATTGATACACCAGGAATGCGCGAATTCGGAATTGGTTTAAATCAAGCTGGATTGGAGACTACTTTTTCAGATGTGGAGGAGCTTGCTGAAGGCTGTCGTTTCCATGATTGTTCCCATACACAAGAACCTGGTTGCGCTGTACAAGCTGCTCTAGAAGATGGTAGTTTATCCATGCAACACTACGAGAATTGGTTGAAATTACAGCGTGAAATGGCTTACCATGCACGAAAAAATAGTCCTGCTCTAGCAAGACAGGAACGTGATCGCTGGAAAGTTATTCAAAAATCACTTCGGACACATTTAAAAACACGTCCGAAAAAATAGTAAAAAAAAGCAAGTAGCTCAGGCTACTTGCTTTTTGTATTATTTAGATTCTGGTTTTTTCGTTTTTGGGTAGAATTTCTTCTCTGCTTGTGGTTTTTTGTCGCCTTCTGGTTGTTCTTTTTTCTCAAGCAAAGCTTTACGCGATAAGTTAACACGACCTTGTTGGTCTACTTCGATAACTTTCACTGTAACTTCATCGCCAAGTTTTAGAATATCTTCTACTTTACCAACACGTTCATGCGCTAATTCAGAGATATGAACTAAACCGTCTGTACCTTTGAATAATTCAACAAATGCGCCAAATTTTTCGATACGACGAACTTTACCAGTGTAAACTTCTCCCACTACTACTTCACGAACGATGTCTTCAATGATAGCAATTGCTTTACGGTTCATTGCTTGATCTTGGGAAGCAATATAAACTGTGCCATCTTGTTCGATATCAATTTTTACGCCAGTTTCTTCAATGATAGCATTGATTTGTTTTCCACCAGGTCCGATAACATCTTTAATTTTCTCTGGTTTGATATTAAGTGTAATAATTTTTGGAGCATAAGCAGAAAGTTCTTCACGAGGTGCGCTAATTGTACTAGTTAAGTGTTCTAGAATGTGTAAGCGACCTTCTTTTGCTTGCGTTAATGCTTCGTCCAAAATTTGACGGCTTAAGCCATCGATTTTGATGTCCATTTGAAGTGCTGTAATACCGTCTTTTGTCCCAGCAACTTTAAAGTCCATATCACCAAAGTGATCTTCCATACCTTGGATATCAGAAAGGATTGTGTAGTCATCACCAAGTTTTACAAGACCCATCGCGATACCTGCAACTGGCGCTTTAATTGGAACACCAGCGTCAAGCATTGCAAGTGTAGAACCACAAATACTTGCTTGAGAGCTAGATCCGTTAGATTCAAGAACTTCTGATACTAAACGGATTGTGTATGGGAATTCCTCTTCGGAAGGAATAACATATTGAAGTGCTCGTTCGCCTAATGCACCGTGACCGATTTCACGACGACCCGGAGCACGACGAGGACCAGTTTCCCCAACACTGAATTGCGGGAAATTATAATGATGCATAAAGCGTTTGTATTCTTCTGTTCCTAGACCATCAATGATTTGGTGTTCACGAAGCGGTGCTAATGTACATACGCTTAGAGCTTGTGTTTGGCCACGAGTGAATAAACCAGAACCATGGACACGAGGAAGCATGCCAACTTCAGAAGAAAGTGGACGAATTTCGTTTACTTTACGGCCATCTGGACGGATTTTATCTTGCGAAATAAGACGACGCATTTCGTCTTTTTCAATCATTTCAAGAATATGAGCTACTTCGCTAAGAATTTCAGCTTCATTTTCTAATTCTTTCGCTTTATAGCTTTCTAAGATTTCTTCTTTTACATCTTCAATTGCTGCTTCACGCGCTTTTTTCTCTTCTGTTTTAATAGCAGTTTTCATTTTGCCTTCGCTTGCTGCTTTTACTTCTGCTTCAAGTTCAGGATCGCTTACGAAAAGTTCGATTTCGCGTTTTTCTTTACCAACGGCAGCGATAATTTGTTGTTGGAATTCACAAAGACGTTTAATTTCTTCATGACCAAACATAATTGCTTCAAGCATTGCTTCTTCTGAAACTTCTTTCGCTCCAGCTTCTACCATGTTGATTGCATCATAAGTTCCTGCAACAGTTAAGCTAATATCGCTTTTTTCTGCTTGCTCGATTGTTGGGTTAATAACGTATTTTCCATCAATACGACCAACATCTACACCTGCGATTGGCCCTTCAAATGGGATATCAGAAATTACTAACGCTACAGAAGATCCAAGCATTGCTGCCATTTCTGGAGAACAATCTTGATCCACACTGAAAACAGTAGAAGTAATTTGAACTTCATTACGGAAACCTTCTGCAAATAATGGACGGATTGGACGGTCGATTAGGCGCGCAGTTAATGTCGCACGGTCACTTGGACGTCCTTCACGTTTTAAGAATCCACCGGGAACTTTACCAACGGAATACATTTTTTCTTCATAGTTAACAGTTAATGGGAAAAAGTCGCCTGGACGTGGTTTTTTAGAACCTACTGCTGCTGTTAAAACGACTGTATCACCGTAACGAATTAATGCTGCCCCACTTGCTTGTTTTGCTAATTGACCTACTTCAACAGATAATGTTTTACCTGCCCATTCTGTTGAAAACACTTGTTTTTCAGACATATTTTAATCTCCTTTTATTAGGAAACACGAACCAGAAACTTTACCATGCATAAGAATGTTCACGCACACTTTAGATTGTCTAAAGCACACATGAATCCAAAAACCTACTACGAATAGCGATTTTCTGAAGCACGTTTTTGGATTCATGCGATAAAGTTTCATTTCTTCGTCGTGCTTTCCAAAATTTAGTATAGTTAATACTCAAAAAAAAGCGGGAACTTTTGGTATCCCGCTTTCGTCTGGTTTTTATCGACGTAAACCTAAACGTTTGATAAGTTCGCGGTAACGTTGAACATCTTTTTTACGTAGGTAAGTTAATAGGTTACGACGGTGACCTACCATTTTCATTAATCCACGGTAAGAGTGATGATCTTTTTTGTGTACGCGAACGTGTTCATTTAAGCTATTGATTTCAGCAGTTAATACAGCGATTTGTACTTCTGGTGAACCAGTATCTGTATCATGGACACGGTACTCTGCAATAATTTCATTTTTGCGTTCTTGAGTTAAAGCCATTTCTTTCCACCTCCTTCTAAAATATCCCCAATTACTGAGCCAAGCGTCGGTGAGTCGCAAAAGCCAAGTAATGGTTCTGTTCGTACAGATTTAAAGATACACTATTTAGCCTCTAAAAGCAAGCAGAAATAGTCGTTTAATCTTCTAAATTAGCAAAAAAAGCTCTTGTATCTTGTTCGTCTTTTTCTAACTGGGCAATCAGACCTTCTACACCATTAAATTTAAGTTCTGGACGGAAAAATTGATACCATTCAATCTCTGCTTCTTCGCCGTAAATTTCGCGGTGGAAATCTAGAATGTATACTTCAATGGATAATGCTTGGTCATCTTTAAACGTGATGTTATAACCAATGCTTGCCATTCCCAAGTGAGTTTCTCCATTTACACGGAATTTCACTGCATAGACACCAAGCTTCGGAATCAAATAATCTTCATTTACGCGGATGTTCGCTGTCGGAAAACCAATTGTTCTCCCACGCTTATCGCCGTGAATGACAGTTCCTTTTGTTGTGTAAGGATAGCCTAGTAATTGATTTGCTTCTTCTAGTTCGCCTTCTGTAATGGCGCGTCTAATGTTGGTCGAGCTAATTTTATCACTAGCAGCTGTTTGCTTATCAACAACAGTCACCTCAAAACGACCCTTGGCAAAGTCGGCCAAATCGTTCATTTTGCCTTCACCTTTTTTGCCGTAAGAATAGTCAAAACCTGCTACGACGTGTTCTACATTTAAAGCGACTAAGTAGTTATCGACAAAGTCTTGCGGGGATATTTCTGAAAACTGCGTTGTAAAGCGAACTACATACATAATATCTACGCCAAGTTCCGCCATTTTTTCAGCTTTATCTTCCAGTGGAGTTAGATATTTTACTTGTTTGCGGATGTTGCTTAAAACGACAGATGGATGCGGATCAAAAGTTAGTACTGCGGTTTGAAGGCCTTTTTGTTCAGCAATTTGTTTCGCTTGTTTAATAACTGCTTGATGACCTAAATGCACGCCATCGAAAAAGCCAAGCGCCATTACTTTTTTCACGTCTGTCCACTCGTCCGTTGTAATCGGATGATGTAAGTATATCGTCTTCATTTTTTTGCCACTTCTCCTCTAAATTCGAATTCCTCTCATATCATAATATAAGAAAGTTGCAGTCGCAATAACTATGCTTGATGTAACTCGATGACCTTCTCTGGTTTCCAAAGGTCTTTTTTCTCTGGATGTGGTTTATATATTGCTGTTAATTTATCGTTAAAAATGAGCGCTGCACGAGGTTCATTTTCCACTACAGCAAAGACTGATTTGGGTAAAAGTCCGCCATTTAGTACTTTTGCGTGGGTTTCTTCATCAATGACAAGTTTTGCCATCGATTCGATGCCTTTTTCAAGTGGATATAAAAAGCCGTTATCATTCGCTTGCATCATTTCGTCAATTTCTGCGAGCGTTAAGCAATCTTCTTTTTGGAAAAAACCACTGCGCGTCCGTTCTAGTTTGGACATATGTGCCGGGTAGCCTAGTAACTCGCCAATCATGACTGCCAGTGTGCGGATATAGGTTCCTTTTCCGCAAGCAATTTCTAATTGGAATGTTGGATTCGTTGCATTTAGCTCTGTATCGCCATCTAAACGGGTTAACGAATAAATATCCACTTGTCTGGATGGGCGTTCTACCTCTATTCCAGCTCTTGCATATTCATACAATTTCTTGCCGTTGACTTTTACAGCGGAAAACATTGGTGGAATCTGGGTAATTTTTCCCGTTAGTTTCGTGAGTGCGGCTTGAAGTTCTGTTGCCGAAATTTCAGCTAGTTCTTTGGTCATAACCGTTTCACCAGTCGCATCTTCTGTCGTAGTCGATTTACCTAGTGTTATTTCTGCTACATAGACTTTACCTTCATCAGTTACATATTCCGCGAGTTTTGTGGCACGTCCGATGCAAATTGGCAGCACACCTTCTACTTCTGGATCAAGTGTACCTGTATGCCCCACTTTTTTCGTATGTAAAATTTTTCTTAATTTAAAAACGCAATCATGACTTGTCATCCCGCGTTCTTTCCACAGTGGGATAATACCGTTCATCAAGCTCCTCCTTCTAAGAAAAAAAGTTTAAGACAATGACCCACTTACATCCCGTTTGACTGAGAAGATAAAGGGATTGCCTTAAACTTTTATTTATTATTGATCGTTATTTAAGTCACGAAGCAATTCATCGATTCGATTTCCGTAAGCGATGGAATTATCTATTTCAAAAGACATTTCTGGAACTTTACGAAGTCGAATACGGCGACCGATTTCAGAGCGGATAAAGCCATGCGCTTTCGCAAGTGCGAGTAACGTATTTTCTTTTTCCTTATCGGTACCAAGAATGGAAATGAACACCTTAGCTTCTTGTAAGTCACCAGTAACATCTACTCCAGTTACGGTTACAAAACCTAAGCGCGGGTCTTTAATTTTACGATTTAAAATATCGCCCAATTCTTTTTTCATTTGCTCACTGACACGATTTGCTCGTACGTTCAAGTGTATTCACCTCTTTTTATAACTTCTCCATAACTGTCTCGGCGCGTTCCCACTCAGGAAAAGAATCGAGAAAAGCAAGTACTTCTCTGGCTTCTTTTTCTGCTTGAATATGCGAGGAAGATACGACAGCAAAGCTTATTTCCGCCCGCTGCCATAAATCCTGATAATCCGTTTCAGCTATAGAGATATTGAATTTTTGTTTTGCTCTTGTTACAATTCGTTTCAGGATAGCGCGTTTTTCTTTGAGGTTTTGTGGTTCCTGCATGAAAAATTCACTAACGACTGATTGAATCATTTTCTTTCAATTTCTTCCATAACGTACGCTTCAATGACATCATCTTCTTTAATATCGTTGAAGTTTTGTACTGTGATACCACATTCGTAACCTTTTGCAACTTCTTTCGCATCATCTTTAAAGCGTTTAAGTGTAGCAATTTCGCCTTCAAAGACTACAATTCCGTCACGGATAATACGAACGCCGCTATCACGAGTAATTTTACCATCTGTTACGTAACAGCCGGCAATTGTACCCACTTTAGAAACGTTGATTGTTTGACGAACTTGCGCTTGACCAATAATTTTTTCTTGGAATTCTGGATCAAGCATCCCTTTCATCGCTGCTTCGATTTCATCAATTGCTTTATAGATAACACGGTGTAAACGAATATCTACACTTTCGTTTTCTGCTGCTTCACGCGCTTGTGTTGTTGGACGAACGTTAAATCCAATAATAATCGCATTTGAAGCTGCTGCTAAAGTAATATCTGATTCATTGATTGCACCAACGGCAGTATGAATGATTTTTACGTTAACGCCTTCTACATCAATTTTGCGAAGAGATGCAGCAAGAGCCTCTACAGAACCTTGAACGTCTGCTTTAATAATAACGTTAACTTCTTTCATTTCGCCAGCCTTCATATGTTCAAATAAGTTGTCTAAACTTACGCGGTTTGTTGCGGAACGCTGTGCTACTAACGCACGGCTTGCACGAGTTTCTCCGATATTTCTTGCTGTTTTTTCATCTTCAAAAACAACGAAGCGATCGCCAGCTTGAGGTACATCATTTAATCCAGTGATTTCAACTGGTGTGCTTGGACCTACTTTTTTCACGCGACGGCCTAAATCATTGACCATTGCACGGACACGACCGAACGTGTTACCAACAACAATTGGGTCTCCGATATTAAGTGTTCCGTCTTGTACTAGTAAAGTCGCAACTGGACCACGACCTTTATCAAGTTCTGCTTCGATGACAGAACCGATTGCGCGACGGTCTGGATTTGCTTTTAATTCTTCTACTTCAGAAACAAGTAAAATCATATCTAACAAGTTTTCAAGACCTTCACCGAATTTAGCTGAGATTGGTGCGAAAATTGTATCGCCGCCCCATGCTTCTGGAACTAATTCATACTCAGTTAATTCTTGCATTACGCGGTCTGGGTTCGCTTGTGGTTTATCAATTTTGTTGACAGCAACAATAATCGGCATTCCCGCAGCTTTCGCATGGTTGATTGCTTCAATTGTTTGTGGCATAACGCCATCATCTGCTGCAACAACTAAAATCGTAATATCCGTGATTTGCGCACCACGAGCACGCATCGCTGTAAAGGCAGCATGTCCCGGTGTATCAAGGAAAGTGATTTTTTTGTCATGAATTTCTAGTTGGTAAGCACCGATATGTTGCGTGATACCACCAGCTTCTCCTAAAGTAACTTTTGTATTACGAAGAGAATCTAGTAATGTTGTTTTACCATGGTCAACGTGTCCCATGATAGTAACAACTGGTGGGCGTTCAACAAGTTTAGACTCGTCAACTGCTTCATTTAGTTCATTTTCAAAGTACACATCTAAGTCAGTTACATCGACTTTAATTTCTTCTTCTACTTGCACACCGTAGTCGTCACAAATTAGTTCGATCGCATCTTTATCTAATGATTGGTTGATTGTCGCAACAACGCCAAGCATAAATAATTTTTTGATAAGTTCAGATGGTTCTCTGTATAATTTTTTCGCTAATTCCGCTACTGTTAAAGATTCGCTGAAAACGATTTTTTCAGGAAGTTCTTTTGGTTTTGGCGGAGTTGGCGGAACCGTACTGTGGTTTAACTTACCTTTTTTCTTCGTATTACGGCCTTTATTGTTAAAATTGCCGCCGCGATTCGGACGATTGTTTCCGCCTGGACGGTTTGAGTTGCCGCCACCTGGACGATTGCTGTTGTTATTGTTGTTACGTTTTTGTCCGCCAGCTTGTTGTTGGTTACCGTTTGATTGTGTTTGGTTTCCTGTGTTTGCTGGTTTGTTTGTTGCTGGTTTTGCACCTTGGCTTTTGTTTGCAGTGGCTGGTTTATTAGCTTGCCCTGCTGGTTTATTTGGTTTATTCGACTTTTCATTACTATTTGTCATATTCGGTTTGTTTGGCCCCTTACTATTTCCATTTTCGTTGCTAGTAGTTTCTTTCTTTGGTGCTTCGGCTTTTTTATTTGTGCCATCAACGGCATTATCTAATTGTCTTAATGCATTTTCATTAATAGTGGACATATGATTGGCCACTTCAATACCTAAGTCTTTTAATGCTTCAATGACTTTTTTGCTTGATACTTGATGTTCTTTTGCGTATTCATATACACGAACTTTACTCATGTCGTACACCTCCGTATAAGATTCAACCGAGTAATTCTGCTAATTTAACAGCAAATCCTTTATCAAGTATTGCAACGATTGCACGTGTATCTTTGCCGATTGCACCCCCTATCATTTCCCGGGTACCGGCTTTTTTCACGACAACATTATAGTATTCACACTTGTTGCGGATTGTTTTCTCGGTTTTTTCGGATATATCTTCTGAAATGAGAACCATTTTTGCTTTCCCATTTCTAACTGCTTTTAATACTAATTCTTCACCAGTAGTAATTTTACGTGCTCGGTTCGCGAGGCCTAATAAGGAAAGTGCTTTTTTATCCATTCGTTGGTTCCTCGAGAGACTTCACATAAGCGATTAGCTCATCATAAAAGGACTCTTGTTCTGGCATTTTTAGTTGATGAAAAATAGCGTTTTTCTTTTTCGCTTTTTCACAGGCTTCGACACTTTTAACAATGTAAAAACCACGTCCAGGTGCTTTACCTGTAGGATCTATCGTAAGCGCTCCGTCTTTCGAATACGCAATACGAAGAAGTTCGCCTTTTGGCAAGCGTTCACCGGTAATAATACATTTTCGAAGGGGGATTTTTTTATTACGCATGATAATTCTCCTTTTTACTCTTCATCTTCTGTATAAGTTTCACTCTCTGCTTCTTCTACTTCAGGCGCTTCTACACCGTTACGAGGATAGATGCCTAGTTCAGTTGCAACTGTTTCACTTTTAATATCAATTTTCCAACCAGTTAATTTCGCTGCTAAACGGGCATTTTGACCGCGTTTACCAATTGCTAATGATAACTGATAATCTGGTACGATTACCGTTGTTGCTTGGTCCGCTTCGTTCACAATAACATCTAACACTTTAGACGGGCTAAGTGCATTGGCTACGAATGTGAAAGGATCATCTGACCATTCAACGATATCGATTTTTTCGCCTTTAAGCTCATTAACGATAGTTTGTACACGTGCGCCTTTTGGTCCAACACATGCGCCAACTGGGTCAACTTCTTCATTTGCTGTGTAAACAGAGATTTTCGAACGGTCTCCTGCTTCACGTGCAACGGATTTAATTTCTACAACACCGTCATAAATTTCCGGTACTTCCATTTCAAAAAGACGTTTCAGTAAACCAGGATGTGTACGGGATACAAAGATTTGCGGCCCTTTAGTCGTCTTCTCTACTTTTGTTAAATACACTTTGATGCGGTCATGTGCATGGTAAGTTTCGTTTGGCATTTGCTCGTTTTGGGACAAAATTGCTTCGATTTTACCAAGGTTTACATAGATAAAACGAGAATCTTGACGTTCCACGATACCAGTCATAATGTCATCTTCGCGGTCGATAAATTCATCATAAATGATGCCACGTTCCGCTTCACGAACACGTTGAGTTACAACTTGTTTCGCTGTTTGAGCAGCAATACGTCCGAAATCTTTTGGCGTTACTTCAAGCTCAACAACGTCACCAGGTTGATATACAGGGTTCAGTTTGTGTGCTTCTTCCATCGAAATTTCAAGGCGAGAGTCAAATACTTGTTCTACCGCTTCTTTTCTAGCTAAAACACGGATAGAACCGTTTTCCATATTTAAATCTACGCGTACGTTTTGTGCATCTTTGAAGTTTCTTTTATATGCGGAAGTAAGAGCAGCTTCGATTGCTTCTACTAAAACCTCTCTTGAAATACCTTTATCATGTTCTAACACATGAAGAGCATCTAATAATTCTGTGCTCATTTTTTATTCAGCTCCTTATTCTTTGCTTTTTAAAATTGAATTGCAAGTCTTGCTTTGGCTACTTTGTCTTTAGGAATTTCACAAGTGATTTTGCGTGTCTTGTCCGTGATAGTAATGACAAGTGTTGTCCCGTCATAACTAACGAGCGTTCCTTCCCACATTTTACGGCCATCAATTGGCTCATAAGAAGTTATGTGGACATATTTACTTACCGCATTTTCAAAATCTTGCTCTTTCTTCAGTGGACGTTCAGCCCCTGGTGATGATACTTCTAAAAAGTAGTTTTGTGTAATCGGATCATTTTCGTCCATTTTTCCACTAACTTTTTCGCTCACGGCTGCGCATTCATCAATATCTACGCCACCATCTTTATCAATAAAAATTCGTAAAAACCAATTCGGCCCTTCTTTTTCAAAGGCAATGTCTACGAGTTCCAATTGAAGTTCATCCGTGATTGGCGCAACAATTGCTTCTACTTGTTCTAGTACTTTACTCATTTCAGCCTCCTTAAGAGATACGCTTTTCCAGCTAATTCGTCCCCTACTTCTGCCACAGGTGACTCTTTGACAGATTTGCAAAACGAAAGCGTGGGCATTGGCCCACGCTTGGCTGAGTTATCGTAGTATTTCTTAAATAAGTTTATCACAAATTGTGACTACAAGCAAGTTTTGCCCATTTTTAGAACAGTGATAGCTGATTTTGATCAGGCAAACCTTCCAAGCATCCTTGATCATCCATGTACTGAATAATCGTTTTCGATACTTTTCCGCGTTGTTGTAAGTCTTCTTTGGATAAGAATTCCCCGTTTTCACGAGCAGCAACAATTTGCTTCGCTACGTTTGTTCCAAGACTCGGAATCGCGTTGAATGGCGGGATAAGCGAGTCGCCATCAATTAAAAATTCATCCGCAGACGATTTGTATAAATCGACTTTTTGGAAATGGTATCCACGAGCAAGCATTTCGTTCGCAATTTCTAAAACAGTTAATAAGTTTTTCTCTTTAGTTGAAGCTTCTAATCCTTTGTCATTCACTTCTTTCATGGTTGCTTTCACAGCTTCTTTTCCGTTTACCATCGATGTTAAATCGAAATCATCGGCACGAACAGTGAAATAAGTTGCGTAGAAAAATAGTGGATGATGTACTTTGAAATAAGCAATCCGCACTGCCATTAAAACGTAAGCTGCAGCATGGGCTTTCGGGAACATGTACTTGATTTTTTTACAAGATTCAATGTACCAAAGCGGCACTTTATTTGCCATCATCGCTTCTTCCATTTCGTCTGTTAAGCCTTTCCCTTTACGTACTGATTCCATAATTTTAAAGGCTAACGAGCTTTCTAATCCTTGATAAATGAGGAATACCATAATATCATCACGACAACCAATTACGTCTGGTAGTTCGCATGTTTTATTTTTGATTAATTCTTCGGCATTTCCAAGCCAAACGTCCGTCCCGTGGGAAAGACCAGAAATTTGCACTAGCTCAGAAAATGTTGTTGGTTTCGTTTGTTCTAACATTTGTCGTACGAAACGTGTTCCAAACTCTGGAATTCCCAGTGTTCCGGTTTTGGAGTCGATATCTGCTGGTTTCACACCAAGTGACTCTGTGGAACCGAATAGTTTCATCACATCCGGATCATCGGTTGGGATTGTTTTTGGATCGATACCGCTCAAATCCTGTAACATCCGGATAGCGGTCGGATCATCGTGTCCAAGTATATCGAGTTTTAATACGTTATCATGAATCGAGTGGAAGTCAAAATGGGTTGTTTTCCATTCCGAATCCGTCGCATCTGCCGGAAATTGTACTGGTGTAAAATCATAAACGTCCATATAATCTGGAATAACGATAATACCGCCTGGATGCTGTCCGGTAGTTCGTTTAACGCCTGTACATCCTGCAACAAGGCGATCAATTTCAGCGCCGCGAATAGTCATATTCATATCACGTTCATAGTTTCGAACATAACCAAAAGCAGTTTTCTCGGCTACCGTACCAATCGTACCAGCTCGGAAAACGTAATCTTCTCCAAAAATTTCTTTCGTATACGCATGGGCTACGGGTTGATAGTCTCCCGAGAAGTTTAAGTCGATATCGGGTACTTTATCCCCTTTAAATCCTAAGAAAGTTTCAAACGGAATATCTTGTCCTTCTTTTTGATAGGCTGTACCACAATGAGGGCAATCTTTGTCAGGTAAGTCAAAACCAGAACCAACCGAACCATCATCAAAGAACTCAGAATCCTTACAATTCGGGCAAAGATAATGCGGTGGAAGTGGATTCACCTCGGTAATTTCCGTCATTGTCGCAACGAAGGAAGAACCAACCGATCCCCGCGAACCAACCAAATAGCCGTCCACAAGTGACTTCTTAACAAGTTTATGCGAGATGAGATAAATAACCGCGAACCCGTGTCCGATAATACTTTTCAGTTCTTTTTCTAGTCGAGCTTCTACGATTTCTGGCAAATTTTCACCGTATAATTGGTGCGCCATTGCATAACTCATATCACGAACTTCATCTTCGGCACCGTCGATTTTTGGTGTGTATAGCTCGTCTTTAATTGGCTTTAAATCTTCCATCCAATCCACTACAACATTAGGATTCGTTACAACAATTTCTTTCGCTTTTTCTTCACCAAGGAAAGCAAATTCTTTTAACATTTCATCTGTTGTGCGGAAATGGACATCTGGTAATTCAGCGCGATTCAGCGGATTTGCCCCACCTTGTGAATGAATTAAGATTTTACGATAAATTTTATCTACAGGATCTTTGTAGTGCACATTACCGGTCGCTACAACTGGTTTGCCTGTTTTTTCACCAACGCGGACAATATTTTTCAAAATTTCTTCTAATGCTTTTTCATCACGAACGAGTTCACGCTCAATAAGCGGCGCGTATACTGGTTTTGGTTGAACTTCAATGAAATCATAGAATTCCGCTACTTTTTCCGCAGCTTGCATCCCTTTTTGCATCATTGCTTCAAACAATTCCCCTTGGCTACATGCCGTTCCGATAATTAAGCCTTCGCGTAATTTCTTTAATTGTGAGCGCGGAATTCGTGGCACACGATAAAAGTAATTGATATTAGACATTGTAATTAATTTAAATAAGTTTTTTAAGCCAACAGCTGTTTGCGCATAAATTGTAGCATGGAATGGTCGCGCACGTTTGTATGCGTCGCCTTCTCCCATGTAGTCATTTAACGAATCGTGGAAATCGATATCATGCATCTCTTTCGCATCTTTAATCAATTTCCAAGCTAAATATGCCGTAGCTTCGGCATCAAAAACAGCTCGGTGATGTTGCTCAAGAATAATATTGAATTTTTTCGTTAAAGTATTTAAGCGGTGATTTTTGAAATGCGGATAAAGAAAACGTGCCAATTCTAACGTATCGACAACTGCATTTTCTGCTTTTTCTAAACCAACTTTTTCGTAGGCAGTGTTAATAAAGCCCATATCAAAAGAAGCATTGTGGGCTACAAGAATATCGTCAGCACTCCATTCCTTGAATCGTTTTAACACTACATCGATTGGATCAGAACCTTTGACCATGTCGTCCGTAATACCTGTTAAATTAATGGTAGTTGCGGAAAGTGGATGCCCTGGATCAATAAAAGCTTCAAATTTATCAATAATCTCGCCATTTTTCATTTTTACGCCCGCAAGCTCGATAATCGTATCATAAACGGCTGATAAACCAGTAGTCTCTACATCAAATACGCAGTAAGTTGCATCTTGTAAGGCGATGTGTTGATCGTTATAAGCAATCGGAACACCATCATCTATCAAATTGGCTTCGATACCAAAAATAACTTTTAAGCCGTATTTTTGACCGGCGCCATATGCTTCTGGGAATGATTGTGCGACAGAGTGATCAGTAATCGCAATCGCTTTATGGCCCCAATCAGCTGCTTGTTTGAATAGCGCATCAACGGATGAAGTCGCATCCATTTGACTCATTGGAGAATGAAGGTGTAGTTCTGCCCGTTTTTCTTCGGCTGTATCAAGTCGCTTCACGCCAGCGATTTCATTAACATCTTGCGCCATCATAATAAGATCACGCACGAAAGTATCATTTTGAACGCTTCCTCGTACTTTAACCCACATGCCTTTTTTCAAATTCTGGAACATCGCGGCATCTTCGTTATCGCGAGAAAACATTTTTATAATCATCGAACTTGTATAGTCGGTAATTTTAAATTGTAACAAGCTACGACCGCTGCGAAGCTCTCTAATTTCCGTTGCGAAGATTAAACCTTGGACGGTAATACGACGTTCTTCATCATAAATATCGCCAAGACGTTTGACTTCTTCGTCATCTTTAATTTTATAACCAATTTGGAATGGGCCAGTAAGTGGAGCTGCCCCGCCGCCGCTTTGTCCTTCAGCTTGGCGTTTTTGCATAACTTGAACAGCTTCTGCCGCTTTTTTCTGATCTTCTTCTTGTTTAGCCTGCGCAAAAGCTTTATATTCTTCTGTTTCTGACTGATCGAGCATATGCATTTTCATTGCTAGACGGGGAAAACCAGCTTTTCCGTAGCTTTCAATAATTTTCGCTTGGAATCGTTGTTGAATAGTTGCTTCTTCCATATCGTTATGAACAGCTAATTCAATAAAATGCGGCTCTTTAAACGTAGGCTTTTGCTCCATTAGAAGTTTTCCAATCATCGGTGACTGCTTGCCAATTGGCTCTACGATTAAATTCCAATAATCTTGAATGAGTGTTTCGTTGATTGTTTGATTTTCTGGAACTATTTGCATTTCCGTTTCCGCAATTTGGCTAAATGCGCGCTTCATCCCAACGTCCATCATATGGAAAAGTGCTGCTGGGAAAATTTGTGGAACGTGTAAATAAAATTGCCATGTTTTATTTTTCTTGTCGGCAATGAGCTTTTCGATTTTAGCTTCTTTTGTAAATTCTTCGTAAGTCGTTACATCTTGTAAACCGATTTGTGTCATTAACAGCTGAAATCGTTCTTGTTTTTCTTCCTCTTTTGCAGTCATTCCGAATAACACCCCTTCATTCAAATTTATAAAAGCCAGATGTCCCTCATAGCCCGTTTTTATAGGAACGAGTGGAGTTTCATCTGGCACAAATTGCTCAATAAATTATTTATCTCCAAAGAGAATAGGTAGCGTGTTTAGAAGTTCATCTTGGCGAACTTCAATCATTTCGCCAGTTTTTCTGATTTTCACTTCAACGACACCTTCCGCTGCTTTTTTCCCTACTGTAATACGGATTGGTAAGCCAATTAAATCTGCGTCCGCAAATTTAACGCCCGCACGTTCAGCACGATCATCGATTAACACGCTAAAGCCAGCACCTTGTAGTGACGTATAAAGCGTTTCTGCAAAGGCAACTTGCTCTTCACTCTTCATGTTAACAGGAATTAAATGTAAATCAAATGGGCTAATTTGTTTATCCCATACAAAACCATTTTCATCATTCGATTGTTCCGCGATGGCAGATAGAATACGAGATACGCCGATTCCATAACAACCCATAATAATTGGTTGCGCACGGCCGTTTTCATCCAAAATTGTCGCATTCATCGCTTGGCTATATTTCGTTCCAAGTTTGAAAATATGACCAACTTCAATACCTTCTGCAAATTTGATTACGCCTTGACCATCAGGAGATAAATCGCCTACTTGGATCATACGTAAATCAAAATAGCTAGTTACAGTAAAATCACGATCCGGATTCACATTGATATAGTGGAAACCATCTTCGTTTGCGCCAGCTACCGCGTTGACGATATCTTTAACAGCATTATCCGCAAATACACGTGTATTTTCAGGAACGCCGATTGGCCCTAGTGAACCAAAGTTTGCTCCTAGTAGTTCGACTGCAACAGCTGGGTCTACTAATTCTACATTGGTTGCATCTAATGCATTTTTGATTTTAATATCATTTACTTCATGGTCACCGCGAACGAGTACCATAATGACTTCTTCATCTACTTGATAAAGCATCGACTTCATCGTTTTTTCAATTGGAACTTCTAAAAACTCAACAATATCTCCAATTGATTTTTGATCAGGAGTGGCAACTTTTTCTAAGTCTTTCTCTAACTCATGCGATTTTTTCTCCATATATAAAACTGGAGCCATTTCTGTGTTAGCTGCATAATCGGAAGCATCACTATAAGCAATCGTATCTTCACCAATATCAGATAACGCCATAAATTCTTTTGATTCATTTCCGCCAATAGAACCAGAATCCGCAATAACAGAACGGAATTCAAGACCACAACGAGTAAAGATATTCGAATAAGCTTGGTGCATCAGGTTATACACTTCATCCAAACTTTCACTTGTTGCATGGAAAGAATAAGCATCTTTCATAATGAATTCGCGACCGCGTAATAAACCAAAGCGTGGGCGTTTTTCATCGCGGAATTTCGTTTGAATTTGGTATAAAGTAAGTGGCAAGCGTTTATATGATTTAACTTCATCACGTAAAAGTGCCGTAATAACTTCCTCATGTGTTGGTCCAAGCGCAAAGTCACGAGAAGCACGGTCTTTTAGACGCATCAATTCTGGGCCGTAATCATTCCAACGACCAGATTCTTGCCAAAGCTCCGCAGGTTGAAGTGCAGGCATTAATAATTCTGCCGCACCAATTGCTTCTAATTCTTCACGGATAATTGTTTCGATTTTTCGTAACATTAATGTTGCAAGTGGTAAATAACTATAAATCCCACTAGCCGTTTGTCTTATAAAACCAGCGCGAAGAAGTAATTGGTGACTCTTTACTTCTGCATCAGCTGGAACTTCTTTTAATGTTGGTATAAATGTCATCGTTTGACGCATTTAAAACACCCCTTTTTCCCTTTATTAGTCTTTCTCTTTTTAGAAAAATGCTCGTTGAATATCGTTCCATGTCACAAGAATCATCAGAACCATCAAAAGTGCAAATCCAGCAAAATGGATAATGCCTTCTTTTTTAGGATCGATTGGTTTACCACGAACGAGTTCATATAAGAAGAACATCAAACGTCCACCATCAAGTGCTGGTAACGGTAGCAAGTTAACAATTCCTAGGTTAATACTTAAAACAGCTGTCCAGTTCAGTACAGTCATAAAGCCATATTGAACGACTTGTTGTGTACTTGTGTAAATCCCCACTGGGCCATTTAGCATATCAAGTGAAAATCCACCTGTAAACATATTTCCAAGAATCGTAAATATTTGAACGATCCAATTCCATGTTTGCGTAAATCCGTTGGTTATTTTAGCAGTAAATGAAGTATCCATCGGCGTTTCTACCCCGATTTTCCCCACTTTTTTACCATTTTCTTCTTGTGTTGCTGGTTTTACATCAATATCTTGCGTTTTTCCATCGCGGTCCACTTTGAAATCAAGTGTTTTTCCCGGGTTTTCTGAAACGCTTTGCACAATATCTGTCCAAGATTTCATGTCTTTTCCGTTGATAGAAAGAACCTCGTCCCCTTTTTTCAGACCAGCTTCTGCAGCAGCCCCGTCCGGCAGAACATTTCCAAGCGTATTGTCCGAGCTCGGAACGCCTCCTTGAACAAAAGCTAATGCAGTAAAAATTAAAATAGCTAGAATAAAGTTAAAAAGTGGTCCAGCAAAAATAGTCATTGCCCGATTCCCTAATGATTTTGCATTAAAAGAACGGTCAAACGGCGTAATCATTGTTTCAATCTTACCATCAATAACAAGCGCGTCACGCTCTACTTGATAACGGACTTTTTTCGTATCGTCGTAGTCTTCGTAACCTTCGATGAAAAGCTCTTTCTCTAAATCACAGAGCGATACTTCGATAGGTTGCGCGTTGACGTATTGATCTTTACCATTAACGATAATTTTGCTAACTGTTTCTTCTGGAGTTAATTCAAGCCCTACTCGGTAACCAGGTTTTAGCTCAATTTCTTCGCCATCTTCCCCAGCCATCCGAACATAACCACCAATCGGCAGCAAGCGAATCGTATATTGTGTTTCTTTTTTACGATAAGCAAAAATTTTCGGTCCAAACCCAATTGAAAAATCTTTTACCATAATGCCAGCACGTTTCGCAAAAAGGAAATGTCCTAGTTCATGGAAAAATACAATCAGTCCGAATACGAAAATAAAAGCAATAATAGTTGTCAAAATAGCTTCACCTCTATAAAAGTGTCTTTACATACGCGCGTGTTTCTTGATCAACTTGTAGAATGGTGTCCAAGTCAGGGTCAGAAATGCTAGTATGACGGTTCATTGCGTTTTCAACAAGCGCTTCGATATTATAAAAAGCCACCTGTCCATTTAAAAAGCCAGCAACAGCAATTTCATTTGCCGCATTTAAAACTGTCGGCATTGTTCCACCTATTTTACCAGCATTATACGCGAGTTTCAATGCCGGAAATCTTTCATAATCCACTTTTTCAAAATGAAGTGCGGAAAAATCGGTAATCCGGAATTCTTTTTCATACGGTATAAAGAGTCTATCAGGATAGGTTAAAGCATATTGAATCGGCATCCGCATGTCTGGCGTACCAAGTTGCGCAATGAAACTTCCATCCACAAACTGTACCATCGAATGAATAATACTTTCGCGCTGAATAACTACTTCAATATCATCATAACTTACCCCAAACAGCCAGTGCGCTTCCATTACTTCTAAGCCTTTATTGAACATCGTTGCGGAATCAATCGTTAATTTGTTTCCCATGTTCCAATTCGGATGTTTTAAAGCCTCTTTCACTGTAACTTCGCTTAGTTGTTCCCGCGTTTTATCACGGAAACTCCCACCGCTCGCTGTCAAAACTAATTTCTCTATTCTTTCTGGATTTTCTCCGTTTAATGCTTGTAAAATAGCAGAATGTTCACTATCAACAGGTAATAGCGAAACGTTTTTTTCTTTCGCCGCACGCATCACTAAATGACCAGCAGTGACAAGTGTTTCCTTATTTGCAATCGCAATCGCTTTGCCCGCTTCAATCGCATCTAAAGTAGGTAGTAATCCAACGCTACCCATCACCGCGTTTAACAGCACATCACCGTCTAAATAGGTTGCCACTTCCCTAAGCCCTTCCAAACCGTTATAAAACTTCACATTTGGAAATTCTGCTTCTAGCGCCACACGATCTCGCGTATGCCAAACAGCAACCATTTTCGGCTTGAATTCTTGGATAATCGCTCTCCCCCGTTCCATATTACGCCCAAAACTAAGCGCAACAAGTTGAAATTTTTCCGGGTTTTCACGAATAATTGCTAGCGTTTGTGTTCCAATAGAACCAGTTGCACCTAGTAAAATAATTTTCTTCATTATCCCATCTCCAATTAAATAATTTGAAGTATATGTAGCAGAGGTAAAACGAATAACAAGCTGTCAAAACGGTCTAAAATACCACCGTGTCCAGGCAAGATTTTCCCAGAATCTTTTACACCATAGAAGCGTTTCAAAGCTGATTCGACCAAATCTCCAAGCTGTCCAAAAATAGATAGAAATACTAAAAGTGCTAAAACTAGCGCGATATTTCCTGGTAGTTCTGCAAAATAATAAAAACCACCTGCAAATACAAGCGCACAAATAATCCCGCCAACGAAACCTTCAACCGTCTTATTTGGGCTAACATTCGGAGCTAATTTGTGTTTTCCAATTGCTCTTCCAATAAAATAAGCCCCCGTATCGGTTGACCAAACAATAAGTAAAGCAAAGAGCACATACATTAATCCAGCTTCACGAGTAAGCGCCAAGTAATGGAAACCAAATCCTGTATAAAAAGCCGCAACCATACAAATCCCTACTTGATCAAAATGGAATTTGTTTCGCGAAAACACTGTATTCGCAAGTAAGAGCGCCATTAAAATAAAAATAACTTCCATTTCTGTAATATGAAGTGTACCTAAAAAGGCCAAATATCTATCTGGCACGACAACTAACCACATCAATAGTAATGTAATTATTCCATTCATCGAAAAAATTCGTTGCTTTGTCATTACAAGTACTTCATATAAAGCGATTGTTGCAAGTAAAATACTTAATAATTCAAATGGAATTCCCCCGTAGACAACGAATGGAATAAAAAATATAAGCGCAACAACTGCAGTAATAATTCTCGTTTTCAATCTTTTTTCCTCCCTAGAGCCCTCCGAAACGACGCGACCGGTTTTGATATTCAATAATCGCCTGTAAAAAATCTTCTTTGGAAAAATCAGGCCAATGTGTTTCTGTAAAATAAAACTCGCTATACGCAAGTTGCCAAAGCATAAAATTACTTAATCGTAACTCACCACTAGTACGAATTAACAAATCAGGATCGCCTAATCCACTACTCATCAAATGATCATTCAACAAGTCTTCCGTTAAGTCTTCTGATGACTTCCCTTCTCGAACTAACTCTTTCATTGCTTCTTTTGCAGCGGTGATGATTTCGGAACGTCCACCATAGTTAAGCGCAAAATTAAGCGTAAGCCCAGTACAATGCGCTGTATCAGCAATAGCTTTCTCAACAGCACGCATCGTATGATCAGGTAGATTTTCCCGGTACCCCATCACATTAACACGAACATTTTCTTCAATCAACTCTGGTACAAAAGAGTCAAAAAATTCTACAGGTAGTTTCATTAAAAAATCCACTTCATCTGTAGGTCGTTTCCAGTTTTCAGTTGAAAATGCATAGAGCGTTAGCACATCAATACCAATTGCATTCGCATAACGTGTCACGCGCTTCACGACATCCATACCTTCTTTATGCCCGGCAATTCTCGGTAAGAAACGTTTTTTTGCCCATCTTCCATTCCCGTCCATGATAATCGCAACATGGCGCGGAATTGGTAAATCTTCTGCAAGTTCACTATTTAATATATTTTCATCTTGTCGAAATAGCTTTTTAAACATCATAAATCCTCCAATTGATACACTTCTTAGAGCATGTCTATACCTATAATAACAAAAAAGAATCAATTAATGTACTAAAAATTCCATGTGAACAGATGAGATTTTCATGAGAGAGATGGAATTGCCCATTAAAAAACATTCCTAACCCAACACATATGGAAAGAATTAGGAATGTCACTTCAACTTAAAAGGTGTTTAACCCTATTTGTTACTATTTGAAAAGTATCAATTAAACTTCTAAGATTTCCGCTTCTTTGTCTTTCGTGATGTTATCGATATTCTTGATGCTTTCGTCCGTTAATTTTTGAACGTCTTCACCATAAGAACGCAAATCGTCTTCTGTTATATCGCCACTTTTTTCTAATTTTTTCAGTTCTTCATTAGCTTCACGACGAATGTTACGGACAGCAACTTTCGCTTCCTCCGCTTCTTTTTTCACTTCTTTAACTAACTCTTTACGACGTTCTTCCGTTAATTGTGGAATTGTTAAACGTAGCACAGATCCATCGTTATTTGGAGTCAAACCTAAGTCTGATTTCAAAATTGCTTTTTCGATTTCACCTAAAATAGTTTTATCATAAGGTGTAATAAGTAACATTCTAGCTTCTGGAACGCTGATAGAAGCCATTTGGTTAACTGGTGTAGCAGCTCCGTAATAATCTACAGATAAACGGTCAAGAAGTGATGCATTCGCACGTCCAGCGCGGATTGTACCTAATTGTCTTGTTAACGCTTGTTCTGCTTTTTCCATTTTTTCTTTGGATTTCGATAATACTTCTTTACTCATTATTTTTTCCCCCTAACAGTAGTTCCGATTTTTTCACCTAAAATAACGCGTTTAATATTGTTGCCTTGTTCTGTAAATGAGAAGACGATTAATGGAATGTCATTGTCCATGCTTAGAGACGATGCAGTTGTATCCATAACTTCTAAACCTTCTTTAATCACATCAAGGTAAGATAGTTCTTCGTATTTTTTCGCATTTTCATCTAGTTTTGGATCGGCATTGTAGACACCATCCACATTGTTTTTCGCCATTAAGATAACATCAGCTTCGATTTCGGCTGCTCTAAGTGCTGCCGCTGTATCTGTGGAGAAGTACGGGTTACCTGTTCCACCTGCAAAGATAACGACGCGACCTTTTTCAAGATGACGAATCGCTTTACGACGAATGTACGGTTCCGCAATTTGACGCATATCAATGGAAGTTTGCACACGTGTTGCTACTCCGATATTTTCAAGGGAATCTTGTAAAGACAAGGAATTCATGATAGTCGCAAGCATACCCATTTGGTCAGCTGCTGCACGGTCCATTCCCATTTCACTACCAAGTTTACCGCGCCAGATATTTCCGCCGCCAACAACGATAGCTACCTCTACTCCTAATTCTACTACTTCTTTGATTTGAGCAGAAATCAAATTGACCACGCTCGGGTTAATTCCAAAGCCATCATTTCCGGCAAGTGCTTCACCGCTTAATTTTAATACAACTCGTTTATAATCTGGGGTATCCATAATAGCCTCCAATTTCATATTCTATTCATAGATAGAAGAGTTTTCCATCCACCATTATCTATTCTACTAAAAAGCTGGCTATTACAAAAGTGTTTTCTACCAAAAAATAAAAAAACATTTAAAAATATAAATAAAACTACCCCAATTTCAAATTTTTCTCCCGCTATTTAAAGGATATTACCTTATACACCAACATAATTTGTGATAAAATAAACGCATAAATAGATAAAAATAAACTAAAATGACAAAATACATAGGAGTATTCGATTTAAATGGTAAAATGGCACAAAATTTATATATATAGCGAACGTGTAGAACAATGGGACAAACAAACCATTATTGAAATGCCTTCAAAAAGTGAATTTCAAGGTTATTTTTTCTTGCTCCCGAAAAAAATGGTATTTTCTATTTCACCTGAGTACAGTTATTTCTATTTTCCAGACACGTGGAACTTCTTTCTAAAAAAACATACCGAAAAAAAAGAAATTAGTGCCGCGAAAATGTTACTCCTTTTCAAGCAAGAAAGCGAAGCGATAATGCAATTTTTCCAAACAAAAAAAGTAAATGAAAGCATTATTAAAGTTCGCACACATATCCCTAAAAAAATAGAAAAAGATGTGATAATTCAACATGACCTTATTAGATAATCAAAAACAAGCTCTACAAAAACTTAAAAAATATAAAGTTGGCGCATTATTTATGCGACCCGGCAGTGGGAAAACGCGTGTAGCTTGCGAATTAATCAGTGATGTGAAACCAGATTATGTTTTATGGATTACCCCCTTCCAAACCAAAGAGAACCTCGCAGCCGAAATACGCAAATGGGGTTATGATTTTCCGCAAGAAATTATCGGTATCGAATCCCTCTCAAACTCAGATCGTTTATATCTCTATTGTCGAGAAAAACTCAAAAAATCAACTAATAGCTACATTATAATGGATGAAAGTTTAAAAATTAAAAATATCCATGCGCTTCGAACACAGCGAGCCATCAAACTTTCCCGCTTTGCAAAGTACAAGTTAATTATGAATGGAACTCCACTCAGTCGAAATATTTTAGATTTATGGTCTCAACTAGAATTTTTATCCCCCAAAATATTAAATCTAAGTTTTTCGCAGTTCAAAAAGACATTTTGTGAATATGTAACAATTACACAACTAACGCAAACGAAGCAGCAATCGATGGACATCATTAAAAAATATCATAATTTAGATTATCTCTATGAATTAATCTCCCCTTTTATTTTTAGTTCTTCACATGAATTAGCAATCAAATGGCATTATATTCGCCATGATTTTTCCATCGATGAAGCGTTTTTAAAGCAATATTACGAAATTAAAGATGATTATCTCCAAAAAGCAGCGGCATACACCATAAATATTAACTTTTTAGAAATGTCCCAAGTAATGCAACATTGTTATTGCCTCTCCTCTGAAAAGTTCACTATTACCGAATCTCTAGTAGCCGGAAAAGAAGAAACAACCATTATTTTTTGTAAATATAAACGTTCAGAAGAAGCCTTACAAAAAGCATTTCCTAATGTCAAAATTACTACTTTCGCCAAATCTTCTTATGGACTCAATTTACAATTTTATAACCAAATTATTTACTTCGATAAAACATTTGATTATTCACAGCGCGACCAATCCGAAAGACGTATTTACCGAACAGGCCAAACGCAAGACTGCTACTACCATGATTTAAGCGGAAACGTCGGCCTCGACTCCCTTATCGACACAAATATTTCTAAAAAAACGAACCTATTGCAAGAATTCAAAAAAGAGCTCTCACAAAAAAATTCTTTTGAGGTGATAATGGATGCTTTCTAAGACAGTCTTTGATGCTTCCCAAGAAAGAATGGAAGTAATTTTTTCCGAGTTTGATAATATCATCGTCTCCTTTTCAGGTGGTAAAGATAGCGGGGTCATGCTCCACCTTTTGATTGATTATATGCGTAAAAATAATATTCGCAGGAAAGTTTATGTTTACCATTTGGATTATGAAGGCCAGTACTCTGCCACGACTGATTTTGTTACAGAAATGCTAACTTCTAATTTAGATATTATCGAACCACTTTGGTGTTGCCTCCCTATCGCAGCACAATCAGCTGTATCGATGTTCACGGATCACTGGAAACCATGGGAAAAGTCCAAGCAAGCTATTTGGGTAAGAGAAATGCCTACTTTTCCGCACGTGATTAATGAAGATAACGCCCCATTCGATTTTGATTTTGAAAATCTTTGGGATTACGAATTTAATAAAAAAATCATTCAATGGCTACATACTAAAAACAACGCCAAAAAAACGATCGCTTTAATTGGCATTCGTCAGCAAGAATCGCTAAATCGCTATAATGCTATTCATAAAAAAGAGCGCATGTATCAAGCATACAATTGGACTACCGAAATCTCCAAAAATATCTTTAATGCCTATCCCATCCACGACTGGCATGTAGAAGATGTTTGGGTTGCAAATGCTAAATTCAATTGGTCTTACAATAAAATTTATGACTTATTTTACCAAGCCGGCCTAACCGTCCACGATATGCGTGTTGCAAGCCCTTTTAACGATTCCGCAAAAGAAAGTCTTAAACTATATCGCGTTATTGAACCAGATCTTTGGTCCAAGCTCGTCGGCAGAGTAAATGGCGCTAATTTTACTGCGATATACGGCGGTACTTCCGCAATGGCTTGGAAAGAAATTAAACTACCGGAAAATCACACGTGGAAATCATATTTAGAATTCCTACTGACCACCCTACCAAGCTACACAAGAGAACGTTATTTAAAAAAATTTAAAACGAGCATCACCTACTGGACCGAAAAAGGTGGTGCCTTAAAAGTAGAAACAGTGGAAGAATTAAAAAATTTAGATGTCCAAGCAGATTTCCTCGGCACACCAAAAAGCAATCGCGTCTATACAAACCCAATGGAAATCGTTCGTTTTAAAGAATATCCTGACGACCTAAAAATCAAAGAATTCGCCAGTGTCCCTACATATAAACGAATGTGTATCGCCATTTTAAAAAATGATTATACCTGCAAATATATGGGATTCGGTCAAACAAAATTAGAATTAGAGAAACGAAAAAACGCATTAGAGAAATATAATAATATTTTATGAGGTGATAAAATGAATTATAAAAGCCCGGTATATAGTGTCACACCCATTCACTACTCGAAACTTCAAGCAAATAATTATAATCCCAATACCGTTCCCGCCGTCGAATTAAAACTACTTGAAAAATCAATTTGGGAAGACGGTTTTACCCAACCAATTGTCTGCTATCCCTTGGAAAACACAGATAAATATGAAATAATAGACGGGTTTCATCGGTACACAATTATGACTACCTCAAAACGGATACGCGAACGGGAAAATGAATTTCTTCCGGTTGTCATTTTAGAAAAAGATACCGTAAACCGGATGGCATCGACTATTCGCCATAATCGAGCACGCGGATATCATAATGTCGAATTAATGTCGAATATAGTTAGCGAACTAACAGATAGCGGCATGTCCGATAGTTGGATTATGAAAAATATTGGAATGGATGCCAATGAAATCTTACGCTTAAAACAAGTGAGCGGCCTTGCTCACCTCTTCTTAGATAAAGAATTCAGCCAAGCATCTGATTAATTTAAGAAAAGAGGAACAAACATGAAAGAAAATAAATATGATGACAAACAATTTTTCGAACAATATAGCCAAATGCCCCGTTCCAAAGAAGGGCTAAAAGCAGCCGGAGAATGGCATGAATTTAAAAAGCTACTCCCTGATTTTCATCAAAAAGTAGTACTTGATTTAGGTTGCGGATTTGGTTGGCACTGCATTTACGCAGCTGAGCACGGTGCAAAAAAAGTTCTTGGCATCGATTTATCCGAACGAATGTTAGCCGAAGCAAAACAAAAGACAACCTCATCCGTAGTCCATTATGAGCAAAAAGCAATGGAAGATATCGACATCGAACCAGAAACTTACGATATCATCCTTAGCTCCCTTGCGCTTCATTATGTCGCTTCTTTTAACGACATCTGTCAAAAAGTTCACACTAACTTAAAAACGGGCGGCTCCTTTATTTTCTCTGTAGAGCATCCGGTATTTACAGCGGATGGTCGCCAAGATTGGTATACAGATGAAGCTGGCAACAAATTACACTGGCCCGTCGACCGTTATTTCACCGAATCGATACGCACAAGTCATTTTCTAGGTGAAGATGTCCAAAAATATCATCGCACCCTCACCACCTATATCCAAACACTGCTAAAAAACGGCTTCCAAATTAACAGCGTCATCGAACCAGAACCAGCTCCCGAGTTAAAAGATTTGCCAGAAATGCAAGATGAATACCGCCGTCCGATGATGTTAATTATATCTGCAACTAAAAACTAATAAAAAAGCCCCTTCTACTTGGATAGAAGGGGCTTTACTTTGTTAAAAAGATTATTTCTTAGCTTTTTTTGGTTTTTCTTTTTCTTGCTGTTTGTTCATTGCGCTCATCATTTGATTGATTTTCTTTTGTGATGGTTTTTGACCCATTTGCGCCATCATCATTTGTAACATTTGTTCGTTAATTGGCGGATTGTTTTTTAAATAGCTCATCATGTAACGTCTTGCAATAAAGAATCCTCCCGCAAGACCAGCTAGTAAACAAATAATGCCGACAAGAATGTAAATCCACATAGTCTCTTTTCTCCTCCTTGAAACAAAATCCTCTTTTATTGTACTTGATTTATATTAAACAGACAATACTTTTCAAGAAATCATATCATCTAGATCAATTTATCAATAAAAGCTGCAAACAACCTCGTAATTATAACATTAATGGCACCACTGCGCAATCTATAAAAGCATAAAAAAACAGACCGCGCTAGAAAAACTAGCAACGGTCTGATTGTTTAATTAAAGTGATTTTACTGTATTAACAACGTTTTCTACAGTAAAGCCATAATTCTTAATTACTGTTTCGCCTGGAGCAGAAGCACCAAATTTGTCGATTCCAATAACTTTTCCATCTAAACCAACATAGCGTTCCCATCCAAAGCTAGCGCCCATTTCTACTGCTACACGTTTTCTAACAGCATTTGGTAGAACACTTTCTTTGTACTCCGCAGATTGTTGTTCAAATAGATCAAATGATGGCACACTTACAACCGATACATCTGTTCCTTGTGCTTGAAGTTCTTTTTGCGCTTCCACAGCTAAGTTAACTTCGGAACCACTTGCAAGGATGATTGCTTCTGGTACATCACCTTTCGCCGGAGAGATAACATAAGCACCTTTTTTAACGCCTTCTGCAGTTAATTTAGCAGAATTTGGTAAAGTTGGTAGACCTTGACGAGTAAGCACAAGTACGTGTGGTGTGGATGTAGATGTGATCGCTAGTTTCCAAGCTTCCACAACTTCATTTCCATCAGCCGGACGGATAACAGAAAGTCCTGGCATTGCACGTAAGCTTGCAAGTTGTTCGACTGGCTCATGTGTCGGGCCATCTTCTCCTACTGCAATACTGTCATGTGTCATAACATATGTTACAGGTAAATGTTGGATAGCGGATAAACGAATTGCTGCACGCACATAGTCAGAGAATACGAAGAATGTTCCACCGTATACTTGAAGACCACCATGAAGTGCCATACCATTTAACGCTGCACCCATTGCAAATTCACGAACACCAAACCAAATATTTCTTTCACCTGGAGTTGCTTTTGTAAATTCACCATCTGTCTTGATTGTTGTATTATTAGAACCAGCAAGGTCAGCTGATCCACCAAAAATAGTTGGAATTTTTCCAGCTAATGCATTGATAACTTCTCCACTTGAAGCACGGCTAGCAAGTGCTTTGGAATCATCATACACTGGCAAATCGGCATCCCAATCAGCAGGTAATTTATGGTTTAAGCTATCTTCTAATTGTTGTGCAAGTTCTGGGTATTTTGCTTTATAAGAAGCAAATAATTCATTCCACTCAGCTTCTGCTTTTTCGCCACGTTCGCCAATTGTTTCTTTGAAACGAGCAGTAACTTCTTCTGGAACAAAGAATTTTTCTTCGTAGTTCCATCCGTAAGCTTTTTTCGCTGCCAAAATGCCTTCATCACCTAGCGGAGCACCATGCACTTTGCTAGTACCTTCATTAGGAGCACCGAAACCAATGACTGTTTTCACTTCGATCATTGTTGGTTGTGAAGTATTTTGTTTCGCTTTTTCAATTGCAGCTAGAATTTCAGCTGTATCATTACCATCTTTTACTAATAAATGCTCCCAACCATAAGCTTCAAAGCGTTGTTTTACATTTTCAGAGAAAGATTTGTCTAAATCACCATCTAGAGAAATATCATTGGAATCATATAAAACGACTAATCTCCCCAATTGTTGGTGACCTGCGTAAGAAGCCGCTTCAGAAGCAACACCTTCCATTAAGTCGCCATCTCCACATAATGCATAAGTATAATGGTCTACCACCGGGAAACCATCTTGATTATATTTTGCTTCCAAATGTCTTTCTGCCATAGCCATACCAACAGCCATCGCAATACCTTGACCAAGTGGACCAGTAGTTGCGTCAACACCATCCGTATAACGATATTCCGGGTGACCTGGCGTTTTACTTTCCCATTGACGGAAGTTTTTAAGATCTTCTAATTCTAATTTAAATCCACTTAAATGTAATAAACTATATAAAAGCATCGAACCATGTCCTGCAGAAAGTACAAAACGGTCTCGATTGAACCAATGTGAATTCTTAGGATTTGTTTTTAAAACGCGCGACCAAAGTGCATAAGCCATTGGTGCTGCTCCCATCGGTAATCCTGGATGACCAGAATTTGCTTTTTGAATTGCGTCCATTGATAAAGTACGAATTGTATTGACTGCTAAACTATCTGTGTTATCGAACAAATGAAACATCCTCTCTTCAATATAATTTTAACTACTTTTAATAATAAGCCTAAAAAACAATTAACACAACTAATAATTGCTTTAAATTGCTTAATTGATTGGTATTTTTGTTCATTTGCGCGAAAATGTTTATTTGGTACTAATTATTGGTTCTTGTTTTTTCTGAGTTGTTTTACTTTGTGCGGCGTTACATCTTTTCCATTAGGGTCAATAATTGTTGTATTCTCAATCGTGCCTTTCATGTGAGCACGAAATGATTTGATATACTCTTTGCGTAATTTATCTTGCTCTACTTTTTCTGCGGCAGTAAGAGTTCCCGCTTTTTTCTTTTTAGAAAGCTCATTAATACGATCTATTTTAGCTTTTTCTAGCATAGCACTTCATCCTTTTCTTCAAAATTATAAAAATAAGAAAGCAGCAAAATGCCACTTTCTACTATTGTATCATAAACGGTCACTAAAACGACCTTACTGGTTTGCTAATTGAATCGTGCTGTCACTCTTTAACAACTTTGTTTTGTGGACTGGAATTACAACAGAATCCCCAGCTTCTACATGACCATCCGAAAGATTATTTTCTTTTTCTACCCAGGAAACAAAATCTGCTTTGGCCATGTCGCTCTTACCAGCATACTTGTCTGCTAGAGCCCATAACGAATCGCCTTCATTTACATTTACCTCTGAATAATCTTTTCCCCCGCCAACTACTGTGCACATTAAAATAATCCCCAGAACGATGCAAGTAAGTACAAATATGATAGAAACATAAAATTTATCCCAAATTAATTTCAAAGTCATTAATAATCCCTCCAAAAAGAATGTATGTTCGCTTTTCTATATTATAGAACAACTGTTCGTGTATGTCAATAAAAAACGAACCTTTGTTTGCATATTGGGTTTTCTTTTGCTATACTTGAATTATAAAATAACCATTAATTTAATGAGGTGAAACCATGAAAATATCTAAACGCCAACAAGATATATATGAATTTATTAAATCAGAAGTAAAAGAAAAAGGTTATCCACCTTCCGTACGGGAAATCGGTGAAGCTGTCGGTCTTGCTTCCAGCTCGACTGTTCATGGACATCTTGCTCGCCTTGAAGGTAAAGGCCTAATCAGACGTGACCCAACAAAGCCTCGTGCAATTGAAATATTATCTTTAGAAGATGAAGCAGAAACACCAAATGTAGTAAATATTCCTATTATCGGGAAAGTAACTGCCGGAATGCCCATCACAGCCATCGAAAACATTGATGAATATTTCCCACTACCAGAATACATGGCAGCTGGAGAAACCAACGTCTTTATGTTAGAAATTGACGGCGAAAGCATGATTAACGCCGGAATTCTTGACGGCGACAAAGTAATTGTTAGACAACAAAGTTCCGCAATAAATGGCGAAATCGTGGTTGCAATGACGGACGAAAACGAAGCAACCTGTAAACGATTCTATAAAGAAGCAAATCATTTTAGATTACAACCCGAGAATGATGCTTTAGAACCTATCCTTTTAAATAATGTGACGATTCTTGGAAAAGTAATCGGACTTTATCGAGATATCCGCTAAGGAACAGGTGGTTGTTAGCTTGATTTATTTTGAAACTGAACGACTTATCGCAAGAGATTATGTAGCAAGTGATTACCTTCCTTTTAGTCAAATGAACGCAGATGAAGAAGTGATGAAATACTTCCCAGCCCTATTAACTACAAAAGAAAGCAATGCACTGCTAGATAGGAATCAAAAAGAACTAACTTCCCTCGGATACGGCCTTTTTGCAATCGAAGAAAAAACTACTGGCGAATTTATTGGATTCACCGGATTTCATGAGGCTACGTTCGAAGCAGAATTTACACCTTGCATCGAAATTGGTTGGCGTTTAAAGAGCAGCGTGTGGAATCAAGGCTATGCAACAGAAGCCGCACTCGGCGCACTTGCATATGCGAACGAACACACCTCATTTGACGAAATATATAGTTTCACAGCAACCTTAAATAAGCCTTCAGAACAAGTGATGAAAAAAATCCATTTTACTAAGATAGCTACTTTCCAACACCCAGCTTTAGTAAATGGTGATCCGCTTAAACCACACGTTCTTTATAAGGCATAATAAAAATCCCTGTGCAAGTTGTGCACAGGGATTTTTTAGTTCCAAATTAACAATGAAATATAGAGACCTACGAGCGTAATAAATAATACTGGAATCGTTATTACAATTCCTATTTTAAAGTAGGATCCCCAGCTTATTTTTATGCCTTTCTGAGCTAACACATGTAGCCAAAGCAAGGTCGCAAGTGAACCAATCGGCGTTATTTTCGGGCCTAAGTCGGATCCAATAACGTTGGCATACACTAACGCTTCTTTCATCACTCCAGTAAAGGAAGTGTGATCAATAGCAAGCGCGTTTATCATCACGGTAGGCAAGTTGTTCATAACAGATGAAAGTAGCGCGGCGATAAAACCCATTCCGATAGTACCAGCAAATAATCCGAAATCGGCAACATAAGAAATAACTTCTGCTAATAAGTTGGTAATCCCTGCATTTTGCAAACCATACACCACCACATACATCCCCACAGAGAAAAACACAATATTCCAAGGCGCCCCTTTTAAAATGGATTTGGTGGAAACTGCATGACTCTTGGCACCAACTAATAAAAAGATAAACGCAACTAACAAAGCAATAAACGATACTGGAATTCCTAAAAAACTGCTCAAAAAATAGCCAGCTACAAGGATAACAAGTATCCCCCATGAAATACGAAACATTTTCTTATCTTTAAGCGCAGATGCTGGCTCTCGAATTCCGCTCGTATCATATTTTCTAGGTAACGCTTTTCGGAAATATATGTATAAAACAACAATACTCGCCACCAAGGAAAACACCGTTGGAATCCACATAATAAGCGCATACTGTGAAAAACTAATACCAAAGAAATCGGCCGAAACAATATTCACTAAATTACTAACTACTAACGGCAATGACGTTGTATCTGCAATAAATCCACTAGCAATTATAAATGGAAATACCTTTCTCTCATCAAAGTTCAGCGCCCGCACCATCGCTAAAACAATTGGTGTTAAAATCAAAGCCGCACCATCATTCGCAAAAAGCGCTGCAACTAAAGCACCCAAAATCGATATAAGCACAAACATCAACAAGCCGTTTCCATTTGCCAACCTTGCCATATGCAGGGCAGCCCACTCGAAAAATCCGATTTCATCCAAAATAAGTGAAATAATAATAATAGCAATAAACGCGAGTGTAGCATTCCAAACAATCCCTGTGACCGTTGCAACATCTGGCAAAGTAACTACGCCAAATAATAAAGCAAGTAACGCTCCACCACAAGCTGACCAGCCAATCGACAAGTTTTTCGGCTGCCAAATAACAAATAAAAGCGTTACTGCAAAAACTAAAATAGCTAAAGTAATTTGCATTTCTTCCCTTTTCCCTTCTTTTACTAACACATTTTTAAATATATGCCTCAATCAACCAAACATCAAACATTTGATTTTGGATTCCGCACAAAAAAAGCTCGTTTCCCTCCGATGAGGAAACGAGCTTTTGACAATTAATAGATTTCAAGATATTGTTCGCGTTCCCACGGATGAACCGCTGTACGGAACATATCGCACTCAATTGTTTTCGCTTCAATAAAGTGTTCGAAAATGTGTTCACCTAAACCGTCTTTAATAATCTCATCTTTTTCAAGTTCGATTAAAGCGTGGCCTAAGCTTTCTGGAAGGTCATAAATACCAGTCGCTTCACGTTCTTCTTCGTTCATGCCGTAAATGTTACGGTCAACTGGTGCTGGAGGAGTTAATTCATCTTTAATTCCAGATAAACCAGCTTTTAGTAAGACAGCCATTGCTAAATATGGATTAGCAGATGGATCAACACTACGTAATTCCAGACGAGTGCTTAGTCCGCGGGAGCTTGGAACACGTACAAGCGGGCTACGGTTTTTACCTGACCACGCAATGTAACAAGGTGCTTCATATCCAGGAACTAAACGCTTGAATGAATTGATAGTTGGGTTTGTAACAGCCGTATATCCACGAGCATGTTTTAACATTCCAGCTAAGAAGTGGTAAGCTGTTTGACTTAATTCAAGTTCGCCATTTTCATCGAAGAAAGCATTGCCGTCTTCATTAAATAATGACATATTGAAATGCATTCCAGAACCATTCACACCAAATAGTGGTTTTGGCATAAATGTCGCATGCAGACCATGTTTACGAGCGATTGTTTTAACTACTAATTTAAATGTTTGGATGCTATCACATGCTGTAATCGCATCTTCATATTTAAAGTCGATTTCGTGTTGCCCTGGTGCTACTTCATGGTGAGATGCTTCGATTTCAAAGCCCATCTCTTCTAATTCAAGCACGATATCACGGCGACAGTTTTCGCCTAGATCTGTTGGTGCTAAATCGAAGTAACCACCGCTATCATTTAATTCAAGTGTCGGACGACGATTTTCATCTAATTTGAATAGGAAGAATTCTGGCTCTGGTCCTAAGTTGAACTCCGTGAATCCTAGCTCTTCCATTTCTTTAAGTACACGTTTTAAGTTAGCACGCGGGTCTCCTGCAAAAGGTGTCATATCAGGATTATAAATATCACAAATCATTCTTGCAACTTTTCCTTTTTCAGCTGTCCAAGGGAATACTACCCAAGTGTCTAAATCTGGGAATAAATACATATCCGACTCTTCAATACGTACAAAGCCTTCAATGGAGGAACCATCAAACATGATTTTGTTATCTAGTGCTTTCTTTAGTTGGCTAACAGGAATTTCCACATTCTTAATTATTCCTAGAATATCCGTGAACTGTAAACGAATAAATTTTACATTTTGTTCATCTGCAAAGCGGAAAATGTCTTCTTTTGTATATTTTGCCATAATCTAAATTCCTCCTAAATAATCTAATTATATTAACTTCTAAATAAAGTAAATACCTCTTCTTGTCTTTTTAAAACCTTGGTAATTGTTGTTTCCCTGTCGCATCTTGCTTTACAAAGCGACCGGCTTGCTGCATTTCTTTTCTAAGTATTTTGCGGACATCATCATCTGTTAAAGGTTCTTTGGATTCTTTTTGCTGCATTTGATACATTTTCTTAATTCCCGCAATATTCAGACCATCATTCAAATAATCTTTTATCTCTAGCAGAACATCAATGTCTTGAAGTGAGTACAAACGGTGATTTCCTTGATTGCGTGCCGGATGGATTAATCCTTGGTCTTCATAGTAGCGAATTTGTCTAGCGGTGAGATCGGTTAGCTTCATCACAGGCCCAATTGGAAACAGCGGCATCGATCTCCGGATTTCCTTTTCACTCACGACAATTCCCCCTCAAAATGTAATTATTTTTTTGATGATAGTTGCATTATAATGTACGTCAGATGTTTTGTCAAATTTATGTAAGATAATCTAACATAACGAATAATCCCTTCTATACCAGGCTTTTCGACATAAAAAAACCGTGACTAATGAAAGCACGGTAAAAAATTTAAAATTATTTTTTGAATATTAATGTTACTTGTTTATAATGTTTTTTCGATTGCCCGAGTGACTGCGATTTTGATATGTTCGTACGTCAAACCGCCTTGTACATAGAGTTGATAAGGCTCTCTAATCGGACCATCTGCTGTTAGTTCTAAGCTTGCACCTTGAATAAATGTCCCAGCTGCCATTATCACGTCATCTTCGTAGCCTGGCATATAAGCCCCAATTGGTAAAACGTGGGCATTTACCGGGGAAGCTGCTTGGATAGCTTGAGCAAAAGCGACCATTTTCTCTTTATCATGGAAGGAAACGCTTTGGATTAAATCTGTTCGTGGTGCATCCCAAACTGGATCAGCTTCTACGCCAAATTCTGCCAACATAGCCGCTGTAAAACGCGCCCCCTTGATTGCTTGGGCAGTAACATGCGGCGCTAAAAAGAAACCTTGATACATTTCTAATAAACTATAAAGTGATGCGCCTGCTTCTCTCCCTATCCCCGGAGTAGTCAAACGGTAACCGCATAAATCAACCAATGCTTCTGTTCCTGCAATGTAACCACCCGTTTTCGCTAAACCGCCCCCAGGATTTTTGATTAAAGAACCCGCGATAATGTCAGCGCCAACTTCAGTAGGCTCCAAATATTCCGCAAATTCTCCATAACAATTGTCGACAAAAACGACCACTTCTGGATTAATATTTTTGACGAAGCTAATCATTTCTTTTATTTTTTCAATGGTAAAGGAAGGTCTATTAGCGTAACCACGGGAACGTTGAATGCCAATCATTTTCGTATGTGGTGTCATTTTTGCAGCCACTGCCGGGAAATCCACGTCTCCATTTGCTTGTAACGGTACGGAATTATAGCCGATATGAAAATCTTTCAAAGAACCTTGGCCTTGGTTTCGCATTCCAACAATTTCTTCTAACGTATCGTATGGTTGCCCTGTAATATAGAGTAATTCGTCTTTCGGGCGAAGAATCCCAAATAATACCGTAGAAATCGCGTGTGTTCCTGAAATAATTTGCGGCCGCACAAGAGCTGCTTCTGTTTTAAACACGCTTGCATAAACGCGCTCTAAAGTATCTCTACCTTCATCATCATAACCATAGCCTGTTGATGGATGGAAATGAAAATCGCTTACTTTATTTTCTTGAAACGCGTCCAATACTTTCGCTTGATTAAATTCCGCAATTTCATCTGTTTCATGTTGTAAGTCAGCAATTTGCGCTTCGACTTTTTTTCTGATTGTTTGTATATCAGTCATTACTGGACTCCTTTCTTGGCTTGTATCCCTCTACATAGTAACATTGTTTCGATTCGATATATTCAAGTTTTGTTACCCAAGCCTGTTGTTTGATTTGCGCTAACTCTTTTCCTTTTTCTTCTGAAAGTTCCAGCGTAAAGAACGTCCAATTTTTTTCGATTAATTCGATCATTCGTTGTTTGATTGTTTCTGGTGCCGATGAATCTAACGCCGAAATCAGCAAATGTTCTGGTTGGTCCGGCACAAAAGTAGCTGGCGCCTGATCCATTTTATTGTAAACAACTAATGTTGGCAGATGATTCATTTCCAATTCCTCTAGCAGAGAAATAACAGTTGTTTCGTGTTGTAAGTAATCCGGATTCGAGGCATCGACCACATGAATCAATACATCAACATTTGCCGTTTCTTCTAAAGTAGAACGAAATGCGGCGATGAGTGTTGTTGGTAAATCTTGAATAAAACCTACTGTATCGGTTAAAAGTGCTTGAAAACCGCCAGAAAAACGGATTTTCCGTGTTGTCGGATCCAATGTTGCAAATAATTTATCTTCTTGTAAAGTTGTTTCATTAGTTAGGCGGTTGAAAATGGTTGATTTTCCCGCATTCGTGTAACCAATTAAACCAAAACGAAAAACCGATTGGGTGTTTCTGCGTTCAATGATTCGTTTACGATGCTGCTCTACATGTGTAAGTTGCGCTTTTATATCATGCATTTTTTCACGAATGTGGCGCTTATCCATTTCTAATTTTGATTCACCTGGACCTCTTGATCCGATACCTCCACCGAGTTTTGATAGCGAGACGCCTTGTCCGCTAAGCCGTGGTAAAAGGTATTTATACTGCGCGTAGGCGACTTGCAACTTTCCTTCTTTGGATTTTGCTCGCATGGCAAAAATATCCAGAATTAATTGGGTTCGGTCGATAATTCGCGCTTCAACTGCTCCTGAAATATTACGCACTTGCGTAGCACTGAGCTCGCTGTTGAAAATAACGACATCTGCCTCATGCATTTCTACTAGCGCAGCAAGCTCTTCCAATTTCCCGGAACCAATGAATGACGCTTGATTAACACGTTCTAATTTTTGAATTAATTCATCGACCACTTCGCCATTTGCGGTTTTCGCTAAGCTATGCAATTCATTCATAGAATTCCAAAAAGCTTCTTCTGTTTTATTTGGTAAAATGACACCTACAAGTATTATTTTTTCACGTTCCACAAGCATTTCTCCCTTTTTCAGACAAGACTAATCGTAGCATATTTTGCGCATAAAAAAAAGACATGAAACATCGCAAAAAAGCGAGTTCCTTGTCTTTTAAGTAAGTTACTTATTCCGCATCAGGATTTAAAGCGACATTCTTTTGCGGGGAGAAAGTTGAAATTGCGTGTTTAAATACAAGTTGTTGTTTTCCTTCGACATCTAGTAGCACGGTAAAATTGTCAAAACTTACAACGCGTCCTCTTAATTGAAAGCCGTTTGTTAAAAATACGGTTGCAAGAATTTTCTCCTTACGCAATTGATTTAAGTAATAGTCCTGTAAACCTTGTCCACCTTGTTTCATAATTTCCCTCTCCAATCTCTATCTTATACTAAAAAATTTCCCAAACCCCAATGAAGTTCCATTGTGCAATTGGTTGGCTAATTTCAAATACCCTTTATTTCTATCTACCAAACAGAAAAGCATTATTTAGCCGATAAAAAGGCTCTGACTTTATTCATTGCTTCGGTTTCAGTCTCTTTAACGCCCGCGGGAATCCAGTCGATATCCATTCTATTCCTAAACCATGTTAACTGCCTTTTCGCGAAATGCCGCGAGTTTTTTTGAATCAATTCTTTTGCTTCTTCGAGTGTACTATTCCCTTCAAAATAAGGAAATAGCTCTTTGTAGCCAATGCCGCGAATCGCTGGAACATCAACTAAATTTTGATCATATAGTTTTTTTGCTTCTGATACTAAACCTTGTTCAAACATGAGATCTACGCGTTGATTAATGCGCTCATAAAGCAGCTCTCTATCTAAATCAAGTCCTAGGAAAAGCGGTTTATAGGTAGCATTTAGTTCGTTATGAACTTGATATTCCGAGAAAGGTTTTCCTGTTAGATGCATCACTTCTAATGCCCTAATCACTCGGCGCTTATTGTTTCCATGAATTTGTGCCGCGCTTTCTGGATCTTGTTGTTCGAGCATTTGCCATAAAACCGTTTTGTCTAAGGGTTCTAATTGTGCTCGGTAAGTCTTATCTTCGCTTGAGTTCCCAAAACCATAATCATAAAAAACGGATTGAATATAAAGGCCAGTTCCACCAACAATAATCGGCATTTTGCCAGCATGGTGTATGGTCTCTATCCACTTGCGCGTTTCTGATTGGAATTTCGCTGCGGTGAATGGCGCAGAAGGATCTGTCACATCAATGAGATAATGATTGATTCCATCCATCTCTTCCGGTGTGATTTTTGCGGTACCGATATCTAAGCCCTGGTAAACTTGCATAGAGTCACCACTAATGATTTCCCCGTCCAACTTTTTCGCTAGTTCAATACTTAAACTTGTCTTACCGACAGCAGTTGGGCCAACGATGACGATGACAGGAATCTTGCTCAAAAAAAAACCTCCTTTTCGTCTGTAATCAATGTACCATGAAAAAGGTTTCTTGAAAATAGCGAAAATGATTTTTTTCATAAAAAAGCACACATCTTTGAAAAATGTGCGCTCTTTTTCGATTATTATTATCTATCGTGCCAATCAGCTGGTTCTCTAGCGTCGTTAATTTGAATATTTAATTCTTCTATATAAGTTTGTTTTACTTCGTCGCGCCAGTGGAATTGTTTGGCCATTTCGTCGATAACAGCATCCTTCCATTCTAGCAAGTACGGCATATCGAATAGTAAATATCCTGTGCGGCGCAACAAGAAATCGATAGGTGTTGTTACTGCTTCGTGCTGGATTGAGTAGCGAAGTTCGGCATACAAACTGTTTGGTAATGTGGTTTCGTGTTGGTCTTTGTGTTCTTGCGCGTAAGTAAATAATTGATCGATATTGCTACCGAAGCGTTTAGCTATTTCGCGTCCTTCTTCTAGTGTCCAACCAAAACGATTGTTTCCTTCTTTTGCTTTTTTGGAAAGGAATGCTTCTAAATGTTCGGAGCCGCCGATATCCCCACCGGAAATTGGTAAATGTTTAGTTTGGACTGTTTTGTATTTTTTACCAGTTTCTTTTGCAAGCGATTTGGAAACGTCATCTAATAATTTCTCGGCCATTTTTCTGTAACCAGTTAGTTTACCGCCAGCCATTGTAATTAAACCACTTTCGGAAAACCACACTTCATCTTTACGGGAAATTTCGGATGGGTCTTTTCCTTCTTCATAGATAAGTGGACGAACTCCAGCCCAGCTTGATTCGATATCTTTTTCAGTGATATGCACATCTGGGAACATGTAATTTATCGCTTTAATGACATAATTATGGTCGGATTCTAGCGCTTTTGGATTGATTACTGCTTCATCATATACAGTATCTGTAGTTCCGACATAGACTTTTTTATCACGTGGGATTGCAAAGACCATACGACCATCTGGTGTATCAAAGTATACGGCCTGTTCCATCGGAAATTTTTGTTTATCGATAACTAAATGAATTCCTTTTGTTAAGCGTAAATGTTTATTGTTTGTGGCATAATCTAACTTTCTTACTTTGTCTACCCAAGGTCCTGCAGCATTGATAACGCGGTGCCCTTTGATATCGTATGCTTTGCCAGATAAACGGTCGGTTACGGTTACGCCAACTACTTGTTTGTTATCATCATATAAGAAGTGTTCTGCTTTCGTGTAGTTTATCGCATTTGCGCCAAGTTCCACTGCTTTTTTCATTACTTCGATTGTTAGGCGCGCATCATCCGTCCGGTACTCAACATAGTAACCTGAACCTTTTAAGCCATCTTTTTTGACGAAAGGATTTTTCGCTAACGTTTCTTTAGCACTTAAAATTTTGCGGCGTTCATTTTTCTTCACACCAGCTAAGTAATCATATAAACGAATACCAAATGAAGCGGTCGTTTTACCCATATTTCCACCTTTATGAAATGGGAGCATCATCCATTCAGGAGTCGTTACGTGTGGACCATTTTCATACACAATGGCACGCTCTTTTCCTAAATCTGCCACTTCTTTAATTTCAAATTGTTGCAAGTATCTCAAACCACCGTGGACTAGTTTTGTAGAACGACTTGATGTCCCGCTAGCAAAGTCACCCATTTCAACAAGTGCAACGCTCATACCTCTGGAAGTTGCATCTAAAGCGATTCCTGCTCCTGTAATCCCGCCACCGACGATAACTAAATCAAATTTTTCTTCTTGTAGATTTCTCTCGATTGTTTCTCTGTCAAATGTTGAAAATAATTGTACCATTTTGTTTGCCCCCTTCAAATTGTTTACCATCTGAATTATGCCTTCTTGATTACTTTTCCACTTTTCAATCTAACTGAAACGCTTTAAGTTTTAAAAACAAAAAAAGAGACTGCAAAGTAAGACGATTGCGCTCGCCTTTTGCAGTCTCTCCGAATCTCAGACAATAATATTTATTAACTTACTATGATTATAGCTTTTAACGTTTTATAATGAAAGCGTTTTGCTCACGAGCTTTATTTCTTATTTCTTAGCGCTACTGCTTTTTCAGGAAAGTCTGTCATCATTCCTTTAGCGCCTAGCTCTAAAAAGCGAGTTATATCCTCTTCTTTGTTAACCGTCCAATAACGTGCAGCGATTTCTCTAAGAACTGGATTGTTCGCTGCCTTGAGTGGTGGATGTACGGCATCTAGTTGAATTTTTTCGTGTAATGATAATACCCGGTCCAAATTCTCATGTGTTATTAGCGCTAATTTAACCTTGCTTGATAATTCTCTTAAACGAATGAGCGTATCCGGATTAAAAGAAGAATACATACATTTAACCGCGGGAAATCTACCAGCTAGCTTCAATACTTTTTGTTCAATTCCTGCATATTCAAAGACGTCTGTTTTCAGTTCAATATTAAGCGTGACCCCAGTACCATTGACCAACTTAAACACTTCTTCCAATGTAGGCACGCGAATCTTCCGGAAAAATCGTTTACCAATGACCAATTTTTTCACTTCATAATGTGTATAATCTTTCAGCAAACCTGTTCCATTTGTTGTTCTATCAACACGTTCATCGTGCATCACGATTAATTCGCCACTTTTAAGCACATGGACGTCTAGTTCAATTCCATCTGCTCCTGCTAAAATCGCCGCCTTTATAGCCGGCAATGTATTTTCTGGATGCGTTCCACTACTGCCACGATGGGCAAATATTTCTGTCAAAATGCTTCCCCCCAAACTATTTACTTATGTTTACTATAACAAAAATAAGTAAATATACTCAAATTTAAAAAAACTATCAATTAATTCAGCATTTTAAATTACTTCTTGATTTATGTATGGTATTATAGTATGTAGCTAAAAACAGATCTCTTTACTATCTCTGTCTAGGTTTACACACATATTTATTTATCACAAATAGGAGATGTTATTTTGAAAAGGACTACTCGCTACAGTAGAAAATATGTTCCGAGTATTGATGGACTTCGAGCACTCGCAGTTATTGCTGTAATCGCCTACCATTTGAATTTCAGCTGGGCAAAAGGTGGATTCATCGGCGTAGACATATTTTTCGTCTTATCTGGTTATTTAATTACGAACATTTTATTAACACAATGGGAAAAAACACAATCACTTCAATTAAAACAATTTTGGATTAGACGTTTTCGGCGACTCATTCCTGCTGTCTATGTAATGATTGTCGTTGTTGTCATCTACGCAGTTTTCTTCCATCCGGAAATCTTAAAAAACTTACGCGGCGATGCAATTGCTTCATTCTTTTACGTTAGTAACTGGTGGTTTATTTTCCACGATGTTTCTTACTTTGATTCATTTGGACTTCCATCACCACTTAAAAACTTATGGTCACTTGCCATTGAAGAACAATTTTATATGATTTGGCCCGCTTTTTTACTCGTTTTTCTCAAATGGGTCAAAAATCCGAAACTTCTCTTAAAAATCGTTATCGGACTTGGTCTTCTTTCCGCGATTTGGATGACAATTTTGTATGTTCCAGGAACGGATCCAAGCCGCGTCTATTATGGTACTGATACGAGAGCGTTTGATTTGCTAGCAGGTTGCGCACTTGCATTCGTTTGGCCTTTCACTCGTCTTAGCCCTGTCGTTCCAAAGAAAAGTAAAGCAGTTCTAAATATTGCTGGAACAATTAGTATTCTTGGTTTTATCTTGTTTACAGCATTTGTCAGTGAATATCAACCGTTCTTATACCGCGGTGGCTTGTTATTCGTTGCAATTCTAGGTGTTATCATGATTGCGACCATTTCTCACCCCGCTTCCTATCTAAGCAAAATTTTCAGTTTTAAACCGCTTCGATGGATTGGGACGCGTTCTTACGGTATTTACTTATGGCACTATCCAATCATCACATTAACGACACCTGTTGTCGAACTTACACAACCTAATATTTGGCGAGCTATCCTACAAGTTGCTGCCACATTTATTATTGCTGAATTATCATTTCGTTTTATCGAAACACCAATCCGAAAAAATGGTTTCATCAGCTATTTCAAAGGATTCAAAGACAAAAACTACTTCGTCTGGAAAAGTAAACCTGTTGGTAAATGGTTAAGCCTTGCTGGCCTTGTTGCTGTTTTAGCCGTATTCGCGCTTGGCATGAGCAATGTCGTTTCTGTGAATACAAACGCTGAAAAACAACAGACTTCCGTTAAAACAACTACTTCTACGACAGATACGAAGAAAGACACAGAAAAAGAGACAGAAGATAAAGCAGCAAAAGAAAAAGAAGCATCCAAAGATACAGAAACAAGTACAGAAAAAGCAAGTGGACAAGACGAAACGCAGGAACCGGATAATAAAGATAAATCCGTCGCTCCAACACCAACAATTACCCAAACAGTGGCAATTGGCGATTCGGTAATGCTTGATATTGAACCCTACTTAAAAGAAGCTGTTCCAAATGTAACAATTGATGGACTTGTTGGCCGACAATTACGAGATGCCATTACAACCGCTACTGGCTATAAGAAATTTAATACCGAAAGTAGCTCGGTTATTCTCGAACTCGGTACGAATGGTCCTTTCACAGCAGATCAATTAGATAGCTTATTAGAGCAATTTGATAAAGCAACCATTTATTTAGTGAATACACGCGTTCCTCGTGGTTGGCAATCCGATGTTAACAAGAGTATCGCCAACGCCGCTTCAAGACCGAATGTCACTGTCGTTGATTGGTACTCACAATCGAGTGGTCAAACACAGTACTTCGCTCCTGATGGCGTCCATTTAACTAAAACTGGTGCTCAAGCATATGTAGCAATGTTAATGAATGTAATGAAAAAATAACTATCCGCCCTTTACCGGGGCGGATAGTTTTTTATTTTCTTCTCGAAACCATCCAGCTTAATCCAATTAATAAAGCGCCAACAGTCACTCCTGCTACAGGCAAGGAATCACCTGTTTTTGGTAATGCATTTGTACTTGCTGCTGTTTTTACGCTTGTTGTTGTCGCTTTCTTCTCATCAACTGTTAGCGACGGGATGCTTGGAATTGGTGTCACTGGTTTATCGACGCTTGGTGTAACAACCACTGGATTTGGTGTAGGATCTGGTGTTGGGCTTGGTGTTGGGTCTGGGTCTGGTGTTGGATCAGGTGTAGGCGTTGGATCCGGCACCGGTGTTTCGTCTTTCACAATAACCGTCACTTGTACGGGCGCTCCTTTTTGCAAATCATTTTCAGCGTTTAGCGTAACGATATATTTTCCTGGTTTAGAAAAATCTACCATCGTTGCAAAATCGCTTGTAATCGTTGTACCATCATTCGTTTTCGCTTGAATATCTTTTAAAAATTCTGCTTCTGTCTTCGATGTATTGGTTTTATAAGTAATGCTATTATCTGCCGTAATAGTTGTTGTTGCTTTAATTGTTACATTTACTTGTACTGGATCCGCTTTTAATCCGGCATTATTTTCTGATTGTAAAGTAACTGTGTATGTCCCAGGTGTTGTGAAATCTACTTTATCAGCAAAATCACTTGTAACTGCCGAACCATCATCTGATTGCGCATGAATATCTGCTAAAAACGCTGCTTCTGTAACTGCTTTATTTTCTACATAAGTTTTATCGCTGTCAGCTGTAATAGTCAAAGAGTGATCTACAGTAAAATAATGATCATAGACTGGACCTGAAATAGTGTAAGTACCGCCATTTTTAAATTGGTCTGGTGAATTATATGTGTCGTATGGTAAATCAATTCGTGCGTTAAATTCCATTTTTTCAAGATTATCGAAATCTGTTTTGCTAACATTACTTACTGTTAAGCCGTCGCTTGTAATAGTTAGTCGGCTACCATTAATTTCTTGTTCATTCATCGAAAAGAAGGTATTGCTGCTAGAGGTAGACTTCAGAAAATCTGGCGTGTAACCATCATAGTTAACAGTTCGTTCTGTCATGATTGTAAATGGAACGTACATTGTTTGATTATCCGCATTATACGTTAAAGCACTACTTTTGATTTCAGAGTTAATTAATTTTTTCGCACCAATATTTTGTCCATATGCGTATAATTGAGTTAATTTCGGAAAATTTTCTATACCACGGTAATCATGTATACCACAAAATTGAACATTTAAATTCGTAAGTTCTGGCATATTTTTAAGAGGCATGATGTCTGTTATTGCACCATTATAACTAAGATCAATCCTTTTAACGTTTGGTAGTTGATTTATTTTAGTTAAAATAGAATCATCATGCGCACTATGCGAAAGATCCAGTAAAGTTAAATCAGTAAGTCCGCTTAAATTAGGAATTTCATCTGAGGTGATAGTATCTCCCAAAATTCTTAATTGTTCTAATTTATCGAGACCACTTATTGAGCTAAAATTTGTTACTTCAATATTGTTGATAGTTAGATATTTCAGGTTATGGGCATATTCAATACCTGTTAAATCAGTAACATTGATATCCTTTAACGTAATGCTTGTTAAGGAATCCATCTGTGCTTCTGTGATGTTCGCTGTACTTGCTTGTCCAAGAAGACTATTTAAATACTGTTTAAAAACAGCATCTGGGATATTTACATTATCTTGACTCGCTTTTAAACCTGTCTGTTCTGCTGCAAAAACCGGCAAAGTAGTTTGCGAAATTGGAACGATTACTATTGCACAACATACTCCAATTTTTACTAGTTTTGTTTTCATTGACATAAGTCATTACCCTCTCCACTCTATTAATTTAGCTTAGATAAGATTACTAAGCTTTTCAAAAGGAACTTTATGGATGTAATTATAGTTCCCTTCCAGTCTAATACCAATAGATAAATTGTGTACAAAAACAGCTAAAAATGTGAATTTTAGTACCTAGCTAGGACATTAAATTTCGTGATCCTAGTTTCTGCGCGGGATTTTACTAGTAGTTTACATAAGAAAAAAGCTTGGAGAATTTGTCGGAAATTTGTCGAAACAGAATCAAATAGAGATAAATGCAAAGAAACTATCCGCCTATTCATCAAGAGGATAGTTTCTTTGCATTTAGTATTGCTATCGAAAAGAACGCAAAAAAACTATCCGCCCCTTATGGGATCGGATAGTTTTTGTTCACTTATTTTTTACGGGAAATCATAACGCCTAATCCTAAGACTAAGAATCCTACGACAACGCCTGTTACTGGAAGTGAATCACCTGTTTTTGGTAATAATTTCACTGTTGTTACAGGTGTGTTAGCAGAAATTTCAACTACAGGATCAACCGAATTAGCCGGTTCAGCTGGATCTTCGGGATCTGTTGGGTCTGTTGGATCTGGATCCGGGTCTGGTGTTGGTTCTGGATCTGGTATTGTTTCACTTATTGTTACTGTCACAGTAAGTGGCGCAGCTTTTTGGAGAGCTGATTCCGCATTAAGTGTTACTGTATATTTACCTGGTTTTGTAAAGTCTACAACCGTCGCAAAATCACTTGTAATTGGTGTTTCGTTATTGGTCATAGCTTTAATTTCTGTTAAAAATTCTTCTTCTGTTTTTGCTTCGTTTAGACTATAAGTTACTTCTGGATCAGCTGTGATAACTGTTTTCGCTTCAACTGTTACTGTCACTTGGAATGGTTCACTTTTCACGCCAAGAGTATTTTCTGCATTTAGTGTTACAGTATAAGTGCCTGGTGTCGCAAAATCTACTTTATCTGCAAAATCACTAGTAATTGTCGAACCATTAGCATCTGCTTTAATATCGGTTAAGAATTTTGCTGGTGTCACAGTACCGCCAGCTACATAAGTTATGTTCTCTTCAGCAGTAATATCTACAGAGTGATCAACCGTGAATTCTTGCATACCCGCAGCACTTATAGTATATGTTTTTCCTACTAAATTGGCTGGTGTGCCTGCTTTTGAAAAATCAAACATGGTATAAAAAGTGAGATTTGCAATCTGATCAAACTCAGTTGGCGTCACATCACTTATGGTAATCCCCTCAACTGATCCAGTCATTCTACTACCATCAATAACTCCGTCGTTCGTTGCTATCATATACATGTCAGGTTTGTATGACGGTGTAATCTTTGCTCCATTAAAGTTGGTGATAGAATCTGGTGTCATTATGTCAAATGGGACAAACATGGTTTGTGCTGTCACGTTGTAATTAAGCGACTTACTTTTAATTGCTGTCGCTTCCAGAGGAGCAAACTGTTGGCTCCCTGCATTAAAATTAGTTAATTTTGGAAAAGCATCCAAACCAGTTAAATCAGCTATCTGACAGTTGGAAACATTTAAAGTAGTAAGATTGACCAAACTTTGTAACTCACTAATATTAGTGAGTCCTGGATTTTTAGATAAATTAAGATTAGCTAAATTGGGTAGATTTTTAATTTTAGAATAAGCCGAATTATCTAGCTTATTCCCAAGTAGTGACAAAGTAGTTAAATTGGTTAAACCATTTAAATCAGGTAGCAAACTTGGGGTCAAATCAGAATTTTCAATCCATAGGGTATCTAAATTAGGTAGTTCCGCTATCGGTTCATAATTAGTTATAGTTTTACTATTTATCGTTAACGTCTTAAGATTAGTTGCAGCTTCAAGACCTGTTAAGTCCGTAATAGAACCAGATAAACTGATACTCTCCAAACCTAATATTTGAGCTTTTGTAATATCTGCCGTAGCTGCTCCACCCATTGCATAGTTTAGTTGTGATTTTAATTCAGCATCTGGTACGTTCACAATATCCTGACTTGCATCATCCGCTACTTCTTCTGCAGCAAAACTTGGTAAAGAAATTTGTGATAGTGGCATTAATACTATTACGCTACAAATTCCGATTTTCATAATTTTAGATTTTATTGACATCTTTGTTGTTCCTCTCTCTTATCAAATTAATTGTCTTAAAACAGCTAAATACTAATCTAACCTAGTAAATTATATACCCATTGATTATAAATACCAATAGTCATTTTGTGAACAATTATTGATGATTTCATCCATAATTAAATCACAAAACCGGTTTAAAGAATCATATATCATGAGAAACCAGCTATTTATCTAGTATTCCACGCACTATTAAAGGATTCATAAACTGTGACTAAATTGTGACTTTTCCAAGTAAGGTGCTTTTGTTTTTCCTTCTTCAAGGTATACATAGATACTCATTATCCGTCTAAAACCATATCTAGATTCAAAGAAAAACTATTCGCTCCATGTAGAGCGAATAGTTTTTTATTTACTTATTTTTTACGTGCAATCATAACACCTAATCCTAAGACTAAGAATCCTACGACTACGCCTGTTGCTGGTAGCGAATCACCTGTTTTTGGTAAACTCACTTTGTTTGTAGTTGCTTGAGCGGATATAGATACTACAGGGTCTGCTGGGTTCACTGAGCCCGCTGCTTGTTCTGCTTCATTATTGCTTGGGTCATCTACGGAATCAGAAGACTGAACCGGTTCATCAGATGGTGTTTCTGGGTCTGGCGTTGGTTCTGGATCTGGTGTTTTTTCACTTACTTTTACTTTCACCGTAAGCGGATCTGCTTTTTGTACATCTGATTCTGCATGGAGTGTTACAGTATATTCACCTGCTTTGGTGAAATCTACTGCAGTCGCGAAATCACTTGTGATCGGTGTTTCATCATTTGTCGCGGCTTTGATTTCTTCTAAGAATTCAGCTTCTGTTTTTGCTTCATTTAGGTTGTAAGTGATTTCTGGATCAGCAGTGATAACAGTTTTTTCAATGATTGTCACTGTCACTTGAACTGGTTCAGCTTGCACGCCTAGTGAATTGGCTGCGTTTAACGTAACTGTGTAGGTTCCAGCTTTTGTAAAATCAACTTTTTCTGCCACGTCACTCGTAATTGTTGCGCCGTTCGCATCGGCTTTAATATCTGCTAAGAATTTTTCTGGTGTAACTGTTTCGCCAGCTACGTAGGAGATATTCTCTTCCGCTGCAATAGTAGCTGAATGGTCGACAGTAAAGTCTTGCATACCTGCTCCACCAACATTAAATGTTCCTCCGGCTAAATTAGGTGGTGTTTTCACGTCTTTCGAATCGAATATAGTCCATAAAGTTAATGTTTCAATTTGGTCAAACTCTGCTGGATTCACACCTGTGATTGATAAACCATCCGGCATACCTGTTATTCTATCGTAATCAACGTCCTCATCATTTAAAATAAGTCTATAGGCCATATTTTTGTATGCAGGATTAACTGCCGAACCGTCATAATTGGTTATATGGCTCGGTGTCATGATATCAAATGGAACAAACATGGTTTGTTGTTTTGCGTCATACTTAAGGGTGCTACTCTTAATTTGCAGCACTTCCGATGGTATAAACTGTGCCCCTGTTGAGGTTAAACTCGTCAGATGCGCTAGATTTTCTATACCTCTAAAATCAGACACTTGACAATTATTTAGATTTAACCTTGTTAGATTAGACAAACTTTGAAGCTCACTTACACGTGTAAGTCCTTTATTGCCGGATAAATTAAGATCAATTAAACTGGATAGTTGATTAAATTTAACATAAACTGAATCATCTATCTTTGTATTACTTAGGTTTAAGCTTTCTAATTTAGTTAAACCATTTAAATCTGGTATTAAACTTGAAGTGACATTAGAATTTTGAATCCATAAAGTTTTTAATGCTTTTAACTGACCTATAGCTGTATAGTTAGTTGCATTAACGCTATTCAATGTTAAGGTTTCCAGGTTAGTTGCATATTCAAGTCCTGTGAAGTCTGTAATACCAGCGCTTAAGCTTAGTGTCCCAAAACCTGCTAATTGCGTTTTGGTAATATCCGCTGTGGCTGGCTGGCCGATGTATTGATTAATTTGTGCTTTTAATTCGGCGTCAGGAATATTCACGATATCTTGTTGATCTTCTACGGCTACTTCTTCTGCGGCAAAACTTGGTAAGGAAGTTTGAGAAAGTGGTACGAGTAACATCACACTACAAACACCGATTTTTATAATTTTAGATTTGATTGACATCTTGGTTGTTCCTTTCTATTTTCAAGTTACTTATTATTGAAAGTCTTTGGAATGGCTAGTCCCAATCAAATAAGCAGATTATATCGTCGGAAGCCTTAAATACAACAACTATATTGTGTCAATTTAATGGATTTCCCGAATCAATAAAGCCTTATAAATCTAAAAAAACTGTTTAAAAATACGAAGAACTTTGCACTACAGGAAAAAATGCTTGGATTACTAGCTCCCCTTTTCCCTATAAGAACAAAATTCTTCGCTAAAACAAATTTTGAATATGAAATCTTTATCTCTTTATATTATTTATCTATTTTTTACGAGCAATCATAACGCCTAATCCTAAGACTAAGAATCCCACGACTACACCTGTTGCTGGTAACGAATCCCCTGTTTTTGGTAATTTTATTGTGTTGATAGTTGATTGAGCTGAATAAGAAGCTCTAGACTTTGTAGATTTTCTTGTTAAACTACCAGATTGACTAGCTTTACCTTTTGTAGGTGTTGGCGCTGGATTATCTGGGTCCGTCGTTGGATCGTCTGGATCTGGCGTCGGATCTGGATCTGGTGTTGGTGTCACTGGATCTACTGGTTTTTCATTAATTTTTACTTTTACAGTAAGTGGGTCTGCTTTTTGGACATCTGATTCTGCATTTAATGTTACTGTGTATTCGCCGGCTTTCGTGAAGTCTACTGCAGTGGCGAAATCACTTGTAATTGGTGTTTCATCATTTGTTGCAGCTTTGATGTCAGCCAAAAATTCTTCTTCTGTTTTTGCTTCATCAAGCTCATATGTCACTTCTAGATCAGCTGTAATGGCTGTTTTTTCAATGATTGTAACTGTTACTTGCATTGGTTCACTTTTAACACCTGTTGAATTTTCTGCGTTAAGTGTAACAGTGTATGTTCCAGCTTTTGTAAAATCGACTTTTTCTGCAACGTCACTTGTTACTGTCGGACCATTAGCATTTGCGTTAATATCTGTTAAGAATTTTTCTGGTGTTACTGTTTCGCCAGCTATATAAGAGATGTTATCTTCGGCTGTAATACTTACAGAGTGGTCAACTGTGAATTTCCCTTTAACAGAAGAGTTACTGATACCATAGCCAGTTGCTAAATTAGCAGGTTTTGTTGCTTTTCTAACATCAAATAATGTGGAGACTGTAAAATTTTCAATTTGGTCAAAATCAGCTGGAGTCACGCCGTTAATAGTTATCCCCTCAGCCGTAGCAGTCATTTTACTATCAGCAACAGCTCCAGTGCTCAACTCCACTTCATATTCATATAGTTTAAAGGAAGGACTAATCTTGGAACCATCAAAATTGGTTAAAGAATTAGGCGTCAATAAGCTAAAAGGAATAAACATGGTTTGCGCTTTTGCATCATAATTAAGGATATTGCTCTTAATTTCTGTCACTGCTTGAGATGCAAATGCTTGTTTTCCGCCTTGAAAATTTGTTAGTCGCGGGAAATCTTCTACACCTTTATAATCAGCTATCTGACAATCTTCTACTACTAAAGTAGATAGATTAGGCAAACTTTTAAGATTTGTAACATTAGTGATATTTTTATTACCCTTCAAATTAAGGCTAGCTAAACTCGAAATATTATTAATTTTAGAGTATACGGAATTATCTATGCTAGTATTAGTTATGCTCAAACTTTTTAAAGCTGTTAAACTCGTTAAATCTGGTATCGCAATTGAAGTTACATTAGAACCTGTAATAGTCAAGTATTCTAAATTAGTTAATTGCGCTATCGGTGCATAGCTACCTGCACTTATATCCGAGATAGTTAACATGTTAAGGTTTTTCGCATATTCAAGTCCTGTTAAGTCAGTAATATTACCACTTAAATTAAGACCCGTAAGACTCGACATCTGAGCTTCTGTAATATCTGCCGTGCTTGCTTGACCTAAGTTACTATTCAAAGTAGCTTTTAATACTGAATCAGGAATATTAATAGCTCCCTGACCTGTGTCTGTTCCTATTTCCTCAGCAGCAAAACCTGGAAAAGAAGTTTGGGATAGAGGTACAAGTACCATTACACTACAAACTCCGATTTTCATAATTTTGGATTTGATTGACATCTTGTGTTGTTCCTCTCTTAATTAGAATGCTTGTCATTGAAAACCTTTAAGACAGCTAATCGCTTGCCTTAATGATTTAAATTATATACCCGATTTCGGTATATACCAATGGACAAATTGTGAACATTTTAAGGCAAATTACTCGCACACTCAATTAATAATGATTATAAATAAGACAAACCGCTGTAGAAGTGCTGTTTCCCCAGTATTTCATACACTACTAAAAAATCAATAAATATGTCGAAAATGTGTCATTTATTGAGAATGCGCTTTCATTATTGAGTATACAAAAAAGCATCTAGCCTATTTAAAGACTAGATACTTTACTTTTATTCGCCAAATACATTTTTCCATTCGCTTCTTTTAGCTAGAAATTCCGCCGCCAAAGCTTGGGCGCCTTCTAAACTATGGCTCGCTGCCCAGCCGCATTGAACTTCATTGCATGCTGGAACTTCAGTTGCCTGGATAACATCGTTTAATGTTGTCGCGATGATTTCTAGCACATCATCGTAGTCACTATGATTTATCAATGATACGTAGAAACCTGTTTGGCATCCCATTGGACTAATGTCTACTAATTTATCGGTATGATTTCTAGCAAGTTCTGCCATTAAATGTTCTAAAGAGTGTAGCGCCGGCATTTCCATATGTTCTTTATTAGGTTGTTTAAAGCGAACATCATATTTGTAAATTTCGTCTCCGTGGACACCCACTTTCGTTCCCGCTAGTCTCACAAAAGGTGCTTTTACTTTCGTATGGTCTAAATTAAAACTTTCTACATTCATTTTTTCTGCCATGCGTTTCCCTCCTCTTATTCTTTGTCATTATATCAAAAAAAAGAATCCTTGCATATTTCTATACAAGAACTCTTTTTATGATTATTCGTCTTTTGCGTCTGTTGTATCTTTGATTTCAGGAATTGCCAACCAAATAGATGTTGGTTCTCCTTCCATTGTTTCATCTAATACAAATGAGCCGTTAGAATAGCGATCTGTTATCCGTAGATTATTGATGTCTATTTCGACTACTTGATCTGTATTTGTTTCGATAAATAAATGGTCGTTATTATCAGCAAGCGTTAACCCTATGAAGCGATGCGGGTTACTTTTCAGTTCGCGTAACATTAGTAAGCCACGTTTTGCTCTAGAAATTGGTTCGAATTCACTTGCTTTCATTTGTTTAAGTGAACCTCGTTGTGTTGCGAGAAGGATATGTTTTTGTTCGTTAGGCGTAATTACAACACCGCCAACAACGATATCATCTTGTTTTAAATTAATAGCTTTCACGCCGGCCGTTCTTGCGCCGGACTCTGGGATTTCAGTAATGGAATAGCGAAGACCGTAACCATTTTTTGTTGCTAAGAAAATATCTTCTGTGCCATCAATCAAATGAACACTTAACAGCTCATCATCATCTTTTAGTTTAATTGCCATCATTGACTTAGAATAGCGCTGTGGTTTGTAATTCGTGATAGCCGATTGCTTGGTCATGCCGTTTTTGGTAACGAATAAAAATCGTTTTTCTTCCGTAAAGGCTTGAATTGCAATGGCGGAACGAATTTCTTCACCTGCTGATAAATCGCTGGCCAAGTGGCTAACGTGATCACCGAGATTTTTCCAACGAATATCTGGCAACTCATGCACTGGTCGATAAATGAAATTCCCTTTGCTCGTGAATAACAAGAGCGAATCGAGTGAATTCATTTTTTGAATGAAGATGGCATGGTCGGCTTCTTTCATCGCTAGTTCTGCACCATTTGAAGCGGCGTAAGAACGTTGGCTTGTACGTTTCACATAGCCTTCTTTCGTCACAGAAACAATCACGTCTTCGTTAGCAACAAGTACTTCCGTGTCGATTTTGATTTCAGTGATTTCTGCTTGCACTTCTGTACGGCGGGCAGTTTTGTATTTTTTCTTGATTTCCACTAGCTCTTCTTTTAGAACAGCAACAAGTTCTGCTTCATCACCTAGGATTTTTTCAAGAACACTAATTTGCTCTGCTAGAGATGCAGCTTCACTTTGAAGTTCATGAATATCTGTATTTGTTAAACGATACAGTTGTAAAGATACAATCGCTTCTGCTTGTTTTTCGCTGAAATCATAGTTTGTTTGTAAGTTTAATTTCGCATCACGTTTATCTTTCGAGCCACGGATTAATTTGATGACTTCATCTAAAATAGAAAGTGCTTTAATTAATCCTTCTAAAATATGTTGGCGCGCGCGTGCTTTACGGATATCATATTCAGAGCGCTTAGTAATGATTTCTTTTTGATGGTCAATATACGCGTCAAGCATCGGGATAATTCCCATTAGCTCAGGACGTTTTCTATTGATAGCGACCATATTGAAATTATAGCTCACTTGTAAATCTGTATTTTTAAATAAGTAATTCAGTACGCCTTCTGCATTGGCATCTTTTTTAAGTTCCACTGCGATACGAAGTCCAGTACGGTCTGTTTCATCGCGCACTTCTGAAATACCTTCAATTTTTTTCTCAATACGAAGTTCGTCCATGCGTTTAACTAAATTAGCTTTATTCACTTCATAAGGAATTTCGTGAATGGTAATTTGTTTTCTGCCGCCACGGATATCTTCAATTTCTGTTTTGGAACGAACGACAACGCGTCCTTTACCCGTTTGATATGCTTTACGAATACCGTCAATCCCTTGAATAATCCCACCTGTTGGGAAATCTGGACCTTTGACAATTTTCATAATATCATCGGTTGTGCAAAGCGGGTTATCTAATCGTTTGATGACAGCTTCAATGATTTCGGTTAAATTATGCGGCGGAATATCTGTCGCATAACCCGCGGAAATACCAGTAGACCCGTTTACTAAAAGGTTCGGGAAACGCGCTGGTAAAACAGTTGGCTCACTGGAAGTATCGTCAAAGTTAGGAATAAAATCGACTGTTTCTTTTTCGATATCGCGTAGTAATTCTGCTGAAATCGGTGAAAGTCGAGCTTCGGTATAACGCATTGCAGCTGGTGGATCACCATCGACACTACCGTTATTTCCGTGCATTTCAATTAACATATTACGTACTTTCCAGTCTTGACTCATCCGTACCATTGCTTCATAAACGGAAGAGTCACCATGTGGATGGTAATTACCGATAACGTTTCCGACTGTTTTGGCAGATTTACGGAAACCTTTTTCGGCTGTATTTCCTTCGACATTCATTGCGAATAAAATCCGGCGTTGTACTGGTTTCAGTCCGTCACGAACATCTGGAAGCGCACGTTCTTGAATAATATATTTACTATATCTACCAAAACGGTCGCCCATAACTTCTTCTAGCGCTAAGTCTTGGATATGTTGTTCTGGATTACTCAAATGTCTTTCGCCTCCTCAACCATCATGTTTTCATTTTCTAAAATGTTTTGGCTATCTTCCATAGAAAACTCAACATGCTTTTCAATCCACTGACGTCTAGGTTCAACTTTATCACCCATCAGTGTTGCCACACGGCGTTCAGCACGCGCAGAATCGTCCACTCGCACACGAATTAATGTACGTGTATCTGGATTCATCGTTGTTTCCCAAAGTTGATCGGCGTTCATCTCACCAAGACCTTTGTAACGTTGGATCATGTAGCCTTTACCGATTTTTTGGATGGCAGAATCTAATTCTTCATCTGTCCAGGCATATTCGATTACTTCTTTTTTACCGGAACCGCGGCTGACTTTGTAAAGTGGTGGCAAGGCAATGAATACTTTACCAGCTTCAACAAGCGGACGCATGTAACGATAGAAGAATGTTAGTAGCAATACTTGAATGTGGGCGCCATCGGTATCGGCATCGGTCATGATAACTACTTTGTCATAGTTACAATCCTCGACATCAAACTCGGTACCAACACCCGCACCAACTGTATGGATAATCGTGCTAATTTCTTCATTTTTTAAGATATCTTGTAGTTTTGCTTTCTCGGTATTAATTACTTTTCCTCGAAGTGGCAAAATAGCTTGGAAACGGCGGTCACGACCTTGTTTTGCTGAACCTCCCGCCGAGTCTCCTTCGACTAGGTAAAGTTCATTTTTGTTAGGGTTTCGTGATTGTGCTGGCGTTAACTTTCCAGAAAGAAGTGTTTCTGAACGTTTCTTTTTCTTGCCGTTACGCGTTTCTTCACGGGCTTTTCTTGCAGCTTCTCTTGCTTCACGGGCTTTAACAGCCTTTTTAACGAGAAGTGAGCTTGTTTCTGGGTTTTCAGCAAGGAAGTAAGCTAAATGTTCCGCCACTACAGCATCAACCGCCTGGCGAGCTTCCTGCGTCCCTAATTTTTCTTTCGTTTGTCCTTCGAATTGAAGGATTTTTTCTGGAACACGGATAGAAAGCACCGCAGATAGGCCTTCGCGAATATCGCTACCTTCGAGGTTTTTATCTTTTTCTTTTAAAAGATTCACCCGACGAGCATAATCATTGAAAATCCGTGTCATCGCAGCTTTCATACCTGATTCATGGGAACCTGCTCCGCGAGTTCGAACGTTATTAACGAAACTCAAGATGTTTTCAGAGTAACCATCATTGAATTGGAACGCCATTTCTACTTCAATGGTCGCATTTTCTCCTTCAAAGCTAGCTACTGGATGAAGCACATCTTTGCCTTCATTAATATATTCAACAAAGTTTTTCACACCTTCTTCAAAGTGGAAAGCCTCTGCCATACCTACACGTTCATCAATTAATTCGATTAACATCCCTTTTAAAAGAAACGCTGATTCTCTTAGACGTTCCGATAATGTTTCATAGTTAAATGAAGTGGTTGGAAAAATCGCTGGATCTGGTTTAAAGCGAATTGTTGTCCCAGTGGCTTTTGATTTTCCGATTTTTTTCAGTGTTCCATCAGGCTTTCCGCCGTCTTTAAATTTTTGTTGGTAGGTTGCGCCGTCACGGTTAATTGTAACTACTAACCATTCAGAAAGTGCATTTACAACGGATGAACCAACACCGTGGAGTCCACCACTAGTTTTGTAGCCGCCTTCTTGGCCGAATTTACCGCCGGCATGAAGAACGGTTAAAATAACTTCTACTGTGGGTTTGCCAGTTTTGTGCATCCCAACAGGCATCCCGCGACCTTCATCGCTCACGCTAACACTATTGTCTTCATGAAGTGTCACAACAATTTTCTTACCAAAACCAGCAAGGGTCTCATCGACCGAGTTGTCCACTATTTCATATACTAAATGGTGCAGCCCGCGGACATCGGTAGAACCAATATACATCGCTGGGCGTTTCCGGACCGCTTCCAGTCCTTCAAGCACCTGAATAGAATCATCATTATAATCATTCCGATTCATATTTCAAAACTCCCTTCATTCCGTCAATCTACAACTATTATGTTGCTATTCGCTTAAAAACCACCTTATCAGAATAGCATTAACCAACTAATTAATAAAGTGATAGTTTGGTGACAAATTCGTTTTCATAAAAAAACAGGCTCTGCTATAAGAACCTGCTTCCTTCAAAAATGGTCATTTATTAATCCATTTCTTGATAAGCAACCTTAATGCAATAATCCATGACAGTAGGATATCCTTTTTCTGTCAAAAAATCAAATGCTTCCTGATTAACAATGCCAAGTTGTGCCCAAAATACATCTGCATCAATTTGGTCAAACGCCTTAGCTATATCAGGTAAAAACTCTGAACGACGAAAGACATTAACAATATCAACATGTTCCTCAATATCCGTTAAGCTCTTAACAGCTTTTTCGCCAAGAATTTCGTCTGCATTAGGGTTTACTGGAATAATTTTGTATCCAGCTTGCTGCATTATCTGACTCACTCGGTAGCTTGTGCGGTCTGGGTTATCACTCAAACCAACGACTGCGATTACTTTTGCCTGCTTTAAAATATGTCGGATTTCTTCTTTTGTTGGATTTTGCATTCGTCTAATCGCCCCCTACTATACTTTCTAATCATAAGCTATTTTTGCAGTTTTTTCAACTTTTCATCGTGATTTGTCCTAACTATTTAGCCAATTTGCTTCATTTTGTGCTATAATTCTTTATGGAAAACAACATTTCTTCTTGAGGGGTTTAAAAATGACAATTAACTTAATTCTGCTTTCTTTATTAGCCTATGTGATTGGTTCGATACCATCTGGTTTATGGATTGGCAAAATTTTCTACAAAAAAGATATTCGCGAGTTCGGTAGTGGTAACTTAGGGGCGACGAATTCCTTCCGAGTGCTTGGAATCAAAGCTGGTAGCATCGTTACTGTGATGGACATTTTAAAGGGGACTGTCGCAACATTACTTCCATATTTCTTCCAATTAAACGTAGACCATCATTTCTGGCTACTTACTGGAGCATTTGCAATTATCGGCCATAGTTTCCCACTTTTTGCTGGATTCCGAGGCGGAAAAGCGGTTGCTACTTCGGCGGGTGTTATCCTTGCGTATGCGCCATTACTGTTTGTAGCTGCACTTGTAGTCTTCTTAGTTACCCTAAAACTTAGCAAATATGTATCGCTTAGCTCAATGATTGGAGCACTTGCAGCCTTAATTATTTCTTTTTTCATGGGAGATTGGATTTTGATTATTCTCGTTGCTTGTATCGCGACATTTGTTATTTGGCGCCACCGAGCAAACATTACTCGTATTCGTAACGGCGAAGAACCAAAAATAAAATGGATGTAAGAAAACCCAGAAGATGCATGTCGCTCTTCTGGGTTTTTACTTTATCCTACTGTAATCGTATATTCTGATGCGAAAACGGCTTCTGGTTCTAGGTGCTCTATCCCTGCTTTATCTCGCAGTTCAACCGATTCTCCGGCCCCGTCCGCAATGCCATACCACGGTTCAATACATAAGAAAGGTGTTCCAGCTTTTGCCGTCCAAATCCCCACAAACGGGAATTCTTGGAAGCTTACTTTCACAAAATGCGGCGTTTTATCCGACTTGATTGTCACTTCTTTTTGTTTCAACGCTTCAAAAATCAGTGCATCGTTTTTAAATAAGTCATAATTTAGCGGCAAATATCTCGCTGGTTCATCCACGACTTTTTCAATTGCACCGCTGCGATAAGGTCCTTCTAAACATAGTGTTTCTAAATTCTCTTTTGTTCCAAAGTCTAAATAATAGTCTTCAAACGCAGTACCTTCTGTTAGTGGCAAATTAAATGCTGGATGCGCACCGATAGAGAAGTAAATGCGTTTATCATCTCTGTTTTCTACTTCATAAGAAACAGCGACAGTGTCTTTTTCAAGCGTATAAATAATAGATAATTTAAATTTGTAAGGATAGATGGCTAATGAATCTTCGTCAAAATCCAGTTCAAAGCGCACCGAATTTTCGGTTTGCTCCATTACTTGAAAATCACGATCACGAGCGAAACCATGTTGTCCTAAGTGAAACGGCTTGCCATCTACTAAGTAAGTGTCCTCAACTAGTCTTCCAACCGTTGGAAATAACACTGGCGAATGACGCCCCCAAAATTTACTATCCGCATTCCATAAATACTCAATTCCAGTATCTTTACGCGAAATACGTGTTAATTCAGCGCCTGCTGTTTTCATTTCCACAAGTAATAATTCATTTTCTAGTTTAATCATTGTTATTTCTCCTCCAAATGAAACCGCTCGATTTGTTCAAAGGCTTTTTCTTTTTTCAGTACGACTAATTGCATCTCGCCAAACAAATCATAATGCGGAAAGTTTTTTCGACGGTTATCAATCCAATCTGGCGCTAAACCATATTGTTTTCCCCATTGTTGCAGTTTTTTCAAATCTACACAAGCAACTTTGGTTACAGTTTTTGAATCTGGGAAACGATCATCTAACCAATAATGCGTGATAATCGCAATCTCCCCACGAGCTGCTTTTTCTTTCCATAATTCCATTTCATCGCGTTTTACACCAAAAGCCATTTTTTATCACTACCAGTCTTTTTTATTCTAAAGCTTTTAGATAGGCTTCATGCCAATTCGGAAATGTTCTTCTTAACGATACAGGGCGAAAATCTTCTTTGGTTACACATACGTGCTCCGTCTCCCCTGTAATTGCAACTTCATTCGTATCTTCATAGCAAATTTCATAACCATAAGTAACACGAAGTCCATCATACCCTTTTATCCATGTTTTTACAACTGCCTTTTGTCCGTAACGCAGTGGTTTTCCGTAATGAATATGCACATCTAAAACCGGAGAAAGATAACCTGCTTCTTCCATATCAAAATAACGAAAACCTAATTTTTCAATTAATCTTGTTCGGCCGATTTCCATCCATACAAGGTAATTGTTATGATAAACAACGCCCATTTGGTCTGTTTCAGCATAGCGCACTTCAATGGTTGTTTCAGCAATTTCCATTCCAAATTCCTCCAGTCACAACTAGTTCTTCTTTTTTATTTTACCAAAGCAAGCCAAAAAAAGCTCTCCCCGAATATTTTCAGAGAGAGCTTTTTGATTTTTTTAGTTATTTTTCAATTTTTCTAGTTCTACAAGGAATTTATCATTTAATACACGGATAAATGTACCTTTCATTCCTAATGAGCGAGAATCAATAACGCCAGCACTTTCTAATTTACGAAGCGCATTAACGATGACAGAACGTGTAATGCCGACACGATCCGCGATTTTAGAGGCAACAAGAAGGCCTTCTTTACCATTTAATTCGTCAAAAATATGCTCAATTGCTTCTAATTCACTGTATGAAAGCGAGCTAATTGCCATTTGTACAACGGCACGGCTACGAGCTTCTTCTTCAATTTCTTCTGCTTTTTCATGTAAGATTTCCATTCCAACAACTGTTCCACCGTATTCAGCTAATAGCAAATCGTCATCAGTGAAATTGCTTTCTAAACGAGATAGGATAAGTGTTCCAAGACGTTCACCACCACCAACTATTGGCACGATAGTTGTTAAACCTTTCGTGAATAATTCGCTGTTTTCGATTGGGAAAGCAGTATATTGGCTTGATACTTCTAAGTTAGAAGAAGTTTCGCCTACATTGAAAAGGCTTTGTGTATATTCTTCTGGAAATTGGCGTTCTGTCAGCATTTGTTTCATACGATCGTTTTCGATTGGAAGAGCTTCAGAATAACCAAGTAATTTACCTTTACGGCTTACAATATACGTATTTGCTTCAATTACATCAGTAAGTGTATCTGCCATTTCTTTGAAGTTTACCGTTTTTCCTGCAGCGTTTTGTAACATAGCATTAATTTTTCTTGTTTTTTCTAATAAAGTCATTATTAGATCCTCCTAGTATTTTATAAAATAAATTGTGTTAAATCTTTATTCTTCATAATTGGTGCAAGTTTTTCATTAACATAGTTTTCAGTTACTTTAATAGATTCCATATTGATTTCTGGTGCTTCAAATAGTAAATCTTCTAGTAATTTTTCTAAAATGGTATGAAGTCTTCTTGCTCCGATATTATCTGAATCTTGATTAACTTGGAATGCAATCTCAGCAATTCTTTCGACAGCTTCTTTGGTGAAAATCAAGTCAATTCCTTCTGTTTTCAGCAAAGCTTTGTATTGTTTAATTAGCGCATTGTCTGGTTCTGTTAAGATTTTATAGAAGTCTTCTTGCGTTAATTTATCCAGCTCAATTCTAATTGGAAAACGCCCCTGAAGCTCTGGAATCAAATCGCTTGGTTTAGACATATGGAAAGCTCCAGCCGCGATGAATAAAATGTACTCCGTGTTGACTGTACCATATTTAGTGGAAATTTGCGACCCCTCCACGATAGGAAGAATATCTCTTTGGACACCTTCACGCGAAACTTGCGCATTTCCGCCGCCTTCTTTGCTAGCGATTTTGTCAATTTCATCAATGAAAATCATGCCCATTTGTTCCGCACGGTGAATACCTTCCGCGGCAAGTTCATCGGCATCAATTAATTTAGATGCTTCATCTTCAAATAGAATTTTTTTCGCTTCACGAACGGTTACTTTGCGTTTTTTCTTTTTCGCTGGGAACATGCCAGAAAGCGCATCTTGCATGCCATTCATTTGGTCCATCCCAGTGCCACGCATCATATCGAACATTGGATTTTGCTGTTCTTTCACTTCAACTGTTACTATTTCATCATCAAGCTCACCATTTTGAAGTCGCCATTCGATTTGGCTTCGTTTATTTTTTAATTCTTGATCTACTTCTTCCTCAGCAGATTCATCCGGTTGATTCATACCGCCAAAAAGGGCTTCTAATGGATTTTGCGATGTTGTTTGCTTTTTCTTTTGGCTTGGTGCTAAAAGTTTAATTAAGCGTTTTTCGGCATTTTTTTCTGCTTTTACGCGAACTAATTGCATTTTTTCTTCTTTAACTAAGCGCACGGATACTTCTACTAAATCGCGAACCATCGATTCCACGTCGCGACCTACGTAACCAACTTCCGTAAATTTAGTAGCTTCTACTTTGGAAAAAGGTGCGCGAACAATTTTGGCAATTCGGCGTGCTATTTCCGTTTTACCGACACCAGTTGGTCCAATCATTAGAATATTTTTCGGAATAATTTCATCCCGAATCGATTCATCCATCAGTTGTCTGCGATAGCGATTTCTTAGTGCTACTGCAACAGATTTTTTCGCGCCGGTTTGTCCAATAATATATTGATCCAGTTTTTCAACAATTTGCTTTGGTGTCAACTGGTTCATTAACGTTAGATTTGTCAAATTAACCACTCCTTCAAAGCTCTTCTACTGTAATATGATCATTCGTAAATACACAAATTTCAGAAGCGATTTCTAATGCATGGCGAGCAATATCTTTGGCTTCCATTTGGCCACCGTTATGTCTTTTCAGTGCTCGTCCAGCTGCTAGCGCATAATTCCCACCAGACCCGATTGCTAAAATGCCATCATCTGGTTCAATTACTTCGCCTGTTCCCGAAACTAAAAGTAGTGTGTCTTTATCCATAACGATTAACATCGCTTCTAACTTGCGTAAAACACTGTCACTACGCCATTGTTGTGCGAGTTCTACAGATGCTCGTTCTAAGTTACCATTATATTCATTCAATTTTGCTTCAAATTTTTCAAATAATGTAAATGCGTCTGCAACGGAACCTGCAAATCCAGCAATTACTTTATCGTGAAAAAGACGACGAACCTTTTTGGCAGTGTGTTTCATTACAACCGATTCCCCAAGCGTCACCTGACCGTCACCAGCCATGGCGGCTTTTCCGTCATGTTGAACGGCAAATATCGTTGTAGCATGTAATTCCATTTCCTTAACCTCCTCCAAATTTAAGCCCTCGGATGATGTTTCATATAAGTAGACTTTAAATGCTCTTTTGTCACGTGCGTATATATCTGGGTGGATGATAAGCTAGCATGTCCAAGCAACTCCTGTACCGTCCGCATGTCCGCGCCATTATTGAGTAAATCAGTTGCAAACGTATGGCGTAACATATGTGGATGGATTTTTCGAGTTAATGAAGCTTTGCTAATTATTTTCGTCAAACAATATCTAATGCCTCTAGTCGTCAGCGGATCACCGTAATGGTTCACAAGAAGCGCATCATGCGACTTTTTGTAACGTGTCATTAACTCGGTGCGACTCGGCAAATAATCCGTTATCGCATCTTCCGCGTACACACCAAATGGCACATAGCGCTCTTTATTCCCTTTTCCGCGGATCAGAATTGCTTGATAAGATGTATCTAAGTCAGGCATCAGTATCCCGGCACACTCACTCACCCGAATTCCAGTACCGTACAATACTTCTAACAGCACTCGGTCCCGCAGTGTAAGCGTTTCATTATCTTCATACACCACTTGAAACAAAGCTTCCATTTCTTCTGAATAGAAAAATTTGGGAAGCCTTAACTGATTTTTCGCATGTGATACATAAGTAAATGGATTTTCAGTAATAACATTCTCTCTTAAAAGAAAAGTGTAAAAACTCCGTAAACTTGAAATTTTCCTAGCTACGGTTGTTCGAGAAAAAGACTTTTGCTTTAATTCTGTCAAATAAATCCGCACATCTAGAAAAGTAACTTGCTGATACGTTGTAATAGCTTGCTCATTTAAGAAGCGACGAAAATCAATTAAATCATTTTCATAAGCTGTACTTGTGTTTACTGAATAATTTCGTTCTGAGTGAAGATAGTCAAGAAATTGTTGCTCTAACTTTCCCTCTTGTGTCATGCGTATACACCTCTCAAACACTATCATGTTAACATAACAGTACCCTTGTTGCAATGATTTTATCCATTTTTCGCAACTTTTTGAATTAATCTGGATTTACAATCAATTTGAATAAATTTGGTTATTTTTGTGAAAAAAACCACATTTATCGCCATGAGTTGTCTAGACCATTCCTTTGAAAGAAAAACTGCCTTTCCTTCACTTTCAACTCCCCTAAAAAATAACAAAAGCAGTGATCGTGATGAAAAGAACAGCAAAGATTAGTCCTCAATTATTATAGTGTTTTTACAGTTGTTCTGCAACCTTTTTTATTGCATTTAATGCTCTTTCCGCCAATTTTTCGTTACGTTCTTGTTTGGCACGAATTTTAGTTTCTAGCTCTGGGAAAAGACCAAAGTTAACATTCATTGGTTGGAACGATTTTTTACTAGCACTTGTAATATAATGCGCTAAACTACCAATCGCTGTTTCTGCTGGGAAAACCACTAATTCTTTCTCTTCCACAAAATTAGCCGCATTAATCCCCGCTGCCAAACCGCTAGCAGCCGACTCGACATAGCCTTCTACACCAGTCATTTGACCTGCGAAAAACAAATCATTACGTGTTTTTAATTGGTAGGTTGGCTCAAGTACGGTTGGTGAGTTGATGAATGTATTGCGGTGCATTACGCCATAACGAACGATTTCAGCATTTTCTAAACCTGGAATCATACCGAAAACACGTTTTTGCTCGCCCCATTTAAGATGCGTTTGAAATCCTACCATGTTATAAAGTGTTCCAGCAGCATCGTCTTGACGAAGTTGCAATACTGCATATGGTCTTTTTCCTGTTTTTGGATCTTCTAATCCAACTGGTTTCAATGGTCCAAATAGCATCGTTTTAATTCCGCGTTTCGCCATAACTTCAATCGGCATACAACCTTCGAAAAATACTTCTTTTTCAAATTCTTTTAGAGCCGCTGTTTCTGCTGTAACCAAGGCTTCATAGAATGCGTTGAATTCTTCTTCTGACATCGGGCAATTTAAGTAAGCTGCTTCCCCTTTATCATAACGAGATTTCAAATATACTTTGTCCATATCAATGCTATCTTTTTCAATGATTGGTGCCGCTGCATCATAAAAGTAAAGATACTCTTCACCAGTCAATTGTTTGATTTCTTCTGCAAGCGCAGGACTTGTAAGTGGACCTGTAGCAATAACTGTTGGGCCTTCAGGGATAGTCGTAACTTCCTCTGTATGCACGGTAACAAGTGGGTGGTTTTTCACTTTGTCTGTTATATAGCCAGAAAATTCATGACGGTCAACAGCAAGTGCCCCTCCAGCTGGTACAGATGCTTTATCAGCTGCTTCAATAATAATAGAATCAAGTATCCGCATTTCTTCTTTAATAACGCCTACAGCATTCGTTAAGCCGTTAGCACGCAAGGAATTTGTACATACTAGTTCTGCAAATTTGTCAGTATGATGCGCCGGGGTTTGTTTGACCGGTCTCATTTCATATAAATCAACTTTCACGCCACGCTTTACTAATTGCCATGTTGCTTCACTTCCAGCTAAACCTGCTCCAATTACATTAACACTCTTTTCCATTTTTCCGCCTCCTCGCGCAACAATGGCAACACAGGAACTTTCCAAGTGCTGCCATTTTCCACTTATTGTTGGGTTGATTCTTTGTAATCACAATTTGTACATTGTACTTGTACGCCTTTTTTCAATTTCTTCTCGACTAATGCTCGTTTACTACATTTCGGGCAAGGTCGTTCTACTGGTTTATCCCATGAAACGTAATCACAATCTGGATAACGATCACAGCCATAGAAAATTCGTTTTTTCTTGCTCTTTCTTTCTATTACATGCCCTTTCTCACATTTCGGACAAGTAACACCGATTTCTTTGACAATTGCTTTCGTGTTACGACAATCCGGGAATCTACTACAAGCAAGAAACTTACCGTATTTGCCCATTTTATATACCATCGGCGCTCCGCAAAGATCGCAATCAATTCCAGCTGGTTCGTCTTTAATCTCGATTTTTTCCATTTCCGCGTCTGCTTTAATAACATTCGGCTCAAAACGTTTATAAAACTCATCGATTACTTTGACCCATTCGACTTCACCGTGCTCTACTTCATCTAGCTCACTTTCCATGTTGGCAGTGAACTTCACATCTAAAATTTCTGGGAAGTAATCTTCAATCATTTCATTTACAATTTCGCCTAACTCGGTTGGGATAAAGCGTTTATTAGTTAAAGAAACATAATTTCTGCGCTGAATTGTATCTAGCGTTGGTGAATAAGTCGACGGACGACCGATACCAATTTCTTCCAAAGTTTTTACTAATCTAGCTTCTGTGTAACGTGGAGGTGGCTGCGTGAAATGTTGACGCTGTTCGAGTGATTCGGACTGCACCTTATCTCCTTTTTTCAAATCCGGTAGAATATTTTCTTTTTCTTCCGTATTATCATCGTTACTTTCTACGTATACTTTCATGAAACCATGGAATTTAATTTTAGACCCATTTGCTCTAAAGTTGACGCCGTTATTATCTAAATCAACACGCATTGTATCAAGAACTGCCGGTGTCATTTGACTCGCGATAAATCTTTCCCAAATCAAACGATATAAGCGAAGTTGATCTCGCGTTAAATATTCTTTGACTTCTTGTGGGCTTCTCATTGCGCTTGTCGGTCTGATTGCTTCATGGGCATCTTGAGCACCTTTAGCATTTTTATCTGAACGTTTATGATTACGAGAAAATTCAGATCCGTATGTTGCTTTAATATAATTGCTTGCTTCCAAAATAGCAGAATCAGCGATACGAGTGGAGTCGGTACGCATATACGTAATTAACCCAACCGTTCCTTGTTTACCAAGCGTGATTCCTTCATATAATTGTTGTGCGAGCATCATTGTTTTTCTTGTTCGATAATTTAATTTCCGCGCTGCTTCTTGTTGTAAACTGGAAGTAGTAAACGGTGCAGCAGGATTTCTAAGTCTTTCTTTCTTCGTTACATCTGTTACATCGAATGATTTCCCTTTAATTGCAGACATCACTTCTTTAACATCATCTGCTGTAGATAGCTTTTTCTTCTTGCCATTGACACCATAAAAATTGGCTTGGAATTTTTTCTTACCTTTAAGGAAGTTGCCATCAATCGTCCAATATTCTTCTGGTTTGAAATTATTGATTTCTTTTTCTCTATCAATAATGATTCGCAAGGCAATGGATTGAACACGCCCAGCACTCAGGCCTTTTTTCACCTTTTTCCATAGAATTGGGCTGATATTATATCCCACTAAACGGTCCAAAATTCTACGAGCTTGTTGTGCATTAACTAAATCCATATCAATTTTACGTGGTGTTTTAAAAGATTCTTTTACTGCTTCTTTCGTTATTTCGTTAAATACAACCCGTAATTTATCTGATTGATCTAACTCTAGACTGTTGGCAAGATGCCATGCAATAGCTTCCCCTTCGCGATCGGGATCGGCTGCAAGATAGACTTTTTTCGCTTTTTTAGCCGCTTGTTTTAATTCTTTTAAAACAGGACCTTTTCCGCGAATCGTAATATAACGAGGTTCATAGTCATGTTCTGTGTCTACACCCATTTGACTCTTAGGTAAATCACGAACATGTCCCATGGAAGCTTTCACTTTAAATTTCTTCCCTAAATACTTCTCAATCGTTTTTGCTTTTGCAGGTGACTCTACAATCACTAAATAATCTGCCATATCTATATATTCCTCCCTGATTTGGGTCAATACACGGGCTTTACTCGTTGTCCGAATCCTACTACAGTCTTAGCCTCGCGTTCAATAAGTTTTCAATGCTGATTTTTCACATAATTCAGTAGTAAATATTAGCCCTTCCTACTGGGTTTGTCAATGGCTTTTATGAAAAAGTCCATTTTTTGATGTTTTATAACAGCTTTCTTTAGCAAACTTATCTCAAAAAATCAGGAATTGCAAGTCAAATCACTTAAAAACGATAATTTCAGTATAATTATGGCTTAATTTGAAAAAATTCTTCTATTATATTGTTTGCATTCATAACTAACTTGGCACCTTCTTGAATTAAATAATTCGTCCCTTTCCAGGTATCAATAAAAATGTTTCCTGGAACAGCGAATACTTGTCTATTTTGCTCTAGTGCCATATCAGCTGTAATCAAGGAACCACTTCGTTCTGCGGCTTCTATTATTACCGTTCCTATCGATAATCCACTAATGATTCGATTTCGCTCTGGAAAGTGCCATCTCCTCGCTTCTTCATCAGGTAAATATTCACTTAAAAGCAAACCATCTTGGGCAATATCATTAGCAAGCAATTGATTTTTTAGTGGATAGATATTATTGACACCCGAACCTAGCACGGCAATTGTCGCGCCACTCTTTTGTAAAGCAGCTTTATGTGCAGTTGTATCAATCCCTACCGCCATTCCACTAACGATTACTAGCTGGTGCTCTGAAAGTTCGCTAGCAATTTTCCTACATGCTTTCCTTCCGTATTCACTCATCTGCCTAGTACCAACAATCGCAATGGCTTGTTTTTGTAATAAATCTATATCTCCTTTGCAAAATAAAATTGGTGGCGCTTCGTAAATCTCTCTAAGGAGTTCGGGGTAGTGATCATCCAGAATCCAAACTGGTGTAATATCATCATAAAAAAACATTGGGGCAGTTTCGATTTCGCTCAAAACCCGTCCTTTCTTGTCCGCACTAAAGAAAGTATTAACAAATGTTTCAAGCGACATCTCCCATCGGTCTAGTTCTGTTAATTTCCGCCAAATCTCTGCTCTTTTTTTGGCAGAGATGGATTTGCAGGAAGCGATTTTTAGCCATGTATTTCGTTGTTTTAAATCCATTTGTTGCACCTCCCGTGATAGTTATTCCTAGTGTACAAACATTGCCCTTTTTTGTAAAATCACTAAAATTTAGCAAACGGCACAAAAAAAACGTATTTTCACTATCGAAAATACGCTTTTTACTAGAAGATATTGTTAATTTAAACTATCAAAATTCAACTTTGCTTCTTTTACTGGAGAAAAACTCAAACGATGAATCGGACAAATGCCAATTGTATCTAATCCAGTCAAATGGTTCTTTGTTCCGTAGCCCATATTATTTGCAAAATCGTAACCAGGATACTTCTTATCGTACATCTGCATTAATCTATCTCTAGTCACTTTCGCAATGATAGACGCAGCGGCAATGGAAATGCTTTTCGTATCCCCTTTTATGAGTGATAATTCTGCTTCCATGTATTTGAGCGGCATCGCATCAATTAAGACAAAGTCCGGCTTCGGTGCTAGTTGATTTAATGCTTCGCTCATCGCTAATTTTGTCGCTTCATAAATGTTCACATGATCAATCACATCGTGTTCAATTATCCCTACACCAATCGCAATCGCTTCTGCTTTTATAGTTTCGAATAAAGCATCGCGTTTTGCTTCACTTAATTGTTTTGAATCATTAATACCTACAATAGAAAAATCTGCTGGTAAAATAACTGCGGCCGCTACAACTGGACCCGCGAGCGGACCTCGACCTACCTCATCTACTCCAGCAATATGTTGATAGCCTTGTCGGAATAAGTCCGCTTCATATTGTTTCATTTCTTCTAATTTGGCAAGTAGTTTTGCTTCTTTTTCCCATTTTCTTCGTGCCGATTGTAGCAGCTTTTCTACACCTTTACGCTCATCTTGAAGACATAGTTGAAAAAAAGGATCATTTTCTGAGGTAATTTCGTTCAGTCGCTCTCGAATGGTTGCAATCGAATCACTCATCGCTATCCTCTTCCCAGTTCGGGAAATCAAATGACATTCGCCCTAATTTTTGCTGGCGAATTTCTCGGACAACCGTTTCCGCCGCACGGGAATAATCCGGATCATTATATCGATCTAAAAGGCCTCTTTTTTCGGCTATAAAAGCGAGCGTTTCGATAGGATCTTCTGAAACTGTTTCGACTTTCAACCAATTTTGAAGGCGATCAGGGTAATGATTTTCTAAGAAACGTAGGCCATAACCAGCAATTTCTTCCATTTGTAAAATATCATCTTTGATTGCGCCTGTCAGTGCTAATTTGTAACCAATTTCTTGATCTTCAAATTTAGGCCAAAGAATCCCTGGTGTGTCTAGAAGTTCTAACGTTTTCCCAACTTTTATCCATTGTTGTGCTTTCGTTACTCCGGGTTTGTTACCTGTGCGCGCAATATTTTTTTTCGCTAAACGGTTAATTAATGTTGATTTCCCTACATTTGGGATACCTAAAATCATTGCGCGAATCGCTCTTGGTTTCATACCTTTACTTCTTAAACGATCGAATTTTTCAGCCATTAATTTTTCGGCTGCTTGTTCTATTTTGAATAGACCTTTACCTTCCTGGGCATTTACCGCTACTGCGGGCAAGCCTTTTTCAGCAAAATAGTCAATCCATTCTTTGGTCGTTTTTTCATCTGCTGTATCTGCTTTATTTAAAATAATCACTCGTCTTTTTTGATGGATAATTTCTTCTAGCATTGGATTAGAGGAAGAAAGTGGGATACGTGCGTCCACTAACTCAAAAATCACGTCTACTAGTTTTAATTTTTCCGTTACCTCACGGCGAGCTTTGGCCATATGACCTGGAAACCATTGAATTGTCATCGTATACTCCTAATCTATAAGTTTGGCGTCTTCAATCGGCCAGTAACAAATTGGTGTTGTTCCTAACACTTTACTTAGTGGAATCGGTCCGATTATGCGGCTGTCTTTACTTGCTCGACGATTATCCCCTAATACAAAATAGGTATCTTTCGGGATAGTACCACCATCTAGTTGATCTTTAGAACTGTAATCATCTGTTAAATAGCCATCTTGCAACTTTTGTTTGTAAGTATCTAAATACGGTTCATCATATTTTTTCCCATTGATGTAAAGTTGGTCTTCTTTATACTCCACGGTGTCACCGGGTAAACCAATCACTCGTTTGATATATTCTTTTCCGTCTGCTTCACGAAATACAATCACATCAAAACGATCGACCTTTCCGAAGCGATTTATAATGACACGGTCATCGTTGTGAAGAGTTGGCATCATCGATATCCCATCTACGAGAATAGGGACAAACAAATAAAAACGGATTATAACAGCAAGTAATACTGCTAAAACAGCCGCCCAAATCCAAGACCATAACCGTTTTAAATTCTTCTCTTTCAAAAAACTGCACCGCCCTATTTTATACTAACAGTCTTATTATAAACGAAAAAACTTTCATTTAATAGAGAAATCCGCGAAAAAGTATCTTTCACGGACTTCTCACTATTTCCCAAATTGTATTACTGTACCATTCACCATAGAATCATCAATGAAACCAAAAACGCGACTATCTGAACTTCCGCCACGATTATCCCCAAGCACGAACAGTTTTCCTTTTGGGACAGTACTTTCTCCTGTCATATCCTCCAGTGTATAATCTGCTATGTATGGTTTTTGTGTTGGATCCGGATTCCAAAGTGTTAAAGTTCCTTCTGGTAAGTAACTTTCTACTTTTCGTTCACCATTTAAATATAATTCACCGTTTTTAAAAGCGATTTGATCGCCCGGCACACCAATGACGCGTTTAATGAAATGTTCTCCTGAGCCAATCATCGGCGGCTCATCAAATACGATTATATCAAAGCGATCTGGATCGGTAATTTTTTCTATAAAGATTCTATCTCCATCTTGATATGTTGGAACCATGGACGTCCCTTCTACCTTTACTGGTGCAATAACAAAGTTACGAACAACAAGTGCAATGGCAAGTGCCGCAACGATAACGAGTACCCAGCTTAATAATTGGTGAACCCCACTTTTTTTCTTGGGTCTTTTTTCATACTGATCTGTCATATGTCTCCTCCTAGAATTCCCGCAGGTTCACACTAGCGTTCTAAGGATTTCCCAAACGAAATCACTTTTCCAAGCACACTATTTTGCGATATAAAGCCAATGTAGCGACTATCTTTACTAACTTGACGATTATCCCCTAACACAAAAAGTTTTCCTTTAGGGACTGTTAGAGAGCCATCAGAGTAAGGAATGTCAGCCATTGTAAAATTAGGATCACCTTCCGCATCCGTTGTTAAATAGCCATTCCCTAAAGCCGCTTTCTCGGAATCTAAATATGGTTCGTCGTATTTTTTGCCATTAATATAAAGCTGATCTTCTTTATATTCTACTTTATCTCCTGGAAGGCCAATGACGCGTTTAATATATTCTGCATTTTCTTCATCAGGTGCCGGAAATACAATGATATCAAAACGTTTCGGACTTGATACTTTGTTAATAAATAAATGTTCCCCGTCATGAAGGGTTGGGTCCATTGATTTCCCATTAACAGTAACTGGAGAAATTAAAAAATAGCGAATACCAAAAGCAAGTATAAGCGCGATGAGAATTATTTTTATCCAACCAAATGTCCCAGAAAAAAATTTATTTTCACTTTTCATGTCTTTTTATCCTCTCCAATTAATATTAATAAAGTATAGCACGAAACAAGTCTGTTGATACAGTAAAACAAGCTGAGTTGATAGAAAAAATGCGCGCCAATTACGACGCGCATTTTAATCATGCAGATGTTTTAATTGGAATAATCGAACCGTCTTCTAGTTGCAGTTGCGGCTCTTCTTCTCCGCGAGCTGCTTTTTCAGTAATAATACATTTCGTAATATCATCACGGGAAGGAATTTCGAACATAACTTCTAACATAATCTGTTCAATAATCGAACGAAGACCACGTGCTCCAGTTTTGCGTTCAATTGCTTCTTTCGCAATTTCAATTAAAGCTGTTGGCTCGAATTCAAGTTCAACGTCATCAAGCTCCAACATCCGTTTATATTGTTTTACTAAAGCATTTTTAGGTTCCGTTAAAATGGAAACGAGAGCTGCTTCATCTAATTGTTCCAGTGTTGCAATAACCGGTAAACGACCGATAAATTCAGGAATTAACCCGAATTTCAGCAAATCTTCTGGAACAACACGAGATAGATATGTTTCATCTTCTTTTAGTTTCGCATTATCTGTACCGAATCCAATGACTTTCTCACCCATTCGATTTTTAACGATTTGTTCGATTCCGTCAAATGCTCCACCAACGATAAATAGAATGTTTCCTGTGTCAATTTGGATAAGCTCTTGATGAGGATGTTTTCTACCGCCTTGTGGAGGAACGCTTGCGACAGTGCCTTCCAAAATTTTCAGTAATGCTTGTTGAACGCCTTCACCGGAAACATCTCTAGTAATAGATGGGTTTTCAGATTTGCGGGCAACTTTGTCAATTTCATCAATGTAAATAATACCTTTTTCGGCTTTTTCTACATCATAGTCCGCTGATTGGATTAGTTTAAGAAGAATATTTTCTACATCTTCCCCAACGTAACCAGCTTCTGTAAGTGAAGTCGCATCCGCAATAGCAAATGGAACATTAAGAATTCGCGCTAATGTTTGAGCAAGAAGTGTTTTACCACTACCAGTAGGACCAATTAAACAAATATTACTTTTCGAAAGTTCTACTTCATCTTCTTTCGTTTCATTGGAATTAATGCGTTTGTAGTGATTGTAAACTGCTACAGCAAGTGCTCTTTTGGCACGTTCTTGACCAATAACATAGTCACTTAATATATGACGGATTTCTTGAGGTTTTGGCACTTCACCAAAATCCACAAATTCAGAAATACCTAGCTCTTCTTCAATAATTTCATTACAAAGCTCGATACATTCATCACAAATATAAACACCTGGACCGGCCACTAATTTACGTACTTGATCTTGAGTCTTTCCGCAAAAGGAGCATTTAAGTTGGCCTTTTTCGTCGTTAAATTTAAACACAATATTTCACCCCTTCGCATAGGTATGTTGCATATAGGCGACTTTTTCATCCCCTATGTGTGTTAATAATATCATTTGTTTATTAGAAATGCCAATCATCTGTATTCATATTTCTACATTCAGAAGGACACGAGTATAACTCATGTCCCCCATTTTTTAATGAAATTATTGAATCAATCGAAGCTTATTTTTCCACAGCGCTATCTAGTAATACGTCGATAGCTTTACGGATTTTAAGGTCAGATTTAAGTTCGCTCATATCGCCAAGTGCAGCACGAACAGCGTCTTTTTCCATGCCATATTTTTCAGCTAATGTAGAAATTTCTTCATCAATAGCTTCTTCAGTTGGCTCAATGTTTTCAGCTTCAGCAATTGCTTCAAGCACTAGGTTCATTTTCACGCGTTTTTCAGCGTCTTTTTCCATTTGTGCGTGCATAGCTTCTTCTGTTTGGCCAGTGAATTGGTAATATAATTCAGGAGTTAGACCTTGTGCTTGTAAATCTTGTGCGAAGTGATTCATTAAATGATCCGCTTCATGGTGAATCATTGCGTGTGGAATGTCCACTTCTGCATTTTCAACAGCTTTCGCAATAACTTCTTCTTGTTTCGCTTGAGCAACAGATTCTTCTTTCGCTTCTTGTAAACGTTTAGAGATTTTTTCTTTTAGTTCATCTAAAGTTTCTACTTCTTCGTCAATGTCTTTTGCAAGTTCATCGTCAAGAGCTGGAACTTCTTTTGTTTTGATTTCGTGTAATTTCACTTTGAAAACGACAGGTTGTCCAGCTAAATCTTCCGCATGATATTCTTCAGGGAAAGTTAACTCGATGTCTGCTTCGTCGCCAGCTTTTAAGCCAACTAATTTTTCTTCAAAACCAGGAATGAATTGTCCACTTCCAAGTTCTAGAGAATGGTTTTCAGCTTGTCCGCCTTCGAAAGCTACGCCGTCTTTGAATCCTTCAAAATCAAGGATTACAGTGTCGCCGTTTTCAGCTGGAGCATCTTCTTTAACAACTAACTCAGCTTGACGCTCTTGTAATTGTTTTAGTTCAGCTTCTAATTCTTCTGTTGTAAGTGCAGTTTCGCGTTTTTCAACTTCAAGACCTTTGTAGTCTCCAAGTTTCACTTCAGGTTTTACAGTAACTTCTGCAGTTAGAACCCAAGTTTCGCCTTTTTCCATAGACTCGATGTTTACTTGAGGAGTGTCCACTGGATCAATTCCAGCTTCGTCAATTGCTGCAGAATATACTTCTGGAAGCAAGATATCAAGTGCATCTTGGAAAAGTGCTTCTTCACCAAAACGTTGGTTGAAAATTTGACGTGGAACTTTCCCTTTACGGAAGCCTGGTACGTTAAGAGTTTTGCGTACTTTCACGAAAGCTCTATCTAGACCTTCTTTTACTTTTTCTTGTTCAATTTCAAAAGTAAGTTTTCCAACATTACCTTCTTGTTTTTCCCATTTTACTGACATGGTATAATTCCCTCCATCATCTATTTAGTTCAATTTAATTACTCTCATGACAAGTTTCAGCCATACTCACTAATAATAACACAGATATCCCTGACTTGAAAACAACAAATATCATTATATAAAATAATTTTGCTGCCTGATTTCTAACTCTTCAATAATAGAAATAGCTTCTACCACCGCTAAGTGATTCACATCATCCGAAATAACACTATTATCACCATACATCGCATTCGCCCATTTGTAATAAGCATTCACCCAAACATCCACTTCTTTTGGTTCTAATTCAAAAGGATAGAGCATAAATAAATGTTGTTGAATAATTCCTAGCACTTGCTCTAAAAGGCTCGGATTACTATGTTCAAGCATCTCCGCAAGGCCAGCAAATAAGGCTTCTGCAAATTTATTCTCCGCAAGCATCGGCACAAGGCTCGGATTAAACGTACCTTCCTTCTCTACTTTGCGAATTTTAAATTCTTCATTTATTTCTTTTTCTTGCATTAACTCAAAAATCATCGACTGCACAAACGGCGAAAAATGATCATCCGCTAGAAAATCTCTAAACGCTGGTAAAAAGGTATCAATTTCTAAAAATCGCGCTTCTTGTAAAAACTCCAATTGCTCCGCTGTTTGCCAAGATGCGAACTCACGAATATCTTTTCTCGGGATAAATTGTTTTGGAAATGGAATAACGTTGTCAGCAACTTCTTCTGTCGCTTCCTTTTTTTCTTCTTCCATATAATGCCGAACTAAGGTGAAGTACGTATCCATATTATCTTCTTTCATAAAAGTTACAGATAGTTCGCCAAGTATATCCTTATTATAGCCATTCATCGTCAAAAAGTTTTGACCCATTTCTTGCGCTTTCTTCGTCTTATCCGTCTGATTATAAAATTGAATTAACTTATGTACAATTTCCTCGTTGCAAGGTTCTTGATGATACGCATTTTCCAAATAATGTAGCGTACTCATTTTTTCTTCTTCAGACAACGAGGTAATCCCTTTTTCCAGAAATTTTTTAACGCTCATTGGAAAAAAAGCACCACTATCACTCATCGTTTTATCTCCTTTTATTTGAAAAAGCTTTATTTATACTAACTGGATTTACCCATATTGTTAAAATTCTAACCATTTTTAGTGTAAAAATGATGATTTGGTTCATTCTACTTGTTATCGTCTAGTTCTGTCAAGTGGATTTTGTGGTACTTTTTTGCGAGAAATTGGCTGGAATAAGCTTGGTTTCGCTACAACATTTTTATTTGTACGCAAAAAGAAAGACCTCGATTTTATACCGAAGTCCTTCACTTTTCGAGTAGCTTTAATTATTCACTGTATTCCGTTAATACGTCTTGATAAATATCTTGATATATTTCTTCGATGTCACCCGTTTCTTCCGCTTTTTCTCCGTCATCTAGGAATAATTCATTTTCAGCTAATTCCTCTACTGGGAATTTACTTATGATTGCATTTGAAAGAACATAATTGTCTCCATCTGGATTTTTCTCTAAAAATAGCGTATATTCTTCGCCTTTTTCCATATTTTTATATCCGTCGATTGTTAAATCATATTCTTTGCCATCGACAGCAACATTTTCTACGCTATACTCCATCACTTTAATGGTCATATTCTCTTTCAATTTTCCAGTTTTATCTTTTTCGATACTATTGATTTGCACTTCACTCATCGTATAGAAATCTGTTGGGAAAATATTTTCTTTTGTTTCTTTCGTTACCGTTGCTTTTTCGGATTTTTTCGTGACTTTGACGATAATCGGTGCGTCTTTTTCTAAATCATTGATGTTTTCAGCGAGTTCGAGGTATTTTCCGTGATAGGAAACGACACCATTATTTGGTTTAACTTGTTCGGATTCAGTTTGTTCTGTTGTTGGTTCTTCTTTCACACTTTCGTTATTGGAACAGGCTGTTAAGACGCTTAGACTTGCTAGGCCAATAATAATGATAAGTTTTGTTTTCATTTTTTAATCCTCCTTTTTACTTGTACATGGCTTTAATGCCGTTATAATCATCTGTTTGTGGTTTTGTTTTATTAATGAAACCTTTATCTAGCATAATTGCGTTTCTTGTTTTGACGTGTCCTAAGCCAAATCCGTGACCAAATTCATGGATAACTGTTTCGATTTTGTGATTGTTCGATAGTGAGCGAAAACCCTTATAAAGAGTAATCTCATTCTTTGCAACTAATTTATTGGATTTATAGTAGGTTGTATTGCAAATAGCAAGCACATCCCCTTTGTTCGTTGCTGAACTACTAACGGTAAAATGAGGTTTCACATCATTTCCCATACTAACTGTGTTTAAATACGGCGAAGGATTCCACGCTTTGGCTCCGTTAATAATAACGCTCTTAAAACCTTTCGCGGATCCATTGATATAAATCTTAAAGTTTTTCGCGCTCGCTTTTGTCATGACATAGCCCTTCTTCGTATACGCATCCGCATTAGTTGGTATGAATAACGCAACTAACACCATACAAATTAGAAACCCTACTAATGTTTTTTTACTCATGTTGTTATCTCCTTTTTTATATTTTTCACACGTTATGTGTGCATTAACCCTAAACGTTTGCCTTGAATTCATTTTATTTAGTTAGCAACTTTATCCCGTGTCCGTTTATTCGTAAAAGAAATTTAGTTCGCACATTAAGATTTCACTCAAGATAACCGCATTTTTGTGAGAAAGTCTAACAGTGCCTTTTTCTATGTTGCTGTAACCTGATGTGTACTTATAACCCATCCGCCTTGCAATGAAAGCTTGCGTGATTCCCCGTTCCAATCGTAAGTCCCGAATTTTGGCCGTATTGATTTTTCTGCTGTCTACTGTTTTCATGTCATCTTCTCCTTATCTACACATTTTGAGTTGTTAATACAATATTAACAACTCAAAAAGAGTATGTCAATCGCAAAATAATGCGTTCTGTGTTAAAATATAGCTAAATTGTGTAAGATATTGTATAATCAAACAAAAAGGAGTGAAATCATGCCAAAATTAAGTAATAGACTTACACTACTTCGAGAAAAGCAAGGATGGTCAAAAGCAGAAACTGCTAGAAGACTCGGTTTATCTGCTCCATCTACATACGGCAACTGGGAATATGGTATTCGTGAGCCAGATTTGGAAATGGTGACACAAATAGCTACTCTTTACGATGTTAGTGTTGATTATTTACTTGGACAACAAAGCATGCCGATGTATGTCCCTAGTGAACTCCAAAATGAAAAAGATATCGGGAAAAGAATGACAAAAATTAGTGAAGACTTAAAACATGAAGATGATTTAAATTTAGATGGACAGCCGCTAAATGAGTCCGCGGCAAATTTCTTAGCAGATTCGATTGATTTCCTTTACGAACAAGCCAAGAAAATAAATGATTAATCCAGCTCGCTCGTTTAACTTTTAGCATTTTTGGGAATAATTAATGGAGTCAAACTAAAAAGCTAAAGGGGGAGTTTCATTTGTCAGAATGGTACTTCAAAAAGAACGAACAAAAAGTTGGGCCTTTTACGAATGTTGAGATGATTGCTTTTTATAGAAAGCAGGAAATTAACGATCATACATTGGTTCAAAAATCCCCTCATCCAGAGTGGGTCGCATTTAAGCAAACAGAATTGCATCAGCATACTGGGAATCACGGGAACTCAGAACTCAAGATAGGCAACCTCTTCTCTGCTGTTTTTAAAAAGCATTCTAAAGAAGAAGGCGAAAAAGTCTTTATTGCTGGAACTAAGTATACAACGCCAGCAACGAGCGATATTCCGCACACTTGGCCACATCCTTGGGTATTCTCCAGAGTTTTCTTAGTATTAATCGTCACGTATTTTTTACTTCTAGCTTGTACATATTTGTTTGAAAATAGTAATACCATACCTGGACTTATGGTTATTGGTTCATTTGCAGTTCCGTTCTCTGTCTTATTATTCTTTTTCGAAACGAATGCTCCTCGGAACATCAGCGTTTTCGATGTTGTAAAGATGTTTTTCATCGGTGGTGTCGCGGCGCTCGTTGCAACACTCGTTATTTACTCCATTATTCCAGTTGGGAAATTAAATTATTTTAATGCCCTTTTGGTTGGCTTTATTGAAGAAACTGGAAAAATGATTATTGTTGCCCTGTTCATTCGTTCGTTAAACTCGAAGTACATTTTAAACGGTTTACTTATTGGTGCCGCTGTTGGTGCTGGATTCGCTGCTTTTGAATCACTTGGTTATGCGTTTAACTATAGTGTCGATGCAGCATTCTTATTCAAAGATATTCATATTGCCGGCGAAACAATGATGAATGTTATCTTTAGCCGTGGTTGGCAGTCAATTGGTGGCCATGTTGTATGGGCTGCAATTACCGGTGCTGCTCTTGTTATCGCTAAAGGAGATCAAAAGCTTGGAATGCACCACATTTTCACAGGAACGTTCTGGAAATGGTTTATTATTCCGATTGCGCTACATTTCGCATGGGATTGCCCGTTCAATCCACTTCCAGCAATCGCGTTTAAACAAATTGTCTTGATCGTTGTTGTTTGGTTCGTTATCTTGCGTCTAATTGGCAAAGGATTAAAACAAGTTTCCGTCATTTCAGCCGCGAGTAAAGCAGCTAAATAATTAAACGAGCCCTAAGGAAATTTCTTAGGGCTTATTTTTTTTGCTAAAAACAAGCTAAATAAAGCTTGAAAACTTGATTCTAATATGGACATATCCGCATTTTCATGTAAAATAGAAGTATTATCTAATTAGCAGAGGGGTCATAGAAATGCGCGAATCTTTGAAAAATAGCAAGAGATTAGTTATTAAGGTTGGTACAAGTACATTGATGTATGGAAATGGCCATATTAATTTACGTACCATTGAAAAATTAGCGATGGTTTTATCCGATTTACGCAACGAAGGAAAAGAAGTTATCCTTGTTTCTTCTGGAGCGATTGGGGTTGGCTGTCATAAATTACAACTTCTTGTACGCCCTACAAGCATTCCCGACCTTCAAGCAGTAGCTTCTGTTGGTCAAAGTGAATTAATGCATATTTATAGTAAGTTTTTTGGCGAATATGGACAAGTCGTTGGGCAGGTGCTACTTACTCGTGATGTGACAGACTTCCCTATTAGCCGCGAAAATGTTATGAATACTTTAGATAGTCTTCTTGGTCGCGGTATTATTCCGATTGTAAATGAAAATGATACTGTGGCTGTAGAAGAATTGGAACATGTGACTAAATACGGCGATAATGACCTTCTTTCAGCAATTGTAGCTAAACTCGTTCAAGCAGATTTGCTGATTATGCTTTCTGATATCGACGGCTTTTATGAAAGTAATCCAACAACTGATCCAAATGCAGTTATGTTCTCTGAAATCAATCAAATTACCCCAGAAATCGAAGCACTTGCTGGGGGCCGAGGTTCTGAATTTGGAACTGGAGGTATGTTAACCAAGCTTTCTGCCGCTTCCTATTGCATGGCTTCGAACCAAAAAATGATTTTAACAAACGGTAAAAATCCAACCGTTATTTTTAATATTATGCAAGGTGAACAAGTTGGAACGTTATTCGCTAGTAAAGAGGAGGAATTTTCACATGACTGAACTAATAAAAAAAGGTAGTGCTGCCAAAGAAGCTGCCCAATTTTTAGCACAGGCAACAACGAAACAAAAAAATCAAGCCTTACTGAATCTAAGCAATGATTTACTTGCACATACTACGACACTTTTACTAGAAAATGAAAAAGATATCCTTCGTGCTCAAGAAAAAGGCACACCAGAAACGATGATTGATCGTCTTCGCCTGACAGAAGAACGCATTAAAGAGATTTCAGAAGCAGTGAAACAAGTCGTCGCGTTGAAAGATCCGATTGGCGAAGTAACGAATATGTGGAAAAATGAAGCCGAATTAACTATCGGAAAAACGAGAGTTCCACTTGGCGTTATCGGCATTATCTATGAATCCAGACCAAATGTTACTGTTGATGCTTCTGTTCTTTGCTTTAAAACTGGGAATGCGGTTATTTTACGTGGTGGTAGTGATGCCATTGACTCTAATAAAGCGCTTATGTCCGTTATTCAAGATTCGATTGAAGCATCTGGCTTTCCTCGTTCTAGCGTTCAACTTCTTGAAGATACTTCTCGAGAAACGGCGCGCGATATGATGCGTTTGAATCGCTTTTTAGATGTCCTTATCCCTCGTGGTGGTGCAAGATTAATTCAAACTGTTCTTGAAAATGCAACTGTACCTGTGATTGAAACTGGTACTGGTAATTGTCATATTTACGTCGATAAAGCAGCAGAAAAACAAATGGCAATCGATATTTTAGTCAACGCCAAATGTTCGCGCCCTTCTGTATGCAATGCGGCAGAAACGTTGCTGATTCATAAAGATGTTGCCCAAGATTTTCTCCCAGCGATGGAAACTGCTTTAAAAGAATATAATGTGGAGCTTCGCGCGGATGAACGCGCACGCGAAATTTTAAATGATTCTAAAGCAGCAACCGAATCTGACTGGGAAGATGAATTTTTAGACTTCATTTTAGCAGTAAAAGTGGTTGATTCCGTAGATGAAGCAATTAATCATATTAATAAATATGGGACAAAGCATTCCGAGGCAATCATTTCTAATGACTATGCAACTGGCCAAGCTTTCCATCAAAAAGTGGATGCTGCCGCGGTTTACATTAACGCTTCCACTCGTTTCACAGATGGCTTTGCAATGGGATTTGGTGCTGAAATAGGTATTAGTACGCAAAAACTCCATGCCCGCGGTCCAATGGGCTTAACCGAACTTACATCAACCAAATATATTATTTTCGGAGATGGTCAAATCCGTAATTAAAAAAGAAGGTAGCCCTCATTTGGCTACCTTCTTTTGGCATTCAACCAATCAATTACATCTTGAAAAACTGTTTCTTTACATAATTCATTCACAAGTTCATGACGCGCATTTTCATAAATTTTGTACGTAACATCCTCTACCCCGGCTTTTTCTAAAGCTAAGGCGATTTTAGGCGTATCTTTTCCGAAGTGCCCCACTGGATCAGCGCTTCCAGAGAGTAGCAAAATTGGCAAGCCTTTCGGGACATTTTCCACGGTTTCTTTTTGCTGACTCACTTTTATTGACTCAAATAGATTGTGGAAAAATCCGCTCGTTCCAACTACTGGGCCACAAAACGGATCTTGTTCATATGCTTCATAAATAGCCACATCGCGCGTTAGCCAACTAAAATTATGATTTTCATTAAAAGGACGATTATAACCCCAAAAAGCTAATTTATTTAGGAAGCCACTTCTTTTCCTATCATCTTTTTTCACGCGTTGTTTCGTTACAATTTGTCCCATTTTTAGTAAAGCGGTTGGTTGTAAGCCACTGCCGCTGAGAATCACGCCATCTACTTGATGTTTCGCCATAAAGGTTCGAATAATAAAACTTCCCATACTGTGCGCAAAAATAAAATAAGGCAAATCTGGATAATTTTCTTTTAAATACGTTCGAACTACGGCTTCATCTTCAATCATGTTTTTAAAACCCGTTTCACCGTCTAAATGACCTAAAGTAGCTTCATCCACAGCTGATTTTCCGAAACCACGATGGTCATCAGCTACAACAATATATCCCGCTTGGTTCAAACGTTTAGCAAATAAATCATATCTAGCTCCGTGCTCCGCCATCCCATGAACAATTTGAACTATGCCAACTGGATTTTCTACCTCATCCCAAATATGTAAATGCAAATCTAGCCCATCGAGAGCTTTTAATTTCATTTGTTTATACATGTGTCTCCCTCCCATTTCATCTTATTATTAGTATACCACCAGAGCCTCTATTTCACTCTTTTCTAAGCTTTAATTAGGACTTTTGTATAACTAGTTAAAAAGTTACAGTTCCAACTATTCATTTATCTTGTTTAGATTGTTCAAATAATCACAATATGTTATAATAGTCCCATAAGGAGATGACACACATGGATAACTGTTTAGCGCAATTACAAATGTATGATTATTTACTAAAAAAATATCGTAACAAAGAGGTTTTTCCTGAGACGAGAATGATTGTTGAAATCGACGGAAAACTTTGGACTGGTGACTTCTTGCAACTAGATGATTGTCATATTATTGAGATTGATTGGGAAGACACTCGTTTTACAAGAATCGAACGCACAAAAGACGCTATCAATGATGAATTTAATGAAAAAGTAACAAATTCCAATGTGAATGTAAGTGAAAATCGCATTGATTCAAAAATTGGCAGCCTAAAAAATATTGAAATTTTATATCAAGAAATTGGTAACTTTGTTCGCCAAGTTGAAAGCTCTGCAACGACTTTAAAACCATTGCTGTACAATGCTTACTGCTTAGATACACGGGTTAAATTACCCTTCTTAGACATTAGCAAAAAAGAAATTACATTAGTATCTTTAACTAATTAAACGAAAATCCGCGAAACTTCCATTTCGCGGGTTTTTTATGTTGTTTGTTCGATATGTTTAATGCTTTTCCTCGAAAGTTGTGTTAATTCCACACCAAGAAATGACGGCAAAATAGTTATCTCCTCTAACTTGTTTAAATCAAACCATTTAAAATTTAGTTCATACGGTTTTTCCTCATTTTGACCAAATGCTTCTGTTTTTGTAAATGTTGCTAATTCAAACAGTTCGCTATCTGGACAAAGGTTCACATAATAATAAAACTCGATACTATCTATTTCTTTCCCGCGATATAAAAAGCGATTTTCAGCAACTATTTTTAAATCGCCGACAACCACTTCCTCTCCCAACTCTTCTTTCATTTCTCGCTTTATTCCATCTTTCGTGAATTCATTTTCAACGGCACCACCTGGGAGCGTCCAGTAGTTTTCTCCTTGATTAGAGTGAAGTAATATTTTGTTTTGATGCGTGATAATTGCCGCGGTTCTAACATGTTTCAATACTATCCCTCCTACTTTTTTATTTTAGCATAAATAAAGTGGTTGCGCTTTCAAGTTATTTATAGTATAGTAATGGCGAACAACTTGTATATACAAGTTAAAAAGGAGGAAGTTTTATGGTTGACTATAAAAAAGATGCAAGCGCTCTTTTAGAATTAATTGGCGGCAAAGAAAATATTTCATCTGTCACACACTGTGCTACGAGAATGCGTTTTGTTTTGCAAGACCCAGATAATGCCGATATTCCGGCAATTGAAGACATTCCAGCAGTAAAAGGGACATTTACACAAGCTGGGCAATTTCAAGTAATTATAGGTAATGATGTAGCTATTTTTTATAATGAATTTTCCAAAATTAGTGGTGTGGAAGGCGTAAATAAAGATGATGCCAAAGCAGACGCTAAGAAAAATATGAGTTTGCTCCAACGTTTGCTTGCTGGACTAGCTGAAATTTTCACGCCGTTAATTCCAGCCATTGTTGTTGGTGGTCTTATTCTAGGTTTCCGTAATGTTATTGGGGATATCAAATTTTTAGAAGACGGGACAAAAACGATTGTAGATGTTTATCCATTTTGGGCCGGTGTTTATAGTTTCTTGTGGCTTATTGGTGAGGCTGTATTCCACTTCCTACCTGTTGGGATTACATGGTCCATCGCGAAAAAAATGGGGACCACACAAATTCTTGGGATTGTCCTTGGTTTAACACTAGTTTCCCCGCAACTGCTAAATGCTTATAGTGTGGTGGAAACAAAAGCTGGCGACATTCCGGTTTGGGACTTTGGGTTTGCTCAAGTACAAATGATTGGTTACCAAGCGCAAGTTATCCCAGCCATTATGGCCGGTTTCTTATTAGCCTATCTTGAAATCTGGCTGCGTAAATTTATTCCAAATGCAATTTCGATGATTTTTGTTCCATTCTTCGCACTTGTTCCGACTGTTCTTGCGGCTCACGTTATCCTCGGACCTATTGGTTGGAAAATTGGCGACGCGATTTCCAATGTTGTTTATGCTGGTTTAACGGGCGGACTTAGCTGGTTATTCGCTGCTTTATTTGGTTTCTTATATGCCCCACTCGTTGTCACGGGACTGCATCACATGACAAACGCCATCGATTTACAGTTAATGAGCCAATTCGATGGAACCAACCTTTGGCCAATGATTGCTTTATCTAACATTGCTCAAGGTTCCGCAGTTCTAGCAATCATTTTCTTACACCGTGGTAATGAAAAAGAAGAACAAGTTTCGATTCCTGCAACAATTTCTTGTTATTTAGGTGTAACAGAACCTGCGATGTTTGGTATTAATTTGAAATACTTATATCCTTTCGTGGCTGCCATGATTGGTTCGGCGATTGCTGCTGTTGTTTCTGTATCAAGTGGTGTTATGGCGAATTCAATTGGTGTCGGCGGTTTACCAGGTATTCTTTCGATCAACCCTAAGTACTATGCAGTTTTTGCTGTATGTATGTTAATTACTATCGTCGTCCCATTCATTCTAACTGTATTATTCCGCAAATATAATATTTTAAACAAAGTAGATACTGCACCGATTCGTACTTTTGGCAAAAAAGAGTACCGTGAATCTGCGAAAACTACCAACTAAAAAGTGAGGCTTCTCTTATGACAAATTTTGCTCAAAAAACAATTTATCAAGTGTATCCAAGATCTTTTTATGATACGACTGGCGATGGTACTGGGGATATTCCTGGTATCACTGCCAAGCTTGATTATTTACAAGAACTTGGAATTGAGATGATTTGGCTGAATCCATTTTATCCTTCTCCGCAAAATGATAATGGTTATGATATTTCTGACTATACGGCTGTTGATCCCCTATTTGGAACAATGGACGATGTTACTACACTTATCAATGAAGCTAAAAAAAGAGATATTGGTATCATGATTGACTTAGTGTTGAATCATACTTCTACTGAACACCCTTGGTTTAAAAAGGCGCTAGCAGGCGATCCATTTTACCGTAACTTTTACTATTTCCGTCAAGCAAAAGCAGATGGCTCTCCCCCAACGAACTGGGAATCCAAGTTTGGTGGTAGTGCCTGGGAAAAATTACCAGATTCCTCGGAGTATTACATGCATTTATACGACATTACTCAAGCAGATTTAGACTGGGCTAACCCACATGTACGCGAAGCTCTTTTTGATGTCGTTAATTTTTGGATTGATAAAGGAGTCGAAGGTTTTCGTTTAGATGTTTTAAATGTCATTGCGAAGCCTAAATTTTTGGAAGATGATTTTGAAGGTGATGGCCGTCGTTTCTATACGGATGGGCCAGGGATTCACACTTATTTGAAAGAGTTGCATGAACGAACTTTTGGTGATAAGCCGATAATTACGGTTGGTGAAATGTCCTCTACTGATATTGACAATTGTATCCGTTATAGTAAGCCAGATGAAAAAGAATTATCAATGGTGTTCCATTTCCATCACTTAAAAGTAGATTACCCTAATGGCGAAAAATGGCGTTTAGATGATGTGAATTTTGCTAACTTAAAAGCCATTTTCCATACGTGGCAAGTAGCGATGTCGGAGGAAAATGGCTGGGATGCGCTTTTCTGGAATAACCACGATCAGCCGAGAGCACTTGGTCGTTTTGCAACTGATCAGCCTGAACATTATTATCACTCTGCCACTCTACTTGGAGCGACAATTCATTTCATGCGCGGGACGCCATTTGTTTATATGGGCGAAGAAATTGGCATGATGAATCCTAAGTTTGAGACAATTGATGATTATGTCGATGTAGAAACGCTCAACCATTTTGATATTTTACAAAAAAATGGGCTTAGCGAACAAGAAGTAATGGAGATTATTAAAGAGCGTTCGCGTGATAATAGTCGGACACCAATGCAATGGGATAACTCTGAAAATGCCGGCTTTACAACAGGCACACCTTGGATAAAAGTAGCTGACAATGCAAACAAAATCAATGTGCAAACAGCCTTATCTGATAAAACAAGCATTTTCTACTTCTATCAAAAATTAATTGCTTTACGTAAAGAACATCCCGTTATTCAAACTGGAGATTACACGCCCTTTCTAACAGAAGAAGATGCTATTATTGCTTATAAACGTTCTAATGAGACTTCTTCCCTGCTCGCTATTCACCATTTTGGAGCCACTCCGAAAAAAATACAACTACCAACCGAATTTTTAAATGCTAGCGTCTTATTATCCAATTATGAACGCCAAGCAATCAGTTCTGAAATAGAGTTAGCTCCTTATGAAACGTTGACTTTAATTCAATAAAAAAAGCCCGAGACTCGTTTCTCGGGCTTTTTAGCGTCTTCTAGCAAAATCGATAAAACGAAATTTATCTAGTCGGTGGCGCGATTCTGTATATTGGAACAGTGTAGTATCTTTTAAAAACACGGTGCTTTTCACGACAACAACATGCGTATCACCGTGTAGCGCTAAGTATTTTTTATCTTCGGCATTGAGAGGCTCAACTGTAATTTCTTTTTGAGCGTAACTGATTTCATAGCCTTTTTCATTTTCTAAGTATTGGTAAAGCGAATCTTCTAAAACCTCATTCGCGATTGGCTCCGTCTTATCTAGCAAGTAATCATAGTCCAAAATCGTTGCCTCATCTTCTAAATAACGCACTCTCAAAATTGCCAAGCACGTTGACCCATGTGGAAGTCCAGCAAAATCGGCAATTCGATCTGGCAAAATTGTACGTTCATTGCGAATGACTTTCGTAGTTGCATTCATATGTTCTGATTTTTGTAGTTCTTTAAAACTAGTTAATCCAGAAACTGGAAATGAATAACGTTCCCGGTCAATAACAACGGACCCTTTACCTTGGAGCTTTTGAATACAGCCGTTTTCAAGCAATAAAACCAGTGCTTTTCTGATTGTTTCACGAGATACCGAAAAACGCTTAGCCAGAACATTTTCACTTGGAAGTAGTGTGCCTGCTGGATAAACGCCAGATGTAATATCTTGCTCTAATTCTAAATATATGTCGAAAAACTTATTTTTCTTATTCAAATTTACTCACCCACCGCTATTGTAGCACATTTGCCCTAAATTGTAACCGAAATTTGCTAACCCGCTTTATTACCAAAATTAGCTGAAATTTGGTACACTAGTAGTAGTAAGGTTTGCACTTGTGTTTTGATTTAAGAGGAGGTATTTTTTTATGACTAAAGTTATTTTAACTATTTTTGCAATTATTGTTCCAGCGTTTCTCGGATTTATACTTGCTTATCAAATCTATAAGAAAAAAACTGCCACTTATATGCCACTAAAAAATGAATTTGTTCACTGGGCAAAGTAAGCGCGAATTAGGGAGGGAAACAAGTTGAAAAAAACAGAAAGCGAAAAACCACTTGTCATCAAAATTGTTATTAGCGTTCTTGTAGGTTTATTTTTACTTAATTTAATGCCATTTTTAGCGATTTTCGGCTAATTACTTTTACTTAAAAAAGGCTTGAAGCTGCTTATTTTTTATGGTATATTGTAAATTGTGTTGAAATGAATAGCAATTTTTTATGGTGAGACAATTAATGACAACGATGTCAGTTAATGCTTTTTTAATAAAAAGACTCCAGAGTGCCTTTTTAGAGGTGTTCTTGGGTCTTTTTTTGTGTGGAAAGGAGAAATGGATATGAAGAATAAAACAGGTTGGAACATCGCAAAAATCGTTACGGGGGCGCTTATTTTCTCGCTCGCTGTCAATATTTTTGCCATCCCGAATAATCTAGGAGAAGGCGGCGTTACAGGGCTAACGATGATGCTTTATTATTTGCTTGGCTGGACTCCAGCTGTCACTACCTTTATTTTTAATGGTATTTTGCTAATAATTGGTTACAAATTTCTTGATCGTATGACAATTGTTTGGACGATTGTCGCTATTAGTTTTACGTCGATCTTTTTACATTTTTCCGAGCCACTTGCTTTTGTAGCAAACCAAACTATTATTGCTGCGATTTTTGCCGGATTAATGATGGGCGTTGGCATGGGGCTAATTATGAACGGCGGCGGAACCACAGCTGGTAGTGCGATTTTAGCGAAAATTGCTAATAAATACCTTGGTTGGAATACGAGTTATGCCCTACTGTTCTTTGACTTACTTGTCGTTATCCCTTCTGTCTTTGTAATCGGTTTTGAAAATATGTTGTTGACGGTCGTTTCACTTTATATTTCGACTAAAGTACTTGATTTCATTTTGGAAGGTTATAATCCTAAGAAATCTGTTACGATTATTTCGGACTATTATGAAGAAATTGCTACGGAAATTGATGCGAGTTTGGAACGTGGTATTACCCTTTTTAACGGTCAAGGTTTCTATATGCGCCAAGACAAAAAAATTCTTTATATCGTGATTAGCCGTGATCAGCTACTACCGCTTACAAAAATCGTCAATAAATATGATGAAAAAGCTTTCTTTATTATTAATGATGTACAAAGTGTGGTTGGTGAAGGTTTTACAAAACAAATTACAAGTGAATAATGTCGTTTAGCTAAAGTTATGTTACAATAATGTGGAAATTATTTTTAATGTAAGTGAGGCGTCCTTATGAAAAGTTCTAAACCGGCTTATTTGGTTTTACTTGTTGTTGGCTTGGTTTTTGTTTTTCTAGGACTATCTAATATTGGAATTTCTATTTTTTGGGATTTTAGCGACTTAGAGAATTTGATGGTTGGCGGTTTGCTAATTATCATCGGACTTATCACACTTAGAATTCGATATTCATTTAAAAAAAGAGGATAGAAAAGCACTGCAATCATCATTTGCAGTGCTTTTCTTCTGTTAAAAAATCACGTTTTCTTGAATAACATCTAATTTTTTAATAATAATATAGCGGTTTTGCATCGTAATGACGCCTTCTTTTTTGAGTTGTTGGAAAATCCGGTTCACGCTGCTCGCTGAATTTATCCCGCAAAAATGACCAATTTCTTCATTACTTACTAGAAAATCAATCAAATACTGCTCTTCCGCTATTTCCACTCCAAAAAGTGTATATAGTTCATAGAGTTGCGTACAAATCGCGCCTAGCTTGCCATTCATCAACATTTGCTGCATCTTTTTAATCGATTGCAAAAGCCGCGTCCGGTAATAATCTTTCACATAAATTTGCAAATCCACATCGCGGTTCACATCTTTCCAAAATCTCACCCGGTCAACTTGGTACAGTTCTGCTGTATCCGACTCCACTCGAATATTAAACGGCGCATTGGCAAATTGGGAATACTCATCTTTTAATAGCGAAATGATATCCATTTTATTAATGTAGTTCAAATTAAACTCCCTGCCATCCCTTGAAATAATGCTTGTTTTAATAATCCCCTTTTTTAGTATGTAGACATAAGAATCTTCAAGTCCCTCGTAGGTTAAATATTTACGTTTTCCTCTTGTGATAACTGGAAAATCATTTGTGCTTACATAATTATTAAGAATATTTTGCTTCATGTTCTTAACCTCCTTTTTGTCCTTCCAGTTAAAGCATATTAATCATACAAAATACTATTCCCTATTTTTTCAACATATGTTATACAAATTTGTATATATCAGAAATAATTACCAAATTAAAAAGTAGACTCTTCCAATTTCCCCTATAATACAGTTTGTCGCTGAGATAAATTACAAATTATATGTAGGAAGGGATTTTATTTATGAAAGAAAAATTGTTTAACAAGGGTTTTGTCTTAATAACATTGATTAACTTTGTCGTTTATCTCGTTTATTATTTGCTTATGGTGATTATCGCCGTTATCGCACAAGAAGAGCTGAATGCATCACTTGGCGAAGCGGGATTTGCGTCTGGGATTTATATTATCGGAACGCTTCTCGCACGGCTTTACATGGGAAAAAAGCTCGAACTGTTTGGCCGTAAGCGTGTGTTAAGGTTTGGGATTTTATTTTTCTTAGTAACGACGCTAGCTTACTTATACATGCCGACAATTGCGATTATGTTCGTTATTCGCTTTTTGAATGGGTTTGCTTACGGGACAACCTCGACAGCCACCAATGCGATTGTTACAGCGTACATTCCTAATTCTCGAAATGGGGAAGGGATTAATTATTATGGTCTTAGTACAAGCCTTGCTGCTGCAATTGGACCGTTTATTGGGATGATTTTACTAAGCAAAACGAACTTTTATACGATTATTATTTTCTCCACGGTGATTGTCTTTTTAACTGCACTACTTTGCTTCTACTTGCCTGTAAAAAATATCGTTTTAACTACAGAACATCGCAAAGCGTTACAAACTTGGACAGTCAAAAGTTTTATTGAAACTAAAGTTATTCCGATTACTTTTATTGCCTTTTTAATGGGGATTTCTTATTCAAGCGTGCTTACATTCCTTGCTTCTTATGCAAGAGAAATCAATTTAGTGAGTGCTGGGACATTTTTCTTTGTTGTTTATGCGCTCGTTATTACCTTCACCCGGCCGATGTCTGGAAAATTATTTGATGCTAAAGGGGAAAAATATGTGATGTATCCGAGTTATCTCTTTTTAGCGGTTGGCTTAGTTGTCCTTAGTACCGCAACATCAAGTCTTGTTTTACTTATTTCAGGTGGCTTGATTGGGTTAGGTTATGGGACGTTTATGTCAAATGGACAAGCTGTTTGTTTGAAAGTTTGCGAGCCTCACCGTATTGGGATTGGCTTATCTACTTACTTTATCGGGCTTGATTTAGGGCTTGGTATTGGGCCTTATATTATGGGAGAAATTCATCATGTGCTTTCATTCCAAGGTATTTACATTATCGCCGGTGCTATCGCATTTGTCTGTGTCTTTATCTACATGTTTTTATCCAGAAAAAAAGTGTCCAGTGGCGCGCAAGAACAACTAAAAGGGAGCGAAGAACTATGAATCAATTATTACTTATTACTGCTGCGGGGTATATCGTAGGTGCTAGAGGAAGCGAAAGTGAACAACGGCAGTCAATTCAGCTGCGCGATGTGTATATTAACAATCCATCGCAACGTTTAATTGATCATTTTGAAAGTATCGAAATTGCGAAAGAGCAGATTATCGGTCATAAACAGTTATCTACGGAAGATGCGAAAAATTTGATTAGTCGTTGGGAAGCTAGTTATTTTACGACATCTTAATAGAGTGGAAGCATTGCGAGTGGTCGCAATGCTTTTTTTATATGGATTGATGACTAATATGTAGTAAGGTTTTTCCTTGATATTTTGTAGTGATTTTAATTCGTGTTGTTGTATTTTGTACATGCTGGAAAATATACGATAAATAACTCACTACACCCGTGTTTTCTTCATCGAAAATCCATTGGCGTTGTTTAAAATCTAAAATCCCTTCATCCATCGCTCGCGGGGTTGGATAATGATAATCGTCTGGCAGTTTTGCAAAAAACAAATGCATTCCGCCCAGATATTCTTCATTTACAAACCAAATCATCTCGCCAATATCCCGAATTTCGTAATCAGCTGGAGCAATCCCAGTTTCTTCAATAATCTCACGCTGAATGGAATTGATTAGTGTTTCCCCCGGTTCAATTTTCCCGCCAACACCATTCCAACTTCCCATCCATGGCGCTTTTTGTCGATTTAATAATAAAATTTGGTCTCCTCTTTGTATAAAACAAATGGTGTATTTGTACACGATGTCACCTTCCATTTTCAGTTTTACTTAGTATAGCATAATTCTACGCACAAAAAAGAGCAGCATCCGCGTTTTGTAGGGAGACGGATGCTGCCAGGTGAGATATTTCATTGAAAAAAAGGTTACTCTTAATATAACGAATAAATGTGAACAAAGTGTGACTAAATCATGAAAGTTCATGTTTAATTTTTTGAAGTAAAAAATCACCTTGTTTGGTTATGCTGTAATATTTTTGTTTGCTATTATTTTCGTCTCTCTGAATAAACCCATGAAACTCAAGCCAATAAGTGCAATACAGCAACTCATTCCTTGTAGAATCTCCAACAACATCAGTATGCAAAAAGTGAATGGTCAATGATTTTATGTTATATATTGGATTTTTAACAACATTCAATACCATAAGAACAAGCTCATTACTGGGCCTTTCCATACTTGAAACCTTCTTTACTTAATATTATCGCTTTCTAGCTTCGTTTACTTTCAAGCGTCTGCCTTTCACTTTACGTGAACGCATCATGTCCAGAACAGCTGGGCCTTTTCCATTTAAAATTTCTACAAAAGAAACATGATCCTCAATCGTAATAATACCAATATCTTCTGCTGTAATTCCTTCTAGTTTAGAAATAGTACCAACAAAATCTACCGCGCGAATTTTTTTCTTTTTGCCGCCGTTAAAGTAAAGTTTCATGATGTTTTTATTTAATTTTTCACCGCGCGCTTTTTTGATTACCGGGCGCTTTTGTTGTTTTTTGTGGAAAGCTTCTTCATTTGCTCTTACTTCAATGATAGTCGGTTTGCGTTTTTTTTCAATCGTGATATGCAGCAATTCTTCTATGTCGCGCAAAAGTGGATTTTCGTTCGTCTTCACGAAACTAATCGCCTTCCCGCTTTTTCCAGCACGACCAGTACGACCGATTCGGTGGACATAATTTTCTTTTTCAATCGGCAAATCGTAGTTGATTACGAGTGATACATTATCCACATCAATCCCGCGCCCCGCCACATCTGTCGCAATTAAGAAACGCGACTTGCCACTTTTGAAATCATCCATTGCGCGAAAACGGTCTTCTTGTCTTAAACCGCCATGAATTTTGCTAACTCTTAAATCGAGTAAATCCGTTAGCTCATCTACTTGATTTTTCGTGTTGCAAAAAATAATCGCACTATCTGGATTTTCTGTTATCAAAACGTCTTTTAATGTTTTTTCTTTATTGTCCGTTTGCATCTCCACATGGAAAATTGGGTTTGTTTTTTCTGACGCCATTTCAATTACCTTTGGATTGTCTTGGTAACGTTTGATTAAATCTTGCATTTCTTCTGGCATAGTCGCAGAGAAAAACAGGTTTTGGCGCTCTTTTGGTAAACGGCTAAGAATGTCTTCTACTTGATCAATAAAGCCCATACTTAACATTTCGTCTACTTCATCTAAAACTAGGTGGGCTACTTTATCAACATTCAGCGAACCTTTTTCGATATGATCCAGTAGACGACCAGGTGTCCCAACGACAATATGATTTTTTTGGCTTAGTTCTAATTTTTGTTTGGCAAATGGTGATTGTCCGTATATGGCTGCTGCTTTCACGCGTTTAAATCGACCAATGTTCGTGCATTCTGTTTTAACTTGCATTGCAAGCTCTCTCGTTGGAACGATAATTAGCGCTTGTGGCTTGTTCTCTTCCCAAACAACTTGTTCAGCAATTGGAATAGCAAATGCCGCTGTTTTCCCACTACCAGTTTGTGATTTTGCAACAATGTCTTCCCCAGTTAAAGCAACTGGAATTACTGCTTTTTGAACAGGGGTCGCTTCTGTATATCCTAGTTCATTAATCGCTCTTTTAATTTCTTCACTTAATTTTAAATTATTCATGTCAGTCCTCATTTCCTCCTATCATCATACCATATATTTTCACAAATAACGGTACGAATTGTTTGTACTTCTCCGCGCCTTCCTTTAGAATGAACTCTAAGCCCCCAAAATAAGGAGGAAACAATGAATTTAGATGATTTGAAGAATAAAGTTACCGAGTCCCTGCCCCTGGAAAACCTAGGAACACTGACAGAAGAGGCAACAAACAAAGCATCTGAGCTTGGTGAACAAGCAAGCAATGTCACAGAAAATTTACAGAATGAAGCGACGAACTTAACAGAAAATCTGCAAGATAAAACAAGCGGACTTACGGAAAACTTGCAAGATACCGCGAATGAATTAACTGGTGGGTTTTTGGATAAAATAAAGAATTTGTTTCAATGAAGCTAAAAAAGCACTCATATGCGAGTGCTTTTTTTATTTTGTGCTTTCAATATGCGCCCCACTTTCAAAATCATGATTAATAAAATTAACCAAAGTAAACTCTCCATTCTCATATTCAAACTTCAAGATGCAGCAATTTTTAAGTCCAGTTACTATGCCAATCTTACTCGTTTTCTCCCAGTAGCGGGCAAACTGGGCGCAAGCGGCTCCGTGAGATACAGCGAGAACCGTATCATGCCTATCTTGGCTCATGATGCCCTCCATTGTTTCCAGTAAGCGATCTCTAAAATCCATTTCTCGTTCCCCGCCAAATGTCGCGAAGAAATCGCCATATGGTAGTGGAGGATTTAAATCTTCGCTCTCCCCTTCAAATGTGCCGAAATTCCATTCTTTCAACCCTTTTAGCCGAGTATAGCTATTGTCTGTAACAAGCTCCAACGTGTCGCATGCGCGCTCTGAAGTGGAACTATAGGCTTGGTCGAATTCAATATTGTTTTCTTGAAAATAACTTCCAGCGATTTTAGCTTGTTTAATACCAAGCTCTGTTAGTGGTGCATCGCAAAAACCTTGAATTTTTTTACGTTGGTTAAATAATGTTTGGCCGTGACGCATTAAATATAGCGTTTTTTTCATGTCAATCTCCCCCTGTATCTAATAGCTTATTATTAGTCTATCACCTTAGAGTAGCTCCAAGTCAAGTAATTATCGGCTTAACTTTTCCTCTTTTTTCTCGTATCTGCTATAATAAATACACTTAAATCAATAAAACTTTAGCGAATAAAAATCGAGGAGGAATTCAAATGACGTTAAATGTTTACTTGAATTTTAGAACACAATCCAGAGATGCTATCGCGTTTTATGAAGAAATTTTTGGAACAAAGTGTACAGATTTGCTGACATATGGGGAAATCGAGACAGCAGAGGAACCTATAGAAGATTCGCTAAAAAATTTAGTCCTGAACGCTAGCTTAGTAATAGACGGCGTAAAAGTCATGTTTTCCGACGTACCTAAATCTAGGCCACTTACATTTGGCGACAATATAACGCTCGTAATCGATACATCCGACGAAATAAAATTAACGAAACAATTTCATCAGCTTGCAGAAGGTGGTACTGTCGTTATGCCACTTGCCAAAACATTCTGGTCGGAAAAATTTGGAGAGGTTAAAGACAAGTTTGGTATAGATTGGCAGCTCAATTTATCATGAAAACAAATGAATCTGGGAGAAATTTCCCAGGTTCTTTCTTTAAGTCCATTTTTAGTAGACAAATCAAATTTGCAAGGCCTTTCATATTAAGTTAAAATAACACGTATCAAAGAATTATTTTTAAATGAAAAAGTGTAGAAAAGAGGAATTCTTTATGGCAAAAACCGAATTAAATCCTAAAGTAGATGCGTTTCTAGCTAAACCATCCACTTGGCAAGCTGAATTCAAAGCATTAAGAGAAATAGCTATCACGTTTGAACTAGAAGAAGAATTCAAATGGGGAAAACCTTGTTACGCTCTCAATGGCGGCAATGTATTCTTAATTCATGGTTTTAAAGATTATTGCGCATTACTCTTTATGAAAGGCGCACTGCTCCGTGATCCGGAAAACATTTTAGTACAGCAAACGGAAAATGTTCAAGCTGCTAGACAAATTCGTTTCACTAATTTACAAGAAATCCTTGATCAAAAAGAGTTTTTAAAAGCTTATATTCAAAATGCAATTGATGTCGAAAAAGCGGGATTAGAAGTAGAACTTAAACCAAGAGCCGAAACGCCTATCCCAGAAGAATTACTTGTGAAATTTGAAGAACTACCAGCGTTAAAAACAGCTTTTGAAGGGCTAACTCCTGGTCGCCAAAAAGCTTATTTACTTTATTTTGCGGCTCCTAAACAATCCAAAACACGTGTTTCTCGTATCGAGAAATACGAAGCAACGATTTTAGATGGATTAGGATTGAATGATTAATTGAACAAAAAGAGGCGCAACCTGTGAATGGTTGCGCCTCTTCTATTTATTTCACTTCTTCAAAATCGTATAGTTGCCAGCTGTTATCGAAGGCTGGCTCGGTTGGTCCATAAATACGGAAATAAGTGAACCAATTGGCATCAGGCACCGTTTGAATCCATGGTAGCGACTCATCTTCTGGTGGATTTGGTCCAAAATAAAGTGTCGTATTTCCATCAGCATCTATTTCAAATGTATCTTTAATAGAGTTCAAGGCCGGCATAAATTGCTCGGTAACAATTTCTGAACGAGTATCCATGTCATATACTGTTACTGACCAGAAAATGCTCGTAGGTACTGGTGTTGGCACTTTTAATGTATAATTTTTGCCACCATCCAGATAGTTTCCCTCTTTGTCTTTCACACCAAGCATATACACAGAGCCAAATCCGACTTTATGCATAAACATCATATGTGTTTCGAGTGTCGCTTGATAGAACCAGCGCTCTCTTACAGGAAGGTTTAAATACGTTTTTTCATAGAAATCGTTATTTTCGCCGTATACTGCCCATTCCCATTTTTTTCCTGGCCAAGTAATTGCAGCCGGATCATCTGTATTAAAGGAATTCACAAACATCATATCATCTGCTTTTTCGGCAGCTTCAATCAGTAACGCTTTTTTATCTGGATCAGGATTAAATTCTTTATTTGGCGCTAAACCAATCGCTTTTAGTAAACCATACATTTGATAATATTCTGGATCGGTTTTATCATTATCCAGCGCCCACTTAATCACTTCCCAGTAATCAAATTTCCCTTCCACAAAATACGGCGTAGAAATTGCTTTACGATGCGAAAAATCATGGAACGTACTTACTGGATTATTATCTTTTTCTTTTAATGGATAAAATTTAACTTCTTTAAGAAGCGCAAATGCTTTTTCATAGTCACTTGCTTGATGAACCATCGCCCGCAAACAAATAAGGAAACGATAGCTAGAAGGATTTCGAATTATGTAGCCTTCCGGAATATCACCTTCATAATTAGGCGGTAAGTATAAATATTTAGCACCTTTACCTTGTTCGTCACCTGTTAATCCCATATTCGTAATAAACTTAAAATTAATATCATCCGCCACGCCAACGATTGCGCCCGGTGGTAGTTCGATGACAACTGGACCATTCTCGGTGTTTCCCGTTCCAAGGCAATATGGGGTATCCGAATTTTGCGTCAATACATTTAAATCAGGAGTCGTAAGTTGAATAATAAAATCGTGATTCTCGGTAATTCCTAAATCACGTAAAGCCTTAAAATTTGATACGTTAGATACAGTTGGATAGAAAAACCGGTAAGCCTCAACAGCCCGATTTAAAAATCCCTCTTTTCTGATTGCCTCTACTTTACTCTCAGGTAGCATTTTTTTCATGTAAAAATCCTCCTTCAATTAGCTTTTTTTAAGAACACTTGTACAATACCCCTGTTTTTGATATTTAAGCGTAAAACAAAAAAACTCCTCGGGTCGAGAAGATTTTTTTGTGATAATTAGTATTAATTTTTATTTTTCCGTTTGTTTTTATAGAGACATATACTACCAAAGAGTGCCAAAAGTAAGCCGAATCCCAAAATCAAATTTGACTGTAAATCTCCTGTTAGCGGTAGAGGGAGCTTATTGTTATTTCTTAATGTATCCCCAGATGAAGTATCCGGTGTTACGTCTAATTTAGCTTGATAAATATAGTTGATCGTTTGTTCTTCTAGCATAAATTGCCCAGTTGCGTTAGCTGGTTTTTTTATAAGCGTATAGCCTTGGATTTCTTTTGGTTCCGTGGAATATGTTTCGCCGATTTCTCCACTTAATACCTCGCTCATTGCTAATTCGTTTTGGTGTTCATCGATATATTTCACCGTAATATCTTTAACCAAAATTACTTCGTTTTTACTCGTACGATACACGTAAGTTACTGTTTGGCTGGTTTCGCTGAATTTGCCCGCTTCATTGCTTGGGGTTTCAATGAGTGCATATCCTGCAATTTCTTTGGCTGTTGTCGTGTAGTCTTCACCAACATTCCCTGATAAAATATCGCTCGTTGTTAGTTCATTACTATCTTCATCCACATATTGCACCGTGATATTTGCGGCTGGAATAATATTTTTTGAATAAACATATGTCACCGTTTGTTCTTCTGAGCTAAATTCGCCTTGTGCATTTGCAGGTGTTTTAGTTAATGTATAACTAGGAATTTCTTTGACACTTGAGTGATAGGCCTCACCAATATTCCCTAATAATATTTCGCTTGAAGCTAGTTCATTACCATTTTCATCCACATACTGCACTGTAATATTTGCGGCTGGGACGGGGTCTTTTGAATAGACATATGTCACTGTCTGTTCTTCCGCGCTAAATATACCTTGTGCATTCGCTGGCGTTTCCGTTAGTGTATAGCCGGCAATTTCTTTCGCGCTTGAACGATACTCATCATCGATATTCCCTAGTAATATTTCACTTGGAGCTAGTTCATTGCCTGCTTCGTCCACGTGCTGTACCGTAATATTTGCAGCCGGGATAATGTCTTTCGAATAAACATACGTCACCGTTTGTTCTTCCGAGCTAAATCCGCCTTCTGCATTTGCCGGCGTTTCCGTTAATGTATAGCCTGCAATTTCTTTCGCGCTTGAATGATAATCTTCGCCGATATATCCAGTTAAAATGACGCTTTCCGCAATTTTTTTCTTAGTTGTATCTTCATACTTAACCGTCACATTTGCTGCTGGTACCGGATCAACGTAAACCGTCACCTCTTTTGAAATAGCTTTAACCCCGTCGACATTCACTGCGCTGATTGTCACTACATATGTTCCAACCGTTTTCAAATTAACGATGGATTCAAAATTGCTTGTCACTGGCGTTCCATCATTGGTTTGCGCCTGAATATCACTTAAAAATTCAGTTTCGGTTTTCTCGATTCTTTGCGAATAGTGAATTTCATTATCTGTACTAATGATTGGTACGGTAGATGCTTTAACTTGTTGTCTTACAGTTCCTGTGAAAGAACCTTTTACGCCAGTTATATTAATTGGTTCATTAAATTCATAACTAACTGAATCAAGATTTTCGAGTGCTTTATAAGTCCAGGTTATTTGGTTATTTGCGTATACACCACTATCTGATATAAAATTTGGTTGGACTACTGCCCCTACATTACTAATTTTATTATCAATAACTAAATCATCTAAAACAACGACTTTTTCTAAAACTATTGACTGGCTCCCTGCAGTTAATATCTTTAGGTTAGGCATAATGGTTGGCAGATCGCTTGGTAAAACACTAATGGCATTAAATGCGATATCCATAGAAGTTACTGCTGGTAACCCTTTAAGCATATCAATATCTGTCAGTTTGTTGTTTAGTAAATTTAAAGTCGTCAACTTTGGCATATTTTGAATGACACTGTCACTTTGTAAGCTATTATTTTGCAGAGTCACTGATGTAACAGCTGGTAAATTATCCATTACAGCCTTTTGTATTTTACTATGGTGAAATTTTAATGCTTTTACTTTTGGAAGATTCACCATTTCTACTTTCATTAAACTCGGTATATTACCAAAGTACACACCTTCTTCACTAAAATATCCTAGGTTAAGTAATTCTGGATTATTTTTAGCAATAACAGTTGTTAAATTGGTCAAATCTAAATACTTAGAAGTTTGTACATTAGCCAATTTCGGCTGGTCCTGTACATCGATAACTGTCAGTGTCGGGTTATTTTGGATATTAAGCGTAGTTAACCTAGGTAATAGATTTTCTGCATTTAAAGTAACTGTGCTAATTTGATTATCACTTAAATATAATTTCACTAAATTGGGTAATTGAGTTAGTGGAGAAATGTCTGTTATTTGGTTATTATTTAAATTGATAGTTGTTGCTTTAACCAATAAATCCATTCCCGTTAAATCAGCAATACCTTTGGCGTTTGCTGTTAAAATGATGATTTTATTCAAATCTGCTTGTGTTACTATTTTGCTCGTGTCTTCAGAACCGGTTGCTGCTTTGACAATGGCTTGGGCTAGTGCCGCATCTGGAAAGACCTTTGCATATGTATCTCCTGCTTGAAGTGTTGTTTTATTGGGACTTTGTTTTAGGGTTAGCTTCGTATTCTCATTCTCTACTGCATCAATCATTAAAGGATAAGCGCTTAACGATTGAAAAAGTAGTATTCCGACTATGATGATAGTACTTATCCTTTGTTTCATGATTAATTCTCCTCAGATGTTAGTAGTGATTATATGAAGGATGCGCTGATTTTACTATTTGATATGTAAAATTATTTTATCTATATATTTAATAATTATAGCAACAGTAAGCCTAACATTTAAACATAGTATTAGGTTTTTTTTGAACTCCACTGCTTTTGTTCACATAAAGTTCACATAATTATAGGCAAAAGTATATTTTTGAACTTTTTTATAGTTGCACTCTTATCCCAATTATGATATCAATCACAAACAAAAAACTCTCCATGTACTAAGGAGAGTTTTTTGTAAGAAAGATTATCTGCAGTTATTTGATTTATCTTTTTCGCTTTTATTTCGGCGCAGCCATAGGATACTTAGAAATACTAGTACAATACCCAGTCCAAAAATCATATCTAGCGGCTGATTTCCTGTTCGAGGTAGGGTTTGTTGGTTGCTATTCGGTGGTTGGTGGTTATTCGGTGGTTGAATGTCTCCATTTGAATTATCCCCAATTATTTCTACATTTAGCTTTACCTCGTCTTTATTCGCACGATAAATATATTTAATTGTTTGAGCCTCTACCATAAATTTACCACTTGCGTTGGCTGGTTTTAGCACGAGGGTATAGCCTTTAATTTCCTTAGGTGTAGTTGTGTAGGAATCATGAATATTGCCAGTTAACACACTACTTGTGGCAAGTTCTTTCCCTGTTATATCTTCATATTTCACAATAATCTTGGATGCCTGAATAGCATCCTTTTTATACATATAGATAACCGTTTGAGCTTCTGTTGTGAAATTCCCGCTAGCATTACTTGGCTCTTTTACTAGTGAATAGCCTTCTAGTTGTTTTGCTTTTGTTGTATAAGCTTCCCCAATTTTTCCGCTTAGTACTTCCGTTGGGGCTAGCTCGTTACTACTTTCGTCAAGGTGTTTCACAGTTATGTTTGCTGCTACCGGATTGTTCTCTACTCGATATACATACGTTACAGTTTGAGGTGTTTCAGTAAAAATGCCATCAGCGTTAGTAGGTGTCTCCATTAAGGTATAGCCTTCTATTGTTTTAGCTGCTGTTGTGTAAGTCTCACCAATTTCACCAGTTAATACTTCTGATTCACTAATTTCAGCTCCAAGTTCGTCTTGGTAGTTCACCGTGACATCTTTAGCTAAAATTGGATCTGCTTGAATCGCACGATACGTATATCTTACTATTTGATCGTTTTCGGTAAACTTGCCCGTCGCATTACTCGGCGTTTCCATTAAAGTATAGCCTATAATGGTCTTCGCTGTTGTAACGTAATCTTCATCCATATTACCTGACAATGTATCACTAGTTGCAATTTCGATTCCCTCTTCATCCGTGTATTGTACTGTAATATCTTTGGCTGGAGTAGGATTTTTTGCGTAGATATAAGTCACTGTTTGTTCTTCTAAGCTAAATTCTCCTTGTGCATTTGTAGGCATTTCCGTTAATGTGTAACCAAAAATTTCTTTTGCGCTTGAGTTATATGCTTCTCCGACATTTCCACTTAATACGCTATCTTCTGCCAGTTTATTCCCGGATTTGTCTTCGTGTTTCACCGTTATATTAGCACCTTGTACAGAATCAATGTACACGGTCACTTCTTTTGGAATAGCCTTAATTCCGTCTATATTCTCGGCATTTAACGTTACAGTGTATATCCCCACTCTCTTTAAGTTTACCATTGTTTCAAAATCACTTGTAATAGCTAAATCATCACTTGTTTGTGCATGAATCTCACTTAAAAAAGCAGCTTCTGTTTTTTCTGTTCCTAGCGGGTAATGAATTTCTGTATCTGCATTAATTACTGGAACGGTAGATCTTTTAAATGGTTGCGTGACTTTTCCTGAAAAGTTTCCGTCTATGCCAGTTGCATTAACTCGCTCAGAAAATTGGAAATTAACCTCTGTTAAACTTTTGATTCTTTCATAGGACCAAGTTAGTTTTTCATTTGCATATGTTCCTGAATTTGATATCGGGATTGGTTGGCTTAGTTTATCAAAATTACTAATTTCATTGTTAATAATTAAATCTTCTTCATCTAAAGTAATTACTTTGTTTAGCGTAATCACTTGATTTATTGCACTCAGTGTCGTTAATTTTGGCATTTTTGTTTTTAGATTACTTGGTAAAACACCGATAGAATTCGATTCGATGTTTAAAGTAGTTATTTCTGAGAAGTCATTAAGCACATTTATATCGGTAATTTGATTATTGTTTAAATTCAGCGTCGCTAGTATCGGCATATTTTCAAATTCCGCTATGCTATCGCTTGTTATTTTATTATAGTTTAGATTCACTTCTGTTACAGCCTCTAAATTATTTAGCTCGATTTGATTGATACTATTACGATCTAATCGCACTACTCTTACTTTGGGAAGGTTGACTAATTCAACGTTCGTTAGACTAGCCACGCCCTCAAAATAAACACTTTGTATACTAAAATATCCAAGATTAACTAGTTCTGGATTATTTTTGGCAATTACCGTTATTAACTTGGATAATCCCGTTTTATCAGAAGTCTTGACATCTACCAATTGGGGCTGGTCTTGGATATTTATGGAGGTTAAGTTTAAATTTTGTTCCATATTTAGTGAAATTAAATTAGGAAGATTTTCTACATCTGTATTGTCTAGCTTCACTTCTGTTAGTTGATTCAGGGACAGGTCTAATGTTTTTAAATTAGGCAGATTTTGAAGGTTATCAAAAACGTTTCCTGTTAGTTCATTTCCTTGTAGCGGAAGGTTTTCAATGGCTAAATCAGTAATGTTCAACTCGCTAATACTATTCCGGTCAAGGCTTACTTTCGTTACTTTCGGGAGATTGACTAATTCGACCTTCGTTAAACTTGCGACTTGACTAAAGTAGACATTTCGCATAGTGTAGTAACCTAAATTGACTAATTCTGGATTATTTTTAGCAATCACCGTTGCTAACTTGGATAATCCCGTTTTATCAGAAGTCTTGACATCTACCAATTGGGGCTGGTCTTGGATATTTATGGAGGTTAAGTTTAAATTTTGTTCCATATTTAGTGAAATTAAATTAGGAAGATTTTCTACATCTATTTTGTCTAGCTTCACTTCTGTTAGTTGATTCAGGGACAGGTCTAATGTTTTTAAATTAGGCAGATTTTGAAGGTTATCAAAAATATTTCCTGTTAGTTCATTTCCTTGTACTGGGAGATTTTCAATGAATAAATCAGTAACGTTCAACTCGCTAATACTATTCCGGTCAAGGATTACTTTCGTTACTTTCGGGAGATTGACTAATTCGACCTTCGTTAAACTTGCGACTTGGCTAAAGTAGACATTTCGCATAGTGTAGTAACCTAAATTGACTAATTCTGGATTATTTTTAGCAATCACCGTTGTTAACTGACGTAATCCTGTATTTGAAGAAGTCTTTACGTCTACTAATTTGGGTTGGTCTTGGATATCCATAACTTCCAGATTGGGATTCGTTTCAAGATCAATACTCGTTATTTTCGGTAACTGGCTTTGTGCATTTAAGGTAATGTTGTTAATTTGATTATTCTTTAACGCCAGACTTACTAAATTAGGTAATTGATTTATTGGAGAAATATCTGTTATTTGATTACTATTTAAGCTTATACTTGTGACATTTCCCAGCAAATCTATTCCTGTCAATTCGCTAATTCCTTTGCTATTTGCACTGAGAGATGTAATTTTATTCAAGTCTTCTTGTGTTACTAATTGCGTTGTGTCCTCTGATCCCGTTGCAGCTTTGGCAATAACTTTAGCTAAAGCACTGTCAGGAAATACACTTGCATAGGTGTCTCCTGTTTCAAGGGTCGTTTTGGCTTGTTTTAGGGCATTTGTTAATCCCTTCACTTCTTTTGAAGGTGTATTTGTTTCTATATTCTGTTCATTTTCTTGGGCTTCAGTGATAAATGGATAGGCGCTCAATGATTGAAAGAGCAATATTCCGACTACAATGATAGAACTTATCTTTCTTTTCATGATTATTCTCCTTAGTTGTTGGGGTATTTTATTGTAATAGTGATTATCTTAAAGAATGAGCTGTATTCACTATTTGATGTATAGTATCATTTTGCCTTAATAAGTATTAATTATAGCAACACAAAGTCCCCCATTTGAACACAGTATGGGAAGTTTTTCCCTTTCCAGGCATTCTCGTTCACACATTATTCACATTTATTTCGGAATTGGTTATATTTTTAGACTTATTGGTTTTTTGGGAAATCACTATCTCACAGACAACTGAAAATCCTATACGACATTATTCCACATAAAAAACGCTATAACCATTGTAATTGAAACGGTTATAGCGTTCTCCATATTGCATATTAACGTTTCCGATTAATTATCCCAATCAATCTGATTGCCTTCATTTTTAACTATTTGATAAAGTTGTTCTTCGTTTTCAATGAGATTCGTAATTATTTGGACAAGTTTTTCTGCTCGAGCTTCTGTTTCAGGCGATAGCGTGTAATATGCCACATACATCCCCGCTTCCGGATCAGAGCCCATTCCTTCTAAAACATCTGGTGCATGCTTAGCTAAATAATAGTTCAAAAATGCTTCCCAATTATAACCATGCATATAAGCATCTTCGTTCATTTCATTCATTTTCTCGCCAATTGCAATCAACTTCTCCGTGCTAATGTTAAGGCAAACTGATAGATTATCTTCGATTTTTACTATTGATACGTATTTTTCCATAAAACTTGCTCCTTTTATTTAGACTTATCGTGGTGCTTTTCTTACAATGGTTTACAATTAAATCAGTTACTATAAAATAACAATTCTTCTTAGGATATAATTGTTACTAATTCAAACTAATAAAATTATGATTGTTAAATAAGTTCAACAAACCACTTTCAATATTATCACCTATCAAGCAAAAATAGTCATCATAAGAAGAACACTTGGCGATTTGAGCATCTGAAGGTCTCGTGTTCACAAATGTACTGCCGGATATATTTGTTCTAGAAAACTTTGTGTCATCAAAAATACAACTTTCAAACGTTTAAGGTTTCCTCCAATAAATTTTATAGATTTACTCGCTCATATTTATATTCGATGTTCTCGGCCATAACTAAAAAAGGTAAGCCGTCTAAATCATCTGTTTTAAATTCAAATAGAAATGAATCATCTCTGAATTTAGGAAGATTCATCCGCGAACTTTCGTAACTATCTTCGTGCACAAAAAGAAAATCTTCTGAAGTGTCTATATGTAAGGAAGTATATCCTGACAAAAAACAAACATTGCTAAATTTAATTTCTATTTCATAAAAATAACTAAGGTCAATCCCGCCAATAATTTCGAGTTCATGACCATTAAATGATGAAATATCAAAGTCAAACCATAGGCGACCGTTTTGAACTAACTGATTAGTTTCTGCTATTTTTCTTTGCATTTACGTTCATCCTTTGGTAAACCTAATAATATTTTCACAAACTTGGTATTGTATCGTTAGTATACAAATGGCATTTATTCTTTGTAAAGGTTTTTAATACCTAAATATATTTTATATCTGCTAACTCTCACCAATCAAGTTAAGCTAACTCTGGGCTGATTCACTCCTCTGGAAGAATTTTAAAATTAACTGGACGTTGCTTTTTCTACTATCAAAATCCACGTAAAAAACTACTAGCATTTATATCTCGTTCCCGCTAGTAGTTCTTTTATTTTCTCTAAAATATTCTTGTCCTCATTATTAATATATAATAGAATGGTATCACGAAGCATTAAACAGCAGCAATTTTGAAACTAATTTCGCTTCGATTCTACGCCGTAAGTCTTCATCTACGCAAACGTGTGGATTTCCATATTCATCAAATAATACTCTTGTAGATAACGTTGTAATATAACCCGCATAGTGATCTAAAACTGCTCCAACTGCTTCTATATCTCCCTCTGATGCAGCAACTATTGTTTCGTAAGGTACTAGTCTATTTTTTCTCTGCGTTGTTTCATTCATTTCTAGTCTTCCTCCATTATCTTTTTTAATTCCGCTAGTGTACTGTTCCTCCTGCGTGATACAGTACGTCTGACTAGGTTCAACTCTTCCGCGATTCTCCTGTCAGACATACCGAGAATATAGGAAAGTAATATGATCGCTTGCTTTTCTTTTGGTAATAATTTAATAGCTTCTGCGATTATTTCTCCCGTTACTATTACCATTCCTACATTTTCGACGAAGAACAAAAATTCCCTAGTCATATTACTTTCATAAATAACTTGTTTACCTAATTCTTTTTCTGACAAACTCTCCATTGATACTTCATATTTTTTTAACCGTTCAATCTCTTTGTAGATATTTCTCGTCTCATTCCTCAATATTTTTTTACAATAGCTATCAAAGGCATGCTGTTTATGTTTTTTATGTGCTTGTAGATGCATCTACTCACCTCCTGTTTCTATCGCCCCGTGTAAAAATTGTAAGGGTATCCTTCCCCTACATCACTATTACAACTAAATTCTATTTTTGGGACACTAATCTTGAAAAAATATTTAAAAAAAGTACAATTCTGCATTTTAGCTTCCCCGATTACAATCTATGCTTTTTTGATAAACTCCTCTCTATGAAAATTATAAAATATTTTTTTGTTTTATTGCTAAAAATAAATTTATTTTTGTAATCACACTGAAACTATTTAGCGGCAACTATTGGAAATGAGTACATATACCATATAATTTTTGCCAAAAAAGAAAGAAGCCTAATAACTCAGGCTTCTTTTCTTATTAAACATATCGTTTGTTTTCCATGCTACTCATTTTATTTTTTACGTTTGTCGTTATTTCTTTTACTCCAATATATTGCTAGTCCAGTTACTACAAGTCCTAGTCCAATAAATACTAAAGCAATACCGCCATTATCTCCAAGCATTGGTAATAGTCTAGTTTCTGCCATTTTTATTTCGGGATCTATTTTATCACGTATTGATTTCTTCGGTAGCGGTTTAGGTATTTCGGTATTCATGATTTTTACTTCAACGATGCCATCATGCGTTCCGTCAATAGTTATTTTAGTTGGTTCATTTGTCAGTTGATAATTTTTTGGAGCAATAACCTCCGTCAATTCATACTCGCCGTATGGTAAATCTGCTGTCTCAAATTCTCCAGACTGGTCGGTCATAAATTCTGATTTGCCATCTTGTTCTATAAATTCACCTGTCTGTAAATCTTTTAATTTAAAAGTAGCAGCATTATTCTTGATAGGTTCTTTTGTTTGCTCGTCGCATTTAATTACTTTGATTTTTTCTTTGATGACTTGCTCTTGGACTGTAACCGTAACATCAGCCACTTCTGCTTCTTGGTTATAGGTCAAATCAAAAGGATACTTCTCACTATCCAACAAGTAACCAGTCGGCGCTTCCTTTTCTAGCCAATAATAGCTGTCTAATAATAAATTATCTGTTTGCGCTTGCCCCTCTTCAATAGTGACTGTATCCATTAACATATCATCTGAGGAACGATATAATTCATAAACAGCTCCATCTAAAACGGCATTTCCTTGGGCTATTTCGCCTGTTTCAGCATCTTCTTTAATTAATTTAGCAGAACCTTTTTGCTCCACATCTACCGCTTGTACTTGTGTGTTTGTGATTGCAACATTTTGTCCTGCATATTTAATTTCAAAAGATAACTTTTCATCACTTAGAAGATAGCCAGAAGGGGCTTTTTCTTCTAGTAGATAATATTGTCCTAACGAGAGCGAACCAGATTCTGCGTAGCCGTTTTCATCTGTAGTTAATTCTCCTACTCGTGCATCACTGCTGTTATAAATCCCGTATACAGCATCTTTTAAAGTGTAGTTGTCGTTTGGCATGTTCGCGCCAAATTCTTGACCGGTTTTCGTTAATTTAACAGTTCCCATTTGCTTATTATTATTAAAAATAAGTTCTATTGTTTCACTTGGTTTAATAGTTGTTGTTTTAACTTCTCCACTATTATGGTAGCCTGCTGGAGCCGCTATTTCGGTAACTTTTACCTGCGTTCCCTCTGGAATTCCAACAAGTTCAGCAATACCCGTTGCATTTGTTACGACTGTTTTGGATGTGCCGCCGTATTCAAATTTAATGGTGGTATTTGGTAACGGTTGATTTGTTTTTGGATCTATTTTTTTTACTCGCACGCCGCCAAGTTTTTTCACGTTTACTTTTAGTTTTGCTTTTCCAGTATCTTGTAAATGGAAATCTACCAGACTTTGGCGATCTGCTTTGTTATAAACAATCGATGTTCCTAAAGCAGAATCTGGCACTTTAGAAAACATAATTTCTCCTGACTTAGAATTCTTATCTGCTTTTAATTTGAGTGTGTTCCCGGTTTTCGTAACCTGGATTCCCGTCGCATTATTTGTGATATTGAGCACGTCTGTTACATTACTCGTATCGCCCTGCACAAACTCTTGGCCTTCAATCAATGTAATTGTCTGCGCGTCCCACGATGGCTGTGTGTCGTGCTTCCTTACCTGCGCTAAAATTGTATCTCTATCCGTCCAATAGTTAGGCAATGATGTCCACTCTAATTGTTCACCAAGCACTTCCCAAATAAGTAATTGGGTGGTCGCAAAATCTTTATAACTTTGTTCTGATTGAGTAAAACCATAGTAAGCAACTTTAGATAACAAGTCTTTTTTACTACCCATATATGTTTCCGCACTATAGCCATCCTCTGTATTTGCGGGCGCGGCAGAATCGATACAAAAGACCTCTTTACCATCCATCTTCATGTTCCAAATATCTTTGTTTTCTAATTTCTGCCCATTTGTAAAGCTAATTCCTGTGTAAAAATAACCTGTTTCATCGAGTCGAAGTGCAGCCGCTATCCCATTGAACGGTTGAAATAGATTTGCTAGTATCATAACTACTAGCGCCGTTGCGATTATTTTTACTTTCTTTTCCTTCCTTTTTTGACTGTTCATTTGTCTGTTTCTCCCTTTTGTTTTTAGTCAATTTACTTCTGTTAATTTCACCCGTAGCAGAAGTGGTTGTGTTTTTTCTTGCTCATTAAAAATTGAATCGTATTGGAGCGTGCTCTTATTTAGTTGTCAAAGAACGAATGCAAATTTTTTATAGCTTGCATAACTACTACAATTAGAATTTTCTTTTGGGTCATAAAAATAAAAAAAGCATACTATTAAGTATGCTTTTTTTATGAGTTTCATTTTGCTATGTTAATGGAAAAAAGAATCAAGACATCTATACATTTATTGAAAAAATAGAAAGCCTACTAAAATTGCAAAATAATTGGTATAGTATAAGATAATGAGTAATATTCGAGAGATTTGATATGTATAAATTGATTATGAAAACTCATACAAGGGAACCAACAACAGAGAAAAAAATAATCCAAAGAGGTGCAACATATGTTTAATGAAAATGAGTTATATCCAGTGTTACTAAGCAATAATTTTTCTAAGATTGACGATTTTCTAACTAAATATGGCATAGATAGTGTGGACAGGGACAATCGTTCTTTGTTAATGTCAGCAGTCGTAGAAAGAAAAATGAGTATTATTGAATATTTAATTGAAAAAGGTAGTAATTTGAATTTACAGGATAAAAACGGAATGACTGCATTGCATCTAGCTGCAATACATGACTATACTGAAATAGTTGAGTACTTGATTTCAAAGGGGGCGATTGTTGATGCAGAAGACAATAATGGGAATACAGCATTATGGCGTGCGGCAATGGAGTTACCTAAAGAAGCTAAATCCATAGCTGTTTTATTGGAACACGGGGCTGATGTAACAAAGCAAAATAAGTACCACATATCTCCTGAAGACATATTGTCTGATGAATAGAAAGCTAAATGAAAAAAGTTAATATCTATATGGGAACTGAACCCTTAAAACGAGACAGTAATAAAAAAGCAATTGATTAGGGTATGGATTGCCGATATTCTATCGGTGATTTGTAGCCTAATTTTTGTTATATTCGATTACTATCACAATAAATATCGGCGTATTATAATATGTTTCTGCACATGTATGTCATGCTAATTTTAGTACAACTATGAAATTATACATATGTTAGTAAAAACTTGAAACTTGAATGAAGATAGAATCTCTAATTCCCTTCCCAAAAATAAGGGAAAATCATCAAACAAAAAAATCTCCAAAACATTCATCCACCCTTTAATATCAAGGGTTTCCAACGTTTCAGAGATTTATTTGATTTACTTATTTTAACGTCCTGAGAGGGATTCGAACCCCCGACCGACGGCTTAGAAGGCCGTTGCTCTATCCAGCTGAGCTATCAGGACAAATGGCACTGTCTTTTCAACAGCCAAATACCATTTTATGTTTAAATCGCTTGTTTGTCAATGGTTTTCTTTAAGTTATTGCATTTTTTCTTTTTCGGGTGCCTTTTGACCTAGTTGTGCTTGATTAACGGGAATGTTTGGGTTAGGTCTGTTAGTTCGTTGTCGTCCCGATCCATGAAGCGTACTTGGATGCCTTCTGGTGTGGAATCGATGAGCGCATAAGTTTTAATGCGGATGCGGCCTCTTGGTAAGGAGATGCTTCCTGGATTTAAAATGATGGTGTCGTCCAGCATCTCTGCGCCTAGTTCATGGGAATGACCGAAGAAGGCGAAATCTGCGTTTAGTTCACGTGCACGATATCGTAAATTCATGAGTGTCATCTTGATGTTATAAAGATGGCCGTGTGTGGTTAAAATGCGGTAGCCGTCTACTTCTCCTACCCAATCATTTGGAAAGCCGCCACCAAAATCACAGTTACCTCGAACAGTATGAAATCCCTGAATCGCAGGATCGTCAGCTTCTAATTCAGAATCCCCACAATGAATCATCGCATCGACTGTATTTTCGTATTTTTCTTTAAGATGTATTAAACAGTCACGTTCTGAGTGGCTGTCGCTAACTACTAATAATTTCATTTTGTTTCCTCCCCCGTGATACTGTTACTTATTTTCTCACTTTTTGGTTACTTTTTCTACTACTTCTGTTAAATCTTTTTCTAGTTGTTTAATAGCATTTGCACGGTGGCTGATTTCGTTCTTTTTCTCTGCTGGAATTTCTGCCATCGTAAGACCAAAATCTGGTAAGAAAAATAGTGGATCATAACCGAAGCCATTTGTTCCGCAAAGTTGTTCTGCGATAATGCCTTCTACTTCACCTGTGTAAAAAGATGTTTTCTCAGAAGGTGTGGCTACAGCAAGGGTACAGTGGAAACGAGCGGTTCTTTTGGCTGGTTCAACGCCTTCTAAATTTTTAAGTAGTTTTTCGTTATTTTTAGCATCATCATGGGCAACACCTGAATAGCGTGCGGAATAGACACCAGGAGCTCCGTCAAGCGCGTCTACGATCAAACCAGAGTCATCAGCAATAACTGTTTGGTTTAACAAGCTAGCGACCGTTTCGGCTTTAAGAGCAGCATTTTCAGCGAATGTTGTGCCAGTTTCTTCGATTTCGCCAATTTCTGGAAAATCTGCTAGAGTCGCAACTTCGATATTGAATTTAGCGAAGATTTTTTCGAATTCTTTTGCTTTTCCTTTGTTGGCGGTGGCAATAATAATTTTACTCATTTTTTATTCTCCTTTAATCCGCGCTGTGACTTTTTCTCCGAGTGTTTCTTTTTGGATTTCGATTAGTTCGCTAATTCCTTTTTTACCTAGTGCAATCAGTTCGGCAAGTTCGGCTTCGGAAAAAGTAGCTTCCTCGCCTGTCCCTTGAAGTTCCACGAAAGCGCCGCGGCCAGTCATGATAATATTCATATCTACTTGTGCTGCGCTATCTTCTACGTAGTTCAGGTCAAGTACGGTGCCGCCTTCTTCTAAAACGCCCACACTTGTTGCTGCTAGAAAATCTTTAACCGGAAATTTAGTGAATGGTGTTTCTTCATCTAGCTTGGAAATCGCCATAACCATTGCGATAAATGCGCCAGTGATTGACGCTGTACGTGTGCCGCCATCTGCTTGGATAACGTCACAATCAAGCCAAATTGTTCTTTCGCCAAGTGCGTCTAAATCAACAACTGCACGTAGCGCACGTCCGATTAAACGTTGAATTTCCATTGTTCTGCCAGTTACTTTACCTTTAGAGGATTCACGGATGTTACGTGTGTTTGTCGCGCGTGGTAGCATCGAATATTCAGCAGAAATCCAGCCGCGGCCTTCTCCTCGCATAAATGGTGGTACTTTTGTTTCCACGCTTGCTGAACAAATAACTTTTGTGTTTCCTGATGCAATTAAAACAGAACCTTCTGGATGCATTAAATAATCTGGTGTTACTTCGATATTTCTTAATGCGTTACTTTCTCTTCCATCAAATCTCATTATGGGCACCTCTTATTTTCCTAATTTAATATGTTCTACAGTCATATCTGGCATATTTAACCAGTCTTTTGCAATATCTTTAAAAATTTGTGTCGAACCCGTAGTGAAAAAACGGTGCTCGATTTCTTCATCTGTAGCATCTAATAAATTATGATAATCCAGTAAGGCGCTGACTTCACTTGCAGTTTCTTCTCCGGAGTTAATAACGGCAACACCGTCTCCCATGAAGTTCTCGATAATTGGTTTTAAAAGTGGATAATGTGTACAACCCAAAATCACCGTATCAATATTAGTACTTTTCAGTGGTAAAAGTGATTCGGCTACTACTTTTTTGGCAATCGCGCTTTTGTATTCGCCTGATTCTACGACAGAAACAAATTTTGGACATGCGAGTGAATCTACTTCTACTCGGCGATTTAGTCCTTTTAGTGCTGTTGGGTATGCCATACTTTCGACGGTACCAAGTGTTCCTAGTACGCCAATTTTATTGTTTCTTGTTGCTTTTAGGGCTGCTCTTGAACCTGGTTGAATAACGCCTATAACAGGGATATCCAGTTTTTCGCGAATGTCATACAAAGCTGCTGCTGTTGCTGTATTACATGCAATAACGAGCATTTTGATGCCACGATCTACTAGAAAATTAGTCATTTCCCACGTAAACCTAGCTACTTCTTCTTTGTCGCGTGGTCCATAAGGGCAACGTGCGGTGTCACCTAAATAATATACTTGTTCATGGGGTAGCTGTTTTAGCACTTCTCGCACTACTGTCAAACCGCCTACTCCCGAATCAATAAAGCCAATAGCTTGTTTCACAGTCTCGCCTCAATTTCTTTATTAATTTCCATTTTTTTATCTATACCTTCCATTTTCTTATTTTTTCGGTTTTTTCGCAAGTCTTTTTTGAGAAAAAAGGTTTTTTATGGAAATTTATTTATTGTGCTTTCCATTTTAGGGTGATTTTGGTTATAATGGTGTATGAAAGTGGGGTATCCGAAATGACAGAAAAAGAACAGAATCAATACGAGGAAAAAGCACTCGTTCCAAGCTTTGGTTTAGATTTACTACGAGATTATTTAATTCCTGAAATACTTGGAGATGAAGCGCCTCACATTATGTACTGGGCAGGAAAAGATTTAGCACGCAAATTTCCACTTGGTTCCCTAGAAGAGATTGCCGAATTCTTTGAAGAAGCATCTTGGGGTGGATTCAGTATTTTAAAGGAAAAGAAAGATGAACTACGCTTACTTTTAGAAGGCGAAATGGTTACCGCTCGTTTTAACGCGCAAGAAGAACCTACTTTTAGACTAGAAGCTGGTTTTATTGCCGAACAATTGCAATCACAGAAAAAACTGTACACAGAAAGTTACGACGAAATTGACAAACGTAAAAAACAAGTAACGATAATTGTTAAATGGGATCGTAAAGAAACGATTGATAACGAAGAACGCTACTAAAAGGATAAGCTTGCGGCGACAAAGGAAGAATTTACTTTGTGACTGCAAGCTTATTTTTTATTTATCTAATTCAAATTGATCATGTAAAACTTGTGCAGCTTCGACCATTTTACGTGCAGGTACAACGGTGGAAACTTTAATTTCGGATGTGCTAATCATTTTAATTGGAATATTATTTTCTGTTAATGCTTCAAACATTTGCGCGGCTACCCCTGGATTACTTACCATTCCAGAGCCAACAATGGACACTTTCGCTAATTCTTGTTCGGATTCTAATTTTTCGATTTGAAGTAGCTCTTTGCTTTCTTCTAGAACAGCCAGTGTTGCTAAAAGTGCGCTTGTTTTGATAGTGAAGGATAGATTGCCGTGGCCTAGACCAGTAATTCCTTGGATGATAATATCTACATCAATATTATTTTCCGCTAATTTAGTAAAGACTTTGGACACTCGCATCGCTTCTTTTTGTTTCCAGTGGATAGTTACACGGGTGATTTGGTCTTCAAAAGCGATTCCACGGACTACTTTGGTATTTTCCATTGTTAAATCCTCCTCAATCATTGTTCCTGCTTCTTGTTCATGACTCGCTCGTACTTCAAGCGGAATCCGGAAATTTTTGGCATATTCAACGGAGCGCGGATGTAAAACTCCGGCGCCAAGATTGGCTAATTCTAACATTTCATCATAGGTAAGTTGTTCAAGCTTTTGGGCTTTTTTGACATATCGTGGATCTGTTGTAAACACGCCAACAACGTCCGTGCAAATCGCGCACTTGTCTGCTTTAAGAGCGGATGCGATGGCGACTGCGGTTGTGTCTGAACCACCCCGACCGAGTGTAGTAATCTCGCCATCTGTAGTTAAACCTTGGAAACCAGCAACAACCACGATTTGTCCCGCATCAAGTGCCGCTTCAATACGCGCACTATCAATATCGGCAATTCTCGCATTGCTATGTACAGCTTCTGTTTCAATTCCCGCTTGCCATCCTGTATAAGAAATTGCATCGTGCCCTTTTTCTTTTAATGTCATCGCAAGTAGCGCAATCGTGATTTGTTCGCCAGTAGAAAGTAGCATATCCATTTCGCGTTTATCTGGTGCTTCGCTAATTTCTTCCGCCATTGCGACTAATTTGTCGGTTGATTTCCCCATTGCGGAAACGACGACGATGACTTTATTCCCTTGTTTTTTTTCATAAATGGCTTGATCTGCTGTTTTTCCGATTTTATCCACGGTACTCACAGAAGTTCCGCCAAATTTTAATACGACTAGTCCCAATCTCGTTCCCCCTGCCTTTTAGTTCTTTTTTTATCAATGGTTTTATTTTAGCGCATTTATGTGTTGAAGGGAAGTTTATTAATATATAAGTCTTCTTCAAAATTTATATTTCACATTATTCTAAAGGCTGAGTTATAGAATATTCTTTATTTAATTAAAAATATCTTTGTTATTTCCTTTGTTGTAAAAACACCTCTAACATTTTCTTTACTGGCAAACTAGCATTTTTTAGTAAATTTTCTGCTTTTTTGATAACCACTTTATCTGAATAAATCAAGCTTTTATATGGCTCTTTATCAAATGAACGCAATGAATCTAACGCATATTCCACTACTTCATCATTTTCATTGATTAAATCTAGTAATAAATTAAACCCATTCATCTTTGCGTCCTCATCAATACAATAAGCCAATCTAATTTTATACTTGTCATCTTTACCCTTTAAATCCTGTGTTAAGTGTTTCCAATCTTTATCCGTGAATTTATTTAACAATTCTCGTACATACATAAATTCGTCATCAAAGAAGTAATTATCTGAACTATTTTCAGATAAAACTTCATCTACTTTTTTATACAATGTTTTTCCTCCTTTATTTAGTGAAACCTCCAGGAAATGGTGCATTTACCTGACCTGTTGGGTAACCACTGATAATATTATCTCCTAACTTAATCACATCTATTTCTACACCTTCAATAATTGCCCTATGAAGTGAAGCTCCATCTCTTTCCCTAACTCTTATTGGGGAAGAATCTCCAATATCTTTTACTCGGTCTAAAATTTGATTATCGCTCCAATCCTCTGGAAAAATGGTACTTTTTTTAATTTTAGCAAGATTTCCATCTGAAAATTGAGTAGTAAATCTGACTTCCTTTGTTCCATCAGGATTAATTTTAACAATCTCGACTGCATAATTTGAATGTCTATTATTAATATTTGATGAATGCCCTCCAATTATTTCATTTTTATTTAGATTTTTCCTTTGTCCCCAGAGAATTTTTTCTTCAATTTCTGACGTTATAATTGACTTGGATTTTCTAATCCTATTCAAATTTGATAAGGTACTTCTCTGTATTGTTAATTTCTTCCCTCGATACCCTTTCGTCGTGTAACCAAAAACCAATGAGGTTAAAATCCCAAAACTCTGAGCTTTACTTATTTCTTGACCAGTTATCGGATCTTTATTTTGCTTCAATGATTCTAGTGTAGCTTTTAACAACTCGCCTTCTTCCGTGGCTTGGTTACTTTCCTTGGGTAACTCACCGTTAAAGCTAGCTGTATTATAAGCCTCTGTTGCCTTAATATCCACTTTACCATCTTTAGAAAGAATCCACATACCGCCTTGTTTCACTTTGCTATAACTTGCAAAATCATAGATTGTCGTATCAGTGGCACTCGCTTTTCCTAACGTTTTTCGCATTCGGTTCACAGTGGCAAAATTTAATTTACTCAAATCATAGCTGCCCGTTTGACTATCAAACTGGATATTTGATTGTAACTCTCGAACAGTCTGTTGGATACGTTGCACTAAATCCGTCAAATGGTCGAAAAAAGCCCCATGACTTTGTTCAAAAGCCAGATATTTCTCTAAAATATTTTCCTGCTTATATGCGGTTGCTAACTGAGAACGATAGGTTTGCATTTGGCCTTCTGTACTGCTGTTCATTCGTTGGTACAGTGCTTCTTTCTTGCTTTCAATGCGGTCAATCATTTGACCGAGTTCATATAAACCATCTGCATCAATTTTAGCATTAGGAGAAGGGTCTACTTGGTCGTGAAAGTCTTGGATGTACCGCTTCAACCTTTCCTCACTCTCATTCATTGCCTCGTTTATCGTGTCGCAGAGTGGAATGTACGTCATGTGATAATAATTTTTGGACGATTCCACGGCCTTCCCTTTTAAACTACCATCTTCTATGTAGTTTGTCACGGTGGTTTTGATGCCTTGGACAACTTTTCTTCCTGTTTGGTTGGCTGCGCGTAATTGAAATGCGAAGTCTCGTATTTCTCCGATGTCGATTCGGCTCACTGGAACAACTCCTTTTGTACATCTTGTTGTTTACTTTCCAATTGGTAGATGTTTTTTTGGTATGTATTTATTTTTTCTTGGCGTTTTTCCTCCTCAGCTTGAAAGGTTTGGCGCCATTTATTTTTCTCGTCTGCTTGGAGGTCTTCTAAATAGTAACCGAAATTACGAGCTTGGTCGCCTTGCCAGACTTCTCGCATCAACTCCAAAGACTCGCGTTCCTCGTAACAAATCCGCTCAAAATCTTCTTCTACCCAAATTCGCTCATTTTGTTCACGTTTGAGCATGTCTAAGGATAACTCAGCATCAGCTTGTTGTTTTTGGAGGGTTTGTAGTTGTTGTTTCAATTTCTCGTTGTTTGAATCCATTTTATTCACCTCTTACTTAATAAATTATTTCAATATGATTATAAGAAATATTTAAATATCTTTTTTATCATTCATTATGCAAAATTGATAATTTAACAAAAATTTAATTTGTTTTTATTTAATTTATTAACATTCTTTCTGCCAATACAACAAAAACACCAATAACTAAAAAGTCATTGGCGTTTATTATTGCGGAAATGTTTATTATCTCCTTAATAATTGGTTTTAATACTAAATATTATATTTCTGTCTCCAATTATATCAAAATTTTCATAACAGATAAAGCAATTTTATAAATCATTTCTGCTCCGTATTCTTCGCTTTTTCATTAAATGCGGTAATATGTTTATGCACTTCTTCTGCTACATTCAGTGGGACGCCAGCTTCTTTAATTTCTTCTATAGATGCTTCTTTTAATTTTTTCATCGAGCCAAAATGTTTAAGCAATTTTTTCTTGCGACCTGGGCCCACGCCTGGGATGCCGTCAAGTATGGACTGGAAGCCGGTTTTGCTGCGTAGTTGGCGGTGGAATGTGATCGCGAAACGGTGGACTTCATCTTGCATTCGTTGTAGTAAATAGAATTCTTGGCTGTTTCTTTCCAAAGGGATAATTTCTAGTGGGTCGCCGAATAACAATTGACTGGTGCGGTGTTTGTCATCTTTGGCGAGACCGGCTACTGGAATGTCTAGGCCTAGTTCGTTTGTTAAGACGTCTTTGGCGCTGTCGATTTGGCCTTTTCCTCCGTCAATTAAGATTAAATCTGGCATTGGTAAGCCTTCTTTGAGGACGCGCCAGTAGCGACGGCGAATGACTTCGCGCATTGTTGCGTAGTCGTCTGGGCCTTCTACGGTTTTAATTTTGTATTTGCGGTAATCGTTTTTACTTGGTTTGCCGTCGAGGAATGTGACCATCGCGGAAACTGGGTCTGTACCGTGAATATTGGAGTTATCGAAGGCTTCCACGCGTGATGGTGTTGGGATTCCCATTGCTTCTCCAAGTCGTTCTACTGCGCCGACTGTGCGCTCTTCATTGCGTTCAAGCAGCATGAATTTTTCGTTTAGAGCAATTTTGGCATTTTTATAAGCTAGTTTTACGAGATCTTTTTTATTTCCGCGTTGTGGAACGATGATTTTCGTGTCGGGAACGACTGCTTGAACCGCCTCACTATCAACATCATTCGGTAAATATATTTCTTGTGGTGGAATATGGTTGGCTTTTTGGTAAAATTGACCAATGAAAGTAAGGAAATCTTCGTCAGCATCATTATAAAATGGAAACTGGGAAACGTCGCGCTCAATCAGTTTGCCTTGGCGAATGAAAAATACTTGGACGCACATCCAGCCTTTATCAATGGCGTAACCAAAGACATCGCGGTCAACAAAATCGTTCATCGTCATTTTTTGTTTTTCCATCGTTGTTTCGATGGCGTTAATTTGGTCGCGGAATTCTCCGGCTTTTTCGAATTCCATGTTTTCTGCAGCATCTTGCATTTTTTTCATTAAATCATTTTTGACGGTTTTATAGCCACCGTTTAGGAATGCGACTATCTCATCTTGCATTTCTTTATACTTACTTGCTTCCACGTCAAATACGCACGGGGCAAGGCATTGTCCGAGGTGATAATATAAACATACTTTATTCGGTAACGTGCTACATTTTCGTAACGGGTATAGGCGATCTAAAATCCGTTTTACTTCATTGGCAGCGTAGACATTTGGATACGGGCCGAAATATTTCCCTTTATCTTTCTTTACTTGGCGGGTAATAATTAGGCGCGGATGTCGTTCGTTCGTGATTTTAATAAATGGGTAGGTTTTATCGTCCTTTAAGCGAATATTAAAACGTGGATCGTGCTTTTTAATTAAATTGATTTCTAGTAGTAAAGCTTCTACGTTGGATGATGTGACGATATATTCAAAATCCACAATTTCTTGGACTAAGCGTTGTGTTTTACTATCATGTGTTCCTGAAAAATAAGAACGAACACGATTTTTTAAAATTTTTGCTTTCCCAACATAAATGATGGTTCCTTGTCTATCTTTCATCAAATAACAACCGGGTTGGTCCGGCAGAAGTGCTAGTTTATTTTGGATATGTTCAGAAGACATTTTATCAACTCCAGTTACACATTTAAAAAGAAGCCTAGAACAAACATTCTAAGCTTCTTTCATTTTAGCATAATTTTAAACGTATTTGTTGATGACTTCATCCAGTTCTTCTTTTGGACGATAGCCGATAATTGTATCTACTACTTCGCCGTCTTTTTTGATAAGAAGTGTTGGAATGCTCATAACACCAAAGCTTCCTGGTGTTTCTGGGTTTTCATCTACGTCCATTTTGACGATTTTAAGTGCATCGCCGCGTTCTTCTTGTATTTCTTCTAAAACTGGAGCCACCATGCGGCAAGGACCACACCATGTTGCCCAGAAATCTGTTAATACTAAGCCTTCGCTAGTTTCTTGTTCAAATGTTGCATCTGTAATTTCTTTTACCATGATTTAATTCACTCCTTATGACTTTTGTACACACAGTATAGCATTTACGCCTATTTCGAGCCATGTTTTTGCTCAATTGTTTACTTAAACTCAACGATGGTTACGCCGTTCCCGCCTTCCGCTGCTGCACCAAAACGGATTGATTTAACCATGCGATGATTTTTCAGATATTCGGTGACACCGGTTCTGAGTGCGCCGGTTCCCTTACCGTGAATGATGGCTACTTGCGGATAGCCCGCGAGCAATGCTTCATCCAGATATTTGTCGACTTTTTGCAGTGCATCTTCGTAGCGTTCGCCGCGCAAATCGAGTTCACTTTTTGCTGGTGACCCGCTGCTATGAACCGATGTAATGATACGTTGTTTTTTCGGTTTTTCTGGTTGGATGTATTCAAGATCGGCGGTTTTGATTTTCATTTTGATGATACCGATTTGGACGTTCCATTCTTTATCGCTAATTTTGCTTAAAAGTGTGCCCTTTTGGCCGAGTGATAAGACGCGGACATTATCACCATCTTTGAAAACGTGTGGTTTTTGTTTTGGCGCTTGGGGAATGGTTTTGTTGATTGTTTTTGGTTTTGCTTTCCCAAGTCTTGTTTTGGCGTCAATCAGTTCGTGTTCTTTGATGCCAGCTGCTCCGTTTAATTGCATTGTGCGCAATTCGTGGATGATTTCTTCGGCCTCAGCCTCAGCTTTTTCGACGATGGTTGCTGCTTTTTCATTCGCTTGTTCGATTAGTTTATCTTTTTGTTGATAGTAATTAGAGATTTCTTTTTGTAAATCTTTTAAAAGGGCATCGGCACCGCGAGCTAGTTCGTGTGCTTCTTCATATTCTGTTTCCGCTAAGTTACGTTTTTCTTCTAGGCTGGAAATCATATCATTTAAATCGGCGCTTTCAGTATCGACAAGACTTCTTGCTTCAGTGATGATATTTTCGCTTAATCCAAGGCGGCGCGAAATATCGAAAGCGTTACTTCGTCCGGGAACGCCGATTAGTAGTTTATAAGTCGGACTAAGCGTTTCGACATTGAATTCTACGGAAGCATTGGTTGCGTGAACGCGGTTATATCCATATGCTTTTAGTTCAGGATAATGGGTCGTCGCGACAACACTTGCACCTTTTGCATGGCTTGCATCAAGTATTGCAATCGCTAGTGCTGCACCTTCTTGCGGATCTGTTCCCGCACCAAGTTCATCATATAAAATTAGAGATTTGTGGTTCACTCTTTCTAAAATGGACACGATATTCGTCATATGGGACGAGAAGGTACTCAAGCTTTGTTCAATGGATTGTTCGTCACCAATATCGGCAAATACATGTTCAAAAACGGCAATCGTGGAATCTTCCTGTGCTGGAATTTGCAAGCCAGATTGTGCCATTAAAGTTAGTAATCCCAATGTTTTTAGTGTAATTGTTTTACCACCTGTATTTGGACCAGTAATAACAATCGTCGTAAAATCTTCACCTAAATAAATATCATTAGCAACGACTTTAGCTTCATCTAAAAGTGGATGTCGCGCGGCAATTAAATGCACTACTCCTGTATCACTAAGATGCGGCGTTACGGCTTTCATCGCTTTCCCGAAACGCGCTTTGGCGAAAATAAAATCAAAGCGGCCTAGAATGAAGGTATTATGATGAATTTCATTAATCCAACCAGCAAGTGATGCCGAAATTTCCGCAAGAATACGTTCGATTTCTTGTTTTTCTTTAGCTTGAAGCGCTTTTCGTTCGTTATTTAAATCTACTACGCTTTGTGGCTCGATGAAAAGTGTTTGACCGGATGCGGATTGGTCATGGACAATCCCGCCGTAATGCCCTTTATATTCTTGTTTAACAGGGATAACATAACGATCATTTCGAATCGTAATAACGGCATCGCTCAGCATTTTCGAAGCATTGCGATCGCGCAAATAAGATTCTAATTTTTCCCGTACGCGGTCTTCTGTCCGGCGGAGTGTCCGGCGAATGGTGCTAAGTGCTTCACTCGCAGTATCTAATACTTTCCCGCTTTCATCAACGGAAATCGTAATATCTTCCTCAACTTCTTTTAATACTAAAAGTTCATCTGAAAGCGCGCCGAGAAGCGGTATTTCTACGCCAATTTCGAGTAAATCGTTCATAAAATTTTTCATTTGACGGCTTACGCGCAAGTTGCTACCGATTTGGTAGATTTCAAGCCCGTTTAAATCGCCGCCAATCTCTAAGCGTTTCAAATGAGCAAAAACGTCTGTTAAACCAGTAATCGGCGCACTTCCCCGTAAACGAATAATTTTGGCTCCTTCTTCTGTTTCAAGTTGTGCTTTTTGAACTACTTGAAAATCGGTAGCTGGAGCGAGTTCCAAAATCGCTTGCTCCCCTAGTGAAGAAGAAGCAAATTCCGTGAGTTGTTTTTTTATTTTATCAAATTCTAAAATGGCTTCTACTTTTTTTTCCATTGGTCATCCTTCTTTTTAAAAGTTATTTATTCTGTAAAAATTGTTTAAATTCAGCCGCTGTTTTCGTATTTAGAATCGCGGACTTATCGAGCCAAGCTTTCGTTGCTGCGCGAACTCCGATAGACATGAAATCAAGATGTTTCGTATCATGCGCATCGGTATTAATGGCAATCGGAACGCCTGCTGCATGAGCCATTTCTAAATGCTCACGTTTTAAATCGAGGCGCTGCGGATTGGCATTTAGTTCTAGTGCAGTTCCTGTGTTTTTCGCTAGTTTGATTAGTTCTTTCATATTAACATGATATGGCTTTCTTTTCACGACAATTCTCCCTGTCGGATGAGCAATCAAGCGCACGTAAGGATTTTCGCACGCTGTTTTTAGTCGTTTCATGATTTCTTCTTCCGATTGTTGGAAACTGGAATGAATCGATGCAATAACAAAATCCAACTGTTTCAGCGTTTCGTCATCAAAATCAAGCGAACCATCTGCTAAAATGTCCATTTCAACGCCTGAATAGACGTCAATTTCTGGATAGTTTGCAGCTATTTTTTTGATTTCGGCTTGTTGTTCTAGCAGTCTTTTCTCATCCAATCCATTTGCTACACGTAAAAATTTTCCATGATCGGTGATTACCATGTATTCGTAACCTTTTGCGATACATGCTTCAATCATTTCCTGAATCGCGTAAGCTCCATCTGACCAAGTAGTATGCATGTGTAAATCACCGCGAATATCACTTAATTCAAGGAATTTCGTCTCCTTCGTTACGCGCTCAATTTCTGTACCATCACGGCGAACTTCTGGCGGTAAAAATGGAATATCAAAATGAGCAAAAAAGGCTTTTTCTGAGTCAAAATGGCGCATGCTTCCGTCTTCCTGCTCCACCCCGTATTCACTTATTTTTTCATTCGATTGTTTAGCTAACTGGCGCATTTTGATATTGTGATCTTTGGAACCAGTAAAATGATGCAGTGTCGTTGCGAAAGCTTTCTTTTCTACTAGGCGAAAATCCACCGAGATAGTAATGTTGTCTTCTAGTACAGCCGATACTTTTGTTTCACCGGCCCCAATGACATCTGTAATGAGCGGAAAATCAAGCAATGCTTTTTGCACTTCTTCTGGCTTTTCAGTCGCGATGACGTAATCAAGGTCTTTCACTGTTTCGCGCAATCTCCGTAAACTCCCAGCTTGCGCGAACCTTTCGATTGCAGCAATTTCGGATAAATAAGTTTCTACTTTTCTAATGATTGGTAAAACATCATTAAGCGGATAGCGATCAGGCCGTTCACCCATTTCGCGCACAGCTTCTGCCATTTTTTCGGCGGACTTTTTACCAAACCCTTTTAACGCTTCGATATGACCATTTTCCGCTTCTTGAAGTAACGTATCTTTATCGACCACACCAAGTTCGTGATAAAGCCGTGATAATTTCTTGCCACCAAGTCCCGGCACATCTAAAAGTGGAACGAGGCCAGCAGGTACTTCTTTTTTCAGCTCCATAAGCTCTGGACATTCCCCGCTATCTAAAAAACGTTGAATAATTTCGCCAGTTGTTTTTCCAATACCGCTAATTTTCGTGAAATCCTCTATTTCGGATAGACTTCTACTATCTAATTCAATTGCTTGAGCCGCTTTCCGAAAAGCCGATATTTTAAAGCTATTTTCTCCTTTTAATTCCATATAAATAGCAATTTCTTCCAGTAAACGAATAATTTCTTTTTTATTAGTAGCCATCGTTATTCCTCCCGTTCGGTCATTAAAAAAATACCAGCGTAATCCTATCCAAAATTGGCTAAGAGTGTACATCTGGTATCGAATGTTTCTTTTATTTTGGCAGAATGTCTGTCATCCAGTCATAAAATTGTTCGGACAAAATTGGCGTGTTCTCAAGCATCCACTGAGCAACCGTAGAGCTGTCAATCAGATTCTCTGACCAATTCGCCGGGTAAATTGCCATGATAAACAATACAATAAAAATAAGTAAATAAGACTTAATAACGCCAAAAACAGCTGCTACTAACCCATTAATTTGGCGCAAAACAGGTATTTTTGTTAAGCCACCAACAAGCGATGCGAGCATATGAACGACAATAATCGCAACAATAAAAATTATCGCAAAGCCGAGTACGTTATAATAAGCTGTTTCTGTTCGTAATTCCTGTAAAATAATAGATAATCCATCTGAAGTATCACTACCTGGATAAGGTATAAAGGTTAAATGAGGCGCTAAATCTTCGTAATATGTATACGAGATAAAAAATGCCAAAATATAACCTAGCAATAATATAAGTTGTTTGATTAGGCCTGTTCTGAAACCTGCAAAAAAGCCAGAAACAAGCAAAATTAAAATAATCGCATTTAAAATCATTGATCTCTTCCTTTGATACGAGCCAGTTCTTGTTCCAACTCTAGATATTTTTGTTCTAGTTTTAAATAATCGTGAGTTGCATTCACAGCTGTCAGTACAGCGAGCCTTCCGCTATCAAGCGCATGATTTTGAGAGCCGATTTCGTGCATTTTTTCATCGACTTCGCGAGCTACTTTTCGTAAGTGGTCTGTTGTTTCTATGCCAACAATTGTATATTCTCTACCGTAAATTGTGGTCACTACTCTATTTCTCTCATTTGCCACGTAAATTCCTCCTCGCCCAAATTCATTTAGGCCGCTACTTGTCATAATCTTATCACGAAAAAGCCCGAAAGAAAAGAGTCAACCACCTGTTTAGCCGATATTCAGTCTTTCGGCGTAGTATGTTACAATAGAACTTTGAAAGGATGATGCCTTATCGCAAATACAGTTATTGTAGTCAATCAATCAACTCTTGAAAAAATGAAACAAACATATCTCCCTTTTTCCAATCCAAAACTCCCACCAGGAGCCGTTTTTGCAGCTAAAAAACCTGGTGTCTCCATTACTGGCTATAAATCGCGTAAAGTGATGTTCCAAGGAGTGAACGGAGAAGCCGAAGCAAAAAAATGGGTAGCGACCTTACCAGAAACAAAAGCGAAGTCGCCAAGTGTTTCTAAAGGTGTTCTTCCAGCAAACTTCGCATCAAAAAATGTCATTGGCTCCGATGAAGTCGGCACGGGTGATTTTTTTGGTCCCATTACTGTTTGCGCAGCATATGTCGATGCGGAAATGATGCCACTTTTAAAAGAGCTTGGTGTGAAGGATTCAAAAGCCATGAAAGATCCGGAAATTTGTCGAATCGCCGAGAAAATCATGCCGCTTGTGCCGCATAGTGTGCTACTTTGTCCGAATCCGAAATATAACGAATTACAACAAAGAGGCATGAATCAAGGTCAAATGAAAGCTTTATTACATAATCGAGCAATTGAAAATGTCTTGAAAAAACTAGCACCAGTAAAACCAGAAGCGATTTTAATTGATCAATTTGCTGAAAAAAATACGTATTACCGTTATTTGGCACAAGAGCCTAGCATTGTTCGTGAGGATGTCTTTTTTGCAACCAAAGCGGAAGGGTTACATCTTTCGGTGGCGGCGGCTTCGATTATTGCTCGTTATAAATTTGTTCAAGCGTTTGATGCGATGTCGAAGGAAGTTGGTATTCCCCTTCCAAAGGGTGCTGGACCTCATGTCGACGCTGTTGCAGCCGAAATTATTGAACGCTTTGGAATGGAAACACTAGCGAAATATACGAAACAACATTTTGCTAATACAGAAAAAGCCTTGAAAATTGCTAAAAAATAAACAAAACGCCTCGTCTTTTGCTGATGAGGCGTTTTTTATTTATATAGAAGGAATTTGCCAATCAATCGGAGTTACGCCGTTTTGCTCTAAGAATTGGTTCGCTTTGGAAAAATGTTGGCAGCCCATGAATCCACGTGATGCGGAAAGTGGGCTAGGATGAACGGATGTGAAAGCAATGTGGTTCGGGTTAGTTAATAGTTGCAACTTTTCTTTTGCATTATTGCCCCAAAGTAAAAAGACAACTGGCTCCTCTTTCTCGTTAATCATTTCGATAATGCGGTTCGTTAGCATTTCCCAGCCTTGCCCGCGGTGAGAATTAGCTTGGCCTGCGCGAACAGTTAGTACGGTGTTTAATAGCAATACACCTTGGTCTGCCCACGGTATCAGATAGCCATTGTTTGGGATTTCACAATTCAAGTCATTATGTAGTTCCAAATAAATATTTTGTAACGATGGCGGGATTTGTACTCCTTTTTGGACGGAAAAAGAGAGTCCGTGTGCTTGACCTGGTCCGTGGTATGGATCTTGGCCGAGTATCACTACTTTTACATCTTTATAAGCAGTGTGTTTTAAAACATTAAAAATGTCATACATGTCTGGAAATACTTTTTTTGTTTGGTATTCATTTTTTAGGAACTGGCGAAGTTTTAAATAATAAGGTTGGTTAAACTCATCTTTTAATAACTCATCCCAGTCATTTTCGAGTTTTATCATCTGTATCTTCCTCCTTCATTCGTCTCTCCCTACATCTTACCAAATTAAACTAAAAACCGCATTCCTTTTAAAAGGAATGCGGTTTGTTCGGCTATTTTTTCGGTGGTACGTTTTCTTGATGGTCGCCTTTTCTTGTGATAAATGGCCACCAGTTGCCTCGTCCGAATAATTTAACCATAACCGGAACGAATAGTGGTAGGATAACGACGGCATAGAGTACTAAACCAATCAGAACCACTGTGGCAATTTCTAGTAAGGATAGCACGCCAGCTGGCATCATTGCGGCGAATGTTCCTCCGAGGATGATAACTGCCGAGAAGATAACGCCACCCATATTTTTCATCGCTTTTATCATTCTGTCGCGTACGGAAAGTCCGTTATATTCGTTAAAGCGGGACATAAGGAAGATTGAATAATCAATCCCGAGTGCGACGAGTACAACGAATCCAAAGAATGGGGTTGCCCATGTTAGACCACTGTATCCGAGGATTCGCATGAAGATAATTTCTGCAAAACCAAGGGCCGTAAAGTAAGTTAAGACAAGTGATGCAATGAGATAAATTGGCATTACAAGCGAACGTAAGACGATGACAAGTGTGACGAATACACTCGCTAGAACGATGACAAGTACTAAATGATAATCAGCTGTCGACATATCTCTTGTATCGTAGTTAACGCTTGTCATTCCGCCAATACCAATTTTGGCATTTTCGAGTTTCGTGCCTTTCATGCTTGCTGCAAGTTGATCGTTAATGTCGTCAATCGAATCCATTGCTGCGTTCGAGTATGGATTTTTAGTTAGGACAACATTAATCGTTGCTAGTTTTCCATCAGAAGAGATATATTGATCTAATACTTTTTGGAAATCAGCATTTTTTAATAAAGCATCTGGCACGTAAATTCCAGAACTTGCGTATGGTACTTTTGACCAATCGTCAATGAGTCCGTTGGCGGTGTTGAGACCGCTTTGAACTTTGCCGAGGCCATCTGCACCGGAAGTTAAGCCATCTGTGAGTTGCCCCATTTGACCGCTAATGCCCGCAAAGCCTTCTTTTAAAGCACCTTGGCCAGCTGCGATTTGACTAAGTGCATTGGAAATTTCAGGCATTTTGGAAATGACTTGACCTTGACCGTCTGCTGCTTGGTTAAGCCCGTTTTCTAATTGTGCTAGACCTGATTCGATTTGACCAAGTCCTGTGCCAAATGCGCTAAGGCCGTCGGAAATTTGCTTCGATTGCTGATTTAATTGGTTCATAGCAGTTGCTAGTTGTTGAATGCCTTGATTAAGTTCTTTCATTTTTGCTTGAAGTGCTGCCATTTGTTTTCCGGCAGCTGTTTTCAAGTCATTCCCAGCTGTTTCTAAGCCTTGGATGTCTGCGGCTAGTTTTTGGAATTTAGGATCGTTTCGTACTTCTGGATGTGCGGCTGCAAAAGCTTGGAATGACGCGCCGATTTGTTTAAATTGTGCTTCTAGTTTGGATGTATCAATTGCTTGTGTATTTGGATTTTCAAAAGCTTTTAATTGATTAGCTACATTTTGTAAGTTTTTTTGAATTTCAGCGTAACCTGCTTGGATTTGAGCTTCGCCATTTTGAAGAGTTGCTAGTTGTGATTTGGCTTGTGCTACGCCTTGTTTTAGATCACCTGCGCCAGTTGCGCCGCTTTCAATACCTGTTTGGATTTGTGCGAGTGCGGATTGCAGTTGGTTGATACCTTCTTCGGTTGCAACAGTGCCTTTTTGTAAGTCGCCAACGCCAGCAACGGCTTTATTTAGGGCGGGCTCAGATTTTTCCAGTTCAGAACTAGCAGAATCTAACCCTTTTTTCACTTGTCCGACGCCATCTGTTGCTTGACCAACACCATCACTGACTTGTCCAGCTTGATTTTTAATGTAAATATCATCGACGCGTTTTCCGGCTGGGCGTGAGGCACTCATGACCATATCAATACCTTTTAAATGAGATAAATCATCGGAAATTTTTTCGATTTGCGCGATATAATCCGTTGTTCGCATGTTATCATCATTTTCGATAAAGATTTGCGTTGGCGCAACTTGCCCTGCTCCAAAGCTATCCGAAACGATTTCAAAACCTTTTTTCGAAGGATATTTGTCGCTAATTTCATCTAGTGAGTTGAATGATTCGGTTCCTGTGTGGAGTAAAATTGGTGGTAGCGTAATAGCTGCGACGATTAGTAGTGCAATCCACGGTCTTGCAAAAGTGAATTTACCAGCAGCTCCCCACAGTTTATTTTCTTTATGGCTAATATTTTTATTTAATGGCCAGAATAGATGTGTTCCGAGTGTGCTCATAAAGAATGGCACGAGTGTATATAGTGCGGCGAGTAAAACGACAATGCCGACACCAACTGCTACTGCGGAACGATATAAATCGAATTGAACGAAATAAAGTGAAGTAAAGGCAACAAGAACTGCTACGCCACTATAAATGACTGTTTTTCCGGCTGTACGATAAGTAGCATGAACAGCTTCGCGCGGATCTAGTCCGGCTCCCATTTCTTCTTTAAATCGACTCATTAGGAGAATACAATAGTCGGTTCCAATCCCGAACATAATACAGACCATAAATATCTGCGTGTAAGTCGAAACTGGAAAATTAAAGAGATCGATTAAGAATGCTACCGTGCTTTGTGCTACAAGATAACTAATCCCAACCGTTATTAACGGGATAAATGGTGCTACAGCAGAGCGGAATACAAGGAATAACACAACTAAAATAAAGACTACGGTGATACCCTCTGTTTTATGTAAACCGTCTTCGGAACCTTGGACAACATCTTCTTGAATTAGTTTGTTTCCGGTTAAGTATGTGTCAACGCCCTTCACATCCATTTTTTTGTCTAAAGCGTTACGGATGCTTTTAACAGAGGCGTCTGTATCATCTACCGTTAAGCTTGCTACTAGTGTTTTACCATCTTTTGATAAAAATTTATCTTTTAATTCTGGTTGGTTGAAGCTTGATACCACATTGGTTACGTGGAGATCTGTTTTATCTTTTTCGATAGAGTCTAGTGATTTTTCGATATCGTTTAATTCTGTTCCAGTCAACTTATTCTCAGAAGTGTAGACAGCGATGTAAGCAGAACCTTTGTCGTCTGGATTATGTTTCTTTTGCATTTCTGTTGCTAGTGATGACGGGTAGCCATCGGGCAGCTTTAATTCGCCTTTTTCGCGTACAAGATCTGCCATGGGTGGTGCAATAAACATTAGTACGACTGCTGCTGCAAGCCAAAATGCTAAAATGGCCCAGCGGAGTTTCATAATCCATTTCATGCCAAATCTCTCCTTTTATTTTTTAGGTTCGACAACTGATTTGGTAATTTTCTGAAATAGTTCAAAGAAGTGTTCGCTGTCTTTTTCCCCTAGAATTTCGAGCCATTCGTTCACGAGTAACTCTAATTGTTTTTCGCACGCTTCGTAAACGTTATTCCCTTTTTCTGAGATAGTTAAAACTATGGCGCGTTTATCTTGTTGATTTCGTTTCCGCCTAATGTAACCTTTGTCTACTAGTTTTTTTAGTTTGGGTGTAATCGCACTTTTATTGACGGATAAAGTGGCCGCAAGTTCCGTGGCGCTAATTCCATCGTAAGCTGCAATTTCCCGTAACACAAAAAATTGTTCAATCGATAAATCGACGGTATTGGTTGATATTTCGGAAATAGCTTGATGTATATGTGTCATAGCGAATATGTAGGTTTGTTGGTAACTCTTTATTAGTTGTTTTACTTTTTGTCTTTCCAAATAAAGTTCACCCCCTTAACTATTTTTCAGTTTAAGCTTTATTTATTTTGAAGTCAAACAAAAAGAACTTGCCGCAAAAGCAAGTTCTTTTCCTCATTATTCTACTGATTTTAATGCTTCAATCATGTCAATTCGTTTGAGTTTAATGTGCATCACAACCATTACCACGGTGGCAAAAATAAGTGTGAGAATGCCGGAAAATAGATAGCTTGTCCAACTAATCGCTGGGCTAAACATCATTTGGTCGACTTCTGCGGTAGTAATTATAAAACGGTGCAAGAAGAAGCCAAGCACGAATCCCGTCACAATTCCCATTAAGGTTAAAATAATATTTTCTCGGTAGACATACATCGTTACTTCTTTTGGATAAAAACCGAGTACTTTGATGGTGGAAAGTTCGCGAATCCGTTCTGATACATTGATATTAGTCAGGTTGTATAGAACAACAAATGCGAGCAGTGCGGCTGATGTGATGAGTACAACGATAACGATATTCAAGCTATCAAGCGTGTCTGTCAGCATCGAACTAACGTTATTGGAAAAAGTAACATTGAGAACAGCTTTACTATCCGTTAATTTCTCCGCAAAATCGCTTTCCACTTTTTCAGAAGTATCTTTTAGCATTAATAAATCTAAATTATAAACTAGTTTTTCTTTGAAAATTTGCTGGTAATACGTTGGTGTCATGTAAATATAGTGTAATGCGTAATTTTCTGTAATGGCACTCACTTTTATTTGAAATTTATCATTTTCGGCGTTTTTGACTGTAATGGTGTCGCCTGGTTTTACGTCAAAAAGTTTAGCCAGTTTTTCGGTGATGATTGCTCCATCATCTGTGAGTTTTTCTGTTGTATGGCTGGCACGGTCGCGTAAAACGATATAATTCGGCAGCTCATTTAAATTCTTAGGCACAATAATCGATGTAGCTTGCGCGGACTGCCCCGCTTTCACAGTATCGATATTTGTTTGTGACATGGCCAGTTTACTTTTAATATTGGAATCATCCATTAGTTCATCAAATGTTTCTTTGGCTGTCGGTGGCGCGCTCATATCTTGGTAAACAGCCGCATCGTATTTCATAATTTGCCCGTATTGCATTTTCGCAATATCACTTATGGAATTACGGAGACCAAAGCCTGTAAGAATTAACGCCGTACAGCCAGCTACACCAAGAACAGTCATTAGCATTCGTTGTTTATAACGGAATAAATTTCTAGCCGTTACTTTGCTTGTGAAATTCATTCGTTTCCAAATAAATTGTATCCGTTCTAAGAAAATACGTTTTCCGATTTTTGGTGCTTTAGGGCGCATTAATGTGGCAGCATTGGCCCGAAGTTCTGCGCGACAAGCTACATAGGCTGTAAATGTCGTGCAGAATAAAGCGACAAATAAGGATAGCAAACTGTAGCTCCAGTAGAAACCAATATCAACTGGCGGCATTTCATACATCGATTTATAGGCGTTAAAAATGATATTCGGGAAAAACTGGAAGCCAATCAATATTCCGAGCACACTTCCAATCACACTTGCGATGGAACCATAAACGAGATATTTTAAAATAATGCTTCCATTCGAATAACCAAATGCTTTTAACGTTCCAATCTGTGTTCTTTGTTCTTCTACCATACGCGTCATCGTCGTTAAACAAACGAGCGCAGCAATTAGGAAAAAGAAGATTGGGAATGCGGTCGATAAAGAAGTTAGTCTGTCGGCATTTTCTTTATATTCGCTATATCCCGGATTATCATTGCGATCTAACACGTAATACTTTGGAAGTTCTAGCGTATCTAATTTTTCTTGACCGATTTTAGCCTCTTTTTCAGCACTGGCTAGTTTTGGTTCTGCTTTTTGTTTTTCGGTTGTGAATAACGCTAGATTCTTTTCGTATGTTGCTTGACCAGCGTTTAATTTGGCAAGTGCGTTTTGTAGTTCCGCTCCGCCTGTTTCTTTACCGGCAGCGAGTTGCGCTTTTGCTGCAGCGAGTTTTTTAGTTCCGGCTTGGTATTTTGCTAAGCCAGCTTCGTAAGTCGCTTTTGGTCCTTGAAATGCTTGTTTTTTAGCGGCTAACGCTTGTTGAGCTTGTTCTAACTTTTGCTTTTCTCCATCTAAAGCTACTCGCGCTTCTTGGTATTTATTTTCAAAAGTAGGCATACAACTAAGCATAAATTCCATTTCAGCGCGCCATTCATTATTGAGATGACCGTATCCAGCTTCATAATCATATATAAATAGACTCAGTACCGTATCAAAACCATTTCGTTCTTTCTCAGTAAGTTTCAAACCTTTTGCAATGGAATTGAATGGGTAAAGCAAGATATCCCTATCCATCTCATCAGCTGGTAAACGATGTTCTTGAGATCTTTCTATGACACTTCTCGTATTTTTCAAATAGCTATTGGTTCTATTCAAAAAGTTATTCGCGTCTGTCCATGCTGCTTGTCCTTGTTTCAATTCTTTTTCTGCTTGGTCAATTGCTGCTTCGCCCTGAGTAATTTGTGGTTGGGCGGCGTCTAATTGTTTTTTCGCACTAGCTAGTTCGGCTTCTCCGTTGCGGATTTCTGTCTCGCCTTGGCTGATTTTGGTATCGTAGCTTTTTTTCGCAGCTTCATACTCGGAAAATCCGACATCTAGCTGTGCTTTTGCGTCTGCTAGTTTGGCTTCGTTCGTTTTTAGTTCTGCTTTTCCTTGATTAATTTCTTTCGTTGCATCGTTCAATTTCTGTTGTTCAGTTGCTTTTATTTTTTCTAAACGTTTTTCTGGTTGATTTTTCAAGGCTGTTTCAATGTTATCTTTATCTTTTTCTTCATTAGATAGATACGCATCACTAAAAGCTTTCTCAGATGCTAAATTGGTGAACGTTAAATTGGCGATAGTATATTCTGGTAACGCAAAGTCTTGCTCTTGGATGACCCCGAATGCTTCGGTTTTTCCTTTACCGACTGTGCTTGCGCCGCGTTCTGATTTTTGGATATAAGCTGGCGATTGGACGAAACCAACTACTTTAAAGGTGGATTCTTTTAATGTACCCGTCAGCTTATTTCCATCATTTTTAACAAACGTTACTTTATCGCCTAGTTGGACGTTTTCGTGGATAAGTTTATTGTTATCTAGGGCAATTTCTCCAGATTTTTCGGGCAAACGACCTGTCACTACTTTATATTTATTGAGCTGATTATCCGCCTTCATAGAATATAATTTAGTAACGATATTTTTGTCTTGCATCAAGGTGTCTGCGGTATATCCGAGTTCCACTTGCTCCACGCCGTCCACTTTTTCGAGCGCTTGTTTGTCGGTTTGATCGATTCCATAGGTTGATTGTACGTTGAAATTGGCTAGATCATACTTATTGAAATAATTATTGGCGGTTAAAAGCATATCTGGGCCAGTTGCTTTTAGTCCAGAGAAAAAAGCAACCCCAAGCATAATAAGCATGAAAATCGAAATAAATCGGCTTTTCGAACGCCATATTTCACGGTAGATATCTTTCCATAATGCTGAACGTTTCACTGGTTGCTCCTTTCTACCATTCTAAATTATCAATGGACATTGGCTGTGGATTTTCTTTGATACTGCGCACTTTTGCATTGTTAATTTCAATAACTCGGTCAGCAATTGGTGTGATTGCTGTATTATGTGTAATGACGATTACGGTCGTTCCGGTTTTTTCACAAGTTTCTTGCAATAATTTTAAGACGGATTTCCCTGTGTCGTAATCCAGTGCGCCTGTTGGTTCATCGCATAAGAGTAACTTCGGTGCTTTCGCTAATGCGCGGGCGATGGCAACACGTTGTTGTTCCCCTCCTGATAACTGGGCTGGAAAATTATCTAATCGATGACTTAATCCAACTTGTGTTAAAACGGTTTCCGCGTCTAGTGCGTTAGGAGCGATTTGTGCAGCTAACTCGACATTTTCTTTCGCGGTTAAATTAGGGACCAAATTGTAAAATTGGAAAACAAAACCGACATCTGTGCGACGGTATTTCGTTAATTGTTTTGCATTATATTGAGCAATATCTTGCCCGTCTACCATGATTTTTCCTTCACTCGAACTATCCATCCCGCCTAATATATTTAATACGGTGGATTTACCAGCTCCAGAAGGTCCAACGATAACAACAAATTCACCTTTATTTATCCCAAAATTGATTTTGTCATTAGCTGTAACAACATTTTCTCCCATTTGATAAAATTTAGAGACATCTTTCATTTCTACGTAGGTCATTTTTCTCGTCCTTTTTTCTCTGTCATATGACATTAGTATACCATGTGTTATTTAAGTTGGTGAAGTACTAAAAAAGGAAAGTAGCATAAAAAAAACTAACTGGAACGGCTCCAGTTAGTTTTTCCATTTAGCGGATAACCGCATTTAGTTTTGTTTGTAATGCTTCCACTACTTTGTTCGTTGCTTTTTGAACGTCTTCTTCAACGAGCGTTCTTTCGCTGTCTAAGAAAGTTAAGGTATATGCAAGTGATTTTTTATTTTCGCCAAGGCTTTCTCCTTCGAAAATATCAAATAGCTCAATGTTCACTAGTAAGTTTCCGCCGTGCTCTTTGATTACTTGAGAAATCGCAGCGTGGTCGGTATCTTTATCGACAAGTAATGCTAAGTCACGAGTCATTTCTGGGTAGCGCGGAATTGGCTGATAAACAACTTTTTCTTTCGTTGCATCAAGCAAAGCCGCTACATTGATTTCAAATACATAGGTTTCTTTTAAATCGTAGTTTGCTTCTACTGCTGGATGAAGCGCGCCAAGATAACCGATCTCTTGTCCTTCCAAAACAATGCTTGCTGTTCTTCCTGGGTGTAATTCTTCTTTTTCGGTTTGCTGCCAGTGCAGTTCGGCTTTAATTCCTAATTTGTTCACTAAACCTTCGACAATTCCTTTTAAAACGAAGAAGTCTACTGGTTTTGGTGTTTTTTGCCAATCTGCAACATGCCAGTTCCCAGTGATTAGGCCAGCTAAATGCTCTTGTTCGATTGGTAAATTGTCGCCTTCTGTTGCGTAAAACACGGTTCCCATTTCGTAAAGTGCCACGTCCATATTTTTACGCGCGATATTGTAACTTGCGCTACGAATTAATTGTGGAACGATACTTGTTCTTAAATGGCTGTGTTCTTCACTCATCGGCATCGATAACGCAACCGTTTTTTCATTGGAAAGTGCTAAACGAGTCGCATCTTTTTCGGAAGTTAACGAGTACGTTAATGCTTGGTTAAGTCCTGCTCCTTCTAAATAAGCGCGCATTACACGACGGGCTTTTTGGCTGTCTGATAAGCCACCTGTTGTGCTTGTTGCTGGAAGAGTTACTGGAATTTCGTCATAGCCATAAATACGTGCTACTTCTTCTAAAATATCCGCTTCAATCGTAATATCCCAACGTCTTGTTGGTACTTCGATAATTAATGTGTCGCCTTTTACTTCTAACACAAATCCTAAACGAGCAAAAATAGTTTCGATTTCCGCAAGTGTAATCGCTGTTCCTAAAATACGGTTAATGCGCGTTAAGCTTGTTTCGATTTTATTTACTGCTTTTTCACGGTTATCTACTTCTACTACACCGCCAACAAGCGTTCCACCACTAAGTTCAGCGATTAATGCTCCGCCGTGCGCAAGTGCTTTTTCTACTTTCCATGCATCAGAGCCTTTATCGTAACGAATACTTGCTTCGGTACGTAGGTATAATTCACGTGATGCTTTACCGATAGAGGAACTACTGAAGATTGCACCTTCTAGCGCTACAGTTGTTGTGCTCTCTGTTACTTCGGAAAATTCGCCGCCCATAACACCAGCGATGGCAATTGGCTCTGTTCCGTTAGTAATAACTGTATGGCCCGCTTGTAATGCTCTTTTCTCGCCATCAAGTGTCGTAATTTCTTCTTGCTCTTTTGCAGAACGTACGACAATTTTTTTGCTGCCGATTTTATCATAGTCAAATGAATGCAAAGGTTGGCCATATAATAAGTTGATGTAGTTCGTTACATCGACAACGTTATTATGAGGACGGATTCCTGCTTTCATTAGTTTTGTTTGTAACCATAGTGGAGATTCTTTGATTTCGATGTTTTCGATCATTTTAATCGCATAGTAAGGTGTATCAGCTGGATTTTCTACTTCTACAGAAATAAATGCATCAGCTTTACCTTTTTCGGATACGTCTGGCTGAGTTGGTTGGGCTGGTTTTTGATGGATAATCGCGCCAACCTCGTGAGCTACGCCGTTCATGCTTAATGCGTCGGCACGGTTTGGGGTGATTGCCATATCCAAAATCGCATCATCCAAGCCTAGTAAAGTGATTGCACTTACGCCTACTTCCACATGTTCTGGTAACACATAAATGCCTTCTGCATAAGCTTTTGGTACTACTTTGCTTTCAAAGCCAAGTTCTGCAAGCGAGCAGATCATTCCTTCTGAAACTTCACCGCGTAGTTTTGCGCGTTTGATTTTAAGTCCGCCTGGAAGTCTTGCACCAACTTTGGCAACAATTACTTTTTGACCAGCGGCAACGTTTGGAGCTCCGCAAATAATTTGAACTGGTTCTGCTTCATCTGTTTGAACGAGGCATTTATTCAATTTCTCTGCATCGGGGTGGCGTTCGCATGATAAAACTTCACCGACTACGACATTTTTCAAACTAGCGCTTAATTCTTGTACGCCTTCGATTTCAATACCTGTTCTTGTAATTGCTTCTCCTAGCTCTTCCGCCGTCAACGGGAAGTCTTGGAAAAATTCTTTGACCCAATTATATGAAACTAACATTAGATTTCCCCCGTTTCTGTACTTTGGAATTGCTTCGTAAAGCGTAAATCATTTGTGTAAAGGTGACGAATATCATCTACCGCATATTTTAACATTGCAACACGTTCAGGTCCTAAGCCGAAAGCAAAGCCGCTGTAACGTGTGGAGTCAATCCCAGACATTTCAAGCACGTTTGGATGTACCATTCCGCTACCTAAAATTTCAATCCAGCCTGTTCCTTTACAAACGCGGCACCCTTTACCTCCACATTTGAAACAAGAGATATCCATTTCAACGGATGGTTCTGTGAACGGGAAGAAGGATGGGCGAAGGCGGATTTCACGTTCTTCACCAAACATTGTTTTTGCGAGAACAGTTAATGTTCCTTTTAAGTCAGCAAATGTGATGTTTTCACCAACAACTAGCCCTTCGATTTGCGTAAATTGATGGGAATGAGTTGCGTCATCATTATCCCGGCGGTACACTTTCCCTGGGCAAATAACTTTGATTGGCCCTTTAGAGAAGTCATGTTTCTCCATTGTTCTTGCTTGTACTGGAGAAGTTTGGGTACGTAGTAAAGTATTTTCTGTAATATAAAAGCTATCTTGCATATCGCGCGCTGGGTGATCTTTCGGTAAATTTAGCGCCTCGAAGTTGTAGTAATCTAGTTCTACTTCCGGACCTTCTGCGATTTCATAGCCCATACCAATGAACATATCTTCCATTTCTTCAATAACTTGTGTTAGCAAATGTTTGGTTCCGATGCTCGGCGCAGTTCCTGGTAACGTAACGTCAATAGTTTCTGCTTTTAGTTTTTCATTGATTGCGGCTGTTTCGAGAATTTGTTGCTTGCTGGAAATAGCTTCTGTTAAAGCTGTACGTACTTCATTAGCAAGCGAACCCATTTTTGGTCTTTCTTCTGCAGAAAGTTTCCCCATTTGTTTCATGATTTCGGTCATCGGGCCTTTTTTACCAAGGTATTTTACCCGTAAGTCGTTTAAAGTTTTTAAGTCTGCTGCTTCGTTAATTTGTGTTTCTGCTTCACTTTTCAGCGTCTGTAACTGTTCTAACATACCGTTCACTCCTTCTTTTTAGACAAAATAAAAAAGCTCTATCCACAAAGGGACGAGACTTCTCGCGGTACCACCCTAATAAGAACAAAAAATTTGTTCCCACTCAAAATTCGATAACGGCTTAGTAACCGGACCACCTTCACACTAATTGTGCTTCCCGGCGGCGACTCCAGAGGTGAAATGTTCACAAATTCGTTTGTAAAGTGGCTTTCAGTCTATGACCACTTCTCCCTATACAGACTCAGTTTGCTACTTGGCTCTTTCATTGTCTTTACTTATTTAGATAGTTTCTATTATAGTATGGTTCTACGAAAGATTCAAGCTAAAAAATAATCTCCCCAAATTAACAGGAGAGATTATTTCTTTTTAATTAGGTACTTCCACCCATTTATCCGCCCAACACTGGACTTCGAGCATTACTTCTTGGAGTGCTTTGCCTTTTTCGGTTAGTTCATATTCAATGCGTACAGGAGTTTCTGGATAAACTTGTCTCAAACAAATATCCATTTCCTCAAGTTCCTTCAAACGTTCTGCAAGCACCCGATCACTCATTTGTGGGATCTCAGCGGCAACTTGTTTAAACCTTTTTGGACCAGTCAGTAAGACATTGATGATAAGTCCAGTCCAGCGTTTACCTAGTAATTGGAACGCCGATTCAAACTTCGGACATACTGTATGTGCATCAGTCATAATTCTCACCTCTAACGTTATTGTACCATATCTATCATCAGAAAGTAACTAATAAATGTTATGTTGCTTATATTAAGTAAGCGATATATCAATTGACCAAAGTATCCTTCTGGGCTTACACTATAACTAAGAGAGATTTATGAAGGAGGCGGCTATCATGCCATCCATTCGATACATTGTTAAAACCGATGTTTCTGAAACCTTCGAAATAATCAAAGCCGGGCAAGTAGGATCGAATATCGTTTTTTCTGAAATTAGAACATTTGATTTTGGCGAACTTGCGACACTTGCTTGCGAAAAGTATTATTTTCGCTCTTCTAACCGGGCGGCACTTTTCGTCAATATTAATAATTTTCACGGCGAAACAGAAGTAACGATTATCTCGACGGGTAGTTCGAACGGCTTCTTTACTGGCATTGACTGGGGCGCAGCGTTTGATTACATGCATAGCGTTGTAGCTGATTTAAAACGTGTGGCGATTCGTGAAGTAGAAATGGAAAAACAGGAAGAAATTAAAAAAAAGTGGTGACTAGGCCTGAATAACCTTAGTCACCACTTTTTATTATTTTCTTAAACCGTACAGTAAAATTCCTGCTGCTACAGCCACATTTAATGATTCACTGTCGCCGTAAATAGGAATGTATACTTTTTCGGAAAGACGATCTTGTAATTCAGGCGAAATACCGTTTCCTTCATTTCCGACCATTAAAGCTAATGTTTCGCGTTTTGGCATGTCGTTTAATGACTTCGCTTGGTCATCTAAAACTGCACCGATTACCGGCACGCCCTCTTCTTCTAAATTCGCAATCCAATCAAATAAATCTGCTTGAATAACGGGAATGTGAAAATGACTACCTTGCGTACTACGAATCACTTTCGGGTTGTAAAGGTCTGCACTACCTCGGCCGAGCACGACACAATCATATCCAGCCGCATCAGCTGTACGAATTAACGTCCCAACATTACCTGGATCTTGTACCGCATCTACAAGCAATAATTTCTTCCCATATAAAAGCATCATATCTGGCTCAGAAGTAGCAACGACCGCAAAAACGCCTTGCTCCGTCGTCGTTTCGCTAATTAAGTGGCTGATTTCTGTGCTGATTTCAAACACATCGTAATCGCCTTTTAACCACTCTTCTGGAACAGAAACACCACTTGAAACAAGCAGCTCCAGTACTAAACCATCTTGACGTAATGCTTCTTCTACTAAATGAAAGCCTTCCACCAAATAAGTTCCAGTTTTATCGCGGCCTTTTCTCGTTTGTAGTTTTTTCCATGTTTTGACACGGTCGTTTTTTACTGATTGAATCTGTTCCATAAAAGTTGTCCTCTTTTCTCGAAACTCAACCTAAGCGAATTTCTGTTACTTTTTCTTTATCTAAACGTTTGACTACTTCAGTAATTAGTTTTACTGCATTTTCAAAATCATCACGGTGTAGCATCGATGAATGAGAATGAATGTAGCGTGTTGCAATTGTAATGGATAGAGACGGGATTCCGTTTCCTGTTAAATGAATCGAACCAGAATCTGTTCCGCCCATTGGAATTGCTTCAAATTGGTAAGGAATGGATAATTCGTCCGCTACGTCTGTGACAAAATCACGAAGACCAGCGTGTGCTACCATTGATGCGTCATAAATAACGATTTGTGGACCTTCGCCCATTTTGCTCATCGCTTCTTTGTCTGTTACGCCCGGAGTATCTCCCGCGATGCCGACATCGACAGCAAAACCGATATCTGGTTGTACGAAATGTGCGGCTGTTTTCGCGCCACGTAAACCAACTTCTTCTTGAACCGTCCCTACACCGTAAACGATATTTGGATGTTGTTCTTTTTGTAAGTTTTTAAGTACTTCGATGGCAATTGCAAGGCCAATACGGTTATCCCATGCTTTCGCTAGCAAGAATTTCTCGTTTTTCATTACAGTAAAATCAAAAGCAGGAACGATCATGTCGCCAGGACGAATGCCGTAACTTTCCACTTCTGCTTTATCTACTGCACCAACATCGATAAACATATCTTTAATATCAAAAGATTTTTGGCGTTCCGCTGCAGTCATCACATGTGGTGGTTTAGAACCGATAACACCGGTGATCTCTTCGCCAGAGCGCGTCACGATAGTTACTTTTTGTGCGAGCATTACTTGGGAAACCCAGCCGCCCACTGTTTGAAATTTAATAAAACCTTTATCGTCAATTTGCGTTACCATAAAGCCTACTTCATCTAAATGGCCAGCAATCATAATTTTAGGTCCATCTTCGTTGCCCACTTTTTTCGCAACGGCACTTCCTAAGCCGTCTGTTTCAAAACTATCCGCTAGTGGTTCGATGTATTCGCGGAACACGTTTCTTACTGCGCGTTCGTTACCGGGGATACCTTTTGCATCGGTTAGTGCTTTTAACATTTTTAATTGTTCATCCATATTAATAACCCTCCTTATAAACTCCTTTTACATTATAACAGTTTCTTTCTAAAAATCCTTTGAAAACGCAAAAAAAGCCGAGTAATCTATTCAGCTTTTTTTGCAAGGCTATTACCATACAACGGATTGTACGTTAAGTAAAGGTAAATTAAAGGCTGTTTTTCCTTTTGTATCCGCCTTCGCTACTCTGGTTTTGTGAAGTTCAGATGTATCGATGTCCATGTTGATGACTAAACGATTATTATCATCGGTTTTTAGTAAGGCAGCGACAGTTGGCGAATAGTCTTCTAATTGATAGAAGTTTTTAATGGACGTACTTTCAATCCAACCAATTGATTCGCCATTTTGATGGATATGATACCACGTAATATTAGAGTCGGTTACTTTTACTTCCTGATTAATCGACACTTGGCGACCAAAATATTTGGACGTACTCGCTACTGGTTTCGCCCCTTTTGTACCACCGGGAGCGGACCAAATAAAGCAATTATCTTTGATAGCTATTTCTCCAGCTGCTTTGATTGCTTTATCAGATACTCGTTCACTATAAACGGTATCGTATTTATTTAAATTTGCTTTTTTGATGAGGTCAATTAGTTTTGCTGCATACTCTGGATCAGACGAATAGCCAGTTTTGCCAAGTGCAACAGCGGCTTTTTCAAAGTTATACTCTTTGATTAGTCCTCCGTATAGATGTGGATTCCATGATGGGCCTTTGACAAATAAAAGTGCGTGGTCATTCATTGATTCATACCAACCTGGGTACGCACGGAAAACAGCATCCGTTCCAACCCAAACAACACCATTGTGTTCTCTAGTTGGTAATTTAATCGATGCTCCATTATAAGAGCCTTTAATTCCGAATAAATTGTTACCGTCTTTTGCTAGTTTACTCTCGCCCCAATTAGATTCTAAAATTGCTTGCGAAATAGTAATACTTGCTAAAATACCATGTTCTCTTTGCACTTTTTGAGCATGCGGCGCAATCTCATTAATAAACTTCTCTTGCTTGGAAGTCAGGCCGTCCTCTAGACCAGCAGCTTGGGAGTGGATTGGTAAGGCGCATAATGTAATTGTAATTCCTAGACCAATTGTCACCAAATGCTTCTTTGCGAGTTGTAACATAATGATTTATTGCACATCCTTCTTTGAATTATCGTTCCAGCTTTTGAAAAACTAGAAACAGGTGTTCTTTAAAACAACTATTTCATTCTATCAAACCAGCCTTGTAATACACATTACTTTTACATTACTTATGTTACAATCTAGGCTTAGCGCTTTGATAGAGCAGTTTTAGAAAGGTGCGGTCAATGAAAATAAAAAAGAAAAAGAGCTTGTAAAGGACTTTTTGCCTATAAATAAGACAAGTCATTTTGCTCTTTCTCGGTCATTTTCTATTTTTTTTCGATTAATTCTTGTTTTACCCATCCAAGTGGCTCGGTATCTACGGAAATTTGGTACCAAACGCCACTATCGGTCTTTGCTTCGCGTAAAAGTTTCAAATCTTCTCGTTTATAGTAGTTAATTTCTTCTACTTTTAACGCGCCTGCTAGTCCATATGGTTTGGTCCACACCGCGCCAGATACGTCTTTTTTCACGTTACCATAGCCGGTTGATTTGGTGTCGTAGTATATCTTGTCTTCAATTCGGTCGTACAATGCTAGGTCATATCTTTCAATAATATTGATTAATTTCTCCGCATAATCGGGGTCTGTTGCATAGCCAGCTGATTGTAATTCTTGCGCGGCTTTTTTATAATCATCTGCTGCAACAACACCATTGTACTTATCTTTATTCCAAGAAGTACCTTTCAGAAAAAGTTCTGCGTGTGAATCGAGTGACTCGTTCCAGTCTTTATATTTGCGGAAATTAGCATTGATTTCAATCCAGTTTCCGTCTACAAATTCTTTCGTCGTCATCGTGACCATTGGTTGCGGGGCTTTCCCTTTGACACCAAATAAATTGTTGCCTTTTTGGGCTAAACCGCTTTGGCCCCAGTCGGATTCTAAAATTGCTTGGGCAAGTGTGATACTTGTTAAAATTCCATGTTTGGCTTGAATTTGTTGCGCACGGGGCGAAAGTTCATTTAGGAAGTTTTGCTGTTTGGAATGATATGCTGGGTCCGGTTCTGGTGCAGTCATAATTAAATATTGTTGCCTGACCACGGATGCAATGACTCCTACTAAAATAACTAGAAGTAAAATTCCTGCTATTCCAATTAGCCTTTTCTTCTTCTTTTTGGATAATTTTCTATATTTCAGCTGTCGTCACGCCTTTCTGTCTACGAATCCTTTGATGGTATTAGAATACGTTACTTTTACGACAATTGCAATCCATCTGGAGGTCTATTTTGCTGAATTTAAGAAATCTTTACTATTTATATGATTGGGTTAAATTATTGATAAATAGCTATTAATCGCTCAAATGATATGTAGGTTTCTTCAATTTGTAACATTTGCCATCATTTAGTCATATAAAATTGGTGTAGTTTTCTGAAAATAGCTTTTTGTACAGTTAAAAAACCGTTTTTCTTCTATATATAATAGTGAATTCAATCAGACAGATTTATTTGTTGTCGATTTAATTTGCAATATGCTTTTTTGGATAGCTTCGATTTTAGGTGATTCTTTGATAATTAGCCATTTTTCGGGATTTTTCGCGATTTGTTCGGTAATTAATGGTTTGGTTCGTTTTTCAAATAACTCATCCCAGTAAAACATTTTCTTTAGCATTTTTAAACGGATGGGATAATGTGCGGTTTCTAGTCGTAGTAATTGTTTGATTTGGCGTTTGATGAGTTGGGAGCGGATTTGTTTTTTAGATAAATCTAGGAAAATAATGGCGTCTGCTTGAATAATGCTTTCGGTCGCCCACGCTTCAAGATGGACGCCTTCGATAATCCAGTTTTCTTGTTGGAGGATATTGGTTAATACGGCTGCTTTTTCGGAATCGGTTCGTCTTACTTCGGTTGCTTCTCGTTTCCAGACGATGCGGTCCGTTTCAAAATAGTCGATTTGTTGCCATTCGGAAAGTTTTTTAGCTAATGTCGTTTTGCCGCTTCCGACTGATCCGATAATACGAATTTTCATAAAAAAACCTCACTTTGAATTAAATACTATCTTTTTGCCCTGCTTTTATTTTATAATTATCTCATTGTGATAAAAGGGAGGGAAATTTTTGATTATATTATTTATTGTATCAGGTCTATTGGCTGGAATGGTATTACCAGTTCAAACGGCCATCAATACACGACTTAGTACATATACGAAATCACCGTTTTTAGCTTCGTGGGTTTCTTTTATGGTTGGGACGACAGTTTTACTTATCGTTTGCTTATTTACACAAAAATCATGGCCAATATCATCAGAAATGCTTGCCTCAAATCCTTGGTATATCTGGGTTGGAGGTGGAACTTTAGGCGTGATTTTCTTAACAGCTAATATTTTACTTTTGCCACGACTTGGTTCTGCCCTACTTGTGATGATTACGGTTTGTGGACAAATGATTATGGCTATTGTAATTGATAACTTTGGTTTATTTCAAGTGCCAATGCATGAAATTAATATCGAACGTTTACTTGGCGTTATTTTAATGTTTGGCGGCATTTACTTGATGCAACGCTTTTAAAAGGAGGAGAAAACATGACAAAAAGATCATCCAAATCATTATTACTTTTTATGGCAATGGGACTTGTTTCTGGACTACTTTCCCCGATTCAAACGTCGATTAATAGCCAACTTAGGCTAACTGTCGGTTCTCCTTTTGTAGCATCATTTATTTCCTTTTTAGTTGGGACGACTTTGCTTACACTAGTTTGTTTAATTATCGAGCGTCGTTTGACTTTTCAGCTGAAAGGGGTCGGCCGAATTCCTTGGTGGGTTTTCACTGGCGGTGCGCTTGGAGTATTATTTGTAACTTCAAACATTTTACTTTTACCATTACTAGGCTCAGCAATGACGGTTGTTTTAGCACTTTGTGGGCAAATGATTATTGCGCTAATTATTGACCATTTTGGCTTTTTCGGGGTTATTCCTCATCCGATTAACCGTTACAGAATGATTGGTGTGCTATTAATGCTCGTTGGTGTATTTTTAATTCAACGCTTTTAAAAAAGAAAACCTCTCCAGTTTTAGGTCTGGAGAGGTTTTTTGTTATTTCTTTTTATTGCGGAAAACGAGTTCCGAATTTTTGTAAAAAATATCTGTTTCGCCAGCGCGGTAATTGACGACTCGGGCAACAGCGAAAAAGTAATCGGATAAACGATTAACATATTTTAATACTTCTTCGTTGCTGGAAGCGATTTTTAGCATGCCAACGATTTCGCGTTCGGCTCTTCTTGTTACGGTTCTAGCCATATGTAATAACGAGGCAGCTTGCGTTCCGCCCGGTAAGATGAATTTTTCGATTTCTGGTGGTTCATCGGCGTAAATATCAATTCTGTCTTCTAACCAAGCAACAGGCTCGCTCGTTAGTTTGTACGCGCGCTTTCCTTCTTCGGTTGCAAGGTCCCCTCCTGCATCAAATAATTGTTGTTGAATTTGCTCGAGCTCGGCTTGGATTTCTGGTTCGTTTCCAAGGGTGGTAATTGTGTAGCCAATCAGCGAATTCAGTTCATCAAGGGTGCCATATGCATCGATGCGGATATTGTCTTTGCTTACTTTGCTACCCCCAATAATTCTTGTCATTCCTTTATCGCCGGTTTTTGTGTAGATACGCATATTTTTTCTCCTTTCATGATTTTTTCTAGCTGGTCCATCTGGATATTTGCTTCTAAAAGGGCCGCTAATTTGTCGTATTCTTGTTCTTTGTGTTCTTTTAGTTTAATGATTTCATGTGGGTAAACGGGCTTATTTTTGTTTTTCAGCAGCTCATTGAATAGATTTCCTAGGAAAATATCGTTATCAAAAATACCATGGATGTATGTGCCGATGATATTGTTATTTGCGGAAATGGCGCCATCTTGGTGGATTTCTTGATTGCCGTTCACTGCTTTAATTTCGCAAAATGGGTTGGTATTCTCGCCGCGCGTTGTTTGCCCCATATGGATTTCGTAGCCTTCCACTGGTTCACCGGAAAGTGTCACACCAGTAATTTGGGTAGTGCGTTTTTGGTCGAGAAAAATGGTTTCGGTGTCTAGCAAACCAAGGCCGGCAATTTCGAGTTGTTTGCTTTCCACTTGATTCGGATCGAGCATTTTTTGACCGAGCATTTGATAGCCACCACAAATCCCAATTACTTTTCCGGCATTTTTAGCGTAGTTTTGAATAGTATTTTTAAGCCCAGATTCTTCAAGAAAAGCCATATCTTCCAGTGTATTTTTACTGCCGGGAATAATGACTAAATCTGGATTTCCAAAATCAGCTAGGTTTCGAATATAGCGCACGCTTATGTCGGGTTGAATTTCTAGAATATGAAAATCTGTGAAATTAGATATGCGAGGTAAACAGATAATTGCGATATCAAGCAAAGCCGAGCTATCTGCCACATAAATTTTACCACTGAGGGACACGCTATCCTCTTCTTCTAGTTGGAGATTGGCATACGGTATCACACCAATAACTGGGACACGTGTCAGTTCCTCAATCATATCAATCCCCGGTTGTAAAAGTGCCACATCGCCGCGGAATTTATTAATGATAACACCTTTAATCCGAGCGCGTTCTTCTTCATTTAAAAGCATGATTGTGCCATAAATAGAAGCAAATACGCCACCTTTGTCGATATCAGCTACTAATACGACGGGCGCATCGACCATTTTTGCCATGCCCATATTTACGATATCACGGTCGTTTAAATTGATTTCGGCTGGGCTTCCGGCACCTTCTAATACAATAATATCATTTTCATCCGCCAAACTCTGGTAAACTGCTTGGATTTTCGGAATAAGTGTTTGTTTGAAATCGTGGTATGTCACGGCGTCCATATTGTCTAAAATCGAGCCCATAAAAATGACTTGCGACTGCCTGTCATTGGTCGGTTTAAGTAACACAGGATTCATCCGGACATCTGGAAAAACACCGGCTGCTTCTGCTTGGAATACTTGCGCGCGGCCCATTTCATCCCCTGTCGCTGTAATAAAAGAATTCAGTGACATATTTTGCGATTTAAACGGCACAACCCGCTTGCCTTTATTTTTAAATAGACGGCATAAACCCGCAACGAGCACACTTTTCCCTGCATCAGACGCGGTGCCTTGAATCATTATTTGCTGTACCATTACTTAGTCACCTTCCCTGTATGCGCGAAAAAATCGGCTTCTTTTTTGAACAGTGGATAGCCAGCTTGTTGGTGTAACTTGATAAGCCAAGGCTGCACTAGACCCGCTTGTTCGATATTACTTTTCTCTAAAAAAACACTGCTCGTTTCCCCGTCTGTAAGAACTGCTCCGTCTTTTAGCATATAGACATAATCGCATATTTCATAAATCAAATCGATATCATGACTTGAAATAAGGATCTTTTTCCCTTGGTTTGCCAAGCGTTCGATAATTTCCATCATGATTTTTTTACCGATGGGATCGAGTCCAGCGGTTGGTTCATCTAGCAGTAACCAATCTGTGTCGAGAACAAGAGCTCCGGCAATGGCGACACGTTTTTTTTGACCGTAACTTAAATATTGGACTGGTTTATGTTGAAATTCCGTCGCACCAACAATTTCTAATACACTTGTCACGCGGGCCTCTACTTCACTTTCGCTCACGCCTAAATTTCGAAGTGCAAAGGCCACGTCATCACGAACATTCGAATAAAAAATTTGCTGGTCGGGATCTTGGAAAACGATGCTCACTTTTTTTCGTAAAGCAAATAAGGCTTTTTTGTTGTAAGCAAGTGGTTTTCCGTCAAAATAAACTTTGCCAGAAGTTGGCTTGTTAATACCTAGTAGCTGCATAAAAAGGGTCGATTTTCCGGAGCCATTCGCACCAATAAGGCCGATTATATTGCCTTTTTCTAAATCAATTGAAATATCCGTTAAGGCTTGTTTGCCATCTTCGTATTGGAATGAAATATGTTCTGTTTTAAGCAAATTGGCTTCCTCCTAGATATGAAATTCTCCTTGATATAGCTTCACATCAAGTGTTACAACCATTTCATTATATCTTTTCATTACACGATTGAATAAGGTATTGACGAGCATACCGAATGACCGATAGCTATTTTTCAGGCCGTGATACCCGAAACGAAGGCTTTGTGCTTTTCGAATCGCCGCCGCTTCTTCTAAGAAAATAAAGATGAAGCGGTAAATTAGAATCGTTAGTTCAATTAGCACTTTAGGGATAAAAATTTGCTTCATTACTTTCGTTAATTGTACCACGGGAACGGTTAAGACGAAAAAGTAGGTTGCGGCTAAACAAGCGATACTTCGGAAAAAAACTTGGGTCGCCGTCGTTAGTGTTACATCAGAAATCCCTAAATAAAAGCTACCCATCGAAATCGAAGCGAGAAAACTACTTGGATCTTTGGAAATCGAAATAAGAATCGATAATAAACTAAAAAGTAGAAATGAAAATGGTAAAAGGAGCCATTTCAAATATTGTTTAAAATGAATTTTTACGACATAGAGCGTTAGTGGCACCATGCATACAAAAAGTATCGCTTGAGCAAGTACGGGGCCGGTTAACGCAAGTATTAAAATTGCTACATAAAATAACGCTTTTGCTGATGGTGAAAAAGCAATCCACCGGTTTTGGTAGGCGTATTTATCAATGGTTAACATCGGCTTCGGCTTTCCGCTTGCCACGACTCACACCAATGACATATGCGATAATTCCTGTTCCGATACAACCTTGCAGTGTGAATAGCAAACTCTCAATTTCGCCACTTTTTGGTTCATATAGTGGTTCAAACCAGGGTTCATAGCTTGGGTCGATTTTAGTAATTTCTGCTTCTGCTTCTCCGTCCGAACCGCCGTATTCACCTGTTTTATTGAAGAAAAACGGACTCACCATTAACAAAACAACTAACAAAATTAAAATCACATTGATATTTAGTTTTTTCATCGTAATTGTGCCACCTTTTCTGGTAAATTTTTGCTAATAAGATTGTACATTACCACAGTTAGTAAGCCTTCTGCAATCGCGATTGGAACTTGTGTTACACAGAAAATCGCCATGAATTTTAGGATGGAAGCCATCATGCCGGATGCTGGGTCTGGGAAAACGACTCCAAGTTGGACACTGGTGGTGAGGTAGGTTGCCAAGTCAGCTGTCATCGCGCATAAGAAAATCGAAACACTTTTATTGCAGTTTAATTTACGAGCTAGTTTGTAGACGACGAAACCGACCATTGGACCAATTACAGCCATTGACATTGCGTTCGCGCCAAGTGTTGTAATCCCGCCGTGTGCAAGTAGTAACGCTTGGAAAAGTAAGACAATCACGCCTAGCACGCTGACAACGAGTGGACCGAACATAACGGTTGCCAGACCAACACCAGTCGGATGAGAACAAGATCCTGTAACCGATGGGATTTTTAGTGCCGAAAGAACGAAGATAAAGGCCGCGCATAATGCTAATAGTAATTTATTATTTTTATCTAGGGCAATTAATTTACGAATGCGCATTAAACCGAGTACAAGGAACGGGATAAAAACAATTAGCCAAAAAATGGCCCATTTAACTGGTAAAAACCCCTCCATAATATGCATTGCGTGTGCCGATTCTGGATTTGTTAAAGTAAAATAAATAACGCCAATTAAAACAAATGGTAGAAACTTCCATAATTTTTTCATTTATATTGCTCCCTTCTTTTTTTCACGATAATCGTGGTAAAATATGACATTTTATCTTCTGGATTTATGTCTTGCATGCCGTAAGTGATTTTTTCTGTCGACATGGCAACATCGCTTACTACAACTGCTGCATCAAGCAAATTTAGTTTTTTTAGTAATGTCGTAAGAAGAGGCAAATTGCTTGCTGCTTTCATGAAAACAACGGTATCAAATAATGTCAGCGCCTGTTCGATTTTTTCAGCGCCTGCTGTTACGGGGATGACGGCAAAACTTTCCTCATCCATTACAAGTGGTAATTCAATTTTGGAAGCGATATTCGAAAAGGAAGAAATTCCCGCTAGCGTAACTGTTTCAATTTCGCCTTTTAACAGTTCTAGTAAATAGCTATATGTGCTGTAAACCATTGGATCGCCTAGTGTGATGAAGCCAACGTCATGTCCATTTTGCACATCCGTTTTGACTTCTTCTGCAATCGCCTTCCACGCCAGCATTTTTTCCTCTTTATTGTAACTCATTGGAAAATGGCGTTCTTTGATGATTAGTGTGTCTTTTAAATACGGACTGACGATTTTTTTTGCTAAGCTTTCGCCGCTTTTTTTCGGTTGGGGGGTGTAGAGAATCGCTAACTTTCCAAGTCGTTCTGCGGCTTCCATTGTGACTAGTTTGCTATCGCCCGGTCCTGTGCCAATGCCGTAAAACTTAGCCACGTGCGTTCACCCTTTCTATTGCCGTGTGGATATGGTCGATAAATTGGGCTTGGATAAGTTCGTTCTCGCCTAGACCTTGCAAGTGACATTCGGTTTGGATACCAGCTTGTTCTAGCGTGCTTTTCCAAGAATCATCGTCATCAGAAGCCATATCATTCGTCGCATGATCCCCTGCTACGAGCATAAATGGCATTAAATGCGCTTTCTTGATTTTCGCTTGTTGCAATCGTTCAATTACTTGGTCCAAACCGGGATAGCTTTCTACGGCACAAAGATAGATTGGTTCATTTAAAAGCATATGATCAAGACAAGCATAAGCGCTGAAAGCATGATGTTTCGAACCGTGGCCCATAAGGATTAGCGCTTCTTGTTCTTTCAATGGAGGCATTTGATGACGAATCGCTTCGATGGCTTTTTCGTAATCTTCCTTAGAATCAAGTAGCGGTTGGCTGACGATAATGGAGTCAAAGTCGGGCTTGAATTTTTCCACTTGGGCAGTGATTTTTTCAAATTCACCGCCGCTAATAATATGTAGCGACTGAATGATGACTTCTTTGTAGCCTAAGTCTTTTAGTTGGTTTAGGGCTTGGCTTGGTGTGTTGATATGCATATTGTCGCGTGTTTTTAGTTTTTTAATAATTTTATTAGAGGTAAATGCGCGAAATACTGTGTAATCTGGGAATTCTTGAGCTACGCGTTTTTCGCATGCTTCAATGTTTTTTTCTCTTGTTTCGGGATAACTAGTACCAAAACTAACGACTAAAATTGCTTTTTTCATAGCGCTACTCCTTCTACTTTTGTTTTTTTTATTAGTTCGATTAAGCTTTCAGGTGTGGCTGTTTCTGCTTCTATAAAATTGGTAATACCGAATGATTGTAAAGTTGCGCTTGTGAATCTCCCAATCGAAAGAATCGTTTTCGTTTGTAAAATTGCTTTTTCTTCGGTTGTTAATACATCGAGTAGATTTTGGACAGAGCGCGAACTAGAGAAACATACTTGCTCAAAGCTTGCAAGGTCAAATGGTCGTTCGGTCACTGGGCGCATATCGTATAGCGGCATCATTTCGAGTGCTTCTACTTCGGATAAAATCGCGCTAACCTCCGCTGTATCAACGACACTTCCGATAATTAAGTTGCTAGTATTATTTTGGAATCGCGCTAGATGCTCTAAAATTAATTCCGTGCTCCTTCTCTTAATAAAACTATCTGGAATAATTCCTTTTTCGCTAAATGCTTCTTTTGTTTGTTTGCCGATAGCTGTTAGATGGGTGTTTTTTAACGAACGTATATCTAAATCAAGTGTTGCTAAATAATCAAAAAATCGTTCTACGGCTTCTTTGGAGGTGAAGAGTAATTCGTTTACTTTGCACAGCTCTTCTTTCGTTTTCGTTGGTGCCTTATCCAATACTTGAATATTCGGATACATGGTTACTTCTCCGCCTAAATCACGAATTTGTTCCGCGAGCATACTTTTTCCGGCACGTGCTCTTGGGAGTAAAACTTTCGTATGGAAAAGTGGCATTTCTTCAAAAAAGTTTAGTTGTGGTCGTAAGCTCACAACATCACCAACAACGATAAGCGCTGGTGAGGAAATACCGGATTCTGCTACTTTTTGCTCAATAGTTTGTAAGTTTCCCGTAACGGTTAATTGTTTGCCGCGAGAAGCCCATTGTACAATCGCAACACCGGTTTCTGCTTTACAACCATTTGCTAGTAAATTGGCACAGATATTAGGCAAATTAGTCATTCCCATGAGGAAAACGAGTGTGCCTTCTAGTCTAGCAAGTGCCTCCCAATCGAGTGGATCGCGCCCTTTTTTCAAGTGCCCGGTAATCACATGAAAACTTGAAGCAAAATCACGATGTGTTACCGGAATTCCGGCGTAAGCAAGTCCGCCGATAGCTGAGGTGATTCCCGGGATAACTTCGAACGGAATTCCCGCTTTATATAGGGTTTCTCCTTCTTCCCCACCGCGTCCAAACACATACGGGTCGCCTGCTTTCAATCGAACAACTAACTCATTCGTTGCTGCTTCTCTTACAAGAATTTGCTCGATTTCTTCTTGAGGAATCGGATGGTGTAATGGTTCTTTTCCAACATAAATTAGTTTACAGCTAGCTTTTCGTTCTTGGAGCATTGCTGGTTCCACAAGGCGGTCATAGACGATAACATCCGCCTTTTGCAGTGCAGCTAGTCCTTTCACTGTGAGCAGTTGTGCATCTCCTGGGCCTGCTCCAATTAACATGACTTTTCCCATTAGTAGACCTCCAATTGAGTTAAAATTTCTGGTAGTTCTTTTAAATGATTTATTTCGATTGGATAATTTAATTTTTTGCGGCGAATCACAATGACGGGAATATTTAGTTCTGCTGCTGCTGTGAGTTTTTCTTGGAAGCCGCCTTGTTTGCCACTTTCTTTGGTGATTAAAACATCTGCCCCGGTCATTTCTAGTTGTGTTCGATTGGCTTCTGTCGTAAACGGTCCCTTCATACCAATGATTTGGTCGGCAACGAGTCCGAGTTCTTCTGCTGAACGAATCACGCCAGATACGGGTAAAATTCGGGCGATAATATGTTGCTGTTTTAATCCTTCCACAAATTCCGGTAAATTCTTGCTGCCGGTTGTTAGGAAAATACGTTGTCCTAATTTTGCCGCGACTGTGCATGCTTCGTTAATATCATTGACTAAATAAGTATTGTCCGTTTGTTCGCTTGTACGTTCGAATCGAATATAAAGAATAGCTGCTTCTTTGCACGCATCCATTGCTGTTTCAGAAACGATTGTTGCGAATGGATGGGTCGCATCAATGACAAGATGAACCTTTTCAGCGTGCCACTTTTCAAGCATTGCTTCTTTCGATAATCTGCCGCAAAATACATTTTCGGCGTGCTGATTAGCTAAAATTTCTCCGTAATCTGTTGCGACAGAGAGGATGAAGGCTTGCTTTGTTTCCGTTAGCCAATCACTAATGATTAAGCTATCCGAAGTCCCACCGAGTACGAAAATCATAGGGAATAGCCTCGTGGTGTGATCATTTTACCATTTTTCACGTAGGTTTCTTTGTTGCCTACAATGACCATTGTTGTCATATCTACTAATTCATAATCGATATCACGCATCGTCGTAATAATCTTGCGTTCTTCTTTGCGGCCGACATCTTTAACGATACCAACGACCGTATCTCCTGATTTATGTTCCATCATTTTTTGAAAAGCGTTCGCTAAATGATTGGCGCGACCTTTACTTCTTGGATTGTAAAAACAAACAACAAAATCAGCCATTGCAGCATGGGTCAAACGTTTTTCGATTACTTCCCACGGTGTCATTAAATCACTTAAACTAATATGGCAAAAATCGTGCATGATTGGCGCGCCGAGAACTGCAGCAGCTCCAATACTCGCGGTAATTCCCGGGATTACTTTGACTTCTAGGTTCGGATTGCTTTTTTCGGCTAGTTCTAAAACTAAGCCAGCCATTCCGTAAATCCCAGCATCACCACTGGAAACGACAGCCACTTTTTTGCCGGTTAATGCGATATTTACGGCTTCTTGGCAACGATCGATTTCACGTCGCATCCCTGTTTTTACTACTTCTTTATCTTTAATTAGCTCTTTAATCAGTTTGATATACGTTACATAACCAACGATTACTTCTGCGTCTTCTATTGCTTGCAGTGCTTCACCTGTCATTAATCGTTTATCTCCTGGGCCAATTCCGATTACATAAATCATTTTGCCACCTCACTATTTTTAGTTAGTTTTCCTGCTGCAAATGTCACACCGTTTTCGGCAAATCGGCTTGTAATAACGTTTCCATTACTGCCAATATCTGCTGATGATAAGGCGACATTTCCTACTTGTACGGTTTTTTGAACGAATGCAGAAGTTGGGTATTTCCCAGCGACGGTTTGTAATTCTTCAGCAGAATGGACGATGAACTCGATGCCCCATTTTTCCGCTAAATGTTGGATTGCTGGTTCTTCCGCTTTCAAAGTAATGCTATGAATCGCCCGAAATGCTCGCGGATGTATGTTTTCTTGTTCACAAAAATGTGTAAAAGCGGCATCGATTGTTCCCACTGAAATGCCTTTTCGACAGCCGACTCCGAGGATAAATTGCCTTGGTACTAGCTGGATTCGTTCTAGTTTTGTCGTTGGTAAATGACGTTTAGTTGAAATGAAAATTTGAGGACTCAGTTCTTTGTTAGTAAAACCTCGCGTATCAACTTCAAATGGTTCATCTACGCGCAAACTGACTTTTTTTCCCGCTGCAAGCAACCCATTGATACGTTTCGTTGTTGCTTTAAAATCAGGCAAATAACCATCTAGTTGTTTGGCGATGTTATCAATCGCAGCCACATTTGCGCGGTCAGTAGCGGTTGTAATAACTGCCACACCGCCAGTTATTGTAGCGATTTCTTCTGTTAACTGATTAGCTCCTCCAACATGTCCAGAAAGCATACTGATGATAAATTGGCCATGTTCATCCATGACGATTACTGCCGGGTCTGAAAGTTTATCTTCTATCACCGAAGCCAGCGTTCGAACGACAATTCCAGTCGCCATTATACAAATTAAAGCTTGATAGTCAGTGAAAATTTCCCGCATCGCTGTGCCAAAATTAGGCAATAAAGCGTGCGTCTTTTCATTTTGATGTTTTTCTGGTACAAAAATTGTGGCGGATACTGTTTCTGTTAAGTTTATTGCTAAATCACGACCACGTTCAGTGACAGCAATTATCGCGATTTTATCTGTACTCATGTTTGAAATCCTTGTCGTAAAGCTTGGAATAGTAAAATTCTTCTCCAAGGAAATCGCCGACCATAATAAGCGCCGTTTTCGTAATCCCTGCTTCTGTCACTTTTTCCGCGATATCTTCTAAAGTTCCCGTTACTTTCTTTTCTTCCGCCCAAGTCGCTTTATAAATAACGGCCGCCGGAGTTTCTGGTTTATAGCCACCTTTAATTAATTCTGAAACGACTTTTCGAATACCTTGAACGGATAAGAAAATAACCATCGATGTTTGGTGCGCGGCATATGACCTAAGGGATTCGCGCGACGGTACCGGCGTTCTGCCAGCCATTCGCGTAATAATCACACTTTGGCTAACTTCTGGAACGGTATATTCCACACCAAAACTACTAGCGGCACCAAGAAATGAACTTACGCCTGGTGTACAAGTAAACGGAATCGAACGTTTTTTCATTTCTTCGACTTGTTCACGAATCGAGCCATAAATAGAGAAGTCGCCTGTTTGCAAACGAACAACTTCTTTCCCAGCTGTTACGCCGGCTTCCATGCAGTCAATAATTTCAATTAGGTTCATGCTCGCACTATTATGGATTTCACAGTTAGCTTTACAATATTCCAGCAACTCCGGATTCACGAGGGATCCAGCATAAATAACGACATCCGCATCTTTTAATAGTTGATATCCTTTTAAGGTGATTAATTCTTTATCTCCAGGTCCTGCTCCGACGAAATGTACTTCTGCCATTTTCTTCACTCCTCTAGTTTTTTACAGCCAATAATGATGGTTGGATTTTGTGGTTCAAAGTAATGCCCCGCCCCAAGTTTGTGCCAACTCGAAACTTGAATTTGTTTCATCGTTAATTCACTCACGGCTAATTTTTCTAAATGGTTCATCGCTGTTAAGGCGTTTTCTAACAAAATAAAATTAAGGACTAAACGGCCACCAGGATTCAAATGTGCGAGCGACCAATCAATAATATCGGTTAAATTGCCACCACTTCCGCCTATAAAAATGGCATCGAAAGTTTCGTTTTCAGGCAATTCGATTGGCGCATAAGCTTCAATGACATCGACATTCTCTAAACTAAACTTGGCTTTATTTTGTTTAATTAAATCGATTGCATCTGGGTTTCGCTCAATCGCAGTAACGTGGATTTGTGGGAAATTACAAGCAACTTGCAAGCCAACACTCCCTGTTCCCGCACCAACATCAAGTATTTTTTTACTCGTATTATCTAGACTAAGCAAATCAATGCTCGCCGCTCGGACTTCTGCTTTCGTCATTGGTACTTTGCCGCGAATAAATACTTCATCCTTCATCTATAATCACCACTACATTCATATCGTATTTTTTGGCCACATCAGCGGGCTTTAACTTGTGAATTCGTTCTTCTTTGGCACTTAAATTTTCACCAATAAACATAATTTTATTTAAGTTTCGTTTTAAAATTTCTGCTGCAATTTCATATGGACCGATAATTGTATCTGTCACCATTGCAACTTTTTCATGTTGTAATAGAAAATCAAAATTTGGCGTTTTGCCGTGGCTGCTCGTAATAAAACAATCATTCATCGGTAATTTGATTTGGTGAAACATCATTTGAATCGCGCTAATTCCCGGGATAATCCGAACATCTTCCGCAAAATTCGCCATCGCCCAGTTTCCAATCCCATAAAGCAGTGGATCACCTGACGCCAAAATCACTACCTGTTGATTCTGATGAGGGATATTTTTCAACTCAGCTAGTTTTTTTGGTAAAAGCATTGCTGTTGCAGTTGTTAACTCAGCAATTTCTTGCAATTGCCTTGTTGAGCCGTAAACCGTATCCGCCTCGCTTATCGCCAATTTTGCTTCATGGATTAATAGTTTGGTATCACCCGGCCCAATTCCAACTACGGTAATCATCGCCATTCCTCCCGCAATACGTCGATGTCTTTCGTTGCAGCAAGTAAACCGCGCTCGGTCGAAAAAGTCACGACATCAATTTCGACGCTCGGTTTCGTGAATTTTAAAAAGCGCTCTGATCTTGCTTTGATTTTTTGAGCGATAACGTCATAAACTTGCGTGTAACCAGCTGTTTCAATCAATTCGCCTGCCGCTTCTGTCGTATTGCACTGCTCTACTTCTTGTAAAAGTGATAACGGCGCGCCAAGTAAAGCTAAATTGGCCACTAAGATTTCTGCCCGCGCATCCGCATCCTTGCTATAAGTCGTAAAAATCCCCGCAGAAACTTTCACTAATTTGCCAAAATGACCGACCATCAACACTTTTTTGAAAGCAAGGCGCTGCGTTTCTTTTAGCATATAGCCAACAAAATTACTCATCGAAACGATATTTTCACTTGAAAAGCCAAGTGTATTTTGGACAAAATCATCTCCGTAATTACCGGGAACAAGAATAATTTGGTCGAGCCCTTGATTACGTTTCATTTCAAGCTCCATCGATAGTGATTTTTTCCAGCCTTCATCCGACATCGGGGTAACAATACCGGTCGTGCCCAAAATAGAAATTCCACCAATGATGCCCAAATTGCTATTCATCGTGCGTTTGGCGCGCTCTTCGCCTTCTGGAGCATAGACTAAAATGTTTGCACCACGATTTTCGCCAAGTGATTCACGCACAGTAGCTAAAATATTTTTCCGTGGTGCTGGGTTAATGGCCGCTTCACCAACTGCCACAGAAATCCCTTTTTGTGTGGCGCGACCAATGCCAACCCCGCCATCCAGCAAAACTTCTGCGCTATCCGTTAATTCCACATCTACAAAAATCCACATTCCGTGTGTCGCATCAATATCGTCCCCGCCATCTTTTTGAACCGCGGCAGTAGCTTTATTTTTGGAAAATTGTTGATGCGCCACCGGAATTTCAAGAATCGTTCCACCAGTTGTCGTAACCTGTACCGCGCTCACTTCTTCTTGTGTTAAAATCATTTCGACACAAGCTTTAGCCGCGGCTGCCGCACATGTTCCAGTCGTATAACCTTTGCGATATTTTTTGCCGTTATAATAAATAAAATCTTCCATCGCTCGTCGCCTTCTTTACATCGTAATCAAGATTGCATTAATGATGGCTGCAGCAAGGTTACTACCACCTTTTCTACCACGTGCCACAATTGCAGGGATATCCGTTTCCAAAATTTCTTCTTTACATTCTGCCGCACCAACAAAGCCAACGGGAACTGCCACGACCGCGTCCGCTTGTAACTGGTCACTTTCCGTCATTTCGATAATTTTATACACCGCAGTTGGCGCATTTCCTAAAACAAAAATTTTCGGCCCATCTTTAAGTGAAGCAAGTTTAATCCCGGCCATCGAACGTGTAATTCCGTGCTGTTTGGCAATTTCCATTGTCTCTGGATCGCTCACATAACAATGATATTTACAACCAAGCTCATCTAAAAGACGCTTGTTAATACCACTTAGCGCCATATTAGTATCAGTAAAAATGGTTCCTTTATTTTGGAGAACATAAATAATTTTTGCGATAACATCTTGCTGAAATACAAGGCTATCCAAGTAATCAAAATCCGCAGTCGTATGTATTGCCCGCTTGATAATCGCTTCCTCTAGTTTGTTTTGAAACGTGTAGTCTGGACGAATATCATCAATAATTTGTTGAATAATTTCAAAGCTTTTCTCTTCAATTTTGGCTGGATTTTTAATGTAGTTCATTGTGCCACTCCTTTAAAATAGTATTAGGTATATACTTGTAAAAATGATAAAAGCGATTGTGGACGTCGCATATAACAAATGAATAGTTTTGCTAATTTCTGTTTGTGTCACTGGTTTAGTGCCACTGCCGATTGTTGGCTTAACTACTGTTTCACCAAAGTATTCGTGCGTGCCACCAAGCGTGATACCAAGTGCTCCGGCAACCGCACCTTCTGGATAAGCACAGTTGGGACTCGTATGATTTTTCCGGTCCCGTAGCCCAATCACCCAAGCCGCGCGCCAATCAAACCTTAAAATAAAACTCGCCATAACGAGGAATAACCAAGATAGTCTTGCTGGAATAAAATTGGCAATATCATCCATTTTCGCGGAAACAAAACCAATCGCGCGATATTTTTCATTTTTATAACCGACCATCGAATCCAGCGTATTGACTGCCTTATACATTAAAGCAAGCACTGGTCCACCAATGAACAAGTAAAAAAGTGGTGCAATTACCCCGTCTGCCGTATTTTCGGCCACTGTTTCAATCGTCGCTTTGCTAATTTGTTCGGCTGATAAATTATCGGTATCACGTCCAACAATCATTCCAACTTGTACCCTAGCAGCTGCCAAATCCCCGTCCGCCAGTGTCCTCTCTATTTTCCGCGCCTCTTTCGCAAGGCAAGTCATCGCAAGTGTCGTATAGCCTAAGTAAATGAAAATAGTTGCATAAAGCCAGAAAGCAATTTTCGCACTGAGGTATAGAAGCAACCATGATACAACTCCGGTCAAACCAACCGTGAGAACAAATAATAATCCGCCCGCAAAATACAATCCATTACCATGAAAAATTTTCCGCAAAGCAGTTGTTAAAAAGTGAATCCAATTTCCAATAGCTTTGATAGGATGCGGCCAGCTGTAAGGGTCACCTAGCAAGCAATCTAAAATAAAAGCTGCTGTATAAAATAGTAATGTCATCGGCGCACAGCTCCAAACATATGAATTAAAATGGCTGGATTTTGATAGAAATGAATATGTAAATAACTCGCAAACGTATTACCTTTTTGATAACCACCGTTCCATTCCTTCACTATTTTGCCATCGCGCTTTTTTGAAAGTTTCATACAAGGCGTTTCGGTCGTTTCAAAAACAGAATGATGGAATTCATGACCACGAATTGCGGAACCTTTTTTGCCAATCAGCGTGTCTGTACTAGGTGTCGCGGTACAATAACCAAACTTCCGAAGTCGCGTCGTCATCTTACTGATTCCAGAAAAAACGCCGACCATATCATATTGCGTATCGTCCATTTCTAGTGCTGAACCAAGATACATCAGCCCGCCACACTCCGCATAAATTGGAATACCTTTTTCATGTGCCGCCAAAATCGATTCGCGCATCGTGCCATTCTTCGCAAGCCGCTCCGCAAACACCTCCGGAAAACCTCCACCAATATAGATAAAATCTGCTTCGGGAACTTCCATATCTTCCAGTGGACTGAACGGAATTAGCGTTGCTCCTGTCGAACGAATCAGTTCCAAATTATCTTGATAATAAAAATGGAATGCTTCATCGAGCGCATAAGCAACCCGAAGTCCACTAAAGTCCGGTAGCGCAATATCAAGTGACTCTCTGACCAACTCTTCACTAGCCTTGCTTATTTCCAACAACCGTTCCAAATCAACATGTTCGGCAATCAAATCGCTAAGCAACTCCCATTTTGCTTCTAATTCCGTCATTTCTTCTTGCGGCACTAAACCAAGATGCCGTTCCGGAATTGCCACCGCCGCATTTTTCGGCAAATATCCTAGAACCGGCACATCCGTATAGCGCTCAATCGCCCCTTTTATCAATGAAAAATGATTTTCTGAAGCGACGCGGTTAATAATCACTCCTGCAATTTCTAGCTCCGGATCAAAACGATTAAAACCATCCACAATTGCTGCCGCAGAAGTCGAAATCGCTTTCCCATCCACGACTAAAATCACTGGCGTTTTTGTGCATTTGGCGATAAAAGAAGTACTCGCATTATCACGATCAATCCCAAGCCCATCAAACAACCCCATTACACCTTCAATCACCGAAATATCAGCCGTTTCCCCGTGCTTTTGAAAAAGAGCAGCGAGCATAGCATCGTCATCAATCAGAAAACTATCTAAATTAATCGATGCAACACCTGTTATCGCTTGGTGATAATTGGTATCAATATAATCTGGTCCAACTTTAAACGGTTGAACCCGCAAGCCTCTTTTTTTCAGTGCATGCATAATTCCAAGTGTGACAGTTGTTTTGCCAGCCCCACTTGATGCAGCCGCAATTAAGATTTTGTTCATCTTTTTCACCTTTCAAATTTAGCCATAAAAAAAGACGCCAAACAGAACTTTGGCGTCTTTTTGAGATTTACGCAAATAAGCTATTTCCTTGTAGCACAAAGAAACTTCCCCATCGTGAAAATCTACTTAATCAAGACAACTCGCTCCCTTAGAAGTTGTTTTTGGATATCGAATATAAAAGCGGTCTCCTGACTTAACATCATCCTACTCACCAGTCTTCCCGGAATTACTTCCAGTGACATATGTTTGGCTTTCGTCCGTATTACAGTAGCTAGGGCCTGTAGAGGATTTTCACCTCTTTCCCGGATTAATATATTCACCTATTTAGTTGTTTAGTACCCGGCAATTCGTCTTTTCCAGCGTTCTGGCAATACTTGGTAAACGATTTCTGCGACTAAAATGTTGCAAATCGTTCCTACTGCAAGAACTGGGAATAAAACAAATACCGCTTGATGCATTAATGGATAAAGTGCGAGTAATGATAATGGGCAATTAAACACAAAAGCGACAACACTCGATACACTAATAGCTACTAATGGATTTTTTTCTGCCAGTTTTTGGCGTGTAAATCCGTAAGCGATCATTGTTACGCCCATCATTCCAGCGACAATCAAATGAATCGGTAGTGTGAGCGGAAAACCCGCCAGTAATGCTGATGTTAAATGACCGAAAATCCCAAGCACTGCGCCGTACATCGGACCAAGCAGCAAAGTTCCAATAAAAGCTGGAGCTGCGTCAAATGCAACAGAACCCATTAATTTTATGTTCGCGCCAATTACACACATCGCAATCAACATCGCACATAAGACTAATTTTTGAATCTTCAATTGAAAAGATCACCCTCTCATGAAAGCGTTATTTCCATTTCATTATATCCCTGTTAAACCACTGGTACAAGGTCACTCAGAGCACCGAAAACAAAATAGTGCAAGCTTTTCAAATCTGATTTTTTCTGTTTTATCTAGCAAAAATAGCCCCCAGTGTGAACTTTTTCTCAATTTCTATTTTGGAAACGAAGAAAATGACAATATTTTGTTATAAAAAAGAATTTATTGTTCTATTTAAAATGCAGGATTAAACGTTATTTAAAGCGATTTTATGGTATAATTAGTGCAAGTAGAATAGGAGGAGGAATTGCATTTGGAGAAAGAAAAAGTTATCAATATTCAACCACTCATGACTAATCAAGTTGAAAATCAATTTACACAACAAATTCATGAAGATTTTAACAAGAAAAATCCAGATCATTCCGCCCTACTCCATTCGCTTGAAACGGTCGAAGTGCTGGATGTGTTAAGCGATTATTACTCTGCGCACGAAAAACAAAAACAACCGAAAAAAGAAACAGCTACTGTTAGTAAATCTGGCGGCGAGCATAAAGAAATCAAACAAGCGATTCGCTACATTAAAAAGAACATTCATCGCTCGATTACTTTAGAAGAAGTGGCGAATTATGTTTATTTAAGCCCCTTTTATTTAAGTAAATTATTTAAAAACGAATTAAATATCAATTTTATCAATTACGTCAACGAACAAAAAATGCTCTATGCGAAAGAACAACTAGAAAAAAGCGACTGGGCGGTTCATACAATTGCCAAGAACTTAGGTTTCTCAAGAGCCAGCTATTTTTGCAAAGTATTTAAAAAAGAATTCGATATGACGCCGAAAGAATACCGCGATTCCTTAAAATAAAAAAACGATTTCAGCCGTTAAGCCGAAATCGTTTTTTATTTTATTGTGACTGCCAATCAGCCGGATAAGTAACATAAACAAATCTTGCTTCACCAGTTACGGAAAACTTGATTTGGCTACCTTTAGGAATGAAAATAATTTCTCCTGGTCCTGCTGAAACAGTTCTGCCATCAATGACAACATCTAATCTGCCTTCGATAACGTAATCTACTTCATCATAATCCAAGAACCAATCGAATGTTGTATCTTTCATTTCCATTAGACCGAAACCTAGACGTTTACTTTCTTCTAGTGTTACTAAGTCTTTTGTATAAACAACATCGCTCGGGTTACCTGTATCTAAACGATCTTCTTCTGAAACTTTCACAACAGGAAGTTTGATCGATAAAATACCACTTGGATCAACGTGTTTGGAACTTTGGCCCATTTTTTCAATGATAACTTGTTTTACTAGTTGTTCGATTAACTCTTTACTAATATCAGCCATTATCTTTCACCGCCGTTTGTTCTTTTGTTTTATTTTTTTTCATCATTCGGTTAGCCATGTAGATACCAACACCAACAGCAGTTACCCCTCCGACTAATTTCCCGACGATCATTGGGAAGATCATATCTTTAGCAACACCAGCTGTAAAGCCTAGATGATCACCTAAAACAAAGGCCGCAGATACTGCGAAAGCAACGTTAATAATTTTACCACGCTCATCCATATCTTTTAGCATTTGTAACATTGGGATACTGTTTGCAAGTGTAGCAACCATACCAGCTGCCGCAACTTCATTCATACCAAGTAATTTACCCATTTTCATCAGAGGCTTGTTGAAAAGTTTCGTAATAACGAATACTAAACAGAAAGCGCCTGCAAGAACTAGTGCAATACCACCAACGATTTCAATACCTTCGCCGATTGGTGCAATTCCTGGAATAATAGTTAAACCAGTTAATTGTTGAACAGCTCCAGCAACAAGTCCGATAGTAGCAACAATTACTACACCTTTACCGAAAATAGTGAAGCCTTTAATCATGCCTTCTGGTTTGAACCAAAGACCTAACATAATTAGAGCAGCTACAAGAATAATTGGTACTAAGTTTTTGAAAATCATGATTGGAGAGAATCCAGCTACAAGTCCACCAATTAAACAACCGATTGGAATAGTAATAATACCGGATAATACACCAGTCGCTAAATATTTGTGATCTTCTTTTTTAATAATTCCAAGTGCTACTGGAATAGTGAAAACGATTGTTGGTCCCATCATCGAACCTAAAATTGCTCCCGCAAAAAGACCAGCATCAGGAGTTAGCGCAAGTTCTTGAGCTAGCGCAAAACCACCCATGTCATTCGCAAGTAACGTTGTTGCAAACATTGCCGGGTCAGCCCCAAGCGCCGTGTAAATTGGTACAACAATCGGACTTAAAATTTTCGCTAAAACTGGTGCTAACGTAATAATCCCGACCATTGCTAGTGTTAGTGAACCCATTGCCATAATACCTTCTTCAAATTGTGCACCTAAGCCAAATTTGTTACCGATAATTTTGTCAATAGCTCCTAAAATCATAAAGATAACCATTAAATAAATAATAATTTCATTAATGCTCAAAAGTGTTCCTCCATTCTATAGATAGCGTTTTAAAAGTTCATCAGGAGAAGGAATAACCGTATGATGTATCACCTTTTTTGGTTCGGCGGTTTCGATTAGAATCCGCATCCCTTCTTGAATAGCACTAACTTCCCCTGTAAAAACAGCGACAAATTTCCCACCAATCGAAGCACCGAGCGTCATTCGTTTTAAATGAATGGCTGATTTTTTCAGTGCCTCATTGACCGCGTTTAGCCCAGCACCAAGTTGACTGATTTCGATAATTCCTACTGCGTCAACTTCCACTTTAGGGTGTTTATTGTTTAGAAAAGCAAGTAATTCTTCGTGCGCCATATGCAAAATATAAGAAGAAACATGAAATTTTCCAGCTTCTTCTTTCGCATCTTGCATCGCACTAGTAAGTTCACCGGAAGCACCTTGCAAAATAATCAAAAATTTACCAGGACATGTCGGACGAAAAGTAAATAAAGTTACATTGCCTGCTTTCAAGAAAACATCGGCCATTTCGTAACCTTTACTTATACTCCTGAGTTCAAGAATACCTAAGGACTGTTCAGCCATAACGTTCTACCGAGTCGATAATGCCGACGATACAAGCGTCCACTGGTATAGTATTGTCCCCTGTAGATGCTCGTGCTGCGCTACCAGTTGTAACGAGCACAAGATCGCCGTTTCCTGCTCCGGCATTATCAGCTGCCACTATGGAATGTCTTACATCTTCCGTTTCATCGGTACAAATCTCTACTAAAAGTAGTTTTAAACCATTCAGTTTTTCGTCTTTTCTTGTTGCCCATAAACTCCCGGTAACTTTTCCAATTTGCATGACGCTCTTCCTTCCTAACTTTCTTTAATGCTTATTCGGTTTTCCTGTAAATAATCTTTTGCAAGTGGTGTTAAGAAACTTCCTTTAGGCAAAATGAATTCGCTTTTGTTCTTAGTCAGTTTTTCAACATCCTGTTCGGTGATAACTTTGCTTTCTTTCGTGTCTTTTACCGGACTATCGATAAATTCGACACCAAATCGGCTCAGTTTCTCCTCATATTCTTGAAAAAGTTGTCTGATACCATATTTAGCGGAACGTTTGTAAGCATGTGCTTTGATGCCACTCTTCATAATCCAAGTAGGCCGTCCTGCTAAAAGATGATTCGTAATAAATTGTTCTTTTTTGTTCATCGGTGCAAACAAACTGATTCGAGCTAATTCAGCGATGTCCAATTCTTCCAGTAATAAAATGTCACAAGCGCGTTCAGAACGATCATAAAGCGAAACTTGATATTCTTTTAGATAACACTGTCTGAGAGTGTGTTCTGCATCTTGACCCATGATTATCATTTTTTTCTCTGGAAGTTGTAATCGTTTCATGACTTCCTCAGTGACGGCTTTTATGAGTGCTTCTAGTTCCATACTCATTTAGCCTTTGTTTTCTTGATTATTTGACCTCGAATTCCCTTTTTAAAACCACATGCGTTGGCTTCGTCATAATCAATGTGCATATATGTAGCGAAATCAGGGCTAATCCGAACAACAACATCGTCAAAAATTAGCGGTCTGTCACCATTAATTTTCACTTGTACAATTTCACTTTGCGTTACTTGTTGTTTTTCTGCATCAGCAGGCGTCATATGAATATGGCGTTTTGCAACAATAAGTCCTTCAGACAATTGAACGCTGTTTTTTGCGGATAAAAGTAAAATTCCTGGTGTTCCAGCTATGTCTCCACTTTCGCGAACTGGTGCTTTAATTCCAAGCGCCGTACCATCTGTGGAACTGATTTCTACTTGTGTTTTCTTACGGATTGGTCCAAGAATTACGACGTTATGAATAACGCTTTTTGGCCCAACAATACTAATTCTTTCTTTACAAACATATTGACCCGGTTGAGATAGGTCACGGAAATGAGTAAGTTCATACCCAGGACCAAATAGTGCATCGACTGTTTCACGATCTAAATGGACATGACGGCCAGATGCTTCTACTTCTACGCCAGTTTCAAGTAATGCGCGGCGAGTGACTTCTTCAATAAGGCTTGTTATTAACTCATTATTCATGAATAAGCCTCCTTACTTTTTATATTCATTAGTTCTTACGCGGAACATCAGTATCCAGAATAAACTCGATAATCGGTTAAGCGCTTGAATAATGTCTGGTCGTTTAATGGAATAATCTGCTTCCTTAAAAGCTAAGAAGGCAGCTAATTCTGTTTCACGGACCATCGTTCTTATTTTGTTTAAACGAATGACAGCATTCCCCATCGTATAATCAGGCATAAAGTGTGTCATTTGGTAATATTTTTTCGGATTATGACTACGTTCCCGCAGCTCTTTTTCATCCATTCCAAGCAAATTCACTGATTCGATTTGCTCGTTTAAAACTTCCGCTCGTACAATATTTCTTACAAAGGTGAGGATTTCTTGTAAATCTTCCGCAAGATCTTTAAATTCAGCTGCAACGGAACATTGGGTTTCCAGAATTTCAGCTTCCAGTGTATCTAATTTTCCGCGGAAAGCAATTTGTGGATGGTCTTTAAATACAAGCAGATTACCACGCAAATGCGTCATATGTTCTGGCTTCTCATCTAATGCTCCACCATAAATCGTTTGGAATTTTGCTCGTGTAGTTTCTTTTTTCACTGGTTCCACTACTACTTTTGTTTCTGCAATTTCATCAATATAATGAAGGTCAATTTTCTTTTCAGACAAGAAACTCTTAGCTGAAGGGGTGATAATTGTGCCTTTTTTTATATCGAGTTTTTTCGTTGTTTTTAAATCGGTGTGTAAATAGGCTTTTCGTAACTCATCTTCTGTCAAAATAGCCAAAGAACCACATCCTTTTGTCCCATTTACAATTGGTGTTAGTAATGTTGGGAAGCTTTATCTTGCTCAAATCTGGTAAAAAGCGAAAGTTTCGGGCAATTTCCGAGTCTGATGGAACTCTTTTGCCTTACGCTCACGCTTTTTCCTGATTTATGTTAAAAAATTATCTTATTCAGCGCTTTTTGGTAGAATTGCGTCTACTTCGCTGTGTGGACGTGGGATTACGTGTACAGATAGTAATTCACCAACGCGTTCTGCTGCTGCTGCGCCTGCATCTGTTGCTGCTTTAACTGCGCCAACATCGCCGCGAACCATAACTGTTACTAGACCGCCACCAACTTGTTCTTTACCCATAAGTGTTACGTTAGCTGCTTTCACCATTGCGTCTGCTGCTTCTACTGCTCCTACTAAACCTTTTGTTTCGATCATACCTAATGCGTTTGCGTTTGCCATTTTAAAATTCCTCCAATTAGTGTTTTATTTTTTATTTTAATTCTGCTAAAACTTTTTCTACTAAACTTTGGATCAGTGCGTCTGCATCAACCGGAAGTTCAGATGTTGCTTGGTTTTCTTCTTTACGAATATCTTCTAACTCTAAAACGCCTGTAGCAATGCGGCGAATGTTGAAAAGATTTTCAGGTCCGATATTATCAGATGATGAACTTCCTCCAACTGCCCCACAACCAAGTGTTAAAGCAGGTACAAGATTTGTTGTTGCGCCAATTCCGCCAAGTGCTCCTGGTGTATTAACTAAGAGACGGGAAACTGGTTTTTTCAGTGCGAATTCACGGATAATTGCTTTATCTTCTGAGTGGATGATTAAAGTATGTCCAGCTCCTTCATGATAAAGGATATCCATGCTAAGTTCGCAAGCTTCTTGCCAAGTTTCGGCTGTATAGAAAGCCAAGATTGGAGCTAATTTTTCTCTTGAATAAGGGATTTTAGCGCCAACTTTTGTTTCTTCAGCGATAAGTACTCTTGCGTCAGCTGGAACTGTTAGGCCAGCAAGGTTAGCGATATGTTGCACGCTTTTACCTACGATTGCTGGATTCATCGAACCATTTGGACGTAAGATGAATTTACCAAGTTGAACAGCTTCTGCATCGGACAAGAAGTGAGCTCCTTGTTTTCTAAATTCAGCAATAACAGCTTCTTTGTTCACACGTTCTACTACGACAGATTGCTCAGATGCGCAAATTGTTCCGTTATCGAATGTTTTAGAATCAAGAATATGTTTTACTGCGCGAGGAATGTTAGCACTGCGTTCGATAAATGCTGGGCCATTACCTGGGCCTACTCCAATTGCTGGAGTACCGGATGAATAAGCGGCTTTTACCATTGCAGAACCACCTGTTGCAAGGATAACTGCTGTATCTTTATGCTTCATTAGTTGATCTGTTCCTTGAATGGTTGGAACAGTCATACAGCTGATAGCGCCTTTCGGACAACCAGCTTTTTCTGCTGCTTCACTAATAATTCTTACGGTTTCAAGAATTGCTTTTAGTGCGTTTGGATGTGGAGAAAATACGATACTATTTCCGGCTTTGATGGAAATAAGTGTTTTGTAAATTACTGTGGATGTAGGGTTTGTTGACGGGATTAATCCTGCAACAACGCCTAGTGGAACAGCAACCTCCATTACTTGATTTTCGTTATCTTCTTTTAACATACCAATGGTTTTCATATCTTTGATGTAATTGTAGACGTGTTTCGAGGCAAAGACGTTTTTAATTACTTTGTCTTGCCAGATTCCAAAGCCAGTTTCTTCATGTGCCATTTTTGCGAGTTTTTCGCGAGCATCATAACCAGCATCCGCTATTGCTTTTACAATTGTATCAATTTGTTGTTGGCTCATTGCAGCAAGTTCTTTTTGTGCTTTGTCTGCTGTTGCAATAAGATTTCGAACTTCTTGGATTGAGCGTAAATCTTTATCTTCTAGTGCCACTAGTTTTCACTCCTTCCATAAATGTCTTTTAGTGCGTGAACAAGTTTATCCTTGTTCGCATATTTAATCTTGCTCTTTGGAATAGGCACATTATCTAATGTGTAAGCAAGTTTCCTTAGATCAATAACTTTCATTGCGCGAAGTTCTTTTTCTGCACTCTTGGTGTTTGTTTTCACTTCTACGACTTTTTGAATTTCTTCTTTTGGTTCTTCTTGTTTGACTTCTTTGGGTTGTGGTTTAACTTCTTCTTGAGGAACAAAAAGTGCTTTTGTATCTTCGCTCATTCGTGCAATAACATGGCTTGATACTAAACAACCTAAGTCTTCTGTTGCTGCTTTCCCTGCTTCAATAGCTGCATTTACTGCACCTACATCACCAGTTAATTCAACTGTTGTTAATCCGCCGCTAATGACTTCGCATTGAATTAGCTCAACATTAGCTGCTTTTAAACATGTATCAGCTGCAACAACGGCACCAAGAAAACCAGTGACTTCAATTAAACCTAGTGCTTCATTTGGCATTTTTTAGCACCACCTTAATATTGAAGTGGATTTTCAGCCACATTTTCTACTGCCATTTTGAAGGCGTCACAAGCTGCTTTACATGCAGATTGGCTACCAGTTAAAAGTGCTCCGCCAAAGTTTGTTTCGGACGGTGGACCGTAGAAAGCTCCGATTGTTACGTCTGCTGCTTTAAGCGCTGCGTCTAAAGCATACATTGCTTCAAGTGGAGGGGCGATTAAGTAAGCAATCGCTTCACCTTCTGCAACATTTGCTTCTTTAGAAAGGAATGTACCAGTTCTTGAAACACAGTGTGCGAAGTAAGGTACGCTATCATCTTCGTTTGCACTAACAAAGCTAGCGCCATTTTCGATGAAATCTACTGCTACAGCAAGACCACTTTTTACTTCTGCAGGGCTTGGTCCGGCAATAATACCGATAACTTCACCAGCGAACTTAGTGGATGCATTTCCAGCACCAGCATACATACTTTTCGCATAAACAACGTCTACTTCTGCTGCTTTTGTTGCTTCGTCAAGCGCTGTGTAAGTTACATCATCACAATCAGATGTAATAATACCAAGGCTTCTTTGATGCGGTTTTAAGTCTAGTTGTTTAAATAGACCGTTGTCTACGTTAGATACAACTTTGACACTTAAAACGGATGCAGGTAATTTATCATTTTTCATGAAGGTTCCTCCTCTAACTAGCTTATTTTAAATCGATACCAGAACATTTTTTCTCAAGCATATTGTGAATTAATTCAGCAATATATGCGCCTGCTTCAACCGGTGGAGTTCCGCCGCTATGAATGTTAGAAATAACAGTACGACGAGCTTCTGGCATACCAATTGTTGGTTTGTAAGCAATGTATGCACTCATGGATTCAGCTGTTACTAGACCTGGACGTTCACCTACAAGTAAACAAACTACGTCAGCACCAGTGATTTCACCGATTTGGTCCATAGAAGGTACACGACAATGTTTAACGAAAACAATGTTATCAAAGTCTAAGTTATACATTTTCAAACCTTGTTTAATGGATGGCAAGATGTCTTTGATGTTAGCTTCAACTGCTGCAGAACTAAGTCCGTCACCTACAACGATTTGTAGTTTTGCGTTTTTCGTAGTATTAGCACGAATAACTTCTACCATTTCATTGTCAAATTCACGACCTAAGTCTGGGCGAGTTAAGTATTCATCTTTATCATGACATTTAGTGTTTACTGGGATGAAGTTCATTTCTTTTACTAAATCCTCAGAAACGTAAGAGAAAACGGAATCTTGTGCTACTGCATGGTCCGCACGGAAACGAAGAATTGTTTCTGTTTTGTAACGTGGACCAGCACGCCATAAACCAAGTCGAGCCGGTGTCATTTGTTTCATTTTCAAATAGCCTTCACGATCAGCTGGTTCTGGTACTAGTAATTGTTTTTTGATATCTACTTCAGTAATATCCGGGATGCTACCTTCTGTTACAACTGTTTCAACTACAGATTTAGTTGGCGCAGCTGCTACTGTATCGGTTGTTTTACCACCGGACATTTCTGTTAAAATGCCTTCAATCATTTGTTTTAATTCTTGTTCGTTCATCGCTTAGTTCCTCCCTTCCTTATTTTAGGAAAATAGATGCATCTCCAGCACGGCTAGTTAATTTACCATTTTCGCTGAATCCCATTTTTTCCATCCACTGATCAAATTCTTTAATTGGTTTTAGGCCAAATAATTCACGTAAAGTGGCTGTTTCGTGGTAACCAGTTGTTTGGTAGTTAAGCATAACGTCATCACCATGAGGAATACCCATGATAAAGTTACATCCTGCTGCTGTTAGAAGTACGGATAAGTTTTCTACGTCGTTTTGGTCGGCTTTCATGTGGTTTGTGTAACATACGTCACAACCCATAGAAATACCAGTTAATTTACCCATGAAGTGATCTTCAAGGCCGGCGCGGATTACTTGTTTGGAATCATATAAATACTCAGGTCCGATAAATCCAACTACTGTATTTACTAGGAATGGATCAAATTTCTTCGCGAATCCATAACAACGAGCTTCCATTGTTACTTGGTCTACGCCGAAATGTGCGTCAGAAGAAAGTTCAGAACCTTGTCCTGTTTCAAAGTACATTACGTTTGGTCCAGTTGCAGCACCACTTTGAAGGGCTAATTGTCTAGCTTCTTCAATAGTTGCTCCGTCAAAACCGAAAGCTGTATTTCCTTTTTCAGAACCTGCGATAGATTGGAATACAAGACCAGTTGGAGCGCCGCGACGCATTGCTTCCATTTGAGTCTTCACGTGTGCAAGTACACAAGTTTGTGTTGGCACATCCCATTTACTGCGGAATTCTTCAAATTTATTAAGTAAACGAACTACGCTATCAGTAGAATCATCTACTGGGTTAAGTCCGATTACCGCATCCCCAATTCCGTAAGTTAATCCTTCCATTAGTGAAGCAAGGATACCATCAGGATCATCAGTTGGATGGTTTGGTTGTAGTCTAGCGGAGAAAGTTCCTGGAAGACCGATTGTTGTGTTCGCATGTGCGATAACACGGATTTTTTTCGCTCCATAAATTAAATCTAAGTTGGACATTAGTTTTGTAACAGCAGCAATAATTTCTGATGTTAGGCCGCGTGCAACACGTTTAATGTCAGCATCTGTTGTTTTATGGTCTAAAATCCATTCCCGTAATTCTTCCACTGTCCAGTTTTTGATAGAATCATGGATACGGTCATTTACTTGGTCTTGAATAATACGTGTTACCTCATCTGTTTCATATGGGACAACCGGATTATTACGTAAATCTCCAAGCGTCATTTTAGAAAGCACCACTTTAGCAGCTACACGTTCTTCTGCAGATTCAGCAGCAACTCCGGCTAAGCGATCGCCTGATTTTTCTTCGTTTGCTTTTGCCAACACATCAGTGATGGATTTGAACTGGTATGTATGGCCGAATAAATTCGTTTTTAAAATCATTCGATAAATCCTCCTCTCAAAATTAAAGCTATTTATGTGGATCAGTTAAAGACTAAGGTTTTTACTACTACTGGTAGCACTTTCCCGTCAGCAACTGGTTTTCCTATATCAATGTAATCACCATTATCGACTTTGACACTATCCAAGCAAATTAGTGGATAGCCGGCTGGTAAATGCCCGAAAATGCTTTGTCCGAGGGCTTTTGCCATGTCGTGCCAAGTAATGATAATTAGCGGATGACCAAGTGCGATTGGTTCTTTCATTCCTTCGCAAATGGCTTTCGCGTACTCTGTTACTTGCTGGAAACTTGGGCTATTTTCGCCTTCAATTGCAAGCGCAATACGTTCCATTTCATTATCTATTTTGAACCAGCTAAGTTTTTCCTTGATGACTTCTGCCATGTTTTCATCTTCTTCTTGCTTGGCAAGTTTCAAAATCGGAATATTTTTTACTGGGAAAATTTTCTCGGTGTAAGTAATGGTGCTACCGCTAATTTCAGCTGTGTGTGAACCGGCTCCCACCACGGTCGCCCGTATGGTTTCGACAGATTCGATATACTTTTTTTCGGTCATCAAGCTAGATTCAGCTATAGCCTTTCCTAGCAGTAAACCAATATCGCCATATCTAAATGGATCACTTAGCGCACCAGTGGAAATACAATCTGCAACGCCTCCGGAAAATGAGATACAATCAATTTCCGTTAAAAATTTCAAGCCTTTATTCGTAATGATTGTTTCATAAAAATCATTTGGCGCCCCGAGAGCAACACTGTTTTTTAGTAATTCGACCATTTCGCCTAAAACTGGCTGTAAATTTTCTGGTGAAGTTGTTCCACCAAGCGTGATTGGATAACCACGTTTTTCGATTAAAGCTTGAATTTTTGGAGCAATATAGGTGATTTTTCTTGTTTCACGGTCTACTTTAATTAACCGACCACCAATATCTAAGCAAGCTGTATCAATGAGTTCACCGCGATCAAATAGCGATAAATTCGTTGTTCCGCCGCCAATGTCCAAATTCACAACTGATGTGTTATTGTCTTTGGAATACGTATGCGCACCTGCTCCTTTTCCGGCAATGATACTTTCTAAATCCGGACCAGCTGTTGCAACAACGAAGTCTCCGGCGAAACCACTCATGGCTTCTAGCACGTTGCTGGCATTATCTTTACGAGCAGTTTCACCCGTGATAATAACGGCCCCCATGCCAATTTCTTCTTTTTTAATTCCTGCGTTAGCATATTCTTTCGTTACAAAATCACGAATTGCCTCCACGTCAATCAAATTATCAGCAAGAATCGGTGTAAATAGAATCTCACTTCTGAAAATGATCCGCTTATCTGAAATAACAATGCGCGGTACGGTGAAGCTCGATGCCATATTTTGAATTTCTAACTCGGATAAAATGAGTTGTGTTGTCGACGTTCCAAGGTCAATCCCTACACTTAAAATTGTTTCCGCCAAACCCCTCACTCCTTTCTAGCAAAAAGAAAAAGCTTAAAGACAAATAACAGTATCGTTACTTGGCTTTAAGCTTCATCGCTTTTTCATAGCTACTTCTTTGTAGCATGGATAGAATTGTATTTAAAATCAAACATTGTTTTTGTTCCATGTTCATTCGATTCAATCGTTACTTTGCCTCGCAGTTTATCTTTAATGTAACTTTTGACAATGGAAAGTCCTAGGCTTTTTTCGGACACTTTGCGAACGTTGAAACCATGGCCATTATCGGTTACTTCTGCGTGGATTAAATTCTTATCTTCTTTTATTTGTAGTAAAATTTCGCCCGATTCATTTGGATGGAATGCATGGTCATACGAGTTTTGCAGTAGCTCATTTATAACGAGCGCCAGCGCCACAGTACGGTCGCTATCCAAATAAATTCGTTTGTCGATATCCATTCTAACAGCTACTTTCGGGCAATCTGTACAACATCTTTCAATATTGTAGGCAACTGCTTCGATAACCATGTAAAGATTAATGCCATCTTCCATTTGCTTCGATAAAAGCTCATGGGTTGCTGCAATAGCAAGGATTCGGCTAACACTTTCATTAAGGATTTTCTGTGCCTCAACACTTGTCGAACGTCGGCCTTGAATTCGTAGTAAGGAAACGACAGACTGCAAATTATTTTTGACACGGTGATGAATTTCACGAATCGCGACTGATTTAGAAACGATTTCTGCTTCTTTCACCTTAATATCTGTAATGTCATGCAAGATAAGAATAAAACGGCATTCCTGCTCGTCCTCTTCTTTCACGAAAATCTGCTTCATAATAAAGTAATTCCCGGCAATAACCACTTCTTTTTTTAGTTGAATGGGCTGTTTCCCAGTTTCGATTTGATACATAATTGCGTCAAACATCACCTGGTCGAGTGATAAATTATCATAATGCATGCCTTGGATATCTTCCATATAACCAAGTCGTTCGTAATACTGGTCTGCCGCGCAATTTTTTTGTTGTAAAATACCTTTACGGTCAAAAATTAAAATCGCGTCATCTAGCTGATCGGTAATAGAATCACTTAGCTTGCTCATCGCGGAAAGCGTGGTGGAGACATCTCGATACGCCGTTTCTTCATTGTCGATTTCAAAATGTGCTTTAATTTCGGCACTGATATCGTTTTCTAGAATAAGTACGGCAATGACTCGCTGCTTGTTGCGAATTGGATAGACTTTTTGGCGAATTAATACGTTTTCTTGTGTTTTTGCAAGTAAGTCATTGGAATTCATACCCGTTTCCAGTGTTCTAAGTACACCTGGCTCGTTTGTGCGAAGGGCTGTTTCTCCGACTACTTTATTTTTGTAAAGTGAATTGGTTGTTTTTGGTGGTGTATGGTGGATAACAAGGGCTTCACTAGTAAGTTTGTTATACACATCGATAAATACATCGACATCTTGATACATCGAAGACACGCGCAATGATTTGGCTGTATGAATCAATTCATCAATATCATTTTCAGACAAATCGGTATAGCGTAAACACATTTCTCGAATCGTTTTAGTCATCGCTCATCACGATCGTTTCTGCGATTTCCATCATTGGACAGCGTTTGTCCATACTCAGGTTACGAATCATGTTGTAGGCTTCTTCTTCTGTGATGTCGTTCTCAATCATAAGCACACCTTTTGCTTTTTCAATCACTTTACGTTCTTCTAATTTTTTGGTGAGCTTTTCTAATTGTTGTTCTAATTTCCTTGTTTCTCGCCCTTTGGCAATACTCATTTCAACCGTTGGGATCAAACTTTTTTCATCAAGTGGCTTGACTAAATAACCTAATGCTCCGAATCCTTTTGCTTTCTCGGTGTTTTTTTGATCACTAAATGCAGTAAGTAAAATAATTCCGCCAGCAAGGCCATCTGAAATAATTCGTTTCCCTGCTTTTAAGCCGTCTAAGAGTGGCATTTGAATGTCCATAATAACAAGATCTGGTTGATGTGTTTTACAAAGCTCAATTGCTTCAAAACCATCTGTCGCTTCCCCTACAACATTGTAGTTCGCTTCTTCCAAGATGTCTCGGATATCCATTCTTGTAATAGGTTCATCATCGGCTATTACAATTCTTCCATTCATTTCTGTCACGTCCTCTTCTTCTGCTATTGATTGATTCGTCACAATAAAGGACAAAATCATTCTATAGAAGCATTTACTTGAGCGAAAGAGTTAAAGAGCTAGAGAAAAATTCCTCCAAGAAAATAGAAAGAGCCCCTTAAAAATATTGTGCAATATTTTTGAGGGAGCCCCGTTGCTCTGCTATATTTATAATTCCACACGTCTTTGTGCTCGGTTCTATTATAAAGTAGCATGAAAACGATGTCAATAGGTTATTTGATTCCAGTTGTGAAATAAATAACTTTTATGCCAGCATTTTCTCGAGAATAGCACTAACATCCGTTTCAGTCGGTGTTCTAGGATTTGTTGCAGTACATCCGTCGTTTAGCGCGCCTTCTGCGATTTGAGCGATATTTTCATTTAAATCTGTGCGGCTAACACCACATTCTGATAGTGTAGTAGGCATGTTGAGTTTCTTTTGAAGTTGTTTAATCGCGTTGATTAAGCTACGTACTCCAAGTCGCGTATTGGATGCTGGCATTTTTAGTAATTTCGCAATTGCTGTGTAACGTTCCGCTGCACGGTTATCTGGATTGTTACCGAAATCACTAGTAATTCCAGCGTTATAACTAATTACGTGTGGTAAAAGTAATGTATTCATACGACCATGTGGAATTTTAAATTTAGCTCCAGCTGTATGAGCGATACCGTGATTTAAGCCAAGTGATGTAATGTTAAATGCCATTCCTGCTAGACAAGACGCATTATGCATTTTTTCGCGAGCTTCCAGGTCATTACCGTCTTTATACGCGCGTTCTAAGTAGGTGAACACTAATTGAATTACTTTTTCCGCCATTGCATCTGAGTAATCGTTGGCTTTCGTGGATACGTATGCTTCAAGCGCATGCGTTAACACGTCCATACCAGTGTCCGCTGTAATTGCTGGTGGTACAGATTTTACTAAGTCCGCATCTAAAATCGCTTCATCAGGCAAAATGGCATCTGTAATAAGTGGATATTTAATCGCTTTTTCTTTATTTGTAATAACGGAGAAGCTAGTTACTTCCGAGCCAGTTCCACTTGTTGTTGGGATAACGATGAAAGGCATCGCGCGTACCGTACCAAGTTTTTGACCGAAGAATTTCATTGCTTTCGCCGCATCAATCGCAGAACCACCACCGATAGCGATCATCAAGTTTGCATCACATTCATTTAGAACTTCGATTCCTGCTACGACGTTTTCAATCGGTGGATCTGGAATAATTTCGCTGAAAATCGTATATGTATTCGATGGATCAATTTTTTCTGTAATCGCATTAATCATTCCGGAACTAACCATAAATGGATCTGTTACGATAAAGATTTGTTTGTCTTTAAAATCGAGTAAACGATCTGTTGCTCCTTGGCCAATGTATAGGTCTGTTTTAAAACTAACTTTTTGCATGAGATTACCTCCTAATTTTTTAAAACTAAAAAAAGAAGCTTTGAGTAGAGAAATTTCCTCTTCCAACTCAAAGCTTCTTTGCTAAGTAAACAGTACGCCTTTGTACCGTAAAATATTTTATTTGTCCACTTTATTAAAAACCAAACACGTGGAAATGTCAAATCTTTTTTTGTAAATAGGCAATGAAGATACGTTCCTTGTATCACTCTTTTCGTCGTTGAAAAGATCATTGCCCACCATAAAACTAAGCGGTGCACATCTTTGTGCGTATGGTGCTTGATAAAACGTAGCTTCGTCCAGCTTCTCGGCACCAAACCATTTACAGTGGGCTTATTTGCTTTTAAAAACAAATAAAAAAGCCCCAGTGAGACAACTACACTGGAACCAAGAATTATACGTGCTTTGCCTCGAAGCAGTATAACCAGTTAAAACAATTAGATAAAAGACCTGACTTAGAGTGTCTAACTCCTTACAGTGGCGGGACCGTGCTGGATTTTCACCAGACTTCCAGTATCTAACTGTTTGTATGAACGAATTCGTTTATCAACGTTATTATAGCATAAAATAGACCGCTTGCAAGAAAAAATTGCTCTAGAAAATAATTCGTACCCCACCATTTACTAACTCTCGGAAATAATATCTGCTATAAAAAGTGGTGACGTAGCGCCGTTCTAATTCAAATAAAACTTCTAGTGGATCAGTTTTTTCAAGATTATAAAGCAAACCGACAACTGTTCCACTATGCGAGACATTCAGCCCCACTAAATCAAGATTCTCCGCCACTTCCACTAACTCATTCCAAAATGGTTTGGGTAGAATAGCTTGGTTGCATACTGCGCTGATGGATGCCGCTTCACCAAGTAAGTGGATGGACTTTTGTGCGACAGCTTGATTGAAAAGTTGTAACCCTTTTGCTAGTTGTGGTTCGTTTTTGAGTAATTGTTCTTGGTGGTCTTTTTGGCGGTATGTCGCTGTTTCTAAGATGGTAAGTGGTTCTAATACGACGACGCCGAGTTTTGGCATCCAGTTGGAGCTTTGGATTACGTCCCCTTTTAAGTGATCAAATAGGGTTAGCGAGTTGAAAATGGTGCTATCAGTTGGCTCTAGTTGTAGACAAAGCTTGGCGATTTCGGATTCGGTTATTGGTTGCTCGAGCCATTTTGCGGTTGCGCCGATGGTTGCGGCAATATCCGCGGTAGAGCTTGCCATCCCTTTTGCGACCGGGATTGTTGATTTTACTTGAAGTGAAACAGGTGGACGCTCGCTTTTTGTCACACCAAAATACTCGCACGTTAAATCGAATGCAAGCCATGCTTTTGTGTGTCCAGAGCTATTTATTCCCAGTTTATCGGACAAAGTTACTTCAGAATACCAGTTGATGGGGTACGAAATCAGTTTTTCGCCACCCGCAATCCACCCTTGTAAAAGTTCGCCGCATGAAGCCGGGCAAGTTGCTTTAATTTCCACTAAAAATCACCTCAAGCGCAGACAAAAGTTGGCAATTATCATCTCTGCTTTTCACCGCAACTCGGTAATAATTTTCGGATAGCCCGCGGTAATTTGCGCAACTTCGAATGAATATCCCTTTTAACAGTAATTTTTTTCGTAAGTCGAGCGATTTTTCAAGGCGGAAAAATATGTAGTTTACGCTTGGTCGATACACTGTAAGTTCTGGAAACCCGGTTAATCCTTCGTATAGAAATTCACGTTCTTCGGAAAGCCAGCTGTATGTTTGGTTAATATAATCGGCATCATCAAATAAAATCTGCCCCGCTAAATCAGCAAAGGTATTGATAGACCAAGGTTCGCGCATTTGCAAAAGTGCCTCGGATAATAAATCATTTTTCGTTAATAAGTAGCCAAGCCGAAGTCCTGGTATCGCGAAAAACTTGGTAAAAGCGCGAATGATTGCTAAATGTGGAAATTGTTGCAAATAAGGAATCATCGAAATCGTTTCATTGTCTTCTAGGAAGTCCATAAACGCCTCATCGATAATTAAATATATGTTTCTTTTTTCACATAAAGCAGCAATTTGCACCATTTCTTGTTGTGAAATTAGTTGACCGGTTGGATTGTTCGGATTGCACAAACAAACGGCGTCAACATCCGTTTCTCGTTCGAGTGTTGCTAGTACGATTTCTGCTGCAGCAAAATGAGTTTCGTTCGTTAATTCTGCATAAACAATTTCCGCATCAAAAAAAGCACGTTCATATTCCGCAAAAGTAGGCGCAAGTAAGAGAACTTTTTGCGCCTTAGTTACTTTTGCAATTCCGAAAATCAGTTCTGTCGCCCCGTTTCCAGGGATAGCATTCGCTAGGTCGAGATGATGAAACGAGGCAATTCGCGCACGGAGCGCCAAGTAATCTGGTTCTGGATATTCCACCAGTTGATCCAAATTCGCTGTTATCATTTGTTTCAAACTAGCTGGGACTCCGAGTGGATTAATATTCGCACTAAAATCGAGTACCATTTCTTTTGTAAGACCATGTTGTTTCGCTAGCTTGTTGTAGTTGCCACCGTGAGAAGCCGTCGTTATTTTCACATCAAATCGCTCCTTAACTTATCGTTTGTTTTGCATACTTTTCTACATCCCGAGCAATCATTAATTCTTCATTGGTTGGAATAATACACACTTTGACCGCTTCGTTATCATCGCTAATTATCATATCACCCGCATTATTTTTTGTCACATTGCACGTTACACCAAGGTAACTAAGTTGTTCTGTGACCATTTTGCGGATTAATGGAGAATTTTCGCCTACACCAGCTGTAAATAACAACGCATCACAGCCGTTCATTGCGGAGGCATAAGCACCGATGTAATTGCAGATTTGACCAGTGAACATTCGAAGTGTTAATAGCGCTCGTGAATTTCCTTCTTCTGCCGCGATTTCAATATCTCTAAAATCACTTGAAATACCCGATACACCTAAAACGCCTGATTCACTAGACATCATCTGCGTTACTTCATCCAAGCTATAGCCTAATTCATCAACTAAATACGGGATGATTGTCGCGTCAATTGTACCAGAACGTGTTCCCATCATCAAGCCAGCATTTGGCGTAAAGCCCATCGAAGTATTCACTGATTTCCCAGCTTCAATCGCACAAACACTCGCTCCATTACCTAGATGGCAAGAAATAATTTTTAATTTTTCTAAAGGTTTTTCCAGAACTTCTGCCGCTTTTCCGGCCACATATTTATGACTCGTCCCATGAAAACCGTATTTTCGAATATGATGTTTTTCGTAAAGTTCGTAAGGTAGCGCATATAAAAAGTTTTCTTCGGGAATCGTTTGGTGGAAAGCTGTATCAAATACCGCAACAGATAGGGCATCCGGCAGTAGTTCACGGAATGTTTTAATACCAATGATATTCGCGGGATTATGTAGCGGCGCAAGGCTTGTAACGTCTTCAATTCCCTTCACAACTTCATCCGTTACAATACACGACGCAACAAAAGCTTCCCCGCCGTGAGCTACACGATGACCTACTCCTGTAATTTCATTTAGATTATTAATTACTTGATGCGCCTTTAGTTGCTCCAATAAAATCTCGACAGCTTCCCCGTGATTATTAATTGCGCGAGTCTCTTTGATTTTTTCATTTTGAAAGGACATGTTGAATATGGCATCTGGTAATCCAATTCTTTCAATTAAGCCCTTAACTAAGACTTCTTCTCCTGGCATCGTAAAGATTTGGAATTTCAGTGAAGAACTCCCTGCGTTTATCGCCATAATTTTTTGCATATAGCTCCGTCCTTTCTCATTTTTAAAGGAGTAAACAACAAATCGCTTGTTTACTCCATGTTGTTTTTTTATAAAAGAATGTTAAAAAGTCCAATGGCTAGTAGACCACCGATGATTGGCCCGACGATTGGAATCCAAGCGTAGCGCCAGTCTGATCCACTTTTATTTGGAACAGGTAGTAAAAAGTAAGCAAGCCTTGGTCCTAAGTCACGTGCCGGGTTAATTGCATAACCAGTCGTTGGCCCAAAACTCATTCCGATTGCGACTACGAGGAAACCGAGAATTAATGGGTTTAAACCATCTGTAAAACTGTTCGCTCCAATCATAAGTAAGCCAAAAATAAAGGCAAATGTTGCGATAATTTCACTGATTAAGTTGAAAGGTGTATTTCGAATTGCGGGTCCTGTAGAAAAAATACCATGTGTATCAATTTCTGGTGGTGTCGCTTTAAAATGTGGATAGTAATGTAAAATAACGATTGATGCTCCAACAAATGCTCCGGCGATTTGGGCGATAATGTATGGAACTACATCTGCCCAAGGGAATGATCCTCCAACTGCGAGAGCAATTGTTACAGCTGGGTTTAAGTGCGCCCCGCTATATGCTCCAGCCACATAAATCCCAATCATTACAGCAAAACCCCAACCAAAAGTGACAACTACCCAGTTTGCACCTTGTGATAATGATTTGTTTAAGGTTAATCCTGCTAAAAGGCCGTTCCCAAACATAATCAAAACCATCGTACCAATAAATTCCGCCAAATATGCTGACATATTTTATCCTCCTTTTTAACGTAAAATCTATATAATTTGTTCTAAAATCTCTTTTAGTTCTTGATGTGTCGGTGTCGTTGGACTTGTTGGCAAACATGCATCTTTTAGTGCATTTGTTGCAATTTCATCCATTTTTGCATAGACTTTTTCTTTTACTACACCTGCGTCTGTTAATGTACGCGGCATTTGCATATGTTCCATCATCGCTACGATTCGTTCACGTAGCAGGCGGACAGCGGTTTCATTCGAATCTGATCTGGAAGCAATTCCACAAATTCGGGCCATTTCTGCATATTTTTGCTCGGTGTCACGATTTTTAAAAGCATTAAAACGAATGACTGCATCTAGTAAAATGGCGTTTGCTAGACCGTGTGGTACGTGGAACTGAGCGCCGAGTTGATGCGCAATACTATGATTTAAACCAAGATTAGCGCAGTTGAACGCCATTCCCGCCATCGTTGAAGCATTATGCATTTTTTCACGGTTGGCTAAATTGCGGCCATCGTCGTAACAACTCGTTAAGAAACGGAGCGTTAACTGGACACTTTTTTCACCTAGCGCATCGGTATAATCACTCGCGGCTTTGGAAACATAGGCTTCAATTGCGTGTGTTAACACATCCATTCCCGTGTTAGCCGTAATCGCTGGTGGCACGGTAACAACTAGTTGCGCATCTAAAATAGCCATATCCGGAATCAGTTCATCAAGGAAAAGTGGATATTTAATTTTTGTTGTTGGATCAGTGATAACGGTTGCGGCTGTTACTTCCGAGCCAGTACCACTTGTTGTCGGAATCGCAATAAAGGTACTTATATTGATTTTTTCCAGACGTTTAGCGAAGTAGTAAATCCCTTTCGCTGTGTCAATCGCGGATCCACCACCAAAAGCAATCATCACTTGCGGCTGAATTTTCCCCGCTTCACTAACCCCACTAGCTACTTTCGAAATGGGCGGGTCTGGGACAACATCGGTGAAAATATGCACATTATTGGACGCATCTAGCTGACCAATCAAACCTTGAAGCCCCTCCCCATCTGCTAAAAAACGATCACAAATAACCCAAACATTTTTATTTTTGATTTCTTTTAAAACTTGTAAACTATTCGTACCAAAAGCTACTTTTGTCTTAATTTGAAAGCTATTCATTAACTTTGCCTCCTCTTAACGAATCGAAAAACCATCTGTTAAAACACAGCGGCGACGGCGAGCAAAGTGACGTGCTGTAGTGGTTCCTTCTCCAGTAGGCGTTGCAATAGTAAACGTCGTGCTCCCTTCACCACGAAAACCTAATCCCGCAAAGGAAGGACCGTTTTTCACGAAGATGGATGTTTGCATGTCTCTTGCCGCTTTGTTTAATCTGGAAATATTTTGCGAATGCATTGTCGCTGTATGATGTAAGCCTTGTTCTAACTCAATAGCCACTTCGAGCGCAGCATCAAAATCAGGTACTCTTACAAGCGGTACAATTGGCATCAATAACTCTACCGTTGCAAATGGATGTGTTTTTTCTGTTTCCACGATGATTAAACGCGGCGTGAAATCACATGCTATCCCAGCTTCTTTTAAAATTTCGGAAGCACTTTTTCCGACTAATTTTTTATTAGTTACACCTTTATCCGTCACTGCTACTTTTTCCAATTTTTGAATATCACTTGGATTTGTCACATGTAGCGCACCATTTTTTTCCATTTGAAACAATAAGAAATCCGCAATGCTATCTACTGCGACAATGCTTTTTTCCGCGATGCATAAAATATTATGGTCGAAAGATGCGCCGTCCACGATATCAGCAGCCGCTTTTTCGATATTAGCAGTTTCGTCGACAATTGATGGTGGATTTCCGGCACCGGCACCAATGACTTTTTTACCGGATTGCATGGCTTGCAGAACGACGCCTGGACCACCTGTAATCACAAGTAACGGCACTTTCGGATGATTCATCATTTCTTGTGCTGCTTGAATGGACGGTTTTTCCACCGTAACAACTAAATTATCAATCCCGCAACTTTCGCGAACAATCGTATTTAGTTTTTCAATCAACCAAAGCGAAATATTTTTTGCGCCAGGATGCGGGCTATAAAATACGGCATTTCCTGCTGCGAGCATGCCGATCGTATTACAAATTAACGTTTCGGTTGGATTCGTGCTCGGCGCCACTGCACCAATAACACCATATGGAGATAGTTCATAAAGTGTCATACCATTATCGCCAGTAGCTACTTCTGTATATAAATCTTCTACCCCTGGAGTTTTTTCAATCGCTAACGTGTTTTTCAAAATTTTATCTGCTACATTACCCATCCCAGTTTCAGCCACTGCTTTTGTCGCAATGGTTTCAATCTCTGGGTAAAGTGTTTCACGAATTGCCTTTACAACGTTGCGGCGTTCTTCCAGCGATTTTTCTTTAAAACTATTTTGCGCTATTACTGCTGCTTGAACAGCTTCGTCAACGGTATCAAAAATGCCACTTTTTGCGCCTTGTGTTGTTGTTTTTGCTGGTACTTCTTTTTGTTCTGCTAATTTTTCTAAAAGAACTTTTTTCACCAGTTGTTCGAGTTCTAATGATTCCATACAGAATTACCCCTTCTCTATCATTGATAATGCTTTTTTTGCAATGTGGATATCTTCTTCTACTGAGCCGCCGCTAATCCCCATGCCACCAATAATCGCTCCATCTTTTCCGTAAATTGGAACGCCGCCGCCAAAAGTAACAATGTCACCATTTGTCAGCGTTTCTAATTGGTAAAGTGGTGCTCCCGGCTGGACTGCTTCTGCTAAGTTTTCTGTACTTGTTTTCATCGCTACAGCCGAATAAGCTTTTTTCGTCGCCAGTTCTGTACTTACTAAAAGGGCATGCTCCATCCGATAATTAAATCTAAGGTTGCCGTGCGCATCGACAATGGCGAGTGTAACTGGGACACCTATTTCCTCAGAAACGACACAAACTTGATGCATCAGTTTTTCGCAAAAGGAAAATGATAAATCAGTTGAAACCGGCTTTTCTTGTCCAGTTTGCTCTAAATATCTTGCTACAATAAGCTTAGTTGCTTTATCTAGCATCTGTCTAAAATCTTCTTCGCGCGCAAGGATATACAAGAAATCAGATAAACGGTTGACGAATTTTAATAGCTCTTTACGGACAACTGTTTGTTCTGATAAACGAACTAATAATCGCTCGCCACGTCTAGCAACCGTCCGCGCGCTATGAAGAAATGCTCCAGCCGTGCTTGATCCCGGCAAAACAAAACTATCGACTTTCGGTAACTTGGCTGTATAGGCGTCAATCACTTTTTCGAGTTCGTTAATATCATTTTCTGTAATGATAATTTTGCTAGCGAGGGCTGCTTCGTGTTCTGTTGCAAGTTCTGCGCAAACATAGAACAACTGACGCTCAACATTTCTAAGCAACGACTTGTTTTCAGCAGAAGTAACGAATTTTTCGGCCACACTTATTTCCGCATTAAGCTCATCAAACGAGCCATATGTTTCGACACGGTCATCATATTTTTTCACACGATTTCCATCAAATAATGCCGTCGTTCCCTTATCGCCGGTTTTTGTATAAATACTCATGAGTTATTCACTCCTTACTTATCAAAACTATCGACAATTGCAATAATTGCCGAATCAATCGCACTATTTGGTTCCGCAAAAACACTTCTCGCCGCATTTCCACGAGCAACAAGCACATATTCGCCAATCCCCGCACCAACCGAGTCACAAGCCACTTCTTCTGAGCGAACATGCTCCCCGTTTGCATCAACTGGTTGTACAATCATTAATTTTTTACCAGTAAGCGAGTCTTCTTTTTTCGTTGAGACTACGCTACCAGTAATTTTCGCCATAAACATAACGTCACTGCCTTTCCCGCACTGCAATATTATTTTTCGTTAAATATTCCTTTGCAAGCGGTGTAATAAGCTGCTTTTTAAATTTGCAAAGTGTACTTCCGCTTGGGATTAATGCGCTATCACCGTAGCAAATCACTTGACCACTTGAATAAAAAAGTCGCTCACCAGTACTTGTGAAAACCGGATAGTTTAGCTGGGAAAGCATCACATAATCTAGCCAAGGTTCGCCGTTATCATACAGTTCCAACTCAATGCTAACCCCATAATCTGCTGCTGTTTCCAGCCAAGCAGTGAGTGATTCTGCCCGGTTACCACCAAGAATCCGCTCAAGAAAATGCTTATTCACCTGCGTTAACCGAACCGTTCCACTTTCCATAAAAATAGCAATTGGATCGCGCGGGATTTTGCTAACAACTATTGAAGTTTTATTTGCGGCACGAAGTTTCAAGCGTTGGACAATGATTTTTACTAATTTTTCGATCATAAATTTCCGCTCCCCGAACTCATGGCAATACCAAGAGGCGTAACATATTGCGGATAATTAGGTTGGAAAACAGGCATCTTCAAATAGCTTTCAAACGTATCTTTAAACTGACTATAAGCCGATGCTCCACCAACAATATAAAGTGGTTCTGAGGGAGATTTTTCGAGATGAACACGGGTAATTTCTGCCATTTTTTCCACCACAGGGCGCATCACTGAAAAATGCTCGCTCGAATCTTTTTGCGTGCGCTTATTCTGCTCGGCTTCTTCTACTGGGACACCGTAATATCCAGCGAGAACAAGCGTCATATGCGTTCCTCCTGTTGGTTCATCTGCGGTATAAATGACTTCACCATTCTCAAACACACTAATTCCAGTTGTTCCACCGCCGACATCGACGACTGCACCATTTTGCAAATCAAGTACTGCGGCTGCGGCTGTAGGCTCATCAATTGTGTAAAGTGCTTCCATTCCAGCACTTTCGATTACATTCGCGACGACTTTTTTATTGTTTCCAACTGTACCTGGTGGGATGGCTCCAGAAGCATGCGTTAAACTTATTCCTAGGCATTTTTCTGCGCGGTCTTTCAGTCTTGTTACAACTTCGACAGACTCGCGGTAATTGACAACGAGACCATCTCGAACAGCATCTGCAAATTCAAATGCACCAAAAAGCGGTACATTATGCTCATCTAACACAACAAACACAATCGAAGAAGTACCTAAATCGACGCCGACTTTCACTTTTTCCCCAGCTGGAATTTTTTGTTTGATATCTTTATTCATTAGCGAGGCTAGATGTTCCATCCGTTCATTGGCTGTTTGTAAAATATCCATTTTCCCACCTCCTTATCTCGTCACGACTTGATTATTTTTGCAAAGCTTGTGCCAGCAATATCTGCCGCATTCGCTTCATCTGTATCAATATGCATTTCTGGAATAAATTGATTATTTACCCGAATCGTACAATGGTTTAAAACTAGACTGCGCATTTCCGAACCTACTAGTACAGAAACTTCATCGCCTTGTTTTACGCCATATTCATTCGCCACACTCTCTGGTAAATGGATGTGGCGTTTCGCGACAATTACCCCTTTTGGTAAGGAAAGTTCGCTATGTTTAGAGACAAGTTTAATTCCCGGCGTTCCTTCAATATCTCCGGAAACACGAATTGGAATCTTCATTCCAAGCATTCTAGCATCCGTTTTAGAAAGCTCGACTTGCGAAAATTTCCGCAGTGGACCTAAAATCCGGACGCGATATAATTCCCCTTTTTCCGAAATAACTGTAAGTGTTTGCTCGGCGGCAAATTCACCTGGTTGTTTGAGCCATTTTTTCACTTGAATAGGTTCGTTTGGAAAAAGTTGATTGTAGTCTTTTTCAGTTAGATGGATGTGGCGATTAGAGACTCCGATTGGAATCTCTGTTGCCGCACCACCAAATTTATCTGTAACTATTTGCTTAATTATTGCTTTTAGTTCTGCTCTTTCCACGGCTTATAAACCTTTTGGTAGCAACGTTTCTACATCATTGTGTGGACGTGGAATTACGTGGATAGATTGTACTTCTCCAACGTTACGCGCTGCTGCTGCGCCTGCATCTGTTGCTGCTTTTACTGCGCCAACATCGCCGCGAACCATTACTGTTACAAGTCCTGAGCCAATTTTTTCATAACCTACAAGAGATACGTTTGCTGCTTTTACCATTGCGTCAGCTGCTTCAATTGCGCCAACAAGTCCTTTAGTTTCAATCATTCCAAGTGCATTATTCATTATTATTTCCTCCTCAAAATTAGGTTTACTTCTCTTCTTCAAAATGGATACAATCTTGTCTTGGATCGCCTTTTACCCGTGGGCATAGTGGATCATGACATAGATTACATGTTGGTTCTGCCGCTACTTCGGATTCAGCGACTACTTCCGGCTCTACGATTAATTCTGCTTCCACCGGTTGTTCTGGCGCTTCGTCTTCTTGTGGCCAAAACACTGTAAAAATCTCTTCCCCTGGTCGAGGAATGACTTTTTTCGCAATAAAGCTGTCTGAGGCTATTGCGGTTTGTTCTCCTGCTTCGAGCGCGGCATTTACTGCTGCAACATCTCCTTCTACTTTCACAGTAATCCAGCCAAAACCTTTTGCTTTTTCCGTGTCAACTAGTTGGATATTTGCTACTTTAGCCATTGTATCTGCTACTGTAATCGCTGAGGCAAGTCCTTTAATTTCAATCATTCCAATTGCTTGATGCATTCCTTCACCTCCTTATTTAAAAGGTACACCCTTAACGAGCCGAGCCGCATTCATTCCCATATTGCGCTGTTTTTCGAGTGATGCTGCACAAAAACGATATTCCGAAAACAGCGGTTTATCTGGTGGCAAATTGCGATAATGAATCACTAAATGATCATTTTTCAGCGTAATACCGACCAACAATGGAGAACTCGCGGATGCTCGAAATGCGGCTTGCACTTCTTCTTTTAAAGGCATCATTTCTAACTCGCACGGAATGCCTTCTTCTTCTATTCCAAATAAAACTTGTTTAATACAATCGGGATCGGCATTTTTATCTGCATGAAAATAAATAGCTGGTTTACTAACAACCGGAATCATGCCTTCGCACCCCCTGATAGAATTAATCCTGTCGCAACGGCATTTCTAGGTCCTTCTTTGCCACGGATATTTCCACGGCCAGCAACAAGTGAATAATGAGAAAGTGCATCGGTTATTAATTGCGGAATCTCAAAATCAAGGGCTGATCCCCCGACAATAACAACAAATGGAATATCTCGAATGTTCCCAGTTGGGCTGACATATTTTAATGCGCGGATCGTATTCGTTACAAAAACACGCTCTTTTGCGGAACGACGGATTAATTTGATTTTTTCGATGGACACATCACCCGGAATTGGTACAAAGCCGTCTGATTTTACAATTACTACTTTGGCAAAAACGCTTGGAGAAAGCGGTGTATCAAAAAATTGGACCGTGCCATCTTCATGACGAATGTGGAAAATGCTTTCGACTTTAGCAAGCGGGTATTTTTTAATATCTTCTGCTAAATAACGGTCTTCCAGGCCAATTTCTGACTGGATAATCATCGTCACCATATCACCTGCACCAGCTAAATGAGTTGCGATAATTTCTCCTTTTCCATTAATAATCGAGGCATCTGTGGACCCAGCACCTAAGTCTAAAATAGCAAGTGGCGTATTGGTTCCAGGGGTAGTAAGTGCGCCTAAAATAGCCGCTTCTGCTTCTGCCCCACCAATTTTGACTGTTACTTGCAGTTCTTGTTCGATTTCCGAAGCAATTGCTGCCATTTGTAAATGATCACTTTTAACCATTGAGGCAATTCCAACTGCTTGTTCCATCGAAAACTCACCTGCAAGACCGCCTTGAACATCAACTGGAACAAACGTATCTACTGCAAGTAAATCTTGAATAAAAATATCTGCTGGTAATTTATCTGTTAGTCCAGCCATGGTTTGCCGCACTTTTTCCAGCATGCCACCGATATTCGTTCCCGGTTCTCCGCTTGCATTGTCGAGTTTTGGTAGAGACATAATCGCCTGCATGATTTTCTCCGATCCTTCTGCGACATTCACACGCAGCGTTCGCGAACCTGACTTTAACTCGATATGTCCAGCCGGGATGGTTCTTGCTTTCACATCACCCTCTGGTGTTTTAATCACAACTGCCGAACGGTTTCCAATTAAAGCACGCGCAACAGGGATAATATTTTTCGTTTCATCCGAACTTAAATGAAACACCGTCGCAATACCATATGGGTTCGAAATGGTTTCAATGACTTTTCCGGGAGCCGCAACTTCAACAGCCGCTAACATATCAACCGGAACTTTATCAATAAAACCAACTTCATCCACAATCGGGATTTTGCTGTTTAATCGATTATGCACAAGAACGCCATCATCAGCTTGAAGAATTGCCGCCGTTATTTGGTAACCTTTTTCAACATACGCATTAATCTGCTTTGCGGCATCTTCAAAGTCGACTGTTTTTGGGATAATCACAATATAATCTGTATCTTTTGATTTAGAAGCAACCTCGTCCAAAAGTACCGTCATACCTGATCCCATTCCAAGTCCACCTGGCGTTTTTGGATTATGGCCAATCATCGTGGATTCCGTAATAATCGTTTCTGTAATTGTCTCCATTGCCACATCACCAATCACGGGTGTCGCTTCATTAATACGAATTTCTATCAAATCAGCGGTTGTTGCATTTACTTTCTCTAAAGCAAGTCGCAACGCTTTAAAAATCCCATGAAGATTTTGTTTCGTTCCTTTGATACCAGTTGTGTCCGTAATAGCACTCGCAACAAACTCGGCGTTACCTCCAGAATCTGCTATCGCAAGCGCCACTTCCGTTGTTGAGTTTCCGATATCAATACCTGCCATATATTTCATTCATTTCACCGCATTTCCTACATAATCGCGAGCAAAGGTGAATTTTAATTATCGCCTTTTAATTTCTTACGCTCTTGATAAAGCTGTGCTGCTTCACGAACATAATTAGAACAAATCGTTGCATTGTACACATTTTCCAATTCATCCGCAATTGCAAGTAGCTCTTCTTTTGAGGAACGATAAGGGCGCATCGCATTATAAATTTCTAAAATACGTTCATCTGGAACAATCGTAAGTTCTGCTGCACGTTCGAAATTATTCGCGAGCGTTGCGCGTCCTGCATCTCTAGCTACTTGTGCTTGCATTTTCAGTGTTTCCGCTGTTACACGAACATCTTCAGGTTTAATCGTGCCATCTAAAACACTTTTCAGCGTAATATCGTCTAATGATTTTGATGTCGATGTTTTTACAAGTTCAGGGCGTTTCGTACCCAGTGGATAATCGCGCACCGTCAGTGTATCTCCGCTCATTTTTGGAGAAGTTGTTGTTGAAACGGCGCCACTATTTACTTCTTGCAAAATATTTCTAACCATATTTTCTAGTGCTTCTTGATTCATCATTTTCACCTCACTATTAGTTTACTTGTAATTCGACTGCGTTTTTCCCTTGAACAACATGTTTGGTTTCTTTGATATGAAGTAAAGCTGCTTTGGCTTGGAATTTCGGGCGTGCCATTTGATCGTTTACCATTGGCACTGGATTTGGTGATTCACCTTTAGCATATTTTGCCGCATTTTTCCCAATTGCTCGGTAAGTTTCTAGCGTGATTAATGGTGCTTGCGGGAATAGCTCTAAGTTAGAAAGTGGTTGTAAATCTTTTTGGTGGATCAAAGCTGTACCACGCGACTGAATGCCGATACAAATACCAGAACCACTTAACTTGTCGCCCTCTACCGCGACGAACGCTACGTCAGAAGAACGGAACACACGGACAACACGCGCTTTTAACCCTTCTTCTTCAATACCTGCAATCACTTCTCGTAAAATTTGTTTATGTGGAACGCCGACAATATTTTTCGTTTGATATTTACCAAAAGCTGGCGCGACCGCAATAACCACTTCATCTTTTTGTCTACCTGGCTTTGCGTCACCAATTTCTGTTAAAAAGCTTTCATCTGAAACGGCAACACTTGGCAGTTCTTTTTGGAAAGAAACTTTATCTTCTTTTAGCTGTAATTCATCTAACACTTCCGAAATAATTCCGCGAAGCACTTTTTCGTTAATTTCAACCATGTCTCGTAATCCTCCTTTATAAAAAATGGGAAGTAGCTTAGTCTAATTCGTTTGCATCGACTGCAACAGCGATATCTTTTAATTTCTCCCAGCGTTCGCCCTCTAAGCGATAACCAGTTCCTGGACCTGCGTAATCATTTAAATCGTTGACGGAACTAATCACATTCCAGTCTTTATCAATGATGGCAGACGTATGAAGGAAATCACCAGATACACGTTGTTTCAGCATATTAAGTACGCTTTCGGCAACATCATCGAATCCACCAGCAGATAGTGCTTTCACGACATCCAGACCAGTCACACCGCGGTCCATCATTTCAGCTGCTGCTTTAATATCTTCTACCATGTTACGTTCTGGCATATCTTTACTTCCACGTGCATACGTTGCTGCTTCTACTTCCGCATCGGTTACTTCTGGAAGACCTAATTTGTCGAAAACTGCTTGAATAACGCGTGCCGCTTTATTTCTAACTGCAACAACTTCTTCTTCTGTAACCGGCGTTAGACCACCGTCCACTTTTAAATCGCGTTGCAAAATATTGTAATCATCAAAATCATCTGCATCAAAGTTCGAACCAGCAAACATATTGTCATAGTTCGGCGTTGCGCTATAACCAGAGGAAATATAATCTGTTCCTGGTAAAAATTGCATCAGCAAACGAGCTGTACGGCGAATATCCGAGTGAGAGAATGTTTGGTCATTACCAGACGCTACTTCTAGATCGAGCATAACGGCAATTAAATTCTCGGCAAGAACCGCTCTAATACCACTTGGCACGGCTCCCGGAATTCCGATACAACTAATCGAACCATTTTGTAACCCTTGAACACCAGCTGCTTTCGTAATAAAAATACAGCGCGATTCAAGATAAAGCATCGATTTTCCTTCTGCATAACCCATTTGAACTTCAGAACCAGTCCCAGATGTGAAACGCATTTTCAGCCCGCGAGACGCATATGCACTTGCCAAAATACCTTTGGACCAAGGCGTATCATCTCCGTCTGTAAATACAGGCTCCGTACCATACACAGAAATCGTTTCCGCGTAACAAGTTAAACCACGCATACCGAGTTCTAATTCTGTTGCTTCTTCTAATGAACATTGCGTTAATACGCCACCACGGCCCGTTTGCGAACCTACTAATAAACTAAGCGCGTTAAAAGGTGCATAACGAACTACCGCAACGGTTGTTTCTTGTTCATCAAAGCCACGAATCGCTGCTTCTGCTGCATCGGCTGCAATTTGAACCGGATTATCACGCAAGTTTGTTACATGGGCTTGGGTTGTTGGCGTTCTACGTGAGCGCATTTTTTGCATCGACATCATCATTTCGACAACGTTCATTTGCGAAACTACTTCTACTATTTTTGCCGGTGTCATAGCAGTTGTAAGTAAAACGATTTTTTCACGTGGTACATTTGGGTCGCAAAGCATATTCGCTAACTTCACCGAATCCATTTGCATAACTTCTTCCGCACGAGATAAATCGACGCCATATTTCGCGATGAAATGGTCAATTAAGTCAAAATCAGCAATTTTTTTGCTATCCATTTCGACTACTTTGCCATTTTCTATTTTAATGCTTGGTTTTGGATCATTTGGGCTTTCCATTGCGATTAAGCCTTCTTCAATCCATTCCTTTACAAAACCATCTTGATTGACCGGGCGTTTTGCTAATTCTTCAAAGCGTTTTGATTTCATCAGTCGTTACCCTCCGTTCTAAATGTAGGATGGACGATCATTTTTCGGTTCATCCCCTAAAGCTCCAAGTAATTTTTTACCAATTTCACGTGCAGAAATAACAGCTTGACGGACTGCTCCAGAATCTCCGGAAATACAAAGGATTACTTCATTGGAGAAACTTGTTCCATCAGCTGGTGAAGAATAAGCAACGACATCTACGTTAGCTGATTTCACTGCAGTGTCAGCCATTACAACACCGATTCCAGCTGGAGCACCAACCATAAGTCCGAATGCTTTCCCTACTGGTGCGCCAAATGCTGTATTAAGCGCATGGCTTGCTCGCGCTGTATATTGAAGTTCAATGTGCCCAGCTTCATTGCCATACACATCGCCAAAAGTTTTATCTAATTCATTCAGTGCCACTTCCACCGCACGTTTCACATCTGAAACATCGTCGCCACCAAAGATAATTAAAGAACCATGACCTGCACCGCCTTTTGTATCTCGTGGTAATTCGATTTTCACTACTTCTGTGTTCGTTGCTTTCACTGCTTCATCCGCAGCCATAATATGTGGGCCTGCACCAGTACGGGCTCCTAAAATACCTATAGAACGGTAAGACTTCTCAAGCTTCATTGCTTCTAAAAGTTGTCCGTCTACATTCGCAATCACTAGGCCGATTGTATCTCCAATTGCTGTTCCTACAAATTCTGTTAATTGAATTGCTTTTTCACTCATTTGACGTGATCCTCCATCCTCTACTAGTTTTTCCGGGGCATCATTAACTGTTTCCATTACCTGTTTTAGAATTTCGTCAATCAGTTTATTTTGCTCACTCATCTGACTTCACCCTCACTGGTAAAATTTCTTCCACATCTGTATGCGGACGAGGAATAACATGTGTACTCATCACGGTACCTACATTTCTTGCTGCCGCTGCTCCTGCTTCTGTCGCTGCTTTCACCGCACCAACATCGCCACGAACCATGACAGTAACCAGTCCAGACCCGATTTTTTCGTATCCTGTTAATGTTACGTTAGCTGATTTAACCATGGCGTCAGCGGCTTCAATGGCGCCGACTAGCCCTTTAGTTTCAACTAAGCCTAGTGCTTCTTGCATGGGTGTACCTCCTTCTCAAAATAAGTATTTTACTCTCTCAGTATAGGCAATCTGTCGTATAAATAGTTGCCGCTTCCAAACAGAAAAAAAGAAGACGCCAATCGTGTTTTAACACAATTTTGCGCCTTCAAAAAAAATAACGACAAAAAGCCATCCAGCAGTGCATGGTTTGGGCTTTCTTATATGAAATTAGTCTTAGCAATATATTGTTATCTTCATGGCAAGAAAATGTAAGCGCATTATAAATATGCTATACTAAGAACGACAGAAACACGCCAAGTATCGCCGAAAGGGGAATCGCTATGTTACTACAGTCCAAAAGCAACGAAATGCTCATTGAAAAAGTGATGGATGAGTTCTCAGCCGCAACCAGTTTAGCCTCAGTTGTTGTAGATATACACGGTACCGAAGTTTCTAGATTATGTAACTTTACTCCTTTTTGCCAACTCATTCGCTCCAACCCCAAATACCGCTCCCTTTGCCAAAAATGTGATATGTTTGGTGGTCTTGAAGCCTCCAAAACCGGGAAGCCTTTAATTTATCGATGCCACGCCGGATTAACCGATTTTTCAGTCCCCATCGTCGTCGAGAATCAACTTAGTGGATTTTTACTCAGTGGCCAGGTTATTTGTGAAGAAAGTAGCGAAGTTGGCAATATCCAAACAGAAGAAACCGATTGGAAAAACGACAAAGAACTTATTTCCGCGTTTCGCTCTGTCCCTGTTTTCAGCTCCAAAAAAATCAACTCTTCTGCCGAAATGCTTACGATTATTTCCCAGTATTACTTGAAATCCGAAATGGAAAAAAGCCGGGAAGAACAAAAGCAAAAAATCGCTTTCCACCATACAAAAGTAACACATCAGGAAGATAACAAAGAAATCCGGAAGGCCCTCAAGTATATCGAGAAAAACCTTAACCGTCCGATCACACTCGATGAAGTAGCAAGTCATGTGTACCTTAGTTCCTACTATTTCAGCAAGCTTTTCAAAAAAGAAATGAATGTCAACTTTATCAATTATGTGAATCAAAAGAAAATGTCCCTTGCGAAAGAGATGCTGAAAAATCCGCGCTGGTCGATTGATAATATCGCTCGTAATTTAGGCTTCACACAAACGAGTTATTTCTGTAAAGTCTTCCGCAAAGAATTTGATGTAACTCCTAAAGGCTACCGAGAAACCTTAAAATAAGTATTTTCCAAAAGTCATGTTCTAGTAACTTCGAATATGACTTTTTTGTTGCCTGAAAAACAAAAAAACTTTCATCCGTCATCGAATGAGAGTTTATGCATAGCAAAAAAGCTACACTACCCGCATACGCTTTTTAGGACCCCGAAAAAGAGTTGCTTCCGGCTTATTTGGCGAGTATCCTGACTTGGCTTCCTCCAACAATTGAACCTTCCCATACGCTAAAAACGCACAGTGGCTATCTCAATTCTTGTCCACCTTACAGTTGCGGGGGCAGTTTCGGCATTGCACCGAATTCCTCTTTCAGAAATGCAAATACATTCCACCAACATAAGACCTATTTAACTACCTACATTTTACCACAAAGCGTTTACAAAAAAGGCACTTTCAGCTGAAACGACAAAATTCTACTATTGATTAGAAATAAGAAAGCATTGAGACTCACTGTCCCAGAGCGAATAACACCCTTGCTTAAAATCGGCATCCCAATATTGTGCTATAGTTTGTTTTTGTAAAAAAAGCGCAATCACTCGTAAAACGCCAAGATGACCTACGAGCAATACCGTATCAAATTGCTGCCATTTTTCCATTTCTGCTTCAAAGGTAGCAATCACTCTCTCATAAAAAATCGGAAAACTCTCCCCGTTTGGAAATAATGCGGTTTGCCAATTATTACAGTATTCATCCCAAGCCTCGGGGAACTTCGCGCTAATTTCCTGGTATGTATAACCTTCAAAATCGCCGAAGTCCATTTCATTCAAAGCCGAAAAACGAAGCGCCTCATCATTACTTAAAATATTCGCCGACTGCTTCACCCTCGTAAGATCACTCGTCACAACTAAATCGACCGAGTACTTGTCAAGCTTTTCACGGAGCTGCTCCATTTGCTGAACTCCATGTTCATTCAAAGCAACATCTAGCTGTCCACAATATTTTTTCGCCACATTCCAGTCCGTTTCCCCGTGTCGCACAAAAATAAGTTGCACTTACATCAACCCCCAAAGCAGCACTAAACAAAATAAACAGACAAGTTGCCCCATTTGTCCACCTGCACCAAGCGTATCCCCGTTCATGCCACCAATCCGCTTATAAACAAACGTCCGGTAAATAATCGTAAACAAAACTACGCCAACATAAGCAATGACACCAATATAGGAGAAAAACAGTCCCAACGCAGCTAACACAATCACTTGCGCAATCACAATCGGCCACCAAGGAACTCCTAGAAAAATCGAACCTAAACCTTCCTTTGATCCCGCATATGTCATTCTTGCAAAGAGTAGCATCGTCACACCTTTTGCAACAATCGGCAATGCGAAAAATAGCCAGCCAATTTGCTGTACATCCGGAACAGACAAGAATAAGGCACCATAAAAAAGAAAATAAAAGCAAATCGCAATCACACCGTTCGCACCAACGCGACTATCTTTCATAATTTCCAACATCCGCTCTCTTTTCCGTGAAGAAAACAGCCCATCCGCCGTATCCGCCAGTGCATCGACATGGAATCCACCAGTAATGATAATCTCCGCAAAAAGCCCCGCAATAATCGCCACTGGTAAAGGCATAACAAACGCCACTAAAGCAAAAACGAGCCAATTCCAAGCGCCAATAATCACTCCGACAAATGGCAGCAAGGCGCTCCCTTTTTTCAAGTTAACCTCATCCATATTTATTTGGATAGGTAGCGGAATTCGCGTAAAGAATTGAATTAATAAAATCAATGTTTTCATATTACTTCCACCTTTTCGGAATGCCACTTACGACAAAATAAACTTCTTCCACTTGCATCGCGATTTGCTGATTGACTCGGCCGATAATATCCCTAAAAACACGTGTTAGCTTATTTTCAGGCACGACGCCAAGTCCAATTTCATTCGTCACAAAAATAAGTTTAGCAGTGGAATTCTTGCCAGCTGTTAAAATCGCACTAACCTCCGACTGGATCTCCGCCTCAACTTCATCGGCAACTTTATTCGTCAATTCACGCTCACCAAGCAAAGTGAAAAACAAATTAGTGACTAACATTGTCACGCAATCAAGCATAATTACCTCATATTGGTTCGAATGTTGATCCAAATAAGTCGCAATTCCTTGAAAACTCTCGAATGTATCCCAATTTGCTGGACGAGTTGCTTGATGTTTTTGGATTCTAGCTTGAAACTCCGTATCATTCTCATACGCAATGCCTGTTGCCACATATAAAACACGGTTAAATTTGGCTGCCTCTTTTTCAGCAAAGCTACTCTTACCGCTCCTTGCCCCGCCAGTTACAAGCATCATTTCACTCATGTCCATTCCTCACTTCCGCGTAACTCCCCTATCCGTTTTGCCCCTAAAAACTCCCGCTCAAATGTGGTTACATCATCTGCTTTAACCGCAGCCAAAATAACAGATGCCGGTCCCGCAGTTTTATTCATAGCCTCTTCGCTAAAAGTATCACTCGCAGTAAAAATGCCATCATTTAGCCGCGCTAAAAGATTCGCCTCGTATGCCATTCCTTTAGAACCAACTGGTACTACTTCAAGCACAGCGCTATGTGTCACCAACTTTTTCACTAAACGATAATCTGGCATTTCCGCCATTTTTTGCAAAACTTCCGCGCCAACAATCGGTTCGCCAAACGCAAATAAGACCGCAGCTTCATGCACATTCACGAGCTTTAGTGCAGCTTTAGTCGAAAAACCAGTTACAAGAACGCCTACGCTGGTTTGAGTTACTTTCATATTTTCTTCTGTACTGCCATTTAATTCGATATGACTTAAATTCGCCTTGGTAAGTTCGTCCTTTAGCCCAGCGATGACACGTTTACCAGTGGGTTCCATTTCAGCTCCGACAACATCACTAACCGATACAACTTCCGCACCAGAAGCAATCATTTCCATCAGAGCAACCCTCAAAGTCAAACGAGCTGTCACTTCAGGCGCGACCATCAAGCCATCATGCGCTTTCTCGCCGAATCCAGCACTAATATCACAGCTCGTCAAAATACAACCACCTGGCACATCAATTACAGATAAATCCCTCACTTGAGGCATTAAAAAACCTCCACTTAATCAAATTTAATCTTCCAAATATGCCCGAAGTTCTTCAATTCCTGTTTCATCCACTGAAGAAATATAAAAAATATGCTTCGCGCCAGCCATGCGTAATTCCCGCTCAGCTCGCTCAATGTCTTTATCCGATTCCGCTAAATCCACTTTTGTGACAATCCCAATAACCGGTTTAGCAAAAATACTAGCAAACATTGGTGAAAACGTCTGCTTCTTCTCCGAGACACTTTGTAAAATCGCAATCACCGACGCATCTGCTGCCGTCACTGTGAGCGCACTGTAAAGTTGTCTATGTTGTACAAATTCGCCGGGAGTATCAATCATTTCTTGAAAATACTCCACAGCTTGTGTTTTCTTATATAAAATATCGTAACCATGCAATTTTTGGCACAGTGTCGTTTTACCACAACCGACTGAGCCCATTACCATCATTTTCTTCAAACGACTCAGCTCCTAGTAATTTTTGGAATCGAGAAGTCCAAAATTTCGTTTAGTGAAAATACTACTTGTTGTAAAGCTGCTTCAACAGAAGAAACATCGCCAGTTAGTACAACGGAACCACTGAAACGATCAATAAAACCAATTTGGACATCGCCTGATTTTGTCGCGATATCACTTGCAATAATCGAAGCTTCACTTGGTGTGATGGTCAAAATCCCAATCGCAGTCGCGCCATCTTCTAATCCTAATTTTGTATAAATATCACGGTTCGGATTGGCGATTAAATGCGCAAGCGTCACCTGTTTACCTGGTACATATTCTTGTATTACACGTTCTTTATTATCATCAAAACCCATTTTATTCACTCCTCATCTAGACAAACTATCTCAAAATAATCCTATCATATTTAGGCGCCACTATTTTGTCAGATTGTATAAAAGGCACGCAACTCCAGTTAGTGCGCGCCTTCTTCAAAAACTCTATGACAATATATTGTTATCTTTTTAGTAGATTAAACTCTCAAAAACTTCTTTTCGCGGTCTTGGAATAACTACTTTATTAATTAAAAGTGCTTCTTCTTTGGCTGCTGCAAGTCCAGCTTCTACCGCCGCCTCACATGCTGCTGTATCACCCGTTAACACAACGAACGATTTACCAGCAATCCCAGTCGCCAAACGAATATCCAGTAACTGCACATCGGCTGCTTTTACTGCGGCATCTGCAGCAATAATCGAACCAGAGCAAGAATAATATTCCATAACTCCAACCGCGTTCATTTCATCCGGTACTGCGGTTTTATTAATCGCTTTAATCACTTGGTCAGACACACGTGGAATCACTAAGTTACCAACGATATTGGCCGCACCAATCTTCGTACCTGCTTCAATTGATTGCGCCACTGAATCCACTGTTCCAGCAATTAAAATATAATACTTTCCTGGACAGCTTGCTTTTGCATAAATCAATTCTGAATTGGCCGCTTTTAGCATTGTGTCGACCGCTTCGATACCTTTCGAAATACTATTTAATTCGAGAAATCCTAATGTATCCATTTTCATGACATCACCTTCTTAATATGAACTTGTTCTTCAGTTATCCGGATAATTTGACCATCAATGCTCGCGTGGATATTTGCCCCAAGTGCCGTATCAGGAATCTTCGCAATTAAGTCCCCTTTTTTCACGATATCGCCTTCACTTACAACTGGAATGGACGGCGCACCAATATGCATTTTCATCGGAATAAATACTTCATCCACTTCTAAATAATGCATTTTTTCTAAATGAACGTCCGCATATTGCTGCAAGCCCATTTTAATTAAAATGTTTTTGGGTGCAATTGATTTATATTCGCGCATCGGATCTGGTGTGAATTCTTTTTTATCCGTTTGATAACGTACGCCTTGTTTTAAAAGTTCTTTTTTCACGTGAATGTTTACTTGACGCGGAGAAAGCCCCATCGGACAAGCGATTACTTCACAAATCCCACATTCACAACAAATCATCGCTTCTTCCCAAATTGGGTCCGGTTTGATATCCGAAATATCTTCCGCCACCGCAAAATGACGCATAACTTTATGTGGATGAATATCATGACCTAATTGTTGTCTTGGGCATAAATCCGAACAAAGCGAACACTGAATACACGCTGATTTAGTTTCATTAAAAATTTGTTCCACTGTTTGATAATGCAGTTTGTGCAAGTAGCCCGTATCTTCTGCCACAATCAAACCAGATGTTGTTTTCGTTACAACTTTTTCCGAAATGGTGGATTGGTCGTTTAGTTTACCCATCATCGGTCCACCATCTAAAAATAAATACTCCGCTAAATTAGTTCCACCAGCTGCTGCTAAACATACTTCAAATGGCGTTCCAACTGGTACATCTAACAGTTTTGGCTCTCCAACTGCTCCAGTGACTGTTAATTGTTTACGAATAACTGGCGCCTCATCTTGAATCGCGTGAAAGACGTTCCACATTGTTGAAACATTCGATACGATACAGCCCACCATTAGAGGAATTCCGCTTGGTGGTACAACTCGCCCAGTTACTTCAAATACCATAACTTGCTCGTCACCCGTCGGATAGACATTATCCATCTCATGAATTGTCACGCTCGCATCTAGTTCCATAATTGCCGCACGCAATGCCGCAATTTCCTCTGTGTAATATCGTTTCGTCGCAATAACGGCAAATTCTGCACCTACTTGGTTTTTAACCATTTCAATTGCTTTAATCGTTTCTACTGCATGGTTTCTCATAACAAAATGATCGGTTTTTAGTAGCGGTTCACATTCCGCTGCATTAATAATTAAATATTCCACTTCGCCACTAAATTTGGCATGGGTCGGAAAGCCCGCTCCCCCACAACCAACAACGCCAGCATCTTTAATCTTTTCTAAAATGGACATTTGGCTCAACACCCTCTTAATAGTTTTTCAGTATACTTCAATGATAGAGCGTTTACATTCCAAAATCTATAGTAAAATTTTGCAACCTAAAAGAGAGCAATATAATAGAATAAAAAACCTACTAAAATTAGCAGGTTTTATCTTTTTTATTACGATTAGCAATTTCCTTTGTTTCTAAATCTGCTACCAACTGGTTAACTTCGCGCTTCACTTTCTTCGCGTAACCTGGATTGCCTCCGCCCGTTGAGATTCCAATCGTCAGTTCATTTTTCGTCACCGTCGCCATATTGAAAAAATCGGAATTTGCTTGCTCGGTTGTATCATTCACGAGTTGCCCAGGCGTCCGGTCGCGCAAAACGAGCTGATTTACTTCCGGGTTATCTGTGCAAATAAATATCATAAAAGCCGATTCCAGATGTTCCGCGCGATATGCTTCTTCCACTACCTGCACATCAAGCGACTTAATCTCTGGCAAAACATTTAGCCCAACAACTAAAATATCCGCACCCGCATCCAGCAAACCCGCAATTTTCCGAAGCGCCACTTTTCCGCCTCCAATTATGACAACCTTTTTCCCTGTAATATCAAGCATTATCGGGTATTTCATAAGCCAACCTCCGCACATTTTTCTTCATTTTAACACATAATTGAAACATTTTTCGGGTATAGTTAAAATAATTCCAAAGGAGGTAAATGAAATGTTTAATCAAGCGAAACGAATCTCCACATTTTTCACATTTAATGGAAACGGCGAGGAAGCCTTCAATTTTTATTTAGATACTTTCCCTGATGCAAAAAAAATTGGCCTAACCTACTTCACAAAACCCGAACAAGGTGGCGATATTGGCAAGGTGCTCAACGCTACTTTTGAAATGAAGGGGGCCTCATTCATGATCATGGACATGACAAATAACGCCTCTCCTGACTTTAGTTGGGCAACAACCACCCTATATTTTGCAGATACAGAAAACGAATTCGATACCCTTTTTGAAAAATTGGCTAAAGATGGTACGGTTATGATGGGCCCAGAAGCAGTTGAAGCCCTTCGAAAAGTTGCTTGGGTTACGGATAAATTCGGAATCACTTGGCAATTGGCATTTGTATAAAATCGAGAAGAAAACGCCGTCCTAAAGCGTTTTCTTTTTTGCATTCAAAATGTTTGACCATTTTCGACCATTATGATAAGATACCTGTATTATAAATAAACTAAGGCTTTTTAAGGAGGAATTTTTCATGGCAGAGAATAAAAATAATGAAAATATCACAAATATCCTTACCCAAAAATTGATTGATACACGAACGGTGCTAATTTACGGGGAAATCAATCAGGAGTTAGCCGAAGACGTTTCTAAGCAGCTTTTACTTTTGGAATCTATTAGCAATGATCCAATTACGATTTTTATTAATAGCCAAGGCGGACACGTCGAAGCTGGCGATACGATTCATGATATGATTAAATTTATTAAACCAACAGTGAAAGTCGTTGGAACTGGCTGGGTTGCAAGCGCCGGTATTACGATTTACTTAGCTGCTGAAAAAGAAAATCGCTTTAGCCTTCCAAATACGCGCTACATGATTCACCAACCAGCTGGCGGCGTTCAAGGTCAAAGTACCGAAATCGAAATCGAAGCAAAAGAAATTATCCGGATGCGCGAAAGAATTAACCGCCTCATCGCCAAAGCAACCGGTCAATCATACGAACAAATTTCTAAAGATACAGATCGTAACTTCTGGCTTTCAGTTAATGAAGCAAAAGATTACGGCATTGTTAATGAAATCATCGAAAACCGCGATGGCTTAATATAATACGAAAAGGTTCACTTACAAAATGAAGTGAACCTTTTTTATTCCCTATAAGATGGAGGACTTACAATGGAATTAACGAAAGAAAATTTCCAAAAACTTGATCAAATTCATTTATCACTCGAAAACCGTCACTCCATGTCTGAAATTATCGATATTTTAAGTGAATCTTACATGGAAATTACGCAAAGCGGTGTTGTTAAAGATTATGCTTATTACAAATCGCTAACAACACTTGGCGATAGCAGTTTAAAAATCATGGAATATGACATAAAAATTTTAGACGAAACGAAAGTTCTATCGTATTATAAACTTAAAAATTTAAGCGAAAATAGCTATACGATGCGAAGTAATATTTGGATTATCGAAAATGGTTTATGGAAACTTACTTTTCATCAAGGAACAAAAATTGTTTAACTAAAAAAGGAATTGGGCTAATGACCAAATTCCTTTTTTATTATTTTCGTTTTCTTAATAAAATCACACCAATAGCAGCCAGCGTTAAGCCGCCAAATAGACTAGATGTCATTCCACTTTCCCCTGTTTTCGGCAACTTCACAGTACCTTTAATTGGTTGAATTGCTACTTCTTCATTAACAGAAATAGCCTGATTTACCGGGGGTGTTTGATTTCCAGGAGAATCTGGAACGTTTGGCTCGACTGGTTTCGGAGGGTCTACTGGATTTGCTGGGTCTGCTGGGTCTACTGGGTCTGCTGGGTCTGCTGGGTCTACTGGGTCTACTGGGTTAACCGGCTCAATCGGCTTCTCTAGCAAAGACTGCGTAATTTTACCAGAATAGGTCGTTGTTAACGAACCAATTGTTACCGGCAAATCATATTCGTAATTAAGAATATAATTACTTTGCAACCCTTCCCACGTAATCTCCCCATCCGCATAAACACCCGCATGATTCACTTTTGTCGGCGCTACTCTACTACCATTTTCATCTATTACTGGTGCAGGTAAAATCAGTGGATCATCTACCTCGACAGCATCTAATACACGTGTTTGATTCTCCAACTCCAACCTTGTTAAATTGGTTAAATTTTTCAGTGGAGAAATATCAATTATTCGGTTGAAACTGAGTGTTACTGTCTCTAAAGTAGTGACTGTAGCCAAACCACTAATATCGCTCACCTGATTCGCTTTGACATCGAAATCTTCAAGACTTGTAAGATGTTTAACCACACTCACATCCTTGATTTGATTCCCAAACAAACTTAAACCAAGCAAATTCGACATATTTTTAAGCGGCGTAATATCACTAATATTATTTCCCCCCGCCCAAAACATCAGCATATTAGACAGATTTTCAACTGGTGACAAATCACTTATCTCACAATCCCTTATAGTCAAAAATTCCAGCTGCGTCATATTTTTAACAGCACTAATATCCGAAACTGGATTGGCACTAACATTAAGTTCTAGCATATTCGTTAAATTTTTTAACGGTTCAATCGTTTGCAAGTTATTAAACTCAAAGTCGAGCGCCATTAATGTCGTCAAATTCGCAATTGGTGTTAAATCACTTATTTGATTTTTGGGCATCTGTATGACTTCTAGCTGCGTTAAATTACTTAATGGTCCTAAATCACTCACTTGGTTGCCATTGCCAAATACTTGCGTGAGATTTTTTAAATACTCTACCCCTTCAAGACTTTGAACACCTTTTGAGCTGAAGTGCAACGATTTAACTGTATTCAATTGGCTTTGCGTAACCGTGCTAGTTGCTGATGGTAGCTTTAACCAATCTGCAACTACTTGCGCAAGATTTGGATCAGCAAAAATCTCATTAATTGGCGTTGGATTTGTCAGCGAGTAGACTGTTTCAGCTTTGACTATATGTGGCTTAGCAAAATCCCCCATACTAAATACACAGGCAAAGCTTAAAAGTAAACTGGTTGTAATCTTGATAGTTTTTTTCATAATATCCTCCTTGATTGTCAACCAACATAATACTCCGCTTATTCACTCAAATCAACGGAACAAGGAGGCGATTTTTCCGGTTTTAGAAAATGATTTTCTTCCTTTTATTCCCCAACCTTTTCCCTCGCGTTCTTACCACTATTGCCTTCACTAGACTTATCCTAGCCATTTATCCTCCCTTGAATTGTGTCTAAAAAATGAACTGATGGAAGAAATCCGCTTTTTTAACTACTAAAAAAGGTAAATTAGATTTAAAAACCTAACTTACCTGTTAATTTTTTATAATTCATCTGCAGTTGCGTCCCTTACATACTCCTTCATCGCAAATTCACAAGCACCAAACTCTTTAAAATTTTGCCGTGCTTCTAATAAAGTTAAACCATGATTAGCACCAGAAGGGATATTTAGTAAATCTCCTACCGAGGAAGTTTTTTGATGATGTGAGTAAATCTCTACCTCAGTAAAGACAAAATAACCGTCATCCTCCCAAAAGCATATAGGACAAATCTCAAACTCTCCTTTTTCATCAATCGTTAAACTGTTACAACAAGCACATCTATGTTTACTCATCCAAGTCCTCTTTTCTCGCCGAATTACACCACTTGAGCACCAACGTCAGTTCTTTTTCTTCTATTATTTCGAAACCAGCTTTTACAAGAAAAGCAATTCCTGCTTCATTTTTCCGTCTTACCTCATCTAACATAACCGCTCCGCCACAATCATTTTGAAAAAACGCCAAGAATAATTGCAAAGCTTTTTGAGCGATCCGCTGACCTCGAAAACATGCAGCCACTTTAATATTTAAATGAGCAGTTCCTTTTTCAAAATCACGAAAGCTCACTTCTCCAACTGATTCCGCATCTTTTTTAATAATAAAATAAGCATTGCTTCCCTGTGATTTTGACTTTAGCCAATCCATTCGCGTTTCTTCTGGAAAAGAAAATGGTCCACCAAGTACTTCCGTTGTTGCCAAATCTCCCCACAACCATTCAATGAAAGGAAAATCAGCTGTCGTAGGTTTTTGTAGTGTGATATTCATAAGGTGCCTCCTTGAAAAATTATAAATAATCTTCACCTAGTTTTATTAATTCAAACTCTAAATTATCAATTTCGCCTTTTAATTCTGGTGATAACTCAAATAGATTTAATGATTTAAAAATATAAAACATCATCGCATAAAGTTTACCATAAATAGAGGAATATGAAAAAAAAGGGCCAAATTTTGATTTTATATCCTGTCCATGAACAAAACAACTTGCCTCTTGAAAATCTTTGTATAAATAATCTTCATTTAGATAATCACAAGCATCCTTAAATGTGATGTTTTTCTTAGTAATTACAGTTGATAACCAATTATTAGTGTTCCCTTTTTTTAATCTAGACTGTAAATCTTCATAATTTGCATACAACTCTTTTAAATTAATATTTAAAACTTCTCGAACATTATCATCATACCTTTTGGTTCCATTAATTAAGTTACTTAGAAACCAATCTTGGAGTAAGGATGGACTTCTTTCTTTTTTTATAATACTAACATACACATAGCATTCAATAAGTGATCTTGTCATTGCAGCATTTGAAATCAAATTACCATTTGTAAACGAATTAAATAGTTCAACTATTAAGTCTTTCATATAAGACTGCCAATGCATCAACAAACCAAATTCATCATAATTCTCTTTCTCAATTTCAACTTTGTAGCTATCTAATTTTTCATATTTCTTTAGCATATTAGCTACCTTGTTCAAGTATGTATACACATCTTTTTCTAAAACAAATTCTGTATTATAATAGTTTGCTATTTGAAGTTTAGATAATAGACTGTTCTGCTTTAAATCATAAATCTTTAATTCTTTTGGTATATCGTTTATTTGTTTTTTAGGATTTTTCTTTGTGAGTAAGGGAAAGCTAATTTTAGTGAAAAATTGAAGCAAAAAATCTTCTCCAAATTCCTGTTGAAGTCTAAGCATGTCATCATCAAATTCACCTAAGTCATTTAAATGCCCCTCAATTTCCACATGTAAAAACCTAGGATAATTCTGAAACTGATTTTGATTTGTTAGTAACAAATCAAAAATTTCTCGCGCTGCAGTTTCGAAATCTGTTCTTGTTGATACTCTATAATATAAAGTATTCATTATCATCCTTCTCCTCTTTTAGTATAAAATATACAATTACTTTCACTTATATATCCAAAAATTAAACAGGAATATAATACTTATTTACTATCATAAAAACATTATCTTATTTTATCAAAAATCCGCTACTTGACCTTGCTGATTTTATACCACCATGCTATCATTAAATTCAACATAAATTCAACCAAGCAGGTGCTCATCATGATATATTACAAAGACAAACTCAAAACAATCGGAACAGCTTTAACTTCTTTATCTTTTATTTTCCTGTTTGGCTTATTAACTCTATTAGTAATCGAAAAACCAGAATCATTTTATTTTGGTCTTATTACGATATTTTTTATCGGGCGTTTACTTTTTCAACTTCTACTCCCTCCAAAAGAATGGGTCCAAGTTACAAAGACAGCTTTTATTCTTCACACACGCAGCGAAACAAAAACGATCCATCTTGTAAATGTAAAAAGAATAAGCTATTACTTCCAGCCTATTCATAGGGGCATAAGGTATCAGGTTCCAGAAACGATGGAGCTATTCTTTCAAACAGAAAATAAAATGGAAAAACTCGACTGCTCCTTTATCGGCCGAAGTAATTTCGTTGAGTTAATTAATCAATTTGATGCCAAATTAGCCTCATTAAGCGAAGATATCATTGAACATGATCATCGCTATCCTCTTGACCTTTTACACGGTGCATTTTTATTTGGTATTGTTATTTTCTTCTTGATTTCCATTTTTGGGTTTGGACGAGAGTTTCTATTTGAGCAAATTGGGAAAATTTTTGAATAGCAATCCCAATGTATGGTTCGCCAAAGTCAGCCAATTTAAAGGAGTATTATTATGAACTTACATGTTTATCATCTTGGTCATGGACTTTTCCCCTTAGATTGGGAATTTTGCTTTCTTACCATTGATGAATACAAAGAAAAACTTGAACAAAAATATAATCCTAAACGATATGTATCCAACGAATTAGAAACTATTTTTTCACTCATTGATGAAATGCTACTATATGCAAAAAATGACTTCAAGGAAATGTTTTCTGGTTATGACCGATTACGTTGTCCGCCAATGATTTTCCCTATTCCAAAAGGAGACAGCACAAGTGAAGCAACTTTTTGTATCATTTTAAAACGTGATGAAGATGGCGATACCGTTGTTTATTCGCCCGTACAGTTATCTTACCTTGAAAAATAATGAAAACAGCCTGAAGTTAGCTTTTTCTAACTTCAGGCTGTTTTTTTGAATTTGGTCATTATTTCCCATCAAATCGACAAAATATGTTGAGCGGTAATCCCGTTATATTTTTCATTAAAATCATCAAACAACATTTCCCAGTTTATATCTAAAACTGCATATATTTGCTTTAGTTCCTCTTCTGAAAATGCAGGAATTAATAATTGTTCTACCTCATAATATCGAAACGTATCAAAGGAGGAGGAGAAATGTTTTAAAAAGAAAACGCTAATTATTTATATTGTACAGCAGTTATTCAAACTACTAGAAAAGTTTCTTATGAACAGCGGGTTGAACATTTGGAAAGGTTACGCGCTAAAACAGTGACAGAGGAAGGCTGTGTTCTATTCGAAATTGTCCCTTTAGAAAGAGCACTCGGCAGATTCGCTTTATGGGAAATTTGGCAAAATCAAGCAGCTTTTTATTACCATCATGAACAGGACTACACGAAAAATTTCTTTGCCGCAGAATTAGATACCATTGAATTTTTCGAAAGCTCGGAGAAAGTAGATTTATAAACAAAAACAGCTTGTAGCAATTACAAGCTGTTTTTGTTTATTCTACTACCCGTTGCAATACACCGTTTTCTAAAAACCACTGCTCTTCTGCCAAAGCTAGCGTCGTTCTTCGGTGAGAAATTACAAGCACCGTTTTATCCTGAATCTCTGAACGTAGCGTGTTGAGAATCGCTTGTTCGTTAATATAATCCAAATTACTAGTTGGTTCGTCTAGCAATAATAACGGCGCATCGTGAAGAAATAGTCTTGCTAAGCCAATTCGCTGACGTTCACCATCCGATAAATTTCTTGATTGACCGCCAATGATTGTATCATATCCCTCTGGCAAAGTTTCAATCCATTTATCCAGTGCCGCTTTTCGTGCCGCTTCTTTCACTTCTTCCAAAGTCGCCTCTTTTTTCCCTAATCGAATATTATTTCCGAGCGTATCCTCGAATAAAAAGGTACTTTGCTCCATCACGCCTTCCAACTGGTGAAGCGACGACTCCGTAAATTCAGGAAGTGCCTGATGATTTAATTTCACTTGGCCATCCGGATCCCAGTAACGCATAAGTAGCTTCACCAACGTACTTTTCCCGCTACCACTTTCCCCACCGATGCCTAGCCATTTTCCCTTTGGCAATTCAAGCGAAAGTCCGTTCAAAATCGGCTGTTTCCCGTCATGACTAAAACGAACTTGCTCCAGCTCTGCTCGCTCAAAATCAGTTAATTCTAGTTGACCATCAAAAGTGACAACTGGTTCTTCTTCGGTTAAAGCATAAAGTCGCTTTCCACTCGCAAAAGTAGTCAACAAAGCCGTTCCTAAAGCATTTAGCGCCAAAACCGACCCAAAAGAACTCAGACTAAGTACGGTTCCAATTAATACTGTTTCTAGCGGTAATTGCCAGAAACTACCTAACACTAAAATGAGCGTCGCTGTCCCGATTAGTACCCATTCTCCCAAAATTTGCAATTCGCTTCCTTGGCGTAAACGTTTTTGATACTGCTTGTTTAAATTTTCCCCGCGATCAGTTAATTTCGCCAAGCGCTCTTCACCCAATGTAAACTGAAAAATATCTTGTAAACTTGCGACGTTTTCCATAACAGCTTGATTGAGTCCAACAAATTCTTTCTGGTAAGCCGTCCCGATTTTTTTATTTCGGTTGTAACTAATTATTGGTAAAACCACACCAACTAAAATTTGGCCTAATAAAAGGATGAACGCCAAGCCAACATCATACGTTGCTAAAAATCCAACCGTTGCAATTGTCGTGCCTAGCGCAATGAAAACTGGCGAAATCGTGTGCGCGAAAAACACTTCTAAAGCCTCGACATCGGTTGTAATCGCCGTAATTAAATCGCCACTCTTTTTCCCAGATAAACGGGCCGGACCCAATTTTCGTAAGGTCGCAAAAATACGTTCTCGAATAATTGCCAGTAAACGAAAAGCGATATCATGATTTAAATACTGTTCTGCATAGCGCGCCAGCCCTCGTACAACACCGCACCCAACCATCACTAGGAGCCATTTAGATGGATTTAGTGATTGCTCTAAAATAACTGCAATAATGCCATATGCTCCAATCAAAGAAATCATAATAACCGATAAATTACTAATAATCCCAAGTAAAATTGCGAGAATCATCTTTCCTCTTAACGGTTTAACAAATTTCAACAACCAACGAATAATCGCCCATTCTGACATATTATGCTCCCCCTTTCAACAACGCTTCTTCTTCTAAAAAGTAATTTTTAAAGTAACTAGATTCCTGTTGTAACTGTTCCGGATTCGCCACCTCAACCAATTTCCCCGCTTCAAAAACTAACACCTGATCCGCGGCCAACACATTATATAAGCGATGCGAAATAAAGAGCACGATTTTTTCCTGCGCTAATTTTTGTAAAACCGCAAGAATAATTTTCTCACTTTCCAAATCTACCCCAGAAGTAATTTCATCAAAAACATATAGTTCCGCTTCTCGAAGTAACGCTCTTGCAAGCAACAAGCGCTGCCTTTGCCCACCGGATAAATTACTCCCATTTTCTTCTAAAAGTTCGTTTAATTGACCCGGTAACTTCCGTACAAAATCAGCCAAACTCACTTGTTCTAAAACGTTCCATAACACCGTTTCACTTGCTTGCCGATTACCAATTAATAAATTTTCCTGAATACTTTCCGCATATAAATAACCATGATTATCCACTAATACGGCTTGCTTACGGATCGCCTCGCCACTTAAATCGGACAGTGGCACATCGTTCCATTTGATTTCCCCCTGATAGCCAGGTAATTGATTGAGTAACACGCGCACAAAAGTACTTTTTCCAGAACCAGACTTACCAACAATCGCCGAAAAACTACCTTTATTAAAACTTGCAGACACTTCATGAAGCGCTTCGCTTTCGCCCTTTTCATATGTAAAAGTTAAGTCTCGAACTTCAATTTTTTCTAAAGGTTTTTCTAGTTTTTTCGCGCCATACACTTGCTCAGGTAGCTCTAAATAAGCGAACAATTTACTACAAGCACTAATCCCGTTCATTGCCACATGGAATAAAGATCCCAGTTGACGCATCGGAATAAAAAATTCTGCGCTCAAAAGCAAGAACATTAGCATACCAGTCATACTAATAGTTCCATTAGTGAACATTATTAAAGACATCCCAATCCCAAGAGCCGCCCCACTATACGAAATAATATCCATAATCGTAATCGAATTTAACTGCATAGACAGCAAACTCATCGTCGCCTTACGAAAACGTTCTGCATCAGAAACAATTTCCTCTTGCTTATATTTATCTTGATCATATGCTTTTAAAATACTTAAACCACTTAAATTCTCATGAAATTTACTTCCTAAATTCGTATAATCCGACCAATAACGACTCAAAATCCGCTTGGCAATTTTCATCACCATCATAATCACAACTGGAATCATCGGCATACAAATCAACAGTACAATTGCCGGCTGCCATGCAAAACCAACCAAACTGCCAAAAATCATCAAAGACGCGATTAAACAATAAAATAATTGCGGTAAAAAACGTGAGTAATAAATTTCTAACTGTTCAATTCCATCTACCGCCAGTTGTGTTAATGTCGACGCTGGTAGCTGGCCTTCGTTGTTGCCTAGCCGAAAAGCTTTTTCCATTACAGCACGGCGCATCGACAATCGTAATTCCGCCGAAGCATGATAAATTTGTTTTTCCGCTAATTTGGTAAGTATCGTCTTGCCAATCAAAACGACTAAAACCGTCCCAACTAACATCAGCCAATGTATGCTTTCACCGTTTAAATAACTAGTTAATTGTTGAGCAAAAACGAGCCACAGACCAATCATCAGCCCCAAACTAAGTACCCGAAACAGAATTAATAATATTAAAGATTTCTTTTCAACCAGTTGAAACAAACGCTTATCAATCATTGTATTTCCCCCGAGTTACATGCGGATTCATTGTACTAGAATCTTTTAGTACTTTCTTTGATTTTTTGGCTGTGTGAGCCCTGTTCTTCATTACTTTTCCCATTTGATCGCTAACCTCCGTTAATAAATCTTTGTTTATTATATCACAAAAAACGACTTTTGATAATGATTCTCATTATCAAAAGTCGTTTTATTTTTTGTTGACCGCGTGGTAACTACATAGTTTATAATAAACCTAAATCATAAGGAGGTATCATATGAGAGCTCTTTCCACTAGCGAAATCGCTGCACTTTTCCAAATATCTAAATACAAAATACGGCATTATATCGATGAAGGCGTTTTGCAACCTAACAGAAATCCAGAAAATGGCTACTATTTTTTCGAAGAAGCCGATATTTACCGTTTATATCAAATTATTCTTTTTAGAAAAATTGGTTTTTCCATTCAAGAAATCAAAGAAAGTTTGGTTGGCGAAAAGGTGACACCGATGTTAGAACAAGCCGAACAAGATTTGCAACAAAAAATCGATGAATTATTAGAAATCCAGAAAACAGTGCAAAAAATCATCCATTCGCAAAAAGAAATCACTTTAGATGAAATGGCGTTTATAGATAGAGAAGCTCGTTATTTCAAAAAAGTTCCCGACCAAATAATCGCTAATAACTCTATTGACTATTCCCAAGCCGCAAAGCAAAATCTGCCTAATTTAGAAGAGCCCTTTTACATTTTTACTGGGCAAAACACTAGCATCGTCTGCCTTAAAAGCACCAAAGAAACGAGTGATTATACGTTCCCCACCGGTAAATATGCCTGCAAACATTTTATTGCAGAAAATGAAGCAATGATTGAAACACAAATTGAACAGTTTTCAGAAGAACTAAAATATCCTGTCAAAAACTTGCTCATCTATGAAAATATCTACCCTTCACTCGCCTATCCCCATGCAATGGTTTATACGATGGAAGTGCAAATATGACTATTTCGATAAAAAACATCACCACATTTGAGAAAGAAAGTATATTGGAGGAAATTGTATTTTTGGTTTGCGCGGGGTTTAAATCAAAGTTCACAAAAGCACTATTTTCGGAAGCTGAAGTACAGGTCATTATTTATGCCCTTTGCCACTACATTTATACCGAAAAAGGCGAAAATTTGCTAATTGCAACACATGATGAGAAAGTTTGCGGTTGCGTATTTTTAACAAGTAAGGGCGATTCCCACCGCCAATTTTATCATTCAATAAGTAAATTTCTGTCATTTTCGCAATGCCTTAAATTAATTTTCTTACTCAGCCTACTATCACACAAACCCACCTCCAGAGAACGATACATTGATTTTATAACCGTTTCTCCAGATTTTCGTGGCCAAGGTATCGGAAAAAAGCTCCTAAAGCATTGTATAGAAACTTTTCAAGACGAACGAATCACGTTATACGTTGCAAAAACCAATACTGGCGCCTATCAGCTTTACCAACATTTAGGCTTCCAAGTGATTGAAAAAGAAAATAGCACATTCATGGGTGTGTTAACTGGTATCAAAGAATGGCATAAAATGGAGTGGATACAATGAAACTTTGGAAGAAAATAACTATCATGATAAGTGGAATTGTCGTTATTTTAGTAGTGCTACTTTTCATCGGAAATGATTACGAAATGACCGGGAAAAGAGTTACCATTCCGACAACTGGTGGAGATCTATCCACTGTCGTCACTACCCCAAAACACGACAAACCAAAAGGCATCATCGTATTCGTGCATGGCGACGGAGCACAAGAAGCAACGCAAAATGGTGGCTATAAACCGCTGATGGAACGATTCGCCAAACAAGGTTATATCTCTGTTTCTTGGGATAAACTAGGCGTTGGCAAGTCATCCGGTAATTGGCTAGATCAATCCATGGATGATCGTGCAAATGAAGTCAATCAAGTTATCGAATGGATGAAAGTGAAATATCCAAATAGCACCACCAAGATTGGTTTATGGGGAGCTAGCCAAGCCGGTTGGGTAATTCCGAAAGTAATCAATGCAAATAAAGATATTGATTTTTCCATACTCGCAGCCCCTGCTATCAACTGGATGCGTCAAGGAGAATACAGTACCGGCGCACAAGCCAAAAACGCTGGCGCCACAAATAAAGAAATCATTCAAGCAAAACAAAATTTCCTCACAGACAGCAAACTTATCTCTAAAAATAAAACCTATGAACGCTACAAACAAAACGGTGGTAAAGAAGAAATGTCCTCAGAACGCTACGATTTTGTACGTAAAAATATGACCGCAGATGCAACCGAAGACCTCGCAAAAATACAAGCAAAACTCTATCTCGTTTTAGCTGAAAAGGATGAAAATGTTGATTCAGCGGAAACGAAAGATGTTTATACACATGTTGTAAAACAAGCAAGCTTAGAAGTCCAAATGATTTCTAATGTTAAGCATCAAATGATTAATCCTGTAATTGCTAATTCAGAGCTACTCATTAATGTGGTGGGATTAATGGTTCCAAAATATTTTTTAGTGGATGATGCTTATCTTGATTACTGTGAGAAGGTTGTTTCAGAGCAATGAAAAAAGAGCATTCATCTGCTCTTTTTTATTGGCTATATTCACTTACGCCCTTTTCAAATGAAGTATAGGATACGCTTTCCCAAATCCATCCACTTCACTCCTAGAAGCAACCAAAAACCCATGCTTCAAATAAAACCGCTTGGCATTTTCGTTCTGTTCATTCACATCCACTTGGTTTATCTGCTTCTCTTCGGTTAACCAAGCAAGAATCTGACTTCCAAAACCTTGACCTATAAACGCCGGATCAATAAAAAGCATATCTAGTTCCCGCTCACTCGTCCCACTAAAGCCAATGATTTCCTCACCAGAAAACCACAAAAGCAACTCCACATGCTCTAAAAACCCCGGAATCTGCTCTTTATAAAACTTCCTATCTTCCGCAGTTAAAAAATCATGTGTTGCAATAACTGACTTTTCCCAAATCGTTAAAATCATCTGGTAATCTTGTGTTTTCGCTCGTTTATTTATAAGTATCATTTTTCCAACTTCCTTTAAAATTAAAAGCTCATTATTCGATCGTAATTAATACAACTCAGAAACCCGCTCTGCTAACGCAAAAGGCAGCCCATCCTCAAAAACATCATAAGGCTCATCAACGAAAGCATCCCCGTTAATCGCCTGCTCCATCACACTCGGCAATGTTTTTTCCGGAACGCATTCTAAATAATCAATCATCCAATCCGTCTCAAAATCCGATTTAGGATCGTAATATATTTCTTCCTTTTGATAAAAACCATTCACAAATTTCTCTTCCAAAATCGTGATTAATTGAAATTCTTCTTGTAACCACTCCGGAACATCCTGCATAGTCGCATACTGCTTTTTATAACGCGGAGCTAATCTCCAGTAAAACGCCAGCGCCACAGCTTTATCCACACTTGCATCATTCACTATTTTCTTTGTAAGCGGAGAATCCAAACTAATATCACCATAACTCGCCGTTAACACTGACCGAAATAAATCTTCTGCACTTGCCCCAGAAAGAAACTCTTCCCAAATCGCTTTTTCTTGTGTCGCTATCTTCTCGTTGTCCATTACAATACGTCCAAAATAATAACTATATTTAAAGCAATTTATTTTGCCATTTTTCACTGAGATATCTTCTATTTTTATAACTATCAATTTTCCACTCATCGGCTTTACGCAAAAGCACAAACAAGTATTCATCATCAAAATTGGTTTGACTTTTAATATAAACCTCCGCTCGATTTTTGTTTTTCAACTCCACGTTTGCTTCGACCGAATCCTCGACCCCATTAAATTTCACCGGAAAACCAAAACTATGTTGCTTCACATCCACATACGCGCGATGCTTATCCGTACAATATTCATCAAAAAGTGGTGTTATTAAGCTTGCAAACTTTTTAAACCAATCCGTTCTTTTCGCATAATGAAAATCCACACCAGGAAATTCTTTTCTCAATTCCGCCTCTTCCATACTGTGCTGATTAAAAATATCCGCTTCAAAAGCATTCCACTTCTGACAATAAGCTACTACTTTTTCGAGTAAATAATCTTTCTGTTCTTGCTCCGTCATACCAACACTCCTGAAAGTAATTTTTGTTTGCCTATCCATTATAACTGAATGGAGAATTATTAATCAATCGGAAAATTAATTACTTTCCCTCTCCCAACAACATTCGCACCCTCCATAACCATAAAAGACGTATTTGGTTGAATCTTACTATAACCCACGCCCTCTTGTTCATATAAAAAAGTACACATGGCATAGCCCGCCGAATCCAGCGCATCCACTTCTATATCATAAATTTCAACGCCTAAATATTCCTTTTCCTCATCTAGCTCCATCACAAAATGCGGCCGATACCCTGCTTCCGGAACCGTTTTTCTTGTCTGAGAATAAAAGGTAATCTCCACCATAAATGTCTGCTGTGATTTCATTCAATCCCTCCTGCTCTTCCTTGTTGATTAAAACGATTATACTAACTTCATCCATATAAAGCAATGCGCATTTCTTGTTTATTTAGGAAAATAAAAAGAGCCAGCACTCCGAATTTAAGGCGTGCCGGCTCAAGCTTCTATATTTGTCTAGATTTTTTCATCATTCTAGTTCCCATGCCTACAAATAGTAATCCAATTAAAAACCAAAATGATCTTGTATCACCAGTTTTAGGTAAAGTAGTTATAGCAGTTGTTTGTTTGTACTCCTTCAAAGGCTTATCCGTATTCCCTGGTTCGTTCACCGAAAATTGTGCATATAATGTCATATCCTTCGCTGGCATTTTATCTGCTGCGAAATCCCATTTATTTCCACCTGTTTTCGCGTCATACCAACCAATAAACTTGTAACCTTCTTTCTTTGGTTCGGCGGGAGCTGCTAGCATGGACTGATAATTGACAATTTCTGTCGTTGTCTTCCCGTCTACATCAAATGTAGCAATATACTTATTAATACGAAACTGAGCGTACAAAGTCATATCCTTCGCCGGCATTTTATCTGTGTTGAAATCCCACTTATTCCCGCCTGTTTTCGCATCATACCAACCAATAAATGTGTAACCTTCTTTTGTTGGTTCAGCTGGTTCTGTTAAAAAATCCCCTGTTTTAACTGATTCTTTTGTTTCCGTTCCATTAACATCAAAGGTCACCGTATAAGCTACTGGTATTGCTTGAAGTGGTTGTCTTACTGTACCATAAAAATCATTTGTTGCGTTTCCAACAGTTACTGTTTGCCTAAAAGTATAGCTTACTTCATTGATATAGCTTGATAGATTCCACGTAATATTCGGATTAGTATAAGTCCCACTATCACTAATTGTTGCCGGAGCTATTAACGCCCCTGATACACCTTTAACATCATTAGATATCGTAATCGCTGGGTTATACATAATTGGATCGTTCATTATATTCTGATTAAATAAAGTTAAACTTGTTAGTTTAGTTAAGTCTGATAATGGACTGATATCACGTATTTGATTATGCGCTAAATATAAAGTTGTCAAGTTTTTCAAATCTGACAACGTACTGATATCACGTATCTGATTATAACCTAAATACAAATCCTCTAGATTCGTTAAATCTGACAATGCACTAATATCGCTCGTCTGCGTCTCTTCCAAATTCAAAAGCTTTAGATTCTGTAAACCAGATAATGCCTCCAGATTATTTAATTGATTATTAGATAAAGATAGTTCTGTTAAATTTGTTAGATTCGATAATACACTGATATCACTTATCTGAGTTGAACCCAAACTCAATTCTGTTAAATTCATTAAGTTAGATAAAGAACTAAAATCATTGATGTGATTTTCATCCAAATACACATATTTTAAATTAGATAAATGTGATATTACACTGATGTCAGTTATCTCGTTAAAATATACAAACAAATTAGATATATTATTTAAATATTGTACACCTTCCAAATTTTTAATTCCTTTATACGGGGCATTAATTCCTGTCTGCTGGTCTAACTCATTTTGTGATACTATATCTGTTACACTAGCTTTACCTAATAGATTTCTCATTGCATCTGCTAGAGCTGGATCTGGAAATATTTCATTGATGGCAGTTGGTTGAGTGAGATTTTCCGCTTGCACATCTAGTTGATTACTAGTCCCAATAACAGTAATGAAACTAATCAGAAAAAGAAACCCTATCATATTTTTAATTACATTATATGATCGCAGCTTGTTTTGCCTATTATTCGATTCTTCGCTTTTCATTATTAGTCCCTCCTGTTTAAAAACTTATTTCATTCCTCTTGCAATTATTTAATATCATGAAAACATTCATAATTATATCATGAGGTATCTAGCGTATTAATACACATTTCTATTAGCCTTTTCATACTTTATCACCGTTTTTCACAAAAAATTCATTTTTTTGCGAAAAATACTAGTTTAAAAGTACTTTTCCCTTTATATACATTTATCAACCCTTTAGACTTAAAACAAAAAAGCGACTCCCTCCGCAAAGAGTAGTCGCTTATTTAATATGCTCAGCTTTAAAAATGAAAGAACAATATTTATTCTTCCACTGATTCAGCTAGTTCATTATACCGTTCCTGCAATTCAGGAGGAAAACCATCTGCCCAATCCGCCGACTCAGAAATCTCCATCCCGTTCAAAGCAACAAACATTTCACGCGCAATCGGTCTTTTCATTTCTTCATCTTGAAACTCGGCTGGTGGTGTGTAGCCATATGATTGATTTTGATAGAACCCATCTAAGTAATTTTTCGCCAGAACAGTTACAATATCAAAATCTTCTTCATACCAACTGCTTTTTTCAACCATCTCTTCTCTTGTTTCAAACTGATAAGCAAAGTCCGGCTCCATTAAGCAAAACAACATTAACGCCGTTCCTTTATCCGTTTTTGGCGAATTCGCAATCCAATAAATCGGTTTCTTAGGATTATCAAAATTCCATTCTACCACCAATTGATGGATTTCTTCCGGTGTACATTTTTCTAGATAATGAATAAATAGCACCGAAACTTGTTCTTCAAATTCTTCTTCTGTAATACTCATTTGATGATCTCCTTTTCATGCTGGCATTTAAGATATTATGCAATCAAATTCATGGAAATAATACGATTCTCTTTCTAAGCAGTATTAATGAGTCAACAGTTCACGTTCAATAATATTCTTCTCCAAACTCGAAACAAATTCTTCATTACCACAGCTACTTAATGTTTCACCCGTTAGCAATTTTTGAAAATGATTATTAAATCCTCTTTCGCAGATTATTAATTCATTAATTATTTTCTCGTAAATTGTTGTACTAGGAATTAATCCGTTTCGTTCTATGTGAATTAGTTTTGCGTTTAATAAATTATCCAAGCTAAATTTACAGAGCGTCGAATTATCTAGTTTGAAATAATGCAAATCAATCCCGTCCGTGCTCCATCCTATACCTAAAGCTTAATTTTCTCCGATAAAAGCAACTTCATTATTATCTATTTTAGTTAGCTTCAATTGATATTTTTGCTCATATCCTTTGAATATTTTTTCAACTTCTTTATAAAAATCCAATTGATCACAGCCCTTTTTTTCTATAATCCCAGTCATTATTCTTTCAAGAAGTCTTTTACCATTTCTCTACTTTCTTGGCAAAATTGTAAGTTAGTAACTTTATCATAATTTTTTTCAGCATAATCAAGTAACTCCAATATATTATCTAATCTACTCTGAGGAAGCGGCGTCTGATTTCTTCTTACAAAAGCAATCCAGCCAAGATTAAACATTTCGTTTTCTTCCAAAAACTTTACATTAATATTACTTACATTATCATATCTTTCATAACCGATTATAAAAGCAATTTTCTTGTTTGAAAATGTGATAGTAGCGTCGGTTATTTCTATTAATTTAAAATTATTATGGAGTAGAAATTCACTTTTTTTAAGGATTATTTCTTTTGCATTATTGTTTATTTTCATGGTTGAATTCCTCATTTCTTCAACTTCATTGTGCTTGTTTTTGCATCATAAGTATAACCATGTTGTAGTAAGTATTCATATTCATGGCCAAAGCCCGTACGTTGTTTAGTCCCAGCGATGTATAAGTTTTCTACAGTCGTCTTTGTAGCCATAGCTACGTCATCTCCTCGCTGAATCGCTTTATCTAGGAAAGGCTGATTCAACTCATACAGAACGTCTCCATCAATTTTTGCACTTGGTGAACTATCCATCCACTTAGCTGTGAAAGTCGGTAATATATTTCCTTAAAGTTAACAAAACTAAAGCTCATGTGATATTATATACAAAAGATACGATTATGTATCTTCCAGTTCAAATTGCTTTTATCTAATCTTGAAATAATAAAAAGAATGGCGGGAAAATGAAAATGATTGAAGACAATAATTTATATCATTTTACAAGTGCAGATACTGCTGTAAATTTTATACTTAAAAATGAAACATTAAAATTCAGCAGTTTTAGATATGTAAACGATCCTAAAGAATCAAAATCATGGCCCTTTAAATTTTATGGACACTCTATAGAGAACAAAGACAAATTCAAGCCCAATTTTTTTCATGAAAGCAATGACTTTATTAAAGATCATTGGTTGGTACTTTGTATGACAAGAGCAAATAAAGAAATTGCCTATGATATGAAAATGTGGGATTCATATGGTCAAAAACATAAAGGAATTTGTTTAGTCTTTGACCATAAAAAATTATCAAAAGTTTTAAATTCACAAACAAATAACTTTTTATTTGAAAAGGAAATACATTATACCGATATTAATAATACAGGAAGTATATTTAATCTTTATTCTATTAATGGTTATTTTAAAACTTTTACGGGAATAAACTTCCCCTTCATCATTAACTACCTCAAGTGTATGTATAATCCATTTTTACTCTCTAATATCTCTAATCCCTTTATGCTTCAATTAGAGCACTATCTTCACATTGGTAAAGAGAACTACTTAAAGTGGCACTCAATTCATTTTAATAAAAATCTTTTTTTCAATAAATCATTATCTTGGAAAGATGAAAAAGAATACAGATATATTTTGTATTCTAATAATAGTGCAGAAAATCAATTCCTAACCTATAAAGACTCACTAATAGAAGTTATATTGGGAAATGATATTAGTATAGCTGATAGGAAAAAAATAAAAGAAGTTCTAAAAAATAAAAATATAAAGATATCTCAACTAATCTATAATAATTGGCATGGCTCACTATTTGATATTACTAATAGTGAAGAAAATGATAACAGTGTTATAGATATATCTACTAGTTTTCGAGTGGATGTTCCTCAAAGATTTTTGTTTACATCAACAAATACTAAGAATGGAGTTGAATTCCTTTTCTTTGATTGGGAAACTGGAGATGTATCAGTTTTGCCTTTAGGAGAATAGGTATCATAGCAAATAAACGAGATATCATTAAATTCTATGTTTAGTAGTATCTATGACTTGCCTGTTTGTTCTCAAAACTATAAATAAACTTTTTATATCTAACCGAATTAATTCTTGAATTGAATAGAAGAGACTTGCGCTCTTTTTTATTAATATTATCATATTAGATATTCTATAGCTTCAAAACCATCAATATAATACTGAAGCCATGATTTATATTCCTTTTCAAAAACAAAATCTTTATTTTTGAAAACTTCTTTTATGTCTTTTGGTGTTGGCCAAGTACTTTTCAATTGGTACGTCCCCTTCTCAAAAAACAAATCTTTCAATATTTGCAATTCATTATTTGTTTGCTCCTCACTGATATTTAAATGAAGAAAATTTTCATAATGGTATGAAAATATAAAACCTTCTATTTCAGTTATACATTGCTCGGCGATTCTCGATAATATTTTTTCTATACTTTTTGTTAATTCTGTTGATAGAATTTTTTCATCTCGCATAACCAAGGAAATGGTTTGTAACTTTGTTACCATTATTCCTAAATTATGATTATGCAATTTATTAACAAAATTTTCCATATCATATGTTAGTAGTAATTCAATTTTTGAACTTAATATTTGTGCTGTTACTTCTGCTTCTTTTATAACCCTCCTCAATTCAACTCCATCTTTTGAAAGTTTTATTAAATTAAATTCACTACTTGTAAAAACTAAGAGTGTTATTGATGCAACTATCCCAAGTGCCATTATTTCCCATTTTGCATTATCAAGATAAAAATAAAGTAATGGAGAAAATATAATTAATGCAAAGAACAAAAAATGAAAGTTGCTTTTGTAATTATGCATTTTGGATTCACCTCATTTAGAATTTATAAATTTCCCTACTAAAAAAGTTAATTAAACTCTATAAATTTTGGTTTTTCAGAATTCATTCTTACTATTGTATCATTACTTAATACAGAAAAGAACTGATAATCTTGTATGTATTTTCTTTCCTGGATATCAAAAAATTCAATACTAAAGTTCCATCTAATCCAATCATCTGGCTTAGTTTCTATCCCCTCTTTATCAATAGCATTTAAATATAAATAAAAATCCGCTTCTCCTTCGACTCTTAAAATATCCATATGAATCGGCATAGCAACCCCCAAAATATTATAACCGTTCTTTCGGCTAGGCTGAATAGCTATAACTGAAACAGATTTTGTAGATATTCCCTTCATTTCTTCTTTTTCGAGATAATTTAAATATACTGAAAAAGCTGCTCCCAATCCCTCATTTTTAATTTTAAAAGGTATTATTATAACATTATGTTTATCGCGTTCCATTTTCCCAGTAAACTTATCAATCTTTTCTTTGGTAGAGAGCGAAAGGTATGGTTGATACATTATGCGTTCTTTTCTTAAATTGATTAACGATTGTTCTTGATACCTTTTCTCCGAAGTTTCCAAAGCCTGATTATGTTGATTTTCTTGTTGTTCCATATTTTTTTTATGCTGCTTGTTCGTAAAATATATTGTAACTAAACATAGAGCAACTGGAACTAAAACAGATGTAATTATCAATGCACTTCCTCATTTCTGATTATTTATTTCTTATTTTATCTAATCTGATTAATAATAGCCACTAAAAAAGAGAGTAACTAAGACCATTTATGTTTTTTGAGTTAAGTGTTTCAAATGCTCGTTAGCGAGAATTAAAAATATTCTTCTAATTTCTCTTAGATATGAAGTATCCATTACAACTCATATATATTTTATTCATCCTGTATCTACAATTAAAACTTTTTGATTAGTACAAGTTGAAGGGTACTATCTCCTGTTTACTATTGATATTCGCGACCTCCTGGATCAATATAACACAGAATGGGATTGGATTTTACTATGGTTGATAGAAGCCTTATTATAAAAAACTCACATTGCGTCTACCTCTATAGCATAAATTTCGATTCCAAAATATTTCTAATCTAAAACCAGCTCTATCAAATTCCGGAGGATAAAGAAGCTCCTAAACTATTTTCCTTGCTCAAAGGTAAAAAAAGTTGAAAATCTTTAGAAATATTTTCAATTTTAAGTTCTTGTTTTTATAATGCAAAAAGACTATTCGTTTACTAGCTCAACTAGTAAACGAAAAAATTGATTATACAAATAAATAATAAAGAACAGATGAAAATAGTAAGTATCTTATTTAGCACTATAAAAAATACTCTTTTTATATTTTATAGAGTGTGTTTTTTGTTAATACTAGTTATAATAAGCTTGAGATAGATAAAATTGGAGGGTTATAGATGATTCAAATTGAAGATAAATTAAAAGTTTTTATTAGCTCTAAAACTGGTGATGATCAAGCTTCTATAAAATATAATTTAGCTAGAAAAGCAATTAAAGAGATGTTAGAATTGACAGGTCTTTTTCAAATATATTTATTTGAAGAAGCTGGCACTTCCTCAATGAGTGCTTATAATCATTATATTCAGCGTCTCAAAAGTGCAGATGTTTGTATTTTTTTGATTGATAACGAAGATGGCATACCTCAAGGAGTGCAAAATGAAGTTGACGAAGTCCTAAAAAACAACATTCCTTCACTTTATTATTTTTGTGATCAAAATTCAAAAGAAAAAACATCCCTTCAAACGAGACTACTTCATGCTAATGCTCCTAAAAATAAAACTATTCATTCTTTTGAAGATTTTATTCAGAGAAGTACTACGGACTTGATTGATGATATTTTATCAGTATATAGATCATATGGATTTGGAAATGCTATTATTCCAAGCAATAATTTATTGATGGAGGAGACTAACGATGCAAACGATATACAAATTGAATCTGAAAAGATTAATATCCCATATATTTTATCAATAGGTAGTAAAAAAATTAGTAAAATAAGATGCAGAGAATACTTTATTAGTATGTTTTTTAGAAATGAAAAAACAAAAGAAATGGCTTCAGATCTTGATATAGATTATTATTGTTCAACACTACTTCCAATTATGTTTAACGGAAGTAATTTTAATACTTTCAAAATATCGGAGTATTTAAAAATGTTACAAAATATATTACCTCAAGCTTACTTTAAGGTAATAGAGCTGAGATGGAAAGCAATTAATGAGTATTATAATAATAATCTTTTTGAGAGTATAGAAATATTGAAATTAGCTTATAAAAACTCATTATCCAATAAATTAGAAGACTGGTTTATTCAAGATATATTAATTGATTTACGTAATCAGATTAACTTATATCATGAAAATAGGAATGAGTTTACAAATCAGAATTTTGGGCAAATTGAGTTGGACAAGATGAATAATAGTTTATTTTATCCCAATATAGATAGATATGAAAAAAATTTATTGGAGAGACTTGAACAAGATAGGCAAAAGTCAGATATTGAAGCATACTCATCAAAAACTTTTCTAGGAGATAGGTCTCTCTATACAAATTCAATAGCTGATATCTTTTTTGAAGCAATGATTTTTGGATCAATGACTCATTTAACCCGTATTTACTCTATAGTTCAAAAATTGAGTTATGAGTGTTTTGTGCGAAATAATGAATGGATAATGTTTAAGCTAAATTTTAAAAATACAATTATGTCATTAGATAAAAAGAAAGTTCGTAGAATGGCTAGAACTTTTTCCGCTCATTTGGAAAAACTTACTCCAGAGGAGGCTAAGGAAATATATGATTACACAGACAATCATATATTGACTAATCATAAATTAGTTGCTCAATTACTTGCTATATCAGAAGTAGGATATTATTTGAGCGATGACGATTTTTCTTATGTATGGGATAATTTAGAAGTCATATTAAATGGTTGGAAGAAATCTGAAGATAGTATTGTGAATTTGGAAAGTTATATTTTCTATACGTTAAAACGTATAAAAGATAGACTGGATCAAAATTATCTAACAGAATTTTGCCTCTCTATTTTGAAAAGTAAAAGTTTGAGGTATCATGATAGCGCAATTGAATTTTTATGTCAGTCTGTGAATTATAGTAAAGTAGACTACAAATTAATAATAAAATTAAATGAATTTATCATAAATTTATTTAAGGATAAATCGAGCTCAATTAGTGAAAATCATATTAAATGTTTATGCTGCCAACTAGGTAAGTTATTTAATAACAAAGAAAATCAAAAATTAAATAGTAAAATTCAAGAAAAGTGGCCGGAGTTTTATGAATTAGAGTATTCAATTGAAACCAACAAAAATATGCCTAGTAGTACTCTGTTTTTAGAAAAACATTTAGAAATAATAAAATATAGAAATTTAACTCAAGGAGAAAATGGCAGTTACACAAAATATGCTGATTCTTCTTTTCTCGCAGTCAGAAATGTCTTTGGAAATGATAGTACCACCATTTCCAAAGAGTTGATAGACGCCATATTTAGAGAAACTGCAAATACAATACTTAATTCTAAACAAATGATTACTGATAAAATTGAAGCGTACAAATTATTATATATTTTGTGTAGAATTGATAAATATATTATTAACAGAAATAGTCAGATTGTGGAAGAATTGATTAACATGGGGGGAGATATAGATGCATATGAAACAATGCTTTCTCATGTACAAAAACAAATGTTAGTATTTGCGCACTACTTACTTTTAGAGTTGTTTCAAAAGGATGTAAGTGTTTCAATTTTGAATGAGTTATCTACATTTAATGATGAGGCTTCGCAAATAGAATCTTGTAAATTAATCAAAAGTTATTTAGATAAAGATGATAAGTTAGAAACTTCTCAAAGTGTATTAGGGTTATTCTTTCAATTTTCATTAATATGGATTAATTCTACTTCGCTAGATCTTCGTTGGCATTCTATTCATTTATTGATAAAACTCTTAAATGTGGAAGAATATGTAGAAACAATAACCAACAGATTTATAAGAATTATTAATGAAGATGATTCATATGTAAAAAGTCAATTAGTTCATGGATTAGGTGAGATTGAGAAAGTCGATACAAATACTGCAAAGTATATTTTAGAAAAAAGTTTAGTAGATTCTAATTATGTGATTAGAGAAATTGCTTTAACAAAAAAATGAAAAATTTACCATTAAATATGTTAAATAAATTCCATAATTTATTTAATACAATTGTAGAATTTTTTATTTTAGCAATTGAATTAGATATAATACTAAATTTATTCAAAGTTAATTATACATGTCTATTACAAATAGTTATATGTCAAGTTATATATAATATTTTCTAACTTAATAGAATGTGTCAAATTAACATTATGGATTCAATTTTTACTATTCCCACTCCATGACTTACGTACAAGATATGGATGAATATTGTTGATAATACAAAATACTTAAGAACTATTAAAACCTTTAAAATGAAGACAAAAATATAAAAAAATGCAATAATAGTGTAATGAAGTTTTAACCACATTCAGGCTTAAGAAAGTATTTACTTTGATATTCAATGTAGTTATAAGAAGACCGAATAGAAACGGTCTTTTTTTTGATTTGTAAATTAACATTGCATGAATAAATCGTATCCTGGATTACTTAACTCTGGAATCTTAGTTTCAATAAAAAGTTCACCTTCTTCTTTGAAACTTTCATATTTTAAGTTTACATTATTTTTTGCAAATAATTTATCATATTAAAAGTACGCCTACTCAGGAAATAATTTATAATAGAATTTTTTGTGCTTTTAAATTCAATAAAAATATACCTTTGCGACAATAGAGAGAATCATGCCAATGTTATCTTTTACTCCACTTAAGCATCAAAAAACGACGAATCATTCATCCGTCGTTTTAGTGTTATCGTTCATCCTATAATCCTGTTCAAATCTATTCCTGATCATACAACCAATAGAATGACAACTTATTACCATCTGGATCAGAAAAGACAAAATATCGAATGATACCTGGTGCATCTTCTATTACCTCGTCAGTTATTACTCCAAGTGTTTTTAAACGTTCAAATTCCACATCTAAATCTTCTACCCCTATGCGTAAAACGTTTTCTGAAACATTTATTTTTTCTTCAAAAAGTTGAATCCAAACTGAACCAATTTGATATTCAACAACGCCTTCAACTGGTGTTAATTTTTCATCACTCATAAATAGTTTTTCATACCAACTAGCAGATTTCTCCAAATCACTTACTGGTAGTCCTATAGTGATACTCTTTGCATTTAAAGCCATATCTTATCTCTCCTTTTCATTAGCCTACAATTATTTTAACATTTCATAGTTAAACTATATTGTTCTAGATTGTGTTCTTCAAACAGGAGATTAAAATTTTTCCCACATTAGCTAATATTGGTGGATCTTCTGGTATTGGTTCTCTCAGCTTAATCGCGTAATGATTGCCAGAACATTTAGGAAAAGATAGCTTTTCATCTTCTTTCCCTCTCAAACTATTACTTAAGTTAAAATAAGATAGAATGTTATTAGACTGGCTTATCGCACAAGCTAATAAATAATAGTCTCCGCTTGGAATATTTTTCAATTGATTTCCTATTAAATTTTTAGTAGCTAATCCCGATATAGGCATATGATTCGGTATAAGAGTACGGAAAAGTCCAATAAATATGATACCCTTCTCAAATTCATCAGGTACATCAATAGTTACATTGCAAAAAGAATCATTCTTTTCTTGAAAATGCGCTATCGACTTATCCTTATTATCATTTTCAAAACGTTTCATATCATAAAAAATATCATTCATTTCCGTTTTGTATTTTCTAGGAGAACTACCTGTATATTTTTTAAACGTATTTGTGAAACTACCACTACTTTCAAAACCTGAATGTTCTTGTAGGTCGAGAATACGCTTTTCTTCATTAAGTTCAATAATCGCCTTTTCCACTTTTAAACTAGAAAGGAATTCAACCACACTAAATCCATTAATTTCTTTAAATTTTCGACTAAAGTGATGTTTATCATAACCAAAGTGAGCAGCAATTTCCTCACTTGTCATTTTTCTACTAACAGCTTCTTCTGAAATGAAAGAAAGCATTTCAGGCATCTTCGTTTTCATCGTTCCCCCTCCTTTTTAGAACAGTATTTTCTAAAAATCATATTAATAAATAAATTATATTACAATTTAGTATTAAAATGTAAGCCCACAAAAAACAAATCCCTTTCAAGCATCATCTTGACAGTGATTTGTGGTAGGGAAATATATCATTTTTAATGAGAACCAAGCATTTCATAAGTTGAAAAACGTTGATTTATTGGTATTTCCATACTTATTATATTGGCTTTTTGTTCCCACTCTATAACGCTATAGATAACTATCATTAATAATACAAGATTAAAAAAAATATTAAAATCTATAAAACGAAGACACAAATAAAAGAGTACACCTAATCGAAAAATAATCTCTAACTTATATTTTTACTCCACTTAAGCATCAAAAAACGACGAATCTGTTGTCCGTCGTTTTAGCGTTACGCTCATCATATAATGCTGTTTAAATCTATTCTTGTTCGTATAACCAATAGAATGATAACTTATTACCATCTGGATCAGTGAAGTCAAAATATCGAAGGATACCTGATAGCTCTTCTATCACCTCGTTAGTTATTATCCCAAGTGTTTTTAAACGTTCAAATTCTACTTCTAGATTTTCTGCCTCTAAACACAAAACGTTCTTAGAAGCATTGATTTTTTCTTCAAAAAGCTGGATCCAAACCGAACCAATTTGATATTCAATAACCCCTTCAACCGGTACTAGTTTTTCATCACTCATAAGCAGTTTTTCATACCAGCTTGCAGATTTCTCCAAATCACTTACTGGCAGCCCTATAGTGATACTCTTTGCATTTAAAGTCATAACTTTTCCCTCCTTTTCATTAGCCTACAATTATTTTAACATTTCATATTTAAACAATATTGTTCTAGATTGTGTTCTTTAAACAGGAGGTTAAAGTTTTCCCAAATAGCTAATATTGGCAGGATTTATTGATTATTAAATAATTTAGCTCAAAAAAAATAAATCCCCGTCAAGCATCATCTTGACAGGGATTTGTGGTAGGAAACCATATCATTTTTAATGAAAATCAAGCATTTCATAAGTTGAAAAACGTTGATTTATTGATATTCCTATTCTTATTATGTTAGCTTTTTATTCCCACTCAACCGTAGCTGGTGGCTTACTCGTAATATCATAAACAACACGATTCACGTGATCCACTTCATTCACAATCCTTACCGAAATTTTCTCCAGTACATCCCACGGAATACGTGCCCAATCGGCTGTCATACCATCAATACTCGTCACCGCACGGACAACCACAGTATGGTCATACGTTCTACCATCACCCATAACACCAACGCTACGGATATTTGGAAGAGCAGTAAAGTATTGCCAGATTTCGCGTTCTAATCCTGCGTTTTTGATTTCTTCACGCAAGATGTAATCAGAATCACGAACAATCTCTAATTTTTCTTCCGTAATTTCACCAAGAACACGGATTCCTAAGCCTGGGCCTGGGAATGGTTGGCGCCAAACGATTGCGTCAGGCATGCCAAGTTCTATTCCTAGTGCGCGAACTTCATCTTTGAAAAGTGTATTTAATGGTTCGATTAGTTTAAATTGCATATCTTCTGGTAAGCCGCCTACATTGTGGTGAGACTTGATTGTTTGGGCAGTTGCTGTACCACTTTCGATGATGTCTGTATAAAGTGTTCCTTGAGCTAGGAATTCTACGCCGTCTAGTTTGTTAGCTTCATCGTCGAATACGTAAATGAATTCATTACCGATGATTTTACGTTTTTGTTCTGGGTCAGAAACGCCAGCAAGTTTGTCCATGAAGCGTTTTTTCGCATCTACTTTGATGATGTTCATGTTGAATTCGCCTTGTAATGTCGCCATTACTTGGTCAGCTTCCCCTTTACGAAGAAGGCCGTGGTCAACGAAAATACATGTTAGTTGGTCGCCGATTGCTTTATGAATTAACACACCAACAACAGAGGAATCTACACCGCCAGAAAGTGCAAGCAATACTTTTTTGTCGCCTACGATTTCTTGGATTTTCGCGATTTCTACTTCACTAAAGTTTTCCATTGTCCAGTCGCCTTTACAGCCACAAACGTTTAATGCAAAATTCTTCAGTAATTCGTTTCCGTGAACTGAGTGACGTACTTCTGGGTGGAATTGCACGCCGTAAAGGGAACGATCTTCGTCCGCAATACCTGCAATTGGGCAAGACTTACTAGTAGCTGTTACTTCAAAACCAGCAGGCTCCTCAACGACTAAATCGCCGTGACTCATCCAAACAACTTGATCGGTTGGTAGTCCAGCAAATAAACGACTTGGTTTTTCGACGTGGATGTCCGCTTTCCCGTATTCGCGGTCTTTCGCACGTTCCACTTTGCCACCAAAGTGCGTTGTCATTAATTGCATGCCGTAACAAATTCCTAAAATTGGAATTCCCATGTCAAAGATTCTTTCGTCAGCGCGGAAGGCATCTTCGTCATACACACTGTTAGGTCCTCCTGAAAAAATAATCCCCGTTGGATTTAGTGCTTTCATTTCTTCAACTGTAATAGTATGCGGATGTAATTCACTATACACACCGAATTCACGAATGCGGCGCGTAATTAGTTGATTGTACTGACTACCAAAATCTAGAACGATAATTTTCTCTTGCTCGGTAAAGTCTTTCATAATTTTAAACAAAACCACCCTTATCTATAAAATGAAACCGCAAAATTGCGGTTACTTCACAATAATATAAGAAAAGGACAAATCACTTGTCCTTTTCATCTTCTTTCATTTTAACGTTTCCCCTCTAAAGTTGCAACACCTTATTTGGAATTTTTCGCATCCATTAAGGCTAGACCTTGTGTGAGAATCTTGTCGCCGCGCATCCGACCGAAATCGAGTGAATCAATATTAGCGCAAGGAATATTTAGTTCGCCTAATACTTCCTCCACTGTTTTGTACATATATTTCACTTGTGGTGCTACTAAAACCGCATCAACTTGTTCTTTGTAATCACGGAATTTCCCAGCAGTAATTGCGCCGACTGGACCCATGACAACAACTAAATCCCGCTCGCTATATTTCTCGAGAAAACTATCTTTGTATTTTACGTCATCTGGAAATAGTAAAACAGCGTCCATTCCTTCAGACGTCGCGCTTTTCACGACATTTTGTGCCATTAAGCTTGACGTCGCACCGCCAGCACAAACAATCATCAACGTTTGCATTTATCATCCCTCCAAAAAAATGATTCCAGGAAAGTCCCAGAATCATTCTTGTTGTTAAGCTTATACGCCTTTTCCGCCGAGTATGTCTAATTCTTGTATTCGTTTTACTTCTTTTATCAAAGGTTTGGCACGTAGAATCGTCTCTTTTACAGCTGGGTTATCTAGAGATGCTTCGTGGTGCCCTTTGTCGACCCAAATTTCAGAAACAAATACTGTGTCAGCTTCGTTTTCTGATTCGCTGACGATATACTGGATGCACGTATTGTATTCTTCTAAACTTTCTGCTGCTTCAAGTAAAATTTTTACTAAATGATCTCGCTCTCCTGGATGTGTATGAAATGCAGTTAATAACCCGTAACCAACTTTCATTTAAACAACCTCCTATTTCCAGAAATCATCAAATATAGTAATTGCCATATGGCGTTTATGCTCGGTTTTCATAAACCAGTTCTCGATTTTTGCCGCTGCATCTGCCGGAACTTCTTTGCCTTCCAAATAATCGTCAATTTGGTCATACGTCACACCAAGCGCGACCTCGTCCGGTAAAGCTGGCTTATTATCTTCTAAATCTGCAGTCGGTTTTTTCAAATAGAGATGCTCTGGGCAGCCAAGTTCTTTGAGAAGCGCCTTGCCTTGTCTTTTATTCAAACGGAACAGTGGATTAATGTCCGTTCCACCGTCGCCGTATTTTGTATAAAAGCCGGTAATAGCTTCTGCCGAGTGGTCTGTCCCAACAACGACACCTTTACGCATTGCCGCAATCGCGTATTGGACTTTCATCCGTTCGCGCGCTTTTTCATTTCCTTTGGCGAAATCAGATAGTTCGATTCCCGCTTCTTTCAGCGCCGCAACACTCGCGTCAACCGAAGCTTTAATATTCACGGTTAAACGATTATCTGGCTCCATAAAATTCAGTGCATCTTGACGGTCCGATTCATCTAGTTGTGTTCCGTATGGCAAGCTCACGGCGAAAAACTGATACTCCTCGTCGCCGGTTTCTTCCCTCATTTCGCTTATCGCCATCTGTGCTAGTTTTCCTGTTAAAGTCGAATCTTGCCCCCCAGAAATCCCAAGAACAAAGCTTTTTAAGAACGTATTCTTTTTTAAATATGCTTTTAAAAACTCGACACTTTTTCGGATTTCTTCGTGTGCATCAATCGTTTCTGCCACTTGCATATCTGCTAAAATTCTTTCTCTGATTTCCATTACAATTCCTCCTAAAATGGCATATCTAGTTCAACTGGTGAATGAAGCTGGACACTTTTACGTACCTTTTCGATATTACGCATCTTATTTTTCCAACATTTTACACTTAAATCAACTGGGTATTGCTCCGGACGAACGGTTCGTTTGTACTCATCCCAAAGCAGCGCCAAGTTTTCTTCTTTATAAGCTTTAATTTCATCTAGTGAAGGCATATCATACACAAGTTCCCCTTTTTGGAAAATTGGTACAAGTAGCTCACGCGCAGTGAAATTCTCGACTGTTTTCATAATATACGTATGAACTGGGTGGAACATCGTTAATTTATCCACATTTTCCAGTGATTCGTCCGCTAAAGCAATATAATCGCCTTCTGCTTTCAGGCCATCTTCATTCGTAATAATCCGGTAAACTTTCTTTTTACCCGGAGTCGAAACTTTTTCGGTATTACTTGAAAGTTTAATCGAATCTTGTAAAATATCATTTTCATCAGCTATCGCAGCCATTTTATAAACGGCCCCAAGTGCTGGTTGGTCGTAAGCGGTGATTAGTTTTGTGCCCACGCCCCATGAATCGATTTTGGCTTTTTGCGCTTTTAACGATAAAATGGTATGTTCATCTAAGTCGCTTGAAGCAAAGATTTTCGCTTCTGGAAAGCCAGCCTCGTCTAGCATTTGGCGCGCTTTTTTGGATAAGAAGGCCATATCGCCACTATCTAAGCGGATGCCGATAAAGTTGATTTTGTCACCCATTTCTTTGGCCACTTTAATCGCATTTGGCACACCAGATTTTAGCGTGTCATATGTATCTACTAAGAAAATCGAATCAAAATGTGTTTTTGCGTAGCTTCTAAATGCTTCAAGTTCGTCGCGGTAAGCTTGAACCATCGCATGTGCCATCGTACCAGACACCGGAATACCGAAAATTTTCCCAGCGCGAACGTTACTTGTGGAATCACACCCGCCAATGTAAGCCGCTCTTGTGCCCCAAATAGCCGCATCCATTTCTTGTGCGCGTCTTGTACCAAATTCCGCAAACGTTTCGTCGTCAATCACCGAACGAATTCGCGCTGCTTTTGTCGCGATTAGCGTTTGGAAATTCACAATATTAAGTAGAGCTGTTTCGATTAATTGTGCTTCGGCCAGACTCGCTTCCACTTGAAGGATGGGCTCCGTTTTAAAAACGAATTCCCCTTCTTTCGCCGCAAGAATATTTCCTTTAAATTTAAAGTTACGTAAATATTCTAAGAATGGCCCATCAAAGCCAAGTTCGTCGTGTAAATAAGTAATGTCTGTTTCTGTAAAACGCAAATTTTGCATATAATTAATAATTCGTTCCAGCCCAGCAAACACAACAAAACCTGAATCAAATGGCATATCTCGGAAAAACACTTCAAATACCGATCTACGCTCATGAAGTCCATCGTCAAAATACGCTTTCATCATATTTAGTTGGTATAAGTCTGTATGCAGCGTTAGACTATCATCTTGAAATAAATTTGTCATTTCTTCTGCTCCTAACATAACTAGTTCTTTTCGTTATCATTTATACATAATAATAGCACAAAACAAGCCCACCACCTAATGATTGAACATTATCGGCCCGCCTGTTTTGTGCTACTACTATTTTAAATCGTCTTTAATCTTGGATGTGGAAATACCATCTGTACGTGGTAAATAAACCACTTCACAATACGGTTTTAAGAAATCAAACTCGCCTTCCCAATCATCACCCATCACAAAAATATCAATATCACGATTTTTTACATCTTCTAATTTTTGTTCCCAGTTACTTTCTGGAATCACTTCGTCGACATATTTGATCGCCTCTAAAATTAATTTGCGATGTTCAAAGTTATGGTATGCTTCTTTGTGTTTGATCCGATTAAATTCATCTGTTGAAATGGCTACAATAAGGTAATCACCCAAAGCTTTTGCTCGCTCTAATAAGCGAATATGCCCCCAGTGAATTAAATCAAATGTGCCATATGTAATTACTTTCTTCATCAGCCCACCTACTTTCTTTAGTAGTATATCAAGAAAACAAAAATTTCTCTACTTGTTAGCAGCCCTACTTTTCCAGCTGTTCTTTTAAAAAGGAAACGAAGCGCTCACTAGAATATCCATCTGAATATTTATTCCATTTCGCAGCGAAAGCACGAACTGTTTCTATATCAAAGGCTTCCTCTTGAATTACTTGAATTAGTTCCTCTGTCGTAGCAACATAAGGGCCGGGAATTGTTGTTAAAAAGCCATCTGACAGCCCTCTAGCTTGATCATATTCTTCCAAATCATACGTGAAAAAGAGCATCGGTTTTTCCAGTAATGCAAATTCAAATGGAATCGATGAATAATCAGTAATTAAAATATCCACCACTGGCAGTATCGTCTCAATCGGCGTTTCTTTATCAGCGTAGACAACAAAATCATCATCCACCTTTGTTAAATCATTACTCATAGACGGATGCAATTTTAAAATTAATTGGTACTCATTTCCGAGTGCTTGTTTCATTTTTGCAATATCTAAATGCAAGTGCGTGCTATGTAGCTCCCCGTCTCGAAAAGTTGGCGCATATAATAATTTCTTTTTATCAGAAAGCTTTAATTTTTCATGCGTCCAGTCCGAATTCTCCTTCAATTGTTGTTGGTTGAAAAAATTATCCGTCCTTGGAACGCCTAATTTCAACATGTGCGAATCATCAAGCAAAAAGGATTTTTGGAAAATCATGGCCATTTCGTCGGATCCAACAAGCACTTTCGAAAAACGTTGGTAGACTGCTTGGAATCGCTTCTTATCGGAAGCACTTCTTTTTTGTGCAGCCTTATCTTCCCAGCCAAATTTCTTCAAAGCCCCATTCGCATGCCAAATTTGAACACAAGTCACATTTCGCCGCTCTTTTAGTCCAGCTAATTCCACAAAATAGTTATCAGTAATGACAATTTTCGCGGTATTCATATGAAACATCAACGAGAAAAAATGCCCGATATTTTTCGGTTTCAACTGTATAAAATCAAATGACCAATCCGTCACATCCACCCGTGGATCATAGAAAACAACTGTGTTTGGCGTCACTTGCATCTCTTTCATCTGTTTCAAAATAGCAGTGGGATTTTCCGAAAAACTTACTAAAAAAACAACTTTTGGCTTAACTGGAAAAATCCTCGCTAAACAACCGGTTACCTTAACAGCAAGCATATAAATATAAATCGCTATCTTTTTCAATATTCCCACCACCTATTTTTCAGCAAAAACGATTTTCACTGTTTTCTCTGCTGCATGGCCATCTTCCCAAGTACAAAACTGCTCCAAAAAGCTGTCTTCTATTTTAGGTGGATTTTCAAGCATTTTTTCCAGTTCGCTCATTAATTCTTCATTCGTCTCCACAAGCGGACCAGGAGCATTCTTTTCAAAATCAAAGTAAAAGCCGCGTAACGTATCACGATATTCCGCCAAATCATACGTATAAAACAACATAGGGCGCTGTAAATTCGCATAATCAAAAAATACAGAAGAATAATCAGTAATCAACAAATCACTCACTAAATATAAATCGCGAATATCTTCATGGTTTGAAGCATCGCGGACAAAGTCACCATACTGCGCAAAATCAAAATGTTCCGCAACTAAATAATGCATGCGTACAAGTAATACAATTTCATCGCCAAACTTTTCTTGCATTTTTGCGATATCGATTTTCAAGTCAAATTTGTATTTCCCAGCTTCATAAAAATCGTTATCTCGCCATGTTGGCGCATATAAAATAACTTTCTTTTCTTCAGGAAGTGCTAATTCTTTTTTGATGTTCGCGATTTTCAATTCTTTATCTTCACTAAATAAAATATCATTCCGCGGATAGCCCGACTCAATCATCTCACCAGTAAATCCAAACGCCCGTCTAAAAATCGCGCTAGAATAAGCATTGGGAGAAATTAAGTAATCCCACTTTTGTGCTTCCTTCACAAAATCAGCTTTGTATTGTTCTGTCGTTTGTCCTGGCATATGCACTTCATCAATATCCACACCTAATTTTTTCAAAGGTGTCCCATGCCAAGTTTGCACATAAATCGTTTTTTTCGGTTTTGGCAGCTCTAGAGGAAGTCGACTATTGGAAATCCAGTACTTCGCCAACCCCATTTTAAACAACCAGCTAACAGAAAAACGCTTCACGTAAGGAACCCCATGTGCTTCAAATAAAGCGACATACTTCGGATTAACACTCCACAAAAGTTCATACTCCGGATTATGTTCCTCCATATATTCAAAAATAGCTCGTGGATTACAGCTATATTGCTTACCTGAAAAGCTCTCAAACATTACCAGCTCTTTTTTTCGTGGTAAAAATCCCACTAACCTAAATAACAAATAATACACTTTTTGCACTAATTTCATCAGGATACTCCCCCCTGTTTAAACTTTCGCTTTAACGCTCGATTGCGTTTTAATTTCCCTAAAATGCTACTTACGATATTGATGTCCGCGATATGCGTTTCCTTTTCCTCATCTTGATAAAAAAGACGCGCTTTCGTTTGATAAGGTTTTAATTTAAATACCGCTTTTTCTATCGTGCCTTGTTCTCTAACAACGATATCCCAAATAGTTTGATCTACTTTTCGTTTAACTAACCGAGCTGGCAGTTCTTTGAAAGACGTGCGAGCAATCCATTTGCCATCATGAATATCTGCTTCTTCTAGGAGTAATTCAATCGCGACTGTTTTGCTGATACGATAATTTTCTTTCACTGTCACAAGTGGAATATCCTGTTTTTCAGTCGTTTCGAATTGCAGCGGCCAGCCATTTCGTAAAATCGAGCACATCATTTCTTTAACTACGAGAGGTGTGTCGAGTTCCATAATCGTACTAGCTCCGACTTCCTGCAATATCTTTTGCAACTCCCGCACAAAAATTTCTTGCTCCGCTTCACTCAACACTTCCCGGAAATAAGTATTCTCTTTATAAAAAAATAATTTCGCATGGTACGCAATTAGATACTTCACATATGGAATCACCTTACCAAATATTTCTTTCGAGTCGGTTAAATAAGTTTGATATACTTTCTGCAAAAACGGCGTATATCTCTCTGATTTTTTCCAAGACGAACTTACTAACGAACCTTTTTGCTGCAAATCACGATAATAATAATAACCCGCATCCGCAATCAACCCATAGTGCCGATTTTTCAATAAAAACTGCGTAATTAACAGCTGATCTTCCGCAAAATAAAGCGACTCATCAAAAGCAAATTCTTTCAAACAATCATAACGCAAAAAAGTACCGCCAATATAAAAATGAATTGCTTGTGGTTCTTTTTCGATATCAGCAACTCGATTTCCATTTGCAAAACGGTAATTTAATTTATGTGGTGAAATTTTTTGTTTCTTACCAAAGTCATCTAAGTAATAAAAAGCTGGCACAAGCATAGGAACATCAGACTCATTTAGAAATGCAACAATACTTGCTAGCGTATTGCCAGACATGATATCATCTGCATCTAAAAAGCCAACAAAATCCGTACCCTCGCTTACATTATGTATTCCGATATTGCGTGCTTTTGCCGGCCCACCATTAGGAACGGTCAACACACGAATATTGTTCGGATATTTTGCAGCATAACGATTTGCGATAGCGCCACTTCCATCCGTACTTCCATCATTAATAAGCAGTACTTCAACATGCTTCAAAAAGCTGTAAGACTGCTTTATTATACTATCTATGGATAATGCTAATCTTTTCTCCACATTATAAAAAGGCATTATAATCGCAAATTTCATTCTTTTTCCCTCTCCATATAAAAGCTGGGAAGTTAAGGATACCCGCAAATGACAACCGAATACTGTACTTCGATTTCTTGCTTCCTAAATCTACTTTAGCAAACAAATTCATCAGCTTATAGCCTAAACTCCCCAATGTTTTATTATATCTTCCACTCCATAACGCTTTTGCCCCATGGACTGCGTAAATCAGCTTCAAATGCTTCGATTACATCTTGAATGGAATGAACTGTATGAACTTCCCCAACAAGATTTTGTAAATATTCGACGCCACGTTTGTTCGTTGATAAAAACTCGACCGTTTTCTCAAAATCAACGCGACCACTACGGCTACTTCCGTAAACTGTAAGTCCTTTTTCAAGCACCATACGTGAATTAAATTCAATTGGATACTCAGAAACACCTAGTAAGGAAATCGTTCCTTCTGGCTTAATGACATCGATAATTTGACTTACCGCATACTGACTACCCATTCCTCCAGCACATTCAAATGCTTGATCAATGACTAAATCAGCCGGTACATCATCAATCGCAAAGGCGCCATCAACGAAAGAAAAGAAGTCTAATTTATAAGGTGTTTTCCCAAAAATGTAAACTTTGCTTTCTGGATACCAATTTTTTAATAGTAAGGATGTGATAAAACCTAAGTTTCCATCACCCCATACACCGAACGATTCCCGGTTAGCATTACTTTTTCCTTCAAAACGTAAAATAGCATGAACTGCCACGGAAATCAGCTCTGAGAAAGCAGCTACTTTCATATTAATATCATCCGGCAATGCAACCACGCGATCACGACGCATGAACACATAATCCTGCATTAATCCGTCATAACCACTGGAACGGAATTTACTCGAACGTAAATAGTTCTCAGCAATGACTGGATCATTCTCAAATGGTGTATTTGGAATCATGACAACTTTTGTTCCCGGTTTAAATTCTTTCGTGGCATCATAAACAACTTCGCCAACGCCTTCATGAATAAGCGCCATTGGAAGTTTTTTAGATAACATTTCTTTTCCTCTAGAACCTGTATAGTAACGTTGATCTGCCGCACAAATAGATAAATGAGTGGGTCTAACAACAACCACATCATCAGTTAGTGATTCGTCCACATTGGCAACTTCAAACTGTCTCTCTGACACAAGTCTATATACTTGATTAATCATTGGCTATCCGCTCCTGAATAATCGCATTAGCTACTTTTAAATCGTAAGGTGTCGTAATTTTAATGTTGAAAATTTCACCCTTAACCAATTTCACATCGTCGCCAGCAAGCAAACAAATTTTACATGCATCTGTTAGAATTTGTTTTTTCTCGGTTGTTAGATTTTGGTAATGATTATATACTTTTTTCATATTGAAGCTTTGTGGTGTTTGACCTTGATACATGTGGTCTCTCACAGGAATATCTGTAATCACCTCATGATTGCTTGATTCAACGATTGTATCAAGTGCTTCAATAACAGTGTCTACAGCTCCAGTTTCCAGTGCAGCATCTATATTTTCTTCAATAATTCGGTGTGTTAAAAATGGGCGAACAGCGTCATGCGTTACGATAATATCATCGTCTGTTAAGCCATATGTTTTTTCCACGAAACGAATACCATTCATAATTGTTTCATTGCGGTCTTCTCCGCCTTCGATAACAACAATACGATCATCAGAAATATACTTTTTAATATTATCCTCAGCGTGGTTCATCCATTCTTTCGGTGAGGAAATAAGAATTTTATCAAATCGAGTATTTAGAATAAATTTTTCAACGGTATGAACAATAATTGGTTTACCATTTAGAGGTAGAAATTGTTTTGGCATGCTAACGTTACCCATTCGCGTACCTTTTCCTCCAGCTAAAATTTGAGCGTATATCATCCTCTAATCTCCTTTAACTGTTTTTTATATTGACCTGTTACATTATAACATAAAACTTGCATAACAAACTAGCTTCGATCTGCGCCTTTATGTATTTTAATGAGACCCTTTGTAAAAACTTGCTATTTTATGCACATAACCGTTAAAAACTTGTAAATCCAAAGCTAGATAGCGTATAATTAGGTGGGTCTATATATATTTTAGATTAGAAGGAGATTATTAAATATGAGAGTAAAAAAAGCTGTAATTCCAGCTGCTGGTTTAGGAACTCGTTTTTTACCAGCTACAAAAGCAATGCCTAAAGAAATTTTACCAATCGTGGATAAGCCAACTATTCAATACATAGTGGAAGAAGCAGTGGCATCAGGTATAGAAGACATCTTAATTGTAACAGGCAAAGGAAAACGCGCTATCGAAGACCACTTTGATTCCGTGCCTGAACTTGAAAACAATCTACGAGAAAAAAATAAACTTGAATTGTTACATCTAGTAGAACAAACAACGAACATTAATTTGCACTTTATTCGTCAAGCAAAACCAAAAGGACTAGGTGATGCCATCCTTCAAGCAAAAGGTTTCGTCGGAAATGAGCCATTTATTGTTATGTTAGGTGATGACATTGTAGAATCCAAAACACCTTGCTCGAAACAATTAATGAATCAATACGAAAAAACACATAGTTCTGTTATCGGCGTACAAACAGTCCCTCACGCAGAAACATATCGCTACGGTATCATTGATCCAATTAACGAGTACGACAAAAACTTATACAATGTAAAAGGATTTGTTGAAAAACCAGATCCAGACAAAGCACCATCTGACCTGGCAATTCTTGGACGTTACTTATTAACACCACAAATTTTCGACTTCCTAGAAACGCAAGAACCAGGTGCTGGCGGCGAAATCCAATTAACAGATGCCATCAATAGTTTAAATGAAGTGCAACGTGTTTTTGCTTACGACTTCGAAGGTCAACGCTTTGATGTTGGTGATAAATTTGGCTTCATTCAAACAACCATGCAATTCGCTTTAAAACATCCTGAAATTAAAGATGATGTAAAAAAACTAATTGATGATTTACACAAACAAATTCACGAAAACGATAAATAAAAAAAGAAACGACAACACGTTGTCGTTTCTTTTTTTGAACTCATTTAAAAATACAGTTTATGGCATTTCTCAATTGGTTTTAACGAATTCAAACCAACCGCCTTATATACCGCATTGGTAGTTCGTCTATAAAAAGCTAAGTTATATTGTTTCGTTTGATAATGCATTTTCTCAAAAAGCACTTTTAAGAATTTTAAATATGCTGTTCCAAATGGTTTGTTGCTGCTCCAAATCGGATATTCTTTTACCGGAACTTGTATATAAAAGTAGCCTAGCGAAACCAGTTCACTCACAAGTCGTTTATTGTTTGCTTCTAGAAAAGCAGTCAATGCCTCTAGTGCATCTGTCGCTTTCGCTAAATCTCCCGCCAATAATTTCTGTTGGAAAATTGGTCCTAATTTTGTCCGAATCAAATAATTAAATAAGTTCTTATCAAAATCAAGTAAAGCTAAATTTAACGTTGTGTAATTATTTTCTAAGTTTCTATAATAGGACCAACAATCGACCATATCACTTATTAAATAATCATCCGGAATTTTTATTTTCGCTTCATTTTTCGGCGTTTCTTCCAAAATACTATGTTTCCAAACCATATTAGCTTGATGAAAGACATCGATTAAGTGCTGCCCTGCTTCCGCTTTTCCAAAGTATGCCTTCAAAAAAGTAACATTATATAAAATATATTGCCCTACTTCTTCTAACAACACATGAGGGTCACGTTCTAAATAAGTGCTCGTTGGACTCGGAATAGCCTCCTCTAAAAATTGAAGCGTATCTGTCATTTCATAACTATCTTCATTCGGTAATTTGCGTAGATGTTGGACAAAAACAGGATTTTGGTTAAATAAGTGAATATCTGCACCAGACATATTAACAGGAAAACGAGCAATATAGTCTTGTATTTGCGAAAGAATATTTTGTTCGATTTCTGAACAGACCATCACAAAATCAGCTTTTGTAGTAGCAAGATTACTTTTTATTTGCTCCAAAAGATAAGGACTTCCCCATCTTTCACTAGTATCTTTTATAACGAGTTGTTCTACTACTATGCTCATAAATCTTTCACTTCCTCATCCGCTTTTCCAATATACGTCTCTACAAAACGTTTCGTTGAATTGCCGTCTAAGCTTCCAACAAATTTTTTCTTAAAGACTTCCAGCTCATCATAATTATATTTTCCAGTTTTAATGGAACTAATTAGCGATGGCGTATCTTTAAATACTTCACCCGGAATAGTTGCTTTATAATCAAAATAAAAGCCACGTTCATCCAAATAATCATCAATATCATAAGCAAAGAAATAAATAGGTTTATTCATCAAACTAAACTCGAAAATTACCGAAGAATAGTCTGTAATAAGCGCATCACTGAATAACATCAGATCATTAATATCATTATTCAATGTTAAATCTAAAATAAATGGATCATCTTCATCCACGTTAAAGGACACGTTTTTAATAACAGGATGGAATTTCAAAATAAGAATATGCGTATCACCAAGCTCTTTTTTCAAAGCAGCAATATCGAGTATAACGCTATAATTAAAACGTTCATTCGGTCCACCGCGGAAAGTTGGCGCATAAAGCAACACTTTTTTATCACGTAGTTGCGGATACATTTTCATATATTTTTCTTTCGTATAGTCCACATATTCTTGATCAAAAAACACATCAGTTCTTGGTACACCAATTGGTTTAATTTGATTAGCTTGCTTTCTAAAGGCTTCCATATATTCAGGAACAATACCTTCCGAACTAACAAGCACATCTGTATACGGCGAATGGGCACGTGTTTCAAATTCTTCGGTATTGGCGTCGGTACCTTCCATCGCACTAAAACCAAACTTCTTGAAAGCACCTGTCGCATGCCATGATTGGATAACATGTGTTTTTTTATTAAACTTCAAACCATAAATTTTGTTGTAATAATCGTCCAGTACAATCGTTTTAGTCCGCCCTAACGCATAGTACAACTGGAACATTTCAAACCAATTACGATTTTTCTTTAAAAACACATATACTTTTTGCGGCATATTGTTATAAAACATGTAATCATAAATAGCTAATAAATTACCTTCTAAACTCGTACTACGTTCTGTAGCTAAAATTACTTGATCCTTTTTACGCGGCATCCAAGTAGCAATTCTAAAAATAATTCCTCTACTTATTTTGCGAATTAAAATAGGTGCTTTAAATTGACGACGAATAATAAACTTAAAGGAGATTTTACGTGCATCACGCCAGTTATTATTTTCGATAATTTGTAAAGCAGCTTTCATATGGACGGGATACGTTTTTCTAAATGCGATTTTAGCCTCTTCGCCTTGTCTTCCCCATAAATAGCTAATCAGTTGGCGATAGTTTTCTTTGTTATCTTTCGTAATGTAACGAACGCGCTCAATACTACTAAACAATAAGAAATATCTAAACGAAGGGATAATGTTTAGGAAGTCATCTGATTTTGTTTTCAACCAATCTAACGTCATCGTAAACGCAATTTTTTGATTTTCGCTTTTCTTGCTTTCGATAGCCGCTCTCAAAGCACCCCATAACTCAATGCTCGATACGCGTTGATAGTATTTTAACGCGACTTCATATTCGGTATTATTTTTCAGTAACTCTGCTTCCCCGTAGTCAAAAATTTGGAAAACAGATTTTAAAATGCGAATTGGGTCTTTATTGACAGACTGCGTTAAAGATTGCGATTCGCCGTCACGTAAACGGTAGTAATAAACCACTTTCTCCACTGTATAAATATTTTCTGCTTGCAATAAAGCATGTAAAACAAATGGTTGATCTTCACCATAACGAATATTCTCAGGGAAAAACACACCATCTATTAAAGAATGATGGTATAACTTGGCACAAGGACCAATCGAATAAAACAATTCCGGATTTTTCAGCAATGTTTTTAGCCCCGGTTTCGCAATATTATATTGAATATGCATCGGAATAAACCATTCGTCCTCAGAATTAAATCGCTTCGTCGCACCAGTAATTAATTTTGAACCAGTGGAAATTGCCCCATCATACATAAGTTGCAATGCGTAATTCGGAATAATATCATCACTATCTACAAAACAAATATACATTCTATTTGCCAGTCGTAAGCCATGATTTCTAGCCGAAGCTGGTCCACCATTTGGTTGTGTATACAACTTGAATTTCGGTTTATCCGCTATATATTCCGTTACCATCTCTATTGTTTTATCAGTCGAACCATCGTCAATTAATAAAACTTCGTACATGTCAAATGTCTGCTCATGAATGCTTCCGAGTGTTTCCAGAATTACTTCTTCCACATTATAAAGTGGGATAATGATACTAATTCCAGCTTCTCGATTCTTCTCGATGTTATTATTTGAATCAATGTTCATTTATAGACTCTCCCCAATTCAAAATATATGTCATCCATTGTCTTCTGCTTTTCTTCTAAACACATAATATGTTCCCGCAAAAATAATTATAACACCTAAATCAAGCATAATAGATACATATTTCGGTATTATCGGCTCAGAAGCAACGTTCGAAACACTAAAGCCAATATCTTGTTTCTCTCTTGCTTTGCCTTTAATGTAAAGCGCTCCGTAAGGGTAAAGATCAACTGTTTTTGATAGATAAGTACCTAAAATCAACGGTTCTTTAGGGTTTTTATTTTCTACTTGATAGACTTCAATAACATATTCTGTTTTGCCTTTTGGCTTTTCGTTTACATTGACAGTATAATTTTCAGCCTCTACAAATTCTGAGCCATCTATTACTTCATTGTAAACTTCTTTTTTATTCTTCTTATTAATTATCTTTATTCGATATTTACTATCCATGTAAGGTGCTTTTAGAATAGCTAATTGAACCGTATTGAATGCTTCATCAGCTTCAAAAGTTTGCTTAACAATTTGCTTACTATTGACGGCAAGTTCGACATGGGCATAGCTTTGTTTTACAAGATATTTACTAACATCCTGCGTTTGCCCTGCAACTGTATTTCCGATATAGGCAAAAATGACTGTACTCAGCAAGAATACAACAAAAGTAACAATTAAAAAGCCTTTTCTAAGTCCTTTTTTCAGGTCAAATTTCTTCGTATATAATGATTCTACTATAAATTTAAATCCATAGATAGAGGACAAAATCATCAGTGGTGTGATAAACATGATATAACGTTGATTTGCTTCCCAAAATAAATGGAACAGCCAAACACCAACGAGTGCGATATTGACGAAAAAGGACATATCGAATTCCCTTTTCTTATAAAAACGCAAAGCACCTAAACAAATTAAAAATAAATTGATAATATGGAACATCTGAGCAGGCAATTCTGTTACAACACGTTTATCTCCAAAGAAATAATCGTATGGCGCAGGATAGTCAAGTGCTGAATTAATATACCATGTATACGCACGCGTCCCGTCCGTCCAAGTATTTAACACTTTATTATCAAAAAGTTTCAATAAGCCCAGTGGCCCATGTTCTTCAATTCGCTCTTTAATTTTTTCGATATTAGCTTCTTCTTTTTCTTCTTTTGTTTTAAATTCAGAGGTGTAAGTTACATCTTCTCTATTATAACGGCCCGCAGGATCACCAAGGCCCATCATAAGCCAATGCGTTTGTGGAAATTCTATCGTTGAATCTTTCTCAAAGCCATAACTCTCTGCAATTGGGGTGAAAGCTGTGCTCAAGCTGAAAAAGCAAATAAGTAAAACGACAGTATTCAAAATAATTTTTCGCCAGTTACGTATAAAACAAAGATGAATAAGCATTGCCGGAAGCAGAATAATTATATTAGGCTTAATCTGATACCCAATCGCAAACAACAGCCCGATAATAATAAAGTACCACCACTTATTATTTTTCGTATATAAGTAATAAAATAGCGCAATGAGTGCAGTAAAAGGTAATACTAGTGTATCCGTATAAAAATACCAAATATAACCAAGTAACGGTACACAAAATAGCACAATCAATAAATAAATATTTCCAAACTTGTTACCATTCTCTTTACGAACAATCCAAAACAATACGAATATCGTTATGTTCATACAAATAAATAAGAAAACACTTTCTATTAAATACGTATTAGTAATACCAAGTGTCCCTCCGAACGAGTATAACCAATAGCGAATAATCGTTATAAATACATTATTAGGATACATTAAAAAATAATTTTGCTCCGTTGCATGCCCACCATTAGCTAACATATTGAGGGCCTCACCTTTGATGACAAATGCATCCGCAAAAGAGTCCATTTGTAAGGAGAACAGCAAATATATTTGTGTTAATATAATCAAACTCACCAAAAAGATGGTTATTACACCATCTCCTTTTGTATTCAATCTCGTAGATAACTGGTAAAGCCCAATAAGAACTAAAAGCGCCGCAGCACTAAAAATAATAAATATACTCGGATGATTAAAACTGATATCTTGCGGTTTAAAAATGCTTATGCAAAGTAAGTAACCAAAAATAAGTATAAAAAACGCATTAAAAATATAAGCTAACCTATTCTTCACTTTCTTTACACCTATCTCTCGTTGATTTTATTTTCCTTGCATTTCATTTCAAAAACATTTTCCTCTATCGTAAAGCGAGGACGTTCTTTGACTTGTTTGAAGATTTTTCCAATGTACTCACCTAGTACACCAATACCAATTAATTGAATACCGCCAATTAACCATAGCGAAACAATTAAAGAAGTCCAACCAGGCACGACTGCACCAACAATTTTTTGGACGATTGCATAAATCCCCATAACTACACCTATCATAAAAATAACAGATCCAAGAACTAACAATAATCGAATTGGCGCAACACTGAAAGACGTAATCCCATCCACAGCAAATAACACCATTTTCTTTAATGGATATTTGGATTCACCAGCAAATCGTTCATTTCTATTATAGAAGACTTTCGTTGATTTAAACCCTAATAACGGTACAATACCTCGGATAAACATATTTTCTTCTTTATAACGTAAAAATTCGGTCAACGCTCTTTTACTAAGTAGTCGATAGTCCGCATGATTCGGAACCATATTAACCCCTAGTTTACTCATAATTCTATAGAAAGCTAACGCTGAATTTCGTTTAAAGTAAGTGTCTGTGTCTCGTTTGTCGCGCACACCATAAACGACATCAAAGCCTTCATGGTATTTTTCTATGAACTCGATAATTGCATTCACATCATCTTGTAAATCCGCATCAATAGATACCACACAATCGGAATATGCGTGTGCTTCCGTTAATCCAGCAAGCAAAGCTCCTTGATGTCCATAATTACGGCTTAATTTTAATCCAGAAACATGTTCATTTGATTCTGAGTATTGTTGTATAAGTTCCCAGGTTCTGTCTTTACTGCCATCATCTACGAACATAATCTGACTTTTGTCGCTGATTGATTCACTCATCACTAATTTTTGTATAATATTTGTTAGTTGTGTCACGCTCTCGCTTAGAACTTCCTCTTCATTATAACAAGGCACCACAACTGTTAAAAATGGTTTTTCCAATCTCACTACAACCCCTTACTGATATGCTATTCTATAAAATTCAGTATCTACAGCATATCTTATTTACAACAGTTTATCAACTATCTATGCAAAAAATTAGCCTTATAAATATGAAAAAATGAACAATAAAAATCCTTGTATTACTTTTTGAGACTAAAAAGATTAATACAGCTATTTCTAATCCAAGTAAATTCTATTTTTTTGATGCTAAAATAGCCATTTATTTTGTGGCAAGAAATAAAGCCACTAACTATTTTTTATAAGTATACAAGAGACCTTAATCTTTTGTTAATTTTTGTAGGGAAATTTATTATTATATGCTAAAATAAAAATGATGATGATAATTAAACTTTAAGGAGATAAAGATGAAATATTTTATAAAGGAAATTCAGTTAACTGAATCTGAAACATGGGAAATATCTGGTTATGCTGAAGGAAAAATAAACAGCATCCAAGCTTATTACAATGAACTACGCGAATATAAACATCCTGAGCAAAAGTTAAACATTCCTTTTGAGCAAAACGGAAATTCATTTACGGCCGTTATTTCTATTACTGAACTTGCTAAACTATCTCTTGCAGACCGAGAAACTGCCTGGAAGTTCAAAGTTAATGGTAATTACCCTTACACTCACTTGACTACAGATGGCCCAATTATAAATAAACCATTCCAGCCAACTAATTCTCTTTATCAATATCAGTTTGAATTCCCAGAAGGCGTGCTAACCTTAATTAGTAAACCAATGGAACTTTCCTCTTCATTAGAGAATTTTTCATTAAGCGAAGATACAATGGCCGGAAGTCTAAAAATCGATCCTTCCCTTACAAATGGTCTTTTTCAAGCAAAATTAGTTTTTAAACGCCGACCTAATGCTAGTTTTTATTTATTTCATGAACAAAAACAAGCATTCGATTTAGGTATAATAAATGATAATACAGTGGATTTCTCTATCCCTGTTAAAGAGTTATCACCAAGTTTTCTAGTGGATGCTAATAATGTACTTGATGTTCTTATTGACATCTCGTCCACTGACATGAAAAAAAGTATCCCTACATTCTTATCCATTAATCCTGACATGAAATCCGCTATTCCAAAAGAAATAGAAATAGCTACGCCTCTTTTTGCTTCTTTAAGATCGTATGTAACAGGATCTAATAGATTGTCATTTTATTTTAAAAAGAACGTGCAAGGGTTAGTTAGCTTACACCAACTTAGTGAAAGTAATAATTCCATAACACTACAATTTAAATTAGAAAGACATTTTGCCGAGAGTCAACTTGTTGCTAAACGCCGCGACAAAAAAGCAAATACGTTTGAATATAATATTGAACAAGTTTGGCCACTAAAAAAAGGTTTATCGAAGTACTCCGTTCGTATTGATAAAAAAGATTTCTTAGCTGGTCCTGTAAATAATGCGGATACTACTTGGGATTTCTATCTTCGCGGCCCCAATACGCCCGATTTACCTGTTTTAGCAAATGATACCATTGATTTTAGTTCATGCGATTACTTTGATATTGCAAACAAACAATTTAAAGCTAAAATGACTCGTAATGGTTTAAACAATTTATCTTGTTATACAATTGTTGCTCCTAAAATTAAACCAGATGTGACTAGAATTGCTGTAATGGGAACTTGTTTCAGTCGTAATGCTTTTAATTCATCCCCTTTCTTCAATCCAGATTATAAAGCATTTTTCGAATGTAGCTTTACACAATTCCACTCTTCTATCATTAGTATGATGACGAAACCATATGCTGGAATTAATTTAAAGAAATACGATGATATGTCGGAAAATGAACGAACTACAGTAGCAGAAGATTGGAAAAAAGATTTTTTCACTAACTTAAGAAAATCTAATTCCGACTATTTCTTAATCGATTTATATCCTGATGTAATCCGACCGGTTATGTGGATCGATAATGAAACTGCAGTCACAATGTCTTATGTAGTAGAACAAAGTCAGTTACTAAACGATCTACCTTGCGAAAGAATTTCAGATCATATTGATAACGAAGCTTTCTTTGAAGAATGGAAAGGCTATGCTGATTTATTTATCGAAAAGCTGACAGAAATTATTCCAGCAGATCGTATTATCTTAAATAAAGGTGGCTTTACAACTTCCTACTATGCAAAAAACCGAGCAGTTGTTGAGTACAAAAATAAAATGACAATTGAAAGAAATAATTACTTTTGGGATCGATTAAATAACTATTTCTTAATGAAACTCCCTGAAGCTCAAGTTATTGATTTTTCTAAGAAACCATATATCGGTGATTTCAACTATCCATTTGGACATTCATTCTCTCATTTTGAATCTCCATACTACAAAGATTTCTTGAAAGAACTTATATATATTACAAAATCATAAATTTTAATAGAGCGGATTTCCCGCTCTATTTTTTCTATCAAAAAACCGCCTCCATAACTGGAGACGGTTTTATTTAATTATTTAACATTAGTAAAAGCACGTTTATCAATCCAGCCAATCACTTTTCCGTTTAAACTCACTTGATAGTAAGTAGAACGAGGAGTTTTAGCTTCACGCACTAACTGTACAGTCTTATTCGCATAAGCAGTTGCCTGTCCAATGTTTTTTGTACCAATAACTCTATACGGCTCTGTCCAAATACCATTACCTGGCGCATTGCTTAGTAGTCCAGTCATATTAATAGCCTTGTTATATTCAACTGAATCATAAACGTCAAAAGCTTTTTTATCTAACCAGCCAATCACTTTACCATTCACACTAAACTCATAGTATGTTCCTCTACTTGTTTGCGCTTCACGTGTTATTTTAGCTGTTTCGCCTTCGTACGTCGCTGCTGAAGTTACAAGTTTAACACCCTTACTCTTATAAGGAGTCGTCCAAACTGCATTACCAGTAACATTTTCAACGACAGCATCTAAATTAACTGCTTTATTGTAAATTACATTGTCATATACTTCGAAAGCTTTTTGATCTAACCAACCGATTACTTTGCCACCAGATTTAAATTGGTAGTACGTACCTTTTGGCGTTTTTGCTTCGCGTACAATTTCCACTTCTTTATTCAAGTAAGTTCCGGCTGGTCCGATTAATTTTGTGCCAGCTGTGCGATAAGGTTCTGTCCATACAGCATTACCGCTCACATTTCTTACTGCTGCATCTAATGAAACTGCTTTATTATACTCAGCTTGGTCATACAGCGTAATCGCGTTCTTATCTAACCAACCAATTGCTGTTCCATCAATACTGATGTTGTAATATGTGCCATGTTGTGTTTCTACTTGTTGGCTGATTTTTACATCTTTATTTGCATATTTAGTTGCTTGCGCTACAGAAGTTGTCCCTTCCAATTTATATGCTTTTGTCCAAATACCATTTCCTACTGGATTAGTAATTTGTCCGTCAAGATTTACATTTTTACTTGAAACAATCGAATCATATGGATAGATAGTAAGTGCTCTCTTATCAATCCAACCAATTGTTTTATTGTTAATGCTAAATTGGTAATAGGTTCCTTTGGCAGTTTGTGCTTCACGTAAAAGTTTAATTTCTTGTTGTGCATACGTTGTCGCATTTGTAACAAATTCTCTTCCGTAAGCATTGTATGGTTTAGACCAAATACCATTGCTTACAGGCGATGTGATTTTAGCACGGCCAACGTTTACTTTATCGTAATTAACGCTATCGTAAATAGTTAGTGCTTTTGCATCAACCCAACCAATTACTTTACCATTGTATTTAAATTGATAGTACGTACCTCTTTTAGTTGTAGCAACAGATACTAAATCGATATCCTTATTAGCATATGTGCTAGCTGGGCTTACAGACTGCACGCCTTTCACTTTATACGGTAATGTCCAAACGCCATTTCCGGTTGGACTTGTAACAGTCGCTTTTCCAGAAGTGGATTTTTGAGTAAGAATTTTATCGTATAAAACATCATATTTGGCTAGATCATAATTTTCAATTACTTGAATTAAACTAGCACCATAAGTTGGAGAGGTTGCATATCCTGCTTTTTGAAGTTCCATTGCAGCTACTTTATAGTCCGTTGCATCGACTACTTTTTTATATAAGTTTTTGTTCCAAGAAGTTCCATTCACTAATAAAAGTGTATGGTCTGTTACAGATTCATTCCAACTAGGATATTTACGGAACTCAGCGTCAATTCTAATCCACTCGCCGTTTACATATTCAGAAGTTGTCATGATAACGGATTGTCCGTTGTATTTCCCTTTGATACCAAATAAATTATAACCTTTTGTAGCAAGTCCACTTTTCCCCCAACCAGATTCTAAAATTGCTTGAGCTAAAGTTATACTAGACAAAAGATGATATTGTTCTTGAGATGCCTGTGCAGCAGGGGCTATTTTGTCGATGAACGCTTGTTGTGATGCTGTCGTAGCAGCTTCAGCGTCTTTTACGAAGGAATTTTTTCCAGTTAATGAATCTTGTAATTGTCCGCCAGCCGTTGTCAAACCGTACATTGGGACAACTAACATTGGTATCATTACAATTTTCATCCACTTTTTATTTATCATTTTTCTCCAACCACTCCTTAAATTGCTTTACTGTCCTATATTTTACCAAACTTTATGCCATCGTAAGTTACAGATTCATTACAAAACAAAGGAAAAAGGTTTTAATCAGGCATTTGTTAATTATTTAGACAAATTTTCTACATCATTTTACGCAAAAATGCTTTACTTCTTGAAATTCTGCATAAAAAAACTTTCAAAAGCTAGCAAGCCTTTGAAAGTTTTTTATTACTTCAGTTTTAAATCTTTATGGGCCACATGAGCTACATGAGCTACTTGTTCGATTTGGTTCGTGGATCCTTCGCTGATTAAGCCTTTAAAGGATTTCCCTGTTGCTACCAACGTCCCAAACAGCACAGTCAACGCAATTAGTACCGTTAAAAATATTTTATCAAACATCGTTAGCCGGTATTTATTGGCATTTGGATTTGGATAAACCTTTTTCTGTGGCGCTTTTTGATATTCTTTATGTTCTTTTTGATATTTTTTCTTGTAATCATTTGGTTGTTTATTAAACCATTTGACAAACTCGTCGTATTTTTGGGCAACTTCTTGTGCTGTGCCCATTTCTCTTATTTCACCGTGGTGCATCCAAATAATTCGGTCACACAAGCTTTTTACTTGGCCAAGCGAGTGACTGACAAAGACAATGGTTTTCCCGCGAGCTTTAAATTCATTAATTTTAGCTACACATTTTTCATAAAAAGTCTGGTCACCTACAGATAATGCCTCATCGATGACTAAAATGTCTGGATTTGTGTGTACCGAAATCGCGAAACCTAAACGAGAACGCATCCCGCTTGAATAGTTTTTAATTGGTTGATTAATAAAATCACCAATATCCGCAAATTCGATAATACTTGGCATCAATTTGTTAATTTGAGAACTTTTCATGCCATGCATAAGTAATTTTAAGCGAATATTTTCATATCCTGTAAGCGGCCCTTTTAGACCTACTGCAATGGCGATTAAAGAAGTTTCCCCATTAATAATGACTTCCCCTTGTGTGGGAGGAATAACGCCTGACATAATACTCGATATCGTTGACTTACCTGAACCATTGATCCCAATAAGTCCTACTGTTTCACCATCATGAATATCAAAAGATACGTCTCGTAAAGCCCAAAAGGATTGCATTTTTTGACTTTTTGGCATAAACAAGCCCTTAATCTTATCGGATTTATTTTGATAGAGGTCATATTCCTTCGACACATGTTTAAATGATACTTTGATATTTTTACCCATCTGTCTAACCTCCTATAAATAATCCACGAAACGTTCGCGGAATTTCATGTGTAGTGTCGCACCAACAAATAGTAATGTCAGTGTGATTAACCAGAAATACATCGTGTATGATGGAGATTCCCAGAAGCCTCTGTTCATTAAGAATGTTTCTCTAAAACCATTAACAACATAGTAAATTGGGTTTAATTTAAGTAAATCTACTAGCCACTGTGGTAACATCGTTTCTAAATTCCAAACAATACCTGTTACGTAGAAAAGCACGCGCATAACAGACTGCAACATAATGTAATAGTCTCTTACTAAAACGCTGATTGTTGCGTTAAACAAGGTAACGCTAAATAGAAATGCAATCATCGCTACAAAATAATACAAGTATTGGCCCCAATAAATAGTAACCGGAGTCCCATTAATCGCAAGCAAACCGAGTAAAATTACCATCATCGTAAAGTAGCTTGTTAAATTAGAAACAATCGTGATGTTAGGTAAAATACTCATTGGGAAATTCATTTTTGAAACCATGCCTATTTTATTATAAATACTATTCGCACCTTGTAAAATAACAGCACTAATAAAGAACCAAGGGATAATCCCGGCTAGCATCCATTCAATATAACTTGCATCTGAGCCAGATTTTGCATTCATCCCAAATCCAAATACAAAGTAGTAAATAGCAATTTGAATTAATGGATTTAAAATCTGCCATGCTAGTCCTAAATAATGGCTTTGATACGTAGCCTTATCTTCATAGCGCGCAATGCGAAATATCATTGGTAAATTTTTAATTTGCTCTTTAATAACTTCCATAACCTGTTTCACAAAAACACTTCTTCCCGAAAAATAATATGGTTTTAAAAACCAGATTCAGCTCACTATTCTTTTATAGGCAACTCCTCCACTTAAAACCACGAACACCTTGTTTGTATTATTTGTCGTCTAAGTTGCCGTATTCTTGCTGTTTATGCATGATCTTCTAAGTGTAAATAGCTCTGCTTATTTGGTAAATTGCTTTACTAATACCATTTAGTAAAAAATCCACCCTATGTTAAATTACCTTAAAAGTCATTTTTTGTAAAGCTTCATCTACAATTTTTGAGGAATTAGTTTCCAAGAACGGCTTGAATATCGGCTGCTCCTTCAAGCAATCTTGGTCCTGGACGGCTTAATTTATTCGCATCCATTTCGTAGATTTTATCGTTTTTAACAGCTGGGATATCTTTCCATGCCGCACGTTTTTGAATAGTTGCTTTTGCGTCAGGATATACAGATAAAATAATATCTGGTTTTAGCTCTACTACTTTTTCTTCATTGTAAGGAATAAATCCTGTTTCTGTAACGATATTTGTACCACCCGCAAGTTCTAACATTTCATTCATAAAGGTGCCTTTACCTGCTGTGTATAAATCAGGACTAATTTCAATCCAAACTTTCGGTGATGTTTTTAGTTCTTTTGCTTTCTTTTCAATGATAGCTTTTTGCTCTTCCATTGATGCTGTTACTTCTTTCGCTTCTTTTTCTTTCCCAGTCAACTCACCAACTGTTGCAATTGATTTTTCTGCAGCTTTTAAATCTGTTGCATCTGGAACGATGAATACGTTGATTCCAGCATCTTTTAATAATTGATATGCGTCTTTTTCTGTTGCAAGCATGGATTCGTGACCAAGAACTAAGTCCGGTTTAATCGCAATGATTTTTTCTGTATCAACGCCTGTAGAAGTTACTTTTTCTACTTTTTGTGCTTCTTTTGGATAATCATCGTAAGCAGTAACACCTTTAACTTTATCACCTAAACCTAGTGCAAATAAAATTTCTGTATTACTCGGCATTAATGAAACGATTTTTGTTGGTGCTTCTTCTAATGTGATTGTAGCTCCAGTTGCATCTTTTACTTCGATTTTCTCTGTTTTCTCTTCTGGTGCCTTTGTTTCAGTATTCCCGCAAGCAGTTAAGATAGCAAGTAATAAAACTACGGCAATTCCTTTAAACCATTTCATATGTAAGTTCTCCTTTTTTTAGAAAAAACGGGTGTAAATATAGCGCTAAGTAATTCGAAAAGAAACGTCATTTTGCTACGCTTAAACTTTCGATTTTTAAAGTTTGCTACTTTAAATTAGCGTCATATTCCCACCCGTTAATTAGTTATGTTTTTTTAAATTCTGTTTACTTCAATTAATAAATCACCTGATTCGATTGTATCGCCATCAGACACGTAAATGCTGCTGACTTCACCATCGAACGGCGCTTGAATCGTTGTTTCCATTTTCATTGCTTCTGTGATTAGTAGTGGATCACCTTTTTTCACAGAGTCGCCTTTTTTCACGACTACTTGAATGACTGAACCTGTCATTGTTGCTCCAACGTGTTCAGGGTTCGTTGTGTCGATCTTACGGCGTGCAATAACGGTAGATTGAACGTTCATATCTTGGATGTTAATTTCACGAGGTTGTCCATTTAATTCAAAATAGATAACGCGCGTGCCATCCGCAATTGGTTCGCCGATTGAATTTAGCTTGATTAAAAGAATTTTTCCTTTTTCAAGTTCTACTTCAATGGTTTCACCTAAGCGCATACCTTTATAAAATGTCGGTGTATCAAGGACTGTTACATCACCATATTTGTTAATCATATCTTGATAATCTAGGAACACTTTTGGATATAAAATATAGGAAATGACATCTTTTTCTGTTGGTTCATAACCCATTTTTTCTTTTAACTCTGCTTTGACCTCAGCAAAATCAACTGGCTCCATTAAAGCGCCTGGACGATCTGTAAGTGGTGTACGTCCTTTGAGTACTAGTTTTTGAAGTTTTTCTGGGAAGCCGCCGTATGGTTGACCAATTTCCCCCATAAAGAATTCAATAACGGAATCTGGGAAATCGATGGTATCGCCTTTTTCATATACATCTTCTTCGGATAATTCATTTTGAACCATAAATAGTGCAAGGTCGCCAACAACTTTGGAAGAAGGTGTTACTTTTACGATATCACCAAACATTTTGTTTACAACAGTATACATTTCTTTCACTTCGTCCCAACGATCACCAAGTCCAACCGCAATTGCTTGTTGTTGAAGGTTCGTATATTGACCGCCTGGCATTTCATGAATGTATACTTCGGTTTGTGGAGAGTTAAGTGCATTGTCAAAGTCTTTATAATAGTGACGAACATCTTCCCAGTAATGATTGATGATTTGGGAATTTTGCGCATCTAAATTCGTTTGACGATTACCGTTAACTAATCCGTAATAAAGACCAGTCATACTTGGTTGGCTTGTTGCGCCACTCATCGCACTTGATGCTACGTCCACAATGTCAACGCCGGCACTGACTGCTGCAGCGTAAGTATAAATACCATTACCGCTTGTGTCATGTGTATGAAGGTGAATTGGCACATCTACAGTATCTTTTAATTCGCCAATCAAACGGTATGCCGCTTGTGGTTTTAAAAGACCAGCCATATCTTTGATTCCTAGTATATGCGTACCTTGAGCAACGAGCTCTTTCGCCATGTCTTTATAGTAATCAATGGTGTATTTTGTTCTTGAGTCGTCATCAATATCTCCTGTATAGCAGATAGCAGCCTCTACGACCTTGCCTGCTTCACGAACAGCATCAATGGACACTTCCATGCCTTTGATCCAGTTTAAGCTGTCAAACACGCGGAATACATCGACACCGGATTGTGCTGATTGCTTAACGAATTCGCGGATAACGTTGTCAGGATAGTTTTTATATCCGACTGCATTAGCGCCGCGAAGTAACATTTGGAACATAACGTTTGGAATTTGTTTACGAAGCGTTTCTAGGCGCACCCAAGGATCTTCATTTAAGAAACGATAAGCCACGTCAAAAGTCGCGCCGCCCCACATCTCAAAGGAGAACATATTTGGTAATAAATGTGCCATCGAATCTGCCACTTGGAAAATATCTTTCGAGCGAACACGTGTCGCAAGTAACGATTGATGCGCATCCCGAAGTGTTGTATCTGTTAAGAGTACTTCTTCTTGTTTTTTCACCCAGTCAACAACGCCTTCTGGACCTTTCGCATCCAAAATTTGTTTTGTGCCCGGAGCGATTTGCGAACCATATGGAATTTTCGGCAAACGTGGCTCTGCATAAACAGGTTTGTCACGATGCTTGATTCCTGGGAAACCATTGACTGTCACATTCCCGATATAACGTAACGTCTTCGTACCACGGTCACGGATATGTGGGAATTTGAATAGTTCTGGCGTTGTATCGATAAAGCTTGTATTATAATTACCGCTTGCAAAATCCGGATGACGAACAACATTCAATAAGAAAGGAATATTCGTTTTAACGCCACGGATACGGAATTCAATTAGGTTACGACGCATTTTGCGCGTTGCTTGCTCAAAGGTCATTCCCCAAGTACATAATTTTACAAGTAAGGAATCATAAAACGGTGTAACGACTGTTCCTTGGAAACCATTACCAGCATCCAAACGAACACCAAATCCACCTGTTGAACGATACGTATCTACTCGACCAGTATCTGGCATAAAGTTATTAAGCGGATCTTCAGTTGTAATACGGCTTTGAATAGCAGAACCGTGAATATGGATATCTTCTTGCTTAGGAATAGCAACTAGTTGATCATGAAGCGCATAGCCATCAGCAATAAATAATTGTGACTGAACAATATCAATCCCTGTAATCATTTCCGTAATTGTATGCTCTACTTGGACACGAGGATTTACTTCGATAAAGTAAAAATCATCACCTTCAACTAAAAATTCTACTGTTCCAGCATTAATGTAATCAACGTTTTTCATTAGTTTTACTGCAGCATCGCAAATACGGTTACGTAGTTCAGAAGTAATCGCATTACACGGAGCTACTTCTACTACTTTTTGATGACGACGTTGAATGGAACAATCACGTTCGAATAAATGAACGATGTTACCATGCGTATCACCAAGAATTTGTACTTCGATATGTTTCGGATTCATCACGCATTTTTCTACGTATACTTCATCGTTTCCGAATGCAGCTTTTGCTTCTGAGGATGCACGTTCAAAGCTTTCTTTAACGTGTTCTTTTGATTCAACGACACGCATACCACGACCGCCGCCTCCAAGAGAAGCTTTAATCATTAATGGGTAACCGTTTTTCTCGCCGAACTCTTCTACTTCTTTAATGCCAGCAACCGGACCATTGCTTCCTGGAATTACTGGAATATCAGCTAATAGAGCTTGTTCTTTTGCTTTGATTTTGTCACCAAACATATCTAGGTGTTTTGATTTAGGACCAACGAAAATAATGCCTTCTTGCTCACAACGACGAGCAAATTCAATGTTTTCGGACAAGAAACCATATCCCGGATGAATCGCGTCTGCACCAGATTCTTTAGCAATCTCTATTATGTTTTCGATATCTAGATACGCATCAATAGGCTTTTTCCCTGCTCCAACCAGATAAGCTTCATCTGATTTATACCGGTGAAAACTTCCAGTATCTTCTTGTGAATAAATAGCCACTGTTTTGATTTTGAGTTCAGTACATGCACGCATAACACGGATAGCAATCTCGCCGCGGTTTGCAACTAATACTTTTTTAATTCGATTCATTTTTTTCCTCCTAACCAACACTGATCTGTTCTATACTTGATACGTTGCCTAAACGGATGAAACGATTATGTAGACTTTAAAAGCAATCCCCTTTTTTTAGGCTGTAAAACGGTATATAAATTCAATTATAGTATTAAATGCCATCAGATGTAAATTATTTTCTTTCTAAATATTTAAAACAATATCGAAAACACGAATAAACTGGCGGTAACACGCCAAAAACATGCGGCTAAACAAAAAAAGAAAAAGCCACTTAACTAGCTTTTTCTTTCGTAATTTATCGTCTTCTTTGTCGCTTAGGTTGCTCTTGTTTGGAGCCATCTGATTTATAGACGCGTTGATATTTAGTAAACATCGATATATTTGCTACAATACCAAGCATCATTGATAGTACCATTAAGGACGAACCACCATAACTAATAAACGGAAGCGTTACCCCAGTCAGCGGAATAAGTCCACTCGCACCACCTAAATTAATAAACGCTTGAATCGCAATCAAACTGGCAATACCGTAACACATTAAGGAGGCAAATGGATCCTTCGCCCTGAGCCCGGTCGTGATTGTTTTAAAGATAATGAAGAACAGCGCTAAAATAATAAACATCACACCGAACACGCCTAATTCTTCTGCCACTACAGCGATGATGAAATCGGTATGCGCTTCAGGTAAATAACCCAGTTTTTGCACGCTTTCCCCGAGGCCTTGTCCAGAAACGCCACCAGAACCAATCGCATAAAACGAATTAATCAATTGATGCCCTTCTTTATCAGCGTATTCAAACGGATTCATAAACGTCGTAATCCGCGCTACTTTTGTTGGAGACACAATTTCATTTCTAATATTATCAGGTAATGCAAACAAAATGAGGCTGAGACCGACAATAATGCCTAGCCCTATCCCAATCAATTTCATAATCGTTCGGAGTCGCATTCCGGAAGCAATAATAATACAACAACCAACTAAGAAAATAATAAATGCCGTCCCTGTATCCGGTTGGATCGCAATTAAGAAACATACAAAGGCCAAAAAGAATATTGGCGGCAAGACACCACGGTTAAAATCATCTATATAACTTTGTTTCTTCGCATAAATGGCCGACATATAAATGATGACTGCTAATTTAGCAAATTCTCCTGGTTGCAGTGAACGAGGCCCTAAAACAAGCCAACTATTGGCATTATTTACCGTTTTACCAACTAAGAAAATAAGTAATAACACACCAATCGAACCAAATACGATCAACATTAATACTTTATTATTTTGATAAATTTTAAAAGGTAAAAGAGCGAAAAGAATAAAGAAAATAAAACTAATTATAAAGTTCTTTACTTGACGTGCATAAAAATAATCTGCTGGTAAACCTTTACCAATTGCTAAAGACCAGCTAGCACTATAAATCATAATTAAACCAAATAAACATAGCACGACAAATAACGCAATAAAGGCATAATCATAAGATTTTAAAATTCGTTTAAACATCGGCATCTTCCAATCCCTGAGAAGTTATTATCCCATCTTGTTTTCTATTCTTTCTATTATAAAGGAAAAGACCTTCAAATGAAAAGAAGAATCGCCTCCTTCTTTTGACTCATTTTTAGCCTTTTTCCTACCAAACAAAAAAAGATGTCAGAAAAAATCAGACATCTTTTCAATTGATTCATTATTTTTTACTCATGGACAGTTCATGTAAAGCGGACAATTCTTTTTCCAGAGTAGACATTAGTTTCTTGCCTTCTTCTGGTTCGATTAATCCTAGGCGGGTTGCAAAGTTGATTTCACGTGATAAACCATACATTTGTGTATCAAGAACTTCCTCATATGCTGGACATTGCGGTAATGTTAGATTATCCATTTGGACTTTAATCAACTGTAAGATGCGTTTTGCGTCTTGTTTTAAAAGCTCCACTGCCTCTTCTCTGTGATCTATCTTTTTGTTTGCCATCACAGAACCCCCTATCATACGCCAAGAATAGCGCTTTATTTTCATCTTGAGAAAAACCTCAAGCAAAAGTTAATACTAGATAATAATAGTATAGCATAATTTGAAAGGCACGCAAGCACGATTGAACTAAAATTTTTGAAAAATTCACTTTTACTCGCCTTTTTTGATAATCATGCTATAATACTTGTGTGAGGTGAAGATAAATTGAAGGCAAAATGTATCTTATGCGAAAGTGTAGATGAACTAGACAATCGCGAATTTAAAACGAAACAATTACGCAATAAACCTATTAGAATGTATTTATGTCCTGAATGTGAACATCGAGTAGCTATTAATACTATCAGTCGCGTTAATTCTGGCCATTTCAATTTTCATAAACCAGTAGTAATGTCGAATAGCGAGTTAAAGAATTTAATAGAAGGTAATGCAAAATAAAAAATCCGCCCGTTGAATGGGCGGATTTTTTCTATTTTACTGGGAAGCTAACAACAACGTCATCGCCTGCATTAGCTGCAGAAACGCTTGCATCAAATTTGTCAGGATTTGGAACGCCGATTTTTGAGTCAGCTGCTAAATCGTTGTATACATCTTCTGTCATTGTGAAAGTTAATAGTCCACGAGCTGTTTTTCCAGCGGTGAAAATGTTTGGATCAGCTTTACTTCCGATAAGATGGAAATTAGAAGGAACAAAATTATCTAGGCTTCCTCCAACGAATTCATTGGCGCCAACTAGTGTAATTTGGTCTGCTTTATACATTTTATCTTTAGAGGACGTATTTTTAATGGAGATGTCTAATGTGATAACATAGCCATTTTTGTTTGCTAAATAACTTTCTGGATTACTGGCACTAACTGATTTGTTAGCTCCAACAACATGTTCTACTTTGTATTGATTGACTTCAATGGTTAAATACTCAAAGATTTTTTCAAATGAAGGAGAACTTGATAAATAAGTTGTTGTGACTGTACCACCTAGAACAGAAGATACATTGGATGTTTTGAATCCTGTGGCAGATAACGAAAAGGCTGGTGTCGATGTATCTGTCGAACTACCATTGCTTTTTGCTGGTGCGTTTTTTTCTACATCAGAGCTTCCTTTTGTGACTACACCTTTATCATCTGTTACGGAATCTTTTGTTGGTTCGGTTTTCTTCGTGTCGGTTGTTTTCTTTGGTGTAGATGTGGTTTTTTTAGCTGTTGTTTTCGGTTCGTTGTCTTTTGCAGAATTTCCATTTGCATAAACACCGACTACAACGCCCCCGATAAGAAGTACCACTAATACTGCGAGAATAATTATACGTTTTTTCATCATACTAACCACCTTTTCTACTTACTTCTAATATACCAAATAGCTGCTCATATTACAATAGTGTTACAAATACATTATTTTATTCCCTTTTCTAGCAAAACAAAGCATAAAAAGGCCAAATAGTTTTTAAAGGATAGTGATATCTCTTAAAAACTATCTGGCCTTATTTGTAAGTTACTTATTCAGCAGTTTTTGAACGTTTTGCTGCTTTTTCACGTTCGTTTTTATTTAGAATTTTTTTACGTAAACGGATGGATTCTGGAGTTACTTCACAGTACTCATCTTCGTTTAGGAATTCTAATGATTCTTCTAGTGATAAGTGACGAGGTTTTTTGATTACGTTTGTTTGGTCTTTGTTTGCAGAACGAATGTTAGTCATTTGTTTTGCTTTAACAATGTTTACAGCGATATCGCCTTCACGGTTGTTTTCCCCAACGATCATACCTTCGTAAATATCAGTACCTGGCTCTACGAAAATAGTACCACGGTCTTCTACTTGCATTGTTCCGTAAGTAGTAGATTTACCTGTTTCCATGGATACAAGAACACCACGGCTACGTCCACCAACGCGTCCTTTTTGGATTGGTTGGTAGCTATCGAATGTATGGTTGATAATACCATAACCACGAGTCATTGAAAGGAAATCAGTTGTATAACCGATTAAGCCACGAGCTGGAACCATGAATTGTAAACGAACTTGGCCATTGCCGTCGTTAATCATGTTTTTCATTTCGCCTTTACGTTGGCTGATAGATTCAATAACTGAACCCATGAATTCTTCTGGAGTATCAATTTGAACGTCTTCTACTGGTTCACATTTCACGCCATCAATTTCACGGATGATTACTTCTGGTTTAGAAACTTGTAGTTCGTAACCTTCACGACGCATTGTTTCAATCAGGATAGATAAATGAAGCTCACCACGACCTGAAACTACCCAAGCATCTGGGGAAGCAGTCGGCTCTACGCGTAAGGATACGTCTGTTTGAAGTTCCGCAAGTAAGCGTTCTTCAATTTTACGGCTTGTTACGTGTTTACCTTCACGACCAGCGAAAGGACTGTTGTTTGTAACGAAAGTCATTTGTAGTGTTGGCTCATCGATACGTAAAAGTGGAAGTGCTTCTTGGTGATCAAATGGTGTTACTGTTTCACCAACGAAAATGTCTTCCATACCTGCTAGTGCTACTAAGTCACCAGCTTTTGCTTCTTTGATTTCTTCACGTTTTAGTCCGAAGAAACCGAACATTTTTGTTACACGGAATTGTTTTACTGTACCGTCTAGTTTAATTAAGGCAACTGTTTGTCCTACGTGCATTGTTCCGCGGAATACACGGCCAATACCGATACGACCTACATAGTCATTATAATCAAGTAATGACACTTGGAATTGTAATGGTTCGTCGCTATTATCAACTGGAGCTGGAATATGTTCGATAATAGTGTCTAAAAGTGGTTTCATTGTTTCTTTTTGTTCTGCTGGATCGGAATCGTAGCTTGAAGTTCCGTTGATTGCAGAAGCATAAACAACTGGGAATTCTAATTGATCGTCGTTCGCACCAAGTTCGATGAATAATTCTAATACTTCATCAACAACTTCTTCTGGGCGAGCAAAGTCACGGTCAATTTTGTTTACTACAACGATTGGTGTTAGGTTTTGTTCTAGTGCTTTTTTTAGTACAAAACGTGTTTGAGGCATCGTACCTTCATACGCGTCCACTACTAAAAGAACACCGTCAACCATTTTCATGATACGTTCTACTTCTCCACCGAAATCGGCGTGTCCAGGTGTATCCATGATGTTTACACGTGTATCTTCATACTTAATCGCTGTATTTTTCGCTAAAATTGTAATACCGCGCTCTCTTTCTAAATCATTGTTGTCCATTGCGCGTTCTGCAACTGTTTCATTGTCGCGGAATGTGCCTGACTGGCGTAATAATTGGTCTACTAGTGTTGTTTTACCATGGTCAACGTGGGCAATAATTGCTACATTACGAATATCATTTCTTAAATTCAATCTTGTTTCCTCCTAAATTAAAAATCCAAACATTTATCGTGAAGATTAGCCAAAAGAAAGAGGAAAATAGATTTATTTTCCTCCGTCGCTATCGTCTCGTTTAAATCAACTTACCTATTATAGCATAGCTAAGCGCATTTGGCACGATTTTTATTTTCTGAAAATAACTTTTTTTATGTTGAGCGCTTTCTTTAAGGCAGGTAGTTATCTAATAAGGTTTGGTGAATTTTTGGTGCAGCTACGATCGAACTTCCTTTTTCTAACATATTGATTTTTTCGCCATTAAGTCTCGTCACTGTTCCGCCTAATTCTTCGACAATAATTTTTCCAGCCGCAATATCCCACGGAGCTAAATTAGCTGAAAGATATGCGCCTGCTCGTCCTGTGGCAACATCCATATATTCTAGGGACGCCGCACCGTGTAGACGCAAGCCTCGAGAAACTTTGACTGCCTCCCACATCGTTGGAAATTTCCGGGTTACACTCATGTTAGCAATTAAAAGGGCATCTTCTAGGTCGACAGCCGGATCAATGTTAGGAATCGTTCTACCGTTTACTGTTGCCCCTTTTCCTTTTTCCCCGAAATATAGTTCATCGCGCGATACATCATAAATATAAGCAAGCCGTCCTACCCCATCTTCATACACGGCAAGGGAAATCGCAAAATCGCGCTGCTGTTCGACAAAATTAAGCGTCCCATCAATCGGATCTAGAATCCAAACAACCCCATTTAAATCCGTTACGTCAGCTGCCATACCTTCTTCACCAAATAAACGATGATCTGAAAAATGTTCTTTAATTTGCTTAACAAAAAAAGCTTCTGTCTCTTTATCCATATTAGTTACTAAATCATTTCGGCCGGATTTTACATCAATATCTAATGTTTCTTTAAAAGATTGTTTGATTTTTGCCGCGGCTTCCATAATCCATAACCTTGCTAAATAATCTATTTTTTCACTGTCCATGCACACACCTCTTCGCACTCTTTTTGTTTATTTTATCACAAAAATGAATTATCTGAATAGAACAAGATTCTTTCACTTAGAACTTAACTTCCGTATAATGAAACTATATGCAAAATTAGGAGGAAAACAGATGACTTTTAAAGGGTTTAGTAAGAAAGATTTTAAAACAATGCAAATTCCTGGGCTTGATGCGCGTATGGCCGGAATTCAAAGTGATATCCAACCGAAATTTAAAGCTGTTGGGGAAGAATTAACTACTTATTTAAGTGCCAAACTTGGCGATGAAATGTTTTTACATATTGCTCGTCACCAAAGACGTTCAGTGAATCCGCCAGAAAGTACGTGGCTAGCGATCTGCCATGATAAACGTGGTTATAAAAAACACCCTCATTTTCAAGTTGGACTATTTGATAATTATTTATTCATTTGGCTCGCTTTTATTTACGAAAATGAAGAAAGTGCCAAAATTGCCAATCGCTTTTTGAAAGAAAAGAAATTACTGGCTGATTTACCGGACAACTTTGCCATTTCACCAGACCATACGGAAGAAAAAACGTATCCTGTGCACGACGGACAACTAGAGGCAACACTCAATCGGTTCCGTGATGTGAAAAAAGGCGAATTTTTAGTTGGGAAAATTTATCTACCTGACGATAATCATTTGTCCCCTGGTAAAGACTTTATTAATGAGGCAGAAATGGTGCTAGATGAGCTCATTCCGCTCTATAAAGCTGCCCTTCAATAAAAGATGTACAAATGACTATAATCTAGGTATAATGGTAGAGTTGTGAATTACTATGGTTTGAAGGAGTTGAGGAACGTGAAAAAGGAGCAGCAAACAGCAAGTGACCCTGGTCCACATCGAAGTATTCATACAGGTGATTTTTCACGGGAACGAAACTCTAACCGCGTGAAATTTACCTGTTAAAAAAGGAGGTAAAAAGCATGCATCAAATTTTCAAATCAGATGAAAACGGCAAACTAATTGAATTAGAAGAAGTAACACGCAATTGCTGGATTAACATCGTTGCACCAACTTCTGAAGAAATTAACAAAATTGCCGATAACTACGAAATCCCTTTGGAGTTCTTAGAAGACCCACTCGATAAAGATGAAAGCGCCCGGATTGAACGCGATGACGATTCTGATTCCGTTTTAATTGTCTGTGACTTTCCGGTAGTTGATGAAGACGACATTCATTACGCTTCATTTGAAACCATTCCGATGGGGATAATTATTACAAAAGACTATTTTATTACGATTTGTACGATTGATTCTTCTATTGTACAGTCATTTATTCGGAACCGAATTAAAGGTTTTTATACACATATGAAAACACGGTTCGCTTTACAAATTTTATACATGATTTCGACTACGTTCTTGCGTCACTTAAAACGCTTGAATCGCCAAACAGATGAAATCGAAAAAGAATTACATGAATCCATGAAAAATAAGCAACTATATGATTTGATGGGGATTGAAAAAAGTTTGGTTTACTTTGTTACTGCCCTTAAATCCAATAAAGTCGTACTGGATAAAATGATGCGTCAAAATATCGTTAAAATGTACGAGGAAGATCAAGATTTACTAGAAGATGTTATTATCGAAAATCGTCAAGGTATCGAAATGGCGGAAGTTCATTCGAATATTTTAAGTGGAATGATGGATGCGTATGCTTCGATTATCTCCAATAATATGAATATCGTGATGAAATTCCTTACTTCTTTTACTATCATCTTGACGATTCCGACAATGGTGTTTAGTTTTTACGGGATGAACGTAAAATTACCGTTTATGGACACACCAATGGCTTGGATGCTTACGCTTGGTTTTGCTTTCGGAATTGCCGGGGCACTTGCGATTGTCTTCTGGCGTAGGAAATTCTTTTAAAGAGAAGCAAAAAGCGAATGTATTACCTAAGATTTTTAGGTTAATACATTCGCTTTTTTTATTTAGCTAATTCGCCGTCAAGTAATGCACGTAATTCTTCTGGGCTAATATGCTCATCAAAAATATGTTCACCAACTATAACAGTCGGCACAAAAACCACATTGGCCGCGTTTGCTTCAGCGACAATTTTTTCCGATGCGGCTTTGTTGTCTTGTTCGATTAATCCTAATTTTGTTTCCATATACGTAGCAACTTCTGGAAGCGTTAGGCTACCCCATTCATCTTGTGTACTATAGATTTTATTGATTGTTTCGCGCGTTTCTTCTGGTTTAGAGTAATCTAAGTAACGATGCGTCACGTTGCCGCGTTGTAGAGATTCTTTTTCTTTATCAAATGGTTTAATGATTAATTCGATTTTTCCTGCTTGAATATATTCTGTTAGCACGTCTTGGGATTTTTCGTTCCACTCTCGACAGAATGGGCAGCGTAAGTTAACGAATGACATTACTTTAACTGGTGCGGACGCTTCCCCAACGTGTATTCCTACTTCCGGTGTTACTACTTCTGCTTTAATTTGACTAATATCCATGAAAAAAATTCCTCCTCTTAGATTATGGCTGCATTTTTATTTTGCTTGTAGTTGCGTTTTTCACGAGTTGCATGACTCTATAGGCCGAATAGCCGCTCACATTTTCAAAGTCCATTCCGATGCGTTTTTCTTCCCCTTTGGCAGGTACTACTTGTTTAAACGCGCGATATTTTTCTTTGAGTTCTTGCGTATCAATACCTTTTTCATATGCTCGTTCAATAGCTTCTAAAAATTGTACAACAATCGTCATTTCTTCGGTTGTCCAGTCTGGATTTAGTGGATAACTGTATTCCATTAACGAATCCCTCCTTTGTTAAGTTGCAATACGTCCAATTTCTCGGTGGTTTTTTCGGCGATTTGTTTTAATTCTTTTTGTTCATCATCGGATAAATTTAACTCAAGTAATTCCCTGACTCCTTCTGCCCCAATGACGGCCGGAACACTAATGAAAACCAGCTTATCCAATCCGTATGCTTCTTTCACTTCCACACCAACTGTTAAAACGCTTGCTTCATCGCGTAAAATGACTTCGGTTAATTCGGCAAGAACAGTTACGGTACTGAAACGGAAAGTACAGCCATCTTTATTTTCAAATGGGAAATCGGGAATCTTTGTCATCATTTTCGTTAAATTTTGTAGATCGTCGGATGTGATTCGTTTTTGTTCTTCGGCTAAATAGCTTAAAATCGGCTTGCCGCCCAGAAAAGCTCTGCTCCAAACCGGAATAACATCAGCCGAGTTATCGCCAATGATATAGCCATGCACATTTTTCGGGCTGATTTTAAATAATTTAGCAATTTCTACTTGAAAATAAGACGTCGCAAGCATCGTACCAAGTGTGATAATTTGATTTGCTGGTAAGCCGGAAAAACGTTTGATTAATGAGGCAACGACATTACTCTCGGCAGTTGCGACTAAAACAATCCCTTGAAAGCCGGTCGCCATCATTTTATTCACTTTTTCTTTAATCAGCGTAACGTTATCTTCACTCGAAAAAGAGGCATTCGACAGCTCTTCTTGAAAAAAGACGACAATATCCGCATTGCGACAATCATTGAATGTGCCTGTATGAATGGTGGCCGCTTCATGATAGTAGCTCGCATAGTCAAAATCTTGCACACTCGATTTCGCTTGGTCATCTATTAAGTATATCTCAGCAGGTAGTTTTTTTAAAAGGACTGTATGAATATAGAGATTTTGTAAATTGCTTCTGCCGATAACGACAATTTTTTTCTTCTTGGATGGCATTATGCATCTCCTCCTCATCAAGTCTTCTATTGTTATTTTAGCACGCTTCGGAGGCAAAAATAAAATAACTTGACCACATAAATAAAAAGCATCGCCTATTCGCTTTGCTTTTTACAAAATAATCTTATTTTAAGCCATTTCACGTCGTTTCACTTTTAAATAATGCGTTGCAAAACAGAAGAAGATTGGCAGTACATAGCTGACGATAATAAGAATAATTACTTCTAAAATCCCTTTACCGATATAGCCACCAGTCATTTTTATGAAGCCTGTAATTGGTGTTTCGAGAATTTGAATAACTGAGCGCCATCCGCCTGTATCATGCATATGATGAAAGAATCCTACTCCAAAGGCTACGATTGTCAATACAAAACAAATTCCTGCTACTACATACGCAAACCAAAATAGAGCTTTCTTCCACGTTGCTGTTTGTTTCTCCATTTTTTCACCTGATTCAATTAGATTTGACTTATCACGTTCACTTGTTACATTATACTCCTTTTTTTCTAAAACTGGTACTTTAAATATTTCAAAAAATGAACTAAAAATTATTTTTGTGAAAATATACACTTATGATAAGAAATAAAAAGCGGAAATACCCGTAAAGAGTATCTCCGCTTTGTGTTGATTACATGTGAATTGGGCGACCTAAAGCAAGTTCGGCTGCTTCCATTGTAAGCTCTCCAAGTGATGGGTGAGCATGGATAGTAAGCGCGATGTCTTCTGCTGTAATGCCTGATTCGATTGCTAAGCCAATTTCTGAAATAATATCAGAAGCGTTCATTCCGGCAACTTGTGCGCCGATAACGAGGCCATCTTCTTTACGAGTAACTAGACGAACAAATCCTTCAGGTGCATCTAAAGAAAGTGCACGACCGTTACCGCCGAATGGGAATTTAGCAGCTTTTACATCAAAGCCTTTTTCTTTTGCTTCTTTTTCTGTTAAACCAACTGTTGCAAGTTCTGGATCACTGAAAACAACAGCTGGAAGTGCTGTATAGTCGTTTTCAGATTTTTCGCCAGCAATTGCTTCAGCAGCGATTTTTGCTTCGTAGCTAGCTTTATGAGCTAGAGGAACACCAGGAACGATGTCACCAATTGCGAAAATGTTAGAAACGTTCGAGCGACCTTGTTTGTCAACTTCTACTAAACCGCGTTCTGTTACTTTAACGCCAGCTTGTTCTAAACCGATTTCGTCTGTATTTGGACGACGACCTACTGTTACTAAAACATAATCAGCTTCGATAGTTTTTGTTTCACCATTAGCTTCATACGTTACTTTAACGCCGTTTTCAGTTTCTTCAGCAGATTTTGCAAGTGCTTTAGTAACCATTTCAACGTTTTTGCTTTTCAGATTACGTTTAACTAGGGAAACCATGTCTTTTTCGTATGTTGGTAAGATTTCTGGACCACCTTCAAGGATAGTTAGTTCTGTACCAAGGTTAGCGAATGCTCCACCTAGTTCTGTTCCGATATATCCGCCGCCAATTACGACTAATTTTTTCGGAACTTCTGTTAGTGCAAGTGCACCAGTTGAGCTTAATACACGTTTACCATATTTGAAACCTGGGATTTCGATTGGACGAGATCCTGTTGCAATGATTACGTTGTTGAATGTATAAGTTTGAGCGGAATCAGGGTGAATCACACGCAAGGAATGATCATCCACGAAGAACGCTTCTCCTTCTAACATTTCTACTTTATTTTTCTTAAGAAGGCCTTTAACACCTGATGTAAGCTTGTTAACTACGCCGCCTTTCCATTCTTGTGCTTTTGTGAAATCTAAGTTCACGTTGTCCGCTGTAATACCCATGTTATCAGAGTGTCCAGCTTCTTTAAAACGGTGACCAATTGTGATAAGTGCTTTAGAAGGAATACATCCAACGTTTAAGCACACGCCGCCGTAATATTCTTTTTCAATAATGGTAACTTTTTGTCCGAGTTGTGCAGCTCGGATTGCGGCTACATACCCACCTGGGCCTGCACCGATGACTATGGTGTCTCTTTCTTCTGGAAAATCGCCTACTACCATTTTGTTACACCTCCATTAGTAATAATTCTGGATCGTTTAATAAACGTTTAATGTTATTCATTGCTTTTTGAGCAGTTGCGCCGTCAATTACACGGTGGTCAAAGCTCAAGGAAAGAGCTAGTACTGGTGCTGCTACAATTTCGCCATCTTTTACGATTGGTTTTTGAGCAATACGACCAACACCTAGGATAGCAACTTCTGGGTAATTAATTACTGGAGTAAACCATTGTCCGCCGGCAGAACCGATATTAGAGATAGTTGCGGAACCGTGGCGCATTTCGTCAGCAGTTAATTTACCATCACGTGCTTTTCCAGCTAGTTCATTGATTTCATCAGAAATTTGGAATACGGATTTTTTGTCAGCATTTTTAATTACTGGTACGTATAAACCGTGGTCTGTATCTGCTGCGATACCAACGTTGAAGTAATGTTTGTAAACAAGTTCTTCCGTCGCATCGTCTAAAGTTGTGTTAAGCACTGGGAAGTCACGAAGCGTTGCAACAAGAGCTTTCACCATATAAGGTAAGAAAGTTAGTTTGATACCTTTTTCGGCAGCCACTTCTTTGAAACGTTTGCGGTGAGCCATAAGTGCAGTTACTTCGATTTCGTCCATTAAAGTAACGTGTGGAGCTGTATGTTTTGAGTTTACCATTGCTTTTGCAATTGCACGACGAGTTGGTGTTAATTTTTCGCGTGTTTCTGGGTAAGCATCGGAGCTTGCAACTGGTTGTTTTGCAGCAGCTTTTTCTGCTTTTGGTGCAGATGCTTTTTCTTCTGTTTGAGCAGAAGTTGTTGCTGCAGCTGGTTGTTCGCCGTTTAGGAAAGCATCGATATCTGCTTTGATTACACGGTTGTTTTTACCAGAGCCTGCTACCTCAGCAATATTAACGCCTTTTTCACGCGCATATTTACGTACAGAAGGCATTGCAATTACAAGGCCATTAGGATCTTTTTTAGATGATGGAGTTCCGTTTCCACCTGTTGCTGGTGCGGAAGTTGCATCGTTGTTTGTAAGTTCAGCTTCTTCTGCTGGGGATTCTGGAGTAGATTCATGATTAGCTTCTCCTTCAAAATCGCCTTCAAATGTTACTAATACTTGACCAACTGTTGCTACTGTTCCTTCGCTTACTAAAATATCTTTAACCGTTCCATCTACTGGTGAAGTAATTTCTTCGACAGATTTGTCGTTTTGTACTTCAAAAATGGATTGATCTTCTTCTACTTTATCGCCCGGTTGAATAAACCATTTAACAATTTCACCTTCATGAATTCCCTCACCGATATCTGGTAATTTGAATTCAAAGATTCCTTTCCCGCTAGCTTTAGCCGGTGCCGGAGTTGATTCTGTGGATTCTGCTTTTGGTGCTGCGCTTTCTTCTTCAGCGTCGTCTTCGTGACCTTCTACGCCATCAAATGTTACTAGTACTTGTCCAACTGTCGCAACTGTACCTTCAGCAACTTTGATTTCTTTAATTGTTCCTGAAACTGGAGAAGTGATTTCTTCCACTGATTTGTCGTTTTGTACTTCAAATAGGGACTCATCTTCTTCAATCTTATCGCCTGGTTGTACAAACCATTTAACGATTTCACCTTCATGGATACCTTCACCGATATCCGGTAATTTAAATGAATATGCCATTTTATTAAGCCTCCTGTAATTTCTAAGGTCCAGATAAACTGAACCTTAGTATAAAAATATTTCGTTCCCTTCTAAAACTCCCCATAAGTTTTAAAACGGTTATTATCAATTAAAATGCAATAACTTCTTTTACACGTTCGATGATATCGTTATGATTTGGTAACCAAACTGTTTCCGCTTGAGAGAACGGGAATACGCTATCTGGAGCAGCAACACGCATAACTGGAGCTTCTAGAGAAAGGATTGCGCGGTCGTTGATTTCTGCAACAACATTCGCTGCAATACCAGCTTGTTTTTGTGCTTCTTGAACAACTACAGCACGGTTTGTTTTCTTAACGGAAGCGATAATTGTATCCACATCAATTGGGCTAATTGTACGTAAATCGATAACTTCTACAGATACGCCTTCTTTTTCAAGAGCTTCTGCTGCTTTCATTGATTCTTGTACCATTGCACCGTAAGTGATGATAGAAACATCTGTACCTTCACGACGAACAGCTGCTTTACCAATTTCTACTGTGTATTCGCCTTCTGGAACTTCTTCACGGAAAGAACGATATAATTTCATATGTTCTAGGAAGATAACTGGATCGTTATCGCGAATAGCTGAGATTAAAAGACCTTTTGCATCGTATGGAGTGGATGGAATTACCACTTTTAAACCAGGAGATTGAGCCATTAAGCCTTCTAAGTTATCCGCATGCATTTCTGGTGTATGAACTCCACCACCAAAAGGTGCGCGAATTGTGATTGGAGCAGTACGAGTTCCGCCTGTACGGTAACGCATACGAGCCATTTGACCAGCAACGGAATCCATTACTTCAAATACGAAACCGAAGAATTGAATTTCAGGAACTGGACGGAAGCCTTCAAGTGCAAGACCGATAGCAAGACCACCAATACCGGATTCCGCTAAAGGAGTATCAAATACACGGTCTTCGCCGAATTTTTCTTGTAATCCTTCTGTTGCACGGAATACGCCGCCATTATTACCAACGTCTTCCCCAAAAACTAATACGTTTTCGTCTTTTTCAAGTTCTACTGCAAGCGCGTCTGTAATCGCTTGAATCATTGTTTTTTGCGCCATGATTATTTCGACTCCTTCGCTTCATAGATTGCCAGTTGCTCTTTGATAGGAGCAGTTGGTGTTTCGTACATATTTTTAAGAAGATCAGTCACTGTTTGTTTCGGTGTAGCGTCTGCTTCTTTAATTGCTACTTTGATTTCTTCTTTTGCTTGATCGATAACAGCATTTTCTTTTTCTTCGTTCCAAAGGCCTTTACCTTCTAAGAAAGTACGGAAGCGAACGATTGGATCTTTAAGTTCCCATTCTCCGTCAAGTTCTTTTGTACGGTAACGAGTTGGATCATCACCAGAAAGTGTATGTGGACCATAACGGTAAGTCATTGTTTCGATTAGAGTTGGGCCTTCACCAGCAACTGCACGTTCACGAGCGAATTTAGTTACAGCATATACTGCAAGTGGATCCATTCCGTCTACTTGTACGCCTGGGATTCCGGCTGCAACTGCTTTTTGAGCTAATGTTTCAGCAGCTGATTGTTTTTCACGAGGTGTAGAAATCGCGAATTTGTTGTTTTGTACTACGAAAATCGCTGGAGCATGGTAAGCACCCGCAAAGTTCATTCCTTCATAGAAGTCACCTTGGGAAGAACCGCCATCACCTGTATAAGTGATTACAACAGCATCTTTTTTACGTTTTTTAAGACCTAGAGCAACACCGGCAGCTTGCACGATTTGTGCACCGATGATGATTTGTGGTGATAATACATTTAAATCTTCAGGGAATTGGTTACCTACAAAATGTCCACGAGAGAACAAGAACGCTTTTGTAAGTGGAAGTCCGTGCCAGATAAGTTGAGGCACATCACGGTAGCCTGGAAGAATATAGTCATGTTTTTCAAGTGCATAGTGACTTGCAAGTTGAGAAGCTTCTTGTCCAGCTGTTGGAGCATAGAAACCTAGACGCCCTTGACGGTTAAGCGAGATAGAACGTTGGTCAAGTACACGAGTCCAAACCATACGAGTCATCAATTCTACTAACTGATCATCTGTTAAATCCGGCATTAAATCTGGATTTACGATTTCTCCTTTTTCATTCAAAATTTGAACCAATTCAAATTGTTTATGAACAGCCTCAAATTGTTTCTTTACGTCGATAATAGCCTTCTTTGTTTTAGAAGCCATTTCGTATCCACCCTTTCGTCATTCACATTGTACAGTTTCAAATTCATCATTAGTTAGGTATGCGTTTCATGTAACGCTCGTCCGGTCATTTACCTGACTAAATGGTTTCTTTTAAAACTGCCATCCTGATTGTGTATTAATTGTAATAGCGTAGTAAAAAGAAAAGTTTATTCTATAGAAAGAAGCAGATTCCGGAAGCTTTTTTCTAAATTCCTATTAACTAATTACGCAGCCTCTCCAGTTATTACCACAAAATCCTCATTGAAAACATGTGATTTAGAAGAGTTTGTGAAAAAATATTCATTCTTTCACAATGTTTCATAAAAAAACAGGAACTTTCCTTTTATTATAATGTAATTTCTGTTTTACTCAAAAACAAGAATTTTATTAATACACTAATCTTCTCTCTTAATTTACACTACCCAGATTATGAAGTCAATAAGTTAATCTCTATTTATTTTATCGCTTACAATGGCGTTATTACTTAAATCATTCGCTTTCCACTTCTGTATTAAAAAAAGATGAAACAGATGCAAACTGTTATATAATATTCCAACTCTCGCATTATCACACCTATTTCAAGTTTTCATCTAACAATTCTATCTAGTTTGTGAATTCACAAACATATAAAATTTTTCATCATTTGTATTAAACGAACATTATTAACTAAAAAGAAATTATCGTTCGCTTTTAAAACTTTCTCTTTTTTAACAAATATGTCTTTAGGCCTACAAAACTGCCATTTTTTTCCTGAACAGTAATCTTTCATTCCATTTTTTTCGTTCTTTTGTTAAAATAAAGGTAAGTTATTAAAAGAACAGGAGAGAATCAAATCATGCTTACAATGGACGATATTGTACGAGAAGGTCATCCGGCGCTTCGAGAAGTTGCGACAGAAGTGACTTTCCCGCTTTCAGATGAAGAAAAAAAATTAGGTCGCGATATGCTCGAATTCCTAATTAACAGTCAAGATGAAGAGTTGGCGGAAAAATATGGTTTACGTGGTGGCGTTGGAATTGCAGCTCCACAACTCGCTGTAACGAAACGTTTCCTAGCTATTCATGTACATGATGAAAAAGATCGTCTTTATAGTTATGTGCTTTATAATCCAAAAATTCGTAGCCACTCTGTGCAACAAGCTTGTCTTTCCGGTGGTGAAGGTTGCCTTTCCGTTGACCGCGAAGTTCCGGGCTACGTCGTGCGCAGTGAACGTGTGACAATCGATGCTTTTGACGAAAATGGTACACCGCTTAAATTACGTTTTAAAGATTATCCAGCGATTGTTATTCAACACGAAATCGATCATTTGAACGGAATTATGTTTTATGATCATATTAATAAAGAAAATCCATCCTACTTGCCACCAGATGTGGACGTATTTGGTTAAAATGAATAAATCCCCGCAGGAAGCAATATCCTGCGGGGATTTTTGTCTCTATGAATGACCACCAACTGTTTCTATTTTTGTATCCAACTGTCTAAATTTACGTTCATTTGCATCGCCTGAGAATAGCACTAAATCAAGTTCTTCGTGAATAAAATGACCATCTGAATCCAGCAAATTTTTTTCAAATAGTCGCGTATCGATTTTAGCAAAGATTGTATGATAGTCCGCGTCTGAAACTGTTTGAGTTACGGTGCATTCGAGAACAATCGGACACGCATCTATGTAAGCTACTCCCCCATTATCACTTTTGGTTAATTCGATTTGATGAACTTTTATTTTATCGTTGCGCTTTCCTGATGAGAATCCGCCTTGTTCAATTAGGCCTAACTGCTCTGTGTTTGGAAAATTGACTGCAAGCTTTTGGCCAGCATGTAAGTTTTTACTGGCATTGCTTTCTGCTGACACGCCGATAACGATACTATCTCCTAATGTGTACGATGATGACCCCGTTGACATTTGTGGTTCTCCAACCTCATTCAAATACGTTAATACAAAAACTGGATAAGCCGGATAAAATTTTTCTGTTTCTACGCGCTGTTTCATAGTTAGCACCTCTATTTTTTTCTTTCATTATAAAGATGCTATACCAAGATTTCAAGAATAAATTAAAACGCTACAAGTAAGCGCTTTATGTGTTTTTCTGGTAAAATAAACTGGAAAGAAGGTGGGAACTTGGAACGTTATGATAGACAGATGCGCGTTAAAAACATCGGAAAAGCCGGTCAAGAAAAATTGCTCACAAAAACGATTTTGATTGTTGGCGTTGGCGCAATTGGATCTTATGCCGCTGAAATCTGTGCGCGGATGGGTTTTGGAAAGTTAATTTTAATTGATCGTGACTATGTGGAACTAAGTAACTTACAGCGCCAATCGCTTTTCACGGAACAAGATGCATTAGACAAACAAGCAAAGGCGTATGCGGCATCTAAAGCGTTACGATTGATTAATAGCGAGATTGAAATCGAATATATCGTTGGTGATGCAAACGCGACAAGTTTAACTCCTTATGCCGGAACCATCGATTACATACTAGATTGTACCGATAATTTTATGACACGCGAATTTTTAAACCAGTTTTGTTTTATTCATCAAATTCCGTGGATTTTCACTTCTTGTGCCGGTAATTATGCGAATCTTATGCCGATTATTCCGCCTGATTCTGCTTGTTTGCACTGTTTACTTGGTGATATTCCTCAAACAAATGCGGCAAGTTGCGATGTTATTGGTGTCGATGGCGCACTGATTCCAATCGTTGCTGGCATGCAAGTTTCCTTACTTACACAAATGATTTTAAAACCTGATTTTGCTGCAAATACATACTATCAACTAGATAATTGGCAATTTACTTTCCGGTCGCTTGAAATCAAAAAACACCCCGACTGTCCTAGTTGCACAACTGGAAAAGCAATTTCAGAAGTCCCTTTTTCCGAGCAAACGATTGCCCTTTGTGGACGGGATACGGTACAATTTCGCTTGCCAAATAAAAGCAATTACCGCGAAATCAAACAACTGTTAACAGAACGGAAAATTACGTACAAAGAAAATCCCGCTTTACTCAGTTTCCATTACGAAACGTTCCAATTTGTTATTTTTAAAAATGGGCGTGTGTTGCTTCATGGGACAGAAAATATAACAGAAGCCAAGAAAATATATCACTTATTTTTTAACTAAAGGAGGCAATTATGGAACAAAAAACGTTTATCAAGGTAACTTGTAGTATTTTGACGATTAGTGATACAAGAAATTTGGATACGGATGCTAGTGGCCAACTGATTCAATCTGCCTTAGAAACCGCTGGGCATGAGGTGGTTTCGCGGGTCGTCGTTCCTGATGATGTTACACTCATCCAGCAAAAAATAAACGAGTTAGCGGCTAACGGGTCCTTTTGTCTTATCACAAATGGTGGTACCGGCATTGCTAAACGCGACGTTACTTATGAAGCATTATTCGCAACGATTCAGCAAGAAATTCCTGGGTTTGGTGAAATTTTCCGGATGCTTAGTTACGAGGAAGTTGGGAGCCGTGCGATGGTATCTCGTGCCTTCGCTGGTTTTTCAGAAAGTGGCTTACTGCTTTTTGCATTACCTGGATCAAGTAATGCTTGCCAACTCGCGGTTCAAAAATTGATTATCCCTGAATTGCCACATTTAATTGCGGAACGACGAAAATAAAAGATCCGGCCATATACGCGGCCGGATCTTTTATTTATCCACCAATTTGGCTCATACGCCGCCAAGTTGGTTTGTTAGATTGCACTTCATCTTGTAATTTTAACGCCATTTCATGATTTTCCGGTTTATTATCGATGGCCTTTTGCACAAGTTGCATCAGTTTCACAGGTTCATGGATAAAGGGCCGAATATTCATTTCTTCATCCCAATATAAACAGGCTTTAATATAACCGTCTGCTGTTAGTCTGAGTCGGTTGCAACTATCGCAAAAATGAGCGCTAACTGGATGAATAACACCAAATGTTCCTTTTGCTCCTTTGATGCGAAAATTTTCGGAAGGGCCATTTCCTCGAACCGAATCGACTGGCTCATATTCATAGGAAGCTTCATCGCAAGCCTCAAAAATCTTATCAAGCGACAAATATTTTTCTTTCCAGCTCGTACCAGCATGACCAATTGGCATATATTCAATGAAACGAATATTAATATCTTTATCTTTTGTAAACTTCAGGAAATCAGTTATTTCATCATCGTTTTGCCCTTTAATCAGGACAACATTAAGCTTAATTGGAAATAGCCCAACTTCTTCTGCTTTTTGAATGCCATCGAGTACTTTTTGTAAACGACCTCCGCGAGTAATTGCTTGAAAACGGTCTGCGTGTAGGGAATCCAAACTAATGTTAACACGTGTTAGCCCAGCTTCTTTCAATGCCTCTGCTTTTTTCGCTAAATACATCGCATTGGTTGTAATCGAAATATCTTCTATTTCAGGAATCGCTCCAAGCCCACGAACAATTTCCACGATATCGGTTCTAAGTAATGGCTCTCCACCAGTGATGCGCACTTTTTTGATGCCGAATTTCACCATTAACTCCATAAAGCTGACAATTTCATCTTTGGATAGTACTTTTTCATGAGGCAAAAATGTCAGGCCTTCTTCGGGCATACAATACACGCACCTTAAATTACACCGATCTGTTACTGAAATCCGAATATAATCGTGTACCCGCCCAAATTTATCCTTTAATAATTGCATAAAACAAAACTCCTATCCTACAAAATAGTTACGCTTCTGCTTTAAATGTCCCGCTTTTCCCGCCGGTTTTTTCGACTAAATACGTTTTTTCTATCCGCATACCTTTATCCATTGCTTTACACATATCATAAATGGTCAATGCTGCAATCGTGACTGCGGTGAGAGCTTCCATTTCTACGCCCGTTTTCCCAACAGTTACGACTTCCGATGTGATCGTTAGTGCCGTTTTTCCGTCATCTTCAAAAGAAATATCTGCTTTTGTTGTCATAATGGGATGGCACATCGGGATGAGTTCGCTTGTTTTTTTCGCCGCCATGATGCCAGCCACTTGCGCAACAGCTAGAACATCTCCTTTAGCAATTTTACCAGCATGGATACGCGCTAATGTTTCTTCGTTCATATGTATGGTAGCTCTGGCGATGGCGCGGCGCTTCGTTTCTGATTTACTTGTGACATCGACCATTTTCGCACGTTTTTCATCATTAAAATGGGTTAAATCATCTTTTTCCATCTAGTCCCCTCCTTATCCACCGCTAACTGGCGGAATTACTGCAATTTCTATTATTTCTTCTGGCAAAAGGTCCTCGTCATGCTGAAACTCCATATTGACTGCTAGCATACATGTCGCCAAATCAACAGCAATTTCAGGAAACTCACTACTAATGACTTCGCGAACTTCACCAACTGTTTGACATTGCTGTAAATTTAATTTTACTTCTGTTTGATGTGTTTTCTCGGCTAAAAAAGCGAAAAATTTAACCGTTGTCAACATTTACTCCACCCCACCTTGTTTTATCGACATCTTTTTCTTCTTTCCAAATAGGTACCCGTTCTTTCAAACGTTCAATGATATATCTCGAACCTTCGTAGCAAGCAGCCCGATGTGGTGTTGAGACGCCGATAAATACTGCGATATCGGTTATTTGCAACAGCCCTAATCGGTGGACGATAACAACATCCGCATCCCATTTTGCTTCTACTTCTCTGGCTAACTTGTTTAATTCTTTAAGCGCCATTTCTTCGTAGGAAGTGTAACAAATTTCTTCTGTTTGAATCTCACCTGTCCATTCGCGAATCGTACCGACAAACAGATTGATTCCACCATGATTTTTATTGATTAGTTTGTCAGACAGTGGTCCGATTTCGATTTTTTCATGTTGTAATGCGATATAATTCATTGTAAAAACTCCTTGATTAGCTTTTCAGCAAATGCATTTAAAGCTTTTTCCTCACCAATAAAAATTGCTTCTTCTTTTAAGGCTGGGTTATGGGTGGCGATTTTATGGACGGCTTTGCTATTTTTTAAAAGGTCGATTTCTGCTTTTTCTCGAATTAAAATGATTTTAGGAAACGGTCCTTCTTTATAGCCTTCCACTAAAATAATATCAGAATTCGGTAGTTTTTGGATGGCTGTTTTTAAATCGATACCCGCCTGTTCCATCACTGCATATTGCCTTGAATTCGCAATCACAACCGCCTCCGCACCATTTTCTTGAAAAGAGTAGGAATCCGTTCCGGCATGATCGACGGAAAAGTCGTGCGCATCATGTTTTATCGCCGAAACCGAGTAGTTTTCTTTGCGGCTCGCTCGAATTAAAGCATTAAGCAAGGTTGTTTTCCCGCTATTTTTAAAGCCGATTATTTGGAGGATAGTAGCCATGCTTCGACCTCTTCTCCTTTTAATTTCCCGACTTGGCCGCGCGGGATTTTAAATAAACAAGTGGTGAGATGGAGATTCCCGAGAGCACTCGACATATCACTGCCGACCAGTTCGACCAAGTATTCTCCCTCATCAGATAAACGATAAGTTCCGCGTAAAAATCGATCAAAGCCATTGTTTTTCGTGTAATCGCTCGCCATTTTTGCACCAACGTGGATCGTTGCGGTTGCATCTTTGCCCATTAACGTTGCTAAAACTGGCTCTACTAACAAATAGAAACCAGTAAAACATGCGCCGGGATTTCCAGAAAGTGCGATAATGAGTGTCTTATTCAACCACATTCCAGTTGTCGGGCTACCTGGTCGCATTTGAATTTTATTAAAAAGTAATGTTGCTTCTTGTGTAGCAATATCCGCCATAAAGTCAAAATCACCTACGGAAACGCCACCAGTAGTAACGATTAAATCCGCTATATCAGTCAGCTCAATCAATCTTTTTTTCGTGTCTTCGTAGTTGTCGGGCAGTTGCTCAGCAGCACATATTTCCGCATGATGCACGGTTAGCAGATTTTCGAGTAATGGCTGATTGCTATTATAAATTTTCCCGTCCGGAAGCGGATTACCCGCAGGAACAAGTTCGCTACCCGTCGATAAAATTGCTACTTTTGGCTTCCGAATAACTTGTACTTCATGAATGCCAAATGAAGAGAGTAAACTTATAGAACCCGCATTTAAAGTGTGCCCCCGATCAAGCAACAAATCTCCTTTCGCAAACTCTGCGCCGATTTCTGTAATGTTACTTGATTTTTGTGTATTGATTAACACGATTTCATTTTCGTTACTAGCTTCTCTGGATTGTTCTAGCATAATAATTTTTGAAGCATTGTCTGGTACTTTGGCTCCTGTCATAATTCGGACTGTTTCGCCCTGTTTTAGCGGTTTGTCATATGTTTCACCGCACGGAACTTCTGCCACAACGCGTAAAGTAATTGGATAATTCCCGTCATCCGCTTCTGTAATTGCAAAGCCATCATAACCAGAACGTCGAAAATACGGTGCTGGAAATGGCGCAAAAATCGGTTCTTGTAAAACCTGATTTAGCGCCTTTGTCACGTTTTTTCGCTCTACCGGAAGATGTGTTATTTGGTTACATAAAACTTCTCTTGCTTGTTCCATTCTAATGGTATTTCTCTTTTCAATCATCTGGGCGCACTTCCCTTCTACAAATCATGTATGCGTTTTCTTTAGTACCAATATACAGGAGTTTTCTCGTTTTAAAAAGTAAAGCGACTTCTCCTTAGTTAGCGGCCTTAAATCCGTATTTTTTCAGTATTTTTTGCGCTTCAGCATTATTCATAAAATCAAGGAATGTGGCTGTTGCTTCTTTTTTCTCTGAATCGCTTACTTGTGCGCTGTAGTATGCAATAGGATCATGCAGTTTTTCGTCAATTTTCGCTTTCACCTGTACTTTTTTACTTAATAAAGCGTCTGTCTGGTACACAAACCCAGCGTCCGCATTTCCTGCTTCTACATAGGATAAAACTTGGCGCACATCCGTTGCAAGAACAAGTTTTGCTTTTTCGGTAGTATAAAGATTTATGTTTTCTAGGGTTTGCTTGGCATAGGCGCCGGCTGGAACAGAATCCGGGTCACCGATAGCAATTTTGCTCGCATCATTCAGTAATTGTTCTAAATTCGTATCTGTCGTCTGATTGGCGTTTTTCGGTTCAATTAAGACGAGTTCATTCCCCGCGAATTCTTTCGTATCTTCTACTAGATTTTGCTTACTTAATGTATCTGCATCTTTTTTACTTGCTAAAAGAACGCCATCAATTGGTGCACCACTTTCGACACGTTCGCGAATTTGCCCAGAGCCACCAAAGTCAAAAGATAATTTAATAGTTGGGTTCGCTTTTTCAAAAAGTGGTTTTACATCATCCATCGTATCTTTCAAACTAGCCGCTGCTGAAATATGTATTGTTGTGGTTTTTTCTTTCTCGGATGTATCCCCACAGGCCGTTAAAAGTAGTAATAATCCACAAGTTATGACTAAAGCTATTTTTTTCATCGTTCATCCCCCTTTTTTATTTAGTTACATTGTACTTAAGTTTGACATTTTATACCAGAGAGAACGATAATAATAGAAGTACTAAAGGGCTGTTCAGGAGGAGATTTATGTTTACATCTGTTTGGCATACATTACTTGTTGCCACTATTTCTACGTTTCTCGCATTTATGACGATGTTGCCACTTAGTTATTATTTTACGGGGCGAAAATCGCGTTTTCAGTTATTAGTGGAGATTTTAATTTTACTTCCGCTAGTTTTACCGCCAACTGTGGTTGGTTTAGTATTACTGAATGTTCTTGGCCGTAATGACTTTATCGGCGGTGTGCTTTGGGATACATTTGACTTTAGTTTTATTTTTTCCCTTAGTGGCGCTATTGTTGCGACGACGATTATTATTTTACCGATTATGTATCAAGGATTGAAGTCAGCATTTTTATCGATTGATCACGAACTTGTATGGGCAGCAGAGACTCTTTCAGCGAATAAAAAACAGATTTTCACCAAAGTTATTTTACCGAATTGCTGGCAACCTATTTTAGCTGGCGTTTTACTTAGTTTTTGCCGGGCGATGGGTGAATTTGGAGCGAGTTTAATGGTAGCGGGTTATATTGAAGGAAAAACCGATACGATTGCTTCTAGTATTTACTTTATGGTGCAGCAAGGCAATATGCGGACAGCAATTTATCTTGGGCTAATTAACGTCATTATTGGCGTATTTGCCTTACTTGTGATTCACGTTTTAACCGTGCGTCAAAGTAATTTAACGAGGGGGATGTAACGATGCTGCGACTACAATTTCATAAGAAACTTCCTTTTCATGATTTAAATATTGATTATACTTTTGAAAAACCAGTGACAGCAATGATGGGCGCGAGCGGTTCTGGCAAATCAACGTTATTCCAGTGTGTGAGCGGATTGAAGAGCATTGATGGCGGCATTATTGAATTTGACGGCACCCCGTGGGACGATTCCAGTATCTCACTACATCTTCCAGTTACAGAGCGAAAAGTAGGCTACTTATTCCAAAATCTCGCTTTATTTCCAAATATGAACGTTTATGAAAATATCGCTTTTGGCTTAAAAGTGAAGAAAAAGAAGAAAAAAGAGCAAGCAGAAATTCAACAACAAGTACGAAAAATGAGTGATTATCTACAAATTTCCCACTTACTTTATTCTTCTGTTCAGAAACTTTCTGGTGGCGAAAAGCAACGTGTCGCGATGGCACGTGCGATGATTACCGAACCTAAATTGCTTTTACTAGATGAACCTTTCAACGGATTAGATGAAGAAACACGATTGATTTGTATGAAATTAGTCGGACAAATGGCGAAGGATTTCCATATTCCGGTTATTTTTGTGACGCATTATGCCTCGGAAGCTGAAATGATGACCGAAGAAATTTTAGTTATGCGAGATGGACGACTTGAAAAACGAAAAAGTTAACATTGGCATCATATTAGCCGGTGGACGTTCTAGCCGTTTCGGGGAACCAAAAGCACTTTTTCAGGATGAGGCAACTGGAAAAACGTGGGTCGAACTAACGGCGAGTAAATTGATGCCACTTTGCGAGCGGGTATTTATATCGGCAAACCGTGAAATTTATCTAAAGCTAGTCAAGATTTTCCGCGCAGAAACAGCGATTCAAATTATTCCCGACCAAGAAGAATTCACTGATTTCGGGCCACTTGGTGGACTTTATGCGGTGATGGTTCAATCGCAGGCTTATCAGAAAGCTCATTTTTTGGTACTTCCAGTTGATATGCCTTTTTTGACTTTGGAGGAAATTGGACGGCTCGCAGATTATCCCAACCACTTTGCGAAAACGAAACAGGCGGAGCATTATTTGGTTGCGAACATCCCTTATTCACGTGAAATTCTACATGAATTACTGCAAAACGGGCAACATCGGGTTCGCGCTTTACTCGAAAAACTTGACACCCAACCATTAGAATTTGAAAATGAAGCGCCATTTAGAAATATAAATCGCCAAAATGAACTTTTTTAACCTTTTCTTATCCTTTTCTTTAGTATTATTTGGTAAACTAGAGAAAATCATGAGAAGAGGTTTTTTTATGAAATTTTTCCGCTTACTTTGGGTTTTTACTTGGAAGCAAGCACTTTGTTGTATTTTTCCTGGCATTATTTTTATTTCACTCGCACTAACAAAGTTGATTGATATTCCATTTATCGCGCGTTATGACTTGTTGTTAATCATTTGTCTTGTAGCGCAGATTTTGTTGATAAAGTTTGGACTCGAAACGTGGGATGAGCTGAAAGTAATTATGGTGTTTCATATTATCGGGCTCGGACTTGAAATTTATAAGGTACATATGGGTTCGTGGAGTTATCCGGAACCTGGCTTAATGAAAATTTTCGGCGTTCCACTTTATAGCGGCTTTATGTATTCAAGTGTGGCGAGTTATATTTGTCAGGCCTGGAAAAGGTTTGATCTTCGTATGACAAACTGGCCAAACATTTGGTTGGTAAGCGGCCTTTGTATCGCAATTTATGCTAATTTTTTCACGCATCATTTTATTCCTGATTTTCGTTGGGTTTTGATTATTTTAGTACTCGTTTTGTTCCGAAAAACCTATGTTTATTTTAAAGTTAGCGCTACTCAGCTCAAAATGCCTTTATCTTTTTCTTTTTTATGTATTGCATTCTTTATTTATCTTGCTGAGAATATCGCCAGTTTTTACGGCGCTTGGGCTTATCCTGACCAGCTTGTTGCTTGGCGCCCAGTACATGTTTCGAAAATCACGAGTTGGTACTTGCTTGTAATTATTAGTATTATTATCGTCGCCCAACTCAAATTCGTTAAACAAAAAATGGAACAGACTCGAGTAACAGTAAAAAGCGAGACCACCGTAAAATAAGTGGTCTCGCTTTTGTTTTAAATTAATTTTAGATGTTCTAACGCTTTATAGACGCCATCTTCATCGACATGATCCGTGACATAATCAGCAACTGCTTTCACTTCATCACGCCCATTTCCCATTGCAACGCCAGTTCCGACTGCTTGAAGCATCGCGATATCGTTCAGCCCATCGCCAAATGCGTACGTATCTTCCATCGAAAAGCCTAGTTTTTTAATCATTTGTTTGATGCCTTCCGCTTTAGAACCGTCTGCTGGACAAACATCTACTGAAACATCATGCCAGCGCAAAAATCCATATTGTTTAAATTCTTCGCGGTAATAAGCATCATACGACTCCTCACAGAAAAGTAAGCATTGGAAAATATCTCGGCCTTTATAATAATTTGCATCAACTTTAGGATAGTCTCTTTTAATAGAATTCATTCCTATTGTAACGCGGTCATGATCAGGCAAATTCGCACGCATCGAGTCTTTTCCAGAAAAAACAATTGGATGCTCATGCTCAGAGGCAACTGTAATTAGCCGTTCTAAAGATTCTGTTGGTAAAGGTTTAGCATAAATTTCTTTGCCTTCAAAAATAACATATTGCCCGTTATAGCAAATATAAGAATTAATATCCAGTTCTTTTCTAATTTCGTCGAGCATAAATGGGCCTCGACCCGTTGCAATGGCTACATAAATGCCATTTTCTTTCAATTTAGCAATCGCTTGTTTGGCTGATTCAGGAATTTCTTTTGTTTCGCCCACAAGCGTGCCATCTACATCAAAAAACACAATTTTACTCATCGATTAAACGCCTCAATCCTCTATCCATTTTTAAATCACTTACTTTAAATTATAGCAGAAAATCCACATGATAAAAGGGTTGACAAAATTAATTATACTTTCTAGTAGCAATTATCTCGATTTATGGTATATTAGAATGAAGGATATAGATCGGATGAACATTTGTAGAACGACAATGGAACGTGAAAAAAAGCTTATAATTACATCTTTTACTCGGAAATTTGTTTCAAATTCCCAAAATAAAGGTATGCAATTATAACGGATAAGAAATTTAACATACGTGCACAGCTATTTTATACATTAGTCTGTGGTAATTTTTCTTTGTCTTTTTTATGCCTAATTGTTAGTATCTCGTGCACCCATATCCGCTTGCTACTAAGTCCACAACTGAAAGCAGGCCAATGATTATTGAATAATTATAAGATTTTCGACTAGAAAATCTATTTTTAAAAACTAAACTTAAATTTTAAGGAGAGAAAAACATGATTTTTAAAGTATTTTATCAAGAAACACTGACAGAAACACCAGTACGCGAAAAAACACAATCACTATACGTAGAAGCGGAAAGCCAAGTAAAAGTACGCCAACTTTTAAAAGATGAGCCTTTCCACATCGAATTTGTTGAACAAATTAGTGATGCTCACTTAGCTTATGAAAAGGAAAACCCAGACTTCGCGCTCTGGGAAAAATAAGCCTATATGAAATTTGTAAAAAATAATGAGACAGCTGTTTTCGCCCTTGGTGGACTAGGCGAAATCGGTAAAAACACATATGGCGTACAATTTCAAGACGAAATTATTCTAATTGATGCAGGTATCAAGTTCCCAGAAGACGAACTTCTAGGGATTGATTATGTTATTCCTGACTACAGTTACCTAGTTAAAAACAAAGATAAGATTAAAGGACTTTTTATCACCCATGGTCATGAAGATCACATTGGTGGCGTTCCTTACCTACTTCGCGATCTTAACATCCCGATTTACGCTGGGAAACTTGCGAGTGCACTTATCCGTAACAAATTAGAAGAACATGGCTTGCTTCGTCAAACCAAAATTTATGAATATGAAGAAGATGACGTTTTTAAATTCAGAAAAACAAGTATCTCTTTCTTCCGTACAACACATAGTATTCCTGATACGTATGGTATTGTTGTCAAAACTCCATCTGGTAACATCGTTCATACAGGTGACTTCAAGTTCGATTTCACACCAGTAGGCGAACCAGCCAACCTTACAAAAATGGCGGAAATTGGTAAAGAAGGCGTTCTTTGTTTATTATCTGATAGTACAAACGCTGAAGTACCGAATTTCACCATGAGTGAGCGTGTCGTTGGCGAAAGTATTAAAAATATTTTCCGCGATGTAGAAGGCCGAATCATCTTCGCTACTTTTGCATCCAACATCTATCGTTTACAACAAGTAGTAGAATCCTCCATCGAAACTGGCCGTAAAATTGCTGTTTTCGGTCGTAGTATGGAATCTGCTATGGAAATCGGTAAACAATTAGGTTATATTCAAGCACCAAAAGATACGTTTATTGATGTGCATCAGCTTAACAAAACACCCGCTGGAAATGTGACGATCCTTTGTACAGGGAGTCAAGGTGAACCAATGGCGGCTCTTTCTAGAATTGCTAACGGTACGCACCGTCAAATCCAAATTCAACCAGGCGATACGGTAGTCTTCTCGTCTTCCCCAATTCCTGGTAATACAACGAGTGTTAACCGCACAATCAATTTACTTTATCAAGCTGGCGCAGAAGTTATTCACGGTAAAGTGAACAACATCCATACTTCCGGTCACGGTGGTCAACAAGAGCAAAAACTAATGCTCCGTTTGATGAAACCTAAATTCTTTATGCCAATTCACGGGGAATTCAGAATGCAAAAAATTCATGCTGAATCTGCAGAAGAATGTGGTGTTCCAGAAGAAAACAGCTTCATTATGGCAAACGGAGATGTCCTTGCTTTAACGAGTGAAACAGCTCATGTTGCTGGTAAAATCCATGCAGCAAGCGTCTATATCGATGGTAGCGGCATTGGCGATATCGGTAATATTGTCCTTCGTGATCGTCGCATTCTTTCCGAAGAAGGCCTCGTAATCGTCGTTGTATCTATTGATATGAAAAATTCCCGTGTCATGGCAGGACCTGATATTATCTCACGCGGTTTCATCTATATGCGTGAATCCGGTAATCTAATCGGAGAAGCTCAAGGCCTCCTAACACGCCACTTAAACAAAGTAATGGAACAAAAAACAACGCAATGGTCTGAAATTAAGAACGAAATTACAGATACGTTGCAACCTTTCTTATACGAGAAAACAAAACGACGTCCAATGATTTTACCAATAATCATGGAAGTATAGTTTCAAAGACGGTAAATGGTTTCAACATCATTTATCGTTTTTTGTTGATTTCTTGCAAAGACGATGGTATGTTTAAACAAACAAAATAGAAAGACGAGGAAAATTTTATGACAGAAACTAGGACTGAAAAGAAGCAAAAAACAACGTCCACTTTTACTAAAGTTATGAAAATTGCTAGCGTAACCCTTTTAGGAATTATCTTTTTCTCAATAACAGGATTAGCAGCGAAGTACTACATCACCGTTCAAAATACCTTTTCAAAAATAAATGTGCCACTAGAATCAAGTAATAAAACAGCAAGTGACTTAGAAAAGAAAAAACCATTTTCTGTATTGTTAATGGGCTCAGATGCTCGACCTGGTGAAACAAATGGTCGTGCCGATACAATTATTCTTGCAACCGCAAATAAAGAACAGAATGCTGTAGAAATGGTCAGTATCCCCCGTGATACAAAAGTTGACTATGGAAATGGCGACATTGGTAAAATTAATGCTTCCTATTCCAAAGGTGGCCCCTCAGGAACCGTCTCAGCCGTCGAAAAGCTTATGCCAGGAGTTCCTGTAGATTATTTCATTTCCATCAATATGGAGGGCTTTAAGGACCTTGTAGACGCAGTTGGCGGTATTACTGTTACTAATGATATCGATTTAACCGTCGTAAATAGCAAATTTGTCAAAGGAGATATTACCTTGAATGGCACAGATGCTTTGCAATATGTACGTATTCGTCATGAAGATCCACGTGGTGACTTTGGTCGCCAAGATAGACAACGTGATGTTATTATCGGTATTGCGAATAAAGTCGTAAGCTCCTCTGGTGTTTCCAATTTTGAAAGCATCATGAAAGCTGTTGGTGATAATTTCCAAACGAATATGACACTAACCGACATTACAACAATGGCAACCAATTATTCTTCCGTACTAAAAAATGTAGATTCCCAAGAACTTAAAGGTGAAGGGGAAATGATCTATAGCGAATCTTACGGGTTTAACTTGTATTACTTTGCACCTGAACAAACAGACTTAGAACGCGTGATTTCCATGTTTAAAAAGAGCTTAGATATTACCGAATAAAAATAAAGATGACTGAAGCTACTCAAAGCCTCAGTCATCTTTTTATTTATGTTTGTTAATCAGTGCATCCATCTCGGTAATCACTTTAGCACAAGCTTGTTGATGATAGGAAAACACCACTTCATAATCTGGTTCTGACTCTTTTTCCAATGTCACATGGTACAAAATTTCGATATTATTAATCGCCTGCTCAACTAATCTTGTAAAATGGAGCATTGGTTCGTCGGATGTTAAACTCGGAACAAAACTGCTGTCTGTTACAATTTGCTCACGTGTTTTTCTTAAATCTATCAGTTGCTTCCATAACGCTTTTATTTTCGGAGCTAGCTCTTTCGCGTCTTCCGCATTGATATCGATTGCTTTTATTCGCTCTAGCACTTCTTTTTCCTGAGAAATAAACACTTGGTTTAATTTTTTGTTTTTCTTGCGTGGATACAACGCGTAAACAAGGAAACCAATCGCTAACCCAATCATCGTATCAAATAGTCTATCCCTCAAAAACACAATAGGTTCCCCGTCCCCTTTTCCGACAAGTACCATAACTGTGATAACGACAATAACCATCGTGAATTTTTTCGTAAATAGATAACTTAACATAACCGCGAGTGCTGCGCCAATTGGAATCATAATATAGTGGTGATTCGGCACGAGCAAATAGACAAGTGCAGCAAGTAATCCCCCGACAATTGTTCCAATAATCCGCTCGATGCTTGATTTATATGTCTCACCTTTACTCATTTGAGCCGTAATATAAATGGCATTAAATACATAAGTTGGGTAAACAATCCAATCCCCCATAATCGGGAACAGTATCACGGCAATCGTAATACTAATTAAGACTTTAGCCACCCGAGGGTCAAGAGCAAAACGTTCTCTCATAGAAATCTTTTTCATTTCTTCTCGCCCCCTTCAGCTAATTCAGCCATTCCAACCTTCACAGCTAGAAAGTTCTCAACAAATTTTTTCACGTGAAATGAGGCCACTGGGTCGACTTCTTTTGCATTAATTTCATCAGAAACTTCTACATTAATCTTGGCAAGCGCCTGTTTCGCCTCTTCTGACAATCCGGCTCTACCAATGTCTTCCATCGTTTGCATATGGAAAAAGAGTTGCAAATAATTCGGTAGTAGCGATTGATATAGTTCCACATGACGCGGATTGGCTTTTTTACTGGCACTATATTCTTTAATAAACATTTGCGATTGAACAAAAATGCTATACAACGGTTTTGTTATAAATTTGCCATTATTTTTAAATACACTTTCAATTTCTTTATCAAAAAGTCCTACTAATTGCTTCATAATGGTTTGAACGGTCTTTTCTAGCGGCAAATGGACATATTTTACGACTAGCTGAACGAGTAAAAAGAATACGAATACATCAATTAGTGCCACAATGACCATCACATAAAGAGGCATGGGCAAATCGTCCGTTCCAAGGAAATAAAGCGCGGTCCCAATTGCGAGTGTCATCACCATATATTTCTGCGGCATCAGAAAGTTCACCGCTAAAATAACAACAATCATCACAATATAGTAAATATACACATTAATCGGGAAAAAATAAGTACTTATAATGACAAACAAACACGCTAATGTGAATGCTAGTGCAATTTGGGGAATAACTTTTCTAGTAATTCCGTATGTAGGTTGCATAGAAATAATCCCTATTAGTACTACTATAGGTAATACTCCGGCTAAATCAGGGAAAATAACTGTATGGACGACCACACAAATACTCGCGTAAATAAATGCTTGCAACATTTGAATAAGTCCGCGAGCGCCGATTTTATCAAGCAAAAATTTCTTCATCTGTTCTCTCCCCCTGTCCCTTTAAGTAAAGCTATGTAACTATCATAGAAAATAACTGGCTAGATAGCAAGCAGTAAAGCGTAAACAAATAAAAAACCTACGCATATAATTGACATGTTTACATATCTTTTATTAATGCCTAGGTTTTATTTTTATTGAATTTTTTCTTGTAGTCGTTCAATATCATCATCCGAACCAATCACAATAAGGATATCACCTTCGTGGAGAACATCATTTGCTTCGGGGGTAATAATCATTTGTTTATCTTTTTTAATGCCGACAATATTCACACCAAAAGAGTTACGGAAATCCAGATCCACCAAGCTTTTCCCTAGGAAGCGCGGATCAGATACCGAAATCTCGACAAGACTATATTCATCCGAAAGTTCCAGATAATCAAGCATGTTTTTCGATACGATATAATGGGCAATCCGGCGTCCCATGTCCCGCTCAGGATGGACAACGCGGTCAGCTCCAATTTTATCAAGCAATTTGGCGTGCTTGTCGTTCGTTGCTTTTGCCGTAACATATTTTACGCCCATTTCTTTTAAAATTAGCGTCGTTAAAATACTCGACTGAATATCTTCCCCAATAGCAACGATAACGTGTTCAAAGTTACGAATACCTAATTGACGAAGCGCATTTTCATCTGTGGAATTGGCGATAACTGCATGGGTCGCAATCGACATATATTCATTTACGCGTTCTTCATCTGAATCAATCGCAAGTACTTCCATTCCTTGCTCGACTAATGACCGACAAATACTTCCACCAAATCGCCCAAGACCGATGACTGCAAATCCTTCTTTCATGTGTGCGTTACCTCCTGGCTACTTTTTTTCTACTAAGTCGTGTTTAAATGCATAGATGGCTGCTTGCGTGCGATCTTGTACATCTAATTTTGATAAGATATTACTTACATGCGTTTTAACCGTTTTTAACGTGATGAAAAGTTCATCGGCGATTTCTTGGTTAGATTTACCTTCCGCAATTAAAAGTAAAATTTCATTTTCACGATTCGTTAAATCATCGTGTAAGTTTTTTTCTGGTTTAGCGGTTAGTCTTTGCATCATTTTGCCAGTTACTTCTGGTTCAAGGACAGAGTCTCCGCCGTATGTAGCACGAATCGCATCTGCAATTTCGCTTGCTGTCGATGTTTTTAGCATATAACTGCTTGCCCCGGCTTCTAGTGCTGGGTATACTTTTTCATCATCAATGAAGCTTGTGACGATAATGATTTTTGCTTCTTTCCAGTTTTGCATAATTTCTTTTGTGGCTTCGATGCCGTCCATTTCGTCCATCACTAAATCCATTAAAATGATATCTGGGCGTAATTCTAAAGCCATATCAGCGCCTTCACGTCCGTTTTCTGCCTCGCCAACAACTTCCATGTCATCTTGCACAGAAAGATAGGCTGAAACACCTATTCGTACCATTTCATGATCATCTACAAGTAATACTTTTATCATTCGCTTTCCACGTCCTTTTTCGCAACAAGTGGGATTTTTATTTCTACACTAGTTCCTCTTCCTGGGAAACTAATTATTTTGATGGTGCCGCCAAATTCGGCAACGCGTTCTCGCATATTTTGCAAGCCATAAGAACCTTGGCGAACATTATCCATATCAAAGCCAACGCCATCATCAACTACTTTCATGACAGCTAAATTATCCATTGTGACCAAGCGTACTTCTAATAATTTTGCTTTGGAATGGCGCAAAGTATTGGATAGTAGCTCTTGAACGATACGGAATAAATGATCTTCAATGCCTTTTTGCAAATTAATATCTTCAATTTGCCATTCGACTTCGATAGGCAATTTGGTTGTTAATTCTTTTAATAATTGTTCAATACCAGTTTTAAGCGATTTACCTTCTAGTTGTGTTGGACGTAAGTGAAGTAAGAGTGCGCGCATCTCAGATTGGGATTCATTGACGATGGATTCTACCATTTTTAATTGTTTTTGCATGGCTGGAGTGGCGCTTTTTTCGCTTTGTTCATTCAATGCTGATAAAAGCATCATCGCTGCAAAAAGTTGCTGACTCACTGAATCGTGTAATTCCCGAGCAATCCGGTGCCGTTCTTCTGACAAAATAGCTTCTTTTGTTTGGCCCGTTGATTCCGCGCGGTCGCTTGCAAGTTTTTGTGTCAAAATCGTTTGTGCTTTCATTTTATCACGTAAGCGGTCGATTTGCTTGTATACTTGCTGTACTTCTAAAAAGTTTTCGTCTTCTTCGCTTGTAATCTTTTTCTCCAAATCGCCTTGTCCAAGCAACCGAATCGAGAAGTCAATCGATTCAAACTTTTGCTTCACGAAATAGCCAAGCAAACCACCGATGATTAAACCAACCGAAATGGCTGTCAGCGGAACAAAAACGACAAAAGGGATATAAAAGATTTTTTGTTCAATTAGGATTTTATACCAAGAGCCTTCACTAAAAAAATAGTATCCGACTGTGCCGATAGCTGTTGCAACGAGTAGTAATCCCGAGCAAACAACCATCATTAGTTTCGAAAAGCTCATAGCCTAATCACCTCTAAATCTCCAAAGATTACAGAAGTCATGATTTTCACTTTTCGCGCAGAACTTTCGTAATTATCTGAGTAGACCTTGATGCTATTATTTTGAATAGAGGTGCTTTCTTTATCATATTGAATATTTCCAAAAATTGCGGAGTGTTCGATGCAAATCCCAATATCAAATGGAACGAGAATCCGAATTTTGCCCGATACACTACGAATCATAATGACACTTTCGCCAGTTGGAAGAACTGTATTTCCTAAATCGAGAATCGTATCACCAATTCCCGTTTGGATATTGATATCATCCCATTCATACACTACATCGAGTATACGCTGGTTACCGAACCATTGATTGCGAATAAATTTATCTGTGCGGTCAATCTTGCTGTCTGGTTCTCTAGTTTTAAGCATTAATAATTGAGGTGCCCGCTTCCGACTAATATAGTGAATGATCGCATAAATCCCCGCAACAACAAGTCCTACTTTAAAAGTGGTTGTTAGTAACACGGCGATAATGATAAATACGATACCAATAAATAATGAGTTTCTCGCACTTTTCTTCGTTGCGCTTGCCTTTCTTGATGTAAAGATGAAAAATATCCCGAGTGCAAACAAAATAAGTAGCTCCCACTGGAATAACATTTCTAGTCCTACACCAACAATAATCGCAATTAAAAATACAAAAACAACCGAGCTTTCCATTTTTTTCAAGCTGACACACCTCCTTGCGTTCATGTTTTGACAAAGTTATTTCTCGATTTTTGCTACTTTGTACATGCTGTGTTTATTATAGCGATGATTTGCTAAAGGAAACAAACCGCGCTAGTTGGAACATGCCCTACTACTTTAGTCGGATGTTTCTTCGGTGATTTTCGTCGTCACGCCGTCTTCTTGTGTAATGCGTCGCGCTTTTAATAGGGTGCCAAGTGCGCGCTTGAATTGTGCTTTACTTATACCAAATTTTGCACGGATAGCATCTGGATCGGATTTATCGCCAAATGGCATTTCTCCGCCAACGCTTCGTAAATACGTTAAAATCATTTCCGCATCATCATTCAATACTTCATGCGATCTACCACGAAGCGATAAGTTTAATGAGCCGTCTGGTTTTACAGCGATAACACGTGCCTTCACGCGTTCACCCATTCGTGGCTCGGAAGTACGTTCGCTTTCATGAATAAAGCCAATATGGAAATCATCTGTAAACACAAATGAACCTATTTTTAATAAACGATAAATCGTACCTTCGATATTTTGGTTAAACAAATCTTGTTCTGCTCGAACAGCAATGGCGCGGAATTGTTCTTCTTCTGCGAGAACGCCCCAAACGCGATTTTCTTCATCTACGCGCAGTGCAATCATCACGCGGTCTTCTTTTTTAGGCCATAAGTGCAGTAATGCTGGCAGGTCGTCCAGTGACACAACGACGTCTTTTTCAATGCCGATATCGACAAAAACGCCTAGATGTTTGCGCACTTCTGTTACTGTTCCCCAGCCATAATGTCCTACTTGAATTTTTGGAATAATCGTTGTTGCTGCGATTTCGCGGTCATAGTCCACAAAAATAAATACGGTTACTTCTGCACCAACAGCAAGTTCCGTTTCATGTGTATTGGATTTAGATAAAAAAACAGTTACGTCTTCTTTTTCAAGAAGCCAACCTGTATCTTTGATTTCTTTTACGGTCATTACTTGGCTTTTGCCAATATAGTTATTCACTTTTTTTCCACCTTTTCATTAAGAATAGTCTTGTTTCATTATAGCGTATCTAAGCTTGGAAGGCTACCTGCTACGTAGAATCAGTGATTGTTTATTTGTTGTTGCAACGTAGCGATTTTTTCTTTTAAAATGTCTTTGGAAAAATCACTAGCTTCCCTTGCCGCACTTCCTACGTGATAATCGGTGTGATTAAATGTCGCTTGGAAGGTAGCGATGTTTTCGGGTTTGACGCCACTTCCAACTAAAATTTGGAATGAATCAGGGTTTTCTTGACTATCTTGAATCCAACGTTTTAGGCGCGGCAAGGAATCTAGCGCGCTATCTGTCCCGCCAGAAGTGAGTAATTGGTTAATGTCTTTTCCATATGTACGCAAAACTTGGTAACTCGCTTCGATATCTTTGGTTGCTTCCAGTGCTCGGTGAAAAGTAAGGTCCAAATCGCCTTTCCATTCAATCACTTTTTCGAGCAGGGATTGATCGATATCGCCGTCTGCTGTGATGCCGCCGTAGACAATTCCCTTTACGCCGACTTCTTTTGCAAGCTCAATATCGCGTTCCATTACGATTCTCGCAGCCTCATCATAAACAAAAGAAAAACTATGCGGGCGAATCATCATCATGGCTGGTAACTTGGAAGCACGCACGATTTCTTTAATCGCTCCATAACTCGGAGTCAGACCACCTTCGCTTATTGCCGAAACTACTTCCATTCTATCCGCGCCATATTTTTCAGCTAAGTAGGCATCTCTTGGATTTTGAACAATTACTTCTAACATATTATTCCGCTCCTTTTATTTACTAATTACCTTCATTCTACCCTTTTAACTCGTAAATGAATACTAAAAAATCCATGAAAAGGAAATTACCCTTTCACGGATTTTTTCGTTCGATTATTTTAAATTAGTTGTCAATACTTCAGTTTTCCCGGCTTCTGCTTTTGTTACAGTTTGGAAATCAAAATCGTATTTACCTTCTGAACTGTTTGTTATAACCATTGGTACGACCGTACTTGCGGCATTTTTTTCGATGAAATCAAAGTCTGCTTCCACAATCGGGTCACCTACTTTTACTTTATCACCGACACTTACTAAAACGTTGAAGCCTTCACCGTTTAGAGATACAGTTTCTAAGCCAATATGTACAAGAATTTCTTGCCCCATATCAGTACGAATTCCAAAAGCATGTTTTGTTTCTGCGAGTTGAATAATTTTTCCATCTACAGGAGCAACAATTGTGCCTGTTTCCGGCTTAATTGCAATGCCTTCCCCCATCATTTTTTGGTTAAAAACTGGATCTGGAACATCTTCTAATGCGATAACTTGTCCAGTTACATGTGCGAATACTACTTCTTGTTTTGTCTTTTTTAGAAATTTTTTAAACATTCATCTTCCTCCTAGCAATTTCATCAATCAACTATTATTTTACCCTTATAGAGAAAAAAAGGCACGGAGAAAGTATCAAGTAAGACTTGGACTTCTTCGTGTCTTTTCAAAAGTTTATTTGCTTGTTTTCAAATCTTCAATGGAATTAATGTTTGTCATGTATTTTGGAACTGCAAGGCCAATTTTTGCACCTTTTAAGTTTGGTCCTAAATCTTCAAACTTCCCTTTGTAATCTTTGTAGTAGATTCCGGAAGTGTTTGGAAGCCATGCTGCTACCATTCCATCTGCTGCATCTGTTGCAACGGAAGCCCACATTGGTTGAATTTCCATTGCTTGAATCGTTGGTTTATAGCCAACTTTTTTTAATGCTTCTGCAACAACATTGGTGGAGGCAATTTCAGAATCCCAAGCAACATAAGTTAACTTGATTTCATCGCCATCTACTTTTTCAACGCCATCTGTCCATTTGGCAACTTTTTCAGGATTGTTTTTAATCCATTTTTTAGCAGCTTCTTCTGGATCAACGCCGTCATTAACTTCGAGCATTACTTCCGACATATCTTCTGCGGTCCAAAAGAAATTATCTAACACTTGGTACGCGGAAGGCTTATCTTCTTTTAAACCTTTACGTACAATTGTGTGGATATTTTCCGCATTACCAAAGACATTTTTCGGATCATCTAAAAATTTCAAATCGAATTTTGTAAACATCCAGTGCGGAGTCCAACCAGTTACGACAATCGGGCGCTTATCTTTCATCGCTTTTTGAAGTGTACTAGTCATTGCCGCAGTCGAACTTGTTTGTAACTGCCAATTATCATCATCTAAATGGTAATCTTTAATTGCATTTTGTGTGGCAAGCATGATTCCTGCTCCTGCATCAATTCCAGTGATTGTATAATTGATTTGTTCGCCTAAATCTTTTTTCGCGTCATAAGGAGCAAGGGTTGTCCCGCAGGCTGCTAAAGTGAAAATAAGCATAGCCAAAACTGCGGTGGTGATTAATTTTTTTAGCAATCTACTCTCCTCCTTATTCTGATTTCGCTTTTTTATTGAAGGCTTGTGTTAGACGGTCTAGGATGATTGCTACGATAACAATCGCAATCCCAGCTACAAATCCGCCACCAGCGTCGTTACGTCCTACTGCGAAGTAAACACGTGTTCCAAGTCCCATTGCACCGATCATCGAAGCAATTACGACCATGGATAGTGCTAACATGATACTTTGGTTAATACCGGCCATCATAGTCGATTTCGCCATTGGCAGTTGTACTTTCCAAAGTTTTTGCCAAGGGGTTGAACCAAACGAATCTGCTGCTTCAACTAGCTCTGTCGAAACTTGGCGAATACCTAGGTTAGTCATCCGAACAGTTGGAGGCATTGCGAAAATAACAGAAGCCACAACCCCGGGAACCATTCCAATTCCGAAAAATGCTACGGCTGGAATTAAGTAAACAAAGGCTGGCATAGTTTGCATAAAGTCGAGTACCGGTTTAAAGATACTTTCGACGATATTGCTTTTCGCCATCCAAATACCAAGTGGAACGCCAATAACAAGCGCAATTAAACTACTTGTCAGCACAAGCGTTAATGTTTGTGTCATATCACGCCAGAAATCTAAGTTCCAAATTAACAGTAAACCGACAACTTCAAAAATAATTAAACCCCATTTTTTGCCTTTACGATTTACCCAAAATGTGCCAAATACAAGTAAAATAATAAATAACCATGGTGGAACTAAGTCAAAAACCCATTGGAATGCGTCCACAATTCCGCCAATGATATTAGTAATTACATTAAAAAATCCTTCAAATTGCGTTAAGCCATCCACTAATTTGTCAATCCAACTAGCTAATGGAATCGTTGGAATATTAGGCATTAACGTTCACCTCGTTTCCAGAAAGTGCGGCCAGAACGGATCCGCGAATGATAATTCCTTTTAGTTTTCCATCTTCTGTTACAGCAATCGGTATCGTTGTTGTCGAGATAGTATCCATAATTTCTGCAAGAGGCGTATCTAGGCCAGTTGTAGGCACATCACGATGTAAAGCTGTTTCAAGCGAAGTAATATTTTCTTTTACAAGTTTAGATACTTCAGCAGCATGGACAATACCAACTAGCTCACGATTACGTTTCACAACGAATACACTGGAAGTTCCAGCTTCACGCATCCGTTTAAGCGCAACACGAGGACCGTCTTTTTCAAAATTAACGATTTCTGGACGTATCATAACATTGCTCGCTGTATAGACTTTAGAGCGGTCTACATCTTCAATGAATTTTTCTACATATTCATTTGCTGGATGTGCCAGAATTTCTTCCGGAGAACCTGTTTGAACGACAGAACCATCACGCATAATCATAATGTGATCGCCAATACGAAGCGCCTCATCCAAATCATGGGTAATAAAGATGATTGTTTTCTTCATTTTATCTTGTAAATCAAGCAACTGATCTTGCATATCTTTTCGGTTAAGTGGGTCAAGCGCGGAGAAAGCTTCATCCATTAGCAAAATGTCCGGATTATTCGCAAGTGCTCTTGCTAGACCTACACGTTGTTGCATCCCACCAGAAAGTTGCGAAGGATATTGATCGCCGTAACCAGCTAAACCAACAAGTGCAAGCGATTCTGCTGCATTTTTCTCGCGTTCTTCTTTGTCCATTCCTTGAATTTCAAGGCCGTATTCCACATTGCGGTTAATTGTTCTATTCGGAAATAAACCAAAGTTTTGGAAGACCATGCTCATGCTTTTTCTTCTAACTTCCAAAAGTTCTTTTTTATTTAGACTGGATAGTTCTTTTCCGTCAAGCCAAATTTTCCCGCTCGTAGGCTCAATTAGACGGTTTAAAAGTCGTACCAAAGTCGACTTCCCACTACCAGAAAGCCCCATAATAACGAAAATCTCGCCTTCTTCTACGCTAAAAGATGCTTTATTCACACCAATTGTCGCGCCTGTTTCTTTCAAAATATCTGTTTTCGATTTCCCCTGAGAAAGTAAAGAAGATGCTTTGGAAGCCTTTTTTCCGAAAATCTTCGTTAGCTCTTCTACTTTAATCTTACTCAAAATAAAATCCCCTTTCTTTTTTTAGATTGAATTATTTACTAGGCAAAAATTCGGCCCATATCACTTTTAAAAAAAGCAATAACATTTATCATTGTACACAAGTTTCGGCTTAGTTTCACATCATACAGTTTGGTTTGCGCCATTTTGCACATTTTAGAAAGCGCCTCCATCTTACTACAAGAGTGGCTAACAGTTTTTTAATTTTTTTTGAAAAAAAGTGCGATTTTTCGAGAAAAATGAGCGTTTTCTAGTGAAAATTTATTTTTTATAACAGCATTTTTGTAAAATATTTGTTAGAATAGAAAAGGACATTTCATTAGAAAGGGGGAGATGAAATGGATGGAGATCTTTCAAAGGATGTGGACCAAAAGATGAATTTACTCAAAAAGTGGTTCAATTCGATTGACTGGGAACAATTTTGGAATCATATTATTTCTGTGGGGATAAAAATTGCCATATTAATTGTTCTTTATTTTATTTTTCGCGTAGTTGGTAATAAGATTATTCGTAGTTTCTTCCGCAAGTATCGGCAACAACAAGCCGTTTCTGTTGGGCGGGCGGATACGTTAGAGAGTTTAATTTCTAATTTTTACGGTTATGTTTTATTCTTCACTTTTGCGATTTTATTATTACAGAACTTTATGGATGTTACGGCGATTATTGCGAGCGCTGGGGTTGCGAGTTTGGCAATCGCGTTTGGTGCGCAAGGGCTTGTCAGTGACGTGGTAACTGGATTTTTTATTCTACTTGAAAGACAACTTGATGTTGGTGATACGATTACAATTGGGCTCGTCAATGGAACTGTTGAAGCACTGGGACTTAGAACAACACAGGTACGTGATTTTGATGGCACGCTTCATTTCATTCCTAACCGACAAATTATGGTCGTTAGTAATCATTCGCGCGGCAATATGCGTGTGATGGTGGACATTCAAATTAGTCCGCATGAAGATCCGGAAAAAGCAATTAAAATTATTAGTGAAGTTTGTGAAGTTGCTGCAAAAGAAAACAAAAATATCGTAGAGCCCCCTGTTGTGTTAGGTGTGCAAAACATCGACGCGACAAATATGATGATTCGAGTAGTAGGTAAAGCCGTGAATGGTGAGCAATACTCTGTTCAACGCGATTTACTCAAAGATATCCGCGAAGCACTCGCAGAAAATGAAATCGAATTACCGCTCAATTTTGTAAGCACATTCGGACCAAATAATAATTAAAAAGACGTAAATTCGCTCATTTTGAGAACGAATTTACGTCTTTTTATTTACTTTCAAAAAATTGAACTAATACATCTATCGCAAATGGAATCGCTTCTTCTTTTGGATTAAGTTTCGCGTGATGCAAACTGTACTCCGAATCCACACCTAACCAAAACATAAATCCTTTAATTTCGGATAAAAAGTAACCAAAGTCTTCGCCTGTCATTGCCGAACGCGCTGGCACATAACTTTCAGGGTAACGTTCTTCTAAAAACTGGATAAATTCTTCGGTTTCAGCTGGATCATTGTCTACTTGATAATAATCCGAACCCGGATGGAATTCTACTTCACATTGGTAAGCCTCTTCCCAGCCTTTAGCGAGCTGTTTCAAACGAGTCCAAACGATTTCCATTGTTGCTGGTGAAAGCGTCCGAATTGTCCCATCTAAATAAGCCGTTTCCGCAATGACATTTTGAATTTCGCCGCCGTGTATTCGACCAATTGTAATAACCGCGCTATCCATTGGATCAATATTTCGGCTTATAATTGTCTGCATTTGCCCAACGAACGCACTTGCAGCAACAACCATATCATTCGCCAAATGTGGATACGCTGCGTGGCCACCTTTTCCTTTAAACGAAATAAAGAGTTCGGACGTATTGGCGAATAGTAAGCCAGGCTTAATCGCAATTTCGCCGACTTTGTATTCTGGTGCGATATGAAGTGCGTAAATACTATCTGGGCGCCATTCAGCAAATTCCGCGCTTTCCATAATTGGTTTAGCGCCGCCCGGTCCTTCTTCGGCTGGTTGGAACACGAATAGTAGATTATCTTTGGCAGGTTTACTTGCAAAATGCGTCAATACACCAAGCGCGATACTCATATGTAAATCATGTCCACAAGCATGCATATTGCCGGGATGTTTCGATTCAAATGCGAGGCCCGTTTCTTCTGTAATTGGCAATGCATCAATATCAGTACGATAACCAATTGTTTTTTCGGGATTCGTTCCCTTTACTAAAACTAAAATTCCCGTGCGCCATTTTTTTACTTTTAAATGTTCGTTCGGTAATTTGCTAATATAATCTAATAAATAAGCTTGTGTTTTCAGCTCTTTGTAACCTGTTTCAGGAATTTGGTGTAAATCACGTCGAATGGCAATAAATTCATTTAACATGGCGACTCTCTCCTTCTAAAAAAGGACTGCTCCGCCAACAGACGAAACAGTTCCCTTTAATTTTTTAAAGTTGGCGAAGTTCTTGCATGATTTCTGTTTTAGACGCTGTTTTTGCATCTAATTTTTTTAGTTCACGTGCAGGAATTCCGGCTACAACTGTTCCAGGAGCTACATCTTTTGTAACGATTGCGCCCGCTGCTACAACTGCGCCTTCTCCAATACGTACGCCTTCTAAAACAACCACGTTTGCGCCAACAACTACATTATCTTCGACGATAACTGGTTGTGCGGACGGTGGTTCCACTACGCCGGCAAGGACAGAACCCGCACCGATATGGCAATTTTTACCAACAGTTGCGCGGCCGCCAAGAACAACATTCATATCGATCATTGTACCGTCGCCGATAACAGAACCGATATTAATGCTTGCTCCCATCATAATTACCGCATTGTCGCCGATAGTTACTTGGTCGCGAATCACCGCGCCGGGCTCGATGCGTGCATTAATATTTTTCATATCTAACAAAGGAATAGCGGAGTTACGACGATCATTTTCAATCACGTAATCTTCAATATTCGCTTTATTTGCTTCTAATAATGGTTCAACAACCGCCCATTCTCCAAAAATTGTTCCCGCATTTCCAGTAATGAACGTTTTTACATCACTTGGGAAATCGATTTTTTCTAAGTTCCCTTTAAGATAAACTTTGACTGGTGTTGCTTTCTTGCTATTTTGAATAAAAGAAATAATTTGGTGTGCATCCATTTGTTTCATGAATTTTTGTCCCCTTCCGATATGTTCTGCTTTCTATTTTGCCATAGCTATTTAACTTGTTCAAGGAATTTATCTGTTATTTCTAAAAACGCCTTCACTTGTGGTAAACTGAGTGACTGTTCGTAGGTCAGTAAATTCGTTTCCCGGCTTAAAACCGATCCGTCTTTTTCTGTTAGTGGAATTTTGTTGATTTTATCCGTATAGCCTAACATCGTTACTTCCGGTAAAATCGCAAAACCAATTCCATTTAAAGCCATTTGTCTCGAAGTTTCCATTTGATCCATAAGCATTGCTTGACGTGGCATTTTCCCGAAATTACGTTGCCAGTAGTCTTGAATAACTTGGTAATAATTCGAATCACTGCGAAACTGAATAAATGGTCGATTGGTTTGGAAAACTTCTTCAATTTTTGTGATTTCTGTGTCAACTAAAATTAATTTGTCATTAAATAATGGTTTTTGAACGCTTTTCCAAGTGGAATTTCCACGAACAATCCCGATATGAACATTGCCAGCAGCTAATTGTTGCGTTACTTCGCTGCTCCAACCCGTGACAAGCGAAATTTGCACGTTTGGATAGGCTCTTGAGAAAGCTTTTAGGACGCGCGGTAGCCACATTTGTGCAACTACACTCGCACAGGCAATTCGCAGTGTTCCCCGCACGACACCTTCCATCGCTTCGAGTTTCTCTTGGATAGTATGCTCACGCTCAATAACGCTTGATGCATGGCGGACAATTGCTTCTCCTTCTGGGGTTAGCAGTAGTCCTTTTTGTGTACGAATAAAGATTTTGGTGTTCCATCTGCTTTCAATTGTTTGCAGGCGTTGTGACAAAGCTGGTTGACTTAAAAAGAGCTTTTCCGCACTTTTACGCATATTAAGTTCTTCCGCTAAACAAACAAGTAATTCATATTCTGTGACAATCATCTATTTTCCTCCACCTGTAAATGAATATAACGATTGACTTGTTTTAACACAACGCGTCTTGTTACTATTCCTTCAAAATGGTGGTCAGCATCTACAACACAAACAAAAGGATGATCTACAAGTAAGTGTACAATTCGCTCGTTATTGTTAAAATCTTTAATTACTGGGAAATCTGTTTGCATGACATCTTCTACTTTTAAATCTTCTAATCGTTCAAACTCGATACGTTCGAGTCCAAGTATCGCATCTGTTATCATTGCTGCACTTATTAATCCATGGAGTTTAAATTCAAAGTCTAGTACAGGAATAACTGAATAACCGCATTTAGTTAAAACAAGTAGTGCATGTTCTAAGTTATTACCAAGCTGCACATGGGCAACCTTTTCAGCGGAAATCATAGAATCAGCTAGTTCATTGTCAATAAATTGTCCAAATCTATTTGAGATCATTTAGAATCTTCCTCTTCCTTGTATTTTCAAGCTCTACGAAGTTTCTTTCAACTTTTTAAAATAAAGCGAAACTTTTCCATCTCCTATTCTACCATACTATTTAGTCTGATTTCTTTCATTTAGTGCTTGAAAATAAAAAAAGCTGTGAATAAATATTCACAGCCTCTAAGTAAAGAACCAGATTGTCCGATTTTTACCTTCTTATTCGTTTTCTTGTAATGTTTCAAAAATTTCGATAGCCGTCATGTCAATATCATCAAACTGATATTTACTGTTGTCGCCATAGATTTCTACTTCAAATGAGTTAGAAGCTTGGAAAAACTTCACTTCGCACACAGGCGTACCATTTTTTTCAAAACGTCTTGCTTGTGTTTCAGCAGACTCATCTTCTTGCATTGCATGTAAACGTTGAATAATTCCCAATAACTGAGACATCTTACCTCTCCTCTCAAATCCACCATCTGACGTGCAAATATTGGCATACCTTGCTGTAGTACACGCGTGGCAATGCTTTTTCACATATTTCCTCATAGTTGGTTTCTTCGCCATATCTTATTTCTTTCACTATACTACCAAATTTTATCGCAAACCGCACGTATAACGCAAGGGTTCTGGAAATATTCAGAAAAAGAAATTATTTTAAATTAACCAGAAAGACACGATTTACCCAATTTTGCGCGTATTCTATTCCAAAAAAAGACTGTAAAAAGGCAATTCACTTTTTCACAGTCTTTTGATTATTAAAATTCGTTTTTTCGATTGGCAGTAGAGCTTATAATCATTTTCGTAGCTCGCACAATGGTTTTATGACGATTGAATCCTTTGACACAAATCGTTTGATCACCAATGGTTGCGAATACTTCCCCCCATGAACCACAAGGATTAAAGCCATAAGCATGTATTTTTAGCAAGCCATCTTTTGTTGGAAAAAAGAGAGCTTCATATTTACCTGGTTTAGTCATATCCGGCGGCCCCTTCCACATTTACAAATCATTTCTAAATGAAAATGATTATCATTATTAAAACCATCTTATAGCATTCCAATTAAAAGTGCAAGGGTTTTTAGTAATATTTTCAGACATTTTGCTTTTCTTCCTTTTTAAGCTATAATGGAATGAAATTACGAAGCTTACTCCCACCTAATTTTCACGGGATTTTCTTATAAAGAAAGGTGACGAAAATGACAAAATCAATTCGACCGGAATTACGCGACATTCAAGTAAGTGGTATCAGAACGTTTAATACACGGGTAACGGGCATTCCCGATATGATTCGCTTAACACTTGGCGAACCTGACTTTCCAACACCAGAGCATGTAAAACAAGCAGCTATTTCAGCAATAGAAGAAAATTTCACCAACTATACACCAAACGCAGGCATGCCAGAATTGCTAGAAGCGGCCTCTACCTATTTTCACGAAAAATATGACCTATCTTACACAAATAAAGAAATAATCGTCACAGTGGGCGCTACAGAAGCTATTTCGGTCGCCTTGCAAACCATTTTAGAACCAGATGATGAAGTAATTTTACCTGATCCAATTTATCCTGGCTATGAACCACTAATTACTTTGAATAAAGCACGCCCGGTCAAAATCGATACAACCGAGACGAATTTCAAATTAACACCGGAACAATTACGTGCGCACATTACACCTAAAACAAAAGCCTTAATAATACCGTATCCTTCCAACCCAACAGGAGTAACATTAACCAAAGAAGAACTTGCGGCGTTAGCAGACGTTCTGAAAGATACTGGAATTTTCGTAATTGCTGATGAAATTTATAGCGAACTAACTTATCATGAAGAGCATGTGAGCATCGCGCCAATGTTGAAAGAACAAACCATTGTTATCAATGGCTTATCTAAGTCACATGCAATGATTGGCTGGCGAATAGGCTTCTTGCTTGCCCCAGAAAGTCTCACAACCGAAATGCTAAAAATCCATCAATATTCCGTTACATGCGCTAGCTCGATTTCTCAAAAAGCCGCATTAGAAGCACTTACAAACGGAAAAGATGATGCGTTCCAAATGCGCACGGAGTATAAAACAAGAGCTAATTTCACTCAAGATCGTTTAGAAAAAATGGGATTTACTGTTATTCCGCCGGATGGTGCATTTTACTTTTTTGTTAAACTGCCGGACACAATCCAAGAAAATTCTTTTGACTGGGCTGTTAAACTAGCGGAAGAAGCTAAAGTAGCTGTCGTTCCCGGCAATGCTTTCTCAGAAAAAGGCGACCGGTATTTCCGCCTTTCTTACGCTACTTCTTTTAATAATTTAGCAGAGGCGTTAGACCGAATGGCTGCTTTTCTAGAAAAGTAAAAATAGCCCAACCACTAGGTTGGGCTATTTTTTTAACGGTAATATTTAATTAAAGCTTGGGTTCCTTCTTCGCTTAAACCTCGCTCTGCTAAAGTTTGATACATTTTTTCTGCTAAAAGAAGTCCTGGTAAATCAAGTCCCATTTGTTTCGCTTCGGTAATCGCGATGCCCATATCTTTAATAAAATGTTTAATAAAGAATCCCGGTGAAAAATCATCTTTTAACACGCGTGGAATTAAATTAGAAAGTGACCAACTTCCCGCTGCTCCGCCAGAAATTGACTCAAGGACGCGCGACGGATTAAGTCCTGCTCTTTCCGCATAAATAATCGCTTCAGTTACGCCAATCATATTGGAGGCAATCGCAATTTGATTGACCATTTTAGTATGTTGTCCTGCTCCTGCTGCTCCTTGTAGCACCACACTACTTCCAAGAATTTCAAAGATTGGTTTCATTTTAAGGAATGTCTCTTCTGCTCCACCAACCATAATAGCTAATGTGCCATTTTTCGCGCCAATATCTCCTCCAGAAACCGGAGCATCAAGCATACCGATTTCTTTTTCGAGAGCAACTTCTGCCATTTTTTTCGCTAGTGCTGGGGAAGAAGTTGTCATATCCACCGCGACAGATCCAGCAGCTAGATTGTCTAAAAAGCCATTTTCGCCTAAATATAAAGCTTCTACATCTTGTGGATAACCGACCATCGAAATTAACACGTCCACTTTACTTGCAAGCGCACCCGGCGTTTCTTCCCAATGTGCTCCTTTACGCAGTAACCCTTCCGCTTTCGCTTTCGTGCGCGTATAAACAAATACTTCATAACCAGCTTCTAGCAAATGTCCCGCCATGCTTGCACCCATCACACCTGTACCAACAAATCCAATTTTCTCCATCATTTCAGCCTCCTATCTAAAAGTAATACCAATAATTCCTAAAAACACAAAAAACAATACCAATAAACCAAGTAAAATCAAATGTACTTTTTTATACATCACCGTAATCGCGATAAATTCTCGGATTAACGCATTAGGCATATAGTATAAAGCCGTTTTCGCACCAATCCCCTGACTCTTCAAACCAGCTTTTCTTGCATAAATACCCGCCCGAAACAAATGAAAATTATTCGTTGAAAACAAGCTATTATAACTTGGCATAATCGCATCCATCTTCGCCTTTGAAAATTGCATATTTTGCAAAGTATTCACTGATTTATCTTCCATAATAATAAAATCTTCATCGATACCTTGTTCAATCAAATACCCTCGCATCGCTTCAGCTTCAGAAATAGTCTCATTAGCACCTTGGCCACCAGAAACGATAAAAGTCGCCCGTTTGCCTTTTTTAGCATATTGCTTGTTGTAGAATTTGATTGCGCGATTCAGTCGACTAGCAAGCAGCGGTGGTACTCTGTCGCCTCCTATCAAGCCACTCCCAAGCACAATTAAGAAATCTTGATTATACCTCGGAAAGTTAAATTGGTAGAGAAAAGTAGACAAAAGAAATGATAAAAATAAGAACGAAAAGTAACCAACTAATGCCACGATAAAAACAACCGCAATCCCAAGAATCGGACTACCTGTTTTTAAAATACTTACAAACCACGCAATAATAAATGCTAAAATACCTAAACCAATAATTAACGGTAGCATATTGGCTAATTTGCGCCCTTCTCGTTTTAACATTAACCGTCCGTTCACAATAAGCATCGTTGCTATCCCCACAACAAAAAACGGAATAAGTAACACTAATAAAAGTAATACCGTCCCCATCACCGAGACGAGCAGTTCATTCCCTTTTGAAAAAGTAGCATAAACGACCGAAAGCACTGAAAAAAATAGCGCCATTGTCAAAACAATCCCATTGCTAATTCGTCGTCTATCTATAATCGACAAAACAATGAAAAGTAGCAGAAAAAAGCCTGCTAATATGTAGATAACCAACCTTGTTGCCCCCTTTAAAACTAACTATCCTCCCAATTATACTTGGGAGACTTCTATTTCACAACATAAAAAGACCTAGACACGAAAAATGTCTAGGCCTTCAATCAGAGATTACTCTGCAGTATATTTTTCAACTAATTCTACAACTTCTTCTGCTGTAGATTTGTTTAAAGCTTCTTCCGCTAATTTCACCATTTCAGATTGATCTAAACGTTTGATTAACGAACGAGATTTAAGAATGCTTGAAGCACTCATTGAAAATTCATCTAAGCCTAAGCCTAAAAGAAGTGGTACAGCCGTTTGATCTCCAGCCATTTCCCCACACATACCAGTCCATTTGCCCTCTTTATGAGAAGCATCAATTACCATTTTAACTAAACGTAAAATAGATGGATTGTATGGTTGGTAAAGGTAAGAAACGCGTTCGTTCATACGGTCAGCAGCCATTGTATACTGAATTAAGTCATTTGTTCCGATAGAGAAGAAATCAACTTCTTTTGCAAATTGATCAGCTAAAACTGCAGCAGCAGGAATTTCAATCATAATTCCAAGTTCGATGGAATCAGATACTTCTGTTCCAGCAGCTTTTAGTTTCGCTTTTTCGTCTAGTAAAATATCACGTGCTTGACGGAATTCATTTACTGTTGCAATCATCGGGAACATAATTTTTAAGTTACCATATACACTTGCACGAAGTAACGCGCGAAGTTGTGTACGGAATAATTCTTCATTCGCAAAGCAAAGACGAATTGCGCGGAATCCTAAGAATGGGTTCATTTCTTCAGGAAGTTCTAGGTATGGTAACGTTTTGTCGCCACCGATATCTAATGTACGAACAACCACAGATTTTCCGTCCATTCCGGATACTACTGCTTTATACGCTTCAAATTGCTCTTCTTCTGTTGGGAAATTGTCGCGACCCATGTACAAGAATTCTGTACGGTAAAGTCCAACTGCTTCCCCGCCGTTAGAAATAACACCTTCTAAATCATTCGGAGTTCCGATGTTTGCTGCAAGCTCCACGTGAACGCCGTCTTTAGAAACGGTTTTTTCGTTTTTAAGTTTATCCCATTCTGCTTGTTGCAAAGCAAAATCAGATTTAATTTTTTCATAGTGAGCGATTTGTTCTTCTGTTGGGTGGATGATAACATTACCTTCCAAACCATCAATAATAACAATATCGTTTTTCGCTACGCTAGCAGTAACTTCTTTTGTTCCAACTACTGCTGGAATTTCAAGAGAGCGCGCCATAATAGCGGAGTGAGAAGTACGTCCACCAATATCCGTCACGAAACCTTTAACAAAGTTACGGTTAAGTTGTGCGGTATCAGAAGGCGTTAAATCAGCTGCAACAACAACTACTTCCTCATCAATTAAAGCTGGATTAGGAATAGTCACACCTAGTAAGTGAGAAAGAACACGTTTACGTACATCTTTAATATCCGCTGCACGTTCACGCATGTATTCGTTGTCCATAGATTCAAACATACCAATAAACATGTCTGTCGTTTCTTGTAAAGCTGTTTCTGCATTCGTTTTAGCATTTTTAATGCTTTCTTCGATTGGTCCTGTTAATTCAGGATCATTTAAAACTAGAAGATGCGCATCAAAAATTTGAGCCTTATCTTCGCCTAAGTCTTTAGCAGCTTTCTCACGGATCATTGAAAGTTCTTTTTTAGAAACTTCTAACGCGCTTTCAAAACGTTTTACTTCACTTTCAACATCCGTAACTTCTGTTTTTTCATAGGAAAGATCAGGTTCAACGAGCAGATAAGCTTTCGCAATGGCAATCCCATCAGATGCTGCGATACCTTTCAACTCTTTAGCCATTATTCAGCCAATCCTTCTTTCTTAAGAACTTCAGTTAGTCCTTCGATTGCTTCTTTTTCATCGCTACCTTCAGTGTAGATAGTGATATCAGCGCCTTTACCAATACCTAAAGACATAACGCCCATAATTGATTTAAGGTTTACTTTTTTACCAGTGTATTCAATTTGAACGTCAGAGCTGTATTTACTTGCAGCCTGCACCAATAGAGTTGCTGGGCGTGCGTGAATTCCTGTTTCATCGATTACTACAAAACTTGCTTGTTCCATAATTTACATTCTCCTTTGTAAAGAAATTTGTTGTAACCTTTTAAGCCGAAAAAATTTCGACAAAAAAGACTATCCCTCAATTAAAAAGAGTACCATGTTTTACCTATTGTTACAACTATTTGATTAAAAATTTTTTAGAATATTTTTTTGCAGTCTGCCCTGTTTCCTTCTTTATAAGCCAGAGAAAAGGGAGCGTTTTCTATAAATTTATTAACAAAATGATTCCTTTTTTATTTAAAATACACTTTTTAATGGCTTATAGTTGATTTTAATGGCTTTTTAGTGCAGAATTTAAGGAAGGTTCAAAAATGCATACATTCTTTTTCAGCAAGATAGTGGCAACACCGAAAATTGAAGGAGTGATAACAATGGCAAAAGCACATGTTGGAGACATTATTGAATTTAAGGATGGCTTAACAGGAATCGTTGAGAAGCTCAATGAAAATTCCGTTATTGTCGACTTAACTTATATGGAAAATTTCAAAGATTTAGGTATTGAAGAGAAAACCGTTGTAAACCACAAAAATTACCAAATTATTCATTCTGTGGAAGAAGACGAAGAAGAAACCGAAGAATAACAAACAAAATAGTTTTTTAAGTGCGCAAAAATAAAGCATTTCCGTGTGATAATGCTTTATGTTTTTGCGTTTTTTATATGTAGAAAAACGGGAAAAGGAGCGTTTTAATTTGGAGAGTAAAAAGAAAATCGCCATTATTGGAGCTGGACCAGGTGGCTTGGCTGCTGGGATGCTACTAAGTCAGCTCGGCTATCAAGTAAACATCTATGAAAAAAATGATCGCATTGGTGGCAGAACTGCGCTACACAAAATGGGCAAATACTCATTTGATGTCGGTCCTTCCGCGCTAACGATGACGCATATTCTCACTTCTCTTTTTATGGACTGTAATCGAAATATTTTGGACTATGTTTCTCTTTTACCGATTAATCCAATACATACGCTTTATTTTGAAGATATTACTTTTCCACTTTATAGTGATTATTCTGAAACAAAGACTGTCATTAAAACGTATTTTCCTGGAGAAGAAGATGGTTTTGAACGCTTTATGAAAGAAAATACGAAAAAAATGCTCTATGTTTCCCCGCTCAATCAATTTAATTATAGTTCGTTGTTTGATTTTTTCCGCCCGACGACTTTGCGTGCTATTCCTAGTTTGACGCTTGGCAGATCTTTAATGGATGATTTAGCGCGCTATTTTAATAGTAAAAACCTTCGTCTCGCTTTTTCGTTGCAAATGCGCTACTTAGGAATGTCTCCGTGGGATATTCCGGCGGCTTATAGCATTATCCCCTTTTCGGAATACTACTACGGCACCTTCCATCCCATCGGCGGGCAAAATAAAATTGTCGAAGCGATGCAGCAAGTAGTTACGGAAAATAAAGGCAAATTCTTCTTTAATTCCGAAGTAACCGAGTTCGAAACAAACGGCAAAGACATTACAGGCGCAGTGCTTGCCAATGGTAAAACAATTGAGGCAGACTATTATTTCACTAATTTAGATTTTATTTATTCCTTAACAAATGAATCGCCAAACAAATTGGAAACGAAAGAATATTCCTCTTCAGCTTTTATCATTTACCTTGGCTTAAAAACGATCTTGCCTTTTTCGCATCAATCGATTATTTTCCCAAAAAATTACCGTGAATTTGCGAATAATACAATACATAAGAAAATTTTATCCCAAGATTTATCGATTCATTTGACCAATCCTTCCGCAACAGATAATACGATGGCGCCAATCAATCATTCTAGCGTCCGCATTATGGTGCCGGTTCCAAATAATACGAGCAACATCGATTGGCAAAAAGAAACACCTGCTTTTCGAAAATTAATTTTAGATACCGTAAAAGAGCGTTTAGATGTGCCAGATTTAGAAGAATATATTGAAGAAGAATATATTATTACCCCAACAGACTGGGAAAAGAAATACCATGTTAAGTACGGTGCTATCTTTGGTTTGCAACATCTATGGCGCCAACATGGCTTCTTGCACCCTTCGAAAAAATCGCCTAAATTCAAAAATTTATTTGTGATTGGCGCTGGGGCAATGTCGGGTAGCTCCCTTCCTTTTATTATCGAAAATGCCCAAATCGCCACGCAGAAATTTTTACAAAAAGAAAAGAAATCCGAGTAATCATTCGGATTTCTTTTCTTTTTCCAGACTGAAAAAATAACAAGCCGTGAAAATAATATTGGAAACTATGATAATCGCAATCGATGTCCATAAATCAAGATAAAACGATAAAAATACGAAAAAGGCAATGATAATCCAATAAACAATAACAATTTCTGATTTTAAATCCGGATATTTGAGGCGTCCCCAGCTGTCCGTCAGACTCAAAATAAAGTAAATCATCAAATGTAAAATAAGACCTAACAACCACCAATTAACAAAATCCGATAGCTGTAATATCGTGAATCCATTTTGAGTAATGTAAAGTTGTTTGGATTGCATCGTGATTGGCTCGATTAACACTTCAAATATCATCACCATGGTTGCAGCAATAAAGGAATAAATCCCGCCGCGAATCCAGTCAATATTAATTTTCAGCGTAATTTCACGAGCGATAATGTGCGTACCAGCAACCATTCCGACCCAGATAAAGCCCATTGTTACCGGAATCCCATAGACACTTCCGCCCAGCGCAGATCCGATATACTCATCCGTATAACTCAACTGCATCCACTCGATACAAGTACTTACAACAAAAATAAGTAACGTGATTGCCGATCCTAGCCATTTACCATATTGCATAATAAAGAAAACAGCCGCAAACACACCAGTAAATACTAAAAATAACGATTGAACAGCCGTCAGCTCTGGTGGAATAACATGCAAGGAAACAAGCAATACACTGCCTAAAAACCAGAATATATAAATCCAAAGTAAAAATTTATAGTTTTTTTCTAACATCTATGAACCACTCCTATTTTTTAATTATATAGGATTTATTAAATTGCACAACTTTTATCTTATCTTTTGTTTAATTGTTGCCAAACGATTTCATTTGTTTTAAAGTAGTATGAGAAGTAATTGTTAAGAAGAGGTGTAAAGTATTTTGAAGAGCATCAAGATCGATTATAAACTTGTACTGGGACTCATTTTATGCGCCCTACTTGTTATATTAACCTATCAGTTCCCTCGTGTTTTTTGGTATCTATATGGGGCTGGAATGTTATTTTTACTTAGTTTTGTGATTTTTAATGATGATTTAAAAAAGGAATTTTCGTTCGTTAAAGGCATTTTACCAGGAATTTTTTCCGGAATTGTCCTTTATATTATTTTTTACATAGGCGCCTTTATTCTTAAAGTAACGCCAGGCGGTCTAGACAATTCTGTGGAAGCTGCTTTTAATAAGTATTCAACGCATTCTTGGATAATTTGGTTGCTATTAGTTGTTGCTATTATCCCAGGTGAAGAAATTTTCTGGCGTGGCTTTGTATTAAAACGATTGAACCATTATTTTAATCCGTGGTTTTCGAACATATTCGGGGCGTTACTTTGTATGGTAATGATGCTTCCAAGTGGTAATTTTGCAGCTATTATAGGTATTTTTGTTGCTTCGCTCGCGTGGAACATTATGTATTCGTATCGACCAAGCCTATTGATGTTGTATATGTCGCATTTAACCTTTGCTTTTTTACTACTCGCGGCACTACCAATTTACTAAAAACAACCTAGAACACTCCTTTTATAGGGGTGTTTTTTTTCGCAAAAAAAGTAAAGCAAAATACTTGAAAGTCAAAATAGGTCAGTATATAATAGATTCATAAGGTCAAATATAGTCAAAGTCAAGACCTTTCATTTCTCATTTTTAAAAGGAGGAAATTAATGATGAACTGTGAAAAATGTAATCAAAATCAAGCAACAATCCAACTATATATGAATATTAATGGCAAGCGTGTAGAAATGCCGCTTTGTGCCTCTTGTTATGCCGAAGTTAGAAACCAAGCAAATTTTGGAGCAAATGAGTTTCCAGGTACTGGCGGTTCCCCGTTTGACGATATTTTCCGTCAATTAAGTGGCGCTGCTGCAAATCAAGCAAACCGTGAACAAAGAAGCCAAGCAAATCCACAAGTACAAACACAAACTAGTGGAGGCGGAAATAGTTTACTAGATGAATTTGGGACAAATTTAACTGATATGGCGAAAAATGATCAATTAGACCCTGTCATCGGTCGCGACAAAGAAATTAAACGTGTAATTGAAATTTTGAATCGCCGGAATAAAAATAATCCTGTTCTCATTGGTGAACCAGGTGTTGGTAAAACAGCCGTTGTCGAAGGACTTGCAAATGCGATTGTCGCAGGAAATGTCCCAAGCAAACTAATAAACAAAGAAGTTATTTTGCTTGATGTCGCTTCGCTTGTTTCTGGCACAGGTATCCGCGGACAATTTGAAGAACGCATGAAACAACTAATTAAAGAGCTTCAAGAACGTAAAAATACCATTCTCTTTATTGATGAAGTCCATACTATCGTTGGTGCTGGTTCCGCAGAAGGTTCGATGGATGCTGGTAACATTTTAAAACCAGCACTCGCACGTGGTGACTTACAAATGATTGGTGCAACAACACTAAAAGAGTACCGCACGATCGAAAAAGATGCCGCACTTGAGCGTCGTTTCCAACCAGTGACAGTAAATGAACCATCCACAAAAGAAACGCTAACTATTTTAAATGGCTTAAAACAAAAATATGAAGATTTCCACGAAGTAGTTTATTCACCAGAAGCTTTAACAGCAGCGGTTGAACTAAGCTCCCGTTACATCCAAGACCGCCATTTACCAGATAAAGCCATTGATTTAATGGATGAAGTTGGTTCTAAATACAATCTATCTATTGAAAAACTAGACGAAAACACTGTGAGCGAACGTGTTGCTCGTTTAGAGGAAGAAAAAAATCAAGCACTCCAAATGGAAGACTACGAAAAAGCAGCCAAAGTTCGGGACGAAATTACTCGACTAGAAGAAAACAAAACAAGCAATTCCTTCTCAGAACGCCCAGTCATCCAAGCATCTGACATCCAAGCAATCATTGAGGAAAAAACTGGCATTCCAGTAGGACGTCTACAAGAAGACGAACAATCCAAAATGAAAAACTTAGAAAGCAACTTAACTGGTAAAGTAATTGGTCAAGAAGATGCCGTGAAAAAAGTTGCCAAAGCAATTCGTCGTAGCCGCGTCGGCCTCAAATCGAAAAACCGCCCAATTGGCTCCTTCCTATTTGTTGGACCAACTGGGGTCGGAAAAACAGAGCTTGGTCGCACACTTGCTCGTGAACTTTTCGGTACTAGTGAAGCAATGATTCGTTTAGATATGAGTGAATTCATGGAAAAACACAGCGTCTCTAAATTAATCGGTTCTCCTCCAGGCTATGTTGGTCACGAAGAAGCTGGTCAATTAACAGAAAAAGTACGTCGCAATCCGTATAGCATCATTTTGTTAGACGAAATCGAAAAAGCACATCCTGATGTTCAACATATGTTCCTACAAATTTTAGAAGATGGTCGTCTAACTGACTCACAAGGCCGCACAGTCAGCTTTAAAGATACGGTTATTATTATGACAAGTAACGCTGGTGCGACAGATACAGAAGCTTCCGTCGGGTTTAATACAACGGCCGACACAAAACTGGAAAAAGGTTCTGATATCCTTGCAAAATTAGGCGCATACTTCAAACCTGAATTCTTGAACCGTCTGGATAGCGTGATTGAATTTAAATCACTTGAAAAAGACGACTTAGTACAAATTATTGACTTAATGCTCGTTGACTTAAATGCCATGCTCGCACAAGAAGGTGTGACCATTGATGTTTCTAAAGAAGTGAAAGAGCAGTTGATTGAACTTGGTTATGATCCTAAATTCGGAGCAAGACCACTGCGCCGGACTATCCAAGAACACTTGGAAGATGCCATTGCTGACAGCTTAATCGATCAACCAGAAGCGAAAAACTTAACAGCTACACTAAATGAAGACAAAGAAATCATCATCACAGAGCAAGTAACAGCGTAAATAAAAAAGGCTTGAGTTAATTTAAACTCAAGCCTTTTTCTAATGCAAGTAAATATTGCTTTTTATCTACATCTGCCCCGTTATATCCGCCCAGTTCCCCGTTACTTTTTACGCACCTGTGACAAGGAATAAGTAGTGGAATTGGATTAGCGCGATTGGCTTGCCCCACTGCTTGAACAGCTTTAGGACTTCCCGCCGCAATCGCAATATCTTTATAACTGACAACGACGCCATACGGAATCTCACTCAATGCTTGCCAGACTCGTTTTTGAAAATCGGTCCCTTTTAGTAACAACGGTAATTCAAACACTTCTCTCGTCCCTTCAAAATAAGTGTCCAGTTGCATAATTAATTTCTGAAAAAGTACTTGCTCGTGCGCTGTCCCAACAAGCTCTTCCCAATTATCTGGCTTATCATACGAAATGCTCGTAATCCATTCCTCTTCAATCGTTATAAATAGCTCTCCAACTGGTGATGCATTTATTTGTTTTAGCATACCTTCGTTGCCCCCCGTTAATTTATTGTTCTAAAGATAGCACGTCCCTCGAAAATTCGCAAACCTGTGTCATCGCCTATTAATATTTGATACCTTTTGTTACTCAACTGTTGGTTAACCGTTACAGAGGCTAGGGTAAAATATACAAAGGCACAATCAACATAGAATAGAAAGGACTGTTTTTCTATGGAACAAACCGCCGTAAAGCGGGAAAGTTATTTCGATAACGCCAAATTCATTTTGATTTTCTTAGTAGTATTTGGTCATTTTCTCCAAACATTTATCGCGGATTATGCTGGTGTCCGTGTACTTTATATCTATATTTACACATTTCATATGCCCGCTTTCGTCCTCATATCCGGCTTTTTTGCCAAAGGGTTTGGAAAACAGGATTATTTAAAAAAGACGATGAAAAAGCTCATTTTACCATACGTATTTTTTCAGCTTATTTATAGTATTTTTTATTATTTTCTTTTAAGTAAAGACAATCTTTCCATCAAATTTTTAGATCCGGAATGGTCGCTTTGGTTTTTACTGAGCTTATTTTTCTGGAATGTTATGTTATTGGTTTTTTCGAAAATCAAGCCGTGGAAATCTGTGAGCCTTGCGCTTCTTATTGGTTTAGTCGCTGGGTATTTTGATATTATCGGCGGTTATCTAAGCTTATCGCGGACGCTTGTTTTTTTCCCTTTTTTCTTAGTAGGATATTTTTTGAAGAAAGAGCATTTTTATTTCTTGAAAACGCATTTTGCTTCCATTCTTGGAGGTATTTTCATTATTTTACTGCTAACATTTATTACACTACATCCTAATTTAAATGATAAATGGTTTTTAGGCTCTAAACCTTATGCGAACTTTGTAGAAGTGAAGTCACTCGGTCTATTTATTCGGGCGCTTGTGTATTTTATTAGTTTTGCTTCAATTGCCGCATTCTTCAGTTTTATTCCTCGAAAAAGGTTATTTTTCACTAAATGGGGTAAAAATACGTTATATGTTTATTTGTTACATGGCTTCTTTATTAAATTTTTTCGTGAAGGTGGCCAGACTGACTTTCAATATAGCCCGTCGACATTTTTACTTCTATTTATCATTACCTTTGCCTTAACGGTGTTGTTGTCTAGCCGATTGGTAAAAACGTTCGTGCAACCGGTCATTGAACTTAGGGTATCAATGCTGCGGGATGTGTTTAGCCGCTTAGTAAAACGGGAAAGTTATTAAACGTATAGCTAGAAAAAGGAGGTTTTAATATGGGTTCAAGAAAACCAGAAATTATTATCGGATTAATTGGCTCTATCATTGGGATTTTAGTTGGCTTTTGGATTATTAACTATGGAGATTCCGTCACAGATTATATACAGACGTTTACTTATTTGCCAGGTGAATTAGGTAATGAGTTAGAAAATCTTGGGTGGATTACATTAATCGCATCGGTTGTTGCTTTAATTGCTTCCCTCTTAATCAAATCAGCGCCACGTGGTTGGGGTGTTATCTTAGTTGTTATCGGTATCGTACTTTTCTTCGTTATCGGAACGGCTTGGATCGTATCAGGTATCTTAATCACTTTAACTGGATTAATGGGGATTTTCCGAAGACCAGTTCCAAAATCAAATTATTAATGAGTAACCTCTTGGTCATTTTGATCAAGGGGTTTTTAATGCACTAAAAAAGCCATTCTGTAGTTAGCAGAATGGCTTTTCACTTTAACCAGTAATAATTTTCTCTTTTGGTAAACGAATCGCATTTTTAGGTTGGTTTTTATTTCGCAAGCTAAGCATCGAGTACATAATCCCTACCCGACCGATAAACATCAACACAATAATAATTAATTTACCTGGTGTGGATAAATCTGGTGTTAAGCCTACCGAAAGTCCCGTCGTACCAAATGCCGAGAACACTTCAAAAATAACGGCAATGAGCGAGGCCGTCTCCGTTTGCATTAAAATAACAATGGAAGAAATACTTACGAACCCTGCTACTAACGTGACAGCAAGCGATTTTCGCACATCTTCCTGATGCAGTTCCCGTCCAAAAATGTAGACATGCTTCCGACCACGAACAACCGAATAGATAAACAAAATCGTAATCGCAAATGTCGTCGTTCGTATTCCGCCCCCAACAGAACTTGGGGAAGCACCGATGAACATGAGGAAAGAAACGAGTAGTAACGTCGATACCGATAATGCGCCACTATCAATCGTTTGCAGTCCCGCGCTTCGTGATGTCGCTGATAAGAACATCGAATTAAAGAATCCGAAGTCCCAACTTTGCCCACTAAAGAAATGCTGATATTCAAACAACCAAATCAGCAGCCCCCCACCAATCAATAGAACAAAGTAAGTCAGCGTCGTCACTTTAACAAACAAAGAAAAACGGAACGGAATCAATGTGTTTTTCTCAAATAAAAATCGGCGTGTCTCAAGTAACACTGGGAAACCAATCGCTCCAGCAATGATTAATAAAATCGAAATAAACTGAACGAAATAATCATTCGCGAATGGCATTAATGATTTACCTGTAATATCAACGCCTGCATTCGTAACTAGCGAAACTGAGTTGTATAACCCTTGGAACATCGCATCCCAAAAATTCGGATAGAGCGGAATAAAGTAAATCCCTAAAATCAGCGCTCCAATTAGCTCAATACCAAAAATTAAAACGAGGATTTCACGAAGCATCCGCACCATCCCGCTCATAGTAAACTGATTTGTATCCGTCATAATTAATTGGCGTTGTTTCAAGCCAATCCGTCTTTTTAAAATTAAGTAGAAAAACGTACTAATCATCATGACACCAAGTCCGCCAATTTGGAAAATCGCCATTAATACCCAAATTCCGGCCGTACTATATGTCTGACTTACATCTACTGTAGTTAAACCAGTGACACTCACCGAACTCGCTGCCGTAAAAAGTGTATCAATAAACGATACCTTTACCCCTTTTTGTAACGTAAACGGTAAGCTGAGTACGATAGTAGAAATCGTCACCGCCAGAAAATAATACGCAATTATAACTTGAACTGGCGTCATACGTGCCAAAACAAGCTTCAATCTTCTGCGTAGTTTTACTTCCTGATCATATTCAAATTCTTTTGGTTTTCTTCTCTTTTTTTCTCGCAATGATATAACCACCCAAACCTATTATTATCATAACCGACCAGAATGTCAGCTTCCAAACGGCTGAATCTGGAAAATCTTCTGGAATAATTGCTACAGATGGATGTGCTAGCGTTAGAACCGCCATTTTCACACCAACCCAACCGACAATTAAAAACGCTGCTGTTTCAAGTGTAGGGTAACGCTCTAATAATTTAACCACTTGTGTGGCCGCAAAACGAATTACGACAAGTCCTGCGATACCACCAAGGAACATCACGATAAATTGCCCACCGTTCATTCCCCCAATATCAAAATTCCCTAAATCTGGCAAAGTAACTACTAATGCTGCTGCAGCTAACATAGAATCCAGTGCAAAAGCTATATCCGTCAATTCCACACGAGCTACTACACCCCAAAAGGAAGTTGATTTGGCTTCTGATGTTTCTTTGACTTCTTCTTGCTTGCCTTTTTTAAGGCGCCACATGTGCTTAATTGCTAAGTACAATAAATAAACCGCGCCGATAGCTTGTATTTCCCATATTTTTACTAAAAATGAAATTAAAAATAATGCCACAAAACGGAAAACAAAAGCCCCAACTAACCCATAAAACAAGGCTTTTCGTTGCTTATCGTGCGGTAGACCTTTAACAATGACTGCCATAACTACGGCGTTGTCTGCTGATAGAATTCCTTCTAGTACTACTAAAACAAGGAAAACTAGCGCATATTCGCCCCAAATAGAAACATCCATTCCTCATTCACCATCCTTCTACTCTATCATAAAATTGTGATTTCAGCATCTGGTTGTATGTAAAACCAGAAGTACAATCATGCACTTCTGGCCAGTTAAAACTTATTTAGTTATTTCAGCTTTTTTCTTACTGCGATAGGAAACGAACCATCCCCATAGAATAATAAGAATCATCACACCCCAGAAAATTAATTTCCAAAGCGTTGACTCAGGGAAGCTGTGTGGAATTACCCCAAGACTTGGATGTGCTAATGTATAAATTACTAGCTTCACACCTACCCAACCAACAATTAAAAACGCAGCTGTTTCGAGACTTGGATAGCTTTTTAGTAATTTAACAAATTGAGTTGCTGCAAAACGGATAATAATTAGGCCAACAAGTCCACCTAAGAACATAATCGCGAATTGTCCAGTGTCAATGCCCCCAATGTGTCCCCATCCAGTTTCTGGAAGAGTAATGGCAAGGGCTACTGCCGCAAGCATGGAATCAATCGCAAACGCTATATCTGCAATCTCTACTTTTAGAACGGTCATCCAAAAACCAGAGCCAGCTTTTTCTTTCTTTTCTTTTTCCCCATCTTTTCCTTTTGCATGTTTCCAAATATGACTAATAGCAATATAAAGTAAATATGCGGCACCAAGCGCTTGAACTTGCCAAACGTTTGCCAAAAAGGAAATTAAGAATAATGCGCCAAAACGGAAAACAAAGGCACCCATTAATCCGTAAAATAACGCTTTTTTCTGTTGTTTATCAGGGAGATGCTTGACCATAACGGCCATAACGACTGCATTATCTGCTGCCAAAATCCCTTCAAGACCGATTAGGACAAGTAACACCCAACCGTACTCTAAAATCATTGCTGTATCCACTAATTCTTTTCCTCCTTTGTTCTATTAAAATGTCAAAGATCTCCTATTTTGAAGAAACAAAAAAGCGAGACCTGCCCGTAAAGGCAAAGGTCTCGCTAACATTTAAAGTTAAATGTGATAAAACCGATGATATCTCTATCATGTAATGACGACTTTATCCTGATTAAAAAACTAACCAGCGCTACTCCCCTCTGACATTTGTCAAAGAACGATATATGATTACCTAGAGAATAATACCATAATTTAGAACTTCTCGTCAACTAATTTTTCTCACAAACTTTTTAAACGGCTAAGTCTTTCGTTTTTGCGCTACTAGCTATTTTAATATTATGGATTGTGAAAAGTGTCACACCGATTAAACATGTAAGCACTTCCGTCGTTGTTAATGACCAAATCACACCCATAAGTCCGAAATAATGTTGTCCTAAAATAATCACTGGAATAAAAATAATCCCCTGTGAGACTGACATAATCGTCGCTGGAATAGCTTTCCCAATCGCTTGAAAAGTACTCGTAAACAGTCCAGTAAATCCACTGAAAAGAGAAGATATCAACATAGCAACCATAATATGCACACCAAGCGTTATCACACTTTGACTGTCGCTAAACAGATGCATCACTTGGAAACGGAAAATAAATACCATACTCGAAATCGCCAGTACAATAAGCCCAATACTAATCGCTGTAAACCGAATGGCTTTTTCAAATCGCGCAATATTCCCCGCACTGTAATTATACGCTAATAGCGGAATAATCCCCATATAAAGTCCCATACAAATGAATTCAGGCAACTGCACCACTCGAAGCGCCACGCCAAAGCCGGCAACGACCCCTTCACCGTACAGCATCGAATAGTGATTTAAAACGAGCGTTGTTACAATGAGAAATAACGATAAAAGCAGCTCTGAAACGCCAATTTTAAAGACATTTTGACCGATTTCTTTTGTCGCTTTAAACCATTTAAAACGAATAGATAAATAATCACTTTTCTTCTCTAAATACCAAGCATAGTAAATCAGCGAAAATAAACTTGCTAATCCTACCGAAACTGCGGCCCCCACCACATTAAAATCAAAATACAAAATAAGTAATGGATCAAATACTAAATTAACGACCGTAGCAATTATCATTCCGTTCATAGAAACCCGCGAAGCTCCCTCAGCCCGAACCACCTGTTCTAAAGCAAAATTCGCAATAATAAACGGGCTACAAATTAAAAGCGCTAACGTATAATTTTTCGTGTGTAAAAAGCTTGTTGCATCTGCCCCTAGAAAATGAGTAACTGGATTAATTAAAAACCCTAGTAAAATCGCGCAAATAATCCCTAACACTAAACTTCCGTATAACACAAAGGCGGAAACTTGCTTTGCCTTGGTTCCCTCCGCTTTCCCTAGCAAGCGAGAAATATACGTCCCGCCCCCAACGCCAAACATATTCCCAATCGCCATTAAAATCGTAAACATCGGCAAACCAAGTGTTACCGCTGTTAACATCGACGTATCATGCAGCAAACCAATAAAGAAAGCATTAACGATGTTATAAATTACTCCTACTGACATCCCGAGCATCATCGGAATTGATAAATGCGCTATCGCCTTAGGAATGCTTGCTTTAGTTAGATAATAATTATCTGAGTGTTTCATTTTAGTTCCCCCTTGAAATTAGTTAGAATTCTAACTATATAGTTAAATTTTTTTTATTCGGTATTATCGTCAATCTTGCTAAGTAAATCAATAAAAGTTTTATACTCATCAGCGGAAAGAATTTTCTTCGCTTTATCGTCTTCACGCGGAAAAGAAGCATTAAATTCGTCTACAATCTGCTTGCCTTCCTCAGTTAAAGTAACTACTTTTTCTCGGCCATCTCGAATGCTTGGTTTGCGCGAAATCAATTTCTTTTTCTCAAGACCTTGAATCAAACTAGTAATACTTGCACCACGCGTTTGGAAAATTCGCTGAAGATCTTTTTGGATAATTTCATTTGCCGCATTATCATTTAAAAACCCAAGAACTCTAGCTTGTTGTGTTGTCAGCCCAAATTGAGCAACTTTTGCGTCCATTTTCCGTTTGGATTTAATCATAATCGAACGAATCAACGTATCCATCGTCTTCTCTCTTCTCACGAGTATTCCTCCTTATTAATTAGAATTCTAACTAATTATAGCGCGTTTCGAAAAATTGTCAAGAAAAAAACAACCTATTTGCGAAAATACAAATAGGTTGCTTTTTTTATAGTAATGAAGTTAATTCGATATCTGGATTTTTATCATTAAACCAATTGATTGCGAATTCATTTTCGAATAAGAATAACGGTTGGTCGAAACGGTCTTTCACTAGCATGCTTCTTGCTGTAGATAGTTTTTCGTCCGCGTCTTCTTCTTTCACCCAACGAGCAATTTTTTTACCGATTGGCTCCATTCGGATTTCTGAATTATATTCGCCGCGCATTCTGTGTTCGAATACTTCAAATTGCAACTGACCAACAGCGCCAATGATGTATTCTTCTGTGCGCCATGTTTTAAACAACTGAATCGCACCTTCTTGCACGAGTTGCTCTACGCCTTTATGGAAATGCTTTTGTTTCATCACGTTTTTCGCATAAACACGCATAAACAATTCTGGTGTAAACTGCGGAAGTTTTTCAAATTCGAGTTTTTTACTTCCATTAGTAATCGTATCACCAATTTGATAATTTCCCGTGTCGTATAAACCGATAATATCACCAGCAACCGCACGATTAACCGTTTCCCGGTCATCTGCCATAAACTGCGTCGAGTTCGCAAGTTTCATACTTTTCCCTGTTCGCGTCAACGTAACGTTCATACCGCGTTCAAATTCACCTGAACAAATTCGAATAAAAGCAATCCGATCACGGTGGGCAGGGTTCATATTAGCTTGAATTTTGAAGATAAAGCCGGAAAACTTCGGATTATCTGCTTCAATCACACCTTCATTCGATTCATGACTGGAAGGAGCCGGTGCAAAATCAACAAATGTACGTAAGAAAGTTTCTACGCCAAAGTTTGTTAAGGCACTTCCGAAAAATACTGGTGTTTGCTCGCCCGCAATAATACGTTCGCGGCTAAAGTCATTACCAGCTTCATCTAGCAACATAATTTCTTCCAAGGCTTGATCGTAATAAAGTGATTTTTGAATAGCATGTGCTTCTTTCAAATCACCATCTTCACCCAGTGGTAAGAAACGCTCATCTTCTTCTGAACGATATTGCTCAATTACACGATGATAACGGTCATAAAGCCCAGCAAGCTCTTTGCCCATACCAATCGGCCAGTTCATTGGATACGATTCAATACCAAGAACCTCTTCTAGTTCAGCAAGTAGTTCAAGAGGCATTTTCCCTTGACGGTCCATTTTATTAATAAACGTAAAAATAGGAATTCCGCGCATTCGACAAACTTTGAATAGTTTTAACGTTTGGGCCTCAATCCCTTTTGCCGCATCGATAACCATGACAGCACTATCGACCGCCATCAATGTCCGGTACGTATCTTCACTGAAATCCGAGTGCCCCGGTGTATCCAAAATATTAATTCTTGAACCATTATAATCAAACTGCATCACAGAACTCGTTACCGAGATACCACGTTGTTTTTCAATTTCCATCCAGTCACTTGTCGCAAACTTGCCAGATTTCTTTCCCTTTACAGTCCCAGCTGAACGGATAACGCCACCGAATAATAATAATTGCTCAGTAATCGTCGTTTTCCCAGCATCCGGGTGAGAAATAATCGCAAACGTTTTGCGTGAAGCAACTTCTTTTTGCAAATCTTGACTCATTGTTATTTTCCTCCTAGATTCATTCACATTCCATTAGTATAGCATAACTAGGAGAATTTCGGCTGATTTTTTATTCAAAAATTATTTTGTTTGCCGTTTCATTAGGACGACAGATAATGCGCCAAACACGACTGCAAAGGCGATTAAAATAAGTAAGCTCATACCTGTTGTGACCGTTTTATCGCCCCAATAAATCGTAATCCCAATCATTTCTTTCGTCGCATCCATCGCATGAGTATTCCCATTAAAAACTTGTTGCAACGGTTCTTTTGTCATAATTTCTCGAATAGCTGACGCACCGTACGTAAAAGGAAAACATTTCATCACCGTTTGCACTACCGCTGGAAGAGAGCCGATTGGCAAATAAATTCCAGCAATAAAGCCAATCACTGTCCCAACAATCGTCGAAACCGAACTAAAGGCACTAGCTTTCTTCACCAAACTAGCGATAAAAAACATAATACTACTACAACATAGAACATTAATTAAAATAATTCCGATTAAACGCGCCCAACTTTCTAGCGGTATAAGAGCTCCACCTGTCAACCAAATATACATTTCACCAACAAAAAGGGTTATCACAGAAAGCAGAAACGAAGCCACCAGCCCGCTGACAATATAACTTATAACGATACGCCATCTCGAAGCCGGTGTTATCGCAAAACTTCTTGCAATGCTCTCCTCCTCATCATGCACTTTTAAAGAAAAAACCGCGAGCGAAACAGTGACCGGTGTTATCGCCAAAATCCCGGCAATCACCCACGTATTCACTAATTCTTGTATCCCCGTTGCTTTCCCAGAAGCCTGTTTGAACATCTCCTCCATATTGCTTCCTAGAAAAATCGCATACAAGCCAATAATAATTAAAATCGTCAATAACGACATAAATACAGCCGTTTTATCACGAAAATAGATTTTTAAATTTCGACTAATCATTAGAATCCTCCTTAATCAGAGAGATAAATGCATCATCCAGATTTCCTTTAATTACCTCAAATGAACTGTAAAGCCCCGCTGTTCGGTTTAAAATAGCCAAAATTCCGACATCTTCCTTTATGACATCCACGCGCATCAATCCCTTCGTTACTTTAAACGGCAAACCTAGTTCCTCGATAATTGCTTGCAGTTCCGCTAGCTTAGGTTCATAAAAGAAAATTTTATCCACAGAAAAACGACTTCTAATACTCGCTGGCGTGCCTTCCGCAATAATTTTACCTTTATGAATGACCGCTAACTGGTCCGCGTCCTTCGCTTCTTCTAAATAATGAGTCGTCAAAAATACCGTCATGCCCAATTCTTCGCGCAAATAATCAATAATTTTCCAGACACTGACTCTCGTTTTCGGATCCAGCCCGGTTGTTGGCTCATCTAGTAGCAAGATTTCTGGATCATGCATAATCGCTCGAGCAATTTCCGCCCGACGTTTTTGCCCGCCAGATAATTTTTCAAACCGCCGATTCAAAATATCCTCAATCCCCATCATAGAAGAAACAAGTTCTAGGCGTTCGGTAATTTCAGCTTTTGTTTTCCCATACAAACTCGCGCGATTGTATAAATTTTCCCGCACCGTCAGTAAATCATCCAACACATTATCCTGAAAAACAACCCCCAATTTCTGCCTAAACGCTTTACGATTTTTGAAAGTCAACTGTTCATCATCAATAAAAATTTCTCCCGAAGTGGGTTCGCTTTCTGTACAAATCATGCTCAGCGTGGTCGATTTCCCCGCACCATTTTCACCGAGAAAAGCAAACAAGGCCCCTTTCTCTACTTCTAAATTAATGCCCTTGACTGCTTCGACTTTACCAAACGTTTTAACTACATTCGTCAGTTTTATCATTTTGTCTCCCTTTCTCGCATTTCTGCTAATTTTTGATTAATTTCATTACTAAATTTCGCATCGCGGTAACTGAAAAAAGCATGCATCACAAGAAAAGTCACACAAATTAACCCAAAGATAATCATAAATCCAGCAATTGTATCATACCAATCAAACAACCACCCTAGCCCTAAAATCGTCGCGCCTATAAAAAGGAAAAACACAAGCAAGCGGATGTAAAAAGTTCGTTTCGTCTTTATCGAATGATTAAAAAGTAATTGCTGAATAAAAGTCGTTACGATACTAAATCCTAACATGATAAAAACGTCTTGAATGGCCATTAATTCTGTTTGTCCTGTCGCGACATAAGAACAAATCATCGTTATCATCGAGGCCGTGAAAATAATACACATAGATTGAATAAATTGAATTAGTTTTTTAGTCATTTGCGCTTCCCTCCCATGTTTAATTTCTGCTTTAAGACTTTGGCGTATTGTCTGGAAATAATCACTTTTTCATTATTAAAAAGGTTCGCTTCAAATTTCCCATTAAAACTAGGGGCAATTTTTTCAATCGCATCGATATTTAATATCATCGATTTCGAGCACCTGAAAAAGGAACTATCTTTGAATTTTTCTTCCAATTCATATAGTTTCCAATGGATTTCATAGACGTCTTGTTCCGTATAAACAAAGATTTTACTTTCCACTGCTTCAAAATATAAAATCGTATTTGGCTCTAGCAAATAGGTGGCGCTATCTTTTTTAACGGAGATTTTTTCCGTTGGCTCTTCTAGTCCCGCTACCATGCTGGATACTTCTGCTAGATTATCGGGATGACAATATATATTCACTTCGCCAACCACTAAATTTTCATCTTGCTTTACATGGAATTTCATCTAGTTGCCTCCCTTTTTCTTTTTATTATAAACACTCCATTAAAAACTACAAGCCGATTTTAGTAACATGCATTTTAATCTAACTAAGATGCAAAAAAACTCGGCAGCGCGATTCATGCACTACCGAGTCTTTCTTAATTATTTACTTTGGCAACAAGGGCTTCTACTTTATCCTCAAAATCTTCTGGTTTCATTTTTGATGGGAAACGTTCGACAACTTCTCCATTTTCATCAATGAGGAATTTTGCAAAGTTCCATTCTACTTTTTTGCCGCCAGTTTGTTCGGTTAGATATTTGTATAGCGGGCTTGCGTCTTTGCCTTTTACTTTGATTTTAGAAAACATTTGGAACGTCACGCCGTAATTCATTTGGCAAAATTCGAGGATTTCTTCATCACTACCAGGATCTTGGCGTAAAAATTGGTTGCACGGGAAACCAAGAATTTCAAAATTAGCGCCACCTAGTTTTTTATACATTGCTTCGAGTCCTTCTAACTGAGGGGTTAGACCACATTTGCTCGCCGTATTCACGATAAGCAAAACTTTACCTTTATAGTCACTTAACGATATTTCTTTGCCATTCATTGCTTTTTCAGAAAAATCATGGACATTCATACGGAATTCCTCCTATTTCAATATATTTGAAAATAAATATGCATAAACTAATTTTTCTGTATGGTAAAGTGAGTCGCGATGTGTGCGTTCATATGCATGGCTTGCATCAATACCTGGGCCAATTAAACCATGGATAATATCATTACCGGCATTAATCGCCGCACTTGCATCGGACGCATAAAACGGATAAATATCCACTTTATAATCAATATTATTCTTTTTAGCAAGTTCTACTAAATGTTTGCGCAAGCCAAGATGATACGGGCCACTACCGTCTTTTGCACAAATTGAAACAGTGTATTCGTCAGATGTTTGCCCGTCACCAAGCGCACCCATGTCAACAGCTAAATACTCGACAGTTTCAACTGGAATATTGGAATTACCGCCGTAGCCAATTTCTTCATTATTAGAAATTAAGAAATGCGTCGTGTGCGGTAGCTCAAGTTTATTTTCATGGATATAGTTGATTAGTTGCAATAAAATCGCGACACTTGCTTTGTCATCTAGGTGGCGAGATTTGATATATTCATCATTAATAATTTGCACGCGCGGATCAAAGGAAACGAAATCGCCTACTTCAATTCCAAGTGCACGAACTTTATCTGCATCTAGCGCTTTCACGTCTAAACGAACTTCCATATTTTTATCATTACGCTCAGCAGTTCCAGCGTCTTTATATACATGGACAGATGTTTGATGCATTAGAATTGTGCCACTATACAAATCTCCAGCACTTGTTTCGATCGTACAATATTCGCCTTCGATCGCGTTAAAACGGTAACCACCAATTAGCGTTAAAAGTAGACGTCCGTCTGCTTTGATTTCTTTGACCATCGCACCAAGCGTATCGACGTGAGCAGTTAACATGCGGTGCTTCGATTCATCTTTTCCAGGAAGCGTTACAATCAGTCCGCCTTTATTGTTTAATGTATAGGGGATTTTTGAAGCATCTAAATCTTTTGCCAGTTTTTCAATGATTTTCCCAGTATTTCCGGTTGGACTTGGGATAGATGTTAGTTCTTTAATTTTTTGCATCGTTTGTTTTGTATTTGGTTCGTATGACAAAAAAATTCCTCCTTTAGTTCGCTTTCTTCTATTTTATTATAGCGCTTATCTTGCACGAACGCATTTCTTAAGATTAACTTTTTTCCCAAATCAGTCGTTTTATATGCTATAATTCGGTAGACGAAAAGGGAGGGAATTTTTTGGAACAAACAAAAGTAAAGGCCGTTACCATCGCCGTATTTGTCGCAACATTTATGGCAGCTATTGAGGGTACCATCGTGAGTACTGCGATGCCAACGATTGTAAGTCAGTTGGACGGTATAGAGTTAATGAACTGGATTTTTTCTGTTTATTTACTAACATCAGCAGTGACCGTTCCGATTTACGGGAAACTGTCTGATTTGTATGGACGAAAAAATATCTTTGTGATTGCGACAATTATTTTTATCATTGGTTCATCACTTTGTGGATTCGCACAAAATATGGAACAATTAATTATTTTTCGCGCGATTCAAGGTATTGGAGCAGGTGGGATTTTACCATCTACTATGACAATTATCGCAGACGTGTACCCATTTGAAAAACGCGCTAAAGTACTTGGCTTTATGGGTTCTGCCTGGGGTATCGCTGGTGTATTTGGACCACTTGTTGGTGGATTTTTAGTAGACCAACTTTCATGGCATTGGATTTTCTTTATCAATGTCCCAATCGGCATTTTGACAATTTTACTTATTTTGCTTTATTTACGTGAAAAAGTGGAACATGTGAAATTACCGATTGACTATTTAGGCGCCTCGCTCTTCACGGTGGCACTACTTGGCTTATTATTCGCATTACAGCGGGCTGGTGAATCACTCAACTGGACAGAACCGCTCGTCGTTATTCTTTTTGCCGTTTCGATTGTATTATTTGTTGCTTTTTATTTTGTCGAAAAACGTGCAAAAGATCCGATTATGCCATTTGTATTATTTAAAAATCCCGTTGTTTTAATTGGGAACTTAATTGGTTTCTTGATTAGTGCCTTTTTAATTGGTATCAACGTTTATATTCCAATGTGGGCGCAAGGTATGCTTGGCCACGGGGCTACAATTGCTGGCTTTATGCTTGCACCGCTTTCGATTACATGGATTGTTGGTTCATTTATCGGCGGAAAACTGTTAATGACACTTGGAAATCGCCACACAGTCGGTATCGGTGTGTTGATAACAGCGGCAAGTGGATTGATTTTAGCTTTATTCCCCGCTTCCACAAATGACATCTTCTTCTATTTAAATAGTGCATTTATGGGATTTGGCTTCGGAATTATTTTTACTACTACTACTGTAACCGTTCAAGATGCTGTACCGCGATTCCAAACAGGTATCGCTACTGCTTCCAACACACTTTTCAGAACAGTTGGTCAAACGATTGGTGTAGCTGTATTCGGAACAATTTTCAACTCAGTTCTTACTAGTGAATTCCGTGCCGCAGCTGGTAGTGAAGTGAATCGCAGTAATTTAAATCAACTAATTAGTCCACAAACGTCTGGCAACGTGAGCGCAGATCTAGTTGAACCGCTTCGAGATATTTTGTATAGCGGCCTTCATATGGTTTTCTGGGTAATGTTCGCCTGCTGTATTGTTAGTTATTTCATTCATTTTATCTTACCGAAAAAACATATTTCTGGTGAAAATTAAAAAAAGTTGGCTCTTCGCGGAGCCAACTTTTTTTATTTAAACCATTTTTTTATAAATTGTTACCGCGAAAATATAGGCAACAACGGCAATTCCCACGCACCAAGCAAGCGCAATCCAAATCTCATTTCCAATTGGTTCAGAGTAAAGCAATGCACGAATCGTATTAACAATCGACGTCACCGGCTGATTTTCCGCAAAAACGCGCACTGCAGTTGGCATCGTATCCGTTGGGACAAAAGCCGAACTAATAAAAGGTAAAAATATCAGCGGATAAGAAAAGGCACTCGCGCCGTCAACCGATTTGGCAGTCAGACCAGGAATAACAGCAACCCAAGTTAGCGCTAAAGTAAATAGCAACAATATCCCCGCTACTGCAAGCCATTCCAAAACTCCCGCAGAGGAACGAAAACCAATAAGAAGTGCAACAAGGATAATGAGTACAATCGAAATCGCATTAGAAACGAGCGATGTTAACACATGTCCCCATAATACCGAAGAGCGACTAATCGGCATCGAATGAAACCGTTGAAACAACCCTTTTTGCACATCCGTAAATAATCGCACCGCCGTATAAGCAATCCCGCTTGCTATCGCCATTAAAATAATACCTGGTAATAAATAATCCACGTAGTTATCTGTCCCCGTTTGAATTGCTCCTCCAAGCACGTACACAAACATTAACATAATCATAATCGGAATAATTGCCACGGTAATAATCGTATCAGGACTCCGCAAAATATGACGCATGGACCGGCCAAATAATATACTTGTATCACGAATTGCCTTCATTTTACTTCCTCCTTCCCATTAATAATTGCTAAGAAAATTTCTTCCAAAGATGGTTGTTTTTCAACATATTCGACTTCAGCAGGCGGGAACAATTTTTTAAGCTCATCCAAAGTCCCATTTGCAATAATTGTTCCACCATGTAAAATAGCAATTCGATCAGCCAACTGTTCTGCTTCATCTAAATATTGCGTTGTTAGTAAGATGGTTGTTCCGCCGTCCGAAAGTGCCTTAATCGTTTTCCAAACTTCGATTCGCCCTTCAGGATCAAGACCAGTAGTCGGCTCATCAAGGAAAATTACATCCGGAGCGCCAACTAAACTCATAGCAATATCTAGCCGCCGCGTCATCCCTCCAGAATAAGTGTCCGCACGACGATCCGCCGCTTTTTCGAGTCCAAAACGTGCCAATAAATCATTCGCCGTCTGCGTTGGATTTTTTTCACCTCGCAGTTTAGCAATTAATAAAATATTTTCTCGCCCTGTCAAAAGACCATCCACAGCCGCAAATTGCCCTGTCAGACTAATATGCTCGCGAACTTTCTCAGCCTCTTTTCCCACATCAAAACTAGAGACGCTTGCATTTCCATTATCCGCTTTTAAAAGAGTCGCTAAAATTTGGATAGTTGTCGTCTTACCTGCACCATTCGAACCAAGCAATGCAAAAATTTCACCGCGTTTCACTTCGAAGTCTACACCTTTTAAGACATCTGTTTTTTTAAATGATTTTTCCAAACCCGTGGCTTTAATCATCACTTCACTCATTTGAATACAACCTTCTTTCCATTTTTTATTAAACCCCACTACTCAGTAACACAGGTATTCTGTATCACTTATTACTACTACATAGTAACACCGAGTTGCAATGTTGTCAATAAAAAAGTCACTTCCAATTAAATATCGGAAATGACTTCTACAAAAAAACCGCCCGCTTAAACGGACGGCTTGTCATTATTTTACTTTATAAATCCAGCCTTCTGGAGCTTCGATATCTCCAAATTGAATGCCACAAAGTTCATCGAATAAACGTTTTGTTACTGGTCCTACTTCCGTTTCGCTATGGAATACGTGGAAATCATCTTTCGTTTGAATTCCGCCAATTGGAGTAATAACAGCAGCTGTTCCACATGCTCCAGCTTCTTTAAACTCATCTAGCTTATCGATATACACATCGCCTTCCACTGCTTCTAAACCTAAACGATGCTCTGCCAAATAAAGTAGCGAGTACTTCGTGATACTTGGCAAAATAGAAGGAGAATACGGTGTCACAAATTTATCGTCTTTTGTAATACCAAAGAAATTAGCAGAACCAACTTCTTCAATTTTTGTATGTGTCGCAGGGTCTAAATAAATACAATCGCCGAAATTACGTGCTTTGGCAGCTTGACCTGGTAGCAAACTTGCGGCATAGTTTCCGCCTACTTTTGCTGCACCTGTACCATTTGGAGCAGCACGGTCAAAATCAGACACGACAAAGTTTGTCGGCGCCATTCCACCTTTGAAATACGGACCCACTGGCGAACAGAAAATAGAGAAAATATACTCTGGCGCTGCGTGAACACCGATGTTATCGCCAACACCAATAACAAATGGACGTAAATAAAGCGTTGCACCTGTACCATATGGCGGCACAAATTCTTCATTCGCACGAACAACTTGCATCACTGCGTCAATAAATTTTTCTGTAGGGATGTGTGGCATTAATAAACGCTCACAACTTTTTTGAATGCGCGCAGCATTACGATCTGGGCGGAAAAGATTAATCGAGCCGTCCTTACAACGATATGCTTTTAAACCTTCAAAACATTGTTGTCCGTAGTGAAGTGCTGTCGAACCTTCGCTGATGTGTAGCGTATTATCTCCTGTTAGCGCACCCTCGTCCCATTCCCCGTCTTTCCAGTAAGAAATGTAGCGTTTGTCCGTCTTAATATAACTAAATCCTAAATTACTCCAGTCAATATCTTTACTCATTCAAAATCCCCACTTTCTATCTTTAAACAGAATTATTGTATGTTTCAGTATAGCACAATAAACAGCATTATTGCAGTGAAGTCCCGCGAAAAAGAAAAATTTTCTAATAAATAGGCAAAATGTTCTTTCTTTTAACGTAATTCATGCTAAAATAGAGTAACTTTTCAAAAAACAATCACCTTAGAAGGAAATGATTTCAAGAAAGGAGAGAATGAAAATGACAGCTCACAAAATGTTGGATGAGAAATTTTATAGTAAATCGCTAGGAGAGGAACTTGATTTAATTATTTGCTTACCACCTGATTTTTCGCCACTTTACAAATATCCACTTTTTATTGTACAAGATGGAAAAGATTATTTTCAGTTTGGTAAACTTGCGCGACACTCCGAAGAATTAGCGGTAAACGAGCAGATTCAAAAAGCCATTTTCATTGGTATCCCTTACAAAACTGTCATGGATCGACGCGAAAAATATCATCCAGATGGTAAACAAAATGAAGCGTATATCCGGTTCTTAGCATTTGAACTTGTTCCTTATCTTGAAGAACGCTTCCCTTCTTTCCAAATGCCAACTAGTAGGTTCCTGATGGGTGACTCACTCGGAGCATCCGTTTCCTTAAAAGCAGCGCTGCTATTTCCGTTTACATTCGGCAACGTGATTCTACATTCACCTTATGTGGATGATACAATCCTTACACTTGCCGAAAAAGTTGACCCTGCAAAAGTGAAAATCTTCCATATAATTGGCGACCAAGAAACCGCAGTCGAAACTACTGGAAATGAAGTGCTCGATTTCCTCTCACCAAATAAATCTTTAGAACAAATTTTAACCGCTCGCGGGTTTGATTATTATTTCCATGTATTTAACGGCGACCACCGCTGGAAATACTGGCAGCCATTTATCAAAGATTCTTTGCAATTTATGCTTCCGGTAAATACATTTGATTTAGAAAGCATGCGCGCATAAGAAAGGACGGAAACAACTTGACCGTAAAGAAAGTAACAGATGATATCGGCAAACGAGCCGCATTAAAAATTAGAAACGACGTATTTGTCGTCGAGCAACACGTTGATCCCGCGCTAGAATGGGATGAATTTGATAAAATGGACTCTGTTGTCATGTTTGTTGATTACGCAGAGGACGGCACACCGCTTGCAACAGGCAGGTTTCGTGTGACAGATGGTTACGGCAAGGTCGAACGCATTTGCACTCAGAAAATAGCTCGTGGCACTGGTAGCGGTCGCAGAATCATGGAAGCCATTGAAGCAGAAGCAAAAACTCGTGGCTTATCTAAGTTAAAATTAGGCGCACAAGTGACTGCTATCCCCTTCTACGAAAAACTCGGCTACGAAACTTGCTCAGATATATTTCTTGATGCAGGCATTGAACACAAAGAAATGAAAAAAACAATATGATAGGAAGATAGTTATTTCTTTTATATAGAAGAAATAACTATTTTTTTATGAGCTCTATTTCCCCGCTCGCTTTACCACAAATAATCAGATCTACATAATTAAGAAATAAACCATGTTCCACAACTCCTGGAATTTGGGCTAACTTTTCTTGCCACATTGCCGTATCCGTAAATGTTTGATTGACGATATCCAAAATATAGTTCCCATTGTTTGTCACATACACTTCACCAGAAGATTGTTTCCGCAAATTCGTTTCTATATCGTCTTTTTCAAGTTCACGCTGAATTTGCTTCCAACCAAAAGGAATTACCTCTAAAGGTAGCGGAAATTCACCCAAGTTCCTTACAAGCTTCTCCTCGCTCACAACCCAAATATTTTTCAAGCTAGCATTCGCAACCATCTTTTCACGCAAAAGTGCCCCACCACCACCTTTTATCCCTTGAAAATCGGCATCCACCTCATCCGCACCATCAATAGTGACATCAATTTCTGTCACATCATTTAGCGATTTTAATGGTATTCCTAGCTTTTCTGCTTGTTTCGCAGTTTCTTCCGAAGTGGCAACCCCAGTAATCTGTAAGCCTTTCGCGACCATGTCACCTAGTTTTTCAATCGTGTAATATACCGTACTTCCTGTCCCAAGCCCCACAATCATGCCATCTTTAACCCAGTCACATGCTTTTTCTCCAGCAATTTTCTTTTGGTTCATCGTTTCTCCTCCTCCATTCTTCGCATTAAAACCTTGCTATATCTATGGTTTCATTATACTCGCCGTTACTTTTAAGTTCAAAATATCTTTATTTTTCTAACCTTACAAAAATGTAATTAGACATTTAAAGACAGATGTATTACAGTAAGTAAGTATTAAACGTTTATTTTTAATATTTGTAACACAACTGAAATAATAAAGAGGTGGATTTATGAACAAAGTAAAACTATTTTTGCATCATCCAGCGACTATCTTTACTATGAAAACTGTTTTCTACTTAGCTATTCTGCTTGGATTGCTTTGGTTTTATGGTTTCAAAAACCCTGAAGGTGCGAAATTCATTTACAACGAATTCTAAAAAAAGAAAGGACTGTTAAAAAATGGGAATATCAATTATGACAACGAGTATCATTGAAAGAATTGATGCATGGGCAGAAAAGACACCGGATTTCCCTTGCTACGAATATGCCGGCACACGTCTTTCCTACAAAGAACTAAAACGGCAATCCGATGCATTTGGCTCTTTTCTACTAAAAAATCTAAATACTGACAAAGAAAAACCTATTATCGTCTACGGACACATGTCTCCATTAATGCTAGTTGCATTTCTAGGCGCTATCAAATCAGGTCGAGCTTATGTTCCAGTAGATGTTTCTATGCCAGTTGAACGTATAGAACAAATTAAAAAAGCAGCAGATCCTTCTATGTTTATTTGCACAGAAGAATTACCAAGCAACCTTACAATTACTGGTTGCCCCGTGCTAACACAAAATCAACTAATGGATGCTTTAGAAAAACATTTTGAAGAAGTGCCAGATAAAGCTGAATGTGTAAAAAATGACGATAACTACTATATTATTTACACATCCGGAAGTACTGGAAATCCTAAAGGCGTTCAAATCAGCCAAAATAACCTAGTAAGCTTTAGCAACTGGATCTTACAAGATTTTTCTTTAAGACAAGGATTACGCTTCTTAAACCAAGCGCCATTCTCGTTTGACTTATCTGTTATGGATTTATATCCAAGCTTACTATCCGGCGGAACACTTGTACCGCTTGATAAAACAATTACTGCTAATATGAAAGATTTATACCGTGAAATTCCTGCGCAAAATTTTGACGTTTGGGTTTCCACTCCATCTTTCGCAGACTTGTGCTTACTAGATGAAAACTTTAACCAAGAAAATAACCCAAGTTTGACTCGCTTCTTATTCTGCGGTGAAGTACTTGCTAAGAAAACAGCAACTGAACTACTTGATCGTTTCCCAGATGCAGTCATTTATAACACTTACGGCCCTACTGAAGCAACCGTTGCTGTAACACAAGTAAAAGTAACGCGTGAGCTTATCGATGCTTATCCAAGCTTACCACTAGGCGTAATTAAACCAGACATGCGTTTACACATCGTAGACCAAGAAACTGGCGAAATTCTTCCAGATGGTGAAAAAGGAGAAATCATCCTAATCGGTGCTAGTGTTTCCAAAGGTTATTTAAATGAACCTGAAAAAACAGACCAAGTATTCTTTGACTATAAAGGCTACCAAGCTTACCACACTGGAGATTCCGGTATTATCAAAGATGGTTACCTATTCTTCCAAGGTCGTCTTGATTTCCAAATTAAGCTTCACGGTTATCGTATCGAGCTAGAAGATATCGAAAATAATCTAAAAAAAGTAAGTTACATTCAAAACTGCGCTATTATCCCTAAAATGAAAGACGAAAAGGTAGATATGTTGGTCGCTCAGGTCATCCCAACTGCCAACGATTTCGAAAAAGAATACCAGCTAAGTGCAGCTATCAAAAATGAACTCAAAGAATTTATGCCAGCATACATGATTCCAAGAAAATGGATTTATAAGACAGAGTTCCCGTTGACTATGAATGGCAAAATTGACCGCAAAGCGCTTAATAGCGAGGTTAACAAGTGAGTTTACCATACGGTACAATCCTTTATTTTGGTGTACTTGTACTATTTTTAATTCCTATCATAGTAGCTGGTTTGTTAGGAAAAAGATTACCAATTTATAATGCTTTTGTAACACTCGTATTTTTATACTTTATGTTCTCTGCAAGCCCAGTTCAAGGAGCTACTTTTATCTTCTTCGTCTTCTGGCAACTTGCACTTGTACGACTTTACTTCCATTACAGGCAGGAGAAAAAGCTGAATCACGGTGGCGTATTCGTCATTGCAGTAGTTCTCTCCATCCTTCCACTTGTCATTTCTAAAGTTGTTCCAATTTTAGGTGACAATGTAACAATGGTTGGCTTCCTAGGGATTTCCTACTTAACATTTAAAGCAGCACAAATGATAATTGAAATACGCGATAACTTAATTAAACAGTATAACGCGTGGGATTTTGTTAGCTTCTTGCTATTCTTCCCAACAATTTCATCCGGGCCGATTGACCGGTTCCGCCGCTTTAAAAAAGACATTGATAATCCGCCTAGTAAAGAAGCTTATGTTGCTTTATTAAATCGAGGAATATTCCTTATCTTCCTTGGCTTTCTCTACAAATTCATTATCGCTTACTTAGTAAACAAGCATTTTGTTGTTCCACTAGACATCGCGATTTCACACAATGTAGATTTAACCAAGAATTTATTTGGTTATATGTATGCGTATAGTATGTATTTATTCTTTGACTTTGCAGGTTATAGTGCCTTCGCAGTCGGAGTTAGTTACTTACTCGGCATTCAAACTCCAATGAACTTTAACAAACCATTTGCAGCGCGAAATATTAAAGAGTTCTGGAATCGTTGGCACATGACGCTTTCATTCTGGTTCCGTGATTATGTATTTATGCGTTTCGTATTATGGGTAACAAAAAAGAAATGGTTCAAGAGCAAGTTCACTATTGCCTACCTAGCTTACTTCGTTAACTTTTTCATCATGGGTGTATGGCACGGACTTCACTGGTACTACATCGTTTACGGTCTTTACCAAGCGACACTAATTGTCGGATTTGACCTAATCGAACGCTTCAACAAGAAACACAAATTCTATCCAAAAAACAAAATAACTTATGTAATCGGCGTTATCATTACATTCCAATTTGTTTGTTTCGGATTCCTGATTTTCTCAGGTATTTTAGATAAAATTAATTTTTAAAACTAACTAAAGGTGGTAATTTAAAATGGCTTTTCGCGAAAACGTATTAGAAATCTTAGAAGAAATTACAGAAACTGATGAAGTAGTACAAAACACAGAAATCAAATTATTCGATGAAGGATTACTTGATTCTATGGCTACTGTTCAACTATTAATCGAAATTGAAGAAAGACTAGATATTACTGTACCCGTTTCCGAATTTGACCGCGACGAATGGGCTACTCCTGAAATGATCATTACTCAACTTGAGGCGCTAAAATAATGAAAAAAAAGCTGTGGATGACATTTGGGCCTTTAATGGTCGCATTCGCGGTTTTCCTTTTCGTTCTATTCGGACCTAGCAGCTTATTCTCTCACGTTTCTTCTAAAACAGTAGAGGAAAGCGCTACGTCCATGAACGAATACGTCATCCAAGGCTTAGACATCCAGAAAGAAGCTTTAAAAGAAGGAAACTACTTACCTATTTATGGTTCATCAGAGCTTTCTCGTGTCGATTCATTCCATCCTAGCGTAGTATCAAAAAAATATGATCAGGGCTATACACCATTCTTACTTGGTCGTCCTGGTACACAATCATTAAGTCATTTCCTTGATGTAAATGCACTTGGTGATGATTTAAAAGGCAAAAAAGTAGCGGTAATCTTATCTCCGCAGTGGTTCCAACCTAAAGGCGTTTCTGATCCATCGTTTGGCGCTAACTTCTCCCCTCTTCATGCATACAAATTTGCACTTGAAGATACGAAAAACACGCCTGAACGTCGGTACGCAGCTAAACGTTTACTTACTTTCCAAGTGGTTCAAAGCGACTCTACTTTAAAGAAATTACTTGAAAACATTGTTGCAAAAGGACCTAAAAAACCGCATGATCCAAAACTTCTAAAAGTTGCTGGAAATATCGAATTGAAAATTTTAGAACGTAAAGATGATTTAGAATCAAAATCTGTCTCTGGTTCTAAACAAGATCGCGTAGATAAGGGCCTAAAAGCTCTTCCAGATACTTTAGATTACAAACAACTTGACGATTTAGCGAAAGAAACTGGTGAGAAAAGTATTGGTGATAACCCATTCCAAGTGAAAGAAAATTATTACCAGAAAAAAATCAAACCAATTGAAGGTGAACTAAAAGATAGTCGTAAAGATTTACGTTATGATCAATCTCCAGAGTTTGCTGATTTGCAACTCCTTATGGATGCATTCAAAAAAGCTGGCGCAGATGTCATCTTCATTAATCCTCCTATCAACGGAAAATGGATTGATTACATTGGTATGAACAAACAAGGCTTAGACGGTTATTATGCTAAAACTAAACAACAAATCGAGAGCCAAGGCTTCCGCTACTACTCTCTAGAAGAATATCAAAATGAAGCGTTCTTCTTAGAAGATCCGATTCATTTAAGCTGGCGCGGTTGGGTAAAAATCGACCAAGCACTAGCTGATTTCGTTAAAGAACCGGTCCAAACAAACTATAAACCAACACCAAAAGATTATTACTTTAAAGAACATCCAGAAGACGGACCAAAAAAAGACCAGAAGTAGTTTAAAACTACTTCTGGTCTTTTTTCTTTAGAATCCAATAATATGATAACCGCTATCGACGTGAATAACTTCGCCTGTAACGCCTCGAGATAAGTTGCTGAATAAGTAGTAAGCTGTATCGCCAACTTCTTCCGCTTGTGTCGCACGTTTTAGTGGAGCTTTTTCTTCTATTAGTGAAATAGAGTCAGAGAAGCCGCTAACACCACGAGCAGATACTGTTCTGATTGGTCCAGCTGAAATCGCATTTACGCGCACACCAATCGCTCCAAGGTCCATAGCAAGGTATTTAACACTTGCATCAAGGGAAGCTTTCGCAACACCCATAATGTTATAGTTTTCTACTACACGTTCCCCACCTAGGTAAGTTAGTGTTAATAGACTTGCATCTTCTGTTAACATTTCTAAGTGTTTTAACGCACGAGCCACTGCTGTAAATGAATAAGCACTGATTTCATGCGCTTGTAAGAAGCTTTTACGATCTACTTCTAAATAGTCGCCAGTTAAAAAGTCTTTGTTAGCAAAAGCAATACAGTGCGCTAAGCCACTAAGTTTGCCAACTTTATTTTTAATTGTTTCAAATGTTTCTGTAATCGCTTCTTCACTTGATACATCACAAGCTAGAATAAGCGGGTTTTGATTTGCTTCGTTTAGTGAAGGTACTAGTTCTGTAATGCTTTTTTTCGCACGCTCGTCGGCATATGTAAATACAAGTTTTGCCCCAGCTTCATTTAGTGAACGAGCGATTGCCCAAGCGATACTACGCTTATTAGCTACTCCCATTACAACATATGTTTTTCCCTCTAATGATAAATTCATGTTCTTTCCTCCTAAAATTGATGCGATTTGTTCGCTTCTTCCATTTTACATGACCAAATAACTTTTTAAAACACTTATTACTTCGATTTTTGAATTATCTCTTCCATATCTGCTGGTAAAGGTAAATCAAACGCCATATATTCTTCTGTTACCGGATGGACTAAATGTAGATGACACGAGTGCAGTGCCTGTCTTTTCAGTAAAGTAGTATCCCCACCATACATATCATCTCCAATAAGTGGATGTCCAATATACGAGAAATGAACGCGGATTTGATGCGTGCGTCCCGTTTCTAGTTGAATCGCTACGTGGTCAAACGCGCTGTAACGCTCGAGAACCGCGTAATTTGTTTTGGCATATTTTCCCTCAGGAGTAACAAAACGTTCCATTATACTCACTTCTTTACGCCCTATTGGCGCTTCAATCGATCCCTCTTGTTCTGCTAAAACGCCACCTGTAAAAGCTTGATAGCGTCGTTTTAACAATCCTTGCTGTAAAAAGGTGCTGAGTCTAGCGTGGGCAAACCTATTTTTAGCAATTAGCATTAACCCAGATGTTTCACGATCCAACCTCGTTACAATATGAATCGCGCTCGTAAGGCCTTGCGCCTCATAATGCCCTTTGACAAAGTTTGCAACCGAGCCATGCGGATGATACTGCGAGGGAATCGAAGCCATTCCGGCCGGTTTATTAATAATTAAAAGAAAATCATCTTCAAACACAACATCTAATTCCGTATGCTCGGCAAGCAAACGTTCATTTTGTTGCTCTGTTGGAAACGTAAGCCGCACGTGGTCACCAGCTTTTACCTGATAAAGAACATTTTGTTCCTCTTTATTTACTTCAATTTTCCCATCTGCGCCAAATTTGACAGCAGTTAATAATTGTTTAGAAATGTGCTTGCTCTTCAAAAAAGTCCGAAGTAAAAGCCCATTTTCTTCTAATTCTACTTTCCATTCTAAAAACACATGCTTCCTCCTGCTAGCTTAATCTTCAATAAACGAATCGTGCACCCGACGCCAAAACGGAAATGATCTAAATCTGGCAAAATGAACTTTTTTGGCGGATACTTCATAACGGATTTCTTGTACATCACGGTGCAAAATGCTTAAATGATCTACAGAAATCTGGAAGTCTTTATCATTAACTGGTTGCAAACTAACGACATGATGTTTAGGAAAAACAAGCGGGCTACCAATGGTTCGGTACACACGATTATTAATCGAAGCCATCTCAGTTAACTGCATTGCTTCAATGGATGGATGCATTAGCGCCCCGCCAAGTGATTTATTGTATGCTGTTGTGCCACTAGGCGTTGACATACAAAGTCCATCACCGCGAAATCGTTCAAAATGAATATCATTAATGACTACATCAACAACAAACGGTCCGCCTGAACTTTTGACCGTTGATTCATTTAGCGCTAAATAGGTTGCTTCTTTTTTGCCAATGCCATACTTCACGGTCGTTTTAAGAAGAGGATAGGAAACTTTCTGATATTCCCCTTTTGCCAAAAGTTGCACTAATTTATCTGCCTCAGCTGGTCTCCAATCCGCATAAAAACCAAGATGCCCAGTGTGAATCCCAATAAAGGCAATCTCATCTAAGCGCTCCTCGTATTGATGAAATGCGGACAAGAAAGTTCCATCTCCGCCAATAGAAATAACAATTTCAGGTTCTACCTCATCATATTCCATGTCATGTTCCCCAAAACCCGCGATCATATTTAGTCGCAGCAAATCAGACTTTTCGTCTCCTTTGGAAGTAATCATATATTTCATTATTTCTATTCGCCCCTATTCCTACAACTAGTTACTTATTTTTCTTTGGCATCACTTGATGTACCGCTTTTTTGTCCTTTGATGCATCTTTGTTTTGTGAAAAATAGACTTGCGCTTCTTGGATCTCTTCACGAATTTGCGACATTTCTTCATCTAACTGGAAAGCCGCCTCCGCAGCGCGTTTTAGTCGTTTATTGATTGCTTCTGGAAATTCACCTTGATACTTATAGTTTACCGAATGTTCAATCGTTGCCCAAAAATTCATCGCTAACGTCCTAATTTGGATTTCAGCTAAAATTTTCTTTTCCCCTTGGATAGTTTCCACTGGATATTCAATAACGACGTGATACGACCGATATCCACTGGGTTTCTTGTTAGTAATATAATCACGCTCTTCTACAATCCGAAAATCATTCCGTTGCCTTAAAAGACGGACCACAACTTCAATATCATCTACAAATTGGCACATCATTCTGAGTCCCGCAATATCCTGCATTTCTTCTACTAAATGATCTAAGGCAATATCTTTTTGATTGGCTTTGTCTAATATACTCGCAACCGGCTTCACTCGTCCTGTAACAAATTCAATTGGTGAATGATTATTTTCAAGCTCAAATTGCGAACGCATTCCTTTAAGTTTAATTTTAAGTTCTTCCACTGCCTGTTTGTAAGGCGCTAAAAAGTCTTCCCAATGATTCAAATCGCTCACCTCAAGTATATTCATGATTAAATTTATGCAACATCAGTTATATTTTAACACAAAAGCAGTTAATCCACCTTGCTTAAAGTAACCTTTTTTTCAATCCCATGTTAAAATAAAACCGAAGCCTTCAAACGACAATACAAAGGATGATAAAAATGATTCTTACTTTACTTCAAAATGGCGATTACGAAACTGCGCGCACTCAAGCACTCAGTGAACTAAAAAACAATCCAAAAAGCGCTGAACTTCATTATTTTGCCGCATGGGCGCACGACGCACTTGGGAAAGAAGATGCGGCGATCCCTTTTTACGAGAAAGCACTTGAACTTGGTCTTCCCGCTGCTGATCGTAAAGAAGCTTATATCGGCCTCGGAAGCACTTACCGTATTACAGGCCAGCCCGAAAAAGCCAGCAGCCTTTTCCAAAAAGCATTACAAGAATTCCCAGAAAATAATGCTTTGCGCACTTTTTCGATTATGGCGAAGTATAATCAAGGCTTAGAAAAAGAAGCACTCGAAGAAACTTTGCTGCTACTAACAAATACGACAAATGACAAAGCTATTTTAAGCTACAAAAAAGCGATTCAATTTTATGCACAAGATTTAGATGCAACATTTCATTAAAAGGAGCTGATTTTCCATGGTAAAAGAACTAGAAATCGAATTCCGCAATTTATTAACAAAAGAAGAGTACGGTACCCTAATTGAAAATTTTCGCGTGAAAGAAGAAGATTTTTTCGAGCAAACGAATTATTATTTAGATACAGCTGATTTCGGCTTAAAAGAACGTCATTCCGCGCTTCGTATTCGCGAGCTAGAATCGCAATATCAGTTAACACTGAAAACACCAGAAGCGCGCGGATTAATGGAAACAACGCAAATCCTTGGCGCCGACCAAGCAACCGCGATTATTGCCGGAGCGAACATTCCAGTTGGCCCTGTTCGCGATACATTAAAAGAAATCGGCATCAACCATGAAGACCTACAAGTTTTCGGTTCGCTCAAAACAATCCGTGCTGAAAAAGACTATAAAAAAGGCTTGCTCGTTTTCGATAAGAATTTTTATGGGACGATATCTGACTTTGATTTAGAATACGAAGTGGCAGATTATGATAAAGGAAAAGAAATTTTTGATAAGTTACTGAAAGAATATCAAATAACCAATCAACCAGCTGAAAATAAAGTAGCAAGATTTTATCATCACGTGTATGGCGATAAGGAGTAAATTTATACGAATTTGCAGTAAAATGACACAAAATCTTAAAAAACAGCGAATAAATATGTTAAGCCAATGACAATTATTTGTTAAATTTACATTACGCTGATAAAATAGATATGTAAGTTGCAAAACCCAATTTTGTATCAGCTTTTACTGAGCAGTGAATTATTTCATTTCACACTGGTACATTGAAATGAGTATCTGTTTAAAGATATTTAGAATTTGAAAATCAGGTGATAGCAAATGATTAACCAAAACTTATATTATCAGTCAGTAGCAAATTCCAAGCCAATCGAAATTTATCTCTTTTTTGATCCTGCTTGTGATGACTGTTGGAATATTGAAGCGAACATGCTCCGGTTACAAATGGAGTACGGAAACTATTTCAAATTGCGCTATGTTCTGCATAATAATTTGCAGACATTTGTTTGTAAACAAAAACGCGCTGGAAATAGTAACCTAAGCTTAAAAGAACAACAAATAGGGGCGCACCTTTCCTATATTTCTTGTCTTGCAGTCAAAGCCGCTGAACTCCAAGGGAAAAAACAAGGCATTACATTTTTACGTAAGATTCAAGCAGCCTATTTCCTTGAAAATAAAGATATCGCTAGTGAAGAAGTACTTCATGATATCGCTGTTTCCACTGGCCTAGATCTTCCAGAATTCAAAAAAGATTTGGCTTCTACTGTTGCTAAACGCGCTTATATTGGCGATCAAAAAGTAGCACAAGAAATGGAAATTCGCGAAAATCCTACCGTCGTATTTTTCAATAAAAATATAGAAGATGCTGGATTAAAACTAAGCGGACTTCATCGTTACGAAGTTTATGTGCACGTTTTATCCGAGCTTTTAAATGATTTCCCAGAACCAGAAGCACGCCCGCAAATGGAAGAATACTTAGCCAAAGTAAAAGTAACTTCTTCCGCTTCGATGGCTGAATTTTATGGTGTTTCTGAACAACAAATCGAGCGCCAAATGAAGAAATGGCGTCTCCAACAAAAAGTAGAATTAATCGATGCACCAGCTGGCCAGTCACACTGGAAGTATATCGGTAACTTATAATAAAAAAGTAGCAACCTATTTCCTAGGCTGCTACTTTTTTTATTACATATTTTCTAAGCGTTCAATCCGCGAACTAATTGGCGGATGTGAGTCGAAAAGACCCGGCTTATTTTTTTTAGACTTGAGTGGTGACGAAAAGTAAATAGACTCACTAGAAGCACTAACTTCTTCCATTTTTTTCGAATCACCGCTAATTTTTTTCAATGCTTGGATAAGTCCATCTGGATTTCGTGTTAGTTCTACCGCGCTCGCATCAGCTAAATATTCCCGGTTACGAGATAAAGCAAATTGAATAGCTGTTGCAATAATTGGTGCCAAAATAACAAATATCAGCGCGACAATATAGATAATCGCTTGCGCCCCACCACTGTTATTGTTGTCACTTTTACGGCTATTTCTGCCACCAGTTAGGCTTCCCCAAAAAATCATTCGCATTGCGATGTCACTTAGAATTGCAATAACCGCTACAAGCGCAATAGCGATTGTTGATAACCGAATATCATAATTACGAATATGAGAAATTTCATGCGCGATAACGCCTTCTAATTCATATCGTTCTAATTTATTTAGTAATCCTCTAGTGACAGCCACTGCTCCTTTTTCCGGAGAAATCCCTGTCGCAAAAGCGTTTGGACTTGCATCCTCAACAATATATACTTTGGGCATCGGAATACCAGCAACCATTGCCATGCTTTCAACGGTATCCCACAAAACTGGTGCTTGATCTTTTGAGGTGACTTCCTTCGCATGGTTCATCGCCATAACAACTGACGAACTGCTCATCACCATAATCAAAATATAAAATACACCAATAACTGCTGCTAGTATAAGCCCATTCAGATAGTTATTCCAAACAATAATACCTATAGCAGCGCCAACCATAAGAACGAAAATGAAAAAGCCAAGAATGATAAAAACAGTTTTTCGCTTATTTGCTGCAATTTGTTCGAATAGCATAATTTTCGCTCTCCTTCATGGCTTAAAACTCTACTTTTGGTGCAACGCGCTCTACTTCTGGAATAGAAAGCATATCACGTTCTGTAAAGTTATGCAGTTTTGCAACGATGTTAGTTGGTACTGATTGTACTTTTGTGTTATAAGTCATTACGGTTGTGTTATAAAGTTGGCGAGAATAAGCCACTTTGTTTTCCGTAGTAGTTAATTCATGTTGTAATTCGATGAAAGAAGTATTTGCTTTTAAATCTGGATAAGCTTCACCTAATGCAAAAATAGATTTAAGTGCTCCACTTAGCATATTATCTGCTTCAATTTGTCCTTGACGGTTGTCAGCAGGAACTTCCATCATTTTGTTACGAGCTTCAATTACTTGTGTCAATGTTTCTTTTTCGTGTTTGGCATACCCTTTAACTGTTTCAACTAAATTAGGAATTAAGTCAAATCTACGTTTTAATTGTACGTCAATTTGCGCCCAAGTTTCATCCACACGGTTACGGTATTTTACAAGGCTGTTGTATAGACCGAAATAAATCAATACTAAAATAACAACAACAGCGATAGCAATAATCCATCCTATCATAATTAATCTCCTCCTTCATATGTACTTACCCCATTATACCTTACTTAGGGAGTACACGACAATCCTACTGCAGCATGAGATTTTTTATTTTTTCTTTCGCATAAAGTAAAATGGCTTCACAGGTTTGTCTACCGGCATTTTAATGGTCATCATTGCATTTGGCGCACGGTCAATTTCCTCGCCATGTTCATTCCAAAGTACTTCTACGACTTGCTTAAATCCAGTATCTCCTGGCCCATAAAATTCAATTTCTTCCCCTACGCCAAAATTATTTCGTTGTTGTAAAGTAGCGATTTTCGTTTCTTCATCATATTCCAGCACTTGCGCCGCAAAAGCATATTGAGGAATTTTCCGCGTTTTACCGAATAATTGCTCGTCTTCGGTTGGTTCTTTATAGAAAAAGCCTGTGGATAATTCGCGCTGAGCAACTTTCCATAATTCTTCTTCCCACGCTGGGTCAAATACATAGTTTTCAGGGTCTTCGCAGTAAGCATCAACTGCGCGACGATAGACACTTGCAACCGTTGAAACATAATGAATCGACTTCATTCGTCCTTCAATTTTCAAACTATCGACGCCAGCATCGACCATATCTGGAATATATTTAATCATGGATAAATCGACCGCACTCATCGAAAATGGCTCTTCATCCGTATCCACCAAATTTTTCGAAACACCATTATCAATTTCAAATAAATCATATTTCCAACGACAACTTTGCGCACATCCGCCGCGGTTCGCATCACGGTTCGCCATATGATTCGATAAAGTACAACGACCAGAATAAGAAATACACATTGCGCCATGAATGAAAGCTTCCATTTCAACATCGGTTTTTTCGCCAATTTCTTGAATTTCTTGCATGCTAACTTCACGTGCAAGTACAACACGTTCAAGGCCTTGCTTCTTCCAAAATTCTAAAGTTTTATAGTTAGTTGCCGAAGCTTGTGTGGATAAGTGGACTGGCAACCCCGGAGCATCTTGAAAACAAATGCTAATTAAGGCTGGATCAGACACGATGACTGCATCAATACCAATATCGCGAAGTGTCCGGAAAAATTCACCAGCGCCTTCTGTATCACCAGCATGCGCAACCATATTCGCCGCCACATATACTTTCGCATTACGCTCATGTGCAAAAGCGATACCTTGTTTCATTTCATCAAAACTAAAATTACCTGCACGAGACCGAAGCCCGAAAGCTTGCCCGCCAATATATACAGCGTCCGCACCGTAGCGAATCGCAATTTTTAATTTTTCTAAGTTACCAGCTGGAGCTAGCACTTCTGGTTTTTTTAATACTTTACTCATAATGCTATTCCCCCTATTTCACATCATCCGGATTTTTCAAGTAAAATCCAGCGTCTAATTTTCTAGTTTTAGGTTGTAATTCCGTTAATTTATTCACAAAATACTCCGCAACAAATTGACCTTTTATAACGGCCTCTTTCGCCTCAACAAGTAAAGCAGCAATTTGGACGAAATTCTCTGATTCGGCAAGAACGCCATCGAGTTTCCACGTTTTTAAGCCAGCTTCATATAAATCAGCCAAATAAGGCACAAGCGAAACATCCTCAGAAGCAAAAATATGCGTTCCGGATTCATCTTCATAAATTGGTAATTGGCTTGTTTCATCATTTGGCTCACGTAAATAAAGTCCGCGTTCCTTCGATGTATCATCTTCCATTTCAACAATGCGTTGGTAGTTCGTTACAAGTCTACGTTTGGATTGATGGATACATGTCGGCCCGTATATAAGTACTTCTACAGGAATAGAGAGACTTTTCGCAATAGCTTTAATTTCGCCTTCTGTAAGCTCTCTTGCAAGTACTGCTCCGACCGCTCCTTGTTGTTCCCAAAACGAAATTTGTTCTGCGCTAGTTACAAATGTTTGGGCATCGTAAATAAATGGTATCGGTTGAGCCATTTCACTTAAAAGCATAATTGCACCTGGATCGCCGCATGCTACCGCGTCCACTTTCATATCGGCAAGTTGCTCTAAAAAACCCGGCAACTCTTCCATATGTTCGTTGTGCATTAACGAATTTACTGCTACAGTTACTTTCTTTCCTTCTTGATGCGCTAAATGAACTATTTCACGTAATTCTTCGACAGAAAATGAATGTGGCAATCTTAAACCAAATTGGCTATTACCTACGTATAATCTGTCTACCCCCGCGCGAAGCAATTGTTCAGCTTGTTTCATTGAATCTGCTGTCGCAATGATTTCCATGTTTTTCTCCTCATTTCTACAAAAACGTTACTTGATAAATGTATCACAAGAAGACTTGTTACTCAATAAGAATTTTGGCACAAAAAAGAGACTAGCCTAAGTAACTAATCTCTAATCTATTTTATCTTCTTTTGTTAGTTTAAATAAATTCAACAATGGTCGATAGGAGCTTCCTACTAATCCAAGCGTCTCAATCAATACTTCAATTAAGATGAGCAGTACACCGATTAAAATCATTGAACCCCAAAGTGTCGACATCGTAAAAATAAATGCGAATAACGAAAACAGTGCGGCAATCGCATAAATCAAAATAACGGTTTGCCGATGCGTGAAGCCAAGTCGTAATAAACAATGGTGCAAATGTGATTTATCCGCCATCGCGATTGGTTGTTTCGTTACCATGCGTCGAATAATAGCAAAAAGCGTATCTGAAATCGGTACACCTAAAATTAAGATTGGTACAATTAAAGAAATAAACGTGACATTTTTGAATCCCATCACAGATAACACAGAAATAATAAAACCTAAGAAAAGTGCGCCCGTATCCCCCATGAAAATTTTGGCAGGGTTAAAGTTATATGGTAAAAAGCCCAGTGTTCCAGCGATTAATACGCTTGCTATCATAATAACAAGTGCGTCACCCATAATAAAGGCCATTCCTAAAATTGTCAGTAAAGCAATGGTCGAAACACCAGCAGCAAGACCGTCCAGTCCATCGATTAAGTTAATGGCATTCGTAATTGCCACAATCCAAATAATGGTTAGCGGAATACTCCATATTCCAAAATGAATTTCCCCACCAAATGGTAAGTTGATAAAGTCGATGCTAAGGTTGCCCCAAAATACAATAATAAAGGCAGCGGCGATTTGACCAATTAATTTATATCTTGCTTTAAATTCCATAATATCATCTAATAATCCAGTTAAAACCATGACAAATGCCGCAATCAGAAGCGGCCATAAGAATTCGTTTTCAATTGGAAGTAAAAACATTCCGATAGCGAAACTAATGAAGATAGCTAGTCCACCCAAGCTCGGAATCGGCTTCACATTAATGCGGCGTTGATCTGGTTTATCTGTAATATCAAAGTAAAGCGCTATTTTTCGAATTAGCGGTGTAAGTAGTACGGACGCGCCAAAACATATAAAAATAATCATCCAGCTCATGGCTAGTCCTCCCCGCAAATTTTTTACTCATCTCATTATACTTTTTTATTTGCAAAAAGACAACGAAAATCATTAAGCAAAAAAGCTTGAAGCGCACGCATGCTACCTCAAGCTTTTGATTTATTGTTTAATCCTAGCTACAAATTGAAATCTACTACCTACATACTGAGAACGTGTAAATTCAAATGGTCGACCGTCTTCTAAGGTTGTAATTTGTCTGAGTTTCATAACCGGTGAGCCGAGTTTTACATCAAGATATGGCGCAATTTTTTCTGACACTAAAGAAGCTTCCATAATTTGTTCTGCTTCTCCAATTGTTTGACCAAGTTTTAATTCAATCGCTTTATAAAGGGAATCCATTATGTCTTCCTTTGTTAGCAGTGAAGCAATTTTTTCTGGAATGGCAGCAACTTCGTAAAGAATTGGCACGCGGTCGCCGTAACGAATCCGCTCAATTTTCATTACATTGCTGTTTTCTGGTAGTTGTAAGGCTTCTTGTTCTTGCGTACTTGCCGGACGAATGCCGTACGATACGATTCGCGTCGAAGGAACTTTTCCTTCTTGTAACATCAAATTCGTAAAACTCGTAACCGCTTCAAGTCGTTCGGTTAATTTCTTTTCCGCAATAAAAGTCCCAGCACCAACACGTCTTTGCAAAATGTTATCATCAACGAGGCCTTGAATGGCTTGTCTTACTGTCATTCGGCTCACGTGGAACATTTCGGCAAGTTGACGTTCAGCTGGAATCGATGTGCCAACTTTCCAGACGCCATCTTCCATTTTCTTTTTAATTTCACTTTGAATCTGAATGTAAATCGGTATTCCTGATTGTTTATCGATCATTTTCCCGCCCTCTTCTTATAGAAGTGACGCCGCCTCGTTGTCAAGAATCACAGTAACATCTGGATGATTTTGAAGTACAGAAGCAGGACAATTCACATCTACAGGTCCTTTAATAGTTTCTTTGATTGCTTGTGCTTTGTTTTCACCAAAAGCAAGTAGGATAATTTTCTTCGCATTCATGATTGATTTAATTCCCATAGAATAAGCATGTGTTGGAACATCTTCTTCTCTTTCGAAAAAGCGTTTGTTTGCTTCACGAGTAGAATCTGTTAAAACGACTTTATGTGTTAACGAATCAAAAGAAGTTCCTGGTTCGTTAAAACCGATGTGGCCATTTGTTCCAATTCCAAGCACTTGAATATCAATTGGGTGCTCAGATAAAATTTCTTCATAACGTGCGCATTCTGCTTCTGCATCCGTCGCTTCTCCGTTTGGTAAGAAACTTTCTTTAAATGCTTTTTTAGAGAATAACAAGTCGTTCATATAGTAATGATAACTGTTTGGGTCGTTTGCTGCAAGACCTACATATTCATCTAGGTTCGTTGTTGTTACATTTTTCGTGTCAACATCGCTTTTTACAAGCTCAGCATAAAGTGTTTCTGGTGTACTTCCTGTTGCTAGGCCAAGTGTGTTTACTTCACCTGATGTAATGCCTTTTTCGATAATTTCTAACGCTTTTTTGGAACCTGCTAATTTATTTTCTGTTGTGATAAGTTGCATTTTATTATCTTCCTCTCAAGAATGTTTTTTTCCGAATGAATAAGTTGCTGTAATGTGTAAATCTTCGTCTAGTAAGTTGAAATCTGCATCTTTACCAGCCTCGATTGCACCTTTTTGTGTTAAATTAAATTCGCGTGCTTGGTTTCCAGAAGACATAAGAACTGCTTCTTCAACGGAGCATCCTGTAAATTTAATCATGTTGCGGAAACCGTCGTCGTAAGTAAGTACGCTTCCGGCTAAAGTTCCATCTTCTAAACGAGCTTGTTTATCTTTTACGATAACAGTTTGGCCGCCAAGTTCGGATTTTCCTTCTGGCATACCTTTTGCTCGCATTGAGTCAGTGATAATGCATAAATGTTCTGGCCCTTTCATTTGATAGGCTAATTTCACCATATCAGGATGAACGTGAATACCATCAACAATTAGTTCTGCATTAATACCGCGTTCTAGTAAAACGTGACCTGGAACACCTGGCTCGCGGTGTGTCATACGATGACATGCATTATATAAATGTGTCGCATGTGTCGCTTTACTTGTTTTCAAGTGTTCACGCACATCATTAGAGTGACCAATACTTGGAACAACTCCTAGTTCGAAACACAAATTTTCAAAATCAGCAGAAGTGTCATGTTCTGGTGCATATGTTACTAATTTAATTAACCCACCAGAAATATCAAACCATTTTTTGAAAAGTTCTAAGTCAGGCGCTTGGATATATTCTTCTGGTTGCGCTCCTTTAAAGACTTTGGAAACAAATGGACCTTCCAAATGAATCCCGCCAATAACAGGTTCTGTTTGCGCGACTTCGTTAATCACTTTTAGCGCTTTTTCGATATTTTCGTGAGATTGCGTCATCGTTGTTGGGAAGTAAGTAGTAATCCCTTCATTTAACATACCATTTACTTGTTTTCTAAGTGCGTCTGGATCTGCATCCATTGCGTCAAAACTATAACCACCATGTGAATGAACATCAATGAAACCTGGAACAAGTTTTTGTCCTTTTGCATCGATTACTTCTTCCGCTTTGTCCGCTTGAAAATTAGCCATTGAGCCAACTTCTAAAATTTGTTTATCAAAACGTACGAAAGCATTTTCTAGAACACCTTTACCAGTATAAATTGTAGCGTTAGTAATTACTTTGTTAGTCATTACAATTTGCCTCCTCATTAAATCGGTCTATACCAATTATTATAGCATGTATCTATTAAAATGCAACTTATCTTTTCCTCTTTACCCAAAAAAAATTAAAATAACCAAAAAAATGGTGAACGCATAAAAAAAGCGCAGAATATTAATTCTGCGCTTACGGTTTTATTTATCTGTTTCGTTCTCTTCTTCTTTTTTCTCTAGTTCTGGAATCAGTACTTCTTTTTCTTCTTTTGGTTGTTCTTTTGCAGCTTCTTTTTCTAGTTCATTTAATTGATCTTCCATCGAAGCTTTTTCTGGTTTCTTGAAATTTTGTTTTTCACGTTCAATAATTTCATCTACCATTGTAGTAAAGTTTTGTGCTTTATCTTTGATGATTTCTTTACTTTTCTTTGTTTTCTTTTCCAGTTCGTCCATAAGGTCATCAAATGATTGAGAAAGTTCTTTGTTCATATCGGCTTTTTTCTCTGCTTCTTCAGCTAAGTCGCGTTGTTTTTGTGCTTCATGATAGTCGCTAACGCTACCCCAGCTCATATCATGGATAACTTTGTCCATTTTTTCGGATGTTTCGGTAGCATTTTTTTCAGCCATTTCAGCTAAATGTTGTGTTTTAAGATTTTTCCATTTTAAGCGCATTTCGTGCATGCGTAGTTCTAATTTTTCAAGTTGTTCGGACGCTTGGTCGTAGTGGCCTTTCGTAGCTTCTAATTGTTCTTCGTATTGAGCTACTTCCTCTAAAGCGAACTCAGCTAGTTTTGTTTCGCCAGCTTCTTTTGCAATTTCTGCTTGGCGACGACGTTTTTCCACATAAACTTCCATTTCTTTATATTCTTTATAGAAAAGAGACTTTAGTTCGCGTTGTTTTTCTACCATGCGTTCTGCATCTTTCATTTCTTGTTTTGTTTTATCCATATAGTAACTTACCGAATTACGACGTTTTTCTTCACGTTTCTCAATTTTTTCACTAACTTCTTTATTCCATTGTTTCATTTTTTCAAAAAGGTTTGCCATTTTTTTCTCCTCCAATTATTTATTGTATGGGTAGTCGAATACGTCATCATTTTTTCTTGGTTTATTTTTATTTCTAGTTAGGAAGTAAATGATTGCTCCGATAATTGCGACAACCAAAATTCCTTTTAAGTTAGCTAGAATTATTAAGGCACCCACGCCGATTAGAACACCATAAATAACTTTTTCGCTTACAGATTTTGCTTCAAGTAATTTCTTTAGTGACCAAAAGCCGAGTACTGCGCCAATAGTTGCCATGATTGCTGGCCATAAGACGATAAGTATCATCGCTATTAGTAAAACAATTAATACGCCAATGAATATTGCTCTCATGCGTCTACCTCCTAACTTCCAAATGTAGCTGATATATTTTCTTTTATTACTGTACCTATCATAACGCTATGTATCAAGTATAATAACCCGCTGTAGAAGGAAATTCACCTACAACTTGAGCCCTATTGTCTAACTACAGGATAACATATATCTACTATAATAAGCAGTTTTTTACGAATATAAAAACAGCTTGCTTCCCGCGTAACGCAAGATACAAACTGCTTTTCGTTTATTTTACTTTTTCTTCATATTGAATAGAAGAAACGCCACCTTCTGAAATCATGTTGTTCTCTTCTAGCTCTGTTTCCGAAATTTCTTTGTCCTCATAACGTGTTCGAATATCATTTACCTCATCAAAAGGGGTAGGCGGCATTTGCTTTTTCACTACATAAATTGCTGCACAGGCTAAAACCCCAGCGACCCCAGCGACTGCTCCGGCAATAATTCCTACTTTATTTTTCACACTATCAACCTCCTCTTGAAATCCACTATTTTATTCCCTAAAAAACGGCTAATAAAACAAAAACGAGCTTGAAAAATTCAAGCTCGTTACAAATTATAATCCTGAAAAAGTGCTTTTAGGCTTGCGAACAAAACAAAGAATTGCTGCGACAATCAGTAGTATCGCAGGAATAAAAGTAATCAACGCGGTTGAAAGTAGCGATACAATGCCTGCTGCTAAAAACAAATATCCCGCAAAGACTGGTTTTCTATTTTTCATTATATAATAAATACCAAATCCGCCAAGAGCAAGCGTAATCAGTCCACCTGTTAATGTTGTCCAAGATAATGTTTGGACGAAATTTAGCACGCGGTCAGGGTCAGGAATTTCACTTTTAGGAATTTCCCGTTCTGTCATTGTTTGGTAGTAATTATTGTAAAATGTCGCTAAGCCTTCTTTTCCTTTTGAACCACTTGTCATTAAAAGACCTATAATAGCAATAGCTGCTTGTGTCAGTACACTAAAAATAAGACCTATAATAGCGAGTACTATCTCACCAGTTCGTTTAATCATATAAAAATGCCTCCGTTTCTTCGCTTATTTTTCCAGTATACTATATGTTTCCATGAGAATAAACTATTAAATTGGTAGAAAAAGAGGACCAATCGTGCGTTTTGCTTTAAAAAAATGTATAATTTGTTCATAACGAAATTTAAAGGGGCGTAAAATAATGCTAAAGCGCGTGTTCTTCTCCATTATCTTACCATTAGGCTGTTTAGTTGGAGCGATTTTTATTTTACTCACAATTAACACGTCATATCCAAAAGCAGCCAACGATGCCATTCCGACCATTTTTATTCATGGTTATCGCGGGACAGACCGTTCACTTCATGGAATGATACGTCGCTTTGATCAAAAGTATGATTGGGGCACAGAGTCATTAACTGTCAATGTCAGTCCAGATGGTGATATTTCTACAACTGGAACTTATAATAAAAATGAAAAAAATCCACTTATCAACATTGTTTTTGAAGATAATCGGGCAACACTTCCTCAACAATCCATGTGGACAAAAAAAGTCATGTCTTATTTACAACAAAATTATGACATTAAAAAATTCAACGCGGTTGGTCATTCGATGGGCGGCGGCGCTTGGGTAGCATATTTAGCAAGTTATGAAAAAAACAAATCCTATCCGCAAGTAAATAAAATTGTTTTCCTTGCCGTGCCATTTTATCCGGAAGAGTATGTTAACGGTGATCAGCAGGTGGATATTAAAAACGCCAATAACGTCCACGCAAAATTTGCTGAAAAAATGGCGAAAGTTTTACCCGATAATACAGAAATTATGATTATTGGTGGTAATTTGGAAGATGGCTCGAATAGTGATGGTGAAGTAAAATTAGATAGCGTCTTATATGGCGAAAAATTATTTGCACATCAAAAAGTGATTACACATGTCATCAAAGGACCGCAAGCAACGCACAGCAGCATGCATGAGTCTACTGTCGTTGATAAATATGTTGGCCAGTTTTTATGGGGCGAGAAATAAATATTAAAGGATGTTTCGAATGAAAAAAGTTATAATTGCCATTATCATTTTAGCCATTATTGTTGCTGGCTTCTGGATAATTTTCCTTCAATTTGAACCGACTAAAAAAGCAGCCAAAGAACCTACTATAACTAGCAATAAAACAACGAAAAAAACGGTCAATCCCGTTTCTGAAATTGCGATTCCTACCCTTTTTGTCCATGGCTATTCTGGAACTGCAAATTCATTTGGCGGAATGATTAACCGTCTTGCCGATGAGGGCGATGTGACTAAATCACTCGTAATGACCGTAGCCGCTGATGGAACAGTAAGTACAGACGGAAACTACGATAAATTTAGTAATAACCCAACAATTCAAGTCGTTTTTGAAGATAACAAGAGCTCAATGGATAATCAAGCACAGTGGATTCAAAATGTGATGAAAGAGCTGAAGAATAATTATCACATTGAGAAAGTATACGCAGTCGGTCATTCCATGGGTGGCGTTAGTTTAACAAGTTATATTGAAAAAGTCGGCAGCGACAAAGCCTATCCTATTCTTGAAAAACTAGTGTTAATCGGCTCCCCGCTCAATGGATTAGTTATTGGGGATGATGGTGTTACGGCGTACGACCTTACAGATAAAGGACCCAAACAATCCTCCGACCGTTATAGCGAATTTATGAAAAACAAACAAAAAATCCCTACTCATTTACGTGTGCTGAATATTGCAGGTGATACTTTAGATGGAACGAAAAGTGATGGTAGTGTTTCTGTCGCGAGTGCCTTATCCGGCAAATTCATTTTCGAAGGTCAAGCAGAGAGTTATCAAGAAAAAACCTTCACTGGAAAAAATGCCGCTCATAGTAAACTCCACGAAAACACGGATGTCGATGCGGAAGTAGCCGACTTTTTATGGGGGAAAGAAAAAGTAGATTAAGCATATGCCTAATCTACTTTTTTCTTGCGTCCAAATATCGTACGTTTCTTTAAATCATCCGCATTTCTTACTTCCAAAATATCTAGCAGGAATACGAAGACTGGAATTCCGACAATGAGTCCCCACACCCCGAAGAATGTTTCCGAGAATATTAAAATAATGAATGTGTAAAATACCGGTAAATTCGTTTTAGATGACATTAGTTTTGGATTTAAAATGTACGTTTCAATTGCGTGGACGATAACAACCGTAATTAAAATATAAACAACATCTTGGAATCCGCCAACGGTATAAGCGATAAGTACTAGCGGAATACAGGAAATAATCACCCCAGCAACAGGAATCAGTCCTAACACGAACACCATAATCGACAAACTAAGCAACTGCGGAAAATCCATCAAATACAGTGCTATCGTAGTAATAACCGTATTTACTAACGCAATCATTAGTTGTGCCTCTAAAACAACACCGAAAGTCGCCACAAATTTCTTTCCAAAAAATGCCGCTTCTTTAAAAATAAAACCAACTTTACTCGTCATAAATTGTCCGGTAAAGGAAGTCACGCGTTCTTTTTCCAAGGAGAAAAACAAGCTAAGGATTAGCGCTAAAAAGAAAGATAATCCAACCGAGCCAATGCCTGAAAGTGATGCAATAATAAAATCAACGCCGGCTTGTAAGTACTTTTGAATGTTAGATTCTTTTAAAAATCCAACAATCCACTGCACAATTGTGTTATCACTAGGATTATTATAAATTTTTACGAGTGAATCTACTAGTTGGGAAATTTGATCAATTAAAATCGGTAAAAAATGTACAATCGCGATGTATAAAAAAATCGCAACTAACGAATACAAGACTATCACTATTAATTTTCGTGGTATTCGTATTCTTTTTAAAATAACGTTTTCTAATCGCGTCACTAAAAATGCAAAAATGAAAGTTAGTAATATTAAATCAATCATGCTTCTGAGTAAATACAAAACGACGCCTAGCAGGATAAACACTAGCACCCGTCTTGCCGTGTCATTTTCTTTTAGCTTCTCTAACCAATTCATTTCGTCACCTGCCCTTTTCTTTCTCCATTTTATCACAACTTAGTAAAATAAGGTTTACAAAAAAACGATTCTTATGTAAAATAGAACCAATCATCCTACCTTTAAAAAGGAGTGACAACATGGTAGAAAAAATTGAACGGAAATCACTTGCAGAACAAGTTTATGATCAAATAAAAGCAGAAATTACGAGCGGAACTTGGAAAATTGGTGAACGTATTCCGAAAGAAGCTGACTTGATGGCGGAGTTTGGCATCAGTCGTAACACGCTACGTGAAGCTATTCGTGCGTTGGCGCATATTGGTTTGCTGGAAACAAAACAAGGCGACGGCACTTTTGTGCGAAATAATAGTGAGTTACATGCGATTATGCAAAAACGTGTTCGCGAATCGTCTGTTCAGGAAATCCTTGAAATTCGGCACGCGCTTGACCGGGAAGCTGTTATTTTAGCATGTGAACGACGCACGAAAGAAGATTTAGCGACAATGGAAAAATATCGCAGGCTTTGTCATGTAGCAAATAAAAACAATGATGTGGCGGCTTTTGTCAAAGCTGATTCGGCCCTTCATTTAGCGATTGTGAAAGCAGCTCATAACGATTTGTTGATAGATATGTATGGAAATATTTTAGAAGAAATACAGTTTTCGATTACAAGTACGACGGAAATGGAACCAGCAGTAAATCAACACGGTGGGCATGCGGCGCTTGTATCAGCAATCGAAAAACGAAACAAAGAACAAGCAGCAAATGAAGTTACAGAGTATATTACTCTTTTCAAACGAATTGCTGCCAAGAATGGAGAAAATAAATGAATTCAGATTTAACCAATAAAAAAATCCTTACGCGTTCGAGTAAGGTGATGCTTATTATAGGAATTATTTTAATTGCTGCGAATTTACGGACGCCTATCACTTCAGTTGGTCCGTTACTTGGAATGATTCAAACCGATTTACATTTGACGAATACGATGGCTGGGTTGCTAACAACGATTCCGCTTCTTGCGTTTGCGGGACTTTCACCGTTTGTTTCGAAGTTAAGCCGAGCACTTGGAATCGAAGTATTAATTTTTATTGCTCTTTTGACGCTGGTGATTGGTAGTTTACTTCGACCGTTTGGCGGCGAACTTAATTTGTTTGCTGGGACGTTTCTGATTGGGCTTGCGATTGCGGTCGGAAATGTTATTTTACCTAGTTTGATTAAGAAGGAATTTCCGTTTAAATTGGGATTGATGACTGGGATTTACTCAATTTCGATGAATTTATGTGCGGCGCTTGCGGCTGGTTTAACAGTTCCAATCGCAATGAATAATCGTTTTAGCTGGCATGGAAGTATGGTTTTCTGGGCAATGCTTGCGGTTTTGGCGTTAGTTATTTGGCTACCACAGTTGAAATTTAATCAACGTAGCACAGAGAAAGTTGCGACACATATGGTTACTACTTCGGTTTGGAAATCACCACTTGCTTGGAAGATTTCATTATTTATGGGTTCGCAGTCGGCGATTTATTATATTTCGATTGCTTGGTTGCCGAATATTTTAGCTGACCAAGGATTATCTAGTACTTCTAGTGGTCTGATGCTTTCACTGATGCAATTTGCGGTTATGCCGATTACGTTTATTATTCCCATTATAGCTGGGCGGATGAAAAACCAGCAGTTACTTGTTGGGATTTCGGTTTCGTTATTTTTGATTGGGATTTTTGGAATTATGTTTGCTTCTGGTAATGTGGCTATTTTATCTACTGCGATTATTTTATATGGGATTGGTTCGGGGATGTCGTTTAGTCTCTCGATGATGTTCTTTAATTTGCGAACAACAAGCGCGACTGAATCAGCGGATTTATCTGGAATGGCGCAATCGATTGGTTACTTATTTGCCGCTTCTGGTCCGATTTTATTTGGAACACTGCACGATACACTCGGCAGTTGGCAACCGACCTTGTATGTTTTAATTGGTATTACGCTAATTATGTTGTATTGCGGCCTAGATGCTGGACGCAATAAATTCCTCTTCCCGCCGAAAAAGTGATTTTTACACACAAAAAAACTAGTGCGGAAAAAGGGAGTAAACCGCACTAGCTAAAAGGGAGTTTGGGATTTTCATTCTAAAAAGGGAAAGAAATGAAAATGTTTTGCTTGTTGTTAGCTTATACATATAATAACTTTTCTAAAAAAGAATGTGCTGAAAGAAAGATGATAATTTCATGAGAGTTTAAAAAAGTTTTTCTCAGTTTCTTTCTCTTAGTCTTTCCAACTTTTCCGCAATTCGTTTTTTCATTTCATCCGTTTCTTGGGGATGTTGTACTATTTCATTTGCATCTGAAATAGTGACAACATCCCCTTCTTTTATGGCTGCATCGAGCTTTTCTTGGTCTATGAGCCATTCAGCGTGGTCTGGTTCAATGAGAAAAACTGCTTTTCCATCTTCTATCCGATCTAAAATTGCTTTTTTCACCCTAATCACCTACTTTGTTACGGCAATGCCTTGTTCTTTAATTTGGCGCACAATGCCATCGCCAATGCCGTTAATTTTTTTCAAGTCGTCTATTGATTGATATGGGCGCCCTGCAATAATTTTATCTGCGAGCGCTGGCCCAATAAGTGGTAATAATTGCAAGTCTTCACTAGAAGCTGTATTTAAATTAATGCTTTTCGGTAATTCTTTGGAGCTAGCATCTTCGGTTTTTTGTGTGCTACTTCCTTTGCTGTAGCTGCTTCCTGATTTTGGGGTACCTTCTTTTTCTGTTTGAATGTGAATTTTTTCTCCATCGGTTTCGATAGTAACTGTTCCGTTTACATCGGTTCCGTATGTTTTTATATTGCGCTCTTTCAGCCATTCCAGTACTTCCACGTGCGGATGTCCATAACTATTTGCCTTCTCAGCGGAGTAAACAGCCACTTGTGGTTTTACTTTGTCTAGGAAAAATGGTTGGTTGGATGTCGATGAACCGTGGTGACCTAAGTCTAAAATATCTGCTTCTAAATTGGCGCCACTATCGACCATTTCCCTTTCCCGACCTTTTTCTGCATCGCCTGTGAAAATCGCGGAAATGTCTTTATAAGTCATTTTTATTGCGATAGAATCGTTATTTGCCTCATTTTCCAATTTATCAGGGCTGAGAACTTCTATATTAAATGGTCCAAAAGTGGCTTTTTCGCCGCGTCTTGGCTCTTTATATTTCGCATCTGAAGCTAGTGCTGCATCGATTACTTTTTCGTAAATACTACTAGAAAAAGTTAGACCGTCCATCCAAATTTCTTTTGGTTTATATGTAGCAATTACTTTATCAGCATTACCAATGTGGTCGGCGTGTGGGTGAGTCAGCAAGAGCAAATCAATTTTCTTGATATTTGCTTCTTTTAAATACGTTAAAATCCGGTCATCATCTTGGCGACCAGTATCAATTAAAATCGTCGTGCCATCCTCTGCCTGAATAAGCGTGCTATCCCCTTGTCCGACATCAAAAAAGGTAAAACTTGCACCATTTAGAGTTTTTTCGGTGATATTGGATGTTTTTGTTGTTGATTCTGAAAAACTACAACCGCTTAAAATAATTGCGATTAAACTTATACATACTACTAATTTTTTTGTCATCTTTCTCCTCCTGCTCTCTTAGTAGAATAGCAAAGGAAGGCGAAACAGTAAAGTTTTTAAAACAAAAACCGCCTGGAATCAAATTGATTACACGCGGTCATTTATGTTGGATTCATTTCACTTTTTCTTTAAAGGAAAAGGATACTTCTTCCGTTTTTGGTTCATAGTCAATTTTCCAGTCGTGGTCTTTGAAATACCAATAATCATGATCTTCAATGAAGAAAATTAAGTCTTCTTTCTCCTCAGCGACTGCTGCTTCTTGCGGTTTTTCGGCAGTTAAACCGATAGAGAAACCAGGATGCAAGGAACTGTTAGAACCACCATACTTGGCAAAAAGTCGAATTCCATTACCATTAGCTACATCAAATTCATCATGAAACCATTTATTTGCTTGGTCCGTTACCTCGATATTCATACTTTTCACTCCTCGTTTCCAATTTTTGTGCCTGATGCTTATTATTCAAGAATAGCAGATTTTACAGTGAATATCATTTTTTCTGCTTTTGTTATGAAGATAATATACCTCTTTCTATGTTGCTTTAAACCACATTGTGTTAAAACAAATCAAAAATAAGAACATTGTACTATAACAGAAATCGCGCAAAAAAAACTGTGTAAGCAAAATAGCCTACACAGTTTTGGATTTATTTTATTCTAATGGCGCTTTTCCTAAGAATGCTTTGAACATCCAGATATGTTTGTCGATGCTAGCTTTGAAAGCAATTAGCATATCGTTTGTTACGTTGTCGCCTTCTTTGTCAGTTAGCTCAATGCCTTGTTGATATTCGTCTCTAAGTAATTCCAGTGTACCAACTAAGTCTTCCATTAATTGATCCATTGTTTTTGGTTTAGTATAAGGAGCTTCTTCCACGCTCGCATTTTCTAAAAACTCTTTTAAAGTGGATAGTGGGCTTCCGCCAATAGCAAGTAAACGTTCTGCTACTTCATCCATTTGTTCGCCGAATTCGCTATATAAATCATCCATTTTTTCATGTAAAGTGAAGAAGTTGTGGCCTCTCATATACCAATGAATTTGATGAATTTTTACTGTGAATACGTTTAAATTCGCTACTTGGTGATTCAAAAATTCCTTTGTGTCTACTGAGTTGATTGTTTTCATAATTATCTTCCTCCTATTTTGTAATGATTATCTCTTAATAATAAGTATAATCTATTTCCGTCACAATGTCCAGTGTGGAAACCATCACAAAGTATTTACCACTGATAAAATTTCTTAAACATCTATTACTGTTTTCTCATTATTTATCTCACCTTTTATGATAGAATAAAAAAGAGATTTACACAACTAGGAGGCCCAAGCTATGGAAAACTATTCTCACCGCTTTCAGGTGAACTTGGCTGGTATGATTGACATTCTTTCTAACCACCTATATGACGAAAAAGATGTTTATATTCGCGAATTGTTGCAAAACGCAACCGATGCCATTCGCGCTCGAAAAAAAACAGATCCAACTTTAGAAGGTAAAATTCACGCTTCCCTAATCGGGGATATTAATGAAAGAACGTTAATTTTAGAAGATAACGGAATTGGTTTAACAGAAGACGAGGTTCACGCTTTTCTAGCTACTATCGCTAATTCATCTAAAGGCGAAAAAAACTTTGATGGCGAGAGCTCTAATGACTTTATCGGTCGTTTCGGGATTGGCTTACTTTCTTGCTTTATCGTGAGTGATGAAATTGTGATGATTTCCACTTCTCAAAAAGATGGCGGCACAACCGAGTGGCGCGGAAAAGCGGATGGTACTTATTCCGTTCGCAAAATAGAAACGGATACTCGCGAACCTGGTACGCAAGTTTATTTACGTTTGCGCGCTGGTTTAGAAGATCATCCTGAATGCGAGGAAGTCGAATATTTAATCAATACATTGAAAAAATATGGTGCTTCTTTGGAAAGTAATATAATAGTAGAAATTAATGGTTTAGAGGAAGAAATCAATAGCTGGACCAAAAAGTTTTCTGATAAAGAAACCTTATTTAAACTGTCTAAAGAGCAGATTATTCAGTACGGAGAATATATCCTTGGGACGCATTTCCAAGACTATTTCTTAATTGAAAATGAATCTGGAAGAACGTTTGGGATTGCTTATATGATTCCTCATGCTGTGCAAATGAATGCTATCCGGAAAAATACGGTATTTTTAAATAAGATGTATGTCACGAGTGAAGCAAATAATATTTTACCGGATTGGTCTTTCTTTGCTAAATGTATAATTTGGACAGATGAGCTTCAACCTGTTGCCTCCCGTGAAGCGTTTTATAAAAATGAGAGGTTAACGAGTGTTGCCGATGAGCTTGGCGTTGCGCTGAAAAAAGGAATTGAAACTCTTCCAGAAGAGGCGCTAATGAAATTATTAGCTACACATTATCTTGGTTTTAAAGCACTTGCTAGTGAAGATGCACCATTTTTAAAATTGATTTATCCTTATCTTCCAGTTCGAACATTGAATGGCGAAGAAAAATTAGGTGATATTATCGCGAAAAACGATGTCATCTATTACACTTATTCGGTCGATGATTTTAGACAAATTAAAGATATTGCGAGATCAAGTGGCATGACGCTAATTAATGGTGGTTATTCCTACGACTCGCCAATTTTAGCGCAGTTAAGTTATTTTGTGGAAGGAACTGAATTTGTTTTAATCCAGCCGGAAGAAATGACGGATAAATTACGTCCAATGACAGCGGATGAAAAACAAGCGTACCAACCTATTTTGACAGAAATGAACAATATGATGGCTGAGTTTGACACCGATGTGCTAATTAAACATTTTGAGCCAAAAGATTTACCAATTATTTTCATCCATTCTACGGCAACACAAGAGTTACGCGAACTAGAACGCGCAGTAGAAGAAACAACTTCCGTATTCAGTGATATTTTAGAGAGCATTCAAAAAGAACAAGAACCTGCCCCGCTCGCTCACCTATATTTAAATTTAGATAATGAGTTGATTAAACGACTTTTCAGCTCTGGAAAAAGTGTGGATGAATTGTCCGTGATTGTGAATGTACTTTATATCCAAGCCTTACTGTTAGGGCATTACCCACTTAAACGGAAAGAAATGGAATTAATGAATCAAAATATGTTACGAATCTTAGAGATGCTATAGGAGGAAAAATGATGGATTACTTAAATGATATGAAAACAGTTTGGGGCATGGAAGATTCGCCTGAAAAAATTAAAATCCTAGAACGAATCATTGCTGGCGCAGATGCGCATAATGATGTAGAAACTGGCATAGATGCTCGTGATATGTTGATTGAAACTTGTTTAGATGCTGGCTTCCCGAAAAAACAACTACAAGCTTTTAGTTGGTTAATTAGCAAATGGGAAGACGAAGACAACGATGTCTATATTGACTCAGAAGATCTTCTTTGGAAATATAAATGGATTAGCGAACATGTTCCGACTTTTGATGAAGTATCAAAAGCGCAAATTGATGGGCTTATGAATGATATGAAATTAAAATTCGAACAAGAAAATTATTCGCTACGACCTTACTATAAAGTGTGTACTCTTGCGGCAATGCGAATGGGTGATGTAGAAAAAGCAAAAGAGCTATTTGAAAAGTGGAGCAATACGAAAGAAGATTTTTTAAATGATTGCCCTGCTTGTGAGCGGCAAGATCAGGTACATTATTATTATTTCGTGAAAGATTATGAACAAGCGAAGAAAAAAGCGAAACCAATAATTGAAGGAAAACAGCGCTGCGCTGAGGTTCCTCATTTAACATACGGTATTATGGCTCTTACCTATCTAGCACTTGGCGATGCGGAAATGGCACAACAATGCTTTGATAAAGGTTATCCACTTGTGGAACAACAAAGTTCCTTAATTCCGCCACTTGGCCAATTGCTTAGGTATTTAGTAGCTACTAATCAAACCGAAAAAGCACGCGAAGTCATCGATACCAATCTGGAAATTGTTCTCCAAGCCGAGGGTGGATTAGACCGTCTTATTTTCTTACAAGCCGCCTATCCCCTTTTCGACCGGGAAAAAGAAACTGATTTAGTGGAAATGACAGAAGCTTTAACGGCGAAGTTTGATGCGCGTAATGAAAATAGTTATTATCAAAGTATTTTAGAATCTTACTAACAAATTTTGTAAAGATTCTACTGGAGGGGAACCATGGATTATTTGAATGCACTAGAAGAAGCTTGGGGAATGGATGATAATGCTGAAAAAGTGAAATTATTGGAACAAGCCATCGCTAGTGCTGATATGTATAATGATATCGAAAGTGCTGTTGAAGCCCGGGAATTATTGATAGAAACTTGCTTAACAGCAGGTTTTCCAAAAAAACAATTGAAAGCATTTGGTTGGTTAGTAAAAAAATGGGAAGACGACAATTCTTCGGTAGATACTTTTGATTTGCTTTGGGATTATAAATGGATTAGTGAACAAATTGCCACTTTTGATGAAATATCAGAAACACAAATTGCCAACCTTTTAGAGGATATGAAGGTGAAATTTGAGCTGCAAAATTACTCACTACGTCCTTATTATAATGTTTCTACAATTAGTGCCATGTGGATGGGTGACGTCGAAAAAGCAAAACAACTCTTTGATAAATGGATAAACACGAAAGCTGATCATTTAAATGATTGTCGTGCTTGCGAAACGAGTGCTCAAGTTAGTTACTATTACTTTATTCAAGACTATGAAAAAGCCAAAGAAACAGCTAGCCCGATTATTAACGGAAAATTAGCATGTGCTGAAGTCCCTCATTATACTTACGGGGAAATGGCGCTTGTTTATTTGGAACTCGGCGACGCGGAAATGGCGCAAGAATGCTTTGATAAAGGTTATCCACTTGTGGAAAAACAGAGAGCCCTAATCCAACCACTCAGCTATTTGCTTAAATATCTAGTGAAGACAAACCAAACAGAAAAAGCACGCGAAGTCATCGATACCAATCTGGAAATCGTTCTTCAAGCAGAAAGCGGAATGGATCGTCTGTTATTCCTACAAGCCGCCTATCCCCTTTTTGACCGGGAGAAAGAAGCTGATTTGGTGGGAATGACGGAAGCTTTGACGGCGAAGTTTGATACTCGGAATGGAAATAGTTATTATCAAGATTGTTTGAATGCTTATTAAAAATGTTTCACAAAATTTAGAGATACTACAGGAGGAACAACAATGGATTATTTAGTAGATTTTGATATGTCTTGGGATTTAGAAGATGGACCGGAAAGAATTAAATTATTGGAACGAGTAATTGCTGGGGCTGATGCGCACAATGATGTGGACACGGCGATTGAAGCACGCGATATCTTAATTGATACATGTTCCGCGGTCGGATTCCCCAAAAAACAACTACAAGCTTTTAGCTGGTTAGCGAAATTATGGGAAGATGATGCCTCTAATTACGATACACAGGATCTTCTTTGGAAATATAAATGGATTAGTGAAGATATTCCCACTTTTGCAGAAGTATCGAAAGCGCAAATTGATCAACTTTTAAACGATATGAAAGTAAAATATGAGCAGCAAAATTACTCTCTTCGCCCTTTCTATAAAGTTTCTACGCTTGCTGCAATGCGGATGGGAAAAGTGGACGAAGCCAAAGCATTTTTCGAACAATGGGTTTCGACACAAGGCGATTACTTAAATGACTGTACTGCTTGCGAAACGCAGGATCAGGTCCACTATTATTGTTTCATAAAAGATTTTGAAAATGCGAAGAAAAAAGCGAAACCAATTATTGAAGGGAAACAAAGCTGCCAGGAAGTTCCTCATCTGACGTATGGACTGATGGCGCTGACTTATTTGGAACTTGGTGAGGAGAAAATGGCACAGGAATGCTTTGATAAAGGCTATCCAATGGTCGAAAAACAAAGCGGGTTAATTCCTCCACTTGGCGATCTTCTTAAATACTTAGTGCTTAGTAATCAAACCGAGAAAGCACGCGAAGTTCTTGATGTGAATAAGGAAATGGTTCTTCAATCTGAAAGTGGATTAGACCGTCTTATTTTCTTACAAGCTGCCTACCCTCTTTTTGATAGAGAAACGGAAGCAGATTTGGTGGAAATGACAGAAACTTTAACAGCCAAGTTTGATGCGCGTAATGGAAATAGTTATTATCAGGATCTTTTAAAATAAATGTCTGGAACATAGTTAGGAAAATCGCCTAGCTATGTTCTTTTATTTGCGCTCAATCGCTTTTTTTAGGATAATACAGGGAGGAGTTGAAGACGATGACGATTTGGGTAGAAAATGGGAAAAAAGGTGCGACTGAGCAATCTATTCAGGAAAAAGAAACTGAGCTTGGTTTGGTTTTGCCAGCTGAATATAAACAATTACTGTTGAAGCAAAATGGCGGATTGATTCGCAAAAATCATTTTCCGACTACAGAGCCAACTTCTTATGGGCTTGATTTTGCTGAAATTTATTATTTGGCAAGTTTAACTGAGTTAGTAACAGATATCCCGGAACAAAAAGATGTTGATCTCGCGGGAAAACAAGTTTACTTTCACCGAGATGAATCGCGCTATATCGGCTTTTCTTATCCAGATGATGCGTCTCAGCCGAGTATTATTTATGTGGACTTTGAAACGTTGCAAACACTCATTGTTGCGGAAAATATGGCAACATTTTTAGAGGAATTATATTTTAGTCCTTTTCCAATTGATTTTGCGGAACAATTTCCGGTAAAAAAATTAGAACAAATTCTAGCTTCGAGTAATGTTCAAAAAACAAAGCAATTGCTAGAGTTGTTAGAAGATTATCCCGATAAAAAATGGTATTTAGAAACCTTAATTAGCTTATTTAACAAACAAGAAATACCTTATAATTTAGTCGCATATAGTTTATTTGAAAATCAATTACTTTATTTCCGGAGAAAACTTGTTCCGGAGCTGGTGGAGCAGATTTTCGAGTTACTTCAAGCTAGTGATGGAATAAATCAAGCAGCTGCTACTGTGTTATATAAAGAATGGAACTAAGGAGGAATTCAATTGGTTAAAGTTGTTTTTGTATGTTTAGGGAATATTTGTCGTTCACCAATGGCGGAGGGGCTTTTTCGTAAAGAAGTCACGGAAGCTGGGTTAACGAATGAAATTGAAATCGATTCAGCTGCAACTGGCACGTGGAACTTAGGCAAACCACCCCATCGCGGTACGCAAACTGTTTTGAAAAAGCATGGTGTTGATTATCAAGAAATGCGCGCTCGGAAAATTTCTGATGCGGATTTTAACGAGGCAGACTTTATTATTGGGATGGATCAGCAAAATTTAGCAGATTTAAATGCGCTTAATAGTAATCCTAACGTAGTCATTCGGTCGCTGATGTCTTTTGTTCCTGGACAAGAGGATAAAGATATTCCGGATCCTTATTATACAGGAGATTTTGATGAAACAGAGCGGATGGTAACGGAAGGTGTGAAGGCACTTTTAGCTTATATTACACAAAAATAATAGTTAATATGTTTAAAGACTGGGCTTGCGGGAATATATAACAGTACAATCAAAAGTTCAGAAAGAGGTTTTTTATATGTTAGGAATTATTTGGGGAATAATCGTTGTTTTATTAGCGGTTTGGTTACTTGGAATTATTTTCCATATTGCGGGTGGATTAATTAATATCTTGCTAGTAATCGTTTTAATTCTCGTTATTTGGAATTTAATTCAAATGGCTAGGAATAAAAAGAAATAAATAAAGAGAGCGGTTCGGCGCATTATAGCAATGCGCTGAACCGCTCTTTTTATTTTTGATTTAAATGCTGCTTTTCTAAAAATGCTTTTAGATCAAGTCGGCTTGTTCGTCCAAGTCCTCGTGCGATTTGTTCGGACCAGCCTTCGACGCGTTTGCCTGCAGTTCTTTCATCGTAGTACGTTTTAATTTGTTCATCGTATTCTGCTAAAATGGTTGAGTCCATTTTTTGATAGGTATTTTCATGATATACCAAATCTTGAGGCAATCTTGGCTTGGCTTTTTCGCTGTCTGCCGCTGGATGGCCAATGGTTAAGCCGAATAATGGCATGGTATATGGTGGCAAATCCAAAATTTCGGCGATTTGTGCGACATTGTTACGAATTCCGCCAATGAAGCAAATGCCTAGTCCTAGTGATTCTGCAGCGATAGCCATATTTTGTGCGGCAAGCGCGGCGTCAATCACGGAAACAAGCCATTTTTCGGAAGTTTCAAGTGCTTCTGTATTTACTTGATGTTCTTCTAAAATCGCATGATGGCGTGCTAAATCGGCCACAAAAATAAATAATTGTCCTGTTTGGACGGTATACGGTTGGTTTCCCGCAATTGCTGAAATTTGTTCGCGAAGTGTTTTATCTGTTATTCCAATGATAGAGTATGCCTGAACAAAGCTGGATGTAGACGCGGCTTGTGCGCTCTTGATAAGTAAGCTCAACTCTTCTTTCGTTAAGTCCTTGTCTTCAAATTTTCGCACAGAGTAATGGCCTAGAATGGCATCGATCGCCTGATTCATCCTAACTCCCCCTTAGTCTTGAAATATTTTCCGATCATAATTTGGTTCTTGTAAAAGCGCGCCAAAACTTTGCTGACGTAATGCTTCATAAGCTAAAATTGCTGCTGTATTCGATAAATTCAGCGAGCGAATATGGTCCGTCATCGGAATTCGTAAACAGTTTTCTTCATTATTTTGTAAAAGTTCATCTGGCAAACCTGTAGTTTCTTTTCCGAAAACGAAGAAATAGTTTTTGTTTGGATCGCTATAGTCAATGTCACTATAAACATGACGGCCAAATTTGGTAATGTAGAAAAATTCTCCGCCAGCATTTTTTTCAAAAAATTCATCTAAAGAATCGTAATAAGAAAGTTTGACGTTATCCCAGTAATCTAGTCCGGCGCGTTTGAGCATTTTATCGTCGGTTGAAAAACCAAGTGGACGAATTAAATGTAAATAAGTATCTGTTCCAGCACAAGTTCTGGAGATGTTTCCGGTATTTGCAGGGATTTCTGGTTGGTAAAGCACGATATGGTTTGGCATTTTTTTCACCTGGTTTCTATTAATTTGGTATAGCAGTTAATTCTTGTAGTACTTGTTCGTCTTGTTCGGTTTGAAGCGCTTTTTGGACAGCGGCTTCTGCGTCAGCCCCGCCGATTTTGCGTAGCGCCCAGCCGGCTGTTCCGCGAATAACTGGCCTTGGATCATTTTGCAAGCAGTCAATTAAATCTGGTACGGCTGTTTTATCTTTATAGCGCGCTAAAATAATGATGGCATTACGCTGGATTGGTTTCTTGCCGCGCCACGAGCCCGCCATATCGCCAAACTGCTCTTTGAAAGCGCGATTGGAAATATGTAAAAGTGGCTTTAATTCTGGGCGAACAAGCTCCGGATCTGGCTCCATTTCTTCGTGAAAATGAAAATCATGTCCGCGATTATAAGGACAAACAACCTGACAAGTATCACAACCATACAAACGATTATGCAACACTTCGCGATATTTTTCATCTAGAAAGTCTTTTGTTTGGGTAAGATAGCTTAAGCAAATTTTTGGATTCATCTTCCCTTCGCCTAATAAGGAACCTGTCGGACAAGCTTTAACGCATTGGTTACAGCTGCCGCACAGGTCGCTTGCTGGAGTATCTGGCTCAAAAGGTATATTGGTTATCATTTCGCCTAAATAAACCCACGAGCCGTATTCTGGCGTTATTAGCAAGGTGTTTTTCCCGCGCCAGCCAATGCCAGCTCGTTCTGCCACAGCAACATCCGATAACTCTCCAGTATCTACCATCGATTTCATCCGCACATCAGGTAACCGTTCGCTTAAAAATTGTTCCAGTAGCGCTAATTTTTCTCGTAAAACGGTATGATAATCGATGCCCCAAGAAGCTCGTGCGAAAACGCCACGTCTTGCTTCTTTTTTGCTGACTGGAGCTTCTTTTAATTTAGACGGATAGGCAAGGGCAATCGCGATAATCGACTGTGGTTCTTTGAAAATGAGCTCTGGATAAACCCGCTCATCAATAACCGGATGCTCAAACCCAGTAAAAAGATCTAATGCTTCAGCTTCGAGTAACCGTTCTTTTAAAAATAAAAAAGGGTCTGCTGTCGTGAAACCAATTTTTTGAACGCCAATTTCATGTGCATAGGCAATTAGCTCTTCTTTTAATTTTGCATAATTCGTTTCTGGCTTCACTTTTCTCATCCCCTCTCTCCTTATTTTCAGGCAATAAAATAAACGCAATGCTTCGCTTAAAAAGGTCGAAACACTGCGTTGATAACAGGATTTATAAAAAATATAAAGCGGGTGATGGGAATCGAACCCACGACAACAGCTTGGAAGGCTGTAGTTTTACCACTAAACTACACCCGCACGGTAAGTAGTTCTTAGTGTTTTAACAACTTTTATATAATACCATTCTATGTAAGTTTTGACAAGACTTTTTCCGAAATTTCTTTCCAAAAATTAAATATCTACTTTATTTCTAGGTTTATTCACGTTTTTTTCATATTTTGACTCTAGAATAAAAGGTATTATCTAATGGAAAGAAGTGAAGACTATGAAGAAATGGATACAACATTGGGATTTTTATTTTGTCGGGATTATTGTTATTGCTATCTTTTTTAATTTTTATGGTATTTGGAATGATGATACGGTGAATCCTTATTATACAGCTGCCGTGACAAGTATGGTGCAAAATTTTCATAATTTTTTTTACGGAGCTTTTGATCCTGCTGGTTTTATTACGGTGGATAAGCCGCCTGTAGCGCTTTGGTTGCAAGCGATTAGCGCACTGATTTTTGGTGTGCATGGTTGGAGCGTAATTTTGCCGCAAGCTTTAGCAGGTGTCGGTTCAGTGATTTTGCTTTATGTGCTCGTTAAACCGAGATTTGGTGCTTGGGCTGCAAGAATTACAGCGCTGATTATGACACTGACACCGATTGCCGTTGCGGTGACGCGTACGAATAATATGGATGCTATTCTTGTGTTTATTTTATTGCTGGCGACCTTTTTTCTTTTTAAAGCAGTTAATCGTGCTAAATTTGGTTGGCTTCTGCTTGCTTTTGGATTGATTGGTGTTGGATTTAATGTGAAAATGCTCCAAGCTTTTATGGTTGTTCCAGCGTTCTTACTATTTTACTTTATCGCGGTAAAATTAAGCTGGCGAAAAAAGCTTATTCAATTAGTGGTCGCGCTCATTTTAATGCTTGGTGTGTCTGTTTCATGGGCCGTCGTGGTAGATCAAACAACTGCGGCAGAACGGCCTTATATTGGTAGTAGTCAAACCAATTCAGTGCTTGAGCTTGCATTTGGCTATAATGGCATGGAGCGGCTACTTGGTCAGGAAACTGGCACTGGTAGTAGCGGCAATATGGAGATGGGTGGGCCACCAAGCAATAATTCCACTGATTCTAGCAATGCGACACCGCCAACGCCTCCAAGTGGAAATGTCCAGGACGGTGCAGATGGTGGTGGAACGCCTCCTCAAGGTAATAACGGCACGCCACCAACTGGAGGTCCTGGTAACGCTGCAAATGGCGGAACAGGCTCTAAAATGACTGGTAGCACAGGCATGTTTGGCACAGGAAATGCTGGACCGCTTCGTTTATTCCAAACCGCACTTGGTGATCAGATTAGTTGGTTTTTACCACTGGCTATCATCGGAATGTTAGCGATTTTCCTAGCTTATCGAAATGAAAACAAACGAATTTATCAATTAAACTCTAAGCAAAAAGAAATGGTTTTCTGGGCAGCATGGCTCATTCCAGTCACCGGATTCTTCAGTGTTGCTGGATTTTTCCATCATTATTATTTAATTATGTTAGCTCCTCCAATTGCGGTACTGAGCGGCGCAGGCTTGGTCGCACTTTTCCGCCTATATCGTCATAAAGATAATTGGCAAAAATTTCTTTTACCAACTACACTTACACTAACTGGCGCACTTCAAGCTTTCTTTGTGGCTAGTTACTTGCCAATTTTAGCGGCTGTTATTGGTATTGCTGCACTTGGGGTTTCCGCCTTGTTGATTGCAATTAGACAAAAACAGCCAAAACTCGCGGCGAAAATAACAGCGATAGCTTTAGCAATTCTGCTTATCGCACCAACTTATTGGTCCTTGACACCCCTTTTATACGGTGGAAATAGTTCCTTGCCTGAAGCTGGACCGCAATTAAAACAATCCAGTGGCGGCGGATTCGCTGATGCCTCTGTTGATAGTGGCTTAATTAGTTATTTGCAAAAAAATAATACTGGCGAAACGTATTTATTTGGCACAACGGACGCAACGACTGCCGGGCCATATATTATCAAAACAAAAGAAGCAGTTATGGCGCTTGGTGGTTTCAACGGGACAGACCCAACACTTACCGTCAAACAACTCAAACAAATGATTCAATCCGGCGAAATAAAATATTTTTATCTTCCCTCAAATAGTAAAGCTTCTGACTCAGATGTGGTAAAATGGATTCAAGAAAATGGTACCAAAATTGACCAATCAGAATGGAGCAGTTCCTCTTCCACGGACGACGATACGACTTCAAGTGCTTCTCCAAATACACGAGGAGGCGCTCCCGGGATGAATGGCTCTGGGGAAGGAACGCTTTATCAATTAAAATAATTCCTTTGAAAATGAAGTTCATCGTTAAAATTGTTAAAATCCTGGTTTAAAACTAGGATTTTAACGATATTCAAGCTGTTTTATTAGCGCTTTATCATTTTTATGTGAGAAAATAAAGTATGTTGTTAAAGACTACAGGAGGCTTGCTTATGACATTTTGGCAGGATATGATGAATTTCTTTTCTTATGATAACTTAATGTATTGGCTAAGTGAATATCGGAATTTAGGTCCACTTTTAGCTTTTTTCTTACCATTTATTGAAGCGTTTTTACCATTTTTACCATTTATAGTATTCGTTGTAGTAAACGTAAATGCCTACGGACTACTTGGCGGTTTTTTAATATCAGTGACAGCAGCAATTGCAGGTAGTTTATGTGTATTCTTGCTCGCACGGAAATTTGGGCAGACCCGATTTTTACGATTTATTTCGGGTCACAAACAAATTAAACGTGTAATGGAATGGATTGATAGACATGGTTTTAGCCCGATTTTCATTTTACTTGTAATGCCTTTTACACCATCTTCGGCCGTAAATATCGTTGCAGGTCTTTCTAAAATTAAAGTATATCAATTTATATTAGCGCTTGTTGGTGGGAAATTAATTAAAGTTTTTGCGATTAGCTATATCGGCTATGATTTCGTTGACTTAATTCACCAACCGCTCAAACTGGCCATCTTAGCTCTTTCCGTCGTCATTTTATGGTTTGTCGGAAAACGGCTGGAACGTTGGATGTCAGGAAAAAATCTCAAATAAAAAAAACGGAAAGCACACCTCATGTGTGCTTTCCATTTTTTTAATATAGTAAATCTAAAAATTCCTCTTTTGTGATATTACCAAAGTATTCTTTGACTTCAATATCCGCTAAAGCCTCAGCCAAAGCTTCCCGTTTATACGTTGTGTTGACTAATTTCTCCTCGATATCCGTTACATTTTTAACGCCAAAAAAGTCGCCGAAAATCTTGATATCGGTAATAATCCCTTTTTGTACATTTAAGCGAACATCTACTGCACCAACTGGGAAACGTTTGGTGCGTGTTAGGTCGAATTTTGGTGATTTCCCGTAATTCCAATCCCAATTGCCGTATCGTTTAGCAGAAATTTCATGGATTTTTTCCCAATCCGCCGCTGTCAATTTGTATTCTTTCACATCTTCTACTTTATCCACACCAAAAATGTAAAGTAATAGCAAATCGCGGAATTCTTCGGTCGTCATGTCTTGATCCATGAAGTCAGAAATATTCGCTACACGGCTACGAACAGACTTAATACCTTTTGATTCGATTTTATCTTTACGTGGTTTTAGCGATGCCACAACGTTATCTATGTTCAAATCGTACATTAACGTGCCGTGTGAGAACATTTTCCCTTTCGTTGCAAACTGGGCATTTCCCGACACTTTAAAGCCATCAATCAACAAATCATTGCGCCCTTTTAGTTCAGCATTCACACCTAAACGTTTAAGAGCTTCCACAATCGGTTGCGTGAATTTCGCGAAGTTATGGAAAGACTCACCATCATCTTCTGTGATAAAACTGAAATTCAAATTTCCCTCATCATGATATACCGCGCCTCCACCGGAAAGTCTGCGCACAACAATAACGTCATTTTTCTCAACATATTCTGTATCAATTTCTTCCACGGTGTTTTGATTGCGGCCAATAATAATCGATGGCTTATTGATGTAAAACAACAGCACCGGCTCATCTAGCTTCAATTCCGTTAAAATAAATTCCTCCACTGCTAAGTTAATACGAGGATCTTTTTCATTATTATTATCTACAAAATACATACCCCTACCCCTTTTCTTCTATATTAAAATGTTTTCGTCAAACCTTTTGATGCAAGCGTGATTTCTCCAGTGTAAATGGCTGCTGCTTCTTGCTTCAATACTTCTAAATCGCCAACTTCGGGTAAATGGCTTAGTAGTAATGATTTCACACTAGCTTCTTTGGCAATTTTCGCGACTTCTGTGCTTGCCATATGGACTTTCGTTTTCCCCGCTAAATCATGGAAAAAATTCGTGTCGGTTACTAATAAATCTGCGCCCTCCGCAAAAGGAATAAAGCTGTCCTGATACGCGCTATCTGCGGTGTAAACGAAAACTTTCCCGCCAGCTTCAATTCGCATTGCATAACAAGGCACCGGATGAACTGTTTTTAAGAAAGTTACTTTAAACGGTCCAATTTCCAGTGTGTCGTCCGCTTTATACTCGATTGCTTTTGTTACGCCTGCCATTTCTAAAAAGGAATAGCCGCGTTTATCTTCTTTATGCCCATAAATTGGCAAGACTGGCGGTTTTTCTTTTTTTTGTGATAATAGTCGAATGTGTTGCAAAATCCCTACGTCTGCTACATGATCTGGATGGTAATGAGAAATAATTGCCGCATCAATATCATCAGGATTAATATAATTTTGCATAATCGAAACAGCACTTGCTCCGACGTCAATCAATAACTTGAATCCAGCTTCCTCCAGCAAATAACTCGATGTTCCCTCATTCGCTACCGGATAGCCACCCCAATGTCCAAAAACGGTTAGTTTCATCACTGCACTTCCTTTCTCAAAGTAAACCTCCTTTATATGATACAACATTTACAATAAAAGGAGAAATCATCCAGAAAAAATGCTACACTTAGAAAGCACCTTTTTAAATTTACAGATGAGGATGATCAACTATTGAATTATTTTAAAAAGACAGGCCTATGTTTACTCATTATCGCGCTTTCCGCTAGCTTACTGGCTGGTTGCGGTAGTGATAAAAATGAAAATCCCACAACCGATAACGGCTTATATACGAAAGAAGAATTAGTAAAGTACAACGATTATGTAAAACTAAGTAACGCTATTAACTATGATTTTGTAACCGCACGAGCGAATTATTTTAAAAGTTACTCCGCTGACAATAGTGAGTTTAACACACCAAGCAATAACGACATCTTAACACCTATTAGAAATCCCGCTGAAACAACCAATGCCCTTATGGCGATGAAAGATTCCGTGAGTAAAACACCATCACTTCCCATGGATAAAGATTTTAAGAAACTTTCCAGCGAGCTAACTAATGAAATCCACATACTAAATGAATTACAAACTTACTTCACTGCTAAAAGTTATTTGGATGATAATTTTGCCAAAGCTGCCACACTTCATAAAGAATTAACCAAATCCATCCAAAATTCGAACAAAGAAATACAATCATTCAATGAAGAAATGCAAAAACTAAACGCCACACAACAAGCTTTCGCAGCAAAAGCAATGGAAAAATCTGGCAGTCTGACATGCCTTGCCTTGAATAATTTTATTTCGGCTAGTGAAAATCTAATCGCTGAACTACGCAATCAACAAATAGATGCAACTAACGTAACGGAGCTAGACATCGCCGCTTACGAAAAACAATATACTAATTTAACAAAAACTTATGAGGCATTCATCAAAGCAAGCACAGATGAAACGCAACTAGAAAAAGAACAATTAACAAGTAATGACCTTGTTTTCTTAGTAAAAAAAGTGACTAGCACTAAAGCAGAAGCGACGTTACTACTTGACCGCGCGAAAAAGAAACAAGCTATCCCTGAAGATGAGCTGAAAAATCCTATCTTTATTAAAACAATGGAAGGCACACCAGAAAAATTACTAAAGAAATACAATGATTTAATTAGTGATTATAACACCTCGCTTTCTTTCCATAAAAAATATCCCCGCAGAATAAATTCTGTGGGGATTATTTTTATTTACTAGGGAAGTATTTATCCTCTAGTTCTTTTGTTAGTTTTTCGGTTTTCTCTAGTTCACCTACGACAACAAATCGTTTCGTTGTTTCGGTTGGTTTATCACATGTAATCAGTGTCACTCTAGCGTCTTTTGTATTGTCAATAACGCTTACTTCTGTTTCATCAATTGTTTTTGTTTCCGTCACTTTGTATTCATATAAGTTCTCAAGATCTGTTAGGTAAATCTTATCGCCTTGTTTGACTTTCATGATTGGGCCGAATAACATCGACTCATTGCGCATATGGTGTCCCGCGAGCGGATAATTACCTTTTCCCATAACTTGATCAGAACGCATAGTTGTCGCACCAGCAAGCAAGTTAGCTGTATTTGTTCCTTTGAATACGAGTAGGCTCACATCAACAGATGGAACGGAAATTGCACCAACAACAGCATCTTTGTCATAATTCGCTGCTCCTTGAAGAACAGACGTCATAGATGGTAGTTGTACACTTTCAAAATCAAATGTAGCGTCTTTTTTATTATTTTTCTTTATATCTGATGCATTATATTGCTCGATCGTTTCATGTCCACTCATGTATTTCACGATACCATTTTTGATGAATGGGGAAAAAATTAATAGTAAACCGATGATTAAAATAATTATTGCGATTGTTTTCTTTAACATATAATTCCTCCTTGTAACTATTTCATTATATAGTAGCTCTCCCTTTGAAGCAAAGAAAATTAGCAACTTGATCGAAGTATTTTCTTCACCTGTGACAAAATTGTAAAGTTACTCCCAAATTCGGGGCAAAATACTACTTTTTCGCTGAGCAGAAATATAGGGACTTCCTTTCGCTGTGAACCTAAGTGGATAATGGGTTGCAATTCCTTTGTTTGGCACCCCAATTCGATTAGTTGCTTCTATTATATGCGGTGTTTTTGCTTCTTCTATCCAAATGTTACTATCAAAAAGAGTTTTCCCGTAATCTTGCATACTTAATCCTAATGCTTGCGTTAATTTTCCGGGGCCGTTTGTTAGTTCACGACCAGTTTTTCCGTGGCGATGGCATTCCATTTGTGCGCGGGACTCTTCGTCAGGTTCTATCGCACGAATGAGAATGGCTTCTGGGATACCTTTTTGCATGGTGATGAAATTAAGTAAGACTTGACGATGCATTTGGTACATATAGATTGTGCCGGGCGACTCGAACATTACTTCGGTTCTTTTCGTTCGAAGATTTTGGAAACTATGTGCCGCCATGTCAGTTGCTCCGAGGTAAGCTTCTGTTTCTACAATCAAGCCAGACAGTATGCCACTACTTGTTTGATGTACGAGGCGCATACCAATAATATCCCTTGCGAGTTCAATTGTCGTCTTCTTTTCGAAAAAATCTTTCGTAATAATTGTCTTCATTTTCTACCTCAATGTTTTCTTTTTATTTTAGCAGAATTCTATTCCAAATGGTTCTTTTTTGACTAGTTATATCCGCCTATTTCCTAATAAATCCTACTTCAGACGGATAGGTTATAGCTTGCCTTTTATTAATCTTGTGTTAGAATTATGTTAAAGTGGGTGCTGTATGACATTGTTTTTTTACATAGTACAGCTGCTTTTTTCATTTCAGGAAAACAACAAATAAAACGAGTAAATAGTGTGTAGGAGAGGTGTTTCATGAAGGATTGGAAAATAAAAATCCAAACGTTTTTAAGCAAGAATTATGGATTTTTTGTTCTAGCCGTCATTCTTTATTGGCTAAAAACGTATATTGCATATCAACTTGAATTTAAACTTGGCATAGAAAATCTTATGCAGCAAATTTTGCTGTTCATTAATCCATTAAGCGGGGCCATTTTCTTTATCGGTCTTGCCCTTTTTGCTAAAGGACGTCGTTCATTCATTTGGATTATCGTTATTGACTTTTTAATGAGTTTCATTCTTTACGCAAATATTGTTTATTATCGATTCTTTAGTGATTTTATTACGCTACCGAATCTAAACGCAAAACAAATGCAAAACATGGGCGACATGGGAAGTAGTATCACAGCGTTACTCAGCTGGCACGATATTATTTACTTCGCGGATATTATTATTTTAATTGCACTACTAGCTTTCCGCTTTGTAAAACCAGACAAAACAGCCCGCATTCGCGCGAGAAAAGTAGTTGGTGTTCTAACACTTGGTATCGCGATGTTCTTTGGTAACTTAGGACTTGCAGAAATTGATCGTCCACAATTACTAACAAGAACCTTTGATAGAAATTATATTGTTAAATATCTTGGTATGACTAACTACCAAATCTATGACGCAGTGAAAAGCACCGAATCATCTACCCAGCGTGCACTTGCTGATAGTAGTGATGTTACAGAAGTTTTAAACTATACTAAATCCAAATATGCCGCGCCAAACCCGGAATATTTCGGCAAAGCAAAAGGCAAAAACGTCATTTATATTCACTTAGAAAGCTTCCAACAATTCCTAGTGAATTACAAACTAAATGGAGAAGAAGTAACGCCGTTTATTAACTCTTTCTTTAAAGATCAAAATACGCTAAGCTTTACAAACTTCTTCCACCAAACTGGTCAAGGTAAAACAGCTGACTCTGAAATGCTACTTGAGAACTCGCTTTATGGCTTGCCTCAAGGTTCTGCCTTTACTACTAAAGGGCAAAACACGTATGAATCTGCATCAGCTATTTTAGGTCAACAAGGTTATACGAGTGCTGTATTCCACGGTAACTATAAGAGCTTCTGGAATCGTGATGAAATTTATAAACAATTTGGTTACGATAAATTCTTTGATGCTAGTTACTACGATATGAACGAAGCTGATGTTTCTAACTACGGACTTAAAGATAAACCATTCTTTAAAGAATCCGAGGAATATCTATCGTCCTTACAACAGCCGTTCTACACGAAATTTATTACATTAACGAACCACTTCCCATATCCAATCGATGAAAAAGATGCTACAATTGCTCCGGCAACGACTGGCGATTCATCTGTAGATACGTATTTCCAAACAGCTCGTTATTTAGACGAATCTGTGAAAAGCTTTGTTGATTACTTGAAGAAATCTGGCCTTTACGATAACTCTGTCATTATCATGTACGGTGACCATTATGGTATTTCCGATAACCATGAAGAAGCAATGACGAAAATTCTTGGCAAAGATTACAACACTTTCGAAAATGCTCAAGCGCAACGTGTTCCATTAATGATTCACGTTCCTGGTGTTCAAGGTGGCGTTCAAGAACAATACGGTGGTCAAGTTGACTTACTTCCTACATTACTTCACTTACTTGGTGTTGATAATAAAGAGTACTTGCAATTTGGTACAGATTTACTTTCTAAAGATCATAAACAACTGGTTCCATTCCGAAATGGCGATTATATAACCCCTAATTACTCGATGATTGGTGGTAACATGTATAATCAAAAAACAGGTGAACCAATTGCTACTGAAACACAGGAAATGAAAGAAACAAAAGAAAAAGTTGCGAAAGAATTAGAGCTTTCCGATTCTGTACTACAAGGCGACTTGTTACGTTTCTATGCTCCTGATGGTTTCCAAAAAGTAGATCCAAGTAAATACAACTACAATAAGAAAAAATCAACTGATTCAACGAATAAATAAAAAAAATGAGTCCAGAATATCTGGACTCATTTTTTATTTGGCTAATCCTCGCATAATATACGAAACGGTATCATCAATTTCTTTTGGGTCATCCCAATTAGCATCTGGCATAACAACAAATCTAGTTAGCATAAAACCAACTATATTAGTAATAAGCGCCCGCATAATCGTGCTATTTGGCATATCGACTATTTCGCCACGTTCTTTATAAAAATCAATCATTTGGTCAAATTGCCCTTTTACATGGGTCATAAAAATTTCCGAAAATTGCACTCTCAGTTCATCATGGTAGAACAACTCCATAAAGTAAATTTTGATGACCTTGCCATTTTCTTTAGCAAATTCAAAGCGGTTCACGATAATTTCGCGAATAAACGACTGAAAATCCGGATATTCACTTTCAAAAACTTCTTTTACAAAGCTTTGGGCTAAAAATGGTATCACTCCACCAATGAGCGTAGGCATCGTGATTGCCATTAATAAATCTTTTTTCGTTTTATAATGTCTAAAAATGGTTCCTTCAGCGACTCCTGCTTTTTTCGCAATTTCGTTCGTAGACGTTCCAGCATAGCCTTTTTCAGCAAATAGTTCGATGGAAGCTGCAACAATTCGTCGTTGTTTTTCGCTCATCTTAGTTTCTTTTTCCGTTAAATCAAGCATTTGACGGATGATATCTCCTTCTGCACCCACGTGGTATCTCTTCCTTTCCAGTTAAACTTTCCGATATTTTTTTAAAGCAAAAATATTTAATACGACGAATACGAGCACAAATCCTAGTAAAATGTAGAAATCATTCGCGAACGCAGCAAATCCTTCCCCTTTTACCATAATGGACGTTAATGCATTGGCGCCGTAGTATAATGGCATAATGTGTGCAATCCAAACGAGCCAATCCGCCATACCATCAAGCGGGAAAATCCCACAGAATAGTACTTGTGGCACGATAACGATAGGAATAAACTGAACGATTTGGAATTCATTATTCGCAAAAGTGGAAAGTAAAATTCCTAGTGCCAGCGAAACCATTCCAAGTGTTAGGGTAATTAGCAAAACATAGAATAGTGAGCCGTTTTGCATCATGCCGAGTACTTGAATGGAAAATACGGCGACTAAAATGGACTGCAGTAAGGCAAAAATACCAAAGCCAATCAAATATCCTAGTTCTAATTCAATTCGTTTAATTGGTGTTGCCATCAGTCTCTCAAGTGTTCCAGTTGTTCTTTCGCGTAAGAACGAAATCCCGGCGATTAAAAATACAAAGAAGAAGACAAAAAAGCCAATGAAAATCGGGCTAATGGTGTCGAAAAAGCTTGTATCCTTGTCTCCGTATACGTAATCAGTTGAAATCGTTAGCTTTTCAGGGCTTTGTGTAAGCGTTGGGATAGTACTTGGATCAATTCCAGCTTTGGCGAGTGCTTCTCCGGTTGCTTTTGCTTGATTTTTCACTTGTGTTTGTTGTTCAACCATCAATGCTTTTTGTAGTTTTAAGCCGATTTCTTTGCTTAGGCTTGGTTCACTATTTTCATAAGTTACCTCGATTTTATCGCCACTTTGTTGGAAAAAGGCGTCCAAATCAGCAGCTTTAATTTTATTGGTGGCATTGGTGTTTTCCGCGTAGGTTTTAATGGTGAGATCATTTGCTTTTAGTTCTTGAACCATGGAATCACTTAGTCCGCTTACACCAACGACGGGTTTGACTGTATCCCCTTCAAATAAGTAGGTTAGCAAAGTGATAAGTAGCAGTGGTGCGAGAAACATTAAAGCGAGTGTGCGCTTGTCACGGCGAAATTGGTTGACGATTCGTTTGACGATGGCAAGTATTCGCATTAGTTCTTCCCTCCAAACTCTAAAAAGGCATCTTCTAGTTTACCGGATGTGGTTTTACTTGAGAGCTCCTGTGGGGTCCCTACGGCGATTATTTTTCCATTTCTAATCATTGCAAGTCGATCGCATTTTTCGGCCTCATCCATCACGTGTGTCGTTACAAGGATACATTTGCCGTTTGCTTTCAAGTCTGCTAGTTCTTCCCAAATGGTTTTTCTTAACTCTGGATCAATTCCGACTGTCGGCTCATCTAAAATAAGGACGTCTGGATCTGCAAGTACAGAAATAGCTAAAGAGAGCCTCCGCTTCATCCCTCCCGAATAATTGGTTACCTTTTTGGTTAAGTCTTGTTGTAAATTAACGAGATTGGCTGCATAGTTCATGCGCTCTTTCTTGGCCGCACCTTTAATAGAATAAAGTGAAGCAAAAAAATCTAAATTTTCTTTGGCGGTTAAATCGGTGTAGAGTGCGTCTGATTGGGCCATATAGCCAATTTTGCTAATGACAGGCAAATTAGGCATTACTTTTCCTAGTACTTCGGTTTGACCACTTGTAGCTTTTTCCATGCCGATGATTGTTTTAACAAGCGTTGTTTTTCCAGCGCCGGATGGTCCAATTAAGCCAAATATCTCCCCTTTTTGTATTTCAAGTGACATATCAGATAAAATTTGTTTCTTGCCGATTTTCACGTCTAAATTCGATACATTGATTGCTATTTCTGACATTGTTTTCCCTCCTTTTCCAAAATGAGTGATTACTCACTTTCCATTGTACTCCGATTTTCTCTAATGTAAAGAAAAAACCGAACGCATCAAGAAGTTTCCTTCTATCCGCATTCGGTTATTTGCGTAAATAAATATCTGAAATAAGGTGATCTGTGCCTTTGTGAAGCACTAAGTCCGCTCGGTATTTTGTTTTCTCGATGTTTTCTTTTAAGTTAACGCCGTTGATTGTATCCCAAACGCCGAGTGCAAATGTTTCGGCTTCTTGTTTGCTAATTTTTGTATATGGGTGGAAATAAGAACTTTCGTCTTGGAAAGCTGTTTCGCGAAGCATGAAGAAACGTTCTAAATACCATTTCTTAATGTCCGCTTCATTGGCATCCATATAAACGGAGAAATCAAAGAAGTCACTTGGAAAAAGGCTCTCATGTTGGTCGGCTTGAAGGACGTTGATGCCTTCTATAATAACGATATCCGGATTGTGCATCATCCGCGTTTCCTCTAAAACATCATACGTGAAATGCGAGTAAAGTGGCACTTCGACATCTTCTTTATTCGCTTTTAAGTCGGTTAAAAACTTGGCAAAACGGTCGCGGTCGTAGCTTTCCGGGAAGCCTTTCTTGTCCATAATGCCGCGCTCTTCTAACACTTTATTAGGATAGAGAAAGCCGTCTGTTGTTACAAGCTCAACTTGTCTTGTTTTGGAGAACCAACGATCAAGCATTAATTTGAAAACACGCGCAGTTGTACTTTTACCAACAGCTACACTTCCTGCTAATGCAATAATAAATGGTGCACGCGATTCTTTTTTCTTTAAGTATTCCATTTTTTCGCCATGAATAAAAATCGCTTCATGGTATTGAATCGCAATTAGTTTTATTAGTGGTAAATAGATTTCAGAGATGTCTTGTAAAGAAATGCGGTCATTTAAACCACGTATTTCTTCCAGTTCCTCTGCAGTTAATATTTGGTCCTTACTCACTTCCAGCTTGCGCCATTCTTCTCGTGGGAAATGAAAGTAGTGGTTGTAATCATTCATTCAATGTTCCATCCTTTTATTCATTCGTGAAAACGTAAACAGCTTTATTTAAGGATAACGCAAGCTGCATAAATCCGCAAGTAGCGATTTAATATTTACGATAGACATAAACTGATTTTGGTTTTGCCACTTCTTTATAGCTTTCTACTTGCACAGATGGAATGTTCATTTTAAAAGGCGAATAGTATTCTTGGGTGATGGTTCCTTTTACGGTAAGCCATGTATCGTTTTTCAAATCAGTCTTTTCGGGCATTTGAACAAGCATTCCGAAAACACCAGAATCAGCGACACAGTGAATAATTCCAAAACGGAACAAGAATAAGTTATTATCCTTGGTGACTTCATCATTATAGACAAACCCAGTAAACTCGATTTGTTTGCCAGTAAACTCCCCTGGGTAATTGTAGAGAATTTCCATCGTCATTAAGTAATTACTATCATTAACTTTGATAGGATTTTGATCGATGATTTCGGCTTTCTCTTTCGCCATCATTTTTTCATAATCGGTTTCTCCAAAATAGCCACTCGTATCTGGTCTTAAAAACTGATTTTGCGCGTATGGGTCATCTCCTGCTGCATTGTTTTTCGGAAAATGGAATCCTTTAGCCGAGACAATGGTTGAATCGAGCGTTGCGACTGGGAAAAGGAAACCAGCAATTAAGGCGTAAGAAAGTAAACCATACACCATGATTTTTTTCCAAATCGTATTTTCGCCGTCATGGGTATGCCCCATATGTTCTGTTTTGGCACCAATATCTTCATCGCGAAAAACCATAATTAGTTGAATAATCGCCAGTAAAAATGCGGCAATCATCGCGGAAAAGGATAAATAAGCGTACTTCATATTAATATATTTACTGATATCACCAGAAATATGTAACTGCATCAAATAAAAACCAAATCCAAATAAAATAAAAACGCGAAACATCTGCTCACCTACTTTCGGTTAAATAACTAGGGCGTATAAAAAGACAACAATCGTTACACTAGTAACAATTAATAAGACAAATTTCGCTTTAAATGCTCCTAACATCATCATTAAATTTTTAATATCGAGCATCGGGCCAAACACTAAAAATGCAACGATGGATTGTGTGGAGAATACGCTACGGAAAGAGGCGCCGATAAAGGCATCTGCTTCAGAGCATAGCGATAATACAAAGGCAAGAACCATCATGAGTAAGATGGATAAAATCGGACCGTGCCCAATGGAAACGAGCGTGGATGTTTTAATGTATGTTTGCATCGCAGCGGCAATTAATGCGCCAAACACGAGATACTTACCAACAGAAAAGAATTCGTCCACGGCATGTTGTACGGTATGCCAGATTTTTTGGCTTAATGTCATTTTTGCATGTGTGTGCTCTTCGCCGTGATGATGGTGATGCGCATGAGCGGCATGAGATGCTTCTGATCCGGCTGTTAGGCCTTGAAAATTAGTTGTGGTACTTTCCGCAGGTCCACCAGCGAGTGCTAGATTCCCGACTGGAACCGCTACTTTTTCACTTGCAGCCTCATATTTTAAAAAGCGGTCTTTCAAGCCTGTTCCTTTATAAAAATAAGCGATAATATTTCCGACAACGAGCGCCACGACTAAACTTCCGGCAACACGCAACAGCGGAACTTCCCATGTACTTCCAAAGGCAACATACGTCGAAAATAATACTACTGGGTTGATGATTGGCGCTGTGAGCATGAAAGCAATTCCGGCGTGTAACGGCACACCTTTTGCAAGTAAATTACGAACGATTGGAACGATTCCACATTCGCAGGAAGGGAAAAATATACCAATAAACGAGCCGACAATGACGGCGAGAAATTTGTTTTTCGGGATAACTCGGGCAATAAATTGTTCTGATATAAACATTTGAATAAAGCCAGCAATAAAAACACCAATTAACACGAACGGCAGTGCCTCAATCAAAATCGAAATAAAAATGGTATTCATTTGTAGGAATGAATCCGGTAGATGACTAAACATGGGATTCCTTCTTTCTGTCCTCTTTTTAATAACTATTTGATTCTAAGCCTATCTTTTACAGAAATCAAGTAAAAGATAACTGACTATATTTTTTGTTTTGCTTGAATAAAAAGACAACAATTTAACTAAATTGTTGTCTTTTTGTGATAATTTCTTGGTAATCTTGTTCGAGCATTGCCTTTTCAGCCGGCTTTAAATTCGGTTGCATTAGCTTCGCGGCTATTTCGGACATGCGCATTTCTAAAATCAATTTATCTTCTTCTGTGATTCGGCTTGGTGCTTTGCTTTCTTCATATTCTGCAAATGTCATGCGATGAAACGTCATTTCGTTATTTTCGATGACGAGCAATTCCTCTGCAACTTGCTTTACAAAGGTTCTGTCATGGGAAACGAATAGAACCGTTCCGCTAAACTGTTTGATTAATGTTTCTAGTGCTTCCATTGCATAGATATCCAAGTAATTGGTTGGTTCATCGAGAATCATGAAATTGGCATCGCTGACAAGGAGCATGCTGAGAAGTAATTTCACCCGTTCCCCACCAGAAAGCATGCTTACTTTTTTTGGCAAATCACTTTCTTTAAAATGCATGCTACCAAGTACTTCTCGGTTCACTTGCTTAGTTTGAACGCTTCTATCTGTGATGTTTTCTAAAAGTGTTTTGGTTAGATCTAAACCTTTTAGCTCTTGGTCAAAATAGGCGATTTTTGCTTGAGCATTGCAAGTGAGCGCTGGGTTCTCTTGGATTATTTCCCTTAAAAAAGTGGTTTTCCCGCTTGCATTTTCACCGATAAGTGCTACTTTGTCACCCGCTTTGATTGAAAAGCCGTTTGTTTCAAAAAGTTTGCGTCCGGCGATTTCGTAGGTCGTTTCTTTCGCGCTTAGTATTGTATTGCCTTTTTTGATTACGCGATTTTCCGGGGTGATGATTTTAATTGGCTTTGTCGTATGTGGTTTTTCGACATTGCCGAGCCGTTCGATTCGTTTTTCTAACGCTTTGATTGTGCTATGTTGTTTCTTTTGTTGCGTGCCTTTGCCGGCTTTAAAGGCGCTGGCTTCTTTATTATTTAGGCGTTTTCCTGGTTTAACAATCCGTCCCGCTTCGATTTCGTGATAGTTTTGAGATGCTTCTAGCTGTTTCTTTTTGTTTTTAAATTCTTTGTAGGCAAGTTCGGCTTGGTTTTCTTGTTGCTCTTTTTGTTCTAAATAGGCTTGGTAATTTCCTTTATAAACGTGGATATTTTGATTTTTAATTTCCCAGATTTCTGTGCAAAGTGCGTTTAAAAAGGCGCGGTCATGAGAAATAATTAGTAGCGCACCGTGAAAATCGTTCCACTGGCGTTCTAAATGTTTTACGCTATCGACATCTAGGTTGCTCGTTGGTTCGTCTGCTAGGAGAACACTTGGATTTTGACGCATCGCATGTTGAATAGCTTTTCTTGTTTTTTCGCCGCCGCTTTTGGTACTTTTTTCGTTAGGGAGTTGTTTAATATAAGCGAGTTTTCCGTGTGTAGTTACACTGCCTGATGTGGCTTCTCTCTCGCCAGCAATTACTTCCATAAGCGTTGTTTTTCCAAGTCCGTTTTGACCGATGATCCCGATTCTTGCTTTCTTGTGGACAAGTAAATGAGGGATTTCGACTAGAGTTCTGTCCCCTACTTCTATTTTTAACTGATTAATTTCGATTATAGACATAAAAAATAACCTCCTGAATATTTTCAGAGAGGAATTCGCGAAGCTACGCCAAAAAAGGCTTAGAGCTAGAGTTATCATGCGAAATGAACATACGAATCCCGTCCGAAAAAATAGTTTCTACCCAACAATTGGATAGCTTTCTTCATTTTTTCATATAGTACAGGATTAGAATTTCATTGGCTTAAGATAACACTCCTTTTCGTTTGATGGTTTTATTATAGCGCAATTTGATCGTTACTTCAACCGAAATAAGCCGTGTACTATAAATACACGGCTAGGATTGTAACTATTTATTCACTTTCTTCAATCATCATTTTTAGTTTTTGGATGAACTCTTCGAAGCTTTCTGCCATGGATAATCGTTTGGCGTTGATTGGTTCGGAAACGATTTCTACAAACTTCTCGAAAAAATCATTGAACTCATTTGCGTCTTTTTTGCTGATAGCGACGAGCGCGATTATTTTTACTTTGACGTCATTCCAGTAAATCGGTTCTTGCAATGTCATTATGGAAACGCCACTACGAAGGGCATCGTTTTTGATAGAGTGAGGGATAGCGATGCCTGATGGGAAACTGGTTGGCGCCATTTGTTCTCTTTTTTCTACTTTTTCCTTAAAATCTGCGGTAACGAAAGCTTGTTTTTCCATTTTAGAAATCATTTGTTCTCTAATTTTTGCGGGTGTGAGTTCTGAGGGGTCGATTTGGTTGGAATAGAGCGCCTCGCCGATGTAGCGGTCGATTTGTTGTCCGAGTATGTTATTTTCGAGTATTTTCTTTTTAGTGCGAATGCGGCTTGTGATTTTTTTGATGTCTTTTGTTGTTAGTAATGGGTGAATGAAAATCGAACCTGCTTTTTCAAGGGCGACATCTCGATTGGTCGTTAAAATGATATCGAAATCTTCTTCGTATGCTTCGTTTTCCATCACTTTTATCGTTGCTTCATTTTCGAATAAGGATTGTAGTTTTTTCAGCATATTTGTTTTTAAATCGTGATAATCGTCGACTAAAATGCCAATTTCCAAGCGAATATTATCGCGGTTTTCACTTTCTAAAAAAGAACCGATATGCAGTGCGATAAAGGAAATTTCGTCTTCGTTAAAATCAATTGCCAGTTTTTCTTGCAATAAGGAGGAAATATAAACGGCGATATCAAATGTGACCGGATAGGACGTTTTAATATCAAGCAAACTTAAATTTCTTGTGTAGGCCTTATAGCGCGAACGATAGTATAAACTTTGAATATGAATAGCTAGTTTGATAAAAAGTTGTTCGTTTTGCAGGTCAATCAGGTAAGTTTCTTCTACGTTTGTGAGGACGATTTTGAGCGCCTCGATGATATTTTTATCAACAAATTGGTCTAATTCGGCTTGATTGGCGTTGGCGGATTGTTCATTTTGCAAGCCAACATATAAAAGCCCTAGTTGCTTCGTTTCAGCTTCTGAAAAATGGATTTGATATTCTTCGGAAAGAATTCCAGCGATTTTTTTCGAGATTTCGTATTCTTTGGAGTGTTTGCGGATGAGTGTTTTTTGCGTTTCGATGAGGGTGTTGCCTTGTTGAATTCGAACGATGCTAATTGCGTAATGTAGCACGATGTTCATCATCGAATATTGATTCGTTGTAATCGATTCGCTCGCTAGGACTTCTTTGACGATGTTTTGCAGTTTGTCGATCGAAACAAATTCAATCATTTCTTGGATGTGGCTTTTGATGCTCTCACGGTAGCCTCCTTCTTCATATAATAAGGAAATCATGTATTTTCTTTTGGCGCGTTCTTTGCCGATTAGTTTTACTTGGTTTTTATCAATAACGATTTGGACGTCCGCTTCTGTTAGTTCACTTTTTAATTGTTGGATGTCTTTTTTTAAAGTGACTTCTGAAATAAATAAAATATCCGCGAGGTCGAATAAATCAACGCCTTTTGTCGAGTTTTTTATGAGTTCTAGTAAAAGTTTGGATTTTCGTTCCGCGGCATCACTTTCTGTTTGGACTTCCGGTTGGATGTTTGGGTTGATTTGATAGCCTTGTTTGGCGGAGTTAATCAAACCTGGTGTCGCTTCATTTATTTTGTAAATATTATTGCGAATGGTTCGTGTTGTACACCCGCAAAAATCTGCTAATTCATTGGAGGTAACCCACTTATTTTCTTGTTTATGCAAATAAGCTAGTATTTCTTTTTGCGTATCCATTTCCTGTTCCCCCTATAGACCGAAAGCCAGTTGTATTAGCTATCAACTACTACAACTGGCACTCTATTACATTAAGCTTCTAAGTCTTCCCCATTAGACTCTATTACTTTTTTATACCATGAAAAGCTATCTTTTTTAATTCTTTTGCCTGTACCGTTTCCTTCGTTATCTAAATCAACGTAAATGAAACCGTATCTTTTTTCCATTTGCGCGGAAGAACAACTAACGATATCAATTGGGCCCCAAGCACAGTATGCGATGATTTCCACACCGTCATACATTGCGCGTTTCATTTCTTTTAAATGGGCGGATAAATAATCAATCCGGTAATCATCGTGGATTTCGCCATTTTCTAATTTATCATACATGCCGAAACCATTTTCAGCGATAATAATTGGTTTATGGTATCTGTCCCAGTACTGCGACAATGCGTTATATAGCCCTTTTGGATCGACTGCCCAGCCCCACGGATTAGCTTTTAAATGTGGATTTGGTGTAATCGATGCGGGATCTAAGTCGTTTTTCTTAGAATCTACCATTTGCGAATAATAATAGGAAAGCGCTAAGTAGTCCATTGTATTTTTTTGCAAAATAACTTTGTCTTCCTCTGTCACTTCAATATTAATATTATTTTCGGCAAAATAGTTCAGTGCATATTGCGGATATTCACCTTGGAATTGCACGTCTGCGAAGAAATATTCCATTCGGTTGCGTTTCATTGCGAGCACGATATCATCTGGGTCGCACGAGAACGGGTAAGCCGTGCAATCAGCCAACATCGTCCCAATCATTAAATCAGGGTTCAGTGCTTTTCCGTATTCGTATATTTTCGCGCTAGCCACAAATTGATTGTGCACTGCTTGGTAAGTAGCGGATAAATAATCATCTACTGCGTCATTTGGAATTGCTGTCGAGTTGAATGGTTCAAATTGGATTAAATTAATTTGGTTAATAACAATCCAATATTTCACTTTTTTATTGTAGCGTTCTAATACAGTTTTGCCGTATTTTTCAAATAAATCGATGACTTTACGATTATGCCAACCGCCGTGTTTTAAAACGATTTCAACTGGAGTTTCATAATGTAAAATCGTAATGATTGGTTCCATTCCAAGTTCGATAATTTTGTCGATGAGTTGGTCATAATATTTTAGCCCCGCTTCATTCGGTTCCTCTTCTTCGCCAGTCGGGAAAATTCGTGTCCAGTCCAGCGAAGTCCGGAAAGTTTTAAAGCCCATTTCGGCAAGCAAAGCCAAATCTTCTGGATAAGTATGATAAAAATCGATTCCGTGGCGTTTTGGATAATAGTTTACTTTATCTTCTATACTTGCTTTAATATCCGCTAAACTTACGCCATTATGTTGTTCTTCGCTAATTTCATCGTTCGTTTTCCCTTTATGATACTTGTGTAAATCTGCTAAACTAATGCCTTTTCCATCTACTTTAAATGCGCCTTCTGCTTGATTGGCGGCAATTGCCCCGCCCCATAAGAAGTCTTTCGGGAATTGATAATTTTCAAACATGCTTATACCTCCTATTTTTTCGTTAGTTCCGTCATTTTCTTAAATAAACGTAGCATATGCTCGCCGATTAATATTTCGCTTTTAGCTGTCATGAGTGTATCTTGCGCGTGGCAAAATAATGTGGAATAACGGATTTGGTTGCCGGATGCTTCTAGTTGTAACGTATCTGTTTGCAGACTATGTGCAATGACAATTTCTTTTTTCGCAGCGGCAATAGATTCCTCAGCCTCATTAAATTCTAGTTCCTCTAAATGATTCAGCCCTTTTACTAAATCATTTCTAGCGTTTCCTGCATGGATTAAAATATTCATCGATAGTTCATTTAAACTATCTGTTTCTTCAACATAGTCTTGCTCTGACATTTTCGTTCCTCCAATCAATTGGTTACCATTTCTTTATCTGCTTCCACTGCGTCTAGCTTTTCTTGTTTGAGTAGTGAGTTATCGTACGCTTTGAAGAATGGCAGGTATACGAGCCATGTGATAACAATAATCGCTAAACAAGCAATGATAGCTCGGAAGTCTTGTGTTGCTAGGTAGGACGTTACTGGGTAAGGCATGTACCATAGCAAGAACGATTGTGTGGGAATGCTTACTAAGTTCATCGACATCACAAAGTAGGCGATGCTTGGTACTAGGAAAGCGTTGATCCACGTTGGAATCATCAAGTATGGGTTAAAGGCAATTGGTGCCCCGAAAAATAATGGTTCGTTGATGTTAAAAATCGATGGGACGATGACGGCTTTTCCGATTGCTTTAAGCTGTAACGATTTACTTAAAATTAGCATCATAATTGATAGTGATAATGTGGTACCTACTCCACCGATGGAAATTAATGCGTATACTGTTTCTTGTGTTGCGATATTGGATGCACTTGCGCCATTTGCTACGGCTTGTGAGTTTTCCGCGAGTCCAGCCATGTACACTGGATAAATCGCTGGCATCATCACCCAACCAGAAATCCCGAATGTATAAAGAAAAGCAGGAATGAATACCGAAAGTACAAAACCTGGATACGACTGTACAATCGAAGCGAGTGGGCTAAATACTGCAACAATCACTTCAAAGAAATCAATGTTAAATTGAACAGTAATTAACCAACCAACAATGAGAATAAATGTAATTGGTAGCAAACTGTTAAACCAGCCGACAACAAAATCTGGAATCGGTGTATCTTCACTGAAAAACGAACGCTTCGCAGCAAAGTTCATTACACAACCAACGAATAATCCGGTTGTGATTGATAAGAACATCCCTGTAGCTCCAAATCTAGATAAAATGAAAACCGCATCGCCATCTGCTGAAATGGTTGGAAATAGTAGCATTAAAAATAATACAAGTCCAGTTGCACCAGAAATTAATTTCTGACTGCTGTTACCTTTTTTCTCCATCAGATAGTATGGGATTAAAAATGCTACGACTAAACCGAACATCCCAAATGAAAAATTACTTATCATCGAAAAATCAGGCATGCCGGGGAAGAAATTTTTAAGTAATGAAACGATGGTGACTAAAGAACCGACAAAAACGAGCGGAAGCGCAGACATAATTGCATCTTGAATTGCTGATACCCAGGGATTTTTAACAACTTTATTTACTTTTGGAGCAAATTTGTTTGTCATAAAATCCATCACTTTGTTGTTCATCGTTTTATCCCTCCATATTTAAAATGAGATCAAGTGCTTTTTCGCCGTTAAGCGTGCCGTATGTTGCTTGTGGAATAATTGATACTAAAACATCTTTATCGGCAACTTTTTGTTTTAAATCGTCTAACATATAAGCCAAATGTGGCCCGATTAATAAATAATCTATTTCATTTATTCTTTCATCAATTTGTGACTCACTTGCAGCTTTCACAGTTACTTGTTCACCGCGTTTTTTTGCTGCTTTTCTAATTGCTGCTGCCATAAAACCACTTGAAGCTCCTGACCCACAAATAAGTAAAATGTTTTTCATTTTGTATCCTCCCTTTCCTTAACTTACTTTTATTATATAAATGACTGAATCCGCTTACAAATATGTTTTTTTCCTACTGGTAGGAAAGCGCGTAAAAAAGAACCCCTCCGCATGGCGCGAAGGAGTTCCTTACTAACGAGTCTTAATCACGATATTTTAAGTTGATGAATTTCACTTGGATGTATTCTTCCATTCCGTAATGGCCATTTTCGCGACCAAAGCCAGAATGTTTAACGCCGCCGAATGGGGTTTCTGGGTTGGAAATAGCAATCTCGTTTGCGCCGACCATTCCGTATTCTAAGGCAGCTCCCACTTTTTCCACGCGTGCTAAATCTTTTGTGTAAAAGTAAGATGCGAGACCAAATTCACTGTCATTCGCCATTTCGATTGCTTCTTCTTCAGTTTCAAAAGTGATAAGCGGGATAACTGGGCCAAATGTTTCTTCATAGAAAATGTCCATTTTACGAGTGACGTTATCTAAGACAGTAGGTTTGTAGAAGTTACCTTTGTCATAGTCTGAGCCGGTTAAGCGACCGCCGCCAGTAAGGACTTTCGCGCCTTTATCTGTAGCATCTTTAAGTTGTTTATTGATTTTATCAATCGCATCTTCGCGAATAAGTGGACCGACATTCACATCTTCTAAACCGTTGCCGACTTTTAATTGCTCTACTTTTGCGACTAGGGCTTTCGTGAATTTGTCTTTGATTTCTTTGGCGACGAAAATCCGATTTGGAGACACGCATACTTGACCGTTGTTGCGGAATTTAGCTGCGACTAAATCATTTACGGCTGCATCAAGGTTGGCATCGTCAAATACGATAAACGGCGCATGCCCACCGAGTTCAAGCGAAATTTTCTTCAATGTGTCGGCGGATTGTTTAAATAGCGTTTGACCGACTTTGGTAGAACCTGTGAACGTTAATTTGCGGACATCATCGCTATCTGTTAATGTTTCGCCGATTTCTTTCGAGCTACCCATAACGATATTTGCGACACCTTTTGGCAAGCCTGCTTCTTCAAAAATTTCAAAGATTGCGAGCGCCGAAAGTGGTGTATCGCCGGAAGGTTTTAGCACGATTGTATTACCAGTTGCAAGTGCCGGAGCAAGTTTTCGTGTCACCATGCCTCCCGGGAAATTCCACGGAGTAATTGCAGCGACTACGCCAATTGGTTGTTTTTTGACGATAAAGGCATGATTATTCGGAGCTGGAATCGTTTCGCCATATAATCGTCTTGCTTCTTCTGCCGCAAATCGGAAGTTTTCTGCACCAACTAGGACTTCTCCTTTAGATTCTTTTAGCGGTTTACCTTGTTCAAGTGTCATAATTTTTGCTAACGTATCTGCTTTTTCTTCCATTAAATCCGCAATTTTGTGTAATAATTTGACGCGGTCTGCTAGTTCCATTTTCGCCCAGTCCGGAAAGGCGTCTTTGGCGGCCTTGATTGCTTGCTTCGTTTCGGCTGGTCCTGCTTGAGCGATTTTCGCAATAACGTCGCCGGTTGCTGGGTTGACGATATCTTTTGTTTCTTTGTTATCTCCATCTATCCATTTTCCATTAATAAATAATTTGGTTTGAACTTTTGGTAATGCTGTTTCTTTAATACTCAAAAATACCACTCCTCCATCAAATTTTCTGCCGATGCTTCGTGCTGCTTATATTAGTGTTTTCCACAAATCAAAAAAACTAATCAGGATTTTAGGCAAATGACTTCTGAAAAAAGTGCTTCTATCCCGGCATGATAGGACTGAGAAAGTATTTAAATTTTTTATAAAAAAAGCTAGTTACACGGAATGCAACTAGCTTTTTTGCTTAATTTTCTTCAATTGGTTGATGGATTTCTTCTTTTACTGTTTTCGGTGCGTTTTTCTTATAGGCAAGGAAGTAGAACAGGCTGACGAATACCGCTCCACCAACGACATTTCCTAAATAAACGGGGATGACGTTCCAAATAAAATCTGCCCAGGAATAGTAGCCAGCGAAAATCGCGGCTGGAATGATAAACATGTTGGCGACAACGTGCTGGAATCCGATAGCAACAAAAGCCATAACCGGGAACCAAATACCGAGAATTTTCCCAGCGAAATCTTTGGCAGCGTAACAAAGCCAAACAGCAATACCTACAAACCAGTTACAACCAATACCAGAAACAAACGCAACCCAGAACGGATCATTAATTTTTGCACCAGCTGTGGCAATGGTTTTCGGTAAGAAATCGCCTTCTGTTAAACCGACGAAATGCCCAAAAAAGTAAGCGACGAAAAAGGCCCCGACTAAGTTCATCACGGACACAATCGCCCAATTTCTAAGTAGTTGTTGGAAGGAAATTTTTTTGTCATACCAAGCAATCGCTACGGCCATCATGTTGCCAGTGATTAATTCGCCTCCACCTAGCAAAATGCAAACAAGTCCAACTGGAAAAAGACTCGCGCCAATCAGCGTTGCAAAACTTCCCCATTCGTGAGGCATAGTTCCTACTGCACGTATGTATAATAAGTAACCAAGCGAGATGAAAGCTCCACCTAAAAAGCCTAGCAATACAAGTGTTAACGTACTTGAATTTGCTTTTTGGGTTCCTTTTTCAATGGTAATCTCTGTTACTTCCTGCGGGCTGTAATATCCCACATGAATCCCTTCCTTCTTGTTAAAATAATCACAAAATAGCGTACTTATTATAGCACACTCAAAAACAGCTTGCTAGTATAAAAAAGCCCAGAACAAAAGTCCCAGGCTCGCATTTTACATATGAAGTTCTTTAACGACAGGAATTCTAATTTCAACACTCGCCTTATCGTCCGCATTTTTTGTATATAGTTCCAATTTAAATGGTAATGGGTCAAATACAGGATTGTTCGCTGTAATGTAAGGTTTGTAGTTTTTTTCTTGAATCGCTCTGGCAATTTCTTCGTAGCTTTCGATTATGTCTGTGTCAGGGATATGCTCAGCTACAAAATAGGTATGCGCTGGCACTTCAATCCATTCGAGCGGTTCTTTTAAATTTGGGTACTTTTGTTCTACCGGAATAACCGAATAATGCGTTATCCCATCTTCAATATTATGAACAGAAATTCCATAAAATGTTTCTTGCTCGGAAAAGTCGTCCAAGTCTTGCGCAAGTTGGAGCATTTCTTGGAAGGTTTTTCTAATCTCTGTATGGAGTGCTTCTGTTTTAAGACCTTCTTGGACGAGTGCAATACCAGTGAATCCTTCCCATTCCTCTAGTCGCTTCAATCTAATCGCCATGATTATCTACTCCTTTAGCAAAGCATACCACGCCAGACCTGTTCGTCTGCATAACATATGGTAAATACCCCACTCAGAACAAATTAAAACAAGACACTAATTAAAATGATTGCCGCAATAATAATAACAAAAGATAACCAAGCAACTGGACGAGCTGTATTAATCGTCCAACCAATCCCAAAGCGTTTTTCTACAAACAAAGCTGGATCGTTTCGGTTAAAATAAATGACCCCCGCTTTCCAAAACGCATCATCGTCGCGAATCGGTTTATTTACACCATCAGGTTGATCAGCAAATTTCAGTCTACTACCGCCCTGTCCTACTTTTACAGCAAGTAATACAGTACCGAATAGAATTAAAACGACCATAATAATCGTCGCTGTAATCATCCATTCAGCTGGAAGTGAAAGTAGCATAACGACTTGTATCACTAGAAAATCAATCACCATAATTGTGCACATGATTAACATTGCTTTACTAGAAATCTGTCTAAATAACATATTCCGTTTTAAAGAATCCGTCGGGTTTTCATTTTCCACGGTTTGTTTACTTCGGGCAATCACGAAATTAATAAAGATAAATAAGCCAATCATGCCGAGCTGCATCATCGGTAAAAGTAATGCCACCCTTGGTGATTTGGTCACCGTATTCGTCACTGCGCCGGTCATATCAAAATGAATCGGAAAAGCTGCTGGTGCTACTGGATAAAAAACAGCTGTAATCGCCAGTGTAATAATAAATATTAATAACGGCACAACAAACCAAGTATATGAGATAACCATTTTTCTACGATGAAAACTCGTATCTACCATAATAATAGCATTGGTCGAAATTTCTCCTGCCTCTATTTTCTCTTTTTTCCACTGTAAAGTTGTTTGGTGGAAGCGATAATAAATGATAAAAGATACGATTAATTGGCCAAACATTGAGACGATAAAGATGCCCGCTTGGATGTTTTCGCTAGAATGAAAGCCTTGAATAAGCGCGATACCAATAATCGCCACGAACACGGTCCATAAAACGACTTGACCAACGTATTGTTTTTTTAAACGCGTCAATTCTGCATTCCGATTAGCACGTTCGCCAACATTGACACCAAAACATTCTGATTTCCTTATTACAAAAGGGGTGATTGCTTGCAGTGAAATGATTGCAATACTAACAAAAATATAAATGATGATTTCCATCTCTACTCCACTCTCCGTCCATGCATTTCGTCAAAAATTGCTTTACTTACTTCGAGCCACTTCTCTTCAGACACGCCGCGAACGACGGATTCAGCGATAAGCGGTCTTAGCTTTGTTTGTAATTTCATAAAATAGTGTTCGTCCGCCTTTGCTACCCCGTCCGGATGAATAACGACCCCTTTTTGACGGTGGATTTGAATCAATCCTTCTTGCTTTAAAATCTGATACGCTTTATTTACTGTATGAAAATTAATGCCGATATCTGCGCCGAGACTTCGAACAGAAGGTAATTTATCTCCTGGTAAAAGTTCCCGTTTTGCCATACCTTCAATGATTTGATTACATATTTGTGTATAAATTGGCTCGTCTGACTGAAGATCAATTGCGAGTAGCATAGAAACACCTCTTCTCTAACTGTTATATATATTGTATAACACATATACTTCCACGTCAATACTACTAATTCAGTGGCTATTTAAAGCAGTTAATGGTACTATAAAAATTATCAATAATGTTTTAGAAAGAAGGGAAAAATTTGAAGTTTTCGCGTTTTCGAGATAGTAAATTATTTTTTTGGACGATCGAAATATTAGCTGTTGTAGCAATATTGTTCGTATTATTGCAAATGAAGTACATATTTTCACCAGTAGGCATTATCGTTTCCACGCTGTTTATGCCGATTTTAGTAGCAGGATTTCTATTCTATTTATTTAATCCGCTCGTGTTATTTTTGGAAAAAAGAAAAGTGCCTCGGCTTTTAAGTGTTATTTTAATTTTCATTGCCTTTATCGTGCTGATTGTACTAGCGGTGATGCAACTTGGACCAACACTTGCAGATCAAGTTACAGAATTGGCCAAAGCTATTCCGGGCTATTGGCAAGATTTCGAGAAATGGTTACAAAGCTTCTCTAACAACCCAGCATTCCAAGGGGTGGATATAAAAGAAGAGCTTTCCAAACTAAATATCTCCTTACCAAAAATTATGTCAGTTGTCGTTGATGGTGTTGCTTCTAGTTTTGGAGCGATTATCTCGTTCGTCTCTGGCTTTGTCATGATCCTTGTAACCGTACCTTTTATCGTCTTTTATATGTTTAAAGATGGTCATAAATTTGTGGAATCCTCTGGTAAATTTTTCCCAGCAGGTATTCGTTCTGAAGCAAAACAAATTATTAAAGAAATGAATAAAACAATTTCTACTTATATCAGTTCACAAGCAATTGATTGTATGTTTGTTGGTTTATTTACATTTATTGGCTATTTAATTATTGGTCAACCGTATGCCCTTCTTTTCGGGTTCATTGCTGGTGCGACGAATATTATTCCTTACCTTGGACCTTTCCTTGGAGCAGCTCCCGCGGTTATCGTGGCACTATTCACTTCTCCAGTCCAAGCTTTACTAGTTATTGTCGTTGTAACAATTGTTCAACAAATCGACTCTAACTTACTTTCTCCATACATTATGGGTAAATCACTATCGATTCACCCACTAACTATTATCATTATCTTAATTGTTGCTGGAAACTTAGCAGGAATTTTTGGAATGATTTTAGGTGTTCCACTATACGCAGTTGTGAAAACAATTATCGTTAACGTAAATCGTTTAATTAAATTGCGGCGAGGTCAGCTGGCGATTGATAATAATCTTCCTGACCCGGATATACCGAAAGAATAAAAAAACGAGCTTTGGGAATTTGCTTCCTAAAGCTCGTTTTTTCTATGCTTTTTTAAAATGAGAAGTATCATTTAAACGTTCTAATTTGAATAAGCCATTTTCGTAAGCTAATACAGTAACACTCGCGTTGTCGAGGATGACTGCTTCGTCCATTGATGGTTCTAGTTCGTGGACGATGTTACGAATAGTATTTCCGTGAGCGACGATAAGGACGTTTCCGCCAGTTTCACGGTGACGATTGATAACGTGTAAAAAGCCTTGTTCTACGCGTGTCCAAAATGTCATGAAATCTTCCGCATCTCCGGTTGGGTCAGCGGCTTTCGTACCGTTCATTGTTTCGCGCACATCGGCTTTTTGGAATAATTCGTCTTGGTTCGCATATCCCATATGATGCGCAATCTCATTCCATGCAACATCACCTTTTTCGCCTTCGTAGGAACCGAAGAAAGTTTCCCGAAATTCGCTTAATGGTTCTAGTGTTAAACCAAATGCGTGTTTATTTTCTTTTAGTAAGTGTCCCGCAGTTGCGATTGTGCGGTGTAAGTCGCTTGAATAGGCTGCTACGAATTCCGTTTCCGCAAGTCCGCGACCACTTTCTTTGACTACTTCAATGCCTTCTGGTGTGAGTGGCGTATCAGCCCAACCTTGCATACGTAAATTTTTGTTTAAATACGTTTGACCATGTCTTACAAAATAAAGTGATAATTTTTTTCCCATTCCCTACTTCCTCCTCCATCGTTGTTTTCTATTTCATTGTAACAAATTCTTCGGATCCTGTTGGGTGGATAGCGACTGTGTTGTCAAAATCAGCTTTCGTCGCGCCCATATTAACCGCAACCGCGAATCCTTGAATCATTTCATCCACGCCGTAACCAATGCCGTGCAAGCCGATGACGCGCTCTGTCTTCCCTTCACAGATTAGCTTCATCCGACAAGGTTCGCGGTGGTCTGTGATAGCTGTGTACATCGAGGTAAAGCTAGAAGTGTATACTTTGATATTTTCTTTGCCATATTTTTCGATTGCTTCAGGTTCAGTTAAACCGACTGTTCCGATAGCTGGATGACTAAATACGACAGTTGGAATGTTTTCATAGTTTAAATGCGCATCTTTTTTATTGTTGAAAAGGCGTTCTGATAAGCGACGGCCAGCAGCGATTGCGACCGGGGTTAATTCGTAATGTCCCGTTACATCACCAACTGCATATATCCCATCCACATTTGTGTTTTGGAACTTATCTACGGCGATATGTCCGCTTTCTAAGAGTTCTACGCCCGCTTTTTCGATTTGAAGTCCTTTGATGACTGGTTTTCGTCCAATCGCCCAAATAAGCGTATCGACCGTTTCCGAGCGGCCATCTTCCAAGCTCAACGTCAAACTGCCATCTGGATTTTTTTCGACTTTTTGCGGAACAGCGTGTTTATGCAACGTCATATCCGATTGCTCGATAATTTCGGTTAATGTATCGGTTAAAAGTGGATCAAAATTTCGGAGTGGTGCATGTTTCCGTACAAAAAGATGTGTTTCTGAGCCAAGTTGTTGTAATACGCCAGCAAGCTCAACTGCGATGTAGCCCGCGCCAACAACCGCCACTTTTTTCGGAAGTTCTTTTAATGCAAAAAAGCCATCTGATGTGATACCAAATTCTGCACCCGGAATGGAAGGAAGCGCTGGTTCGCCGCCTGTTGCAATTAAAATATGATCTGCGGTTACTAGTTCGCCATTTACACGTAATGTTTTTTCATCGACAAATTCGGCATAGCCTTTTATCCAATCTACGTTATTATTATCAAGTCCATTTTTGTAGGAACCGCGAATGCGTTCAATGTATGCTTCTCGGTTTTCGACTAATTTTTGGAAGTTAAAGCTTGCGTCGACTTGGTAACCATAGGCATCTGCGTATAAATCCATGGCTTCTTTGATTTGCGCGCCGTACCACATGACTTTTTTAGGCACACAACCAACATTCACACATGTTCCGCCTAAAAATTTTGGTTCAATCAACGCACATTTTGCGCCGTGCATGGCTGCGCGGTTAATCGAAGCAATCCCGCCACTGCCGCCACCAATCGCAATATAATCATAATGCTTATCCATACAAAATCTCTCCTAACATTTCTTCGTTTTCGTTTTATAAATACGCTTCGCCCCGCATAATCGCGAGAACCCGCGGATTTGGTAAGTATCGTTTTATCACTTGAAGTTTTTCGTATGTGTCCTTGTCTCCTAAATGTTCCGCAATCCCCATAGCAACCGCGCTACTCCGGCTGACTCCAGCGTGACAATGGACAACAATCTGCGTAAAATCTGGGTGCTCATCCACAAAATCATAAATCAAATCGCGATGTACCTCGTTGAATAGTTTCATCTCCGCTTGCTCTTTGTCACTAAGCCCCCAGTAATCATCTTCTTCGTTAATATCATTAAAATGAACGGGCAAAATAGCTTCAAAAAGTGATTCGTGTTTGAGTGGCTGATAGGTTGCGCCGACATCCGCAATACGAATAAGTAAAGTATGCTCTGAGCGCGGCTTAAACTGCACCGCTACTACTTCTGGTACGGCAATTATCCGTAAATCAAATGGATCAAAATCAATTTGGCGCCTTTCTTTGTTAATATAATTCGCCATCCTGCATGTCCCCTTTTCCAGTGCAACAAGATTTTCCTTCGTCTTATTCCCCCTCTATTCTATCACGCCTAGAGATTTTTACATAAAGAAGCAGTTTCAAACATAAAAAATAACCAAATAAAATTATCTGGTTACTTTTTGCCTTGTCGGTAAAGATCTTTTGTTTTATAACCTTGGCTCAAAATATCGACCATTTCTAAGCGTCTTTTTTCTTGTGTGGCTGGTTGTTTGGCAGAGTAAATATAGCGCGCCCAAACCCGCTGGTAGCCCGTTGCTAAATTGTTGTAGAAGGCTTGTAAATCGCCTTTATCAGCTAAAAATTCCGCGACTAGAGGAACGTGGTCGGCGTATTCATCTGCAGAAGGGTTGTTTTTCTTAACGCCCTTCGCTTTTAGTTTTGTTGCTTCTTTTAGACCAACTACTGTATACGTTTCGTCGAGCGCAACCATTCGCATGAATTTGAGCGTGCTACCATCGACGTAACCTTCTTCATCGGTTTTTAGCGCCGGCATGAGTTCATCGCGGTGCACGTATGTATCGAACTTTTTATTACCTTTTTTGGGGTAGGCAAAAAATAAATAACCATCCGCGGAAAGTTTATTTTCGGCAATGACTTTTTGCACGAATGCAATCAATTCATCCAGCGTTTCCACAAAATCGAAAATTAAATCATATTGTTTATCAGCCATTTTTTCCTCGTAATTCGCTAAACGGTGAAAATAACCCGCTCGATCTGGTTGATTTAGGATGACCGCTTCTTTATATTTAGTCAGCTGTAATTTTTCTACTATTGTTTTTTCTTCCATGTCCCAGCACCTCGTTTGTATTGTTTGGTTCCAGTATATAGCCTTCCCTTTAAGTAATCAAGCCAAACTAAACACAAAAAAGACCAAGCACCACAGCTTGGTCTATAAATCATTTTATTTAAAAACAACAATCTCATTAATTTCAATCGACGGGTCTAAACTTTTCACAACCGGGCAAGCATCTTTCACTAAATGGACAGCTTTTTCGGCTTTCGCTTCATTGCTTTTATCTACTAAATCCACCGTAAAAGTAACATTAATTTTCGTTAAAACATGCATAGCACTTTCTTGATCTTGCTCATAATCGGTGTGAATGCTTAAATCATTTATGTCAATTCGTTTTTTCTCAAGTAATGTTTGATAGACATATCCGCTACAAGCAGCAACCGCCGCCACTGTTATTTGAACTGGAGAAAAACCTTCTTCTTTAATTAATGTCCAGTTTCCACTTGGATGTACAAGTTCTAATACTTTCCCATTTTTCACTAAATCCATGATTCATTCCTCCAATTTAATTCTTACAATTCTTATATGAATAATAAGATTATAGCTCAAATAAAAAGCTGTGTCCAATTTCCTGTACGAAAAAAAGAATCCAAGTTTTGCTTGGATTCTTTTTGAGCGGTCCCGACGGGATTTGAACCCGCGATCTCCTGCGTGACAGGCAGGCATGTTAACCCCTACACCACGGAACCATATGTATAAAAAATGAATAAAAAAAGTGACCCGTACGGGATTCGAACCCGTGTTACCGCCGTGAAAGGGCGGTGTCTTAACCGCTTGACCAACGGGCCAGATAAAAAACGAAAAATGAATATATATTCAATTGAATTCATTTCTCTTACACCAGCTTTTTTATTATAACATAATCTGAGTGACTGTCAACGGCTTTTTCTAATTTTATTTACATTTTTTTCATCGGGAGTTTTTTATACATTTTTACCTCCATAAAACAAAGTCAGCTATGCTTTACGGGCATGCTGACTTTATTTTACTTTTCTCGGTGGTCAACCATAATAAAACTTCTTGTATCATAGCGATGTCTTGATCTAGAATATTCCACTGGTCTACCATCTTTCAAATACACTACTTGCTCCACTTCTAAAACTGGGTCGTGTTCCCCGCACGCTAAATATTCTTGATCATATTCAGATGGCTTATCGGCATTAATTTTCCGAAAGGCTCCGCTTAGCACGAGTCCCAGTGAGTCTTGTAAATATGCATAAATCGAATGATGCAAAATTTCTTTCGTTAAACCAGGAACTAAATCTGCCGGCATCGTTGTATGCTCTAACACATATGGTTCGCCGTCCAAGAGCCGTAACCGAATCAATTTGTAAACCGGCTGGTCTGCTTTTATTAAAAGTTGTTCTTGTGTTTTTTCATCTGGGAAGGCAATATCGAATGCAATAATTTTACTTGAAATTCGGTTGTCTCCCATCATTTTTGTCAAACCGTCATAATCCCGCAAACTCGCGTCTTGCTTATTAGCTAAGGCATTTTTCATGACAAAAGTTCCCGCACCTCGTTGTCTGTAAACAAGTCCTTCAAGCGCTAAAACGTCAAAGGCTTTTTTTATTGTCATTCTGCTACAATCATAAGCTTTACATAAGCTCACTTGATCAGGAAGAATGGATTCTGGTGGATAAGTACCGTTGTTTATTTTTTCGCGGATATCTGCTGCAATCAATTCATACTTAACCAATTCGATCGCTCCTTCGCTTGAATTAAAAATGTCTAGCCATTTCTAGTCAAATTATAGCATATCGAAAAGGAAAATTTAACTTATTTGATAGCCGCCTCTGATTCTCTCGCAATATTTGTCCGATCGACTAGTTTTAAGAACGGATACCAGATAATGAGGACGATGAAGAAGTCGACTACTTGAAGCGCCCCGCCTAGCCATGAGTTAGTTGCGAGAATACCATTGATGACAATTGGCACCGTCCAAGGCACAGCAACCCCGGTTGGAGCAGGAACAATACCAGCTGCCATTACGAAATAATTCAGGGTAGTTACAATCAAAGGTGCAATAATCCATGGAATTAAAATCGTAGCATTTAATACAATTGGCATACCAAAAAGTACTGGCTCATTAACGTTAAAAATTCCAGGCCCAAGTGCTAATCGACCAATTTCTTTACTTTGCTTACTCTTCATTAAGAATGCTAGTGCAATAACAACTGCTAAAGTCATTCCAGATCCGCCCATACCAACAGTAAAGACTTCCATAAATGGTTTCGTAATAATATGCGGCAATGGGAGTCCAGCTTTATAAGCATCTAAATTTTCAAGCATTAACGTATTCCAAATCGGGTCCATTACCGAGTTGACAATGATTTGACCATGCAGGCCGAAAAACCATAATACTTGGACAAAAAATAAAGCGATTAGTGTTGGAACAATTCCTGAACCAAGCCCCACTAAAGGCTTTTGAATAACAGTATAAACAACATCATGTAAGTTTGTATGGAAGAAGAATTGTACCATAACATTAATTGCTAAAAAAATACTTAATGTTAAGATAGCGGGAATAAGTGCTGCAAATGATTTAGCAACAGCAGGTGGAACTCCTGCAGGCATTTTGATTGTCCAATCCCGTTGAACAAAAAATCGATATAATTCTGCAGCAATAAAACCAGTAATCATTCCGATAAACATTCCTTTTGCCCCAAGTCGATCTAACGAAAGCGCTCCGGTAATAAGCTCTCCATCAGGACTATTAAAGAAAAATGGCGTTAAAATCAAGAAGCTAGCAAGGGCAACTGCCCCTCCATAAATTGCTTCAACTTTATAATATTTAGATAGTGAATATCCAATTCCAAAAACAACAAAGACAGTCATAATACTCATCGTGGCGCTTTGGGCATTTCCAAGATACAACTGTAAAACTGCCTTCGTTTCATCACTCCAAAACGGTAGATTCATTAAAACCACCGCAATCGAACCAAACATTGTTAGCGGAAATGCCAACATGAATGCATCTCTTAAAGTGGTTAAGTACCTATTCTCTCCTAGTTTTGCAGCAAGAGGCATTAACTTTTCCCCAAGTAACTCCATAAACTTATTCACTTTACTTCCCCCAAACATGATATTTTTCTAAAAAGAAAACGTTTTCTATTTATTATTATACTCATTTAATATTAAATGTCTAGTCTTTTTAAAATAAAAGACCAAACAAAAAAAGACTTTCATCATCACAATGAAAGCCTCCTTCTTATTTTTTCTTCTTTGCTAGCTTTTCTGCTGCTTTTTGTTTATTTTCTGCTAGTCGGAAAAGCGTCATTTCTTTAATTAACTCGTAAGGAACTTCTTCTTTGATTGGAAACTGTACAGCACCTTTAGAATGCTTGTAATTTCCGAGCTTAGATTCAAACGCCGCAATGCCACTAGAAGCCGGATAAAACCCGTAGTGATTTTTCGCAACAGCAAAGTGCACCAAGTTTCCTTCCAAATAAAAAGTCGGCATTTGATAACTTATTTTCTCTGTTGCTTCCGGTGCAGCTGCTTTAATCGTTTCTCTGATTTTTTGCAACACTTCTTTTGTTTCCGGTGGCGCTTGGGTAATATATTCATCAATCGTTGTAAATTCTAGTTTATTATCCATAGTCCTTTCCTTTCTGAAACGTTTTTCTTATTATAGCAATTCTCTTGTAAAAAAACTATTTTTGCGAGAACAACAAGTTTACTAGTACGCATTAGTTCTCAAGTTCATCTCTCACTGCCATCAAAGCAAAACCGAGTAAATTCAGACCTTTCCAATATAACGGATTTTCCACGTTCTTATTATCCGCAGCCATTCCAATACCCCAAATTTTATCTACTGGACTTGCTTCAACCAAAATCCTGTTTTTCGTTTGCATTAAAAACTTTTTCAACTCTTCATTTTGAGAAAATTTTGCCTGATTCGCACGCATAACTATATTAAACCGATTCTTAAGCCAAATATCTTCTTGAAAACCACGTATTAATCTACCGAAATCTTTCGCTTGTTTCGGATGCTTAGCCGCTAAAATTTTCTCTCTCATTTCCATATCATTAAATAGCTTTGCTTTCTCTGCCATCATAAATTGCTCAGCACAATTATATTCCACTCCGTCCACTTTAAAACTACAAATCCACCACTGGCTAAAACAACTTTTACTTATCTTCCCATCTTCAGCAGGCTGATGTCCCCAAAAGAAAATGTATTTTAATTTTTCACCTTTTCGGTATTTATGCTGTATTTTTTCTAATGTAAAATCCATACCTATCATCTCCAACTTTTTAATTTTATTTATTATAATATTATTTTGCCAATTTCGATTTTCAGTAAAAAATCCGCGAACGAGTCTGCTACGACCAAACTTTCTTCAAATTCAGGTTCTGAACCATGAACAACACTTCCGTCCTTTAAAGTGATAGCATAATATTCATAACAACCGCCAACACTCATCATAATTGGTAAATGTGCATTCCAAAATAGTCTTACTTTATTTTCTAAATTTTTATCGCCTTCTGCTGCTTCTAAACTCATTTGTTCAAAAGAATTCCACGAAAAGGCGTCATCCTCATTCTCTAAAAAATCTTCTTCCGATAAAAACCAACAAGTGTCCCCCGCATTGCTACAGAGGTTAAGTTGTATATAAAAGGCCTTATATGCATCTGGCAAATTTCCATATCTCTTTAAAATCTGCTCTGGCAAGTTTTTCTCTACAGCAGACAAATCTACTTGCCAATTATTATTTTTAGCCCATTCAAAAAAATGATTTATTGGTTCCATTTAAGCTACCTCCCACTATTTAGAGTTCCATTCGTCTCTGACTTTCATTAACATCTTGCCTAGACGATTTTTTCCAGAGCCATCTCCGCCGTCGCCCCAATAATGATCATTTTCCGTATGTTCCACTAAAATAGCATTCTCTGTGGATAAAAGTATTTTTTTCACTTCCGAATGTTGCTCTACTTTTGCTCTGATTGCTTTTAACATCACTTCGTCTTTCATACTTTCCCAGCCTTTTCGCAGTGGGAAGTCTCTATTTCTACCCAATTTTGCTGCATCTATTGGTTTTTTCGTATTAATTACTTTTTTAATAATTTTTTTATCTATAAATTTTTGCGCTTGGAAATAGTGTTCTGCGGTTGGATAAGTCACGCCGTCTATGACAACTGGATGTAAAGAGAAATTAGAGAAACAGCCATAGTCCGCATTTTCACTATAAAAATGGATAACCTTCATTTTGCACCTCCGAGTATTGACGTTATGTTTTTTGCAACTTGAGCTTATCTTTCAAAATAACTTTAGCATACATATAGACGAAAATCCATCGCTATTTTTCCACAAAAAAAGACACTGCTTAGTTTCCTAAACAATGTCTTTATAAGTTATTACGGAGAAGGAGGGATTTGAACCCTCGCGCCGCGCGAGCGACCTATACCCTTAGCAGGGGCACCTCTTCAGCCACTTGAGTACTTCCCCAAACTCCACAGGCAGGACTCGAACCTGCGACCGATCGGTTAACAGCCGATTGCTCTACCAACTGAGCTACTGTGGAATTATCTGACTTCCACTAGTATACGCAGAACTTGGCAAAAATGCAAGACTTTTCATGCGTTTTCTGTATAAATTTTCTTGGAACCTGTTTGTATTAATTTTCCGCCACAACTGCCACAGCGATAACGGTTCACATTGAATCTGCGTTGTCTTAAAAAGGACTTCCCGCAACCTTTGCATGTATATTCATGCATGGTAATTTCACGTGGTATCGTTGCACAAAATCTCGGTGCGTCTACTTTTTTTAATAACTCACGGAAATCTTGATCGCGATGCTGATAGCCTTTTTTCTCTAAATGAAGGTGATAATGACATAGTTCGTGCTTCATAATCCCGATAAAGTACGCTAATCCAAAGTTTTCTAGGTACTTGGGGTTCATTTCGATATTGTGACTTTTTAGCAAATAACGTCCCCCAGTGGTTCGTAAGCGCGCATTAAACACGGCTTGGTGGCGAAATTCTTTTTGGAAAAATTGCAGCGACACTTCTTCCATGTGTCGCTGCAACTCTGCTTGATTCATTATTTAACACTTCCATTAGGATTAAGCATCGTTAACGCAATACGATTTTTCTTCGTATCTACTTCATCCACCCAAACGGTCACAACGTCTCCTACTGAAACGACATCCATCGGGTTTTTAACAAAAGAATTACTTAGTTTCGAAATATGCACAAGGCCGTCTTGTTTCACGCCAATATCAACAAAAGCGCCAAAGTCAACCACGTTACGAACCGTTCCTTGTAATTCCATTCCTTGTTTTAAATCTTCCATCGAAATAACATCTTGTTTTAAAAGTGGTGCTGGAAGTTCGTCACGAAGGTCGCGACCAGGAGCAATTAAATTATCAATAATATCGCGCATTGTTTCTTTACCAATGTTTAATTTCTCTGCTTCCTCAGGGATACTTAGCGCTTGTAGTGCCGCTTTTAAATCCTCACTGCCGATATCTTTTAAGCCGAAGCCAGCTGCTTTTACAATTTGCTCTGCTGCCTTATAACTTTCAGGGTGAATCGCTGTTTTATCAAGCGGGTTTTCGCCTTCTAAAATACGTAAGAAACCGATACTTTGTTCATATGATTTCGCACCTAGACGAGGAACCTTTTTCAACTCTTTACGAGAAGCAAACGAGCCATTTTCCTCGCGATATTTACGAATATTATTTGCGACTGTTTTGTTTAAACCGGCTACATATTGTAAAAGAGAAGCGGAGGCTGTATTAACGTTGACACCGACTTGGTTAACAGCTGTTTCAACGACAAAAGTTAGCGTTTCATTTAGTCGTTTTTGCGCGACGTCATGTTGGTATTGCCCTACACCGACAGATTTCGGATCAATTTTCACAAGTTCTGCTAGTGGATCTTGCAAACGGCGTCCAATCGAAACTGCGCTACGTTCTTCTACTTGATAATCCGGGAACTCCTCGCGAGCTGTTTCACTCGCAGAATAGACACTCGCGCCAGCTTCATTGACGATACAATAATAAGCACTAGATTTCGATTCACGAATCACTTCCACGATAAATTGTTCCGTTTCACGTGATGCCGTTCCGTTACCAATCGCGATAACTTCTACTTGATACGTCGATAAAATTTCCGCAATTTTTTGTTTTGCTTCTGGGCGGCGCGCTTTAGCCGTATGTGGGTAAACAACGCCAATTTCTAGCACTTTCCCCGTTTGATCTAACACAGAGAATTTACAACCCGTTCTAAAAGCTGGATCGACCCCAAGAATAATTTTCCCTTTTAAAGGTGGTTGTAATAGCAATTTGCGCAAGTTCTCGGAGAAAATATGGATTGCTTGTTCTTCACCTTTATCTGTTAGTTCGCCGCGGATTTCACGTTCAATTGCTGGTCCGATAAAGCGTTTATAAGCATCCAAAATAGCTTCTTCTACGTAAGGACGAGTTGCAGAATTACGATTTTGGATAACTTTTTCAAATAAGTATTGGAAGATTTTTGTCGTATCCACTTGGACTTGGACACGTAAAATGTCTTCTTTTTCACCACGGTTAAAAGCAAGGATACGGTGGCTAGCTACTTTGCCAATCATTTCGTTAAATTCATAGTACATTTCGTACACGCCTTTTTCGTCTGCTTCGGCGTTTTTCGCTCTGGATTCAATCATCCCGAATTTGCGTGTAAAGTTACGAATCCACTCACGAAAACTAGGCTCATCACTGATTTGTTCAGCGATAATTTCATGTGCGCCGAGTAATGCTGCTTCTGCTGATTCCACTTCTTTTTCCTCAGAAATGTAGTTCGCGGCTTCTTTCAGTGGATCGGCGTTGCTTGGAAAGCTCAGAAGCCATTCAGCCAGTGGTTCTAAGCCTTTTTCTTTGGCGATTGTTGCTTTCGTGCGTTTCTTTTGTTTATAAGGACGATATAAATCTTCAAGCGCTTGGTGTTTTTCTGCTTTGACGATTGCGGCTCTCAGTTCGTCTGTTAATTTTCCTTGTTCATCTATTAGGCGAATGATTTCTTCTTTACGATTTTCTAATTTCGTTACATATTCAAATGTTTCTTCAATATCGCGAATTTCAACTTCATCTAGGCTACCAGTCATTTCTTTACGGTAACGTGCGATAAATGGGACCGTGTTGCCTTCTTCCATCAATTTGATAACGGCATTAATTTGCGCTGGTTTATACGTTAGCGATTTTTGGACTAATTTCATTATTTTTTCTTGCATTTGTTCCATACTTGATAGCCTCCATTTATTTCATTATCTACTAAGTGTAACATAATTACGTTTCAACTGACAAAAGCTACCAGTCTCATTTATTCAAAGCATTTTCCGCAAAATGAATCGCGTCTTCGGTATGTGAAAAGAAGTGTTCATTGCCAATTCGGTCGTAAAGTCCGCTACCTTTCAGACTTTCTTTCGCTTTATCCGTTAGCCCGGTAATTAAAATTTGACCGCCTTGCTTCGAAAATTCTTTTTCAATTTGGTGAAAATAGCCTTCTGCGGTTGCATCGATAATCGGTACTTTCCCCATCCGCAAAATCAGAAATTTCGGTTTTACATGAATTGCTTTAATAATATTTTGTTGAAAAATCTGCGCTGCTCCAAAGAAAAGCGGACCACGAATTGTAAAAATACTAATTTTCTCGTGTAAATGAGGAGCAATTTCGGCGCCTTCTGGTTCGATTTCTTCGATTTGCATCGAACTGCCCATTTGTTTTGCGAAAAGAACAACCGCCAGCAGCAAGCCAACTTCCACTGCCACAGTTAAACTTGCGAAAACCGTTAGTAAAAAGGTAATTACAAGTACTAACGTATCGCCTGATTTTAGTTTGATAATATGCTGGAATGTTTTTCGTTCGCTCATATTCCAAGCTACTAACATTAAAATCGGCGCCATTGCTGCAATTGGAATGTTGACAGCTACTGGAGCGAGTACGAGTAAAGTGAGTAATACGAAAATCCCGTGGATAACGCCCGAAACACGGCTAGTTGCGCCATTATTAATATTGGTCGCCGTTCTTGCAATCGCCCCAGTCGCTGGAATCCCACCAAACATTGGTGTAACAATATTAGCAATCCCTTGCCCAATTAGTTCACGATTACTATTATGTTTTGTATTCGTCATTCCATCTGCTACAACAGCCGAGAGAAGCGACTCAATCCCACCAAGCATTGCGATAACAAACGCCGGCCCGACCAGTTTACTCATATTCGCAAACGTCATATCAGGAAATTCAAACGGTGGAAAAGTGTTCGGAATATCCCCATACGCCGAACCAATCGTTGGAAGCGCATCAGGAAAAAAGAACATCGCAATTGCCGTCGTAATCACAAGTCCAATAAGCGGCGCCGGAATTCTCGGTAAAATTTTCGGAAAAACAAATAATACAAGCATACAAATACATGAAATTAACACACTATAGAAATTCCATGAATCCAGGTGTAGCCAGATCTCTTGCATATTCGCCACAAATGATTCATGTTTTTCCATCCCTGTTAATCCGAGGAAATTCCCCACTTGCCCCATAAAAATCGTTACAGCAATCCCAGCCGTAAATCCAATCGTCACTGGTCGCGGAATAAATTTAATCAGCGTTCCAATTTTGAAAATACCCATTAAGCAAAGTAAAACCCCTGCCATCATTCCCGCTACAAGTAAATCTTGATAACCATAAGTTAATACGATGCCAAGTAGTACCGGAATAAATGCGCCAGTTGGCCCAGCGATTTGAAATTTCGAACCACCAAAAATAGAAACGATGATTCCCGCTACAAAACTAGAATAAATTCCATATTCCGGACTTACCCCCGATGCAATCGCAAAGGACATCGCCAGTGGTAACGCAATAATGCCCACGATAATACCCGCAAGCAAGTCCTTCCTAAATCTCGCCCACGTATAACCTTTTACACTATTCAATAAAACTTTCTTCAATTTGCTCCTTCTCTCTTATTTGTATTTTAATCCGCGCGAAAAAAACGCAAAGCAATTTGGCTTCACGCTTACTAAGTGACATTTATCACATAATTAAGTATAAAAAACTAGCGCTCTATTCTAATATACCATAAATAGCCCCCGTTCTCACACCGAATATGAAAAAAACACCTTTCAAACAATTACTAGTTTAAAAGGTGTTATTATTATTCTGGAAATTTGCCAATCATGAACGTTACATCATCGGTTGGAATATCTAATATATTGCGTTCAATTAAATGCCCGATTTTCACTACGCAAAGTGGCGATTCGAGGCTTTTTCGAACACGGGATAAAACAAGACCATCTGAGTGCATCAAAAACTTACTGCCCGGTTTATATTTAAACGATTGCAACCGATACTTCTGTTTTCTACCTGATAAAAAACCAGAGCCAGAAAGTGGGAAGATAAGTTTGTCTTCTATACCAATCATATAAAAACGAATATTACCCATGCCGGTATAATGAAGTGTTTTCGTTAAGTAATCGCCTTTAATAATGGCAACTGCCGCCCCACGCAATCCAGAGACAGCCTGGTTCGCTTTTTCAAGCATATCTGTAATATCTGCATGGATATCTTCTTTGATGGCGTCAACGGTCGCTTTGGCCGCTCTATTAGCTTCGATCCCGCTTCCAAGCCCATCCGAAAGCACATACAGAAAACCATTTTTGTCCTCATGGGTATAATAAACATCCCCGCAGTATTGTTGTAATGCTTTAGAACGTTGAAATACAAATAAATTATTTGATTCAACCGCCTTGTTCATTTACTCCACTTCCTCATTCTGCAACGCCTCTCGAAGTTTTTTAATAGCTTGACGTTGGATTCTAGACACATGCATTTGTGATATATCGAGTAGTTCACCCGTTTCTTTTTGACTGCGATTTTCAATGAAGGTGTATTGCAAAATCTTCTGTTCTCGCTCATCTAAAACAGGGAGAACTTTCTCTAAAAGCATACGTTGATTCACACGTTCAAATCCATCATCCGTACCACCAACAACATCAAGTAACGTAATGGTACTTCCATCCGAATCAGCTTCAATCGAATGATCTACAGAAAGCGCTTGGTAGCTTTTCCCCATCTCCATTGCTTCTAAAACTTCTTCTTCCGTGACACCGATGAAATCAGCAATGTCGCTAATTTGCGGTGAGCTTTGTAGTTCTCTCGTTAGCTCTTCTACCGCATTTTTAATTTTTGGACCTAGTTCTTTGATTCGGCGTGGCACGTGCACACTCCACGTTTTATCACGTAAAAATCGTTTAATTTCACCAACAATAGTTGGCACAGCAAATGCTTCAAAACTTTTTCCAAACGTTGCATCATATCTTCTAATAGCTCCAAGTAAACCAATATTCCCCACTTGAACTAAATCTTCATGAAAAGATTTACCTTGGGAATATTTGCGGGCAATGGATTCTACTAAATTTTTGTAATGAACAACTAAATTATACTGGGCATCTTGGTCGCCATTTTCTTGGTAAGCGGCAATCCAAATATAGACTTTTTCTTTGGCTTCTTTATCAGGTTGAGATACTTTTGGCATTCTCCTCCACCTGCTTTTCATTAATATATTTGGTCATTACGACAGAAACCCCTTCATCGTAATAAAGTTTCACGTCATCCATTAATGTTTCAATTAAAAATAAACCTAGCCCTCCGATACGCATCATCTCCGCATCTTCACCCACATCATATGGGCCAATTTCTTGTTTACGGGTCTCTAGGTCGAAGCTTGTGCCGTTATCGGAAACACGAACTTCTAGCTTATCTTCATAAATAAGATATTCAACTGTGATTTCACCATCTTCTTCGCCTTTAAATGCATGCTTTACGGAATTAGTGATGGCTTCACTGACAGCTATTTTCAAATCTTCAATTGCTTCATAAGAAAATCCTGCGCGACTTGCAATTCCTGATAATGAAAGTCTACCTAAACTTACATATTCAGGCTTGGCAGGAAGTTGTAATGTAATTTTGTCATGCATTGTTGCCATTCATTTCACCCTCTACATTTTTGATTTCGATGATATCTGACAATCCTGTAATTTCAAACAATCGGAAAAGTCGATCGCTTAAACCAAACAAGACAAGTTCACTTTGGCGTTGACGTAAGCTTTTGAAAGCTCCTACAAATACGCCTAATCCGGTGCTATCCATGTAACTCACTTCTGTTAAATCGATTCGAAGTACAATACCCTCTTTTACTTGATATACTTCTAGTGCTTCTTTTACCTTTGGCGCTGTATAAGCATCGATCTCCCCAGCAACAAATATGTCTATGTGGTCAGTATCACGTTCTTTTATTTCTATACTAATATTCATCACTTCACCCCATCTAATTTTAAGTATACTGTCGATTTTACCCTAACAAATAAAATTAAAACATTCAAAAATAAAAACGCTCCACCCTTTAAATACGTTTACTCACCAGTAAATGTTCTCCAAAGAATGAGGTACGTCTTCACTTCTTCTTATTTAGTTCGTTTGATACAAATAAGCGTAAAGTCATCATGCAACTCAAAGTTTTGCATTTTGACTAATTGATCATAAATCGCATGTACCATTTTTTCAGCTGATAAAGAAATATGCGCTGCTATGATTTCTGTTAACTCTTCTCGTTCAATAAAGCCATTTGCCGTTCTTGTTTCTGTTACACCATCTGACATAATAAATACGGCATCGCCCACTTCAATTTTCTTGTCAAATTGACGATAGACGGCGTTTTTATCCACACCCAGCGGTAAACCTTTGGCATATAAATCAGAAAAAGTGTTTTCTTTATGTTGGTAATATAAGCCCAACTCATGTCCGGCTGAACCGTATTCAAACAAATGTGTGTCTTCGTGATAAAGCCCGTAAAACATCGTAATAAACATATTGTCGTTAATGTTTTCTTCTGCTACTTGGTTCAGCGATTCGAGCACGATAGATGGTTTTCTATCGTCTCCAGTCATCCCAGCTAATGCATATTTGATCATCGAAATACTAAATGCAGCTGGAATTCCTTTACCAATAACATCTGCCAGTGCGATACCAATTTGTTTGTCACCTTCTTCTGTAAAGCTATAATAGTCCCCGCTCATTTGTCTGGCTGCGACACTGATAACCCCAAAATCAAGTTCGTCATGTTCTGGTACTTCTGTTTTCATTAACGTTTTTTGCATATCTTCTGCTTGAGCGATTTCACTACGTAGTTCTTTTTGCTCGGTTCTTAGACTAAGATGTTCCATATAAGCTAAGCCGTAGCCTACCATCATTTCAAGTAGTACATCAAATGATAATCGTACAAAGTCCGGCAACTGTTTTCCGTATAGTTCAAGAACCGAGCGATGCAAATGGACAATTTCTTCTGGTGATACTCGCTCTTCCATAGCTTCTCTGGATAATTTTTCGCAAGTATAAAGAATTTCTTCGTCTTGATGTTCTAAATATTGAATAAGAATATCACGGTATTTTCCCTCAAAAGCTTTTTCCATTTTTTTCTAGCTCTCCTTACCGAACCCATTTCGTTGTTGTAATTACCGTTCCTTTAGAATCGCCTTCAATACTGGATTCAATATCAAAACTGTCCATTAAACGTTTGACTCCTGGGAGACCTGCTCCAAGACCGCCCGAAGTTGTATAACCATCTTGCATTACTTTTCTAATGTCTACAATTCCTGGGCCTTTATCTTTGGCAACAATAATCATACCTTGCTTGCCAGACTCACTTACTTTTTCGATACAGATTTCTCCTCGTCCAGCATAGAGGAAAATATTTCTTGCTAATTCACTGATGGCAGTTGTAATTCTTGCTTGGTCAACTGTTCCAAAGCCAATTTCTTTGGATATTTTTCTACCTAGTTGCCTTGCAGCTACAATGTCCCATTCATTAATTATCTTTACGCAGGATTGGAATGTCATGTTCATTCCCCCAATTCCTGTTTAAGTTTTTCCAGGCCACTTTCAAGGTCCATCGCCGAAAGTACTCCACTAAACGTAATTCCGAGTTCAATTAGTGTAATCGCAACTGCCGGCTGTATCCCAGTTACAACCACTTTTGCACCCATCAGTTTAGACATACTCACTACGTCTCCAAGAATTTTTGCAATAAAGGAATCAATAAAATCGATGGAAGTTATATCAATGACTACTCCTCTGGCCGACGTTTCATGGATTTTTGCAAGTAAATCTTCCTGGAATTCTACCGCAGTATGATCATCTAATTCACTCTGGATAGAAATTAATAAACATTCACCTAACTTTAAGATTGGTATCCCCACAGTATTCACCCCTCTTTTTCTACTATCTCTCTGTTCGTCAAGGCTAGCGCACGCTCCATGCCTTTTTTCATTGTGTTGGTCGTGATAATTTGATCTAATTCAATTCCCAAGTTAACGATTGTTTGCGCGATTTCTGGTCTAATACCTACAAGCATTGCCTGACAGCCGACAAGTCTAACTGCTTCGGACGCTTGAATGATATGGTGCGCAACCATTGTATCAACAACAGGAACTCCCGTAATATCAATCAAAACCACTTCTGACCGATTTTTTACAACACCTATTAACAAGTTTTCTATGATTAACTTCGCTCTTTCTGTGTCAATCGTTCCAATTAGAGGCATTACAGAAATTTTTTCAAATATTGGCAAAAGTGGTGCGGATAATTCCTGTAGTGCACTTTTTTGGATAGAAACTGTCTTTTCCCACGTATCCGCGTAGGCAGTGACCACTTTGTTATACATGGAGGAAAGCCATGTTTCAAAGCGATAATAGGCATCGTCTTCTGGTTTTTCTTCTCTCTTTAAGAATAAATCTTCGTCTCTCATTGCTGTATATACTAAAAGCCCAAACACTCGTAGGCCTGTGGTGACAAAATGGATTGGCCAACCTAAGTGGACCACTTTTTCTGCAAAATCATCTAGTTTTTCATTGAATTTAGAGCCGTTTTCAGTAACATTAGAAACAATTAAATCAACAAATTCTTTGCTGGTTTCTTCATACATTGCTTCTTTGGCGATGTCATTGATTAGCCGATCTGATTGTTTCTCCATTTCATTCATCCAGTCGTTTAGTAAATCTGCCTTATTTGTACGGATGAAGTTTGCAAAATCTTTATACATCAGTTATTTTCCAACCTTTCTCCACTATTAACCAAATTTTCTCTTTTACTCTGTTTTGATTAACTACCTTTCGAAAAAAAGACATTAGAAACAAATTTAGCGAGTAAGTTGATACGCGTTGTTTGTAGGTTTCTGATGTCCTTACTGTTTCGTCAGAGCAGTTAATTATGTCATTATGTATTGAGTTATTATTACGTCAGACCCTTTTGCCCTGCATTCATCATTGTATGTTATTTTTTAGGATGGATTAAAATTCTACTACTCCTAGACTGACCTCAAGTGCCTTGTTTACCTTGGCCATTAACTCTTCGTCCAAATGTGTAATTTTATCTGTCAGGCGCTGTTTGTCAATCGTTCTAATTTGTTCCAAAAGAATGACAGAGTCTCTTTCAAATCCATCTTTACGAGTAGCTTCCACGTGTGTTGGCAACTTCGCTTTTTGAATTTTTGCAGTTATTGCTGCCACGATCACAGTTGGACTGAATCTATTACCAATATCATTTTGAATGATGAGAACAGGCCGTATTCCCCCTTGCTCGCTTCCGACCACGGGGGAAAGGTCCGCGTAGTATACGTCACCACGCTTCACCATCAGCCATTAACCTCCTAAAATACTAATATTCCTGTCTTCTGCCTCTGCTTCGACATGGGTACACTCGCATGCGATAGCGAAATTAATTGTCGCCATTTCTGCATAACCGCGCTCCATCTCGTCTCTTAATTCGCGAGCCCTTTTCTCCTGTAAAAATTGTTGCGTTGCTTCCATTATAACTTCACTCCGCCCCATTTTTTCTTTTTCTACAACTACGTCGAGTTCTTGTACCATTTCCTGTGTCAGTTCTACGGATATTATCATCCGCTTTTCTTTCTCTAACACGTGTCACACCCCCAAAGCCTCGTACCTGTAAGTAACAACTATATCGTACCATTATCACGCCATGAAGAAAAGAGTTATTTCGCTTTTTATTGTTAAGAATGTTACAGTCCTGATTGACGTTACTCCCTTAAGTCCTATATATAGCTATAAAGTTTCATATGTTAGATTATAAACGCTTCTCCGCAAAAAAGCACGAATATTACCTTCTAATGGATGTATTTCCTTGGTATTCTTTCGGTTAACAAACAAGTAACTTCATAATTAATGGTATCTAAATATTCTGCTGCATCATCTGCTGTTATCGTGTTTCCATGATCTACGCCAATTATCGTTACTTTTGAACCAGTTTGAAATTCGTGTGGTAGTTTGATGATTGTTTGGTCCATGCAAACTCTTCCGATGATGGGAGCTAGTTGTCCGTCTACTAAAACGTGGAATCCACTGTAATGGCGAATAAGTCCGTCTGCGTAGCCAATTGGTAAAGTAGCAACCCACTCTCTTTCTGTCGCTGTATAGGTTGCGCCGTAGCTAACACTATCACCTGGCGCGAGTTCTTTCACGTGCACCATTTCGGTATAAAGGGCTAGCGCAGGTTTCAGCTCGAATGGCAAACTAGTTTTAATTTCCGGTGAAGGTGTTAAACCATACATCGAAATCCCAAAGCGAATCGCATCAAATCCAATTTGCGGCTGTAGTAATGAAGCAGCTGAATTGGCAGTATGAACGATGGCTGGGCGTGTGGCTAAACTTGTTAAAATTGCTGTGAAGTTAGCTAATTGTTGTTCGAAATAGCTTGTTTCTAGTTGGTCTGCTGTCGCAAAATGTGTGTAGATACCTTCTAATTGTAGTTGCTTATTTTTAGCAATTTTCGTTTCGATGCGTTGCGCTTCTTCCGTACTGCGAATCCCAAGACGCCCCATACCACTGTCTACTTTCAAATGAATCCTAAGTGGCGCTTCTAATACGAGGTCATCCAACCAGTCTTCTCGGAAAACGGTGAGTGCAATTTGATTTTTCGCTGCAAGGTTTGCATCTTCTTTTTTTGTTGCGCCGAGTACGAGAATAAAGTCGTCTTGAAAGCCAGCTTCTCTCAGGGCAATCGCCTCATCTAAAATAGCAACACAAAAACCTTTAGCGCCTGCTTCTTTCGCCGTTTTGGCTACTTCAATAATACCGTGACCATAAGCATTAGCTTTTACAACGGCCCATAAAGCGACATTTTCTGGTAGTTGCTTTTGTTCATTTTTTATATTTTCGCGAATTGCTGCGCGGTCTATTTCAATCCATGTCGGACGATGCCAGCCTGTCACCATGATCGTTCACGTTCCTTTCTATATTTCAATTATCACTTGCGCTGCGGCTGATCTGGCTGTGTGGGTAATACTTACAAAAACATTTTCGCCCGGTTTGGCTGGCAAAGTAACATGTGGTCGCCCATCCTCTACTTGCAAAATTTCCACATCAGTAAAACTTAAATGTTTCCCAAAACCAGTTCCATTTGCTTTGGCATACGCTTCCTTGGCAGCAAAACGACCAGCTAAAAATTCGATTTTGCGGCCACCTTCGTATTTTTCATATTGGTTAATTTCTTTTTCAGTTAAAACGCGCTCGATAAAACGTGGATTCTTTTCCACCACCTGTTTTACGCGGTCTAAATCAATCATATCTAGCCCAATTCCTTTAATCATGTTACACCTCTTCCAAGTAGTCTGCTAATTCAGTAACAGCCGTCTGTGCTCCCGCGATACAGTCTGGGATTCCGACGCCTTCGTAACTCATTCCGGCAAAATAAACGCCCGGATAATCTGTCTGGATATTCTTTTTCAATTGTTTTAAACGGTCTTGATGGTTGACTAAGTATTGCGGCATCGCTGATTTCATTCGGCTCACTTCATAAAAAAGTGGCGCGGCATGGAGGTCCATTATTTCCGCATAATCCGACAAAACAGCTGTGACGATGGCTTCATCGCTTGCTTGTTCTAACCATGTTTCACCAGCTTTACCTACAAAACCGCGTAGCAACATTTTATCTTTCGGCACCATGTGTGGCCATTTTTTCTGAACCCATGTGCAGGCTGTTGTTTTATATGGCGCAGTTCGAGCCACTAAATAGCCTGTTCCATCTGGCAAAATCGGCACATCTTTTTCGTTGTATGCTAGCGAAACGGTCGCGAGTGTCGTTAGTGGTTGTCGCGCAAACGGTTCGGTAGTTGTTTCTGCTAGTAAATGGATTAACGCATCATGGGTAGCAGCAATAATCACGCCATCTGCGGTCATTTTATCTCCATCAGCGAAGGCAATTTCATAGGAACTATTCTTTCTCGTGATTTCCGTTGCTTGTTTCGCTGTGTGCAAATTTTCTGGCGGCAGCGCGTCCGCAATCGCTTTTGGCAACGTATCTAGTCCACCTTCTAATGTTCGAAAAGCACCAATTGTCGCCTTTGTTCCTGTCGTTTGCATGCTGCTTTCTTGCAAGCCGTCCATCAGATTGCCGTACTTTTTAACGGCCTGTTCAAACTGTGGAAAAGTGGCACGCAAACTCATTTTATAAATATCACCCGCGTAAATTCCTGATAATAGCGGTTCGATAATTGTTTTCACTAATTCTTTACCGAAACGTGCTTCAAAAAAATCGCCAAGTGCTTGATCATTTGGTTGATTGTTTGGTTCGATCGTTGGTTCTTGCAATGCCCGCGCTTTGCCAATTTCTGATACGAGTGTGCTTGCAAGCAAGGCCTGTTTATCAGTTGGGATTCCCATTACTGAGCCCTCTGGAATAGGATGGAGCGCTTTTTGATGATAAATGTACGACCTTCCCGTCGCGTTAGCAATTAGTTTATCCTCAAGACCTAAATCCTTCACTAATCCTACACCAGCTGGTTTTCTAGCTAAAAAGGAATCCGGCCCTTTTTCAATTAAAAATCCGTCACGCTTTACCGTTTCGAATTTCCCGCCTAATTTTTCGTCTTTTTCTACTAATTCCCAAGTATAATTCGGATGTGTTTTTTGTAGTTCATACGCTGCTGCAAGCCCCGATAGGCCGCCTCCGATAATGACTATATGTTTCACTACTTAACCAATCCTCTCTAACAATTGCTTCGTTTATTCTATCTATTTTACCAGATTTCCACGTAATTGAACAAAAAATAAAAGAACATCCATCCGCGAAAAATCGTGCGCTTAATTCAGCAGATTTTTCGCGAGTGGTATGCTCTCTTTTTTAATTGCTTGTTTCGGACGGGCTGTACCAGTTGTAGATGGCGATAGCTTGGTCTTGGTGTATGTAGCGAACGTAGGCCTCGGCGCTCGTACTTCCGGATTTAAGCCAAACATTTAAGTGGCTGGATTTGCCCTTTTCCATCCAAATGCTCTGTCTTAACCGCAAGCCCTGGATTCGTTCTTTGCGGATGATGTGCGTTAATTTGGAAAAAATCGGCCGCGACTGGACGAGAAGTGTGTGGTTGTCTGTGAAAACACCTGTCGCGCGGTAGCTGGCTATTGCTTTTATTCCCGCTAAAACTGGCAAAATGATGCTAATTAAGCCGAATGGGAAAAATAATATACTAGCTATAACGGCCGGGATAATTGTCCAGATTAAGTAAATTCGTAAAAATCTGCGCAAACTGATTTTTGGTGCACGTTCCATTGTTTCCATTTCGAATAAATAATCTGGTAGCATTTCTTTTAAGGTTTGTAGGGCTAATTCTTTTTTCATAATTGGTAAAAGTAAAATGTCGCCGGACTGTTTTTCATCGCCTGAGTTTCCAGCAGTTATCACTTTGACCGCAACTAAACCGAGCATTTGACGTAAAGGAGATTCGATAATCGTAATCCCTTGAATACGAGCTAATGAAATTGTTGTGTGATTACGTTCTAACAGCCCTTTTTCCACTACAAGTGAATTGGGATATTTCATCAATTTGAACTGGAAATATTTGAACAAAGTCGTCACAATCGAAATGCCCCATAATACTAAAAGAATGAGGACAATTAAAACGATGAGCACGATGATGCCCATTTTCCAAAGTTGTTCGGCTTGCGCTTCCATCCAGTCGGTCGGGATAACTTCACGGAATTGTTGCATGAACGCAAGGACGATTATAAGTGTACCGAAAACGCCGCCGGATGTGACGGCCATTAAAATCAGTTGTTTTGTTTGGAGCATGACAGTTTTTTCTGGTGCTTCGACTACTTCAACTGCTGGTTCCTCAGTTTCTGGTGTGACTTCCTGAATGGCTGCTTTTTTGCCGTCGCGTAAGTCTTTTAATTCATCAACCACACCAACAGGCACAGCAACTAGGTCGGCTTCTGCTTTCCCTTTTCCGCCTGCTGTTTCAATTAAAACTTGGCAGACATTAAATGGGATGAAGAAAAACCACTGCTTTTTTTGGACGGTTTGAATGCGTTCGTAAGGTATGTATGTGTTTTTCCGGAAAATCAAACCGTATTTAATACGAATCCCTTGGTCTTCTAGTGTGTATTTATATGTAATGTATTTTAAAATGGCTGGGGTTAAAATGAGCAAAATAACGACAGCAATAATCAAATATACCGCCCAGTTTGGCAAGTAACCGTTGCTATTAATTGCTCGAAAAACCGAAAATAAGCCGACAACGATTGGGACGATATTGCGTCTTACGTTCGTAATTATTTCTTTAATGAGGGCGATTGGATGGAGGCGTCTTTCTTCAAACATCTTCTTTCGCCACCTTCACAAGTTCAAGAATATGATGTCTAAGTTCATCCGACTCTGACTCGTTTACCGCTTCAATTTTATGTGTTCTTGCTGCTGTTGTAATCGATAAAGAAACTAATTTTTGTCTTCTAAGTAGTGGGCCTTGCTCTGTTTCCACGTGTTGAATGCGAATCATCGGAATTAAGACACGACTTCTAAAAATAATACCGTGCTGAATTTCCATTTCGTCTGGTTTAATCTGATAGCTCCAACGTGCAAAACGAAACGGAATAATGAATAAGTAGATAAATACAGCATAGATAGCGGTCAAACCAAAGCCAATCGCGCTCCACCAAACCGAAACTTCTGCATAATACAAAATAATCGCTGCTGCAACCGAACAAAGCAGAAACACTAAGACCGCAATTCCCTCTGTTTGCCGCCAAACTGTTTTAATTTTCTCCGGTAATTTCTTTTCTAAATTTTCAAGTTCCATTGCTCTACTCCTTTTTTCTTTTTATCTTACGTTAATAATTACTAAAATGGAAGCGATCTTTTTTAAAAGTATCATGTTTTATTCATAGTTTGTTCATATTTGTTTTTTATAATGTAACAAGAAGGGGTGAGAATAATGAAGAAAAAAGGTTATATTCTAGTAATAATTGCGCTTTTGTCGCTTACATTAAACTGGCTTCCAGAAATAGCCCACGCACAAAAAGAAGCTACTGGAACCACTTATACAACAGCAACGACGAGCGAATTAATGGAAATGTTTCTCCCTTATTCTATTCAAGATCCTTATATCGAAACGACGAAAAATAGCGCGGAATTAATGTTTGTAACCGAAACCGCAGCAACGATTACCGCCAAAATCAATAATCAAACGCAAACAATTGCTGGTAGCACTGAAAACCACCAATTTACTTTAGATAATTTGCAACCTGGCAATAATTTAGTTACGATTACCGCGACAACGGCCGACGGAAAGGCTGAAAGCAAAACTATCACGATTAACCTTCCGGAAAAGCCAAAGAAAGGCTCGAAAACATTTCATGACTCTTCTAAAAATCAAATGATGACGCAGCGAAAAAAAGGTCATCTTTTATAAAAAAACAGGAAGCGCGAGTTTTACTCTAGCGCTTCCTGTTTTTTAATTCCTACGTCCAAATGTAAAACCAAGTGCAATCAAGCTTAACCCTGTCACAAATGGAATAACCGGACTAGTGTCCCCCGTATGTGGCAATGTACCTGTCGCACCCCCGCTCACTAAACCATCTACTCTCGTTGTGCTTGTCACTTTTTGCACTGGTGGGACAGTGATTTTTGATAACAATGTTTTTTCAATCGTTAATTGCAGTTTTTGCCCTGTTTGTAATGTGTCAGATGTAAGATTATTCCAGTCTTTTATTTCTGAAACGGTGACATCGAATTTTTTCGCTACACCTGGTAATGTATCGCCACTTTTCACTTTATAAATAACTTTGATTTTGCCGTTTTGTTCGGAATCTTTGACAACTTCCAGTGGGCCAAAGTCTGTTTCCACTGTTTTTTCAATCGGTTGCTTTTCGGCTGGGATGAATGGTGGTTCTTCTTTGACTGGTGGTGCAGTTCCTGACCCTTGCCCGCCACTGCTGTAATCATTAACCGTCGCGTTTCTCGAAACTGGATCTAAATTGTCACCAGAAAGAGTTGCTTTATTCGTATAGCTTTTTTGTTTTGTCGTAATTTTCGTATCATAAGTAATGACGACAGATTGATTGTTTAATGTTCCGATAGATAGTTCAAAATTACGGTCGGGATCCAGCGCAATCGGTTGGATATTTGTCTTGATAACTTTTTTATTGGCATCGCGGTATTTGATTGTTGCACTGCCAATCAGATTTTGACCTGAACCGAGTGTATCGGTATAAATCGCATTATCAATTGGTGTCAATGCATTATTCAGAGTAACAGTCCAATGTAAAATGCTGTTGTCCTTATCATCCATTCGCCCTTGTTTAAAAACAATTGTTGGGGAACCTGTTCCGCCACCAGTATTCACTTTGCCAATAAAGGCATTTATCGTTTCGGTCGTATTGTTCACAGGAAAAAGAATCGGATTCACTTGATCTGTTTGAATATTTTTGCTGTTAAACGTTGCGTTGTAATAAAGGCTACCACTTAAATCTGTATGTGTATTAACGTAATCGGTAAATGTCAAGGTGATAGTTCCCGTTGTTGGGTCAATTGTTGCATTGGCGATAGTGTTTCCCGCAGCATCATCTACAGGAAATCCGCCAAAATTAATCAATTTCAGCTGGTTGGGAATGGTTAATGTCATGGTTTCTCCGCTTGTAACTGGCTGTGTAATCACAAAATCATATGCCACTCGCACCCTACTATTTTCTTTAAAATTGGTTGCTGGTACCCCGTTTTGATTTTGTAAAGATACATTTGTAAAGAAACTGCTCCCATAATCTGTTGCAGCTTCTGCTTTTGGACTTAAAAATCCACTTGCAATTAAAAGTAGAATTGCAAAAATCAGCCATCTTTTTTTCATTTGTTTCATTCCCCCTTAAAACATCTACCTTTATAGTTCCCACAACATGCTTGTTAAAAACGGTACAAAGATTTTTGCGCACAAAAAAACGCCAGAATAATTCTGACGTTTCTTTTTTTATAGATGTAATAAGTAGTGATAACTAGCTTCTAACGTCTCAAACATATCGCGTTTGGATCTATCTTGCTCGATGCAGTAGTATTCGACGCCGTTTGTTTCGCCCCATTCAATAATAGCGCGGAAATCCACTTCGCCTTCACCCATTTCGACCAAATTATTATCCATATCTTCTAGTTCAAATCCGCTTACAAAGTCTTTCATATGAACAATCGGTGCGCGACCACTATAACGCTTGATAAATTCGGCCTCATCATGCCCAGCCGCTCTTATCCAGTAAGTGTCCGGTTCGGCATAAATACAAATACCATTAACTGGATCCGTAATAAAATCCATCACTCTGCGCCCATTAATACATTCATTGAAATCATATTCCGGATTGTGTAAGCCGATGCGAAAACCAAGTGCATGGAGCTTTTCTGCCGCAGTAATTAACGCAGCTTTTGTTGCCGTGTAGCCCGCTGTTGTTTGGTCCTCTTCTTCGATATATTTATCAAAAACAGTTTTACAATCGAAGTAATAGGCTTCTTCAATAATTCCGTCCAAATCATTCATAAAACGATCATGCTTAATGTGCATGCCAATCACTTTTAACTCATATTTTTGCAGTAAACGGCGCACCTCTGCAGGGTCATTGCCGCGCATACCATCGAGTTGTACATAACGAAAGCCGATTTCATGAATTTTCCGGAGCGTGCCTTCTAAGTCGCGCTCCATTTCTTTTCGAACAGAATAAAGTTGGACTGCTATTTTTTCTCTAATATCCATTTTTTCTCCGCCTTTCCTTATGCCTTTAAATCCAGCCAATCAACCTCAGACTCTGTTAACTTAATTCCGGCTGCTGAAACAGAAGATTGAAGTTCTGTAGCATTTTCTGGTCCGATGACTGCGGCTGTTGGGAAAGATTGCGTTAAAACATAAGCAAGCGAAATTTGAATCGGCGAACAGCCTTTTTTCTTAGCAAGTTGCTTCGCGCGGCTGTAACGTTCCCAGTTCGCCTCACTATAATACACTTCCACCATTTCCGTATCGCTCGTATCTTCCTCGGAAAATCTACCTGAGAAAAATCCACCTGCTTGTGATGACCAAGAAAACAGCGGCAACCCAGTCGCCTCGTGCCAGCGAATCATCTCTTCATTTGCCGAAACACAATTTTCCCAGCGTGGTCGATTCACTTTTGCCAAACTAAAATTAGGGCTGTTGAAACTTAATGACGTCAAACCGTGGCTAACCGCATATTCATTCGCTTCGATAATCCGCGGTAGCTCCCAGTTTGAAAGTCCAATCGCATAAACACGGCCATCCTCGACTTCTTTATGCATCGCTTCCATGATAGCTCCCACTTCCACTTCTGGATTATCACGATGCAAGGCAAAAAGCTCCACATGATCGGTTTTTAATGTATCTAAACTAACAGAAATATCTTCATGGATAGCTTCTGGAGTGACACGCGGCACGTCGCTCGCTTCCCGTACCGGATGTCCACCTTTCGTTTGGATAATCACGCTATCACGGTTGCCTCGCGCTTCCATCCATGTACCAATCGCTTTTTCGCTATGACGATAATGACGCGCCGTATCAAAAATATTTCCACCCATTTCGAAATATTGATCCAACACCGGACCAGCAAAATCCATGTTATCTGCCCGTAAAAAATCTCCAGCTCCCATCACTAAATTAGAGCAAGCTATCTCGATTTTTTGACCATTTTTCCGACCTTGAACAATAATCTTTTCCATTACACTTCCACCCCACTCGCTGCTATTTTATCAACTACAAGCGTCGTATTTGCTTCTTTTACAAGTGTTGCCGGAATCGCTACAGTTGGTTCTTTTTCCACCACTTGTTTCACGATATCGATTTTTTTCTCGCCTGTTGCAACTAAATAAATCTCTTTTGCTGCTAAAATTTGTTGCATTCCGAGTGAAATTCCGTGTGTTAAAGGCAAATCAGTATCGAAATATTTACTCATAACGCGTTTCGTTACATCATCCAGTTCCACAACATGGCAGTTCACATCCACGGGCACAAATGGCTCATTAAAGCCAATATGACCATTAAGCCCAATCCCAAGCAAGATAAAGTCCATTCCACCACGTTCGTCGATAAATGCATCCACACGAGCACATTCATCCGTCAAACTCGTTGCCTTGCCATCAAAAAAGCAAATTTGTTCACTAGAGACATTTTTTAATCGGTCGAAAAACGCATCATACAACGTTTGGATACAGCTACCTTTTGTTTCGCGTCCTAAGCCAATCCACTCGTCCAAGCCAACAAATTGTGTTTGACTGAAATCTACTTCACCAGCTTGATTGGCTTTAATGAGCGCTTCTATCGTCAGTAAAGGCGTATCCCCACCAGCAATACAAATTAAGCTCGCCGGTTTTTCCTTTACTAATTCAATAATTCTTTGGCTAACCGTTTCCGCCACGACTTGCTCATTTTCATTAATAACTAGTTTCATTTTTAAATCAACCTTTCTCTATTAGAAATCCAAGTCCAGTGCATCATGTGCTGCTTGGCGTTCTGATACAACTGTTTCCTCTTTGATTAAGCTCTTTTCATACATTTTAAAGAATGGGTAGTACATACAAACAGCTGCCGCAAGAACGACGATAATTAAAATAATTGCGCGCCAGTCCATTGTCGCCAAATACTGTGCAAGCGGAATCGGTGTGCCGCCAACATTCGCAATCGGTGGACGAACCCAACCAAAGTGGAACACAAACCATTGCCCTACTGCTAAAATTGGCGTTCCAAGTACGAACGGAATAAATAAATATGGGTTAAAACAGATTGGTAAACCGAATACAACTGGTTCGGAAATCGTGAAAATTGCTGGAACGACGGATACTTTTCCGACCGCTTTTAGTTCTCTTGATTTACTGAATAGCGCGAGGATAACTAGCGCACCTGTAATACCAGACCCAGAGAAGCCCATGAAGTAATCCCAGAAGTTTGGTGCAAATACGTGAGGAATTGGTTCTCCCGCCGCATAAGCCGCTGCGTTTGCTCCTAAATATTGTGTCATAAATGGAAGTACAAAGCCAATCAAAATCGCATAACCATTTAGACCGATAAACCAGAATAGCATTTCCAAGAAACAAATGAGGAAAACTGCATAAGGCGTATCAATACTATTAATCGCTGGAGCTAGCATTGTCGTAAAGGCTTCCGGAATAATTTGCCCACTTGTGACACTTTGCATTAAAATACTTAAACCAACCGCACTGAACAGTAATACCACAAGCGGAATAATAGCTTCAAACGTCGTCGCAATCCCGGCCGGTAAACCTTTAATACGAATAGTAATATTTTTTCTAATAAATAAACCGATAAGTTCTACAGAAATAAGTGCTGCGAAAATAGCGATAAATAGTCCCCTAGAATCTAGGAATTCCGTATTAAGAACGCCGTCAACCATTTTCGTATTAAGGATTAGCGTTACCATGACAGCAGCCATGACACTATGTAACACAGGGACTTTCATTTGTTTCGCATGGCTGTAAGAAATCGTTATTGCTGCATAAATCGATAGTAGTCCAAACGTAAATTGAAATGGTAAATTGAGTGCTGCTGCATTTTGAACAAAGAATTCTTTGACAACAGAACCCGCCGGAAACATATTCCCAATTGCGGAAATAATCAGCGAGAATGACCCAATAATTAGTACCGAGATCAAAGCAATCATCCCATTTTTTATTGAGGAAATATGGCGTTGCTTTTCAATTCTAGCTGCGACAGGCTCAAAATACTTCTCCATAAAAGCGATAAAACGGTTCATAAAAGATTGTTTGTTTTTACTCGACATGTTGTTTCCCTCCACTTTTTTATTTGTTCATTTTAAGGATAATCGCGTCTTTTAAAATGTTTGCGCCATTGACTGTGCCGTAATCTTTCGTATCGATGACTTGAATTGGCTTATTATATTCCGCCGCGATTTCGCTTAAATGTTTTAATTGGTGTTTAATTTGAGGTCCGACTAAAATAACGTCGAAATCTTCAATATGCTCGCGTAATTCTCCTGCTGGATGCGCTTCAATTTTCACATCCGTATTCGTCAATTTTTCACTATTTTGGGCAATTTCTTTCATTTTTGTGACCATTACCCCTGTAGATGCGCCTAAGTTACATACTAAAAGTACATGTAATTGATTGATTTCCATTTACTTTTCCTCCTCTTTTCTTAATGTTTTCATCTCTTGATGCATTTCGATCATTTCACGAATTAAAGTCGATGCTAAAATCGTGTTCATTAATGTATCTTGCGCGTGTACAAGTAAAACGGAAAAATTGGCTTGTTCCCCTCTTGTTTCTTGAATCAGCATTTCCGTCTGTACTTTGTGCGCTTCAATCATAAGATCGTCTGCTTCTTTCAAAAGTTGTGCTACTAATTCTGAATCTGATTCTTTTGCGGCTTGTAATGCTTCTATTAATTTTGAAAATGAATCCCCCGCTAGTGAAATTAATGAAAACGATATTTTTTCTATGTCCATTATGAATCCCTCTCTCATTCAAAGATAGCTGACTTAACGTAATGATAAATATCACGTTTTGAGCTAGCCATTTTAATTTTTTGCATTTTTTCTTCGTCCAGCGCTAATTTCATTAATTGTTCCACGATTAAATGCGCTTCTTTCGTTTTTAAAGCCAGGGTGAAAATGACATGAACCGGCTCCTCGTACCTATCAAAAAACATGATACCGTCCTCAATGATCGTCACTCCAATGCCATCCATCAAAACACCATCACTTGCACCCGCATGCGCAATTACTACGCCCGGCGCAACGACCATATACGGCCCATACACTTTTAAATTGTGAATGATTTTTTCATGATAACTTGGCTCAATCACATCTAATTGCTCCATGCGTTTCGTTCCAAGTTTTATCGCTTTCCGCCACGTCGAGCACGTTTCTTCCATAACAATAGCTTCTTCTGTAAATTGAAACGGCGGAATAAGCCGCTTTGGTGTTTCTCCTTCATCCGATATAAGCGCTTCCAATAAATCGAATTCTAACTTGCTTAAATTATTGATTTGCGTATTTTCACCAATAATCGCTAAAATCTTACTAAACTTATTAATAATCTGCTTATCACTTTTGACAAGTTTCATCCGTAAATGCTTTTGCAGTAATTCCATATCTTCTTTTTGCAAATAACTGTGAATTCGGAGTACCTTAGAATCTTGCATATCCGGCAAATCCACGGTACTAATGACAAAATCAAAATCGTTCATCATGGCGCGCTTGAACTTCCGGAGGCCAATCGTCTGAATCGACTCAAACTCAAACATTCGCTTCAACTGAATGGCAATCATTTTTGAAACCGCCACACCTTCTGGACAAATAATCAACAAGTTCGGTTTCATTTCGACCGTTTGCTTATTGCGCTGAACCTCCGACGCAAAGTATATCGCTAAAAATGAAATTTCCTGCGAGCTGACTGAAATTGGGAGTAGCGGTTTTAAAGCTTCCAGGCTTTCCTTCACGCGCATAAAAATTTCGCGATTATCACGCATAAATTCATTAAAAATCGGATTTTCAATAATAACCCCTGCCCGAACACGCCGAATCATCAACTTAATATGCGCCTTGATTTGCGTATAAAAATCCGTATCCCCGTGCACAAAATCCACTTGATAAATTTCGCCCATTTTTTCGCAAATACCAGTCACAAACGCTTCAATAACCGCTTCATCCTCGCGCCCATATTGGTATTGTTTCAGCGATCCAATAATCGTTTCTAGCGCCTTATCGAGCTCATCAACTGCCACAAAATCTGCTGTAAACTGAAAATCCACTTTTGCCTCATGCTGTTTCAATAAAATCGCAATTAACGTTAAATAAAGCTGCTCATCCATCGCGCGCGTCATATTCTCCTCAACTGAATGCGCCTCACGATTCACTTCCTGCAAAACTTCCATTTCAAAAAGATTATAAAAAAATAACTCGCCTTTTTTAGATAAGCTGTTTTCCGAATCTAAAAACTGATAAAATTCGCGGATATTAATAAAACGTAAGAAACTCCTAGCAAAAAGCGATGTTTTCGTAATTAAATTACCAGTCACTAGAAAACCATGCCTCGGCTGATGCGATAAATCTAAATTATTTAAAAAAAGTTCTCCTTCAATCGCACGTAAATGATTTAACACAGAGGATCTTGAAATAAAAAGAACTTCTTCAAAATAAGTAACCGGGAGCACTTCTTCACTCAGAAGCAGTTTTAGAAGTAAAAATTGTTGCACTTCTTCTTGGCTGTAACGATATTTTTTCGGCGTGATTTGTTGTTTGAATTTACTCACGACCGGGTTTACGACATTCTTTTCCGGAAGTAGCACCCCTTTCCTCGTATGTCTGATAAGAGCTGGTAACGTTTGCTCATGGAGAAAAATATCGATTTTTTCCAAACTATAACGAACACTGCGCTCAGAACAACCAAGCGAGCTAGAAATATAACCAATATTTTTAAAATCTTCCTGCTCCATAAGAAAATCTAAAATTTGAATACACTGCTGATTTAGTTTCATCAGGTATCACTCCTCTTTCTAAATTCAATTTATCATTTTCATGATAGGGCTTACAATAAGCTATATAGCTATTTTTGTCAGACACGTAGGGACAAAAAAACTACCCATTTTACTATAACTGGAAAAAAACCTTGCCGGAATAGGTCGGAGCTACTGAAAGCACAAAAAAAGCCTTCTACATTCACTGTAAAAGGCCTATTATTTGAACTATTTATCTTTTTTCATATAGAAAGTTAAAATAATTGCGATGAAAACCATTAAAAATCCGACAATCGGCGTATAACTCAAACCAATATACTCTGTCACTAAACCACCAATAAATGCGCCTAGTGCAATCCCAACATTGAAAGCCGAAATATTAAGCGCCGAAGCCATGCTCACCGTTTCCGGCAAATATCGCTCCGCCAATTGCACAACATAAAGCTGCAAACCAGACACATTCATAAACGCAAAAAAGCCCATCAACATAATAGTAATTAATCCCAAAATCGCATTTCCTGAAGTAAATTGAAGTAATAATAACGTAATTCCTTGCAAACTAAACATCACAAAAAGTGCCTTAGCCGGACGCTCATTCGCAAAATGCCCACCAATCGTATTCCCAATCGCAACCATCACGCCATAAACAATCAGCAAAATAACAATCATACTCGTCGAATAACCCATTTCGCTAAACAGCGGCGATAAATACGTATAAACCACAAAAGTACCACCATAACCAAACGCCGTCATGAGTAACACCATCACGATTTTTTTATTAACTAACAATTGCCCAATCGATTTAAACGAAATGCTCTTACCATTCGATAAATTTTTCGGCACAAGGAAAAAGTTAGCAATAATCGCAATCACACCAATCGCAACAATAAACAGAAACGACATCCGCCAGCCAAAAAGTTGACCAATAAACGTCCCAAGTGGCACCCCTGTTACAGTCGCCACCGTAAGTCCCGTAAACATCACCGCAATCGCACTAGCTCGTTTGCTCGGATGAACCACATCTGCCGCGATAACAGAAGCAATCGACATAAATACGCCGTGCGCAAAAGCCGCAACTACACGCCCGCTAAGAAGCATTCCAAAACTCACAGCAAATGCCGAGACAAGATTCCCAATCAGAAACACAAGCATTACTAATAATAACAAATTTTTACGGTTCATCTTCGCCGTCATCGTTGTTAAAACCGGCGCCCCAACCATCACACCAAGCGCATAAATCGATACAGTCAAACCAGCCGTACTAATCGACACTCCCATACTAGAAGAAATCAGCGGAAGTAGCCCCACACTAATAAATTCCGTTGAACCAATCCCAAACGCACTAATTGCTAGCGCTAAAAGCGTCAAATTAGGATTTACTTTTTTCATATCCACTTTATTTCCCCCCTAAAAAATTGCAAATTGTTTCGTTCTGTTATACAGTATCTTATATACTGTACAGAATAACAAGAAGGTACTTAAAAGTCATATAGATACTAAAAAGTGCCTATAGGAGGATTACGATGACTAAAGTATATAATATCGGCGTCGAAGCTACACTAGAAGTTATAGGCGGAAAATGGAAACCAGTCATCCTTTGCCATTTACGCGAAGGCAAAAAACGAACTGGCGAATTAAAACGACTCATCCCCAACATCACACAAAAAATGCTCACACAACAATTGCGCGAGCTGGAAAAATCTGGAGTTATTGTCCGCAAAGTATATGAGCAAATCCCACCGAAAGTCGAGTATTCTTTGAGTGAATACGGCGAATCGTTGTCGGAGATTTTGAACAAACTTTGCTTATGGGGCGAGAATCATGTGGATTTATTGCTGACGAAGAATGAGGATATTGTTTTGTTGAAGCGAGATTAGTTTTTCATAGAATGTTCCTATTAGTAAAGATTGTATTGATACTGTCAAAATAATAAGTTTTAGGAGATTAATATGCAACATTCAATTTGATATTGAAAAAAGGATTATGACGGTAAATACCTTCGTCATAATCCTTCTTTTAGCTTTTGCTTATTTCTTCATTAAGCTCTTGTTTCCATTTTAGAAAATCAGCTCGTTTACTATATTCCATTGTAGTGACTTTATCATAATTGATGTACATACTCATTTGTCCTGTTTGAGAGTTGTATACTAATTTAATACTTTCAGGAGGTTGTTGATTAGTAATGAGATATTCTTGTTTTAATGCGATTAAGTTATCATTGCCTTCACTCAAACTATTTGTAACTCGTTCACTAACAATATCTTTGCTAATTCCTAGTTGATTGAATAAGTCTTCTTTTTGGAAAACTCTTCCCTGATACTCAAATAATACATTATAAAAATATGATTCTTCCATATTTCCATATACATATATTTTATCAGCCATATTTTTTTCTGGAAACATGTCAATGGCTAGTTGAATAAGTTCCCTAATGATATTATTTTGTTTTTCATGAAATTCTTTCAAATCAAACATAATCTTTCCTCCTAAATATTACTTAAAGTTTCCAAATATTCGTGTCCGTCAATTTTATAGTCTATTTTAAAACTAGTAGGCCGCACTCCATCTGCTGCATAATTTATTTTAACATTCACTGTAACAGATTTCCCATCTTTTAATGCATTTGCCCATTCAATTTCTAACTTTCGATACTGGCTCTTATTAACATTAGTTAGCTGAGATACTAAGTTATCTAATTCTGCTGATCCACCAAATTGATCTGCAATAATATGCCCCGCTTGGTCACCTGGTAGTTTTCCTGGTGTGTCTGGATTATGACGCGGACGAGGGCTATTTGATAATTTTAAATCATCAACATGCATTTCAACTAATCGACCTAAATCATCCGTAACTCCCATATGGTCTCCAAATTCTCCGGTATAATAAAATACATTAGATAACAAGTTTCCATCTGCATCAAGGGGTTCCTTAACAAATCTTTTCCCAATACGAATTAATGATTCTAATAACTTAGTTTTTTTAGTAATATCAGCAGCATCCACAATTTCATCCGCATACTTACTCATATCGGCTAAGTTATCGCCAAAATTAGCGAGTTTCGCTATTTTTCCTAAACCTTTTGTTACTAATATCTCCATTACTATTTCAGGAACAATCGCACCTACACTATACATTATACCTTTTTCTTCATATGTATCACTAATATTTTGCGCCATTCCTTCAATAATTAGGGCAGGATCTTTCAAAACACTCGCAAATAAGGAGTGCGTTTCATCAAGCGATGTCAGTACATCTTCTGGTGTCGTTCCAAATGGAGCAGTTGCCAAATAAATAATACCACATCTTATATAGTTTATGAAACCTCCGCCAAGTGTAATGATTCCCTCTACGATTCCTATTAGTCCTGTTATCGCTCCAGCAAAAAAATTATATATGCCTGATTCTATCCCTAGCATAATATCTTTGTTTCGCTCTTCCCAACTTGTGTATCTATCATAAAGTGTTTCTGAGCGACTTTTAAAATGATCATCCGTATCCTCGAAGGGAGCGATTTGCTGGTCATGAATTTGCCATAAAGCACTAATCTCACCACTAATTCTTGTTTTAAGATAAGCTATATCCGCTTCAATTTGTTCAGCAACGAGGTCATTATTCGCATCAGTTTCATATCCTGCGATAGCTGTATAACCATATCGCGATGGTTTAGTTACATTTACTGCATTTGCACCTTCAATCTGACTAATATTCCACCAAATATCATCACGATCAACTCGCATTAATCCATACTGATTAATAGGGCGTATATAAGCCGTCATATCCCCAATGTAATCACTGATTAAAACATATACATCATTCACTTGTTCTTTATATGTATCAATTGCTGTGATAACGCCTTGCTTATCTTCTGAGATAGCTTCAATGCTTTTCCCACTTGCGTTTGCCAGTAGATTATCAATATTATTAACCGATGCCTTCATATTCTCTAATGCTCGCATAAACTGATAAAGTTCGTCGCGTATTTGCTCAAGTATTCCGAAGTTAATTTTCAAGTCTCTTTTCATAGTTGCTACTCCTCAGTAAAACGATAATCACCAATTTGATCAATTGCAGCATTAATGTATCGTAGTATGTTAAGTTGTATTTCTTCCATGTCATATTGAATGTTTGCATTTTCTAGATCCATTTGACTAAAATTCTTATTCATCATATAAATCATTTTCTCTAATGCCATTAATACTTCTCTTTGATATAACGTATAATACATCATTTATTCCCCCTGATTCGCAAGTTCTTCATCTAGTGTTTCAAACTCATTTGTGAGTACTTGTACTTTCTGACTAAAAGTTTTGATAGTTGCGAGTAACTCAGGACCTGTATCATCAGCCATATTCGTTAAGGTTCCACGCAATGAGTCAATAAAGTCGGAATTGAATCCATCTAGGCGAGGAACTGTTTCGGCAGTAAATCGTGCTGTAAAGGGTTCAAATTGTGCAATTGCTTGCTCTAATTTAGCTGACTCAGAAGCGAATGTTTTATAATCTATTTTAATTTCGCTCATAGTTAGCGTCCTCTCCGTTCAATAACCTGTTGTGCCTGTTCTCTTTTTTTAGAATCAATAAAAGCAATTGATTGGAATTTTTTTCTCTTGATAAGCTCTTCTTTCATTTCTAGCACAAATGCACGGTCTGTATCATCCTGAAAACCAAAATGCTGGACTTCTTCAATTAGTGGGGGAGTGAAATATATCACTCTTTCACCTTCAATTTGTCCAATAGGGTAAATAATACCTCCATAAGGATAAAAAGTTTCCGTATCAGGAATGCAGGCAAACCGTTGCGTAATAACAAATCGAACTTGTTGAATCTCATCCACTTCGAAAGCTCTCCCTAGATATTTCTTATTTAGTATAACTACACTACCTAGTGGTAAATAATCATAAAGATAGTCACAAACCATTTGTATGGCTAGTTTAGCAGCTGATAAAGGTATCTGTAATGTAGATAAACTATCAATAATTTCCAATGTACTTGCTGTTTTCTTGTATACTAATTTTCTTTGTTCGTCTTTTAAGTCGTTGGAAGATTCACCAATCAATAAGCCATGGACGTTATACAAAAACAAACAATCATTCTTATAATTAATAAGCCATTTGTGTAAGTGTATCTCGGTTTCTACCCCGAACAATATTTTCCATTGTTCCCGCAGGTTCTGATACAAATAATCCTGAACACTCTCTTTCTTTACTTTCATCTGCTCATTCCTCTCAAGTTAGTATTATATTAAAAGTGTTTACTATTTAAGTATATCTAAGAAATCACCAAGCTACAACGTGAAAGATTTCACATAAACATTGTTAATAATTTTATAAATATCATATATATACTATTTATTTGTTAAATTTAAACATTCACCAATTACTTTCCGAAAAATATTACTAAATTTTTTGGAGATAGCTTTTAACCTCCCTTTTTATTATGTTATCTTTCTCAAAAATTCATAAAAAAAGAGCCTAAGTTTCCTTAGACTTTCTCGCTTAATCAATCATTTTACGGAAATTCAACCGTTTATTCAATAAATACATCAACGGAATCCCGACACCCATCACAATGAACTCACTTGCGGCTGTTGTTGCCCAAGTAATTAGGAACGGTAAGTCAAAAACGATTACTAGCTCCCAAGCGATAATCGCCATCGTTACGGAGAATAGAATCGTATTAATAATCATCCGCGGAATAATTCCTTTAACGTATTTAGAAATTCCAATCATTAGTAAAAGGGAAATAGCCGACTGCGCTACGCCAAAAACTAAATCAATCCAACCTAATCCGGAAAAGAACAAATTCGTAATAAAAACACCTACGATAATGCCCCAAAAGTACTTTTTATTAAAGACGATTAGGTGATTAAAAATTTCTGGTATTCTAAATTGTAATGCCATAAACCCAATTGGCGCCACAATCATTCCGAGCACTACATACAGTGCGGCAATAATTGCATTCACCGTCAAAATTTTCATTTTCATTATTTTTCCTCCTAGTTTTTTTACGTGGGATGGTATGAATGAACCACGTGTGGCAATTTTGCCAACATGCTATTTTCTCATATTTGGAAGTTAATGTAAATGAATTATTGCACATAAAAAACGGCTACTTAGAGTATAGCCGTTTTTTTATCTGCTATGTTTCCCATTCAACCTTTTGCCTACAAAATAAAGAACTAATGATAGAATTACTAATGAAATAAAACCTATATTTTTAGGGAGAATTTCTTTAATGACAATGAAGTAAGTCCACCCTAAAACGATGACTGCTACTACAATATATTCGATAATTTTGTTTATCTTCATGACGAGCGCCACACTCCCGTATCCCTAACATTAGTATTTATAAAAAAACAGACTGTAGATAAAGTTAAAAACTTCTTTATCTACAGTCTATCTATATGGTAACTATTTGTCTAATAATCTTATTTAGATTTTTGTGAGTAGTTGCCTTTGTTGCCGCCGCTGCGTTGTTCTCCGCCACCACGACGATCACGATTGCCAGAACCGCCAGAGCCGCTTCCACCGCCACTACGACGACCTTTGCCGCTGTTGTTGCGATCACGGTAGCTTCCGCCTTTGCCGCTTCCGCCGCGATAGCTGCCACCTTTGCCGCCTTTACCATTTTTACCTTTGTAGCCACCGCCACCACGGGATGGTAATGGACGCTCTTCAGTAATATGGACAGGTGTTTTGTCTGGTTCTTTTGCTAACATTTTAAGCATTGCTGCTGCGATGTCAGTTGCATCGTATTTTTCAAGAAGTTCGTTAGCAAACGTTTTGTAGTCAGCTAAGTTTTCTTCTGTGATTGCTGCTTGAATTTTTTCAGTTGCTACGCGTAATTGGCCTGCAAATGCTTCGTCCCATGTAGGAGCTTGAAGTGGTTGCATACGTTTTTTCGTAGTTTCTTCAACGATACGTAGATAACCCATTTCACGAGGTTGTACGAAAGTAATCGCCATACCTTCTTTACCAGCACGACCAGTACGACCGATACGGTGAACATAGCTTTCTGGATCTTGTGGAATGTCATAGTTATATACGTGTGTAACTCCAGAAATATCAAGTCCACGTGCTGCTACGTCTGTTGCAACAAGAACATCAATTTTTCCTTCTTTAAATTTGCGTAGTACGCTCATACGTTTTGCTTGCGTTAAGTCACCGTGGATACCTTCAGCCACGTAACCACGCATGTCAAGCGCGCGAGATAATTCGTCTACACGACGTTTTGTACGACCGAAAACAATTGCTAGTTCTGGTGATTGAACGTCTAATAAACGAGATAATACGTCAAATTTTTCTTTTTCGTGCACTTTTACGAAGAATTGTTCGATTAATAGTGCAGTCATTTCTTTCGCTTTAATGCGAATAAGTTCTGGGCTGTGCATGAAACGTTCACCAATACGGCGAATTGGATCAGGCATCGTTGCAGAAAATAGTAATGTTTGACGTTCTGCTGGTACTTCTTTTAGAATAGTTTCGATATCATCAATGAAGCCCATGTTTAGCATTTCGTCTGCTTCATCTAGTACAAGTGTTTCCACGTTGTCTAGTTTAAGTGTGCGACGGTTGATATGATCCAAAATACGTCCTGGCGTACCAACTACGATTTGTGGGTTTTTCTTAAGTGAACGGATTTGACGACTGATATCACTACCACCGTAAACCGCTAGCACGCGTACATGTTTGTCATAGCTAAGTTTATAAAGCTCTTCAGAAACTTGGATTGCAAGTTCACGTGTTGGAGCAATAATTAAAGCTTGTACGTTGTTACTCTTTTGGTCAATTTTGTGGATCATTGGAAGACCAAAAGCGGCTGTTTTACCAGTACCTGTTTGTGCTTGCCCGATTAAGTCTTTACCTGCTAGTCCTAGTGGAATTGTCTTTTCTTGGATTGGTGTTGCTTCTTCAAACCCCATCCGATTTACTGATTTTACAATTTTTTCGTCCAGTCCGAACTCCGAAAATTTTGTCAATGTCATTTCTCCTTTACCTGTTTAAAGTTTGGTAGGAGAGCTACTTTTATAATTCATCACAATACGCTTATTACGATTGTTTGTCTGTTCATTTGCAGTTGTTTTTATGAAAACTGCTATCTTTCATTTTCATTTTTCTGCAATAGAAAAGCCTGGGCGCACCAAGCAAAATGATTCACGGCATCAGAAAATTTCTCTGCCATTATAGCAGTTCTAACGCATCAAATAAAAAAGCCCTCATTAATCACTAGGCTAAATATAAACCTAATAAACTTCCATCTATCATCATAACACACTAACTATTTCTTTTCAACGGCAAAACCTTATCTTTCCGAGCTATTATCGAATAAAAAAAGTTATTTCTTTTCAAATGTACGTTTATCAGCGAGTTTTAGCCGTTTTTAACATTAAATCTTTTAAAAAAAGCTGAAAATTGTCCGAAAACAATTTCCAGCTTTTTTATTAATTTGCATGTAATACAGCCATATCTTTTTGCAAAAATGTTAAGACAGCTGCAAATAATTTGTCTGCTTGTTCATCCTGACAAATCACGTGTTTGGAACCTTCTAAAATAAATAATTCTTTCGGTCCAGGAATGCTTTCCATTAAGAAGTTGACACTTTTTTCAGCAGGAACTACTTGGTCAGCACTGCCTTGTGCAATAAATGTTGGAATTTCGATATGTTCAAAAACTGGTTTTGCTAAAGCGACCATTTTTTTAAACTGTAACGTGGACGTCCAAGGTGTTTCTGTTACTTTCTTTTGGTAACGTTTGAACATCGGACTATTTTTGAGTGTTACTTCTTTTGCTTCGGTTATTACTTGCTTGGAATTTTCGACAATTTGCGGCCATTCCATCGCATTTACGGCGGTGCTTAGAAGTACCAGCTTTTTCACTTCTGGATAATGCCTAGCAAGCCATCCCGCGAGTAAGCCACCCATGGAAAAACCAATAATATATACTTCGTCGTCTTCTTTCAGCATTTGACTTAAAATGCTGTCTACGAAAACAATCCAATCTTTATACGTCACATTTTTTAAGTGGCGCAGGTGATCATGGCCAGGTAATGTGGGTGCTAAAACATCCCAATCTGTATGCTCTCGCAAATAGTCAGCGAGCGGCTTCACCTCGGACGGCGAACCAGTAAAACCATGAATACACAAACAAGCAACCATTATGCCTTTCCTCCTGTCCAAAATTATTACCAATTAAACGGTAATAGTATATGTCCAATTTTATTCGTCACTTAATAATAAGATTTTCTACTATATCTTTCAAGCCCATTCCGTAAGAACCTTTGACCAGTATCCATTCATTTCCAGTCATTTCGGAAAGAAGCGCCATTTCAAGCGATTCCTTTGTGTCAAAATGTTGAACTTTTCCCTGACCAATTTTTGCTTCGGCTACTGTTCCGAATGCTTTCATTGCATCACCATATAAGAAAATCTTCGCAATCGTGCCATTTTCTAACACTTCGGCAGATTCTTGGTGAAGTTTTGTCGATAAATCTCCTAATTCAAGCATATCCGCAAGTACCAAATATTTCGCTTTGCCATTCGAATCCATATGCATAAATGTTTTTAACACGGTTTTTAGCGCCGTTGGACTGGAATTATACGCATCATTCAAAATTCGCGCGCCGCTTTTTGTTGTGATCCACTCCAAACGACTTTTAGAGCGTTCCATATTTTTCAGCGCCGACTGGATTTTTTCGCCTTCAATACCAATTTCACGCGCCGCAAGCATTGCCGCCATTGTATTAAAAACATTGTGTTCGCCGATAATTGGCACAAAAATTTCGCGTTCTGGCTCCCAATTTGTCACAAAAGAAGTACCCTCTGCTTCTGCACGAATTTCTAGCGGATAAATTTCTGCCGCCTCTGATTTGCCAAAAGTAAGCTGTCTAAAGTCGCCATCAATATTGCCTAACAACAAGTTTTCTTCGTGCGGATAAATTAAGATCCCACTCGGATTCAACCCAGCTGTAATTTCTAGTTTTGCCTTGGCGATTTCTTCACGTGAGCCAAGATACTCAATATGCGCCTCACCGATATTCGTAATAATCGCAATATCAGGCTTAGCAATTTTAGAAAGTACTTCGATTTCGTGTCGGTGGTTCATCCCCATTTCAAGTACCGCCACTTCGGTATCTTCTGGCATCGTTAAAATCGTGTATGGTAAGCCGATATGGTTATTAAAATTCCCGCTAGTATAATGTACTTTATACGTTGTTTCGACAATCGCTGCCATAATATCTTTCGTTGTCGTTTTACCATTGCTTCCTGTAATCGCAATGACTTTCGGTTTTACTTGTTGAATATACTTCGCCGCTAGTTCTTGTAATGCTAACAAAGTATCTTCTACTAAAATGACCGGAAAATCCGTTGGTGGATTGGGTACATCTTTTTGCCAAAAGGTTGCAACTGCGCCCATTTCGCGTGCTTGACTTACGAATTCGTGTCCATCGCGCAAATTCCCTACAAACGGAACAAATAAATCCCCTGACTTTATTTGCCTTGTATCAAAACAAACGCCAGTAATGACGACATCGCGAAATGTATCTACATGGATGGAACTATCTAACATTGCTACTACTTCGCCTACTGTTTTTTTCAAATTAAATCGCTCTCTTCCATAAAAAAGCAGCTTCCGCATCTGAAAACTGCTTTCTTGTTTATTTTAGTCTTCTAATTTATATTTAAGTGCATTTTTGGCTGCGTGACGTTCTTTTGCCAAATCAACTAATCGTTCAATTAGCGCTCCGTACGGTAAGCCCGTTTCCTGCCATAAAAGTGGATACATGCTATACGGCGTGAAACCTGGCATTGTATTCACTTCATTTAAGAATAACTGGTTATCAGCCGTTAAGAAAAAGTCCGCTCGTACTAGTCCGCTTGCATCAAGCCCTAAGAACGCTTGGACCGCATATTCTTTCATTTGCTCCAAGATTTCCGGATCTACTTCAGTCGGAATAATTAACGTTGTATTATTATCTTGATATTTTGCTTTGTAATCATAAAAAGTAGCAACCGCACCTTCTGGCAAAATTTCACCAGGAACGGAGCAAACTGGCGTATCGTTTCCAAGTACACCCATTTCGACTTCACGAGCGACCACGCCTTGCTCTACTACAACACGACGGTCATATAAAAAGGCTTCTGTCATCGCTTCTGCTAATTCTTTTTTATTAGTAGCTTTACTAATTCCAACGCTTGAACCGAGATTGGCTGGTTTTACGAAGACTGGGTATGTAAGCACTTCTTCCATTTCGGCAACCATTTCTTCTTGATAATTTTTCCAATCGATTAAACGTACTGCAACAGCTGGAACTTGTGGAATACCAGCATCTGCAAAAATTTTCTTCATAACGATTTTGTCCATGGCAGCTGATGATGCCAAGACGCCGTTGCCAACGTAAGGAATGTTTAATACTTCAAACAATCCTTGAACTGTGCCATCTTCCCCGTTTGGACCATGTAAAAGTGGGAATACGACTGTTTCTTGTCCATCCGCTTCTAATACTGCTGGGCTAATCGCTTCACCTGCTGATTTTTCTGATTCAGTCGTAGCAAGCTTCACTGTATCTGCTACGGTAAAACGTAATTGTTCGACAAAATCTAATTTGCCAGTAAGCAGTGGTCCTTGAATCCACTCACCTTCATTTGTAATATATATTGGCTCAGCTTCGAATTTTTCTAAATCCAAAGCGTTAATAACTGAAAATGCTGTTTGTAAGGAAACTTCGTGTTCAGCAGATTTTCCACCGTATAATAAGATTAACTTGGTTTTCATAATACCCCTCCGTCATCATTCGCTTTATCTATTTTACCATGTTTTAGCAAGATGAAAAGACATAACTAAAAAATAGGCTGAAAAAATCTTCTTTTTTAAATAAGAAACGTGCCAACTTATTATAAAAAGGACTTTTTCAACCTAACTTATTAAACGCCAGATGTTAATTTCAAGCCAACCACGCCAGCAATAATCATCGTAATAAACAGCAATTTACCAACACTTTTACGTTCTTTAAATACAATCATTCCAAGTGTCACACTACCAACGGCGCCAATCCCGGTCCAAATTGCATAACCCGTACCAATCGGGATCGTTTTAAGCGCAAGTGATAGTAAAAAGAAGCTGGCGGACATAAAGATAATCGTGAGTATCGCGTATCCTAACCGTTTAAAGCCATCTGATAATTTCAGCATCACAACAAAGACCATTTCGCATAAACCTGCTACAAGTAAAAATATCCAATCCATCGTTATTTAGCCTCCTTTTCAGACTCATTGCCATCCACTAGTTTCAGGCCGATAATCCCTGTTAATAATACGATAAGCGAAACAATCTTCCAAAAAGAAACACCTTCTGAAAGGAAAATCATCCCAATAATCGCTGTCCCAGCAGCCCCAATTCCAGTAAAAACCGCATACGCCGTCCCAATTGGAATGGACTTCATAGAAATCGAAAACAAACCAAAACTAACTATCAAAAATGCTATCGTCAAAAGGCTCCACCCTAACATCGTGAAACCATGCGATTCTTTTAGTCCAAAAGCCCAAACAATTTCTGATAATCCTGCCATAATTAAATATAACCAAGCCATTTTCCGTACCTCCCATTCAATCTAATAAACTTGCGAGAACTTCCCAAGCAGACGCTCTACGCAACTCAAATTCCGTTTCATCATAAATTCCGTGTTCGACACTAAGCCCATCAAGCATGGCATAAAAGACATGCATCCACCTTACGAGGACTTGACCAGATACTATTTCCCCTAACGTTTCGCGCAAAATACCATCCGTCAATTGTTCATATGTCTTTGTTTCTTCCTTTAACTCTTGAAAAAGTGACTTAGGTGGATAAAAGACCGCGCGTTGGAAAAATTTCTTCTCATTAGGATTACTGGAAAAATCTGTCGCTACAAAGAAAATTGCTTGTAGTTTCTCTTTACCCAATAAATCATCTCGCTCCGCCACATGTCCTAATTCTGTTAATTCCATTTGGATGCTATCTCGATAAACTTCTAAAAAAAGCGCTTCTTTTGACGGGAAATGGGCATATAAAGATGGCGTCTTAATTCCAACAGCTTTCGCAATTTCCGAAAGTGCCGTTCCGTCATAGCCTTTTTCTGCAAAAAGTGTTAATGCGGCTTCTTTTACTAGTTTTTTTGTCATAAAGCAACCCCCTAACTAACGTTCATTAGTTAAATTTTAGCAAATAAAAAACCAAACGTAAAGGGAAAAGTTTGATTTTTTATTTTTCGATATATTTCCATTCATTTTGTTTTAAGTCATAAACTAATTTAGCAACTTCTTCTTCATAATAAATTTTGGAAGAAATTTCTAGTTCAGTCATTTCTTCTGTTAAGCCATGGCCGATTGGTACTTCAATTTGTGTGCGTGATTTGACTACATCATCTAGCGCAATACAAGCCCCGTCTTTAAAATGATCTGCCATTTTTTTCAAAAGTTCCACTGGCGGCTCGGCAACATATTTTTTCTTACTAAAGGAAAAAATACCTTTTTCATTCACAAGCTCTGCCGTTTTTCGAGCAATGACGTAACTAAGTAACATATAAAAATGATTGAGATTGCGGTAATATACTTTATTATATCGACCGTCTTCCCTCGTTAAGTAAACAAAATTATTTTGTAATTTATAGTAAAATGGCGAACGCAAATGGCGTCCAGTATGTGCAAGATACAGCATTTCAGCTACTTCTTGTGGTGTTAATTGGTTTAAAAGCTCTACGTCTTCAAAATCAATCCAACAAAGTGGGTTAAAATTCCCTTTGGATATATTCGCTAAATCGCCTGGCTCTAAGTAGTGAAAAGCTGTGTGTGCATTGTAGGATGCGTCTTCAATATTATGCTTAATGAGCAAAATATTTTCTGGTGGCTGCCCTACGCCATTTAAGAAATCACAAAAAGAAATGCCGCTTGTTGCCACATTATTAATAACATGATCGATATGCACATAAATAGATTGTTGGTTAACCGCTTCTTTTTTCATGTATATGCCTCACTCTATTTCTATTTTCTTCTATGACAAAAGCCTTCCACTCCATCATACAACATTTTTACGTAAAAAGGATAACAGAAACATCAAAACTTAATGACTAATTTATGACAAAGAAAAAAAGTGAAGTGAATTTATACGCTAATTACGCCATCTAAAGTAATTTTAATTACAAAAGACTTGATAAACTCGCCTATAAAAAACTCCACTTTTCGATTTACTGCAATCGAAGTGTCATATTTGGCATCGCCTTACTACTCACCGATTTCCAAATATCTTTTCGCGATTTTGTTTTTTCAACAACAATTCCTTTTTCTTTGAGCTGACGGATTACTTGATTCAAGTCTTTCTGATTATTATCCAATCTCATCACTCCATCTTCAAAATTTGTTTTCATTCTTTTTATTTTTCTCTCTTACCTTACTTTACCATATACTCTTTACTAAGAATACCCTATTAAACAAAATTTTAACCAAAATCTTTGTTTTTTTTCAAGAAAGCGTTTGAAAACCGAATTTTTTCAGCATTTTCCTTTCTAATATAAAGAAAAACATCCGTGATTTCTATTTTACCTACACTATTTCTAACAATTTTATGTAATTAGCCTATACATTAGTATAAAATAAAAAGCTAGCAAATGGGTGATTAATTAGTAATTTTTCTTCAAATTGTGTCTTTTTTATGAAATTTCGTATTCTTAAATACAACATTCATTCTTAAAGCATTGATACAACAAGCTTCCCTATGTTTCAGGCATGTCAATTTGGCTGTGAAATAGCTATTAAATGTCGCTTTTCACTTCTGGAACAACTAATTTTGGCGATGTTTTGTCGTTTTCACAGAATCTTCACTGGATTCTTGCCTACGTTATTATATAATTGTATACATAAATAACATCGGAGGAATGGCATGAAAAGACGAATTATAATAACAAGTATTGCAGTTTGCACTGCGCTGAGTATTGGCGGTGGTTATCTTTTATTTACTAACCAACAATCCACTAAGCCAGAAGAAAAACCGGCAACCATAAAAGATAGTATATACGACCAAAAAGAACCAACAAAACCAGCAACCGACTTAAATATTGGTTCCAATAAAAAGAATTTACATTTAGAAAAAAACTTCGGCGACAAACAACTACAAGTCGAGCGAATAACAGGCCGAATTTCACAAAAATCTCTCAAAAAGAGGACCGTTATCAAAATTAAACCAAATGACGCGGCAAAAGAAGAAAAACCGGCAACCAATCCAAAAAAGCCAAACAATCAACCTTCCAAAACCACGCCAACTGAATCGGATCCACAAGAAGATACACCTGCTAAAATTAGCCCTTTTTACGATAAAGAGCGTGTAATGACACCGATTAATAATCAATTAGCTTCGTTAGATATAGCGACACTCGAAGCAAAAGAATCACTTGTTGTCGGTGCAGACGTAACAAAGCTGCAACAACTTATTACAACTAATCAACTTAGCTATAAAGAATTAGCTGGTATTTATTTAAATCGTATCAAAAAATATGATCAAAACGGTTTAACTTTAAATGCCGTTACAGAAATTAATCCAACTATTATTGCCGAAGCAGAACAACTAGATAAAGAAGCTGCCACAAATAAATCCGCTTTATACGGTATGCCTGTTCTTTTAAAAGACAATATTGGTACAAAAGAACTCCCAACTAGTGCTGGAACCGTCGCACTGAAAGATTGGGTCATTGGAAAAGACGCGGCGATTGTCGAAAAACTTAAAAATAATGGCGCGCTAATCCTTGGAAAAACCAATATGTCCGAATGGGCGGCTGGAATGGATGACGAAGTACCGAACGGCTACTCAGGTAAAAAAGGCCAAGGTAAAAATCCTTATTCATTAGATTTGGATCCTTCTGGTTCAAGTTCTGGCTCAGCTACAGCAGCTACAAGTGATTTTGCAGCGATTGCCATTGGTACCGAAACGAATGGTTCCATTATTACACCGGCTTCCGCACAATCGGCTGTTGGGTATAAGCCAACACAAGGTTTAGTAAACAACGCAGGTATTATCCCGCTTTCTAGCAGATTTGATACGCCAGGTCCACTAACAAGAACCGTTACAGATGCTTACCTAACAGCAAATATTTTAACAAATACACCAAACCAGCCAGCTCTTTCAAAAGATGCACTGAAAGGTAAACGAATCGGCCTTTTAGCTGATGGTGAAAGTAATGAAGAAACGGCTGTTATCAAAAAAATAAAACAAGATTTGCAAAATGCTGGCGCAACTATCGTTAATGGTATTGCTGTTGGCGAATTCGAACAAGTGGATATTGATTTTTCTCAATTACTGAATGCTGACTTTAAGCGCGATTTGAATCAATTTTTACAAGTGAATCACTCGCCTATGACTTCATTAGAATCTATTATCCAATTTAATCAAACGAATCCTGCCAAAAATATGAAATACGGGCAATCAGAACTTGTTAAAGCGCAGCAAAGTACAACAACGAAACAACAAGCAGACACTTTAGCTAGTAATTTAATTGGTACGGCGCAAAATGAACTAGATTCTGTGCTTCAAAAAGATCAACTTGATGCAGTAGTTACCATTGGTATGGGCGGCTCTGTTATGTTTCTTGCTCCAATTGCTGGAAATCCAGAGCTAACTATTCCAGCTGGCTATGATCCCGAAACGAATCAACCTATTAGCCTGACTTTTATAAGTGCCCGAAATAGCGATACATCCTTATTAAATATGGGTTATGCTTACGAACAACAATCTAAAAATCGAAAAAGCCCTAACTTAAAATAAAAAAAACACTATGTCCGGAGGAGGACATAGTGTTTTTTGTTTATAAAACTTTATCTAAGAAACTAATGGTTCTTTCATGTGTTGGGTTATCGAAAATTTCAGCAGGTTTGCCTTCTTCAACGATATAGCCACCATCCATGAAGATTACTCGGTCGCCAACTTCGCGCGCGAATCCCATTTCGTGGGTAACAATAATCATCGTCATGCCATCTTTTGCCAATTTTTTCATAACGCCTAGAACTTCACCGACCATTTCTGGATCGAGTGCGGAAGTAGGCTCATCAAACAACATAATATCTGGATCCATCGCAAGTGCTCTTGCAATCGCCACCCGTTGTTTTTGTCCACCAGAAAGTTGATTAGGATATTCTTCTGCTTTTTCTTGTAAGCCTACTTGTTCTAATAAACGCAAGGCATTACTTTTCGCAGCTTCTTTATCCATTTTTTTCAATTCAACTGGAGCGAGTGTAATATTTTCTAAAACCGACAAATGCGGAAAAAGATTAAAATGTTGGAAAACCATGCCGATATTTTCGCGAACTTGGTTAATATCAACTTTTTTATCGGTAATGTTAAAATCATCGACAATAACGTCTCCCGCAGTAATATCTTCTAAATTATTCATACAACGAAGGAAAGTACTTTTACCAGAGCCAGAAGGTCCGATTACACAAACTACTTCGCCTTCTTTTACTTCGATATCTATGCCTTTCAGCACTTCATTAGCACCAAAACTTTTTTTAAGGCCTGTTACTTTAAGTTTAGTCATTTCGTAATCTCCTTTCTAAACGATCGGATACTTTCGTTAAAATGGTAATAACGATAAGGTACATAATTCCGATGATTAGCCATGTCCATGTACTTTCAAATGTACGCGCCATAATGATTTTACCTGATTGAGTTAATTCGACGAGTCCAATTGCTGACATAATCGATGTATCTTTCAAAGTGATAACGAATTGGTTAATAAATGACGGAATCATCATTCGAATTGCTTGTGGTAGAACGACTTTCATCATCGCTTTTTTGTATGGTAAGCCAAGACTTCTTGCTGCTTCCATTTGTCCTTTGTCGACAGATTGAATCCCGCCGCGGACGATTTCGACCATGTAGGCACCGGCATTTAAGCTTAGCGCGATAACCCCGGCCAAGAATACTGGCATCCTAAAGTCAAGTGCCGCTGGGATACCAAAGTAGAAGAAGAATGCTTGAACAATTAATGGTGTTCCTCGGAAAATATCTACATAAACAGTAGCAATTCCGCGTAAAATTTTGTTATTGCTGACTTTCATAAAGCCAAATGTAATACCAATAATGAACGCGATAATAAGAGAAACAACCGCTAATCGAATGGTTAGCCACATTCCAGCTAACAGTGCTGGCCAGGAAGATTTAATAATTCCCATAAAGCCTTTTTCTGTAGTGTTTTCTTTAATAGCATCTTTACCTAAATAAGTTTCAAGAATTTCATCATATTCGCCGCTTGCTTTAATGTTAACAAGACCAGCGTTAAATTTAGCTAAAAGTTCTTGGTTTTTGCCTTTATTGACAGCAAAACCGTATGAGTTTCCTTTTTCTTTGTCTGTTACAATTTTTAAGCCGTTTCCTGTTTGAACTCCGTAAGCTAGTACTGGATAATCATCGAAACATGCAACTGAATTTCTTGTTTTAACGTCATCGTACATTTGAGCTGAATCGTCGAAAACAACGATGTCAAAGCCGTATTTAGCTTTGATTTTTTCCGCAAATGCGTAACCTTCTGTACCCGTTTTAACGGCTACTTTTTTACCTTTTAAGTCTTCATATGTTTTGATTTCGTCGTTATCTTTCAAAATCCCCATAACAACGCCAGAATCAAAATATGGGTCAGAGAAGTCGAACTTTTGTTTACGTTCGTCCGTAATACTCATTCCAGCGATAACACCGTCGACTTGGTTAGCTTCTAGTGCTTGTACTGCTGCATTGAATCCCATTGCTTTAATTTCGTATTTAAAATTTTGGTCTTTGGCAATAGCTTTTAGGATATCCATGTCGATACCAACATGTTCTCCACCTTTCTCAAATTCAAAAGGTGCGAATGTAGTATCTGTACCAATCAAGTATGTTTCTTCAGCAGCTTTTGCGTTTAACCCGTTTCCTGTGAAAATAAACGTGGCAACACAAGCAATTGCCATCATTAGTAAAAATCGTGAAAATTTCTTCATGTTGTGTCCTCCCTCTATATGTGTTTTACTTTAATTAATTATTTTATGTAGCCTAATTTTTTTCCGTACTCGTAAGATTTTACCATAAGGATAGATTATTGACCATACTTATTTGTGATAAGATTTTCAACACCGAAAAAGAAAGAAGCTAATCCTTGGAAATTAGCTTCTAACTGTTATTTATTTCTTTTTCAAAATCATATTCTTTCATCTTAGCGTAAGCGATGTACGCACTTTTTGCATTTTCGATTGCAAGGTCGATTTGTTTCTTTTTACCGCCTTTTTGTGGGAATAAACAAGCTTTTCGAAGTGGCTCTTGTAGCAATTTTTTATCGATTTTTTCTGCGATTAGCAATTCTTTTGGTTGAATATTATTGGGATCTTCATAAAAATGGTTGATAAAATTGGCTAAATCGTCTTGGAGTGCTGTTTTGATTTCGAAAACGTGCCACTTGCTTCCATTAATTGCACCGTTTCGAACGAAGAAAACAAACACGCTTAGATAGTTGTCTTGTTGATAACAACCGATAATATCGCGATTTTTTAAGCCCGGGAAAATAATGTGCTGTTTTTCAATTGTTTCATTAATAGCCTGCATTTTATCGCGCAGTTCCGCCGCTCGTTCGAATTCGAGTTTTTCTATCGCTTCTTGCATTTCTGTCGTTAGCTTATCTTTTACATCTTTAATATCACCTTCAAGGAAACGGCTAATTTTCCGGATTTGATTTTCATAGATAGCTGGCTCAATTTCTTCGTGGCATGGCCCTAAGCATAGTCCTAGGTGGTAATATAAACACGGACGGCCTGGTTTTCCGTCGCATCTACACAGTGGAAATAGTTTTTCGATTAGTTCTACGGTTTGTCTAGCGGAATAGCGACCGGGATATGGGCCAAAATAGTGCGCACCATCTTGTTTTACTTCCAACACGACTTCGATATGCGGATTTTTTTCGTTGGTAATTTTGATATATGGGTAACTCGGTCCTTCTTTTAACTGGATATTAAAAGGTGGCTGATATTTTTGAATTAAAATCATTTCGAGTAGTAAGGCTTCTTTTTCGGAAGTAGTGATGATTAGTTCTAAATCGCGAATTTGCCGCACAAGTCTTGCTGTTTTTCCGATTTGTTTACTATGAAAATAGGATTTTACGCGGTTTTTCAGGCATTTTGATTTGCCAATATATAAAATTTCGTTATTTTCATCTCTATAAATATAACAACCTGGTGATTCAGGTAATAAGGTTAATTTAGTCTGTAATTTGTCATCCAAAGGGGCAACCCTCCTTCTTGAACATCTATTCTAGTCCTACTTGCCATTTTTGTAAAGACGAAAAAAGAACTAGCGCACAAATGTGGCTAGCTCTTCTTATTAGTTATTTACCCCAAACGTCTTCCGCAATTTGGACAACGTAGCGTAATTTATTCCATTGTTCTTCTTCGGTCAGGATATTGCCTTCTTCTGTAGAGGCGAATCCGCATTGTGGACTTAGGCGTAATTGGCTTAATGGGACGATTTCGCTCGCTTCTGTAATTCGCGCTTTAATCGTCGCTTCGTCTTCTAATTCACCTGTTTTCGAAGTAATTAAGCCGAGAACGATTTTCAAATCTGGGCGCGTCACATATTTTAATGGCGCAAAATCTCCAGAACGTTCGTTATCATATTCTAAAAAGAAACCATCGATGTTTAATTGACCGAATAAGGTTTCCGCAACCGGTCCATAGCCACCTTCCGCTATCCATGTGGAACGGAAATTCCCACGGCAAATGTGCATCGTAATAACCATATCAGCTGGTTTATGTTTGATAGATTCATTGATAAGATTTTTATACGTTTCTTGTAATGTGTCCGGGTCAAATCCTCTTTGGCGCACGACTTCGCGTTGTTCATCCGAGCATAAATAGCTCCAAGACGTATCATCTAATTGTAAATATCGACAGCCAGCATCATAAAATGCTTGAATCGCTTTTTGATACGCAGTCGCTAAATCAGCTGCAAATTTATCAGCATCGTCTAAATATGGTTGATACTCAATGTCGCCGCGATAATGAAGCATTGCTGGGCTCGGAATCGTTTGTTTCGCGACATGATTTTCCCCAACTGCTTCTTTTAGGAAAATAAAATCTTCTATAAATGGATGTGTGGTGAAATCAATCGGAGCCGTGATTTTTACCGAATGCGATTTTGTTTGGACTTTGCTGAATTGAATGCCTCCAGCCGAATCGTATCCTTCTACCCCATCCAAATTCTCCAAGAAGTCAAAATGCCACCAAGCACGGCGAAACTCGCCATCTGTGATTGATTTTAAGCCGACTTCTTTTTGCTTTTCGACAATGTATTTAATTTCTGTATTTTCGATTTCGCGCAACTCTTGGGCTGTTATTTCGCCAGCTTGGAACTTCTCCCGCGCGTCTTTAATAGCCTTTGTCCGTAAAATACTTCCAACATGATCTGCATAAAATGGTGCTACTTGATTCATTTCCTTCGCCTCAATTCGTTTTATTTTTATGTACAAAAAAACTTCCCCTCAAAAGACAGCTTTTAAGGGAAAGTGAATTTACCTGATTCGCGTGCCTTATCTGTCAGTGTTACCTGCTGGATTTGGCACCGTGAAAAATCCGGTTGCCAAGGCTTCACTGGGCCAGAACCCTCCACCTTTCTTGATAAGTTGCTATGTAATTGGTTTTTATTATATCGTTTGCTTCTCATAGTTGTCAAATTTATTTCTGAATATTTATGCTTCTGCGATAACTTCGATTTCAATTTCAGCATCAAGCGGCAATTTCGCTACTTGGAAAGCACTTCTCGCTGGGAAATCACTGGAAAAGAATGTCGCATAAACTTCATTTACAGCCGTAAATTCATTTAAATCTTTGAAGAAAACGGTCGCTTTGATGATTTTTTCTAGTCCAGAGCCAGCTTCTTCTAACACGGCTGCTAGATTTTTGAAAACTTGCTCGGCTTGTTTTGTCGCGCCTTCTGCTAATTCTCCAGTTTCTGGGTTAATACCAAGTTGACCTGATGTAAAAATAAGTCCGTTCACTTTTACAGCTTGTGAGTATGGTCCAAGTGCTTTTGGGGCTGACGATGTTTGAATAATTTCTTTTGCCATTTTATCCCTGCTTTCTTTTATGGTATGCTTTTATTCTAATCAATAAAGTTTGTTTTAGCAACGAAGGGGGATTTCTGGATGATTTTAACGATATATTTAATCGCGATAACGCTTATTTCTTTTCTATTATTCGCTATCGATAAACGGAAAGCAATAAAACACGCTTACCGGATACCTGAATCAGTTCTACTTTTCACCGCGTTTCTCGGTGGGGCATTTGGTAGTTGGATGTCGATGCAGTTGTTTCATCATAAAACACAAAAACCGAAGTTCCGGATTTTAGTGCCGCTTGCGATGGTTTGGACTGTTGGGGTTTTGGTTTGGTGGTTGTATTAATCTCCATTAAATTTTAAGCTTTGTAATTTTCATATTCCCAAAAGAAATAATTTTGCAGCGCTTCACAAGAATCATCCCAGCTCTCTTTTGTACATTTTTCCAAGATGTTTTCTATTTTATTCAAAAGTAAATCATAGTGATAATATTCCAATACGATTGCTTTTCGTTTCCCTTTTGGAAGTTTATACAAAGTTGCTGGCGTTACCACTGGAACATGAAAATAATTTCCTCTTTTCGTGCCATCATTTGTTCCAATAAACAAATCAATAACTAGATAAAGTTCTTTTTCTGGATCATATTCCCAATCTTTAAGCGGGACTTATATTTCTGTTGAATGGATTTCTTGTAATAAAACAAGTTTTGGATTATGTTGTTTTTTCATTTAGCACCTCCGTGTGGATTAAAATTTGTTAATCTAAGAATCTATATTCAGCATATAATAGATATAGCACTCAATGTATTATTAAAAAACAGAAATCCCTCATTTCAAAAAGGGATTTCTGTTTTTTTACGCTTCTTTAAAAAATTTATTCTGAATTACTTTAATAATCTCCATCATCACAACTGCCGCGAGTGCTAACCCTGCTGCGATTGACCATTCATGTAAGCCGAATGTTGCTGGGATTGAGAAGATTTCGCGTGCTCCTGGTAGTACGGTGATTCCGTATAAGACGAAACAAAGTAATACCGCACCGATTACGTATTTGTTGCTGAAGAATCCTGCGCCAAATGCGGTTTGGACGTTCGAGCGAGCTGCAAATGTTTGTAATGTACGCGCTAGGATAAGTGTAGTGAATGCCATTGCGACACTCATCTCTGGTGAAATTTGCATTCCGATGTATTGTGAGATGATAACGGCGATACCGATTAAGACACCGCGGCTAATAACGGCGCGCATCGTTCCACCGGCAAAAATACCTTCGTTAATATCTCTTGGTTTGCGTTTCATTACATCAGGTTCTGCTTTTTCCATGCCTAGTGCAATTGCCGGTAAGGAGTCATTGACTAAGTTAATAAATAGTAATTGTAGTGCTGTGAATGGGTTAATCCAGTCCAGTACTAGCGCAAATAAAATCGCGATAATTGCGCCTAAATTTCCTGCAAACAGGTAAGAAATTGATTTTTTAATATTATCAAAAACAGTTCTACCTACCCCAACTGCGTCCACAATTGATACGAAATTGTCATCGGTTAAAATCATTGCGGCGGAGTCTTTAGCAACATCCGTTCCGCTTCCCATTGCCACACCAATATCGGCTTGTTTTAGGGCAGGCGCATCATTGACACCATCACCAGTCATTGCGGTGATTTTGCCTTTTTTCTGCCAAGCTTTGACGATTCTGATTTTATTTTCTGGAGATACACGGGCGTATACAGCGATATGCTCAAGTTTTTTGTCGAGTTCTTCTTCTGGCATTGCGTCGAGTTCTTGACCAGTTAACGCGATATCGTCGGCATCCATTAAACCAATATCACGACCGATTGCTTGCGCCGTAGTTTTATGGTCTCCGGTAATCATCACCGTGCGAATGCCGGCTTTTTTCGACTCTTCAATAGATGCATAAACGGCTTCACGTGGCGGATCAATCATTGCAGTTAAGCCAACTAGAACGATATCTTGCTCGTCTTCTAGTTTTAATTCGGTTGTATCAGCCGGCATCCGTTTGTAGCCGTAAGCTAGGACACGAAGCGCTTGATTGGAAAATTCTTCGTTAGTTTCTTTTAGTTTCGTTAAAATTTCTTCTGTCATTGGTTTTTCTTCGCCGTCAAGGAACACATAGCTACAGCGCGCGAACATCACATCTGGGCCGCCTTTTGTTAGCATGGCTTTATTGTCATTGAAAGTGTGTAGCGTTGACATTAATTTACGATCTGAATCAAAGGGAATTTCGCCTTCACGGATGAATTTTTCGCGAATTTCATTGTAATCTTGATTATTTTTATTACTAAAGGCAATAAGTGCTACTTCGGTTGGGTCGCCTAGTTCTTTGCCTTCGCTATTAATATTCGAGTCGTTACAAAGTACCGCAATATGAATCAAACGGCGCTCCCCTTCTGACCATTTTTCTGGACTATCTGGGAAGTTTTCTTTCGTTCCATCTGGTAAATAGTAATCAACCACAGTCATTTTGTTTTGCGTTAATGTACCAGTTTTGTCTGTACAAATAACGCTTGTGGAGCCTAGCGTTTCAACTGCTGGAAGCTTCCGAATAATCGCGTGTTGCTTCGCCATTTTGTTCGTTCCAACTGCGAGTACAATCGTTACAATAGAAGAAAGTGCTTCCGGAATTGCTGCTACCGCTACTGCTACGGCAAACATAAAGGCATTTAAAATCGCCGTTGCCATATCCGCTGAATTATCGCCAAGTAACACACGACCAGCTTCGACAGCAAAAATAAGTACACAGAGTGCTAAAATGCCAATGCCTAACTTTTTACTAAATGATTCTAGTTTTCGTTGTAATGGTGTTTGTTTCGCTTCTGCTGTTTCCAGTAAACCAGCGATTTTTCCGATTTCTGTTTCGCTCGCAGTGCCTGTTACAACAAACATCCCGCGACCATAAACAACAAGGGAACCACTGAAAACCATATTGACGCGGTCGCCAAGTCCTACTTCATCAGGAATGGTATCGATATATTTTTCAACCGCCTCGGATTCCCCAGTGAGCATACCTTCATCGATTTTCAAGGAACCACTTTCGAATAAACGCCCGTCTGCTGGGACAAAATCCCCTGCATCTAAAATAACGACATCACCTGGGACAAGTTCTCGCGCATGAATACTTTGCTTCGAACCATCACGAATAACTTTGGCGACTGGCGCAGACATTTCTCGTAACGCATCGAGCGAACTTTCCGCTTTCCGCGTTTGAACCACGCTAATTATCGAGTTCACAATAAGTACTAAAAAGATAATAAGCGATTCAACTACTTCGCCTAAAACCAACTGCACCAAGGCAGCGATGACTAAAACAATAACCATTGGATCTTTAAATGTTTCAAGGAAAAGCTTCCAAAGTGGATCTTTCTTTTTATTCTTCAGTTCGTTAAAACCGTATTTTTCTTGTCGTTTTGTTACCTCACTAGTTGTTAAGCCTTTTTCTGTCGCTTCTAGTTGTGTAAATGTATCTGCCGCGCTTTTGCGGTAAATCTCCAATCATGTCAGCCCCTTCCAATCAATTTATGTGTTAAGTATAACAAATCTTTACGTGGAAATAATATTGATAACACTGGAAATTTACACACTCTTAACAAACAGCGCTTTCAAGGTGTGATTTGCGCCAACCCATTAAATAGTTGAACCGGACACAAAAAACCGCTATACTACTAGCAGATAGGTAGATTAGGAGGACATGGCATGGATAAAAATGAACAAGTCATGGCAAGTGTCAGAGATTTATTTAATAAGCTCGCGTGGATTAACAAAGTGAAAATGGAAAAAGCGCTGGAAGGATATAAACCCTCCGAAGTCCACTGCATCGAATACATTGCCAAAAATGAAGACCCTAATGTGACGAAACTAGCGGAAGCTTTTTATATGACTAAAAGTGCCATTAGTAAAATTACGAAAAAACTGATGGATAAAGGCTATATCGAAAGTTATCAAAAGCCGGAAAATAAAAAAGAAATCTATTTTCGCTTAACTACTAAGGGTGACGAAATTAATCAAGTGCATGATAGTTTACACCAAGAATTTCTTGATCGGGATAAAGTTGTTTTTGAAGATGTGTCGGATGAACAATATGCGGAAGTTTTAAAATTTGTTGATAAATATAGTCGGCATTTAGATGTTGAAATGAAGAAAGTTTTAGATGCCAAATCTGAATAAAATTAGCAACAGCCTTACTTTTTCAAGTAGGGCTATTTTTTATTGTTGACAAGGAAACAAAAACGAGTTAAGCTATTTATGTTTCCTGGGACACCAATTAACTATTCGATAGGAGAATTACATGTTTCAATCTAAATCTACACAACCTTTAATCAATAAGAAAACCTTATTTTTCGGGCTTATATCTGTTTTCCTTTGCGGGATGGGCTTTAGTATTATTATGCCTGTTGTCCCTTTTCTAGTCGCGCCTTATGTGAGTAATGCCAGTGAGCAGGCGCTGATGGTGACGCTACTTACGTCCGTTTATGCGCTTTGTGTGTTCTTTGCGGCGCCTGGGCTTGGCGCTTTGAGTGACCGGTTTGGCAGACGTCCGGTTTTACTAATTTGTTTTATTGGCTCTGCAATTGGTTACTTTGTTTTCGGGCTTGGTGGGGCGCTGTGGATACTCTTTCTTGGTCGGGTGATTGAAGGGATTACTGGCGGTAGTATTAGCACACTGTTCGCCTTCTTTGCTGATATTACGCCGCAAGAACAACGGACGAAATACTTTGGTTGGGTTAGTGCGGCGGCTGGTGCAGGTGCTGCGCTTGGTCCGGCTTTTGGTGGTTTGCTCGCTCATTATGGTTATGCTGTGCCATTTTTCTTTGGGGCAGCGATCACTCTGCTCAACTTTATGTTTGGTTATTTTTACATGCCTGAAAGTTTACAAGAAGAACATCGGTTAAAACGCATTCCGCTGATACGGCTCAATCCTTTTTCTCAGTTGCTTCAAATCCTAACGATAAAAAATTTAAGTCGTTTGCTGATTGCGGCGTTCTTGATTTGGGTGCCAAATGGTTCACTGCAAGCTGTCATGACCCAATTTACGATTGATAGTTTTAGTTGGAAGCCGGCTTTAATTGGAATGATGTTTTCGATTATGGGGATTCAAGATATTCTTTCGCAAGCATTGGTTATGCCAAAACTGCTGCTCAAGTTAACGGATAAACAAATTGCTATTCTGGGGATGATTGCTGAAATTATTGGCTATGCGTTAATTGCAGCTTCCTCGATTTTCACGCTTGCACCACTGCTCGTTATTGGAATGTTCGTTTTCGGATTCGGCGACTCGATTTTTGGTCCTGCTTTCAATGGAATGGTCTCAAAATCGGCTAGTGCAAGTGAACAAGGTCGGATTCAAGGTGGTAGTCAAGCCATTCAATCATTGGCGCGCATTATCGGACCGATTATCGGTGGACAAATTTATATCACACTCGGTCATGCTGCCCCGGCCGCAATGGGCGTCATCTTAATAACCGTAGCGATTTTCGTTCTCTATCAAAGAACTCGCCCGGCAATATAAAAAGGGATTCCAATGCGGAACCCCTTTTCATTAAATTGTATTAAATTGGGCATCATATAATCGTTTGTATGCACCATTTTCTCGCGCTAAAAGTTCATCATGTGTACCAGTTTCTGCAATGCCGGTTTCGTTGACCACGATAATTCGGTCGGCGTGCTTAATTGTCGCAAGTCGGTGCGCGATAATTAAAGTCGTTCTGCCTTCTGCTAACTCTTCTAGCGAGGCTTGAATCACTTGCTCGGTTTCGGTATCAAGCGCCGAGGTTGCTTCATCTAAAATTAAAATGGGTGGATTCTTCAAAAACATCCGCGCAATCGCTAACCGTTGTTTTTGCCCGCCGGAAAGTTTTACACCGCGCTCACCAATGATTGTATCAAGGCCATCTGGCATTTCTTCTACTACTTTGGAAAGATGCGCGAGTTTCACGACATGCTCAATTTCTTCCTCGCTAGCATCTAATTTTCCGTACGCGGTATTTTCGCGAACTGTACCAGAAAACAAGAAAACATCTTGCTGCACGACGCCGATTTGTGCGCGCAAGGATGGTAAAGTGAATCGTTTTATATTTTCGCCATCAATCGTAATCTCGCCATCTGACACTTCATAAAAACGTGGCAATAAGTTACAAATCGTCGTTTTCCCAGCGCCACTCGGTCCGACAAATGCAACCGTTTCGCCGGCTTTAATAGAAAGGTTGATATGATTTAGCACATTTTTCCCATCGCTATATTCAAAAGATACTTGGTTGTAATGGATATCGCCGCGGAACTCCCCAGCTGGTTTGGCATCTTTTTCGTCCTGGATGGCAGGTTCTGTATCCATCACTTCTAGGAATCGCTTAAATCCTGCGAAACCTTTTGGATAGCTTTCGATTACATTGTTAATTTTCTCGATTGGTCGGATGAACACGTTCGTCAGCAAGATAAATCCGACAAACTCCCCGTATGATATTTCGCCATTAATCGTAAAATAAGCCCCAAATAAAAGTGCAAATAAACTAATCAATCGCATCAGAAAATAGTTAAACGAAAAACTCAAGCCCATCACTTTGTAGAACATTAATTTTGATTGACGGTACGCTTGGTTGAGTACTCTAAAGCGCCCTTTTTCATGCGGTTCGTTAGCAAATGCTTGCACGACGCGCACCCCGCTAATGGCATTTTCGACTCCAGCATTAAAATTCCCTAAATCTTTAAAAATCCCGGTCGTTACTTTCGTCATTCGTTTGTTGAAGTACACAATTAATACGGTCAAAATTGGCACTAAGATAAACGTCGAAATCGCTAATTTAACATTGATATTTAACATGAGGAAAAACGCGCCGAAAAGCGACATTATCGAAATAAAAATATCTTCCGGACCGTGATGCGCCACCTCACCAATTTCAAATAAATCGGTTGTCATTCGCGACATCAGTTTCCCTGTTTTCTGATTGTCGTAAAAGCCAAATGGTTGTTTTTGCAAATGGCTAAATAAATCTCTGCGCATATCTGTTTCTATGTTAAGACCAAGCATATGGCCAAAATAAGTGACAATGTACTGCATAAAAGTATTAAGTATGTAAAAGAATAATAGGGCGAGAGCTGCAGTAATAATCAGCCCAAAATCTTTTCCTGGAAGTAACGTATCTATCACGTGATTCACAGCGACTGGAAAAGCCAGCTCCAAAATAGCAGCTAAAACGGCGCAACCAAAATCTATGATGAAAAGCATCCGATACGGTTTATAATAACTAAAAAATCGTTTTAAAATAACAATCCCCCCTTAAAAATAGTCATGTTTCTCATTATAGTGTAAAATGACTAAAAAAGCGATATCGTTTTTGGAAAGGAGGCAACTGATGAAACGATTAGAAAAAATTTCTTCTATTGTTCCCATCGTGCTACGAATCACCTTAAATCTGGCGCTAATTATGGTCGGCTTTACCCTTGTTGCTTTTTTAATTAGAGAGGCATTTACGATTTTCAATAATATTTTCTTTTTAGACACGGACGTTTCTTACTATTATATGACACAAGATATTTTGACGTTTTTCCTTTACTTTGAATTTATTGCGCTTATTGTTAAGTATTTCGAATCTCATTTCCATTTCCCGCTGCGCTACTTTATTTATATTGGTATCACAGCGATTATTCGATTTATTATTGTCGATCACTCTAGCGCAACTTCCACGCTAATACTTTCGGGGGCGATTTTACTACTTGTCGCCGCACTGTTCTTAGCGAATACGAAGATGCTCAAGCGAGAAGGATAAAAAAAGCAATCCGGTTTTCCCGGATTGCTTTTTGCTTATTCTTTACGACGGCGTTTTTGGGTTTGTTGCACGAGTAAATAAATTCCACAAGAAATGATAATAATACCAAGACAAGTGATTAATAAATCTATCGAACTATCACCAGTTTTTGGCAAAATTGCTTTGACTGGCTGTTTTTCTGCTTTAACTTTAGTTGCTTTCATCGTTGCTTGTGTGGTTGGTTCTTTTGGCAAATTTGGTTTTTCTGTAATTTCTACTTTGGGCGTTTCTAGTTGAGGCTCTGCTGGGGTGGTTGGCTCTGGCGGACTTTCTAAACTTGGTGTTTGTTCAGGTGCATTTTTCTGATAAATAATATTGATAGTTTGCACGCTTTCTGTGAATACACCAAGAATTTCTGGATCATATTTTAGTAGCGTATAACCTTTGATTTTTTTCATTGGCACTTGGTAGGTATCGTTGAAAAGCCCACTCAAATATAACGATGGCGAGATTTTCACGTTATTTTCATCGACATAATTGACTGTTACTTGATTCGGTTTTCCAAAATCTGGAATAGTAGAAACGTTCTTTTTATAACGAAAAATAATCTGCGAACTATCTGCGCTAACATCTTTTCGTACAAATGTATAATCAGGGATAGTTTCAAGTACTGCGGCATCGCTATCTGCTACTTCCACAGTAGGCAATAAATCTTTCCCAGTTTCATCCACGTAGCTCACTTTAATCGCTCTTTCATAAATATAATGCACTTCAATACCCGAGTCGGTAATTCTACCTGTTGCATTACTAGGTGTCTCTTTTAATTTGTAACCAGGAATATTTTTTTCGACCGATACATAATAGTAATCTGTTAACGTTTCTGATGGTGCGATTTCTGTTCCTGCTTCGTCCAGATATTTTACAAGCACCGTAAAACCATTTGGATTTAATGCGGCATCTGCATGCGCATGGATTGGTGAAAAGGCTCCACTGCCCAAACTCACGGTAACGATTATAGCTAAAATACGTATAATTAATTTTTTACAACTTACCAACACGGAAAATTCCTCCTATTTTCTTCTACATTTCACAGCGTATATTTACATCTTCTGGAAAATCAGTTGACACATCATCAACAATGACCACAAAATGGACACACCGAAGTGTAGCCCATCTTTTCCAGAACGATAGAAAAAATGTTAATTCTGTATGGTTTTCAAGTAGTTTTGACTCTTTTTTCAAACTGTATTTTAATTCATCGATGTAAGGTGTGAAAATAAGTGTTTGTTCCATAGCACCAGTTTCAATATGCTTGGAAATAAAATAATGCCATTTTTTCAACATTTTCAATCGCCCTTTGAGAAAAGCATCACTGTCATCTATAGAAAAATGCGCTCTTTCACCAGCACTTATTCGGCTGTCCCCTACTAACTCAATCGTCATTCGTTTGCTAAATGCTTTTAAGTTTTCTAGTAAGAGCATGGTTTCTCGAAAGTATAATTGTTGAAAAGATATCTTCATAATAAAATGTTGCTCGGGGTGCTCTTTCATTACTTTACGAATTTCACGTTCATACCACTTGATAAAATTCCCATACTCTGTTTGATTTTTTATGCATAACATATAAGAAGTGAGTTCTTCTACTAAGTTTTTAGTGGGAATTATTTCTTTTTTGATTAATTGGCCACTTCTAGGATCATATTGATCTTGAAGCACTAGCTGGTATTGCTGAGTCAAAATGCCATTCACTCCTTTCATTACACTCATGTGAAAATTAGTACATTCCACATATTACAACATTCGAGCCGTAAAAATCATTCGGTCCTATATATAAGACCAAAAAAATAAAACTTCTTAAAAAGTAATATTTTTTAAGAAGTTTTTATGATGGATAATATAAAATTTCATCTAAAATCGCTAATTCAATCTGTTGTTGTTTTTGCGTTGTGCCGATCAGACTGGAGATTTCGTGATTGAGTTCTAATACGTTTTTGAATCTGTTCTTTCTCTAAAAACTGCGTGAATAATGTCTGATAAAGTAGCGCAAGTGATTCATAACCAAGCGTATCAAGAATTTCTATCGCACCTTTAGACTTATTGTAGCCGAGTTCAACCTGCTCACTTTTCATCCAAATCAAGCCTTGATAGTAGTTGTGCATAATTCGGTAAAAAGCACAGTCATGCGAAGCCGATAGCTCGTATAATATTTCTAATAATTGCGTGGCATAATCCAATTGATTTCGGGCAATTAATTCTTCTGTAATATTCGTTAAAAGGGTCGAAAATACTTTTTTGCCGCGATCATAATGTTTGTATTTTTCAATAGATTTCAAGACTAATTGGAAAAAGTAAATTTGTACATCTTCATCAAAATAATCGACCGAGTTCGCAAAAATACGAATTTCTTCTAATGTCCACGATTGGACTTTCCACAAATAGGTCTGAATAACTTCTTTGTCTTCTTTAGAAACGATACTCACATCAAATTTATTATTTAAAAGGAATTGTCCATGGACTTTGATTCTTGAGTGGACGATAGCTTCCCTTAGATTCGCTCTTTCGCCTTTTTGCTGCAATACTTCGTTGTATAATGCTTGTAACTCCTTCAAACTGTTTTGATTCGCCGCATGAGCAAATTTGTACCAAAAATCATCTTCTTCTGCCAGTGAGTAGCCTCTATTCATAAAGAAAAATTCATCCGAGCTGAGCATCACCCGTTTCAAAATTTCTTCAAATAATACTAATGTAATATCATGTTTGCCTTTTTCAAAACCTATTGCGTAGGACTTCGAAATAATTCCGGTATAGACTTCTTTTTGCGTTAAGCCTTTAGAAAGCCGTACTTCTCGAATTAATTCCCCGTAAGCAACCATGTTCATCCTCCTCCACACAAAATTCCAGTTCAGAAAATATAGGTTGAAATTCTTGGAAGAAGCGATTATTGCTATTCTGGCATATTTACTTTAGTAGTTTAACGCTTCTACTTCTAAAATAAAACTTACAAAAATGTCACATTGTCAATAAAAAAAGACTACTCATTTTTATTTGAGTAGTCTTTTTTGCTATTAACTGGCATTAAAATCAGAATTGAAAAGCTTGATTGCTTTTGTAAGTGCTACTACTTCTGCTTCTAATTTCGCTTTTTGTTTTTTAAGTTCGTACATTTGTAAGATATTGGCAGCTTCATTTAAATCTACATTTGTTACATCGTATCCTTTAATCCATCTAGAAAGGGAGGCGATTGAAACGCCAAAGTCATCACATAATGTTTGTTTAGATGTTCCTTTATAATGTAAATAAACGAGGCTAATTTTAAATTTTTCGGTGTATTTTTTAGTAGGCATAACAGTTCCTCTCCTGTGTGTATTTCATCTAAAGTAAAGTTTTCAGATAACTGTTTGTATTTAGTTGTTTTTACTGAAATCAATGAAGTTTTTTTGTGGGAATCATTACTGTTTTTATATAAGGGAATTTTGCTTCTAATACTTCAGTTACAGTAATGTTTATTGTCTAACATAATAATTATAATTCACATTTCTCCATTTCTAATACTAAAAAAAGACCTTTTTATCTTTTTTTATGGCTAAATCATGACTTTTCCGTGTCTATTCCGTGACATAGACGAAACTTCAAGCTATTTTAGCTACTTTATTAGCACTTTTCGGGCTAAAATACCTTTTTCCACTAGCTAAAACGCCGCCTTTTCATCCGCTTCTATCCTATCTTCCATATTTTTATAGCTAACAAAAAAGCCTGTAAATAAAGCGTTTTCGTGAGTTTTCAGTTTGATTTCCCAGCAAAAAGAAGACTAATAATAGTACTTTCTAGTCCGTTTAGTCTAATTTAAATATATAAATCGCAAAAATTCTTTATTGAGCGCTTTTAGTATCATATGAGATGAATATTCCGGAAATATAGGTTGTCAGGCACCTTCCCAAGTGTTTTAGTGAATAGCTTTTTTTCTTTTATGGTACAATTAGCTACAATATACATAGAAAAGAGGGCTGCTATGGAGTTTCTACTTATTTTATTACCCGTTTTTGGAATTTTTGCAATTGGATTTATTGGGCAGAAAACGTTAAAATTTGATATTCCGAATTTATCTAAACTCACGCTTTATTTAATGTCACCGTTTCTTGCATTTAATACATTTTATACGAATCCGCTCTCGATGGATTATGTTTATTTGGCGATTTACATCTTTGCGCTTTGCTTGAGTCTGATTTTGCTTGTCAGTTTGATTAGTTTTTTGCTTGGCTACAACTTGCAAGATCGTTGCGCGCTCATTTTGGCTAGTGCGTTTATGAATAATGGGAATTACGGAACGCCTGTTGTGCTGCTTGTTTTTGGGGCTGTTGGGCTTGATATCGCGGTTGTTTTGATGGTCTTACAACAACTGGCAATGAGTACAATTGGGATTTACTTTGCTGCCAAAGGAAGTAAAGATGCTAACGGAATGAAAACAGTAATGAAACGTGTTGTTCGGATGCCGATCGCTTATGGGGCTTTGCTTGGGCTCGCGCTTCAACTACTACATGTTTCGCTTCCTTCTGCCTTAATGACTTGTGTGAAACTTGTCGGTGATGCTGCAATTCCAACGATTATGATTGTACTTGGGATGCAGCTGGCGGTAATTTCCTTTAGACGGATTGAACTTTCGAAAGTCGGGATTGCCTTGGTGCTAAAATTGCTAATTGCGCCAATTATCGCTTTCGGTTTAACGCTCATTCTTCCTGTCGATGAAATGACCAAACAAATCATGATTTTGCTAGCGGCAATGCCAACTGCAGCCAACACTACTTTGATGGCGGTTCAATTTGATACAAAACCTGATTTGGTTTCTAGTGCCACTTTTATTAGTACAGTATTAAGCATTATTACATTGCCTATTGTGCTCTATTTTCTACATCCAGTTTTCTAAGGCGGGCTTCGGCTCGTCTTTTTTGTATAGACCAATTATAAAACAAAACGTTTGCCATGCTAACTTTTAAGAAATATAATAACTATACCAATTGAAAAAGGAGGAAATAGTCCGGTGAAAACTACTGATATGAAATATTTACAATTGTTAGCAAAAGAATATCCTACCATCGCGAATACTGCTACAGAAATTATTAACCTCGAAGCAATTATGAATCTGCCAAAAGGAACTGAACATTTTTTAAGTGATGTCCACGGAGAATATAGCGCCTTTGAACAAGTGTTGCGTAATGGTTCTGGTGTTGTGAAGCGGAAAATTCGTGATATTTTTGGTGCGGAGTTAAACGATGCAGAGATTAATTCACTTAGTACGTTGATTTACTATCCTGAGGAAAAAATGGATTTAATTGCTAGCGAGACGGAAGATTTACACGTTTGGTATCGGACAACCCTTTTTCGTTTGATTGAGCTGTGCCAGTACGTTGGCTCTAAATATACCCGTTCCAAAGTGAGAAAAGCGATGCCAGAAGATTTTGCCTACATATTAGAAGAATTACTGCATGAAAATTACAACGAAGATGATAAAAAGCTTTACTATGAAGAAATTTTACATCATATTATTTCGCTTGGTCGTGCGGAGGAATTTATTAGTGCCCTCTCTCGGCTTATTCAACAATTGGTTGTCGATCACTTGCATATTGTTGGGGATGTTTACGACCGTGGCCCTTACCCGGATAAAATTATGGATACGTTGATGAATTACCATTCGCTCGATTTCCAGTGGGGCAACCATGATATTTTATGGATGGGTGCGGCTAGTGGCTCCCGTGTTTGTGCTGCTAACGTTATTCGCATTTCCGCTCGCTATTTGAATTTAGATATTTTAGAAGATAGTTATGGCATCTCACTTCGTCCACTCGCCCTTTTTGCCGATGAAGTGTATAAAGATGATTCTTGTACCTACTTCCAACCAAAAAATGAAGACAACATCGACTATAGCAACGCGGAAATCACTCAAATTGCGCGGATGCATAAAGCTATTTCGATCATCCAGTTTAAATTAGAAGGTGAAATCATTCATCGCCGCAAAGAATTTAATATGAGTCATCGCCTACTGCTTGATTTTATCGACTATCAACATGGCACTATTCATTTAAAAGGCAAAGATTACAAGCTACTAGATACGCATTTCCCAACGATTGATTCAGAAAATCCATACAAACTTACTAGCGCGGAAAAAGAGCTGATTGAAAAAATCACCGCTGCTTTTAAAAATTGTCGCAGACTGCAAAAACACGTGCAATTTTTATATTCGAAAGGTAGCATGTTTTTAACGTATAATGGCAACTTGCTGTATCATGGCTGCATTCCGCTACATGAGGATGGGGCTTTTATGGAAATGAAACTACGTGGAGAGAATTTTTCTGGTCGGGAACTTTTGGAGCAATTTGAAATACTAACCCGTGAAGCTTACGTCCGCCCTCCCGGAACGAAAGAAAAGAAATATGCTTGTGATATCATTTGGTATTTATGGACTGGCGCTATTTCTTCGTTATTTGGGAAAAGTGAAATGACGACTTTTGAACGTTACTTTGTTGCAGAAAAGGAAACGCATACCGAGGAAAAAAATCCTTACTATAAATTGCGGAATGATGAGCTGATTTGCAAGCAGATTTTGGAAGAATTTGGCCTTGATGGTGAATGCGGGCATATTATCAATGGGCATACCCCTGTCAAAGAAGGCAAAGGAGAAAGTCCGATTAAAGCTAATGGAAAAATGCTCGTAATTGATGGTGGATTTGCAAAAGCTTATCATAAAGAAACGAGTTTGGCTGGTTATACGCTGTTGTTTAATAGTTATGGGTTGCAATTAGTAAGCCACCAGCCGTTTACTACGAAAGAGGATGCGATTAAAAATGAAACGGATATTCTTTCGACCCGCCAAGTCATCGAAATGGAAATCAATCGCAAACGCGTTAGGGACACGGACATTGGAGCAAAACTGACTGAGCAAGCTCGGGATTTAAAATTGCTACTGGAAGCTTATCGCAATGGTTTGCTTCATGAAAATCGATAATTATAGTGTTTGGAATTGTCATAAAACTTTCACAAGTGTCGAATAGGTTGGGCTGCAACAACTAACACGCAATTACATCTTGAGGCCTTAATTTAGCTAGTGCATCTTCCCCGAAAAAAAGTTATATTTAAATAGTAGTTATTTCTTAATAACATTCATAAGAGAATATCTATTCATTCCCACATCGCTTCTGATTCCCACAGATCAAAAGCAAAAAAAGAAGGTCCAGAGTTGTCTGGACCTTCTTTTTATTTACCTTGTTCGCGCGCTAATCTTCTAGCTTCCCGCGCAGCCTTTCTCGCTGCTCGTTCATCATCAACTGGCGCTTTTGCCACTTCTTCTGTGACTTCTTTTTTCTTTAATATTTTTTCTAAATCAAGCCCTGCCATTGTAGCATAGCGTTTAAAGCGTTTTTCAGCATCTAAACGGGTTTTCTCGGATAGTTTTGATGCTACTTCCGGATTTGCTTTATACAGCGCAGAATAACGTGTTTCGCGTTTAAGGAAATCTTCAAATTGATCGAAATCGACTTTTTTATAATCCATCGTCATTGGATTTTTCCCTTTTTCTTCTAGTGCTGGATTGTAACGATACAAGCTCCAGTAGCCGCATTCTACTGCTTTTTGCGTTTCACTAAGCATCGTTTTCATACCGCTTGAAATTCCGTGATTAATACATGGTGTATAAGCGATAATTAAGGATGGTCCCGGATACGCTTCCGCTTCTTCAATCGCTTTTAAGGTTTGGCGTTTATTTGCCCCCATCGCAATTTGGGCTACATAGATATTTCCATAACTCATCGCCATAATACCAAGATCTTTTTTGCCGACTGATTTTCCGCCTGAAGCAAATTTGGCAATCGCTGCGGTTGGTGTGGCTTTCGATGACTGTCCGCCTGTGTTTGAATAAACTTCATTATCCATTACAAAAATATTTACGTCTTCGCCTGATGCTAAAACGTGGTCAATTCCACCGAAGCCGATGTCATACGCCCAGCCATCGCCACCAAGCATCCACTGCGAACGTTTAATAAATAATTCGCGGTCATTATAAATCGATTCGAGCGCTGGCTTGCCTTCCATTTCACTAAGAAGTGCAAGTTGTAAAGCTTCTGCCCGTTCGCGCGTATCTTCTGAAACATCCATTTTGGTTTGCCAATCGACCAAAGTTTCTCGTAAAGTCTCTGAGATGGATTCTTCCGCAAGGACTTGTGTCACTTTATTGTTTAAAGCTTTGCGCATCGTTTGGTTCGCTAAATACATACCATAACCATATTCTGCGTTGTCTTCTAAAAGCGAATTGCCCCAAGCTGGGCCATGTCCTTTGTCATTAACAGTATATGGCGTTGCTGGTGCGGATGCGCCCCAAATCGAGGAACAGCCAGTCGCATTGGCAATCATCATTCGGTCGCCGAACATTTGCGTTAATAATTTAACATAAGGCGTTTCACCACAACCCGCACAAGCTCCAGAGAACTCAAGTAATGGTTGCTCAAATTGGCTGCCTGGAACAGTATTTTTCTTCCCAGGATTTTTCTTCGGTTTGACATTAATTGCAAACGACCAATTCGGATTTTCTTTGGCAGCAACTTCTTCAAAAGGTTTCATTACGAGCGCTTTTTCTTTCGCTGGGCACGTTTCCGCACATAAGTTACAACCAGTACAGTCCATTGGGGAAACTTGGATACGGTAACGAAGACCATCTTTTCCGCGCATTTCACGTGTCATAAAGCCTTCTGGAGCAGATTCCATTTCTTCCTCATCCGTTAAAATAGGGCGAATCGCTGCATGGGGACAAACAAAGGCACATTCATTACACATCGTACAGTTTTCCGAAATCCATTCAGGAACTTCGAGTGCAATCCCGCGTTTTTCGTAAGCCGCTGTCCCTGGAGGATACGCGCCACTGACCATTCCGTTAGATATTAAATCGCCAACGGTCAAATTATCGCCTTCTAAACGGTTCACAGGTTCGAGAATATTTTGGATGTAAGCTGGTTTTTCGGCGGTTGCTTTTGTTTCAGCTGTGACAACTGGATTCGCCCAGCTCTCAGGAACATCCACTTTATGCAAATTAGCCACTGTTTGGTCCATCGCGAGAATATTTTTCTCCGCAACTGCCATATCTTTTTTCCCATAAGTTGCGATAGCCGATTCTTTCAAGTCAGCCAGTGCTTTTTCAAACGGTAAAATGTCGGTCACTTGGAAAAAGGCGGTTTGCATGACGGTATTAATTCTTCTACCAAGTCCTGCTTCCCCAGCAATTCTCATCGCATTTAATGTGTAAAATTGGATATTATTTTTTGCAATATATTCACGCATTGCAGCTGGTAAATGACGTTCTAACTGCTCGCCTTCCCAAATGGTATTAAGCAAGAATGTTCCACCCGGTTTTAAACCTTTTAATAAATCATACGAACGTAAGTAGGCCGAGGTGGAGCAGGAAACAAAATCTGCTTGTTGGATTAGGTAAGCGGAGCGAATCCGTTTTTCTCCAAAGCGTAAATGCGAAACGGTTAACCCACCTGATTTTTTCGAGTCATAGGAAAAGTAACCCTGTGCGTATAAATCGGTGTTATCACCAATAATTTTAATCGCGGCTTTATTCGCGCCAACTGTTCCGTCCGAGCCGAAGCCCCAGAATTTACATTGGAATGTTTTTTCAGAAGTGAGGTCACTTGGTCCATCATTTTCGATAGATAGATTCGTAATATCATCTGTAATCCCAATCGTAAAGCGCGGTTTTGGTTTTTCAGTCATTAGGTGCGAATAAACACCGAGAATCTGGTCTGGTGTAACATCTTTTGAACCTAAGCCATATCTACCGCCAATCACTAGTGGACGCGTTTCACTATCATACAACACACTTTGCACATCGAGTAAAAGTGGTTCGCCGCCTGATCCGGGTTCTTTCGTCCGGTCTAAAACAGCGACACGTTCTACTGTTTTTGGTAATTTCGCTAAAAAGTTTTCGGCTGGGAAAGGACGATATAAGCGAATATTTAGCAAACCGACTTTTTTGCCTTGCGCCGTTAAGTAATCAATGACTTGCTCGATAACTGGTGTTACAGAACCCATTGCCACAATGACATCTGTCGCGTCTTCTGCACCGTAATAATTTACTAAGTCATAATCTGTACCACGAAGCTGATTAATTTCTTGCATGTAGTTTTGTACGATGCCGGGAATTTCCTCGTAATAGCGGTTCACGGTTTCTCTTTGTTGGAAAAAGATGTCCGGGTTTTGGTTTGAACCTAATGTTTTAGGATTGTTCGGCGTCATTGCGCGATTTCTGAATTGTTGCAACGCCTCTTTGTCGAGTAAATTTTCTAATTCGTCATATTCAAGTACTTCGATTTTTTGTAATTCGTGGCTTGTCCGGAAGCCATCAAAAAAGTTTAAAAATGGCAAACTTCCTTTTAGTGAGGATAAGTGAGCAACGGCGGATAGGTCCATTACTTCTTGAACAGAACCTTCTGCTAACATCGCAAATCCTGTTTGGCGCGCTGCCATGACATCACTATGATCGCCAAAAATATTCAGTGATGCAGCCGAAATCGTTCTTGCGGAAACGTGGAAAACAGTCGGTAATAGTTCGCCGGCAATTTTGTACATATTCGGAATCATTAAAAGTAAACCTTGGCTCGCTGTATATGTGCTAGTTAGCGCGCCTGCTTGAAGTGAGCCATGAACTGTTCCTGCTGCGCCTGCTTCGGACTGCATTTCTACTACTTTTACAGGTTCATTGAATAAATTTTTCTTGTTTTTTGATGACCATTCGTCCACGAGTTCAGCCATGGTGGAGGAAGGGGTAATCGGATAGATAGCTGCAACTTCTGTAAATGCATAAGAAATATAAGCTGCGGCCGTGTTTCCATCCATTGTTTTTCTATTTCGCATAAGACTTAACACTTCCAGTCATTCTAGTTTTATAATCATTCCTATTTTACACCACTATTCGCTTATACTCAATGCTTCACAAGGACTAGTAAAAGTGTAGATTTTTAACAAAAAAAGAAACTAGCTGGAAAATTAAGCTAGTTTCTTATTACTTTTATTCGTTTAATTCTAAAACAGACTCTGCAATGTTGTTCGCGTGGTCGCCGATTCGTTCTAAATCACTAACGATATCGATGTATAAAATCCCGCTAACTACTTGGCATTTGCCTTCATTTAAGCGGCGGATATGACTTTTACGTAATCTGCGTTCTGCTTTGTCGATATCTTTTTCAACTAAAATTGTTTCTTCCGCAAGTGAGCGATCTTTTTTATGCATTGCTTTTACTGCACGTTCAAAATTCGCTGTAGTCAGTTCAAACATTTCGATTAGTTGTTCGGATGCTTCATCAGACATTTTCGCTTTATTTTTAATCAGTTGATCAATGTTTTCGACGATGTTTTCCATATGATCACCAACGCGTTCAATATCACGAACGGTATCAAGCATTAGCGCGTGTTCTTCTGTTTCATTATTAGTTAAAGCTACAGAAGAAATTTTCGTTAAATACTCGGTGATTTTACGGTCTAAATTGTTCACGGCTTCTTCTACTTGAATAGTGGATTCTGCGTGTTTCGATTCTCGGTTAACCAAATATTGTCTCGCTTCTTGTAAACCAAATTTTGCGTAATCAGCCATACGAAGAGTTTCTTCGCGAGCCATTTCAAGTGCAATACCTGGTGATTGATCGATTAAGTTTGTATCTAAATGTTTTGTTTTATAATCAATTCGTGAGTCGTCGCCTGGAATAAGTTTTGTTACAAGCCAAGCAAACGCACCGATAAACCAGAATTGGATAAAGGTATTAGTTACGTTAAACGTTCCGTGTGCTACGGCAATCGTCATTTCTGGATTCAAGCCAAACAGTCCTTGTAAGTAGGCAACGAGTGACGTAAATAGTGGTAGTATTAGCATGAAAATGACGGCCCCGACTAAGTTAAATATTACGTGTGTCGCTGCTGCACGTTTCGCTGCAACACTCGCACCAATTGCTGCAAGAACAGCTGTAATCGTTGTACCAATGTTGTCCCCGAATAGTACCGGTAAGGCCGCTTGAAGATCAATCGCACCTTGGCCATATAGCTCTTGTAAAATCCCGATGGTCGCACTAGAAGACTGCACAACCGCCGTGAAGATCGTTCCGATTAACAAACCTAAAAACGGATTCGTACTCATTTGAGCAGTTAATTCGTGGAAAGATTCCATGCCTGCAAGAGGTTTCATCCCTTGCCCCATCAAATCTAAACCATAAAATAATGCACCAAAACCAAAGAATACTTGGCCGATATTTTTCACTTTATGATTTTTAAAGAAGAATAAAAGTACTGCACCAACAGCAATAATTGGTAAAGAATACTCGGATAGCTTAATACCAATAATAAAGGCGGTTACGGTCGTTCCGATGTTCGCCCCCATGATAACACCAATTGCCTGTTTTAACGTCATAAATCCGGCACTTACTAATCCGACCGTCAAAACAGTCGTACCAGAGCTACTTTGAATTAATACGGTAACTAAAATCCCGGCAAGTACACCCATAAAAGGATTCGTTGTGTACTTATCTAAAATATCGCGGAGTCTGTCGCCGGCTGCCATTTGCAGTCCGTCTCCCATGTATTTTATACCGAAAAGAAAAATTCCAAGTCCTCCGATAAATTGAAAAATCATCTGCTGAATATTTATGTCTCCCATGAAAATCTCCTTTTTGTTTGTAATCTTGTAATTTCACTCTTTTTTCATCATAAAAGAAAGTAAAAGCAACGTAAATAACTTTTTTTTATTTTGTAAAGGGAAATTCAAGTAAATCTCTGAAAGTTGTTGATACTAAAGGTTTTATCACGTTCCGAATGTATTGTTAAGTTTTTGTAAAGATGGGCTTAACAAACCACTTTATTTTTCACCGCGTAATTTTGCGATAAATTCTTTTGCAGCTACGACATTTAATTGCTTGCTTTCTTGCAAAAATGTGGCTACTTTTTCGATTTCATCGGCTTTCGCACCAGCTGTCATGGCTAGTGATTTTGCCTGTAGTGACATGTGACCACGTTGAATCCCTTCTGTTACTAATGCTTTTAAAGCAGCGAGATTTTGCGTTAAACCAACGGCACATACTAACATCGCTAATTCTTTCGCTGATTCGACGCGGGCAATTTTTTTCGAAAGGGTTGCGATAGGATGGATACCGATAGAACCTCCTACAAAGGCGACTGGCATCGGTAAAGTCAATTCGCCAACTAAGTACCCTTCCGCATCTTTTGACCATTTAGTCATCGGTTTATAGCTTCCTGTGCGGGCGGCGTATGCATGACTTGCTGCTTCAACTGCACGCCAATCGTTTCCAAATGCCATAATTACCGCATCAATACCATTCATAATGCCTTTATTGTGCGTTGCTGCTCGGTAAATGTCGGCATCGGCAAATTCATACGCAGCAATGATTCGGTCACGCACCCATTCGCCGCTCTGAGTTTTGGTTGCTAAGCTTTCTGGTTTTATGCGACACATCGCGGTTGCGGTCGCTTCATCTACTAGATTGGACAAAATGCGCATATTAGCTTTTCCGGAAGTTAGTTTTTCTAATTCTGGTGCTAACGTTTCAACCATAGTATTGACCATATTGGCACCCATTGCTTCTTGCGTATCCACGAGTAAATGAACAATAAATAACGTTTCGTCGTTGGCTGTTTGCGCTGTTCTAACTTGGAGATCAACCGCACCGCCACCACGCTTTTGTAATGACGGATGGGCTTGGTTTGCGATAGCGATTAGTTCTGCTTGATTCGCAATGACGCTATCTTTAGCTGATTGGATATTAGGAACAGAAATCAACTCAATTTGTCCAATCATTTTGCGCTTCGTTGCACTGCCTGTAATCCCGCCATTTTGTGCAATGAGTTTGGCTCCGGAGCTTTGTGCGGCAACAACAGATGGTTCCTCCATCGCCATTGGAACAACGTAGGATTTGCCGTTTAAAAGCATATTCATCCCTAAACCAAGCGGCAGCGAATAAATACCAATTGTGTTTTCAATCATATGATTCGCTTTATCAAAAGAAAGTGCCCCTGTAGAAGCTAAAAATGCTTGTTCTTCCTCATTTAAATCAGCATATTCAGCCAAAATTGCGTGGCGTTCTGCTACTGTTTTTTTGTAAAATTTATCAAAAGCATTCATTGCTTTATCACCTCAAATTAAAATTTATCCACCTAATTGACTATAGCATATTTCGAAACTGGATGTAACGGTCCCAGTAATCTCCTTCTAATTCGGCCCGTTTTTTTGGTTTCTCCCATTTCCCGACCACTTCGCCATCTGTAATAATCGCCGGTCTGAAAATCCCATTTTTCGTAATAATTTCATCGTGCCAGATTTCTGGTAATACGACTGAACGATCACGATAGCCGATAATCCATTCGTCAAAACCAGCGAGTGGAATAGTAGCTGGTTTTTCGCTATTTTCAACCAATGTTGTTATGTAATAATCACCCATTTTAGGCTTATCCGCTAATCCTATTTTAGCATCCGTCACATTTAAACCCGACCAAAAGCAAAAATCTTTTAATGTCGCCGGGGCATGGCTTTGGATATAACGTTTCGCGAGCTCTTTAATCGCGTCCTCCCGCGTAAAATGATGCGTATCCGCTGGAATATGTTTCGTATTTCTAAAAGTTTCATCCGGACCTGAACAAATGACTTTCCGCGAGCTTAAATAAACTAGCAGCTGTGCAAAAGGGATTCCCTCGCTTGGTAAATCCATTGTCGCTAAATGTGCCGCCAGCTCTTTTCTAGTAACTGCTTGTCTCGCAACAAATGCCGCAACAACTTCAGTAGCCTTCTCAAGCGCCTCTTCCGTTAAACCTAACTTCGCCCGATACGGTTTACATATTTTATCTATCGTAGGCGCAATTAAATCCATCATCCAGTGATAATCTTTAGCTGAAAAAAGATGAATGGTTCCGCGCAAAAGCCACGTTCGGATAATTTCACCATTATCAATTGCCTCTTTCACAGCTAGCTCACTAGGCGCCGTCATTCTACTTCCAACAGCCCAAAGCGATTGACCATAATTTTGCGATTGCATGGCACCAAAATGAGAGACAATTTTTTCCGGGGAATCGCACCACGAGGATGCTACTAATTTTTGATTAATAAAGCGGTTTTCAATTATTGTTTTTGCGTCCATCTGTTAACCTCTTTTTTTAGTTTATTGTAGCATAAAAATCCCCTCCAGTTCGATAAGCTGGAAGGGATTTTTTTCATATTAGAAATTAAAGTTGTCTGGATCTGGGCCAGTTCTTTCGTCTTTATTTAATCCGCTGATTTTTGCCACTTCTTCTTCGGTTAATTTGAAGTCGAAAATATCGGCATTTTGGATAATACGTTCTTGGTGGACTGATTTTGGAATAGTCACGACACCGATTTGTAAGTCCCAGCGAAGAATAACTTGCGCAACTGATTTACCGTGCGCATCAGCAATAGCTTTGATTTCTGGGTTAGAAAGCAATTTGCCATTACCTAGTGGAGACCAAGCTTCTACAACGATATTGTTGTCAGCACAGAATTTGCGTAATGGTTCTTGTGTTAATTGCGGATGTAATTCGATTTGGTTTACCATTGGAGCAATTTCCGCGTCTTCCATTAATTCTTTTAGGTGATGTTCGTGGAAGTTACATACGCCGATTGCGCGAACGCGTTTGTCTTTATATAATTTTTCAAAAGCGCGCCAAGTATCTTTGAATTTACCTTTAACTGGCCAGTGAATTAAATATAAGTCCACATAATCAAGTTCTAATTTACGCAAACTTTCATCAAATGCTGCCAAAGTAGATTCGTAACCTTGCTCTGCATTCCACAGTTTTGTTGTTACGAATAAGTCTTCTCTCGCAATGCCAGACTCTTTGATTGCTTGACCAACGCCTTCTTCATTTTTGTAAGCAGCTGCTGTATCAATGCTAATGTATCCCGCTTCGATCGCCCATTTAACAGAATTTACTGCTTCATCGCCGTCTTGCACTTTCCATACGCCAAATCCTAAACGGGGCATTTCTACACCATTTGCAAGTTTTACTGTATCTTTTAAGTTCAATTTATCCGCCTCCTAAAAGTAATAACACGTTTACTATACACCTTAGAGTATACTCAAAGGCAAACATTTGGCTTTTCGATTTTCGAGGTGCTATGATTAAGAAAAAACGAGGTGATTTTAGTGCAACAAACAATCAAAGAAGCTTCCGCGCACACAGGTTTAAGCGCCCATACAATTCGCTACTATGAACGTGAAGGTTTGATTCCTTTTCTCGCGCGTGATAAAAATAATAACCGGATTTTCGATAACGATGCTTTGCACTGGCTGGAATTACTTACATGTTTGCGCGTCACTGGTATGCCACTTGCGAAACAAAAAGAAATTGTCGAACTAACTAAATGCGGCGATGAGACTGTCTCTGAACGCATTGCTGTACTCAAAGAACATCAAGCCGATATGTATCGCCGACAAGCGGAACTTGACCGCGCGTTTAAGAAAATTGAGAAAAAATTAGCTTGTTATGAAGAATTAGAACAAGAAGTAATTAAAAGTGTGGACCAGCTTAGCTAACCGATCCACACTTTTTTATCGTTGTTTTTTCTTTTTACGGTGTCTTCTAATAAGATAAATAAGCGCACCAATGATTGCTACAAGTAGAACCCCACCAACAATCGCAATATTTTTCACGTTTGGCACAGTGACCTCAAAATACATTTCGGATTTCTTATCAAGTGGAATATCCCAAGTCAGCTTCCCGCCATCAACACTTTTGGCATTGTTATCCCCAATCGTTGAAATCGGCAAATCCAAAACAAACGTATAATCCACTTGGCTTAAAATTTCTTTTGGAAATGGAACATCCGCCACTTCTTTTTTCCAAATTTTTTCGATGTCGATATCCGCATCTACTTTGATTTTCTGCGTGAAGAAACTTTTTGTATTGGTAATTTTCACACCAAAGTCTTCTGGTTTCATATCGCTGTTCGTTGTGTCGTTTTTATCTAGTTTCTTTTCGATATGATAGCTCGTATTTGATTTTTTATCGACTGTAAAGCCGGCTTCTTGCAGTTTTGCTACCATTTCATCGGAATAGCTCGACGCGAAAATTCCCGCTACCGTTGAAATATCGACATCGAAGGAGATAGTCGCATCGCCTTTTTTATCGACTTTTACTGTATTGGTCACATCAGCGCAACCTGCAAGGACTAGAACCAAACTAAGTACTACTGTGAAAATTATCTTTTTCATCGGCTTGCCTCATTTCTTATTTTTGCATATGTTCGTATTCGTGGCCGCTAAGGGTAATTTCCCCGGTTACGTGAAATCCTAGGCGCTCATATAATCGTTTGGCATGCGGATTTCCTTTATCGCAATTTAAGCCAACTACTTTTTCGCCATCTTCTGCGGCAATTTCTGCTAGTTTAGCAAGCAAAGCCGTTCCAACACCGTGGCCGCGGTACTTTTCGTTTGTAACAATCGAATCCAAATACCATTCACCCGGAAACGTTTCTTTATCCGCAAAAATTGGTTCCTCGTAAGTAATACCATGCTTTTTCGCGATTGCATTCCAAGGTTGATCGATTTCAGGTTCAATTTCTCCAGGATACCCCGCTAAAACGCCCGCAATATCGCCATCTTGTTCAAACACGTACAAATGTCTGTAACTATAACGGTAGTCCTCGGTCTGAATCGCTTCAATTAGCGCATTCGTAATCGCTTCTTCCGTTTCTACTTCTAAAATGGGCAATTCCATGTCTTTCCATATTACTAGTAAAAGTGGCGCAATTTTCGGCGCATCTGATTTTTTAGCTTGTCGAATCAATTTTTACATCCTCATTTCTCTTTTCATTGTATCATTTTACTATTCTTTCCATCACTCTTGCAAAAATAAAATGCTATTTAGGACCCATTGCCTCCAAATAGCATTTTATTCTTAGTTTTGTGCTACTGTTTGCAAGAAATCTACTGCTTTACTTGATAAATCTGTATCTTCCATAATTTTTGGTTCTTCTTGCGTGAGTAATTTGGTTAGTTTTTTCGCTTCTTCTTCGGTCAAATCTTCTAATGTTTTCACGCTATGGGCAATTGGTAAAACAGCGTGAATATAAGCTTTCAATGCTTCCAAACCGAGATTTTCTGTTAAAATCCCTTGGCGTAAGAGCAGTCTCGCATTATCCACCAGTTCAGTGTCCAAACTCACATCATAACCTAAATGTTGTTGTTCTGTATCGTGATTATCTAAGAAATGCACCTCGATTGCAATTTGCTCTACTTCATAAATTCGCAAACGAATCCGCATATCTGACTCAAAAACTAATTTCACGCGAAAAGCGGCACCAAGTTCTTCGTTCATCTCTACTACTTCGCCTAATAGCCATGCATGAAAAGCGAGTAATTTTTGCCGAACTTTATTATTTTTAATATGGTCTAACACATATGGAAGCACGATTTTATTCGCATCATCCGTCCAATATGTTGGCAAATCACGCCAATATTTTTCGGTATCCGCACTCGTTCCATTAACTAACAAAAGCGGATACGGATAAGCACTCATATCGCAAAATTGATTTTTTTGAAGCTCATATAAAAATGGAATCGTTTTTTTCACTGTTTTACTTTCGATTCCTAGTTTTTCAACAAGTGGTGCAATCACAATCGCAATTTCTTCAATAACTTCCTCGGCACGCAATTGCGCTTCTTCATTTCCCGGATAACGCGTGCCGATATTTTTACCAAAATTACGTTCTAATAAGGCTGCTACAACTTTTTCTGTCTCATTCATTTAGTTACCCTCCTTCAAGCTTTTGCTCTTTTTCGCTGAATAAGCTTTTGAATTTCTACAAATAGGAGTGGGAACATCGATAGGATGAATGCGAGAATCCAGTGCGTTAAGCTCATTTCTACTAAGAAGAACATGTTTGCAAGTGGTGGAATAATCGCAAGTCCTAGAATAATCAACATCGAACAAATCGCGCTAAAGAACAAGCCTCGGTTGGATAAAAATCCGATAGTGAAAATCGACTTATCACTTCTTACGTTGAAAATATGCGCGACAGATGACCATGCTAGAATAACAAACGCCATCGTCATCCCAACTTCATAGCTTGCACCAATCGATTGATTAATCGTTACAAATTGGCCAATATAAAATCCTGCAAGCGTCACAATCGTAAAGACAACTGCTTGTGTCGCCATTTTCTTCCCAAGTCCATTTGCAAAAATCCCAGCATTTTTCGGAATTGGCTTCCGCTCCATAATCGAGTCATCTGCTTTTTCACGACTCAAGAAGAATCCAGGAATCCCGTCAGACACCACGTTGATTAATAGCAACTGAACAGCTACAACCGGCGCACCCCAGCCAAGAATAATCGCAATTAACATAATGAAAATTTGTGAAAAGTTAGTACTTAATAAGAAGTAAATCGTTTTGCGGATATTCTCATAGGCTGTACGCCCTTCTTTAACTGCATCTACAATCGTTGCAAAATTATCATCTGTTATAACCATATCTGCAGCGTTTTTAGATACATCTGTTCCAGTGATTCCCATCGCAGCACCGACATCCGCTGCTTTTAGAGCTGGCGCATCATTTACACCATCACCTGTCATCGTTACAATTTCACCATTCTTTTGCCAAGCTTTGACGATTCGAATTTTATCTTCCGGGCTAACACGCGCATATACCGCGTAATCTCGAATGTTTTTCTCCAGATCCGCTTCTGACATTTCAGCAAGCTCTGCCCCAGTAATTGCTTTGTCCCCATCCGTTAAAATACCAATTTCTTTTGCAATTGCTGATGCCGTTACAATGTGGTCACCAGTAATCATTACAGTTTTAATACCCGCTTTTTTCGCCGCTAACACAGCCGCTTTACTTTCTGGTCTCGGTGGATCAATCATCCCAACCATCCCAGCAAAAGTTAAGTCGGTCTCCAGCGCCTCACTAGACAAGTCAGTCGGCATTTCCGGATATTTTTTATAAGCAACAACTAGCACCCGAAGCGCATCCTCCGCAAAACTGTCATGCACCCGCTCTGCTTCCGCTAAAAACTCCTCTGAAAAATTTACCGGAATTCTGTCAAAAGCACCTTTTGTAATGGAAAGAAAGCCGTCTTCTACTTGGTGAATCGTCGTCATAAGCTTTCTATCTGAGTCAAAAGGAAGTTCGAACACGCGTGGATATTTGGCTTCCAATGCTTTTTTCGTTGTTCCTTTTTCTTCTAGTAAACGGATTATCGCGCTTTCGGTTGGGTCACCAATGATGGTTTCTTCGCCGTCAGTTACATCAATCGTCGCATTACTGGAAAGGCTCAGCATCTCCAACACTTTCTCCTCAGCCGCATCAAACTTAGCTGTTGCTTTTATCGGCGCATGGTCTGCTGCCCAAATTTGTTGGATAATCATTTTATTTTGCGTTAATGTCCCTGTTTTATCAGAACAAATAACCGAAGTATTTCCGATTGTTTCTACTGCAGGAATTCGGCGGATAATCGTATTTTTCCGCACCATATTTTGAACCCCATAAGCAAGCGTCAATGTCACAATAACCGGCAACGTCTCAGGAACCGCTGCTACAGCTAGAGAAATCGCAATCATCAATGTTTCAATAATCGTTTCACCGTACACATACACATCAATAATAAAAATTAAAATACCTGCTAAAAGTGCTACAATACTAAGTCGTTTAGCTAATTCTTTTAAGCGAAGTTGTAAAGGTGTCATCAGTTTTGAGGTGCTGTTTAAAAGCCCAGCAATTTTCCCCATCTCTGTTTCCATCCCAATTTCCACAACAACCGCTGTGGCGCGACCATTCGTTACAAGACAGCCTGAGTAAAGCATATTCAGTCTATCTCCAATTGGTGCCTTTTCCGAAACAACCGCATTTGCGTCTTTTTCAACCGGAACACTTTCACCGGTCAACGCAGATTCCTCGACTTGCAAACTGCTGCTAGAAATTATCCGCGCATCTGCTGGAATCATATCCCCTGCAACGATTTCAATAATATCCCCTGGCACTAATTCCGTTGCATCCACTTGCATACGCACACCATCACGAACGACCGTCGTTAAATGCGCGTTCATACTTTGTAATGCAGCAAGTGCTTTCTCGGCGCTGTTTTCCTGATAAATCCCCAGCACCATATTCAAAACGACGATTCCTAAAATAACAACAACCTTCGCCCAACCATATCCAGTTGTAATTGCTAAATAGGCCGAAATTGCCGCTGCAATAAGCAACACAATCGTTGTAATTTCAACTAAGTGGTGACCAATTTTCTGAAGCAGCGACTCTTTCTTACCCTCTTCAAATTCATTTGTCCCAAACTCTGCATGTTTTTCCTTCACTTGTTCTTTCGTTAACCCTGTGTCTAAATTCGTGTGTAGTTTGCTGAGAAGTTGCTCAATTGACTCTTTTACCCAAAGCATACATCTACCTCCTACGCACCCACTCCCAAAAGCAAGTACTTACTTTATTTTGTTGCAAAAAAATATTAATTTAAATATATCCGATTTCTTATAATAATTGTATAATATATCACGTTTGTTTGCAAGTATTTTGTTTTTATTCACAAATCCTTATTAATTTGAGACATGACTTCGCAGTAGATTAGGCTTATACTAAAGCTATTAATTGTATAGGAGATGATGAGATGTCTTTTGCAGTTCCTTACTTAGTTTTTAACGGAGAAGGTCAAGATGCGCTAACATTTTATGCGGATGTGTTTCAAGCTAAAATTACAAGTGTTCAGCGTTTTAAAGAGATGAATAATTTTGATGGTGATGCCGTTTTTGGTGAGCGATTGATGCATAGCCGCTTAGCTAAAAATGGCGAAGAATTTATTTATATTACGGATGCGCCTTATGATGGTTTTACAACCGGGAACCGCGTGACGATTCTTATTAATTTTGAGTCTGAGGATGATATTAAGTATGCCTATCAAGCTTTGAGTGCTGATGGCAAAGTGGAAATGGAATTGCAAGTGGCGTTCTGGGGTTCGACTTATGCGCAGGTGACGGACCGGTTTGGGGTATTTTGGCAGCTTAATTTTGGGTGAGATTTAGAAAACCAGTTACGCCGTGTTTGGTGGGTAACTGGTTTTTGATTTGAGTAGGAAATGTATTCTAATTTACTCATAAGTTGTTATTAATTCTGTATTCTAATTCTGCTAAGCCCCTTCAACATTTTCTTTTAATCTTGAATTAGTTTTATAAGACTTAATAATGGCTCTGTAATTATTTTTCCCGCTTACTTTTCTTTGGATTATTTAGTACAGTTAACCAATCTATTTCTAACTCTCCTTCTCCAAAATTTTTCAAATCATATTTTTTAAATAGGAGATTTCTTCCTCTGTCCATTTTTTGTGAACTAGAGCATCTAGCTTTTTTAATCCTTCAAATATATTAGTCCATTCATCTGAATTTTTTACTGAAGCAATATTCCATAAAGGGCCATTTATCATTTCCAATAATTCATTTCTTAGATTCTTTGATATAGCATAAATATCTTCATCAATTATACCTTCAGAATCCAATCGTTCTAACGTATTAGGACTTAAATAGGCTACTATATCCCCTAAAAAAACTTCAAAAATATAATTATAAAGTTCTTCGTCACTCATAATTTTTATGTCTTTTCTTACTTTTAAACTATTTAAAAAACCATTAAATGAATCTCCTACTGTTAATTGTTTCATATTTACCACCTTTATTTTATTATTACTAAAGTTGCTCCATCATCTGTTGTTGGAACGTAATTATCTTCAGATTTTATCACCTTAACTCTTCCTGTTTTGCCAGATGAAAAACCATAATATGAGCCCACGTGGATTCCTTCTCCTGGATGATAAAATATCATTCCGTCTCCCTTATTAATAAACTTCCAACCATTTTTAGCAGAACCATAAGTATCTTCAATCCAGTCTGGTCCCAATATCGCATTGATTTCTTTTTTTGTACTTCCATACAGTCGTTCTGGATTGGCTATTATATCTTCAAATGATGTTGGTTTCCATTGAACATTTTCTGCTCCATACTTTTCTTTGAAATACTTATTCCATTTCTCTCCTGATACTGTCTGCTTGGTTTCAGTAGGATTGAACTTCGTTTTTGGAGTAGATTTAATATTTTCTTTAAGAACTGCTTTATTCCTCACCGCCGCAATCCCAAAGCCTAATCCTAGCGCCATATCAGTTAGTCCAGCATCATCCATCGCATCCTTCACGCTGGCTACATAAGCAGAGGACCTCAGTGTCGCCCCGGAAAATCCGGTTACTTTTTGACCATTTAAGTAGTTGACGCCGTCTTTCCATGCGTCATTTACTTTGCGTTCGAGTTCTTCACCGGAAAGATTTGTGTACAGGATAGGGTCTAACTCGGCTCCGTTCTCCTCTAGAAAAGCTTGGAGTTCTTTATTACTGGCGCGTTTGCCATTCCGTTCCAATAGCCACATCGTGACGGTTTCGCCTTTATCATTCACATACGTATAGGCGAATAACTGATAGTCTTCGAATGCTTCTGGGAAGGGATCTTTGGCGTTTTCTTTGCGTGCTTTATCCATCGCTTTTCTCATCAAACTAATCGATGCATGAACGCTTTTAGGTACAGCATAGGTGCCTGTTTTCTCATGGAAGGTCACATTTTGTTTCAGCTCTTGCACCGCTCGTCCTGTGGAGTGAATGAGTTCGGTTAACGCACTAAAAAACTGGGCGTGACTTTGTTCAAAGGCGATGTACCTCTCTAGTATATCTTCTTTTTCGATAGCTTGCAGTAATTGCGTGTGCGCACTTCTCGCTTGGACTACGTAAACTTGTTGCATATCCGGTTTCGTATTCGGTGCAGAGAGTTGGCGATGTAACTCTTCTTCTTTTCGCTTCAAACTTGCCACTTTCGCCATCGCTTCTTGAAGGATTTCCGCATCAATTCGTGCGGAAGGCGAGCTGTCCACTTGGCTACCAAACTCGCGTATGTATTGTGCTAAACGTTCTTCGCTTTCTTCTAAAGCTTCTAAAATACTTTGTGCAATAGAGGGATAACTGGAAGCGAAATAGCTTTGCGAAGCTGATACTGCTTGCCCTTTTAAACTTTTATCTTGTGCGTACTTGCTCGCTGCTTGTTGAATCCCGCGTATCATCTTTTTAGCCTCAGCATTACTGCTTCGTAATCTTTGAAGAAAGTCATTGAGTTCTGCAATGTCGATTCGACTCATTGGTTCCACTCCTTTCGCAAGGAGGCTTGTTTGGTCTCTATATCGTGCATTTCTGCTCTAGTAGTCCGCGCTTCTTCTTCCAAATGAACACGTTTTTCCGACAAATCTTTTCGCCATGCCATCGCTTCTTCGTGTTGTTGTTCTTCCAGATAGCGGTGGAAACCATTCGCTTCCTCCCCTTGCCAACCGCCTCGCAAGAAGTCCAGCAATCCTTGTTTCTCCATTTCTAATTGGCGGCTATCTTCTTCTAACCATTCTTGTTCCGCTTGTTTGCGCTTAGTCTGCCCCAGATTATCTTGTAAAACATCCTGCGCTTTTTTCACTTGTTGTAGCTGTTGTTCCAACTGGCTGTGCGTGCTGTCCATCTATCGCACCTCCAGCTGATTTATTTTCTGTCCCATCACTTGATCTTGTTTCGCATAGGCCATGCCCATTTTCTTTAATCTACCGGCATCTTGCTTGGTCACGGCTTGAAAATCTTCTACCACATCGACCAAATCAATCAACGCAGACCGTAATTGGTTGATAGAATTCGCTCGTGAGTATGCCATATTTCCACCTTTTAACGGCAAATAGCTTCCCGCGCTTTTGCTGTCTAAGTTCGAGGCGTGTTTTTGGAATGTTGCTTCGTTTACTTTTATCTCTCTCATCTTGGTGGTTCCTCTCTATGTCTAGTTTTCCACTCTTCTATTATAGCACCAGCAACGATTCCATTTTGTGATCGTTTTGTGAACCTCTGTGTATTAACGTAGCCAAATACAGAACTAATTAGTGCATTTTTAAACTTTACTTTTGTAAATGGCTTCCCAACTACACAAAAAAACAGCTATTTCTATTTAATTAAATAGAAAATAACTGTTTTTAGTTTATAATTCTAACCCAGCAATCACATTCTTAGCATCTGTCATCATCTCTTCGATAACATCTTTACAAGGTTTGATTTCTGTGATTAAACCAGCGATTTGACCGGCCATGACAGAACCGTTGTCTGTGTCGCCTTCTTGTACTGCTTTTCGTAAAGAGCCTAAAGTTAACTCTTCTAAAGTATCACGATCGGCATTTTCTTCTTCTAAACGAATATATTCTTTGATCATTTTGTTTTTAATCGAGCGGACTGGTGCGCCTGCTTTTCGTCCGGTAACCATTGTGTCGCGGTCGGAAGCTTTAATCACGGCTGCTTTGAAGTCTGGGTGTACTGGGCATTCATCGGTTGCTAGGAAGCGTGTGCCGATTTGGACACCTTTTGCACCTAAGGCTAGGGCTGCGGCGATTCCGCGACCATCGGCAATTCCACCTGCGCCAATGACTGGGATAGTAACGGCATCCACAATTTGCGGTAGAAGTGCCATCGTTGTTGTTTCACCAACATGTCCGCCTGCTTCTGTTCCTTCTGCGATAACTGCATCTGCGCCCATTTTTTCCATGCGTTTAGCAATCATCACGGACGGGACAACAGGAATCACGATAATTCCAGCTTCTTTCCAAATTGGCATAAACGTTTTTGGTGTTCCCGCTCCGGTTGTAACGATACCTACTTTTTCTTCAATAATTACTTCGGTTAGTTCTGCAATATTCGTCATCATTAGCATTAAATTGACGCCAAATGGTTTATCTGTCAGCGCTTTTGTTTTTTGAATTTCTTCGCGAAGCATATCAGCAGTCATTCCGCCTGAAGCGATAATTCCTAAACCGCCTGCGTTGGATACAGCTGCGACAAGTGGAGCTTTAGCAATTTGCGCCATGGCACCTTGGATAATCGGATATTTAATATTTAATAAGTTCGTAATGGACATCTTTTTCCTCCTGCGTTCTTGTTTGTTTTATCACATTTCAGTATATCAAAAAACAGCCCTATAAACTAGAGCTGTTTTCTGTCATTAATTCGACTCTTCCGCATCCACTGCAAGTAAGACACAGCCAGTTATCCCAGCGTCATCTTCTAGTTTTGGTGGAACGATATACTCATCTAAGTCTGGCAATTGCACATAATTATTTACGAGTGCTTTTAATTTTTGACGGACAAGTGGGAAAAGTTGGCGCTGTTTCATTACGCCACCACCTAACACGATTCTTTCTGGCGATAAGATAAGCGTATAATTCATCAAAGCTTGAGCGATATAATGCGCTTCTAAATTCCAAACTTCCTCATTATCCGCGAGTTCTGCGGCTTTTTGGCCCCAACGTTTTTCAATCGCGCCACCTGCTGCAAGGCCTTCTAAACAGTCGCTATGACTCGGGCAGCTGCCTGTGAAACGATCGCGCTTATGACGGCGCACCATAATATGTCCCATTTCTGGGTGAGAGAAACCTTCGAGAATTTTCCCAGCGACAACGGCTCCTCCGCCAATTCCAGTTCCGATTGTTAAGTAAATACAACTATCCAAACCTGCTGCCGCGCCTAGGTTTACTTCTCCTAAAGCGGCTGCGTTAACGTCCGTTGTAAAACCAATTGGGACATTAAATTCTTTTTTCATTGCACCAACGATATCATAATTGCGCCATGCTAGTTTTGGCGTTTGCGTGATGTAACCGTATGTAGCACTTGATTTTCGAATATCAATTGGTCCAAACGAGCCAATCCCGATTGCTTTTAATTCATCTTCATACTGTTTGAAAAATTGAATGACTGCTTTCATTGTTTCTGCTGGTTCCGTTGTCGGATAGCTCGCGCGTTTAATAATTTTACCTGATTTTTCTCCAATCGCTACGACAAACTTAGTTCCACCTGCTTCAATTGCTCCATAAACCATTCAAAAAACTTCCCTTCGCGTAAGTTTTATAACGCTTTCATTTTACAATAGTTTTTCGGGAAAAGAAACTTGTTTTCTAAAAACTTATAAAATTAATTCTAATTACCTAATTTAACAGATATTTAATCGTAAAATTTTACTTCTTAAAAATCCACTTCACTAGTCGGGCATATTCATCAAAGAAAGCGGGGATTTCGGCCGGATTTATCCCGTATTCCATATTATTTTTAATTCCTTCATTGTACCATTTTTGCAGTTCATAGCCGCGTTTAAAATAGCCCCAGACAGACTTACCTTCTGAGCTTAACGCATATTTGACAGAGGTTAAATTATCTAATTTATCCGCCACGATTAATGCTTTTTCTTCTAAGTTTCCAGTGCGCACTTGTTCAATCGTATGCGCTTTTCGTTCTTCCCACGATAACGTTTTATTTTCTGTATGAGAAGCTACTAAATCGGCTACTTCATCACCGAATGTTGCACGAATATCTGCATCGGTCATCTCCGTGTCCTCAACGGCATCATGCAGCAGACCAGCGACAACAACTTCTTCACGAAAACCAGCACGGCGTAAAATTCTCGCTACGTTCAAAGGATGCGAAAAATAAGGCTCGCCAGTAATTTTGCGAACTTGTCCACTATGTGCTTCAATCATCATCTGTCTCGCTTTTTCATACATAAAAAGAAGCCTCCACTCAGAATCTATGTCTATACTATACAAGATTCGAGCGAGGCTTTCTAGTTTTTTAATTGTAAAAAGTAATTTCGCGACCATTCAAATCTTGCACTGGTCGACTTGTATTGCCAATTGCTTTTTCAAATTCAGTGAAATCTTCTTGACCAAGCGTCTTCGCATTTTTTAAAACGATCCAAGTTACGCCCTCCACGGTTGGTGGTGTTGTCCGTGAACCTTGGTACGTATAGAAAACACGCTCTTCTGGCATAAATTCATTCACATCTAAAGTAATTTCCCGTTCTGTTTCAAAATCAGCAAACACTTCTGGGAAATAGGTCGGTAAATCTTTGAATTCGACATTATTTGTATTATCAATTTCCATCCAAGCACTCATTACAAGCGTTGTGCCGTCTGGTTTTTCGTGTACAAAATGCCATTCAATCGGATACATATAACCGTCAAGCAAATGCTCTGCCGGAATATGCGCATGAAACGATACAAGCGGATAATACTCGCCGTTAAAGCGTAGCCCTTGTTCTTTATCATGTGGAAAAACATGTACCGATTGTTCAATTCTTCTAATCGTATAGTCTGTTTCTTTATAGTAAAATTTCATCGTTGATGGTTTTAATTTCACAACGTCAGCTTGTTCGATATTTACTGGCGATTGCGCCTTTCCAGTATGCGCGATTTCAAAGTCAGAACAGATATGCCCCCACATTTCTGGTCCAGTCTTTTCATCGTAACCCCATAACACTTTCTCCTTTGTCATAACCATTTCTCCTTTTCGAAAAAAATTGCGTAACATTATTTTAGCGGATAGCTGATCTATTCCACAAGTAATTTGCTTAATGTTCGTGTTTTGACTTTGGTGTGAACTTGCGTGAAGATACTGGTGGCTTTATTTCCGGTACATCTTAAACTCCAAAAACAATTCATTATAATACGACAGCATTCGTTTACCGAGGTTATCATATACTTCTAAATTATTTAGTTCATCCATATCCGGATAAAAACGTTCATCACTGGAAATTTCTTTTGGTAACAATTTAACCGCTTTGGCATTTGGTGTTGCGTATCCAACATATTCAGCATTGATTGCGGCATTTTCTGGTTTTAGCATGAAGTTAATAAATTTATGCGCGCCATCGACATTTTTCGCCGTTTTTGGAATGACCATGTTATCAAACCATAAATTGGAGCCGTCTTTTGGAATTACGTATTCTAAATCTTCATTTTCACTTAACATTTCTGCCGCTTCTCCGGAGAAAGTAACCGCGACACCCGCCTCGTTGTCCGCCATGAGAAGTTTAATCTCATCGCCAACAATTGCTTTTACATTCGGTGTCATCGTTTCTAGCTTATCTCTGGCAGCTTGTAAGTGGGCTTTATTCGTATCATTCAGCGAGTAACCTAGACTATTCAGCCCAAGCCCCATCACCTCACGCGCTCCGTCAATCAGCAAGATTTGGTTCTTCAACTCAGGATCAAATAACGCATTCCACGTATCGAAATTCTTATCCGGGAACATTTCTTTATTATAAATAATGCCAAGTGTTCCCCAGAAATACGGCATCGAATATTTATTATTATCATCAAACGACAAGTCCATAAAACGCGGATCAAGGTATTTTTCATTTGGTAGTTTGGAATGATCAAGCGGAATTAGCAAATTTTCTTCTTTCATTTTACTAATCGCGTAATCACTTGGCACCGCAATATCAAAGGTCGTTCCACCTTGCTCAATTTTCGTCATCATCGCTTCATTAGAATCAAATGTTTGGTAAATGACTTTGATGCCTGTTTCTTCTTCAAATTTAGTGATGAGTGATGGATCAATATAATCGCCCCAGTTATAAATCGTCAGCGTATTACTCCCAGCGTAGCCCTCCGAACGGTTCATCGTCGTTGCAAGCAGCATCATTAGGAGCGCGACAACAATTACTGGTACAAAAATTTTCAGCAGTTGCTTCATTCTTTCGTCGCCCCCGTCCGAATATTTTTACTTGTATTGCGTTGGTTAATAAAGTAATAACCGATTACTAGAATAATCGTGAATAGGAAAATTAGTGTCGATAAAGCATTGATAGAAAGCGAAATCCCTTGTCTTGCACGGGAATAAATTTCTACGGCTAAAGTCGAGAAACCATTTCCTGTTACAAAGAAAGTGACCGCAAAATCGTCTAGCGAGTAAGTCAGCGCCATGAAAAATCCAGCTAAAACGCCTGGCATAATATACGGCAGAATCACTTTTGAAAGAACTTGCCACTGGCTTGCACCTAAGTCGCGCGCCGCATCCATCAACGTCGGACTCATTTCTTGCAACTTCGGCAAAATCATCAATACGACAATCGGAATACTAAAAGCAATATGCGACACTAGGACGGAAATAAAACCTAATTTTACGCCTAAAATCGTGAAGAAAATCAAGAAACTAGCACCGATAATAACGTCCGGGCTAACAATCAACACATTATTCAAACTTAAAAGCGAGTTTTTCGCGAATGGTTTTGGCATAAATTTAATCGCCAGCGCCCCGCACACTCCAATAATAGTTGCAATCACCGAAGAAAGTAGCGCAATTACAAACGTATTTAGCACGATAATCAGTAAGCGCGTATCTTGGAAAACTTCTTTATAATATCCAAGCGTAAAGCCACTAAAATTATGCATCGTGCCGCCTTTATTAAACGAATAAAAAATCAAATAGAAAATCGGCGCATATAAAATCACAAAAACAAGCACTAAATAAATTGTACCCCATTTACTTTTCTTCATTTACGCGCACCTCTTTTCTTTTTAGAACCGGTTAGGAACATAATTAAAATCATCGCAATAATTAAAAATACGCCAATTGTCGAGCCCATTCCCCAGTCTTGCGTGACAAGGAAATGTTCTTCAATCGCTGTTCCGAGCGTAATCACACGGTTTCCCGCAATCAAACGAGTAATCATAAAGAGTGATAGCGCTGGAATAAAAACAGCCTGACACCCTGATTTTACGCCGTCAGCAGTGAGTGGAAAAATTACTCGTCTAAACGTCGTCAAACTTGATGCACCTAGGTCGCGCGATGCTTGAATCAACGTTGGATTAATTTCCTCAATCGCATTAAAAATCGGTAAAATCATAAACGGAATAAAAATATAAGTCGATACAAATAAGAAACTAAAATCGGTAAATAAAATCTGTTTCGAGCCAATTCCAAGTATTTCTAAAAATTGATTCGCCGCCCCATATGTGCCAAAAATCCCAATAAAGGCATACGCTTTAAGCAGCAAATTGATCCAAGTTGGCAAAATAATAAGTAGCAACCACAATTGCTTATGTTTTAGTTTCGTTAACAAGTAAGCCGTTGGATACGAAATCAGCAGTGTGAAAACCGTAATTAAAAACGCATACCAGAACGAACTCGCCGTCATTTTTAAATAGACAGGGGTGAAAAAGTGAATATAATTATCTACAGTAAAATTGCCGTCAACATCAAAAAAAGAATAATACACAATCAATAAAATCGGTGCAACAACAAAAAGTAAAATCCAAAGAACATAAGGAACAAGATAAACTGTACGGGTGCGTCTATTCATTACTGCACCTCATCGTAGCTATCAAGTCGCTTATCGAATTCTTCCTCCGTTTCCCCAAGACGCATAACATGAATTGCCTCTGGTTCAAACGCTAAGCCAATCTTATCACCCACACGAACTTTTCTCGTTGTGTGAACAAGCCATTCATTTCCATCAATATCGATACAACCTACTTCATAATGCACACCGCGGAACAGCATCCAGTCCACGGTTACTTGTAGTTGACCTTTTTCAGCAGAAGTAATCTCCAAATCTTCCGGACGAATAACTACTTCGACAACTTCATTCGGGCGGAAACCTTGGTCGACACATTCAAAACGTCTTTCCACAAATTCCACTTCGAAGTCTTGAATCATTTTGCCATTAACAATGTTGGATTCTCCGATAAAATCTGCGACAAATTTATTAATTGGCTCGTCGTAGATATCAATTGGTGTCCCACTTTGTTGTATTTCGCCTTTATTTAACACAAAAATTTCATCACTCATCGCAAGTGCTTCTTCTTGATCATGCGTGACAAAAATAAACGTAATCCCAAGCCGTTTTTGTAAATCGCGTAGTTCATATTGCATTTCTGTGCGCAGTTTTAAATCAAGTGCTGATAGTGGCTCATCAAGCAAAATAACTTCTGGTTCATTGACGATTGCCCGCGCGATTGCGACACGTTGTCTTTGTCCCCCAGACATTTCGCTAATTTCTCTTTTTTCGTAGCCTTTTAAGTTAACAAAGCGCAAAGCTTCTTTTACTTTTTCGTCAATTGCTTCTTTTTTCAATTTTTTAATACGCAGTCCAAAAGCGACATTTTCATACACGTTTAAATGCGGAAATAAAGCATAATCTTGGAAAACGGTATTTACCGGCCGTTTGTTGGCTGGAATTTGATTAATTACTTTTTCACCGAGGAAAATTTGTCCTTCTGAAGCTTCTAAAAATCCAGCAATTAAGCGCAAAATGGTTGTTTTTCCGCAACCAGACGGGCCGAGTAAAGTGTAAAACTTCCCTTTTTCTATTTCAAAGCTGACATTGTCAAGCACTGGTGGATCATTGTCAAATTGTTTTGTTACATTTTCAAAACGAATAATTGTTTCTGTCACAATCATTTACCTCCCTTATAAATATGAATCTGTCGCTACTAAGATGAGTGTTGCTTGTTCATTTGATCGATTAATAATTTGGTGTTCATCTGCAGCGTGGAAATAAATTGCTTCTCCTTTTTTGGCTACATATTCATTTCGACCAAGTAGCACGGTCACTTCTCCTTTTAACACATAGGCAAAAGTTTCTGAAAGTGATGGCTCAAAGTTTTTAAAACAGCTGTTTGCTTCTATTTCAAGTAGTACTGGCTCCATTTCTTTTTCGTTCGATTCTGGAACAAGCCACTTAATTCTGTATCCTTTTTCTTCATCTTCAAAGAAAGTATGCTCTAGTTCTCCGTAAATTACTTTTTGATTATGTTCTTCTTCATCAAAGAAATCTTTCGGAGTAGAACCTAACACTTCCAAAATAGCAAATAACGTTTCAATGGAAGGAGAACTCAAATCTCGTTCTAGTTGCGAAATATATCCCTTCGTCAAATCCGTTCGTTCGCCTAATTCTTCTTGCGTCAAATTCTTACTGAGCCTCAGATTTTTAATGCGTTTGCCAATTTCCATGTCGATGTCCTTTCTTTCAAGTTTAGTGATAGTAAACCTCAAGTCATAGAAGTTTACTAATATTAAACACAAAGTTTACTTACAGCAAGCTACATTATACAACAAAGCTGCCACATGAACAATAGTTTTTTCGATTTTTTCTACGATAGACAGGGTTTGATTTTAGTGCTAGAATTTTGTTATAAAATTAACATAGGCGGACAAACAAGCATGAAAAAATATCGCTTTTCGAAAAATAATCTCAACCTATCCACAGTCATCTTAATCGTTATGTTTACCTGTTCTTTGATTGCTTTTTTGGCTCTCGCAATTACGCTGCATATGCACTGGGAATTTTTTGCTTTGCTTTTTGCATTTGCCACCACCACATTTTTCTTTCTCAAACGATTTTTTCCTGGTGACATTTCTGTTAGTGAAGAAGCGTTCTATTATAAAGAAAAACCGTACCCCTATAGCGAATATATTATCGAATGCGATGCAAAACTAATTCACTTTAAAAGTGCCTCGAGAGCATTACCATACTATCGAATCGTTATCATAAGTAGAGACACTCGTGCGGAAAAACTGATTCGAGTCTATAATGCGGCGCGTAAATATAATGATGGTGAAAAGCATTTGCAAGAAAAAATGGAAGAACTAAGTGATCAACTCAAGTAATACCAATCTTAACTAAAACTTCTTAGGTGGTACACAAATATGAGAAACTATCCTTTCTTCAAATATAATATGAATATCAAAACATTTTTTACATTCATTGTTGGCTTGGCAATTATTGGCATCGGATTTTACATTCTTTCTACTTTTGAGTCGTTGCGTATTTGGCCATTTATCGGTGTTTATGTTGTCTTTAGTCTATATATTATCTGTGTCAGCAGTACTTATTTTAATGGGACTGTTTCTATTAATAATCGCGCGCTATTTTATAAAAGAGGATTTGTAGATAAAAAATATCCTTTTAGCCAATATATGCTGGAATGTGATACAAAATTGCACGGTCGGACGATTTCGTTTCTGCCCTATTACACAATAAGCATTCTCAACTTAGAAACTGGTCAAGAGCAAAAAATTAAGCTTCGTAATGCGGCTATCGTTTTAAATAATGGCAGAAAAAATTTCCATTTAGAAATAGAAAACCTTGCTGAAGATTTGAAAAAAATTTCATCCTAAATAAAAATCCCTAAGAACGATACACGGTTCTTAGGGATTTTCTGTTATTCGATAAAATCATCATATAAATACGTTTCTATCATATTTAAATTTTGGCGTAGCTCTCGGGCTAAGTCTCTGGAAATCCCGCCTTTTTCAAACATATTTTGAATAATATCGCGTTCTAATTGGAAAGCCACTACTTGGACTTCGCGTTTCTTTTGTTCGAATTTCGCGCGTTTGCCTCGTGGACTATGTTCTTTTCTAACACGTTCTAAAAACATCGTATGTTCGGTAATTAGTGGCCCAATAATATCGGCATTTTCATCTGTTAATTGTTCTTTGAGTTTAGAAATAATTAGTATTTCGTTTTCTTCTCTTAATTTACGGATCGCTTGGAAACGTTCGCTATCTTTAGAAATACCTTTTTTCACTTTATGGGTTATTTTGCCCCATTTTTTCGGGTGAATGACAAGCATGCCTAGACGATAAAGAAACATCCATGCGGTTTTAATTTTTGTTCGGAAGCGTTGTTTAATCGCTTGTTCCATCATATTAAGATAATGCTGGTAACGATAGCTATCTGTAGCAACAATGCGTCCTTCATCGGTCATTTTTTGCGTATTTTCGCGCTCCCACTTGATAATTTCTAACCGTTTCGCGCGTTCTCTTTCGTCCATGCCTCGATTGGATTGATTATTTTGCTGTAAATCATAAATCCGTCTGCGATAATCTTCAATTACTTCATCCGTTGCCGATTTTGTTTCTGGTAAGGTCTGTTCTTTTAATTCACGAATAACATTTCTAAGAATCCGAATTCGTGTCGCTATTTCCGCTCGTTCATCTTCCGTTGTCACTTCTTCACTTTTGGCAAGTAACGGTAAAATGAATGTCGCAATGACGAGCGTGCAAAGAATGACACCCGATGCAATGAAAATAATCAATGAACGTTGCGGAAATAGTGAGCCATCATCTAAGAAAAACGGAATCGCAAGCGCACTGGCAAGCGTAACTGCCCCACGGACACCGGAAAGTGACGTTAAAATCACTGGTCTAATCTTCGGAAATTGCGTCTTTTTCTTTTGTTTTTGTCGCTGTTTCGCCCCAATACTCCATGAAATATACACCCACAGAAAACGTAGTAAAATCAGCGCAGCCGTTATCGATAAAATATAAGCCATTACTTGTAAATTGCTGCTGCCAGAATCATTCCAGACAACTTCTGTAATTGCAGGAAGCTGCGTACCTAGCAGTAAAAATACTAACCCATTTAACACAAAAATGATTACCGACCAAGTACTTTGCGAAACGACATTTAATTTTACTAATTGCGGATCCATTTTCTTTTGTTCCATTGAGTGCATAATTCCAGCCGCAACTACCGCTAAAATCCCCGAAACATGAAATTCCTCTGCAACTAAGTAAATAATAAATGGCGTTAAAATTTGGATTAACATATGGAACGTAACGTCTTCCATTCCTAGGCCTCGAACCCATTTTAGCAGTCTAAATTTCAACCAACTTAGTGCTAATCCAACTAGAATGCCGCCAATCGCAATCACAAAAAAGCTAATGCTCGCGTCCATTAAACTGAAAACACCTGTAACCATTGCAGCAATCGCAAATTGGAACGCAACTAACCCAGAAGCATCATTAATCAGTGCTTCTCCTTCAAGCAAATTCATAATCCGTTTTGGCAAATTTATTCGTCCGGAAAGTGAACTCACTGCTACTGCATCAGTTGGCGCAAGAGCTGCTGCAAGAGCAAACGCCGCCGCAAGTGGAATTGTCGGAATCATCCAATGGACAAAATAACCAATCACCACAACCGTTGCAAACACAAGGCCAAGCGCGAGAACCAAAATTGGCATTCGCATTCCCCAAAGTGCCGCTTTATCCGTCTGTCTTCCATCATTAAATAATAAAGGTGCAATAAACATCACAAGAAAAAGTTCCGGATTCAGTTGTAAATCAAAAGTAATCGGCATAATCGCGATAATCACACCTAGCCCAATTTGAATCAGCGGTACGGATACAAAGGGCACAAATCGGTTTAATAAATTAGAAATAAAAATTGCAACAAGTAGTGCTAAAACATATAAAAATATCTCCAATATGTAAAGTCCCCTTTCCTTTTTCCTCTATATTATTATGAAGCAAAATAGTTTATCCCGCAAATATAAAACAGCTTTATTTCTTTGCATCCATCCCATTCGCAAAGAAATAAAGCTAATTATGAAGTTACTTTTCTTTCTCTTTTTTGTACTTGTCAATTTGATCATTTAAGTTTTTCATTTTTTCATCTAAATGGGTGATGATTCGCGCGGCATCTTGCAATTCGTTCACTAGTTCCTCAGGCGCTTCTTGTTGATATTTGTAGTAAATTTTATGCTCCAAACTCGCCCAAAAATCCATTGCAACTGTCCGAATTTGAATTTCCACCGTCATTTTCTCAGAACGATTTGTCAGGAAAACTGGTACTTCACAGAGTAAATGCAAGCTCCGATAGCCGTTTGGTTTTGGATTAGTCACATAATCCTTTACTCGCTTAATCGTAATATCACTTTGCCCGGCAAGCATTTCATGAATTCTAAAAATATCTGATACAAAGGAACAAGTAATCCGAATTCCAGCAATATCATGCACATATTTCAAGGCGTTTTCCGGAGTAATATCGACCTGCTTCTTTTCTAATTTCGCTCCGATACTTTCTAGTGACTTCACACGTGACTTCAAATGTTCCATCGGATTATAATCATGAATAAATTGAAATTCTTCATTCAATATTTTAAGTTTCGTATTCACTTCTTCCAGCGCAAAACGGTGAAGCAGCATAACATTTCGCCAGTTTTTCAGTTCATCAACTGATGGTTGTTCCATGATGACACTCCTTCCATATGTATAAACTTCCTATTCCATGTTACTACAAAACCGAGGTCTGTGTAACTATATGTCTAAAGTTTCACCACATTCTCATGAAATTTTCATAAAAAAGCCTAGAATAAAAATTACTCTAGGCTTCTCTTCTATTATAAAGTTACTGGGCAACTAATGACCTCATCTTTATCCGTCACAAGCAACAGATTGCGGTTATAATACTGGCCATCACTTTTTAAAATCAGTGTTTTTTGCGTGTCATCATAATCAATAATCAACGCTTCTTCTAAAAAAATTTCCGTCCAACGTTTAATAAGCACTGGGCCAATGTTGGATTCAATTGCATCGTCCTCTGCAGTTTTCCCTTCAACTAATCGAAGTGTAAAAATACCGCTATTTTCACAAGAACAGCCTTCCGTATCATAATACAAATGCAACTGCCCTTCTAAATTCGACCGTAATGCATCCAGCCGATTCTTGGCGCTCTCTGTAAATGTTATATACATAACTAATCACCTCTAACTCTATTATACACCTGCCCCAGCGCGATTTCCCCTCCTCTGCTCACACACGATAAATTTCACAAGTTGGGCATTTTGGTTTTCGTTCATTTGCGTGGTATGATAGGTTTGTATGTACAAAGGGGGAGAAACACGCAGATGACCGCTTATCCAAAATTCGATGTTATTTTAAAAGCATTAAATTTGTCTAGCGTAGGAGTAATTATTACAGATCCTGAGCAACAAGATAATCCAATCATTTATGTAAACAGAGGGTTTGAAAATATTACTGGTTATGCGAAAGAAGAAGCTATTGGCTCCAATTGTCACTTTTTGCAAGGAGATGACACTGACAAAGAAGAGGTTGCAAAAATCCGTCAAGCCATAGACCAAAAATCCACTGCGAATGTTTTACTAAAAAATTACCGAAAAGATGGCACTTCTTTTATGAATGAACTTACGATTGAACCGATTTACGATGATAATGCGCATTTGTATTTTGTCGGCATTCAAAAAGATGTAACAAACGAACACGACTATCAACTGGAACTCGAAAAATCGTTACGCGAAATTGAGAAACTGTCCACGCCGATTGTTCCGATCAAAGAAAATATTTGTGTATTGCCACTAATTGGCTCTTTGACACATGACCGTTTCCAGCATATGTCAGAATATGTGAGCGAGTATATGGATTATGGCAAAGAAGATTATTTGATTATGGACCTTTCTGGGCTAGCTGACTTTAATGAAGACGCGGTGATGAACCTCGTGAAGTTCCACGGATTTATGAAATTAACTGGTGTAGAGCTAATTATTACCGGGATTTCACCTAAATTTGCCATGACTTTAATTCGCTACGAAGAAAGTCTAGCCAGCCTAACTACTTATAGCACTATCAAAGAAGCCCTACAATTTTACTAAAACGTATTGCAAAATAGCCCATTTTCCGTTATTATGGGTAAATAATCAAATATAAACCCTCATCCAAATGGTGAGGTAGAGGTTGCGAGATTCACTAGTAATTTTTTCGAGGCGAAACAAAGACGCCACTGACAAAAAATGAACAGGTTGATCGCCGAAGTGACTATTTTCTCTTTGTTTAGAAATAGTTGTTGGGACAGTTTCCTAAAGGGGCTGGACTGCTATAAGAATTTGTCGAAATTTCTTATAGGTGTGCTATCTGACAAATTGATGTTGGTAAAATACGTAACAGCCAATTTCTTGCAGATTGGCTGTTTTTTGCGCACTTCCTCTGATAAAAGAAAGGGAGATTAATAGTGAAAAAAGAAACACACGGCGAAATACGTCGTGACTTAAAAACAAGGCATCTATCTATGATAGCGATTGGTGGCTCGATTGGAACTGGCTTATTTTTAGCGAGTGGGAATGCGATTCATACAGCCGGACCAGGCGGAGCATTAGTTGCTTATATCGCAATTGGAATTATGGTTTACTTTTTAATGACAAGTTTAGGAGAAATGGCCACGTATATGCCGGTTTCTGGTTCGTTTAGTACGTATGCTAGTCGATTTGTTGATCCGGCTTTTGGTTTTGCACTGGGGTGGAATTATTGGTTTAACTGGGCGATTACGCTGGCGGTCGATATTTCTACTGCGGCGATTATTGTTCAATTTTGGTTGCCGAACACCCCTGCTTGGTTGTGGAGCGCGATTTTCTTATTGTTGATTTTCGGTTTAAATGCACTATCGGTAAAAGCTTACGGAGAATCGGAGTATTGGTTCTCAATTATTAAAGTAGCAACGGTTATTATTTTCCTTATCGTCGGTGTACTTACAATTGTCGGAATTCTCGGCGGCGAAGTTATTGGTTTTTCTAACTTTACGGCAGGAGATGCCCCGTTCAAAGGTGGATTTTTCGCGATATTAGGTACGTTCTTGATTGCCGGATTTTCTTTCCAAGGGACGGAAATGGTTGGAATCGCGGCTGGTGAAAGTGCTACTCCAGAAACTAGTGTACCAAAAGCGATTAAACAAGTTTTCTGGCGGATTTTATTGTTTTACATTTTCGCGATTTTCATTATCGGGATGATTATTCCTTATACTAATCCTAATTTACTTAGTGCCGAGGCGACAGATGTGGCAATTAGCCCATTTACACTTGTGTTCGAAAAAGCTGGCCTTGCGTTTGCGGCTTCGGTGATGAATGCGGTTATCCTAACTTCTGTGCTATCCGCTGGTAACTCAGGTCTTTACGCTTCAACAAGAATGCTTTGGGCAATGGCTCGTGATAAAAAAGCACCTAAATTTTTGGGTAAAGTAAACCGTCGAGGTATTCCGATGGCGGCTTTAATCGTCACTACGATTGTTGGCGCGATGACGTTCATTACAACGCTCACGGAAAATGGTACGGTCATTTATACGTGGTTGCTATCTGCATCTGGTTTAACTGGATTTATTGCTTGGGTTGGAATCGCGGTTAGTCATTATCGTTTCCGCAAAGCTTTTGTTAAACAAGGTCATGACCTAAACGAACTAAAATATAAAGCGAAATTCTTCCCATTCGGGCCAATTTTAGCGTTAATTTTATGTATTTTAGTTATTGTTGGTCAGGATTACGCGGCGTTTTTAAAACCAGAATTCACCAACGCGGCTTGGTGGCAAAAAATCGGTATTTCTTATATCGGCCTCCCTATTTTCCTTGTTTTCTGGTTATCGTATAAATTTACCAATAAAACAAAAGTCATTCCACTGGAAGACTGCAAATTTGATCAAAAATAAAAAACATCTCTTGTTCATTCATTTTTACTTGAATGATACAGGAGATGTTTTTACTTACTCTTTTTCAGCAAGGTTTCTACTTTTTTATTAAGGCGAATTAAATCTTCTATTTCATTTTCGGAAAGATGTTCGAATACTTTCATCATCGCTTTGTACATAAAAGCGTTTGCAGTGGAGCGTTTCGATAATTCTTCTCCTTTTTTAGAGAGCTTCAATTTTAAATCCATGCTGTCACTTGGAATTGTTTTATTTAATTTCACTACTAAACCTAGGCTAATTAATCCGTCCACATTTGCTGCTGCAGAGCTTCCTGTGATGATTAGTCGTTTCGTTAAATCTGCCATCGAAATTCCTGGCGTGCTGTAAATCACATTTATCATCGCAAGTTGCTGAATGGTTAGTCCTAAACTCGCCGCGTTCTGATCCGCATATCCCGCAGAAATCCGTTGAATCGACCAATACGTCTTTAATAGTTCACTAATATTTTCTGTATCTGTATTAATTCCTACCATCATCCAACCTCCTCTTTTAACCTATTCTACGCACTTTGGCAGAAAAACTCAATCATATTTACGAAAAAAACATATTTGCATTACGTTTTAATAGTTGCTTATTAAAAGTAAGTGTGATATAGTTTACTCATAAACAGTTAAGCAATTGCTTTTCTAAGGCGTAAAAGTATTTTTTCAAAGGTTTAAGCTTAATTGATTTGGGCTAGATTATAAGAGAATGCTTTTATAAAAAAACATATTTGGAGGAATGAAACAATGACAGTAGAAAAATGGAACGTAGACCCAGCGCATAGTTCAATCGAATTTCAAGTAAAACACATGATGGTATCAAAAGTAAAAGGTGCATTTAGCGATTTCACAGCAGACATCGAAATGGATCCAGAAGATTTAACATCGGCTAAATTAAACTTCTCCGTTGCAGCAGCTTCCGTTGACACTCGCCAAGCGCAACGTGATGGACATTTGAAAAGCGAAGACTTCTTTAATGTAGAAAAATATCCAAACGTGACTTTTACAGCAACAAAAATTACTGCTGATGGCGACGATGAATATGAAGTGACTGGTGACTTAACTATTCGCGACGTAACAAAACCTCTTACACTAGAAGTAAGCTACGAAGGAACTGGAAAAGATCCAAACACTGGTAACATGGTAGCCGGCTTTGAAGCAAAAGGTAAATTCAACCGCAAAGACTTTGGCCTTAATTACAATGCTGCGTTAGAAACTGGTGGCGTACTTATCGGTGACGAAGTAAAATTAAACATCCAAATCGAAGCAAGCAAATAATAAAAAAAACTACGAATAGCTAGCCTATTCGTAGTTTTTTTTGTAGCTTTATTCGCCCTTTTAAGCTAAAATAGTTCTATTGTTTAAAAAGGGGGCTAACATCGCTATGGAAAATAAACAAAACGGACTGCTAGGCGGAATCATCGCTGGAGCTCTCGCGTACGTGTGTTGGGGCGTTCTTCCAATTTACTGGAAGCTAGTTACAAATGTCCCACCAATGGAGATTTTGGCCTATAGAATTATTTGGTCTTTTATTTTTATGCTATTTTTGATCGTTTGTTTGCGAAAATCCTCGATGGTTTTTCAAGAAACAAAAGATGTGTTGCTTAAACCAAAGACGCTTATCGCCATTATCGCGGCGGCTTTTTTAGTTACAGCAAACTGGTATTTATTCATTTACACGGTGAATAGTGGTCACGTGACGGAAGCAAGTCTTGGTTACTACATAAACCCACTTGTAAACGTCTTGCTTGCAACGGTTATTTTAAAAGAACGATTAAGTCGTGGGGAAATTATCGCCGTTATTTCTGCAACTATCGGTGTCTTGATTCTTACTTGGCATCTTGGTTCCGTTCCTTGGGCGGCAATTGGTATGGCCGTGACATTCTCGCTATACGGACTAATTAAAAAGGTCGTTTCTGTGTCTGTTTGGACCGGGTTAACGCTTGAGACAATGATTATTACACCATTCGCGCTCATTTATGTGGTCTTTTTCGCAACAAATGGATTAATGCAATACGCAGCGCAAACCAATATTATTTTAGTTGGTGCTGGTGTCGTCACAGCAATCCCGCTACTTTTATTTGCTACTGCCGCGAAGAAAATCAGCTATACAATGGTCGGATTTCTACAATATATCGGACCAACACTGATGCTCGCACTCGGCGTCTTACTATTCAAAGAAAGTTTCGATCACATCCAATTGTTCGCCTTCATGTTCATCTGGCTAGCGCTAATTATCTTCACGATTTCCCACATATACTCTGCAGCCAAAATCAAACAACTAGCAAACGCCGCAAAAAAATAAATGTTTTCAGGTCCCCTCTTTCGGGAATAATTCTTTTATCAAGCGAGAATCTATTCCACAAAAATGAATAGGGGGCTTTTTTTATGAAAATTGGTATCATTGGTGCTACAGGCCGAGCTGGTTCGAGAATTTTAGAAGAAGCGAAAAGTCGTGGCCATGAAGTCACAGCGATTGTTAGAAACGCCGGAAAAATCACGCAAACGCATAAAGATATTAATATTTTACAAAAAGATATTTTTGATTTAACACTTTCAGATTTAGCCGATCAAAATGTCGTTGTTGATGCATACGGGGTCAGTCCAGAAGAAGCAGAAAAACATGTCACTTCGCTCGATCATTTAATCTCTGTTTTAAATGGCACCGTTTCGCCGCGCTTACTTGTGGTTGGCGGAGCAGCTAGCCTGCAAGTTGACGAAGATGGCAATACCCTTTTAGAATCAAAAGGACTTCGGGAAGCGCCGTATTATCCGACTGCACGTGCGCAAGCGAAACAATTAGAACATTTAAAAGCACATAAAGCAGAACTCAGTTGGACATATATTAGCCCTTCTGCTATGTTCGAGCCGGGTGAACGTACTGGCGACTATCAATTAGGTCGAGATCACCTTTTATTTGGTAGCGATGGCAATAGTTTTATTAGTATGGAAGACTATGCAATTGCTGTTTTGGATGAAATTGAGCGGCCTAATCATTTAAATGAACGCTTTACAGTAGCTGGAAAATAACGCTAAAGTCGAAGGAGCAAAACGCTTCCTTCGACTTTTTTATGCGAAATAAAACTCCCAATTGGCAAAAACTTCCTGTATACTAAGGTTATCTGCTAAAAAGGGAGGAATAAAATGGTTCTACTTGGTGCGCTAGTGAATGGGCTTGGGATTTTGGTTGGGTCTGTTCTTGGCATGAAATTACATAATATCCCTGAACGTATGAAAGATACTGTCATGAAAGGGATGGGGTTAGCTGTTATCGTCCTTGGCATTCAAATGGCTTTTAAGACGAGCAATTCGCTTATTGTCATTTTAAGTATTTGTTTTGGAGCCGTTATTGGGGAATGGCTTAACATAGATTATCACCTGAACCAGCTTGGGCACTGGATTGAACGCAAAGTCGGTGCCAAAGGAAAAAGTAATGTTTCGAAAGGATTTGTTACCGCGACACTTATTTTTGTAATTGGTGCGATGGGGATTATTGGTGCGCTTGATAGTGGCATTCGCGGCAATCATGATGTCCTTTATACGAAATCGGTGATGGATGGATTTATCGCCCTTCTTCTTAGTACGACACTTGGTTGGGGCGTTATGCTATCGGCGATTCCGGTGTTTTTATTTGAAGGCATTATCGCACTGTTCGCAACACAAATTAATCAATTCATTCCCGCCGACTTGATGGCACTGATAATCGAAGAACTCACTGCCACTGGCGGAATTATGATTTTGGCGATTGGTTTGAATCTGCTCGGTTTGACGAAAATCAGGGTCGCAAATTTGGTTCCAGGGATTATAGTTGTTGCGCTGATTGTGACGGGGCTTTATTATTTTTAGAGGGAAAAACAGAGATACGATAATCTCTGTTTTTTTAGTTCCAATTGAATGACATTTCCTTATAAAAATAAAAAACACCAACAACCCGAAAGTTGCTGGTGCATCCTAATTTAAAAGCTTACATGCCAGCCATGAAAAATGCTGTAGTTAATTCTTGCATGAATGCCACGTCGTTTTGCATTTGCCATAAAGAATCATCTTTTGGATCTCCTTTTAGTTTAAGTGTAACTGTTTTTGGTTCTGATACTGCGTCTGCATTTTGCACAGCTTTCGTATAGATTTCCATTGTTTTTTCAGCCATTTTTTGGTCATCTGTTGCAATAGATGGATCGGCTGTTGCTGCTTTTGTTAATTCTTCTACTAATTCAGTTTGAACGCCCTTCATATCAAGCCCTTTAACTGCGAACTGAATTTCTGGACTTTCTTTGTCATCATTTGTTACTTTAGTAGTGTACGAAGTTTTTTCGTTGACTTGTTTACGAAGTGCTTTGTAGAAATCATCTACTTGCTTATCAATGTTTACATCACTAGAAAAACTTGCTGCAAATGTGTTGATAAAGCTTTCTTTAAAGCCTTTTTCAAATTCTTTTTCGAATTTTGAGCCGTCTTCACCGTATACATCTTTTATTTTATCTGTATCTTTGTTGTAAACTACGGCATTAACTGTAATTTCCCCTGCTTTTTTCGGTTCTACTCTTGATGGACCACCACATGCACTTAGAACGAGTGCCATAGCAAGAACAAGAACCAGACTGAATAACCCTTTTTTCATTATTAAATCTCCCTTTCTTATTTGAATTCCATTTCATTGTACAGAACGAGAGATAAAATGCCAACTATTTTACAAAAAGTGTCATAATATGTACATAATTTCAAATAAATTGAGGTGAAAGACTTGAATAAAAAGACAAATGCGTGTCGGATTTTAGATAAACAGAAGATTAAATATGATTTGCGTGAATATGCTTGGAGTGAAGACGCCCTAGATGCGCTTCATGTTGCAGTAGAAACTGGAAATAACCCGGGGCAGATTTTTAAAACACTCGTCCTAACTGGTGATAAAACAGGCAATATTGTCGCCTGTATTCCTGCTGATAAAACCTTGCACTTGAAGCATTTAGCAAAAATTAGTGGCAATAAAAAGTGTGAACTAATTGCAGTGGATACGCTGGAGAAGCTGACTGGTTATATTCGCGGCGGCTGTTCTCCGATTGGAATGAAGAAGTTGTTTCCAACTTTTGTTGATAGTAGTGCAGAATCGCTTGATACGATGCTGATTTCAGCTGGAAAAAGAGGATTACAAATCGAACTTGCGCCTGCTGATTTGAAAAAGGTCGTTCGTGCGGAGTTTGCGATGATTACGGAAGAATAAAGTTTTGACAAGGGAGTTTCGTTTTTATGGATATATCTGTTTATGTTGCAAGTGCATTTAGTAAGAATAATAAAGGTGGAAATAAAGCTGGTGTCGTATTAAACGAACCAACACTCGCCACCACTCAAAAAATGGCCATCGCAAAACAACTAGGCTATGCAGAAACCGCCTTCGTGACTGAATCAAACCATGCTGATTTTAAAATAGAATATTTTACCCCGAAAGAAGAAGTTGATTTATGTGGTCATGCGACAATCGGCACTTTCGCTATTTTGATGCATTTAAATAAAATTCATAAGAGCCGGTATACAATTGAAACAAATAGTGGTGTACTTACGATTACGATAAAAGATGGCACTATCTTCATGGAACAAAATCAACCAACTTTTTATGATATCATTCCGCCTAATAATTTAACTGATTGTTTTGATCTAAACTTACTAAATGCTAATTATCCAATTCAAATTGTGTCTACGGGATTAAAAGATATATTAATTCCAATTAAAAGTGAAGCAGGTTTATTTGCCCTAGCGCCGAATTTTGAAGAGGTTAAAGAAGTCAGCAAGCAGTATGAAGTGGTCGGATTGCATCTGTATACTTTTAGTGATGACCGGATTATTTGTCGGAATTTCGCTCCATTATTTGACATTAATGAAGAAGCTGCGACTGGGACCTCTAATGCTGCTTTAGCTTGTTATCTTTATAAAAATCATTACTTGCGAAAAGAACTTTATGTATTTGAGCAAGGACACTCGCTACACTCTCCTTCTGAGATTTTAGTTAAATTAGATGTAAATGGTAATAAGGAAATAGCTCGTGTATATGTAGGTGGCAATGGGTATTATAGTGAAACTAAATATTTAAGTATGGAATAGAAAAAAGCCGCCCAATACAATGGGCGGCTTTTTTAATTAATCATTATCCGTCTGAACATGCTCACTACTAGTTGCAACATGCTTCACTTTTTGAGCGATAGCCCCAACTGGATCTGCATCCCGCGCTTGTTTTACTTTGTTTCCAATCATTTCGACTGGGGCACTTTCTCTTACTTGTTTTGCTTTGCCAAGGATTTTTTCTCTTGGGTTAAATCGTGTGTTTGTTTCTTTCTCTGTGATTACTTCTGTCGTTTCTAGTTGTTTTCTTGCGATGGAGAGCATTAATTTGATTCGATTTAGTTGGTTCACAGAGCTTGAGCCCGCATCGTAGTCAATCGACATGATATTGGCTTCTGGGTACATTTTTTTGAGTCCTTTAATCATGCCGCGGCCAGTAATATGGTTTGGCAGGCACGCAAACGGTTGTAAGCACGCGATATTGGGCACGTTGCTATCGAGTAATTCGAACATTTCGCCGGTTAAGAACCAACCTTCGCCCATTTTGTTTCCGAGTGATAGAAGTTGGCTTGCTTTTTCAGCGATGGATTCGATACTCGCTGGTGCTTCAAAGCGTTCACTTTTCTTCAGTGCATCTGTCACTGGTTTACGGAATTGATTGATTAGCGGAATCGCGACGCTTTGCTTCGCGAATGATTTTACTTTGGAACGACCAAATGTGTTCGCTGCAAAGTGATCATCGTAACAACAATATAAAATGAAATCTGTTAAGTCCGGAACAACTGCTTCTCCGCCCTCTTCTTCAATAACATCAACAATATTGTTATTTGCGCCCGGATGGAATTTGACGAGAATTTCTCCAACTACGCCGACTCTTGGTTTTACTTCATCGGTTATTGGCAAGTTATCAAAAGCTCGTACCATTTCGTTCGCTAATTTTTTATATGCTCCGAAAGAATAATTTTCCATTAGCGCACGTCCGGCATCAAGATATTGGCGGAACATTTTGTTGGCACTTCCTGGTTCGACTTCGTAAGGTCTTGTCCGGTAAAGCATACGATCGAGCGCATCCCCTAAGCTAATTCCCGCTAAGAAACGAACAAGTACTTTTGGTGTCATTTTAAAGCCAGGTTGTTTCTCTAAGCCATTAGCATTTAGCGAAATAACCGGGATATGGTCCATTCCAGCTTCCCCGAGTGCTTTTTTCAGCATTGAAATGTAGTTGGTTGCCCGACATCCGCCACCTGTTTGCGTCATCAATACCGCTAAATTATTTGTATCATAATCGCCATGTTTCAGCGCATCCATCATTTGACCGATTGTTAAAATTGCTGGATAACAAGCATCATTATTGACGTAGCGCAAGCCTTCATCAACCGCACGAGGTGTCACAGCTGGAAGCACTTCTAAATTATAACCGCCAACCTTACAAGCCGCTTCTAACATTTCAAAATGGGTCGGAGCTAGCTGTGGGGCTAAAATAGTATACGTTTTCTTCATTTCTTTTGTAAATAATGGACGTTCTTTTGGTTTCGCCATAATGCCTGGTTTCACGTTGTTTTTCTCGCGTTCTTCCATAGCAGCTTTTAAAGAACGTACGCGGATACGCGCGGCACCAAGGTTGTTGATTTCATCGATTTTGAGCAACGTATAGACTTTATTATGGCCTTCGATGATTTCTTGGCACATATCCGTTGTAATCGCATCAAGCCCGCAACCAAATGAAGTTAATTGAACAAATTCCAAATCTTCACTTTTAGCGGTAAAACTTGCGGCGCGATATAGTCTTGCATGGTATTTCCACTGGTTTTCGACACGAAGTTTATGGTCAATCTCTCCAAGATGAGAAATCGAATCTTCCGTAAGAACCGCCATGCCATTCATCGTAATGAGTTCCGGAATTCCGTGGTTTACTTCTGGATCGATATGGTACGGATGCCCCGCCAGAACAATTCCTTTGATTTTATTTTTCTTAATATAAGTAAGTGCGGCTTCCCCTTCCGCTTGAATGTCTTTGCGGCAAAGTTCTGCTTCCTCTAGCCCAGCTTGGACTGCTTTTTCCATATCCGCAGCTGGAACTTCTGGGAAAGCGAGGCTCATTTGTTCGATTAACGCTTTTTCATTATCTAATGTTAAAAACGGACTAATCATTGGAATATTTTTCTCTTCCAAAGCATCGACATTCACACGAATAACTTCTGGATAACCAGCCACGACTGGACAGTTGAAGTTATTGGTCGCCTCACCGAATTCTGGTTTTTCGTACACAACCGATGGATAGAAAATGCGGTCTGCTTTTTTCTTAATTAAATCCATAATATGTCCGTGTGTTAATTTGGCTGGGAAACAAACTGCTTCGGATGCAATCGTTTCAATTCCTTTATCATACAGATTTTTAGATGATTTAGAAGATAAAACGACACGGAAACCTAAGTTCGTTAAAATCGTGTGCCAAAGTGGATAGTTTTCAAAAACATTGAGCGCACGTGGAATACCAATCGTTCCGCGGGTAGCTTCTGATTTTTTCAATGATTTATAATCAAATGTTCGTTTTAATTTATAAGCATATAAGTTTGGAAGTACGTTGCGTTTCGTTTCGACACGTTCGCCGCGTTCACAACGATTTCCACTAACGAACATCCGGTCATCGCCAAATCTTGTCACTGTTAACTGACACGTGTTACTACAAAGGTTACAGCGCGACTGGGAAGTTTCCGCACTAAATTCGCGTAATTTTTCCAGCACGAGCATTTCTGTTACTTCGCCAGTTTCATAATGTTCGCGGGCAATTAAAGCTGCACCATAAGCGCCCATCATTCCAGCGATATCCGGGCGAACTACTTCACGACCTGTTAACAGTTCAAAAGCACGTAAAACTGATTCATTATAAAAAGTTCCGCCTTGAACGATGACTTTTTCACCGATATCTTTCGGACTACGCAGTTTAATTACTTTTTGCAACGCATTTTTCACAACGGAATAAGCAAGACCCGCAGATAAATCTTCCATGCTCACGCCTTCTTTTTGCACTTGTTTCACTTTGGAATTCATGAAAACAGTACAGCGTGAACCTAAGTCAACTGGGGCTTTCGCTTCGAGTGCCCGGGCCGCAAATTCTTCAATCGATAAATTAAGTGTCTGCGCAAATGTTTCAAGGAACGAACCACATCCGGCAGAACACGCTTCATTCAGCATTAAGCTATCGAGCGCGCCTTTTTTAATTTTCATACATTTCATATCTTGTCCGCCAATGTCTAAAATAAAATCAACATCTGGTAAAAACTCGCGAGCGGCACGGTAATGCGCGACTGTTTCAATTTCGCCGACATCAATTTTCAGTGCGGCTTTAATAAGCGACTCACCGTAGCCGGTAATTCCAGACTGCGCAACTCGAACTTTTTCTGGCAAAATTTCATATAAATCACTCGTCGCATCAATAACAGATTGCAGTGGATTCCCATTATTACTTGAATAAAACGAGTAAAGAATTTCATTCGTTTGGCTCATTAAAATTAATTTAGTTGTAGTCGAACCGGCATCAATACCTAAGTAAGCATCGCCTTCATAGTCTTCCAACTTCGCCCGTTTTGCTTTCATTTGATTATGACGCGCACGAAATTCGTCTAAGTCTGCTTTCTTTTCAAAAAGCGCCGGCAAAATCACAGTATCTGTCGCCATCGTAGTCATATCCATGTTCGAAAGGCGCTGAATCATATCATCCACTTTGAGCGGCACATCATTTAGTCCCGTAAAAGCAGTTCCAAGCGCAATAAAATATTCCGCATTTTGAGGCGCGATAATATCACTATCTTTCATCTTCAATGTTTCTGTAAAACGATAACGTAATTGATCAAGGAAGGTAAGCGGTCCTCCAAGAAATGCCACTTTCCCGCGGATTGGACGTCCACAAGCAAGCCCACTAATCGTCTGCGTAACCACACTTTGGAAAATCGAAGCGGCAATATCTTCTTTTCTAGCCCCTTCATTTAGCAATGGCTGCACGTCTGTTTTGGCGAATACTCCACATCTGGAAGCAATCGGATAAATTGTATTCGCATTTTGCGCTAATTCATTTAAGCCCGTTGGATCCGTTTGAAGCAGTGTGGCGATTTGGTCAATAAACGCACCCGTTCCACCAGCACAAGCGTTATTCATTCGTTGCTCAATCCCGCCACTGAAATAAATAATCTTCGCATCTTCCCCGCCTAGCTCAATTACTACATCAGTTTCCGGAATCACTTGTTCGACCGCTTCCGTACATGCAATTACTTCCTGCACAAATGGCACATTCAAAAATTTGGAAATTGCTAATCCTGATGATCCCGTAATTTTGAACGTCATTTCGGTCATACCACATTTTTTTTGCATGTCTTGCATGATTTCTAATGTTACTTTTTTAATGTCGGAATAATGTCTTCGGTAAGTTTGAAATAAAATATCCCCCTGGTCATTAAGTGCTACGGCTTTTGCTGTTGTTGATCCTACATCTAATCCTGCATGAATCATTTTCTCATCCCTTTCGTTACGCACTACTTAATATGTATCATATTTCACATATCATTTGTCGATTGTACGTCGTTTCACATAAATAACGATTCTAAGAAAATGAGTGAGTACTCACTTTATATGCGTGAAAACGACAAAACGCTCTAAACACCTCTCATTCTACACGATTTTTTCCATTTGTAAAGAAATTCGCGGCGCATTTAAAGGCAAAAAAAAGCAAGTATTCGCTAAAACAGCTCTGTTTAGCGAACACTTGCCGGGTTGTTAATTATGTCGAATTTTTGTCTTTCGATTTGATGCTTTTAAAATTTGATAAGCGATACCTAAAATCAAGAACCATACTGGCGTAACGAATAGCGCAATTCTTGTATCTGCCGCGAAACCAAGAATCACTAATAATCCCCCGAAGAAAATTAAGCTAACCCAGTTCATAAAAGGAGATAACGGCATTTTAAATTTACTTTTCGCTGCAATTTCCGGATGTTTATGGCGAAAACGTAAATGCGCCACTAAAATAATGCCCCAAACCCAGATAAAGCAAATCGTCGCGATACTCGTTACTAGAATAAATACTTGCTCTGGTAAAATATAATTTAAAAATACACCGATAAGTAAACATGCTGTTGATGTGATTAAAGCCGTTGCAGGAACGCCATTCGAGCTCAAATGATGCATTTTTTTCGGTGCTTTTCCTTCTGCAGAAAGTGTATAAAGCATCCGGCTCGTGCTGAAAATCCCGCTATTACAGGAAGACATCGCAGCCGTTAATACCACAAAGTTAATAATGCCGGCTGCTGCAGGAATCCCAATCATCGTAAATACACTAACGAATGGACTCGTATTCGGATCAATATTACTCCACGGATAAATCGACATCAATACAAGTAATGCACCAATATAAAAAATTAAAATCCGAATAGGAATATTATTAATTGCTTTTGGAAGTGTCCGCTCTGGATTGTCAGCTTCTCCCGCTGTTACACCAACAAGCTCAATCCCCACAAACGAAAATGTCGCCATTTGGAAAGCCAGTAAGAACCCAGCAATTCCGTTCGGGAAAAAGCCGCCGTAATCGACTAAATTAGAAAATGAAGCCGTACTTGTTCCATGTTTATAACCAATAAATACTAGTACAAATCCAATAACAATCAATGCAATAATGACAACCACTTTAATAATTGCAAACCAAAATTCGATTTCGCCAAAAGCTTTGACGGTTGCTAAGTTAAACAAAAGAAGTATTAAAACGCAAGCCAGTGCTGGAATCCATTGTGGTAAGTCTGGCACCCAAAATTTCACGTACATGCCAACTGCTGTAATTTCTGCGATTCCTGTCACAATCCAGCAGAACCAATACGTCCAACCAGTAATAAAACCGGCCCATGGTCCAATAAACTGCTCTGCAAATTCTGTAAAAGATCCTGTTGTTGGGTTATGTATTAATAATTCACCCAAAGCTCTCATAACAAAGAATAAAATAGCCCCAATAATTAAGTAAACTAACATGATGGATGGACCCGCCAAATGAATTGACTTCCCTGCTCCTAGAAAAAGCCCTGTACCAATTGCTCCGCCAATCGCGATCAACTGAATATGTCTATTTTTCAGTCCTCTTTGCAATTCTTCTTTATGCTCTTCCATCCTAATTCATCCCTTTCGAGTAATTAAAAAGAATAAAGTGCCGAATGATGTCAGCACTTTATCGTTCAATCTACTTCTCTACTTTACCAACTTATAAAGGGATTAGCAAACTTTTTATATGTTTTTATTGGTCTAGAAAGTTGATAATACTACCTTAATATCATTAGCAAGAAATAATTTTTTCACAAACTTTTTTAGAATTCTGCAGCACTTTCCTGCGCTACCGCTTTAGCAGCCGCAACGATTTCCGCTTCTTTGCTAGGATTGTGATCAATTCCTTCTACAAAAATCGATGGCACTACGTTGATACCGATAAATTGTAAAATAGTACGTAAATATGGTTCTCCGTGAGTAAATGAACTTGTTGGTCCAGCAGAATAAATACCACCGCTACCATGGATTAAGATCGCTTTTTTATCTTTTAAAAGTGCCTCTGGGCCATGTTCCGTATAACGGAAAGATTTTCCAGCAACTACAAAAGTATCAATATAAGCTTTTAATAATGGCGGGATTCCAAGGTTCCAAAGTGGGAACACAAAAACATATTTGTCTGCTGCTAAAAATTGTTCTGTTAGCGCATTATACGCATTTAATTTTTTTTGAACATCTGGAGCTAAATCAGTGAAAGCTTTACCAGCTTGTAATTCTCTTCCAGCCGACATTAATTCTAAATCTAATAACGGTACTTCTGTATTATATAAAACTAATTCTTCTACTGTATCAGAAGGATTTTTCGCTTTATATTCAGCCATAAACGTTTCGGCAACTTGCGAGCTTCTGGATACTTCATTTGGAAGTGGTGACGCTTTAATAAATAGTACTTTTGACATTATGAACACCTCATCGATTTTATTTGTTCCTTCTATATAATAGTACTATCCGCGTAGCTAGTCAATTTGATTTTTAGTAAATAAACATTGACATTTTCACTAGTCATGCTAAGATAAATACAGAATTCTAGAGTGTATTAATCTTTTATAATACACTAAACGTTCACCGATACACTAAATGGAGGTTTTATAATGAAGCGTATTGACCGTATTTATGAATTTATTTTAGAAAATCCTTCCACGAAGACCATTCGCGAGCAATTAGAGAATAATGAAGGCTTTACAGCAAGTACGATTTCGGAAACATTATCTATTTTAAGAAATAATGTCAGTATGGAATTGAACGAACTTCACAGACAAGGAAAAATCATTAAAATCGTTGGCCGACCAGTGCTTTATTTTCCTAAAAGAGCTGTTGAAGATGAAATTGGACGTACCCTTTCCGATAACGAATTGGAATTTGAGAGCTGTGAATCCCTTTTAAAAATGTTAAAACCAAGCATTGTTGAAAGAAGTCCTTTCGATGATTTAATTGGCGTTAATGATAGTCTTAAAACTCCTGTTGAGCAAGCAAAAGCTGCCGTGCTCTATCCACCAAATGGCTTACATACAATGATTCTCGGACAAACTGGTGTTGGTAAAACGCTTTTTGCTAATTTAATGTATCGTTTCTCGCAACATGCTAAACGTCTTCCTGCCGACGCACCGTTTATTATTTTTAACTGTGCTGATTACTATAATAACCCGCAACTCTTGATGTCCCATATTTTCGGCCATGTGAAAGGTGCTTTTACTGGCGCTGACAATGACAAAGGCGGACTTGTTGAAAAAGCGGAAGGCGGTATTTTGTTCCTTGATGAAATTCACCGTCTCCCACCAGAAGGCCAGGAAATGATTTTTTATTTGATGGATTCTGGCACATATAATAAACTTGGCGAAACCGACCGGACGCGCAAATCCAATGTTTTAATTATCGGTGCTACAACTGAAAATCCAGAATCTTCTCTTTTGAAAACGTTTATGCGCCGTATTCCGATTATTATTACCCTACCAAGTTTGGAAGAACGTACGGCTTTTGAACGCGTTGAATTGCTGAAATACTTACTTTCCAGTGAGGCGCATCGTGTTAATAAACCAATTCGTATTGAAGATGAAGCTGCCAAAGCCTTGATTGGGAATACGACTTACGGAAATATCGGACAACTGAAATCCAACATTCAACTCGTTTGCGCGCAAGGTTTCCTCAATAGTTTTGACAAAGACGAAGAAATTTTGATTGATTTTAAAACGTTACCGATTAATATTAAAGATGGTTTCTTCCATTTTAGTAATCGCCGCAAGGAACTTCAAGCGATTGCCGAATATTTGGAGCCATATACGACGATTTTCCCAGAAATGAATAATACTTTAATTACGTCAGATGAATATGAGCCCAACTTCAACCTTTACAAAATTATTGAAGATAAAGCGTCTATTTTAATGGATCAAGGCGTGGAAGATGATGATATTAAGAAATTTATTAAGATGGATATCGACATTCACCTCAACAGCTTTTACAACAAATTCAAAAACACGATCCATAATCGCGAAAATATTTTAAAAATCGTTAATGAAGAAATTTTGAATTTTGCGGAAGGTGTCGAGCTGCGAATTGAACATCAACTTGGTAAAAAGTTGAATGAGCGCTTCCTGCTTGCGTTTAGTCTGCACCTGACTTCTTTTATTAAACGAATTGAAAGTAATAAACCGTTAAAATATACGAATATCGAAAATGTAGTTAACGACCAACCGGAAGCCTATGAATTATCGCGTGAGATTAAAGATGATATCGAAGCGACTTTCCACATTCGCGTTCCAAATATGGAAGTAATGTATTTAACACTATTAATTAGCTCCCTTTTAAAAGAACAAGAAAATGCTCGTGTGGCGGTTCTTGTGGCGACGCATGGTAATAATACGGCGAGTAGTATGGTAAGTGTCGCGAAGAAACTGCTCGGTGAAGGTTTAGTGGAAGGAATCGATATGCCACTTGATCAAAGTCCGAAAATCGTGCTTGATAAATTGACCGAACGTGCGAAAGAAATGGATATGGGGCGCGGTCTTTTGCTGCTTGTTGATATGGGATCACTGACAAGTTTTGCCCCGGTTATTTCGGAACGTACTGGCATTCCGGTTCGCTCGATTGATATGGTCTCCACCGCAACGGTTATTGAAGCAGTTCGCAAATCCAATATTCTTGATATGGAACTTGATAGCATTTACGATTCGTTGAAAGATTTCCGCGGTTACGGCGGCTATAATTCCGATGATGATACGCTCGATTCCAATCAAAAACCGCACGCGATCGTTACAATTTGTGCAACTGGTGAAGGTACCGCAGAAAAACTACAACTGTTTATCGAAAACATTTTAGATACGATTACAACTGACGCAATCAAGGTTATCCCAATTGGTTTGCATGAAATGGATACCCGCTTAGAGCAACTTCAAGAAGAAAATGATATTTTGATGGCGGTTGGTATTCAAGATCCAAAAATCCAAATCCCCTTCATCCCGCTCGAACGACTTTTTGGCGTGGACGGCGAGGAACAATTAGTCAGCCTAGTAAAACAACGCAACATTATTGTTAAAACTGGCGAAACTGGGCGAATCGCAAAAGAAATTATCGAAGAAAGCCTGAACGAATTTTTAACCTATCTCAATCCTAAGAAAACGATTGAAATTCTTAGCTCGTTTGCTAGCGTATTAGAGAAAAAACTTGGTTACAAACTCGATAACACGTTCAAAATCAATTTACTCATTCATGTCGGTTGTGCTTTGGAACGTATGGTTTTAAATGACGGATTAGTTTATCGTGATCCTAAAATCATGCTCGAAACAGACATTTTCCAAGCACTAGAAGAAACAAATAAAGAAGTTATCTACAAAATGAACTTAAAACTAACTAATGATGAGCTTTGTTATTTGTACGATATTTTGAACGAAATCCAACCAGAAGTACTTTCATAAACATAAACAAGCCAACATTTTGCTCAAGTTGGCTTGTTTTATTTTTCGCAATTGCGTTTTCTGCCCTTTCTTTTAGGGTAATGTTGTATGTATGTCTAAGATTAGTACTTAGTGTATTAAGCCACGTATTTAGCGTATTAAGGCGCGCCACAACTATTAGTACACGCTTACAAAAGCCTTGAACCGCTTCTATTAGCAAAGGAGGTTGTTTGATACAGAAATGTTGGCACAGTTTTTGCGTTAGTATTAATGGATGATTATATCCACGCTTAAGGAGGAGATACTTATGCCAGTTGGAATTATCATTGGCACACATGGTGAAGCCGCGCGTGAATTGTTGAAATCAACCGAAATGATTATCGGCAAACAGGATAATGTAGAATTTATTACTTTTGTTCCTGGAGAAAACACGGATACGCTTATTACCAAATATAAAGAAAAACTAGACAAATTGGATACTTCTGAAGGCGTCATTTTTATGGTTGATTTATTTGGTGGCAGTCCTTATAATGCATCTAGCCAAATCGCCCTTCCAGAAGACAATATGGATGTTGTCACTGGTGTGAATATTCCAATGTTACTTGAAACGCTCTCGATGCGCGCAGCAAGTAATCAAAAAGATCTAGTCGAAACAGCTCTTACAGCAGGATCAGGTGGCGTTAAGTCACTCAAACAATCATTACCAAAAGTAGAAACAGAAGTCGGGGAGGACGATTTATAATGGATATTCGCTTAGCACGTATTGATGACCGCTTAATTCACGGTCAAGTAGCAACAGTTTGGACAAAAGAAACACAGGTGGAACGTATCATCGTTATTAGTGATGATGTCGCAAAAGATGAAGTTCGTAAAACGCTTTTAACTCAAGTAGCACCCCCAGGCGTTAAAGCAAGTGTCGTTGATGTACAAAAAGGGATTCGTGTATACAACAACCCGAAATATGCTACAACTCCTGTAATGTTCCTATTTACTAACCCTACAGATGTACTAACGCTAGTAGAAGCTGGTGTCAATATTACAACCGTAAACATTGGTGGTATGGCATTCCGCGAAGGCAAACATATGATTACTAACGCTGTATCTGTGGACGCAACGGACGAAGCAGCATTCCGCAAATTGGATGAAAAAGGAATCGAACTTGAAATTCGCAAAGTCGCTTCTGATAATAAAGTCAAACTTATCCCATTACTAGATAAAGATAAATAATTCATCCGCGGCTCGCCTATTTTTAGAGCCCCGAAAAAACAAACGTTTAAAGGAAGACCTTTAAAGGGGTGATTCATGAATAAAAGTCTAAGTATTAGATACTTAATTTATTCAGTCATCATAATGAAATTATCTTTTTTATCATTCAAAAGAAAAATTGGGAGGGAAATATATGTCAGCAATACAATTAATCCTTGTATTCCTCGTATCGTGTATTAGTGGTATGGGTAGTATTTTGGATGAGTGGCAAACGCACCGTCCATTAATTGCCTGTACATTAATCGGTCTTGTTCTTGGGGATATTACAACTGGTATTATTATTGGGGGAACACTTGAAATGATCGCACTTGGATGGATGAACATCGGCGCTGCGGTTGCTCCAGATGCTGCCCTTGCATCCATTATTTCTACCATCTTAGTTATTACGGGGGGACAAGATATCAGCGTAGGTATTTCACTTGCGATTCCTTTAGCTGCTCTTGGTCAAGTACTTACTATTCTAGTTCGTACAATTACAGTTGCATTCCAACATATGGCTGATAAAGCTGGTAAGGAAGGGAACCTGCGAAGTCTCGACTGGATACATGTTTCAGCACTACTACTTCAAGCTATGCGTATCGCGATTCCAGCCGTTATCGTTGCGGTAACAGTTGGTACACAAGCAGTCGAAAATTTACTCAATGCCATTCCGGACGTTATTGTTAATGGTCTAAACGTAGCTGGCGGATTTATTGTTGTTGTTGGTTACGCAATGGTTATTAACATGATGTCTGCTAAATATTTAATGCCTTTCTTCTTCTTAGGTTTTGTTGTCGCAGCATTTACTCAATTCAACTTAGTAGCACTAGGTGTTTTAGGACTAGTTGCAGCAATCATTTACATCCAACTAAACCCTAAATATCAATTGAAAGAAGCGATCCAACAATACGGCGGGGGCGGCGGCGGACGATCAGCGGATGATCTCGACGACGACCTTGACGACTAAGGAAGGGGGAGAAGAAATATGAGTGAACAAATTACAGTTAATGAAAAGAAAATAACGAAAAGTGACTTAATGGGCGTTTTCATTCGTTCCAACCTCTTCCAAGGGTCGTGGAACTTTGAGCGTATGCAATCACTAGGATTCTGTTTCTCAGTAATTCCAGTAATTAAACGTCTTTATCCTGAAAAAGGACCTGATAGAGAACAAGCTATCAAACGTCACCTTGAATTCTTTAATACACATCCATACATGGCCGCACCAATTCTAGGTGTAACAACTGCAATGGAAGAACAAAAAGCTAATGGTGCCGATATTGACGACGGCGCTATCAACGGTATTAAAGTAGGTCTAATGGGACCACTTGCCGGCGTTGGGGATCCCATTTTCTGGGGAACGGTTCGTCCAGTACTTGCCGCTTTAGGTGCCGGTTTTGCCACTGACGGTAGTATTATTGGACCAATTTTATTCTTCGTACTATTTAATGCAATTCGTCTAGGCTTCCGTTATTGGGGCGTGTTCTACGGATATACAAAAGGTACAGATGTTGTATCTGATATGTCTGGCGGCCTGCTTCAAAAACTAACAGAAGGAGCTTCCATTCTCGGACTATTCGTCATGGGTGCCCTTGTTAATAAATGGACTACCATTTACGTTCCACTTGTAGCTTATACAACAGAAGACTCTAAAACTGGTAAAGACGTTCCAACTACTGTTCAAAGTATCTTGGACCAATTAATGCCGGGTCTTCTTGCCCTTCTACTTACATTCGCTTGTATGTGGATACTCAAGAAAAAAGTCAATGCTTTGTGGTTGATTTTAGGACTATTCGTTGTTGGTATCCTAGGTTATTGGTCTGGAATCTTAGGACTTCCACCAGCTGGGTATTCGCCGCTTGGGTAATGGGTGGTTATTATAATTCGAAAAGAACCGGGATTAAAATTCCGGTTCTTTTTTTGTATGCCTTATTATGCCGAAAGATCCGCTCTAAATGAACATCCTCAAACCCACTTCTCCCTCTTCCTCACATAATTATGTTACAATATGACTAAACTATATCAATGATAGATTGTGAGTGATAGCTAAAATGGTTTGGGATGCTACTAATATCTTTTTGTTCGCGGCAAACATCTTGACGATACTGTATATTTTGTATAATGATGCAGTAATTCCACTTTGGAAAGGTAAGACGGTTTTAAGTGTCAAATTGCGTTCTCGTGGTCGTTGGGACGGCTATATTTTTGTCGGGATTATCGTTCTGTTATTCGTTTCTAATACGTTCTTTCGTGAAGGACCATTTTCCACTTCTGTGCTGCTTGGGATTATGGGTGTACTTTTCATCTATATTTGCTTCTTCCGTAGTTCGAAAGCTGTTTTTAAAGAATCTGGACTTTTTTATGCCCTACTATTCTTCCCTTATGCCAAAATCGAGCGGATGAATTTATCAGAGGATGGCGTGCTTGTGATTGAAACCAATCGTCAACGCTTGATGCTGTTTGCAAGATCAGAGAAAGATTTAGAGAAAATGCTTGCTGTATTTACTACATATAGCTAAAAACGCCACGCTTGATTTCCTGTTTTTAAGGAAATGAAGCATGGCGTTTTTTTATATACCAACATTACTCAATTTTATTTCTGGAATAACAAATTCAACAAATCTTCCATGGAGCATTTCTATTTCTTCACTGAATTTCGTGTCAAAACAAATAATACTTTCTTCTAAGCGAAGCACTGCAAAGCCGTCTTCTTCGTAATCCTCTAACTTCCCAATTACGTGAACTAAGCCTTCTTCATCTATTTCTAGTGCACAATGTTTTTCTTCGCTTTCGTGCAGTAGTTCCGCGCTAATCATGTCCGGTATCGTAATTTCTACCGTGTAAACCCTACTTGGTTCTGGGTCTTCATCGGCCCATATTCCAACGCATTCACCATATTCACTACTAAAAGCGATTCTGCCGTCAGTCAATTTCTTTTGAACCTTTATCTCCACTAACCATTTCCTCCTGCGCTTCAAATTCTTGCTTTATTATAGCACAAAACTGGAAAATGACGTTAATTTTTAGCAAACTAATTTCACTTTTTATTTGTCATTTGTTATGTTTGAAAGTATGATAAGTATATACTTTTTATAAAAGGAGATTGGGTTATGACGATACTTGCGTTTGATTTAGGTGGAACGGCAGTAAAGTTTGGTGTGTTGACAACAGCTGGAGAAATACTAGAAAAAGGTAAATTCAGTACCCCAGATAATTTGGATGAAATGGTGCAACTACTTGTGGAGGTAAAAAATAAGTATGATTATACGTTTCAAGGTGTGGCTTTTAGTTGTCCTGGCGCAGTGAATAATGAAACCGGTATCATTGCAGGGGCGAGCGCAATTCCATACATACATAATTTTCCTTTTAAGCAATTACTTGAAGAAAAATTGGCGCTTCCGGTTACGATGGAAAATGATGCCAACTGTGCTGCTTTAGCGGAAGTTTGGATTGGGACGGCGAAAGATAAACAAGATATTATTTTTATGATTCTTGGAAGTGGCGTTGGTGGTGCGGTTATTCGTGGCGGTAAGGTACATCACGGGGCGAATTTACATGGTGGTGAATTTGGTTATATGTTGATGGATAAAGCCGGACATACGCTTAGTGAGCTTGGTACGGTTGTGAATGCTGCTACGAGAATTGCTGAGCAGTTAGAAGTTCCAGCGGCTACGATTGATGGGCTTCGTGCTTTTGAGTTACGTGCAGAAGGAAATACCATCGCGGAGGAAGAATTGGATACGATGTTTTATTATCTTGCTCGAAGTATTTTTAATTTACAATATGCGCTCGATCCTGAACTGGTTGTTATTGGTGGTGGTGTAAGTGAACGGGCGGATTTTATTGATGAGTTAACTCGTTATGTGGCGAAAGTCAAAGCGAGCGTTCCGATTGCGACTATTAGCCCTACTGTTGTTGGATGTCAATTTGGAAATGACGCGAATTTGATTGGAGCAACGGCATTTCATTTAGCGTAAAAAAAGAAGCTGGTCACTTTTTTACGTGCCAGCTTCTTTCTATGCTAATTTTTCTGATTCACCGCGGCTTTCTAATACTTTGGAAACTGCTTCCAGCCACTTTTTCTGTTTATTAACAACGAATTGATACTTTACTCCGGATATCATGTCTACTTCTAAAATGTTAGAAAGCAATTCTTTTCCAAGGATTTTCGTACGAACACCGCGTATTTTTGCGACTCGATTAAGTGGAATATTGATTTCTTCGTCAAAGTAATCATTCGGTTTGTGGACAATATATGTTGCCGTCAAATACAGCTTTCCGGGGACGGCTTTAAACCCATTTTTCGCGTTGGCAAGGCCTTTATGAACGACTTCTAGTTCTTCTTCCATAAAGCTTTCATCTCCTTATTCTTCTACAATTTGTAGATTACTTTTTCAGTACGAATGGGCCAAAACGCTTCTTGCTGCTTTTTTTCGGTGCAAGGATATTTAAATGACTGCCGAGAACTTCGATTTCTGCTGGAACACCCGGACCTGGGTCGCCATCCACATTGATGCTTAAATCTTCTCCGCTCGCATCGATGGTCAGTTTTTTCGTTTTAATATAAACGACGCCCTCGCTATTTTTTAAATTGCCGCGGATTAATTGTGGGATCATGTTGGCTGCATCTAGCAGGCCGAGCTTGGTTAGAATAATAATATGGAGATAGCCGTCGTCGATTTTTGCGTCTGGTGCCCATGACTCCATCCCGCCAACAGATTTGGTTAAGCCAGCCACGACTAACGCCGCCTCGCCTTCCCAGACTTCTTCGTCATATTCTATTTTAAAATGAAGTAACTCATTGCGGTTAAATGCTTTTAGGCCTTCTAAAAAGTACGCCACGGAGCCGAATTTAGTTTTTTGTTCGACGCTAACTTGGTCGACGGCTTGCGCAATCATACCAATTGCTAGGACATTCATGAAGTATTGGTCGCCAATTCGGCCAACATCCATCGGTACTGCGATTGCTTTTTCTAATGCTTGAATAGCTTTTTCGGGTTTTAGCGGTATGCCTACCGAGCGCGCCAAATCATTGACAGTCCCAAGTGGAACGAAGCCAAAATCAGGACGTTTTTCATGGATAGCGAGACCATTTATTGTTTCATTTAAAGTGCCGTCTCCGCCCATCGCAATTACTGCTTCAAAACCTTGTTCAGCAGCCCAAGAAGCAAATTCCGTCGCATCCCCTGCTTTTTCAGTCAGGCGAACTTCCACCTCATCATAACGTTTTTTTAGTACTGCTTCTGTCTTCCCTTGGTAGGTTTTTCCTTTTTCTTTACCTGATGACGGATTCACAATCAATAGTGCTTTCCCCATCGCACTCACCCTTTCTTGCCAAAAATTCTATTTATAAATTCACATATAATATCGGCATCTTCACTACTATAGTTTACCTTGAAATGGGGATTTGTACCAGTCACAGCCTTGTAAAATGCCGAAAAAAGTCGTAAAGTGAAGAGGAACACAAAATTGAGTTGTGGAGGAATTTAAAAAATGAAATCATTTCAAGCGCTTTTTATTGAAAAAGAAGCAGATAATACTTCCCTTCATTTTAGAGAAACTACATTAGATAACTTACCGGAAAATGAAGTAACGATTGAAGTACATTATTCTGGTATTAATTATAAAGACGGGCTGGCGGTGCTGCCTGATGGGAAAATCGTGAGCGAATATCCTTTTATTCCCGGGATTGACGCAAGTGGTGTCGTGGTGGAATCGAAATCTGACCGTTTTCAAGTCGGCGATAAGGTTATTGTTACTAGTTATGACTTTGGTGTGAGCTATTTTGGCGGCTATAGTGAGTTTATTCGCGTGCCAGCTGAATGGGTTGTCCCTTTGCCAGACGGTTTATCGTTAAAAGAAGCGATGATACTTGGCACAGCAGGATTTACAGCGGCTCTCTCGGTCGATGCACTGGAATTTAGTGGCGTAACACCCGATGCTGGAAAAATCGCTGTAAGTGGCGCAACTGGCGGCGTAGGTAGTCTTAGCTCAGCCATCCTTGCGAAACGCGGTTTTTCGGTCGTAGCCTCTTCTGGCAAAAGTGACGCCAAGGAATTCTTAGAAAAATTCGGCGTAACAGAAGTAGTTCCAAGAGAAGCTTTTCAACCTGAAAAAGTGCGCGCGTTAGATAAACAACTTTACGCTGGAGCAATTGATTGTGTCGGCGGCAAACCACTTTCTTATCTTTTAACAGCTGTTCAATATGGTGGCGCCGTGACGACATGCGGCATGTCAGCTGGCGGAAAACTAGATACGACCGTCTTCCCGTTCATTTTGCGTGGCATTCAATTGTTCGGTATTGATTCTGTTTTATGTCCGATGCCAAAAAGAGTTCGGATTTGGAATAGACTTGCGACAGATTTTAAATTATCTAATTTAGAAAATTTGGCAACAGAAGTACCATTTTCCGAGTTACCTAGAGCGCTTCATCAAGTAATGAACGGCGGCGTTACTGGTAGATATTTAGTGAAAGTAAAATAAAAAGTATGGTCCTTGAGTTTAAGGACCATACTTTTTTTAACGATATGCGACTAATACATGGGCATCGATGACTTGATCGATAATCGCCATGCACTGATCATAATCCTGCGCTTCTAAAGCATCAATAAAACGTTGAATATTAGCAACCGTTTTAACACAGGCATTTTGTGCGATTTTGATAACTTCCTCATCACCGAATTCTTGAATATTATTGAAAAAGTCATCGCTAATTTTTAAGTAGTAATTATTTTTCATATACGTCAATAAATCACTCACAAACCACTTTTCGTATTCGAAGTAAATAGCTGGATCGGCAGGGGATTCTTCCCGTTCAATTTCGACTAATTTAGCAACGACACGCATTTTGTTGAAGGTGATTTTTTTCGTGCGGATTTTTTGAATGGCTTGCTTTAGAAACAAACCAATAATTTCTGTCATTTCAAAGTAGCGTTCTTTATTAATAATGCTATCTCGAACAAAAGCACCGCGAAAATCGTTGTATTCGACATAACCATCTGCAGCGAGCATTCCAATGGCTTTTCGAATCGGCGTGCGGCTAATTTCTAATTGTTGTGATAACGTATTTTCAATTAAGCGATCTCCTGGCTTTAGTTCCCCGTTTCGAATCTTCTTTTTAATTTCCCGATAACAAACACTTTCTCTCGTCTCTTTGCGTTTGGTTGTCATGAATCTGCCTCCTAAATATGCCTATAACGATATGTTTATAAAAAGGACCGTGATGTAATTATCTCTTTTAAAAATTCGCTTTCATTCACTTTCTTTTCCATTGCTAAAAATGGGTGGTAACTGGTGTTTTCACTAACAAGCATAGCCGTTTGAATCGCAATAATTTCTCTTGTAAGCTCCTGTTCTTTTCTTGTGTTTATTTCTGATTTGGAGCGGATAATTCTCATAATTGTAAGGCCGATAAAATATAAAATGACCGCCATCACGATTATTACAACTGCTGCAATAAGTCGCTCCACTACATTCTCCATTAAGAATAAAAAGGAACCGCCCAAAATCGCCAAAAACGCTGCGATAAAAACGCCAATTATTGTGTTTAGTGGTTTATAGTTCTTTTTCTCTTCTGCCATTTCTGAATGAACAAAGCGAAGTAGTTTGTCTAAATCATCCCGTGTGCTAAAACCGCTTTTTTCTAAATAGGCATATAATAAATAACGTCGCATTGCAGTCAACTCTTTAAAATTACGTAATTGATATCGCGTCCGAATAAATTTCTTCGCACGATTGTAAATTAATAGGTAATACAAGAGTGGAATATAGAGTAAACTAATCAACATTACTGGAATTAAAAAAACATTATCCAGAAAATTTGCAACTATAATGTTAATAACAATTATTAGCAATACGATTAAAAAAAACGCTCTCCAAAAACCCTTTATAAAGCTATGTATTAAATTCCAGCTGCCAAGTTTTTTAAAATAAAAATCGTTTAATTTGTTTATAGCCATCTCTACACCTTTTCCTTTTTTTCTAACTTTAAGTTTAACACGAGTTCTTGATTTATTAAAGCGTGGTAATCATTTCCACGAAAAAACTCCAAAAATTCGCTTCTTAGAGTTTTTTCTTCTATCTTTTATTCAAATAACATCGCTAAAATGGCTTCTTTTTCAATATTTCCGAAGTACGGTTTCGTATCCACTTTTCCCCAAGCTTTCCTTATTTCTTCGTGTTCAAAACGACAACCAACCATTTTTTCGGCTAGTGCAGTAACATCTTCTGTTCCGAAAAAGTCGCCATAAATAGTCGCTTCTTTTACTTGGCCTTTTTGTAGCGCTAGTTGAAATTCAATAGTGCCTGCTGGAAATCGTTTTTTACGTTTGATTGTCGCTTTAGGTGATTTGCCATATGTCCAGTCCCAATTCCGATAACGCTCGACACGTAATTTTTCGATACCTTGTTTGTCCGCTTCAGTGAACGTATAACGCGGTATTTCTGTCGTTTCAAAAATAGATTCTAGTAAAATTTGCTTAAAACCCAGAATATCCATATCGTTCGCTAGATGTTCACGAATGGTTGTCACTCGACTGCGTACGGATTTAACGCCCTTCGATAGGTATTTCTCCGGATCAACTTGTAGCGCTTTTTCAAGCATCGACAAATCCACATCGAACAGCAGGGTGCCATGACTATAAAGGCGACCTTTTGTTGCAAATTGGGCATTGCCGCTGATTTTTTTGCCGTCGACTTCGATATCGTTTCGGCCGCTAAGCTTGGCATTTACCCCAAGCTTTTGAAGCGCGCGAATCACTGGCTCGGTGAACTTCGCGAAGTTTTGAAAGCTATTGCCGTCATCTTTTGTAATCATGCTAAAACTAATGTTACCTTCGTCATTGTAAACTGCCCCGCCACCTGATAAACGGCGCAAAACATCGATACTCTGTTCTTTGACGAACGTGTGATTAATTTCTTCTAGCGTGTTTTGATTTTTCCCAACAATAATCGTCGGCTTCATCCGGTAAAACATAAAATACGTTTCATTTTCGTCTAAAAAACGAAGCGCATACTCTTCCATTGCAAAGTTGTATGCTTGATCGAGCACATCTTCATTATCTAAATAAATCACTTTTCCTAAGCATCCCCTTTTGCTTTGAGTGTAATCCGAATAATTTCTGGATCATTAAATAGGCGTGGAAGTTTCGTTACATTTCCTAAGCCGCGACTAACAATAAGTGCTTTTCCGCCAGCTCGATGAATTCCCGCTGTCCATTTTGGCATCAAACCTTGCCCCGGCGCGAAAAGGCCTTCTGTTAACGGTAGTCTAAATTGGCCGCCGTGTGCATGACCTGATAAAACTAAATCTACCGGATAAGCTTGGTAAAGCGGCCAAAACTCTGGACGATGCGCAAGTAGAATCGTAAAATAATCCGGCGACAAATTAGCGGTCGCCTCATCTAGCCCTTCTTTTAAAGCAGCCTCTTCCCATTCTTGCTTCGGTAATTCTTTATCAGCCCATTCATCTCTAACAAAACGTGGATCTCGGACGCCAGCCACCATGATTGCCGCGCCAGCTTTTTTTAGAAAATAGCGTTCATTTTCAAGAACAGCGACATGATGCTTTTCCATATCTGCTTTAAAGTCCTCGTAAAATGCACTTCTGCCTTCATGGTTTCCGCTCACATAAAGAACCGGAAATTCTTTTGCTAATTTGCGTACGGCTGCCATTGCTACAAACGGCGACTCATCGCCATCAATCACATCTCCTGTTAGAAAAACGGCGTCCGGAGCCAGCTCATTCACCATACTGAGCAAAGGATTATTATATAAACCAAAACTTGCACTATGCAGATCGGACAGCTGAACAAACGTCGCGCCGTCCCATTCTGCAGGAATTTTATCAGATACTATTTCATAATTTGTTACAGTTAAATGTTTGGTTGACCAGTAGGCGTACCCTGTAAAAGCAGCAACTGCGCCAAGTATTCCCCATCCAGTTTTTTTCATAGCTAGAAATCTCCTCACTAAATTTGCTGTATGGTTCATTATAGCAAATTCAGTCGGAACTCGCTTTAGTCAGCTATTTGATATTCTGCTAGTTTTTGCAAATCAGCCGGACTCACTTCAGCTACAATCTGCGTGCCATTTTCCAAGTATTCGGTCGCTAGCACATCAGCATGGTCATTCAAATAAGCAACAACTTGCCCAGCTTCAAACGGAATTAAAAAGGTTGCTTTTTCATAGCTAGCGAATAATTCTTTACGAATCACCTCTGTCAGAAATTCCAAACTTTCTTCTTCCCGCGCCGAAAAGACAATCATATTATCCGTTTGTTTAGGGTATATTTCGTCTTCTATCAAATCCGCTTTATTGTATGCATAAATAACCGGAACATCTTCCACGCCAACAGCTTTCAACGTTTCTTCCGTCGTCTTCATCATCGTTTTATAATGCGGATCCGAATAATCTACCACATGAATGAGCAAATCAGCATCGCGCGCTTCTTCTAGTGTGGAACGGAATGCTTTCACGAGCTGATGCGGTAGTTTGCTTACAAAGCCAACCGTATCGGTGAGCAGAAATTGCTTGTTATCTGGTAATACAATTTCGCGCACACTTGTTTCTAGCGTAGCGAAGAGCATATCTTTCTCAAAAACTTGTTTTTCAGCCGTTTCACTATAGGCACGCACTAAGCCGTTCATTGTCGTGGATTTCCCCGCATTCGTATAACCAACGAGCGACACCACAGGAATCTCATTTTTCTTCCGTTTGCGACGACGGACTTCGCGGTCATCTACGAGCATATCAAGCTCTTTTTGCAAATGACGGATTTGATTTTTGATTGTTCGGCGGTCGGTTTCGATTTTCTTTTCACCGGAACCACGGTTGCTAAGCCCGCCTTTTCCGCTTTGTTGATCCATATCTTCGCCTTGTCCAAAAATCCGCGGAAGTTCATATTTCAATTTGGCGATTTGGACTTGCAGTTGGGCTTCTTTTGTTTTTGCTCGGTTCGCAAAGATAGCCAGAATCAAGCCAGTTCTATCCATTACATCCAGTTCGAGCGCTTCTTCTAAATTTCTGATTTGCGACGGCGAAAGTTCATCGTCAAAAATAATCAAACCTGCATCCTGCATTTCTGCCAGGCCTTTGATTTCATCCACTTTCCCTTTTCCAACATAGGTAGCGCGATTTTCACGGTCGATATTTTGGCGGATTTCACCTACCACTTCCATATTATTTGCAGCTGCTAAATTGGCTAGTTCTTCCATCGAATAATCAAAATTTGCTTGTTTTTGGCTTATGCCAACGATTAATACTTTTTTCTCCATAAAAAAGGACCTCCTGAAATAGATTCAGCGCGGTCAGGGTTCTGAGTAGATTGAAAACACAAAAACAGCATCAAAAAGATACTAGCTTGCCTTCAAATGAAGCGAGTTTCCCCTTCATTCTACCCATATTTATTTTGGGTGCCATACATGCACGCAAGACCAATCCCGTTATCCATACCAAATAAGCATGGATATTCCCGCACTATTAAATTAGTTGCATAGATTTTTTGGGAAACGTAGTCTAATATAACGCATGATGGGCAACCCTCCGTTCATTTAAGTTGCCCCTAGTTTAACATGGTCGCTTTTGTTTCGCAACTATTTCTCGTTAATTCGGTCGTTCAATCCGGAAAATATCGCCAAGTTTCGTATAGTCATTTCCCGCGAGCCGAGCAATTGGCACAAGCTTTTCTGGCAAAATGTACTGATGCTCTGGGTCAAACACATCATCTGCAAAATCGAATGTCACAATACGCGCTAAAATCAAATCAGAAACAACCTCGCCTGCATCGTTTTTTATCGGAATGATTTGTTCTAATTTGGCAGTAAGGACAATTTTTGCTTCGGAAATCTTTGGTGTTTTCATGTCTTGGACTGGCTCTAAATGCAAGTTCGTCTTGTCGATTTCGCTCACATCTGGTGCAAGGCGCGCGGCGGTTTCATTCATTTCTTCCACAATATCCTCGCTGACAATATGGATGTTCAGTTCCTTCGTGAAAGCCGCATTCCGCGCTGTATCTTTTTGCTCACCATCCGCGCGTTGGACTGCGATAGACACGATTGCTGGCTCACTCGAAACAACATTAAAAAAGCTGAACGGAGCGGCGTTAACCGTCACCCCGTCCTCAGAAAGTGTAGTAATAAAGGCAATTGGTCGCGGAATTATACTTCCTGTTAAAAATTTATAATTATCTTTTTGGGATAACTCAGCACTTTTGAAAATAGTCATCTACTTACCTCATTTCTGGTTGTTGTGATACCATTTTTTTGCTTCTTCTAGTTCTTCCATTGTGAGTGAGTGCCCAGCCGCTGTCCAAACGGTTTCGACTTTCGCACCTCGTTTTCCGAGGATTTCTACTAGTTCTTCGGAAGCTTTTGCCGTAATTAACGGATCGTTTAAACCGGCTGATAAAAATACACTACGATGGCTAATCGAAAATTCGGGTTGTTTATTCCCGGCTGGCATTGCGTGAAACAAAATTGCTTTATGGAAACTATCTTCTGCTTGAAGTAACGCATTGGCAGCAATATTGGCACCGTTAGAATAGCCTACCGCAATAATTCGTTCAAAATCCAGTTGGTACTTTTCAGCAAGCTTCCGCGTCGTTGCGATTAATTCTGCCGTTTTACTTTCCAAGTCTTCTAAATCTAAACTGCCGTCATGAAATCTTTTGAAAAATCGGTTTGCCCCGCCTTCTTTAATGTCACCTCGCAATGATAAAACAGCGGCATCACCCGCGATAAACTCTGCTACTTCGACAAGCGACTTTTCATCGCCACCTGTCCCGTGAAGTAGTAATAATGGCGCTAATTCCTTATTTTTCGCTGGGATAAAAATATGTTCCATCGACTATCAGCTCCGTTTCGTATTAATTGGGCGTACCATTTTTTCAATTTCCGCGCGTTTTGGTTCTAAAAATGGTGGTAAAGCTAATTTTTCACCGAGGGTTTCGTATGGTTCGTCGCTTGCAAATCCCGGGCCATCTGTCGCAAATTCAAACAAAATTCGTTCCGAAACAGGCACATATAACGATTCAAAATAGAAGCGATTTACATAGCCAGAGTTTGGCGCTTCGATTGTATTCATACGTTCAATCCATTTTTGCAATTCCTCGTGGTCTTCTACCCGGAAAGCTACATGGTGCACGCCGCCGTAACCTTGCATCGCAGCTGGAATGTCTGTACGCTCTTCGACAATCACTTGCGCCCCATTTCCGCCTTCGCCAACCTCGTATAAATAAAGTCCGTCTTCTTCGGTCACTTTTCTAAAGCCAAAAATTGTTTGCAAAATCGCCTCCATATTTTTCAAGGAAACAACGGTTAAAAAGACTGGTCCCAAGCCATAAATTGCATATTTTTCTGGAACTGGGCTGTTTTTCCACGGTGTTCCCGCGGCCACGCCTTCGTTATTTTCGTCGGAAATAAGTTGTAATTGTTGGTCATCAAAATCTTGGAATGTTAGATATTTTTTGCCGAATAAAGTTTTGATATCGCTATGCGGAACTTCCAATTGTTCAAAACGATCAAGCCAATATTCCAGCGCCGCATCGCTTGGTACGCGAAAAGCTACGCGAGAAATACTATCTGTTCCGTGGCGTCCTTTTGGTAAATTTGGAAAATCGAAAAAAGTCATATCTGTTCCCGCCGAACCTTTGTCATCGGCGAAAAACAAGTGATACGTATGAATATCGTCTTGATTGACGGTTTTTTTCACTAAACGCATTCCTAAAACTTCTGTAAAAAACGCGTAATTTTTCTCGGCACTACTTGTCATTGCTGTTACGTGGTGAATTCCTTTTAAATCTTTAATCATCATAAATCTCCTCCAAAATAAGTTTCAATTTCTGTTCTTTTTTCTTCTAAAAAGCTTGGTAATGCTAGTTTGTCACCCATTGTTTCAAGTGGTTCGTCAATAGTAAAACCGGGGCCTCTACTTGCGAATTCAATTCTAAGACCACCGGGTTCGCGGATATATAAACTTTTAAAATATTCGCGATCAACAAATTCTTCTATTTTCAAGTCATTGCGAACGGCTAAATCGTGCAGTTCGTCGACGGCTTCTTTTGTTTCTACAGTATAAGCAATATGATCAATCGTACCTCGACCTGTGCGGGATTTTTTGTCGGAAGTCGTGGCGTGCAGTTTCGCAAAACTCATCTCGTCCCTATCTACTAATACCCCATTCTGCCTTTCTAAGCCAAAAAGATTCGTGAAAAACTGGCTGGTCGCGGCCGGATCTGGCACGTGATAATCAGCGCCGATAATCCGAACAAGTTGTTTTTCGGCCGGAATATTGGTGTGGATGGTTGGGTTAGAATTAGTAGCTGGTATTTCCGTTAGGACGATGCCCATTGTGTCGGGATCTTGTAAGGTTAAAGTCTGGCCATCTTTTTGGAAAGAAATCGCAAAATCGTTTAGCCTTTTTTCCCAGTAAGGGCTTGTGTCTGTTGGTATTCCTAGGGTGATGTTGCCGAAATAGGCGCGTTCGTCGTAGCTTGAGCCAATGCGCGGTACTTCGAAAAAGGTTAGCAATGTCCCGGGTGAACCGATGTAATCACCATAAAATAGGTGGCGCATATGGATATTGTCTTGGTTCACTGTATTTTTCACGAGCCGAAGCCCTAATATTTCTGAATAAAAATGATGATTTTCGCTGAATGATTTCGTTAGCGCGGATACATGATGGATTCCTTTAATCATTTGTTTGTACCTCCTTTTTGAATACTAACTATAGTTTATAACTAAACTATTAAAAAGAAAAGTTTTATGCTCACAAAAAGTAAGTAACTTTTAATGAACGCAAAAAAGAGCGCCACTAAGCGCTCTTTAATACACATCTCTTTTGGTGAAAATAAAATAGGATAAAACGAATGCGACTAGCATCCACGCGGTTAACACGAGCATCGAGAAACTCAATGTCATGCCTTCGACGGGTGGACTGGAGCCGTTTAAGTAATTCGTTAGTTGTAAATTAACCATAAATAAATATTTCGCGCTCGGCCAAGAGCTGACGAGGTTGGTTAGAATCGTTCCGGTGATAAGGGAAGCAAGCATAATCCCCATTACGGCGGCTGTAGAGCGGACGAGCACCGATACAAACATCGTTAACACGCCGACCACAACGCTGACAAACCACGCGAGTCCAAATTCCATGAGCAGTAGCTGCCAAACCGGCAGTTGGTACACGTCTGTTGTTGTCACAGCGCCATCTTTCATGCCAAACCCGGTGAGAACTGGCGCGTCCCAGCCACCGTAGCCAAAGACAATCCCAGAAATCAGATAGGCAATAACGGCGGCTAATACCATAATCGCGGAAATCGAAAGCAACATCGATATATATTTACTCGTCAAAATCCGCCATCGCTTCACAGGCCTTGTCAGCAGGAATTTCATCGTTCCTGCACTTGTTTCAGCGCTGATTAAGTCGGCCGCTATAACCATGATAAAAAGTGGAAACAATAAACTAATACCATTTTCGACAAACGTTTTTAGGAAAGTTGGGGCTCCAGGAGCATTTGGATTGATGTCATGATCTAAATAATATTGTAGTTGCCCGACAAGCACTTTGAAATATTTTTGATATTCTTCTGGCAGTCGCCCTGTTCCGAGCCTGTTTTCAAGGTCGACGATTTGTTGCTGGGTTTGCACATGCCAATCGCTTGTACCAGCTTGCTTTTCGTCTTCTTGATGCTGTCTGAATTGCGCATACGTGAAAATCGCTACGATAATTGCCACCAACGCTAAAATAACGATGAGTCGCTTTTTGCGCCAAAGTTTTAATTGCTCATTATAGACTAAATTAATCAATCGTATGACCTCCTGTTAACTCAAGAAATAGGTCTTCGAGAGATGGTTTTTTCTTGTCGATTTCATGGACTTGAATGCCTTTTGCAACCAACTGTTCGTTCCATTCGGCGCTATGTTCATTCACTGCGGTCACGAGATATTCGCCGTCCACTTCTACTTCAGTTGCACTTTCCAAAAATGCTTTGGCTTGTTCAAAAGGAGTCGCCAGCCAGCGTAATTGCGCACGAGAACTAAGAAGATGTGAAACTTGATCGGTTTTAATAATCATCCCGTCCGTCATAATCGCCACCCGATCACATAAAAGTTCAATTTCGCTTAAAAGATGCGATGAAACGAGTACGCTAATACCTTCATTTCTAGCCAGAGCACGGATAAAGTCGCGCATTTCGTGAATTCCAGATGGATCGAGACCGTTTGTTGGTTCATCAAGAATTAATAATTTCGGATTCGAAAGTAATGCTTGAGCAATCCCTAAACGTTGGCGCATACCAAGTGAATAAGTAGAAACTCGGTCATTTATCCGCTTTTCTAGCCCAACTAGCTCGGTTACTTCTTGAATACGTTCTTTTTTTATCGACGAATCCATCCGGGCAAAATACGCCAAATTTTCTTGCCCTGTTAAAAAGGTATAAAATTCCGGATTCTCCACAATCGAACCAAGTCCTCGCATCGCTTCCGTAAAATTTTTACGAATATCTTTTCCACCAATTAAAATCGTTCCAGACGTTGGTTTAATTAAGCCGACAATCATCCGAATCGTCGTCGTTTTCCCAGCTCCATTCGGTCCAAGAAAGCCAAAAACTTCTCCGGGCATTACTTCAAAAGAAATCCCTTTGATAATTTCTCGTTTACGAATTTTTTTATGCAGATTAGTTACTTGAAGTGCTCGCTCCGTCATCGCTTTCTCCTCCCCCCGTCTCTATAACCTCCGTCACTCGATTACCGATAAACTGATATCCGGCGTGATTTGGATGAAATTTATCAGTCGCTAAATAGGCGTCCCCATTTTGCTGAAATAAATCAAAAGTCGGAACATAAATGATATTTTTCTCGTTTTGAGATAGATTTTGACTTTGCATGTTCCACTCATTCGCAACTGCCGACATTTCGCTCGCATTTTCTAATGACATAAACGGATTGTACAGCCCAATATGAAAAACGGGCGCAGATGGATTTAATTTTCGTATCGTTTGGTAAATTTGTTTTAAATTGCTCGTATAGCTTGCTTCAGCTTGTTTAATCGCATTACTTTTGAAATCATCCAGTGCTTCTCCGCCACGAAACAAATCATTGCCGCCAATTGTCATTAAAATAACATCGGCTGATTTTATTTGATTTTGCACTTCTTTTTGATCTAATTGTTTGAGAAGCTGGTCTGATTTCGCCCCACTAATAGCAAGATTGACGTTCTCGACATTTTTCTCTTTTTGTTTGTAGAAATTCTCCACCACTCGGACATACCCGCCGCCTTCTGTATCGCCAACGCCATATGTAAGCGAATCACCGAGCGCCGTTATTTTAAAGGTATCTTGTTTTTTCGTTACGTTTGTATCTTTTTTGGTAGTTGTTTTTGTATTATTTGCTTGATGATTTTTTTGCCCATACCAAATCGATCCAACCCCAATTACGCTCAAAATTAATGCAATAATGGAAAAACCTAACAGAATCTGAACTGTTTTACTCTTTTTCACCTACTACCACCCGCCTTTTTCATGAGGTTTATATTTCACTAAGTATAGCATATTTTAAAAAGAGACTCCTTCATTTAAACGAGCCCGTTACAAAGTGCATCTGCATAGGTTATTACTTTTTTTGCATAAAAAAGAACTAAATCCTGGATGATATACCAAGATTTAGTCCGCTATTTGTCACTCGTTTCATTCATTATTTAATGCTTCTTTGCGTTCCCTTTCCTCTCGTACTTCTTCTTGTGCTTTTTTGTTGTGCTTTATACATCGTACAGCTGCATAAATATATAAAAAGCAAGAAAAGCAAAAAAAGAGGTTAAAATGGAAACCTTCAATTAGGGTAGGTAGTAACAAAAGAATACCACTTGTAATAAGATAGATGATTTGTTTAGTGGAAATATACCAAGTCATAAACGAAGCAACCACTAAGCCGATAATTCCATGAATGATAAGTCCAACTCCTACCAATATTAGAAGTATGGTAAATTCTTCATCACCTCCTATTACTACAACTGGTACTATTAAAAATAGGAAAGCTCCGGCAATTTCCATACCAGATACTACTCGAACTAACAATCTTGCTGCTGATAACATGTTGTGTGTTCCTTTCTCAGAAGTATAAACTGATTTATTCATAGTTGTGTTTTGAAAAATGAAAGCTCATTTCATTCAATATTTAATGTTTCTTCGCGTTCTCTTTCCTCTTGTACCTCTTCGTGAGCTTTTACATTATACCGTATACATAGTACGCCTGCAAAAATGTATAAACCTCCAACGATAGGATTAACAAAGACATCTTCCATTAGATTAGGTAGTAACAAAAGAAAACCACTTACAATAAGATAGATGATATGTTTAGTGGAAACATACCAAGTCATAAATGAAGTAACCACTAAGCCGATAAATCCATGAATGACAAGTCCAGCTGCCAACACTCTAATAAATATGATAATTTCTTCTCCAGATCCTGCCATCATAACAGATCCCATAAACAAGAGGCAAGCTGAAATAAATTCTAATACACAAACTATTCGAACTAAAATTCTTGCTGCTAATAACATGTTGTGTGTTCCTTTCTCAGAAGTATAAACTGATTTATTCATATTTGTATTTTGAAAAATGAAAGCTCATACGTCGATACGTTTGAGGATTCACAAATCAATACTTTCATTGTAGTATATCTTCGTTTTTGTAGCAAGTATGGATGAATTGCCACAAGCTTCTTTGGTAAATCCTCATCTTTTTTCATTTAGACAAAAATCCCAAATTCCTTAATTATATGATGAATTCTAATAAAAGAAATGAATGAGTTTCGTGACATTTTGCTGGTTTTACCTCCCTCACATTTCAACTCCAAATAAAACCCGCTAAATCAACTTAGTGATTTAGCGGGTGTTAAAATTATTCATCAGCCTCTTGTACTTCTCAACAAGCTTCTTATGAGACACGACTAAAAGAATAGATTTTTCTGCAAGTCTTACTCCGTCAAAATCGCTTTCGTTAAATCGTCGACGAAATCTTGTTTGTTTTCTGCTTTCGATGCTTCGGAAATTGCATCAATATCTTTCGGTTTATCATCCCACCGACCAGAATCTGCTGTTACGGCAATATGGATACTTTTATTTTTATTATCATTCATAAAAGTGGTTACGTTTTCTGGAATATCATCGGACTGCACTGTGGTGAATAGAATTACTTTATCATAATCATCTGCCTTTACTTTGTCTAATTTTGTTGTATCGATAATGGAAACATGCACGTTTTTGCCTTCCATGTCTTTTTTTACTTGGTCCATTACACTGTCTTTGAATTTACTACCTTGAGTTGCCAGTAATACATGATCTCCTGTAGCTGATTTATTTATTTCGGCATTTTCAGTAACGTCCATTGATTTAATAAAACGGTAGGATAACATCACTCCTACAAATATGACTACAGCGATTCCTACGACGATTAAGCTGATTTTTAGTGGTTTTTTCATGTTAAATTCCTCTTTTCTGTTAGTTGGGTCATTCTGATCTTAAAGCTTCTGCTGCATCTAATTTTGCTGCTTTATTACTTGGATAAATCGAGAAAATAAAGCCAATTGTAATTGTTATTGCGAGTGTGACAAGGAAATTCCAGAACGAAATGTGTATCATATCTTCAAAGCCAATATTTGTTTCTAAAATGGGACTAGCTATTTTTGCAATCGTTACGGCGACAAGACTTGATAGCACATTAGCTAAAACAATAATATAACTTGCTTCCATCATGAAAAGTCCGCGAATATGGCGTTTACGATAACCAATCGCTCGGAATACACCGATTTCTCTTGTTCTTTCCACCACACCGATATAAAGCACGATAGCAATCATCACGCCAGCAACTGCAAGCGAAAGACCTGCAATAAAGGCAATTAAATACACAATAATATCGGTAAACTGGCTAAATGTATCTACGAAAGCATTTGCATTAGTAATCGAATAATTCGCCCAATCTTTGTCATCCTCATATTTCTCCACGATTTCTTCTGCTTGTGCTGTTGTTTTTGTGAATGCATCTACAGATAAAATCGGTTTTTCAATACCGGTCGTTTTAATAAAATCGTTCATTGTTTTTGTGGAAACATCAAATCCTCTAGAAAAACCTTCTTTAGATGGATTTGTAATACCAGAAATGGTTGTTTCTATTTTGACCGTATTTTTTGTGTCACTATTTCTTCCGGCATAAACTAAGGTTATTTTTTTACCAATCAGTTTATCACCGTCACTTTTTGTTAATTCATCAGAATCCTTTTTTCCAAGAATAGCTCTTGCTACACTTGACGGGATAACTGCTCCGGTTTCATTATTTGTCACCATTTTCCCGCTTAGAAGGTACTCATCTTTCACAGTCAAATCTTCATAGCGTGATGCTTTAAAATTAGCTTCTTGCATCTCGGCAGAAATATCTTTCAAATATTGACCATCATATTCAAATTTAATTCCTTGGATAGTAGTTCGTTCATAAATTTCAGTAATATTTTCAGCTTCATACAATTGCTTGATTTTCTTAATTTCACTACTCGTTAGCGGAGTAGTTGGTTCAGGTGATCTCGAGCCACCATCTTCTTTATAATAAGTCGTAATCTGATTGGGTGAAAAAGTTGTTCCAAAAATCTTTGAAAGACTTTGATTCACTCCATTTCCAAGCCCAAATGCTAACAAAATAGCGATAATTCCAATCGAAGTCCCAAGTGCTACGAGCAAATTCCGGAATTTTCTATTGAAAAAACTCTTAAAAGAAATTTTAGCAGTCGCCCACCAGTTTAGACGTAACTTTTTTTCGTTTTTGTGGGTAACTTTTTGGATAACTTCTTTTTTTCTTTCAAATGAAATTACTTCTCCATCCGCTAGCCGCAATACCGCATCGGTTTGGTCTGCAATGTTTAAATCATGGGTTACAACAATAACGGTTGTACCTTTTGCTGCCAAATCTTTAAGCAGTTGAATAATTTCAGCTGAAGTAACGCTATCCAGTGCTCCGGTTGGTTCATCCGCAATAATCATATCTGGATTGTTGGCAAGTGATCTCGCAATCGCTACTCGTTGCTTTTGTCCACCAGAAAGTTGTGTTAGTTTTTTACTAGCAAATTCGTCTAATCCGACTTGGCTCAGTAAATCGAGCGCTCTCGCGTTTCGGTCACTTTCCGATAATTCAGCATTCAAATATAAAGGAATTTTGACATTTTCAATAACAGACATGTGGTTAACTAGGTGAAAGCTTTGAAAAATAAAACCAATATGATTAAGATGATAGGCGTCTAAGTCTATATCTTGTAAATCATCGCCATTATATAAAACTTGTCCGGAATAGTCGGTATCTAGCCCACTTATAATATTCAGTAACGTAGACTTCCCACTACCACTTTTTCCTATAATTGCTGCAAATTCTCCGTCTTGAATGGTTACATTGATATTTTTCAAAACTGGTGTTTCGCTTTTCTTTCCTAACTTATAAGATTTTTTAAGGTGTTTAACTTCTAACATTTATTCTCCTACTTTCAAATAGTATCCATTTTTTTAGATTTCATGTAGATATAGCTGCCTGCAATAACTGAACATAATCCTACATTCCAAATAATAGAAAGAAGCGAAATCTCAAAATGACCATTTGGCAAAATAGAGATAATTCCCGCACTGTTATAAATATGCAAGTAATATTCAGCTAGTAACTTGACAATTAGGATAGCAAAAAGAAGTAAAACGACCGCCGCTTTTTGAAGAGAACTCGCCTTCACATGATCTTTTAACCAACCTACCGGAATAACAAAGTAACAAACAAACATAGCGATAAATAAAAACATCATCAGCGTTCCAGATACAAATGATAACGCATCGCCTGCTTCAATCCGCCCTGTTTCAAAACCGTAATACCAAATAAAGGCACTTTGAAGTAAAATAATGCAAATTGCTGATAAATAAGCAGCAAATAGTTTTCCGAAAAATTTCTTTGTTTCCGAAAATCCTGAAAGAGAAGCAAGTGTTACATTTTCTTTCGATGTGTCGAGTTTCGTGATTTTCCAAGTCGTGATAAGGACTAGAATTAAGCTCATCACCGTTGTCCCTCGAATTGCTCTAAAAAGCAAATCCGTTCCCTCCAGCAGATTTATCGTGAATCCTAGAAAGTTCAGCCCGAAGATAAGTGCAAGTCCAATCAAAAGAATAGGACTAATTTGTTTTAAATAAAAAGTAATCATTTTTGTCATTTGTTCATTTCCTCCTTATAGAAATCAATTAATGAGTTGCCTGTTGCCTCGCGATAAGCTTCTGTTTCGATAGTTTTTAACGTGTTATCTTTAATTAACCAAAGTTTGTTGTATAGTTTTTCGGTTCCTTCTAAATGGTGCGAAGAAATAATCGTGATGGCGTCTGGCTCTGTTTCGCTAATAATAGCTTTCATTACTTCTGAACGAGCCATAATATCGATACTCGCAAAAGGTTCATCGTAAAGATATACTTTGGCTTTTCTTGCTAAAACACTACCAATTTTCACTTTCATTAACATACCTGTTGATAGTTCGCCAAGTTTTAGGCGTTTGTTAATTCGCCATCCAGCAAGTAATTGGTCCCACTTATCTAAATCCATATTTTCAAAAAGAAGCGCATGTTGTTTCATAAATTCTTCTATAGTAGTACTTTTTTTAGCGTAAAGTTCATTATTTAAATAAGCGATTTGCTGGCGGATATCATTCTTTATGAAAACTTCATTATCTAGTTGTAATGTGCCACTATTCGGTTTCTTCAAATTTGCTAACATATCTAGCAAGGTCGTTTTCCCGCTGCCATTTTCACCAGTGAGTACGATCATGTCGCCTGGTTTTGCTTCGAAGTCCACATTTTGTAAGACTAATTTATTTGGATAGGATTTAGCGATATTATTCCCCACTAACATTTACTTCTACCTCCTCTACTTTTTTCACCCAAGCGATGATTTTTTCTTTATTAATTCCTAATTTACTCATTTCTCTAATAAAATTTTCGGTAAGTTGTTTTGCGATGTCATTTTCCAATTGCTCCATTCTCCTCTTATCTTCTGTCAAATATTTACCAGTACCTCGAACGGTGAAAATAATCCCCGCTTCTTCCAGTTCTGCATAAGCTCGCTGGATGGTTGTCGGATTTACTTCTAACTTTGTTGCTAGCTCTCTTACAGATAGTAGCTTGTCACCAGCTTTGTAAATTCCTGTAACAATTTCTGTATGAATATAATGAACGATTTGTTTATAAATGGGTTTACTATCATCAAACTTCATCATTTCCTCCTTCCGCCTGTCTGTCCGTATCACCGTACCATCTGGGTCACACTGGCTATGAATGTACTATATCAAAGGATTCTGACACGATTTATATATTCAATATAGAAAAAAAGCTTTTTTGCTTCGTTAAAAAATATTTTCTATTCAGGAATATATACTAAGCGCTACTTTAGAGAACGTCACAAACTGTTCAATAATCTTTTTCTACATAAATAGCGTATAATAAAGGGTAAACAAGTCCGCAAAGGAGTCGCGCTAATGTCAGAAAAACTTGATACCGTACTTGGCTATTTAAAAGAATTTCCGGATTACTATAAACATGTAAAAAAGCGAACCTATACAATGAATGAAAAAATAATTTTTGAGGAAGAAAAAGCAAAACATATCTTTTTCGTATTAGAAGGTTATGCTGCAGTCGAATTAGAGGATAATTTGAGAAAAACGAATTATATTTCGATATTTGTTCTTCCATATAATATTTTAGGAATTGATGCATTCTCTTCTTATCCAAAGAAAAAACATAGTATTACTGTTATGAGTGAAAGTCTGGTGCTTTATAAAATAGATGCTGACTTTTTACTCAACATATTATCGATCAAACCTGATGTGAATGATTTTCTTTTGACGAGTATTGCGGATGTTTTCGCTCGCCACTATGCACTTCTTGGAATGATTGCCAAAACGCCGAAAGAACGGATTTATATGGCTTTGGAAAATCTTGCCGTCGAGATTGGCTCAGAAAATGAGGAAAAAAATGAAATCGTGTTACCAAACTTTATCAACCAGTCAGTCCTTGCCAGATATTGCCGCACAACGCAGCCAAACATATCCAATTTGCTAACCGAACTTGTAGAAGAAGAATTTTTGGTCAACAAAAAAAGCCCTTATCGAATTGATAAGGACTCTTTGGATATATGAGATTTATATTAATTTAATAACTTAAATCATTTCCATTAGTTTCAATTACTTTTTTATACCAATTTAAAATTTTCTTCTTCAAAGCATCAAAGATAGTACGTTTTTATACGTTCTTCCGCATTAAAAAAATCCCAACGACTCCTCCTATAAGGATAACCGGTGCTAATCTGACAAACAACCATTCAAATGTATGAAAAGCTACTCCAATAACGCTAGTTTCAGGGTCACTATAATCCCACCCTAGGTAAGGACTATTTAGTATTATAAAGACCGCTGAAATTATTGCTATAACGGTACACATCGAGATAAATAGCCAATAAAGCATTTTTCGTCTAGCGGTCTTTCTTTGTGCAAGCTGTATGTTTATAATCTCCAGTTTTTCGGAGATTGCTTTTAGGTCATCAACCTTTGAAACCATAACAGTTTCTCCAAGCAAAGTGCTTACTGGTGTTTCAAGCACTTCCGATATCGAGATTAACATATCGGAATCAGGAACTGACAATCCTTGCTCCCATTTAGAGATTGTTTGTCGCACCACATTCAGTTTGATGGCAATTTCTTCTTGCGAAAGTCCTTTTGATTTTCTGATTGCTTTAATATTTTCGTTTAACATTAGAGATAACCACCTTTCTTTCAGTTGTTATCACTATTGTATGAGAACCCGTCCATTGCTACAAGCAACGCATATTAACATTCAAATTTATACCCATGATATGCTGTTTGGCACATCACTCTTCTAAAATAGACAGCCTAGTTCTTATATATTTCAGCTATGATTTTGTTTTTTACGCCTGAAGAATAAACTGAATGCGACACATACTGCTATTAAACCAAATACACTATACAACAAGCTATCCCAAAGATTATCCCCAGTAGTTGGTAGTTTTAATTTACCTGCTAATGTGGATGTTTCACTTTGTGTGGGCGTTATTTTTAAGCTTGCTGATTTCTCTGTTACCTTTTGTTCGTCTTGTGCTTTTGGTGTGGTTGGTGTCGTTGGTTCTATTGGTATGACTTGTTCTGGCGGAGTAGTTGGTGGGGCTGGCACGGCTTTATACACATATGTGACAGTTTGTGTACTCACTTCAAATTCTCCGCTCGCATTGGTCGGCAATTTGCTCTCATCTAATGTAAACCCAGGAATTTCTTTGACTTCGGTTTGATAGGAGCTACCTAATTTGCCAGTTAAGTTTTCAGAAGCAGCTAGTTCATTACCGTTTTCATCTACATATTTTACCGTGACTGGCGCACCTTGATTCTCTTTGTACACATACGTTACAGACAACGGTGCGTAGTCAAATGTGCCAATTGCATCTGTTGGTAATTTAGAATTATCTAATTCATATCCGTCAATTGCTAATTGGTATTCAGGCGTTGTCACATCATAATCATCGCCTACAAATCCGCTAACTACCTGTGGTTCATGAATCGTTTCTCCGTCTTCATCTACATAGTTAACTGTTAAATCCCCAGCTACCGTACTTGCCATGCTGATACCAAAAGTTACTTGGTTTTGTGGGTTGTTCGGTGCATTATCAAGTACAACACGAATATTATGATAGCCAGAGCTTAAACTCTTTAAAGAAATACTGATATCAGAAGTTAACTTGCCTTCATAAAGCAGTTTTCCAGATGCGTCGTCCGTAATCGTTACTTCATGTCCTTCATAGAGCTCCGTTTCAAACATAAATACCGCTTGTAAATCGATAAATGTGGAACTACCTGGAAGAAATGGCGTAAGAAAAGCATCATTTTCCAAGTTGCTAATATAAGTAGTTGTCGCCTTCAAATGCCCACCATATTCCGGGGTAGTAGCTGGATAAATAAAAGTTGAATAGGAGTAAATACTTGGTTCAGGTGCTCTGCTATTAATAGTTACTTGATTACCAGAAACATTTACTTCATTCTTCCCTGTTCTATTTTCATATAAGCTCAAAGGGATTTGGCCAACTAGCCGGTTGCTCTGTAAAGCAATCGACGGAATATTTCCAAGTCCATCAGGAATTGTTCCAGTTAAATCATTATAATCTAATCGAAGTTCCCTTAGCTTAGTTAATTCTCCAAGTTCAGCCGGAATAGTCCCGGTTAAATTATTGCTGTACAAAAGTAAAGATTCTAATGAAACGAGATTTTTAATCTCAGGTGGTACTTCTCCTGTAATTCCTTGCCCAGTAATTACAATTCGAGTAATTTTCGTTAAGTCTCCAAATGTTAAATTTACCCCAACTTTTTTGGGTGCGAGTTGTTTATTTACTTCATTAATTAACCACGTTTGGCCTCCCAAATCTTGAGCAGTCACCACATCCGTAGCAGCGTTCGTCGAATTTACTTGTTGTTTCATTTCCCTTGGTGCGGTTTCCTTTTCAAGCGCTAATCCAGAAAGTGGATGAATGCTAAAAATACTAAAAGATATCGCTATTGTTGAAAGAAAAGTAATAGCTTTTTTCATTAATGTCTAACCTCCATTTGTTTGATTACTACTAAAATTATACTCTACCTTTTTTTAGTAAAGTTCCTTGTGCGACAGTAAAAACGAGTGTTTTGTGAACATCAAGTGAACATCGCAAATCATAAAAAACGACTGCTTTTTTGGTTAAAAATATCTTTTTTATAGCAAAAACAACCCATTTATTTAAATTTATCCCCATCAAAATAAATTAAAATCATTCACAGAACCATTATATAAAGCCATTTCAATTTAATCTTACATAAATCTGCTCTGATAAAAAACAACTTTAAATATTAGTTATTTCCCATTTCTAAACATCTATGCCCATTTATACAATTTTGAAAAACCGACAATTTTTAGACACATTTTTCGAAACGAATCCGATTTCAAAGTCTTTTTTTAGTACTCCAAAAAAACAAAAAAATAATATAATTAACCAATGACTGACAAATTTACAAATTACAGACAGGATGTGCCACAACTTGAGAAAAATTATTCTCCTTTTAATTTGTTTGATGATACTTGCCACTCTAATCCCTTTTCTTTTTTCAAAAGCAAATGCGGATTCATTGTCTTGGTTGGAAGAAGAATTAGATAACAATGAACCATTTATTGTAGCAACGGAACAACGATTAAATAAAAATCGCGAAGATATCACATTAGCTGACTTAGAAACAGTTACGATGTTAAGTCCAGAAGGCGCTTCCTTTATTCCCGAAAATATTTCAGATTTTACGAATTTAAAGAATCTGACAGTCATTCTCGGGACCGTGAGTGAGGTTCCTGATAGCGTAGGTCAATTAAAGAAATTAGAAGTATTAAATTTATCTTCCAATAATTTACATGAGTTTCCTAAGGTTGTTTTTCAACTACCTGCTATAAATTCATTGCAATTAGAAAATAATTCTATACAGGAAATCCCTGATAACATTACTCAATTATCTTCTAGTTTAACTAGCTTAAACATTCGAGATAATAAACTAATCTCGCTTCCTTCTGAAATTTTCAAGATTAACTGGGCTAGTAACTACTGGCCACCCCTTGATTTGAAACCATTAGCTGTAATCATGAGCGGAAATCAAATTACGACAGATATTCCAGCGGGCTACCTTGATGACTTTAATAATGGTGGAAATATGCTAGAACATTATGATTACAGACAAGGTCAAGATCAATTAGTATACAACGGCGAACCTATTACCGTGCCGTATAAAACCGACTTTAATCAATTAACACCTGACAAATCCCAGCTTGGTTTAGCTTCTGGAAAAGCACTTTTTGATACACATGAATTTATGTACGTTGATGATGGTTCTTCTATTCTCTCTGGTGGTGTTGCGAAAACGCCCGGAGAAGGCTTCATTATTATCAAAAGCACCTTATCGACCAATTCTAATACCTTCGCGAAAGTGCGCGTTCCAATTATCGTTGAACAACCGCCAATTGGTGGGAATATCACGGTAAATTATAAGGGCTCTAACGGCGAAAACATTGCGCCAGCTGATACATTAACAGGATTATTAGACGCTAAATATACTTCCAAGCCGAAGAAAATCTCTGGCTATACACTCACAAAAACACCAGCAAATGCGAATGGCCTTTATACATTAGAAGCGCAAACCGTTAATTATGTTTATACGAAAAATAGAAATTCCAAAAGATCAGCTATCCTTGAGGTACAATATGTCGACTCTAACAATAAAGTAATTAGTACCCCTTCGACATTAACTGGTACCGTCGGAAATGCTTACAATGTAAAACCGAAAAGTATCCCTGGCTATCAATTGGAAGCAACTCCAACTAACACCAATGGAACTTTTGGAGAAACACCGGAAAAAGTCATCTTTGTTTACAAGAAAACAAGTAACCTAGAAACAACAGTTACGCCCCCTACTCAAAATGAGCTTAAGAATAAAGCTGAAAACATAACTGAAAACAGAGCTATAACTGCAGGAAAGTTACCGAACACTGGTGACAATAACCCCGTAAAACCAATAGCTACAGGCTTACTAATTTTCACTTCCGCATTAATTGTTTGGAGAAAAACTTCTAAATAATAACGACTAAAAAACCGACAAATAATTTTGTCGGTTTTTCTTTTATATGATTATGCTTGTTTTTTCTTCCAAGCGAAAACGGCTGCTCCAACAAGAACAAATCCTAATAAAAGCAAGTACGGTGAACTATCTCCCGTTTTTGGCAATTCGCTTGTCGCTATTTTTTCTGGTGCCTTTTCTGATGCTTGGGTTGTTTTATTTTTTGTTCCTTTTTCTGGTTTTGAAGAATTTTCAGGATCAACTTCAGTAACATTCGGATTTGCTGAGTCTTCTGAACCCTCTAAGTCTGTCGATTCTTCTGATTCAACTGGAACTACTGGGTTTACAGGCTCTGTTTTTATTTCAGTAAACTGGGCATATAACGTAATATCATTTGCCGGCATTTTGTCAGTCGCAAAATCCCATTTCTTTCCGCCTGTTTGCGCATCGTACCACCCGTCAAAAGTGAATCCTTCTTTGGTCGGTTCAGTTGGTTCAGAAATGATTACGTCGCTTTTGTAGGATTCTGTAGAAATAGAACCTTCATTATCAAATGTCACGGTAAATCCATCAACTAGTGGTTGCGTGACTTTCCCGCTAAACACTCCTGTAGTTTGGCCAATTTGGATTGTCTCAGAAAATGAATAATCTACATTCGCTACAAAGTTAGGAAGTTGCCAATTTAGCATAGAACCGGAGTAGCTACCGTTATTACTAATAATTTCAGGCGTTATGGCTAACCCTTCGATATTTTTCACACTATTTTCAAATGTTAAATCGGTGGCAAAAGCTTTGACTTGGTTCGTAATGTTCTGGTCCTCTGCATAAAAATAATTTAATTTGCTGAGATTAGCATTTTTTAAAGAACTGATATCGCTAATGTGATTGCTACTAATATCAATATAAAAGTTATCCGTGAATTCATAATCTGCAGATAGAGTCATTGTATTTAACGGACTAATATCACTAATTTCGTTATTATTAAGTGTCAATTGATGAAAAGATTTACCTGAAAGCGGGCTAATATCTTTAATTTTATTATTGTCCAAGTAAATATAAACAAATTGATCTGCTGGGAAATCTTTTAAAACGCTTATATCACTTATGTTATTCTCACTTAGAATTACTTGATTTATTTTTGAGAATGAGCTGAATACACTTATATCACTAATATTGTTACCACTCACATCGATAAATGATATTTTTTTCGACTTACTAAGTGGCGATAAATCACTTACATTACTATTACTAATGCCTATCTCTCGCAACTCTACTAATCCTTCTAATGCGGAAATATCACTGACAGAATGGTTTGGAATAGCCAGTTCTCTCAGATTATGAAGATATTCTACACCTTCCAAAGAATAAATCATCGGCACCGTTCTACTACTTTGAATAGCATCGTTCAGCTTCGTGATTCCATCCAAATCGGCCTGCGAAACTCCACTAGTTGTACTTTTTCCAGTCTCTCTAGCAACTAATTGAGCCACGCCTTCATCAGGAAAAATCTCATTGATTGGCTTTGGAGCTTGTAAAATATCTGTGGTATCTGCAAATGCTTGGTTTGGTGAACTAATCACACTAATTATAAAGGCAGATGAAACAAGCAATAGTATCGTTATCATTTTTTTCATTAAATTGTTTATTCCTCCTAGAAGTAAATTCATTATGCGTAGACTCTACTTCTAATATTATACTATCAAAATATATTGATATAGTACTAATTCAGGAATAAATCACTCACAATCCATTTGAAATATGAATAGAATGTGAACAATGTTGTAAAAATGCATTTTTAAATAATTTTATTCAAAAAAAATAAGCTATAACAAAATGATTGCTCATCTTGTTACAGCCTATCCATAAAATTAGTTTAAAGAAGCTGGTACTTTTCTCGCTAGGCACATAATACCTGCGATAATTGCAAGAATACCTGGAACGACCCATAGGAAACTTGCAAAGAAGAAACCTACAACACCCGCTATAATTGTTAAAATACCAAATACTAATGCATTTCTTTTGATAAATACTGCAAAAACAATCAAAGCAATACCAATGATTAAAGTAATTACAGCAATAGCAATAACTAAACCACTAGTAGCAAACATAGCCTCCTCTGTTCCACTTGCATAAGCAGCATAAGAAATTTCTTCACTACCCATTATGGAAGTTAAAAAGCTAGCACCTAAAATGGCTGTAATACCAGCTATAGTACCTGTGATTCCGGCAATTAAAGTTAAAATAAATTCTGGTTTTCTTGGATTCATATGTAAAACCCTCCTTTTTTATAGTCAATTAACATTATAACATTAATTATTTCGGGAAAATATAGATATTTCGTGACTTTTTATCCAAATAAACTTTTTAATATACAATTTTAATTTATAAAAAAGAAGACCCTTAATCCTAAAGGTCTTCTCGTTCTAGCCATAAGCTTAGTAGCACATCATTTTCTTCTTTGATATCATCCTTGGTCATTTCAGGTTTAACATCTACTTTTTCGAGAATTTCAAAGGTGATGGTTTCGATTCCGTATTGTTTAGCTTCTTTCGCCATTTCTGGTGGAAGCATATTTCCGGCACCGATTTTCACTCCGAAAGCTAGTTTGTTTGCTATACCTTTTAAATCCATCGTGTTATCGATGTGGTATTTGCCGCTTTCTTTGCTGAGGAAACGGTATACTCCGGCGTCTGGGGCTTTTTCTTTGTATGCGCGAATCAGTTCTTTTCGATTGTCTTTATTCATTTATTTCACGTCCTTAATAGCCTGCTTCTTGTAAAAGTTTGCTGAGTGTTTTGAGGCGTTCGCTGAGAAGTTCATCGTCATTTTTTAAAACTTGTTCGAATAATTGGATGTCTTCATCGATATATTCGTTGTCTTCACAAACCGCGATAGTTAGCGCATCTCCTTGCAAACCAATACGATCAAGCGTTGGATTTTCTTTGTCATAAAAATGAGGTAAACGGTAAGCATCTTTGAAATGGACTTTGGTTCGTGCGATTAAAATGGCCAAGTCCAGTACGCGATGCAACGGAAGTTCTTCGGATTGACGCGACCATTTATCGCCAGTGTGACGCCAAACTTTGGCTGAAATGTCTACTTTGCCTCGGTCATTCCACTGTGCTAGTCCAAGTGAAAGTCCTTTTGCATCAGAGTGATAAGCATTTTTGCCGTCTACTTCTTCGTAATTTTCGACAACAATTACTGGTTTATGTTTTAAGGTAGTTGGAATCTTCATGAGATTTCTCCTTTTAATTTTTAGTAATTTACTAAATTAGTATATTACTAAATTTATAAATTGTAAAGAAAAAACTTTCCTTATTGTTAGGAAAGTTCGTTTTTCATATGTAATTGTTGCAAGCCATCTGGTAAATCAACTTGGATGGTACGGTTATTGGTTACTTTTACAAGTCCTGCATCTGTTTGATATGTGCCAGTTGCTGGGAGAACGTAATCATCTAAGTCTATCATTTCGCCATTTTCTACTTTTCCGGTAATGTACCACGGATGTCCGAGGAGTTGTTCTGCTTCTATGAAATGGCCGCGCCGAATGAACGCTCGGATGTTGGTAGAACTGATTTTTGTTTGGTTTGTTTCAATTACTGGGACAGATGTGACACCAATGCCATAGGGCTCGCAAAGGTCCCGGAGTAAATCTACATCCGAATCGCGCCCTTTTCCGAAATTGAATTCAGAGCCAACGACGATATGCGATAAATTTAGATTGGTCAAATGATCAGTGACAAATTCTTCTGGCGTTGTTTCGGCATATCTTGGCGTGAAAGCTGTTTCTATTAAATGGTCTACGCCGTAATGTGCGAGCCAGCGTTCTTTTTCCATTCTTGGTGTGAGCATTTCGCGATATATTTCGATTTGTTTTAAAGCCCAAAGTGGATGCGGGCTGAAACTGATGGCCGTTAGTATTTCGTTTTCCTTTTTGATGGATAAAGCTGTATTTAAAATGGTTTGGTGACCGAGATGTACTCCGTCAAATTTACCGATTGTTAAAACTGCGGGTCGACTATCTTTATTTGGTTCGAGTGTTACGTGTGATACTTCCATTGGATGATTTCCCCCATTCCTCTTTAAGTTTAAAGCATAACAAGGGGCGCGTGCAAATTTATTGATTGCGTAAAAAAAGACCTTTTCTACTTTCGAAAAGGTCTTGAAAAAATTTATTCTACTGTGACACTTTTTGCTAAGTTTCTTGGTTTGTCGACATCACAGTCACGATGAAGTGCTGCGTAATAAGCTAGTAGTTGGCACGGGATAACACTTGCTAGTGGAGTTAACAACGGATGTACTTGTGGAATAACAAAACGGTCACCTGGTTGTGCGACGTTTTCCATTGCGAATACACATGTTTTGGCTCCGCGTGCTAATACTTCGTTGACATTTCCGCGAATATTCCAGTTGATTGATTCTTGCGTGATAAGAGTTAAAACTGGTGTACCGTCTTCAATTAGCGCGATTGTTCCATGTTTTAATTCTCCACTTGCAAAACCTTCTGCTTGGATATAAGAGATTTCTTTTAGTTTAAGAGCGGCTTCCATGGCTACGAAATAATCAATATTTCTACCTAGGAAGAAAGCATTACGAGACGTTGCTAAAAATTCACCGGCAATATGCTCGATAACTTCTTTGCTAGAAACCATTGCTTCCATTGCAGTTGCCACAATACCTAATTCAGCGGCTAAATTAATTTTAAGCGCTTCTTCGTCGCCAAGTTCGCGACCAAGCGAAACAGCAAGCACCGCCAAGACGGAAATCTGCGCTGTATAGGCTTTTGTAGATGCAACGGCAATTTCTGGCCCTGCGTATAAATACATCGAATGATCCGCTTCACGGTCAAGTGTCGAGCCTGGTACGTTTGTTAATGTCAACGTGCGGTAACCAAGTTCTTTTACTTTCACTAGGCACTGGCGGCTATCGGCCGTTTCTCCACTTTGAGTGATGAAAATGAATAATGGTTTTTTCGACATTAATGGTAAATTATAACCAAATTCGCTGGAAACATGTACTTCTACAGGGATTTTTGCCATTTTTTCGATTAAGTTTTTCCCGACTAAACCGGCATGATAGCTCGTTCCGCAAGCAACGATGTGAATGCGGTCAGAAGATAGGATTTCGTCAATGATTGTTTTGTCGACGTTGATTTCGCCAGCTTCGTTTTGGTATGCTTGGATGATTTTACGTGTTACGGCTGGTTGTTCGTCGATTTCTTTTAACATATAGTGCGGGTAAGTACCTTTTTCGATATCAGATGCGTCTAGTTCTGCTTTGTAGCTAGCGCGTGTGATTTCTTCGCCTTCTAATGTTTCTAAAGTGAAGCCATCTTTTGTTACGATAACGATTTCTTTGTCCATAATTTCCACGAATTCGTCCGTTTCTTTCAGGACAGCCATTGCGTCACTTGCGATTACGTTGAAGTTTTCGCCTTTTCCGATTAGTAATGGGCTTTTATTTTTTGCTGCATAAAGTGTTTCTGTATCGGTTTGGTCAATTAAGCAGATTGCGTATGAACCGTGAAGTAATGATAGTGCTTTTTTGAATGCTTCTTTAGTAGAAAGTTCTGCTGCAAAAAGTTCGATAAGCTGCACGATTACTTCTGTATCAGTATCACTAATAAAGGAATGATCTTTTAGGTATTCTTCTTTTAAAAGCGTATAGTTTTCAATTACACCGTTATGAACAATAGTAAAACGACCAGATTTGCTTTGGTGCGGGTGGGCGTTTTCGTGATTTGGTTTACCGTGAGTTGCCCAGCGTGTATGTCCGATTCCAGTAGTACCGAATGCGTCGCTTGGTACTAGGCTTGCAAGATCTGCAATCCGGCCTTTTTCTTTAACAACGGTTACTAGTTCTCTGTTTTGTAGGGCGATTCCAGCTGAATCATAACCACGATATTCTAGTTTTTCAAGTCCTTCTAATAAAATGCCTTTTGCATTGTTTGTTCCAATATATCCTACGATTCCACACATAATAAAATTCCTCCAATAATTAACTTGAGGGCAGACTTGTCCAATTTCAAGCCCTCTCGATTTTTTTGGTTTCCTTGGAGGGGTAAAAAGCATGTTTCATTACTACTCTGTCCACTTGGTCACCCAAATGATTTGTAAGTAAGACTTAACGACTGCATGCACAGCCGGGAGACTCCCGCCGAAACTTCGATTAATCTCCTCCTCGTCAACTGATTCGTTACTTTTCAGGAATTTCACCTTCAAGCATTTTCGTCCCAATCAGTTCTGGCGCTTCTATTTAATTGTACGATCCTCCTTCATTACTTTTCAAGGAAACAAATTCATTTTACAATAATATGTATACTAGGTCAAGCATTATATAAAGCCGTTTGATTAAAATTGGTCTATACATTGACAAAAAATAGCAAATGCCTAATAATATAGATATGATATGAAAAGGAGCGAGCTGAATGGTTTTCACCAAAAAAATAGTCGCTAGTATTGCTGTTATTATTTCACTTGGATTGATTTATTTCCGTGTAAATACAGCTTCCGCATTTGAGAATACAAGTAATGCTTCCCTACTCCCTTCTACTGGAGATGCATTTTCGGTTTGGCCAGTTGTTATTGGAGTACTTCTTGTAGTGCTTGCTGTAGTACTATTTATTAAGAAAAGAATATAAAAAAATCGTTTGAGAGCATTCGTCATGCTTTCAAACGATTTTTTTATGGGCGACTTAGGTAAATGGCTTGTTTGCCCATTGCGGTCCAACCTTCTTCTAAGACGCTTCTTTTTACGGCGCGATTTTTATGTCCGTACGGGTCGTTAATGTAAAAATAATTTTTATCAAAACCGGTAATGACGACACTGTGCATCGAATACGTGATTTTCTTTGCGCCTTCTTTGGTTTGCACGGTTTGCCAGTTTTTTGGCGCATGGTAGTCGGTTGTTGTGATAATCCAAACTGGCGCACCGGTGCTTAGTACGGTGATGATATCGTGAATGCTGTTACCGCTAATATCATGGACGTGTGCTTCATTGACGTATTTCGCTGCTAGTTTAGCGATTGGCGTATGATTTACACCAAGGCCCGGGCTATCGCCGTTAATGCTCCCAACGAACGCTTTATCTGGGTTACCGTGTAAACCATTTTGTTCGATTGGCGTGGTTGGGAGATTATTTGCTAGCTCGTTTTTCGTTACGTTTTTCCCAGCGAACTGTAAGAGCATCGCTAGACTAGTCACTTCACAACCGTTAAAAAGGGACGGCGCATCCATTTGATTCACTAACGGGACGTCTAATCTTACATTAAAAGGTTCGTTGTCTAGTTTGTAAACTACTTTGGCGCTTTCGAGTTTGACGTTTGGTGAATAAAAGGTATATTTCGTATTTAGAAGGGTCAAACTAAATATACATGCTGTAATAACAAGCAGTGATTTTATCCAAATTCGCATGATACATGCTACCTAGACATTTTCGGCTAGGACTGGCTCTCCTGGATCTTTTGTTTCTGATTCTGCTTCTTCTGCTAGTTCGACCGCTTCTTCGCTCACTTCGGTATTGAAGTTGGCGATATACCCTTCTAATGAACCGGAAATTTTTTGCATTTCTTCGGAGATAACGACTAGCTCGTCCACTTTCATTTTGTTTACTTCCGCGAATTCAAGTGCGGCAGTGGATTTTTCACCGATTTGGTTGGAAATTTCTGTTACATCGCTAATTGATGTGTTGACTTCTTCAATTCCAGCAGCCATTTCTTCTGTTTCTTGGGAAACGTTTTGCATTTGGGCGGAAATATCATTAACACGGTTGAGTAAATCTGTGAAAGTTGCTTCTGTTTCGGAAATGATTTTTTGGCCTGCTTCGGATTCGGAAAGACCTGTGTTCATTACTTCGATGGTTGTTTTTGATTCTGTTTGGATTTTTTTCAGGACGGTATTAATATCTACAACAGCAAGACGCGATTGTTCTGCTAGCTTGCGGACTTCTTCGGCTACGACTGCGAAACCACGGCCATGTTCGCCGGCGCGCGCAGATTCGATTGCTGCGTTTAGAGCCAGTAAATTTGTTTGGTCAGCGATATTTGTGACAGTATCTAGCGCTTTTTCGACTTCGCCAACGCGGTTAACTAGTTGGGAAACAACGTCTGTGCTTGAACGCATAACACCGCTAATACGGTCCATTTGTGACACTAAGTTATTAATAACGGCAATTCCGTCGTTAGTTTTTTCTGCTGAGTCTTTTGTTAAGTCAGATACTTTAAGGGCATATTCAGCCACGTTTTGAACGCCGCCTGTCATTTGATCCATCGCATCAGTGCTTTCTTTCATGCTGCCGATTTGCGTTTGGATTTGTTCGCCCATCATTTTCATTTCGATGTCCATTTCGGTTGTCATCGCGGAAATAATTTCAGAGCTAATAATGACGTTATCGCTCGAAGATTTCACATCTGTGGACGCTTTTTTAACGTCTTCAATCATTAGGCGGAGGTTTTCGCTCATTTCGTTCAAGTCGTTAGTAATGTCGCCTAGTTCGTCTCTACCATTGTAAGTGCTACGGTAAGATAGGTCACCACTCGCTACTTTATGTACGGCTGTTTGCAGATGACGAATTCCTTTTAGAATAACTCTAGTAATATAGGCGTTGAAAATGAATAAGGAAATTAGCACGGCGATAATAACTGCTGTGAAAATTAAGCTGATTTTCACGCCAAAGTCAGAAATTGCTTGTGAGGAATTTTCGACTTCTTTATAGTTCATGTCATTTAAAACGTTTAATTGTTTTGTAGCGTCATCAAATTTTGTTTTGACATTTTGGTAGTATCTGTTTTGGGCTCCTAGTAGTTCTGCGTCGTCTAGCGCGCTTGATGTATCACTGATTACAGAAGATGCGGATGCTTTCATGTCTGCTAGTTTTTCTTCAAAATAAGCTAATTGTTTTTTATCTTCTGCTGTTAAATTGGCTTTTTTGAAATTATGGATTGCTTGGTCATTTTCGGCGTACAAGTTATCGATATCTTTGATAAGTGTTGATTTTCCGTTGATAGTGTCGAACATGGTCAGGATGTCGATATTGATTTGCGCCATGTTTGTTTGGATTTTTGCGATTTCTTTCATTGGTGCGACATTATTATCAACCATATTATCTGAAAGTGTTGCTACATGACGAAAACCTAGGAAACTAGTTGCGCCAAGTCCGATTAACATGATGGTGGTTATAACAATATTGATGCTTAATTTTGTTTTCAATTTACGATTTTTAATTAAATTCACCCATTCCACACTCCTATTCTCTAATTCTAGTTTATTATCTCATATTTTTTAAAAAAACTCTATATTTTATTGTAAAATAATTAGTTTTAATAAAAAACATTGCAAAAACTAGTGAATATCGGCGTAAAATGGGTGATATTGTTATTTTTTTATTTATTTTTTATAAAAATCTACGTAAAATCGTTTTTAACGGTGGCATTTTTGCGAAACGATGGTCTTCTAGGACTGATTGGATTTCGAATTTAGTATAACCGAGCGCTTCGTCCATCACAATCTTACCTGGTAGCGGAGCGGCTGCGCTATCCACGGAAACATCGATAATAACGGGTTTAGTTGCTAGTTTAGCGTTTTCGAAAGCAGCTTCTAGGTCTGCCATTTTTTCTACTCGGAAACCAATTCCTCCGCAGCTTTCGGCGAATTTTGCGTAATTGATGTCTGGTAGGTCGATGGCGTAGTTTAGTTCACCGGCTGATTGTTGTTCGTATTTAATGAATGAAAGTTGTTGGTTGTTTAGCACAACGACAATCATTGGCATATTTAAGCCTACTGCTGTGACGAAATCTTGCATGACCATGGAAAATCCTCCATCACCGACGATGGCGATTGCTTGGCGATCTGGGAATGCTTTTTTGGCAGCGATAGCTCCTGGCAAACCGCATCCCATTGTACCAAGCCATGCGGAAACGATAAAGTCATTTTCTGGAGTTAAATGTAAATAACGAGTGCTCCAAACGGTTGCTGTTCCTACGTCGATGGAGAAAATGGCGTCTTTGTCTGCGATTTTTTGGATGTTGGCCATCACGACTTCTGGTGCGATTGGATCGGTTGTTTGCGTTACGTCTTCTTCTAACCATTTCCACCATTCTTGCATATTTTCTTGGCACGCTTGAAGGAATTTACGTTCTTCTACGGGTGCTGTTTGGGTCGTTAGATTGCGGATGATTTCTGCGGCATCGCCTACTAAACCAACTGTTGCCGGGAAACGTTTGCTGATTTTGGCAGGGTCAATGTCGATTTGGATGCAGTCAGTTTTTTTGGTAAATAGTCGCTATAAGGATAATCATTCCCAAACATTAATAGTAAATCGGTTTCTTGCATGGCTTCATAGGCTGGTTTTGTGCCGATTTTACCAAGGTTTCCGAGTGCGTTTGGGTGGTCGTCAGGAACAATCGTTTTTGCTGGTAAGGAATGAATAATCGGGATTTTTAATTTCTCCGAGAAGGCGATTAATTCTGGTCCAGCGTGTTTAGTCCCTAATCCTGCTAAGATAACGGGTTTTTCCGCTTTCTCAATCAGTGCTACGGCTTCCTGTATTGCCGCTTCATCTAGTTGCGGATTTTCTTGTTCAAATTTCACTGGTTTTGCTTCAAGGCTCGCTTTAATTACTTGTGATGGAATGTCGTTTGGGATGATTAGGACGGCGACTCCTTTTTCTTTATAGGCAGTGCGAATCGCTTCATCGACTACATCTGCGAGCGTTTCGGCATTATCAATTTGTTTATTATAAACGGCAACATCTTCAAAAATTGCTGGCAAATTGACTTCTTGGAAAAAGCCGGTATTTAGGACGTCGGTTGTTACTTGCCCCGCCAGAACGAGCATTGGTACGTGGTCCATTTTAGCATCATACATTCCGTTTAATAGATGGATTGCGCCCGGTCCGCCGATGGATAATGCGACACCAATTTTCCCGGTAAGTTTGGTATAGGCTGCGGCTGCTAGGGTTGCGACTTCTTCGTGGCGGACGTGAACAAATTCAATCGCCTCTTGTTCTTTTCGTAAAGCGTCGACTACGGTATCAATCGAATCGCCGGGTAAACCGTAAACGTGGTCAATCCCCCAATTTTTTAATGTTTGTACGAGTGTTTCACTTGCTTTGACTTTTTTCATTATATATTCTCCTCCCATGGATGTTTTCTCTAATGTCCAATAGTGTTCGTTTACCCTGTTTTGGAGTGAGTTATGCATGAAAGAGAATTGACGAACAATTCAGAAGTGCTTATAATGAAGGCAAGGTGGTGATCAAAGAGATGCAAACAAAATTGCACTGCTCTCGACTTTCTAACAATGGCTTTAGGATTGTTTAGAAAGCAAGAGTGAAATAGACTCTTCAATCCTTCAGCTAGTTTAACCAACATTAAACTATTAAAGGAGAATTATAATGAAAGAGTTTATCGAGCCATACCAATATAATTTTATCAAAAATCAATTAGCCAATGTTTCACGCGCATACCGGTCCGCGAATGATACTTCGACGTTGAAGGCGTTAAAATCGTTAACGGAGGAGAAAATCAATGAGCTATTCCCGGAGGACGTTTTGGCAGAACATCAGGCACTTTTTAGCGAGCTCCATGCGATTACTTCAACCAAAGAAGCAGAGCCGTTTTTAGAGGAGTTAAAAGCCTATGTGATTCCTTTCGCGCCGCCTAGCGATGTGAAACTTAAAAAACTTTTTGCGAAAACGAAAAAATTAAAAATTCCCGCTTGGTCCAAACTGGATTTGCGCGACTATACTTTTTACGGTTGGAATGATATTGCCCAGCAGCGCAAGTATATCGTGACTTACGAGGACGGAAATTTGGTCGGCGTACACGGAACTATTTCTACGGAGATTCAAAAGGGTGTTTGCTCGATTTGTCATTCGCATTCGAAAGTATCGCTCTTTATGGCGAAAACGAAATCGTCGAGTGATGGCGTTTATACGACAAATGGTAATTATATTTGCTACGATAGCGATGTTTGTAACGAGCAAATAAAAGCCCATGAAACGTTAGATGAATTTATAGAGGTTGTTAAGAAGCGTAAATAAAAAAACAGAAAGTCTCTCATGATTGTTTGAGAGGCTTTCTGTTTTTTATTTAATCGAATTGCGTAGTTTTTTCCGTTGATTGTCCATCCATGTTTCTTCTGGATATTCACTTAGTAAGTTATCTGCGAATTCGGCTAAATCGTCACCAACGACTGCTTTCAGTTCTAAGTTGTCTGCTGCGGCATTTTCGAACATTTCAAGGACGTTTTTTAAGATTTCGAACATCCCTGCTCCTTTTGCAAAGTTCCATAAATAAGTTTCGATAGCTTTCATTGCGGTTTTGTAGTCCTCTGGTAAAGCATTTATACGTTTTTTATACAGTTTATAGTCTCGTTTTTCTTCGCGGTATTTTGTAAACCATTTAAACATTATGCTTGCCCTCCTTTAACTTGCATGATTTTCCCTTGAATAAAGTCCCAACGCTTCCAAAAAACGGCTAATTCTTCTTCGCCAGCTGGGCTTAATGTGTAAAACTTTCTCGGTGGACCTAATTCTGACTTTTTCTTTTCTATCTCGACTAATCCTTTTTTCTCCAGGCGGACGAGAATGGTGTAGACGGTTCCTTCGACGATTTCATCAAAGCCTAGGTCGTTGAGGTATTTAGTAATTTCGTAGCCGTAAGTTTCTCCTCTAGAAATTCGCTCCAAAATCATTCCTTCTAAACTACCTTTGAGTAACTCGGTAAGTCCTTTCATTTGAATTCACTCCTCTACTAGTTGTTACTAGGTACAAGTATATAGTAATACAAAGTAGATTGATTGTCAATTGATTTTTAGAAAAAAGATAGCAATTCTTATTGCATTTGTAGCAGGAATAAAAGTATACTAAAATAGAATTAAATTCCAACCTATCTACTTATACTTCTTAGAAAGGAATAAATAATATGTTATCTTTGATTAAAACTTTAGTATGGTGTGCCTGTTTTTTAGAATTTATTTTTGCCTTTTATACGTTAAAAGCTCTGGGAGACGCGATAAATTTATTCCCTGTCATTAGTTTGACAGCATTTGTTATGCTAGCTCATTGTCTTTGTTGCATTATCCTCACACGTTCTCTAACTATTAATAATAAAATTATCTTTCTATTTATTAGTGGGATTCTATTGTTAGGCGCCAACCTAATAGAAGATTTATATATAAATCCGATTCCTGGTGCGCTTTATATTATAGCTGGGGTTATCGCAACTATTTATGATCGAAAAATCGATGCATCACAAAATTAGCTTTATAAAATTAGAAAGAGAGACGCATAATAGCGTCTCTCTTTTTGGTTATTGAAATAGTACTTCTGGGTTTTGTTTCATCGCGGTTAAATTGGCGATGTTGACTGTTAAAAATTTCTTTTTAGGAGCTTCTAATGTTTCAAGCCATTCATTTGTTAGGTTGGTGGCGATTTCGGCTGCGGCATCATCTTGACAAATAAATCCGATATTTTTGTATTGGCATTTTTCATGGAGGTTAGCATAGTGATGTTCTTCGCTTTCTTCGGGGTTGAAAATGTCCATGTAAAAATTGCGGTTGCCTTTCAGAAATTGCATGTGGGTGTTGTGTGAGTCTACTAGGTTGAAATCGCGTTTGGTGAATTGATTGATTGCTTCTGATTTCACGTTTGAAAGGTCGAAGCTTACTTTTGTGGTTGGTTTTTCTAGGTTTTGAAGTTGGCTTGCCTCGAATGATTTAGCTGCTTCTTGGTCAGATGTGAAGGCTTGGAGTTGTTCTTCGACGCGGTTCATTTTTGTTTCAAAGTCAAGTTCGTTTAGGAGATTTTCGGTTTGTCTGATAACATTAATCGCTTCTTCAAATTGGTCGTTTTTTATGTAGGAAGTCACTTTTTCGGCAGCTTCAATTTTAATTTCTTGTTGCATTGCTGTGGTCATATCGCGCCATGATTCCCACTTTTGTTGCCAGTTTCCCATGGTTTATTCTCCCTTATCCGATAATTTTCTTTAAATAGTTTTGCGTTTCTTTGAATGGTGGTACGCCGCCGTATTTGCGGACGTTGCCTGGTCCGGCGTTATAGGCTGCTAGAGCTAGTCTTAGGTCACCATCGTATTTTTTAATGTAACCCGCTAGCTCTTTTGTTCCGGCATCGATATTTGTAGCTGGATCGGTGCGGTTGGAGCCGGCCATTAGTTGCATTAGGCCGGTTGCGCCAGCGCTTGATACAACATTCGGATTGTAGTTGGATTCTACTTGGATGACGCGTTTAATGAGCGCTTCCGGGACACCATACTTGGCGGAAGCCGTCTTAATTAAGTCGCTATATTTCCCTTCGTTTTCGGCGCTGATTGGTTTGATTTGGTAGTTGTTCCAGTTGGTTAGCTCGCCGGTTGGTGTTGCCTGTGTCGTGCTTGATGTAGTTGATGTGGAACTTGTTTCGGATTTATTGATTAACGCTTCGTACGCTTCTCGGGCACGAGCTAGTTCGGCATCGGTGACTGTTTGCACATTGGTTGTTGTTTTTTGCGTGGTGGCGTTTAAGCGTTCGTTTAATTTGGTTTCAAATGTGGTGGCCGATTGTTTCGCTGCTTCGAACGCGCTTTGAAACTCGGCTTGTCTAGCACTTATTACTTGTTCTACTGGATTCATCCACGGCACTCCTTTGTTATACTAACGTTTCCATCATTTGACTCGTTTCTTCGAGCGTAACACTTTCATCCCGCAACTGTTTTAAAAATTGGTGGATGAAATAAGACTTTTCTTTACTTGTAAAAATGGCCGCGTTATCGCTTGTTTGCTCGATTGTTCCAAGTTTAAAATACAATTCATTTTCTTGGTAAATACTCATCCATTCGCGAATTTTCGAAGCAGATTTCCACTGACTTTCTGGAACGATTTCTTCCATCACCCGGCTAACGGAGCCGAGAACATCAATGGCAGGATAATGATTTTTTGTGGCGAGTTCACGGGTTAGAACGATATGTCCATCTAAAATCCCCCGCGCTAAATCGGGTACCGGGCCATTCATATCGTCGCCATCAACTAGGACTGTATAAATACCAGTAATCGAGCCATTTTTTGTTTTACCAGAACGTTCTAGTAATTTCTTCATATAAGATTCCATTAGCAGTGTTTTTCCGCCGATTGGCAAATCTTTGACGGCGATATCAACACTTCTTCTCGCATCAGCAAAACGAGTGACCGAATCCATCATTAAAAGGACCGTTTTACCTTGATCACGAAAATGCTCCGCTATTGAAGTGGCTAGTTTGGCGGCGCGCAGTTGCATAAGATGGCTTTCATCAGATGTAGCCGCGACAATCACGCTTTTACGCAATCCTTCTTCACCTAGATCTTTACGCAAGAAATCTTTTACTTCCCGCCCACGCTCGCCGACTAAGCCGATAACATTAATATCTGCCTTGGCGTTACGGGCGATCATTCCAAGTAAGGTAGATTTCCCAACACCTGAACCAGCGAAAATTCCGATTTTTTGGCCGATGCCGATTGTTAACATTCCATCGATTGCTTTAATGCCTGTTTCGAGTGTATCCGTAATTTCTGCTCGGCTAAAAGCATGAATTGGCGGTGCTTCGAGTGGCATTTTTTGTTTGAATTTGGCGGTCCCTGCTTCTTCGTTTAAAATGTCACCGGATGCGTTGAGAACTTTTCCAAGAAGGAATTCGTCGGCTGGGATGGTGATTTTCGTATCGGTCACGTATACCCAGTCGCCGTAAGCTACTTTATCGCTTTGGTTAAATGGAAGCAACATGTTGTTTTCTTTTTCGATGGAGATTACTTCGCAGAGTACTTTGTTTTCACCGACCATGACGGTATCGCCAATTTTCACTTGGGGACCTTTGGAAATATAGACTTGTTCTTGGACTGTGTGGATTTTTCCTTTTTGGATGTATGGGACGGTGTTTTTTAGTTCTTGCCATGCTGCGGTTTTTGGCGACCAGCTCACGGTTTATCGCCTCCTAGAATTTTCCGTTCGGCATTTTGTTTGTGAAGTGTTTGGAAAATTTCGGTGATGCGGTAGTCGAAGTATTCCTTTTCTTCTTCTACAGTAAATTCGCCGTAATCCAGTCGCATATCGAAGTTCCAATGAATATTTTCTAAAAGCCAATCGTATTTTGTGCCGGTGTTTTCTTCTTTTAGGGATTTTAACGTTTCTGGGTGGGTGGTGACGTTTAGTTTGTCGAAAGCGACTGGGAGTTTTTGGATGACTTCGGTTAGCATTGGTAACACCTCGATTTGGCGGGTGTCGATGGCTTGGTGGACAATTTTTTCTGCGAGGTCAATGCTTTCGTCCCAAAGAAAGTCGGTAATTGTTTGGTAGATTTGTGTTTTTTCTAGTTCGAATGCTTGTTTTTGCGCTTCGATTTCAACTGCGGCGGCTTGTTTTAATTCTTCGATGGCTTGGCGTTCGGCTTGAAGTGCTGCTTTTTCGTTAGCTAATTTTTGCTGTTCGATTTCGATGGCAGATAGGTGTTTTTCGAGTTCTTTTTGATGGCTTTCTAGTTGTTCAAGTTCTTTTGAGTAGGGTGACTCGACTTCTTCTGTTTCTTCTATATCATCCAAATAAAACAGTTCCATTTTCACATCGGATAAAGTGACTTTACCTTTTGGGATTCGTGGATTAGATAAGGACATCCTGTTCCCCCCGTTGGATAACTATTTTGCCGTCTTTTTCTAGATTTTTAACGACATTGGCGATATCTTGTTGGGCTTGTTCGACATCGGAAAGTCTGATTGGACCAAGGACTTCTAGTTCTTCGGTAATCATATCGCGACGGTTTTTCGATACGCAAGATAGAATTTTTTCTTTAAGCTCTTCTTTTTCGTTTTTGAGTGCTCGGGCGATTTTGTTGTTGTCTTGAATTTCGGCCAGCACTTGTTGCAAGGTCATGTTATCAAGCAGAATAATATCTTCAAACATAAACATTTTCTCTTTGATACGTTCGGAAAGTTCGGCTTGTTCGGCGTCGAGATGTTCGAAAATTGTTCGTTCTAAACCGCGGGTAACGTTGTTTAAGATATTCGCAACATTTTTTATGCCGTCTGTTTTGTTCAGTGAGCTATTCGACATGGTGTCGAGCTTAATTCTTAGTAAGTTAGATACGTTTTGCATGACTTCGCTATCAAATTGTTCTAAGCTCGCGATGCCAATAACTGTGTTGATCATTTTTTCTTCTGGTAGTAAGGCTAGTAGTTTGGACGCTTCTTCTGGTTTCATGTAGGAAGCAATCATCGCAATTGTTTGTGGTGATTCATCGCTAATAATCGTAAACAAGGAGTCGACATCATCAATTTCGCGTAAAATATCTAGCGCGGTTTCGCCGATACGTGATTCTGCTTCTACCCCGTAAATGAGTTGATTTAGTTCTTCCGTTGTCATGTCTGGGAACAAGCGTTGTAAATGTTCGCGGTCGAGTTTGGCAATACCACCAGATAGAAGTTCTAGTTCCCCTAAAAACTCTCTAGTCGCTTCTTCCACTGCGCCGCCGTCCATTTCTTTCATTTTGGCCATTTCGCGCGCAAGGCGTTGTTTGGATGCATCGGGAAGCAAATCTACCACTTCGGTCGCAATTTGTTCATCTAAGCTCCAAATAATAAGTGCGGCTTTTTCACGTCGGGAAATACCTGATTCTGCTGAAATGGTTGTTTTTTCTTCGGTTTCTTCTGTTTCAACCGTTTCTAATTCAGCGTTTGTTTCTTCTAAGGTTTCTTTAAGTGTGTCTGCCATTGTCATTCCTGCCTTTCATTGAGCCATTTTTGGATGACTGCTGCGGCGCGACCTGGGTCTTCTTTGGCCATTTCACCGAGTTTATTTTTCAAGCTTTCTTTGCGAGCTTTTAATTCTGGTTCAGATAAATCGAATGCATCTGTTTGGAAATTGAAATCTGGATGTTCTTCTGGATTGATGATGGCTTCTTCGGCTGGAATATAATCTTTTTCTTCTGCTTCTAAAGCTTCTTCTAGCTGCTCTTTGCGTTTAAGGAAGATGATGTAGGCGATAATTCCTGCTGCGATAATCGCAAATAGTAAACTTCCTGCTAGCCACCAAATCCACGCTTTGCTTGCTGGTGCTGATTTTTCGGTCGTATCTTTTTCTACTGGCGTTTGGTTATCTAAAAATTGGATTGGCATGATGGTAACATCGCCGTTTTGGAATGTTCCTTCGAATGTTGGTGTCGCGGCTGCTTCTCCGTCTGCGCCAGCTTCTTCGGTTCTCATGTTAGGCGTTAATCCTGCTGAAACTCCGACCGCTTTTGTGAATTCGGCCATGTCCACGCCGTTTTTATTTAGTGCATTTTGATCAACCCAGACAACGACATTCGTTTTTGCTAGGGCTGGGTGTTTTTTGATTTCTTGGATGGTGGAATCTAGTTCGTAGTTGGTTGTTTCGCTTGATTTTTCGCTCGTATATGTGTTGGTGTCATCGCCATTTTGTTCTGTGTAGTTGGGTACGTCTGCATTAGATGCGGTGCCTGATTCAGTGGTGTTTGCGGAGCCTCTCGATGTGTCTGTTGATGTGTCTTTTTGGTTACTGCGGACTTTGCCGTCGTTTGGATAATGTTCGGTATTTTGTTTAATTTCGTCAAAATTAACCGTGACATTTGTATTCACGCGGAAATTATCTAAGGCAAAAATGCTAGAAAGTGTGCCTTCGATGTCTGTTTTCACATTTTTTCCGATGGCGTTTTGGATGTCGACTTCATTTTTATAGGCCGAGCTGCCTTCTTCTTTGGATGTGTCTGCTTCTGAGATAACACCTTTTTTCGTATCGATTATCGCCACGTCATCGCTTGCAACGTTTGGTACGGCTGCGCTGACGGTGCGCTGGATTCCGAGAACTTGTTCGCTTGTTAGTGTTTGGTTGTTTTTAGTTTTTAGTGTTACTGCGGCGGTTCCTTTTTGGCTCGCTTCTTCAAAAATTGAACTCGATTTTGGCAATGTTAGCTGAACAGATGCGCTGTCTATAGTTGTTCCGTAACTTTGAACGATTTCTTTTTCTAAATTGACTTTCGTGCCGACTTTTTCTTGCATTTTTTTATCTTCTTCGCTGGCTCCTAGCGAACTGTTTAGTAGAATATCATTGCCATCTTGGCCGGTGTATGGGATTCCTAGATCTGCGAATTTGTCGCGAACGAGTGTCTCCACTTTTTCATCGACTAAAATGTTGCCGCTTTTGTCAACGGTATAATCAACGCCCATTTTGGCTAATTGATCGGTGACTTGTTGCTGGCTTGTTTCGGATAAATTTTTATAAAGAGTAACTTCTGTTTTGGGCGTGTTCATGTAGAGTAATAACACCGTGACTACGACAAAAAGGCCGACTAAAATCGCGCCTTTGTGCCAATTCTTCAATTTCGAATACATTGTTTTTATTTTTGCCATCTTAAAAACTTCGCTCCATTTTTCTCGTGTGGACGATTGACTAAAACTCCCCCGACTAGTCTAACCGCTACACTTGCATATTTAAAAGCTGTTTGTAGCTTTCGATTACATTATCACGAATGACCGCAGCAGTTTTCATTTCTGATTCTGCTTTTTTCATTTGAATGAGTACGTCGCTTGCGTTTCCTTCTCCTGTTGTTAAAAGGGTTGATACGGAATTTTGCGCGTTTGATTGTGTATCACTCATACTATCCAGCATTTGCGTGAAGGTATTTCCGGCACCTGCCGCATTGTCTGTTTTCGCGGTTTCACCAAGCGTTACTTTGGGCAAGACGCTTGCTGCATTAATACTTTCAATTGCCATTTCTTAAAACACTCCTTTATACTTTGCCGATTTCTAAATCTTTTTCCATCATTTTTTCATTTGCTTGTAGGGCAGAAGTGTTTGCCGCGTACATTTTTTGACCGACCATCAAATTGGTCATTTCCGCTGTCATATCTACATTTGCGTAGTTGACGTAACCTGCTTCATTGGCGTTAGGATGAGTTGGATCATAGACACGTTTGACGCTTCCGGTGTCACTGGATATTTCGCTTACTTTGACACCTTTTGTTCCTGTTAAGGCTGTTTCGAATGGCGTAATTTCGGATAATACGACGCGTTTTCTGAGGAAAGGTGTTTCGCCAGGCGCGGCGCTTGAATCTGTATTCGCGATATTATTGGAGCTTACTTCCATCCATTGTTTCGCAGCATTTAACGCGGAGCCGCTTGTGTTTATTCCTTCAAACATGGTTGTTCACCTTACTTTCCACGGGCTGCTGTGTTGATGGATGAGTTATAGTTGAGTGCACTGATAGCGAGCGCGTACATTTGGTTATTTTTAGTTAAGCTAATCATTTCAGAAGTAACGTTGACATTGTTGCCGTCTTCGTTGATGGAGCCGCTTTTGGTTGTGATTTTCGCGTTTGTTTCGTCCGTATCTGTTCCGGCTAAGTGTTTCGTGTTTGTTTTTGTTAACTTTCCGGTAGACTCGATGCTATTTTGGCTGGATGCGCGCAAACTCGAGCCAAGTGATTCCTCAAAACTCGCTTCACTTGCTTTAAAATTCGGCGTATTAGCGTTGGCAATATTATTAGAAGCTACTTGGTTAGCCGTTTGGAGATAATTCAAGTAGTTACCAATATGCGTGGTATAATTTTCCACTTGTCATTTCCTTCTTTCTTTTAGAAAAATTTCGCATAATTCATGTTGGCGGCATTGCGACTTTTATTTTCGGAAAAGGCATTTTCAGTGGATTCTAATTGTTTTTCGGTGAAAAGAATACCTTTATTAATCACTTCTCTTGTTTCTTTTAAAATCGCTTCTTTTGTCTCTTTCGGTAAATGTTCGGTGCTTTTTAGGAGTTCATTTAGTTTGGCTTGGTATTCTTCGAGGGAAACGTTTAATTGTCCCGTCGAGTGAAACAGTGATTTTAGTTCAGCCAAATGTGTCTTTGCTTGATTCATGTTTCATCACTCCCTCGTAGCCTTCTTTGAGCTGCGTGATGACATGAATGATGGTGTCAATATTTACTGGTTGTTTGAGTAATTGCATTTGACGGATTTGTTCGGAAATCCATTCGTATAAGCCAAAAATATTATCGTAAAGTTCTTGCCCGGCTTCTGGATTTAATTGTAATTTTAGTTCTTCAAAGATTTTTTCCATTTTATCGAGGATTAGGTCTGCTTCGGAAAAATGTAGTTGTGCGAGTGCTTTGTCTAATTTTTTAAATTCAATAATACAGCGTTCGTATATATAAATGGTGTTTTTAATGGGGTTGCTCGTATTTAATTCATTTTGGGTGTATCGTTTCCAAGCTTGCATTTTTTTCACCTACCATTTTTATTTATTAGAACTGTTCATGCCGTCGATGAGTGCATCTAGTGTCATGGCGTCGCTTTGCATCGCTTGCATCATTTCGAGCCATTTATTGTATTGATCGGTAATATTCGTTAATAATGTATTATTTCGGCTAGTTATGTCTGTCAGCTTTAAGTTTAATTTATTGATTTCATTCGTCATCGATGTCGTTTCATCACTGATAAAGCCAGTCGAGCCAAATGTTTTGTTCAAAGATTGATATAGTTCGTCGCCGATTCCACCAATGCCAAAGAAAAATCTTTCAACGGCGGTTGGGTCTTCTGCTACCATTTTTTTCATCGCTGTTTCATCGACTTTTAACACGCCTTCTTTATCAACGCTTATGCCAAAATCGAATAAAGTATTCCCGTCTTTTTTATGTTGGAATACGTTGTTTAGGGCGCGATTTGCTTCCAGGTCGGCAGCCGATGCTTGTAAAATGGTTCCTTTTCCCGTGTAAGTTTTCATTGTGCTTGTTAATGCGTTGTATGTATTTACAAAACTAGTAATCATGCTGGCTGCTTTTTCATCACTTTGATCTTGGATGGTTAGTTTTTCAGCGCCAGTTGTTTCTTTTTTGAGATTGATGGTCACACCTGGGATGTAGTTAGTTACTTTGTTGGTGGCGCTTGTAACGGTCGCGCCATTGATGCGAAGTTTGGCATCTTCTGCAGCTAAATGGTCAGGTGAATTTTGGACTAAACCAAGTGCCTCGAGAACAGCCGAGTCGCCTTCAAATTTAATACTATTTTCGACACCAGTGGTTGCAGCAGTTACGACCATATTTTCGCCTAGCGTGTAGATGTTTACTTTTGCGCCAGCGCTATTAATCGAATTCATCACGTTTTTCATCGAGCTATCGGCATCGATTTTGATTTCTTTGCCGTTGATTTTGATGGTGCCACTAACGCCGATTTTTGCTTCGATATCGGGTACAGCTTTGTTATACGTATCGGCTGTTGCCAGGTTTTGAACTTCGATGGAATAGCTTCCGTTGATGGAGCTACTAGTTGAGGACACGGTAAAACTTGTTTCATTTGATGAGGTTGCCAGTTTCGTTTTACTTTCGTAGGTCGTAAATGAACTCATCGTTTTCAGTGAATCAGATAACGCGTTTTTCAAGCTGGCATACAGGTCAATGCGCGATTGATAGCTGGAAATTTGGTTTTGATATGGCGTTTTTGCCTTTTCTAAACTGGCTTTTTGCAGACTAATAAATTGCGAATAATATTGCGTTGGGTCCATTAAACTGCTTGCGATTGAACTTCCCACTTGGTTTCACCTCACATATAATTTAGGATGCTTAATTTTTGTACCATCACACTTGATTGGAGGGCGGCTTGGTACGCGATCGATGTTTTATTTAAATTACTTACGGCTTCTGGCATATTGACTTCTTCAACATTGGATTTTCGTTCTGCAAAGTCGGTTATTTTGCTAGAAAGGACATTATCGTATGCGGCAACACCATTTTTTTGTCCACCGATATTGGTCATGGAATTCGTGATTATTTCGATATTTTTGCTGTTGGTTTCTTGCAAGGCAGACAATGCGTCTTTATCGCCACTTTTCATTGCGTCGACGATTTTTTGAATGTTGTTAAAAACGTCTGTTAGCGCGCTACCATCATGGAAAACTTCTACTTCTAACGTATCGGTTACACGGAAATTTTTATTTTCTGTGGTGCCGTTGTAGATGATTTCACCAGTCGTTTTATCTGTTGTAAATGGCTTCACGCTTGTACTTGAACCACTAAAAACGTATCTGCCATCGTCTTCTGCATTGGCAACGGATACAAGGACATCCAGCAACCCTTTAATTTCTTCGGCTGACTGAGACATATTGTTTTTATCACTCGTTCCATTGATTGCTTGAAGCACCAAAGCGTTCACTCGATTCATCGATGTCGACATAGACGAAAGAGAAGTTTCCGCCGTATTTAACAACGATTTCGCTTCGGTTACGTCTGTTTTTTCTCGATTTAACTGACTAAGCACATGATTATAGGATAAAATTTGCGCTGTAGCACCAGGGTTTTCGCTCATAGATTCATACTTTTTCCCAGAAGACACTTGCAGTTGGTATTTAGCTAGATTTCCTGAGACATTGTTCAACTGGTTAATTATTGAACTTGCTTGTTGATTGGTTGAAATTCGCATCATTTTCCTCCTTATAACATCGCTAAAAGTGCTTTCATCATATCGTTCACCGTGTTCATCGCTTTCGTATTGGCGACATAGTAACTTTGATATTGCATAATATTCGTCATTTCTTCATCGATATTAACGCCTTCGAGAGATGATTTTGACTCAGAAAGAGAGCTCAATGCTTGGGTGTCTGCTGTCGCGGTTGCGTTACTTTTACTCGCATCGGTGGCAACTTCGGTAATTATTCCGTCCATAAAACTTGGGAAAGTTGTCCCTTGAATATTTTTATCTGTTTTTAATGAAGCTATATCCGCCGCAATAACACCTAAGAATGGCTTATTATCAGCATTACTTGTAATCGCAGGATTTAGGATCCATTTGCCAGAGCTTTGGGTGAAAATCGGAATCGAAAAATCGCTCACATCAGTGACATATGTACTCGTACCAAGCGTATCGATGAGATGGTCCACGCCGCCAATTGTCAGCGTATCTCCAGAACGAGTCACGCCTGGGAATTTTTCTAATTGACGTAAAAGTTCATCGCGGTTGCTTAGTAGTTTTTCGTCATTAGGGTTGGCTTGAAGTGCGTCATTGAGTTTTTGTAAGTCATCCATTGTTTTATTGACGTTTTTGACTTGAATATCGTCGAGTGCTTTTGCTAGACCATTTGAAAAAGTTTCGATTTTTTCTTGGTAAGATTTAATTTCGTTTTGGTTAACACGAACAGAAGCAATAATCGAACCTTCTGGCATGTTGAGTTTTTGACCGTCCACAGAGAATTCGAAGCCCGTCGCTGTTCGTGTTGAAGTGATTTCAGTTGTTTCATCGCCTTGGACAACGAGACGCCCGCCGATTGTCACATCGTATACATCAGGATTATTCGGGTGCGCACTAACGGAAATTCCAGCATAGCCAGCCATCGTACTAAGTAATTGATCACGTTGATTCAGCAAATCGTTCGGTGGGTTGGAACCGGCATTTCCGATAGCTTTATTGATGCTGCCTAGTTTTTTAATTAATGAATTTAAGTCTTGAATCGCCGCATCTGTATCTGCCGCAATCGTTGTTTCTAGTTCTTTTAAGCCAGAATGAAGCTGATTTAACTGGTCGGTAAAAATCGACATACTTGATAAAAGTGCCGTTGTATTCGTTGCTTGGTCAGGATTTTTCGCTAAAGCCGCCCAAGCGGTGAAAAAGTTATCTAAATTATCACTTGGCGTATTTTTCCCGGGAGTACCAAATAAATTAAGTGCTTGACCGAGCGCCCCACTTTGGTATAACGAAGCGGATTGTTTGGCGATTTGATTATTGTATTGTGTCGTTAGAGCCGTATTGGTCAGCCGTTTAATATCCGTTACTTTGACTCCGTACCCCGTTTGTTTCCCGCCAAGCAGACCACCATCACCGTAAACTGCCGTCTGATCAACGGCTTGTCTGATGTATCCCGGCGTATTCATATTACTAATATTTTGCTGAGCGACCATATTAGCGATTTGCGCCGCTGACATGCCCGATAATGACGTATTAAAATCACTTAAACGCACAAAAAATCCCTCCGTTTCCTTAAAAAGTCTCGTTAATCATCATATTATTTTCGGCTTGTGTTTCCGCGTGATGTCCCGTAATAACATCCACCATATGTTCCGAAAAAGCCAATTGCATTTCCGTCCTCACTTGGTTTTCAGTAACACTTACTCGTAAAAGGTTTTCTTTTTCAAGTAGCATTTTTTTGCAATCATCAATCAAGGCATTTTCTGCATCTGTCCATGTTTTTTGGAGATTTCGAAGTGTGTTATCTTCGCCGATAATTGTTTTTAAAGCTTGATATTCATTTTGTAAAGTAGCAAGTTCGCGCTGGAGTGTAAGTTGGTGCTCTTCAGCTTCTATCCAGTTTTCAGCTTGCAATAATTCACCTAATAAATTTGCTTCAACGGTTGCTTTGACATTTTTTTCGATTAAGCTTTCTAATTGCTTGATTAATTCGTTTTGCATTCCCATCACCTACAATACGACATCGAGAATCATGCCAGTAATCTCACCAATACGGTTTAGCATATCTAAATGTCCAGTTTTTGTATCAATTAAATTCATTACATCATCTAGTTCATTGGTTTGTTTTTCTACTTGTTTTAAAATCGTCATTTTTTGCGAAAAACCGTATTTTGGATGGCGGCTTTCGATATTATCATAATCCATCACATTATTTACATAAAAATTCAAAAATGTCTGGACTGCCTTTTTATAGCTCAACACGTTATCTACTGTCATATCCATTTCAACGAGTGACTTTTTATCTGTGACATTCGTGATTAGTTCATTTATTTCAGTCAGGGAAGGAGTTTGTTTCTTGCCATTCGCCTTCATTTGTTCAAAATAAAGCTGCTGGGTTTGATTTAATTCTTGCATTCCCCTAACTACATTCGTCTGTTTGGACTGCGAAATTTGGCCAATTGAAACATTATTCATCCTTTTTCCCCCGAAAAACTCATTTTCGCTTTCTAAACCTTATTTTTCTATTTAATTATACTGAAACAACCTGAAAAAGTATATATTTTTTCAAAAAATATCTTTTTTAAAATAAAATAATTAATAATAAAATAATAAATATAGCAACTATCATGAAAAATATTGGTTGTTTGGAAACACTGCGGAAATCTTTTACTAATAAATCAAAAAATGACATTTCTTGTTGTGCGAGTAGCATCATTTTTGTCATATCGCTCGCAAATTCGGCATCTACACTACCTAAAATTCGCTCCGCATCTGTAAAACCAGCTTCGATTTCCATTTTTTGAAACAGTTGTGCAAGTCGTGTGAGTTGGCCTTGCATCCGGTCTAAAATAACGGCGATTCCACCTTGCGTCATTTGACCATCTGCTAATCGTTGCAGTTCTTGGAAAAGTTCGGTTAATGGTTTCGTCGCTTGTTGGTGAAAAATTTTGATATTACCGTTTGGAAATGCGCCAATTTGAGGTAAAAGTTGGTTCATTAGTTTTAAGTATTCGCTGCCTAATTTCCAGATGTTGATGTTTTCTGCTTGTAATTCATACGGTAATAAGTGGCGTGATTGGAACATATTACCAAATTCGCGTAACACTTTGATCATCCAGTTCGTTTCTTGTCTTGCGTCAACGATTGGATCTAGCCTTGTCGCGTGTTCAATATGTCCTTGGAATTCGCGCATCATTTGGATACCTGATTCCATGTTGCCCGAAGCAATTTGCATCATCCGTAAGAAATCGTATTTTCCCGTTGTTTCAAATGTTAAAGTTGGCAACATTTTTAGTAAAAAGGATATTTCGTTCATAATTTTTTGATTGGCTAAAAATAATTTTTGATTCGCTGGATTTTCGGAAAAGTAGGCTTCAAAATTATGTTGTTTCATTAGAATCGTACTTAATTGGCTACTGATTTCGCTTCTGACCGTTTGCCATTTAGTGGAGTCAGTTGGATTTTTTATCCCCGCGCGCATCACGTAAAAAATTAAATCATTTGCTTTTTTAGCATTGTTCATCATTAGTTTCATATATAATTCTAGGCTTGCCGTACTCGTTCCATTTAGTTGTAAACTGCTTAATTCTTTAAAAGAAAAGGATACTGGCGGCGTTTTTGGTACCGCAACTTCTGTGTTCATTTGCGCTTTGACCGTACCTTCTTTTATAGTTGGATTTTGTTTAATGAGTTCCCGTTCTAGTTGATTACGATTTTCTGCGGATTCTTGAATGCCATCTATTTTCATTCCGTCCACCTCACTTCTGCTTTTATTTCATTGCTCTATTACCCGAAAAAATAATAACGCCAATAATCATAAGCGCTGGAATCCAAAACGGGATACTGCTTGATTTTTTTTTAGTTGAGGTTTCTTTCTTCACCTGCTTTTTCGGTGCGTTTTCCCGCGACTCAACAGATGGTTTGGCGGCAGGTGTTGTTAGTATCGGTTCTTTTTCGTTTGGTATTACGGATGGTGGTGCGATTATTTCTTTGTCTCGTGCCGGTATTACGGGTGTGATTTCTTGGTTGATTTGTTCAGAATAAATTTGACCATCCCAATCCGTCCAGTGTAGTGTGACTTTTCCAGTTGTCGTGATTTCTTTACTTATGAAGCGATTTTCTGTGCGCTTGACGGGGAATTTTTGACCGTTCACTTCGATATACAAAGAAGAAATCAAAGTGAAATCAGGCTGAATGATACCTGTTAAAATAGTATTCTTTACTAGCTGAATTTCGCCGAATGGTTCACTCGTGGAACGGATGAGCATTGCTTGACTCATTCCTTGGATTCGGACGATTTCACCTGATAACTCTGCTGGTATAGTGAGGCTTCCTTTCCATTCGGTCGCTGTTTCTTGCCATTTTAGCGAGATTGTTTCGCCATTTGTTGTTTCTAGCTTAGGAAATTCAGTTGTATATTTGTCGAGAGTTAGTTCGATTTGCTGCCCGGCTTGGATAATTTTTTTCTGCTTATCCGTTATTTCACTGCCGTCATAACTCAAAACAGGTGCTTTCGGTTGGTATATTGACACGCTATTTTCTAAATCGAGCGTAGTTTCATTCTCCGCAAAATCAACTAATTTTAATTGAAAAGTGAGTCGCTCCCCTAGTCGAAATTTTTCTAACGTGACTTCGCCGTCAAACCTTCCAGTCCAGCCATTTTGCACAAGTTCGATTTCCGACTCATGAGATTCGCTACGGATAAGTAATGTCGCTTGTTTCACACCAGATTCGGCGTCAACCAAATCAGCTGATACAGAAAGTACGCTCGTTAATAAGACAGCTTCATCGTGCGCTATTTCCAATTTTTTCAAACTAGGCGCCGTTTCATCTTTTGCAACTTCTCCGCGCTGTTTCACTTCAAACAAATCAGCAACAGTCACAACCGGTTCCACGCTCCCCACCTTAAAAATTTCAGCTCGGTAATCCCCGTCCAAATCCCAGTCCGTTACCGTATACGCCTCGCCGTCCAGCGACCTTTTCTGCCCATGTTCATTCACCAAAACAATTTTCAGATTTGCCGTATTTTCAGTATGGAATGTAATCACTTCACCAGATGTAAAAATCCGCTGTTCCTTTTCAAGCGATATCATCGGAGGTTCCTGGTCTGCTGCAAAAGCTTGAACCGAAAAAAACATCCAAAATAAAATTGTCATCAGTCCAAGTTTTCGCACATTTTTCACCTTACTAACTCAGTCATTTGTATGCCAAAATGATCATCTACTCGAACTAAAATCCCTTTGCCAATCGTCACGCCATTCAGCGCTAAGACAAGCGGTTCATTCATGCTTTCTTTCAAGATAATCACATCTTTTTCACACCAAGAGATAAATTTCTCGAGTTTTACTTTTGCTGTGCCGAATACCACTTCAAGTGTTACGGGAATATCTTCCAAAATTTGTTCCATTTCGGAAAGTGTTTCTTTTTCTTCAATTACTATTGGCTGTATTGGTTCAGCTGTTTTTTCTGGTTCGATTATTTCTGCTGGAATGCTTACTTCTTTCTCTGCAACTTCTTCGGCTTGAATAGCGAGCATTAATTGTGCCATTTCTTTCGCCGCTGCTGGATTAAAAATTTGATACATTGGCGTTTTTAGTAGGCCTTCTACTTCGAGTGGGAAAATAACTTCGACTGTTTTCCCTTCCTCGATATTTTTTTGAATCATCGTATCGCCGAAATTGCAGAATTCCATTGTTGGCGGGCTAATATCAATTTTTGTTCCGAGCATTTCTGACATTGCTGTAGCCGAGAAGCCCATCATTTGGTTCATTAATTCTTGCACTGCGCTGACTTCCAGTTCTGTCAGCTCAGCATCTTCTTGAACCATGCCGTCTCCCATCATCATCAAATCCGCCATGATTAGGGCAGCATTTTTGCTAATGATAAAGGTGTTGCTTGAGCGTAGCCCTTCGACAAATTCCACGCTTGTTACAAGGCAAGGACGCTCATTAAACTCGAACTCTTTGCTATCAATCACACGCGCTGTTGGGATTTGCAGCGATACTTTACGATTAAGTAATTTCGATAAAACAGTTGAAGCAGAACCAATCCCGATATTACATACTTCTAAAAATACATCTAATTCTTCGGCAGTTAAGCTGATTTCTTCTTTGACAGGCGCTGGTTCTGGAACTGCATCGCCAAGTAGTCTTTTTGCGAGTTCGCGCCCTTTATCAATGGGAATCAACTGCATTAAATTAGACGTAATTAAGTCCCCGATAATTAAATCAAAGCCGACTTTTATCATCGTTTGGTCGTTCGTGTCTTCTAATTGCTCTTTTAGCGCGATTACTTTAATGTCTGGTGTCGTAATATCAATCATTTCGCCAAACATATTGCTCATCGCAGTGGCGGAATGTCCCATCATTTGGTTCATCGCTTCTTGCACGGCGCTGAGATGAAGTTCCGAAAGTTCTTCGTTTGGATCAATGTTGCCATCGCCCATCATCATTAAGTCCGCGATAGCCGCAGCCACTTCTGATTGCAGAACAAATAAATTCCGCATTTCGATTCCTTTATGGAAATTCACTTCTAACACGACATGTGGAATATCAATGTCTTTCGTATTATATAAATCAACAATCTCAACTTTTGGTGTTGAAATGGTGACTTGTTGGTGTAGTAAATCAGATAAGACCGTAGAAGCTGAGCCAAACGAAATATTGGCGATTTCTCCTATCACATCTAGTTCCATTTGCGTGATATTTTTCTCTAGTAATTGCTCCACTTCTACCTCTCCTGCTCTGTCCGCCCTGTATGACGCATAAATTTAACGGCTTTTTGGTTACCACTTTTTCCCATATAACATTCAAATTTCCATTTTTCGGTGACATAGCCTTTGAGTGTATCGCGTATGTGTGTTTCTGTTAGAAGGACGTCGCCTACTTCAAGTTTGTTGAGCTCTTTCCACGTTGTTTTAATTTCACCCACACGAATGCGCGCTTCTTTTTCGACTTGATGCAATTCTTGCTCGACTTCCGCATCAAAGTTCCGTCGTTTATCAAACGTGTATTCCACAACATTTTCTAGCTTATTCATAATCTCTTCCACCGAGAAAAATGGCACGCCAATACGCATTGTACTGATCCAGAACTCCGATTTAATATCGACACTAACAAGCGCCATCATGTCGTTCGGTGATGTCACACGTAGAAGCGCTGGGTTGGTTTCGATATTAACGATTTCTGGTGAGATTGGATGCACCGATTTAAAGCTATCTTTGAGCGCCTCGCAAAATTTTTCCAAAATAGATTTCAACGTCAGCTCTTCAAAAACGGATAACAGTCTACGCTCGCTCAATTTTCGTTTTGGATTTCCGCCAGATAAACATTCATGAATATAAATGATATAAGCTAAATCGAGTTCGATAATAATTTGGCCGAGCTCCGGATTTCCAAGATCGATAATGCAGAAAATGTAACTATCGTTCGGCATTGTTTCGATATAACCACTCGCAAAAGACACTTGATCCGCAAGGGTTGCTTCGGTATGAATTGGAATCCGAATACGCTGGGAAACAAACTCCATACTTTTTTTCGTAAAGGCGGATGCAATCGTCTTTAAGCTTTCGAGGTGTTCCGCACCAAATTTCTCTGGTTTATGAAAGTCATAGGGATGAAAGCGCCCAAAGTCGCCAATTTCCGTACTTTCATCGACTACCTTACCTTCACTCATTTGGGAAAGCAGGGCGTCAATTTGTTCTTGACTTAATTTATCGCTCATTTTTTGTCACTCCCTAGCTCTCATGAAGAACTTCCCTCTCCTAATTTCGTTATTTTGACAAACATCTTGCCGTCTTTTGTCAAAATCTCGCCGTAACCGATGCATTTGCCGGAAATAGTAATTTTGACCACATTGGCTGTAGAATCTTCTAACCGGAAAACAGTCCCTTTTTTTACATCTAGCAAACTACCGACTGGCTGTTTCGTACGTCCTAACTCGAAGTCGATTCTGAGTGGAATAGTATGATTAATTTTCATTTAGCTAAACTCCCTACTGAATCAAGTTCACAATTTGTTTCATCACGTCATCCGCCACACGAATAACTTTTGTATTCCCTTGGAAACCACTTTGATATGTCATTAAGTTAACGAATTCACGGGACAAATCTACGTTTGATCCTTCTAGGGAAGAACCGCTGATTCCGCCAGCACCATTTTGACCAGCTACACCGTATACTGCATCACCAGAAGATAATCCTGGAAGATATTCGCCATTCCCCATTTTGACTAAGCCGTCTTCATTGGAGAAAGTAGCAACCGCCAGTTGGGCCACTGGAATAACGGTACCATCTGAGTAGCTAACTGCAATGTAGCCAGCATCCGTTACTGCGTAGTCTTTTACAGTTGCAGCGCCTTTACCGTCAGAAGTTGGTGAGAATACTTGGTTTGTTCCGTAGTTGGTTAAGCCACTCAGGTTTAAGCCCATATTGACTTGTTTGCCGTTAACGGTGGAATTAATTTGGATATTTTTAAGTGCGTCAGGGTTTGTTAGTTCGCCTTGCGCATTGTAATTTAGCGTTCCTGTCACTGGAGGCGTTAATGCTTTTCCGTCCATTTGAATTTCATATTCGTAGGAAACATTGCCGCTCGCATCCGGTGTAGCAGATTTCATATTGACTTGAAGTTTATGTTTTCCACCAGCATTATCGTATACAGAAAGCTCGGAAGAAATCGTATCTTTTTCGCCCCAGTCAAGTGGGATGTTACCGCTTAAACTACCATTTTTTGTTGCTTCCCCTGGAATGGCGCTATTTAGCGGAATTTGAATTGGTTGTAAATTACCGTTTAAAACGTTACCATTTTTGTCTGTTGCGTAACCCATTACGTATTTCCCTTGTTGAGTAGTTAAATAATTGTTGTCGGAAACGGCGAAGCTCCCGTCACGCGTGTAAACGATATTGCCCCCTGCATTATCGCCCGCGATGAAAAAGCCACGACCTTGTAGTGCTGCATCTTTGTTTCTGCCAGTAGATGTCGGCGAACCCGCTGTATAATCGGTCAAAATCGCACCAATTTTCGAACCGGAACCAAAACTCATTGGGTTTGTTCCAGCGTAAAGTCCGCCTGCAACAGATCCCATTGTGTTTTGGTAAAGTAAATCATTGAAAACGACGCTTTGTTTTTTGTATCCTGTCGTGTTGGCATTGGCAATATTATTTGACGTTACTGATAATGCTTGCTGGAACGCATTCATCCCAGAAATAGCTGTATACATAGTTTGATTCATAATTCACACTCCCAAATTTTTAATTAATTTCTGTTACATATGTCATTGGCACGAGGCTATCGTTATCTTTTAATTTCAGCATGACGCCATTTGTCGTTTGTTGAACGCTTTCGACTTTGCCGCTGATTACTTCGCCGTTTAGCGAAACACCTTTTATATCTTTACCGATGAAATTAACGGCGGATTGCAAGGCGGAGTTTTGCGCTTGTTCAGAAAGCTTATCTACGGCAGTGGTCATATTGGCAACTTGCTCCATTAAGGAAAGTTGCGCCATTTGCGACATCATTTCATTCGTATCAAGCGGGCTCGATGGATCTTGATATTGTAAGCTTGTTAAAAATAGTTTCATAAAGTCATCTTTGCCGAGCGTTTTCGATACGCTAGATGTCACTTCATTATTCGCATTCTGGCCTGCTCCTGATAAACTACTAATTCCGTCCAAATTACGTCTCCTCCTCTAAATCAAATACTTGTTGTTTAGCTTGTTCGTGCTGTGGATTTTCGCGTTCTTTTTCTTTTTTAGATTCACCGTGGTGTCGACCTTCTGAGCCTTGACCATTCTCTTTCGGTGCTTGTTTTTCCGTCATTGTGACAGCAACTTCTACGCCGCGATCTCGGAAACGATTATGTAAATCTTGCGCCATCTGTTCGAGTTTTTGTTTCGCCGTTTGTTCCTGATATTCGATATGTACAAAAATTTTATCGGGCATTTTTTTAAGTAAAACTTCGACTTTTCCGAGTGACTCCGGCTGGATGGCGAAAAAGGCTTTATTTTGTTTCACTTGGAATTTTTGCAGTTGTTCGATTTGGTCGGTGATGGTTTTATCGAGTTGTTTTAGCGTGACCGGGACTTCGGGTTTGGCAGCTGGTGCGAGTTGTTTAGCTGTATCATGCCAAATATTGCTTGATTCTGCGGGCTTTTTGACGGCTACTTCTTCTTTCGCCATCACTGGCTCTTTAATGCTCGCTTTGAAAAGTTGCACGGCTTCTTTTTCTTGAGGTAGTTTTGCAAGGGTTGGTTGATTTTTGGCAACATTTTCGGCTAGTTTAGGTGAGTCTTTTGTAGGTATGATAAGTTCTGGTGGCGGTTGTTGCTCTCGGGTGGTATTTTTTGTGGGTTCTTTCGGTGTGTTTGTTACTGGAGTTTCTACAGCTTGCGGGGCGTTTTCTATTTTGGGTTGATCAATTGCTTGTTTGGCGATTGCCGCAAGTGTTTCTTTGACTTCTTTGAGTTCGAGTGGTGCTGCTTGTAGTTTCGTTTCTGGTGCATCGTCGAGTAGTTTGACTGAAACGAGTGGTTGGGCGATTTCTTTTAGTGGTATCGTAGCCTGTTCTCCGTTATCCGCTTCTCCCTTTAAGAGCGGCGCAGGGCTATATTCCATTAAAAGTGAAATAAAAGGCAGTTCTACTAATTCTTCTGCTAACGATTCTTTTGGTTCGACCTGTTTTTTTCCGACGAGTGGTTGTAGCAAATTATCTGGGATTAGCATGCGTTTTCCTCCCTTTTACTTTAATAGCACCATTTTTAAATCGCGTAATGTTTGTTCTTCTTTTTTATTTTCAAGCTGTTGCCATTTTTTTCGTGTGTCATCGTACATTTTTTTGGCCTGTTTCCCTTTTTCCTCGAGCTTTTCTAAGATTTGTTCATTGCTTTTAATGTACTGGCTAATTTGAGTGATTTCGCGCTCCATTTGTTGAATGCGGCTTGGTGAAAAGGCATCGAGTTGCATACTTCCGGCTAATACCGCAACTTGGAGTCTTTCTTTTTTTGTTCTTGAGTAATAGACTTCTTTTTCGTGCGCTAATTTTTCTGTGACTTTTTCCCGTTTGGATAGTAATAATTGCAATTCCTTCAAAATGGCTGTTTTCTCTTGGTCCACTTTCATCTTCACTGCGTTATACGCCTCTTGCTTCAAATCACTTGCCTTCTTTCTTTAGTCGATTTCTGAAATAACGATTCCGAAGTTCTCGTCCATCAAAATGGCTTCACCGATGCCGACTTTCTTTTCATCGAGGAAAATTTCGACTTTGTGGCCAGGTTTCTTTTCCACTTCGAGAACATCGCCAATGCTTAACTCGGCGATATCCCCTACTGGCATTTCTTTTTTTCCAAGACGGACGATTAAGTTAACGCCAATGTTATCTACTTGGCGGATAGAGCCTTTTTCGCGTCCTTCTTGGCTCGGTTCTTTCGGTTCCCATTCAGGAAGTTCTACTTGAAATACTTGTTCCATCATGGTTCCTCCTTAAAATGTTTCTAAATTTAAAATTAATACGACACGACCATCGCCTAAAATCGTTGCCCCAGAAAAGGCAATTTGACTTTCGCTGAAAAAGCCGCCAAGTGTTTTTAAAACAATTTCCCGTTGACCGATAATATCCTTAATAATAAGTCCAAAAGTTCGCTTGGCATTTTTAACAACGAGTAAAAGTAATTCATCTGTGTCTGTTAAAGCTGTTTCGTGGAAGCATTCGCCTAAGTCGAGTACTTCGATAATTGTTTCACGATAGTTGATTAAGTCTTTGCCGTGAACATGTTGAATGTCCGCTGGATTAATTGTGATAGCTTCGGCTACGTTCGCAAGTGGCACAGCATAGCGGCGTTCCGATGTTGCAACGAGCATCGACTGGATGATGGATAAAGTTAGCGGAATCTCAATTCGGAACGTCGAACCAGCATTTTCACTTGATTCTACGCTGATTTTTCCGCCGATTTTGAGAATCGTATTACGGACAACATCTAGTCCCACGCCTCGGCCAGAAAGATCCGATACTTGATCCGCAGTACTGAAACCGGAATCAAATAATAAATCAAAAATTTCCGCATCTGTCATTTTCGTTGATTCTGCGCGTGTAACGACATTTTTCGCAATCGCTTTTTCTAAAACTTTGCGCTTATTGATTCCCGCACCGTCATCCGCAATCTCAATCACGACATTGTTGCCACTATGGAAAGCTTTTAGATTAATTGTGGCGGTTTCATTTTTCCCGTTTTTACGTCTCACTTCGACTGTTTCAGCGCCGTGGTCTACCGAATTACGGATTAAATGAACAAGTGGGTCGCCAATTTCATCAATGACGATTTTATCGACTTCCGTATCTGCGCCTTCAATCACTAAATCGATTTTCTTACCTAATTCTTTGGCTAGTGTACGTACCATTTTTGGAAAGCGATTGAAAACACTGTCCACTGGCACCATACGCATATTCAGTAAGCCGTTTTGAATTTCTTTGGAGATGGAACTGAATCGTCCTAAATGTTCCATCAATTCTTTGTTATTCGTTTTTTCTGCGATTTCATCAATTCTCGCCCGTTCAATGACGCTTTCTTCAAAAACGTTCATTAGCTTTTCGATTTTTTCAAGTTGTACACGAATGGTTTTATTTTCTAATCGTTTGGTTGTTTGTTTTGCGGCTTTTTTGATTGGTTCAATAACCTGAACTTCTTCCACTTCTTCTGTCACAGTCACTTTTTCGATTTCAGAAATATCGAGGACAACCGCTTCGATTTCTTCTTTCGTTTGTGCTGACTCTAAAACCACTTCGAATGTCTGCTCAAACTCTTCTAGCTCAATCGCTTCTCTGTCTGGCGTTGTTTCTGAAATAATTCCAATTTCCGCAAGTCGCTCTAAACACATTACCGCCCGCACTGCTTTCAAAATAGCTGCTTCTTCAATTTGAATGGCAATATGGTACGTTTTCTCAACCGCTAAATCTATTTCTTGTTCAGGGTGTAAAAGCGCTTCTAAGTCAGCTACGGTTTTCGAAATATCCGCCGCGCCTTGTCCACCGTGCTGGATATCCGAAACCATTGTTTCCAAATGAGATGTACATGTAAAAATAATGTCTACCAAATGTTCTGTTACAGCCAATCGATTATTGCGTACCTCATCTAGTACATTTTCCATTGCATGCGTTAAATCAGCCACCTGCTGGAAGCCCATCGTTGCGGACATCCCTTTAAACGTATGTGCTGAACGGAAAATTTCACTTACTAACTGACCGTTCGTCGGGTCTTTCTCAAGCTGTAACAGATTATCATTTAGCGCCTGTAAATGTTCTGAAGCTTCTTCTATAAACAGGTCTAACATATTTGTAGTCATGCTATCCACCTCCATTTCTCTACTTAGCTGCTTTTTCTAACGCCTCTAAAACTCGGTCCGCTTGGAAAGGTTTTACGATAAAGTCTTTCGCACCTTTTTTAATTGCATCTACAACCATACCTTGTTGGCCCATCGCCGAGCACATAATTACTTTGGCAGATGGATCTTTCGCCATAATTTGTGCAAGTGCTTCTAAACCATCCATTTCTGGCATTGTAATATCCAGTGTCACGATATCTGGTTTTACTTCATCATACTTTTTCACTGCTTCCAGTCCATTTTCCGCTTCTGCAACTACTTCAAAATCGCTATCTTTCACGATATTCTTAATCATCGTACGCATGAACATCGCATCGTCGACAATCAACAACTTCAACATAAAATACAACTCCCATTCCTATACCTATAAATATTTTTTAAAAAAATCGCATAATATCATTTTATAATAAAAATAGGACAATTTCTACCTTTTTCTTAAAAAATATCCGTTTTTTATAATAAAATTATTCAAAAAATAGTTAACTAGCTTAACTTTGGCGCTGTGCCCTATTTGTAATCCAAAAATATTTTTATAAATAAAAAGAAAAGCCCCTCGTCCGGGGTGACGAGAGGCTAAGGGTAAACAATGTTCGATAAATGAATTTGATATGTTATTAGCTGTTAATTAATTGAGTTAACATTTGCGGTGTTTGGTTTGCTTGAGAAAGCATGCTGATAGATGTTTGTGTAAGAATTTTGTATTTAGTCATTTCGGACATTTCAGCAGCCATATCTGCATCTTCAATAGAGGAAGCAGATGCTTTAGTTGCGATGGATTGGTTGTTCACGTTAGATACATTGTAGCTAAGGCGACTCATACCAGCACCAAGAAGCGCACGACCGTTAGAAATGTTATTGATTAATTCATCAATAGCTTCAGTTGCTTCTTGAGAAGAATCAGCATCAGCAACAGATAATGCACTATAACCAGCAACTGTAGAACCACTACCTAAAGTGATTGTTCCAGCAGAAAGACCTTTCGCATTGAAAAGATCGATATTGATTAAGTCATTAGCTTTATCAGACGCTTGGATGCTTACTTGAGTAGCAGCATTTGTAGCAGTTTGATCTAGTAATTTGATGTTGTTGTAGTTAGTAGTGTCAGCAACGTGATCAAGTTCTTTGATCAAGCTACCGAATTCAGCAGTATATTGTTTACGATCTTCGTCACTGAATGAACCGTTAGAAGATTGTACTGCTAATTGACGCATACGTTGCAAGATTGAACTCATGGAGCTAAGAGCTGAATCCGCTGTTTGTAACAAGTCAATACCCATGGATGAGTTTTTGCTTGCTGCATCTAAGCCTGTAGATTTAACGTTCATACGAGTAACAACTGCAAGACCAGCAGCGTCATCAAGAGAACTGTTAATACGTTTACCAGATGCCAAACGTTCTTGCGCTTGAGTCATGCCTTCGTTGTTTTTACGAAGATATTCTTGTGTTTTCAAGCTAATGATATTAGTATTTACTTTCATTTGTGTTTCCCTCCTACATTCGGTTTAGAAAAGACTTCTCTTCTCTATATGCTTTATTATATCTTCATTTTTTTAAAAAATCAAATGTTTTTTGTTAAAAATGTAAAAATAAGTTGTTTTTATTTATATAAAAATGAAAATCCGGCTTAATAGCAACGTTTTTACGTTTTCGCAAATTTTTTTAAATAAAATAAAGAAGTGTTTGAACAGAAAAGTTTGTTCAAACACTTCTTTTTATAAAACTAGCTCATCTAAAATATTAATAAGTTGATGGATATTCGGTTTACTTACTTGTGCATCGGCTCCGACACCTGCACCTTTATGTTCCAGATCTTCTGTAATTAGCGAAGAGAAAATAACAACTGGCAATTCGCGGCCAATTTCATCTTCTTTAATTACTTTTGTTAAATGGTGTCCGTCCATTTGCGGCATTTCGATATCCGTAATTAACAAGTTAACATTTTCAAACGTTTGCTCTTTTTGTTCTTTGAGCAATTTGAAAATATGTTCTTGGGCTTCGCGGCCATTTGCAAAAAACTGCAGATTTGTATAACCCGCCTCATGAAGCGTATCTTCCAGCAGTTGACGCAGCATTTGTGAGTCTTCGGCAATAAAGATAGTCTTCTCTTCACGGTTTACTTTTCGCGCCATACGGTCTTCGCCTGTCACAGCAAAATCCGCATTTCCACTAATTTCATAAATGATTTTTTCATAATCAAGTAAAAGAACTAGGTTACCGTCTAGCTTCACGATACCAACCGCTAATTCTTCCAAACCAATCGATAGTTTTTCCGGTTCTTCAATTTGTTCCCATGAAATACGTTGGATCCGATGAACCTCGTCGACACGGAAAACAATTTTCATTTGGTTTAGTTCTGTGATAATGAATTTCGTATTTTCTGGTTCGATTTCGGGTAATTTCATCACACGAGCAAGGTTCACGACAGGCATAATTTCGCCGCGGACTTGGGAAACGCCTTCAATTGCCGGGTTCGAATCTGGTACAGGCGTTACTTCTAGCGGATGAATAATTTCTTTCACTTTTAAAACGTTAATACAAAATAAGTTTTCGCCAACAGTAAATGTAACAATTTCTAATTCATTTGTTCCACTTTGTAGTAAAATTCCTTTTTCTTCTGTCATATTACTGGCCTCCTATCGATTGTTTGTAACTGTATCTTGCAACATCGTAACTTCATCCAACAGTTTTGCTAAATAACGGTTATTCGGAAATTCGTCCATTGCCTCACTAATTCGATTCGCGCGATTTTCGGTATCAATTTTAATTGTCCAAAGATAAAAACGGAAATCGGTACTAAAATTATCGATACCTCGTTCTGCAATCGCAAGTGCTTCATCCAGTACATCGGCGTCTACTAGATAGTTAATTAGGTTGATATAGCCTTGTTTTGTCACTTCGTCTGCATCGACAATATTGTAAAAATCAAGCGCGATATCCGCAAAATCATATTGGAAAAATAAGTCCGCAATGTGGCTGTTAATGCTGTCATGGTAAACGTTTCGAAGTGCCAATAAGTAATCAGCAAACTCGCCTTTTCCAAGTGCAATCGCTCGTTCTAACACGAACAAATAGCGTTTTTTACTAATTCGTGGGCCATTTTCAAAAATAAAGTCATAAATGTCGCCAACATCGCTATTTTTCATGACGCGTTCGATTGGTAATTGCGGATTTTCGTAGTGCCATAAACATAAGTCGGCTGCATCAATTAGTTCTTCTTTAATTCCAAATAAAATAGCAGATTCGCTAATTACTGGGAAGACGTTGCGAATTGTTGCGATTTTCACTTCGGTTGCTTCTGCGACTGGCGGATACACATCGGTTAGCGATTGAACAATGAGTTCAGACAATTCCGCGTAGCCTTGTTGTGTTGTCATCGAAAGTAAGCGCAAGCCTGTTTCCGTGCTAGCAATAAAGTGATGACGTTCCATAAAGGCGAAGATTTCTTTTGGTTGATGGAATTTGCTAAGCAGCATAATCATTTGGAACATCACACCGTAATCGGAACTATTTTCCGCATAGGCTTTAGAAAAATGAGTCATCGCGCGCGTATAATCTTTTTCTTCTAAGTAAATTGTTCCTAGCATTTTGTGTGGCATGAAATTCGTTGCTTCGTACAACACGATTGGTTGGTAGTCGATTGCAGTATTTTCTAGCAAACTTTGATAAATTTCTTTCGCATCTTCAAGTTGGTGGTTCACATATAAAATATTGGCTTTTTTAAGCGGGAATTCTGGTACGTTTGGCCAAATGACTTTTGCTTCTTCGATAATCGCTAAACTTTCGTCGTAGCGTTTTTCTTGTTCCAGTAGCTCAGCAATATGATATGCGCTTAGTTTCGCCCAAATGTAGTGGTTGTGATCACGTAGTCGAAACGCTTCGGAAAATTCTTTTAGCGCTTCTTTTTTATTGCCAAGACGATTCATTTCTTGCCCAATATTAAAGTGGACGAAGCCGCTATTTTTATTATTTTTAACTTCTTTTTCTAATAAACGTAAATTACGGTCAGATTTGTCTTGTTTTTCGACAATTTCCGACATATAGCCATAATGATAAATTTTTACTTCAGCAACACCAGCTGCAATCGGGCGTTTGTCGATTGCTTCTAGTTGTTCATGGATTACGCCGCGGAAGCAAATGGTGCCGTCATTTTTATAAACCCGCGCCATTTGGTTAGTTGTTGTCACTCGTCCTTTTTCCCCTGTAAAGCTAATAATTTGCGCCATTTGAATTGGTTCGACTGGTGATTTCAACTGTTTTTCTAATTTGCGGTAACTTTCTTCTTCCAAACATTCATCTGCATCAATCGCTAAAATCCATTTTCCCGTTGCATGTTTGGCCGCAAAGTTTCTTGCATCAGAAAAGTTGCCAGTCCATTCAAAGTCATAGACAAAATCAGTGAATTCTTGTGCAATTTCCTTGGTTTCGTCAGTGGAACCTGTATCTACAATAATGATTTCTTCTGTAAATTTTCTAAAAGACGCTAAACTTTGTCGTAAAATATGTGCTTCATTTTTGACTATCATACAAATCGAAATTAACGGCCGCATGAATCTTCCCTCTTTCTATCAATTAATTCACTAATTTTATTTTATCGCTGCTCGCCCGGTGTAGTAGATGTTTCTTCGCTTTTGGCAAATCATAAATCATACTTTGCACATCGAACGCTTTCGCAACATCGACTGGTATCACATCAGTCGGCTTATCCCCGTTATAAAAACAACAAACCAAATCCATTTTACTAACAATTTGTGCTAAGAATTTCTCATAAGTCGGCTTCGCAATCACCGTGTCAAAATAACCAAATGATTGATAGCTACTGCCTAAACGTTCTAGGTAATCTATTGTCGAAAGAAACGGCTCTGGCAAACATTCTTTCGGTGCAAAAGTGTAAATCGAAAGTCGCGGTGCCAGATGCTCTTTTTTCAAGAAAAATTGTAACACTTCATTTTCAATCGACTTATAGCAAAGCAAGTGAATGTGGTTCACTGGTGCAAATTTTTCGAGGTATGCTTGTATTTCTTGTTTGTCATAATCGGTTAACGTATGCGAACCACTTAAAAAAAGTTGCAATCAACTCACCTACTCATCTTCATCTAGCGTATCGCGATTTATTGGGCGGACCATAATTTCTACACGCCGATTTTTTTCGCGATTTGCTGCGATATCATTTTTAGCAACGGGTCTGAATTCGCCGTAGCCACGAGCACTAAACTCGCCTGGATTTACTTCGCTATTTTCTTGGATGATCGCTTCCATGAAATTAACGGCACGGGCGACACTTAGTTCCCAGTTGGAAGAATAAATCGATGTACTTATCGGCACATTATCCGTATGCCCAGAAACAATTCCTTCCATCGTTCCCTTCCCTTGCGCAAAAAGTTCGCCGATTTCTTTGGCGATTTCGCGTTTCCCAGCAGTCAATTCCGCACTACCCGACTGGAATAAAATATCATCGCGAATTGTAATCAGAAGCCCTTCATCCGAGTACTTCGTCGTCATTTTCGTCCCTAAATTCTCTGCTGCAATATAACTATCAATTTGTTTTTTAAAGGCTTCAATCTTTTCTTCATTTTGCTTTTTAAGTAAGGCTGCTGCTGCTTTTTTGGCTTTCTCTTGTTCGCTTGCTTCTTTCTTTTTATCTTGCTCTTCCATCGCCTTCAAGACTGCATTCACATTTGGATCATCTGGTCCTTTTTCTTTTGATACATATGCTTGGTTGCCTGCCGCGCCTTCCTCCACAATTTTCTTAAACGCATTTCCCATTTGTTCGAATTTTTTTGCATCAACTGAACTGGAGGCAAACAGAACGATAAATAGAGCAAGTAAAAGTGTCAGCAAATCACTATATGGAATTAGCCACGTCTCATCAACGTGTTCCTCCTGCGGTTTCTTGCGACGCTTGGCCACGCTCAATTTCCTCCACTTCTCTCGTTTTCTTCCCTTTTCCATTTCGCAGCACATCTTTCTCTTTTGGACTTAAAAAAGATAATAAACGTTCTTCCACAACTCGTGGTGCATTTCGCTCTTGAAGCGCGACGACTCCCTCAATCATCATATATCTCAAATGCACTTCTTTTTGTGATTTCACTTTTAATTTATTGGCAAATGGTGTCCAAAGCACGTAACCGGTAAAAATACCGAAAATGGTACAAACAAACGCCGCGGCTATTGCTTCGCTAAGTTTGTCTGGGTTCGACATTTCGCCCATCGCATGAATGAGTCCCATCGCTGCTCCAAGTACACCGAGCGTCGGCGCATATGCTCCGGCTGATGCAAAAATCTTGGCATAAGCAGCATGACGTTCTTCCATGCTCGCTACTTCTTCTTCCAAAACATCCCGTAAAAATTCTGGGGAAGATTGACCATCTACAACTAAGCGCATGCCTCGTTTCATAAATGGATCTTCAATTTCATCGACAGAATCTTCCAGCGCCAGTACCCCGCTACGCCTAATTTCATCGGCATATTCTTTGTATTGCACGAGCACGTCCACTTTGTCCGGCATCTTCTCTTTTGTGAAAAGAATTTTGAATAGTTTCGGTACTACTTTTACATCACTCCATGGGTGCGCCATCATCACAGCCGTAATTGTCCCAAGAATGATGACAATTAAAGCTTCAGCGCTAAATAACATCGCCAGTGATATATTTTGAATCATGAATGAGCCCGCAATGACTATCACTGCCAACACAAGTCCTACAATCGTTGTTATTTCCACGTTACTTCATCTCCCACCTACTTATTTCAGCGAACTAATTCCACTTCATTTAACCAAAAGGCAACTAACTCGTTTTCCATTTCTGGTAAATGAACGAAAAACGCTTTAGCATCCGCTTCACTGGCAAATGCTTGCGAGCGGTAATCATCTTCATCGACACCTTTTAAAGCGAGAAAATAAAATGACTCAAGCCGACCTAAAATGACTTCTTTATCCCCGATTTGATAGCCAACTGTTTGTCTAATTTCAAATTCATTTGGTAAAAAAAGTTGTTCTTTCTTTTCAAGCATGAGGATTTGTTCTGCGAGTCCAGGTTTATCCTCAAAAAACGCTAAATTTTTAATGTTTTCCATTCGTCCCATCTAACCAACTCCATTCCATTTTTGCTAGGTTTTTATGTAGAAAAAATTATTTAATGTGGCAAGACCATAATCAGCTGGGTTCAAAATCTGCTCTGAGCCGCCAATGAAAAGGACGCCGCCACGTCTTAGTGAATCTGCAAATTTCTGATATGCTTGATGCTTGCCTTCTGCTGTGAAATAAATCAACACATTACGGCAGACAATTAAATCAAAGCCTTTTTCGTAATAATCGGTGAGCAAATCGTGCCGTCTAAAACGAATCGACTTTCGATAGGCCGGTAAAATCTGATATGTATCCCCTTTTTCAACGAATGCAGTTTGACGTTCTGGTTCGGTTAGTTCTTCCATTTGGCGGCTTTGATATTCCCCGATGACCGCGCGTTTTAAAATAGCTGGCTCAAGGTCTGTCGCCAAAATATCATAATGTCTTGTCCCAACGGAACGTTCCATCATGATTGCTAGTGAATACGGCTCCTCACCTGATGAACAAGCCGCACTCCATACCCGAAGTTTTCCGCGACTATCTTCAAGCAGTTTTGGAATCACTTGTTTTTCCAGCGCATCCCATCGATTACGATTACGGAAAAACGACGACACATTAATCGTAATCAAACTAATAAACTCATCCAACAGCACGGCATCTTTTTTGAGATGTTTGAAAAATTCCCCAAAAGTAATATATTTCTTCTTCACAATAAAAGACAAAATCCGCCGTTTCATTTGCGTTTCTTTATAAAGCGCTAAATCTAAACCTAAGTCCCTTTTGACGACACGAGTAAAGTAAAGATAATCCTTTTCCAAATCTGGAATCATTCTTTTTCCCCTCCCCTTAGCTAGGCCGTTACTGACGAATTAGTCCGGTTGCTTCTTTGTCGTACACTTTATCGAACATATTGACGACATTTTTCGAAGCTTGTACCATGCGCTGGTTATCCATGAGTTGTACCATTTCAACGCCTAAATCAACATTCGACGTTTCGATAACGCCATTTTGGATAATCCCTTGTCCAGCTGGCAAGTTCATTGTGTTAATACCATTTACGTGAAGTCGTCCTTCACCGTCTTTCACCAAACTATCTACTTGATTGGCGGAAACAAATTTAGTTCCAAGGCGGCCCAAGTATTGATTAGTTTCGGCATTGTATAAATCGCCATTTGCTTCGGCGCGAATCGAAGTTTTTTGACCCACTTGAATCGCTTCTCCAGTCGCACTGAGTAAATTGGCACCATCCGCTGTCCGCAGAAAACCAAACTGATCGGAATGAAACTGTCCACCACGTGAAAGTGAAATTTCACCATTTTTAGCTGTGATGAAAAAATTGCTTCCTAGTGTCGGGTTGGTATCTTGCATAAAGAAATCTCGGTCACGGTTCGTAATGTAACTCGAACCAGCTGTTAAATTAATGTGCGTCGCTGCAGGTCGAACACCGTAATCAATCGTCCCAACTTGCCTAGTGACAGGTCCATTCTGATAGTTCACTTTGTTTCTCGAAATCACTTCACTCGTAAGCTGATCAAATTTGAAACCCGGCGTTTGCGCATTGGCCACGTTATTCGAATGTACTTGTATATGTTGCATATAGTTCATCATCCCAGCTGCCCCAATATATAATCCCTTCATTCCAGCACCTGCCTCCTATCCGTCCCAACAAACCGTTCCGCTAACCAACGACTTTTTGGTCTGAAAATATTTTCCGTAATATTTTGCCCGTCCGTCATGTATAAAACTGGCAAATTCGTTTCTTGCATCACGGTGTATAAATCGCCAATCCGCGTTGTTTCATCCATTTTTGTAATAATAAAACCGTCGATTGGAATTTCTGCTAATTTTGGTAAAATTGTCATCACATCTGCACTTTTCATTCCGGATGAGAACGTAAAACATGTTAAATCAGGATGCACCACATCAGTGTACGCCGCAATCTCATTCACCGATTCTTCGGCTAAATAATTTCTTCCAACCGTATCAATCAAAATATGGTCGACTCCGTTAACATACGTCATATACTGCACGGCTTCTTCCAGTTCCGCAGGGCTCGTCGCAACGATAAGCTCTACATCAAGTTTATCGGCATAACCTTGAAACTGCTCTACCGCCCCTGACCGGAAAGTATCCGTTGTAATAAAACCCACTGTGCGATTTTGTTTTAAAAGTTGCCATCCAAGTTTCACAAGCGTGGTCGTTTTCCCAACCCCCGTTTGCCCAATCAACGAAATAATCCGGTGGTTGCTTAAATCAAACGAATCTTCCACCGCCAATTTTCCAGATAAATACGGGACAAACCAATCCGTAATATCATCCAAATGCGCTGTTTCCACTTGCTTAAACTGCTTCCGCCCCGCCTGCATAAAGTCCGCCACGTAAGTATCACTAATCCCGCGGCTCTTCAAAAATTTCACGAAATCACTGTTTTGCTCACGCTCCTCGCGCATTTTCACAGCCAGCTCGCGATTTAAAGCTGCTAGTTCCTGCCGCATCACCGACAGTTCTTCTTCCTGAGTTTTGCGTTCTTCGAGAAGCGGCGTCGATTGCGCCAGTTCCGCTCCCGCAGCTAGCATTTCCAGTAACTTTTCCTTTTTCAATAAGTCGTCTGTTTTCGGTCTATGTTTCACGACGGATTTTTGAAAGGTTTCTTGGAAGTCCATTCGACCATCCGCTATCGCTACTTCACTCATAATAACCGCCGTCACTTCATACTGTTTTTTAAAAATCCCAAGCTTTGTGACACGTTCATCCGTAATTTTATATGGCTCGTTCGTTACTAATTGAATTTTTTTATGTATTTCACGTTTCGAATTCCCCTTAAAAATTTCCATCTTTTCTACTAAATGTTTTCCCATTGCTACGGATTCCCTCCCTCATCAAGTTGGTTCAATCAGTGCGATTTGCTCCACTTCTGTTTCCGGCGACAGTTCACTAATGGAGAGCACCGGCACATCCAATTGATATCTTTCTAAAACTCGTACAAAGCCAAAACGAAAATCTTTCCGCCTTGTTAAAATGACGGGTTCGCGCCCAGTGAGTTGCGCTTTATTCACTGTATCCCTTACTTTTTGAATGATTGGCAGTTCCTTGTCTAGCGCCCAGTTTAGCGCGTAGCCATAATACGGAGTGTTGACAATTTCCGTATCCATTTCAATCGAATCTTGTAAAAGTAGCGCATAAATTTTGCCGTCTTGATTTTTCGCTTGTTCACAAATAACTTTCGAAATCCGCTCCCTGACAAACGCTGTAATCCCGTCAAGATCATTTGGATAAATCGTTTGACCGTCAATAATCCCTTCGACAATCGTTGGTAAATCACGAACCGAAATCCCTTCTTTCAACAGCTGTCTTAGCACTCCTTGAATGAGCGAATAATCGATTTCCTTTTTCTTAATTTCATCAATCAAAATTTGGTTTTCATCAGCAAGACCATCAATTAAATCTTTAATTTGTTGGCGCATCAGTAGTTCATGCAAGTTCTTCCGGAGTACGACATCCAAATGCGTAATTAAAATACTAAGCGGTTCAAGCACCTGATAATTTTTCATTTGCGCATCTTCTAATTCGCCCGGCAAAATCCAATAACCATCTTCCCCGAAAATCGGATCCTTAGTCGGCTCCGCATCAAGGTCCATCATCACACCAGGCGTTTTCAAAGCTAACAAATGCCCTGCTTTTAAAACGCCACTCGCAACAGCAACACCTTTGACCTTAATTTCATATTTCCCGCGCGGCTGAAAACTCGTATTATCTTTAAAATTAATCCCCGGAACCCCAATACCTAAATCTTGTAAAATCGATTTTCGCATTAAGACGACTTTATCCTTCGCTGTTTCTCCGTTCATTTTTTGTTTCACGAGGGCCGCGATGTTTAAGCCAAGTTCAACAACTACAGGGAATTTTTCTCGTGCTGCGCCAAATGCTTGGTTGTGCTCCGCCTCAGCCGAATTCGTTTCTGACTGAATCAATTCCATTTCTTTTTCCAGTTCCAATTGTTCTTTTTTCTTTAAATTGAATTGCGTACGATAGCCGATTATTCCAAGTACGACACCAATCCCGACAAACGGAATCGTTGGCAGCGGGCTAAATACGCCCATTAAGATAAACATTGCAGCAAGCGTATAAACAACGACCGAGTTTTGCATTAATTCTTTGAAAATCCCGACCGCAACGTTATCATCTGATCCGTCAAATACCCGAGTAACAATAACCCCAGCAGACATCGCCATTAAAAGCGAACCAATTTGGCTCACGATGCCGTCCCCGATTGTTAACTCGGTATATTTCACCGCAGCTTCCCCGAACGAAAGCCCCCCTTGGACCATTCCGACAATTAAACCGAATACAATATTAACAACAGCAAGCAAAACGGTAAAAAGAACGTCCCCTTTTACAAATTTTCCAGCTCCGTCCATTGCACCGTAAAATTCGGTCTCCATATTCAAGTAAGCACGTTTTTCTTTGGCTTCCGGCTCTGTAATCAACCGTTGATTAAGATCCGCATCAATCGCCATCTGTTTACCAGGCAAAGCATCAAGTGTAAATCTCGCCGCCACCTCGGCCGTCCGTGAAGAACCATTTGCCACAATAAACTGAAAGACGATTAAAATAATGAAAATAACAATCCCAACAACAAAATTACTGCCAATAACAAAATTCCCAAATTGTTTAATTACTTGCCCTGGATCCCCTGTAGTTAAAATCGCTCTCGTCGTCGAAATATTTATCGAAACCCGAAATATCCCCATCAAAAGTAGTAAAGACGGAAATGACTTTAATTCATTCCAATCTTTAATTGATGTGGCACGCATGTAAACTAACACTGAGAACGCCAAGATTGTCACAAGCACTAAATCCAACACAAATGGAGGTAATGGCACAATAAGTGCAATAACAAACGAGACCGCAATCAAGATAGCAAAATATTTTTTTATAGCACCTAAATTCCCCATTTTGAAACCTGCCTTTTCTAAGATTAGAAAGGTCGCTCATATGTTGTTAGAACTTGATTTTGTCTGCGTCCATCAATTCTTTCATCACTTCAATAACGTCTTTATATAAATCTTCTTGTATGTATTCATCTGGATTGGTCGTATAGTAAATACTCCGCGCCAGCTGTCTATTCGTAATCATCGGCACCCCGTCCGTATCCGCCACCTGACGAATAAAAAGTGCCAGCTCATCTTCCCCTTTAACGAGCAATTTAGGTGCATGATCTTTCGTTTTGTCATAACGCATCACAACCGAGATATGCGTTGGGTTATTCACAACAAAAGTCGCATCCGCCATTTTTTTCGTAATCGAACCTTGGAGAAGTCCCCGCGCAATGCTTCTTTGACGCTGTTTCACTTCCGGTCGCCCTTCTGAATCTTTCATTTCGTCCTTAATTTCCTGCTTCGACATCCGCAGTCCTTTTTTATAATCGTAGCGTTGGTAAAAGAAGTCGAGCAGCCCAATCACCGCGATTACTAGGAATAGCGCCAGAAATTCATTTTTGAATAAAGCGAAAATTTGTCCGAGTGAGTAAAGCCAATTTTGCCCGGTGTAACTAATGAGCGTATCTAGATGATCCCGAAAGCCAATATACGCCACGTATGAAAGCAACGTAATTAAAAGTAGCGCTTTCACCACCTCGACAATTCCCTTCACACTAAACACTCGCTTAAAATAGTTCGCTGGATTTAGTCGTTTAAACTGGGGCTTCACTGCCTTCGCGGAAAATAAAATCCCGACTTGCACGCCGTAGTTCATCAAACCGAAAATCACGACCATAATCATAACTGGCAGTAGCACTTTGCCAAATTCCATTAAGTAAAACAAACTATAACTTTCCATGTTCGCAAGCTTTGGCGGCTGTTTCAAAAGAGCAACAAATGCTTGAATTGTGTTTTTAATAAACATCTCTCCAAAAAAATAAAGAAGCCCAGCTACAATCAGCAGTGAAAAAGCATTATTCAGTTCTTTACTTTTCGCCACATTACCTTCGTTTCGAGCTTTCTTAATGCGGCGCGGCGTTGCTTTTTCCGTTTTATTATCCTTTGCCAAGCTTTTGTTCTCCTCCCTATTTTTTCAGTAAATAATCAAAAAACGACACATATTGTTGAATCATCTCATCTGTCAAATTTTTAAAAACTGTACTCAAGATAGGAACCGCGCACGCCAGAATGAAAATCCCAAACGTAATTTTGATAATAAACGCATTCATAAAAATGTTAATTTGCGGCGCGCTCTTAGAGATAAAAGCAAGAATAATATTAACGATAAAAATGCTACCCATAATCGGAAGCGCAATCGACACCGCCGAAGCAAGCGCAAAACCAAGCGTCCCGAGCAATAAATCTATAAACCCTTTTTCAAATAAAATCGAAACCGAAGCCGTAAATTCAAACGATTTCATTAAGTAATAAATTAAGTAATCCATTCCTTGAAGCGACAAGAATATCACTACAAAAAAGGTATCTAAAATCGCAGCCGTAATCGAGTTTTGTGTCCCATAAGACGGATCAATCAAGTTCACCTGCGAAAAACCTAGATCATAATCAATCATAAAACCAGCCATTTTCGGAATAACCGCAATCATTTCCACAAGTTTTGCCAGCGCTAGTCCAAATACCACTTCAGATGTGACCCGGAGCAACAAATCAGGTAGCGTCGTAATACCAGAAACATCCACCCACGTTGCAACTGGAATAGAGATCGCCATCCCAAACACCACTTTGACACTGTTCGGAATGTTGCGCCCTTTTAAAAGTGGAAAGAAAAATAAAAAACTGGCAACTCGGCTGAAAACAATCACTACAGCAAGGAAAAATTCAAACTCCATGTTTACACCCTAATCATCAGGGGTAATTTGGAAAAGATTCCTACAAATAAATCCGTCATGTGTTCAAACATCCACGGTCCAAGAATAAAGAGCGCCACTACGAAAGCAATAATCTTCGGCAAAAACGTCAGCGATTGGTCTTGAATCTGCATCATCGCCATCAAAATCGCAACCACAATCACTACCACGATACAAATGAGCGATACCGGCAAAATTAGCGCCAGCCCACTATAGAAAAAATCTTGAAAAATTTGCGTAATCGGCGTTAAATTCATTTTGCTACTCCCTTAAAAGTGAATTGTTTGAAAAATCATGTTGGTAATCAGTCCGTACCCGCCAATGAAAATAAAAACAAGAATCTTAAACGGTAAGCTAATGGTCATCGGCGGCACCATCATCATTCCAAGATACATCAGTAACGTACTAACAATTAAATCTATAAAAATAAACGCCAAGTATATAAACATCCCAGTTAAAAATCCTTGGGTAATCTGTGTCAAAATAAAAGCAGGCAATAGAGCCATAAGCGGTGCATCTTCTTTTTTTGTAACCGGATCTTCTCCTTCTGCTTTTAACATCATGTTAATATCATGCTTATATGTATTTTCCGCAACATATTTTGTCAAAAGCGGCTGCGTTTCGTCCCAAACTTTCGACGCGCTCCACTCTTCTTTTTGCGAAGGTTTATACACATCGTCATACCAAGCAGTAATCAGCGGCTGCATCATAAACAAAGATAAGAACAGCGCCAGTCCAACAAGCACTTGATTGGGCGGTAAGTTCGTCGCGCCAAGTCCTTGCCTCGTTAATCCAAGGACGATAATACAGTAAGTAAAGTGTGTGAACATTAATACAATGGATGCAGACAAAGAAAGAACCGTAACTAGCACAAACAGCGCCACACTAGAATTAACCCCGTCCGTTCCATTCACACCAAGTGAATCCATCCAACTCTCGGCATGCACATTCACACCCGGCCAAAAGACAACCAATGAAATTGCAAAAATAACAATAAAAGATACTTGAAATACTCGTCTAGAAGTTATTTTACGCATTTTCCTTAGTCTCCTCTTTCAAAAGTAATTCTCGGAAAAGTGCTTCATTTTGGTCATTTTTTCCTTTTAATGACACCGTTCGAATATCATTATTGGAAATAATCGCCAGCACCTTTTCCCCGTCTGCCTCCAGAAGAACTGCACGTAACTGATGAGAGATTAAAAGAGTGTCTTTCAACTTTATAAGATCATTTTCGCTTTTTCTCGTGCGATTCGCTTGCTTGTTTTTCTTAACTAAAAAATAAGAAATTCCCGCAAGTACTGCCAAAAGTACAATAATTTTTAAAAGTGACAAAAAATATTCCATTCAAATAAGGTAAATTCACCTTTCACTCCCTTCATCAGATTACAAAAATAAATCATTTTTTCAAAATATATATCAATAAAGTGTTTTTTGTAACTGCAATATAAAATTTTACACCAAATCCAGAAAAAATCTATACTTTTTTTAAAAAATGAAATTGTGTGTAAAAATAAAAAAACAGCCAGTGTAACAGCTGTATCAAAGGAAAACTTCTCATTATTCGATTTATATTTTTCTATTTAACTCGAAAAAAGGTTCTTCATACCCAATCCTTTTGACCTACTCACGTTCCCTTTACACAACTAACATATATTGTTATTATAAAAATAAACAGAAAATCAATAATACTATAGGATAGAGAGGTATGTGATTGTATGCCTAAATCAGAAATAAGAAAATTACTCCAAGAAATCAAAAAACAAGTAGATAATCCGGGGAATTCATCTACAACTGAAATTAAAAAAATGGCTTCAGACGCTGGCATTAACGAACAAACTGCCGAAGAAATCTACCATTTACTCACTGAATTTTATCAAGCCGTTGAAGAACACGGTGGAATCGAAAAATATATGCATTCCAACATTAGTTGGTTAAAAATCGAATTAGAACTACTTTCCGCATGTTACCAAATTGCTATTTTAGAAGATATGAAAGTCCTTGATATCTCTGAAATGCTCAGCCTAAACGATTTGCGGATCTTTCCAAAGACACCAAGCCAACTTCAAAACACTTACTACAAACTAAAAAAAGAGCTTATCCAAGTAGAAGATATTCCTAAAAACAAGCCTGGCCGAAAAAGAAAAACACAAAAAAATACGAAAAAAGAAAAAACCAACATTTTCGGAAAAGTCGTACCAGCTGAATTCAAAGCACCAACGTCCATCAAAGAACAAATTAGCTACGATAAATCACGCGAAAAAAACCTGGTAGATTTACTATCCGGCGTTAAAAGCAACGTGCAACTTTTAAGCGAAAACCAAGGCGAAGAAAACAACGTATATGACTTACTCAAAAGCATTTACTCCTTGTCATCCCTTGCCGTCCAAAAAGAAGAACTCGACAAAAAATACCAAGATTTACAAACCAAATGCCAAGAACTGGAACAAGAAAATTCCTATTTAAAACAACAAAACGAAACCATGACAGACTCGTTCCATACACTCGTGTTACAAGTAGCTGATTTCGCTTACGCCAACGACTTAGACCAAATCCAAGCACTACCACTTTTCAGCCAGCAACTCGTAGTAACACTGAACCAACTTGGCGTATTCAAAGAAAACTATAAACAAATGTAATTTAGAAAGGGTGGCACGATGTATATCGAAATTTATACCGTAAATGGCGAATCTATTCGCCTTGACGACGACGCAAAAATCAACAACATCAGCATCCACGAATTATCTAAAGCAGATTTGAAAAACCTTTTTAACGAAAAATGCATCGAGTTAACAAAATACGACTTAACTTATTTTATTAATACCAACCAAGTGAATTGGTTTCTTGTGAGTGAAGGAATCCATTAAAAAACGAGCTAGGAGATGATCCTAGCTCGTTTTTTTAATTTAAATATCCGATTTCTTATAGACCTCTCCATATTGGTTTGGTCCATCACTTTCAAAACTCATAAATACAAAAATAATAATGGGACCAACCAATGGAATTAAACCAAGAAAAGCAAAATAACCACTTTTCCCAGTGTCATGTAAACGCCTTACAATTAGGCTAGTTAGTGGAACTATAGAGCCACACCAATACAAAAACCGTAAACCTCCAAAAAAGAGCGCACTCCCTCCACCAACTCCAAATAATATTTCTGAAACACCAAAAATTTTTGACATAACAAGCAGAGGCCCATTAATTATCATGTTCCAAACTATTACATACCAGAATGCAGAACCTGGAGCACGCCCTTTAAAATTAGTATAATTCTTCCAAAATGACTTATAAGCTTCTAAAAATCCCATATTTCCTCCTGTGTAATAAAATTATGTTATTTTTCTAAAATATGCGACACCGCTAGCTTAAAACAAGCTTATCGTAGAAAGATTCATAAAATAAATATATACATTTTAAAAAATGAGCTAAGTGTTGACCTTAGCTCGTTTTTTTATTTAAATATCCGATTTCTTATAGACATCTCCATATCGGTTTGGTCCATCACTTTCAAGACTCATAAATATTAAAATAATAATGGAACCAACGACTGGAATTAAACCAAGAAAAGCAAAATAACCACTTTTTCCTGTATCATGTAAACGTCTTACAATAAGGCTAAGTGTAGGTAATATAATAGCTGCTGAATACAACCACATCACAATTACAAAAAATATTGCCATAACTCCACCAGCAAGGCTCCCCCCGCCTCCCATTATTGACACGCCAAAAGTAGAAGCCAGTAAATAAAAGCCCACACAAATTGCCGTGTTCCAAACCCATACATACCAATAGGCTGAACCTGGCGCACGGCCATTAAAATTGACATAGTTCTTCCAAAATGACTTATAAGCTTCTAAAAATCCCATATTTCCTCCTATGTAAATAAATTTTGTCCTAGCTCTAAGAATATACATCGCTTTTGCATTATACAAGCTTATAATAGAAAGATTCATAAAATAGACACATTTCAAATCACAAGGAAAAACATGCCAATAGTCATAGGTCCTAAAGCCTTTAAATCCTTATAAACTTCCTTTATCAAGGATAAAACTTTACGTAAATAAAGCCCCTTTTTGATTGCAAAAAAAGTACTCCAAATGCTACTCATGAAATAATAAAAAGCATGCTGTTAAACATGCCCTTTAAAATATTTCCCATTCTATTGCTTTTGATTAGGTTGCCCCACGGCCTCAGATGCAATAAAATATTCGCCGTCCTCTTTAAACAAAATAGTTCTTGAAAACTCATTCTCCTCTTTGGTTGCGTAAAGTTCTGTGCCCTCACTTAAATAATTAGAGCTGAAATCTTCATTTGGTATTCGGTAATGGCGAATTCTATTCTCTACCTCGCCAATCTTCTCTAAAGCATCTTCTTGATTAGCAGGTTCATACGTCACTATATATAAAACATTGTCAACTTGCACCATTCCTACAAGGTTATCTCTATATAAGAGCCACTTTCCCCCAAAAACCACAGCGCAAAGAACTATTCCTGACAATATTACTATCAACCATTTTTTCTTCATGCTATTAACTCTCTTTTCATTTTATTTAGTACAGCTTCAGATACATGGGTACTCGAAGTTACTACCAAAAATCCACCAAATATTGTTGCTGTCATATCATTTAAAACATATTTGTTCATAAGCGCATTTCTCTCCCTGTTGTATAATAATCTAGGTTTTAAAAAGAGTGTATCATAAAAAGTCGATGTATAACCAAAAATGTAATGAAATGGCCGATTCTTGTCGCGAACGAATAAAATCTAGCTTATTTGGCTTTATTCTTGCTTGATGTACGTGCTATTAAGCACACTTTTTATCATTGATTTTCTACTTCTTTAATTTCCTCTTTATAAGTGTCTAATGCCTCTTCTTGTACTTTATTAATCTCTTCTTCTTGAATATCACTATCATCACCATATAATTCCGTTTCTTTTTCACTATCGACGTTCATTTTCCCGAAATTAACTCCTACTGGAACATAGTATTTATAATCTGAGTCGTAAGTCAAAAACAACATATAGGTTTCTTTATTTTCCATTTTCTCATAGCCCGCAACATGATAAGTCGTATTTGTTTTTTCGTCATGTGCTTCATTTTCATATATTGGTATAATATTGTCTTCAGCTAAGCTTTCTTTAGTATCATTTTTTATAACTTTTGCTATCTTAAAATCAGACATTCTATAGACAGCTAAAATTCCGCCTTCAGAATCACGATCAACTTGGGATTCACCTCGCTTACTCAGTGAACCAATAACAATCACGTTACTTGCCTTACTAAGTTCTTCTTCATTAGCAAAACTATCCGTCTTAGCCTCCGCAGCAACTTCCGTAAAAGGCTTTGGCTTCATTTTCTGATATGTCGTATAGCCTCCTACACTTAATAAAAGCACTGCGATAATAGCAATTATCGTCATTTTTTTTCTATCCATAATAAAAACCTCCATTATAAATTAATATTTAGCATTTATACCTTTTTTATCATCTGCTAGCGGATACGCTTTTTGATTAAAATTTAGAGCTCTCATAACAGAAACAGAATTATTTTTACTTTGAGTATGTGATAAACCAATTGTATGTCCAACTTCATGAACAACAGTTTCTCTCTTATTAGCTGCGCTAGTATTTTTAAAAGATTTATAATAAATTATCCGCGCACTTTGTTTCGTTGTATAATATGTTGTAGCGTATGTACCAGAATTTTTATTGCTATAAGAATTTTTTATCTCTACACCAACTGCGCCAATACTTCTACTAACCTTTACTTGACTTCCAGAATAGTTCCATTTTGTTGCGTAAGTCATATAACTGTCAAGCTTTTCTTTAATTATAGAAGAATCATTAAAATAATTAATACTTTTAGGATTAGCCATCTTTTGTTTATTAAGTACATAAGCACTACTCTTTACTGGATTTAATAATACAAAAATCGATAGTACTATTAAGAAAATAATCATAAAACTTTTTTTTGCCATTTCTTCGCTGCCTCCCATTTCTACTAATATATTTAATTTGTTTAAAAGAAAAATAAGAACAGATAAAATAGTGAAATTTCATACTAAATATATCCCCCAATACTTTTGCCAAAAGCATATCATTTATTATGGATGTATAACCAAAAATGTAATGAAATGTCCGATTCTTGTCATGAACGTCCAAAACCTGAGCTTATTTAGATTAATTCTTACACAATGTGTGTAACTTTGTGTTTTTATTCACAAAAAATCATGCATTTCAGGTTGTTATTCGTGATTTATACAGTCCTCTTTCTATTTGTCACAAAAAATACATATCCAGTCAAAATATATGTTTCTTTTCATGTGATATTTCCTTATTTATTTAAAAATTTATCATATCTCATAATGACCAAATGAATAAAATAGTATAATTATTCATCAAACTTTAATTTTTCTGCCTATTATCAAATTTATATGTAATGTCCTCCGTGAGGTTGGTCCATTTATCATAAAACGGGATATCAAACCGAAAGCAGAACTCTAAAATATAGTGGATATCAAAAATTGGAGTGAAATTAGGGGCAGGGCTAGAGGTAAATCAAATCAATTTCGTCACAAAAAAAATACTCCAAAGGGTTGCTACACAACCACAAAAGAGTATAAAAGGGAGTTTAAGGTAAGTAAGACAACCCACTACAAAAAAGGGAGAAAAAGTAATGGCATTGTCATTGCTTATGGTTATATAATACCCGTCTCACGTAATCCAAACCCTTTTTTAGTATTAAAATTAGATGACGAATTTAACTAAAATGCAACAGAAATCCAACTCTATACTATAAACGATTACAAAAAACGCACCCGGAAAACATTTCATTCCAAGTGCGCTTTTTCAGCCTACTATTCTTTATGATTTTTATACCATTCTTCTGCCTTCGAGGTCGCAATAGGAATGGCACGGCTTTCTGAATAGCCTTCCTTCAATAATGCATTACCGATTTCAATCGCCTTTTCGTGTTCCAGCTTTCTTAGATTTCTCCAAGAATCTGGATAATTATTTTTGGTCCATGGCATAGCTTTCCACCTCGTTTTTTTAGTTAATCGGAGCTCCACCTGTGATTCCATATACTTGGCCTGTTGTGTAACTTGCTTCATCTGATGCTAGCAAGACATAGGCGCTCGCGAGTTCTGCGGGTTGCCCTGCTCGTCCTAATGGTTGATTCTGACCGAATTCTGGAATGCTTTCTTGTGGTTGTCCGCCAGAGATTTGAAGTGGGGTCCAAATTGGTCCTGGCGCAACTGCATTAACGCGGATACCTTTTTCTCCTAGTTGCGCGGCTAAACTTTTCGTTAATGAAATTAAACTACTTTTTGTCATTGCGTAATCAACCAAGTGCGCGCTCGGTTTCACACCTTGAATGGAGGAAGTTAAAATAATGCTCGCGCCTGCTTTTAAGTAATTGAGTGCTTCTTGAATGGCAAAAACTACTGAAAATACATTCACTTCAAACGTATCGCGCAATTGTTCTGCTGGGAGTTTTTGGATATCGAATTGGTATTGTTGTAAACCTGCATTGAGTACAAGTATATCTAAGCCACCCAGCTCGTTGTACGCTTTTTTCACGACTTCTTTCGCGAAACCTTCCTTACGTAAATCGCCTGGCAATAAGATACATTTCTGTCCAGCTTCTTCCACAGCCTTTTTCACTTCTTGCGCGTCAATTTCTTCATCTGGATGGTAGTTAATCGCCACATCGGCGCCTTCTCTCGCATAAGCAATAACAGCAGCTCGTCCAATCCCGGAATCGCCACCCGTAACAAAAGCCTTTTTCCCGGTTAATTTATTCGCGCCTTGATAGCTCGACTCACCCGTATCTGGAACAGGAGTCATTTTACTTTGCAAACCAGGATAATCTTGCCATTGCTTTTCAAATTTCCCTGTATGATATTTGTTTAATGGATTTTCTTTATTCATCATAAAACCTCCTATATTTTTGCGACGTATCCCATGACTAAATAGGCTACGAAAATAATTAAAATAGCTAATATAAGTATCCACCCAATATTAGCACCCAGTTTTCGCTTCACTTTTTTATTTCCCATGTTCATCCCCCTCATTACTTTATGTTTTCCCTCGTGTCTTTCGCTAAAACGTCTAACATCGAATTGAAAAAGAATTGTAGTAAACATGAAAAAAAGAGAACGGCAACCCGCTCTCTCTTCGAAAATTCCTATTAACTTCTAAGTCCGCGACCTTTACTAATCAAATACCAACAAATTGAATAAAGCACGACGATAAATAACACAAGAATCGACAGTGAAACGGCTACTGGCACATCACTAACGCCTAGGAAACCGTAGCGGAATCCAGAAATCATATAGACAATCGGATTCACTTTAGAAATAGCTTGCCAAATTGGCGGTAGCATCGAAATCGCGTAAAACACGCCACCTAAATAGGTTAGCGGTTGTAATACAAAGGTCGGCACAATCGATACATCGTCAAATGATCTAGCAAAAATCCCGTTAATAAGTCCCGCGAGTGAAAATAAAATCGCCGTCATTAAAAAGGTAATAATCCCAATCGACCATGAGTGGATGTGTAACGGCACAAATACCATCGAAATAAGCGTAACAAGCGCACCGACTAGAATACTTCTGCCAATCCCACCAATTAAAAAGCCCCAAATAATAATATGCGTTGGCACTGGCGCAACGAGAATTTCCTCAATATTCTTCTGAAACTTTTGCGAGAAAAAGGAAGAGGATACATTGGCATAAGAGCTCGTAATAACGGACATCATAATCAGCCCAGGTACAATGTATTCCATATAGGAAAAGCCGTTCATATCGCCAATACGACTACCAATCATTTTCCCAAAAATAATAAAGTAAAGCGAAGTCGTGATTACTGGTGGCACTAACGTCTGAATCCAAATTCGCATATAACGATTGGTTTCTTTCGCCGCCAGACTTTTTAACGCGGTAAAATATAGATTAAACATGTTTCTCCCCCACTTGATGTTTTTCTTCTGTAATTTTCAAAAACAGTTCTTCGAGACGATTAGATTTATTGCGCATCGAAAGCACTTTGATGCCGTGCTCGCTTAATTGTTCAAAAATATGATTAACCCCTTGATCACGTTCCACTTCCACTGACAAGGTTTGCTTATCTTCAAACACATGATTATACCCCGTAATTTCAAAAGAACCTTCATACGGCTCTAAATCAAAAATAAACGTTTCAAATTGTAATTTAGCAAGCAATGATTTCATGCTAGTATTCTCAATCAACTCGCCGGATTGAATAATACCGATATTACGACAGAGCATCTCTGCTTCTTCTAAATAATGCGTCGTCAAAATAATCGTCGTACCACTTTCATTCAACTCTCTTAAAAACGTCCACATCTCACGTCTAAGCTCAATATCCACCCCAGCAGTCGGTTCATCTAAAATGAGCAACTTAGGTTCGTGCATCAGAGCACGCGCAATCATCAAGCGGCGTTTCATTCCACCCGAGAGCATTCGCGCACGTTCATGGCGTTTCTCCCACAGATTCGATTGTTTTAAATATTTTTCACTACGTTTAAAAGCTTCCTTACGAGAAACACCATAGTATCCAGCTTGGTTAACAACGATTTGTTGAACCGTTTCGAATGGATTAAAATTGAATTCTTGCGGAACAAGACCGATTTGCTGTTTTGCCCGGACGATATCTGTATCCAGATCGTAACCAAATACGCTCACTTGACCAGATGTTTTATTAACAAGCGACGTGATAATCCCGATAGTCGTGGATTTCCCAGCGCCATTAGGACCAAGCAGCGCATAAAAATCCCCTTCTTCTACCGTCAAATCAACACCGCGTAACGCTTCGACTCCAGTGGAATAGATTTTTCTTAACCCTTTTATTTCAAGTGCATAAGTCATGTAATTGCTGTCTCCTTAATAAATTATGATTCCTTTATTTTAGCACTTATTTGCCAATAAGAAAAAACAATCGTCTTTCCACTTAATTAAGCGCGAAAAGACGATTATTCTTCCATTAATATCTGCTCGTCGTTCTTCTTGCTACTCCTAAAATAAGCAAGAACCAACCAACGACAAAACAAACGCCACCGATAGGCGTAATCGCACCTAATACGGCCACTTTGGAAATACTTAAAACATACAAACTGCCGGAGAAAAAGACAATTCCGACCGAAAATAAAATCGCTGCCCACGTGTATAGTCGACTAGCTTGTTTTTCCATTAATAATCCCACTACTAAAATACCACCTGCGTGAAACATTTGATACTGAACACCAGTTTCCCAAGTACTCGCATAACTTCCGAGCATATCTTTTAACGCATGTGCCCCAAAAGCCCCCAGTAAAACTGCTAATCCCGCAAAAATAGCTCCAGTAATAATTGTTTTTTTCATAGTTACCCCCTAAAAATCAAGCAATGAATCTCCATTCGCGCCGTCTTCTAACTCTATTTTCTTGCCATCCATACTTGCAATCTGCGCTGGCTCTGCTGCGGGAATAGAGGTCGGTTCTACTTCCGTGCTTCTCTCATCGCCCGTCTTCGCAAGCTGAACAAGCAACATCAAGCCGTGTAAATGCTTATCTTGGCTCGCTTTTGTTGTCGCCGCTTTTGCTTTTGCTAATTCACTTTCCATTTGTTCAAAAATCTTTGTATCTGAAATAATCATTTTTCCTCAACCTCAATTGTTTTAATAACGCGCGCTGGGTTTCCAGCAACAACGACATTATCCGGGAAACTTTTTGTGACAACCGCCCCTGAGGCAACGACAACATTATTTCCAAGTTTTACGCCCGGGTTAATAATTGCTCGTCCGCCAATCCAGACATTGTCGCCAATTTCGACTGGTTTCCCAAGCTCTAAGCCACTATTACGTTCCACCGGATCAAGCGGATGCGTCGCCGTATAAATATGAACCCCTGGCGCCATCATACAGTTATCACCAATATGTACTTCACACACATCTAAAATCACACAATCAAAATTAGCATAAAAATTCTCGCCAACATAAATATTAGAACCGTAATCAACACGAAAATCTGGTTCGACATAAACATTTTCTTTTGTGCCACCAAAAAGACGTTTTAACACACTGGAACGAGACGCTGAATCCATTGTATCGTTAATCTCTCTGCAGAACTTACGCGCACGATTTCTTCCGTGTGCAAGCTCTCTGTCGCTAGGATCATACATTTCTCCTGCAATCATCTTGTCTAGTTCTGTTTTCATCCTGACACATCCTATCCACGTTTTATTCTTATTCATTATAACCAAATGAATCGCAGAAATATAGTAAAGTAATCGCACCAGCCAAAAAACTACGCGCAGCTACCTTTTGTGCATTTTTCTTAAAAAAATGCTATTCTAGTGAAGTAGGTAAAATTGGGGAGGAATTATATATTATGATTAAAGTTATTGCTTCAGACATGGATGGCACACTACTTAACTCTGATATCGAGATTGCACAGGAAAACGTCGAGGCAATCGAAAAAGCTCGCGCCAAAGGAATTCATTTCGTTCTTTGTACTGGACGTATGTATGACGATGCGATGGGGTTAATTAATAAAGCCAATTTATACGCACCGGCAATTTGCATGAATGGTGCTGAAATTCGTGACGAACATGGCAAAATTATTTTACAACATCCGATTGATAAAAACTTAGCGCGCAACACTTATAACACCCTGACTGAACTAGGCATGTATACCGAATTTTTCACTGACATGGGACCAATCACAACAGATAAAGCCCGTGGCAAAGAATTTATGATTGAAATGCACAAACGCATCCATCCAGACGTATCAGCAGAAACAATCATGGACAAAGTGGAAGAACGTTTTGAATCTAAAGACGTCCACGAAATCCCTGATGTAGAGCGCATTTTAGCCAATAAAGATTTAACTATCCTAAAATTCATCTCCTTCTCTTCTGATAAAGATGTGCTAGCAAAAGCTAAACAAAAACTTGAAAAAGATTCCGAGCTATCTGTCACTTCTTCTTTTTCCGATAATATTGAAATCACCCACCGCGAGGCGCAAAAAGGTATTTCCTTACAATATTATGTAGAAAAATTAGGCGTAACACTTGATGAAACCTTTGCAATTGGAGATAATATGAATGATATTTCGATGTTAAAAATGGCTGGATATAGCGTGGCCATGGGTAATGGCGAAGAAGAAGTTAAAGAATTATCCAAACACGTTACACTTTCCAATGATGAGCACGGCGTTGCAGCGGCCATTTATAAAATGTTAGAAACAAATGACTAAAGTTTATTTTTAGGAGGAAACACGAATGACAATCAAAAAAACATTAACTATTGCAGGATCTGATTCAAGTGGCGGCGCTGGTCTTCAAGCCGATTTAAAAACATTTGAAGAATACGGCACGTACGGTTTTAGCGCAATCACAACCATCGTAACAATGGACCCAGACAACAACTGGGCACACGGCGTTACTCCGATTGACGCGCAACTAGTTCGCGAACAACTAAAAACAATCCTTTCTGGCGGCCCAGTTGACGCAATGAAAACAGGCATGCTTGGTTCGATTGACATCATTAAAGCGACACGCGAAGCCATTGATAAATATGACTTAAAAAATGTCGTTATCGACCCAGTTATGGTATGTAAAGGCGAAGATGAACTAATCCAACCAGAAAATGCCGAAGCTATCCGCGACTTATTATTACCAAAAGCAACTATCACAACACCAAACCTATTCGAAGCCGGTCAATTGTCCGGTCTTGGCAAATTAACTACACTAGATGATATGAAAGCAGCAGCGAAAAAAATCATCGAACTAGGCGCTAAATACGTTGTTATCAAAGGCGGAAAAGCCCTAGAAAGCGACAAAGCAATCGACCTACTTTACGATGGAAAAGAATTCACTATTTATGAAGTAGAAAAAATTTCCCCAAGCCACAATCACGGTGCTGGTTGTACGTTCGCAGCAGCTATCACAGCTGGCCTTGCAAAAGGTTTAACTGTAGAAGAAGCTGTCGCAAAAGCAAAAGACTTTGTCACAGCAGCTATCAAAGGTGGATTCGCATTAAACGAATTCATCGGTCCAGTTTGGCATGGCGCTTATAATAAAGCAGAAAATAGATAATACAAAAACCGCCCAGTGTTTGGGCGGTTTTTTATTATAAAAATCTATAGGAGATGAATTTTAGTGAAAGTAAGTAAATCATTCGAAGTATTCGCAAAAGAAGCTCCTGAAGTACAAGCAGCTTGGATGGAAACTGTACATAAATTAGATACTGCAAGCAAGCTCGACAAGAAAACAGAGGAACTCGCATACATTGCCGTTTTGGCCGCCACCCGCCTAGAAAGCGGACTACCCTTCCACGTAAAAATGGCGAAATTAAATGGCGCGACACGAGATGAAATTATTAGCGCGATTCTCGTTGGCCTTCCTGCTGTTGGTAATACAGTGATAAGTGCTTTACCTGTAGCCATTGATGCTTTTGATGAAGAATAGTCACTTAAAAAAAGATAAGTGAACCCACTTATCTTTTTTTGCTGTTATTTTTTTCTAACTAGAAGCCAAGTTCCCAAACAAAAAAGCCCAACGAATATCGCTTTTGAAGTCGTGTCACCAGTTAGTGGGAGCTTCCTTATCACTAACTCATTTTCCCTTTTTGGCTTGGGTGTTACTCCAGGATTTTCCGCAACAACAATTGCCGCTTTCTCAGCTTCCACAATTTTCACAGTAAATTGCACAGCTTCGGCTGGAATCCCGTCTTCATTCACTGCATTTAACGTCACGGTATAACTTCCCGGCGTCCGCCATTTCACTTTAGTTGCCGCGTCAGATGTTATCACAGAATTGTCATTCGTTCTAGCACGGACATCCCGCAATAGATCTTGTTCGGCTTTTATAATCGTGGTGTCATACGTGATTTCTGGATCTACCATAATAATCGGTGCTGGACTTTTCAAAATATGCACTACAAACGTTTTCGCTTCTGCTGTCACACCATCTTCATTCACCGCTTGCAAAGTGACCTCGTAATCACCCGGCACGCCCCATTTTACTTGCTCATCCATATCAGAAATAATTGCTGAACCATCATTCGTTCGCGCATTTACTTCATTAAGTAGCGTACTTTCGTCTTTCGTCACTGTTTTATCATAGGTTATCTCTGGGTCTACTGTAATAATTGGCGCTGGATTTTTAAGAATTTTTATCGTAACAGAAACAGGATCAGCCGCCTGATTGTCTTCATTCACCGCGGTTAGCAGAACAGGATAATCTCCGGGAACTCCCCATTTCACATTGGATAAATCACTATTTATATCAGCCGGAATATCCGTGCTAGCCTCGATATCCGTAAGAAATTCTTCCACCGTGCGCGTCACCGTTTTACTATATTCGATTTCTGGAAGCGCGCTGATAACCGGCTTTTGAAGTGCTTTTATTTTATACAAGACATCATTTTGATAACCTCGCTTGATTTGTATATTTAAGTTGTCTGTCGTCTCAGAAAGCTTATTATTCGAAGTTACACTAAGCAATTTATATTTGTTCGCACTTAACAAATTATCAAACGCATGTTTATCGATATTTTGTGTCGAATTATATAAAAAAGGTTCCGTTATTTCATATTTGCCAGCTTGATTAACTTTTCCGGGAATAGTTGCCGCGCTATAGTCAGCAAAAGTAATCGGATTACCTAATTCATCCTCAAACTGCGTAGTTACTTTGCCATAAAAAGTAGCGCTAATATTCGCATCCCCATTATTCACTGGATAAAATTGAAGTGATTTTGTTGCAGATGCCAGCGAAGAAAGACTAACAAGATATGGATCCGTTGTCCCAGGCTTCCCATCCACATTCGTATCAATATCAAAACTAACCCGCGTTCTCGTAGAAATCCCCTTGAACGGAATAGTACAATTCATTTGAAAAACTGGTCCACCCACAAATGGCGTTCCGACATCATATGTAATCGTGCCGTAATCAACGCCAGCTACCCCTAACCGATATATTCCCTTCGCTTCATCCCAAATTTCAATTTTAATATTTTGGACATTGCCAAGCGGAATCCGTTTCTCAAAAAGTGGATAAGAAACTAAAATTTCCGTTTCATAATCTACTTTGCTTTTTGGCTTTTCATATACTAATATCGCATGGTATAAATCGCCGCTCACTTTCGAAAAATCACTTATCCCAACTGGCGGCCAATCACTTGCCATATCGACATTTAATTCAACGCTACTCGTACCAATGTTTTTAAAATTTTGACGAGCCCCATTATACGATAAGTTGATGAGATTTTTATCGCCATGCGCGGGCATTACTTGTATTTTAAACGTCCCATTAAAACTATTCACGAATAAAGAATCCGAATCTTCTGTAAAATAAATGCGCAGTGTGTAAACATCATTATTTTGTATCACACGAACATTCCCGACCACTTGCTCATTTACAGCTGCAGTTGGATCAACATCGATTTTCAAATCATACACTTTATCCGTGTAAAACAAAGCATCCGTTGATAAGGTCACATCAAAATAATCGCCTTTCTTGAAAGAATTCCCACCAAAAGCCATTTCCAAAAAATAATCTAGTTGTTCATTATATTTTTCCTTCGCAGTAAGACTTTGTCCATTCGACTTATAAAAACTCACGGACTTAATCAGGTCATCACGTTTATTACTTTCCTCCGCTTTCACAGGAATATCAACAGGGACGATGATAATAGAACAAATAACACTAAATGCTATTATGAGTTTCATTAGTTTCTTCAATATGATTCCTCCTTATGTTTAATCTGTATGTATTAAAAACTGGCTTACTTAATTACTATAATTATACCTATAGGCTCATGCGAAAAGTCTATTAAAATAAGTGATTTCTTCTTAAAATATGGCGAAAAAGTGGCAGCGGCTTTTCAACTCAAAAAAGAATATATTGGCACAAAAAAAAGAAGCCAAAAACCACGGCTTCCCTTGCTATTACTAACTTTCCAATAACCACGTTTCATCCATCGTCCTATCCTTGCCAAAATACTTCCCATGAACATCGATAACGGAGTGCCATTCTTTGCATAATTTATGCGAAATTTTTCCTACAATAGGCATAAATTCTTCGCGCATTTGCTCATAGGTTTTATACTCACCGAAGCCTAACCGCGTAAATAATCGCCTTGCATACAAATCAGCAATAAACACATTTCGCTCAAAAATATACAGCAACATCGCGTCAGCAGTTTCTTCCCCGACGCCTTTTATACCCAATAATTCTTTTCGCAAATCTTCCGTTGAATAGCGACGAAACTTATCAAAACTAGCTCCATGGTCATTAAACCACCTGACAAGTGCTTTAATATAGATACTTTTTTGTTTATAAAAACCAGCTGGATAGATTAATTCTTCTAATTTCGCCATATCCATCTCAATTAAACTTTCTAAATCTAAATGAGGTACCAAATTCGCTAATGCTTGTTTGGCATTTTTCTCTGTCGTACGCTGGATTAATATCATCGAAAGCCAATCAGCCAGACGATTATCCGCTTCCCACCAATCTTGATACCCATAATGCTCCACTAAATTATTTAAAACTAACACTTTTTGCTCGTTTCCGCTCACCGCGTATCACCCCGTCAAAAAACAGTTATTCCTCATCCAATCATCCGAAAATCATCCCGATTCCCTATCATATCAACCATTAACTCAAATAACATTTTACTATTATCCGGTTTATTCTGAACGATTACTTGCATAAAATAGTCATGCACCATAAATGTATAGCCATGCTCTTTCGATGTAATCGCGTAACCTTCTAAATCATTTTCAGCTACAAATAGCCATTTCCACTGATACTTTTCCCGTACTGCTTCCCCGTACAAAGAGCCTAAAACATAACCAAGTTCTTCTGCCAAATCAGGGTCTGGCGAGGTATCTTTTAAGTATGCAGCAATTTTCTCGATGCGTTCTTCTGGAGTTCCGTCCGTTTGGAGCATTACTTCGCCTTCTTCTTTTAAACGGATAATTTCGGCTTCTTCCGCTTTTGTTAATTCTCGTGCAATTATCGACATACGAAACACCCTTTCAAAACCTATTATACCTTAAAAGTTCAATCTTTCGCATCCGATATGTTCGTCATGTATAATAAAAGAAGTACAGCAATTTTTTATATTTAGGGGGCTATTTTTTTCATGGAACAAAATAAAGAAAAACTCACAAAGCCGACATCAGATAAAAACTATTTTTGGCCGATAATGATCATTTCATTTGTCGCGGTTGTGGTGATTTTGCTACTATTCTTCTCACCAATTGGTTATCAAGGAGCAGTGCATTTTGACATTACTATTTTCCCGCGGATGAACGCCATCTTTAATAGTTTTACCTTTGTATTTTTAGTTATTGCACTTTGGGCGATTATAAAAAAGAAAAACATTAAAATGCACCGTGGCTTCATTTTAGCAGCATTTACATCGACGTTATTCTTCTTAGTAACTTACTTAACGTTTCACTATATTTCAGCAGAAACTTCTACATTTGGTGGAGTTGGGATTATCCGTCCAATCTACTTTTTCATCTTAATTACGCATAGTTTCTTAGCGGCAATCGTCGTTCCACTCGCGCTATTTGCACTTGTATGGGGCTGGACGATGCAAATTGAGAAACATAAAAAAATCGTTCGTTGGACAATGCCGATTTGGCTATATGTTAGCTTAACTGGCGTACTAGTATACTTATTTATGGCACCGTATTATTAACTAAAAAAGCATCAAATGAGCTCTTATAAAAGCCCATTTGATGCTTATTTTTTTACAGAAAAACTTTTGGTAATCAGATTTTCTTCCACGACAACTCCGTGAAGCTCCCCACCAAAAACCGCGCCACCATCAATATCGAGCCTCGTTTTATCTTCCGAAACCCATATGCCCGAACTTCCATTACTATGTAAATTTTGCACTGGGGTATGCCCGAAAATAAAGACTTTCCCAGTGTTGTTCTTCCCAAATAAAAATGGTTCGCGAATCCAGAAAAAATCGCGTTCCTCTGTATCATGCCAATCTTTTTTAGAAAAATCGACTCCCGCATGCACAAATACATACTTGCCTTCTTCATAATAAAGTGGCAAATTCCGGATGAAATCAATCAGTTCCGAAGCCTCATTTTTAATCCGTTCTGCTAATCCTTCTGGCGTCATTTTTTTATCTAAGGAGTCGGCGATTAAAGATTGAATGGTTTCCATGCCACCTTGGCTTAAATAATAGTGCATTTTTTCTGTGGGATTCTCAAGAAAATCAAGTAGCATTTGTTCGTGATTTCCTTTTAAAACAATGACGTCGGTTTGGTCGGATAAGGCTTTTACTTTTCTAAGAACCGCCGCCGGGTTTTCGCCGCGATCAATCAAATCCCCTACAAACAAAAGTCGTTCTCGCTCTCTATCCCAGTTTTCCAGTAGTTCGTCTAAAAGCGTCATTTCTCCATGAACATCCCCTACAGCAAAAATTGGCTTCATCATTACACCTCCAAATCTACGTAAAAGAAACGCCCCTCTGCTAAATTAACAAATGGACGCCTTTTTCTTATTCAGTTTCGCTCTCTGCTTTTTTGATTTTCTTCTCTACTTCAGCAATCTCGTGACGGATTGCACTTAATCTAACTTCCGCTGCATTGATTGGGCCATTTTGGAGTTGAGGGTCCTCAAAGACTCTCGTTTCGCTGATTACTTCTTGATACGTTTGTCGCAACTCAATTAATTGATCTTCTAATTCTCTTAAATTCTCATGGGCCATATGCGCCACCTCCAAATTAGTCATACTACATAAGGTTACTTTTCCCCTAAAAATAGAAATGTAATCCTTTTTGGAGCATTTTTTTATCACGCCTCTTATTACTGTATTAGTCCTGAAAAGTATGCTATTTTAGGAGTAGGTATTTTTTGCTATTATACTAAAATAAACGAAAAAGGAGTTTTCATTATGATGACTATTTCACAAGTAAAAAGAACCGCGAAAGAGTCGCTACGTGGTAACTGGGGAATTGCCATTGGGATTTTTGTACTCGCTTGGTTAATCTTAACAGTGACTGGAGGAATACTCGGTTGGATTCCTTTCGTAGGTCAGGTTGCTATGATACTAGTAACAGGACCACTATACACCGGTGTTGCTTGGGTGTACCTGGCAATTAGCCGCGGGGAACAACCTGATGTTGCTTATATGTTTAGTGGCTTTAAAGAATTTGGCCGTACATTTGTAGCTTACTTGCTAATTGTTATTTTCACTTTCTTATGGAGCTTACTACTAATCGTGCCTGGGATTATTAAAACTTACTCTTATTCACAAACTTTCTTCATTTTAAGAGATAACCCTAATATTTCCCCATTAGATGCTATTACAGAAAGCCGCCATATGATGAATGGACACAAAGGTAGACTTTTCGGACTGTCCCTTACATTCTTACTTTGGTATTTAATCCCAATTGCTGTTGCGATTGTCGGATCTGTTATTGTGTTTAGTGGAGCAGCTGCTTCATCTTATTATGATGGTTTCTCTGAAGTTATATCCACAGTTTCTGCTGGTGCTGCTTTTGGTGGACTAGTGCTACTTTTAGCCGCTTGGTTAATTGGACTTGGTATTTCGCTTTATGTGTATCCTTATCTAATTACTTCTTGTGCTGTATTCTACGATGATTTATTTGCAGCGAGCGAAGGCGCTTTTACAGAAGAAACAGTAATCGTTGCTGACGAAGAAGTGGACCCATTCGGAACAACAGAAGCTGATCCATTTGTGGAAGATACACACCCGGAAGGCTTTGGACCTGATACAGCAAAAGAACCCGAAGTTCCAGAAGCTCCTGTAGCTCCTGAAACACCCGAGAGTTCAGAAGCTCCTGAAAATCCTGAGGCTCCTAAATCGCCTGAGAGTCCAGAAGCTCCTGAAACTCCAGAGGCTCCGAAAGACGAAAATGAACCAAAATAAAATCACGGCTGGCGGACTGGAATTTCTAGTCCGCTTTGCTTTGCCAAATGACCGTCAGATAATAATGGACTTAATGATGAATACGGCTCGCTGGTTAAAAGAATCGGGTTCAACCCAGTGGGGCGATATTTTGCATGGTTTTGATGTACATAACATCGAACAACGCATTGAGCTTGGTGAAGCCGCACTTTTTGAAACGAATGATGGAGAACTTGCGGGTGCGATGATTATTCGGAAAACACCGAGCGATTGGGATACAGATTTATGGGGCAACTTGGCGCATGATAAGGCATATTATTTGCACCGAATCATGGTTGCCCGTAAGTTCAGCGGTATTTCTTTCAGCAAGCAGATGATTTACTTTGCAGAAAAATTGGCGCAAGAGCGGTTAGTTCCGTTTGTTCGATTGGATTGTATTGAAACGAATGAACAGTTAAATCAAATGTACTTGCGTTATGGTTTCGCGTTTTCAGGCATGAAAAATGGGTTTAATCTATATCAAAAAGAGCTGTCGTAAATGACAGCTCTTTTTATCTATATGCTTGAATGGTAAGTTCCGCAAATAATGACTTTATCGTTTTTCTCGCCATTTCTGTTTTTTCTTCTGCGAGAAGCTCATATATCTGCTTGCTCTTTTTATTTGTCCATTCTCTAATTTCAACGGATTTAAAAATGTTAATGCCATCAGAAAAGTGGACCATTTGGAAGAAAATTTGCTTGGCGATGCGAACTTGATAGGGATTTTCAGCAAAACTAATTAAACAAAGAATAAAACGGTGATGTGCCTCAAAATAATTTTCCACATCTGTTAAATACGAAAAGCGCTCCATCTCAGCCACGCGCTCATGCAGTTTTTCGACATCCATTTCATAACCAAAATGGGCAGCCTTGACGATAGCAGCATCGACAAAAATATCGATGGTTTCCATTAATTGCACATAGCGAGCGGCATCAATAATGACATCATTTAACACGGCGCCACTATTTTCGTGATAGCTGACAATGCCTTGAGCAGTGAGTGTTGCAATTGCTTTTCGTAGTGGTGAACGGCTCACACCGAATTCCGTCGCCAGTTTTTCTTCCGCTAAATGTTGGTTCACCACTAATTCGCCGTTTTTAATTTTTTCAAGAAGTAAATTGTAAACCATCTTATCTAGTGTTTTAAATTTATTTGCCACAAGTCTGCCTCCCCTCTTCGCTCGTAATTATATCACAGAAAAATTATTAATGGATCAGCTTGCTTCGTTTTGCTTTTTCCGAGAGTTTTGGCACAATTTTATCAAGTGGCTTTTTGAGTAAAATTCCTAGTGCGATAAACAGAATCGCAAACCCAGCAAGTACACTCATATCAATCCAAACGGTTGGCATATAAAGTCCTCCAACGCTCTCCCGGATTAAACTAACAGCATAAGTGAACGGTAAGAACGGGTATATCGCTTGGAAAAATGGTGGCGAAACTTGAATTGGAAAGTTCCCGCCCGCTCCTGAAATTTGTAAAACGAGTAAAATAATCGCGATTCCTTTTCCGACATTATTAAATAGTGAGACGAGCGTGTAAACTATCGTCATGAACACCACGCTGATGAACATACTAAAGAGCACATGGAGTAGTGGTTCTGCGATGGATACGCCGAGTAAGAAAATATTCCCGAGCGTCACGATGAGCGCCTGCATTAACCCGATTGATAAGAAAGTTAGCAGTCGACCAAAATAGCGATGATAATGGCTGAATATACCGGCTGGCACTTCTACATCGACACGTAGTAATGAAATCAGTAAGAGCGCGCCAACCCACAGGCATAGCGCCGTATAAAATGGCGAGCTTGCCGAGCCGTAGTTTGGAATTGGATAGTAGCTTGTTTCTTTTAAGTTAACTGGATTGGCAATAAAGGAACTATCTTTGTCGGCATCATTTCTGAGCATCTTAATAATGCTTTGTAAATCGTAATTTTTGTCAAAGTCGGTAATTTTGTTGGCAGCATTATTGATGGCTTTTTCGAATTCTGGAAGCTCTTCTCTGGATAGATCGGCCGCAATTTTAATCGCTTTTTCGAATTCCGGCATTTTTTGTTGGATTAAGTTGGACGCTTGGTTAATTTCTTTTTCGAGCCCTGGTAAATCGTCGCGAATGAAATTGGCAGCTTTTTTAATATTCGCTTTTACATTCGGATAATCATTTTTGTAAAAGTTGGACGCTTCGTTAATGCCCGCGATAATGGTGTCTAATTTAGTGTTGATGACTTCGGTCGCTTCATCCAACGTTTTCTGGATTTCTGGTAGCCGTTTTTGGAACTCTTTTAAATAGTTTTGGCCTGTTTGCAACGTTTCTCTGGAATCTTTCAACACCTGTGTAATTTCTGGAATTTTGGCTTGCAACGTTTCCAGTAGTTTTTGGCTATCTTTTAAATCTCCTTGAATTTGGTTTAAGCCGACTTTGATTGCAGGAACAATTTCCGAATCGTAGTTTGCTAAAATTTGGTCCAATTTCGTACTGACATTTTTCGCTTGTTCATTTAATTGATTTAAAAGTTCCTCGGAAGGTTGCGCTCCGTTTTCCAGTTCTGTCCGGACTTTCGTAATCGTTGCTTTTTGCGCACCTAATTGGCCATTAATTACTTTTAAATCCTTGATTAAATCAGTAAATGGCTTGTTCGGCAACGTTTCATTTAAACTTTCCAAAGTGGCTGTTTGTTTCGTAATCATTTGCTGTAACGAATCAATATCTTGCTCCATTTTTTTCAATTCGGCAATCGCTTGATCTACGCTAATCGAACCGTTTTTAATCGCTTCTGTAACTTGATAAATGTTATCCGCCATTTGCTTCATTAGCGTTAAGTTTTGTTTAATTGCAGGCGCTAATGTATCAAAAGACTTATTAATTTCATCTGCAAAATCGGATACTTTATCTACATAGCCACTGCCATTTTGAGCAATTTTTTCTACGGTTGGTATCGCCGCCATTGCCGTATCAATCACATCGAGCGCTTTACCAGATTCATTCACCGCGTCATTGACCGTTTTCTTAATCGTTCCGAAGTTTTCATCGACTTCTTTTACAGATTCTGCGATTTGTTTGATTTCCGGAATTTTCTTTTGAAGCACGAGAATATCTTGACCTAGTTGGTCGATTTTCGGCAGTTGTTGCTCCACTAAAAGAACATTTTCGGTCGCTTTATTGAGCTCTGGAATTTTTTCATTTAGCTCGACAACTTGGTTAGCTTTAGCTTTTAATTCAGGTAGTTTGGCTTCTATTTTGACAGCCTCGGCACCCATTTTTTTGAGTTCTGGTAACGCATCTTGCACTTGGAACACTTTGGTTTTCAAGCGACGGATTGTTGGTAATTCGTTTTCTAGATCAATTCCAGCCTTATTAAACTCTTCCAAAACTGCCTTACTCACCGTACCGACGAATTCAGAGCTGATTTGATTAACAATCGTTGTCGCTCCACTTTCCGTCATTTTTGGCGCGATGGCATTGATTTTTTCATTGACTGAGTAATCGATAGTTGGTTTTGTGACGTTATCACTGACAACCGAAACCATATCTTCGGAAAAATCTTTTGGAATGTGGATCGACGCATAATATTTCCCGCTTTTCACGCCTTTTTTGGCTTCGGCTTCACTTACAAACGTCCAGCCCAGTTTTTTATTTTTCTCCAGCGTTTTCTTGAGCTCTTCCCCGACATTGACTTGTTGAGGCTTTTTCCCTGGCACATCTACTTCCGCGCCTTCATCATCAATCGAAACTGCCACTTTAATCCCCGAAGTATTCGAATACGGGTCCCAAAGTGCTTCAATATTAAACCACGCATATAAGGATGGCAAAATAATCAGTGCAATAACTAATAACAAAGCTAAAGGCGCTTTAAAGAGACGGCGCCAGTCTAAAATAAATATTTCGTATACTTTCCGCATCAAAAGCACCTCCTGTTTTCAAGCAAATCATTTTAGAAATACTATCTAAATGTACGGATAATATACAAATTCACTAATTTTTGCATTACCTCTTTTGCTAAATCATATTTCTTTTCAACCATATAATAAGATAATTGTTCTAGCGCGTCCATCGTTTCGTTTTCCAAAAGGACTGGAATTATTTTAATATCTTTTTGTGCTTTATTAAAGAAATCACGCTTCATTTTTCGAACAATATCTTCGGCATAACTATTGGCCAACTGCGCTACAAATTGCAACAGCCACTTACTAAGCAAAGCTAAATACGCATCCACGTCTTCTTCTCTTTGCATTTCCCGCATTTCTTTTAAAAGTTCGTTTCCTTGCTCTGGTTTATAAGTTAAATTTTTATTTTTACATTTTTCGATTGTTTGAGCGACTAAAATTTCAGCCATCTCTAGTAATTCGATAAAACGACCAGCGCTCATGCTGCTTTCGATCACAATTGCCCCCCGGTTCAGTTCGTATTCGATTAGCTCTTCGGATACTAAAACCGCAATTGCTTTTCTGACTGGCGTACGACTAATCGATAATTCTTTTGCAATACCAGCTTCTGAAATATGTTGTCCAACATGAAGCTTTCCACTGAGAATTTTTTCTTTGATTGTATAATATGCTAATTTTTCGTATGTTTGTTTTTCCATGCTCATCCCTCGTTTTCTATATATTAAAAGTATTTTCTACGCCAAAAAATTACCGTTACTCCCGTCGTAATTAATAGCGTAAATAAAAGAATTAACGCAAATGCGTGCTCATTATGCATAAATGGCAACTTAATATTCATCCCATAAATACTCGCCACAATCGTTGGTAGTGACAAAATAATCGTAAATGATGTTAAAAATTTCATCACGATATTCAAATTATTCGAAATGACCGAAGAAAATACATCCGACATGCCGCTAATTATTTGCGTATATGTATCCGTCATCGCAATTGCTTGCTTATTTTCAATAATAACATCTCTCAGCAAATCATGATTATCTTCTTGCTGCATAAAATGTTCCACATCTTCCATTTTATCAAGAATGGCTTTATTGGATTGAAGTGCTGTTGCAAAAAATACTAAACTTTTCTGAACCGCCATAAACGCATACAATTGCTCGTTTTTCATCGACTGTTTAATCTGGATTTCTAAATTATTTGTCTGTTTAATGATTTGATTTAAGTATTTGAGGTAATAATAAGATACAGCATACAATAATTTTAACAAAAATTGCTTATGATTGGTTGTATCGTACTCTTCTAACTTCATAGATTGCACATCTTCTAAGATTGGCAAGTCGCGCAATGTTATCGTTACAAGATGTTTTCTAGTCAAGACAATCCCAATCGGAAGCGTTTCATACATCGCATAACCTAGCTCATCTTTTGATTCGTAAGGGTAATCCACAATGACTAGCGAATGTCTCACATCTTGCTCCGCTCGTTTCAACTCAATTCGAGAACGCTCCTCAGAGTCCAGTGCATCTAAAATATATGGTTTGGGCACATCCATTTCTTTGCTTAATATTTCAATTTCTTCATCAGTTGGAGCAGTCACTTTTACCCAACAACCGTCTTCTAAATCAGCAAGTTGCTCCATTTTTTCATTGGTCGTTTTAAAAAATTCAATCATCTGTGTATCCCCTTTCTTTGTATTTTCTTTACAAAATATTTCATTTATGTTACATTATTATTAATAATAATTCATTTATGACAAAGGAGCGATGAAAATGGAATTTACGTCTATGATAGTTACAGGAATTGTTTTAGCAGCAACTGTCTCTGCCCTTTCTTTTGTAGTAAGCAAACTTAGTGGTTTATCTTGGTTTTGGATAGCTTTTTGCGCCAATAGTGGCTTCTTTATTACCTTTCTCGCTGTACAAAATTCATTCCCAGACAATGCAGCCTTAGCGCTTTCTTATTTAACACTTGGAATTGGTATCGTTTTAATCTTCCAAACCATTTTTCAATCAAGCAATTGGTTTTTCAAGAAAACCATGCAACGTAAGCATTAAAAATAATTAGTCTAATCTACCTTTCCCTTATTATCGCATCAAAAAACTGTTTAAGCTCATTTTTCGCTTAAACAGTTCTTTTTTTATTTAAAATGAATCTTAATACCGTTCGAATCAGTCACTGAAATGGTATTTTCAAAGCGTTTTACTTCATATCCTTGTTGTTCTAAATTAGCTGTTATCGCTTCTTTGTCAGGCGTTATAATCGTAAACCAAGCCAGTCCCACTTCATTTTCCTGACGATTTTCCAATTGACGTCCAGCCCACATATTAGAACCAATATGATGATGATAATCCCCTGCTGCAAAAAATCTCGCTGACGGTATCGCTGTGGTCAAATTCATTCCTAGCGCCTCTTTGTAAAATGCTTCGGCCTTATCCGCATCTGCCACTTGCAAATGCACATGGCCAATAATTGTTCCACTTGGCATTCCAGTGAAAGGTTTGCCTGACGCAATTTGTAGCAATCCATCCACATCCACTTGTTCGGTTACCATTGGCAAATTTCCATCCCCATCGCGCATCCATTCATTTTTCGGACGATCGGCATAAATTTCAATGCCATTTCCTTCAATATCATGTAAATAAAGTGCTTCACTGTATGCGTGATCACCAGCACCATCAATCGGATAACCCGACTTAGCCAAATGCGTAAGTACATCCGCCAAACTTTCCCGCGTTGGCAAAAGAAATGCCGTATGAAACAAACCAATGCGCGGTACTTCCGGAACCACCGCATGACTGATTTTTTTAAGCACAAGTAACGCCTCATCGGAACCACTCACGCTTAGTCGAGCCATTCGTTCATTTTCCTCTAATAACGTTAAACCAATAACTTCTTGATAAAACCCTGCCATCTCTTTTAAATGACCTACATTTAAGACTACTTCGCCAAGTCGTAATTTTTCACTAATCTCCACCATGTTAAAAACGCTCCTTTTATTGTAATACATTCATTACAACATAAGGAGCGTTCGAATTCCAATAAAACGACTTACAAAAAGTAAGTTAATTATTTTTTAAGTAATTCACTATGATTTCTACCATATGCAAAATACACAATCAAGCCGATAACAAACCAAATCCCACAAAGAATCCATGTATGAACGGATAAACGGCTAATCAAAAACGCACATAATAGAAATGACACGATTGGTAATACAGGATAAAATGGCACTTTAAAACCTCGAGCTTGAATGCTTTTGTTTTTACGTAGGAAAATAATGCCAATCGACACCATCATAAATGCTAAAAGTGTCCCAATATTTACTAATTCTGCCAATTTATTTAATGGAACAAGCCCACTAATAATCGCGACTATTACCGCAAAAATCCAGGTGTTTTTAACAGGCGTTTTGTATTTCGGGTTAATTTCAGCGAGTACTTTTGGCAATAAACCATCACGACCCATGGCAAAAATTAGCCGAGTCGCACCGTAACTCATCACTAAAATAACCGTAATCATCCCAACGACCGCGCCAAGTGACACAATCCCAGCTACCCAATCTTGATTAATCACTTGCAAAGCATAGGCTACTGGATCCGTTACGTTTAAATCTGTGTAAGGCACCATTCCAGTTAAAACAGCGGAAACCGCAACATATAATACCGTACAAATAAGTAACGAACCGATAATTCCGATTGGCATAGTTCGCTGAGGATTTTTCACTTCTTCCGCCGCTGACGATACCGCATCAAAGCCTAAATAAGCGAAAAAGACTAACGCCGCCCCATTCATCACACCACTCATTCCAAACGGCATAAACGGTTGCCAATTATCCGGTTTAACGTAAAACACACCTACTACTAAGAAAAGTAAAATAACCCCTACTTTAAGAGCAACCATGATTGTATTTACACGCGTCGACTCTTTTATTCCAAGTGTTAGTAAAAATGCAATCACAAGCACGATAATAATCGCCGGCAAATTAATAAATGTACCTACTTCTGGATTAAAAGGCCCAGATATCGCTTGCGGAATCGCAATATGAAATCCGGAAAGCAGCGCATTTAAATAAGAAGACCAACCACTCGCAACAGAAGCCACAGCAAGCCCGTACTCCAAAATAAGCGCCCAACCAAGTAACCAGCCAATTAACTCTCCAAATACGACATAACCATATGTATAGGCACTCCCGGCAACGGGCACACTGGACGCAAACTCGGAATAACACATCGCTGCAATCGCACAAACTATTGCCGCAATCACAAAGGAAAAGATAATCGCTGGCCCAGCATTATTCGCAGCCACTGTCCCAGGTAAAATAAAAATCCCTGTCCCAACTATTGCCCCAACGCCAAGCAACGTTAAATCAAATGGCCCTAAAGTTTGCTTTAAATGTGTACTTCCACTTTTATTTTGCATTAAATCTTCAATCGGTTTTCTTCTAAATAATGAATTCATTTTGTCTCCTACCTTTTTATTGTCTTCTAAAATAGTATACTTTTACACTTTAAAGGTCAATAGATTTGTGAAAAAAAACACAAAAACTAATCAATCTTTCCTAAACTAGAACCTATTACCCAAATATATCAGAATCATCTTTCATGATTTGCACTGTTCGCACGATTGAGCTAAAATTAGAAGGAATGGATTTGTGCGTATTCGTCACAAAGCATGCTAGAAAGAGGAATTCAGTTGATTTTATTTTATTTTTTATTAATTATTGGTAAGTTCACTTTTGCCTATTTCCAGATTTTTAAAGATCCTAACTTCTTGGCACTTGGAATGGACCTGCTGTTTATCGTATTACTTCTTGGACTGATTCATTTATTTGCACCGGTTCGTTCGCATATTTATTGGTATGCAGGAATGTCTTTATTCATCGGGATTTTAATGCTCGTTTGTGTGCTTTATGCCCGGTTTTATAATGAAGTTCCGACTTACCACAGCTTCTCTCTTATCGGTGAAGTTGGCGTCGTTAAAAACAGTGCGACAAGTCTGCTAAACGGAACTGACTGGTTATACATTCTAGATATCGTTTTACTACCATTTATTCTTTACTTCAACATAAAAAAAGGGCACGAGTTCCCGTCATTTCGTATAACTAGCCGCGTTTATGGTGTATCTTTTGTAAGCACTTTGCTTGTTTTAAGTGGTTTTACGTATTTCATGATGCAACAAAACATTATCAGTGACTCCAAACGAGCAAAACGAATGGGGATTTTCACGTTTAATATTAGTACCGCACTTACTGGCGCCGACCATGTAAAAGCCGCTGATATTACCGCCAAAAACGTCAATGATATTAAAGGCGTGACCGTTAAGTCGAATCCCGATTACTTCGGTGCTGCTAAAGGTAAAAATCTTATCATCGTTCAACTCGAGTCATTCCAGCGTAATTTAACGAACATCAAGGTTAACGGTCAATCGATTACGCCAACATTAGACAGTTTACAAAACGAAACAATGTATTCCAACCAATTTTTCCAAACGGTTTCTAAATCCAATACAGCTGATGCGGAATGGTCGGTTTATACGTCGACTTTCCCAAGTGGTTACTACACCAACACTCAAACATACGGCGACCGGGTAATCCCGTCCATGCCGCGTTTACTTGGTAAAAATGATTATAAAACCGCGACTTTCCACACAAATGATGCTAGTTTTTATAATCGCGATGAATTTTATCCGGCAGTTGGATTTGATAAGTTTTATGATCGTAAATTCTTTGGTGATGAAGATGTGATTGGTTTCTCTCCAAGCGATGAAGTGCTTTACAATAAGGCTTTCCCAATTTTAGAAGAGCAATATAAGAATAATCAAAAATTCTATGCGCAATTGATTAGCGTAAGTAGCCATATGCCATTTGATATTCCAGAAGATAAGCAAGAAATTACTTTACCAGATGATTTAAAAGATACAGAGCTTGGTAACTATTTCGAAGCGGTTCATTATGCAGATAAACAACTTGGCCAGTTCATTCAAAAACTGAAAGATAGCGGCATTTGGGACGATTCTGTAGTTGTTTTCTACGGCGATCACCACATTATCAAAACTGATCAACTACCTGAGGAACAAAAAAAATACGTCAATCGTTCTACCGAGCTTAAAGCTGACCCGGCCGATGATTACCGTATCCCGTTCTTCTTGCATTATCCAGGCATGGAAAACCCTGGCGAAATCAACAATGTTGGTGGCGAAATTGATATTATGCCAACTGTGATGAATTTACTTGGTATTAAAACCGGCGACCAAATTATGTTCGGTACCGATATTCTCAATTCATCCAACAATTACGTTCCCGAACGCTATACGATGCCAGAAGGAAGCTATTTCACCAATTCGTACATGTACCAACCAGACGAAAGTTTTGAAACTGGTGCAGCAACGAACTATGACGGCACGAATAAAGAACTTTCAAGCGAAGTCAAGAAACGCTTTGACGCTAGCCGAAAACTCTTGCAGTATTCCGATAGCTACGTAAACAATTTACCATTACGAGACGAAGATAAATAAACAAAAGGAAGTATCCGGATATGCTGGATACTTCCTTTTTCGCTTATTTTGGTAAAGCGGCTTGATGTTCGTTAAATTTTTCGATGCTTTCAAGTGCCAGTGGCTTGTTCATCATTTGTAAGAATAAGTCGTAACCAATTGTCACTGTATCCGCCCCACTTACTAGAGCCTGCATGATTTGGCGACTATTTTTAAAACTTGCTCCCATGATTTTCACGTTTTCAAGTCCTTGCAAATCTAGCACGTAGCGTAATTCTTCTATTGTTTTTGCCGCATCTAGCCCGCTCACTTCCATGCGATTGTAGTACGGTGCTAAATAATCGGCCCCAGAAAGTGCGGCAATATAACCTTGTTCGGATGAGAAAATCGCAGTTGCGAGAATAATTGCCTCTGGAAACTCAGCGCGTACTCTAGCAATAACTTTGATGCCGGCTTCGTGGGCTGGAATTTTCAAACTAATCGTCGTACCTTTCGCTGGCTCAATTGCTTGAATTCGCGCTACATCTTCCCAGATTTCGTCTTCCGTTAGCCCAGCCGCTTGAACAAATACCAATTTTGCTGAAATGTTGGCGATTTGCGTTTTTCTCGGCTGATTTTCCTTTAATAAAATAGTCGGATTAGTAGTTACACCTTCAAAAAACGGAAATTGAAGCGCTTTCTTTATTTCCTCTAAATTCCCCGTATCTAAAAACATTTCCTCACTCCTTCAAAGTTTTCTTCTCATTTTAAGTGTAGAAAAGTTCTAAGATCCAGTCAATTGTTTCTCGGCCCCAAAGTTGTTGGCGCTTTTGTACAACTAAAAAAGCATCTGCATAGACGCGCAGATGCTTTGTTGCGATTATTTTTTCTTCGGTTCTTTTTTCCAATTTTTTCGTTTGAATTCAAAGCGTTCCATCCAAGGTCGGCCTTTTTTCAGTGCAAAATAGCCAACAATAACAATAAATAACGCGCCGATAATGTCGACAATAATATCTGTCATCGTGTCTTCTAATGCTGCACGACCAGTGAGCGGAGTGCCGTTAGATAGGTTATAACGCTGCATATTCAGATTGAGAAACCCGTCAAACGTATATTCATACACTTCCCAGAAAGCCCCCATCGTTACCGCGAAACAAAACGCGAATACAGCTATAAAGCCCGGTTTCAGTTTCATCACTACTTTGTCATTAGCGTTAAGCAAACTGACGAATGAAAACCCAATTGCCCCAAGCATCGCCCCACTAAACGTATGTAAAATTTTGTCCCAATGTGGCACGGTTGAGTAGAATTTTTGAACAGTACCGAGATAAATCGAGCCGTACAGAAAGACAATAAATAAAATATACACAAGACCCGGTATTTCAAATTTGAAGCGACGTGCAATAATCGAAGGTAACAGCAAAATAAAAATTCCTAACAAAATTTCAAATAGTAAAAATATATAATCCCCTCGTAATGTTACATGCGGCCCGGTTGCCGGTTGCTTTATTGGTGCGGTGAAAATTTCGTAAATAGTAAAGACCACGGAAATCCCCATTGATGCAAAAACAAATAGTGCTATCCATTGTGTCCAGTTGATTTTCTTCATGCACTCATCTCCAATCTATCATGCAATACCCCTTTTTCCGCAAAAAGAAACTGCTCATCTATCTTAGACTACGAATAGACGAGCAGTCAAATAAATCACTATTTTCGGTTGGTGCGAAGAAGTCTAAGTCCGTTTAGAATTACTAAAATTGTACTTCCTTCATGTCCGACAACCCCAAAAGGTAAATTGATTAATTGGAAGACGTTCGCTGTAATAAGGACAAGAATGACCGCAATCGCGAAACAAATATTTTGCCAACTAATCCAGTGAAGTCGTTCGGAAAGTGTGTACGCGTAAGGGATTTTTTCCAGGTCATTTTTCATTAAGACGACATCCGCTGTTTCCATCGCAATATCTGTTCCCTCGCCCATCGCAATCCCTACAGCCGCATGAGCAAGCGCTGGGGCATCATTGATTCCGTCACCAACCATTGCTACGCTGCCATAAGTAGTTGATAGTTCTTTTAATACATCTACTTTCTTCTCTGGTAAGCAACCTGATACGACATAATCCATCCCCAGTTCAGCTTGAATTGCCGCGCCAGTTTGTTCGTTATCTCCGGTTACCATTATCGTTTTAATCCCTTTTGCTTGAAGTGCTTTGATTGTGCGAATTGCTTCGGGGCGACAAGTATCTTTCAGAGCAAACATTGCTAATACAGCGCTATTTCGAGCAATATAAACAATCGTCTTTCCTTCGCTAGCAAGCCGTTCAAACGCACCATTGGAAAATTTAGCAGCCGCTTCTGTGCCGACAAAACCAGCCTTACCAACTTGCCATGTTTCCCCGTTATATTCCGCTTTCACGCCCCAACCAGGCACATCCGTCACTTCAATTTCTGCTAATTTTTCAGTAATTTCTGCTTCTAAATCTTGCGTTATCGCCGCAGCTAACGGATGCAAAGACTGCCGTTCCATCGCAGCAACCACATTGATGACTTGCTGTTTATCGACATTATCTGCGAATAATCGGTCCGTAAGTTCAGGTGTCCCATTCGTCAGCGTTCCTGTTTTATCAAATGCAATCGCCTTTACACCGCGCAGATTTTCCAAGTGTACGCCGCCTTTAAACAAAATCCCGTGGCGCGCACCGTTAGAAATTGCCGCTAAAGTCGCCGGGGTTACCGAAGCAACGAGCGCACAAGGAGAAGCAACCGTTAGTAAAACCATCGCCCGGTAAAACGTCTCATTCCACGACCACCCTAATGCGAAATGCGGTAAAAACATCATTACTAATACAAATAATAGAACTGCTTTTACATAAGCATCTTCAAATCGTTCAATAAAACGCGCGGTTTTCGAAGGTTCACTTTGAGCCGTTTCCACTAAGCGGATAATCTTACTAAAAATCGTATTATCAAACGTTTGGGTTACTTTAACTGTGATGGCACTGCTCACATTGACCGTCCCGCCAAACACATCCGCCCCAATCGTTTTCATCGCTGGTACAGATTCGCCATTGATTGCTGCTTCATTTAAAGTTGTCGAACCACGAACAATGACGCCATCAATCGGAACACTTTCCCCCGGCCGAACCAATACCCTATCATCGAGTTGCAAATCTTTTGCTGCAACTTCCTCTAAATCGCCATCCGCAAGTAACCGAAAAGCTCGTTCTGGTTGAAAAGCCATTAATTTCGTAATTTCTCGTTTACTTTTATTCGTCGTATAAGCTTCCAACGCACCACTAACAGAGAAAATAAAGATAAGTATTGCGCCTTCAAACCAGTACCCAATAATCGATGCACCAGTAGCTGCCAAAACCATCAACAGTTCGACATTCAATTTCTTCGTTTTAATTGTTGCTTGAATTCCTTCTTTCGCTTGCTCAAAACCACCGATAATAAACGCACTCAAGAAAATAACTGCTGTCCAAAAATCGCCGACATCACCGCCGACTAAACAACCAATAATAATCAAAACCCCACTAATACCAGTCGTTATAAATTGCCAATTCTGCTTCATCCATGCTTTCATTATGCTCATCCTCTCCAAATGATAATGATTCCCATTACCCTAAAAAACACAAAAATCTGCTTTCGCAAGCGCGAAAAACAGATTAAACAATAATTATTATAATTAATTCCCAAGATAGGCGTCCCTAACTCACTTGTTATTATAGCACTTATAAATAATCTTTTCAAACTAATTGATAAAATTGTTTTGTAATTGAGAATGAGTTTCACTATCACTTTGTTGCGCAAAAAAACACTCAGGCATAACGCCCAAGTGTCAGTATAAATCATGGTAATTGGTTGCCCGCAGCACGATAAATTTCGTACCATTCTTCGCGGCTAAGCGTTACATCAGAAGCTTTAGCGATATCCGCAATTCTTCCAGGATTCATTGTCCCAACCACTGTTTGGAAGCTTGCAGGGTGACGCTGAATCCATGCAACAGCAATCGCTGAATTGGTTACACCTTTATCAGCAGCAATTTTGTCGATTGTTTTGTTTAATTCAGGGAACTTGTCATTATCTAAGAAAACGCCCTCAAAGAAACCGAATTGGAACGGAGACCAAGCTTGGATAGTCATATTATTTAAACGACTATATTCCAAAATCCCGCCATCACGATCAAGCGAAGGATCAATCGTCATATTCACATTAAAACCAGTATCAATCATACCAGTATGCATAATGCTAAATTGCAATTGGTTGGCAATTAATTCTTGGTCAACATATTTTTTAAGTAGCTCAATCTGCCCCGGGTTTTGATTACTTACACCGAAGTGACGAACTTTCCCACTTTTTTCAAGCTCAGTGAAAGCCGCAGCTACTTCTTCTGGTTCGAAAAGTGTATCTGGACGATGAAGTAAAAGTGTATCTAAATAATCTGTTTTTAGGCGCTTCAAGCTACCTTCTACAGATGAAATAATATGCTCTTTGGAAAAATCAAAGAATCCTTGACGAATCCCACATTTTGATTGAAGAATCATTTTTTCACGAATTGTTGCATTCATATCAATCGCATCAGCAAAGACTTCCTCTGATTTACCGCCGCCATAAATATCCGCGTGGTCAAAAAAATCAATGCCATTTTCAAGTGCTGTATTAATCACTTTGTTTGCATCTTCTTTACTAAGATCCGCCATTCTCATACATCCAAGCGAAATTTCTGAAGCTGTTAAAGCGCTATTACCAATTGTTATACGTTTCAAACCAAGCACCTCTTTCTAAAAGTATATCCTTATTCTAACACTTTGTTGTAATCGTTACCAAACTTAACCTTCTGAATAAAAATTAATCCCTTTATCCGTATCCTCAACAACGATTCCAGTCGGCTGATTAATCAAAAGAATGCAGTAATAAAAATCCCCCACACAACCTGACGTATGTAGCGCAAAGATCAAATAAAGAACTGCTTCATTCACACCAAGAAAGCGCAGAAAAATGAACAAACCCGTAAGCACAATAAATGGCGCAATCGAAATAATAAAAAATTGCGCTTTCGTATAAAACGCTCCCGGACTGCCCGCATAAGCCATCCCATTTTTAAAACCAAATTTCACTTTTGCTTCTGGACGAAATGCTTTAAAGAAAATCCCGTGTACGGCTTCGTGAATAACAATTGCTACTAAATAACCTACGCCAAGCCACATAACCCCCGCCAAACCATTTGTAATCTGGAACCCGCCTGAAAAAACAATCCCTAAAACAGTTAATACAAGCACAATAACAATCGCAACAATATTCAAATTCATCACTAACTTTTTATTTTCCAGTAAATTTATTTCTTGAACCAATTTTCTTTCCATTCAGCCCACTCCTTTTATAAAAAACACTGGTATTTTCGTTAGTTTTATTATACAATACTTCTTGTCGGTATTCTATGTCACAGTGGAGAAATACCCAAGTCCGGCTGAAGGGGACAGACTCGAAATCTGTTAGGCGGTGTATGCCGCGCCGGGGTTCGAATCCCCGTTTCTCCGTAGAAATAAAAAGGTTCACGCTTAAAAATAGCTTTGATTGCTATTTTTAGACGTGAACCTTTTTGATGTTACTTCTTCACCGCAATACTCACATACATCCCCTCATCCAACTGCCAATTCTTCACCACTTCAAATCCAAATCCCGCAAGCTCTTCCTTCAATTTCTCCGCAGAAATCTGAATTTCCATTGGTGGTCCCTTCAAATCAGTCCCTTTCGTATCAAATTCCAAACTCGCGAAATAGCCGCCCGTTTTCACAACTCTACTTACTTCACGCAAAACATCCGTAAGCGAACTCGCTTCATGCAACACGAGCGATGCAAGCACAATATCCACCGAACTGGCTTCAAGCGGAATAGCATCCATGCTCGCTTCTAACGTCTCTACATTAGCCAACTCCGCACCTTTCGCCTTCTCCTCAATTAATTCCAACATTTTCGCATCTAAATCTAATGCATAAACTGTATTATCAACCAATTTTGCAGCTGGAATCGTTAAAAATCCTGTTCCCGCCCCTAAATCTAAAATGCTCGCGGTTTTTTCGATTGGCATAGCTTTCAAAAAGTCCTCTGGCGACAACACATTGTTCCGTTCTGGTCGATCCAAATAATCTACTTTTCGTTTAAATCCAGCTTCCCCGTGATGATTATGATGATGTTTCATTTTAGCACTCCTTAATGTTGATGTTTTTCAATTTCTACGACAATACTGCCTACTGTCTGCTTGCTTAAATAGTCATCCATCTGTTGCTCTGCCTTATTCATCACTTCGCCAATTAAGCAGTGTGGCTGGCTTTCGCTATGGTTTTTAGGGTCACAATGGAAAAATGCACCCTTTCCCTCAATTGCTTGAATGACATCTAGAAAACTAATGCTACTTGCAGGTTCTGCTAGCTTATAACCGCCATTGACGCCCGTTACTGACTCAACAAAGCCAGCTTTTACTAACATTGTTAACACCTTAGATAAATACGTTGGTGATACATTTTGCTTGGTCGCAAGTTCTTTCACACCAACAGATTTTTCTGGTGATAAATTCGCTAAATAAACCATCGTATGTAGCGCATAATTCGTTGCTTTCGAGAATTTCATATTTTCACCCTCTTAATTAAAGACTTAATGACTCTATAATATCCTCGTTAACTAAAATTGTCAATTCATAACTAAAAAACCTTCTCCCAAAAACGGAAAAAGGTCTTCAATAATTAAAATATCTCCTGTAAAAGTGCAAATAATTCTTGCTCATTTTCAACACAATAATCGGGATAGTACGCTGCATCTTCCGGCTCCAAATGACCTCGTCTGTTCAACCAAATCGAATGCCATCCAGCATTTTTTGATCCAATAACATCATTTTCAAACGAATCGCCAATATAATACGTTTCCACTCCATCAATTCCAATTTGCTTTGCTACTAGCTCAAATATTTTTTTATCTGGCTTTTCAATTCCAACTTTCCCAGAAATAAAAGTATTCGCTACAGGAATCCAATCATTTATTTGTAAATCATTTATTTTATGTTGTTGATGTTCTTTTGGGCCATTTGTAATAATTCCCATCGTTATTTGGTTCTTTTTCGCCCAAGTGAGAATTTCTTTAATTCCCGGCGAAAGTTCGATTTTACGTTGATTCTGTTCGTAAGCGCGTTGGAATGATTCGGCTTCTCTTTTCGTGATTTGGTAGTCAAAATCTGCTAATGCCTGCGTAATTCGGTAAACGTGCATTTCCGCTTTTGGCATTTCGCCTCGTACAACACGGTGATATACTTCATCGCTATAAAATCTACTTTTAACATATAAACTTTCGATTTTCAGTTGATTAGCTGTTCCAAAAACAGTTTTAAAAGCAGATTCAAATGGTTTTAGTTGGTCATAGGCAGTATCGTCAATATCAAAAATCAAATTAATCATCATTTCCTCCTGCAAAATTCACTCCTTTTACTCTATCATTAAATCGAAAAAGTAGAAAGAGCCTAGGCGTAATGCCTAGGCTCTCTTGCTCATTTCATTAATCGTTTCTTCTATAGAAAGGCAATTGGCGTACCTATCAGGCCACATCCATTCGTTATAGTATTTATAACTATTTTCAGCGGTCATAAATTCATTTGCTTCTGTTGAGTTCGCGAAAGCTGGGACTATCATTTGAAAACCATGTTCAAATCCACATTTAACTGTTGCATCGATACAAAAGTCTGTTTGTAATCCTGCTATAATAATGGTTTTCGTGCCTTTTGCTTGTAGGTATTCTAACAGTCCAGTCCCTTTAAAAGCACTATTTACTGTTTTATCAAAAATTCTTTCGGTATTAACTGGTGCAAATTTTCCGTAAATTTCAAAGCCTTCTTTGTCTTTAGTGAGATCTGTTTCAGGTCCATCGTCATGTCTGATATAAACGACTTCCACCTTGTTTTTTCTAGCAGTCTCTATTAATTTTTCAATATTAGGTACAAGTGAGTCGAAATTATACAAATCAGTCGTCATAATTAATTTTTGCGTATCAACAATTAGTAAAATCATTTCCTTCTAACCTCCGCGCTTTTTTCCATTCATTATAGCATACCTATTTATCCTGCTGTTGGTGCCACATATGCTTTCCAGCCGCCTATCATTTCCGCTTTCTCAGCCTTACTTAATAGCTGCATTCCAATGACTTGATTGACATTCACGGCGAGTCCTCGGCTGAAACGGTTTACTCGCGAGGCCGATACACAGTTGATATACACATCTGTTAAACGGATTAATTCTCCTTTCGTTTCCACGATTCCTACAATATAACCAATTGCTGTTACGAGTAAAACTGGCTCGCCGACTTCGATTGCTTGTAATAGTTCTTCTTTCATCATGAAGCCCCCCTTAGTTCATTTCTCTTTTTATACCCCGATTACAAGCAGGCGAAAACTGGCTGTTCCCTTTTGAATGAACAAATGGCATTTCTTTTGTTATAATTGGAGTTGGCTTTCTTGGGTATACATAATATAGAGAAAGAAAAGGAGGAGAATTATGTGGAAGAAGCATAAGTGGCTAATCGTCGCACTTCTGTTATTGGCAATTTATGTCGCTCCATTATTTATTCTTGGCGGGAATAGTCACGTGAGAATTCATGATAACTTGGATTCCAATATGACCTGGTACAAAATGGTTTTGGATAGCGGAGATTATACCGCAAAAGTGGGGACGGCAAATATCGATCAGATAATGGATGATAGTGTCCCAAGAGATTCTTTTGATTCAGAGTTTGTTGGCATTGATTGGCTTTATATGATTTTCAGTGCACCGATTGCATTTGCGGTGAGTCAATTAATTACACGTGTGTTTGCATTTTTAGGGTTATTTTTATGGGCGAGGGATTACCTTATCAAAGATAAAAAATTTCTCGTGCCACTCTATTTTGTTTCCTTAGCTTTTGCGCTGACGCCATTTTGGCCATCTGGTATGCTAAGTACGCTTGGAATGCCGCTTGCTTTATGGGCATTTTTAAACATTCGAAACAATCGGCGACGCATTTGGAATGTGGTCATACTGACATTGCTTCCATTTTACTCAAGTTTAATATTAGGATTTTGTTTCTTTTTAGTGATGGTTGGGTGTATTTGGCTATATGATGTGATTAAGAAAAAACAAGTCAATATCCGTTTTTTGCTTAGTATGGTTTATATGGGCTTGCTTTACGCCTTGGTGAATTATCGCTTTATTTATGGGATGTTTTTGCACCCCGAGCCAGATTCGAGGAGTGAATTTAGTTTACCGCAGTTATCGTTTTTAAGTTCGATTCGGCTGAGTTTTAAAAATTTCATTAATGGCCATACGCATGATCAGGCACTGGCTGGATTTGTTATTTTGCCGATTTTACTTCTTGTCCTTGTGCTCATCATCGTTAAGCGCGAATGGGTGAAAGAAAAGCTATTTTTATGGTTGTTCGGATTTAATTTATTTTTATCTTTTTGGTATGGCTTTTGGTGGTACCGAGGTTGGAACGTAATTAAAGAACAGGTCGAAATCATGCGGACGTTTAATTTTTCGCGGTTCCACTTTTTACAGCCGTTTTTATTTTATGGATTATTTGCACTTGCAATCGTTTATTTAATCAAAAAAGGAAATTGGTGGCGGAAGCTGGCGTATGTAGCGATTGTGCTACAGCTCGTGGTTGTTTTCGCTAATAATTCTGAGATTTACTATCGCACCGGAAATGGCTCGCCAAGCATTAATCAATTTTATGCGACGGAGCAATTTGAAGAAATTAAAGATTATATCGGTAAACCGCAGTCAAGTTACCGCGTTGGTAGCATTGGGCTGCATCCGTCTGTCTCTCAGGAAAATGGTTTTTATACGGTGGATGGCTACGTTAATTCCTATCCGCTAGCTTATAAAAAGGCCTTCCGGAAAATTATTGCTGGTGAGTTGGATAAGAGCCCTGTTTTAGAAGATTATTATGATAACTGGGGCAATCGTTGTTATTTATTTTCTGCTGAGTTAGGAAAAAATTATGACTTCGGGAAGGATTCAGATAAACATATTAAACAGCTAGATTTTAATTCCGAGGCATTTAAAGCGGTTGGCGGTGAGTATATTTTGTCCGCTGTTCCGATTGACAACGCATCAGATGTCGGGCTTCAATTTGAAAAGGCGTTCAACAACAAAGAATCTTACTGGAAAATTTATTTGTACAAAGTAGCTAATTAAAAAGCGTGAGGCGCGATTTTTCCCTAGAGAACAAATCGCGTCTTTCGCTTTTTTTGTGGTATGATTAATAAAAGGAGTGATGATTATGAAGAAAACCATTCAGTCAGTTGGTGTTTGGGGCGATAGTATTATGAAAGGTGTTCTTTTCAATCCTGAAAAAAATCGCTATACGTTGCTAAAAAACAACTGCATTAAACGAGCATCTGAAAAACTTGGCCTAACTTTTCAAAATCATTCCACAATGGGTCGTACGATAACTAAAGGCCACGAAATTCTAACAAAAGACTTAGCAAAAGATGCGACAAATGATATCGCCATCATCGAATTTGGCGGAAATGATTGTGATTTTAACTGGGCGGAAGTATCCGAAAATCCGACAGCGGAACACATCCCTAGCACACCACTTGCCGTTTTTGAAACGCAACTTCTCGAAATGATTGCACGTCTTAAAAAACTGGATATTAAACCTGTTTTAATGACCTTGCCACCCCTTCACGCGAAACGTTATTTTGACTTTATTACGCGAGATGGGCTGAACAAAGAAAACATTTTGCAATTTCTAGGTGGCGATGTGCAAATGATTTATCGCTGGCAGGAACGTTATAGCAATACTATTTCGCGAATTGCCACCGAAACTGGAAGCCATATTATTGATATTCGCGATAGTTTTCTTGCTGAATTCCATTATGAAAAGTTACTTTGCGCAGACGGAATTCACCCGAATGAAGCTGGTCATATCGCCATGTCGCACAAATTTATTCAGTACGCAAGTTTCCACAAAGTATAAGGAGGAATTTTTATTTTACAATTACAAAAAATGACTACTTCTGATTTAGAAGATTTTTTATCCACGGCAATTACAGATTATGCGAAAGAAAAAGTCGAAGCAGGCACTTGGAACGAAGAGGAATCCTTAGCAAAATCCCAAGACAGCTTCAATAAGTTGCTATACGATGGCATTACGACACCAAACGAGTACCTTTGCAAGATTGTCGATGAGGAAAAAATCGGCTATTTATGGTTCCATGTGGACGAAACACTTTCCGGAAAAACAGCTTTTATTTATGATTTTGTGATTTTCGAAGCATTCCGAGGTAAAGGATTTGGCACAAAAACATTAGCTGCATTGGATACACTCGCGAAAGAAATGGGGATTACGAAAATCGAACTTCATGTTTTCGCACACAATCAAACAGCCATTGGTTTGTATAACAAAGTCGGTTTTCAAAACACGGATATTACAATGGCAAAATATTTATAAGAAAATGACATTATTTCCTAGGAAATAATGTCATTTTTTGAGATGCTCTAATTCAAGCAACTTTTCATGTCCTTTTGGCGTTCGGTAATATCTCGTAACTTGCTTTTCTGTGCTTCTGAAAATATAATGTTGCGCTTCAAGCCAATATACGCCGAACAACAACTCATTTTTAGTAAAAGCCGCAGCTCCTGGAAATTCCATCATTTCAAAAATCAAGTGATCCATCGTCGCACTCGGTTCTTCTGTTTTAGATAAAATTTGATAGATTACCGCTTTCGTTGGTTCGTCCATCCAATCAACTCCCGCTTAAAACATCCCTATTTCCCCAATATGATACACGAAATAAATCAAAATTAATAATAATATGTTAAATCCGAGCAACATCCATTTGACCAGTTTTTCCTTCACAAAAAAGACACTTATGGTGGAAATAATACCTAAAAATAGCGGAATTATTTTATACCATACACCTTTTTCTCCTCCTGGTACAATATCAGAAATATGTAATCCCCAAGTCAAAATTATCCAAGTTACAGTTAGGATTGTTAGTAAAAATGCAGCAAAATCTTGTGGTTTCCTTTTCATCTTAACCCCTCCTACTCTCGTTAAGCTTAACATAAAAATGCCTAGGACAACAAAAAACAAGCTACCTGAATAGCTTGTTCTGAACTAATTTTTAATTAAATTTAAAGCAAATAGGGCTATGAGTAAAATGTTGAATAAAATCGCAATCCATTTTTCATCTAAGAGTTTATTTAGTCGTGTTCCAATCAAAGCACCAATTATCGCCCCTGGTATCATATAAATCCCAATGGAAAAATCACTACCGCCAATAAGCGCGTAGGAACCGATGCTTGCGAGTGATGTAAGTAACGTCACGTAGCTTGATGTCGCGGATGCTGTCTTTTGATTTAGCATGAAAATGAGTAATAAAATCGGTATGACGATAGGTCCTCCGCCAATGCCAAATAATCCAGCTAAAAATCCAATAATCACTCCAAATACATAGGGAATTATACGATATTTACTTAAAAAATGTGGCTTTTCATTGTGTCGTTTCTTTTTCCAAATCATTATCCCTAGTAAAACAACAATTAACGCTCCATATAAAAAGCGATAAACTGCTTCTGGTAACATTTGGTTCACCATTGCGCCAAGAAAAGTCGTCGGAATACTAGTTACCGCGATTTTCAGCGCCAATCCTACATTCCCTTGCTTCCGTTTATAATAAATACTACACGTGAAAATCGCCATCGTGAATACGGTAAGCGCCGAACTAAATGCCGCCGTCCCCTGAGAAACACCCATTAAGAGTAGAATCGGCAAAAGAATAACTCCGCCACCAATCCCTAAAAAACTCCCTACAACACTTGTGCCTAGTGCAATCAGAAAGTATGTGATAATATCCATTGTCCTTTACCTCTCTTCTTTCAACCTTCTCAGCATAACATAATTTCTATATTTAAAAATACTAAAAAAAGACAATAAATTATTGTCTTTTGCATTTTAAATGCTTGGAATTGGTTCAATTACTAAATCATTTCCAGCATTATCTATATAGGTTACTCTCATTGCAGTTAAATCAGCTTCCCACAGTCCGACACCTGCTAACCCAGCTAGTTTAATAAATGTTTCAAAATCTATTTTCCCTGCTTGTGCTTGTTTGATGGCATCTTTCATTTTCTCGCTGGAAACTTCTTCTACAACTGGCATAGAAACGCCATTTAATTTAGATTCTACTCGAGTATCCGTTTCATCCCAAAAGACATAAACGCCCTTTTGGACTAAAAATTGATATTTAGTTACACCGAGATCTTTGAAACCTTGAACTACTTTAGGAAAGTCTCCGGCGTTTTTTTCACTTGTTGCTGCTTGTAAAATCGATTGTTCATTTATCATAACTAGTCTCCAATCATTTAGGTCTTCCTAAATTATACACGATTTCTAGTTAAATCTAAACAAGCGGTTTTTCCTCTTTGTATGTTTCGATCAATGCTTCTTCTAGGTCATATAATGAGTCATTGGTTTGGTCCAGTGTGTAGCCATGATCTAATGCGAAAATGATAATTGCATCCCGCCGATTTTTTGCATAGAGTGGCGGATATTCTGTATATTTTAGCAATCTACTTGCCTCTAGCCCTGATAGTTGAAAACCAAAAGAAAGAGCGATTGTCCGGTCACGTGACGGCCTTCTAACCCCACTAAAAATTTGATATCCATATGTTTCATGAAGTCTAGCCGCACGAATGACGGTTGCTTTTGTTAATTTTTTCTCTGCTAGTAATTCTTTTAAATATGTAACCATTTCGCTTGATTTAAATTCCGCCTCGTTTTCATCTAACACTTGGCGTAAATTGGTCGCTTTTTTTAATTCATGAAGTAACTTGCTTGTCTCTTTTTCCCCATCCATAAGGCACACCCCCGACTGTTTTTTTCATTATAGCATGAAATATCTACCCGACTACTATGCTTCATGCTATAATTTCACTATAAAGTGTAGAAGGGATTTTAGATAAATGGGAGAAATGACACTCGCTTTTATAGAAGAACAATATAAAGAATTAGATAATCTAAATAATAAAGAAAACCCTGCTGTGCTAACGAGAAATACATCTACTGGAGAATTATTTGTACGTAAAGTAATTCCAATCAGCTTCGCACCTGTGATGGAGCAGCTTAAAAATTTATCTAGCAAATACTTACCTAAAATTGAAGTACTGATTCCAAATGGTAATCAATTAATTGTGTATGAAGAATACATAAATGGTAAAAATTTGGCGGACTTAATGAAAACAAATACTACGTTTGATGCGGATGAAGTGACGCGACTAATGTTGATGTTGTCTGATGCACTTACAGAATTACATGCGAATGCGATTATTCACCGAGATATTAAGCCATCTAACATTATGATTTCTAGCGACGGCGTATTGAAATTAATTGATTTTGACGCTTCCCGTGTGTTTGAAGTCGGCAAAAATCAAGACACTGTCAATCTCGGCACAATCGGTTATGCAGCCCCAGAACAATATGGTTACTCTCAAACAGATGCCCGGTCGGATATTTATAGTATCGGTGTTCTGATGCTGGAACTACTACTCGGAAAAAACACTTTACCTGATAAAGAACAAGCCACCTCGCTTGAAAAAATAGCGATGCAAGCAGCAGCCTTTGATCCTGAACAGCGTTATCAATCCATTCAAGAGTTCAGAACAGCAGTCAAAAACGATTCGCTCGGCCCAAGTTATGTCTCTGAATTGTCGGATTTCACAGAGTTAGATAATTTTTCTACTGAATCTGAATGGGAAAATGTATCAGCGGACTACGAAAAAGACTTCATTCCATGGTATAAACACATTCCCGGATTTAGAACCGGAACGCCTTGGAAAATGATTGTCGGCGTATTAGGTTATATATTCTTGCTATTTGGTTTATTCACCCCGCCAACCGAGGGCGTCAAAATGTCACCAACAGTAAACTTTTTTAACAATTTCTTTCTAATCGTTCCTGCATTTGTCATTTTTACTAATCTTTGTGGTATTTGGTCCAAATTGCCTTTACTTAAATCCTCCTCTCCTAGTACAAGGAAAGCAGGCATTGTCATTTATATTATTGTTTGCATATCTATTTACGGTGTTTATAATGAAATCTTTTCCTAGTCCTATGCCCACTGCATAGGACTTTTATTCTCTTCGCATGGTCTAATAGAGACAGATAAAACATGAAGGAGAGAAGAAAATGAAAAAATTGAAAAGCGTTTTATTATTAATGGGGATTGTTACTTTTGCCCTAGCACTAACTGCATGTGGTGGGACTGAGGATAAAGCAAGCACAGAAAAAACAGAAACAGCAAAAGCCGAGACGAAAAAGAAAACAGATTCCAATGAACTTGGGGATTACAAAGTAGAAATTCTTAGTTCAGAAGTAGTTAAGGATTTTGAAGGGAACGATGCTATCGCAATTAAAACTAAATTCACGAATAACAGTAAAGAAAATATTTCTTTCATGGTAGCTATTGATCAACAAGCATTCCAAAATAGTACTCAGCTAGAAACAACCGTATCAGCTGATGCTAGTATGGGTGGATCTGAAAAAGACGTACAACCTGGTGGGACTTTAGAAGTAACCGAACTTTACAAACTACAAGATACCCAAAACAAAGTCGATGTAGAAGCAAAAGAATTAATCAGCTTCAGCAAAAACTCTGTTAAAAAATCATTTGAGTTAAAATAAGAATTGCCCGCAAACAACTACTGTTTGCGGCTTTTTTATTTAAAATCCTAACCTATTTTCAATACGACTTCGCAAAGAATCATTTTCGTTAAACGACTCCCTAAGCTCTATTGCCTTTTTAGGATAATTGGTGATGATTCCATCTACATTTTTCCGTAAATACATTTGCATTAGTTTTTCTTTATTTACCGTCCAAACAAACACCATTTTATTGTTTTGTTTGGCTTGTGTTAGTAATCGCTTATTGATAGAAAAATCTTCTAAAACAATAAAATCTGCTGATGTTTTTGGTAGATTTCCAATATTGAGTGCTAAAATGATGCCCGTTTTCAGCGTAGGGTCGGCTTGTTCTATTTTCTCCATAACAGGCTGATTCAATGATTGGACTAAATATTTATCTGTTACCTTTTCTTTTTTTAATAGGCTAACAAGTCGTTCTACCATATCGCTCGATTCCCCGCCGTGCAGCTTCACTTCCACGAGTAAATCTATCTTATTCTTTTTCGCTGTCTTGATAATTTCATCGAAAGAGGCTATGTGAGATGAATAGTCGCCACTTGTTATTCTGGTTTGTTGCAATTCTTTTAATGTCATATCCGCTACTCGCTTAGAACTTCCAGCTAGCCTTCTCAGCGTCATATCGTGAAAAACCACAAACTGGTGGTCTTTGGTTTCTTGAATATCAATTTCACTGTAATCGGCTCCTGCTTTTGCAGCTGATTCAATGGCTTCGACCGTATTTTCAACTGCATTCATCGTATCACCGCGGTGAGCAATTATTTTCGTGTTTGGCTCATATAAAGTCGCGTTCACTGCATAAATATTAAAACTACTAAAAATAAGGAAAACGATTATCCCAGCAATAATAAAGCGTTTTTTATGTGGAAACTGACTACGTGCTACAGAATCCGACTGCGCATCTAAATCAAAGGCGTTTTTCACTAATAACTGCGCAATGATTCCTTGGAAAATCCCCGCCACAAAGAAACCAATCACTTGAAGTATTGTTAAGGTAACACCAGCTATAACTACCGCAATTCCCGGAGTTATTTTTTCTACCAAAAGTAGCGGTAACATAATAAGCGTCGCAATAATAGACACTAAAAAGCCAATCACAACAATAATTAAAATCCATTTTAGTAGCATCACAAATAAGCGTTTTTGCGGGTATTTCCAACTTTTTCGAATAGCTCCACTTATTTTAAGCGACTTATCTTCAATGAAATACGGCAAAGCAAACACAAGTCTCGCACTAATATAGAAAATAAGCGCAATTGCAATAACATAAAGCCATGTTCCTGTCGTCGTTTTCATTAGTTCGTCTGTAATAAAATGCGGTAAATAAAGATTTTCTGTTATCGTAATCGGTAAAGATAATCCGGCAATTGGCAAAAGTAAAAAGAAATATAGCAGAAAATAAATCGCTTGATAACTAAGGAAATATTTCGCTTTTATATTAAGCCTCTGGATGATTTTGAGGACCGAATAACTTTCCCCTCGTAATTGATAAATCGCCATCATTATAAAGAAACCCAGTTCGTAATAGACAAATAATAAAATGAGAAAAGCTAAAACCAACAACAAAATAATTGCAACCGGGCTGAAAAAAATCTCCCCTAGATTAGCATCTGTAATGCCTGGCACTCCGATAACCCGGAGAATAAAGAAAAAGAAATAATAAATAAATGGCCCAATGACAAATGCCTGCAAAACGGTTAATAATAATGTTACTTTGAGATAATCTGTCTTAAACTGATACAAAACTTTAAAACTTTCTTTTAAATCGTTCATTTGCTTCTCCCTTTTTCGTTCGATTTTCAAGGCTTTATAGTTTATCCAAGAAGCAAATTTAGTTATAATTAATTCATAAAGTTAACTATTGAAACGAGGTGAAATGATGCATCCGATTGAACAATTGTTAGCAAATAATCATATTACTGCCACTGATATCGAATCAAATACTCGCTTAAAAAAAGGCACTTTGCAGAAGCTTATCGACAAAGATATTCGTACTTCCGACATTAGTCTCCGCACGCTCAGTCAAATGGCTCTCTTTCTTAACACTGGTGCGGATATTATCGCGAAACAACTTAGTGATTTAGAAGTAGCGAGTGACCTTGCCTTTCTTATAGAAGACTGAAAACCCCGCTCCACCTTTTTTTGCTATTATAGCCCATCTACCATATTCCAGCAAACAACAAAAAAAGCTAGATGACAGCATCTAGCTTCTCGAAAATCTTATTTATTAAATGAAATGACTATTTTTCCTACCGCATGGTGCGTTTCACTCAATGCATGTGCGTCGAAAACACCTTTTTCAGAGAATGGGAAAGTTGCGCCAACGATTGGTTTAACCGTTTTATCAGCAAGCAATTTGCCTAGTTCTTTCAACTGTTCGCCGTTTGGTTGAAGCCAAATTCCAGTTGCTGTTACTTTTTTTTCTTTCGCACGTTCTTCATTGGAAATGCCGACGATACTAACTAAACGTCCTGTTCCTTCTTTTAATACATCGTAACTGTCTGTTTCGATTTGGCCGCCCATTGTGTCAAACACGACATCGATATCAGAAAGGACATCTTTAAAATTAACTTCTTTATAATCAATGACTTGGTCTGCTCCAAGCGATTTTAGTAATTCATGGTTTTTCGCACTAGCTGTTGTGATTACTTCTGCTCCAGCATGTTTTGCAAGTTGAATCGCCAGTGTTCCAACGCCGCCAGCACCCGCATGAATCAAGACTTTTTCACCTTTTTGTAGTTTTGCGTGATCGAACAATGCTTGCCATGCAGTTAAGCCAGCCAGTGGAATCGATGCCGCTTCGTCAAAACTAATACCTTCTGGAAGTGGTGCAAGTAAGTGATCATCTACCGCTGTATACTCAGCATACGTACCAAAACGCGTTGTTTCAGGGCGAGCAAACACTTCATCGCCAACTTTCCAATCTGTAACGCCTTCACCAACTTCGGAAATAACACCCGCTACGTCCCATCCTAAAATAATCGGGAATTCCCAGTCCATCATTTGTTTTAAATATCCTTCACGAAGTTTCCAGTCAATTGGGTTAATTGATGTCGCTGCTTCTTTGACAATCACTTGGTTTTTTCCCGCTTTTGGCATTGCTACTTCTTTTTCTTTTAACTCTTCTTTGCCACCATAATTTTCAATTACAACTGCTTTCATTTTAACTTCTCCTCCATTTTCTCTACATTATTCATCATTTTTGTGACTGATTTAAGTAACGCACTCACTTCTTCTTCTGAAAATGCTTCTAAAGCTGCTTGCTGAAATTTTTCTTTTTCCAACAATAAGGAAGCTAATTCTGCCTCGCCAGCTGGTGTTAAAAACAAATACGTATAGCGTTTGTTCTCGTCTTGCTTTTTCCGAACGATAAGACCTTGCTCTTCCATTCGCTTTAAATGGCGGGTGATGCTCGCCGAATCAATATAAAGCTTTTCTCGTAGTCGGTTTTGACTCTGACCAGGTGTTTGTTGAATATGAAATAAAATCTCCACTTTCGTAAAGCTCATATTCGTTTGCTGTTCAAACACATGGCTAATTTCCTTGGATAACAAATGCATCCGATAAAGTAATTCTGATCGTTCTGTACATGGTTTCAGCGTTTCCACCTCCATAGTTGACACGTCAAATGATATATCAACTATTATACGCTTCCTTTCTAAAAGCACAAAATATCTGCTCAAATATTAGTGGCTAATTTTTTGTAAGCAATTTACTTGCTGTTGCTATCCAAAATACGCTACACTTAATAGATAATTTAATTTAAAATGGAGGCAAGATGTAATGACAAACGTACTTTTCATCAAAGCAAATGGTTTACCCGCCGAACGCTCAGTCAGCGTGGCACTATACGAAATTTTCCTAACTGAATACAAAAAGTCCCACCCGGACGATAATGTAACAGAATTAGATTTATTCGAAGCAAATCTACCTTATTATGATGTAACAATGATGAGTGGATTACATAAAGAAGCAGCTGGTGAAGCATTAAGTCCAGAAGAAAAACGCTTAGCTGATATTGCGAATAGCTACTTAGATCAATTTTTAGCTGCCGACAAAATCGTGATGGCGTTCCCACTTTGGAACTTCAGTATTCCAGCCCAATTTTTAACGTACTTATTCTATTTAAATCAAGCTGGCAAAACGTTCAAATATACTGCAAACGGTCCAGTTGGCTTAGTTGCTGACAAAAAAATTGCACTGCTTAACGCTCGCGGTGGTATTTACTCTGATGGCCCAATGCAAAGCTTTGAAATGTCCCTTAGCTATGTAAAAAATGTATTAGCTCACTTTGGTATTTCCGAACCAGAAATGGTTATTGTAGAAGGTCACAATGCAAAACCTGACCAAGCAAAAGATATTATCTCTGCTGGTGCAAAAGAAGCTGTTGAGTTAGCTAAAATCTTTTAATTAATCAAAAACCGTGAAAGTAGCTCTCTACTTTCACGGTTTTTTTTGTGCTGTTTTCGGCGTACCTTTTGTTTAGAAAAGAACTAAAAGAGGAATTGGTTAAGATATAGCATTTTGTATAAAAATAGACTAATGGTTATTTTTTAGGAGGGTTAAATTCATGAGAAAAATTGGACTAAAAATTGGTTTATGTATTCTTTTGATTGCTCCACTTACTATACCAATTTCTACACATACATTTGCAGATGAAACGATTGATGCAAAAGCAGCACAAGATATCGTAAATATTCCCGATCCTGTTTTAAAAAGCTATTTAAATGGGCTTTTAGGTCAAGCTAGTACAAGTGACATCACCGAAGCTCAGATGGATACTATTACAAATGTCGATATTAGCAATGCTAGTTTAACGAATTTAACCGGACTCGATTATGCGCATAACTTGTCTGTTTTACGCTTATCTAACACAGGTGTGACTGATTACTCTATCGTCGCCAACATCCCGAGTTTGACTAATCTTAGTATTTCTGGAAACAATTTAACCGATAGTTCCCTACCTGATTTAAATGGCTTAGTAAACGTTACTAATCTCAATTTAAGCCCTGGTAAATTAGATAACAACTCCTTGACTAAAATAAATAAACTTCCTAGCTTAACTTTCTTAAACCTAGATAGTAATTTTGCGATTACGAATGTGATGCCTCTCAAATCCATACCAAATTTAACTACTTTATTTATCCAATTTTGCGGAGTGAATGACTTTCGCGGGATTGATACCTTTCCAAAATTAACCAATCTATCAGCATACGGTCAAAATGTCGGACGTAGTGTTCCCATCGAAAGTACGATTAAAAGTTCCGCATTAAACTACGATGAAGCCAATCAAACACTTTTTGTTCCATTTGATTTAATGATTGGACGCGGCGTTAATTTTGATGGCGTTGCATTTCCTTTTACCACTTCAAGTAGCGGTTCCTCTACTATCTTTGCGCTAAATGATGAACAAATTAATGGCGCTCGTTTGAGTATTGATAATACAGGGATAACGGTTAGCGGCGTAACAAAAGCGTACTTCGATTCCATTGAAACCATGTACTATAATGCTCTTTATAATAATCCGGCTGGCAGTTACGCTACACCGCCTAATTTTTCTAGCTATTCCGTATCTGGCGGAACGTATCGACAATCTTTCAATGTCGATCACACACTTACGATTACCAATGATTCCGCCATAAGCTACACCGAAAAAACGACTGTTACAGAAGCACAATTTTTACAAGATATCCAGGCTGAAACAGACGATGGTACCCCGGTTACGAGTGATTTTGATAGCGTCGTCGATTTGAACACGCCCGGTGTCTACACTGTCACACTAAATGCCGAAAATGCTGCTGGTTTAAAAGCAACACCAAAACAAGTGACCGTCACCATCCTTGAAAAACCCATCATTACAGCGGATAAAACGATTACTTATTCAAAAGGAACAACGAAAACTGCGGAACAATTTTTACAAGATATTTCTGCTACAACGAGTGATGGTAGCAAAGTGACAAGTGATTTCGATAGTGTGGTTGATTTAACTAAAGTTGGAACCTATACTGTCACGTTGCGCGCGGTTAGTGCAGATGGGGTAGAAGCAGATCCAGTAACTGTCACCGTAACTGTCGTAGCAGGCGACGAACCACCCACACCACCGGGGCCAAACCCAACACCTGATCCAGATAACCCCAATGCACCAAATGAAAATGGCCAATCTGTTATTTCGGAAAACTCAGCAGAACAAGCAAATGCCACTTTACCATACACTGGTGACGAGGGCTCAGCAACTACTGTATTAATCGGAATTATCCTCGCAGGCATCGCAATTAGCTTTTTCCGTAAAAGAAAACATAGCTAAACTAGAACCGTAAAAGAGATCTTCCTCTTTTGCGGTTTTTTATTTAGAATTCGACTAAAAAAGGAATTGTTTTAAATTCTAAAATTTTGTATAATTAAACACTAAGCACCAATTTTTTAGGAGGATTACATACATGAAAAAAACTGGGATAAAGATTGGTTTATGCATTCTTTTAATAGCACCCTTGACTATACCTAATTTTACAAGTACTTTTGCAGAAGAAAATATAGAAACAAATGAATCACAGGATATAGTTAATATTCCTGATCCTGTTTTAAAAAACTATCTAAATGGCTTATTAGGACAAGCTGCGACAAGTGATATTACCCAAACACAAATGGACAAGATTAAACTAGTTGATATTAATGGAAGTACTTTAACAGATATAACTGGACTTGAATTTGCTCACAATTTAACATCTTTGTCTTTATTAAATACAGGTGTGACTGATTTTTCTGTGATAGCGAATATAACTAGTTTAAATAGGTTAATTATCTCTGGGACTAGCCTAACGGATGATACATTACCTGATTTGAATGGCCTAGTAAATTTAAATACCATGGATTTAAGCAATACCAACATTAATGATAACTCATTGGATAAAATAAATAGACTTCCTCAGTTAACAGACTTAACACTAGGATATGATTATGCTCTTACAGATATAATGCCGCTCCAATCATTACCTAACCTAACAAGTTTGGATATTCAGTTTTGTGGTGTTCACGATTTCCGTGGCATCGAAAATTTCCCCAAATTAACGAGCTTGTCTGCACATGGACAAAACGTCGGCCGGACTTCTTTAATTAACAGTACGATTAAAAGTTCTGCACTAAGCTACGACGAAACGAATCAAACTATTTTTGTTCCTTTTGCCTTAATGAAAGAACGTAGCGTTAATTTTGATGGCGTTGCGATTCCTTTTACAACTTCTAATAGTGGCTCTTCTACTTTCTTTTCACTGAATAACGAACAGATTGCTAGCACGCGTCTAACGATTGATGATACAGGGATAACTGTTAGCGGAATCACAAAAGAATACTTTGATTCGATTGAACAAATGAAATATAATGCACGTTATAATAATCCAGCTGGAGCTTATACAACGCCGCCTAATTTTACTAGATACACGTTAACTGGCGGGACGTACACGCAATATTTTGCAGTTGAACATACGTTGAATATCGCTAGTGACGAGACTATGAGTTATGTAGAGCAATCGACCATTACAGAAGAAAAGTTTTTACAAGATATTCATGCCGAAACAGATGATGATGCACCTGTTACGAGTGATTTTGCTAGTGTCGTTGATTTAAATACACCTGGCGTTTACACTGTTACATTAAATGCAGAAAACTCAGCAGGTTTACAAGCGACGCCGCAACAAGTGACAGTAACTATCCTTGAAATTCCAATCATTACAGCAATGCAAAGTATCACCTACCTGAAAGAATCAGCTGTAACGGAGGAACAATTTTTATTAGATATTATCGCTGAAACAAGTGATGACAGTACCGTAACAAGCGATTTCGAAAGTGTCGTTGATTTAAACAAAGTTGGCACATACACGGTCACTTTACATGCAGTGAGCGAAAGTGGCATCGAGGCTGATCCAGTTACTATTTCCGTAGAAGTGGCTGAGGAAGATGAGCCGATAGCCCCAACTCCGGACCCAGATAAACCAAATGAAACAGATGGTGACGGCGAGTCTGTGAATGCAAATACGCCTGAAAAAAACGTGTCCGATCCAGTAAACAAGGCTTTACCAAAAACAGGTGATTCCAACCAACTAGCTACCGTTTTAATGGGTATTGCGCTAGCTGGAATAGCCACAATCTTTTTCCGTAAAAGAAAACATAGTTAAATAAAAAGAAGCTACGATTAAGTAGCTTCTTTTCTTATTGAGTAACTGTCCCGTGAAAGGCACCCATACCGCCCATTACATTCGTTACAGCAAAGCCTTCTGCCGCTAAAAATTGACTCGCGCGCTCAGAACGACCTCCCGCGTAACAAATAATCGTATAAGCTTGCTCTTTATCAAGGGTTGCTATTTTTTCTGGTAGTTCATTGATTGGAATGTTGATTGCATTTGGAATGTGTCCCTCAACAAAAGCATCTGCATCTCTGACATCTAGTATATTAAGCTGTGCGTTTTTTAATTCTTGCTCTAAATCATTTGCCGTAATCGATTGATACATCTATTTTCACCTCTTCAATTTCTTCTTTACTTACCATACCGCCTAATCCACCAGCAAACAAATTTTCTGCTCAAAAAAAGACAATGCAGCGACTAGCCACATTGTCTTTTTACATTTAAACTGCTTGAGCTCCGGTAAACTGACTGTTGTAAAGATCAGCGTAGAAGCCTTTTGCATCAAGTAATTCTTGATGTGTTCCTTGTTCGATAACGCTACCGTGATTCATAACGAGAATTAAGTCTGCATCACGAATGGTGGAAAGTCTGTGGGCAATAACGAAGCTTGTGCGCCCTTCCATCAGATTCCCCATCGCAAGTTGAATATTTAATTCTGTCCGAGTATCTACGCTAGAAGTCGCTTCATCTAAAATTAGGATAGATGGATCTGATAAAATCGCGCGGGCAATTGTTAGAAGTTGTTTTTGACCTTGCGAAATGTTAGAACCTTCTTCATTTAAGACAGTATCATAACCATTTGGAAGTCGACGGATGAAATCATCTGCGTAAGCGGCTTTTGCTGCTCCGATAACTTCATCTTTCGTTGCGCCTTCGCGACCGTATGCGATATTTTCTGCAATCGTTCCGTTAAATAACCACGTATCTTGCAGCACCATCCCAAATTTTTCGCGGACGGCATCTTTGGTCATATCGCGTGTATCAATACCTTTCATCCGAATCTGACCACCATCCACGTCATAAAAACGCATCAGCAAGTTGATAATGGTTGTTTTACCAGCACCAGTTGGACCAACGATTGCTACCATCTGACCTTCTTCAACATGAATATTCAAATCAGTCATCAGTGGTTTATCCGGAGTGTATCCGAATTTCACGTGGTCGAATACAATGCTGTGTTCTTCGCCAGCAACTTGGTTAATATTTGCTGGAATTTCGTCTTTTTCTTCTTCTTCATCCATCATTTCAAATACACGTTCTGCTGAAGCAATAGTGGATTGAATGATATTGGCGATGTTTGCTACGCTGGAAATTGGTTGCGTAAATAATTGGACATATTGCGTAAATGATTGAATATCCCCAACTTGAAGTGTTCCGTTAGTAACAAAAATACCACCGGCCACACAGACACCTACATAACCTAAGTTACCAACGAATTGCATTACCGGCATCATAATCCCGGAAATAAATTGCGCTTTTTTAGCTGCTTTAAAATAATCTTCATTGACTTCATCAAATTTTACTAAGGTTTTCTTTTCTTGACCAAAGGCTTTAATGATCGTTTGGCCGCCGTAAGTTTCTTCTACAGTATCATTTAAAATACCAAGATTGCGTTGTTGTGCCCCAAAGTAACGTTGTGATCTACCAGCAATAATCGCAACCAAAATAATACTGATTGGAACTGTTACTAGAACGATTAGCGTCATTTGCCAACTGATTGTTAGCATCATAATTAAGACACCAATCATTTGGACAATCGCTGTAATGGCTTGCGTTAGTGATTGTTGTAACGTGTTCGCGATGTTATCCATGTCATTAACAGAACGACTAAGAATATCACCATTTGAGCGCGTATCATAATATTTCAGCGGAAGTCGGGCCATTTTCGCCTTTAAATCTTTCCGCATATCATAAACGGTACGTTGCGCAACACTCGACATGACGTATTGCTGAATGAAGCTAAATAAGGAGCTACCAAGATATAAAACTAAAACAATCATTAATATATTGAAAATCTTATCGTTGTTAATACCATCTTGACTCATAACACCTTTAAAAATTTCGGTTGTTGCTTTTCCGAGTTCTTTCGGGCTGAAAATATTGAAAATCGTGGATAAAATCGCAAAGATAAATACGACAATGATTGCGACAGAACGAGGTTTCATATAGCTAAGAAGTCGAAATAGTGTTTGTTTAAAGTTCTTTGGTTTGGCGGTTGTTTGCATTCTCATTCCACCACCGGGACCTGGACCACTCATGCGATTTCCTCCTCTGACAGCTGTGACCTCATAATTTCTTGATAAATTTGGTTTGATTCTTTTAATTCTTCATGTGTTCCAATGCCGGCAATTTTACCTTCATTTAGAACGATGATTTGGTCGGAGTTAACAACAGACGTAATCCGCTGTGCGACAATGAGTGTCACGGCTTCCGTTGTTTCCGCTTTTAAAGCTTCACGCAGTTTCGCATCTGTTTTGAAATCGAGCGCGGAGAAGCTATCATCAAAGATATAAATTTCTGGTTTTCTAATTAATGAACGCGCGATGGAAAGGCGTTGTTTTTGTCCACCAGAGAAGTTATTTCCGCCTTGTTCTACGCGACTACCAAGCCCGTTTGACAGTTTGGATACAAAGTTTTCGGCTTGAGCAGTTCGAAGCGCTTCCCAGATTTCTTCATCAGTCGCATCTTCTTTCCCGTAGCGCATATTAGAAGCAATCGTTCCAGTGAATAAAACGGCTTTTTGCGGTACAAGTCCAATTTTTTGGCGCAAACTGGATTGGTCCATTTCGCGAACATCAATCCCATTAATTTTTACAACACCACTTTCGACATCGTAAAAGCGTGGAATCATGTTAATTAAAGTGGACTTCCCAGCGCCAGTGCTTCCGATGATTGCGACGGTTTCACCAGCATTTGCTTCGAATGAAATATCTTCAATTACTGGTTTTTCAGCACCTTCATAACGGAAAGTTACATTTTCAAAAGAAAGTTTTGCTGGTGGTGTACTTGTTTTTGGATTTTCAGGGTTAAGTATTTCTGCTTCCATGTCTAGTACTTCGTTGATACGTTCCGCGGAAGCCCCAGCACGTGGAATCATAATAAACACGGCCGAAAGCATCATGAAGGACATCATAATTTGCATCGCGTATTGAATAAACGCCATCAAGTCCCCTACTTGCATATCACCATTACCAATAAAAATCGAACCAATCCAAACAATCGCGATGGAAGTTAAATTCATAAGCAGCATCATTAACGGACTCATTAGTGACAACAAGCGGTTGACTTTAATTGCAGTTGTCGCATAGTCCGCATTCGCTTCTTCAAATTTTTCGAGTTCGTCTTCGTTACGGTTAAAGGAGCGAACAACACGAATACCAGTTAAACCTTCACGAATAACACGGTTTAATTTGTCCATTTTCTTTTGTAATGATTTAAACATTGGCATTGCTTTGCCACCTAGAACAACTACTAATAGAAGCAGTAGTGGTAAAACAACGACAAAAATAAGTGATAGTTTCGCGTCACGTCCGACAGCCATAATAATACCGCCGAGTAACATGATTGGCGCCATTACCATTAGACGCATCATCATATAAAGAACATTTTGGATTTGGACAACATCATTTGTCGTTCTCGTAATCAACGAGGAAGTTCCTACTTTATCAAATTCTTGTAAGGAAAAGTCCTCTACTTTAGTAAAAATTTTATCGCGTAAGTCTTTCCCGAATCCCATCGAAATTTTCGACGCGAGATAGACGACGATAACCGACAAGATAACAGAGGCGAACGATATGAGTAGCATCTGCATCCCAGTGCTCCAAATATAATCTGTATCGCCATTTACAACGCCTTTATCAATAATGTTAGACATCAAGGTCGGCAAATAAAGCTGTCCGATAACTTGCCCGAAAGTAAGGACTAATACGGCCGTAATGCTCAGCCAATAAGGTTTTAATCTTTTCATCAATTTCATCATTTGCGGTTTATGCCTCCTTATTTTCGGATTTTGTGTTTAAGTAATCTGTAAGTTTCTCTAGGAGCGTAATCAATTTTTGCATGTCGTCTTCGCCTAAAAATTCCTGCATATCTTCAAAACTAGCCTGAAACTCATCGAGCATTTTTTCTGATACTGCTGCGCCGACTTCCGTTAATTCAACATACATCGAGCGCTTATCTTCAGGGTTTTGAACGCGTTTAATGAGTCCTTTTCCTTCTAAAGATTGCATCATTTGCGTTACGCTTGGTTTTGAAATTCTAAGCATGTGACCAAGATCGGAAACACGAATTTTCGGCCCTTTACTTTTAAGCCCGCGAGATAAAATAAAAATAAATCTTGTTTCAGATTTACTGTAACCTGGAATTTGGAAACTTTTTAATTCAGCATGCTTAAAATTCATGAAAGCCTTAATTACTGAGTGCCCCAAGTCTTGATTTTTCGAAGACATTTCTCCACTTCTTTCTATCATTTAATTAGTTTACCTAACTAATTATATAAAATATCTATTTTTTGTCAAGTAATATCTTGGCGTCTTTTTGAAATTAATCTATACTTTTAACTTTAATTGCCTTATAATGGCTTTAATTGTGTTAGAAAAAGAAGGGAGGGAAATAAGTGAATTCAGTACATAAGGTCGCCAGTATAAGTCTTTTTACACTTGCTTGGCCGATTTTTCTGGAGCAATTTTTACGACTGATGATTAGTTATATCGATGTCTTTATGCTGGGGCATTATTCGGATGATGCGGTTGCTGCGACTGGGGTTGCTAATCAGATTCTTGTTATTTCTATTATTATTTACGGCTTCATCAGTGTTGGTGTGCAGATTATCGTTGCACAAATGATCGGTGCGAAAAAACATAAAGAAATCGAGAATGTGATTACAAATGGTTTAGTGGTGGCTTTCTTAATTGGCATTGTGATGAGTATTATTTTCATTTTTATGTCGAAAAATTTCCTGACTTGGATGGGAATTGATCCTCATTTAGTCCAAGTCGGCGCACCATTTTTAGAAATTATCGGTGGGAGTTCGGTTGTTATCGCGATTCATGCTTCGATTTTGCCAATTCTCCGGGCGCACGGTTATGTGAGGCAATCGATTCTTGTTCCTGTGACGATTAGTATTATTAATGTTGTCGGTAATTACTTATTTCTTTACGGCCCGCTTGCATACTTAGATTACGGCGTGGCAGGTGTCGGAATTTCTACTGCTGTCGCTAACTTCGTCGGAATGGGTCTAGCCATTTGGATGCTCAGAAAATATATCGGTTACACGTTCCATTTCAAAAAATTGGAGCAAGTTTCCAAAAAACTACTTTATTCGATTTTACGACTAGGTCTTCCCTCTGCTGGGGAAAACTTATCGTACGCTGGTTCTCAGCTTGTTGTTACGGCAATCATTGCGATTTTAGGCACAGAAGCACTTACAACAAAAGTCTATGCTTCGACTGTGAGCCAGTTTGTTGCACTCTTTGCTATCGCGCTCGGTCAAGCCTCGCAAATCATTATCGGTCGCGCGGTTGGTGCGAAAGAAATTGATAAAGCTTACAAACAAGGTTTACGCAGTTGGAAAATTGGGCTAGTCGTTGCGATTGTAGTCAGCGTGTCAATTTATCTCTTTGCTGAGCCGATTATGCGACTATTTACAACGAATACCGAAATCATTGCGATGACGAAAGAACTGTTCTTGCTTTCGATTTTCCTTGAGCTTGGACGTGCCACGAATATTATTATCATTAGCAGTCTGAATTCTACTGGCGATGTCCGTTTTCCATTTATATGTGGACTGATTGTTATGTGGATTGTTAGTTTGCCGTTCTCCTATGTACTTGGGATCTCTGCTGGGCTTGGGCTCGTTGGTGTTTGGCTGGCGTACATTATTGATGAAGGCGTTCGAGCCGTTTTAATGTACCGTAGATGGCGCAGTAAAGTTTGGTCTTTAAAATCAGTCATATAAAGAAACGTCTCTTTGATTTTTTTCGAAGGGGCGTTTTTACATGACAAAACTGTCATTTTCAATTACATATCGTCACCTAATTCGATGGTTTCCTTTCTCTTTCCCCGCTATACTAGACTTATAAACAAATGAGAGGATAGATGAGAAATGTTAGATAAAAAAATTATTAGTGCGCTTAGTTATTTTAGTCTTTTCTTCGCTCCGGTTATTGCTCCCGCGATTATCTGGTGTACAAATAAAGATAAAGAAATACGGCATCATGTAAAATGGGCGCTCCTCACGCAAACAACATTTGTCGCTGGTCTTATTGTTATAATTTTACTTTATAACAATGTTCCATTTAGTACCAATAGCGCGGACACCATTCACTTTCTTGCTTTAGCCACTGTATTTTTTATCGTTTTTCTAAATGTATCGATACTCATTTTCAACATGATTCGGGGTATTACACGTATCGTAAAGAGGAATGACGATAACTGGGCTAGATGTTAAGCTAACTTCCTAATTTATGCTATAATATAGTGTACTTTAGGAGGTTTTTTTCATGCGTTTTATTATTGCTTATTTATCAATTTTTGTTTTAGGTATTTTTTCTGCACTGTTAGTCGAAACCATCCTCTATGAAAATGTCACACCACAACTTGTCTTTTCAGCAATACTTTTTGCTGCTCCGGTGATTTTAGTTGCCTCTACGTTAGGCGAAATATTCTACGGATTTAGCAAAAAAGCTAGCTATTTCACATTTGCCATATGGGGATTTGCTTACGGGGTTGTTGCAGCAGTCATCATCCTAAGCATTATCCAAGTTTCCGGCATGCTCATTTCAGTTGGCGTTTCCGTTCTTGCAGGAGTAATTATGGCGATATTAGCCGTGATTTTCTTCTTCTTACGCGGTGGAAAAACGACTAGCGGGAGAGCTGCTACAAAATAAAAAAATGTCTATCCTAATTGATTTATTCAACTAGAATAGACATTTTTTTATTCTTCTTCATACGCATGGTGACTCAAATTGAAGCGAATCGTTTCCAGTGGGTAGCCATAAAAATCCTCGGTAAATTCCTCCACTTGAACAAACCCTTTTGCCAAATAAAAATGGATTGCTGTTTCGTTTCCTTTTTCGACGTTCACAAACATTGGCAATGGCACGTGAAATAACGTCATACCCACTTCTAATAACTCGGTTCCAAGTCCGCGTTGTGTTACTTCCGGCAGCAAATAAAAAGCCGCTAGTTCGCTTTTTCCCTTTTCAAGTTCAATAAAATTCGCGAATCCAATTACTTTTCCCGCTTGTTCCAAAACAGCAAACGGTGTCGCTGAAATACGGTTATGAAGCGTTTCAACATTATAAAATCTTTCCAAAAAGTCGTCTTGTACATCATTTGGAATTAAGTCTTGATAAGTATGATGCCACGAAGTAATCGCTACGTGTTGAATGGCCTCGGCATCGCTATTAGTTGCTTTTCTAATATGAAAGTCCATCATCCATTCTCCTCCCCTTGCGCAAATTGATAAAACAGTTTATCTGACTTTACCCCTTTTTAACAAAAAGAATGCGCTAATTAAATAATTAGCGCACGGATTTTTTATTTTTTGATTTTAATATCACCAGAACTTGTTTTTACTGTTACGCGGTTTGCTGTATTCGAATCACTCGTTGGAACTTTGACACTACCGGAATTGCTACTTGTTTCGTAAATAGCTTTAAAATCACCTGGTATTTCTAGTTCCACTTCACCAGAATCTGTATTGATACTGATATTTTTTACTTGTTTGATAAATGCTGCATCCACATCTCCTGAGCTTGTTTTAGCGGTGAGGTCATTTGTTACGCCCTCAAGTTCAATGGATCCAGAATTAGATTCTGCTTGCACTATACCATTTGTATTAGCATCAATATCGCCGGAACTCGTTGTTAACACGGCCAGATCTGTTACACTATCAGTCAATTCAATATCCCCAGAATCGATTGCGATTTTAAGTTTTTTCGCTTTGACTCCGCTAGCAGTAACATCACCAGAACCACCATTTACTTCTAAATCGCCGGTTAAATTAGTAATTTCTGTCTTGCCAGAACCTGTTTCAATCGCTGTATTTGCTTTAATAGTAGCTAATTTTAAATCACCGGAAGAAGTAGCCATTTGAGCAGTATCAGCCTGGAGATTAGTCACTTTCAACTCACCAGAATTTGTTGAACTAACAAATTTCTTTACGTTAAAATCGGCCACATTAATATCTCCTGAATGAGATTTCACTTCTAAATCAGCCACTTTTGTATTTTTCGTTAAGTAAACTGTTACTTTTTGTTTGCCGTAAGCATAGATTTTGCCAAAGTTGTTATACCAATCATCTTCTTCTGGAACCGTAATATTAAATGAAGTTCCATCTTCGGAAACTGGCTCTAATTTTTGGATTGCTTTTTTATCATTTGCGGAGTAATTTCCTTTTAATTCGATATAATTTTTTCCAGTTGTGCTTTCTTTCCATTCAATGAATACATCTCGCTCGGAAGAAAAAGCAATCGTATTAATATTTTCGTTTGCTAAATCCCACTGCTGTGTAAGTGGTTCTCCTTTTTCAATCATATTGCCTGTGTTCATTGTGATAGCCACGCCGATCGCACCGATAATAAATAGCACCAAACCTGCGAAAAATAATTTCTTACTTAATTGGTGTTTACGCATTGCTTCCGCCTCCTTTGACTGCATATTTGTGCCATTCGATAATTGCCATTGTAGCTTTAGTTGTAAACTTCGTAAGTGCATTTGCGACAAATAGAAGCATCAGCCCCAAGCCCACAAGTCCAATCGAAACAAACATTTGATAAAATGCAAAGTCAGCGCCAAATAAAAGCATTACGCCAAGTAACAACGGCGAAAGTATAAACGAAGCAACTGATGACCAAAGTGAAATAACTAATGACCATAACGAGACCATAATTGGAATAATAAGGCAAATATCTAAGAAAAATAAACCTACCCCAATTAAAATTTGCTTACTTACAGATCGATTTTCATTTTGGTTTTTACGTGGCACATAATAATATTCCGCTTCTACTTGTTCTTCGCGGATATTCCGTTCACTTAAAATATCTGCCGCAATTTCTTCCGGCGTTCCTAGGTCAAAGACGATTTGTTCTTCACTTTTCCCCGCTTCAATCCCATTTCTGAAATGCTCTTGATAATCAGATAATAGCTCTCTCCGTTCTTTAGGATCAAGCAATTCTAGGCGTTGATTTAATTCATTTAAGAAATCTTGTTTATTCATTTACTGCTTCCCCCTCTGTTAAAAGCTTTGCAACACTGTCTGTAAAATTGTTCCATTCGGAAATAAGCTCATTTAAGTAAATTTCCCCTTTGACAGTTAGTTGATAATATTTTCTTGATGGACCTTCATTCGATTCTACTAAATAAGTGGAACAATATTCTTCTTTCACTAATCTTCTAAGTACTGGATAAATAGCGCCTTCCGCTACTTCAATATATTTAGAAACTTGATTTGCCAACTCATAGCCATAACAATCTTTCTTTTGAATTAAAAATAAACAGCAAAGTTCTAACACACCTTTTTTGAATTGTGGGTTAACCTCCATGCTAACTCCTCCATTCTGTTAAATTCCACACTAGTATTAAGTAACCACTACTATATATTGTTCACTACCACTATAGTTTATCATACACTAGTGTTCATTGCAAGGTACTGATTAAAAAAACTAGTATTGTTTTTTTAATCGATAAATGTTAACCTAACATAGTATTAAGTTTACATTAAAAGGAGATATGTTTATGCGTGATCAGAAATTGAAATTTTTAGTAGTTGATGCTTTATTTGCAGTCATCATTGCTTTGCTTGCACAAGTTGCTATTCCACTCGGTCCTATCCCACTTACAGGACAAACATTTGCGATTGGTTTAGCTGCAACAATTCTTGGAGCTCGTCATGGTACGATATCTGTATTAGTTTATATTGTGCTTGGCGCTGTTGGGATTCCCGTTTTCCAAGGAATGACAGCAGGAATTGGGATTATTTTTGGACCAACTGGCGGATTTATTATCGGATTTATTTTTAACGCATTACTTACAGGCTGGTTGCTCGAAAAAACAAAATTCACGGTTCCATATGCTATCGTTGCTAATATTTTAGGCGCCATTATCACGCTTATTTTCGGCGTGTTATGGTTGAAGGTTAGCACTGGACTTGACTGGCCGGCTGCCTTTTTAACAGGAATGGTACCATTTATTATTCCGGGTATTATTAAAGCCGTTTTCGCGGCGCTTTTAGGGATTCTTATTCGTGATCGCCTCATCAAAGCAAAACTACTTAAAGCAACCTAAGTCCCATTAATACACATTTGAAGTTAACTCCTATATAATGATAATGATTACCACTGAGAAAAGGGGACTCGGTATATGTCATTACTAAATGAGGAAAATAGCTTTTACAACGTGGATTTACTTAATTTGTTAAAAGATTCTAGTGAAGCAGTTCTTCCATATAAAAGAATTCGCTTTAGACGCAACCAACAGATTTTAGCAGAAGGTGCGGAAACTGATTACTTCTATATCATTGAAGAAGGCGTAGTTGCGATGAGCAAAAATACTTGCAAAGAAGACAACATCATCAGCTTCTTAGGCAAACAAGATTGTATTGGACCGCTTACACTACTTGGTGGCGCGATATCACCAGTAAATTACTCAACGATTAGTGAAGTTAGTGTTTATCAATTTGAACGTAAATATGTTCTGAATAAATTCTTAAGTTCACCAGATGTATTTTGGCAGATGAACGCACTTATGCAAAGTATGGTTACACCAATGCTAGAACGCGAAGCTTATGCAAATTTACCTTCTAATGAGAAAGTTTTAGCTGGATTAATTGCTTGTGGAGAACGATTTGGCCGAATTGAAACAGATGGCTCTTGTTTGATTCCATATTATTTTACGCAAAAAATCTTAGGGAATTATCTTAATTTAGCTCGAGCTTATGTTGCAACCAACCTGCGAAAGCTAGAAGAAGATGGCATTATTGCGCTTTCGCCAAAACCTTGGCGTGTAAACAATTTTGAGTTTCATAAGCAGAAAATAAAAGAAAATTACAAACCATACATATGAACGTAAAATAAATTACAAAATCAGTGGGCGATTTAAAAATTGTTCACTGATTTTATTTCGCCATAATTTTGTAACACCTTAATAAAATTAACTACTTTTAGCTACTATATCAGTCCTTATCGCCTTATAATAATCTCGTACCATATATTAAAAATCGAAACGAGGATATTTTATGAAGAACATGAAAAAAATATTAGCTACATCTTTAGCATTTGGACTTACATTATCAATTAGCGCTCCTGCTTTTGCAGCCGAGACTACACAACCAGACAACTCAACTACTCCAACTTCGGAGGTTAATTTAAAATCACAAGCATTAAAAAGTACTTCGACTGAAATGGCAGATCAAGGTATTGTAACTGCAAAAACTGGCGTTACACTTGAATCAGGAGATACTGTTTCCGCAAGCGATTTTTTAAATAACTCTGACTCAACTGAAGTAATTATGATTCAATTTAAAAATGGTAATACTAATCCACCTGAAACTAAGATTCCTGGAAACTACACATTCGTCTATTTGATCATATTCAGAGATGGATCTGGACTTGAAGTTCCTGTGAATTATACAGTCACAGCAATGCCTCCTTATGCTACACTGGCATCTACTCCAACATTAGCTCAAGATTCAACACCTACATTAAGTCAATTTGCAACACCTGAAAATGGAGCAACTTTAAGTTTCAAATCCACACCATCCACTTCAGCTACTGGTACTTTCTCCACAATCATCGTAGCTACTAAAGACGGTAAAACACAAGAATATACAGCATCATACAAAGTAGTTGACCAAACTCCACCAGTTTTAAAAGTAATTGACAAAGATGCTGTCTTTACAAAAGGAGAAAGTTTGTCAGCTGATAATCTTGCAACAGCTACTGATAATTCCGGAAAAGTGACTCTTTCTTTCAAAGCTGGTCATGAAGCAACCACTTCAACAACTGGACAGCACGAAGCAATCATTGTTGCAACAGATGAAGCTGGGAATACAGCTGAACTAACTGTTTCTTATTTTGTCGTTAATAGCGTAGCCACACTTAAAACACCAACAATTAACGAAACTTCTAGCACTGCGTCAACAGTATATGGAAATACTTCTCCAAATGTGACAGTTGAAATGTTTAACAAAGCTGGAGATGTGATTGCAACAACTACATCTGATGCAAAAGGTGACTTTACTTTCAATCTAAAAACACCTTTCAAAAATAATGATGAATTTTCTTTAATTGCTTATGACGACAATGGTAACTATAGTGAAGAAGCCAGTTTTGTATATGTTGGTAAAGTTATTGATGAACCTGTCGTAAATCCTAATAAACCTGTTGTAAAACCAACTGTTAAAAGTGATTCAACAAAAGAAACTACACATAAATCAAACAGCACTTATACATCTAAGAAATCATTACCAAAAACTGGGGATGAAAGCAGCCTTCCACTAGCAGCTATCGGTATCCTTTTATCAAGTGGCGCATTGATTCTACTTCGTAAAAAACACGCATAATAAAAAGAAGCTATCTAAATTTAGATAGCTTCTCTTCTTATCGAGCGAGACCAGTTTTAAAATTGGTTTCGCTTTTTTTTAATAATTTTTACCCATAAAGAAGAATGTAGCAATTGCGCCGATACCTTGAACGATGAAGAATGTTGCGACAACGATCATGATACCAATTGCGGAAACTACTGGGTTGAACAAAGCGATAAATCCAACAACGATACCAATAATACCAATTGTTAAAATCCAGCCCCAGCCGCGTACGTTGTTTTGTTTGGCGGTAAATGCACCAATTGTACGCATAATACCAGCAAACAATACCCACATACCGAAAAGTAAGATAAGTGTTGCAGTTCCATCAAATTCATTAAATAATAGCAAGAAACCTAGTACGATGGATAAAATCCCGTCAGCTAGCACCCAGCCAGAAATATTTTGTGATTTTCTATCTGAAAAATAAGTAATTGTGTGGAAAATACCTGAAATGAGTAATAAGAAACCAACCATTAATGTCGAGGTTAACAAGGAAACTACCGGATGGAATAAGAACCAAAATCCAAGAATAACCATGGCAATCCCCGCTAATAAAACAAGAATTCGTGTAAAAGTTTTCATTTTTTATTTCAACTCCCCTTTATTTTTTCTAATTCGACCCCATGTTTAATGAAATATAATTAGTCTTAACTATAATAGCCTAAAAAAGCGGATTTAAAACCTTGCGCGCGTAATTATTCTCTTAAAAAAATGCCTTTTTCACAAAAATATCATAAAAAGAACTAATTTTAGCCTTTTTTAATACATAGTTGACAATTCATATCATCCAGCGTAATATATAACTTAATTTAATAGTATTTTCTTATCACGAAAGGTGGAGGGACTGGCCCTTTGAAGCCTTAGCAACCGGAATTTATTTTCACGGTGCTAATTCCAGCAGTATATTCTGAAAGATAAGTCGGAAATCCATGTTTAGGAAACTCTATCCTCTCTGGCGGCTTATATACTGCTAGGGAGGTTTTTTGATGGAAATTACTGATAAATACATATTAAAGAGGAGTGGTTTTTATGAGTAATGAGTATAAATTCGAAACAATTCAAGTACACGGTGGACATACGCCCGACGGAGACACGCACTCAAGAGCCGTGCCAATTTATCAAACAACGTCGTATACATTTGATAGCCCGGAACATGCCGCAGCCTTATTTGGTTTACAAGAAACTGGAAATATTTATACCCGCATTATGAATCCTACTACTGCTGTTTTAGAAGAACGATTAACTTTACTTGAAGGTGGTATTGGTGCCGTTGCAACTGCTTCTGGTATGGCCGCTATCACTTACTCTATTTTAAATATTGCTGGTTCCGGTGATCATATCGTCGCAGCCGCAACACTTTATGGCGGAACGCACACTCTTTTCTCTCATACATTTAAAACTTTTGGGATTGACGTTACTTTTGTTGACCCTAACGAACCGGAAAATTTTGCAAAAGCGATTAAAGAAAATACGAAAGCTGTCTTTATTGAAACAATCGGAAATCCTGATATTAATATTGTTGATATCGAAAAAGTGGCGGACGTTGCGCACGCATCCGATATCCCGCTCATCGTTGACAACACATTCGCGACCGCTTATTTAAATCGCCCATTTGATTTTGGCGCTGATATCGTCGTTTACTCGGCAACGAAATTCATCGGTGGTCATGGTGTGGCTATTGGTGGCGCGGTCATTGACTCAGGTAAATTCAACTGGGCAAATGGCAAGTTTCCGAAGCTAGTTGTGCCAGATGACAGCTATAATGGTTTATCATACACAAACGATGTTGGCGCGGCGGCTTATATTACCAAACTACGCGTCTCGCTCCTTCGTGACACTGGCGCAGCACTTTCCCCGTTCAACGCATTCCTGTTAATTTTAGGCCTAGAAACGCTTTCTCTTCGCCTAGAGCAACACGTGAAAAATGCTAAACTAGTGGCCAATTTCTTAAACGACCATCCTAAAGTAGCTTGGGTAAACTATCCCGGTTTGCCGGATAATAAATACAACGAGCTAGCCCAAAAATATTTACCAAAAGGTCCAGGTTCGATTTTCACTTTTGGCGTTAAAGGTGGCTATGAGGCTGGTAAAAAAGTGATTGAATCCGTAGAATTATTCTCTCATTTAGCCAATGTTGGCGACGCAAAATCGCTTATTATCCACCCAGCGTCCACAACCCACCAACAACTAAGCGAGGAACAACAATTAACTGCTGGCGTGAAACCAGAATCGATTCGCTTATCAATTGGAATCGAAAACGCCGATGATATCATTCAAGATTTAACGAAAGCACTAGAGCAAATTTAGGAGGAAGTGAAGAGAAGTGACCTTACAACAAAAAGAACTATTTCAAAAAAGTCCTCTTCTACTTGAAAATGGAGAAACATTAAGCCCAGTTTTAGTTGGCTATGAGACATACGGGACACTTTCTGCCTCACGCGATAATTGCATTTTGTTAGAACACGCGCTTACTGGAACCGCTCATGCGGCGAAACATTTTGACGATGATGCGCCTGGTTGGTGGGATGATTATATCGGACCGGGCAAAACGATTGATACCGATAAATATTTCCTCGTTTGCACGAATGTGTTTGGTGGTTGTAGCGGCACGACTGGCCCTTCTTCGATTAATCCAAAAACGGGCGAGCCTTTCCGATTACAGTTTCCCGGATTTTCGATTAAAGATATTATTAAGGTGCAGCGTGAACTTTTGGAACAGCTTGGGGTTACGCGGATTGTTTCGGTGATTGGCGGATCGATGGGTGGGATGCAAGCGACAGAATGGGCGATTGATTATGCGGATATTACAGATAGTATTATTAATATCGCCTCCCCGCTTGCTGCCGGACCGGACGCGATTGGTTATAATCTGATTATGCGTATGGCGATTTTGAATGACCCTGACTTTAATGGCGGTAATTATGTCGGTCAACCTGAAGGCGGGCTTGCCACGGCTAGAATGGTCGGGATGATGACGTACCGGACGAGCGAGCTGTTCTCCAAACGTTTTGAACGCTTCACTGTCGCCGAGTCTTCCCCCGCAGCTTTCTCAAAAGAACATTTTCAAATCGAGTCGTATTTACAATATCAAGGCGATACTTTTGTCGAGCGATTTGACGCGAATAGTTATTTGTATTTAACGAAAGCCATTGATTTATTTGATGTTACAGCACCTGCGAAAGACGATCTGCCCGCTTTTTCGAAAATCAAAATTCCGTATTTGCTTATCGGCATCACGACCGATCAACTTTTCCGGATTCACGATTTACGGCGTGGCTATGAACTTTTAAAAGAATGGGATGTGCCGGTTACTTACCATGAAGTGGCTTCCGAATATGGCCATGACGCTTTCTTAGTCGAGAAAGAAGTGCCGAAATTTGAACCACTCATCCGCTCATTTTTAAGTAATTTGCCTGTTAAAAGCATATAAAAAAAGGACCTCGGAAAATTTCTGAGGTCCTTCTTTTATTAATCTTTATAAATTGATTTTGTTCGGTTAAGCCAAGCATAGCCGAGTCCGATAACAAGGCCTCCCCCTACAAAATTCCCTAGTAAAGCAAGTACTAAATTGACGGTCACATTGCCCGCTGTCATTGCAGCAAGTGTTCCACCAGAAGCGAAAAATGCTAATGAGAATGATGAGAAGTTGGCGATAACGTGCTCGAACCCTAAGAATGCGAAGATGAAAATAATGAAAACCATCGCAATGACTTTCCCAGCATCATCTTTCATTCGAAGCGTACAAAGCACGGCGGTATTTACAACAATATTAGCGAAAATACCTTCCACAAAAATTTCTAGTGGCGCTTTTTCAAGTTTACCGCTAACGGCAGTAAATAAGAAATGGTCTGCAGGTAAATTATGGAAAACAGATGTCAAGGAAACTAAGTACCCTGCAAGAATTCCACCAAATAAATTACAAACAATACATAAAAGCAAAATTTGTAAAGCTTTTCCTGGTTTAACAATTTTTTGATAAACACCAGTTGTCATATACATCATGTTAGAAGTACCAAGCTCAGCATTCATATAAATAATCATAACAAGCGACCAACTAAACATAAACGCATACGTGATTTTACCAAGTCCTGGCGCAAAATGATCGACTTTATCACCAATCATCACAGCAACCGCAGTCCCTAGTGTTAAGAATAAACATGCTAACATCGCGCGCACAATATAACGAAGAATACTATTATTTACTAAATCAATTTTTTTGCGCGTACTATAATCAATTTTCTGCATTAATGGACTATTTTCCACATCCAAATTATTTCATCTCCAAACAAAAAAATTTTCTTGTGAAATTCACAACTTGTTTATTGTAGCATGTTTTTAATTTGATGCAAATAGTTTTCAGAAAATAAAAATCAGTTAAGCGTTACCATCTTGAAAAATTTCTCATTTGTTGTTTTATGGTGTTAGTTTCCCCGTTTTTATAAACTTAAAACAAAAAAAACGAGAACAGATTTCTCTGTCCTCGTTTTAACTTTTTTTATTTACCAAACCAATGTTTTTTCGCGGAATCTTTTGCTTTTCCTTCTGTTTCTTGTGCGCTTTTGATTTCTTGGGCTACGATTGCTTCATCCATACGTTGCACTCGACCATGCAACTCATCCATTGCTACGTCATTTACATTTGCTAATTCTTGTTCTGTTGCAATAAGGATAACGCCTGTAGAACCTTCTGGAATCGTTTTTAACGTTCTTTCAAATACGCTTAAAGCATTTTTCACTTCGCCAGCGTCTTGCATAGAACCAACGATTGCTCCAACCATCCAACCGATTAAAATTCCGAATGGTCCACCTAAAATACCAATTAACATCCCAATAAGGCTATCTTTCATATTTTTGTCGGCACCAGTAAAATCAAGAAAATCTTGTGCAACAAGTTTATTTCCTGGCTCATGTTTTACAACCGCCATTTGATAACCAATGATTTTGCGTTCTTGGTGCAATCTTTTCATTTCTGAGAAAGCTTGGTAAGAAATACTTTCTTCATCGAAATTCATAATTAACACTGTTTTTTCTTTTTTCATCTGTTGTACCCCTCTCGCCTCATAAGTATTGTATTTAGGTACGTTTTATCATACCCATCTCTTATTCTACTCGCTCTAACCTGCAAATAGCAATTAATAGCATTATTAAGACAGAATCACTACTTTTACAGACCTTTTTTACCAATAAAAGGGAAAAATTTGGACGTTTTATTCGCGTAAGCTTCGAAATCTTTTCGACCTTGATATTTTTTCTCTAGCAACGGAACCCCGGAAACAAATAATAACAATAGCGTGATAACGATTGGGCTAGTGATCAGCCAAAAATCAGTCATTTGCGTTAATGCGACTAAAAATACACCCCACCAGCTAAGTGCTTCCCCGAAATAATTCGGATGCCGCGTAACAGACCAAAAACCGGTTGTTAGTAATTTTCCTTTGTTAGCTGGATCCTTTTTAAAGTTTTCTAGTTGCAAATCACCGCCAACTTCAAAAATGAAGCCAATAATCCAGATAACGATACCGAGAATTTGCCACCAAGCGAATGCCGCAGACTCATTAGCAAAACTATGCGTAATCGGCAAAGCGATAATAAATAAGAGCACTCCTTGCAATACAAACACATTTAAAAAAGCTTTCAAATTTACTAGCGTCGTTCCCCAGCGTTTGCGCATATTGACGTAGCGGTAATCTTCTGGCTTATTCCAGTTACGACGAGCTAAATGCCAAAATAAACGCACTCCCCAAATCGTAACTAAAATAAGGATAGTAATACTTTGAGTAGTTACGCTAAAAGTAGTTAAAAATCCAGTCCAAGCTACAACTACAAAGCCTCCACCCCAAGCAATATCAACGAGCGAATATTTCCCTTTTATTTTCGAAATAATAAACCAAAGTACAAAATAAACAAGTAAAGCGATTGCTACTATCCCATACATCATCTTGTTTCCTCCTTTTTAATCCCGGCGACCGCGACACTTCCAAGCCCTGCGCTAATGGCAATTGCTGCCGAACTATCCACGAGATATCCAGCTTCTCCTGTTTCCTTTTCAAATTGCTTCTGCCAAATTTCCGCATCACGTTCTGAAGAAACATGCGTAATCGCTAGCTCTTTCAGTTGTAATTTGGTGACTTTTTTTATGATTTTTTTCATACTTTGCGTTTGGCTAAACGATATACCAATCAATTTTCCGTCCCCGGACTCATCCAAGCTCACAATCGGATACAGCGATAATTTCTGCGCAAGTTTGCCTAAAACCCGTGGAATTCTCCCAGATTGCACCATTGGCGACAAATCAGCAACTGCGACATAGATGAAAGTCCGCTCAATCAATTGTTCGATTTTCTGGCAAACGTCTTCCCAAGTTTCGCCTGCCTCGACTAACGCTACCGCTTGCTTCACTAAAAGACCTTGCGCGACTGAGTTCAGCTTCGAATCAATCACACGAATCCAGTCCGAAGACAAATTGCGCGCTTTGATTCGCTGCTTAATCAATTGATACGTTCCACTTAATTTAGCCGAAACCGTGATAACAAGCACATGTTCATATTTATTTTCTAAAAATGACAGCAAGGCATCCACGGTTCGTATCGTTGGCTGCGCTGTACTCATATCACAATGTTGCGCAAGTTTTCTTTGTATCAGCGCCGGTCCAATCGTCAATTTATCAAGAAAATTTTCCTCTCCCGCTAAAATATTCATTGGCAACACATGCACTTGATGTTCCAGTAAAAATGCTTCTGGCAAATCAGCAATCGAATCTGTCACTATCGCAATTTTCGCGCGCGGCTTTTTCGTTACTTCATATTGAAGCCGCATATCATCGACTTTTTGATACGTCATCACGCCATATTCCGAGAGACTATGCAAAACTTCCTGAGGCTCATTTGTATGGATGTGGATTTTGATTTGTTTTTCATTGCCGGCAATTACGAGCGAATCCCCTTGAAACGCCAAAATCTCGCGCAACGTTTGATGAGAGACAGTCGCTTGCTTGATAATAAATTCCGAACAATAGCGATAAACTGGCTCACTCGTCTCAAAATGGACATGTTCTTCCAATTGTTCTTTTACTGCCACACTGACTGGCGCAGAAACCGCTCCGCCGCAATAAGCATTCGTTAATCCCGCGATAAAATAATAAAAACCTTTCGCCCCCGAGTCCACTAAACGATTTTTCCGTAAAATCGGCATTTGAAATTCCGTGTTAATTAACGCTTGCTCCGCGACGATTTGCGCATTTAATAACGATTTCGGAAAAGATCTATCCACTTCATACGACCCAGCAAGTGCCTCCGACCACGCCTTCATCACTGATAAAATCGTCCCTTCTTTCGGATCAAGCAAAGCATCATAGGCTTTATGAACAGCTTTTTGAAACGCTTGAACTAACCCGTCAAAAGTAGACTCCAAATGATGATAACTTTCCGCAACAGCATTTAAATATTGTGCAAAAATCATCCCCGAATTGCCTCGCGCCCCGATTAAAGCCGCACTAGCCACTTCTTCCAGTAACTCCTTTGTTGAGTAGTCTTTCAGGGAAACATGATCAATAATCGCTTGCATTAACGAAGCTAAATTACTGCCCGTATCCCCGTCTGCTACAGGGAATACGTTAATTCGATTCAGCTCATCTTTTTTACTAATTACCTCTGCTGCCCCGTTTAGCATACTTTGTAATAGACGTTTGCTCTCAGACTCCACCATCACGAACCTGCCCCCGAGAAGAAATGTAGATTAATAAAATAGACAATTACCGAAGTCACGGTCGTTACAAATGTCCCCCAAACAAGATCAATAATCGTCATCGTAATTGGCCAATCTTTCAATGTCGCTAAGTTCGTCAAATCATAAGTTGCGTAACAAACCAAGCCAAAAAGCGCCCCTGCCAAAATCGTATAACCTAGACTTCCTTTCTCTGTCCCCGGTAATAATACAAAAAAAGTAACGCCCACAACATAAATAAAGTAAAAAATAACCGCCGGCGCTAACCGGACATCCCCCATTAAGCCCCCAATAAATTGTTGATACATTTTCTTAGAAGCTACGAGTAACCAAAAAAGATCAAAAATCAAAAACACTACTGCACTCGTTAAAAATAGCTTTAAAAATTGCGTCATTGTGATTCCCCCTTATCACTTGATAAGTGAATTTTAACATACCTCTATCCCTACTCCTAGAAGGTTGCTCAAGACTCACCATTTGTGAATACTGCCACAAAAAAGTCAACCATTTAATTAAATGATTGACTCATTATCTATATATTTCCCCTGTAATGCTCCTTGCTAAACTCATAGCGTGCAATGGCTAATTTCCGCCGTTCTTTATGGTCAACAATTGGAAGCGGATAGTCTTTTCCAATAATTATGCCATGCTCCTTTTGCTCTGTTTCCGACATTTTCTCTGGTTGATGGATAAATTTATCCGGTATATTCGCCAATTCTTTTACATACATTCGAATAAATTTGCCAGTCGGATCAAATTTTTCTGATTGCGTTGTTGGATTAAAAATCCTAAAGTACGGCACCGCATCCGTTCCAGTCGAAGCCGCCCACTGCCAACCACCGATATTACTCGCCGAGTCATAATCAATCAACATTTGTTGAAAATATTTTTCGCCAAAACGCCAATCAATCAGTAAATCTTTTGTTAAAAAAGAAGCTGTAATCATTCGCAATCGGTTGTGCATCCAGCCAGTCTCTTTTAATTGGCGCATCGCTGCATCAACGAGCGGAAATCCCGTTTGCCCTTCTTGCCAACGCTTGAAAAACACACGGTTATTTTCCCATTCAATATAACGATAATTTTCTTGGATTGGCTCATTTTTTTGTTCAGGAAAAGAAACATAAATCATATTATAAAAGTCGCGCCAACACAGCTCTTTTTCGAAAGTCGCTCGGCCTTCTGTGGTTTCCGTTTGTTGAAGCGCCTGCCAAATCGTCCGAATCGAAATTTCACCTGTACGTAAATAGCGTGATAAATGGCTTGTTTTATCCAATTCCGGAAAATCCCTCGCTTTATCGTAATCGGTTAAATCTTCTTTAATAAAGCTCGCTAACCGAGCGTTTGCAGCTTGTTCGCCGTTATCAAGACTAGGTACATCGCGAACCAGTTCCGCAAACTGTTCTTCATATTTTGGAAATATGCTTTCTTTCCTGATATTTTCCGGCTTTAATGTGACTTTTAATGGCATTTCCTTGATTTCTTCGCGCCATTTTTTATAATACGGGGTGAAAATTTTGTAGTATTCGGTGGGGGATTTCTTTACTTCTTCGGCTGAATGAAGGTAGCTGTCGTGAAAGGCGTGGACCTCGATTTGTTGCTCATCAAAGAACTGTTGCGCCGCCGCGTCCCGACTTGCCCCGTAGCCAGTTTCATCGCGATTGAAAAATACTTTATCCCATGTGGGTACTGCTTCTTTCAGTTGTTGCAAACATTCCATCGGGTCGCCAAACATGATTTGCAAACGGGCAGTTTTAGCGAGTTCTTGCTGAAAATGAGCCACACTTGCAAAAAAAGCTTGGTGACTAGGACTTCCTGTGATGAACTGGGCTGGATTTACTTGGAATAACAAAATCAAATCGTCCTCTTTACTAGCATGATAGAGAGCTTTATTATCACTTACTCGAAGATCTCTTCGAAACCACATTACGGAAGTCATGCTTTCCCACCTTTCGCAAATTACTTACCGCTATTATACGAAAATCTATCGCATTTAGAAAAACAAAGGGCTTATAACACTAAAAAACCTGTTAACTTTTGCTAACAGGTTTTCTAAGGAGCATCCGTCAAAGTCCACTCAATCGTTGTTTCATAATTTTCATCTACATATGCTTCCGCCGCATCCACTTCCACAAGAATTCCGCGGTCATCTGCCCATTCAATCGGAACAATCATTTCACTAGCCGACTGCGACTGAAAAATGGTAATTGGTTCATCGGAAAGCTGTTTTTTCTCCCCAGTGTGATCAATGAAAATCAGCCCATTTGGCAAAATATGTGCTGGATTAGTCGTAGAAGTAAGTGGTGATTTCACTGTCGCTGTCACGCTAAACTGGCTATCCGCTCCTCTTGAATCAAGCACGGATAAATCAAAGTCCGCGTTTCGTTTCGCAATACTTTTTTGCTCATTAAGCTTGATAGATTCGAAAGAAATCGTTTCTGGTACATGGTTGAATTTCAACTCACCAGTAACTTGAATCGCAATTTCTTTCGTTAAATTTCCAATTTGAATTGTCGCTGTATAGGAACCAGTTTCTTTTTCCAAATTGGTACTAGTTACTTTCACTTGCGCCGTTAAGTCCTCGCCCGTTTCGATATTAAACGCTTTTGCAGCTGATTTCGTTAAAATTAATTGCTGCATTTCTGCGTCGTTCAGCTCAATGATTTCTTTTAAATTCACGGAAAAGTCAGCCGCTCGTAAAGCTTTATCGTCTTGTATTTCAGTCATATCATCTTTAATAAAAACAGGTACTCGGATGTCGACATAATTGTGTGCCTTATCTTCTAAGCGAACAATTGCTTCTGCCGGTCCAAATACATTAGTGTCTGGTGCGCTTCGTAATGTTGTTGTGACACCTGCACCAACTGTGTTATCCGAGTGATCAGTAATATTGGATACTAGTTTAGATACATCTGGAAGTGGCTCCCCGAGGTTTAAAACTTGCGTAACGGCTTCCCCACTAGGCGGTGATACGTCTTCTACAGTCACATTATCTAACGTAATCCGTTTTTGATCCTGCGTAATTGTAGTAGTTAAATCAATGTAGGGCTTTATAAAACCACTGGGGATAGCTATTCGATAATCCCCCGCGCTATCTGCTTGCCCTTTTAAAAGTTTATTCTCACCATTTTCGGTATATGCAATACTAACAAACGCATTCGGGGTTGCGGTTCCAGTGACTTCATTGTCTGCATCGTCGACTGGATTTATCGTTCCTTCAAGGCGACCCATCGCAATCATCCGAGCCGTATTTTGATTAAAATTTGTCGCTGTCATTCCTGCATTACTAGCAAGGATTTTCGTCGTTGTCCCTGTATAAGTCAAGCTCCCCGTCACATTTTCGCCACTCGGTAAATTAAACATTTGCGATGGTGCATCAGTTCGGTCAATTGCTCCCGCCGTATCCCAGTAATTCACCATTTGCGCATCTAAATTAAATGCATTTCCAGACGGCCAGTAAAACATCGGCGCATTCGAATTTGTCGCAATCAAAAAGCTCCGCGGATTTTGAATATCTAACTTCGCTGTCGCATTGTAAAACTGAATTATGTAACCAGTCCCGCCTGTTTTATTCAAAATTAAGCGTGCATCAGGACTTACAGTGATATCACCTGCGGACCAAAGTAGTGGATTCGCGCCAGCTGTTTTCGTCATCGTCACATCCGCACCTTCAGCGATTTTAACCGCCCCGCCCGGTGTATCTCGAAAAATATTATTGTTAGAAGTAATATCCAACTTCGCATTCTTTTTCACATCAATATCGATTGGCTTCGTTCCCGAACGATAAAACATTCCCGTTCCATTAGAAAGTACCGTCACATCTGCATTTTCTTCCACCGTAAAAGTATTCACTTCTGCAGTCCCACCGCCAAACCAAAAAACGCTATTCGCATTGGAGCTCGCATGATTAATGTTTAGCTTCCCGGATACACTCACACCTTTAATTTCAGCCACTTCATTTGGTGTCGCGGAACCACTGACAACTGATGCTATCGTTACATCATTCGTTCCTCGAAAATTCGCTGTACCATTCAGATTGTATATCATTTGCGGTCCTTGATAACGGATATTTTCATAGTTTTGCACGACATTTTTCGCCGCCCCATAAACCGAAATCGTACCATAGTAATTTTTCCCAATAATATTAATATCTTTTAATGTCGTTTCTTTCGTTCCCGCGTTTGTATTAACGGTAATGACACTGCTCTGGGCACCTGATGATGCCATCGTTTCTGTTAATGTATGAATTTCGCCCGTTGCTGGATTTTTCCCTGATAAAGTGAAGCTGCTTTTCGACGCTGGGATAATAATACCACCTGATAGCTCAACATCTGCACCTAAATAAACCGTATCAATCCCATTATCTTCTGAAATTGCTTTTTTCAATTCTGCAAAATTGGTAACTATCGCCTCATTTGCTGCTAAATCAGTACTCCCATTTTCCGCCGCTATAACTACTTTAAAACCAAGAAAAAGAGCCGCCGTGGTCAATACAATGATTATTTTTTTGAAAGCCATTTCGCCAGCCCCTTTCTTTAGTGTTCTTTTCTTCGTTTTCTAATTAGGAAAATAATAAGCAGTATCACAAGTAACGCACCCGCTGCAATTGCAACATAGATCCATTCGTTCGTTTGTTTTAAATCAACGGCTTTATTATTTAAAGCTTGTCCTTCTTTACCAATGGTGAAAGTTTCATCCCACTTCCATGTTTCTACGCCATCTGTGGCCGTCATTTTCAGTCGGTATTTACCTTCTTTTAGCGGCTTGTTTCCCCAGTCAATTCCAAAATCAAAATTGGAATTTGGCGCCATTGTCATATCTGCTTTTTTCATTTGATAGAGCATTTTGTCTGAGTTATGCTGGTAGACTTTCGCATCAATACTTAAATTTTTGATAATGACAGGTTGGTCGTTTTGTAATTTGGCAGCGACTGCTGTGTGATAGTTGATTAGAGTTGGCTTGATGCTTAGTAAATTCATATGTGGTTTGACTAGTTTGTCGGTTTCAGATAACTGCATGCCAACAATATAGGAATATTCATTTTTCAGTGAGACACCTTTTGTTTGTTTCGTCTCAGTTGTGTTTTTCTTTTTAAATTGCACTGCGCCCAAAACAACGCCATCTATGGATTCATCTGGCATTTCAATCGTGACTTGGACGGTCTTTTTGCCATTTACTGGAATAGTTAGGAGTTGTTGGTCGTCTGGAATTTTAGCTAGTTCTGGAAGTGGATATTTTAAACTTTTATCTTTTTTAGTTAGGTCGTTTTTCGTGTAATCTATCAGACCAGTTCGGTTGGTGGACGCGTAATTGACAGCTGCTTCCACTTGAATTTCTTCATTCGAGCTATTCATTACTTCGATTTCTACGGTTTGTTTTTGTTTAGGTTTCATTTCCAAATCGAAGTAAGTTTGCTTTTTGTCTATTTGATTGGCAGGGATTTTAGCCTGCACAGAGTAGCCAACATCACCCTCTGCCGCTTTTGCTTCTGTAAAATTGCTGAATGTCACTAGTAATGGAACAATGAACAATAAACTAAGAAAACTTTTTTTCAATTAAACCTTCCTTCCATCGTCTTTAATAAAAATTTTGCGTCTAGAAATGAAATTCTAAACGCAAAATTTTTAAACTCCTGGCGCGTCAGATAATGTCCATGTAATCGTTGCTTCATGGTCTCCAATTGTTGCGCTCCCCGCTGGTATCGTTAGTTGTACATTGTCATTTAAGCTAGCTGTGTCGTTCGGTGTTGCGCCAAACCAACGATTAATCCATGTCCCCATACCTTCAGATGCTTTCGCGGAAACAACATTAACGATAGAAGTTCCATCTGTTGGTAGTTCTACAGTTTGAGCCGCAGTCGGTGTTGTCGCGGTTGTACTTGCAGAAGCAGTTTCTCCGTTTTTAAAGGATAGTTTTGCGCCCGATAGAGAAGCTGCGCCATTTTCATCTTGGAATGCTGTCGCTGTGGCAGTAACTTTCCAACCAGCTCCTGTTCCACGACGGTCAGATACTTGAATAAATGGCTTTCTGGAAGTCGATGAATAGCTTTGTTCTGTCGTCGATACTTCTTGTTGTCCGAAATTAACCGAAGAAACATAATCCATTGTCAGTGAACCAGTATTTCCAGTTCCCGGGTCAGTTGGATTACTCGGATCTAACGGGTCAATCGGTTTCGTTGGATTTTCCGGATCAACCGGATTGACAACCCCAGTCCCCGCTTCAAATGTAATGGAAGCCTTTGATTCTCCCTCAGAAGTTACTGCAAAAGCTGATGGTGCAAAAAGTGTGACTGAACTTATGCCAATTAATCCTACAATTAATGTTTTTTTGATAATCATTTTTTATTTCCCCTTTCGTCATGCGTTGGCTTCATATTATGATGAAAAAAGAGTCAATTCAATGTACAATTTATTACAAAAAGAGAAAAACATCATATCCCTTTCTCGTTTTTGTAATAAATATTACACACAATTGGCATTATTGCTGAGATTAGCTTGTAAAGAAGAAAATTATGTCTTTTTTGTGAACGTTGTCATTCCAACACAAAGAAACACTACCAGATAGAAAAAATCGCCTTTTCTACTGATAGTGCTTTTCACTTATTATTCTTTTTCTTCTGCGGGTGGTGCCACATATTCACTTTCAGGTTGTTCACCGTAAAGTCCGGAAACTCGTTTGAACCAGATGAATACATGCGTTACGATTACTTTTAGCACCGCGTAACCTGGTACTGCGAAGATAACACCTAGGATACCGAAAAGATTTCCGGCTACTAAAATAACGAATAGAATCGTAATTGGGTGTACTTTTAATGTTTTACCCATTACTTGTGGTGAAATAAATTTACCTTCAAGTAATTGAACAACACACCATACGATGATTAGTTTAATTAATAACCAAGGAGATGTCACAATCGCGATAATAATGGCTGGTGTAATCGCAATTGCTGGCCCTAAGTAAGGAACTATACTAGTACATGCGGCAATAATAGCAAGCGTTAATGCATATGGTAAACCGATAATTAAATAACCGATAAATAGTAAAATACCAATACATAAGCTGACGATAATTTGTCCACGGATGTAAGAACTGATTTGGTGGTTTGCTTCACCAAGAACTTGACGAGTATGCGCACGACCATTTACTGGAAGCATTTTAAGTAGAAAGTCTGGCAATTTTTTCCCGTCTTTTAGTAAGTAGAATAAAACAAGCGGCGTCGTTACGATTGCTAAGACAACCTCTGTTACAGTCCCGACGATACTGCCAATACTTGAGATAGCACTGTTAATTACGGACGTTCCTTTTGTAGAAACAGTCTTCATTATATCGCTCATATTCGTGTTTAATTTATCTTTTATTTGATCAAACAAACTCGAGCGACTGAACTCGTCAAATTTCTGTGTAATTTGATCCCAGTATCCCGGGAATGATTTGAACAAGCTAACAATCTGATCTTTGACAGCCGGAATAACAAAGCTAAATAGCAGAATGATTAAACCAATAATCACTAAGTATAACAAGGCAATTGCCCAGCCACGCTTCCACTTATGTTTCTCCAACCAATCAATAATTGGATTAAATAAATAGTAAGAAATCCCCGCTAAAATGATTGGTGCTGCAACGGTTTTAAGAATAACCATTAGTGGGTCGAAAATAAAGGAAATCTTCGTTAGCACATAAATATCAAGCGCTACTAGTAAAAAAATCAGCAACCCCAGCACAAACTTATTCTCAATAAAAAATTGTTTAAACTTTGTGAGTGAACCCTTCACTTTTCCACCTTCTTTTGTCTAAATTTATTTTCATTTGGTACTATTATATAGATTAATACCCTCGTTCACACTAAATTACCCATAAATTTGAAAAAAATCAGGCGTGAGTTGTATTTTTAACCTTGAATTAGACCATCTGGATCAAGTTCAAGCAACGCATGTGCAAAATAGAAATGGTAATCTGCTTGGAATTTCTCGAATAATTGCGCACCCTCTTTTTGGTACATAACAAGTGGATCTTGTTGTCCGTATGCTCGCAAGTGGATGCCTTCGCGCAGTTGCACCATTGCGTCCAGATGCATAACCCACATTTGGTCCATTAAATTCAAATATACTTCTCGTTCTATCGCTACAATCGTTTCAACTGGGAATTTGTTGCGTTCTTTTTTATGCCAAGAAACAATTTCTTCAACAACTTCTGCTGGTTCCATTAAGGTTACTTCGTCAAAAGAAATCGGGAATTTAGTCCCGCCAAGTAATTCTTTTTGACGTGAATAATATTTCTCCAACTCTTCTTCTGGCACATCACTCGGGTGAATAAACGAATATTCGGCAACCTCACGTAGAATTTTTTCGGAAGATACGCCAAGTTTATTTCTTTCCAGTAATAAGTCACGTTCTTTATATACCATTTTGCGCTGTAAATCAATGACCTCATCGTAAGAAAGTAAATCTTTACGAATATCGTAGTTGGCTCCTTCTAAACGTTTTTGCGCATTGACCACGACAGCATGAATTTTTCGTGAGTTAACTGGTTTTCCATCGCGTGGTGCTTTTCGTTTTAATTTCGTGGAAAGTTTCTCCCAACTTTTACTTTCAAATTGTTCTAGTAAATCATCCTCTAAAGAAATCATAAACTTACTAAAACCGGGGTCTCCGCGTCGACCAGAACGTCCCATAAGTTGTAAATCGATGCGGCGACTTTCATGGCGTTCTGTCCCGATGACAGCAAGTCCACCGAGCTTATGCACATCTGGGTCAAGCTTGATATCTGTTCCCCGGCCAGCCATGTTTGTCGCTAGTGTTACCATGCCGCGTTTACCGGCTTTCGCAATAATTTCCGCTTCTTGCGCATGGTTTTTCGCATTTAAAACTTGGTGTGGAATTCCGGCAGCATCGAGCAAGCCACTAATCCATTCGTTACTTTTAATAGAAGAAGTCCCGATTAAAGTTGGCTGCCCTTTTTCATAGCGCCACGATACTTCATAAACAATCGCGCGTCCTTTTTCCTTTTTCGTATAGAAAATATCATCCGGCATATCTTCCCGGTTTACGCGTAAATTGGTCGGAATAACTACGACGTCCATATTGTAAATTTGACGGAATTCTTCTTCTTCGGTTTTAGCAGTCCCCGTCATACCAGACAGTTTTTTATACATGCGGAAGTAATTTTGAATCGTGATGGTCGCTAGTGTACGCGATTCTTCTTTTACTTCAACGCCTTCTTTCGCCTCAATTGCCTGATGCAGCCCGTCATTAAAGCGACGCCCCGGAAGTGCACGTCCAGTATGTGGATCGATAATTAGTACCTCATCATCCAGCACTACATAATCCTTATCTTTATGCATTAGGAAATGAGCCCGCATTAACAGCATCGTAATCCGTAACTCTGACTGCGCCTCTGCAGAATAAAGTGATTCCACGCGCCAAAACTTCTGCGCTTTCTCAATTCCCGCATCATTTAACCAAACAAAGCGTTTATGTTCTTCTATTTCATAATCGTCTTTCATCATCTTTTTCACGAGTTCATTAGCTGTATGATAAAGCGACAAATCTTCCTCTTTACGGTCAGAAATAAGCAAAGGAGTTCTTGCTTCATCAATTAAAATAGAATCAGCTTCATCAATTAAAACAAAATCAAGTCCACTTTGAACTTTATCTTCTTTTTGGCGAACCATGTTGTCACGTAAGTAGTCAAAGCCAAACTCAGAAGCCGTGCCGTAAATAACATCTGCTGTATAAATCGCCTTTTTTTGGTCTTTATCTAAACCAGATTCATTTAGAGCAACCGAAACGCCTAAATATTCAAGCACTTGACCAATTTCTTCCCGGTCACGTCTCGCTAAATATTCGTTGGCAGTAACAAGATGCACACGATTACCGCGCATTACTTCTATAAACATCACAAATAACGACATCAATGTTTTACCTTCACCGGTTTTCATTTCTGCCACTTTGCCATCACCAAGAACAAGCGCACCGATTAATTGCACCACAACCGCGTCCAATCCGATAATCCGACTCGCCGCTTCTCTTGCTAATGCGAAAATATTAATTTTATCCCGATCAGTCATTGGTTTCGTTTTGAACTTTTCACGCCAAAAATTGGTTTGTTCACAAAGCTCAGACTGATCCATATTTCTATATAAGCCCTCTTTTTTTACAATTTGGCGGGCTATTTCTCGGTACTGTTTTACTATTTTGCGATCATCATAATTCTGTCTCATTATATAATATCCTCCATACCTTCTATTATAGAATACCATAAAGTCATCTGGCAATTCATTTCGAGTCAGGAAAACTAGTAAAACTACTGATTTTAATATTACAAATGTATTAAATATTTCTGTTGTTAAAAATCAATAGGTTTCCCGAAGCGAAAGTTGTTGCTTAATGTTCACATCCCACTTACACCATAAAGGTCCCCCTAGCAGTACATCCCAAGCCCTAAGAATACACGTTCGCTTTTTGTTTGTTACAGAATTATTACAAATAGTTGGTATAGTCCGTTTTCCCCTTTCTTAGCGTTATCTTGGTATTTGTTTTTTAGGTAAAAACTGGGTAAACTTAGTATTAATCACTAATAAAATTAATTCTCAAATACAAATTACGTACTGGGATTTTCTGAAAAAAGAGAGGAGTTTTATGAACATGAAAAAAGCAACTATCGCGGCTACAGCTGGGATTGCGGTAACAGCATTCGCTGCTCCAACAATCGCATCCGCAAGCACTGTAGTAGTTGAAGCTGGAGATACTCTTTGGGGTATCGCTCAAAGTAAAGGGACAACTGTTGACGCAATTAAAAAAGCAAACAATTTAACAACTGATAAAATCGTACCAGGTCAAAAATTACAAGTAAATGAAGTTGAGGTTGCTGATGCAAAAACAGAGAAATCTGTTAGCGCAACTTGGCTTAACGTCCGTACTGGCGCTGGTGTTGACAACAGCATTATCACGTCAATCAAAGGCGGAACAAAAGTAACTGTTGAAACAACTGAATCTAACGGTTGGCATAAAATTACTTACAATGATGGAAAAACCGGTTTCGTTAACGGTAAATACTTAACTGACAAAGTAGCAAGCACTCCTGTAACAACTACTCAAGAAGTGAAAAAAGAAGCTACTACTCAACAAGCAGCACCTGCTACAGAAACAAAAACAGAAGTAAAACAAACTACTCAAGCAACTACACCTGCTCCAAAAGCAGCAGAAACTAAAGAAACTCCTGTAGTAGACCAAAACGCTACTACATACACTGTTAAAAGTGGTGACACAATTTGGGCTTTATCCGTAAAATACGGTGTTTCCGTTCAAGACATTATGTCATGGAATAATTTATCTTCTTCTTCTATTTATGTAGGTCAAAAACTTGCTGTTAAACAAACTGCTAACACAGCTACTCCAAAAGCCGAAGTGAAAACAGAAGCTCCAGCAGCTGAAAAACAAGCAGCACCTGCAGTAAAAGAAAACACAAACAAAACTACTGCAACTACTGAGAAAAAAGAAGTAACAACTGAAAAACAAACACAAGCAAAAGCTCCAGCAGAAGCTGCAAAACCAGCACCTGCTCCAGCTCCAGCACCATCTAAAAACACAAACACTAACACGAATACAAGTACACCATCTAAAAACACAAATACAAACACGAATGCTAATACTAGCCAAGGTTCTACAAATAATGCGAGCGCAAGTGCTATTATCTTAGCCGAAGCTCAAAAACACCTTGGAAAAGCTTATTCATGGGGTGGTAACGGACCAACTACATTTGATTGCTCTGGTTACACTAAATATGTATTTGCTAAAGCTGGTATCTCGCTTCCACGTACTTCTGGCGCGCAATACGCTAGTACTACAAGAATCTCTGAATCCCAAGCAAAACCTGGTGATTTAGTATTCTTTGACTATGGTAGCGGAATTTCTCACGTTGGTATCTACGTTGGTAATGGTCAAATGATTAACGCGCAAGACAATGGCGTTAAATACGATAACATCCACGGCTCTGGCTGGGGTAAATATCTAGTTGGCTTCGGTCGCGTATAATTAATAACTTAAAGTAACCTGTGGAGCAAGCAGTTCGCTTCACAGGTTTTTTGTTGGAAATTTTATCTTAATGAAAGACGGTGCATGATGAAAAACCAAGTAAAAGTAAAAATCTTTCCTAAGTTTACAAAAGGCTATAAAGAAGGCTATCCCCTCATTCTTAAAGAACGTATGGAAAAATGGCCAAAAGAATTACAAGAAGGCGATGTATTCGAATTAACAGATGCCAATGGCCAATTCATTGCTAGAGGATATCACGGAGAACAAAACAAAGGCAGTGGCTGGCTTTTCACATGGGACAAAAAACAACAACTAGATGAAGACTTTTTAACTGATTTAATTACCGCTGCTATCGAAAAACGTCAATTTCTTTTTGCGGATGACTCTACTACCGCATTTCGAATTTTTAATGGTGAAGGTGATGGACTTGGCGGCTTCACGGTTGATTATTATGATGGTTATCTTGTCATTCAATGGTACAGCCTAGGCATCTACGCTTTCCAAAAAACAATTCTTGATATCTTCCTATCTTTTCCCGAAATCAAAGGAATCTATGAAAAAAGACGTTTTCAAGAAGATACAAAAGATGATTTCGTTGCCGGCCAAAAAGCAACTTTCCCACTTATTATTAAAGAAAACGGTATTAATTACGCCACTTACTTAGATGATGGTTGGATGACCGGCATTTTCCTAGATCAGCGTGATGTGCGGAGACGTATTAGTGAAGATTATTCGGTTTCAAAAAACGTCCTAAACACCTTTTCGTACACTGGAGCATTTTCTGTGGCTGCTTTATTTGGTGGCGCAAGCAAAACGACAAGCGTAGATGTGGCGGGTCGTTCGCTTAGCAAAACAAAAGAGCAAATGGAAGTGAACGGATTAGATCCAAGTGGTCAGTCTATTATCGTTGAAGATGTTTTCCATTATTTCAAATATGCCGCGCGGAAACAATTAACATTTGATTTAGTCGTTGTCGATCCACCAAGCTTTGCACGCACAAAAAAAGTAACTTTCCGTGCAGCAAAAGATTACCCGGCTATGCTTCGTGAAATCATTGACATTACTGCTCCAAACGGTACTATCATTGCTTCAACAAACTACGCAGGATTTGGTATGAAAGCATTTAAAAAATTAATCGCGGAAGCCTTCCAAACGAGCGACCGTACTTATAAAATTGTCGAAACTCATTCCCTGCCTGCCGATTTCACAGTTAATAAAAACTTTCCAGAAGGTAATTATCTAAAAGTACTATTTCTTACTTTGGATATTTAAAAAACCAGCGACCATTAGCGGTCGCTGGTTTTTTATTTATTTTTCACTGGTTGGTTTGGCAAAAAACTTTCAAACCAACTGTATAAGTCGTCCTCTTCTGCTTCGTTAACATTATGTCCAACAAAATAGCTATGCTTTTCGACATTACAACCCATTTTCTCGAAGAATTTAGCAATATCATCTGCTTCAGCAATTTGAACGACAGCATCTTCAATACCGTGGCCGATAAAAATACGCTTATCTTTCAACATTAAATTTGCAGGTCTATCTTCTATATAATACGGCAAACGACCACTTAATAAGGCAGCTGCTTTATATTGACCACCGTAACTTTGCATAATCGATATCGTTAAAACAGCCCCTTGGTCAAATCCCACCAGAAAAACTTGTTCGCGATCAATCGAAACATAGTCATTACAAATTTCATCGATAAATTGCGCAACACGTAAGCTTGCATAATCTACCTCACGCGGATTAGGGTCCCCTTCTGTTACCATATGATAAAAGCCATAAGTAGGGCCATATTCAACGTCTCCACGCATGGAAACAACAACAAAGCGGTCCATTAATAATTCTAGCTGTCCCGCCATATCAAGCTCATCCCCACCGAAACCATGGAGTGCAAAAATCACCGGGAAAGTGTCCTCATCTTTTCTACCAATTGGTTCATAAATATCATACGCAAACATTCTCATCCTATACACCAGCCCTTACTATAACAGTTTTTTTAGTTCTTCTGCCTCTTCATCAGTTAGTGTAATCCCTTTGCCCATTTTCTCGTGATCGTCTGACCAGTCGCGGATATCATATTTCGGTGGGCGTCCGTTCCAGCTCACTTTGTTTAATTCTTTCCGCCAGCCACGTGCATTTTCAGATAATACGCCAATTTCTTCTATAATTTCATATTCAATATTCGCCAAAATAATCCTTATCCTTTCCGGTGCTATATCTACCATACTATCAAATATTTACCCCAAATCACATCGAAACAATCGCAAATTCAAAAAAAGCATCCTTCCTACTAGAATTTTTGATTTGATTGCGTTACGATTGAGTAGGAATAAAGGGTTGGAGGTGCTTAGTTATGTCGACGGAAACAACAGATTATTTGCTAGAAACGTGCTTAATGGCAGGCAAAATAATGATGGAAAGTGGCGCGGAAATGTATCGCGTAGAAGATACAATGAACCGCATCGCAACCATCGCTAGTAATAAAAAAGGGATTAGTTTCGTGACGCCGACTGGGCTTTTTATGTCGCTTGAAGGAGAACGTAATGTGCAGTTACAGCAAATTCCGACAAGAACAATTAATTTAGAAAAAGTATCCATGGTCAATGAATTTTCTAGGGATTTCGCGGAAAAGAGAATTTCCTTGCAAGAATTACATACAAAGCTTGTTAATTTAGATAAAGATGTGCGCTATTTTCCTATTTGGTTGCAGATTATCGCGGCATCGCTTGTTAGTGGATCGTTGATGGTTATTTTTGGTGGGGGTTGGTTTGATTTTATTCCGACTTGTATCATTGGTGCTATTGGTTTTATCATTTTTTATTATACGCAGATTTTTATGAAGGTGAAGTTTCTAGCTGAATTTTTAGCTTCGTTAACGGTTGGACTTTTAGCTGTTTTGACGATTTCGATCGGTTGGGGGATTAATTTGGACACGATGATTATCGGTGGCGTGATGCCCCTTGTTCCCGGGGTGCCGATTACGAATGCGGTTCGGGATTTGCTTGCTGGGCATTTGCTTAGTGGAATGGCACGCGGAACGGAAGCGCTACTTACTTCTTGTGCAATAGGAATTGGAATCGCGGTTGTTTTCCGCTTTTTCTTATAAAGGAGGCGCTATGATGGATTTAGTTTGGACAATTATTATTCAATTAGTGCTGAGTTATGTTGCGACTGTGACGTTTGCGATTATTACAAATGTGCCAAAAAGAGCGCTGAATGCTTGTGGTATTACAGGGACATTTGGTTGGATGGCTTACTGGACTTTAATGCAAATGGATTCTGGGACAGGAGCATCTTCCCTAGCCGGAGCTTTTGTGGTCGCTGTGCTGAGTCACTTTTTTGCGAAACATAAAAAAATGCCGATTACGATATTTAATGTTCCGGGAATTGTGCCACTCGTTCCCGGGGGACTTGCTTACCAAGCTGTACGGAATTTTGTGTTAGGTGATTATACGGAAGCGATTGGTTTTTCCGTTCAAGTTACAGTGGTTGCTGGCGCTATAGCAGCAGGATTAATGCTCTCGGAAGTATTCAATCATAGTATTAGGGCATTTCGTGGACGGAAAGAACGTATTTAAAAAAGCAATCTCTAGGCGAGATTGCTTTTTTATTATCGAATAATTTGATTTACTTATGGCTCAGGAAACATAACCCCATAAACAAGTATTTGATACGTAACCACCACATCTTCGCTAGTCAGTATTCCTTCGCGATTGGCTGGTATACTTTGGTAGTTTTCCCATCTCTCAATCCCAGTACTACTGAAATCGGCATTTTGCGAAATAACGTAGGGGATTTGTTTCCCTTGATCATCCAGTATATTAAAGGTCATTCTTTCTGGTAACGAATACGTTTCTCCTTCTTTAGCTGGAATAACAATATCAGGCACTGCTTCACCTTGATTATAAATTTGTTGATTGTAATTTAGTCTCATATGATATTGGTCTAAATTAGGATAAACAGGCACTAAACCGCCGTTTTTATAAGTTGTTAAATCCGTTAAAACAAATGGATTTCCATTGCTATCAACAAATTTAATTGTTATTTTAACATCTTGTGCTTCTTTCGTATAGATATACATTACTTCTGTAGCTTGATTAGTGAAAGTACCATTTGCATTGTTTGGCAGTTTCGTTGTATCCAATGTATATCCATCAATTTGTAATTTGTATTTATCTGTTGAAGCATCATATGGTTCGCCAATATTACCGCTAATTGTTTGTGGAGTATGGATTTGTTTTCCATCTTGGTCGAAGTATTGAACCATTACGGTAGCTAAAGGCACTTTTTGATAAACATAAGTAACAACTTGTGCTTTTTCAGTAAAAGTTCCTGTTGTATTCCCGTTCACTTCTTTTAATTGGTATCCCTCAATATTTTTCGATGCAGTCTGATATGGTTGGCCAATGTCGCCTTCGAGTGTTTCACTAGTCGCCAGTGAATTTCCTTGTTCATCCTGATAGTTTACAGTTACAGTCCCTTTTTCAACTACGGGCGGTGTATTATTTTTACTTGTGTGTATATATCCTACATACGTATAGCCTTCCATTGATTCGGGATGTTTCGTTTCTTTCGTTCCTTTTGCAACTCTTTGAGATTCTTGGGTTTTTAAGTTACTATTTTCTGTTGCTTGAACAATCGATCCGACTAACAAACTACTACCGCCAAGGACAACAAGAAATACTAGCAACTGTTTGGCGTGTCTTTTTTTGAGTGTAAGAAGTCCAATACCACTTCCGAATAAAATAAACCCTAGAATGATTAAATAACTATTTGGGCCAACATCTCCCGCTTTTAATAGTGTCCCATTTTGATTTTTATTATTGTCAGAAGTATTATCTGTATTTGTAGTTGGTTCTGATGTGTTTTTTTGATACACAAAGGAATAATTTTCATAATCATTTGTAAGTGTCTCGTTTGGATTTCCTTTGATAATACTATTTTTTTGCGTTGCTGTTAATGTGCTGATATCAATGTAATTGTACGTAACATTGCTCGTATCAGTTTCAGCACCATTCACCGGTGGATTTTCAAAAAGAAAACCTGTGAAAAATAATATTACTGCGAATACGCAAAGAAAGTATTTTTTCCTCATAGTACTATCCCTCCTCATATAACTAATTTCTCATTCTAACTGCTCACGCTCCTATCAAAAGGAGTACTAAACTTGCACTTAATTGAGCTCAACAATTATATATTAGGCAAAAAACATTATCAATGAGGCGAAATGTGTCTATTTTGTGAATAAAAATGATGTCTTTAAACTATTTAAATAATCTTATACTAGGAGTAATATTATTTCTTTCCACAGTTCCGTATAGCCTAAACGGTAGAACTATATTTAAAATTTGTGCGTAATTGGGCTAAATATTATATAAGAATCCTAAATTATTATCAAGCGTGTAAATATGTCTATTTTGTGAACAATCCCATTCTTTTGTATAGAATTGAACCTAAACTGCTTAGATATTCAATAAAGACGCTAGACAAAATGATTGCTCACTTTGTCTAGCGTCTTTTCAACGTCTAGCAATATTAACGGTAGTAAACACGAATTTATCATAACGGTGGCGCGATCTGGAAAATTCAAACGCGAGACCATTGTTTAAATAAACGGTTTGTTCTACTTCGACAACGGGGTCATCCGAAGCGCAGTCAAGATATTGCTGATCAAGCTGTGTCGCTTTATCCGCGCGAATTTGTTTGTATGAACTAGCAATTTTCAGGTTCAAATCGTCTTGTATATAAGAGTAAATCGATCCTTCTAAAATTTGCTGGTTAATGCCTGGGATAACCCCAACTGGCATATACGTGTGTTCTAGCACATATGGTTCATCTTTCACTAGCCGAACACGAAGAATATCATAGATTGGTGTTTCCATCTCGATATGAAGACGCTCGGCAATTTCTTCAGTTGGAAAGATGACTTTAAACTCGATTACTTTGCTAATAACTTTTTTTCCGTTCAAAAGTTTAGTGAAGCCATTTACCTCTTGGTTATGAATCTGCAAGCGGTCCGCGTCCAGCGCCGATTTGATAATGAAAGTACCATGTCCACGTTTCCGGTATAGTAAGCCTTCAAGTACGAGTACCTCAAGCGCTTTTTTCATTGTCATTCGACTACAATCAAACTCTTTCGCCAAAGTTATCTCATCAGGAATAGGTTGATTTAGCGGATAGGCGTGATTCATAATTCTTTTGCGGATTTCTTCAGCAATAAAGCTATATTTCGTCTGGTTCTGAGCCACGGAAGTTCACCTCTTTACACATAATAGTTTTATTTTATCACATTTAGTCTTCAAAACCATTGTTTTCTGAAAGTTCTTTGTACCAATGGCCGGATGCTTTCACGGTACGTTTGAAGTCATTGTCCAAATCAACTTCCACTAAGCCGTAACGATTTTTGTACGCATTCGCCCAGCTCCAGCAATCCATGAACGTCCAAAGGTGGTAACCATGGCAGTTAGCGCCTTCTTCAATTGCTTTATGAAGCCATTTCAAGTGACTCTTAATGAAATCGATTCGGTACGTATCTTCAATCATTCCATCTGCATTACGATAGCGACTTTCGCCTTCCACACCCATACCATTTTCGGAAATAAAGAACGGAATATTATCGTAGTTGTCGCGCAGATTAATCGCAATATCATAAATCGCTCTTTCGAAAATTTCCCAGCCACGATACGGATTCATTTTACGGTAAGGCATTTCATAATTATCAAAAAGATGTTCTGGCATAAATGGCGCATCCGGATGAGCTGCGTATTCTTTCGCTTTCACACGGCGCGGTTGGTAGTAGTTCACACCAAGAATATCAATAATGTTGTTTTTAATTATCGCTAAATCCTCTTCTGTATATTCTGGAAGCGCGTCATGCTCGCGGATAATTTCTACAAGATCAGCCGGGAACTCCCCTTTTGTAACAGGATCAAGGAAACTACGGTTGAAAATTAGATCCGCAATATGAGCCGCTTTCAAATCAGCTGGATTTTGGCTTCTTGGATACGACGGCGTTAAGTTTAAAATAATACCAATTTGGCCTTCTGGAATTTCAAGGGCATGGAATTCTTTCACAGCAAGCGCATGTGCCAAAGTAGTATGATAAGCTACCTGTGTCGCGCGTTTAAAATCAACGACATTCGGATAGTGCATATCGTATAAATAGCCTGCTTCAACTGGAACAATTGGTTCATTAAAAGTAAACCAATGTTTCACACGATCACCGAATAATTCAAAACAAGTTTTTGCAAAAGTTGCATATGCGTCCACTACTTCACGGCTTTCAAAACCGCCTTTTTCTTGCATCGACATTGGCATATCAAAATGATATAAATTCATAAATGGTTCCACGTCATTTGCAAGCATTTCATCAATAACGCGATTGTAAAAATCAACCGCTTTTGGATTCACTTCGCCAATACCATCAGGAATAAGACGTGACCACTGAATCGAGGTACGGAAAGAATTATGCCCTGTTTGTTTCATTAAAGCGATATCTTCTTTATATTGATAGTAAAAATTAGATGTATTCGTAGGACCAACATCATTAAAGAAACGACCTGGTTCGATTTTGTACCAGTGATCCCAAATACTTGGTTTTCTGCCGTCTACATCTGCTGCACCTTCTGTTTGTGGGCCGGATGCCGCACTTCCCCACCAAAAATTCTCTGGAAATTTATAAGTCATTTTTTTACCTCCAACTATTATTTGTTTTTATTATACCTTATTTATTTAAAAGTATAAACTTATTTATCCAAAAGTTTGTTTTTAATTTTTATTTTTTACACGTATTGCCAAAAATCGGCTAATCCGCTACAATAATAGAGTCGTATAAGTTCGGTAATATGGACCGTTCGTTTCTACCAGGCAACCGTAAAATGCCAGGCTACGAGCTATTGTAAAATTTAATAGGGATTTTTTTGCTATTTTTATTTATTATTCCCTTTTTTACCTAGGCTCTTTCCGTTATGTGCGACAACATAAATAGGGAGGCTTTTTTTAATGGATAAATTTTTCAAACTACGCGAGAACAAAACGACTGTTCGGACAGAAATACTCGCGGGGCTTACGACTTTCTTGTCGATGGCTTATGTACTTTTCGTCAATCCATCCATGCTTGCAACAACCGGAATGGAATTAAAAGCAGTTTTCGTGGCAACGATTCTTGCTTCTGTTGTTGGATCGCTTGCAATGGGACTTATTGCTAATTACCCAATCGGACTTGCTCCGGGGATGGGATTAAATGCGTTCTTTGCTTATACGGTTTGTGCGCAGTGGGGAATTCCTTGGCAAACCGCGCTAGCTGGCGTACTTGTTTCAGGTTTAGTGTTCATCTGTTTAACACTTTCTGGAATTCGGGAAAAAATTGTAAATGCGATTCCAACTGAACTAAAATTTGCTGTTGGAGCCGGAATTGGCTTTTTCATCGCCTTTTTAGGATTAAAAAATGCTGGCATTATCGTGCCAAATGAATCTACTATTCTAGCACTTGGTGACTTGCATTCAGGTCCAGTTTTACTAGCTGTTTTCGGAATTGTTATTACCGTGGCTTACATGACAATTGGTTGGAAAGGCGCGATTTTCTTCGGGATGGCAACGACTGCTATTGCTGGAATGTTATTTGGTTTAATTGACGTGCCTACACAAGTTGTGTCATCTGTACCAAGTATTGCGCCAACTTTTGGTCAAGCTATTATCCATTTGCCGGATATTTTCACACCGCAAATGTTGATTGTTATTTTGACATTTTTCTTCATTGATTTCTTTGATACCGCTGGGACGCTTGTTGCTGTTGCGACACAAGCCGGCTTTATAAAAGATGATAAAATCCCGCGTGCCGGTCGTTCGCTTTTCTCTGACTCGATTGCAACTGTTTTTGGTGCGATTTTCGGGACATCGACAACTACTTCTTATGTAGAATCTACTGCCGGGGTTGCGGTTGGTGGTCGGACTGGTTTAACTGCCGTTGTTATCGCCATCTGTTTCTCGCTGTCACTATTCTTCTCGCCGCTTCTTGGTGTAATTACAAGTGCGGTTACGACACCAGCGCTTGTTATCGTTGGGATTTTAATGATTGGAAATGTGGCTCATATTGATTGGACAAAATTCGAAGTAGCCGTTCCGTCCTTTTTCGTTATTTTAATGATGGTTCTTACTTTCTCTATTGCAACAGGTATCGCGATTGGCTTCATTTTCTACCCAATCACAATGGTACTTAAAGGTCGTTATAAAGAAGTTCATCCAATTATGTATGTGATGATGGTGCTGTTTATACTGTACTTTATGTTTGTCGTTTAGGCAGCAAAAAAACCGGGGATTCCGCATCCTCGGTTTTTCTTTTAATCGTAATATACTATCATGTAGTTTTTGCCTTTTTCCTCGTCATATCCTTGCACAAAATCGGTTTCTTCGAGCTGTTCTAAATCCTTCACGACAACCGAAATATTTTTGCCAAGTTTAATCGTTTTGCGAATTTTTTTCGATAATTTTTCGCGTTTTTCTTCATCTAATTGGAACGTTTCTGGAAAACGGACATTATTTTCGCGTTCGAACGTATCGACCATTGTGTTAAATTCGGTAATTTCTTCCGGTTTTTCAATTGTCGTACGCGCAAATTCAGCAATATTCAACGTCTCTTCCCCTGCCAAATATTCGGTCGTCGCTTTCACAAAATTAGATTTATCTAGCAGCGACTCCTCACGTTGCTTAATATAATCTGTGCAAACCTCCACAAAACCTTCCGTATAAAACTTCTCATCCGTAATTTTATCAATACTTAAAAACTTGTCTTTCCAATAAACAGAGTCACCACGGTTAAGCCGGTCTAAAATCAACACTTTATTCCCCGTGTCATGATCCACATTAAAAATCAAACAACCTTTATCCAAATCTGTCCCAGTAATCCCTTTATCATAGCCAATTTGGAATTCTCTACCGTTAAAATCATTTTTCAGAAAAACTTCTTTGTTTTCGACTTTAAAAATTCCAATGCCGTTCGTGAAATCACCATCAACGACGCAACCTTCAATAAAGAAAATCCAGACGTCGCCACTTTTAATATTCGGGTGGGTCGTTTCGCTATATAAATGCTCTAAAATTTTCTTCGATTCATCCAGAAACTCTTCTTCCGCTATAAACATATTCGCAGCAAAAGTTCGTACTTCATTAAAATCCAAATCGGTTTCGTGGCTAAATTGGTAATATTCATCTTTCGTAAATGGTTCTAAGAAAATAGAAGATAATGTTTGGTTCATTTCTGAGCCGATATCCGCAAGCACATTCGTTGAGACTTCGGTTCCTTCTTCTCTCGCTTTATTTCCAGCAAAGTGGACTACGAGCTTTGTAATTTTTGCGTAAGAAAAATCTGGCATTCTTGTATCATCCTAACTTTTATAAAATAGATATTTCCTGTATACTAAATTTATTATGAACAAATGGAGGTTACGTAATGATTCCCGCTGATTTTGAAGATCGCGTGTATACGGTCGTGCGCCAAATCCCGCGTGGTAAAGTGACGACTTATGGCCAAATCGCTTATATGATTGGCTTTCCTAAGAACGCTAGACTCGTTGGTGCTACGCTAAAACATTCGAAGCGTGACCAAATTACGCCGTGTCATCGTGTCGTAAATGCAGCTGGTCGGCTTGTCCCAGGTTGGGAAGAACAACGCGAACTGCTTTTACTTGAAGGAGTGACGTTTAAAGAGAACGGACATGTCAAAATGAAAGCTCACTTTTGGCAATAAGTACTATATCCGCGCCCAATATCTTGAACGCCATGCGAGTCCGATCCATACACCAATGGAATCTGTAACTCTCTAGCTAACGTCACAATTTCTTTTGGCGGATAGGTTTCCCCGCAAAGTGGCTTAAATAGGCCCGCCGTATTAAAATCAAGCTCATAATCCCGCTTCTTCACTAAAGCAAGTACTTCCTGAAATTCTGCGATTACTTCCTCAGAAAAATCGTGCCCATTTGCTCCAAAAAACTGCTGAAACTTCTGACACAATGAAATATGTCCAATTCTCCGAGGCTTAAATGAACCCAAATCTGCTTCAATCGAACGCTTCACACCTTCTAAATAAGTGAGTTGTGCCTGTTCAAACCCACCATAAAATTGCACAATTCCTTCATTATAATCTTCTGCAGAAAAATCAATTGAACGAAAACCGCCGTGCCCCTCTAAAAAATGCAGCGACAACACGCCATCATCCATTTCTGGCCCATATTCATTCAAAAAATCGCGCGTGAAATCCTCATAGCCAATCAAATAATCCACTTCAAACCCGATATGTATTAACAAATCACTCGCATATTTTTTCTTCATCTGATTCATTTTCTTAAAATAATAAGGTAAATCACTCATTGCCATGCTCGCCGTCGTTACTGCTTCCTCGTCCCCAGCAATATTTTTCATAAAGTCACTCGAAAGCGGCGCGTGCTCAACGATAGAATACTCATCAAAATCCAGTTCAATCGCTTTTAAAATCATTTCCTCCACATCATCATGTGTACCATGTGGACAAAATTCTGTATGCGTATGCCCGTCTCTTTTCATATTCAACCCTCTTTCAAAATTCTTTTCCCTCAGCGTGCTAAATGGTACACTAATTATACCATAAGCCACTATTTTTCTATTCATTATTTACAAAAATACTTTAACGTGCTAATATGCTAATAAACTAAAATATCGTAAAGGAGCTATCCAGATGAACTTAAATAAGAACTTGCCGACCGGAACACGCGATAAACTTTTTCGCGAAGCACGAGCCGCCTACAAAATTGAGCAACAAGTGAATCATTATTTTGAAAAACGTGGATTTAAGCGAATTGAAACACCTGTTATCGAATTTGAAGATGTCTTTTCATCTGAACATCAAGCCGACGCCAAGTTATACCGTTTCTTTGATGAAAAAGGACGCTTGACGGTTCTTCGGCCAGATATGACCTTGCCAATCGGTCGAGTTGTTAGTACAACTGGTGTCACGCTCCCGCTCAAACTTTCTTACAGTGGAAAAATCTTTCGAGCAAATGAGGATTTTGGTGGCGAACAAAACGAACAAATCCAAGCCGGAATTGAAATCATTGGGTATCCTTCCATCAAAGCGGAGATTGAATGTATTTTAAGTGGCATTGGCGTTTTAAATACACTAGAAATTCCGAATTTTCAAATTGAACTTGGCCATGCCGCAATTTATAGGCGCGTTATTCATCTTTTAAACCTTCGCGAAACAGCCGAAATTGATTTCCGCCTCCTGATTCAAAATAAAAGCCTCACTGGCATTCAACAGTTTGTTGCTGATAATCCAAGCACGCTGGACGATTTCATTCTCGCATTACCACGATTATTTGGCCCAGCGACAGCGATTTTACAACAAGCGAAAAACTTAACTACAGATAAAGGAATTTTAACCGCACTGACCGAAATGGAAACTATTGTAGAGGCTGTTTCTTACGCTGCCGATATTAGTGTCGACTTAGGACTCGTGCAAGATTTTCATTATTATACAGGTATTATTTTTAGAGGATATGCCGACCTTGCTGCCGATAATTTTTTAAGTGGCGGTCGTTACGATCACTTACTAGAACAATTCACAAGCTCCCCCTCTCCAGCAGTTGGTTTGGCCCTCAACCTCGACTCCCTCACAACACTCCAAAACCGCGCTGGCATCATCAAGAAACAACCTCCAACAACACTTTTAATCCACTACGACCTAGACGCACTCCAACAAGCCGAAAAACTCATGCAAGAAACACCAAATAGCGAACTAAGCTTTTTTGAAGCACCTACAAACGCTATCTCTTTTGCGCAAAAATGGCACATCCCTACTGTCGTTCACGTTTCCAGCCAAGGAAGCCAAACCATTTTTCAAAAGGAGGCGGAACAATGAAAGCTTTAAAAATTGCCTTAACGAAAGGTAGATTGGAGAAAGATGCCGTTGTCCTTTTGGAAAAAGCAGGGATTGATTGTTCTTCGATGACTGAAAAAAAGCGCAAATTGATTTTCCATAGCAGCACCCAGCCGATTTCGTTTATTTTAGTAAAAGCGGTTGATGTCATGACTTACGTGAAACACGGGGTCGCGGATATCGGTATCGTTGGGAAAGACGTGCTGATGGAAGCCTCGAAATCACATTACGAAATGCTCGATCTTGAAATCGGCAAATGCCAGTTCTGTCTTGCTTCCACGCCCGAATTTGACCCGAGCAGCTATCGTCGAAAAATCATCGCCACCAAATATCCGGCAGTAGCTTCCAAATTTTTCCGTGAAAAAGGCGAAGACGTGGAAATTATCAAAATCGAAGGCTCCGTCGAAATTGCCCCTGTACTCGGTCTCGCTGACGCCATCATTGATATCGTCGAAACCGGCTCCACTTTAAAAGAAAACGGCTTACTTATTTACGAAAAAATGTATCCCATCTCAGCCCGCCTGATTGTCAACAAAGCTTCCTTAAAACAAAATAAAACGCAAATTTTCCATTTAATCGATCAATTAGAACAAGCGATAAAGGAGGAGCGTACCCAATGAAAATTGTAACCGGAACAACAGCAGCCATATTAAACGAACTCAAAGCAAATACCACAACGACAACCTCCCACCAAGTCGAAACTGCTGTAAAAGCAATTATCGAAAAAGTAAAAACAGCTGGCGACCAAGCCTTACTCGACTATACTTCCCAGTTCGACGGTGTGAAACTAACCGAACTTCGCGTCCCAAATGCCGACATCCAAGCAGCCACAGCCAAAGTCGACCCCGCCTTCCTAGATGCCCTTCGCCAAGCAAAAGGAAATATTGAAAGTTTTCACAACAAACAAAAACAACACGCTTTCCTTGATAGTGAAAAAGATGGCGTCATTCGCGGTCAATTGATTCGCCCGTTAGAAACCGTTGGCGTATACGTTCCCGGCGGCACGGCAGCTTATCCATCATCCGTTTTAATGAATGTCCTACCTGCTAAAATAGCTGGTGTTAAACGTATTGTGATGATTACACCCCCTGGCGAAAATGGCATCAATCCTCACGTTTTAGCAGCTGCACAACTTGCTGGCGTGGACGAAATTTACCAAGTTGGTGGTGCGCACGGCATCGCGGCCCTAGCTTACGGAACCGAATCCATTCCGAAAGTAGACAAAATCGTCGGCCCGGGAAATGTCTATGTCGCAACCGCTAAACGAGAAGTTTTCGGCTTAGTTGATATCGATATGATTGCTGGTCCTTCTGAAATCGTTGTGCTCGCAGATGAAACCGCAAATCCTGCTTTCATCGCTGCTGACTTACTCTCCCAAGCAGAGCACGATACATTAGCCCGTGCTATTTTAATCACCACAAGCGAAAAAACCGCCCAACTCACCAAAACTGAAATTGTGAAACAACTCGAAAAGCTACCGCGAAAAGCCATCGCCAAAGAATCCATTGAGACGCAAGGCAAAATTATTATCGTAACCAACACAAAAGAAATGTTTGATATCATGAACGAAATCGCTCCAGAGCATCTAGAAGTCCAACTAGAAAATCCAATGAATTATTTGCATCACATTAAAAACGCTGGCTCCATTTTCCTAGGAAGCTATGCCTCTGAACCACTTGGCGATTATTTTGCTGGACCAAACCATGTTCTTCCAACAAGCGGCACCGCCAAATTCTTCTCCCCACTTGGCGTAGAAGATTTCACGAAACGTTCCGCTTTTATTTCTTATACAAAAGAAGCACTTGCTAAAGAAAAAGACGCCATCATCCTCCTTGCTAATAAAGAAGGTCTTTATGCCCACGCCAAAGCCATTCAAATCCGTTTTGAGGAGGAAAATTAAATGAGAACTGCAACAAAAAAAAGAGTTACCGCTGAAACTTCCATTGAGCTTTCCATTAATCTGGATGCCCAAACAGAATCCACTATTTCCACTGGAGTCGGATTTCTAGATCATATGCTCACCTTGTTCGCTAAACATAGCCGCATCACTTTAAATGTAAATGCAATTGGCGATACATACATCGATGCGCATCATACGGTTGAAGACATCGGCATTACACTCGGGCATTGTCTAAAAGAAGCGCTCGGCGATAAAGCTGGCATTAACCGTTACGGCTCTGCTTATGTACCAATGGACGAATCACTTGGATTTTGTGCACTTGATTTAAGCGGTCGTTCCTATCTTGTATTTGACGCCGAACTAACGAACCCAAAACTAGGCGATTTTGACACAGAATTAGTAGAAGAATTTTTCCAAGCAGTCGCCTTCAACAGTGAAATGAACCTCCACTTGCGCGTTCTTTACGGCAAAAATACCCACCATAAAATCGAAGCACTTTTTAAAGCATTTGGTCGTGCTCTCCGCGAAGCAATCACGATTAACCCTGAAATCCAAGGCGTAAATTCGACTAAAGGGGTTCTGTAAATGATTGTTATTATTGACTACGACACAGGAAATACGAAGAGTATCAGCAAAGCACTGGATTTTATTGGACTAGAAAACAAAATTTCTAGTAATCAAGCAGATATCAAACAAGCAGACGGCGTTATTTTACCCGGAGTTGGCGCCTACCCAGAAGCGATGCAAGAACTCACTCGGCGCAGACTTGATGGGACGCTAAAAGAAATCGCAGCCACTGGTAAACCAATTCTCGGTGTTTGTCTTGGTATGCAGCTTTTGCTTGAATCGAGCAGCGAGCATATTTTCACAAAAGGACTCGGCCTCATTCCCGGTCATGTCGAAAAACTGCCTGACAAGCCCGAATTTGCCGTTCCGCACATGGGCTGGAATCAACTAGAAATCAAGCGCACAACTCCACTCACGAACCAAATTGCTGGCGAATACGTTTACTATGTCCATTCCTATTACGCCAACTGTCCAGCGGAGTATATTATCGCAACAAGCGGCTATTCCGTCGAAGTTCCCGGCATGATAAATAACGGCAATATCTACGGCGCCCAGTTCCACCCAGAAAAAAGCGGCCAAATCGGACTAGAAATTTTAAAAGGGTTTAAGGAGGTCATCGAATCATGCAAATCTTCCCAGCAATAGACTTAAAAAACGGACAATGCGTCCGGCTTTTCCAAGGTGACTTTTCCAAACAAACCGTCGTGAATGAAGACCCAATTGCTCAAGCAAAAGCCTTTGCCTCAAACGGCGCCACCTATTTGCACATTGTTGACCTAGACGGCGCACTGGAAGGACGTCCAGTCAACCTCGAAATCATCAAAAAAATGCAAACAGCTGCCAAAATCCCCGTCCAAGTTGGCGGTGGAATTCGTAGCATGGCACAAGTAGATTATTATCTCGAATCCGGCATCAACCGAGTTATCATCGGTTCAGCCGCACTAACAAATCCAGATTTCCTCCGGGCTGCCGTCCAAAAATACGGTTCAAAAATAGCTGCCGGAATCGACGCCAAAAATGGCTTTGTCGCAACAAGCGGATGGCTCGATGTCAGCCAAGTTAGCTATTTAGATTTAGCCAAACGAATGGAAGAAATGGATGTCGAAACCATCATTTACACCGATATTAGCCGTGATGGCACGCTAACAGGACCTAATTTAGAACAAATGGCTGCATTGCAAAAACATGTCAGCATTAATTTAGTTGCATCAGGTGGCGTGAGTAGCCGCGCTGATTTAGAAGCTCTTGCCAAACTTGGATTATACGGAGCAATTGCTGGAAAAGCCCTTTATAATGGTAATATTTCAATGTCGGATGTTGTCGAGGTGGAGCAACATGCTTACTAAACGAATCATCCCCTGCCTAGATGTCACAGCTGGTCGCGTCGTCAAAGGGGTTAATTTTGTTTCCCTCACCGATGTTGGCGATCCCGTTGAAATTGCCAAAGCATATAACGAAGCTGGCGCCGATGAGCTCGTTTTCCTTGATATCACCGCAACTATCGAACTGCGCCAAACAATGATAAATGTCGTCGAAAGAACCGCCGAGCAAGTTTTCATCCCGCTCACAGTTGGCGGCGGCATAAGTAGCGTCGCTGATATGAAAGAGCTGCTCCAAGCTGGCGCCGATAAGATTTCCCTCAATTCCGCTGCGATAAAACGACCCGAACTCATCCAAGAAGGCGCCGCAAAATTTGGCAATCAATGTATCGTCGTCGCCATTGACGCCAAATGGACAGGTACAAATTGGAGCGTCTTCACGCGCGGTGGCCGAAACGATACCGGACTTGATGCCATTGAATGGGCCAAAAATGCTGTTCAACTTGGCGCCGGTGAAATACTCTTAACCAGCATGGACGGCGACGGTACCAAAAACGGCTACGATATCCCACTCACAAAAGCAATTGCTGAAGCCGTTTCCGTTCCCGTCATCGCTTCAGGTGGATGTGGTAATGCTTCCCACATGGTTGAAGTGTTCAAACAAACAAACGCAACCGCCGCTCTCGCAGCCAGCATTTTCCATTACGGCGAACTGAGCATCAAAAACGTCAAAACCACTTTACTCGAAAAAGGAGTGAACATCCGCCCATGATTTCCGTCGATTTTTCCAAAGGACTTGTCCCAACCATTATCCTAGACGACCAAAATGGCGAAGTGCTCATGCTCGCCTATATGAATGAAGAAAGTTATCAAAAAACACTCGAAACTGGCTACACGTGGTTCTTTTCGCGCTCTAGAAATGAACTTTGGAACAAAGGCGCAACAAGCGGCCACACCCAAAAAGTAAAACAAATCTGGACCGATTGCGATAATGACACCCTGCTCATCCGCGTCACCCAAATCGGCCCAGCCTGCCACACCGGCAAAAAAAGCTGCTTTTTCAATCTCATAAAGGAGGACTTTTAAATGCTAAATGACCTATATGAAGAAATTAAACTGCGCAAAGAACAGCCAAAAGAAGGCTCCTACACCAACTACCTATTCGAAAAAGGACTCGATAAAATCCTCAAAAAAGTTGGGGAAGAAGCTACCGAAGTCGTCATCGCTGCTAAAAATGATAACCAGGAATTAATCGCCGAAGTTTCAGATTTAACCTATCATGTGCTCGTGCTCTTAGCCGAAAAAAACATTCCATTATCAGCTATCCAAGCCGAGCTCCAAAAGCGCGAAGGAAAACTCAGCACAACTCGTGACCGCAAAGAAATTAGCGATTTATAAAAACATGACATTTTCGTAACCTTAGAGATTATTATTGTAAGAAAAAGCGCATGATTTTTTAAACTTTCTTTTATATACTTGTTTACGTGGAGAGCTTTTATTTTTCCCAAAAGAAAGCAAGTAATGTTAGAGCAATAATTCTAGTATCCGAATTAGTCTTATCCCTTGGCTCGCTTTAACATTATTACTCCCTAATACTCCCTTAACCGCATCCCCCTGGTGCGGTTATTTTTTTCGTGCTTTGCCTGATAATTTCCAACTCGAAATATAAGCAAACGTTCTCATTAACTACATTTTAAAAAATTTCAGAAAAATTGGTTTTTATGCTTGAAAATATTCTCAACAATGTGTAAACTAACAACATAGGTAAGAAAAGTTGACCTACTTGGCGCAGATAAGCCAATATTTTTTCCCTTTATAACATCACATGTATTTGCACTAGGTTTTCTACTTTTCCTTATAGTCAAAATATTTAAACAAGGAGCGATTATAGTATGGCACAAACGTCCACTATCCAAAACGACACAAAGGCAGCCGAAGAATATGCAGCTCGAGTGTTTGAAACAATTAAACAACGGAATCCTGGCGAAACGGAATTCCACCAAGCAGTTGAAGAATTCTTAAACTCTGTTATCCCAGCCCTTGCAAAAGAACCTAAATACGAAGCAAATGGTATTTTAGAACAGTTAACAGAACCAGAACGCCTTATCAGTTTCCGAGTTCCATGGGTGGATGATTCTGGCAAAGTACATGTAAATCGCGGTTACCGGGTCCAATTTAATAGCGCAATTGGTCCATATAAAGGTGGTCTTCGTTTCCATCCTTCCGTTACTGGAAGCATCGTCAAATTTTTAGGCTTTGAACAAATTTTCAAAAACTCTTTAACTGGCTTGCCAATCGGTGGCGGTAAAGGTGGATCTGACTTTGATCCAAAAGGAAAAACAGATGCAGAAGTAATGCGTTTCTGCCAAAGCTTTATGACAGAATTACAAAAACATATCGGTCCTGATACAGATGTTCCAGCTGGTGATATCGGCGTTGGCGGACGCGAAATTGGCTACTTATTTGGCCAATACAAACGTCTTCGCGGCGCTTATGATGCTGGTACAATTACTGGTAAAGGCCTTACTTACGGCGGTAGTTTAGCTCGTACAGAAGCAACAGGTTACGGTCTTGTTTACTTCACTGTTGAAATGTTAGAAGCAGCTGGCGAAACCATTCGCGGCAAAAAAATCGTCGTTTCTGGTTCAGGTAACGTTGCGATTTATGCTATCGAAAAAGCACACGAATTAGGTGCTAAAGTTGTTGCCTGTAGCGACTCTGCTGGTTTTGTTTATGACAAAGAAGGTATCAAAGTAGAAACAGTAAAACAATTAAAAGAAGTAGAACGCAAACGTATTAGCGAATATACAACCATCCACCCTTCTGCTGAATATTATGCAGGCGGCGACGTATGGTCCGTTCCATGTGACATCGCGCTACCATGTGCAACTCAAAATGAAATCAACGCCGATCAAGCCCGCGCGCTTGTAAAAAATGGTGTTATCGCTGTTGCAGAAGGCGCAAACATGCCCTCTACACTTGAAGCAGTTGACATTTACCACGAAAACAAAGTACTTTTTGGCCCAGCGAAAGCGGCAAACGCTGGCGGTGTTGCAGTATCAGCCCTTGAAATGGCTCAAAACGGCACACGCATGAGCTGGTCGTTCCAAACAGTCGACGAACATTTACAAAACATCATGAAAGATATTTATAAAAATTCAAGTAATGCAGCAAGCGAATACGGTGCTCCAGGTAACCTAGTTATCGGCTCCAATATCGCAGGCTTCCTAAAAGTTGCAGACACAATGATTTCTCACGGTATCATTTAATTCAAAAAAGCCCTTCTCTCTTTTGAAAGAAGGGCTTTTTGTTATCTCATTAACTTCCGTAAAATAAAAGAAAGTCCAAACCACAGAACAATACTAATCAAAATCGTTATCAGCCAACCAAAAACATTATGTTCTAACGGAAGCGGCATATTCATTCCAAAAAATCCCGTAATAATCGTCGGAACCGTCAATAAAATAGATAAAGCCGTCAAAATTTTCATCGTATCATTCAGATTATTATTCAAAATATTATTATACGTACCTGACAATTGCTGTAAGATTTCTGAACTTAATCCCGTCATCTCCACAAGCTGCTTTGCTTCAATTAAAGCATCTTCAAACTGCTCTTTTTCCACTTCATTTAGTTCCCGGTAAATCATATGCGATTTCATTTGTTCCAGCAACGCCGCATTTTGCTTAGACGCCGAAACAAAATAAACAATTCCCGTTTCCAAATCCGACAATAACAACAAATTTTTCTTCGTCGTTTTAATTTTCAATTTGTCATTAATCAATCTTCTCTCCATATCCATTTCTTCCACATACGGAAAAAAAGCATCCATAACAAAATACAAACTACTAAATAAAAACTGAAAAATAGTGACTGCGTCTGAATCCGCTAAATATTGCTTCATTTTCCGCGTAATATACTGATTATCATTGTTCGTAATCGTAATTAATTGTTCATCTTTTATAATAAAAACCATCGGAATTGTTTCATAATGATTATCAAGTTTTCTTTGATCCGGTACATTAAATACAACCACAAATGTGTTCGTCTTTTGGTCATACTCAAAATGGGCTCGTTCATTTCTATCAATTGAATAAGCAATTACCTCATTATCAATTTGATACTTTTCATAAAAATCCGCTAAATTCTCTGTATTATCCGTATCAATATTAATCCAATTATATTTCCCATTTCCAAAAACAGTCTGAATAGACATTTACTTCTACCTACTTTCCTTGATGTCATAAAAAAAGAGAGCCTCAATACCTGAGCATCTCTAAATCTACATAATTATAGCACAGAATCTGGGAAATTCTGTGCTACAACTATCTTAAAAGGAGTGTTTATTTGAAATAAGCAATTATCAATATTTCTATGGGGGAAGTAATTTATTTTAAATTAGCTTATTTCAAATGACAATCTCTATGGGATAATTATATCTTACATTACTTTTATGTCTAAGTCAATACTTTTGTTACAGAAATATTTCATATAATGCTAATAAAGTGTATTAATAATAAAGTGTAATATTAATGCAATAAACGTGATATTTTTCCATCTTTTCTTTACTATGCTATAATTAACTAGGAAATATCTTATTTATAGGAGGAATTGGCATGTCAAAAAATGAAGCAACTGCTTATATTGGTACATATACCAAAGTCGAAAGCCAAGGTATCTATCGCCTAGTAATCGACAAAACAACTGGCGAAATTAAAGAAAATAAATTAGCTGGAAAAATGGACAATCCAACATATCTTAAAATTTCAGATGACGAAAAATTCGTTTATTCTGTAGCAAAAGATGGCGATAAAGGTGGCGTTGCTGCTTTTTCTATTGAAGAAGATGGCTCACTTTCTTTCATCGGCCAAGAGGTTCAAGCTGGTAACCCGCCATGTTACGTTGATGCATCCCATGATGGTTCCATCGTCGTTTCCGCTAACTATCACTTAGGTACAATCGTAAGCTACCCAACAGAAAACGGTGCATTAAAGCCTTCTGTTTCCACAATTCAACACACTGGTAAAAGTGTTCACGAACGCCAAGAAAAACCACATGCGCACTTTGCTGGTTTCACTCCAGACCAAAAATACGTTATCACATGTGACCTTGGAACGGACAAAGTAACTACTTACTCCGCTACTGCTGGCAAACTTGAAAAAGTAACGGAATTAGATGTAAAACCTGGAAGCGGCCCTCGTAACCTTGTTTTCCATCCAAATGCTAAATATGTATATATCATGACGGAATTAACTTCCGAAGTTGTTTTCGCTGAATATGACAAAGCTACTGGCGCGTTAAACGTGATCCAAACAATCGCATCTCTTCCAGAAGGTTTTGACAAAGAAAATAAAGGTAGCGCAATCCATATTTCTCCAGATGGTCGTTTCCTATACGTTTCTAATCGCGGCCAAGATGCTATCGTTAGTTATGCAGTTGCCGAAAACGGTACATTAACACTTGCAGCTACAACTCCAGTGGAAGGCGTTGGTCCACGTGACTTCGACCTTGACTTTACTGGCGAAATCTTAGTTGCAACAAACGAAAACAGCAATAACGTAACTGTTTTTGGTGTTAATAAAGAAACTGGCGCTCTTACTTTACTTCAAAAAGATGTAAAAGTTCCAGAACCAGTTTGCATTAAATTCGTAAAATAATAATAAAAATCCAGAATGGCGTTTAAACCATTCTGGATTTTTTTATACTAAAACTGTTTTTCCTGCTTCAATGTAACTTAAATCATTCACAGCCTCAATGGTCCATTCCCCATTTTCAAAGCCAAGTCTTGTAACGCTTGCATTGGCTAGTTCTGGGTTAATTAATGACTTGTCAAAGAAAGAAATAATCGTATTGATTGCCATTCCATGCGAAACAACTAACACATTAGCATTATCCGATTTGTTTTCCGCACTAACTGTTTCTAGCGCATTTTTCAATCTGCCAACCATCGTATCCCAAGATTCCGACATGCCAGTTTCATCAATTTTTTCCACCGTTTCAGATATGATTTGGTATCCATCATCGCCGAATTTTTCAAAAGCTTCTTCTACTGACTTAAAGCCTAAATATTCCATTACTTGGCCAAACATAATATCTTCATACTCACCTTCAAATTTACCAAAGCCAAACTCACGAAAATCACGTAATTCATTGATTTCTAAATGTGCTTGTTTGCTTTCGCGTAACACAATTCCAGCCGTTTCAATTGTCCGACCACGGTCACTCGTATAAACTGCATCAAATGGAGTCCCGCGAAGTCCACGTCCTAAAAATTCCGCCACTTCGATTCCTTCATTTGTTAATGGTGTATCTGACCACCCTTGCACGCGACGAGATGTATTAAACATCGTCTTGCCGTGCCTAACTAAGTACACATTCAGTTTTCCTGCTGTCATTTAAACTCCCCCTTATGCTTTTTTACCAGCTTCTACATACGACATATTCCCTGGTTCTTCAATCGAATAAGCCCCATTTTCAAAAATAACTTTAGTCACGCTGGCGTTTTCAATAATGCTTATATTTTTACTCGGATCAATCATTTTAATAATGCGATGAATAACCATTCCATGCGCAACGACTAAGACTTCTCCACCACCACGATTTTGTGCATCTGTAAGAATTGCATCAAGCCCAGCAGTTAATCTTTCTTCAAAAATAGCCGAGTTTTCCGTCATACCAGTTTCGTCCATTTTGTGCACCGTATCAATCACGATGTTAGCATTTTTTTCAGCATTTTGCTCATAATAGCTTTCAATCGAGTCAAAACCGTGCGCCTTTGCAACCATTTTTAATACTGCTTGGTTATATTCCCCTTCAAATTTACCGAAACCAAATTCCCGCATCTCAGCCAATTTTTCCAGTTTTAAATGTTGGTTGTCACTTTCGTTCATGACAATTCGAGCAGTTTCAATCGCGCGTCCTCGGTCACTTGCGTAAGCGGCTACAAAATTAGTCCCCTTCAAGCCCCGACCTAACTCATGCGCAACAAGTGCCCCTTCTTCGGTTAAAGGCGAGTCAGCCCAGCCCTGCACCCGATCAAGTGTGTTTAAAATCGTCTTTCCATGTCGCGTTAAATAAATAACTACCCTACTTGCTGATTCCATGTATACACTCCTTTAAATAATCACTTCTCCCTTTAATAGTAGCAATCTTAGGAGTTAATGGCAAACTAATTTATTTTAAAGTAAAGATATCTTTACTTTTGTAAATTTTATTATATAATCTAAGTAAAGATATCTTTATTTGGTGGTGATTTAATGATCGTGACAAATAAGCTTAAAAATTTAAGAGAAGAACGAGATATCGCTCAAAATGAATTAGCTAAAGCGTTAGAAGTTTCTCGACAAACAATACACGCGATTGAAAAAGGTAAATATAATCCTAGTCTAGAACTGAGCTTGAAGATAGCCAAATACTTTCATTTATCGGTTGAAGAAATCTTTAACTTAGAGGGAGAATGACAATGAAAAAATATACTATAAATAGAATTATTATTACCCTGTTGCTCATGATATATGTGGTTTCAATACTAGCCATAATCAAGGGCGAAAAGCCATTTGAAACTACCAATTTTTTAGAATTTATGCTAATTGGAGTTATTGTGGTGAGCCTAACTGTTTTCGGGAGTAAAAATACTATCAAGAAACAATTTGAAGAGGATAAAGTGGAAAAAGATGAAAGATATCTAAAAAACAGAAATATATTTTCTTATTATTTCGTCATTTCCTTGGGGGTGTTTATTCCAATTATACTTGGATTTGCAAGCATTATCGACGTGAAACAACTATCCTTAAGTAACATTGCAACCATATTCCTTATCATTAGTATTGTATACCTGGTGGCAATTGAAGTTATAAGAAGAAAGCTCTGAAATCTCCCTAATCAAAAAGGAAACTTAACCTCAAAAAACACTTCCTCCAAAATCGAGAAAGTGTTTTTAATTTCTTTTAATGAACACCCTTCATATACTTTTTCAAGAATGGCGCGATAATGAATAATGCTATTGCAAAGGCTATTGCTACGAAGCCTGTGATTCCGAAGTAAGCAATTTCTGTATCAGCATTAAAGTATTGTGTTAATTGGGCGTTGAATGATTGGCCCATTGCATCTGACAAGAACCATAAGCTCATTGTTTGGGATGCAAATGCTTTTGGTGCTAGTTTGGTTGTTGCAGATAGACCTACTGGTGAGATAAACATTTCCCCAAAAATACAGATGAAGAAACTTAGCACTAACCAAAGCGGGCTTACAAGTGTTGTCGTATTTCCATGCAAAATACCTGGAAGCATCATAACAACGAATGATAAACCTGCGAAGAATAATCCGAGCGCAAATTTGCGTGGTGTAGATGGTTGTCTGTCCCCTAACTTCGTCCAAATCCATGCAAAAATTGGTGAAAGGGTAATGACAAACACTGGGTTAAGCGACTGGAAATTGGCCGGATTTAAGTTTATACCCCAAATAGATAAATCCGTTCGTTCTGCCGCGAAAAGTGCCAATGTTGACGAGCCTTGTTCTTCAATCATCCAAAATAATACTGCGACTAAAAATAACGGTATGTATGCAGTCAAACGTGATTTTTCGTCCGCTTCTGTTTTCTTGCTAGTCATCATCATAATAAAGTAAAAGAGTGGAACCCCTACGCCCATCACCGTTACAGCAAGAATAATCGTATCAATTGTTAAGCTGCCTGTAATCCAAGTTAAAACTGCAATTAATAATCCTATCCCTAAAACAATGCCAATTATTTTGAATGTCAGACTTTTTGCTTCTGATCTTTGAAGCGGATTCGGCGCTTTTTTGCCAGCGTCTTTTAAGTAACGTTTTCCTGTTAGAACATAAACAACGAGTGCAATTGCCATACCAACTGCCGCCACGCCAAAACCAGCATGGTAACTTCCAGCGTTATCAGAAACAGCCGAAACGATTGGCGGAGCAATAAATGCACCTAAGTTAATCCCCATATAAAAGATACTAAAACCAGCATCGCGACGATTATCTCCCGCTGGATACAAATCCCCAACGACATTAGAAACGTTCGGTTTAAGTAGACCAGTTCCCAGAATAATAAACGCCATCGATCCAAATAGTGCCGCTGCTCCACCACTTGGAATAGCTAAGACAATATGACCAACCATAATCAGTACGCCACCGTAAAAGATGGTTTGACGCGCCCCCAAGACACGGTCAGCAAACCAGCCACCAATGACGCCCGACATAAATACTAGTGAACCATAGATAGACATAATCGCCGTTGCTGTTGATTGGCTAAATCCAAGTCCACCATCTGATACCGCAGTATACATATAATAAAGTAATAACGCGCGCATTCCGTAATAGGAGAATCGCTCCCAAAATTCGGTATTAAATAATGTTGCCAGGCCACGCGGGTGCCCGAAAAATGTTTTTTCCTTCTTGGTACTCAAGAAAATTCGCCTTCTTTCTTTTGATTTTTATTCAAGTTAGCAAATTTCTTCTCTATGATTTACGCAAAAGTTTCGTTATCCATTATAAAGCATTTGTATAAATTTGACGAGACACTTCTAAAGTTTGATCGCCACGCTCTGAAATATTCGTTAAGCCGTGACGTTCCAGTTGATCAACAAGAAGGTCTACCACTTCTTCGCCAAGTCCGTAATCACTAAATCTAGTTCCAGCGCCTAAGCTTTCAAAGAACTCACGTGTTTTCAAAATCGCTGCATCTATTTTTTCTTCATCATTACCACTCGTAATTCCCCATACTCGTTCCGCATATTGCACTAATTTATCATGCTTTTCATTGCGGCGAACATTTAAAAGCGATGGAAGAACAATGGCTAAAGTGCGCGCATGATCAATTCCATAAAGAGCAGTAATTTCGTGACCTAAACTGTGGCTCGCCCAGTCTTGCGGAACACCTCTTGATAACGTCCCATTAAGTGCATTAGTTGCGGACCACATAAACGTAGCACGTGTATTGTAATCATGATTATCTTCTTCAATGACAGCTGGGCCAATTTCGATTAATGTTTGTAGTAGACTTTCGGCATAACGATCTTGTAGTAACGCGCCGACAGGATAAGTCATATATTGTTCCATTACATGCACATATGCATCCATAATGCCGTTTGCTAGTTGACGTTTTGGCAGTGTGTATGTAAGTTCTGGATCAAGCAAGGAGAAAACGGGATAAGTATAAGCACTACCAAAGCCAAGTTTCGCTTTCTTCTCCACAAAAGTGATTACACCACCACTATTCATTTCAGAACCAGTTGCAGGAAGTGTTAGTACTGTTCCAAAAGGAAGTGCCTTTGTAATCGGACGTTTTTCGCCGATGCCGCTACCAAAAATATCCATTGGTTCGCCGTCAAATAACGCGCCAGCTGCGACAAATTTTGTACCATCAATAACAGAGCCGCCACCAACCGCAAGTAAAAAGTCATAGTTTTCTTCTTTTACTAATTTGATTGCTTTGATTAATGTTTCGTATGTAGGGTTGGCTTCAATACCACCAAATTCGCCAACTTCTCGTGATTTAAGAACTTCTTTTACTTTATCAAGTGTGCCGAATCTTTTCACACTTCCGCCGCCATATAAAATCAATACCTTTTTATCTTGCGGGATCACTTGATTTAATTCTTCTAAACGATTTTTACCAAAAATAATATGAGTAGGATTATAATAATCAAAATTCAACATTTCTTTTTGCATTTAAACGTCCTTCTTTCTGTTTACAAATTTACATAGCATAGTTAATAATACACTTTTTCTAGAAAATTTAAACCTTATGCCAAAAGTTTCCATTTATATAAGTAAATAATCGCATTTTTTCCGAATTATCGCACCAGATTACAGTGATTTTCTATACAAAAGTCCTACTTTACGTTAAAATGAAAGGGAAGAAGAATGGAGTGAAGAACATGTTGATAAAAAACCTTTGTATCCCTAAAATAAATTTAACAACCGTCCCTGGAGATGCTACGTTACAAGAGGCTATCCATTTACTAGAAGAATCTGGTTATCGCTGTGTTCCTGTATTAGACGAAAAAGGTGAAAAATTCTTAGGTAATATTTATAAAATGCATATTTACAAACATGCGGCTAATGGTGGAAGCCTTAGCGATCCTGTAATGAGCCTAATCAAAAATGCAACGAAACATATTTGTGTCAATGCATCTTTCTTTGAAGTCTTTTTTACAATTAAAGAGCTACCATATATCGCAGTTCTAAATGAACAAGGTAACTTTTATGGGATTTTAACGCACGGAAAATTACTTGGTTTGCTACAAGACGGCTGGAATGTAAAAACAACTAGCTACGTACTTACGATTGCAACAGGTGAAGTTCAAGGTGCTTTAACTAAAATCACTAAAATTATCGATCGTTATTCGAGCATCGCAAGTTTGATTACACTAGATAACCAAACAGAAGACTTCATTCGCCGCGTACTTGTTTCGCTGCCAGTTGGCGTAACAGAAGAGAAGAAAAACGAAATTGTTTCTCACTTAGAACGCAAAGGACTTCGTGTCGTAGAAACTGAAAAAATCGAAAAATAATAAAAACAGCTTGAAAATGAGGTAACTTCTCATTTTCAAGCTGTTTTTTTGTGTACCTTTATTTGGTATCATGATTGTTCTTTGCTGCTCGTCTACCAATAAAGTATGTTGCTGTGATGATAAGCAGGAGCAATAGCACGCCACCTGTAATATACATCCATGTGTAGTCTTTCTCTAGTCCTAATGCTACTTTGTTGGCTTTTTTCGCTTCATCCGAAGTTATAGTGAACTCTTCCGTCCACTCCCATTTATCATCGGCATTTCTGGCAACTAAATGTAACTTATATTTGCCCGGTTTTAACTCTTGATTTTCCCAGTCCACGCTGTAATTAAAATTGGAGTTTGGCGCCATTGACAAATCTGTTCGTTTCGCTTCATGTAATACTTTATCGCTGCCTTGTTTATATATTTTGGCATCCACGGCCAGCCCGCCAACTAAGGTCGCTTTTGTATTTTGCAAATTCATTTCAACTACATTGCGGTAATTTCGGGTTGCTGGTTTAATTTGATTCAATTCTAGTTCTGGTTTTACGACAGTTGTTTTCTCGGTTAGCTTCACACCGATAACGTAGGCGTATTCATTTTTAATCTGGACATCGTTTTTATCGGCATCTTTCTCTTTGTCTTCGGCTTTCTTTTCCTTAAAATGTAATCCGCCCAAAATAATGCCGTCAAAGTTTTCAGCGGGCATTTGAATCGTAACCGTCCATGTTTTGGTTTCATTTGGTTCAAGTGTAACCTCGGAGGCACTTTCTTTCGCTATATCCGCAAAGGGATATTTTAACGTTTTGTCTGGCTTTGTATTTGGTATCGAGTAATCCACATAGCCCATCTCATTGGTAATAGCCGTGTTGGCAACGCAATTAACAGTGATTTTTTCTTTACTATGGTTGGTAATTTCCACTTTTACTGTTTGTTTCTGCTTTGGTTTCATTTGTAAATCGAAATAGGTCACACTAGATGCCTGATTATCAGGAAGAATTGCTTTTACGGAAAAACTACTATTTTCAGTTGCATCGGCCTGATGACTTGGAAAACAAAGAATAGCGACTGTACAGGCAAAGATGATAGCGAATATTTTTTTCAAATCTCTTTTTCCTCCTAATGGCTCAATTTAAAAAGAGAAAACAACATCAACTAATGCAGTTTTCTCTTTTTGAAAAATGTTAAACTCCTGGTGTATCGCTTAAAGTCCAAGTTAATGTACTTTCGTATGTTCCGTCAGCTACTACAACATTTTGTGGAATAGACAATTTTGGTTTAGACGTATCTGTTGCAGAACTTGCCGCGGAACCAAAGCTATCCGTCCATGTTCCCATTCCTTCATCATCACTAAAGTTCGTTGGTGTCGCTGTTTGTTTATCTTTGGCTGCCATTACCGGAACTGCTGCTCCGCCAGTCATAGAAATCGTTACGCTATCATATCCTGTTGGTGCTTGTGCGGTGGAAGTCGCCGAGCCAACAGTCGATTTCGGAATAGTAAGCTCTGCGCCTGGAATTGTTTTCGCTGGTGTAGAAGCATCTTTGAATTCGCTGCCTGTCACGGAAAGTGTCCAACCTGTATTTGTACCACGAATATCGCTAATTTGCGCATAAGGCGTTACTTTTTTAGATACAGAAACTTCTCCTGGTAAATCTTGTTGTCCGTTACCATTTGTATCTACATACGTGGAAATCGTGTCATCTGCGGCATGAACATTTAATGCGCCAGAAGATAAGCTAGATACGTTATGTGTCCCAAAATCCCAATCAGATACGGCTAAAATCCAAAGTCCATCGGAACCTACTGGCGGATCAGTCGGATCAGGAATAACTGGGTCTGGATCAACTGGATCTGGGTTTACTGGAGTTGGATCTGGTGTGGTACTTTTATCAAATTTTACAATCCCTTTTGAATCTTTCGTTACAGAAGTGGCTGCTGAAGCAAAATCTCCAGAAAGTACTGGTGCCACAATCAATCCTAGTGCTAATAAACTCGCTGTTGTTACTTTTACTGTTCTACTTGTCATTATTATTCTCCTCTTTCTGTTATCCTTTTTTGTCGTTCTGTTTCACCGAATTTCTTTCCTCACCTCCTTAAAATAGCCTTTTTTCGCGATTAAAATGAAACCAAACCCTATTAAAACAAGATAAAAATCAGCTGTATCTCCTGTTTTCGGCAGTCTTTTTGGAGGAACTTTGGTCGGAAAAGTGCCGCTTCTGTCATCTGTTCCAGTTTTTGGTTTTCGGGGGTCATGCGTGAAAATCACTCCCGCTTTACTTGTCGCCTTATCCGTATTCGCTTTTACATAAAACGGCGAGGCGCACACAAATAAACAACAGATTAAAATGAATCCCATTTTTTTCAATTTAGATAGCTCCTTTTGTTTGATGTAGCTGATTATGGTCGAGGCGCATCTTCTAGTGTCCAGGTGATTTTCGACTCATAAGAATCGTTCACTAGCGCATCATTTGGTTCTATTTCCATGGTTAAACTGTCCTCCAGATTGACGATGGTGGAATCATATTTCGGGTCTGTCACAGCTGATTGTTTCTTTTCGATAGGTTGATTCGTCGTATTTAAATAAATCGGACTGCTAGAAGGCGATTTGCTTTGATATTTTAGCGAAGTTTGTAGCACGTCGCCGCCGCTATTGGTAAATGGTGTCATCGCTCCGGTTATCGTCCATCCTTGTCGCACAGTTCGTCTATCAATCACCTCTAACTCAGCCTTTCCAGACGAACCATAACATTTAAGCGTTTGTTTCTTATCTGAAATTGGCACAGAGTCTGCATTTGCGTCTATATCCATACGAAATTCATCTGGGATTTGCAATTCCAAAAGTTCTTTTACGTGAACAATGACTGTAACAGGTATTGCATCTTGCTCATAGTATCCACTTTTAGGCGAAGTAAGAGTTACAACATAATCTCCCGCCGTATTAAGTCTTACTTTATATATAAAGTCATCTCTTAGTGTTCCTTCACCTGTCAAAGTTGCATTTACATCTGCTCGAAATTGAGTAGCATTTACTTTATCTCCTACTAAATAGGTGTATTCTGCATCTGCAGTTATGACTGGTGGCTTATACTTAATCGTTACCATAATATTGGCCTGCGCATTTCCTTCAATATTAGAAGCTTTGACAGCAATCCAGTAAATACCTACAGTGTTTAGATTCTTTAGTTTCACATCAAAATCGCTTGTAATTGTTGTTGGTTGATCTGTTATCAAATTGACATCGTTTAGAAATTGTTGTTCCGTAAGTGATGTACCTATCTCATAAGTAAGGCCTGAATTGTAAGACACAACTTGTGGTGGGCCAATATAAGTTAATGGCTGAAAAATCCTACCCCTGTAGTCCACTATGCTATTGCTACCATTTAACGGAAAAGCCTCGTCCCACGAATAGGTAACTCCTGGAGACAAAGGAGAGTAATAAAACGGTTTTTTAGCCATTTCTTCTGCTGAATATGTAATTTTAGAAGTAATAGGATCAATAGTTGCTTTGGGTTTAGTAGCAGTTATTTTAACTGGCTTGGTTGTTCCGAAAATAGATGGCTGTATAGAAAATTCATACTTACTAGAAGTAACTATCGGTTCCATATCTACTGTTTCGTATCGAACATATAATCGCTGTAAATTAGGCATTTTGTTATTTGTAAGGCTAGATAAATCAGTAATATGATTCTCATCCAAATTAAATATCTTTATTTTAGTACTGGCAAATTTAGCAAGTGGCGAAACATCTGATATATTATTTCTTTCCAAAGATATTTCTTCTAAATTAGGTAATTTATTAGGCAGCTTTGGAAAAAGGGATAAATCAGAAATGTTATTACCTCCTAAGTCTATATATTTAAGCGTTGGTGCACTCAGTTCAGTAAGAGATGAAATATCTGAAATATTACCATTATTAATATTTAACCGATATAACTGTGAGTATCCATTTGGTGCCTTTAAAAAAGGAGATAAATCTTTACATTGTTTATTACTATATAACCGTACATCGTAAAGATTAGGTAGATATTGAATGCCTTCGATACTTCCTATAGTAGCAACTGAAGTTAAGAAGACTATTTTATTTAACTCCACTTCAGTAACAACATCATCCACTTTCCAATCCGTTTTAGTAGGTGTTTGAAAATTGTTATTTTCTACTCTTGCTAGTTGGTTTGCGATAGTTTTTGCCATCCCTTCATCGGGAAACAAATCTGCTATCGTGCTATTTGCTGGAATTGTTAGTGGGCTAGCTTTCAGATTTTTAGGTGTATTTACACTTTTTAACGTGGGCGCCTTTTTCTTCGCATCATCTAATAGTTCCGAACTCTTAGGTAGCTCTTTTTCCGTTTCCATAGCCCTCGAATAAACCGGAGTGATAAGCGCTAAAATTAAAACAAAAAGCAGAACTATTTTCCAATTGATTTTCATTGTTTGTATGTCTCCTTTTAAATGCTAGTTAGCTGGTTTTCATAGTGACTTGCGACCTTTTTCTGTACGATAAATGTTTTTTTATATGGTTTTAAAATTTCTTGTTCTAATAAGCGGATACGTTGCCGGTAAAAAGCCGCTTTCGATAATGTACTGTATTCAATTAACACTTTTAACGTCACTTCTGGCGGTAAGGTAATGTTTCCATTTTTATCCGTTTTCCCAATGAGTTCTCCCAAATATTTCATCGCATAATATAGTTTTTCCTTGTGCTCCTTGCTATTAAGTAACGCCCTATAATATAAATGGCGCCCTATTCTCTTTAGAAAAAAATATTGAAATCCAAAATTTTCCGGAAATAGCGTTAATGCATATTCGACATCTTCTTTCTTATACTCATACACTTCACAACTTTCCGAGAGAGCGATATTCGTTACAACTTGCGGCGCATCTTCTAAAATGGAATAGCTTAGAAAAATACCTGGCTCAAAAATAGACAAGAGTTTTTCAGGAGCTTCACATGTGTAACTGCTTATATAACCATCTATTAATAAAACAACATTACTCAGCTTAGAAGAATTGTCCATTAAATTTTCGCCACGTCTTAATTTACGTTTTGTATGCCTGATCCCATATTTTTGCATCATGTTAATAAATTCTTTATATGTAAATAATTCTTCCACTCAAATCGACTCCTCTTCTCGAATAATTTAGTAAGCAATACGCGGTTAAGCTTGGCGAGAACTCAACTTATGTTACCATGTGTGTAATTACCAATATTCTCTATAGAGATGGAAAAATAGGCTTTCTAACAGCAAATCTTGGAAATCCCATGCTAAATTCCTCGTAAATAAGTAAAAATCTTGTTTGTTTTTTTGTCACAAATAAATAACTTTCCGTGCTTTTGAAGAAAAAACGGTTTCAAGACAAGCCAAATAATGCTCTTACCACAGGGAACGAGTTCCACATCGGTGAGCACGCCTATACAATAGAAGATTTCTATTTTTGTCCGCCTTTCACAATTGGCCGTTTGGATAATAAAAATCATTTTGTGTGATATTTCACCTTGTCTTTCCCTCCCGTTTTCGATATAATTACTTTTGTAACGATAATGAAAATCATTTTCAATTAGGGAGGAAATACACAATGTTTCAAAAGCATAAATGGGCTACTGTTCTAATGACTGTACTTTTAGCAGTAGTTTTAACGGCTTGTGGCAATTCTTCGGATAAAGACGCGAGCAAAGACAAGGAAGACGCAACAAAAACGATAACTGATACAATGGATCGTAAAATAAAAGTTCCAACAACACCGAAAAAAATCGTCGCACTTCAAAATGTAAGTGAAATGGAAATTTTAGGCGTTAAACCAGTTGGAACGACAGATTATTACATCACTACCTATCCCGAAGCAACAAAAGGGACAGAAAGTGTTGGTAATGACAAACCTAGCATTGAAAAAATTGCTAATTTAAACCCAGACTTAATCATTATTAGTGATTATCAAAAAGACCTTTTAGAGAATTTGGAAAAAGTGGCTCCTGTTTATATTACGCATTTCGGTGATACTCCTGACAAACAACTGTCTAACATTGCAGATCTTTTAAATAAAAAAGCTGAAAAAGAAAAATGGGACAAAGATTACGCTGCAAGTTCCAAAGAAGCTAAAGCAACATTAAAAGATGCTGGCGTAGAAAACGAAAAAGCGGCAGTTATCCAATTTTATGGTAAAGAAATCTATGTTCACGATGCAAAAGTTTTTGATGGACTATACTCCGGTGCAGGTTTCACACCGACCGATGCCGCAAAAGCAAACAAAGAAACGAAAGCTATTTCTAGTGAAGCAATCCCTGAGTATGCAGCAGGCGCGGATCGTCTATTTATTTTAATGCCAGCTGATGGCAACACAGATTCTGTGGATGAAATGCTTAAAGGCGTTTGGAAAGATATTCCAGCTGTGAAGAAAAACCAAGTATACAAAGTTGATAATACTAAATGGAGCGACTATAGTGCCGCTGCTCAACTATATCAAATGCAAGATGCTGTAAAACAAATTACCGGTAAATAATAAAAAAACTCGATTCTGTCAGCAGAATCGAGTTTTTTTATTTATTTAGAAAACCATAAATGTCGTTATTCACTTTACCAAAGGAAGCAATATGATTTTGGACGTTGGAGAATAACACAACGTAAGTTCTACCGGTGTGGCTAACACTGTTAGACACATCCCATCCGGTTACTACCCCGTGACTATTATAACTCCCTGGATCCACATAGAATCCCATTCCATAAGTTGATTTACTACCCGGTGTGAACATTTTCTTCAAACTTGCTTCTGAAATTAATTTTTTATCCATTAATGCTTTGTCAAATAAATACAAATCCGTTGCATTCATACTAATATCCCCTGATCCGTATAATTGCGATAAGTCTACAAGTTTTGGACTTTGGAAAATTCCGTTGTCGTCAATTTTGTATCCTATTGATACGTTTTTGCCCCCATCGACATCTTTCTGTAAGTATCCAGTGTGCTTCATACCTGCTGGGTCAAAAATATTTTCTTGTAAATAGGTTGCCAGTGGTTTTCCACTAACTTTTTCTACAAGATAACCAACCACAGTGTAATTAGCATCCATATAATCCCATTTCCCAGGTTGTGATTTAATTCCCCTCTTCTCAATAGCTTGAATCAATTGATCCGGCGTCATATTGCTGGTTAATTTCGGACGCCCGACAATCCCAGATGTATGGTTTAAAAAGTTCTTAACTAAAATCTTATTACCATTAGGAAAACCAGGTATATACTTCGAAATTGGATCATTCGTATTTATTTTACCTTTTTCTTCTAATTGTAAAAGAGCTGTTGCTATTATCGCCTTTTGAGATGAACCAATATAGAACAACGTATCTGGTGTGTTCAATACTTCTTCATCACGATTGGCATACAAGTACCCCTTTTGTATGATAATTTCTCCGTCGCGAACAACAAGTGCTGAACCACTAAATCCGATTTTTTGTAAATAGTCATCAATTTCTTGATTTTTTACAATCGTTTCTTTTGGTTTTTCTTCTGCTGGCTCTGGTTCTTTAGTTTCTTCTTTTTTGGTCCCTGAGTCTTCTGGTGGCTTTGCGGTAGTTGCTGCTTTCTTCTTAGTTGGTGAGGATACTGTTTGCTGTTGTTTACTTTTAAATTCAAATATCATCCAACTAGTGGCAATAAACAGTAGAAATACAGTACTCAACACGATAATCAAGTTCTTGCGTCTTTTTTGTTTACGTCTTTCGCGTCGATTCATTTCATCACTCCTGGTCTAGTCTAATCGTTAAATGACTTTCCCAAAAGAGAATGTATTAGTAGAAATTATCCCGAACTTCTAATAATACCTAACACTCCACATATATCGTAAATTATTCTTCGCGATAAATCAATACGGAAATGTACCTATGTTTTAAAAAAATTATTCAGTGGTATAATAAGGAAGGATAAATTGATTAAAGCAACAATAAATTGCTATAAAGGAGACTAGATAAAAATGGTACAAATTACAAAAGGTAAATTTGATGGTTTACAAAGACTCTCCAACGAAAAAGGTGTTATTGCAGCGCTTGCCATTGACCAACGTGGCTCACTCAAAAAAATGATCCAACAAGCAAAAGGAACGGAAAATAAAAAGGATGTGGAAGACTTCAAACAACTTGTGTCTGAAGAATTAACGCCTTATGCTTCTGCTATTTTGCTTGATTTAGAATATGGTACTCCAGCAATCAAAGCTCGCCACGAAGGTAGCGGACTTTTAACTTCTTATGAAAAAACAGGCTATGACGCAACTACTCCTGGTAAACTTCCTGATTTAATTGAAGATTTATCAGCACTTCGCATTAAAGAAAATGGTGGAGATGCTGTTAAAATTCTAGTTTATTATGATCCCGATGAGCCAGCTGAAATTAATGAAATCAAATATGCCTTTTTAGAAAGAATTGGTGCAGAATGTCGCGCAGTTGATATTCCATTTTTCTTAGAGCCAATTACTTATGACGCAAAAGTGACTGACTCTGGTTCATTAGAGTATGCTAAATTGAAACCAGCGAAAGTAAAAGCTTCTATTAAAGAATTCTCTAAACCTCGTTATGGTGTAGATGTACTTAAACTTGAAGTTCCGGTTAATTTTAAATATGTGGAAGGTTTTGCGGAAGGTGAAGTCGCTTATACGCAAGATGAAGCAGCTCGTCATTTTGAAGAGTGTTCCGATTTAAGCCCACTTCCATTTATTTATCTAAGTGCTGGTGTAACTTCTGAAATGTTCCACAAAACAATCCAATTTGCTAACCAACATAACGTGCAATACAGCGGCGTTCTTTGTGGTCGTGCAACTTGGGCTGATGGTATTGAAGTGTATGGTAAACAAGGCGATGACGCTTTACGCGAATGGCTTCGTACACAAGGGAAAGAAAACATTACTTCTCTTGATAAATTGCTTGATGAAGGTGCCGTTCCTTGGTGGACAAAATATGGTTCTTTCGAAGATGTACATGTAGTAGAAAAACAATAGTATACAAAAGGCCTCCAGTTAATTTAATTAGCTGGAGGCTTTTTCTCGTTAAATTTCAGCTTGATTTAAATAGTTATAGGCAAACTGGGCATATAGCTCGGCGCCATTTTTCATAACATCTTCATCGATATTAAAGCGGCCGTGATGGTGGGCCCATTCTGTGTCTTTTTCCGGATTGCCACAACCAACGAGTGCAAAACTGCCGGGAGCTTCGTCTTGGAAATAACTGAAATCTTCTCCGCCAGTTGTTGGGCGTTCAAAGTAAAGCATCTCTTCGCCGAATGATTCTGTGATCGTTTTTTGGACGAGTAAAGCACTTTTTTCGTCGTTGATGACTGGTTGTGTGCCTTGTTTGTAAATCATTTCTGCCGTGCCACCGTAGATAGCGGCGGTTTGTTTGGCGTAGTGTTCGATTGATTTTGCGACTTTGGCGCGCGTGGTGTTGTTGAAACAACGAAGCGTTCCTTCTAAATGGGCATTTTCAGCGATGACGTTGTAGCGAGTGCCGACGTCCATTTTGCCGATAGTTACGACGACTGGATCAAGTGGGTCTGTTTCGCGTGCTACGATGGCTTGGAGATTCATGACGAAAGAGGAAGCGATAACGGCCGCATCGATTGTGTCATGCGGCATTGCTCCGTGACCACCTTGACCTTTGAAGTCGATTTGAATGATATCTGCGGAGGCGAACGTGGAGCCAACTACACAAGATATCTTCCCACTTGGAGTTTGGGACCAGATATGAATTCCAAACACGTGGTCCACGCCTTCCATTGCTCCTTGGGCAATCATTTCTTTGGCGCCCTCCGCAATTTCTTCTGACGGTTGAAAAATGAAACGAACCGTTCCAGGTAGCTCGTCTTTTACTTCCACGAGTGCTTTTGCTGCGGTTAATAACATAGCAGTGTGGGCATCGTGACCACAGGCGTGCATTTTGCCATCTTCTGTGGATTTATATGGAAGGTCTTGGTTTAGCTCTTGGACTGGGAGTGCGTCCATATCGGCGCGTAAAGCGACTGTTTTCCCGGATTTCCCGCCTTCAAGTTCTGCGATTAATCCGGTTGGTTCCGTGCGGCGGTAAGGAATGCCCAGTTTGTCTAATTCTTTAGCAACTTGGTCGGTTGTGCGAAATTCTTGCCATTGGAGTTCGGGATGCATGTGCAAATCACGGCGGAAGGCTATCATGGCTTCTTCATTATTTAAAACTACTTGTTTTATTTTCTGATTCATTCGCGCTTTCCTCCGTCCATTTTTTTACTGTTTCCAGTACAACTTCGATTCCTTTTTGGAGCTTGTCGTAATCGGTCCACTCTTCTGGCGCATGGCTTATGCCTTTATGGCTAGGGACAAAAATCAAGCCTACTTCGGTTAAACTGGCGAAAATCATCGCATCGTGTCCGGCCCCGCTAACCATTGTCCTGTATTTAAAGCCGAGTTGATCAGCACTTTTGGTCAAGGCTTGGTGAATTTCTTTTGATAAATGGGTTGGTTGTTGGTAAATCATATCTTCTATTTCGCAAGTAATGCCATTTTTTTCGGCAGCTTGGATGATTTTCTTCGTTTTTGTTAATGTATTTTGGACATGAATTTCGTCTTTTGCGCGAATATCCACGGTGAAAATGACTTTATCTGGGATGACATTGGCGCCATTTGGGTAGACGTTTAGTTTGCCGACTGTTAGCACGGTTCCGCCGCCTTCTTGGATAGCAAGTTCTGGCAGTTGCCCTAAAATTTCGACAGCTGAAACTAGTGCATCTTTTCGGTCAAGCATTGGTGTTGTGCCTGCATGGCCGGCTTGCCCTTTTACGGTTACTTTGATTTGTGTTAAACCGACTACTGTATCGACCAATGCTACATCTTCATTGGCGTTTTCGAGAACCGGACCTTGTTCGATATGCAGCTCGATAAAGGCTTTGATGGACTCTTTTGTGCGAATGGCTGTATGTACTCGATTTGCGTCAAACCCCACACTCGCCATGGCTTCCGCAGCGGTAATGCCCGCTATATCTTTCATTTCGTGCAGCATTTCTGTTGTGACTTTGCCTGTGATTGCGCGTGAGGCAAGAAGTCCTGCGCCGAAACGAGAACCTTCTTCTTCCACCATTGCAATAATTTCAAGCGGAAAATGTGGCTTCATTTGTTGTTCATGGAAAACGCTAGCTACTTCAAGGCCAGTAATAACACCAGCTGGTCCATCAAAAGCGCCTCCATTTGGCACGGAGTCAAAATGAGAACCGACGATAACTGCTGGTAAATCGGGGTTTGCGCCTTCGAGACGTCCGTAGATATTCCCAATCGCATCTTCCGAAACAGTTAGACCTACTTTGGCCATTTCTTGTTTTAAATAGTTGCGCGCGTCGAGGTCTTCTTTGCTATATGTAAGCCGAGTTGTCCCCTGACCCGGAGTTGCAGTAAATCTATCTAAATTCTCTATGTGGCTTTTTATTCTTTCAAGATTTGTTTGCATCAAGCACACCTCCTTTTCTCTATTTTACAGGAAACTTGAAAAAATGCTCGCTTAAACAACTTGCATAAAAAAAGTGACCCCTATTTTCTAGGGATCACTTGCGAATTATTTAGCGAATTGTGGTAAGAACTCTTTGTGCGCTTCTAGCATTTCATCTAGGATTGTTTTTGCTAAGTCGCCGCTTGGAACGAGTGGGTTCGAAGTGAAGGCTTGTAGTGCAGTTGCGTAATCGCCTGTCACTGCTGCTTCGATAGTTAATTCTTCCATCGATTTCATCACTTGTAGTAAACCTCGTTGTGCCGGTGGGAATTTTCCGAAGTTGATTGGTTCCGCACCGTGCGCACGAATGACACTTGTGATTTCCACTGCGCTATCGTAAGGAACATCATCAATTGCGCCATTGTTACGTGTAGATACGACCATTACTGTACCTTTGTTGTTGTAAATCGAGTTGATGATTTCGCATGCTGCATCACTATAATGTGCGCCGCCGCGTTTCGATAATTCTTCTGGTTTGTAATCAAGATTTGGATCTTTATATAATTCGAACAAGCTGTCTTCTAGTTTTTTCACGACTTCTCCGCGAGTACCTTCGTTTTTGAAAGATGCAAGTTCTTCTTCAAGCATTGCATCTGTCATGTAGTAGTAGCGGTGGTATGGACAAGGTAGCATTTTCAGATGTTTTACTTGTTCATATAAGAAGCGCATGTTTTTAATGTTTTCAACGACTTTTCCAGGATTAGCATCTGGTGCGTAAAGGCCATCAATAACTTTTTCTGTTAATTCGGTACCATCTTTGTCAAAAACGCGGTGCCAGTGCAAGTGGTTGATTCCAGCAAATTTGAAGAATAAATCTTCTTCTGGTTTTTCTAAAACGTCGGATGCGCTTTTCACAGCTCCGATTGGCACGTTACAAAGACCAATAACTTTATCCCAGTTGCCGTAACGAAGAACTGCTTCTGTTACCATACCTGCTGGGTTTGTAAAGTTGATTAACCAAGCATCTGGGCAAAGTTCGCGCATATCTTCTACAATACCAAGAATAACTGGAATCGTACGGAATGCTTTAAACATCCCACCTGCTCCGTTTGTTTCTTGACCGATAATGCCATGGCTAAGTGGAATTCTTTCATCTTTAATACGAGCGTCTAATAAACCTACGCGGAATTGAGTTGTTACAAAATCTGCATCTTTTAAAGCTTCACGACGGTCGAGTGTTAAATGTACTTCGCAGTCAATATTCGCTGCTTTAACCATACGTTTTGCCATATTACCAACGATTTCTAATTTTTCACGACCAGCTTCAATATCTACTAGCCAAAGTTCTCTGATTGGAAGTTCATGATAGCGTTTAATAAATCCTTCAACAAGTTCTGGTGTGTAACTGGAACCCCCACCAATTGTAACGATTTTTACACCTTTTTTCATAATTTACTTACCTCCTAGAATTTTAAAGCGTTTTCTTTTCTTCTAGTTCATCATAATTCATGTAATGCATTACAGGTCAAGCACTTATTTTTAATTTATCCAAACTGGCTATTTGGCGGGCTTTTTTGGTATACTAAATACAGAGCTACGAGAAATCGAGGTGTTTGGCAATTGGCAAATATACAAGAAATCGCGAAACTGGCGGGTGTTTCATCAGCAACAGTTTCCCGGGTAATTAATAATCGCGACTATGTGAGTGATGAAACGAGAAAACGCGTCCAGACAATAATTGACAAGTTAGATTATGTTCCAAATATAAATGCTGTGTCACTGAAAAAAGGTGCAACCAAATTAATTGGCATGGTCATTCCTAGTTTTACAGATTCCCTTAATGTATTTTTAAAAAGTTTTACGATGATAGCGCAAGAGCACGGCTATAACGTCACGTTGTTTATGACGCGGATTGATCCAGATAAAGAACTGGAAGCCTTAGAAATGCTGCGCCAAAAACAAATCGATGCGCTCGTTCTCGTGATTCGGTCGAATGATTGGAAAACGATTGAGCATTACACAAAGTACGGTCCAATTGTCACTTGGCAACGGGTCGAAAGTGAAAAAATCCCTTCTGTATTTATGAATCAATATGATGGCTATACGCTTGCCCTCGATCATTTATATGCAAAAGGTTACCGGAAATTTGTGAACGTATACGGGAATACAACCGGGTTAAACACACAAAGTCGCATGCTTGCTTTTAAAGATTTTTGTGCGCGTTATGAGCTTGATCCGCATGAATTTAGGCAGTTTTATGGGCAAGGCTCTCGGCAAGACGGGGAAAAGATTGCGCATTGGTTTGCGGAAACGGAGCATAAACCTGATGCCTTTTTGACACCAAATGATTATTTTGCGGCTGGGCTTTTGACGGAAGCGAGGCGGCTTGGTTATAGTGTGCCGGAAGATTTTGCGATTTGTGGTTTTGATAATATGGAAGTGGCGCATTTGCTTGATATTACGACGATTCACTACCCGGTAAATTTGCAAGCTGAAAATGCTTTTACGCTCATTATGAATCAATTATTTGGTAGCAATTTGCCACTGCTCGATTTAGATTTTCATTTAGTAGAACGAAAAACGACATAATAAAAGGTTTCCTCGCAAATTTGGAGGAAACCTTTTTTGTTAGTTTTTGAAAGAATGAATTGGTGCTGGGATCCGACCACCGCGGGCAATAAAATCAACGGAAGATTTACCGTTTACTGGCATTACTGGTGCCGTTCCGAGTAAGCCGCCGAATTCGACCATGTCGCCAACTTTGGTTCCGCTTGCTGGAATAACTCGAACCGCGGTTGTTTTATTGTTAATCACGCCAATCGCGGCCTCATCAGCAATCATTGCTGCTAGTGTTTCGGCGGTTGTATCACCTGGTACAGCGATCATATCCAGACCAACCGAGCAAATCGCTGTCATTGCTTCTAATTTTTCAAGGTTGAGCGCGCCTTGTTGCACAGCTTCAATCATCCCCGCATCCTCAGAAACAGGAATGAATGCGCCTGATAAACCACCGACATGTCCACAAGCCATGACCCCACCTTTTTTCACAGCATCATTTAAAAGTGCGAGTGCCGCTGTGGTGCCATGCGTTCCGACCATTTCAAGCCCCATCTCTTCTAAAATGTGCGCAACCGAATCACCAATCGCCGGTGTTGGCGCAAGTGATAAATCAACAATTCCAAAAGGAACGCCGAGTTTTTCCGAAGCGACTTGACCAACGAGTTGGCCCATTCTAGTGATTTTGAAAGCTGTTTGTTTTACGGTTTCCGCAACAATATCAAATGGTTCACCTTTTACTTTTTCGATGGCGCGTTTGACCACACCTGGGCCACTAACGCCGACATTGATAACGCAATCCGCTTCACCAACACCGTGGAATGCCCCGGCCATAAAAGGATTATCCTCGACTGCATTGGCAAATACAACGAGTTTCGCGCAACCTAGGCCTTGTGTATCTGCTGTTAAGTCCGCAGTTTCCTTGATTACCTCACCCATTTGACGGACAGCATCCATATTGATTCCAGTTCGCGTCGAGCCAACATTAACCGATGAGCATACGCGTTCCGTTTGTGCGAGTGCTTGCGGAATCGAACGAATCAGGATTTCGTCGCCTTTCGTGTAACCTTTTTGAACAAGTGCGGAATAGCCGCCAATAAAATTCACGCCAACTTCTTTTGCAGCAGCATCGAGTGTTTTGGCAAATTCTACGTAGTCAGTATCAGCACTCGATCCCGCGATAATCGCAATCGGTGTGACAGAAATTCGTTTATTAATAATCGGAATGCCGAACTCGGATTCAATTGCTTCACCAACAGCCACTAAATTACGCGCTTTGGTAACGATTTTTTGATAGATTTTCTTTCGAGCCACTTCGCCGTCGCCGTCCATACAATCTAGCAAAGAAATCCCCATTGTAATCGTCCGGATGTCTAATTTTTCTTCTTCAATCATTCGTATCGTTTCTAAAATTTGATTTGTTTCCATACTAGAATCGCCTCCATCCTAAAGTTTGTGCATTGCGTTGAAAATTTCTTCCCGCTGAATATGTATTTTTACTTGGAGGTCCTCGCCTTTACCGGCTAATTCTGCTTTTACTTCATCAAATTCTTTCGTGATTTGGCTAATATCGCACATCATCATCATCGTAAAATATCCATCCATAATCGTTTGAGATACGTCCACAATATTGATGTTCAATTCTGCTAGTTTGTTACTAACACCCGCGATAATACCCACATTATCTTTTCCAATTACAGTAAGTACAGCTCTCACATCCAACACTCCTTTAGTTCGTTAATACGTTCCATTATAGCATAAAAAATCTAAATCTTGTGAAAAAGAAAGCAAAATCACTCTTCCTGCCAAGAAGTGCAGTATGACGACATTGGCAAGCTATTTTCGAGCGTAATTAATTTACTTTGGCTAAGTAAAAATGCTTTGAATTTTTCTGACAAACCTAAATCGGCTTCTAATTCTTTTGTGATAAAATCTTTTACATAACCAATTTCCCAACGGCTATCTTGCATTTTTTCTGAGAAGATACTTGTTTCTGCGCCCATTTTCCAGTTTTGAGATTGGATAATTTCTTGCATATCTATTGGTGTGATGAACGTTCGAATGTTGGACTGGGTTTCTTGTTTGAATGCTTCATAGGAAGATTGGGTTAGCACGGCTAGCATGTGTGATGTTTGTTTCACATCGGTAATTCTCGTATCCCATTCCGCATAGCAAACCCGTTTCGCCCACTTGCTTAGTAATACGAGCATTTGGATTAACTCTTTCTTGGAGCTGAAATACCATGAAGCATGCGATAAAACCGCCACATCGAACGCTTTTTCTGGAAAAGTGATATCGCCCTTTAAAATATCCGTCCCTAATTTAAAATCAATTTGCGCACCGAGCTTGGATTTCTTCAAATGGTCGGTCGCATCGCCAATCGTAAATGGAGCACCGTAAGTTTGAGGAGCAATATCAATTCCTTGAACAAAACCATCTTGCCCAACTGCATTCGCAAGTACTGCGGTCGTATCGCCTTGTCCACAGCCAACTTCCAGCACCCGGTCCCCCTTTTCGACTTGCCAAAAATCGACCAGTTTAATGCGATGCTCCGTTTGCGTACGCTGAATTTCTTTGTCATTTTCGTTTAATAACATACAATCGACTATTTCTTCTAAGTTCATCATGCTCCCCCAATCAAAAAGTAAAGTTACCCTCTAATTATAGAAGGTAACTCTGATTTTTACACGTCATATTCTAATTCTTTTGTCGCTAAATCGATAAAATCAAGCGGTGTCTTCACTTTTTCGCTATCAAATTGGCTTGTTCCAATCCGTAGTTCTAGTTTCACTCGGTACTTCGCTGCGAAATCTTCGGTGTTGGCTTCGGCAATGCGGCTTTTAATTCGGTCGGCAACTAATTTCCCGCCCGGTTCGTCTGTTAGAAGCAAAAGCCCCCAAGTCGCATCATCCTTATCTAGCAAGTAAAGCACATCACTCGTCCGAATACAGGATTCTAAAATCGCCGAAATATCTTGTAACGCCAGACGCATTTCTTCTTCGCTTTGGAACCGTTTCAGCTCGCGCCAGTGCCGTACTTTAATAACCATGAGTGACAACGGCAAATCATAACGGCGCGAAATACTAGAAAAAATCCGCTCGTCATTTTGGAAAGAAACGATATTTTTTAGTAGCGTTTCTTGATCAATCGTTCCTAAATATAAATTTTGCTGTTTAATTTTCGTATTTTCTTCTTGTAGCCGCGACGTATTTCTTGTAAACATCGCACTCGCTACGGTGAAAAGTGGCGTGATAATCAGCCAATAATAGCTGCCAATGCCATACGCAATTTGATTCGCCACAATTTCATAAATAATGTAAGTCGCGTAAATGAAAATATAGAGGACATTTAAAATTAGCCCTAGTGTTAAATTCGTAAAATAAGTGATTACCACAAGTAAAAAAGTAATATTTAGCAAGATAATGTTTCGCAAATATTCATCCGGCGTATTAATCATAAAGCCAATCGTAATGAAACAAAGCAAGATGAAAAATAAAAAGCCAATATCTGCAAATAAGTTATTCGTCATTTTTTTCATTTTTATTTCTCCCTCACTTCCGGCGATATTTACGCAAGATTAGTAGGACAGCGACAATCAGGATAACAACCGTCAGAAGCGCGAATGCTCCAAACACGGTTACTTCTTTGTTATTACTAATTTTCGTCCCAAAACTTTCTTCTTTTGTGTCGGATGCTTTTTTGAATCGGTAGGAGTGAATCGTGTTGTCAGTATCAACAATGGCGCCATCTCCGTAAATTTCTGCTAAGTTGGCTTTTGTTGCGATTAAATCAGAACCGAGCTCGGTTTGTTTCGCGCCCGGGCCGGTAACTGCGAGAATCGGCATACCATCTGATGTGATTAATTGTACGCTGCCAAGTTGTTTGCCGTAATTTTTTTCGATTGAGATTTTTTCATTGGAAAGGAAATAGCTGCCCGATTTATTGTACTGGAAATATAGGTCGTCATTGGCGTTTTTAATGACAGGATTGTTGTTCATCGTGCCAACTGCAATAATATTCGAGCCTTCTTTCGGCTTTTTCCAGTTTGCAGCGTGCATCGCAGTTAAATCGCCTCTATTTCCGTCATGGAAGCGTCCTAGTAGATTGAAAATGTTTGCTAATGAATCGGTATCTTCGGTTGTAAGCTCATCCGGAACAACAACTACTGCATTGTTAAAATCACCGTCAGCAATGAATGGATATGGATATTGTTCAAAAAGTAAATCGGTTTCTTCGCTTGTGTTCAAGTTAATTACAGATTCTGGTGTGATATATGCCCACGGAATTTCGGAATCTGCAATAAAACCACAATAATTATTCGTTAGGACTAAATCGAAAGCCACGGTAACTGAAAAATCACCTTTTACATTTAAATCACTTGGAATTTGAAAGGTTACTTTATCGTCATTCGCTTTTTTAGCAGAAAGTTTTTGGCTGCCGATTGGTTTACCGTTCACTAAAATCGTTACTAACGAATGCTCAAAATCCAAGTTTTGCGCATATCTGAAATCAAGTGATACTTCGGTTCCTGTAGAGGCACTTCGGTTAGCCGGCATGCTGATAAAGTAATCTTGGGTGATGTGGCCAATTCCTTTTAGTTTGTCGCCAGTTGTTGTTAGTTTGGTGTTTTTATCGACATTATTTGCTGGAGTATCGATTTTTTCATCCGTTGTTAGCCATTTGGTGTTTGTACCCAGCTGGCTCAAGTAATTTTGGTTGGCGATTAGTTTGCCGGCTTTTTTAAGTGCATCGTTTGATTTGGACGTAATCACTAGAGTGTTCGTATTTCCCACTGTCACTACATGGAACAACGCTTGTTTTTCTAGTTTTTTATCGTCTTGTATTTGGGATTTCAGGTCATTTGGTAAATTGTCGTAGCTTGAAAAAAGAGTGACATAATTTTTGCCATCGCGCGTTCCAGCTTCTTCGTATTGACCAAAAGCGATATTTTTATCTTCTAACGTGTTCGCCGCAGAAAAGCCAGAAAGTCCTTCAAGTGCTGCGCCAAGTTCCGCGTCGCCTGCTTTGTTCGAAACAGCTACTACGCCTTGTCCACTTTTCACCGTATCAATTCCAGTGAATCGCTCGCCAAAGTCCGCAATTGTGTTTTGAAAAGCTTTATCGGAATACGATACGTTTACCGCACTCGTTTTATCGAATTGCAACCAGTTTGCCGGTGTATCGTCAATCGTACAACGACCATCTGGCAAATCAGTATAGACAAAACTTTCGATGGATAGAACGTTAACCCCTTTTTTCAGCTTATCTTTCGGAATTTCAATTTCAATTTGTCGTGTTCCTTTGTCCGTTTTATCTGGTTTAAACGAATAAAACGCGACATCGTTTATTTTCAGCGTCATCGTCGAAATTTCTTTTTCACTCAGCTGGGTAATTGTGTAAACAAGCTTCACATTTGCGCTCGACACGTCCCAGTAATTTTCCACCGTGAAGTTTTGTTTGGTTGTTGTGAATTTTCCTTGGGCGGTTTTATCTGTTCCAAAAACTGTTTGATAATTTTTATCTGCTGCGAAAACGTCTGGCCTATACAGAAATAGTACGGCGAAAACAAGCAGCCCGATTACAGCTAATTTTTTCATTAGGCACTCTCCTTTTTAGAAACGCTCGGTTTTATACCATTTGGTTTCCCTTTTTAGTACAGTATCTTTTAAGAAAATAAAGAATCCATATGCGGCGACCACCATCCAAAGCTGGCAGTAGGTCACATACATCAACATAATAAATAATAAATTTGAAAAACTAATTTCCCCTTTTTCCGTCGTGAGCGTAATAAAAGTACCTGCGATAAAAAGTAAAATGGCAAGTAACCAAAGCGCCCCACTAAGTCCAGCAAGCGTTGTATGTACAAGTCCGAGCGCATATAACACAAGTAAAACATCACTAACAATCAAGGAAGTTAATAATAAAAAGTAAATCGATAAAAAGTACAAAATATCAAAGCGAACGCGTCTACCTTCTCGTTTGAAAAGTAGCGGAACGTTTTTCAAAATCACGTAGATATTGCCCTTTGCCCATCTGGAGCGTTGTTTGAACCAGACTGGCAAAGTTTGTGGTTCTTGCTCCCAAGTGACTGCCTTCGCTTGAAATTTAATCCGGTAACCCATCATATAAATCCGGAAACTGATTTCGGTATCTTCGGCGACAGCTTTCACGTCCCAGCCACCGATTTCTTCCAAGAGCGATCTTCTCACGATAAAATTGGTACCCGGAATCGTGCATAGTTTGAACAGCGCCCATCTGCCGGCCTGAGCCATCCACTGAAAGCTTAGCGTTTCGATATTAATGAAGCGTGTGAGCCAGCTGGCGTTTCGATTTCGCGTCCTGAATTTACCAATAACCGCGCCAAGTTTCGCATCATTGGTAATCTCGCCAACAAGAATTCTTAGTGCCTGCCGTTCAGGTGTATTATCCGCATCATAAATCGCCACCAGTTCACCGCGACTTTCCGCAAAACCGATATTAAGCGCATTCGATTTTCCTTTTCCGCCCGTGATATTATCGGTATTAATAATTTTCAACAAGCGTGTCGGATTTTTCGCTTGAATCGCCGCTAAAAGTTCCGCACTATTATCCGACGAGTTATCATTAATTACAATAATTTCATAGCGATCGACCGGATAATCAAACGCCAGCAGCGACTCTACCGTTTTCACAATTACTTTTCCTTCATTATGGGCCGGCACCATGACGGAAACAAATGGCACTTCCGCTGGTATTTCTGGGACTTTGCGCGCTTCGTTTTTCAAATAATAAACGTACCCCGCTACGATTAACACGATATTAATCAATAACAGTCCCCAAATACATATCACCGCGAATAATGCTAAATAATCTGCAACAACCATTTATTTCACCTCATTTCATATATTTTTTCATGTAAAGCCGATATCCAAAAATAAATAAAACCCCAATAATACCAAGCGAAAGTACAATAACTATCGTGAAAAAGGTATTTTGATAGCCGAAAAATCCTTCTAAACTACCCGCTTGTTTCACCGTTTTCGCATGGGTTTTAATATATTTCAAATCGCCATCAAGCGTCACGGATTGATTATTGATATAGAGTGAGCCTCCGCTTGATTCAATCGTGTCTTTGCTCGTTTTCACCCCATGATCTTGAAATCTAAAATCACTAATATTGTCGTTTGCAAGCTCATCCACGGCTGCATTAAGTTCCTTTTCATTCTTGAAAAACGAGTAAGTGACCGCGATGTCGACCGGGAAATTTTTCTTACCCGTCATCGTTTCGTAAAAATCACTCGCCACACTATACGGCGACTTTTCAAATGCGCTACCATTATTCTTTTTCGTCGTATGAATAATTTTTTGATTCGGCAATAAAATCCCCGTATTAAACGGCGCAAACCCTTCCACGCCATACACTTTATCAAAATTCCAGTATAATTCCGCTGTAACCCCAACCGGCGCCACATCATTTTCCGCGAAGAAATGCACGGATTTCTGCACGATGCTCTCCAATTCTCCCGGCGGACTGTCTCCATACGTAACGACTGGAACATCCATCATAATAGTGCCATTTTTCGCTTGAACGTAGCGCAAAATCTCCGCATAATTTTTCGCCGCTTGGAAATCTTGATTATAAAAAACGGGCCCGGCACTCACAATAAATGGAATCCCTTTTGCATAAAAATTATCGGCCGTTTTTTTGAGTAAATCAAAGTCGACAAACGGGTTCACATCTGTGATAAGCGCATATTGGTTGGATGTCGTTTTAATGTCGAACACGGATTTTAGTAAATCCATTAAAGCAAATTCGCTCGTATTGTCCGCTTGGAAAATTGGCGCATAAGCATAGTTTCCCGCTCGAACACCGTACGCCGCTTTACCATTTTCCGCCGCATCCATTTCGCCAAATCCTTCTCCTTTAAAAGAAGTAATGAGATTGGTTTCATTGATGAGTTGCGGTTTCCCAGTCAGGCCTGCTTCCGTTTGAAAAGTAACTGAAGTATCTGTAACCGCCTTGGTTTTCAACTGTAATTTATCCGCTAAAAAGGTTGGTGGGTTTGCGCCAATATATGCGATTTTCGCCTTACTTTTAGCTAATTTACCCGCCCATTCATCTGTTAAGCCATCTTTTTTATTTTGCAACACAATCACTTCACTCGCTTGGCTCAAATCCGGATTTTCTTCCCAAGAATAAATCGTCACCCGTTTGCCCAAACTATTTAGCATACGAAGCAGTGAGTCGATATTCCCTTCATTATCCGTTCCTTTCGCCAAACTATCATAAAAAACGACCACATCACTATCCGAGTTTGCCGCAACAGGACGTTCACTTACCATTAAAATCACGAGCGCAAGCAGAAGACTAATCATGATTTTTTTACGCATTCCGCTCACCTCGTTTCTTCAAATAAACTTCGAGCAGTGAAGCCGCACCAATCAATATCGTTAAATCAAAACAAACATTAAATAGGAAATTATGCTTCGTCAAATCCGCTTCCCCGTCACCAACAATCGTCACCAAAATCACCGCAAACCCAGAACCAATCAGCAAAACAATCAAATCAAACAGCAGCGTCCCACGAATATTCTTCTCTCGGAAATGTTTAAACGCACTCACCCCATAACAAATCAGAAAAACTAGCGCCCATAAAATTAAAAACGTAAATTTCGCCGGAGCCAATTTTTCTTTTATATCACTATAAGCCGAGAAAAAATGCGTTTTCTCTTTAAATTTATACCCCGTCGCCTTTTCAAAATTGCCCATCTCAAACGGACGAATCGAAAAACTATTTTGCGCCGACAAATCGAGCATTTTCCCGAATTGTTTCGGATTTTCCAAATAATAACTTAAAACCGTGACAAAATTATAATTAGGATAAAATTCCTTTTCCATCAACGGTGAATCCAAATCAATCATTTTATATTTTTGATAAAAATTCGTTCCTTTAAGTAAGGCAAATTCTGAGTTCATCCCCATTTCCTCCAGCGATTTCTCTGGATTTTCCGAATCAAGCAATACCCCACGAGTCATAGTTTGATACTGATTTATCGTCACAAACTCCCCGGGAATAAAAGCGTACATCACTACCCCGCTCATGAAAATCACCAAAAAAGTCGCCGCAGCCGAAATCCGGAACGCTCGATTTTTTCGAATAAAAAACACAAGTATCCCGCAAACCGCAATAACAACCGCAATCGGCGCATTCTGCTGTTTAGCCGTAATTAAAATAAGAGACGCCACAAAAATCAAGCCTAGCATCGCATAATCATTATATTTGTGCTGATATAAAAGTAAAAATCCCGCCGAAATATACAGCATCATAATCAAAATAAGTCCTTCACTGAAAAACGAGTTAAAATATGCCGTATAAGCCGTATCCGCAAAAATAAATACCGTAAGCGCCGCAACGACATACCCCGGCCAGCCTTTCATTTTCGCCGTTAAACCCGCCACCAACAAATAAATCGCCGGCAAAAGAAGTGCTAATTGTAAACCACCTAAAAAACGTACATCAAAAATCGTCGTTGACCAAAAAAGCTTATTTAAAAGAAGCGCTATTTGGATAAAAATACTTTGTGACGAGTAAATTGCCACTTGATTTTCATTAAAATACTGATAAATTCCAAACTCTTTCACAAAATGCCCAAATTGTAGCGCATCATAATTCGTATTATTTACAAATAACCCATTACTCGAGAATATCCGGAAAAAGTCTCCATTGTCAGCCATACCAATATATGGCGGCACAAACAACGCTATAATCGTGATAATAAAAACACAAATAACCGCAAATATTTGCGGTGTTAGATGTTGCCATAGCCACACACTAATGGATTTAATTTTTCCCCTCATGATGCTATCCCCTTCATATTCTCGATATACCAATGTCACAAATTCGACACATTTATATTTCATTATACGAGAATGTTCCCATTTTTTCCATGCTTTTATTCATTTTGTTAAAAGTTGTCGGCTACAACTTATTTTCTTTCAACACTTTTCCACCAAAAGAGTTATAATAAACACAAAATCATGCTTGACTCTCACGCCACGTCATACTTTATAGTGAAAACAGAAGGAGGAATCATTCATGCAAACAAAAGAATTAGCTGAACTCACTGGTGTAAGTGTGCGCACGCTCCACCACTACGATACAATCGGCCTACTCGTCCCCCAAAAAGACGACTGGAACGGCTATCGTATCTATTCAGAAAAAGACGTCGACAAATTACAACAAATTCTTTTCTTTAAAGAACTCGATTTTCCTTTGAAAAAAATAAAACAAATTCTTGATGATCCCCATTTCGATAAAGAGGCCGCATTAGCCTTACAACGCCACTTACTGCTAGAGAAAAAAGGTCGAATCGAAGCCATGCTAGCAACACTAGATCAGACCATCAAGAACGAAAAAGGAGAAATAACAATGACAAACAAAGAAAAATTCACTGGTTTTGATTTTTCCTCTAATCCATATGAAGAAGAAGCAAAAAAACTTTGGGGCGATAAAGTAGTAGAAAAAGCCAATAAAAAAGTTGCCAATATGACTGAAAAAGAACAACAATCTTTAAAAGAAAGCTTTGACGCTGAATTTCGCCACTTAGCTGCTGTTCGAAATTCCAAACCCGAATCCGACGAAGCCCAACAAGCCGTGGCTCATTTTTTCCATTACTTAAATGATACTCATGGCAATATTTATTCCTTAGAAGCCTTCGCAAACCTTGGAGAAATGTACGTTGCCGATGAACGATTCACTAAAAATATCGACCAATTCGGCGAAGGGCTATCCGCCTTTTTAAAAGAAGCCATGCACATCTATGCAAAAAACAATTAAAAAAAGCCACGATTTCCTATCAAGGAATCGTGGTTTTTCATTGGAAAAGTTGAAAAAATCCACATAAAAGAGGATTGGCGTAACGAATAACGGGGTAAATAGTATAAGATTTCATTAATAAATAGCACTACTATAGAATAAGAAATACAAATACATTTCAAGGGAGGAACTTATGTTTAAACACATCTTACTTTCACTAAATGGGTATAAAATATCCTATTTACGAAATGATGTCATTTCCGGAGTTGGTGTTGCTGCACTGACAATTCCCGTTGCAATGGGCTATGCACAAGTAGCCGGGCTACCGCCTATTTATGGCTTATATGCGTCATTTTTACCGGTACTTGCCTATGTTATTTTCGCCAGTTCGCCGCAACTTGTTTTCGGGATTGATGCAACGGCAAGCGCAATCGCAGGGTCGATAATTTTAGGAACAGCCGGACTTACAGCTGGATCTAAAGAAGCCATTACGCTCGCCCCAATTCTTGCATTCTTTTGTGCCGTGTTTTTAGTTCTTTTCTCCGTATTAAAATTAGGACGGTTTGCAAAATACATATCTGCCCCAGTTCTTAGTGGATTCATTTCTGGACTTAGTGTTTCCATTATTATGGGTCAAATCCCTAAGATAATGGGCCTAAAAGAAAGCGGAGATAGCTTCTTCTCTAGTCTAGGCATTATTTTCGGCCAGTTTTTCCAGTCCAATTGGATTTCATTTGCTATGGGTATTGTAACCATTATTATCGTAATTACGTGCAAAAAAGCCATTCCAAAAATCCCGATGTCGCTCGTCGTTTTAATCCTCGGGACGATGGCAGCTTATTTCTTCAAATTAGATCAATATAATGTTGATATCGTTGGTAAAATCCCTGTAGGATTCCCGTCATTAGCGCTTCCAGATTTTGGCGCTAGTTCATGGGCGCTTGCTATCGGTGGTGGGTTTGTCTGTGCCATCGCTACATTCGCCGGTTCGCTTTTACCAAGTGAAAGTTTTGCGATGCGTAACAAGTATACAATCGATGACAACCGCGAACTATTTGCTTACGGTATTTCCAATTTTGTGGCTGCCTTTTCTGGATGTTCTCCTGCCAGTGCCAGCGTATCAAGAACTGCCGCTAACGAACAATTCCGTGGTAAAACACAAATGGTTTCGATTGTCGCCGCGGTCATTATCGCGCTGATTGTTGCCTTCCTAAGTGGATTACTTTACTATATGCCACAACCAGTTCTTTCCGGTATCGTGTTCGCAGCGTTAGTTGGGATTATTGATGTGGATGTATTAAAAGGATTGTTCCGCGTTTCTCGTCGTGAGGCAACTGTTTGGATCGTCGCTGCACTTGGAACACTTTTAGTTGGAGTAATTTTCGGGGTACTACTTGGAATTTTCCTATCATTCATTAATGTAGTAAGTCGTTCGATGAAATCACCAATTGCCATCCTTGGAGTAATCGAAGGCCGCCACGGTTATTTCGACTTAAAACGTAAACCAGAAGCAAAACCAATTCCAAATGTCGTTATTTATCGTTATAGCGCATCGCTCTTCTTCGGGAACTTTAATAAATTCGCAGATGGCTTAAAAGAAGCTGTCCAAGAGGATACTAAATTAGTCATTTTCGAAGCTAGCGCGATTATTAATATCGACACAACCTCTACAGAATCAATGAAAGACTTGCTAAAATGGCTCGACGATAAAGGCATTGAATATTACTTCGCTGACCTCATCGACCATTTGAAAACAAGCTTTAGAAAACATGATCTTGGTTATATTATCGATGACGGCTACACGAAGAAAACCGTGGAAGACGCACTCGATGCTTATAATGCCAAACATAAATAATAAAACGCTTAGCCGGGCCTAAACTCGACTAAGCGTTTTTCCTTTTTACAAAAGCGCAAAAATCCGCGGACTAATTAACCGCACAAACGGTGAAACGATAAAGATTTGCAAAAATAAAGCCACAAAATAATTGCGTAAAATAAGAACGCCTAAATGACTCCATTCGCCTTGGTTTACAATCAGGCTAAGCGTTGACATAAGCACACACATAAATGTAACCATTAATAATTGCATCATAATGATCTTTTTAAATTTCGAAGCATCTTCACTAACCAAAAGGGCGTGCAGACGATACACAATTTTTCCGACAACAAAAAAGTCTAATAAAAATCCAATAAAAAGAAACGGGACAAATGCTTTTAAAACAATCAATAAAGAATCTGTACCAATACCATTTTCAAGAAAGATATTATAAGAGCTCATGCATAAAATCATCAAAGAACACATAATAAGTGTAAAAACGACCTTCTCTTTCATATTACTGTACATAATTTCACCTCCAAAGAACTATCGTAGCAAATTAAAAAATTCTTCGTAAGTGACAATTTTGTTACAAAAAAAGTTTTGCTCGGAAATCCAAGCAAAACTTAGCTTTTTACAGCTTCTCTTTATCAATTTGGGTTCTTATTTCCCGGGCAATATTTTCAATCGTATATAGCGCCGGCAATTGGGACGTAATATTCGCTTCCTGGTACATTTCCTTATTAATATAATAAGCAATGTTCGCATCAGAAAGCCTCGCAATAGTTGATTTCGCACTATTCGTAATCGAGATCACTTTACAATTTTGCGCCTTCAACTGATGAATATAGCGAATAATATCCTCATTCTCCCCTTCCACCGAAATCGCAATCATACAGATTTTATCCGATAATTTGCTCGATAAATGGTAAAACGGGTGGTTGAGTGGATCTTCAATATGTAGCGCCAGCGTGAATAAAGACGAAAAATAAATCGCGCCATATTCAGCAATTACACCCGAGGAACCAACTCCTGCAAATAACACGAGTTCGCGGTCACGGAGAATTTCGACTGCATTTTGAATTTGCGCTTTAAACTCCGGTTGTGCCGTGCGTTTCAGAAAATCAATATACGTCGTTTCATCCGCCATATCAATTTGCGCCAATTTCTGCTCTTCCAAATAAAGCTGCAACTTCACGCGAAACTCCGAAAAACCATTACAACCAAATTTCCGGCAAAAACGCAGAATTGTTGTCGTACTCACATGCACTTCCGTCGCCAAATCACGAATCCGCATATACACAACTTTATCTAAATTCGCCACAATATAATTATAAATATCTAATTCCGTATCATTTAATTCCAAATTTTTATCCAAAAAAAGCATTTTCGCACCTCTTTTCGCTTTATTTTACCATGTAACACTTCGTTACTCAAATGTGACAAGTTCCTATTTAGAAAATCCTTACCTAAACCTAACCAAATACTAGCTATTTCTCCATAAAATTCCTATACTATAACTGTGAGAAGAAAAGGTGATACCAAATAAGTAAGCCTTTTCAAAAAAATATCCTTGGAGGTATAAATAAATGACTAAAGGTATTAAAATCGCAACTATTGGTGGCGGATCAAGTTATACACCTGAACTAATCGAAGGATTTATTAAACGTCAAGACGAATTACCAGTTCGTGAACTATGGTTAGTCGACGTAGAAGCTGGCCGTGAAAAATTAGAAATCGTTGGTAATTTAGCAAAACGTATGGTGAAAAAAGCTGGCGTTAACATGGAAATCCATTTAACACTAGACCGCGAAGAAGCTTTAAAAGACGCCGATTTCGTAACAACACAATTACGTGTAGGTTTACTAGATGCACGTGTGAAAGATGAACGTATCCCGAATTCATACGGCGTAGTTGGCCAAGAAACAAACGGACCAGGCGGCATGTTCAAAGGACTTCGCACAATCCCAGTAATTTTAGATATTTGTAAAGACATGGAACGCCTTTGCCCAGATGCTTGGTTAATCAACTTTGCTAACCCAGCAGGAATGGTAACAGAAGCAGTTCTTCGTTACAGTAACCAAAAGAAAGTGGTCGGCTTATGTAACGGCCCTATCGGCATCGAACGCAACATCGCTGAAACTCTTGGCGTAGACGTTTCTGAAATTTATGTAGAATTTGTTGGTCTAAACCACATGGTATTCGCAAAAACTGTTTACCACAATGGCAAAGACGTAACAAAAGACGTTGTTTTCAAAATGACAGAAGATGAAGCTGGCTCAAGCCTTAAAAACATCAACGCAACTGGCTGGGACAAAACATTCTTACGTACATTAAACATGATTCCAATCGACTACTTACGCTACTACTGGCAAACAAAACAACAACTGGAAGACCAAGCTCGCGCATACGCAGAACATGGTACTCGTGCAGAAGTTGTTAAAAAAGTAGAAGCTGAATTATTCGAGCTTTACAAACAAGAAGAACTTGCAGAAAAACCAAAACAATTAGAACAACGCGGCGGCGCTTACTACAGTGAAGCAGCATGTAACCTAATTAACTCTATCTACAACGACAAACGCGATATTCAAATCGTTAATACTCGTAACAACGGTGCCATCCTTGATATCGACCCTGATTCCGCAGTAGAAACAAACTGTGTCATCACTCGCCAAGGCCCAATTCCACTAGCAAGTGGACGCCTTCCAATCGCTATCAACGGCATCATCCAAGAAATCAAAACTTTCGAGCGCCTAACAGCCGAAGCAGCAGTTACAGGCGATTACGACAAAGCCCTTTTCGCAATGACAATCAACCCACTAACTCCAAGCGAATCTGTAGCTCGTGAGATTCTTGACGAAATGTTAGAAGCTCATAAAGAGTATTTACCGAATTTCTTTAAATAAGTAAAAAAGAGCCTGTCAAAGGGCTCTTTTTTATATCCGCCAATCCGTCATATTATTCTCCAAATAATCAATCCCAAACGCCAAAAGTCCAATCCGATAATCCGTCGTAAACTTACGCGACAACACAATCTCCGGCAAAACCGCATACGGATAAACCCGCTTCAACTCCGCCGTCAATTCTTCCATAAAATCCTTCTGCCCAAAATAAAAATTCGTATACAAAACAATCGTTTCCGGATCATAAAAACTCATCGTGAGGAGCACCATTTTACGAATATGCGCTTTAATTTCATCCACCGAAAAGTCAAAATTATCCCAGTCCACCTGCAGCGGCATATGCTTAATCTCCCCAGCCAGCCCATTCTGCCCTTTCAAGATCTCCCCGTTCATCAGAAGTCCTGCACCCGGTGGAAAACGCTCTGGATAATAAAGCCCCACAATATTCTCCTCTTCAACCGGCCGATTCTTATACCCCAAAATCGCCGCATTCGTATCCGTTTCAACCAACACCGGCAAATTCACTTCCGCCTCCAACGTCTCCCGCAATTGCACATTTAAAAGTAGCGGAAAGTCCATCGCGCGCAGCTTGCCACCAATCTCAATCCCCGGTACCCCAATCACAACGCAAGAAATCTTCGGAAAAGCGCAAACAAGATCTTTCGTATTCCGTTTCAGCGCAGTAATGTCCAAATCCTCCCCGGACATATCCTCCACAAACTCCGGCTCGCCCAGCAAATTATACACCGAAAAAGAATAAGTAATCTTCTTCCACTTTTCTTGCAAACTAATAACCAACACCTGCTGAAAATTAGGATTAATTTCATACGAAACCGCTCTTCTTCCGCCAGTCGCAACCGAATTATCTTGTTCTAAAATCTCTTCATTTTCCACTAAATCTCGAATCAGCTTGTTCACTGTAACTACACTAAGCCCAGTCACTTCGGCAATTTTCGCTTTCGTCATCGCACCTTGTTGCCGTAAAATCGACTTGATATTTTTCTTATTCAATTCTTTTAAATCACGAGGAATCGCCATCATCAATCGCTCCATTCGCAAAGTTAATAAACAAACTTTATAAACTATATTCACTATCAGTTTAACCACTCTGAACCCATTTGTCAAAACAAAAAAAGAACCCCTCATTACGAGAAGTTCTCTTCGCTTTATTATTTAGCTTTACGAATAAATAACGAGCACACAAGCCCAATACACGCCATAATTAGCCCGAAAACAAAGGCATTTTGGATTCCGGCCGTCAGGGAAGCAACCATTTGTTCAGGTCCCATTCCTTGCGCCGTTTCCATGTAAGCTTTTTGCCCAGCAGACATGATCGTAATCGCAACAGCCGTTCCAATCGCGCCGGAAACTTGTTGCAACGTGTTCATAATCGCCGTGCCATCAGGATATAATTTTGGTGGTAATTGGTTTAATCCGTTCGTTTGCGCCGGCATCATAACCATCGAAATCCCAATCATCAATACTGAATGCAGCACGATGATAGTTAGCGCAGATGTTCCAACTTCTATTCTTGTTAAGAAAAATAGCGCAATAACAGCTACGATAAACCCTGGAATAACGAGTGCGCGTGGGCCATAAGCATCGAATAAACGCCCAGTAAATGGTGACATTAAACCATTCAGCACCCCACCCGGAAGTAATACTAATCCCGCCGAAAATGCTGCGAGCGCTAAACTATTTTGTAAGTATAGCGGTAGTAAAATCATCGTCGAAAGAATCATCATAAAGCTGATAAATACTAAAATAAGCCCTAATGTGAACATCGGGTATTTAAATACTTTCAAGTCCATCAAAGGTTTTTCCATTGTTAGTTGGCGCCAAACAAAGAGTCCAAGCGCAAGTCCACCAACGATAATTGAAACTAATACCGTTGCGCTTCCCCAACCACTTTCACCCGCACTACTAAAGGCAAATACAACTCCACCAAAACCTAGCGTCGAAAGAATAATCGATAAAATATCAATTTTCGGCTTTGTAACAACCGAAACATTTTGCATAAATTTCATTCCGAATAATAACGCAATAATAAGGAATGGCAAGGAAATCCAGAAAATCCAGTTCCAAGTCAAGTTTTCTAAAATAAGCCCTGAGATTGTCGGACCAACTGCTGGAGCAAACATAATTACCAGCCCAATCATCCCCATTGCCGAGCCGCGTTTATGCTCTGGAAAAATCAGTAAAATCGTGTTAAACATTAATGGTAGTAATAGCGCCGTACCTACTGCTTGCACTACACGTCCAATCATTAACATCGCAAACGTTGGCGAAAGCGCCGCAATCAGCGTACCAGCAATCGAAAAACTTACCGCTGTGAAAAATAATCCTCGTGTCGTAAACCATTGTAAAAGTAATCCCGAAATCGGTACTAATATTCCAAGCGTTAGCAAATAACCTGTCGTAAGCCACTGCACTGTCGCTGAACTAATATCAAACACCTGAATCAAATCACTAAGCGCCATGTTAAGAGCAGTTTCACTGAATAGCCCAATGAACCCCGCCATCAAAAATGAGGCAATAATCGGTATCGGCCGAATCTTCTGCCCACCTGTTGCTTCTTGTTGCATATAATTTCCCCCTTTTCAGACTAAAAATTAAGTAGTCTACGTTTGATATTACGGAGATTTCGCCAATAAGTCAACGTTTCAAGCTCTATTTTTACGAAAAATTTACAAGCTATGCTATACTTCGAAGTAGAAAAGAGGGATTTTTCATGGCCATTTTAGCATTTATTTTAACCTTCATCGTAATGATCGAGCATATTTATATAATGATTTTAGAAATGTTTTTCGCCAACACCAAACTCGCAGCCAAGACATTTGGTGTGGAGAAGGAACTCCTTGCGAATAAGAAAGTACAGACGCTGTTTGCGAATCAAGGGCTTTATAATGGGTTTCTTGCGGCAGGGCTTGTGTGGGGATTGTTTTTTGCGGGAGCAGGGTTTGCTGAAACTGTGCAGATTTTCTTTTTGAGTTGTGTAGTTGTGGCGGCGCTGTTTGGCGGGCTGACTTCTTCGAAAGGGATTTTGGTGAAGCAGGGTTTGCCGGCGGTTTTGGCGTTGGTTGTGGTTTTGTTGGTTTAGGTGGTATGGGAAAAGACTTGGGTTGGGGTCCAGGTCTTTTTATTTTTGGAGTTTGGATGTTGAGAGGAAGTTTATGGTTTCATGATAAGTAGTTAAAACGGAAATCATTCATTTCAAAATCGGGACCTCTGCCTAGTTTACATTTCATAATAAGTAGTTAAAACTTTTGATTTTAACCCAGTCAGGTAATTGTTAACACCATTTACATTTCATAATAAGTAGTTAAAACACTTTCACAATCGCATGTAATGACTTTTTACCCGAAATTTACATTTCATAATAAGTAGTTAAAACGGAGCCTCACTATTTTCAGATACGACTTCCTTTTGATTTACATTTCATAATAAGTAGTTAAAACAAAGCGGATTAGAAACGATGACATTCAATTTAAGAAAATTTACATTTCATAATAAGTAGTTAAAACGCGGACCAATGACCATTCCTGGAGGGATATTCGAATTTACATTTCATAATAAGTAGTTAAAACAAAGACACATTAAAAAACATATACGATTGAGGGAGCATTTACATTTCATAATAAGTAGTTAAAACTTCTATTGAATCCGGAAAGCACTCAATGATGAGTCGATTTACATTTCATAATAAGTAGTTAAAACGATGGTAAATTTGAATCAACCAAGGAATTATATCTATTTACATTTCATAATAAGTAGTTAAAACCAATAGCGTGCTTAGAGACAAACAGAAATTTCATATTTACATTTCATAATAAGTAGTTAAAACGCCATCCCCAGCAACCGCATAAATCCCTGTCCCTTGAATTTACATTTCATAATAAGTAGTTAAAACCAGAGAATTTTACTGGACGGACTTCGTTATTTTGATAATTTACATTTCATAATAAGTAGTTAAAACTAAACGCAATGCTACGTATTTATGCGATGCAAGTATTTACATTTCATAATAAGTAGTTAAAACGCTCAAGATTACTACTGGTGTACGCAATTAGTTACAAATTTACATTTCATAATAAGTAGTTAAAACGGAAATATACCCTCCAAATCAGCTAAATCAGCATTTTTATTTACATTTCATAATAAGTAGTTAAAACATGAAGGTAGTGCCGGAATTCCAATTATACATTATGAATTTACATTTCATAATAAGTAGTTAAAACCTTCATAAAAAAAATCCAAGTTGCAACTTTAGCCTCTATTTACATTTCATAATAGGTAGTTAAAACGTCTTTGTAGATATTCACGTCCACCGGTTTTTCATTATTTACATTTCATAATAAGTAGTTAAAACGATATACAAGAGTTCCTAGACAAATATGATAGAGAAATTTACATTTCATAATAAGTAGTTAAAACTATATCATCATTTGAACTTATCCAGTCAAATACGGAATTTACATTTTATAATAAGTAGTTAAAACGTGAGAACGTTTCTACGGCTTTTACTTTTTGTTTAGTATTTACATTTCATAATAAGTAGTTAAAACTCATCTGGCATAATAAAGAATACATATGCACCAGAATTTACATTTCATAATAAGTAGTTAAAACTTTCAGATGAGTCGTGAAATATTCGAAAATGACATAATTTACATTTCATAATAAGTAGTTAAAACGGGAAAGCCCTGAACGTTCTCACCATACGCCACGATTTACATTTCATAATAAGTAGTTAAAACAGAATACGGTGAAAATTCATCCGAAGCTAACAAGAATTTACATTTCATAATAAGTAGTTAAAACTGGTATTAGTCGGCATTGGCTGGTTCGGAACACTTTTATTTACATTTCATAATAAGTAGTTAAAACCCGCTCTATTTTACACCTACTCCCATCATAACTCAGGTCACTATTTTTGTCGACCTCTTAAAAATTGCGTAAAAATCATAACTTATCCCTTCAAATTTCCGCTTAAAAACTTCAAACTCATTCTCCCCCAATGATCTCCCTAAATCTGTCGAACCCCACTATTTTTCGCACTACTAAAGGTCGACAGACCGAGAACATCAAAAGAAATTAGAAGTTTTTTCATCCGTTAATCCCCAAAATTCTTTTTCTAGCCACCTTTGTTGCCTACTAGAAAATACAATCACTGAATCTTGATCATCTCGAATATACTTATCTAACTCCATCCTTAACTTAACTAAAAGCGCTGGAGTTATTTCACCTTCAAAAACTGATTTTTGAACATGAGTTAAGTACTTTTTACAAATCTTAAATACATTTCTCCAGACTTTTGCCCCACCGTTTTCTATTGAAATATCATAAATTAAAATTACATACATACCTTCACCACCAAATTTTAAATGCTTCGTATTCTTTATCACTCATCAAATGCTTTACTAATTTATAACATTCTAAGCGAATTAAATGCCGATAAGATACATTTCTTCCTAAATCCCGATGTTTAATTGTTTCTTTCATACGCAAATCATACGCTTGTAATACCTTTTGCCGAGCTGCTTTTTTCATATAGCAAAAGTTAGCATCTTTTTCAAAATCATCTTCGGTAATAATATGTTTGTTTAACAAACTAAAAATAATCCGATCAGCAATTAAAAGAGGGCTCACTGCATAATAATCCCTATCTCATCCGAATAACCACATTTAAACTCAATAACACTCTCATAACGGTTTATTTCACGCACAACGCCCTCACCTTTTTTATAAAGATAGTCAGGAACACTCACCATAAATTCAGCTAAATTGGTTCTTGCAATCATTTTCTCTTTTGTTGATATTTCTTTAGAAGTTTTACGAAGAGCAACAAAACATGAATTAATTTCTTCCGCATTATCTTGCCAAACTTTTTCAGGAATAACAGAAACCGAATTAATGTTTCTAAATCTCATACGAACATCCGCTTTATCCAGTTCATAACTATCAAAAGCTTTCACATAGTTTATTGTTTCTATCAAATCGTTATAAAATTCACTCCCACGCAAAGCCTCTGTTGAATAAACCCGCTCCACCAGCTCCATTTTCTTCTCTTCTGTCAAAATGCCAGCATGCTCATTCAAAATCGTCTTAGAATTTTCAAATATCAACTTATCGATAAAAGTTCCAACCCCTGAGCAAACTTTCGCCCCACCATCAAAAACATAGACATTCGTATCCACATCCAGTGCCCGGTTTCGATAGCATCTGCCCATCCGCTGAAACAGCCCATTCACATCCGACAACTCCGTGAACAGTAAATCAAAATCAATATCCAAAGAAGCCTCAACGACTTGCGTTGCCACCCAAATACATTTTTTCGTACTATCTTTTTGCCCATCCTTAAAAATCGCATCCTCTTTAGCCGAACGATCTTTTTTAATAAATTGACTGTGAATGAGATGAATTTCTTCACCTTGAAAATGCTCTTTTAACTCCGAATAGATTTTTTTCGCTTTACTAATAGTATTACAAATAACTAAAATTCGATTATTGTTAAAAAATGGTTTAATAAATTCACTTTCAATCTCTGTATGAACCATCTCCATGCTATGCCGAACCCGCGACGATACAAATTTTTCTTTTGGTTGGACAAAATTCACGCCGTTTTCTAAAAGTAAATCTGTCACTATTCCCGGTAAAGTCGCTGTCATAATACAGAACTTCCCGCCAAATTTATCAATATAAGACAACCCTAAAATCAAATAAGCTAATAAGTCTGAGGAGTACATCTGGATTTCATCAATAATCACTTTAGAATAAGATAAAGTGGCTAATTTATGCTCAAAACCAGCATAACGAAAGACAAAATCAAACAATTGATCGAGCGTACAAATAGTTACAGGTAAAGACATTTGCCTCGTCCGCGTATAATATTCATCAATATCCATCTCCGCATTTCCCTCGTGCAGCAAATACTGACTATAAGTTTCTGAATGCAGTAAACCAACTCGCTCAGCTTGGTTAGTCGTAACAATATTTTTCGTGATTCGCTCATAAATCGCATTGATTGCCGTGCGCAGTGGCAGCGTGAAAAAACCTTTATTATTCCCAAGCCAAAGCAGCCCAGCCTCAGTTTTCCCCATGCCAGTTTCAGCAATAACGACGATATTATCATTTTGGTGTCGCATCATATATTTTTGCAAAGCGTTCCAATCAGCTTCTGGATTTTCCGCTTTAAAATGGGCTAGTTGCACTTCCATCGAATCCATTAAAAAATCATTTTCTAGCTCTACATCAATTCCCCCACTCGCTGCAAAGTCAATCCGATTGAGCAAGCCTTTTAGTAGAACATATTTTTTGAATGTTTCTGCGTCAGCCGCGGAGTTACCTTCGAAAATTCGGGATCCGGGGTAGAAATACAACATTTCTACCTCACTACTATATTCTGCATTTTCTCCTAGCCGACTGAAATTAAAATTCGTCCACTGCTCTTCTAATCTAATAATTTCTTTTTTCCAATCTGAATCAGAAAAATCATATTTTCTTTCATGATGTCGCGCAATTGCTTGATAAACTACTTTTATTTCATCATCCGAGTATCCCATTTGTTCCAGCTTACTATCTGGAACAAATGCAACAGACAAATAACCATGCGGAATTTCTTTGCCTTTGCCTTTACCAAAATCATTACCCACTTTCTTTTGGAATAATAGGTTCATTTTCCCTAAATCATGTAGTAAACAAACTAATTCTAGTAAATACCAATCTATTTCCACAGCTGGGTATAGTTTTTTTAGCCTTTGATAGTTTTTTAATAAATTATCCGTATGTTCTTGAATTGTTTCTTCTGGATTAGACTTCGCTAAATATTTCTGCATCTCAGGGCCGCTCCTTATACAAAATCCCCTTGAACACTATGCATTCAAGGGGTAATTGTTCGTTATTTATTACTCCTCTTCTTCAATAAAGACTAAGTAATCATCTTCATCAAAAAAGAAAACATCTTTCTTAGAGACGAAAATTCTACTTGAGTAAATAACATCTTTCTTTCGCCACTTACGGAAAAACTTGGGTGCTTTTTCCGTTCCGTGATTAACTCTTTCATATTTTTCAGTTAGCAAATATCTTGTACCTAGCAGCTTATCGCGACCAACCGAGCTTTCATGTGATTTGAAATGAATAGAATTATTTTCAGTGAGCGAGATTGGTACATAGGCATTGTAACCATCTGATATTTCTGTGCTTTTCGAGGGCTGTCGTTTCTCCACATCCACAACATCCACCTCTTGAATAGTCGCAATATCCTCACGACGGCCAAGCGATGGGAACTCGATAGGCTCTCTAAATGCTTTTTCGATGATTGGTACAAGTGATGGATCTTCGGGAATGATGTGCAGCAGTAGTTCTAAATCCACAAGAAGCTCTACCGTCGATATACCACGACTCACACCATAATCACCCACTTTGATTTGATGACGAGTGGCATCGTAATTCAATCCATTTTTAAATTCATATCTCGTCGCTAAATCATTCACCTTCGAAAAGTACTTGCCTTGAATACTAATTTTCATTTCATGATAGCTCGTAAAACCACAAAGCGTATGAACCATCCCAATTACAGTCGAATAAGGCGGCAAAGGATAGGTTTCTTTTAATTGAAAACTAGTTGGTTTTTTAAAATTCACCAAGTCTTGCCAAAGTTTTACTCTAATTGCTTTCATAATAAGCATCAATCTTTCCTTTAATATCGTTGAAGAATACTGGTACAGATTCTGCTTTTAGCTCGGCTTTCACTTCATCAGAATTAGCAAATTGCCCGTCAATAATACCCACTCTCGTATTTTCTTTGATATCTTCATACGTAAGTAAATCTTTAATATTTTTAATAACAATATTGTTATCTGCTACATCTACAACATTTTGGAAAACAGGATTTTTCACGTCATAAACTCCGCCAATAACAAAAAGTGGTTTTAAATCTTCCCGACGTCCGCGAATGTCACGGTACAAGAACGCCACTGTATCCATCAATTTCTTCACACGACGAGCTTTTTCTTTATTATCAATTTCAATATTTCCGTCAATACCAATTTGATCTAAATCAATTGTGATTGTATAACGATAATAGGATTTATGGATTTCTGCTTGTGCGATATTCATATTTTCATTTAATTTATCAGCTTGCCCTTTATTAGTCAGGAAATCCAAATCACCTTTAAATGTTTCAAGCGAAATGGCATTAGATAAACGGACTTTTGCAGAACGTTTTTGTCCACCGCTTCCTTTTTCTGTTTTAAGGTAACCGAAGAAATCAAGTTCTGGGAAATCTATAATAGTCGCCTCACTCAAGAATTGAATGACTTTCTTATCGCCGCCACCTTCCGCCTTTACAGGAGCTTCTTTCTCTCCAATTTGATCCATTAAGTTGTAGCGAATTGCTTGGCGAGAAATATATGTATATTGGTCACCGTTATTTCTAGAAATCTTTTTAAGTGAAGAAATATTACCAAGAGACTCCCCATAGTTAGCACTTTCTGCTTGGAAAATGATTGTCATTGCTAGTCCTTTATTTTTCATCTGTGTTTCCCCCGTCTTCTTTTTTTGTTTTCTCTCCACCCACACCGAGCATAAATGCATAGCCTACTGATTTAAAAGCTTCATCATTCGTAAATACATTCATGAATACATTTGGAATTGGCTTAGCTAAATAGGAATAACTATTCAATAAAGTATCCATAAATCCATCTTTATCATTTACTTTTAAAGAATTTAATAATTTGTACGTTATTCCCGAAATTTTATTTTCTGACTTTTTGGTAACGTAACCTTCTTTAAATTCTGCACCACAATTTTGAACGAACCATAATTGTTTTTGAGAAATATTTGTCATCACTTCAATCTCCTTCAAAAATTTTGTATTTATATCTAATATCCCTGAAACATGTCCCATATTGTAATACAAACCATTCACATTAGTTTGCTTATAATAGATTAATTTATGAATAAGTGTAAATAAGTTTTCATTGTTCATTAAATGTTGGATAACCTCTTTATACAAATTAATATTCAAATTACCCTCTTTATAACCACAACGAATTAAACTTTTCAATATTCCCTTTGAATCATTCACAATATCCAACATTTTTTTAGAAAGTATATTGAAACGATAATGCTCATTTTCGTATCTAACTAACTGAATGTCTGCAAGTTCATAGCGTCGATTATTTTCATGCTCCATCGTAATAGACTCCACAAGTGCTCGATAAGTATTCGTTGAATTAATTCCATCTTTGTTAAAATGCAAGATAGAGTTCCGCATGCGTTCATTGACACGATGTAACTCATCTACACCATAAGAATCATTGATAAACATTCCTTCTCCGTAAACATACGTAAATCCAGCAGGAACACATGAATAAATCAATCGACAAACCGGACAAGTCGCTACATCATTGTTAAAATCCCATACGTGCGCAGTTTTTCTTGCAGTATCAAATCCAACTTCATTCATAAAACTAAGATCTAATTTCAAATTCTTAATTGGTTGATTACAGCTGAAACAATTATATTTTGCTTTAGACAAATCTGTATCTAAATATTCTATTATTGGATCAACAAAGCTAGTTTTGTAATCTAAATAAGGATCCATAATTTTTGTTTGTTTCAAAAGGAAAGATATTCCTGACCACCCTTTATTAATAACAGAATAAATCAGATTCTTTGCAGCTAGATATCGGAGACCTTTGTCACTCGCACAAAAATCAATAATAGCATCTAATTGAGTATAATTTTGCTTCACTTTTTCAATTATCTCCGCCTTCACATCTTCCCATTTTTGTTTTTTAGTCAGATTAATCGTATTTAAATTTTCTAGCCATTTATTTACATCAGCTTTGGAATCAATTAACGAAAATACCTTGATGTAATTAGCTTTCTTCAAGTAAAACTTCACTACATCTTTCACATATTTATTTAAATTATCCAAGGCTTCTTCATCAAAAGAAGCAAAATCCTCCGCTCTAAATCGTTCCATTGTATCTTTATAGGAAACGATTTTAGACCAAGATAACGTTTCTTTATACTCTTTAATGAAGAAATTAAAATACTTAGTTTCAAAATCCTCTAACAAATCTGCTGTAAAATAAATCGCTTGTCCTTCAATTCTTACATTTTCTTTTCCAACAATATTTAGAAAACCTACTAAACCCGCGTTTATCAGCCAATCATCTGCCCATACTTCTATTTCTGTCTGCATCCTTCCACCTCCAGTCTAAAGCTGCTCGATCATTCCAAATCCCGATCCTGTCATCGTTCCAAGCCCATTCTCCACCAAATACTTCTGCAAATAACCCTCAGCCTCCAATTCAAAAATCCCGACCGAGCTTTCAATATGTATCTCGTGGCAATAAACAACTACTTTCTTCATCGAAATTGGCGTTATTTTCAATTTCTCCAAATCATAGCGAGCTTGCTCACCAAATGCATCCAATAAATACGGCAACATGTTTCTTTTCAAAGTTGGCTCAAATTCCTCATCCTCAAAACTATAAAACCAATTCTTGAAAGTTTCCCTATCATGAGCTCGACTGGCAATTGGCGAAAGCGTTCTCAAAACTGTTCGATTGCCGATAACTTTTTTCTCCGGAACTATTTGGATGTTTTTTATCGTAATATGATTCCCAGCTCCAAATAAAACTTTGCTACCTTTCAAACTTATCAATGCGTTATAAAAAATGATTCCTGTTTCCGCATCTCCTGTTGAAAAGTTAATAATACAATTCGCTTCATCGAGCTGAATTTCTACCCCTTTATTTCGAGGTTTGGGCAGGTATACGGAAAACGTATATTGTTTATGTTTATTCCCACCAAACAAATCCTCATATCTCTCTGGACTCGATTTCGTTATCCCCGCTTTGAATAAACTAACAACTTTACTTTGAAAATCTTTTGGAATTATTTTAGAATCAAAATCACAATTTATCTTTAATCTCATTGTGTCTCCACCTCCATTTCTATGAGTTAAATCTAACATAAAAAAACGTCCAAATCAATTGCAAATAAAGACTTTTCGATAGTTTGTGTTTTTCCAAACATTTAACAATAACTTTCTTTATTTTTTTCACTTTTACTCTCAAAATAAAATTTTCACATTTTACTATTTTTCCTAAAATTAGACTTGTAACCGCTTTCCATCCATGATAAAATCGTCCTATAAACAAAATAACCTTATTTAGGAATGTAACCAACTTGGGCATAACCTAGATAAATCAAAAATTGGCTTTTTGGGCGAATTTTCGATTTATCTAGGTTTTTATTTTGCTAAAAACTTACAAAAAAGGAGAACAAGATGAAGAAAAATATTTTTAAATTGTTGATGGCGTTATGCGCAGTACTGCTAATCGCGGGTTGTGGTAACAGCACAGATGCAGACAAAAAAGAGACAAAAGAAACTAAAGAAGACGGTACAGTAACATTTTATGTAGTACGTCACGGTAAAACAATGTTAAACACAACTGACCGTGTACAAGGTTGGTCCGATGCAGTTCTTACTCCTGCTGGTGAAAAAGTAGTTACAAGTGCTGGTAAAGGATTAAAAGACGTTGATTTCTCTGCAGCTTACAGCAGTGACAGTGGTCGTGCTATCCAAACTGCAAACTTAATTTTAAAAGAAAGTGCTAAATCTGCTGATAAAGAAGTACAAACTGATGCACGTTTCCGTGAATTCAATTTTGGTTCTTATGAAGGCGATTTAAATGAAAATATGTGGACTGATATTGCGAAAAGCCAAGGTAAAACTTTAGAAGAATGGCAAAAAGCTGGTATCTCTCCAAAAGGCTTCGCGGATAGCGTAGCTGCTCTTGATAAAACTCGTGTTAAAGAAGGCGAAAACTGGCCTGCTGAAGATTATGCAACTATCCAAGCTCGTCTAAAAGATGGTTTAACAGAAGTTGCTAAAAAAGAAAGCAAAAATGGCGACAGCAATGTATTACTAGTTTCCCACGGACTAAGCATTGGCGCGCTACTTGATACTATCGAACCAGGTTATAAACTTCCTGCTGCTGGTATCAAAAATGCAAGTGTAACTAAAATCACTTACAAAGATGGTAAATTCACTATTGGTGATGTAAATGATTTAAGCTACGTTGAAAATGGTTCTAAGTAAATAGTTCAATTAAAAGCCCAAAATATATAATTTTGGGCTTTTGTTTTTACTAAATAAAGACTTGTTTTTCTTCATTACAATTACTATACTTAGAGAAAAAGGAACCACGGAGGACATCTAGTTGAAGAAACTTACTTATATTATTATCACTGGTGTGGCACTTGTTTTTATTGTCGGCGCTTTTTGGATTACGAATTCCACTAACAAAACAGAACAAAAAGCTACTCCAACTGAGACACCGAAAAAATCAAGTCCAGCTAATGTTAAAACCATTTCAACACAAGCTAAGAAAACTTTGAATGCCCTAGCAAGCTCCGGAGCAGACAAAGCGTCTATTTCCGATTTAAATCAATTAATTAAAGAACTAAAATCCTACCCCGCCGAAGAAAATAAATCCGGCGAATATCTTCAAAATCTAACAGCTTGCTTAGAGGCCGTCGAGTCATATACAACTGGCAAAGCAGATGAAAAAGTGCTTGGTAAAGTATATCCAGCCTTTCTCGCAAGCGAACAAAAACTATCAGCTGTCGAAAAAACAACACAATATGATTGGTTTTATGCCGCAGCAGCAACAAACCAACAAGGATTAAAAGAAAAAGGTGTTGTCACTTTAACAATGGTTGGCGATAACTCATTCGGAACCTATCCAGAAACACCCGAACACCTTAAATTCGATAATGTCTTCAAAAAAAATAACGGCGACAATACTTATGTTTTTAAAAACTGTCTTCCTTGGTTCAAATCAGATGACTACACAGTAATAAACGCCGAAAGTGCCTTTACAAACGCAACAAAAGCCGAAAATAAAATGTGGCGCATCAAAAGCGATCCCGCTCACGTAGCCTTTTTACCAGCAAGTGGTGTCGATGCAGCCAATCTTGCAAATAACCACACGATGGACTATTTCCAAGTCGGTTATGACGAAACATTAAAAGCATTTAAAGACAACAATATTCCCGTCTTCAATGCAGACGCTCCGCTTGAAACAACGATTAAAGGGATGAAAACGGTTATGCTTGGCTATGATTGCCGCATGAGTCAGCAATCCCCTGCCTATCTTGAAAGAATTGTAAAAGACGTTAAAAAATATAAAAAAGAAGATACACTGGTTATCGTCAATATGCACTGGGGTGTAGAATACCGCGAAACGCCAACGAATTATCAAACCGAATTTGGCCACGCGATTTTAGATGCTGGTGCTGATATAATTATGGGTTCTCACCCGCACCGTCTTGAAAGTGTAGAAAAATATAAAGATAAGTACATCGTTTATAGTATGGGCGACTTCGCGTTTGGAGCGGATCCAACTCTACTTTCGCGCATGACTTCGATGTTCCAACTTCGCTTTACAAAAGAAGATAACAAAATTGTTCTAAAAGATATTTCGATTGTTCCTACTTATGAAAATTCAGACGGTAGTACAACGGAAAATAATTACCAGCCACTTCCCGTGTTTGGCGAAGATGCTAAAAAAATTGTCGACGAACTTAACCGCATCAGTAAACCAATTGAAGGCGGCGTCACTGAATACACTTACTTTGATCCATTTTGATAAGCAAAAGAGTGGCTATCTTCCATTTAAGAAGATAGCCACTCTTTTTTATCTAGCTATTAATGTGTCACAAATTGCGTGAGCCATAATATAAGAAGAAACACTGCCTAGTACTAGTTTTTCTACTCGATTCATCCCTGTCGCTCCGCAAATGATTAAATCTGCTTGAAACTCTGCAGGAATATCGGTAGAAAGCAAGATTTTCGGATTTCCTTTGGCAACAAAAGTTTCAACATGTTTCACTCCTGCTGTTCTGGCTTTGTCGGCATATTCATTGACCTGCGTTTTAAGTTCGAGTTCGGCTTTTTCTTCCAAGCTGCCATCATAAGAAACATTTGGAGAAAAGGCACGTAAATCGACAATACTTGCAATTCCAAGTACCCCGTCTAATTTGAGTGCTAATTCCAGTCCTTTTTCAAAGGCTAATTTGGCTGGTTCTGAACCATCCACTGCTACAAGAATGCGATGATATTTTTCCATCATATAAACCCTCCTACAACTTTTCTTATAGTATTCCATACCCTATAAAAATGATTTTAGGCCTATCATTCGTTGATTTTGCGAATCGTTTCACATATTTTAGAATTTATTTTTTCTGAACATAATTAATGCGATGAAACTAAGCATAATTCCGGCTAACGGTGATGCGCTCATTCCTTTATCGCCAGTTTGTGGAAGTGCTTTCGTCTCTGGTTGTTTTGTATTTTCTGTTTTCGCCACATTATTTTCTTTCGTTGTTAATGCCGTCTGTTCTGATGTTTCTTTCGCTGGTGCTTGGTCTTCGGAGTTTTCGCTAATGATGTCTGGGATTGTGTTGTTATTGTCTGTTTCTTCTTGAGGTGTGGGTTTTACTTCTGGTGTTGGTGGGGTTGGAATTATTACTTCACTGTTGCCAGCAGTTACTGTCACGATTACAGTTACAGGGTCTGCTTTTTGGCCGCGTTCATTTTCAGCATTCAAAGTTACGGTGTATTCGCCTGGGGAGTTTAAATCTACAACTTGATCAAAATCGCTTGTTAAAATGGCATTTCCAGTGACTGAACTATGGATTTCTGCCAAAAATTCATCTGCGGATTTCGTTGTTTTTTGCTTATAAGAAATTTTCGAATCGGCGGTAATAACTGGTTTTTCGTGAACAGTTACTTTTACTTTTACGGGTGCCGCTTTAAGTCCAGCAGCATTTTCCGCATTCAATGTAACCATATATTCGCCCGGTACATCGAGCTTCACAACTTGGTCAAAATCGCTTGTTACAGCTGTCCCGTCGTCTGTTTTCGCTTGTACATCTTTTAAAAATTGTGCTTCTGAAATGGCGTCATATTGGTTGTAATCAAAATTTTCATCGGCCGTTAAATCGAGTGTGTGGCTAATATCAAAATATTGATCGTATGTTCCGCTTGAAATGGTATAAGACGTCATGCTTGGCGGTGTTGGATAGCTACCTGTCGGGAAATCATAACGCGCATTATATTCAATTTCTGTTAGATTATCGATTTCTTCTTTTGTCACACCACTAACGGTAATGCCGTCATTAGTAATTGTCAGACGTGAACTCGGAAGCGCCACATCGTTAAATCCTAAATACGTATTGCTTGCGGAAGTCGATTTTGAAAAAGGTGCGACGGTTCCATCAAAACTAGTTAAAGGATTTGGCATCATCGAGAATGGTAAATATAACGTTTGCTTTGCTTCGTTAAAATCCAGTTTGCTTGATTTAAGTGTAATGCGCGGATTTGTTCGTCCTGTATTTTGCCCGAAAGCTGCGAGTGCTTTTAAGTTTCCATTTTTAAAACTTTCAAAATCATTTAATGGTCTAAAATCATCAATTCCGTCAAATTGCACGAAAAGCGTTGTCAATGCCGGTAAAGATGCGAGCGCTGAAATATCCGTGATTTTCATGGAGTTTTGCGCGTAGATATAGGTTAATTTCGGTAATTTATTAAAATTTTTGAAGACATTATGTGTAACTTCGCTTCCGCTAATGCTAATGCTTTGTAAATTAACAAGTCCATTTAAATCTACGAAAAGACTATCTACTACGTTATCGCCGCCAACAGTTATGTAAGTCAAAGATGTTTGGTTTTTAATCGGTGCGAGTGTAGTGATTTTGGTGTTATTGAGTGAAAGCGTGACAAGATTATCCGCTTCTTCTAACCCTGTTAAATCTGTATAAGTGTTTCCAGAAAGTGTCACGGTCTGGATTGTGTTCATTTGTGTTTTCGTTATTGGAGCATCACTTGCTTGTTTGAGTAAGCCATTGAGATAAGCTCTTAAATTGGTATCTGGAATAGTAACATTATTATTCGTTTCATCTGCGTGAGCTGCTGTGGAAGGATATATCATTATGAATATACAAATCATCGCAAGAAATATTTTCAGTGCTTTTTTCATTTAAAGTCTCCTTAGTGGTTAATTTCTTCCCAAAGTATAACCGCCTAAAAAGCAACTCTCAATACGTTTTCGTAATATATTTCACGTTTGATTTGCTTTAATATTCATATTATTCAATTTTCTTTTCGAACAAATGGCTTTAAACCAACAAAGAGAGCGCTTTTTTATTGAAATAAAAGAAATTCGAAAATTCTATCAACGTAACATTTTGTACACAAATAGCTGTTTTAGAATACTAATATTACACAAAGTCGTTTGGTTTTAGTTAAATAATTATCATTTAAATGTTGAAAAATGCTCTAAAAAAGTGATGCTCTATCCGTTATTGCTTTTCCTAATTTATGCTATACTGTTCATATTGATAGAAAAAGGGGTATATTTATGAACAATGAGCAAAACATGAATCAACAAATCGCTTTATTTTACTTCGGTTATAAGGCTTTTACAGAGACAGCTGATTTAATTATTGCCAAACATTCACTAAAAAGATTGCATCATCGTATTTTATTTTTCACAGCGCGGATGCCTGGCCTTACCATTAATGAACTTTTAACTTTTTTAGAAATATCCAAACAAGCCTTGCACCAACCACTCGCGGAACTCAAAGAGCGCGAACTTCTCACGATTGAACAAGGTACACGCGACAAACGCCAACGCTGTATTTTTCTAACGACAGCTGGCAAAGATCTAGAAAACGAACTCGGCGCCGCACAACGCAAACAAATGGCAGAAATTTTCGCCGACTCCTCAGATACGGACGGAAAGCACTTCACAGAAATAATGGAAGGCTACGCGGAAAACCGACCGGGCGCCGCTTTAATAAAAGATTTTAAGGAGTGATTTATGATGGAACAAATTCTATTTATCCAAACTGGCTTTGGTGTGGATGTCCATGGTCAAAACATCACCAAAGCAGCTGAACGCGCAGTACGAAACGCGATTTTCACTAACTCGATGCCCGGAATTCAAGGGCTTTTACCGGACGGCGACTTGCAAAATATGGTCGTTAATATCAAATTGGCACTACCGTGTGACGCGGATAAGCTCGATGAAGATACGATTCGCGCGATTATCCCTTATGGCACCGTGACTATCGAGAAAATGGCTGGCGGAATGATGACAACGAGCGGCATTTTCTTGGAGGACAAAGAAGACAAGAACGATTTAATGTATATCGTCAATGCTTCTGTTGAAACTGGATATTGAAGAAAAAACCATCTGATTAGTCAGATGGTTTTTGTATCTATTAAATAGTCCAAAATGGCTTCAAGCATTTGTTTATTATCTTCTGGAACATCCTCCGCTTTCATCGCTGCAAGGGTTTGAACATATTTGCCCGGTGTGATAAATTCCTCGTCAATCTGCAAAATCGTCTCAATCCCAGCCTTTTCCATTTCAAAATGAAATTGTAAGCCGATAATGTTTTCCGCATACAGAAAAGCTTGATTTAAGCAGCCTTCGCTCGCAAATAAACGTGTTGCACCTGCTGGTAACGAAAATGTATCTTGGTGCCAGTGGAAAACATGGAGTGATTCTGGGAAAAACGGTAGCTTGTCAGAAGTTCTTTTAATAGGGAACCAGCCCACTTCTTTTTCCTTATTTATCGTAATTTCACTTCCGAATGTTGCGGCGATTTGTTGCGCGCCGAGACACACGCCGAAAATAGGTTTGTTTTGTTCGCTTAATCGCTTAATTAAAGCACGTTCATCAGCCAGCCATGGGAATTCCGCGGTATCATTTATCCCCATCGGCCCACCAAGAACGATTAAAAAATCCGAATCATTTGGAACATGAGCATTTTCTTCAAATAGAGAATGTATTTTTAACTGATGCTGATTTTCTCTCGCCCAATTCGCTATAAGTCCAGGTCCTTCGTGCGGCACATGTTGCAATACATCAATAATCAATTTATCAGCTCCTGTCATTTTTTTCTATTATGACGGAATTTTTTGATTTGTGCAACTGCGCTTTTTATCAGGTATTGGGATCTTTTCATTTATATTTTGCGGAAATTTGTTGTTTGATTGCTTGGTAGTTTTCTACATCATCCGGATTTTCTGAGATAAAATCGTATTTTTGTACTTCCCCGAGTGTATTAAAATCAGCGAGGACGGATTGAGCTTCTTTTTTGTTTTTGCTGAATTTGCCGTAACCCATGCTAGTGATGGGATGAACGTCTTTGTCTTTTTCGCCGAGGAACATGGTATAGGTTTGTTCTTTTTCTAGTGCAATGTAGTTTTCGACAGCGACGTATTTGCCTGAACTTAAGTACCATGGTTCTGAAATGTCTATTTTATCACCTTTTTCTAGGTCGCCTTTGTAGGAAGCTAAAATTTCTACTTCACTAATTGTGTTGCTTTCTTTGCCAATGTCTTTATTTTGCAGCAGCTTTACTTTGACTATGTTATTGCTGTTACTTGCTAGTTCTTTCATGTTTTTCGGGATATTGTAATCTGCTCGGATGGTGATGGTTTTGGAGATTTTGGTGTCTTTTGTTACTTTTTCGCTTGGAGAGGAGCAGCTTGCCAGAATAATTGTTAGGAGTAGTATTGGGATTAGGGTCTTTTTCAATTTTAAATCCTCCTTTTATGTATGTGGTTTTGGCTTTCTCTTTGAGTTTAGCATAGGTTGGGCGCGTGGTGTAGTTGGAGGTTTAGAGGAAATTGGGGGTTTTTGGTGTGTTTGTTGCGGAATTGTTAACATGGGGATAAAAAATAAGTCTAAATCCTATTGGTTGGCTTTTTTGTGTAGGGAATAGAAATGATTTACATTTCACGATAAGTATCTAAAACAGTTTCACGACTCCACGTATTTTCTGCTACACGCAGATTTACATTTCACAATAAGTAACTAAAACTTTCGCCTTTATGCAAACGTGCGTTATAGCCATCGAAATTTATATTTCACATTAAGTAACTAAAACATTTATAGCGTTAGTTTCAAAATCAAATTATATATATTTACATTTCACAATAAGTATCTAAAACGGGAGATATGCGCTTGAAGCTTTTCGGGAAGTAGACGAATTTACATTTCACAATAAGTATCTAAAACTATTGCAATTGACTTTTTTAAGGTGCGAAAGGAGATTTACATTTCACAATAAGTATCTAAAACCCATTGCTGTTGCATACTCGCTCTTGATTTTCTCATTTACATTTCACACTAAGTATCTAAAACTTTGCCATTTTCTATGATAGCTCTGCGGTATGTATTATTTACATTTCACAATAAGTATCTAAAACTTAAAATATCGATTAATGTCATTAAATCTATCCCATTTACATTTCACAATAAGTATCTAAAACCCGCTAACTTTTCTTCTTACTCCCATCTTACCTCAAAAACCTATTTCTGTCGACCGACTAAAAATCAATGAAAATCCATCCTTCTCTACATGGTTTTCAAAACCAAAAACCACCAAACTCCCCTCACTCCAACCATTCTCACCTTTCTGTCGATCCCCAGCATTTTTCACGCTACCCAAGGTCGACAGACAACCAAACGCAAAAAAACAGCAACTCTAAAAGTTACTGTTTTCTGCATTAATCCTTAAAACAACGGATGCAACGAGCGATTCTCTTGAACGCCTTCGATTGCGCGGCCTAAGATACGGCCGATAGAAATGGTTGTTAGTTTGTCGAATTGTTTATCTTCTGGAAGGTCGATAGAGTCGGATGTGATGACTTCTTTGATATTGGAGTTTTGTAAACGTTCGGTTGCGTTTCCGGCCATGACGGAGTGGGTTGCGCAAGCGATGACTTCTACGGCACCTTTTTCTAATAAAATATCAGCTGAAGTGGTGGCACGGACGCCGGTATCGATAATATCATCGACAACGATTGCGACTTTGCCTTTTACATCACCAATGACGCTCATGATTTCGTCTTCATGCGGTCTTGGTTTACGGTTTAAAATAGCGATTGGCGCGTTTAGTCGGTCGGCGATTCTGCGGGCGCGAACTACGCCACTGTGATCCGGTGCGACAACGACAACGTCTTTTTCGCCGTAATGTTCTATCAAATAATCACCAATTAGCGGAATTGCTGAAAGATGATCGATTGGAATGTTGAAAAAGCCTTGAATTTGAGCTGCGTGTAAATCGACTGTGATTAAACGGTCTGCTCCAGCTCTTTGAATTAGATTGGCCATTAATTTGGCGGTAATTGGTTCTCTCGAGCGTGCTTTTCTGTCCTGACGAGCATAGCCATAATAAGGCATAATTATATTGATGGAATGCACAGAAGCGCGTTTTAAGGCATCTACCATGATTAAAAGTTCCATTAGGCGTTCGTTGACGTTAGAATTCATTGATTGCACAACATACGCGTTCGTTCCGCGGATACTTTCCTCAATATTAATTTTCACTTCTCCATCACTGAACTTTTGGAGCTCCACCTCACATAAAGGTATATTTAGATAATCTGCAATTTTTGTCGCAAGTGGTCTCTCACTCGTCACAGAAAAAAGTTTCATTTTGCCTGCCATTGCTATCTCCTTCCGCCGTACTGATTTCTTCTCCTTATTATTATATAGAACTGTCTAGGCATTGTCTACTAGCTAAAATGTTTCACAAATCAAAAAAGGTTGAAAAAGCAATTAGCGCTCTTTCAACCTTTTTCATTTATGTCAGCCTCTTAATTCGGCTTGGATTTCTTTTAGTTTTTTGGGAGTTACGTCATCGCCAAGTGGGTCAATAATTGTTACATGATGTAAATTATCTTGCACTGTCCCTCTGATTTTTTTCAAGTATTCTTGACGAAGGGCAGCTTGTCTTTCTTTTTCAAAAGCAGTTAATCCTTCACTTTTTTGTTTTGCAGCAAGTTCATTAATATTTTTTAATAACAATTTCATGCTATCCCTCCTATCATTTTAAAGTTACTTTTAATAAGTAACTAACCAAATTATAATATAAAGGTCAATAAAAGTCAAACTTCTTTTCCGGGTCGCGTATCCTTCTTTTTTTGCGTTCGTATATAAGGTCCATTAATGCCCCCGAACCAAGCAGGACGCCAATAATGATAAAAATGAACCCTACTAGCTGTGGAATTCTAATTGCTTCACCAAGGAAAAGCAACGCGCCGATTAATGAAAATAATGGATTAAAATTCATAAAAATAGCCGAGCGCGACGGACCAATTTTTCCGACTGCGTAGTTATAAACGAAATTACCAAAGGCTGTCGCAACTACTGCTGATACAACAAACAAGAGCCACAATTTCCACGAGTGAACTGCCATCAATTCTGACACGCCAGCAGGCTCCATGAAACGACTTACGGCAAACAACATAACCGAACCAAGAAATAGCATATATCCCGTCATCAGCCCCGTGTCCATCGATCCTGCGAGCTTTTTAATTATAATGAAACTAAACGCCTGAGAAGCCATCGCGATAAAAATGTCGATATCTCCAATCGAAATCCCGCTTATCCCCGTCCCATTAGAAAGCACAACCAAACTCACGCCAAAAATCCCTGCTAAAAAACCAACTGCACGCCAAGCTCCAATTCGTTCACGGAGAAAAATGACAGAAAAAATCGCCACAACAATCGGCGCAGAACCAAGAATAAGCCCAGCATTCGTCCCAGTCGTCAGCTTCAACCCATTCGACAAGAAAAAATGATGAATAACAATATTAAAAATACTAGCGAGGAAAATCAAACCAAATTCCCGCTTTGTAGGCAGACGTAATTTTTTAGTAATAAATAAAATAATAATAACGGTTATGGCTGCGGTGAAAATCCGAAAAGAAGTCATCGTAACCGTCGGAAAATAGCTAACTAACACCTTTGTCATCGTGACGTTAAAGCCCCAACTCGCCATCACTGCAATTAATAAAAAATAAAGTCCGATTGGTGCTTTCTCTTTCTGCAAAACAAACACTCCTTTTTTATAGAAAAATGCCCCTTAAATTACTTTAAGGGGCATTTCATAGCGTCATCTTCCGCAGCCTTCCACAAAGCTATAACGCGGAAAATGGGGCAGTGATACTTAAGTCACTGCTTGTAGGCTCATCGCATAGACCCAACTATAGCATGGATAATTTTTTCTGTAAAGCGTTATTTTGTAAACTCTAGCCAAGTAGAGGCAATTGCTTCATGTCCTGCTTTGGTCGGATGCACCCCGTCCTCAGCTAAAAAGGTCGGCCCATGTTTGATAGCGAGGGCGTTCATTAGCCCATCAAGCGGAATAAGTGTTGCGCCAAATTCTACCGCAAGTTCGCGCACAGCTCCAATTTTTGGATCCAAATCGCCGCGCCACTCTTTTCGGTCTTCCGGATAAGGTAATACAAACGGCTCCATCAAAACAAGTTCCGCATTTGTTTCTTCTTTAATCCGGCTCAAAATCACGCGATATACTTCCTTAAACGCCGTCACCGAAGTATCTTCCCATCTGCTAAAACTAAACCACGTATCATTTATCCCAATCATAATCGTAACTACATCTGGTTGAAATGAAATTGCATCCGCCTCAATACGACGATGCAAATCCGCCACCCGGTTCGCACTAACGCCACGATTTATAACCGTTACATCTTCTTTCTCAAGCTGTTCTGCAATCATTTTCACATAACCATGTCCTAATTCGCGGTCATTTTCAAAATCGCGCCCTGCATCTGTCACACTATCACCTAAAAAAAGCAACTTCTTCATTTAGTTCCGTCTCCTTTAAAATTCCTGATGCCTTATTATAACAAAAAAACCTTAAACTTAGACGATTAATCTAAATTTAAGGTTTTTCAAACTTCCTTAAAATTGTTTATGCAGTAAATCAAGCACATGGCGTAACTCATTAACATCAATTTGACCAGGTGCGGATGCTTTTTTTGCAGCGCCGAATGTCATTGCGGAGCCAAATACTTCTCCAGCAAGACGGCTAATGACACCAGTTCCCGCCATCGACATCGTAATGATTGGTTGGCTCGCTTTTTCAGATACGGTATTTGTTGCATCTAATAAAGTTAGTACGTCCGCAGCAGATTTTGGCATCACGGCGATTTTCGGAAGGTCCGCGCCAAGTGCTTCCATGCGGGTTAAACGAGAAACGATTTCTTCTTTCGCAGGTGTTTTATCAAAATCATGGTTCGACATCACTACTTTTACATTGTTCTTGTGAGCTGTTTCAATTAAGCGTAAAACATCTGCTTCTTCATTGAAAAGTTCCACGTCAACTAAATCAATTTTGCCAGTGCCAGCTAGTGTTTCATTTAATTCAAAATAAAATTCGTCACTAACAGCTAATTCGCCACCCTCTTTTGCACTGCGGAAAGTGAATAAAATCGGTGTTTCTGGTAAAATTGCGCGAATTTCGCCAAGTGCAGCTTCCACTTTAGCTAAATCTTTCACGTCTTCATAAAAGTCAACGCGCCATTCGACAACGTCCAAATCAATTGTTTGTAACATTTCCGCTTCTTCTTTAAGAGCAGCAACCGTTTTACCGACCATTGGTACACAAATTTTTGGCGCACCTTCACCAAACGTAACATTCTTTACGACTACTTTATTCATGTATAATTCTCCTCATTCGATATTATGTTTTAAGATTAGCGATAACCTTGTTCTTTTGCAAGTTTTTAAAATAGGATTTCTTTAATGTAATCTACTGGCATTTCTTTGTGTGTCCAAATTTCGAAAGCTTTCGCACCTTGCCAAAGCATCATGCCTAAGCCGTTAAGTGTTTGGCAGCCTTGTTCTTCAGCGATTTCAAGCAATCTTGTTTTGGTTGGTTTGTAGACAACATCCGAAACGATTAATTCTGGACGAAGCATATCCGCACTTGGTAAAAGTGTTTCGCCTTCGAAAGGTTTCATCCCAACGCCAGTCGCATTCGTGAAAATAACACTTTCTGCGATTTCTTTACGCAATTGATTGTGGTCTTCGATATCAAATAATTGTGCTTTACAATCTGTTTTCGAGTTGATTTTTTCAACTGTTTTTTCTGCATTCGCGTAAAAATCGTCTTTTCTGTTGAAAATCGAGATTTCTTTCACGCCGTCAAGAGCAGCTTGGATGCAGATAGCTGTCGCCGCACCACCAGCGCCACAAATCGTCATTTTTTTGCCGATAATGTCATGTCCAGCTTCTTTTAAGGCACGCATGTAGCCCGTTCCGTCTGTAATGTGGCCAGTTAACACACCGTCATCATTAACAACCGTATTGACCGCGCCAACAAGTTCAGCGGCTGGAGAAAGTTTATCTAAGTATTTATGAATGTTTGTTTTGTTTGGCATGGAAACGTTCCAGCCGCGTAAGTTCATTGCGCGAAATCCTTGTACAACGTCTTTCAGTTCTTTGTCCCCAACTTCAAAAGCAAGGTATACATAATCAAGCCCCAATTTTGCAAAAGCTTCGTTATGCATGGTTGGTGATAAACTGTGTCTGATTGGAGTGGCGATTAAACCGATTAATTCTGTGTGTCCTGTAATTCTTTCCGTGATTTTGCTTGTCATAATAACATCGTTCCTTTCCAAATTAAGGTTTATTTGTGAAAATGTGAACTTATATAAAGAGCGAATGTGGCAAAGCGGAGTCCGCCTTGCCAGTTCGGATTACAAAGAGCCAATTTTTTCTAATGTAGTTAAAATATTTCTTCCTTCGCGAACGCCTTCCAAGATTTTTCTTGTTGCAGCGCTGTCGCCAATATTTACGATTTCAATTTGTTTTTCTTTTCCGTATGCCGCAAGTTCTTCCATAAGTGGGCGTTCTGGTCGCATTCCTAGGCAGACAAAGCCGTAATCAAATGGAATCTCGGCGTCTACTCCGTCGTGCTTCACTTTGAAATGATCCGCTGCTACTTCGGTTAATGCAGTTTCTGTTTGGACATCAACTTTGTTTTTCTCGATAATGTCCATCATGGAAAGACGTGTAATCATATCTAAGTCTTTTCCAAGAAGTGGCATCATTTCTACAATTGTAACATCCGAGCCACGTTCTGAGAAGTACTCGACAACATCAAGTCCAACTGCACCACCGCCGATAACTGCAACTTTTTTGTTACTAAATTCGGTAAAGTCATCGATATTCGAAATAAGTCCAAAAATCGAATGAACCTTACTGCCTTCTTTGTCAATCACGTCATGCAAACCTTTAATCGGTGGAAGTAATGGTTTGGATCCTGTGGCATTGACTACCACATCAGGATTAAATGTATCAATAAGCGCAGTATCAGCTTTAGTGCCTGTAATAACTTTTAAATTGGTTAATTTTTCTGCTCGGTTCGCTAAATAATTAGGGAAATCGGCAATTCTGCTTTTGTCTGGAAGGTTGGCAATTGCTCGTGCCAAGCCACCAGTTTGTTCATTTGCTTCAATTAGCGTTGTGTTACAGCCAACTTCGGCCGCCGTACAAGCTGCTTCAAGTCCTGCTGTTCCGCCGCCAATTACGACAACATTGGTAGGACGAGTTACTTTTGTTTCTTTGTATTTATCTTCATGAATAATATCTGGATTCACCGTACAGCGAATTGGTTTCGACTTCGAAATCCGGTGATCCGCACACCCGATATTACAAGAAATACATTTTCGAAGCATGTCTTCTTGGCCAGTTGCCACTTTGTTCACCCAGTTAGGCTCAGCGATTAAGCCACGTCCCATCGCAAGTAAGTCCGCATATCCTTCTGACAAAATTTTCTCTGCCGCTTTTGGACTACGGATGTTCCCCGAAGTAATCGTTGGTTTGTTAAATTTATCTTTCACCGCTTTTGCAAGGTAGCTTCTCCAGCCATCTTCCAAGTTCATTTGGTCAATTTGCAAGTATAAATTATCGTTAATTGCCGCTGACACATTCAAAATATCCGCTTCTTCTTGGCAATAATCTAGCAGTTCCAAAATGTCTTCTAAATGGTTGCCGCCTTCCGTAAATTCATCTGCACTAAAACGCAGCACGATTGGGAAAAATGGACCGACTTCTGCGCGCACCTTTTCCAAAATTAGTTTGACGATACGGGCACGATTTTCAGGCGTTCCACCAAATTCGTCTGTCCGTTTATTGTAAAGTGGCGATAAGAATTGGCATAGCAAGTACGAGTGTCCGCCGTGAATTTCGACTGCATCGAAGCCGGCTTGTTGGGCGCGTCTCGCTGCATCGCCGTATTTATTGACGATTTCATAAATTTCTTCGACAGTAAGCGGACGAGGCACAGTGCCGCCTTTTTTAGATGGAATATCTGACGAGGAAACTGGTTGAAGTCCGTTCAAACGTGCTGGATAAGCAGATGCACCGGCATGGTTGATTTGGATGGACACACAAGTTCCATGTTTATGAAGACGTTCTGTTAATTTGTAAAATCCAGGAATGTATTGGTCATTATCGATTCGAAGTTGCGTTGTTCCGTTTGTACCATAAGGAAAATCTACACAAGCGTTTTCAATAGTGATTAGACCTGTTCCACCTTTTGCGCGTTGTTCGTAGTAATTCATATGTTCTTCTAAAAATTCGCCATTTAATCCAGCTAGGTTTGTCCCCATTGGCGGCATTATCACACGGTTTTTAATGGTCATTCGTTTTACAGTTAATGGTTCAAAAATACTCGGATAATCTGTCATAATAAGCCTCCTGCGACTATAATTTCAGCAAATGATTTGTTACATTATTCACGTTCAATAATGCACAATCTTATTTCTCTTTCATTATAAGTCAGGAATAATTATTAATCTAATGTATATTTTTCGATTTATCCATAGATTTTTTCTATACAATCGCTTACAATAGAGTTACCAAGGCATTCCGAGGAGGTTAACCGATGAACTTGCGTCAACTATACTATTTTAAAAAATTAGCCGAACGAGAGCATTACACAATTGCCGCTGCCGAGCTATCTATTACCCAGCCTAGCCTAAGCCACTCTATCGCCGAACTTGAGCGCGAACTTGGCGTCTATTTATTTGAAAAACAAGGCCGCAACATCCGTTTAACAAAATACGGTCGCTTTTATTTAACTTATGTTGAAAAATCCCTCGCCGAACTAGAAAAAGGTGAAAAACTTTTACACGAATTAACGAGCCCATCGCACGGAAATATTGATTTAGGCTTTATTTACACCATGGGCGCGCACACGGTTCCCGAACTCGTCCAAAATTTCACCAAAGTAGAAAGCCATAAAGACATCACATTTTCCTTTTTTCAAGGTGCCACTAAATCAATTATCCCTGATCTGAAAAATGAAAAATTCGACCTAGCGATTTGCTCCTACGTCGAAAATGAACCTGATATTGAGTTTTTACCATTAACGAAACAAGAGCTAGTCGTTGTCGTTTCTGAAAACCATCCACTTGCCAAATATGATTCGATTGATTTAAAAGACACCGCAGATTATTCGTATATTTTCTTTTCTGACACCAGTGGGCTGAGACCGCTCATCGATTCTCTTTTTGCTGAGATAAATATTCAACCTAAAATCGGCTGTTATGTAGAGGAAGATACCGCGATGGTCGGCCTTGTGAGCGTTGATTACGGTATTTCGATTATGCCAAAAATCTCGTCGTTATCACATTATAACGTCAAAGTATTATCCATCAACGAACCAAAACACGATCGTTTTATCTATCTAGCAAGTTTAAAAAACCACTACATTTCGCCAGCATCCAAGGCTTTTAAAGATTTCGCATTACGCTATGGTGAAAAACATTTCCTATAAAAAAGGAGCCAAATAGCTGGCTCCTTTTTCATTTAAAAGTAAATACTTCCCGCTTCGGCATCCGCATTAAATCGGTACAACTCGCCAACTTTTTCTAAATACGGTAAATACTCGATATTCTCCATAAATTCTACTTCATCCGGCAAAACACCTGGCTTCGTGCAACCATCCAACGTTTGGTAAAGTAGCTCTGCTGAGAAAGTTTCTGGCAAGAAATCGCGAATCGCCGTCGTCAGTAAAAATTCTTCTGTAATCGCGCTATATGCTTTTTTTAGCATATCTAAATGGTCAAAAGCAAGTGGCAATTCTAAAGCTTCTGTCATTGAAAAAAGCCCGATATCCGCCGCGTCATCCCCAGCCGCACGTTTCTCTAAAGCTTCTGGTGGCACAATCGCATAAAACGCCCGCGAAATAATCCAACCGCGCGGATCACGCCCCGGTTTATCAAATACCCCAAAAGGAATCAACGGAATATCTGTCAAACTTGTTTCTTCTTCTAGTTCACGCTCGGCAGCTTGGTCCGCAGATTCATTTTCATCCACAAATCCGCCCGGAACCGCCCATTTTCCGCCTTCCATATTTGGTTTTCCTTCTGCGTTTGTAAGGCTTCGTTTAATTAATAAAATATGTAATGTTGGTTTCCCGTTCAACTCTTTTACTGTAGTTAAAATCATATCGCTCGTATAGCCATCTGGTGTTCGAAACTCTTTTGCATTATAATTTTTCAGCGCATCTTCTTTGTTCACAAATTCTTCTGTCATGTCAAAATCAGACTCCTTTTTGTGTATTTAGCTCTTTCCATTATAGTATCACAAAAAAAAGAATTTGTTCCAATCGCTGGAACAAATCCTCTTATTTTTCGATAATTGTGCGACCTTTATAAGTGCCGTCTGGTGAGATGCGGTGTGACATACGGTATTCGCCTGTTTCACTATCGCGACTCAAACCTGGTGTTGTTAAGCCTTTATGCGTACGGCGCTTATTTTTCTTCGCTTTGGACGTACGTCTAGCTGGAACTGCCATCTTGCTCGCCTCCTTATTTCTTACACTTGTACCATTGTAACGCTAATCACACGAAACATCAATCTTACAAATCCGCTAAATCCTTCACCCATTCATTCAAAGGACGGCGCGGTTTTGCTTCAGGAACTTCGGCTAAGCTAGTTAAGTGCAAAGTTCCGACAATTTTTTGCTCAGCAGGGATACCTAAATCATCCGCAAACTTCGCATCAAAAATAAATCTATTTGACCGCCAAATCATCCCAATTCCCGCTTCCCAGCCAAGCAATTGGATATTTTGGATAAACGCACTAGTTGCCCCGATTGATTCGAAATCCTTTTTCCCGTGACCGATAATATTCGTCGTCACAATGAGTAAGTAAGGCGGCGTAATAATTTTCTTCGCATAGCCCGCTTTTAAATCCGCAATCTCTGCTTCAGAAAAAGTAACCCCTTGTTCGCGCTCATTAAATTCGATGATTTTCTCGATGTAACGCTCTTTTTCAGCAAGTGTGTGCAACACGTATACATTCCACGGTTCTACTTTGCTGTGAAAAGGCGCATAGGCAGCTTGCTCTAAAATCGTGTTCACCGTTTCTCTTGAAATTGGCGCGTCGTTCGCTTTTTTAATGCTGCGACGTTCCATAATTGTTTTTTCAATCATGTTTAATTCCCCCTTAAATGATAAACGTTATCATTTAGAGAATTATAGCATGATTGGATTGTGGGTTGCTAGTAAAGGGGCTTTTGGGGAAGAAAACCACTGTATTTATTTTCTCATCTGAAAACAAAAAAACAAGCCATCTACTTCTAAACGGCTTGTTCACTCACTTTTTTATTTTTCAACAATTACAGGATTTTGCACATGAACCACTTCAAAACGAGCAATCGCATTTCCTACAATACCTTTGCGATCTTCTCTTTGTTCTCTAGTGTCTTTTGTTCTGCCGTGTGCTTTTTTGAAGGAATCGCTTTTCACCCAATTGCGTTGGGCTTCTTCGCTTTCCCATTTGCTTGTTACGACTACTTCTTCATAGTCTTTGTCTTCTGGTTTGCTGTGCCATAGTTCGAAGCCTAGGAAACCTTCTACTTCTGCGATATCTTTTGTTGGGTGTCCGTCGCCATTTGCGCCTGTGAACTGACGGATAACGTGCTCTGCTGCGCCTTTTTCTACCTTAATCGTATTAGTTACAATAATCATTCTTAAATCCCCCTTGGATAATTGTATTGTATGTATAATAGGCTAGTTCCTTTCATTATATTGATAATGATTCTCAATGTCAATTTTAGGGAATGGGATTGGAGTGGGATTTAAAAAGAACAAAATTCACAATCAATGAAATTTGTTCTTTAGTTTGAATATCGTTTTGAACCAAGGAACTAAAAGTAAAGCACACATATATCCGATTACGTTTAAAATTAGATCATCTATATCCGAAACATTATTGGGGTATTGAAAAATCAAGTTTAGTAAACCTTGCGATAATTCAATGAAGAATGAAAGACATAGAGCTAAAATTAAATTTTTTAATACGGATATACTTCTGTTTATGTTCATATAAATGGCTAATGGCGCTAATAACAATAAGTTGCCAAAGAATTGAATCATAATATGATAATTTGTCATATGGCTAATATAGAAGCTTATTGACTTGAAAGGAATGACTTGCAAATACGCTTCAAAAGGAAATGTTTCTCTGATTGTATTTGAACTTACTATGTTAAATGGTAGCAGCACAACTTCTACCAATACAGCTAAATAAGCTACAAAAACAACATTGATTAAAGTCTCATTTTTATTAAATGGCGATTTAACAATAATTTTTTTAATACCAAAATATACTAACTCAAAAATACATATAACTATTAGTGTCAATGGGATTGAGATAGGAATGGTTGTCATTAAATAACCTCTGCTTTTCATGATGAATTTTTATTAGTCTTTTTCAACCACCGGAATCCAAACTTCGGAATAATAATCAGCGGCAGTTGTGTCACCTTCTGTGTAGACTTCTAGTTCTGGAGCGTTTCCATGGGTGTAGTTGCTTGTTTGGAACCATTCGCCGTAAATGTATTCCCACACTTTTTGGATTGCGTTGGGTAGTGGACCGACTGATTTGAAGATGGCCCATTTACTTGCTGGGATGGTTAGTTTTTCCATGTCTGCTGGTGGAGTGAGTTCGGATTCAATCGCGATATAATAGTCCATTTTGTCTCCGTTCATTTTGCAGACGCCTAAAATACCATCAATTGTTGCAAATTCAGCTAATTCGTTGATTCGTTCGGCATCGCCATTTGTGTTTGCTTCTTGCCAAAATTGACTGATTTTTTCTTTTTGCGCATCGTTTTCAACAGAAAAAGTTCGTTTTTTCCCCACAGCTGTAAAAGCATTTCGTTCGACAATTTCTACTTCCATGACCTTTGTCCTCCTTCAATTGCTTTCGGTACTTTAAGTATAAACAAAAACTATCCAATCTCCAAATGGAAACCAGATAGTTTGAATTATTATTCTTCCGCTGCTGCTTGTTTTTGTTTCATCCGTTCGCGCACGCCAACTCGTTTGATTTGTTTACTACGAAGTTGCCCACACGCAGCGTCGATGTCCGTCCCGTGTTCACGACGAATAACGCAATTAATGCCGTTTTTCTTAAGCGTATCATAGAAAGCAAGCACATCTTCTTTTGTGCTGCGTTCATAGTCGATATGCTCATCCACCGGGTTGTAAGGAATTAAGTTAACATAAGCTAAATGGCGATGTTCACCAAGAAGTGCCGCAAGTTCAAGCGCTTCTTTTTTATGGTCATTTACACCTTTTAACATAATGTATTCAAAAGTGATGCGGCGGTTAGTTTTGTTAACGTAATAATGGATCGCTTCCATCAATTTCTCAATTGAATATGTCTTGTTAATACGCATAATGCTCGTCCGCAGTTCATTGTTTGGCGCATGAAGGGAAATCGCTAAGTTTACTTGGAAATCCTCATTGGCAAAATCAATAATGCGCGGTGCTAGTCCACTTGTTGAAACAGTGATATGACGCGCGCCGATTGCCAAGCCCTTGTCGTGGTTAATCACACGCAAGAAGTCCATCACATTATCGTAATTATCAAACGGTTCCCCGATTCCCATTACAACCACGTGGCTCACGCGTTCTTCCAAGTTACGTCCATCCAAATAATGCTGTACATTCATAATTTGTTCCACAATTTCGCCAGCAGTTAAGTCGCGACTTTTTTTCAAAAGCCCACTCGCACAAAAAGTACAGCCGATATTACAGCCCACTTGGGTCGTTACACAAACCGACAAGCCATATTCTTGCTTCATCATCACGGTTTCAATTAAGTTCCCATCACTCAGCTTGAATAAATATTTCGTTGTGCCGTCTGCAGATTCTTGCACCACTTGTTCTTCTAAAGTGTTCATCACAAAATTGGCAGTCAATAGTTCAATTGTTTCTTTTGGTACGTTACTCATTTCTTCAAAAGTTTTGACACGTTTTCTATAAAGCCAGTCCCACACTTGTGTCGCGCGGAATTTCTTTTGACCGTGTGCCTCTAGCCATTCTGTTAAATTTGTCCATGTTAATCCATAAATGGAGCTTTTTTCCATTGTTCAGCCTCTTTTCAGGTCTTGTTTTCGTCTATAAAGATTATAGCTGTTTTATGGTTCACAAGCAATGCTATTTCGCAAATATCAGTCGTTTGTCCTGTCCGGCGCAAAAAAAGTAGCTATTCTGTCACAAATAGCTACTTTTTCACTTTATCTAAACATGGTTTGTGTTGCTTTCGCTAGCACTTTTGGATCACGATTATGTGGTGTTACTGGGCAGATTTTTTTGTCAATATCAAGTAATGTATATACGGCGATTCTTGCAGCGCGAACGGAATATTCTTCGGTGAAAACCATATCTTTCGGAATTTCCACAAATTGGCTAATCATCGCAAAGTTTGTACTACCTTCTGGAACAACGGCCGGACGATCGCTCATTGCCCGCGGTTCAAATTGCGCATCGATGTATGGCATGTAGCACGGAATTACATTGATAATATCCGCTTTAATTTCTTCAAAATCGTCTTGCCAGTTCAAATGACACATTAATTCATATAAAATTTCTTCCCCAGTACATTCTTTCATCGGTTTTTTCACGAAATCACCCACGCGGTCTGGATATAATCCGTAACCCCAGAAAATCGTAGTGTTCGCATCTTGCGCTTTAAAATGTGGTTGTGCAGCAACAACGGTACTCATTAACCAATTAGAATCTTTGAAAGTCATGAGCGCACCACTTCCCGGAATGTTCCCTGTGAAACGTTCGATGCGTTTTAATAATTTATCACCATGACAAGTGACGGTGAAACTTTGCCAGTTTGTTTCTTCTTCATGACCGAAGAATGGCTCTGGATTACCTAGATTTGGTTTCTTTTGCGCGACTTTATACCAAAGCTCACCAGAAATTGGTTTTTCTTCTGGTTTTGGTGCTGGCGTGTTCATATCGCCAAGAGTCGCACTATCCGTCATACAAGCATTCGTCATAATCACGTCATCATCCGGGCCAAGTTCGATAGTGGATCCATCCGATAAATGAAGTGCTGTCGCGGTAATTCCAGGCGCATCTTTGAAATCAATATCTTCCACCGTTTGATTAATTGTAAAATCAACATGGTGCTTATCTAAAAATGTTTTTAAAGGTAAAATCAAGCTTTCATATTGATTGAGCGGCGTTCTCGTTACCCCTTCTAGCGTATCAATCCGGCTAAATTCTAACATCATTCGGTTCATATAACGTCTAAATTCGAATAAACTGCTCCATTTTTGGAAAGCAAAAGTGGTTTGCCACATATACCAAAAATTCGTTTCGAAAAAGTGTTCATCAAACCAATCACGGATTGTTAAATTATCCAGTTTTTCTTCCGGAGTAGCGAGCAGTTTCGTCATCAACATCCGGTCATTATTATTAAATCCCATCGAATGTGCATCAAGGATATTACGATCTTTATCAACTAATCTCGCTTGCGCATGAGTTGGATGTAAATGGTCAAAGTTCAAAATCTCTTCCGTCACACTAAAGTTCGGCATATCAAGCGACGGAATACTTCTAAATAAATCCCAGAAATTTTCATAAGTTTCTTCATTTAACATCCGACCACCGCGACACACAAAGCCATGTTCCACGCTTCCGGCTCCATCATTACTTCCGCCTAAAATATGCATACCTTCAATAATATGAATATTTTTCCCATCAAAATTGGCATCCCGAATTAAATAAACAGCCCCCGCCAAACTAGCAATCCCGCCACCGACGAAATACACTTGTTTGTCACCATAATAGCGCGCCTTAATTGCTTCATCCACTGCCCGTTCTTTTTCAGCGGCCTTTTGCTCAGAAATTTTCTTTGCGGCAATACCTGTTCCAATTGCAGCCCCAGTTAGAGCGACTAGCGTACGTTTTTTATTTTTCATCACTATCTCCTCCAATTTCTTGATATAGATAGTATACCTCTCCTCGCGCGCATTTAATCTGGGCAAAAGAACCTTTATGTCTGGTTTTTAGACAAATTCGCCATATTGTCTAGTTTTCGCGATACATGCTGTTTGCCAAAAACTCTGTATCCTTTGCAAGTCGAAATAGCTGGTTCGCGATTGTTTCTGGCGCTTCTTTGAAACCGCGTGTAATCCATTTGATAAGCACACCTGAGCATCCGTAAGAAAAGAATTCCGCATAGAAAACCCGGTCCGCTTCATTCACAGTCGCATTCGTATCAATTTTCTCAAACAAATCCATAAACAGCGAATTCGTTAGTTTTGAAAAGCAAAATGAAAGAATACTCGCATCCGCCGAAACCGTATTTTTATAGAAATCAGCATTTTCTTTAATCGATTCCAGCATTTTCAGCACATGCTTATCCCAATTTTCAAGCGTAATCCCATCCGCCAAACAATGAAAAAAGTCATTTTCATACGTCCAAGTAAGTAAATCGTATTTATCTGTAAAATGATAGTAAAAAGTTTGCCGATTAAGCCCGCAAATATTGGTTATATCCGCAATACTAATCTTTTCAAACCGCTTATGCTGACAAAGCTCCATCAGCCCACCAGCAATCGCTTTTTTAGTAATGAGTGATTCCGCCATGCTGTTCGCCTCGATTCGTTTGTTTGGGTTTATTGTATCTCAGGTGGGGTTGGAATAGCTAGGGAAAACATGAGGCTATAAAAAAGTAAGCATTAGTGTCAATGCTTACTTGAGAGGTTTGAGTTCATGTACCTAGATACAATACTCCTATTTAGTTTGGATCATCCAGCTATTCATATATTTACATCCATTAGACTAATACAATAATTAAACTTAATAGAACCACTAACACGCCTTCAAATAACATAGCGCTCCAAAGATAGTCTTTTTTCTTCACATTTAATATACCTGTTGCTAAAAAGCAGATTAAAAGGATTATGTGGAGCCAAATCGGAAAAGCAATGCCAGTATTACTACTAACCATAGAAATACTCATGTAAATACATACTATTGTCCAGACGATTAATGTACTTGTTAAAATTATTCTTTTCATTATACTATTACTCCTTAATACGGTTTGGAATTAAAGAACCAATTTCCTACATTTTTCAGTTGTTTATCTATTTTTTTTCCTTTAAGCGTACCTATTGCATGTACATCTTGATATTTAAAAGCATATAGTTTCTTACCATAGTTTGTTGGAACTAATCCTGTTGTGCGATACTGCTTACTTGATAGTCTAAAGTTAATTTACACAGATTAAACACTTTTATTTGGATATACGAGTTTACTTTTTGTATTTCTTATTAAATTCATTGTGTACGTTTGCACATTTTATACAAACCTACACTCTTATTTATAATGTATCTTTTTTATCATTTTTAGAGTTATAGGTTAATTTTTACTGTTTGTGATTATATCTCCTTATAGCAATAAGGTTGTTTTATTACTCCATCGCTTTAAAATTATTTAAAAAATGAATTCCTTTATTTAATTCTTTCTCAATATCGTTCCATTGACTTGTTTCATCATCATACCAAGAATAGATAATTTTAACTTTACCATCAATCAGAGAAACTACTTCAAATGAAACATAGCGATATGGGGCATAAGTAGGTTCTTCAACTACAATTTCTGCCATACATGTATCATTATCCAGTTCTACAACATAACAGTCTTTTTCATTCTTTATAATTGTTAATTTTATATTATTCTCCTTTAGATTTTCTTTTTTTGAATCTATCAATTGGATTACACTCAATCGAATGCTATTATACATATCGTTTTGCATAATTATTTCCCTCCTAAGTTGTTAATATCAAGAGCATCTGGCATTTCAGTTATTCCAGGCAATCCTTTTTTTCAATTAAACCTGTCAATTAATGACCCAGGCCCTAGTATTTGCGCCTTACCAGTTTCAAGCATTTTTTCAAACTCATCTACTGACAACGCCCTACTTTGGCTAATCTCAATTTTTCAATTTGTTCAGCTAGTAGCGGTGTATATCGCATTGCTGCTGTGCCCAATCCTAGAGCAATATCAATAAGTCCAGCAGAATCCAATGTCTTTTTTACACTCGCAACATAGGCAGAGGATCTTAATACACCACCGGAAAATCCAGAAACTTTTTGCCCAGTTAAATAGTTTACTCCATCTTTCCAACTATCATTTACTCGCCGTTCGAGTTCTTCCCCGGAAAGTTCTATATAAGAAATAGCTGGTAATTCCTGACCATATTTTTCTAAGAAATCTTGTAATTCCTTGTTTTCTACCCGTTTTCCATCTTTTTCAAGTAACCACATCGTGACAGTTTCACCTTGATTATTCACATATGTATAGGCTAATACCGTTTAATCTTCCCAGTCATCTGGATACAGGTCTTTATCGTCTTCTGTTCGTGCGTTATCCAGCGCTTTTTCATAAGCAACAAGCTGTTTGCTGCACTTTTCGGCACAGCGTAAGTGCCTGTTTTGTCGTTAAAAGTCACATGATGCAGTAACTCTTGCACCGCGCGTCCTGTCGCTTGAATGAGTTCGGCTAATGCACTAAAAAACTGTCCATGGCTTTGTTCGAAAGCTAAATATCTTTCTAGGATGTTCTCTTGTTCGATGGCTTCCAGCAATTGCGTATGAACGCTTCTTGATTTCACTGCATAGACTTGTTGCATATCCGGCTTCGTATTGGGTGCGGTCAATTGCCGGTGCAAGTCTTCTTCTTTTCGCTGTAACTGGCTAACCTTGGCCATCGCTTCTTGTAAGATTTCTGCATCAATTCTGGCAGAAGGCGAACTATCCACTTGGCTCCCGAACTCGCGAATATATTGTGCGAGCCGCTCCTCGCTTTCATCCAGTGCTTCGATGATGCTCTGGCAAATACTTGTATAGGTACTAGAAAAATATCGTTTGGATGTAGTAACTGCTTCCCCTTTTAAACGGCTGTCTTGGGCATAATCCATCGCTGCTTCTTTAATTTTTCTAATCATCGCTTTGGCTTCCACATTACTACTTCGCAAACCGTGGAGAAAGTCATTCAATTCCGCAATATCTATCCGACTCACTGACTCCACTCCTTTTGCAAGGTGGCTTGTTTTGTTTCTAGTGTGTGGAGCTTGTTCTTATTTTCTTGCAATTCCTTGTCTAAATCGCTTCTTTTATCTTGGAGGTCCTGTCTCCAAGCCTGCGATTCTTCGTGTTGCTGCTCTTCTAAATAACGATAAAAACCACTGGCCTCTTCTCCTTGCCAGCAACTGCGTAAAAAGTCTAATAACACCAGTTTTTCTTGTGTTAATTGGTTGCTTTCCTCTTCTAACCAATCTTGTTCATTTTGTTTTCTTCTCGTTTGATTGATATTCGTTTCTGCGGTTAGCTTGGGTTTCTGCTTTAATCCTTTTGCTCTTGTAGTGGTGGATGCTTCACTTGGTCATCTTCTTGACTCGAGCCATCTTTAAAAACAAGTAGATTAATATGGTAAGGCGTATTCCTTTTACTATTGTAGTTATATTCATATACTAAATTAGGATCATCCTTAAACACTATCGTGACATAGTATCCTCCTCTAGTCCAATCTTTTTGAATATCCCTCGTTTTAACTTGTGTTGAATTTATCTTTTGCGCTGCTAAGTAATCATCTACTGCTTCATTTGCTGTATGTTTAGGGATTGCAAACCAATAAACATATCCGATAACGCAAAGAATTAACACTAATCCAATCGTTATCCACCATTTTTTATACTTTTTCATTCAGCAGCACTTCCTAAGACATGAGATTTATTTAAAGTATTTTACTTGTTGTGGCTTATATGTTTTTGAAAAATGGATTTTTCGTGTTTCTTGAATTAAATAAGTTTAAGAGCTCGATATTAGAGTTAGACAATAAAAAATCACCTATTGATTCGTATCAAAGTAAAATGTGATTTATTATACAAATATAAAAAGAGGCGGCGAAAATGCTCCGCCTATTCTACAGCTTATTGTTGTTAAAAATACACAATTCCTAGCAAACTAAATTAGCGAAGTTTTTAACTCCGCTTAATTTAAAGCTACTTCGATTTATTCATCTCTTCCAATTGTTCTTCTAATGGTGGGTGTTTCATCTCACCTTCTGTTTGTCCCGAACCATCTTTATAAGCATCCACAAAAATATGGTAAGGTAAGTCTATTCTTTCATCATAACTGTATTCATACTTTAGTTTTAAATCATCTTTAAAAACTATCTTTGTAAGATAACCACCCATTTTCCAATCTTTCTTTATCACTCTAGTTTCAATTTGATTGGATTTGATTTTTTGTTCTGCTAGATAATTATCCACTGCTTTATTCGCCGTATGTTTGGGAATTGCAAACCAATAAACGTATCCAATAATACTAAGAATGAATATTATACCTATCGTTATCCACCATTTTTTATACTTTTTCATTTAGCTACACTTCCTAAGACATGAGATTTATTTAAAGTATTTCACTTGTTGTGGCTTATATGCTTTTGAAAAATAGTTTGGTAAATCATACACTGTAACTAAGGACGGAAATACTTGCACAACAGGCTTATTTCCTGTTCCGAAATAATAGGCTTGAAGTACAATCTTAGAACAGTAAGTCGGATTCTTACTATATCGACTTCCAGTCATACCGTATTTAGGGAAAATATTTTGTTTGGATGTACCGCTTGTTGAATAGTAATTTTTATCAGCCCAGCTAGCTGCGGCATTCGCAACTGAACTATCCTTCAGACGGTAAACTTTCACCCAGCCTCTTGTATCATAGTGATCCATCCACCAACTTGTAGTTCTTTGTCTCGTTGTTTCTCCTTTGCCAGGAATATCTAGTATATACTCATTCCCATTCGCAATAGCAGCATGTCCCAATAATCCGGAAGAAGATGTTCCATTTGTAATCAGAATGTCCCCTTTTTTAATATTATAACCTTTATACACACCTTTAAGCATTGGCTTCTGTGGAACTTCTTCCCAATTTTCATCTACTACAGGAGGTTGACCATAGTTGTTTAACTTTATCCATTCTTCATAAGACATCGACGCATCATAAACACCGTCTTTTAAACCATCTTGATAAACTTGTTTATACTCATTTTCATTCTCTTTTACCCATTCTTCCAAGCTTACATCTGCTTGATTAATAATCCCTTCAGATACTCCCTGTTGATACAATGCGTCATAATCCACTTTTGTTTCCGCCTGAGTCATCTGCGGAGATAGCAAAATCCCACTTACTAACAATAATGCTGTAATAATACCTATTAACCTTTTTTTCATTATGCTCCCTCTTTTCTATGCATTAATCAAATAGTTGTTCCTACTAAAACCATAGCATAGAAAATGAATGTATAACCAAAAATGTAATGAAATGTCCGATTCTTGTCATGAACGACCTATTTTAGGCGAAAATCAATACATTAAGAATTGATTCACTTAAATTCATGTTCAAAATAACACAAATTGTGTCAATATACATAATTTTATACATTAAAAAATAAAATAAGCCATTTAATCCTTCTAATAAATAACCTATTTCATATAGAACTATAATTCCATGTGTATAAACCGTATTTTTATACACGTAGGATTACTTTATAAAAAATGACCGAAATGCTCCACTATTTACTTCCCTTAAACCAAATTCCCCACAACTTTCATGCGCAATCTGGGCGCATTAGCCAGATGATGCACCAATGGGATTTCTTCCACTACTTCAACCGAGTCAGTCACTGCACCGGCCAAAGTTACTTGTTCTCTCGCTTTTGCTCGTCATTTTGCAGCGCTTCATCCCGCTTGATTTGGGAAATAGATTCGCCGATTGCGTTGGCAACTAGGTCGATTTTATCGCGGAAAATTTGTGCAACAACAGAGGTTTCGTCTGGAATAATTACACTATCCGAACTGTTTTTCATTTTATCAATCGCATCTTCGGTTATTTCAGTAATTTTTTTATAAGCTTTCTCAGCAAAATTGGAATTGCTAGGGAAAACATGGAAAACGTTTGTTCGCTAATATATAATTGAAAAAAAGAGGTGAATATGATGAAAATTACAGACCCGCTCTACGGAACATTTGAAATAGAACCTGTTTTGGCTGAACTAATCCAAAGTCCATTGGTTTCCCGGCTAGCACACGTGCATCAAGGTGGTTCGAGTTATTTAGTAAATCCACTTTGGGACCTTAGCCGGCTTGATCATTCGATTGGCGTGATGCTTTTTATTAGGAAGTTCGGTGGCTCTTTGGAGGAGCAAATTGCTGGCTTACTGCACGACGTATCGCACACTGCTTTTTCGCATGTGGTGGATTATGCGCTTGATTTTGAAGAGGAAGATTATCATGAGCAGATTTTTGAGGACTTTGTAAAAACTTCGACGATTCCTGCCATTTTAGAGAAGTATGGTTATTCTTTTGAAGGGATTTTTGATGATATTTCGAAGTGGACGATTTTGGAGCAAGAAGCCCCGGAGCTATGTGCTGACCGGATTGATTATACGTTGCAAGATTTGTATCGCCATGGGAAAATTAGTTTGGCTGAGGTGGAAGAATTTTTGCAGGCTTTAGTAATGGTTGATGGGCGGCTTTATTTGGCAAATATCGCTCTTGCAGAATGGTTTGTTGCGCAATATTATTCGGAAGTGATTGATTATTTTTACGATCCGCTGAATGTTTATAGTTATGAGATTTTGGCTGAAGCAATGCGCGTTGCGTTTCAGCAGGAGACGATTACGACCGATGATCTTCGGTTGACTGATGCTGAATTGTTAGCTAAATTGAATGCGAATTCAGATGCTCGGGAGAAAATTCAGTTGCTCAAGAGTCCCCATTTGGAAGAAAATGAGGTGGACTTTACTTATCATCATAAGAAGAAAATGCGTTTGATAGATCCCTCTGTTTTGATGGATGGGAAGCTTATTCCGGCAGGTGAACTTTCAGAAAAAGTACGTGAAATGAATGATTGGGCATCTGAGAAAAGTAAACATGGCATCTATATAAAAGTAACATAAAAACCTCACCATTTTAAAAAAAGCTGTAGAAAAAATGATTGCTCATTTTTCCTACAGCTGATTCTTGAAAGCATCCCTATCAAGGACTTTCCAACAGATTTATTGCTTCATTTAAAAACAAAATCTCTTCTTCTAATTTGTTTTTTTGCTGTTTTAATTCTCTTATCTGTAGAAAAGTCTTCACCTCTTTTGTTTCGAGTTTATCGCTATCATGTAACTTCATCCATTTGTGAAATTCGTAACGAGGAATACCATACTCCTTGCAGATAGAGTCTATGGTAGACCCCCTAGAGTATAAAACTAGTAGGTTTTTTTGAATTTCTTCTCCATATTCGATTCGAGCCATACCTGTCACTTCCTATCCAACACAGAAATTTTTATATCCTTTTTACTTACTACATTATGATGATGTCACAGGGGGTTATTCCTTCTTCTTCCTTTTTCTTTGCATTATCAACCAAATAAGGATGAGCACTAAACCCAACAAGGTATAGTTAGTTACTGTATCACCTGCTTTAGGTAATGTATGTTGTTTGTTATCCTTATCTGAAGAGGCTGCCAGTTCTTTTTTAGGAATCTCCTGTATGTTTTCTTCACTTACATCCAAATCATCCTCTGAAATTAGGACCTCAACTACTGTCTGACTAGCTTGAACACGGTCAGGCGATAAGAAGAACATCCCACAAAAGCTGATTAGTACCATTGCCAAAACTAATTTCCTTTTCAAGAAATGTACAACTCCTTTCTTAATTTCTTATTTAAAAGCAGCTGTAAAAGTTAAAGTTGTTTGATATGCTCCAGCTTTTTTGTCTCCTTGAGGACTTCCAATTTGAATTTTACTTACTTCTGTTTCGTCCATCGCATAACCTGAAAAGCTTCCGATAACAGGATTAGCCATTGTTACTGTACTATTATTACTTTTAAAGCTACTGGTTATTACGTCCGAAGTAGCGCCAACACGTTGTAATTCAATCTCTCCATCGGCTGATAATCCACTAGATAATGTCACCTCTACTTCTTTTCCTGGTTCTAAGTTACGATTGATTGTTTTCACAGACATTTCTGTGGCATTATCATTAGATAAATTTACTTTTTCTGGTACAACGAGGGTATAATCACCTTCAACAGAATATTCCACTACTGTATTACCTTCTTTATCTGCAGCGTAGGCTGTCCCTCCGCTAAAAATTACCATACCCATTGCTGCTACACTTAACGTACTTAATACTAATTTATTCATAAAAAATTTCCTCCTATGTCTATACGACAACTAATTTTAAATTTATTTCAGACCCGTTTAAAGGTGACTGATCGTTTAAAGAAAAACATTCATATTTTAATACTGCATTTTCATATTCGCCTACCGCTAACGTTTTTTCTAATTCAATGGAATACATACCTTTTCCCGGTTCGATTAAATCGGATATCCATAGAACCGAACCATCCGGATGAATAAGCGATATTTTGAAGTAACAATCATTAATTTCCGGATTATGGAAATTAACTGCTTGTTTTGTTTCATTTGCATACAACGTTACTTTTTCAAACCCTGGAATGGCGATTGTATTTTCTTCTCCACTTGTATCCTTCTGTTTTTTCCCGTTCCACTCAACAGCAGAAGGGTCTACATCCAACAGATTTATTTTATCCTTGAATAGAAAATAACTACTGATTCCAATGACACTTACTAGCAATAGTAGTAATGATATAACCACTACTTTTTTCTTCTTCATAGGTAACCTCCAATTTATTAATAACCAAATGACCTTGACATGATTACTATTCTGGCTAATTTACATCATTCATACTTAATCGAAAATACGACGTTCCCCATATATTTTCCTGCCTGGATATTCTCTGGCGCTTCAATAGCCATGACTGCCTCGCCTTCTGTTATTTCCGAACCTGGAGCAAGGATTAAAATCGCTTTTTCTGGATTAGTTTCTGACCCGTCCCAACTCAGTGGCGCCAAACATTGGACTGTTGTGTCTGCCGTATTGGTTAAAGTTAGCTTGTTGCTCTCAGAAACAGACATTGCTGTTCGGTTTAATCCCACGGACAAATCTTTATCTCCTCGATTAATCCCTTCCACTTTCAATTCAGAAGTTTCATTTAAAGAAATAGAAGCCGGAATAATCACTGTATAGTTTTCTATCCATTTTGCGTAGATAGTTATTGATGCATCAGCGGGCAATGAAAAGTCAAACTTACTGGTAAAATCTTGATCAAGATACCACCCGTCAAAATAATGTCCATCTTTTACAGGAAGCATTTCTTCCCAGTAATCACCAAAAACTTTATTTTGTACTTTTTGTTCCTCCATGTCTTCAAACTGCCCACCCATCGCATCCATTGTTAATGAAAGGAAGACACCTTTTCTATAACCAATAGGTTCGTTTTGTCTCCAATGATATGCCTGTAGTTGCGAGACAGTTTCAAACTGCACCCAATTCTTTTCGTCATACCAGTTTGTATTTTCTAACCCATTAAAAACCTTAAAATTGTGACTGACAAACAAGTACGTTAAGGAGGTTGTTCCAGTAAACATATCTATCGTGCTTGCTGCATCTGTAAAATTATTTAGATATAAAGTTTTTAAATTTGCACAATCTTTAAACATGTAGCCCATAAGATCCACTAAACTGGTATCAAAATTACTTAGATCTAGCTCTTCAAGACTAGTACAAGTTAAAAACATGGAAGACATATTAGTTACTGAACTGGTATCAAAATTACTTACATCTAACTCTTCAAGACTATTACAGCCAGCAAACATGGCACGCATAGAAGTTACTGAGCTCGTATTAAAATTACTTACATCCAACTTCTCAAGTGTGCTACAATTTCTAAACATGTAAGCCATATCAGTAACAGAGCTGGTATCGAAATTACTTACATCTAGTTTCTTCAGTTTTACACAGCTATCAAACATTCTATACATATCAGTTGCTGAATTGGTATCAAAGTTACTTACATCCAGCTCTTCAAGACTAGTACAATTAGCAAACATGGCATACATATTAGTTACTGAACTGGTATCAAAGTTACCTACATCCAGCTTCTCCAGTTTTTCATTATCATAAAACATGTAAAACATATTAGTTACTGAACTCGTATCAAAATGACTTAAATCCAGTTCCTCAAGTGCGCTACAGCTGTAAAACATATCCCTCATAGTAGTTACTGCGCTAGTATTAAGACCACTCAAATCAAGCTCCCTAAGGCTGGAACAATATTTAAACATAGCTTCCGTAGTGAGTAAAGATGGTGCTGTCGGGTAATCATTATCTCTGATGATAACTTTTTCAATTCCTGAACTATAAAATGCGAGTGCAAAAGAAGTCACTCTAGACAAATTCGAACGTTCAATCCTCACACTCTCAAGTACTGTAAAAACAGTATTTCTAAAATAAGCTTCAAAATTTCCTGTCAAAGTAGCTTCTTCAATCTCTATATGTTTAATTCTGTTCAAATAACTATTCCAAGCGGTTGGTTTACTACTTGGCACGTTACCAAACATATGCAAGCTATATTCACCGTTCGTAGTATTACGATAAATTGTCCAATAAGCCCCTGAGTCTACCACTGTTAAACCCGAATCATCCGAATCGGCAACAGGCTGCTCAAGAACATCTGGATTTTGCTCCAAATCATCCGTAATTGGGATTTCTTCTAAGTTCTCGACCTCTGCTGATTTGTCTTGCGGGACTCCTTCTGTATTGACATTAGAGGTATCCAGAGAACCCAGCTCCTCTTCTGGAAGCTTATTTGCTATATCCATCTCTTGTGCGATAGAAACATTAGCGCTCCCACAAGCAATGAAAATAACGGTAACGATTAGGATGACTCGCATGGAAAGCTTCTTCATCAGCTCCCCTCCTTCTTCGGTAATTAATTTCTAGATGCCTAAGCCTCTAGCTGTTATTTTATTATAGAGGAGTAAGAGAGCACCTCTGGCTATAAAATTTTAACTTCTTAAAATTTTATAGCTTATTAGTTGTGTTTGCTTTTTACCATTAGTACGACACAACAAAAAAAATCCGAGTAACTATCATTACTCGGACAAGACTTTTGTTTTCCATTTAAACGCGTTCCATATAAATTCCAACAAGTATTTCCCTAATCTTTTTTATTAGCAATAAATTTTTTTCTCGCTATTTTCGCTAGATTATCATTAATTTTGACATAATCAGATTCTAGCCATCTAGTATTTACATAGACTATTGGTTGATTGATACGTAAAGATGTCAACACTTCTGGAGATACGGAAAAATCACTTATATATAAATCCACCACCCTATCAACTTGATTAATTATTTCCAGATTGTAGTAGCTAGAAAAATATCTCATAAAATCAAATACCGCTGTTTCATTAGATATTGTCGATAAAATAGTTACTTTAATAGGCAAGGTGTGTATAGAAAAATCAATCCGCTTATCCAAAATGATCAGATAATCTGAAGTAAGTCTTTCTTCAAACGGTTTTAATGGATCCATTTCTTTTAAATTTACTAATTGACTAATCAATGGTTCTAGATGATTCACTTTATGGATTTTTCTTATATTTCGATCAAGATCTGTATACCCTGGCACAATATTATTGAACTTATTGATTAAATTATCAAGTAAGAAATATCTATAATTTATACTCGCAAAGGAGTAACGGAGCAATTCCATCTCTTTTTCTGAAAATGGAATAGAGAGATTATCATTTACTCGTTCACTGGCAAAATCAACTAGTTTCATGAAGCCCATTTTTTCTAACTGTTCATCCATGTAGAAAAAGGAAGGCATTTTTTCAATCGAAGAATAACTGCCGAAAGCAACAATGGTACTCAGTATGATTTGCGTCGTGTAGGTAATTTCTTTATAGTTCCTATTCGGAAGTTGTTTCGCTACCTTTTTAATGAACGCACTCTCTGATTTCTTAGACTCCTCGGTGCAAGCCTTATATAGGGCCACTTTAAACTGCCTAGTTGTGTCAATTTGACAATTCATTCTATCTCTTAATAAATGCATAGCCACATAATAGTGAATCATCATCGCCTTATCTATCGAGTTTGCTCTATAAATTTCTTTTGGGCAACTCTCTAATAAGTCGGTGATTTCATCATATCGAACAAAAGAAAATGGCCAACGATCCCCGCTATATGCGACTAAAAAAAGGAAGGCATAGAATATTCTTAATGAAAATTCATCCCCCGTTATTTCTACCTGATTTCCTGTAGAAATATATAAGTTCCGTTCACTTAGCTCTTCATTCAATTCTTTTATTTCTTTCTTTATCCCAGAATAAGAAACATGTACTTTTTTTGCCAATGCTTGTAGATTAGGGAAGGAAGACAGCAACAAAGTTTCGAGAATTTGAAATTTGGGTGACTCTCTAATATAGGCGTTGATAATGAGTTGAATACTACAATTATCCGATATTTTTAAGGTATAGGACAAATTTGGCGCGGAGTGAACAATCGAAAACGCTTTGTATCCAAAGCGTTCAATATCAAAATTAATTGTTTTAATAGTAGAAATGAGTGTTGGATACGTAATGTTCAAATCATTTAATAGTTCCTCTTGTGTACTTGTATGATTTTCCGCATAAAAAATCTTCTCAAGAAGCGCTACCTTTTTTTGGCTTTTTGAATCTAAATATTCTCTCATTAAAAACACTTCCTTCAAATGTTACTTTTTATGTAAAATCCATGTAGCTGCAATTAGATGTTCCTCTAAGTCATCGTATCCGCTCCATTGGCTCTTGTTACTAATTGTTTCTTTTCCAGTTCAAAATCCACTTCTGGGGTTCCCTCTAGCTCTTCCAACAATTGTAAATGATTTTGTTCAAATAAATTCAGCCATTCGTTTCGAGTGAGATATTCATGATTTTGATACTTCTCCTGGTTATTGCACGCTAATTCAGGCACATATGCTTTATCTATAATAACATCTTTCGGACTACTACCCAATCCAAAAAAGGCATGTGAAAAATACGGAATAAACGGTAATATTTCAATTGATTTAGAAGTGAATGACGCGCGGCAAGCTTTTGTTCGGTTCCTTTATTCATTTATTTACCCTACTAGAATATTTTTAGTTAGCTTTTGGGTTGTTTTTCTAGATAATTAGTATAAGAATTGATTTATTTAAATCCATGTCTAAAATAACACAAATTGTGTCAATATACATAATTTTATACATATGGGATTACGTTATACAAAAACAAGCTGGAAATAAAGTAATTTCTTACTTCGTTTCCAGCCTGAAGTCAGCAATGCTCCACTATTTACTCTTCTTAAACCAAATTCCCCACAACTTTCACGCGCAATCTGGTCGCATTACCCGGATGATACGCCAATGGGATTTCTTCCACTTCCACCACTTCAATCGAGTCAGTCACTGCGCCGGCTAGAGTTGCTTGTTCTCTTGCTTTTTGCTCGGCATCTTGGAGCGCTTCTTCCCGCTCGATTTGAGAATAGATGTAGATTTGTTCGTATTGTCCGCTGATTTGGGAAATGGATGCGCCGATTGCGTTGGCGACTGGGCCGTTTTTGTCGCGGAAAATTTTTGCGACACCGGGAATTTCATCAGGGATAATGACGCTACCGCCACCGACAAGTACTAGATTGACGTTACTTGAGCTGGTTTTCATTTTATCAATCGCATCTTCGGTCATGTCGGCGATTAATTTATACGCTTTTTCAGCAAAATTTGTTGGGATATGCGCAACGAGTTGAGCGTCGCCAATGTCCGCCATGCCTAGACGAACTGCGATATCAGTTGTTGTCATCGTTTTGCCGCCGAAAACTAGCGCCTCTTCGGAAATACGATATCCAACGCTATCAGGGCCAATTGTTATTTCCCCGTCTTGCTCGCGAATGACACTTCCTCCGCCTAGTCCGATGGAAATAATATCAGGCATTCTAAAATTGGTACGCACGCCGCCAACATCCACCGCAAGCGAGGACTCTCTCGGGAAGCCATCTGTAAGCACACCGATATCAGAAGTGGTGCCTCCAACATCGAGTACCATTGCGTCTTTTAGTCCCGCCAAGTAGGATGCGCCGCGGATACTATTCGTTGGTCCGCAAGCAATTGTCAAAATCGGGAACTGTCTTGCATAATTAAGCGACATCAATGTCCCGTCATTTTGGCAAAGATAGATTTCCGCGTGCGCGATTCCTTCTTGTTCTAGCGCTTTTTCGAAACCGTCACTCGTTGCCGCGATAACTTTGAAAAGAGCTGCGTTTAAAATCGTCGCATTTTCGCGTTCAATCAGTCCAACAGAACCTACGGAAGAGGAAATCGAAACCGGAATATCTGCGCCTAGTTCGTCTTCAATAATTTTTTGAACAGCTAATTCCTGATCGTTTTTCAAAGAAGAAAAGACGCCAACAACTGCGACAGATTCCACTTCACCTTTCCAACCAGCCAATGTTTCACGAATTTCTGCTTCGTTGATTTCTGATAGGACCTGACCATCGTACTCATAGCCGCCACCAGTTAATTTATATTTTCCAGATAAAAAGCCAACCATATCTTCCGGCCAAGCTGTATAAGGTAAAACGGATGCTGTTGCTGGATAACCTAAACGAAGAACGCCAACTTTCGCTAATTTTTTACGTTCAACGATTGCGTTTGTACACTGCGTTGTTCCAAGCATGGCGTGTGTTACTTTCGAGCGATCAATGCCAGTTTCACTCAGCACGCGATGAAGCGACTCGGTAATTCCTGTTTCAATATCTTCACTTGTTGGCATTTTTACACTATGAATTAGTTTTTGATTTTCATCTAAAATGACGGCATCGGTGTTTGTACCACCAACGTCAATTCCAATTTTATACATGGCGGCGTTCCTCCTTTTTGACAAGTTCTTCTAGCGGTTCAAAATCGACATCATAGCCGAAATAGCGCGGCCCAACTGTTTCGATGCCTTTCTCGGTACGCCAAGCATCGTCAGCTGGAAGTGCCATCACGCGGACACGTTTACCATATTTTAGCGCTTCTGTCGTTACTGGCATTAGCGTTTCCAGATCCACCATACAAATTAAATCTGGTGTAATCGCGATAGGTTCGCCATTTTTCTCCGCAACAAGGTTTTCGTTTTGGAAATGAACGATGACTTCGCTACCTGCGTCTTTGTTAAGTCCGTCAATTTTCACCCGTCCAAAGTTGAAGCCTGCGCGCGTTTCACGAATAACATCAGTGATTTTCCCTTCGAATAAATGGTAACCGTGCGTCACATCCAATAGTTTTTGCAGTTTTTCTGCTTCGTCAATTGATGTTTCGCGAATGACTTTACCGATTTCTTCTGAAAGTGTCACGATATTTTTAATACTACTTTGTTTAATTTGTGCACCGTTACAAGGATACAAGCTAACTAGCGAACTTGCGCCCATTTCGACCGTAGTTACACGTGCAAGGCGTTCAGTCCATCTGTTGTCAATTGTTTCCATGATGCCGATATTGCCTTTTTCATCGGTGATAGCCATTGGTGTTGCGGAAATGCCGTCTAGATGGAACGTCACCATTTGTAGTTCTGGAAAAGCTCTACCCATGCCATCACAATCGACCATAGGTAAGCCAAGTTGAGCTGCCACAACGATTGGAATCATCGAGTTAACGCCGCCAGCTTCCATTGGAAATGTTCCTTTTATTTCTTTGCCAACATATTTACCTAGTTTTTCAAAAACGCGAACGAATTCGTCCCCTTTTGGAAATTTTTCTATAAGTACAGATGGCGCTCCCATCATTGCTGCTGGAATAAAATAGTCATCGTCAGCGATTTCGTCTGGAGATAAAAGCTGAATTGGTCCGTATTTTTTAATCGCTGTTAGGGCCATCATTTTGCCCATGTACGGATCTCCTCCGCCACCAGTGCCTAAAAATGCCGCACCAATCGCAATATCTTCAATAGCTTGTTCGTCTAAGTAACGCATTTATTTCCCCTCCAAGTTCTCTACTTTTTCCGTTTTTCCACTTAAAACTTTCGCCCCAACAAGATAAACAATTAGTGACAAAATAATACCGATAAGTGGTTGGTTTGGTAATTGTGGTAGTGAAGGGAAGAATGTCAAAATGACTGGAATTCCTGCAATCACAGCACCTACTAACCAAGAGCCTACGCCAAGCCAGTTAACGCCTGCAACTGGTGCCCATTTGGATTTGTCGCCTTTTTGAACGATCCAGTAAGAAGCAATCATTACTCCAGCAACTGGTGGAACCATCGCTGAAAGTACGGACATAATTGGTACAAAATGGTTTAGAATACCGATAACAGCTAGTAATGTTCCAAGCCCACCCGCAACTGCTACGGCAACTTTATGATATTTTTCAGAGATGTTGAAAACGTTAATAATCGCGATCCCGCCGGAAAATGCATTAACAGCATTGGTTGTCCAAGCTGCCAAAATCAAACCGATAATTCCAAGGACTGGCAAACCTAAATTAGTAAATACAACGGAAATATCTGCCGTTCCAGCTGTTAGTGCAAGAACCGCCCCAACTGTAATCATTAGAACACCTGATGGCAAAATGCCGATGATTGCTGCTTTAACAACGTCTTTACGTGATTTCGTATATTGTGAATAGTCGCCAGCAATAACGGCGCCTAATGCAAATGAGCCGATGGTAATCGCAAGCCCAGTCATGAACGACATGCTGTTTGCAGGTTTATAATTTTCCACAATCGCAAGTCCGCCATTGTTTAACGAAACAACCAAACCATAAATACATACAAAAAGTAAAATCGGAACTGCGATATAATTTAAAATACTCAAAATTCGAACACCATAGATGGCTGATAGTAACATAATAACTCCCCAAATCAAGGAAGATACTGGTATTGGAACATTAATTCCATACATACCGAGGAACTGTGAAAATGCTGCGCCACAGACGTTTGCTTGAATACCAAACCATCCTAGACAAGCAATCGCTAAAAGAATCGATATAATTTTCTTAGATCCTTGTTCACCAAATACTTGCGATGCTACACTAACTGCTGGAATGGCTAAGTCACTACTTTGCATTCCTTGATATATCATAAATAAGACAATAACTCCATATCCTAAAAGTGCTATTAAAATTGCTTCCCATAGAGGCATGCCCGAAATAAGCGTTCCCCCTACAAGGAGACTCGGTACGCAGATCATTGCGCCCGTCCATAAAAATGCCAAACTTTGCCAGGATTGTGTCTGCTTAACTGTATTTTTCTCTGTCATAATGTTTCGCCCCTTTTTTTCTTGAATTTGTTCTATTAAGGACTAATTATATAAGAACAAGCTATCATTTGTATTTATCTGAATTAAAAAAAAACAGCGCAATCTTTGTCACTTTGGACAAAAATCGTGCTATTTTTAATTATTATTGTTTGTTTCGCCAAGCAAACGACGAATTGCTACAGCTAAATAGAGATTATAAGACTCTGGAATTTTTGTTGCTGGATATTGCAACAATTCATTAACCCGCTGAATTCGGTATTTAATCGTATTTTTATGCAAAAATAGCAGTTCGGCGGCTTGATTATAATTCGACTCGCCTTCTAGCAAAAATACTGACAACGTTTCAATTAATTCTTCGTTGTCGTCTAATGCTTTTAACGGCTTCATTTGTTCCGCAATCGCCAATTCTCCGCGATTAACGATATCCACACATTTGGCTGCAAAGTCGATTTCTTGAAGTGAATAAATCGGTTTATTCGCGTAAATCGCATTGGCGGCATTTTTATATTCATTTACAAGCGAGTAAGCACTCTGCACATCCGAAGTCTGCTCCATTCCCTGACAAACGGTGATTTTTAGTTCAATTCCAATTTCCTTCATCATCATCGCAAATTCATTCGCCGTATGCGTCCGGTCTCGCTGCGCAACAGAATTATCAAGCAAAACAACGATATTCTTCTCAAATAAATCAATCAAAGAAACATCAAAATGACTAGCAACAAAACTTTTTAGTTCGCTCAAAACCCGCTCGTTGTCACGAATTTCTTCCGTTTTCACGAGCCACATCCATTTAATAGAAGAAACATCGACATTTAAAATTTTACCAAGTCGGCGCATCTTCACACTTTCATCATTCAAAATCGCCTTCATTAGCTCGGCCGTACTGATTTCGACATAGTTGCGGCCCCATAAGTTCATAAATACTTGGACTACTTCCGTAATTTGCATGACTACATCTGTTGTTAGTGTCCCTTTTTCCTTCATCATAAACAAGTGCATCGCCTGCATACCGTCTTGAAAAATCGGCTTTCTCGCTGTATAAAATTCGCGCTCATCTAAAGTGAGCTGCACGATTTCCTGCTCATTTATTTGTTTCGAGGCTTCAATCACTCTTTCAAAATCCCAGTGGCGCGTGCGTGGCCAGGTGATTGAATTAATTACTTGAAAGGAATTGTCGGTTAAAACGAGTGAAGTGTGCGTTCTGTCAGACAAGATTTTCAGTGTGGTATCAATATTTCGTTGTGGCGGTCGTACACTCGAAATCTGTTCTAATGACTCGGTTACAAAATTGGTATCTGTCATTTCTTGCTTAACAATCGCTTCAACCACTTCATAAATCACTTCGCTATACCTCAGTGACATTTCATTTTCCGGCATCACGATAATCGTAAAATCCAGTTCATTTGCAAAATCAATCAGCTTTTGATCAATTTTCGGCATAAAAATTCCAACGTAGTAAAGAATTAAAGCAACTTCCCCGACCTTATGTAATCGTTCAATCGTGCGGCACTGTGCCTCAACATCATCACGAATATTCACAAAAGCAGATACAACAATTTCACTGCCATAAAATTCATCATTATCAAATAAATCATCTTCTAAAAGGGCTACTTCTGTGTATTCTAAAACAGAAATAGACGAAACTAGCTTAGATAACCCTGACTTCCCAGATACTACTTTCGCTTCTTTTAAAGATGGTAATTTCATTAAATCAGCCAATTTTACGCTCAAAGTTCGCCACCTCCAGTTATTCTAAGTGTAAACAATCTCCTAAGAAAAGTCCATGCCACGTTAAATCTTTTACATTCAAGGTTGATTATAGTAGCATTAAACCATGAATACACATATTCTGACTAAAACATAGGAGGCAAATTATGTCTATAGAGCCATCCATTAAAATAAATGAGATTATAAATGAAGTTGAAAAAGTTATCGTCGGTAAACGACATGTTGTTAAATTGAGCTTAACTGCCCTACTTGCGGGCGGTCACGTATTACTGGAAGACGTTCCCGGAGTTGGTAAAACAATGATGGTACGCACACTTGCAAAAACAATCGGAGTTTCCTTTAAACGAATTCAATTTACGCCGGATTTGCTACCAGCTGATGTAACTGGGGTTTCGATTTTTAACCCAGAAACGCGTGATTTTGAATTCCGTCCAGGACCTGTCATGGGAAATATTGTTCTCGCTGATGAAATTAATCGAACTGCACCGCGCACGCAGGCCGCTTTACTGGAAGGTATGGCCGAAAACAGTGTGACAGTTGATGGGATTACGCGCAAACTCGCTGATCCGTTTTTCGTAATGGCGACGCAAAATCCGATTGAATACGAAGGCACTTACGCTTTGCCAGAAGCCCAATTAGACCGATTTTTACTTAAAATCAATATTGGTTATCCGACAGTTGAAGAAGAAATGCAACTACTTACTTTGAAACAATACCAAGATCCACTTGAGCAAACGAAACAAGTTGTAACGCTGGAAGAATTGTTGACTCTAAAAAATAAAGCCAAACAAGTCTTTATTGATGATGTGTTGAAAAATTATATTATTTGCTTAGTTGATGCGACTCGAAAACACCCTTCTGTTGCGCTTGGGATTAGTCCGCGTGGCTCGCTGGCGTTTATGCAAGCCGCTCAAGCTTTTGCGCTTATCGAAGGTCGCGATTATGTGATTCCTGATGATATTCAGTATTTAGCGCCGTATATTTTCACCCATCGTCTCATTTTGAAGTCTGAAGCTTATTATAATGAGGAAACAGCCGAATCCATTATTGCTTCCATTTTGAAAAACACGTCAGTTCCGGTAGAGAAGAGGTAACTCAATGTTGAAAAAACGCCTCCTGTTAGCATCTCGGTGGATTATTATGCTAATTATTTACGCTGGACTTTGGGCTTATACGCTATTTCAAGGTGATACAGCTAGCTGGTTTTTAACTTATTTCTTTAGTTTTATCTTGTTACTATTATTTTTGTCCTCGATTTATCCGCTCAAAGCGTGGAACGTAAATCGAAATTTTATTAAAACGACCTACCATGATGGTGATTTAGTCGATATGCAAGTATCGTTCTCTCGAAAATCGCGTTATCCAGTGGGTTATTTGCTATTCCAACAAAAAATCCCGGCTAGTTTCGGTAAAGTGAGCGCACGCCAACAAGTGGTCTATCCGCTTTTCAAAAAGAATTTCACCGTGACGCTTGCTGGATTTGCCGGTGTTCGTGGGATTCATTCATTCCCGCCACTAGATGTGGAAACGAGTGATGCATTCGGTTTACTGGAACGTTCGCGCCAATTGTCGACCGAAAAAACGCTCACTATTTATCCCACCTATTTTCCTGATGTATTAGAAAAAATCAGTGAAGTTTCTCCGGAAAACGAACGCAATGCAGCTTATTGGACGCTCAAGAAAAACAGCAATCTGCACAGTTTGCGCGAATTTTCTTCTGGCGACCGAATTTCCCTGATTGACTGGAAATCTTCTGCTAAAAGCGACCAGTTGATGACCCGGGAATTTGAAAATAGTGCAACATCACGGTTATCTGTCATTTTTTACGGCGCGAGTCATCCTAATTTTGAATTATCACTTCGGGCCGCCTACTCATTCATCCGTAAAATCTCCGAGGATAATGGAGAAATTCGTGTTACCTTGCTTGGCGATCAAACGAGTACATTTGCTCCAGCGAAAGGTGCGAATAGACTTCAAGAAATCTCAACCGCTTTTGCTGAAATTGCATCAGCAGATAGTTTAATTCTACAAGAATCGCTTAATAATAATTTGCATTCTGGTGAGAAAATCCTTTTATTTACACCGTGTATGGATACGATGTTAATGCAAAAAGTGACCCGTTTAACGGATAATAAGCAGCTTCAAATTATTACATTTCAATCAGAGCATTCCAAAGCGATGGATGCTCCGGCGATTTTCCTTGAGCCAGCGAGTCTTCTAAGCAGACGGGAGCGTGAAACTAAATGAAAAGATACTTATCGCTCATAATGCTGTTTATTTTATCGGTTTTACTTATTTCCGAGTGGATTTATCCTTTTGCCGAGCTAACAGAGCTCTCAACAGCCAATTGGATTATTTTATTTATAAGCCTTTCACTCGGCAGTTTTTTCCTCCGTTTAAAATATTACTGGACTATTCCTCTCCATGTCGTCATGATTTTCATCGTTTCCGGAATTTATTACGCTAAAGATGGTATTTTGTCCGCGAATTGGTTTAGCTCGTTTTTCCAAATTACCTTTAATGGTTTTAAAGATATGGTGCAGTTTCGTTCGTCTGATATTTCTATGGACTTTATTTTAATTGTCTTTTTAATTGCGTTATGGCTTTTGAGTTATATTACTACGTATAGTATTTTACGCAAACAACGGATTATGAGTGTATTAGTTTTAACGGTTGCCTATTTAGCAGTCATTAATACTTTTACAGATTATAATAGTAATTGGGCGATTGTTCGGACTGTATTGGAAGGGTTTTTACTACTCCATCTTGCGCTGGCTAGCCGAATTGCAGCTCCTAATCGAATAAGTGTGGATTCCTTGAAAAGAAATGGGATTTTATATCATGTTTTTGTGATTATGTTACTGGCGGTATTTGTTTTTAGTTCGTTAATGCTTCCGAAAAAGGCGCCCATTTTCCCAGATCCTGTACCGACGATTAAAAATGCGCTTGGGATTAATACTTCGCGCACGGTTGGCTATAGTGAAGACGACACAACGCTTGGTGGTGCACTCAAAAAGGATAACGGCACTGTATTTACCGCACGTACGGATAAAGGCCACTATTGGCGTGTAGAGTCGAAAACTAACTACACCGGTACCGGCTGGGCAAATGCAAACACAGGCGATGTGGTATCTTTTTCTTCTGGTGATACGTTCCCGATTCAACTTACAGAACAAACAACTGGTCCTACAAACACGGCTGAAATTAGTTTTGCTTCTTCTAGCGACTACATGCCTTACCCCTATGGCACACAAACGGTGAATGGCGCTGTCGATTCGTTTAGTGCCAATTTAACGATAGAAAGAGTTGGACCTGTGGATACCATTAAAAATTACACGGTCCAATTAAAAACACCTGTTTACAATATTGAAAAGATGCAGAGCGCTGATTTTAGTACATTATCTAGTGCCTTTGTTTCAAAATATACACAAACGCCAAGTGAGTTACCGGATCGGGTTGCAAAACTGGCTAATAAAGTAACCAAAGACGCTGATTCCATTTATGATAAAACAAAGGCTATCGAAAGCTATCTAAGCTCTTCGGGCACGTTTACTTATAGCACAGATGATGCGAAAGAAACGCCTAGGGGAGCCGATTATGTCGACCAATTTTTATTTGAAACGCGGATTGGTTATTGTGATAATTTTTCTACTTCAATGGTAGTCATGCTTCGTTCGCTTGGGATTCCAGCAAGATGGGCCAAGGGTTACACACCCGGCGAGGGCGAGAAAAAAGAAAATGATGCGAAATCCACGTACACGATAACAAATAATAATGCGCATTCTTGGCCGGAAGTATTTTTCCCAGGTACTGGTTGGGTTCCATTTGAGCCAACAGCAACGTTCTCCAACCCAGAAGACTTCCAAGAACCAACAACCGAAACCGCTAATAAACCAGAAACACCGAACGATAGCACGAGCACGCCAGAAACACCAAACAACCCAGAAAAAACACCAGAACAAGATAACGGCAGCAGTTCCACTGGTGAAGCAACGAAAAAAGAAGAACCTAAAACAGAAACAGCGGCCTCTAATTTCGAAATTCCTGCTTGGTTTTGGTGGATTTCCGCTGGATTAGTTACAGCATTACTTGTGTTGGCCGTATTATTCAGACGCAGAATTCGTAGTTATTTATTGCTTCGTTCCCTGAAAAACAAACCCGCATTTGGCAAAACGTATCATAAACTATTGAAGTCACTTGCTTCTTATGGTTATGTACGCGAATCAAGTGAAACGTTACGTCATTTTGCAGTGAGAGTTGATATGGATTTAAAAACTGCTGATTTCTCGCGATTGACTAAAATTTATGAAGCTCAGGTTTATAGTAATGGTTTGGATGAAAAAGAGCTGAGTTCGGATGAGATGGAGCTTGTTCAGCAAATTATTGCTAAATTAAATAAGTAAACAGAGAAAAGCGCCCGCGAAAATATCGATGGGCGCTTTTTATTATGTAATATTTTTATCTTTTATCGATAAATATGAGATAATATTAACATGAAAAATAAAGGAGACCTGAAAATGACGACGATTTTTCCAAAAGAGCAAAATGTAGCTACCCTTTTCGAGCAGATTTTAGCTAATCCAACAGCTTGCAGGCGGTTCAAAGATGTATTTCTGGATAATTTAGAGAACTATCAAGAAACGCGTGGTTTCGAGAAAGACGACACACTTTTCGCTAAAATCATTTTATCCTCCTATCAGCAAAGTGATGTCAGTGCGTTATTGTTAGGTGTATGCGGCAGAACTTTATTTGAGCTTCTTCGGCAAGCTTTTCTCATTCCAAAAAAATTAACAGCGACGAACCCCTTCTTCTTAACCGACGCACAAGGTCATTTTATTGCAGAAATTCCGCATCGGGAACAAGAAAAGTTTCAAGAAATATTTCAGACTGATCTTGCTAACTCCGAAACCGCGATTTATCTAGTTGATGACGAGGACACAGTGCATTCCTATGAGTCAGATTTTACGGTATCCACTAAAAAAATTAATAAAAAAAGAGGCATTCTCGTACTCTACTCCCTTCCTAATACTTTAAAATTAGGATTGACTGAATCGCAAGCTTATGCGGTTATTTGGAAAACTTTTTTACAAATACAAGAAATTATTCCATCGAGCAGAATTTTTTACGGGCAAGAAACCACTGAAAACACAGATGAATTAGGCGTCTTTCTTCCTATCCATCATTTCGAGAAAAAAATGTTACAGAATATCGAGCAGATCAATACATTAATTAGTACATTGCACGAACAGATGCTTAATAAATAAGAAAAAAAGGATGAAAAATCATGGCAAGATCTAGACAAATTTCAGAATCAATCGGTTTGGGGCTTTTACTTGCTATAGCTGGTGGATTTATGGATGCATATTCTTATATTGAAAGAGGACAAGTATTCGCTAATGCGCAGACTGGGAATATACTTTTATTTGGAATTAATATTTCGGAAGGAAACTGGGCCACGGCTGTGCAATATTTTTGGCCGGTTGTTTCTTTTACGGTCGGGATTGCGCTGTCTGAACTGATTCACCGGCGCGCTATTCGGCGACTTCACTGGCGACAGCTTTCTGTTTTGATAGAAGTGGTGATTTTGATTGGGGTTGCATTTATTCCGCTTGATAAAAATCTTATTGCCAATTCGCTAATCTCTTTTGTCTGTGGGATTCAAGTGGAAAGTTTCCGAAAAATGCATGGTAGAGGGATTGCGACGACGATGTGTATCGGGAATTTACGGAGTGCTACGCAAAATTTATGTGATTATTTTGAGTACAAAGAAAAACAATACCTGCATAATAGCTTCTTGTATTTTTCTGTTATTCTTAGTTTTATTATTGGTGCAGTTGTTGGTAATTTCTTTATTCAGTTATTCGCTCAATACGCCATTCTCATTTGTGCATTTTTACAATTTATCGCCTTTTTAATGATGTTTATTGATAGAGAAAGAAAAATTATTTAAAAAAACTGCCAGCAAAATGATTTCTCACTTTGTTGGCAGTCTTTTTTATTTTGCTTCTTCGTCTATTTTTTTAAATTCGAAGTTTTTCATCCATTTTTTATTTTTACGAATGGAGAAGTAACCAACGATGGAGATGACGAATGCGCCGAGGAAATCAACGAACAGATCGCCCATTGTGTCAGCAACCGCCGCGTGGCCTTGAAGCATTGTGCCATCTTCCAGCATTGTTTTTTGCATATTCATTCCAAAGCTATCGGCTGCAAATTCATAGAACTCCCAGAAAACGCCTAAGAATACGGCAAAACTACAAGCAAATAACGCTACGAAAACCGGGCTCATCGAAAGTGTAACCCGTTCATCATTATTCAGTAAGCTTACAATCGAGAAGCCAAGCCCCCCAAGCATCGCGCCACTAAACGTATGTAAAATCGTATCCCAGTTAGGAATTAAATAATAGAAACTACGTACTTCGCCAAGATAAATCGCACAATATAAGAAAACGATAAAAACAATATACATCGCGTTCGGAATGACGAATTTCATTTTTTTACTAATGATCGATGGTAAAAATAGCACTACCACACCAAGTACACATTGCATAAGCATCAGTGAGTAGTCGCCCTTTGTTTGTTGTCCTTCTGGAACATTGCCAGATGGCGCTGTAATTAAATTAACCGTTGCATAAACCATCGAAACTACGAGCGTTACTAATACAAAAATTGCAAGAATCTGCGCCCAGTTCCATTTTCTTTTCTTTGTTTTGTCCTTCATGAAGCGTCTCACCCCTTTTTAAAATATGTATTTATTATAAGCTATGTGAAGCGAAAAAAGAAATTTAAAACAAGATTTGTCAATATTTTGTGACAATATTCTGTCTGAAATTAGCAATATTTTCTATATTAGTACATATTGATTTGATAACTGGCTTAACAATGACAATAAAAACACGGAAATCCAGTAACGAGGACTTCCGTGTGTTTTGTTATTTCAAAAAGTCTTGTAAAGCTTTCGCATTTGCGGCTACATCGTCTAAACGAAGCACTGCTCCTGCGCCGTCGATTCTTTCATTGTGCCATTTTCCTTCAACTGGGATGGCGAATTTTTCCATTGTTTCTGTTTTCCCTAGTAGGAAATCTGCGCCAATGGACATCAGTGTGCCTGTCGGGATATTAGTGGAAGAATAACCTTGTAGTTTTCCGATGACATCTGGAATTTTTGCTACATCGCCAACGTCAATCGCTTGTTCTTTCAAGGCTTCTAACACTTGTTGTTGACGGCGAATTCGACCGAAGTCCCCTTCTGCGTCTTTACGGAAGCGAGCATATTGTAAAAGTGTTTTACCATCCATTACTTGCTCACCTTTTTTAATATTTGCATCGATATTTTTTGACATATCTTTCTCTGCGTTAATTTTGATTCCTTCTGGTGCTAGCGTATCAACGATTTTAGGGAAGCCTTCGAAATTGGCTACTACGTAATATTGCACGTCTACACCAAAGTTTTCTTTAATCGTTTGGCGTACAAGTTCTGGCCCGCCGTAGGAATATGCTGCATTGATTTTGTTTTTGCCATGTCCCGGGATGTCCACATATGTATCACGCATGATGGACACGAGTTTTGGCGTATTGGTTTTCGTATTATAATGAGCAATCATTAAGCTGTCTGAACGACCTTGATCTTCTCCGCGTGAATCACTACCGATAAGCAACACATTAATCTCATCGCCAACTGCTTTGACACCATTAAATTCGTAATCTTTTAATTTACTTTCTGTTTGCGCTTCTTTTAAGCTAGATTGATATTGGAAATAACCGATAACTGCAACTACACCAACTAAAATTAATAGGGCCACAAGAATAGTAACAAAAATTCTCCCTTTACGCGCTTTTCTTTTTCGTGCATGTCTTGCCATTTTACACACCTCATTTATTGTAACTTACCTCCATATTACAATAAAATGACAAAAAAAGAGAGCGATAATTCCATAAGATTTTTTAAAGATTGGGAAAAGCCCTCTAAAAATCTAGGTTTTAGAGGGCTTTTATAGCTATTAAAGGGTCCCGTCGCTACTTGTACTACTGTCGCTTGTTCCAGAATCAGAACTATCATCTGAGCTTTCTGGCGCTTGACCTGGTTGACCGGACGGCGGTGTTCCACTCGGTCCTCCACTTCCACCAGGGCCTTGCATCGTTCCCGTATTATTTTCCGGGATATTTTGACTAACTGAATACAGTTGATAACTTAAAACGCTAATAATAATGACAGAAAGAATACTAACAATAATCGTGCTCCACTTCCATTTATTGTGGATACCTTTCCCACGAATAATGAGTTTCTTTTCTGGCTGTTCCATCTCTTCCATCCAACATCATCCTTTCGTTATCACTACTTTACCAAGCAAATAAGAACAAATTATGACATGAATTAGAAAAAATTATGTCGGGCAAAGCTAAAGTTTTCTTTAATTTTTTCAACTTTTTCGGAAGTGTTTGGTATAATTAATTGAATAAAACATGAAATTAAGGGGTGTATTATGGCTAGTTATGGTGGGAAAAAGAGGACTAACAAGAAGGCAATTATTATTGGAAGTATTGCTGCTGTTGTCATCCTCGCAGGTATTGCCATTTATTTTTTCATACAAAATCAACACAAAGATGAAAAAAATGCTTTAGCAGCCGCAGAAACTTTTACATCAAATATCGCTAAAGAAAAGTACGACAAGCTTGGAAATAGTGTTTCAAAAGAATCTCTGAAAAAAGTCGAGTTTACAACGAAAGAAATGGAAGCCAAATATCAAGCTGTTTATGATGGCATTGGCGCAAAAGATATTAAAGTCAAAAACCTCAAGTCTGTCTATGATGACTCAGCGAATAAATTCAATCTAACTTACGAACTAGAAATGCGCACTAGCCTTGGAAAACTCGCTACGCAAAAATATAAAACAACGATTTCTAAACAAGACGATGACTGGAAAATTGACTGGAAACCAGCGCTTATATTCCCGGGAATGGTGAAAACGGATAAAGTTCGCATCACGGAAGATGACGCAGAACGTGGTCAAATCGTTGATAGAAACGGAAATCCGCTCGCAACAACTGGTCAATTTGCCGAAGCTGGTATTGTTCCTTCGAAGCTAGGTGAAGGCGATGAAAAAGTGAAAAACATTACTGATATTAGTAAAAAATTGGATATTTCTGCAGATTACATTAACAAACAACTCGAGCAAAAATGGATTCAAGCGGACAGTTTTGTTCCTTTAGTTACTTTAAAGAAAGAGAATTTGCCCGAATCAACTGGCCTTACTTACGCGCAAAAAGAAATGCGGACGTATCCATTAAATGAAGCAACGTCGCATTTAATTGGTTATGTTGGCGAAGTTAGCGCCGAAGATATTGAGAAAAATCCTAAACTAAGTGTCGGTGATGTGATTGGTAAAAGTGGTTTAGAACGCTACTACGATAAACAACTGCGTGGCAAAAACGGTGGCGCAATCAAAATCATCAACGATCAAACGAAACAAGAAGATACTTTACAAAAAATAGATAAAAAAGACGGCGAAGAAATTAAACTGACGATCGATGCCTCGATTCAGAAGAAAGCTTTTGATAGTCTTGGCTCTGAAACTGGCGCGGTGACAATGATTAATCCGACCAATGGCGAACTGCTGGCATTAGTGAGCACGCCTTCTTATGACGCTAATCAAATGGTGCTCGGGATTACTTCCGAAGATTACGCGAAATACAATGATGATAAACGCCTTCCTTTCTTAGCAAGATACGCAAATCGTTACGCACCAGGCTCTACTTTTAAAACGATTACTGCAACGATTGGGCTTGATACAGGAGTAACAAAACCTGATAAAGTCCGTGAAATTTCTGGCTTAAAATGGCAAAAAGACGCTTCTTGGGGTAATTATTTTGTCACTCGTGTCCATGATGTTCCAAAAGTAAATATGACGGACGCACTCGTGCACTCGGATAACATTTATTTTGCACAGGAAGGACTCGAAATCGGCAAAGATAAACTAACTGCTGGCTTGGAGAAATTCGATTTTGATAAGGAATACAACCTGCCATTCACGATGAAACCCGCGCAAATTTCGAATGATGGACTGAATTCCGAAATTTTATTAGCTGATACAGCATATGGCCAAGGTCAGCTTCTAATGTCGCCAATCCAACAAGCAATCGCCTATTCTGCCATTGCCAACGATGGAAAAATGCCTTATCCAAAACTAGATACAAAAGAAAAAGCTGGCGAGTCTAGCCAAGCAACCGAAGCCGCATCTGCCAACCAGGTCAAAGCGGCTCTAGTCAAAACAGTTTCCAATCCAGCCGGCACAGCACATGCCCTACAAATCCAGGGTCACAATATCGCAGCTAAAACAGGCACAGCCGAGTTAAAAGAAAAGCAAGGCGAAGATGGCCTTGAAAACGGCTTTGTTTACGCCTTCGATGCTGACAATCCAAATTACCTCATGGTCGGAATGATCGAAAACGTCAAAGGTCGTGGTGGTAGCGGACTTGTTATCGATAAGTTAAAACCAGTTATTGAAAGTATGTATAAATAAAAAAAAGAGCAACCCAGTTCATGAACCGGGTTGTTCTTTTTTACTTAGTTTTCAAGGAATAAATCAGCAAATTCATCCCAAATTATACTAAATTAGTTTTTTCGCTTTTAGGTAATGCGCTGGTAAAAGCGAATTAGTTTCGCAATTCCGCTTTCAGGGAAACTATTAACAACTATTTAAACCAAAGAAAGAAGGAAGTCCCATGGTAAAAATTACTACTTATCCCGCTGAACCTTCTGATGTTAAACATTATATTTCTGGAGAAAAAATGAAAAATGACCATCATTTGCATACGGTACTTACATTTGATAATCATTTAAATATAGACGTTCTAAAAAAAGCAGTTATGCAGTCTACTCAAAAACTTCCGCTATTACTTTGTCATTTTAAAGAAACGAAAAAAGGCGCTTTTTGGCAAGAAAGTGTTTTTTCTGCGGAGGATTTGGTTTTCTTAGTGGAAACGCAAACGCCCGAAACCGAAGTGAACCGTGCGCTTGTTAGGAAGTTATCTACGGAAAATGGTCCGCAAATTTGTTTGACTATTGTTCGGACGGAAACCGCAGATCAGCTGGTTATTATTATGAACCACATGTTAGCGGATGGCGCTGGTTTCAAGGAATATCTTTATTTGCTGAGTGAAATTTATTCAGAACTATTGGAAAATCCGGATTATCAGGCGAAACTAAGCTTAGGTTCGCGGAGTTTGAATCAAGTTTTCGAGCAATTTTCGCGCACAGAAATAAAGTCGATTTTCACTGAAAAAACGAAGCAAAACGCCGTCCATAATCCACCTTTTCCGCTGAAAGGTGACCCGAAAAATCCGGAAATCATTTGTACTAAACTGCCAGAAACAGATTTTTCGTTTATCATGCAATATGCAAAAGCGCACGAATCGACCGTTAATGATGTTTTTTTCGCTGCTATGGTGCGAACTATTCAGCAAATAATGCAGCAAAATGAAATGTCGATTGATTGTCCGGTGGATCTCCGCAAATATTTACCAAATAAAGCAAGCCAAGGAATCACTAACCTAACCGCCAATATTACTTGCCAAATTAACGCAAATGACGAGCTAACCTCATTTGAAAGTACTCTTCAAGCCGTCAAAAAATCGCTCAATCCACAAAAAAACAGTCTAGCTCCCTTGCGAATTTATTACTTATTAGAATTTATTTTCAAGAAAAAAAGCTATTCTGTTGCCAAAAAAGCTTCTGAAAAAATGTATTCTATTCCGAAAACCAGTTTTACAAATATCGGCATTATTGACGAAGAAAAACTTGTTTTTGAAGAAAGCACTTTGACGGATTGTTTCATTTGTGGCTCTTTAAAATATGCACCATTTTTCCAAGTCGCGGCTACTACTTTCCGGGGAGAACTGACACTTAGCACTAATCTGCACGGTACGGCGCAAGATCATGCTTGGCAGAGAGCATTTTTGGAGAAAATGATTGCTAATTTCCCTTCTAAATAAACAAAAAGCCATCCCCTGTAGGATGGCTTTTTCTTATTTTTGACTATCCAATAATTGGTAACCTACTTTCAAGTTGTTTAAGGCTGTTTGTAATTTATCCGTGCGCACCTTTTTAAAAATGATTTGATTATGATATCTTTTTTTAAATGCAGCTTCACTATCTTTTTTCCCATTTAGCAAATCTATCGTCACTTGTATTCGCTGTATTTTGAAGTCGCTCCACTCTGTAAAAACTTTTTTAAATGTCTGTGTATCTGCCGAGGCTTCCGAACTTCTTTTAAGCGCGTCTATATTTAAAATTTCTTGTTGGTACCTTTTCATCGTGCCAATCATTTGATTAATATTATCATTCGCAAAGTCCAAGTCCGACCAAATTTCTCCTTTAATCGTATCTTTTAAAATGTTTTCCGAAGAAAGTTCCCGAGCTTCAAATTCTACTAAGTCATCTTTAATCAAAGCTAAATCTTTGGTTGAAAGCTTAGGCTTGCTCGCCTTTTTTGTTGTTTTTGAGTTATTTACTTTCTCACTTGCTTGCTCGCCCTCATCGTCACTAGTAGTTACCGCTAATACGACGACAATCACCGCACCGATAATCACTACTATTTTCCACGTTTTTGATAATCCTTTGAACCAATCCACTAATTTTTTCACTTGTTTTCCTTCTTTCCCGTTTAACTCATGCTCTGTTAGTTAATTTCTGCAATTAATCTGGCTAATAAGTTGTCGTTTGATTTTCTCATTCGCCGCAGTAACTTCCGAAGCAACGACGAAACAGTCAATAAAAGTTAAAACTAAGAGAATCGGTATCCATAAAAAACCTAATAAAAAGAATAAACTCACACTTCCAATCAAAATAATAAGTCCATAAACCCAATTTCCTGTATAAAAATGCCCAATTCCAAGTCCACCAAAAAACAGCGACAACAAAACAGCCGTAGATTTACTTTTCAAATCTGCTGTATGAAGCGTTTCTTTCACATATTCTTGCTCTTCATAAGTAAGCCCATTTTTTTCTATTGGTTTTAACTTAACGTACCTAAACCCCGTATCAGAAATAACGACAACTTTCCCATCATCACTAACTTCCATATCAATATCCAATTTGAAACGCTCTTCCATTTTCCATCGTTCCTTATCATTCAAAGGCTGAAATCCCAAATCATACACATCACCCAAACCAACAACTTTCTTACTCACAAAACCACTCCTTTTCCAAGATAAAAACATTCTTACTCCCCGCAAAAATAGCCCAATGATTCACATAAGTTTTTTTAGTTAGGAACCAAAGAGCATATAGAATTATAGTCCTCTTTTTAATTAATAGTTAAAATGTCTTATAAATAGTACCGAGAAAAGGAAGAATTTTCTATTTAAATTTTCAGATTATTATTGAGTTTTAGTATTATTTACGGTATATTATAGATGAAAATGCATTTACCATCTAGCAAGCAACAAGACCTACAAAAGGGAGTGTTACAGTGAGTCGAATCGACATCGGAGAAATACAAGAGTTCGCGTTTCAACTACATGCTGCTAACCAAACGGGAAGGAAGATTATCCGAGACATCAAATCCACCGTGATAAGCTACACAGAAGATACTAGCTTAAAGGGAACAGCCGTGGATGCTTCGAAAAATTATTACCAAATGACATACCTTCCTCTTTGCGAAGCGATAATTGAAGCAATGAATGAGAGTGAAGATCGCTTGAAGCAATTTATCCAAGATTTTGCCAATCAAGTAGACAGCTCGCCCAATGCCAAAATTGATGCAGCTGGTTTATATGAACTTGGTCAAATGATTGATAGAATTGAAAGTAAAAAAGAAGCATTATATCAACGAATGAACAGTAATACAGAAGGCCAAATGCAAACTTATCGTTCCCAATTAGCAATGGCTTATAAGCAAGAAAACATCTTAGAAAAGTATTTGGCATTTGAACAAAGCCATAGTAGTTTCTTTGACCATTTGACAGATTTAATACAAGGTATTCAGCAGACAGTTCGTGAACTTCAATCAAATATCCAGTTTAACAGCCAAACAGGTAGCTATGATTTAAGTAAACTGAATTTTGCTGCTGTAAGCCGAATGCGAAAAATATTAGAACAATCTAAGGCGACTGATACAACAGTGTATGATTTTGCCAGCTATAGCAAAGTGAAACAAAGTGGTATGTGGATACTTTCCAAAGGCGGCATAGTCGATATTAGAGCAACTGAGGCTTATAATACAGCGAGTATTAACGGTGAATTACCAAAAGAAAGTAACCAAGCCACAGAAGAAGCAGAATTACTAAAAGCCACAATAGATTCCCTGAAGCAAAACAAAGACCCAATTACAGGTCGAGAAATAAGCAAAGCTCAAAGTTTTGGTATCTTAACATCACTCATTTTTGGCTATACGACGAAAGGTTATAGAGGGAAAAAAATCTCTATACCGAAGAGTGCCCTAGCAAAATTAAGAAAAGCTCAAGGGTCTAATGTAGCAGAAGAAACAGTAACTTATTCGAGAGTCCAAGGTGGAGACAGCAAAAATTTACTTTTAGTTAATGATGATGGTACACTGTCACTAAATAACAACTGGAAATCTGATCATAATTTAAATGTTTCAACAGGAAAAGACCACGCAAACTACTTTAAAGAGAAACGTTCAAATTCTTATATAGTTGAATTTGAAGTCCCTAAATATTTGGATGATTTAATTAAGGAAAATGCAATTTCTCAAAATGGTTATAAAACTAATCCGTTAAATCAAGGAGGTACTGCTCCTAAAATTGTTGATAAAGGAGTTTTTAAAAAATTTAATTTTGAAGGTACTGCTTACGAGATACCAGACCCGATCACCCAATGGTTAGCGGAGTATGCTCAAAACGCAAAAATATTAAAGTGAAAGTGGTGAAGAAAACATCATGCTGATACCTGAATATGCAGAAAATATTATTGTAGGAGTAAAATATAACGGCTCTTTTAATTGGTATATTACCGACACAGAATTATGGTATTTAGATTATAATCAAGCTGGATATTCAATTGAAGAGTACCCAAAAGAACGAAAGAATATGAGCATCTTAAATGAAAATACAGCCAACTCTTTTTTAATAAATATAGAAAGCTTTAAAAGCTCAACAAACTCTCTAAAGCAAAATTTCTTTAAAGAACTTAATCAAAATAAAGAAGAAGCTACATATAATTATAACCCCAGTATATTAATAGATTTTGACAATCAGATTCTTTACTCTAATTATCCTGAATCTATATCTTTTGAAGAATATCTTCCAGATAATTGGAATGGATATTTTCAAAGATTCTTTGAAAATATCCCTCAAAAATATAGATATTGGGAAGAACACAACACAAATTTTTTAACTAGAAAGGATTGAATCATGAAAAAAGATAGATTAACTATGATAAAAGAGACTTTTAAAAATGATAAAACTGGGGAACTAACACCAGGCGTGACAATAATTCTTGATGGTGAAGTGGCTCAAGCATTAGATATAATTATGAAAAACAAAGGATATTCCGATTATCCTGAAGCGTTAAAAGATGTTATTTTTGAAGGTATTCAGAGCTTTATAAAACAAAATGATTAATTAAAAATATTATTTGAAACCTGTAGTGAAACTCTATAGATGGAACTTTTACCGAGCAGAATTATCTGGTCGGTATTTTTTTCAAACATTCTTTAGTGATATTGCCTAAAGCTTATTTCATTTTGATTTGATGATGGTTTTAGTAATATATCCATTCGTCCTTTTTACTAAGAAAAAACAGCCTACCTCATCCAAGGTAGGCTGTTTCAATATTATTTCAACAATTCCCGAAGTGCATCTACGCGATTCGTTAATGGTTTTCCTAGTGCATTTGCAAAATCATCAGAAGTAACATCTAATTGGTCGTTCTTAATATCATGTTGGAACGATAAAAACATTTCTGCGACTGGTTGTGGCATGCCGCTGGAAACTAGATTTTCCACGAAGCCTTTATCATCAGAAGCGATAACTTCGAAATCTTTTCCAGTTGCCTCTTTTAACGCTTCTGTAAGTTCCGCGTATGTCATTAGTGGGCCAGATAGTTCTAAAATCTCTGGGAAGTCCGCACCAGCAACAGCTTTTGCGGCTACTTCTGCATATTCACGTTTGAGTGCCCAGCCAACTTTACCGTTTCCAGCTGCATAAACAAATTTTCCAGCATTCAAAGCGCCGCCAATCATCGGCATTTCATTTTCGAAGTACCAGTTGTTGCGCAAGAATGTGTGCGCGATTCCGGATTTTTCGATTACTTTTTCAGTAAAGAAATGATCTTCTGCTAAAGCGCTTGTAGATTTATCTGCGCCTGCAAAACTTGTGTAAGCAATGTAAGAAACGCCTGCTGCTTTTGCTGCATTTACAACATTTTCGTGCTCTACTTGACGATTTCCAGGAGCACCCGAAACAAATAATACCCGGTCGATGCCTGCGAATGCTTGCTTCATTGATTCCGCATCACTATAATCACCAATACGGATGTTAAATCCTGCTGCTTTCAAGTCAGCACCTTTTTCTTCACTACGAACCAAAGCATAAATATCAGATGCAGGAACTAGCTCTTTCAAATAATTTAAAGCATATCCTCCAAGTCCACCTGTTGCGCCTGTTACTAAATAAGTCATTTAAACCACTCCTTTAAATTTTTTAATATTAAAGCTGTACATTTATAATTTACACCTTTATAATAAACATTATGATAAGATAAGTCAAGGAGAAAATTTGAAAGGATTGAAAAAAATGAAATACTCCATCCAATTTAGCGATGCTATCCACATTTTGGCTTATATAGAAATTTTTAAAAATACGAATTTGTTATCGAGTGAAATTATTGCTGGTAGTGTAAAGACAAATCCCGCTAATATTAGAAGAATTATGAGCAATTTGAAAAAGTCCGATTTAATTACTACGCAAACTGGCAAAGCAAATCCGATTCTTGCTAGGCCGCCAGAAGAAATTTCTTTGCTTGATGTCTACAAAAGTATTGAAGGCAATACGAATTTAATTCATGTTGATCCAAAAACCAATCCAGATTGTATTGTTGGCGCCAATATCCAACAAGTTCTTACGAGTAAATACGATTTGCTCCAACAAAAAATGGAACTTGAAATGGAAAAAATTAAGTTAGATAGTATTGTTCGCGATATTTCTGTATTGGAAAGTAAAGACAGACCGCAGAACATGGAAATTGTCGAGAAATATTTGTAAAAATAAATCCAAATAAAAAAAGGAACTGACCCGTTTTCAGCGAATCAGTTCCTTTAACTTCTCGCCGTGCATTAACGGCTTGCCCTCATTATCTTTCTTTAAAGAACTTCGAGCTAATTCTGCAAACTCTTCGTATGTCATTTGTGTAAACTCCTTTTTTATTTAATTTTAAGCCACGAACAAGAAGTCTTTCACTAGCGCAATTACAAAAAGAACCAAACACACAAAATATAAACCGCATATAAAGTATAGAATATTTTTGGTATTATAAGTAACCAATTTCAAGCGCAAAATAATAAAAATTATTCCGAGCGTTAGTGTGTAAACCGCTATTACACTCAACAAAAACGTAAGCATTGCCTTCCTCCTAAATTATCCTGTAAAGAAAACAAATGTAGACAAAATGATGGCACCTACTATCGGAAATATGTAAGGCATACATTTGAGTAACTTATTTTTCTTTCCTTTATATTTATCAAAGATGATAAAGCATAAAGTATTTATTGCTAAAAATTCAAGCGAGATTATCATTTTCAAGAATATCACGGTAAGAATAACCTCCTTTTGGATTAAACATGTTTGCTGTAACTCTTAACTAAACGCTTCCTGAACTTCCTGTATAGCCTATCTTTCATCCCCAGATTCTCCACAGTCAAAAATGTTTTTACGTCGTACCAAGGAATATCGATATCCAGTTTTTTATCAACCGCTAAAAGAGCTGTGTCTGAATATTCATTAACGAAAAGAAAAAATTGCTCAGAAGGAAAATACATATAGCAATATAAAAATATCGTTATCTCTGTTATATTTTCAAAATCTAAATTTTCTACTATATTAGCTTCACTCTGTGTAAAATCTAATGTTTCTCGTAAATTTAAGGTAGTAATACTCTTTTGCAAAAATTTCTTTTCACCTACAATTTCACTGATATATGCTTTCTCATCCTGTGTAATTTCCACAATTTGTTTAATCATATGGATGAATTCTTTCGTATCCATATAAATAGCCTCTGGTTCTTCAAAATAAAAGTTGTATTTTGAAGGATTAAGAAATACTTGTTGTGGCAAGCATTTTTCTACATTGATAAGCTTTTTTATTCTTTTTTCAACCTCAGTGCTCGTTAAAATGGGCATAAAATCTATCTCCTCCTCAGCTTTATTCTCTTTTAATCTTCTCCAAAACAATTTCTGCTTTTTCCTTGACTGAAATGGGAATATCACGCTTTAAAAGTTTTTCAATACTTAATAGTATAATTTCTTTATTAGCTTGGTCGATACAATCTTCTAAAACACTCAAGCTCCTTATCACCGTCAAATGATAGCTATCGTCTAGCAAAGCAATGATGTTAGAAAGCATTGCTTCTTCGCCAAGAAAATACAATGAAGAATAAATTCCCACTTTTGCAAAAGAGTCCTTTTCTTTATCTAACTGCTTTTCCAGTAGTATCTTCGCTTCATCAGTCCCCACAAAGCCAATCGATTCAGCCGCAAAACACCGCACGCTCGGATCTTCTTCTTTCAAAGCTTTCTCTAAATAAGGAAGGCTTTCTATTTTAGCTAAGTTTCCTAAAATTTCTATAGCACACATTTGAACTAAATCATTATCATCCGTTGTCCCTATCAGCGCTGCTTGAAAAACCGCTTCGCTATCAAAATAATATAAATACTCATAGGCAAATATTCGAGCATTCTCATCGTCATCATTTATACTAGCTAGTAAGATTTTCTCCAATTCTAGTGGCGCCTCTTCAAGATTCAACTCAGCTATCAAACCCTCTGCCGTTTCATAATCAAACGGTTTTTGCTGGGTAATAATTTTAATTTCATCAAGAATTTTTTTCATTTCTTCAAGCATATAATCACACCTCCAAATGGATTCTCACTGTCGCTTCCACCTGCGCAAAATCTTCCTCAGAAAACTTTCTTTTTCCAACTCTTCATCCGACCTGCAATTTATAATATATTTAAAATAGCTCGAAAACTCCGAGTCATAGCTAAAATTATCTTCCCCATACTGAATAAGTTGCTCTTTGTTTGCTCTTTTCCATTTCAAAGATTCTTTTTCTGGTATACCAAAAGAAGTCAAAAGACGTCATCTGGATTATTTATTGCTACATTACGAAGCATTTCTTTCCCTTTCTCCTCAAGCTCCAAATAATTATCATCTTCCTCAAAATAGATTGGATTAATTTCCATGCAATAACCCATTATCCAGTTGACCTCTGTAATATTTCCCAGCTCGCTAATGCCAAAATCATACATGTTTTTTAACTTATCGCCTTCCGTCTCATCATCTTCCACTTCATACATATCAACCAACATATCCCATCTAATATAAAACGCCCGCACAAAATAACGAATATCCTCCTTATCAGACGTCCAGGTATTATAGCTATAATCTAATACCTCTTGAACCTTTTCCTCTATCTCCAGTTGGTCTAGCTCTTCCCATTCTAGGTTTATCATAACAGCCCTCTTTTCTGTGTATGCTTAAGACTTCGTTTATTCCGCCTCTTTTTCACAAATCCCTTAACCCAACAATCCGACATAAACCCCGAGATAAGCATACATTCCAACTGAAAAAGTACATAGGACAACAGCACATATACCTTTAAATATCATACTTATTCTACTTCTTTTAATTAAATATAATCCTGCAATTATTACTAGGTTAATCAACGCTGCAATTGAGATAGCCATAATAGAAAGACCTCCTTAATAAAATAAATATGACGTGATTACTGTTATACCAAGTAAGATTAAAAAATATATTTCTATAATTCTTGTTGTCCGCTTCCTTACCTTTTTAACACCCATAATTTCTAGTGAGATAATGACAATAAAAATTGTTTCTAATCCCAAAAACACAGTTACAATAATATCTGTGAGAAAATTATAAAAAAACATATGAATTAAAATGGAACTCATGAGAAATAATATTAAAAACAGTAAAAAGCTATTTTTTCTGATAAAAGCCAATAAGTATTCAACTCCAGTCCTCTTAAAAGTTAGTGTTTTCTAGTTGCTTTAATACTGAACAAAAGTCAAAACCACATAAGTTACATATGTAAATAAATTAACTACCGTTAGAACTAATACGCATATACCTATTAAAACTTCTGATTTTACTCGCTTACTTACATAGTTCATGAATATATTCGCTAAAAGTAGCCCTACTTCAATTAGCAATACAATGTACATATATGTGTGTACTTCTTCTACACCAGAAATAAGTAAACCTGTTCCAACTGTAGACAATCCAACTATTGACAAGATTGCGATTACTTTTCCGAGAAAACGCTCCTCTTTTTTTATCGTAAGTCCACCTACTAAGAAGCCTATAAAAGCTATAATGTTAATTAAAATATTTAAAATAAAATCCATTTTCCACTTCAACTCTCTTTTTTTGTTAAACAACTTATGAATAAATACGATTCTGATATAGCATAAAAGTCATCTATACCAGTTAATTACACCAGCTCTAATATAGACATATCCACCGAATACGCCATTAACTCACTTGAATCTGATAAAATGACAATTAACGGAAAAAATGCTAACAATTCGGCTCTTAAATTGTCTTTCGTTGGCATTTCACTAAGTTTTAATTTATCTATATCCTTAGAAAAGTCACTATCTTTTTCTGCTAAAAGATACTTATCATAGTTAGAACCCTCATCAAATCGCTCTTCCTTTTCCTTATAAAAATTAGCATATGTCTTTCTAAATCTAGTTTCCTTTACAAGGACTGATTTATCAGCTGAATCATCGAATTTATGGGACAAATGAAATTGATAAATATCATAATGAAGAATAAGCCTCTTCATTATTTTTTGAATATCTTCATGAATTTCTTCCAGACATTCCTCTCGATTATCGTATGCACCCGCTGTTGTTATGCCTTTTAAATAGATCATTTTTCTAACCCTTTGCTTACAAAAAAATATTTTGTTAAACGTTTTTAAATATTTTCGATTACCTTTTTCAGTCCACGCTGACCAATCTTGAAAATGTTCGGTAAACTGTTCAACTGTCATACTTTCTAAATTTAGGAATGAGTCAGATTTTACAAATGTTTCCTCCGTGGCTAAAATAACGAAATTAAATTCTCTAACAAAATATAAGCCCCAATTACCTGCGTTAGAAAATAAACACGCCTCCTCAAACGTTAAAAAGAACGTATTTTTCACATCCTTAGATTCATTTTCCAGTATATCAATCTGTTCGATGATTTTCTTTGGCTCAAGCGAAATAGGGATTTCAGCTACCGTATAGTCCGTATTGTTTTCAGGAACAGTAGTAAAGAACAAATGCTTATCACTACCATCAGCCAGATTTTCTAAAATCCATTTCCAACCAATTTCTTCATAAAAATAATCCATATCATATACGTAAAAATTGTTGAATTTACGATTAAATACGTTATGGGGTAACCAATTTTCCAGACTAAACATCCCAGTAAATTGTTCATTAAAGCTTGCATACGGTTTCTTTTTCAGCTCTACCTTCTCCAATTAAAAATCCCCTTTTCTGCAGTATTTTCTAGTCAGCATCATTAACAATATCCACTAAATCTTCTATTTCTAACCCATAGTTATTTGGTCTTTCACTAATCTTGCTAAAAATACTTTTCAAGAAAAGTATTCCAAATTACCTAATTAAACAATTCCTTAATCGTATAATACTCATATAATCCAAAAGTTATAAACACGACTAAAAAAACGGTTATTATATATGTATTTTTGTATTTTTTAGGGATATTATCTGAAAAAAATAGAAAATAGATTAAAACTAGTATATTTACTATTAACAGTATGATTAATATATCCGGCATAATTAATTTCTCCTCAACTTCAATATAAAAAAAATGAACTGATTAAAATACTTACAAACATAATAACACAGGTGATTTCAAGTGACTCTTGGATTCTTTTCTTTAATTTCATTTTGCCAATTAAATCAGATAACATAAAAATATTTGCAATTAGAATAAACCCTACACTAACTTCTATAATGGATTTAGCCCATGATGATTCCAACAAATAATATGCTATTACTGTAACTATTAGCAACAAAATTACGCCTAATTTGAAATGTTTCCAAGATTTGTGTTCTTTATTCGTCATTGTCTTTCTCCTAACTCATTGAGGTTTGTAGTAAGTTGTTAGACACCCAATATAATTACGCTAACATCTAGCTCAAGTGCTTTTTCTAGCCATGATTCTATACTACGAATCAAGATGGACAACGACCGAATGCCCGCAACTTTTTCTACCAGACTATCTGAAATTGTCACCATATCTCGCTCTTTCAGCTTATTTTTTAAATTATCTACTTCCTCAAAACTAAAATGATTCTCGCCAAACATGCTGAAATCCTCTTTACTCTTTTCAAAATCATCAAGTAAATATTCAAAAATATCGCTATTAACATAATACGAATCTTCATCCCAAAAACCTTTTTTGGCGGAACTATATTTAAATTCTACATACATCGTTCCTTCTAATTGATCTTTTCTTAAAAACAACTCATTATCTATTTTTTTCATAAGCAATTATTTTCCCGCCTCTAATATTGTTTTACCACTAGAAAAACCGAAACTTCTTTTTCTATATTTAATGATCTAGTTGTTTACTTATGATTATAACCGAACTTCCATCATAATCCGACATGACCAAGAACTCGTCCTTGCCTAAACTTAACTTCATTTTCCCCACTATCTTATTTCTTTTAAAAAGAGTGTCTTTCTGTAAGTAGTGCAAAATTCTGTCTAGTTTATGCCCAGATATAATATACACAAGAAAGTTCGAGTTGGCTAAAAGTCTGAAAACAAATAGAACTTCATCGATTTGCAGATTATCTGTTTGGATATTCTGAATTAATAACAGCTTCTTACCTTCATAAGAAATCTCCTTCATTTCACTATCTGGAAACTTCTCGTTCAAATCTTCTCTATCAAAAATGCCAAATTCTAACAGTAAATGAATAGGTTGGCTTTTATTTGCAATCATATTTCGTAGGTCATCATCTGACATTTCATCGTTGTAACTAGTTTTTATTTCTTCCTGATTTTCTAGTGTGAAAATGCTGTTTTCTATAATTTAGACTCCCTCTTTTCTAGTTTCCGTATTCTTTTTCTTTAATCACTGGAAAAATCTACCCCTTTTCTAAAATTCAATTCCTGCTTTTCTTTAAACAAAAATATTTTGTTTGCATCTGGATAAGCATCTTCTTTTTTACCTCCACAGATTCATCCGCAAGAATAACCTTTTTATATTGCGAACTTTAAGTTATTATCCAGAACATAATAAGTCCTATAGAAGATAAAATTATGCCAAGATATGTCCAAATAGTTTCACTTACCTTATTGCTAACTTTTCCAGCAATATGAAAACATACACCGAATATTAACATGCTTACTATTAAACAAATCCCGCCAATTAGAATATTCATTTTCCAAAACTCCCCGTTCTTTACATTACGTTATATTACCTAAGTACGACTTCTATAATTTTTTATTAATCCACGCTTAAATCTTTTCTTAAATCTTTCTCCCATCCCTGGACTTTCCACAGGACAAAACGCTTCTATATCATACCAACTAACATCCATATCCAGCCCTTTATCAATCGCCAATATAGCTATTTCTGAGTATCCATCGGCTAGAATAAAAATTTGTTCAGATGGAAAATACATAAAAAAATACAGAAATACATTTTCCCCCATTAAATTATCAATATCTAAATCATTTATAATATCACTGTCACTCTGAGAAAAGTCTATTTCCCGCCTTAACTCCAAAATTGTTTTCCTCTTCTGCAAAAATTTCTTTTCTTCCAAAATCTCACTGATATATGCTTTCTCGTCTTGTGTTTTTTCAACAAGCTGTTTCATCATCCTGATAAAATCCGCATCATCTATAGAAATAGCTTCTGGTTCTTCAAAGTAATAGTTGTATTTATTTGGCTCGGAAAATATTTGTTCTGGTAGGGCCTTTTCAGCATGGATGAGTTTTTTTATTCTCTTTTCAACTTCAAAACTAGTTAAATTATTCATTTTCTCATTTTTAATTTTGAACACCTCTCTATCTTTCTCCAATGCTTTACTAATTATCTCGAGTGGAAAAGAATATAGGACCTATCCATAAATAAAATTACGTAGATAGGAAAACAGACAAATACTGTTACCAACGTTAAAATAAATTGTGCTTTAAAGGCTTTTTCTTTAAATTTAAAACTAATGATAAAGATGATTGTAAGGATCGAACATATTATTAATAGTAGTATTCTTAATGTGTCCAGCGCGTTTCCCCCTCATTAACTGATTTATTGTTTTAGAAAAAGAACAACGCAAAAAATACAAATAGTAGTTCAACTGAAATCACTGTGAACAGGAATGACCTAAATTTACCTTTGTCTTTTTTATAGGAAATGAATACCCCACCTAATAATAAAAGCATCAGAATGGATATTATACCGTTTAAATATGACATAGTTCCTCTCCTTGAAAAGATGTCTTCTCTTTTGATATTCATTCATCTAAATTAAAAACTACATCGTTTAATTTAATTTTTTTACATTCTATAACATAGCTTATTTCATCTAACTCAAGAATCAGATTTCCTTCAGCAATAAAATCCGCTCTATCCTCTCCTATTTTAAAAGGAGGCATCACTACTTCAAGCGTTTCTAGTAGTAACAACGAACTTTCATCCGTGTCTAAATCAAATCTACTTTCTCCGTGATTACGTTGAAAATAATAAGCCGTTACCCCTTCTATTTTTAATACTAGCGGGTCTATGTCCTCCGTATTTTCAGCAAATATAAATTCCAAGCTTCCCTCACGCAAATCCATATACGTTTCATGAAGCCTTTTTTCAGGGTATTTATACAACTCTTTTATTATCGCTTGATTTAAAATAGCCATTTTCTTTTTCAAAGACATGTTTATCTCCTTACTAATTATTTTCCATCCATTCCCGCATTTATTATTACTCTTTTCTGCAAATTTTTCCTATTGTTGAAAAATAATTTTCAATAAATAAAACTCGCTACGACGTAATAAATGTATATTCCTAAAGCGACTATAGCTAATATTGCTGATAGGATAGATAAAATTGTAGACTTTCCTTTACTTTTACTCCATAACACAAATATAAGCTCGATACACAAAATAATTATTTGCACTACCAAAATCACATAAATATATGATTTCAGGGTTTCACTACTGCTTATGAAAATACCTGTTCCAACTATCATAATCCCCGCAAAAAGTATGCTTGCACTATTTTCTCCAAGGTACCTTTATTTTTTTCTGAAAGATGAAGCGGAATGAAACAAATTGCAAATGTAATAAAATTTATCGATACATCGATAATAAATTCAATCATGATGGTCTCCTGTAATGTTCATAATGTTTTTCTCTTCACTTTACAGAGCCCACTGTAAATTTGAATAGAGAGTAAAATTGAGATTTCAAACCTGATAATCTATAGTCTAAACTTCAAACGTCAATTATTCTATAGTGACTTTCATTCCTTAAATGCCCAACCGAGGGACTAGCATTATACAATAAACCAGAAGGGCTAGAAGGAAAATAATGATGGTTATATTGTTAAAAATGGTTTTACTGTTTTTCTTACTTCTCTTTTCATAGCCAATAATTAATATAAGTAGAAAAACAAAATATATTATTATCACGAGTAGCATATTATCCTCCATCCTTCTTAAAAGTAGATAGTTATTCCCGTAACCACAAATAAACTTAACAATAGTAAAACTTGTATACACCTCGAAAAGAAGTTGTCTTTCTTAAAATCTGTAATAACTATACACATTATAATTATGCCGATGAATTCCAAATCCATTATTAATTTTAAAATTGAATCCATTTCAATCTCCTAAATTGGTTATTTTCTTTTTACGTTTTCTATGATTATATTCTTACTATCTTGCATCTGCTCCCGCAGTGTTTAATCTTTTTATATGTATTATTTACATCTCTTACTTTTTTAATTTGTTCAACAAATTTTGTTCTACACTGCCTCCGAAACGTATGGCTAGAATATTTTCTTTTTTATCCAGGAAGTTCTGTCTAATCGACCCACCAAAGTTATTGCTAATCCTTCATATAACCTTTATTGTATTGCCATTCGGATCAAACTAGCTAGATTGTTTGTCTATACCACTCCTTTAAATATGCTTCAGGGAACTTAACTTTCTCAAAATCCAAACTCTGTAGTGTATCGATATCATACGAATTAACTAGATATAAATCCCATTGTGCTGATATATCTTCTAGTAACTCTCTTTCTTCTAATGATAGATCATCGTTTATTGACTGCTGGTTCTCATCAACATATAGTATTTTTTCCGACCTTTCAACCAGTTCTTTACTTGTAATTACATCAGTAAGCGCCTCATTGAGATTTATTTTTATTACATCCATAATACTACTCTTATCCAAATTACATCCTCCTACCATTTATGAGAATATTTTCCGTTATTAAATTTATAATGTACCTTCTTTCCTTTTTTCATAATCCGAACTTGGTTAACTTTATTTTGGTGCGTCACAGATTCATGCCATGTTCTTTTGCTAGAGAACGTCAATACTATCAACGTGATAAAAGTAAGTTGTATAGCGGATACACTTTATTTTTAATTTTTTTGAATTTAAGTTAAGTATTTCTTTTACTATTTAATCATATGCTCCCGCAAAGTTTATTTTTCTGATATGTATTATTTACATCTCTTTCTTTTATAATAAGCCCTCCCTGTAAAAAATGGAGGGCTTATTCTTAGTTTATTTTTTTAATTTGTTCTACACTGCCGCCGAAACATATAAAAAGGCTATTTTTTAAATCCAGTAAGTTCATGCCTATTTCTGGTTATCCAATTAATCCCTACCAATATTCCAATGACTGAATTGCATTTTTTAATGTAGTTATATTTTCATCATCTGTTTCAATTTCTAGGCGTGCCGAAAGTACCTTAATTAATTTCTCTCTTTTGAGATAGTTTCTTAAATCTGCTAAATTATTAATAGTTACATATCGAGCTACATCATCAGATGAATTTAGTAACTGAATTAGTTTGTGTTCATAAGAATTCTTTTCTTCTTCCGTCTCACTTAATAAAACCAAGGTGAAGTAACATCCAGATTTCACCACGTCACTGGTTTCATTTTTTAAATGTTTTTCTATATCCTCTACTACGTCATAAGCCCCCATATCACCAAGATTTAAAACTGCAAAATACCGAACCCAACGATCAGCGTCATTTAAATGTGCTAAAAGAATAGGTTCTGCTTGCGTCATCCAGTGATGGCCAACATACTCAAAGCACTTGGTTTTAACCCTATTGGTATCAGTCATATGCTTCATTACTAATTTCTTTATATGTTTGTGGGGATTGGTTAGTAAAGCGTCTATGGCAGCAGCTCGGATTTTTTCGCTGCTTGATTCCGTTAAATCAACTAAAGCCCTTTCGACTGTTTTTCCTTTTGCGTATTTACCTAGTTCGGGTATGATCTTTAGCCTTTGAGCCTCATTTTTAGTATTTTTTAATGCTTTGAGTAATGTTTTAGCATCCATAATAACTCCTCTTAGTTATATTGTTTTTTTGTTTTATGTTTCTTTTGTTGCCTCTTCTTTTTATTGCTATTGGGCTTATTTCTGTGATTCTCCGCTCTTTTTTGTTGATTTCTTTTACCACTAGCTTTTTCACCTGTAACGGATTCATTTAAAAGCGGATCATCTCCTGTCAGCCGTCGTTTTCCTCCTTTGGAAAACATTCTAGTTGTTCTTTTCCAAATCTTTCTTGACTTCTTATACACTGTTCTAGCAATCGGCTTACGATACTTCCACAGAGTTTTGTATACTTTCCCCTGTCTTTGCATATTTTTGTATGCCCAGGAACCGGCTTTTCCAATCCCATAACCAACAAATGGCGCGGCTGCAATAGCAACACTAACTCCCCAATAAACAGCAGGGACTACTATAGCGAAATGCCCATCAGGATCCACATATCTCACCGGATTATTATTCGCATAATTATACCCATTCATCGTCTGCGGATCATCTTCATCGCCCGGGTCTGGATCGTAAGCAGTAAACACGCCTTGCTCTGGTTCGTAATAACGCGCCATCAAGTAATATTGTTCGATTTCCTTGTCATACGTGTATCCTGCATAACCATAAGGATTCGCTTTGGCTTCTTCTGTAGAGGCATTGTTTTTCAGCACATTTCCCCAAGCATCATACGCATATTCTGCGACAATGTTACCTGCTTCATCCGTGAGTGCAATTACGTCGCCATGCGCATTATAGTGATAATAGAGAGTTTTACCATTCATCTTCATCGCTAAACGAACATTATCATCCGAATAAACATACTGACGAACTACTTTTCCATCACCATCAGTCTCATACAGAACATCAATACTATCGCCATCATAATGATAATTCGTCGTCACGCCATCGACTGTTTTCGACAAGCGGCGGTTATCATCATCGTACGTGTAACTCGTAAACGGCTCGCTCTCACCTTTTTTCGTGATGCTGCTTAAACGGTCTCCGGTATCCCATGTATACGTGAACTTGCCATCGCTTGTACGGTTACCATTCGCGTCATACGTCAGAGCTTCTCCGTTCCACGAAACTAGTTGATTACCATCATTATAACTTGCGGCAATTGTTTTTGTCTCGCTTCCGCTGATTGCTACTTGTGTACGGTTTCCGAAGCCATCATATGTGTATGCTTTTACGGTGCCGTCTGGTAGTGTTTCTTTGGTTAGTTGATTGACTGCGTCGTATTCGTAGATTGTTTTTCCGGTTTGTTTGTTATCGATGCTCGTGCGATTGCTTGCTGCATCATAAGTGTAGTTTTCGTCTAAAATTTGGGTGCCGTTTGCGCTACTAATAGCTGCGTTGGTGATTTTTTGCGTGCTATCGTATGTGTAGTTAGCGGCGGATCCATTTCCTGCTGTGTAGACGTTGATGTTTCCAAATTCGTCAAACTCGAAATAGGCGTTTTTACTTCCGTCGTTTACTCGCGTATTTCGGTCTAAGTCGTTGTATGTGTATGTTGTTTTTGCTGTGTAGTCGCCGTGGTTGATGGCTACTTCGCCGACTTTGTCTGTTTTTCCTTTGTTATCTTTTGTCGGTTTGTCTTTGTAAGTGTAGCTTACGTTGCCACCTCGTTCGGCTACTTTGGTGATTCGGTTGGCATCGTCGTAGGTTTTTTCTGTGACAATGCTGTTGATTTCGTCGGTTACTTTTGTTTGGTTGCCGTTTGGATCATATTGGAATTTAAATGCTAGTTTATCATTCCATTTGATCCCATCCATACGGTCAGCGGAATCGTACGTGCTTTCTGTTACGCGACCAGTTGGCATGATTGCTTTTGTTTCATTACCGGCTGCATCATATTCGTACTTGATTGTGCGATTGAGTGCGTCGGTGAATGCGGTGATTTTATTATCTACGTCATATTCATAGATATTTTTTTGCGTTTTGCCAGATGCGGTGACATTTTTTTCAGTTGTGTTGCCATTGTCGTCGTACTTATAGGCTACGGATGTTCCGTTTGCTAGTTTTGTGTCTATAAGCGCGTTATCGGCATCATAGGTTAATGTTTTTTTGTTGCCTTTTTCGTCTGTTTCGGATGTTTTGTTACCGTAAATGTCGTAAGTAAAGCTGATTTTGCGGCCTTCTTCGTCATAGCTGGCTGTTACATAGTTGCCGGAAGCGTCGTATTCATTTTTTGTTAACACTTCGCCTTCTATGACACGTACATCGTCAAACCAAGCTTTTCCTGTTAAACCGTTGCGGAACATCGTATAGACTTTAATCATTTTGATTGGTTTGGTTGGTTTAACAACTACAGCACTTCGGTTCCAGTCGTTCGTTCCTAGTGGGAATTGGCCTTGTACGGAAGATGTTGTGCCATCTTGATAATATATTGTTCCCCATACAGAATAATCGTTCGACATCGTTGCAACAGAGCCATTTGATTTAGCATCTTCTGATTTGGAAAGTGCTGAAATCGTTAATGCTTTTGCTTCTTTTTGATTTACAGGTACATCTTGGACAATATGCGTGTAGGCTTCACTTGTCGCTTTTCGCTCGAAGTAAACGGAGCTATCACCGCTGTGGCTTTCATTATCTACTACTTTTGCTTGTGTTAGCGCGGTATTACCTGTTCGCATCCAACCAGTCGGAAGTGTTCCATTGTGATTTTCAAAACTGTTATTGACTACTGGATTGTAACTGGAAGCAACACTACCTTTTTCAAATTGAACATTGTCGTACCAAATGGTTGCTTTTCCTTTATGTGGAGCTGGTTGTTCATTATCCAAATAAAGCAATACTTGGCGCGTGTTTTTGGATGTTTTAAAGGTTAATTGGCGTTTTACCCAGTCGCCATTCTTTTTGATGGATGTCGCACGGTTGGATTGCCATACGCCAGCATCGGTAATATCTTTTGCATTCGCGTCTTGTAAACGTCCAATGAGAAGTGCATCGGCGTTTGTCATTCCAGATGTTTTGATCCATGCGCTAAATGTATACGTTGTTTCTGGTTCTACATCGACGCGTTGGGTAACGGATGAATAACCTTTTACAGTAGAGTTTGCTTCACTAGTTAGTTTAACAGAGCCGCTACCGCCGAGTGCTCCTGGAGCTGACTGTGTACTATCGAATGTCATGCTACCTTTTGCATCAGATTGAATTAGCGTCCAGTTGGAAACTCCTGCACCTTTTTCAAAGCCGCTGTTTTGAAGTAAATTGCCGCCTGAGGAAAGTTCACCGCTACCTCGAACAGGGTTACCAAAAGCGTCATACTGCGTTACAGAGGATACTTGGGATTCTGTCGCAAGCGTTTCAGATACAGCATCTGCTCCGTCATAAGCAACGGTTGTTTTGCGGCCTTCTGTGTCGGTTGCGCTTGTTACATCGTTGTTATCGTTGTAAGTGTATGATTCTGTTCCATATGCATCTGTCATTTGCGTGACATTGCCATCCGCGTCGTAAGAGTACGTTTCTTCTTGTCCCTTAGGATTTACTTCTTTTACTAGATTGTTTGATTCATACGTGTAGGTCGTTGTTAATTTGAGACCTTCTGCATCCACGATTTCTTTCTTGGGATTTCCAGCGTCGTTGTATGAATAAACGGTTTTCTTCTTTTTCTCGTTTGTTAAAGTAGTTTTTTGTTCTTCTTTATCATAGGAAAGGGTGGTTTTTTTGCCGACTGGATCGGTTATTTCTGTTAGTTTTTCCTCTTCATAGACAAAGGTTGTTGCGTATGGTTTTGCTTCTGTGTGTTTTGGATCATAAACTGCTGTTAATAAGCCATCTGTGTAGCCGTAGCGATAAATTTTTCCGCGGGCGGTTGATGAACTGATTAGCTCTTGTTTATCATTATAGGTGTAGCTGATTTTCCGGTCTTCTGGTCCAACAAGTTCTTTTACTAGCTCGCCTTCATACGCTAAAGTTACGGTACGTCCGGAAGCGTCGCGCATGCTTGTTAGTTTTCCATCGGTATACGCGTATGTTAATTCGTTACCTTTTGTATCTTTTTCGGATTTTAATCGTCCGTCAGCTAAAAAGCGTGTTTCTGACTTATCTTCTTCTATTTTCAAATAGCCGTCTGCGTTTTTAGTGATTTCTGAATAAATGCCCGGTGGTGCCTCGTATTTGTCGCCTTTTTTAGTGAAGCGATGGACTTTTTTATCCGATTCCACCCATATGATATTGCCGTTTTCTTCTTCAATTAGTCTTTCTTCGAGGGTACTTGTCCAGCCTTTACCGAAAATTCCTGTTGCGTCATCTTGGCTGTTAAAAGTACGGTCGACATTGATGCTTGGACCACGGCCTTCTAAATTGAAATCTGTTTCATGGAATAAAAAGTTTCCGTTTGTAGCGTTCACTTGCCCGCCGCGTACTGGGACACTTGTCCAGTAATCCACCATTCCTAGTTGTTTATTTACTACTTCTGGAATAGTTGGCGTTGCTGGTTCGGATTGGATACTTGTGGCGTTATTTCCTGCTTTTTGATATGCAATAACTCGGAACCAGTAATTTTTGCGTTCTTTATAATTACCGCCAGAATTGGTATAAACCGGGGAAGGATCTTTTGCTAGTTCATCGCCTTTTCCGTCATGATGAAGGGCAAATTTACCGTCAGCAATCTCTTCTTTAGTCGGCCAAATTCCTTTATTTTGTGTTGTCCATTTTGTTTCTGCTCCGACATCGTATTCTTCGTAAGCTTTTCCATTGAATACAAGGACTTTATAGCCATCCGCCATTGGGCTCTTTTCCCAGTTAAGTTCCACATAACCTGTTTCTTTATGCGCTAAGTTAGAATAAGCTTTCGCAGCAGGTGGTTGTGGTTTTTCGATTGGCATATAGGCAAAAACCAAGTCGGAATTTGGACTTTCTCCACCCGGGAAAACAGCTTGCACTCTAAATAGATAGCGCGTTAGATTACGCAGTCCAAAAGTACTTCCAGCTTGAAACGCATTTTCATATTGTGCTCGCGGATCAAGGGCGAATTCAGTACCTTTGCCATCATGATGGAATTCAAATTCACCATTAGCAATTTCGTCATCTGTTGGGAAAATTTTCTTTCCTTTGGTGCTCCAGGTCGTTGCTGCACTTTTTGTATTTATATACTCGTATTTGTATCCGTCAGAAATAACGATATTATAACTTGTCGCTCCTGGAACGGCCTTCCAAGATACATCCATGAAGCCTGTTCCAGTACCTACTCCATTCGAGTTCGTTTTTACAGTAGGCTTTTCCGGTTGTGGATACGTATAATTTACTTCCAGATAAGGATAGTTTTTATTATTTTCACTTGCTACGACTTTTTTCCAATAATTTTGATCGATGTTCGTACCTAAGCGGAAACCATTGTTCTCTCGCGTTCCACTTGCCCATGCTTGGACTGTTTTAGTTACGTCTAAATTAGCCCATTCGCCACGACCAACATTGACACTACCTAATCTAGTTACAGGAGGTACTGTGTTCCATGTTACTTGCCACGGGGACCATTTTGCATTGGCTTCGTAATACCAAAGATCATTTTTAACCGTTGGGGACATGTGCCAAATGTTATAGACTTTTAACGTTGCTTTGGAAACAGTCGCTTTGTTTAAAGTGGACGTATCCATTTTTAAAAAGGCGGCATTATTTCCTGTTGAATTGTCCCATTTACCGAGTTTTAACGTGTAAGCATTTTGGCCAGAATCCCAAAGCTTGCTCCCGATATTGGTTTCTGTTGGTTTAGCTGAATTGATGTTGGCATTATACACTTCATCTAACCGAACAGATGGATCAATATAAACAGGATATTCACGCGCAGCATCATTTAACCATGCTGTGTCTACTTTTAATTGTAGTTCATATACTGTTTTGGTCAGTTGTTTTACTTCAAAAGAAGCGTTTTCGGATAACGCTGCTTCGCCAGTTTCAGCTCCGACATTGGAATCTGTCATAACTGGTTTCGGAAGAGTATACATTGTTTCGTCCGATTTATTTTTGAATAGCACATCGCCATTCTCTGCTAGCTCTAAATCTAGTTTTGTTTCAATTTGATATACATACGTATCTACTTGATTTGGTTCATGTAGTACTAAGTCTTCTTTTACTGATTGTGGAAAAGTTAAATGTCGTAAATCCGTTTTAGGAAATACATCTGCGTAAGTAACTTCATTTTCTTTGTACGTCGCTGGTTGGTCAGTTACTGCTTGTTCATCCTCGCCTGTACGTGCTCCTTTTAAGCGAAAAGTAACTTCTGCTCCAACTTTTGTTAGTTTCTGATATGCCCCGTCTTCCATTTTTTCTAAGAAACCTAGTTCTAATGGTGTTTGTTTTGGAACAATCATGTCAGAATCTGCTTCTTTCTCCACATTTGCATCAATGCGTTTCATATCCCCGTCAACTTCCATATTGATAGGATCAGCAAAGATTTGTTTTGTAAAGCTCCCGTCGTGATTATCAAAAACCACTTCATTTTCTGTTCGTTCTTCTTTAACTTCTGTTGGTGCTTTTTCTCCCGCTTCCTTTTCTGGTGCTGCTACCCCAGTCGACGTCTCCTCCGCCGTTGGTGCATAACCAGGTATTAGTGAAAGAAATAACATAATGGCTATCAAGGTCACTAATACTTTCTTTGCTTTTGCATGTATTTTCATGTATCAAGCTCTCCCTTTTCAATGTAATATCTTTCGCTGCCTTACCAATTTCTCTATTTTCTATCTCCCTACTAACAACCTCACTATCCCCCTCTTCCTAAAAAAGGACCAGTTTTAAACGAGTAAAACTGGTCCTTTTCCAAATTTAACAAAATCATTATAGCATGTTTTTTTGGTTTTGGGTTATGCAGAATGTAAAATTTTTACTTTTTATTTGAATTGTTAATTCGCTTAACTAAAATTAACTCTTTATCAGAATAATTATGCTCAATTCCACAAAAAAACCTTGAACCGATAATTCTTCCATTCAAGGTTTTTCCGCTTACCACGGTTGACTAGTTGGACCTACTGTGAATTCATTTACGTTTACGTCTTCGGGTTGGTCAATGGCATAAGCAACAATGCTCGCGATACGATCAGGTGTGATGCCGTATTGTTTGTATAAGCACGTCATTCCTTGTTCGGTTTCTTTATCTGTAATCGTTTCTAGTAATTCCGTATTGATGGCTGCTGGATAAATGGTCGCGGTGCGGATGTTGGTTCTTTCTTGGGCTGACTCCATTCGTAATACTTCCATTAAGTCACGGACTGCCCATTTAGTCGCGCCATATACTGCGCCGCCGGGATATGCTTTTAATCCTGCTACAGAAGAAGTGGCGATGATATGTCCTGATTTTTGAGCGATGAAAGAAGGCAAAACTGCGGCAATTCCATTCAGTACGCCTTTAATATTGATATCAACCATTTGCTCCCATTCGTCTTCTTTTAAAGCAGATAATGGCGAATTCGGCATGATTCCCGCATTTAAAAAGATTGCATCTACTTTTCCGTATGTTTCAATCGCTAATTCTACTAATTTCTTATTGTCTTCGCGTTTTGTCACATCCGTTTTGGCAAAAATTGCTTCGCCTGAACTCGCTTTAATGGTTTGAACAATTTTTTCCAGCTTTTCCACGCGACGAGCAGCAAGAACTAACTTCGCCCCTTTTTCGGCTAAAAGTAGGGCTGTTGCTTCACCAATTCCGGATGATGCTCCGGTTATAATAATTACTTTGTTTTTGATTGTCATTTGCTATCTCTCCCTATTCCTCGATAATTTTACGGATTTGTTTGGCTGGGCTTCCGGCGACGATGACGTTTGCTGGGACATCTCTTGTGACGGTAGCATCCGCTGCAACGATGGCATTTTCGCCGATTGTTACGCCTGATAATATCGTTGCGTTTGCACCAATCCAGGCGTTTTTTTTCACACAAATTGGGGCTACCCGTAGTCCACGTCTTTTTTTAGGGCTGACTAAATGGTTAACGGTCACAAGCCTTGCTCCCGGGCCAATTAAGACATTATCCTCAATCGTAATCCCGCCCAAATCTACGAAAGTTACATTCAAATTGATAAAGATATTTTTCCCAAAAGTAATATGTTTACCGAAGTCGCTATAAAAAGGAAGTGAGACATCGACTGACGGATCGACTGGTTTTCCAGTGATGTCACTGAGGTATTTGGTCACTTCTTTTTTTGAGTGGTACTTGGTGTTTAGTTCGATGATAAGTTGTTCATTGTTTTGCTTTACTTCGTGAATTTCATCTAACAAATCCGACCCTTGGAGAATTTCTTGGTCGACTAGTCTTTTCTGTAAATCTTGTTCTATCATGCGCTTTCCCCCTCGAAAACCTTTTACTATTTAATTATAGCGGGAGAAGTTATAATTGAATAATACTTATAAAGCATATCCAACTATTCATTTTAGTTATAGGAAAGGATGGTTTTAATGGAGCTTCGTGTGTTGAATTATTTTTTAACTGTTGCTCGTGAAAAAACGATTAGTCGAGCTGCGGAAGTGCTTCATCTTTCTCAACCAACGCTTTCTAAACAATTGAAGGAACTTGAGGAAGAGTTAGGGGTAACTTTATTTATTCGTGGAAATCGGTCTATTACGTTAACAGAAGATGGGGTTTACTTGGCAAATCGTGCGAAGGAGATTTTATCTTTAGTCGAATTAACAACTTCGAACTTGCTACAAAATGAAACAATTAGTGGGAAAATAACGATAGGTGCTGGGGAAACGAGAGGTTTTGAGTTTATCGGTAGTGTCATTCATCAGCTGAGAGAAATACATCCCGAGATTACGTTTCAACTACATAGTGGTAACGCCGACGATGTTTTAGAAAAAATTGAGCATGGGCTGCTGGATTTTGGGTTGGTCATTAATCCTGTTGAAATGCAGGCATACGAATATTTGCAGCTTTCTTTAGTAGACAGATGGGGAATTTTAGTAAATATAGCCCATCCTTTAGCACAAAAAGAAGTTATAACTCCGGGTGATATTCAAGAAAATCCAATAATGGTTTCGAATCAATCTTTTGTGGATAATCAACTAGCAAGTTGGTTAGGAGGGCATTTTGAACAATTGAATGTTATTGGTAGCTATAATTTGCTTTATAACGCCTCGCTTTTGGCTAAAGAAAATATTGCCAGTATTCTTTGTATTGATGGCATTATCAACACAGAAAATACGAATTTGAAATTTATTCCTTTTTCGCCGCCCCTTACTGCTGGCATAAGCATTGTTTGGAAAAAGAATCCCACTTTTTCGAGCGCAGCGAAGGAATTTTTGCGGTTGATAGAAAAAGAAATTACAAAATAAGTAAAAAAAAATCAGCAATGAAACTAAAATTAGTTTCATTGCTGATTTTTATGGATTTATTTTTATTCTTTAAAACATCTCTTTAAATTATGTGAGCGCGCTATAATAATTAAGTCGTCTACCTTCAGACGAACAATAGGAACATTGTTCGTCTGAAGGTAGGTGCATTAAATGATTCTATTTTTTTCCAGTCTTATCGCTCCGATTTTTGTAGGAATTACTTTAGCTACCTACAAATATTGGTTAGAACATCGTAGTGATAAAAAACATAAGTAGACGGCAACCGTTCTAACCACAAGAAAACCCCCGAGGTCTTTAGCCGGACTCGGGGGTTTTTGTGCATTAAATGATTCATTTTCCAACTTTATTATAACACTTATTAGGAAAAATACAACTCACGGAGACACTCACACGGAAAAATAAAAGCTTTTAACAACGTTCTTCCATAAATCGCAATTTCAACGTATCCACACAAACATCTAGAATCGATTCATATTCAATAAAACATTGCCCATCAGGTGAAAAATCATCAGACAAAAGAACGTTCATTGATATCAACTCATCATCAAGCACGTCAATCTCCCCAATAATTAGTTCATCCCAAACTGTTGTGAGCTCCACTATTTTCTTATTTTCTTTCGCCCACTGAAGAAAATTATATAGGGTATCTCCTTTGCTACTTAATTCCGGCATTTGCATTTGAGCTGATTTCACATTTTTATAGGGCTCCAGATATTTGGTGCCTTTTTGAATTTTAAAAATGTTTTCATTGGCGATAATAGCAAAACCATCAAACTGACCACTTCTATGATAATTTTCTATTATAATGTACTTTTTAAAAATTGCTTTTATGTATCCCATATAAAATTCATTAGTTTCTTCCCTATCTGCATACACTTCATAGATACAATCCCGATTCAATTTCTCTAATTGTTGTCGATTCATTTCTCTATCTCCTTTTTTGAAAATGATTCTGCCAGTTAAAGCGTTTTCAATCCAAAGATACCATGTTTAATAACTCATTGCAATCCAACATAAATAAAAACTTGCTCAAAATAAATACTTTGAGCAAGTTTTCTTTCTATATTTCTAATCGCAATGTCACAGCGCCATATGTCGGAATCGTGTTATCTTGATTTTCGACGATTTCTTCAATAGCGTTCACATAGTCAAATGCCATATTCGGTAAATCCAATTTTTGCGGTGCGTTTGTTGGATTTTCAATGCGGATGATGTATTTATCAGCTGCATAATACGACGGGTGGCACGCTGAAACTAAGTATTCTTTCGGCAAATTCAACATACCTAACGTTTGCTTTGCGCCTAATTTTCGTTCGGTTTTCTGAATTTTGTTGTCTAAACGGTGTAAAAAGTGGTTGAACGGTTGGCGTTGGTAAGACATGTTTGCTTGATTGAAAATTTTGGTGCGTTCTGCGGTTTTGTGTTCGCCGAAAGCTTGGTCGCCGAGATAGATGGCAAGTGAGAATTCATGTATGCCAAGTAACTGCGCACCTTCTGTTTCGATGAGCACGTGACCTTTTTTCGTTGTGTCGCCTGATGCTCGGCCTGGGCGGTATGCTAAATCAGGTTTTCCGAGCTGTCCTGTTGTTGCCAGTAGCGTCAGTGCTAAATGTTGATCCAATTGTTGGTATTCTTTGATGCCCCGTGTGAAAATGGTACAACTTTCTGCTTCATTTGTTAGCGTCACGCTTTGTTCTAACGGCTCGATATCAATTGGCATTTCGCTGTATGTTTCTTGCCAATTCGCTGGTACGACTGGTTTTCTCTCGATATATCCGAATGGAAGCGACGCGATGTTATAATCTGTTTTCACGCCTGTGTTTACTTTCAAGCGTAATCGGTGGTTTTTGATTTGGTTGTCCACTTCGATTTTAACATCTAGCAGTTCACTACCCTTTTTCAGTTCTAAAATCAGCTCAATTTGTAACTCGCCATGCCCCTCTTTCGTCAAACGGTCTAATGGGAAATCGTTCTTTCCTGTTAAAATTAAACGTTCCACTTCGCTTGATTTCTCCGTTTTTGCTTCGGAAAAAGTGAATAATTCCGCGATATCTCCGGCTAACGGGGAATAATCATACGTATCTCCCGCATTCACATCATCTTCTAGCGTAATAAAGGAAGTTATACGCTCACCATTTGCTTTTTCAAGCGCGATTTCGCCATTTTCAAAAGTGATTTTGTAGAAATCATTCGCGATTGCCATATCATCGGAAGCAATCATCGAATCAAGTTCGCGGTCATTCTCCTTAAAAGCAATCACCTGGTAACCAAGGCCTGGAAGCTCCACTTTCACGCGCACTTGAAGCACATAGTAGCCAGGTTCTTCAATAAAGCGGTTCCCGGCTGGCGTTTCTTCTAGTACATTTTCACGCGATGGAATGAACTCTTCTTGGACAATCGTTGCGTCTGGAAACGCTGGGAAATGAATGTTTTTATGCTCGGTTACTACTTGTATTTCTTTATATCCATCAAAATCATGTAAATCGGTATTAAAAACGATAATTTCATTCGCCGCAAGTGCCAAATCATCGGCAATTTTCTTCACAATCGTGTTTTCAATACTATCACACAGTTCGTCTGCTTCTTTCATTCGGTGCAAAATATCTTCAGCAACAGGATCAGAAACGCAGCCCGCCAAACTATCGTGCGCTTGACCTTCAAGCAGTTTTTTCCACGTATGCATTAGTAAACGCTCGCTGATGGAAATACCGGATGCCTTAGCAATAACAAGCAGCGGCTCAATACGTGTTAGCAGTTTTTGCTCGAGTGACGCGCTTTTCAGCTTAATATTCATACGGCTTGAGCCAATTGTTTTATGCACTCGTGCCAACACCGGACTTCTAAATTCACCGCGATATTCTTCTAAATCTGGCAACTCTCTAACGTACTGAATAAAATCTTGATAGGTGCTAAGTTGATAATCATGGCGCCCCATCTTGTTGATTTCTGCCAGTTTTTCTGCAAAATTACTAATAATATTCAGCTGATCATTCCCAGATGGAATTAATACTTCGGTCGTTTTGCTATATTTTTCAATAAAATCAATTGCCGGATCAAGGCGGCCATCCACGTATGCCGATGTTGGCTCAAGTAGCATCCCCGTGCCGTAACCTTGTGGCATATTAATCGCATAAATAGAAGTATCCTCGCCAAGTCCTTGCCATTTAAAATACGGAGATTCGACATGCTCGCCTAAATGAATTCCGCGCCAGAAAATCACATTATCAAATCCAGCATGCTCAAGCAAGGTCGGCATTTGTGCATTAAAACCAAATGTATCCGGCAAATAACCAATTTTCATGTAGTCGCCGTATTTTTTACTATCAAAAATCCCAATCATCGCATTGCGCAAAATCGACTCACCGTGCGCGAAAAAGGCATCTGTTTGCGTAAACCACGGACCAATAAAAAGTTGCTCATCCGCAATCAGCTGTTTAATATCCGCTAATTTTTCCGGATACAGTGCGACATAATCATCTAAAATCGACAGTTGGCCATCAAGTACAAAGTTTGCTTCTGGGTGCTTTTTTAATTCGTCAATTACTTCTGTAAAAAGTTGTTCACTTAGAACCAGTGCATCGGCCGAGGTGAAATACCACTCTCGGTCCCAATGCGTATGGTTCACAATATGTGCTTTAACCATAATTACCTCCGTTTTTTAAGCTTCCCATTCTGCTTCGTCAATTTCGTCATCATAGCTTGAACCAGCCATTTCTTCGCCAGCACTTGCTTTACGTAAAGCGACTGACATACCCGCAACGATTAGCGTTCCAACTGCAATCGCTAAAATATAAACTGGCCAATTTTCTACAGTGAACCAGCCGTAAAAACCACTGATTGGAGCTTGGTTAATTGCGCCAAGACCTACCGCAAGCGCGCCGCCGACAGCAGAACCAAGAACTGTAGCTGGAATAACTTTAAGCGGAGATTCTACGGCGAAAGGAATTGCCCCTTCACTAATCCCAACAAGTCCCATAATAAGCGAGGATTTCCCTGCTTCACGCATTTCTGTATTGTATTTACGTTTTGCGATTAATGTTGCTAATCCAAGACCAAGTGGTGGAATAATAATCGCTACTTGCGCCGCTGTATTCGGTGCATAAATTCCACTTGTCAAAAGTGCCATCGCCGTTGTTACAGCTGCTTTATTTACCGGTCCACCTAAGTCAAAACCAACCATCGCGCCGATAATAGCCGCCATTAGAATTTGGTTCGATCCAGACATACCATTTAGCCAATTTTCAAGGGCTGTATTTAAGTCAGCAAAAGGAATACCAACTACATAATTAATAATAAGAACGGTAATAAGTGTGCCAAAAACTGGTACTAAAAATACTGGTACAATTGAAGCCGCCGCTTTTGGCAGTTTCACGTATTTTTTAATCAATAGACATGTGTAACCAGCGATTAAACCAGCTGCAAGTGCCCCGAGGAAACCAGCGCCGATGTCACGTGCCAGCAAACCACCAACAAGACCTGGTGCCAATGCCAATTTGTCCGAAATGGAATAACCAATAAATGCGGCAATGACCGGGAACATCATTCCTAGCGCCAAGCCACCAAAACCATCTAAACTGTGTAGTAACGAAATGAAGCTATTCGCACTATCTGCATATTTCGCGTCCCAAATATCTGTAATCCCGAAAAACGAACCGCCAACCCGTGCAATCGCCATAATTACGGCACCTGCAATAACGAGCGGAATCATATATGAAATACCTGTTAAAACGTGTTTTTTCAGTTCACTCCCAATTTTTCTGAACATGGTAGATCCTCCTTATTTTTCGTCAATTAACGCAAGTGCTGCGTTGATTACTTTTTCTGCATCTTTAATCGGTGCGCTTACTGGAACTTCCAGCACGACTTTACCTTCAAAACGTTCTTTGTTACGGACTTTTGTATCTACTGCGAAAATGACTACTTCACCAATGTTTACGTCTTTTTCCGTTAATTCATTTTCAATTCCTGTCGCGCCTTGTGTTTCTACTTTAATGAGGTTTCCCATTTTTTTCGCGCCTTTTTTTAGGGCTTGCGCTGCCATATATGTGTGTGCCACTCCTGTCGCACATGCGGTTACTGCGATAATTTTACGTTTCATATCTCTACTACGCCTCCATTTAAAATTCGAATAACTTCTTCTTGATCTCTTGTACTTTTTAAATTCTCAACAATATCATCGTCCATAAGTTTTGTTGCAATTTCAGCAAGGATTTTTAAATGACCGTCTGTTTTGTCGGAATCCGTAATTGCCAGTAAGAAAATCATGTTTACCGGTTCGTCATCAAGTGATTCCCATTCAATCATGGCTTTTGTTCTTGCAAAAACGATGGCTGATTTTGTGACACTTTCACTTTTTCCATGTGGGATGGCAATGTTATTACCTATTCCAGTCGTTGAATGCGCTTCTCGTTCCAAAACAGCTTGAACATAAGTCGCTTTATCCGCTAAAACGCCTTTTTCATCCAACATTTCTGCCATTTCTTCAATTGCTGCTTCTTTAGTCGTCGCTTCTAAATCAAAAACGACTAATTCTTTAGTTAAAATATCTTTTACTTCCATTACATCCCATCCTTTAACAAATGCTCATAAATTTCTGCGGCACTTTTTAGTTGCGTCAGCTTTTCTAGCCATTTTTTATTATCAATATATTTATAAAATTGTTCGTACATCGCGTCTAAATTAATGCCATTTTGTTCTGTCAAAGCGATAAAAAAGATTTTATCCACATCGACTAAGCCCCATTTCACTGGGTGTTTCAGTGTCGCGATGACAATGCGCGATTCATTGATTAACGCTGGATCCGCGTGTGGTGTCGCCATTTCTTCAAAAGAAGTGAACGATAGTGCTTCTCTTTTCAGCGCACTTTCCACGATGCCAGGCTTCGCAATGCCCTGCTCCACCAATTTGTCGCCAATTTCCGCAATCGCTTCTTCCATCGTCGCAACATCTAACTTCGCAAAAATGGTTTTCGGCTTAATTAAATCGACAAATGGTTGGCTGCGTTTCTTTTTCTTGCGTCTCGTTCGTTCGATTTGACTTTCGACTTGTTGCAAATCCGCCTTACTCATCATCGGGCTTACAACAATGCTCGGAATGTCCTCTAGTTCAAGGTAGATTGTGCTAATGACTAGATCCACATCGACTTCGGTTTCCATTAACGCCTGAACGGACAGTATTTTTTCAATCGTAATCATTGGAAAATATTTTTTAATTCTAGCTGCGAGTAATCTCGATGAACCGAGCCCTGTACTGCATACAAGAACCACTCGAATTTGGTCGGGGAAAGAGCGACTTCTTTCTTTGTATGCTTCAAAATGTAGCGCAATATACGCCGTCTCATCTTCGTTCACTTGCACATCATACTTTTGTTCGAATTTAGCTTTAAAATATAGCGCTTCTTCAAACGCTTGGGGAAAGTTTTGCTTAATTTTGCTGAGGTATGGATTTTTAAAATGCATACCAAGTTTTAAACGATTAATCGCGGATTTCATATGGGTCGTCAAGTCTTCAAGCAAGCCCTTATCGTAATTTCCTTCCGCTAAACACCGACTGACAAAATCAGCGACATCGTCCTCTTGCGGCGGAGTATTAACGAGCAGTTCGTCATGCTGTTGATTATAAGCAGCCGTTAAATGAAGCTGAATATAGCCGACTTCGAATGCTGGAATTTTGATATCCAAACGCGCTTCTAACATACCAACAAGAATTTCCGTATTGTTTCGCTGTGACTCAAACACATCTTTCATCGGATCACTCTCAACGTTTTCCACGTACTCGCCTTCGCGAATTCGCTCTACCGCAATCGCAAGGTGAATCACAATTGACTGAAACGCATAATCTGTAAAAGTAAAATCATGTCGCTCACTAAATTCTTGGACAATCGCAATGATTTCTTTCAAGCCTTCTTCCGGGAAAATCCCAGTAACATCGGCCTGAATTGTATCGAATGCTTGGAGCACTTTTTCGCCTTCTTGTTTTAAATACCAGTTGTTACCCCAAAAATTAGTAATGAATTTCGATGTTAAGGCGCGTTTTTCTCGTTCACTAATTAGCAACTTCATACCTTTACTAGGTTTCTTATACAAAGTGATGCCTTCTTTTTCCAGCATTTTCGTTACTTCCACCATATTTTTCTCAATCGTGCCTCGACTAATATAAAGTTCGTCGGCAAGTTGATGAATCGTGATATAATCATCTGCTTTAAGCAATTTACTGAAAATGTAGATAACCCGCTCTTCTTTCGTTGATGGGATTTGGCTGACCTGGTTATCTAGGAATCGGCTAACTTCGGCAAAAGCCTTGTTATCACCTTCAATATACACACCAATTTTTGGTTTTCGGACAACCGTCATATCAAAATCCTTTAGAAAAACATCGATTTCCTTTAGTGAATTTGAGACAGTTTTTTCTGAAAGTCCGAGATGATTCGCGATAGTTCCAACACGTGTTTGACCTGTCTTCATTAGAAACTGAATGATATTTTTTTCGCGATTTGCAATCATTTTCGTTACCGCTTTCATTTTTAATTTTCCTTTCCCTACGCTTATTCTATTACAAAGACTCATCCCCAGAAAACTACGAAAATTACCGCATTGAATACCGTAATTTTGGGATATTGCTGTTCATTTTGGAGAATGGTAGATTTAAATAGCACCACTAACCTAGAAAGGAAGCTTATTTATGTCTATTTATCTTATTGCGTTACTCCCTGTTCTTGGGTGGGGATTTATGCCAATAATTGCGAACTTACGAAAAAGCACCCCCGAGGAACAACTACTGGGGACATCGATTAGCGCGCTATTATTTGCTTTCATTTTATTCTGGATTTTATCACCAGAAATAACGGTTCTTTCTTTTATTGTGAGTTTTGTTTCAGGTATCTTTTGGAGTTTTGGGCAATTACTACAGTTTAAAGGGATTGCGGCTTCCAGTGTCGCGAAGGCAATGCCAATTTCAAACGGAACACAGCTAGTTGGCGCAACGCTTTTCGCAGTTCTCGTGTTTCGGGAATGGCAAACGGTTACGGCTGTTATCATTGGAGTTGTTGCAGTAATTTTAATCTTGATTGGGGTGGTAATGACCGGGTTTCAAAAACGCGGGAATCATATCACGGAGTCGGTTTCATTTCATGTCTACGGTATCGTTATTCTATCTTCCTTCTTTTTAACGCTTTACGTAGTGACAAACCAGCTTTTTGATGTCACTGGCTTTTCTATCATTTTACCACAAGCACTCGGGATGCTGACATGCGCCATTGGTATTAACTTAGCGAAAAAACAAGCAATTTCCCGAAAAAATGTCACGTTTAACTTAATGACCGGCTTGTCGTGGTCGATTGCCAATCTAGGCATGTTCTTAGCGACCGCCGTTCTTGGTGTCGCAACGAGCTTCTCGATTTCGCAAGCCTGCGTTATCGTCGCAACAATTGGCGGAATCCTTATTTTTAAACAGAAAAAAAGCCCGCTGGAATGGACATTTATTCTTTCCGGCATACTGCTAATTATGGTGGGCGTCGTATTCCTTAGCTTATTGAAATAAAAAAGACTGTAACCAAAATGATTTCTCACTTTGGTTACAGTCTTTTTCTTATTGCGTATTTTTAACAGATAGTTAATACTTTACTAATGAGATAGATGCTAAATTAGAACTTTATGATATAAATAATAGATTTATTTTAAACTTTTCCAAACCAAAATGATACTTGCTTCGTCTAATATTCTAGAAGAGGGTGAAACTTAAATGACTGAACTTGAGGAAATAGGAATTAATATTAATAGCATAGAAAATACGGAACAAATTATCAACCAGTTAATGGATAACTACAGCAATGATGTACTGCATTTAGTTTTTTCCTATGTAAAGAATCGAACGACAGCAGAGGATTTAACGCAAGAGATATTTATTAAATGCTATGAAAAACTAGATCAGTTTAATAACAAATCATCAATCAAAACGTGGCTATATCGTATTGCAATTAATCATTGTAAAGACTACTTGGGTAGCTGGCATTATCGCAAACTAAATTTCAGCGATAAAATTTGGGATTATCTCCCCTCCAAATCAAAACACGTTGAAGAGGAAATCATCTCAAAAGACGTAGCAAACAGCTTAATGAGCGCTGTGATGGATTTACCAGTAAAGTACCGAGAAGTTGTTTTCTTACATTACTATGAAGAACTTTCTTTAGCAAATATCAGCAAAATCACTGGTGTAAACAGCAATACATTGAAAACCAGATTAAAACACGCCAGAGAATTATTAAAGAACAAGATGAAAAAGGAGGTTTAATCATGAACGATCCATTCTATAATTTAAAGGATTCTATAAAAAAAGATTTTGAGGGTTTTTCTTTTTCCGAGGAGCGAAAAAATGCAGTGAAAGCAGCCATCCAGAAGAAGCAATCTCACTTAGAACTTCACAATTGGAAAGTAGAAACCCTTAAAAACATATTAGATTCACTACAAGATGAAGCAAAGCATGGGTACGAAATTTCGACCCAGCTATTTCAAAAAAATGAGCTTAGTTTTAAAAGCAATGAAGGTCAGCTTTATATCCTTTTACATCTACTTGAAAATAAGAAAATCATTACTTCAAAATGGATAGAAAATAGAAAATACTATTCCCTAACTACGAAAGGGAAAAAATATGTAGCTTCTTATGAACATCAAGGTTCTAAACAACAAGTATCACTGAAACATTTAATTGAGGAGGCTTCTTTATGAGTTCATCTAAATTCGAGGCATATTTAAGTAAAGTAATTTCTAAAGTGAAGTCCAAGCAAGCACACAGTATGATTAAAAAGGAGCTAAGTAATCATTTGGAAGAGCTAAGCCGCTCTTTTCAAAACAGAGGATTATCTATACAAGCTGCGGATAAAAAAGCGATGCAGGAAATGGGAGATCCCTCTACAGTTGGTAGAAACATGAATCAGCTTCATAAACCGAGAATGGATTGGCTCTTGATTGCGTTATTCGTCCTACTTGCAGGTATTAGTTTTCTTCCACTGATTGGTGGTGCATCGGTACTTAGTTCTTCATTTATGAAAAAACAGATAGTCTGGCTTGTGATTGCCACTCTTGCTCTAATAGGATTTCTTTTCTTTGATTATAGGAAACTGAAAAATTTGTGGATGTATTTTTACGGAGCTGCCTTAATTTTATTTTTCACACCTTTTTTAGTTGGTATTTCGCTTACTGGAGGAGGAAGATGGATGTCTCTCTGGGGTATTGCGATTGACAGTCCAGCTAAATCTTTATTTTTATTCTTCATTGCATGGGCTGGTATTTTTACCAAAGTTAATGCGTTTAAAGGGTGGAAAGAACAAGTAATGCTATTAATCCTATTTTGGGCCCCAGTTATTTCTTACATCATGATTAACCGATTTGTATTTGGTATTATGTACTTCTTATGTGTATTAGTAATGTATATTTTTTATTATCGTCATAACCGATTTGCCATTAAAGTAGCCCTCGGAAATTTGCTTGTAGGTATCATTTTCATTAGTACGATGATTCTTAAATTCTCTAGTAGTTATCTCTCGGATAATCTCATATCTGTGAAAGCTATCCTTTCGCAGGCTGGTTGGTTCGGCAAAGGACTTCACAACAATCTAGCACTCCCTGAAGCACATACAGATTTTGTCTTCCCATTTCTCGTCTATTCTCTAGGCTGGTTATTCGGAATTTCCCTTTGCCTACTACTACTTGTATTTATATTGCGGATTTCACGAAACGCTTTTAAAACGAAGGATTTATTCGGCAGATTATTGACAATCGGAGGGGCTGTATTATTTACCGTTCCAGCGTGTTGGAATATTCTTATGGGGCTTGGAATAGTCCCAATGATGATAGTGCCCCTGCCGTTTATCAGTTACGGGGGAAGCATGTTACTAGTTTACGCTGCACTACTCGGCCTTATTCTGAACGTTTATCGAAGAAAGGATATTGTAGAATCTACACTGGTAAATTAATTTAACAGATAACCAACATGTTTACCCCTTTCAAAAAAGCCAAAGATCGGATCAAGATCTTTGGCTTTTTTTCATATATTCTTCCACAATTTGCAAAACGCCAGCTTCCTTATTAGAAGGTGCCACATGTTTCGCGGTAGCAAGAACTTCCGGACTACTTTCTTGCATCGCATAACTATTCGGAGTTAATTGTAGCATTTCCAAATCATTATTCGCATCTCCAAAAGCTAACAAATCATCCGGCGCCACTTGCCATTCGTTCAAAAGTTGCTGAATCGCGCTCCCTTTCGTCACACCCGGAATAATAATATCAATGCTCCCATGCCCACTCGAAACAGCGCGAATTTCGCCAGCAAACGTTTGGTTCAAACCTTCCACAATTTGCCCCGTCTTAGCCACTTCGACATCAAGCGCAAACTTAATGAACGTATCATCCGGAAGCACATCGAACGAATCCACCTCTTGCAATTCAAAATAATACTTTTTCGCAAATGCTTTAAAATCCAGATTAGCTGCCTTTAACAAATAAGCACTTTTCACGCCACAAAGAATCACTTGCAAGTCCTGATATTCCTGAATTAACGTCCGCAAAATCTTTTGAATAAGCGTCTCCTCAAAACGATTCACACTACGCAATTCCCCTCGATGAAAAATAACCGCTCCATTTTCAGCGACATAAAAAAGCGCGTCATCCTTCCCAGGGAAAAATGATTTCAGCTGATAATACTGATTACCACTCGCAACAATAAATCGAATCCCGTTTTGCACCAATTCCGCATAAATCCGCTCAAATCGTCCGCGGTCATAGTCGCCATTTTCATCTAAAAAAGTTCCGTCCATATCTACAGCAATCGCTTTTATCATCACTCTAGCCCCCGTTCAAATAATTGCTTCTATTATAACAAAATCTTGACCTAATTTAACTATTTTGTTATTCTTGCATTAACCCCAAGAAAGGAGCATAACTATGAGAAGCCTGGATGCAGTAGAGATACTCAGACGTGGCGAAACCATTGAACGTTATAAAGAAGGCGGAAACTCGATGTTACCTTTGATTAAGTCGATGCAACCTGTTCGTTTAGAACCGATTGGCACGAGAGAACTCAAAGTGAACGATATCGTATTTTGCAAAGTTCGCGGTAGTTTTTTTACACATAAAATCAGTAAAATCCGCGGTAAGCAATATCAAATTTCTAATAATCACAAACACGTGAATGGTTGGATTACACGTAATAGTATTTATGGCATTGTCACCAAAATTTGGTAAATGCTAGGTAACATGCAACGAAAAAGTTGGATGTTTTTTATTTTGCCCAAAATCAGGCTTCATTAACTATAAAAAAAGTAGCTAAAATGATTATCTCACTTTAGCTACCGCGTTTTATTTCACCATTCTTGACTCTGTTTTGTCGAAATATTGCTTCCCAATTTGCAATTTCTCTCCATAAAGTTCGTCAATTGTAACAAATTCATATCCTTGACTCTTCAATTGTTGCAATGTAGCATCAAGGCTTGCAGCAGTTGTCTTATGGATATCATGCATTAGTACAATCGCGCCGTCCGTTGCACCTGCAAGGACTCTTTGCGTTACTACACCAGCATTTTTGTTTTTCCAATCTTCTGTATCAACAGACCACTGAATTATCGGAAGACCGATCGCTTCAGCAACTTCTTTGTTGACTGCACCATATGGAGGGCGCATTGTCGTTGGAAAATATCCAGTTTGATCAAATACTACTTTTTGTGTTTGTAAAATTTGGTTATATACTTCTTGTGTTGATAGTTTAGTTAATTGTGGATGATCCCATGAGTGGCTTCCAACTTGGTGCCCCTCTGCTAATTCACGTTTTACTAAACCTGGATTTTGTACTACGCTTGAACCTAGTACAAAGAATGTTGCTTTTACATCATAGCGTTTCAATGTATCCAGTACTTGTGGCGTTACTGCCGCACTTGGACCATCATCAAAAGTAAGTGCAATTCGCTTGTTGGTTTTTGCTTTTGGTACTTCTGGAACTTTAACACTACTTGGTAAATAGCGTTTATTCACAGAATTAGCAATATCCGCAAGTTGTACATTCACTTTCTTCGGTTCTGAAGCCCCTGGAACTTCAATTGGTAAAATTAGTTCAGAATTAGTGATTTCAAAATCAGTTTGATCCCATTTCACTAAACTCTTGATATTCCCAAGATTCCCAACATCTTTTAAAGAATAATCCCCTGTTTTAATAAGTTCTTGCTCAACAGCAGATTTTACGTTTAGTTTTGTTTCATCGTTCTTTATTAATACTTCCCCAAGTGTTAATAAAGCGCCTGTTTCTGCGTCGGTTACAATGTTTTTGCAAATATCTTTTTTCTCTTTGAGTACAAATTTAGTTTTACCTTCTTTTACGTACTCAGATTGAACTGCTTTGTAAGATACTGCTTGTTCGGCCATTTTTTGCTTTTGATAAGTGTAGAAAATGATCCCTTGCTTTTCATTATCTCTATTTAATTTCTTCACTTCTGCATCTGTGGCCTTTTCAATTTCTTTTTGGATAATTTCGTTGTCTTTCTTCTCAGTAGTCTTAGGAATGTAGGAAATAATTTCTACTCCATTTTCTTTCTTATCCAAGCGGCGGAAATTTCCTCCATCTTGGTCCTTCATTAGTCTGTCCATCTGCATTATTACTTTGTTGCGCGACTTTGAAAATTGGTATTTTTGGAATCCTATTACACCAACAAAAACCACGGCAATAATGAGAATCGTAACTAGTGAAATTCTAATCCACCTAATTTTCACATTATGCACCTCACCTTTGAAAAACCTTCCCCAGTTTTTCGTATAAAACAATTATACATGAAAAAAAACAACTTTCTAGCTTTTGTACCAAAATAGGAAAAAAGGACCAAAAAATTCGTACAAAAAATCACGAAAAAGACACGGATAAAGTGGGAGCTTTTTTCCGTGTCCAGTGTATAGTTACAGGATTACCCCTGAAAACTAGCATATATTGTGAAGTATTTCACTATCAATTCTACCGCAAAAAAACGTATTCCGCAAATATTTAATTACGTTTTTAAGCAGTTTTGTAATTTATCCTAAAGCAACATCTAAAACCATCATCACCGCAAAGCCAGCCATGGTAGCTGCCGTCGCTAAATCCGCCGAACCTTCTAATTGAGATTCCGGGATTAACTCTTCTACAATAACAAAAATCATCGCTCCAGCCGCAAACGCAAGCGCGAACGGTAAAATAGGTGTAACAAAAACTACTAAAATTGCACCAATCACTGCGAAAATCGGTTCAACTACCGCTGATAATTGTCCGTACCAAAAGCTCTTTTTCCGAGAAAGCCCTTCTCCGCGCAAAGGAATGGACACTGCCGCACCTTCTGGAAAATTTTGAATCCCAATACCAAGCGCCAATACTATCGCTGTAATAAGTGTCTCCGTGTCTCCTGTTATCACCGCTCCAAAAGCAACCCCAACCGCGGCGCCTTCAGGAATATTATGAATGGTAATCGAAAGAACGAGTAAAATGCTTTTTCGAAGTGAAGTTTTCGGTCCTTCCTTCGCTTGTTCTGGAAACCCGAAATGTAAATGTGGAATAATACGGTCGATCACCCGTAAAAATATTCCCCCAAGCAAAAAGCCCACTAAAGCTGGAACAAAAGAAAACTTTCCTAAGTCCTTGCTCATTTCTATTGCCGGGGCAAGTAACGACCAAAAACTTGCTGCGAGCATAACACCCGCCGCAAATCCAAGCATGACATTGCCCCATTTTTTATTTAAATTTTTAAAGAAAAATACGAGTGAAGCCCCAGCTGCTGTACAAGCCCATGTAAAAATCCCGGCAAGTAATGCTAACAATACCGGATTTAATTGTGATAAGTAATTTAACAATTCACTTTCTCCCTTTTCCTATTGCTTATTTGCCAGACCATCCTTGTTTAAAGCCACGAGTAAATGCACGAGCCTTATTCACACCTGTTTTCACAGCCCAAACGGAACCGAAAACAGAAATTTTAGCTGCCGTTCCAGCAACAGCACCTGTTTTCCGCGCTACTTTTTCCGCTTTTTCTCCAAGCTCAGCACCAATTTCTTCTATTGGTTTTGTCATCTCTAGCACCTCCAAAACACTTGTCTTTCCTTCATCATAAAACAATCAATTAGATTATTCAAGTTGGTGAATTTTTGTAATTTATTTCACCTTTATTTGAATCTATCGATGGTTTTAGCGGTTTTTTTCTTTTATTGTATGAAAAATAGCTTATTTGCCTTGTGTATTCACTCACATTATGCCTATAATATAGCGTTAAACAAAAAGGGAGAGGGAGATGTATATGACGGGATTAGGAATTTTATTATTTCTAGCAGGTATTGGTGTGTTGATTTTTGGGATTTTACGATTTAGAAAGAGAAATTGGCCTCGTAGAAAAACACAAATTGTTATCATTAGTTCTATTTTAGCGATTATTATTGGGATTGGGATTATTCCTACAGCTGAAGATGAAGCGGCCACGGAAGAACCAAAACAAGAAGAAACAACGAAGACAATTGAAACTACACCACTTTTAGAAGCAGAAACAACTTTTACGACGGATGATGAGGGAACTTTGATTGTCGAAGGGAAAACAAATCCTGGCGCAGTTGTAGCACTTGATTTAGTGGACCTTCCAGACGCTGTAACTACAGCTGGTGAAGATGGTGTTTTCCGCCTTTCTGTTACTGAACTTGATAAAGCGCAAGATGCTGTTCTTTCTATTGCAATTGATGGTCAAACAAAAGAACAAACGCTTAAACTAGCAGTAACCCCTGCTTATGAAACCAAACTGGCAGCTAAAGCAGAAGAAGCGCGAGTAGCGGCTGAAAAAGCTGAAGCCGAACGAGTAGAACGTGAACGCGTAGCAGCCGAAGAAAAACGTGCAGCTGAGGCAAAAGTGGCGGCTGAAAAGAAAGCAGAAGAAGCTAGAGTCGCTTCTGAGAAAAAAGCGGCTGAAGCAAAACGCGCTTCCGCAGAACGTGCCGCTGCACAACCGAGTAATAACAATGAACAAGGACAAATGGTTTATATTACTGCTACCGGTAAAAAATATCATTATAATCAAAACTGTCGCGGCTTAAATAACTCCAATGGCGAAACTGCCGTAACTGTAGCCGAAGCCAAAGCACAAGGCTTAACTTTATGTAAATTTGAACAGTAAAAAAAAGCAAAATTTCTTGTGACGAGAAATTTTGCTTTTTATATTTGTTTTTAATTGAATTTAGGGCAGATTCGTGGTAAATTTATATAGATATAATCGTTTAAATATACTTGTGTAAAGCAATCCCTACTTTAATTATACAATAAAGTGTTCTTTACCGTCAAGTATTATTTTTTCGAAAAAATAGGGGGATGAATTAATGAAGCCATACGTATTAAAATTTCAAGACATCACCAAAGCCACGGAAGTCCTTGTTGGAGGTAAAGGCATGAATCTAGGTGCTTGTTCCAAAATCACCGACGTCCAGGTTCCCGCAGGATTTTGCCTCACAACAGAAGCTTACAATAAAACTTTGGCAAAAAACAGCGAATTCCAGCAACTACTCTATCGTCTTTCCATACTAACAACGAGCGATAGTGATTCTATCCGAGAAATCAGTGCTGCGATTCGAACACTGATTCAAAATATCGATATTACTCCTGAAATCCTATCCGCTATCGACGCTTCCCTTTTAGATTTAGGTGAACATGAAGCTTATGCGGTGCGTTCTAGCGCCACTGCGGAAGACCTTCCTCACGCTTCATTCGCCGGGCAACACGATACGTATTTAAATATTATTGGCAGGGATGAAATTTTACGGCACATTAGCAAATGTTGGGCTTCTTTATTTACCGAGCGCGCTATTATTTACCGGATCCAAAATCAATTCAATCATAGCAAAGTTCAGCTGGCCGTTGTTGTTCAGCAAATGATTTCCCCAGATGCTTCTGGTATTTTATTTACGGCTGACCCGATTAACTCCAACCGAAAATCGCTTTCAATTGACGCTAGTTTTGGCTTAGGGGAGGCACTCGTTTCCGGCTTAGTTTCACCCGATTCTTACACCGTGCAAGAAAATACCATTACAGACAAAATTATCGCGACGAAAAAACTCGCTATTTACAGTTTAAAAGAAGGCGGAACAGAAACGCGCGCGCTCGAAAAATCGCAACAAACCGAGCAGACATTAACAGACCAACAAATTTTACAACTCGCAAAACTCGGCCGGAAAATTGAGGCTTATTTTGGCAAGCCACAAGATATCGAATGGTGCTTAGTTGACGATGTTTTTTATATTGTGCAAAGCCGACCAATTACTACTTTGTATCCAATTCCTGAAGTGAACGAGCCTGGCAATCGTGTTTATATTTCTGTTGCGCATCAGCAAATGATGACCGATGCAATGAAGCCACTCGGTCTTTCCTTTTACTTAATGACAACCCCCGCTTCCATGTACACTGCTGGCGGACGGCTATTTGTTGATATTACGCAAAGTTTGTCGGCCAAAGCTTCCAGAGATATGATGGTGAACTCACTCGGTCAATCGGATCCGCTGATTAAAGACGCATTACTCACCGTGATTAACAAAAAGGACTTTTTATCCCCATTGCCGGTTGAAACCGAGCCAGTTCAAGAGACTGCACCCGGAAAACCACCAGTTCGCAGCATCCCTGATCCATCTGTTGTTTTCGAATTAGTTAAAAACAGCGAAAACTCAATTAAAAAACTACAACAAACAATAAAAACAAAAAATGGTTCCGATTTGCTTGATTTTATTGTAGAAGATTTAAATGAATTAAAAAGCGTGTTATTTAACCCTACTAGCATTGATGCAATTATGGCTGGAATGGACGCTTCCGCTTGGTTAAATGAACATATTTACGAGTGGCTTGGCGAAAAAAATGTGGCCGATAAGCTATCTGAATCAGCCCCAAATAATATCACTTCACAGATGGGGCTTGAACTACTTGATGTTGCAGATGTTATTCGCCCCCATCCTGCCGTTAGAGCTTATTTAGAACAAACGAAAAACCCTCACTTTTTGGGTGAATTAACCACTTTAGATGGTGGTGCAGAAGCGAAAAAAGCACTAGAAGATTACCTAGAAAAATACGGCATGCGTTGCGCGGGTGAAATCGATTTAACGAAAACACGCTGGATAGAAAACCCGTTAACGCTGGTACCACTAATTTTAAGCAACATTAAAAACTTTGAACCTGACGCGAGTAAACACAAATTTGAGCAAGGCGAAAAAGAAGCAGCCAATAAAGAACAAGCTATTCTCGCTCGCTTGCATCAACTGCCAGACGGAGAACAAAAGGCCGCCGAAACAAAAGCGAAAATCGATATCCTTCGTCATTTTATCGGGTATCGTGAATATCCAAAATACGGCATGATAAATCGCTATTTCATTTACAAACTCGCTTTACTACGTGCCGGGAAACAACTGGTAGACAATGGCATACTTCACGAAAAAGAAGATATTTACTTCCTTTATTTTGATGAACTGCGCGAGCTTGCCCGTTCCAATCAAGCCGATTATGAGCTCATCAACACGCGAAAAAGCGATTTTGCTTCCTTTGAAAAATTGACACCACCTCGCATCCTTACTTCCGACGGCGAAATGATCAACGGAAAATATCAGCGCGAAAACCTGCCAGAAGAAGCCATTCTTGGACTTCCTGTTTCATCTGGCACAGTAGAGGGTCGGGCGCGCGTCATTTTAGATATGGAAAAAGCTGATTTGGAGGATGGCGATATTTTAGTTACCGCTTTTACCGACCCAAGTTGGACGCCTGCATTTGTTTCCATTAAAGGGCTCGTTACGGAGGTTGGCGGACTCATGACGCATGGCGCCGTAATCGCACGGGAATATGGACTTCCCGCTGTTGTTGGTGTCGAAAATGCGACGAATATCATCCAAGACGGTCAGCAAATCCGGATAAATGGTACGGATGGCTATATTGAACTCCTTGATTAAACGAAAAATCCAGCACGCTCTTTTTAGAGAATGCTGGATTTTTTAATTCGGCACAATTAAATCTGTATCGGGGTCTTTGCTTTTTTTGTCTGTTGATTTGATTTCTACGAATACTTTATGTGGTAAACAAACAATGGTGTCACCGGCCTTGGATTTCCAGCCCATTTTGACGCCTACTTGGTCTGGGCTGTTGTCTTCTTTAATACGAATCCGATCGCCATCTACTTCCATCAAATTATATTGCGCGCCTTTTCCTTTAATCGTAAACTGTTCATTTCCTTTGTGACCAGTTAATGGGATTTCCCGAATCACTTTGCCATCTTGTGAAATGACTGCTACGACGTCATCGCCTACGTTTTTAGCTTCCGCGACAGAAAATAATATTAGTGGCAAAAACGAACCCAAAATCAGTGCAACGATAATTACAAAATCAAATGGGCGTACCATTTTCATATATTGACGCATTTTCTCTCCTAACTAGCCATTATGGTTAGCGTTAAAATCCAAACTAACTCCCGGCTCATCGAACGCAATTTCCGTCACGTCATATGTTAAACGCTTGATATAGTCAATTAATGGATTCGATATCCCTTCCACATCAACCGCTTCTAAATCTGAAAAGTCGCCGAAAAAATCTTTTAATTGAATAATACGGCTGATTCTGCCATCAATCCGAAAATTTTCAAGCACTAATAAAAAAGGAATGGTTATTTTGAAAATTTTTCCTTTTGACATAAGTTCTACATTGCCATCGACCGGTTCTACTTCATGGACCTCTAATTCAATTTTGTTTTCGAATTGCTCATTTGTTTCCATCGTTGTTTCAAAGTTGTACTTTTCTACGACAATCTTATTAGTTACGATATCCATAAAATTCACCTCATTTATAATATGTACATCCGTATATTACATGATAACTAACTAGCTGGCAAATTGCTGCTACCAAGTTATTTCGATGCGGTTGCCTTCTGGGTCAAGCACGACACTTTCATAGTATCCATCCCCTGTCATTCTTGGCTCACCGGCTATTTCAAATCCATCTTGTCTTAGTTTTTCAGTCAACTCATCTACCGCTTCTTTCGTTCCAGTTGAAATAGCGATATGCGCCCAGCCTAGGTTTTCACCACTTACTTGATTCATTACATCCGTCCGGCTCATAATCTCTAATCTTGTCCCACTCGCAAACGAAAGAAAGTAAGATGTGAAGCCCTTTGTTTTATTCTCATATAAATCATTTGCAGTTGCACCAAAATAAGTAATATAAAATTGTTTCATTTTTTCTAAGTTAGTTGTCCATAATGCGACGTGTTCAATTTTCATTCAAATGCCTCCTTATTATAAAAAAATTGCTGCTGATATCCAGTATACCACTGCTGCCAAAATTCCTGCCAGTGGTAACGTTATAAACCAAGTGACAACCATGTTTTTCCCCGTGCGCCAATTGACTTCTTTTTTATGGTTAGCTGTTCCAACGCCCATAATTGAGCTATCAATTACTTGCGTCGTACTTACTGGCAAATGAATCAGGGTTGCTGTCATAATAACGGAAAGCGAACTTAAATCAGACGCCACTCCAGTAACCGGGGTGATTTTCATGATTTTCGTTCCGACCGTTTTGATAATCCGGTAGCCACCAACAGACGAGCCAATCGCCATCGATGCCGCACAACTCACTTGCACCCAAAACGGAATACCCGCCGACTCTTTCAAAAGTCCACTCGCAACTAGGGCTAGCGTGATAACTCCCATTGTTTTTTGCGCATCATTCGTTCCGTGTGAGTAGGCTTGGGCGGCCGCGGTTCCAATTTGGATAAAACGAAAGCGTCGATTCATTTTCCCCAGTTTTTTATCGTGAAAAAGGTGTTTGAAGAGCGAATAAATCAAGTAACCAACTGTAAAACCGAGAATTGGCGAGATAATCAATGCGATAATAATCGTTGTAAATCCAGACCAATTAAGCACGCTGAAACTGCTAGCAGAAGCAATCGATGCTCCGGCTATCGCACCAATCAGCGCATGCGAGGAACTACTCGGCATACCGACAAGCCAAGTCATCAAATTCCAAATAACCGCGGCAATCAAGCCACATAAAACAACAAACTCTCCATTATTAAGCGAAAATGGATCTACTATGCTTTTTGTGAGCGATTCCGCTACACCTGTAAACGAAATGGCACCTAGAAAGTTCATGATTGCTGCAATTCCAATAGCTACGCGCGGTTTTAACGCTCTAGTTGAGATACTTGTGGCAACAGCATTGGCAATATCGTGAAAGCCATTGATAAAATCAAATGCCAACCCCACGATGACAATAATAATCGTTACTAAAATAACTGTATCCATTCAGCAGTTCTCCTTGTCGAGATTCACTTTTTTATTGTCTATACCCTTTTTGCGGGAAAATAAAAAGAATCTGCTCCCATATTAGGTAGCAGATTCTCGTTGATGTAATTAAAATTCTTCCCAGTTTTCGCGGTCGTATTGATCGCTATCATCGTAGTTATAGTCATAATCATAGTCATAACCGTTCATCATGTTATACATTCCGTCATCAGTAACCGCAAAGTATAGTAAGAAAATCACTGCAAAAATGGCAATAATAGTATTAACTACCGCTAAAATAATCCCACTAATCAACAGTCCTATATTCCGTTTAATTACTTCACCTTTCGTGCGAACGATAAGGTAAATAACAAGAATAATAATTACATTAATAAATACCATCAGCAGACACCAAAGAATTGCATTCATTCCGCGTTGATCTGCATCTTTATATACCCAGATTGCTAAAAGTACTTTTGCTGCTAGCCCTAAAACTGCACCAACAATAAAAAGTATTGGTAAGAACATCATCATTCCCATTTCGTCCCCTCATCTTCTGTAGAAATAGTTTCGTATTCCTTAGAAACTGTTTTATATTCTTTTTTGTTAACTGCTAAAATACCTGCAATCAAGAATAAAATTCCGTGGATTGTGAAAACTTGTAATCCACCTAAAACGATAAAACAAACGGCGATTGTTTTTACTTTCGGTCCGCCACCGTTCACTTTAAATGCACCAACGAAACCAAAAATCGCGGATACAAGAGCAAAAATTGCGGCAATTATTGAGCCAAAAGTCATTATTCCGGCTACAATTAAATCTTCTGAAGTCGTGTAATAACTTGCATCGTCAAATACTACTAGCGCACTAAAGCCAAAAATTGCGGTATAAAACACAGCCCCTAAAAAAGTTAATATGCTTAAAGAAGCACCAACGATAAGTAATGTAAATTCTGTTTGTCTGTTCATTAAATCCTCCATATGTTTAGTTAGTATTCTTATAGTGTACCATGAAATACGCTTTCACTAAATACAAAAATGAGAAAATTCACGAAAAATTCACGAAAAAGCTATTTCCTAAAAAGGAGATAGCTTTTACTTTTTCTTCAAAATATCATTTGCCAGGGCCGTGAATCCATAAAAATCAGAAAGTCCTGAAAGTTTTTCACCGTATTCTTCGCGCACTAATTCCACAAGCAACTCATAAATATTAATGGCTTCTTCGTAATCATTTTTGCTTATACATAGTAAAAATACGGCGCGGACGGATTGTTTTTGATCCCATTTGATTGGTTTATCTAATATCCGAATAACGATTTTTGTTTCTTTGGCCATTAGTCCGAGTGGATGCGGGATTGCTATTCCGGTTCCGAGCACCGTTGAGCCTAGTTTTTCACGTTCGAGAACCGAGTGCAAAAAGTCGTCACCAACGATATTTTGTCGCCGCAATGAGTCAACCATTTCTTCTAAAATTGCCGTTTTACTCGTCATACTGCTTCTTGCAAAAAAATCGGCCGTAAAGAAATTCGATAGAAAGCCGCGGTTAGGATCCGTTTGTTCTTGAATAATCGCCCCGAGCATTTTTAATTCTTCATTGGTTGGGATGTTGCTGATTTTGATGACCGGCTTATTTTTCTCAGGTATTCTAACGGTGGAAAGAATAATATCTTCTTCAATATGGATAAAACGGTTATATTCTTGAATTGAAACAACTTTTGTAATATCGAGATTGCTCACTGCCGACTTCACTTTTGCTTCTACAATTCGCGCCGTTCCAAAACCTGACCCACAGACGATTAAAGCCGATTTATGACGATAGTAAGAGATTTGATAATTTCGCTCTAAAGATGCCCCGATATGAAGCGCCAAATAGGCTAATTCATTTTGGTTAATGTCATATGGGTAGTCTTTTTTTAGTGATTCTACTGCGTCGAGCGTGATTTCGTAAGCTAACGGATAATAGCGCTTGATGTGCTCCGTCATTGGGTTTTTGACGGTCATATGGTATTTCACGCGGTATAACATCGAATGAATATGGGCAACAAGATCCTTTTTCAGCTGCAAGTCATCCTGTAAATGATAAAAATAATGTGACTCAATGCGGTTCAACATGCCTTCGATATACGCATAATCATCAAATTCGCTAATTTCTTTATCCTCTACGTTCAGAATTCGTTTGCTGGCAATTTGGAGAAGCAAATAATTTTTGTCCGCGTCGGCAATCTCTATTTCGAATAGTGACTCTATAATAGTAGCCAATTTAGCTGCAATCGCGATTTCTTCTTCACTAACGTCCGTTAATTCAAACTGTTCCAACATATGCCCAAGTTCAATTCGTTCCACTAAAATCATCATATGTAAAAGTAAGTTTTGAAGCGCTTCGTCTGTGAAACGAATGTTGGTCGCAAAAAAATAATCGGTCACGGCTGTCATTAATTTTTGCAGTTTATCTTTTTGTTTATGCCATTCAAAAAATGATTCTAAGTAGGATTCCGGGGTGTTTTTGGAAGCAATGAGCGCGGTTAGGGCATAGCGCATTTTTTCTTCATCGCCGATAATTTTCACGCCGCTACCTGGTTTTGAGATGAGCGTTAAGTCATACGCTGCAATAACCTTCCGAACTTGTTTCATATCATTAGAAATGGTGGCACGGCTTGCAAAAATCGTATCCGCCAAGTCTTCTAATTTGATATAGTCGGCGCTTGATAGTAGCAAGAAAATCTCGTATTTCACGCGTTCTTCAGGATTATCTAAGTCAAAATAATCAGCATTTTTCGGTTTGTTTTTTTCGGCCTGAAAAGCTTGGAAAACGGTCGGATCAAGGATTTCGATTTTGTAACCCGCACCCCGAGTAAGCGTTATGGTTGCCCCGTGGTTTTCGAGAAATTCGGTTAGTTTGGCAATATCCGTTCGTATCGTTCGTTCGGAAATATGTAAATCTCGGCTGAGTTTCTGGGCTGATAAGCGGCTACCCGCATCAAGGAGCATGCCATATAGTGTTTCCAAGCGTTTATATGCGAAATATCCCATTAGTAGCAGCTCCTTTTTTTAGGTAGTTAATCGTTATTTTTCAAACAAATAGGTTTGGACTTTTGCGTGTTTTAATATCGTTTGTTTCTCGTTTGATTTGCTTTCATCCAAGTGGCGTTCCTTGCCTTGGAAAAATTCTGGAATAGTGAGTTCTTTTTGTAAATATGGATTGAAAAAGCGCGTAATGAAGGCATCGCTGTCTTCGGCTTTTTTCACTGCACTAATAATCGCTCCGTCTATTGTCGGAAGTCCAAGGCTATATGTCGCATCCAGCGTTTTTTCTTCGTCGCGGTAAACATAAATTAAGCGGCCGTTTAGGAAATCTGACATTTGGTAAACTGGTGGGTTCGATAAGTATTCTTTTGCTTTTTTCGCGATTTCCGCTTCGTCAAAAGAGCTTTCGAATAAAGTTAGCGCGAATGTTGCGTTGATTTCGCCAAGTAGTTGCGCGTCTGGTGTCGCAACGATTGATTCACCGGAAGCTCGACCTGGACGATATAGTAAATCGGTTTTACCCATGTGGCTAAATGTGCGGAACAGAGTTAGCGAAATCGTATCGTAATTTTCACCAATGATTTCATATTCGCGCACGCCTTCTGTCATTACAGCAACCCCATGCGACTCATCGTGCAAGCTGACAAAACTTTGCATTGCTTCAATCGAAATTGGCGCTTCTTGCCATTCTTCCGCTTCCCATACATCCATTTCTGGAAGGCGAACCGGACGCTGGATTGGCGCGAATAATTGGTCAGCTGTCGAGAATTTGCTAGCAATTTCGGTTGCGAAAGTGACGCATAAACGATGACTCAATACTCGGTTAGCAATTTGTACATCGAAACGAATGAGTTCTTCGTTTTTACGTAAAGAAATTACCGTTTTGATAGTCATTTCGTTATTTTTTTCACCATTTGCGCGTTCTTCTAAATTATACGGTACATTTAACTTGAAGGAAATAGTTAATGCTTGGTTGACGCTTGATATGCTGGACTCTATGCTTTCCACAACTGCTTCTTTTGATGAAATTACAAGGTCTTTACGTGGCGGAGAATAGTTGTAGGAATCGCCATCGTCGCCATTTTCCACAAAAATCATTTGATTGGTGTAGGTTCTGCCCGCTTTTTTATCATGAATCGTTAGTGAATTGTTGGCTGCTAGCTGGATTTCATAAAATTCATTTTCGATTTTTGTCGCGGCGGATTGTTTCGGTTCTTGCTCTGGTGTTTCGTTTTCTAAATTAAAGTAGATGGTGTCGTATCCTAGTGCTGGCAGGTTATTTACGTTTACTAGCATCGTCGCTAAAAAGACTTTTTCAGGTAAATAAACGGGTCTACTTGGGTTTAGATCGATATGTTGATTCAAGACGTATTCGGTTAGGTCTGTTTTTTCTAGAATTGTGTATTCAAGCGTGTTTCCTTGCGTATCTTCTACTGTGAAATTATCTTCTGGAATGTATGCAGTCATTTTGATAACGCCACTTTTTTCGTATGGAAGTGGGTTGAAAACGGTAAATTGGAACGGTTGTTTTTGCTCGATTTTTTCGCTAATTAGGCGCATGTTTAAATCGAGTAAATTGGTCGCTAAATCCGAAGCCAATTTGTAACGATGTTTGACGTCGCGGTTGGTCGTATCACTATTACAGCCACCAATGCTATCGTGTGCAGCATTTTCAAACATCAACTTCCAAATTTCTGCGAGTTCATTATGCGGATAGCGGTTGCCAAGTGAGTAGCTGATTGAAAGAACTGGCTCCAGCACATTGCTTAAAAAGTTTTCAATTTGATTGTTCGCTTGTTTTAAATCAGCTCGGGTAGAGAAAATCGATTTGTGCAAGCGACTATGTTTTCCTTCTGTTAATTCGCCGGCAATGACTGGTAAATCGGTCACATCTTTTTCTAAATCCGCGAAAAATGTTTCTGGTGAAGCGATTTGGTATTCCCGTGTGCTATCTAATTCATTAAATTTCGCAACCAATTCCGGCAAATTTTTTCTGACTGGCGCTTGGTCTAAGCCATTAGGGAAATAAACATTTGGCGTTGAAGCTTTTTCTTCTAAAGCACCAATTTGTTCATCCAAATACGTTTTAAGTTCGGCTTCATTTTCTGGAATGTTCGCTCCGTAGTAATAGCCGAATGGAATTTGTTCCGCTAGCATTTCTGTGCCATCATCACCGCGCCAGATAAATTCGGTTTGCTTCAAGCGATTATCAGCAACCCCACGCCAAAACAGAAACTTCGAGATACCAAATTCTTTATAAATTTGCGGCATATTCCCGCCTTGCCCGAATGCATCCGGGACATAACCAACAGCCATGCTATGTCCCATTTCGCGTGCGATTCTCGTTCCATAAAGCAAGTTTCTAACAATCGATTCTTGTGAAATGACTAATTGATCCGTTTGTGTATACCAAGGCCCTGTAATAAGCCGTTTTTCAGCAATCAATTTTTCTAATCTCGTTTTATCTTCCGGGCAGTAGCGCAAATAATCTTCTATTAAAGAACTTTGAGCATCCATTAAGTAAAAATGGTAATCGTCTTTCGCTTCTAAAGTTTCAATTACTTCTTTTAAATGCTTCACTAAATAGATTGTGGAACGGCTTGAAGTAAAATACCATTCTCTATCCCAATGTGAATGCGGAATTACATGTACTTTCGTTTTAGTCATTTTCATTAAATCCTCCAACTATTATTTAATCTCTATTTCGTCAAAACTAATATCGATATCGTCAATAGCATCGTCTGCAGCTGCTGTTTCTTCTTCTGTGAAATTGACGAATAAGTTCGCGCAAATTCCGATAATAAATGCACCAACTAGACCACCAACTAAGTAAGCCCAGCCGTTACCAATGGTGAAGAAACCATACATACCACCGATTGGCGGCATTTTCACATAAGCGCCAAGTCCCATTGTTACGGCACTACCAATCGCACAGGCAATCACATTTAGCGGAATTAATTTACCAGGGCTACGTAGTGTAAATGGAATCGCACCTTCCGTGACCCCAATTAGTCCCATAATTAGCGCACCATTTCCAGCTTCTTTAAAGGTAGTAGAATAATTCTTTTTGCGTAAAAGAGTTGCGATTCCGTAGCCTAGTGGCGGAATACAAATTGCGACGTTAATCATGATCGAAGGTAGGTAAATCCCGCTCATAAATAGCGCATTCCCAGCCATCCAAGCAGCTTTGTTTACAGGCCCACCAAGGTCAAATCCAATCATTGCTCCTAAAATAAGTGCTAGAATAATAACGTTTGTATCGTTTTTACACATTTCTGTTACCCAATCAAGTAATGTTTGGTTTAACCATCCAAGCGGTCCGCCGAGAATTAGTGACATCAGTATCCCTGTGGCACCAACCGTGATAAGTGGCAAAATAATTAGTGGTAAAGAACTAGCAGCTGGTCCAGTGATACGAACATGTTTTTTCACCCAGTTTGTTAACCAACCGGCGAAGAAACCAGCGACCACAGCACCTAAGAAACCAGCATTTGTACTAGTAGCAAGGACCCCACCGACAAAACCAGCAGCAAGCGCCGGTTTTCCAGCGATTGAATAAGCAATATATCCAGCGAGTACTAAGTTAAGTAAGCCAATTGCCGCCCAACCTACATTTTGAAATAAATAAACGTAATGATAAAATCCGCTTGCATCAGCGTAAGCGTCTAGATTTGTAACCCCGCCAATAATCCCAATCAATTTCGCAACCGCTACAACAAGTGACCCTGCAATAATGACCGGTAGTGCATACGATATTCCCGACATTAAATGGTCTTTTGCTTCGTTTAATTTCCCTTTCATGACTTAATTAGCCTCCTTTTGTTTGCGTGCTTCAATTGCTGCAACTACTTTACTTAACACCGCTTCCCCGTTCGCAACACATTGACCAATTTTCACACGAACGACTGGTTTTCCTTTGAAACGATCTTCCCCGTCGATTACTTTATCCGCCGCGATGATAACTACATCTGCCGCACTCACTTCAGCTGGCGTGATTTCATCGATTGTTCCCATTGCACCTTGTTGTTCAATTTTGACATCGTGACCTAATTTTACTCCCGCTTTTTCTAATGCCTTTGCTGCCATTGGTGTGTGCGCAAGTCCTGCGATACATGACGTAACTCCTACAACTTTCATATCAATTCTCCTTCCAAATTATCTTTCAAGTAATCCATCAGTTCGTGTTCCGTTTTGATCGTTAAAATTTGTTCTTGAAACGTTTCTTCTAGTAAATTCACAGCCACACTAGATAAAATTTTCAGATGTTGCTGGCTGGCTTCACTCGCTGGAACTAATATTGCAAAAATGGCTTGTGCCTTAAAACCCTCTTTTGACTCCCAATCAATCGGTTCAACGAGACGAATGAAAAGCAGTTTCGCTTCCGATATTGCCTCCGTCTTCGCATGTGGAATAGCGATTAATTGTTGTACAGCTGTTGCGTATTCTTTTTCGCGAGCCCATAAATCACGCTCTACTTGTGCCGAATTCGTCGTGATACCGATCTCAGCCGCCTTGTCTGCAATAAAAGCTAGCACTTCTTCTTTTGTGCTTAGATGCTGATTTAAAAATAATTGTTCTTCTGATACTATCATTTCGTCACCCCGTATTTTTTCAATGCCTTGCTTACAATTACATTCTAATGAAACCGATTACTTTTTTGAACATAAGGAATTTCCAGTTAAAGTGGAAAAAGTTTAATTTACGTAGAAAAAAGCCATAAACAAAGCGTTTTCAGCTTCATTTATGGCTTTTCTAAAGGATTTATTTTTCGATATTTAGTTCTTTTTGATATTTGGCAAAAAGTGATTCGAACTCTGCTTTGTTGAAATCGTATGTTTTTCCTTCCGCGCTCGCTTGTAATTTCTTCAAGCAAATATGCCAACCGGAAATATCTCTCGGGCTGTGTTCGGTGATTGCAGTGAGCTGTTCTGTGAACGTTAGATTCGTTTTATTCGCCTCAGTGGCATTCAGTTCAAAGGCAACCTCATCTTGATCCCACTCGAAAGCAAGTTTCTGGTTATGTTCAAATGCGCGAATTGGCATCTTTATTTTTTCTTCAGGTGTCATAACAAAAAGTAAATGTCCACCCGCGCCGAGCTCGCCTATTTCAAGTTCATCAAACCATTTTGCCAAGCCTTCATTTGTTGTTAATAATTCGAAAACTGTTGCAACCGCTGCGCTTATTTCTAGTTTAAATTCCACTACCGCACCGCCAGCATTTTGCTTCGTGATTGATTCATCCATCAAAATCCCTCCCGCTAATTTGCTTTTATTTTCGCATAAATTGGTCGTTCTCGCAAAAACTAGGATTGATTTAATGTTCAACAACCACTCTTTCATATAAGTCTTCCAATTCAGAATAACTAAGTTCTCTTAATCTGTGTCGTTCCACGTTGGTCACAAGGCTGACAATTTCAACTAAAACCCAAGTATCGTCCGCTTGTTGTTCTATTTCCAATCAAAACGCCTCCTTTAGTTAATCTGCTCGCAACGCATCTATTGGCATTTTTTTCGAGGCTTTGCGTGCTGGAACTACGCCAAACACCACGCCAATAAACATCGAAAAACCAACTGCTAAAAGAATCGTCGCGGCAGAAACGTGCATTTCAAAACTAGATACGGCCGTAACTATTTGCGCAGAAAAAACGCCTAATAAAATCCCGATGCCGCCACCTAACAAACTAAGTACAATCGCTTCAATCAAAAACTGCATTAAAATATCGCCGGGACCTGCACCAATCGCCTTTCGAATCCCAATTTCACGGGTCCGTTCCGAAACAGAAACGAGCATAATATTCATAATTCCAATCCCGCCAACGAGTAGCGAAATCCCAGCAATCGCCCCAAGTCCAATCGTAAGCGTACTCGTAATACTATCAAATGTATCCAGCGCCTGTTGTTGATTCACCACCGTATACGCATCCTTATTATTCGGAAAAAGTTGACTCATTTTCTGCTCTATTCGCTTAACTGCCGCCGGAACCTGCTCCGTATTATTCGTTTGAACATAATATAAATCTACAGAATCCGTTTTAAAAAGTCGTTCAGCGGAAGTAATTGGGATAAACAGTTTTTCGTCTGCTGATCCAAAGAGACTCTCGCCTTTTTCTTCCAAAACACCAATGACCATATATCTGGCACCAGCGATTTGCAGATGCTTTCCGACCGGATTTTGATTTTTGAAATAGGTTTTGGCAATTTCAGAACCAATAACTGTTACCTTCTGGGCATAACGAACATCGACATTCGAGCAAAATCGACCTGATGCAACTTCCAAATTCTTGATGCTGGCATAATCTTCCGTTATTCCAGTCACTTGATTGCTCGCAGTTTTGTCACTTGTTCTAACTTCCTTTGTTTGCATCACTTCCGGCGAGCCAATTTCAGCTCCATTTAAAAGACTTTTCGCGTCTTTATAAGTGAATTTGTCGTTAGGATTATCTGAATAAAAGCTAACCGAAACCAGGTTGCTCCCCATATCGCCTAATTGGGTAGCGACATTTTTCGATATCGCCTCACCAATCGAAACAAGCAGTATAACCGAAAAAACACCAATAATAATTCCGAGCATCGTTAAAAATGTGCGAAATTTGGCGGATAATAGTTGTTTTAATGCTAATTTCACACTCTGAAAAAGGCTCATAATTCATTCCATTCACGGAGTTTTCCGTCTTTTATTTCTATGATTCGTTCGGCTTGTTCGGCGATTTCTTTATCATGTGTAATCATAACTAATGTATTTCCTTCTCTATGAATTTCTTTGAGTAACTTCATTACTTCTTCTCCGGTTTTTGAATCTAGCGCTCCTGTTGGTTCATCTGCTAGTAATATTTCTGGACTTCCGGCAATGGCTCGAGCGATAGCGATACGTTGCTGTTGCCCTCCTGAAAGTTGCGCGGGTAAATGTTTCGCTTTATCTAATAAACCAACCCGCTCCAAACTTTTTGCTACTACTTTTTTTCGGGTAGTTTTACGGACGCCTCGATAGACTAGCGGCAATTCGACATTTTCAAAAGCAGTGAGCCGTGGCATTAAATTAAATTGCTGAAAAATAAAACCGATTTTTTTATTTCTAATTTTAGCTATTTTTTTGTCGGATATTCGCATTAGGTTTACTTTGTTGAGATAGTATTCGCCTAAAGTTGCTTTATCAAGGATACCAAGGATGTTCATTAATGTTGATTTACCAGAGCCAGATGGTCCGATAATCGCCAAAAATTCGCCTTGTTGGATTTGAAGCGATACGTTATCTAAAGCTTTGACAGTATTTTCTCCCATTTGATAGGATTTTGAAATGTTGAATAGTTGGATCATGTTGTGTTCGCCTCCATCTAAGGAATAATCACAAGTTGCCCTGCAGTAAGTCCTTTTACTACTTGGATAGATTTGGTATTATGTTTGCCCGTTTCAATCCAAACTTGCTTCTTTTGTTTATCGGCGTCTACGATATAGATGTAATTTTTGTCTGATTTATCCGTGTGGACCGCTTCAATTGGGATTGTTAGGACATTTTTTTCTAGCGCTACAAGCACGTCTGCACTAATGGACATATTTTCTTTTAAATTAGTTTCATTTTCCAGATTAATAGTTACTGCGTAGGAAGTTACAGACCCGTTTATGACTCCTTTTTCGTTGATATCAGCTATTTTTCCTTTATAAACTTTATCATTTACTGCTTCGACATGTACGTTAGCTGTTTGTTTTTCTTTTATTTGATTGATTTCTAGTTCGTCTACCATAATTCGGGCCGCAAAATCTTCATATTCAGGCCATTCATTTTCTTTTTTTACGACGTGTCCTTCTGCAGAAACATAGACACTTAAATCTGCCATTTTCGCCTCGACTGTTTTGTAGTCAATGGTTTGCGGCGTTTTTTGTTCCTTTTCTTTTATAAAATAATAGCCAACTGATGCGCCAATGATAATCAGTATGATAACCCAGCTTATTTTTTTCAATAGTTAAAAACCTCTCTTTAAAAAGCAATTAAGATCATTGCGTTCATAATGTGTTGAAAACATTTTTTTAGTTGTTCGTAATCCCATGATTTTAAAATAGCAATCATGTGTGCTAATTCTTCAGAAATTCGATCACTTGCCGAAACAATAATCAGCCGTACTTCTTTTGTTGCATTATCATTTATTTCATTCCATAAATCTTGTATGACTCTATTAAAATAATCATTATTCAATTTGCCAATAAACGCACAGATAAAATCTTCAAAAGCACCTCGCATTAATTCGTATTCTCGATTTTTCTCATATTGAATGACGCTCTCAGCTATTTCTATGATGTCATCTACTACAATATAATCTTCCCGTAAGACTAATTTTTCCGTGCTTTCATACATTAAAAGTTCGACTAATTTCATCCGTGAAAAAAACTCTGTAATCGTTACTTCTGTGTTTTGAACGAACGCACCACGGTTGTATTGATGAACTAAAAAACCGGAATGGCACAGGTTGATAATCGCCCGCCTAATCGGTGTTCTGCTCATATTTAATTCTTGGGATAATTTCGCTTCTACTACACGATACCCTGTTGGATACTCACCCGTTGTGATTTTGTTCTTGATGTACTCAAAAGCTACATTTTCCAATCGGTCACCTTTAGCAATTTTCGGCATAACTGATTCCCCTCTCCCTATGTAAAACTTCTTAAAAACAGCTTTATAATGCCATTTTATCATCTAGTTAATGAAAAGAGTATCAAACTTAAAATACTCTTTTCATCCATGATAATTTATCTATTTACTTTTTTGCGATACGTGGTAATGCCGACTGTAGCTAAGCCAAGTCCAGCAAGAACTACCCAAACCATCGAGTTGTCACCCGTTTTTGGTATTTTGCTTGCTTTTACATTCGCTGCTTCTGCATTTCCAGCAGCTTGTTTAGGCTTTGTAGGATCGCTTGGTGTTCCACTTTGAATCAGTTTGATCGGCTCTATAATAAGCGTTAAATCTTGTGTTACAGTCACTTTAATTGTAAGCGTTGCTGATAAGTTACCAGAATCTGTTACAGTATACGTGACTTGATAAATACCTTTTTTCGTATTATTCACTGTGTCTTTTGTTATTTTTATTTTTGCTGTTAGGTCGCCGTCTTCTTTATCCGTTGCTGTTACACCTTTTAACGAATTAAATAGGTCGCCTACTTTGATTGTTTGATCTTTGGCATTGATGACTGGAGCTGTATTTATTGCTGTAGCCTCTTTAGTTACGGTTACTTTGATGCTTTTTAGCGTTGTGATTTCGCTTGAGTTTGTTACTTTGTAATCCACATCATATTCGCCACTTTTAGTCGTATCGACGGTATTTTTTGTCACTTGGATAGCACTTGTAATATCACCATCTTTTTTATCCGTTGCAGTTACGTCATTTAGAGGATTAAACGTTTCATTTTGTTTGATTGTTTTATCTTCTGCATTAATAACTGGGGCCGTTAGGGCTTCTGCAGGTGTTTCGTCTGTCACAGTGATGTTTTTCCAAATTAGCGACATTTCTGGCGTTGTTGGTAAAACGGATCCTGCACCCGCGAACACGCCGATGTCTGCTTTTGTATCTTCATTTGCTGTAAATTCGAATGTATGTGTGAAAACTTTACTATCATCATTTGCTACGTCCACTACGTTATCTTGCGTACGAGTTACGGCGTTATTGTTAAGTGCTACACCGGAAGAGTTTGGTACAAATAGTCCCGCTTTGGCGGATTGTCCTGTAATTGTATCTGTGATTGTCATGTCCACATTTGCTTCATAAGCTACTTTGTATTTGTACGTTTTGCCTTTTTCAAGTTGAACATTTTCATAACCAACAAAGTAAAAACCACCTCGTACATCTTTGTATGTCAAACTGCTTTCTGAAGTGTTTGCTGCTTTTGCAATGATACCTGGGGTAAAGTTAAAAACAACCATAGATAGTAGCGCAACTGTTGTAATAATCGCGATTATTTTTTTCATGGATTTAAAATCCTCCTCTTTTACATCTTTAATTAGAAAATAGGGTTAAGAAAGTCTTAACCCTATATTTCAGCGTATTCTACTTGGTAATCAACCAAAGATTCCTTTGATTAGATTGTTTAGGATTTCAGTTACATCTGGGAAACGTAAAGCGCCAGAAAGGTTAGTTAATAATTGTAGGAAGAAATTCATCTTTAGTAGCCTCCTTTCCTATTTTTAATTTTTTTAAAATCAACCGAAGATTCCTTTGATTAGGTTGTTTAAGATTTCTGTTACGTCTGGGAAATTAAAAGCTCCCGAAAAATTACCTAATAATTGTAGAAAGAAATTCATGAGTAGTGGCCTCCTTTACGTATTATTTTGTTAGAATCAACCAAAAATAGCTTTGATTAGGCTGTTTAGTACTCCTGTTACGTCTGGGAAATTTAATGCTCCAGAGAAGTTTCCTAATAATTGTAAAAAGAAATTCATCGTTTTCACCTCGCAATACTATGTAGTTGGGACTGTCATCCAAAGTTAATTATAGCTGATAAAACCGCCATTTATAGCGCTTTCAAACTTTAAAAACATTGCCTCCAAAACAGTATCCCATGTCGTTTTTACTGTTGTTCAGATTGGCATATTCGAAGACAATTATCAGAAAAATGTTTATTTTTAGTTGTCAAGTAAGCAGCTTTTGACACATTTTCGCTACATTTATTTATGTCCCTTGACCAAACCATTGGTAAATAAGGACTTTTCAAAAACGTCTTTAGTAATTTAGTACAAAATCAGACTTTCGCTAATAAAAAATACAATCGCAAACATGAAAAAGTACCTTAGCAACATTCACTAAGGTACTTTGATGATTTTTATCGCAAAACTGGACAAAGCCACATAACATGAGATAATAGTAAAAAATGCTTTGGTTAGGAGCGAAAAGATAGCATGACAAAAATTGGTTTTATTGGCGCAGGAAATATGGGTACAGCAATGATTCGAGGACTGGCAACAGCTAACTTAATAGCGAGAGAAAACATTATCGTTTGCGGTCGGAACATCGAAAAACTAAAGCCGCTCGAAACGGAATTTAATGGTCTAATGCTCACAACGGATACTGGAAAACTCGTAGAACAAGCAGATATTATCATTTTATCGGTTAAACCTTATACTATTCCAGAAATTTTAACAGCAGTAAAAGATAAGTTAACACCAGATAAAATCGTTATTTCTGTGGCAGCGGGCACTACGATTCAAGATTTAGAAGCCTTAACTTCTGCGGATACGAAAATTGTTCGAGTAATGCCAAATACACCAGCACTTGTTGGCGAGGCGATGTCTTCCATTTCACCAAACGCGAATGTAACGCAACAAGAAATCGATGATGTTGTTGCCATTTTTGCTAGTTTTGGAGAGGCAGAAGTCGTGTCCGAAAACTTAATGGATGCAGTTATCGGTGTCAGTGGTTCTTCGCCAGCCTATGTTTATATGTTCATAGAGGCTTTAGCAGACGGCGCAGTACTAAATGGCATGCCACGTGATAAAGCTTATAAATTCGCCGCACAAGCCGTCCTAGGCGCTGCAAAAATGGTTTTAGAAACTGGCGAACATCCAGGGAAACTTAAAGATATGGTTACTTCTCCCGGCGGAACAACGATTGAAGCGGTGAAATCATTAGAAGATAATGGCTTCCGCTCTGCCGTAATTAATGCCGTCCAAGCTGCTGCTAAGAAAAATAGTTCTATGTAATTTTAAAGATATTTAACGAAAAAATACTTTTCTTCGCCTTTAAGTGGGAAATCTTGAATTCGACCAAGCTCGGTAAAACCACATTTTTTATAAAAATCTGGGGCTTGGTAACTGAATGTAGTTAGGGAGATATGGTGGCAGTTATTTGCTCTACCATATCTTTCTATTTGTTCCATTAAAGCTGTTCCGACGCCTGTTCCTTGTGTACTTTTATCGACGGAAAGAAGGGAAACATGTAATTCTCCGTAGCTGATTTTAGCTGTTACCCCACCAACTATTTCCCCGGATTCGTTTAGTGCGGCAAAGCCAATATGTACGGTATCTCTTTTTGGGATATCGTACCCTAGCCGTTCTTTATGCTCCAAAAGTCCTTCAATTACGCGTGACTCTAATTCTTCAAGTGGCATTTCTTTAATTGTATAATCCATTTTCCAGTTCCTCCTTCATACAAAAAAGCATCACTAGAAAGTGACGCTTGGTGGGATTATTTTAAGTTTGATACACGACCATAGCCGGCGATGTATTTTTTCCAATAGCCAGATGTGATGGTGTCATATTTTACGCCGTTATTTTGGGCATTAAGCATTTTGCCATTGCCAACATAGATGCCAACGTGTGCAATGCCTCTACCATAGTTAAAGAAAATCAAATCACCATTTTTTAGTTCATTGGCTTTAATTTTCTTTGCAGCGGCATATTGTTGTTTGGCTGTTCTTGGAAGTGATTTTTTAATGGCTTTCGAGTAGACATATTGTGTAAAACCGGAGCAGTCGAAGCAGCTTGGGCCAGTTGCGCCAATTTTGTAGCGTTTGCCAAGGTGTTTTCTTGCTTCGTTATTTAATGCGGCAAAACTTTGCGTTGTTGCAACAGGTGCTTTATATGTAGTTACACATTTACCTGAAACATACCCTACTTTACCGTTATATGTTATTTTATACCAGTTATTGTTCGTCTTTGCAGTGAAAGTAACTGTTGTGCCTTTTTTGTATAATCCGATGACTTTGCCATTTGTATTATCTGCTGTGCGAATATTTACATCAGCCGTTATCGTCATTTTATATGTTGTTGCTGCTGATGCGTTAGTTGTTGGTAAGAATAGTACTGAAAAAGAAATCATTAAAGCTATAAACGCAAAAAAAAATCTTTCTTCTCGTTGCTATTATTTTCAATCCACGCACCCCTTTTTTATATACACACAGCATATCAGGTCAATGTTACAGTTGTACTACAGGGATTTTAAAACTTGGCGTTATTATGTAACAGTTCCACCACAGCAACAAAAAGACCCAAGAAACTCGTTCTCGGGCCAACTGTTATAAATGATTTTTCCGTAAAGAAACTGGCTTATCAAGGATTTCTTTCGTAATTATCGCTTCTTGTAATCTGCCGCGTAATTTACGGGCTTTTTTAGGATGATTACTTGTGCTTTTAATTAGTTTTTTTCCTTTGGCCACATTGGATTCTCGGCGGATATCACGTAGCATTTTTTCTTGAGTTGCCTTTTGTTCGGCAATAACTTTATCTTGTTCTTTATTTTGTGTAAAAGTACCTTGTGATACTTTGCGTTTTGCTGGTTTTTTGGTAGTTTGCGTATGGCTTGCTTGATGAGTCGTGCGCAATTTCGGTCTTTGTTGTGGCGCTTTTTCCTCTTCTTCCCCTTTACCGGCTTTACTAAGGAAATTGATAAGGACACCAACTATACCAAGAACGACTAAGACACTCTCCCAACCACTATTCAGAAAATCACTTAAATCCATTGAAAACACCTTCTTTCTTGCAAAAGATCAAGGTTTATTTTTCGTCTTCGTGTGCAATCGATTCACGCATAGCTGTATCTGATTGTACATTTTCCATTTTGTAGTAATCCATTACGCCTAGGTTACCTTCTTCTAAAGCGCGAGAAAGCGCACGTGGAACTTCTGCTTCTGCGGCTACTACGGCTGCTCTGTTTTCTTGTTCTAGGGCAATCGCTTCTGCTTTACGTTTCGATGCAGCTGCTTGAGCAACTTCCATGTCAGCGTTGGCTTTTTCGATGTCTAGTTTTGCTTTAATGTTGTCCCCGATACGCATTTCGGCGATATCAATGGATAAAATTGTATAAGCTGTTCCATCTCCAAGTCCTTGTTCTTGGACTTTTTTCGAAATGCTGTTTGGGTTTTCTAGTACGTCTGTATGTTCTTTTGTTTCACCGACTGTAGATACTACGGCTTCACCGACACGGGCGATAACTGTATCTTCACCGGCACCACCGACGATACGTTCAATGTTCGATTGTACAGTAATTTGTGTGATAACTTTTACTTCTACCCCGTTTTGCGCCACACCAGTGAATTCAGGTGTACGAATAACTTTTGGTGTTACGGAAGTTTGTACTGCTTCCAGTACGTCACGTCCAGCAAGGTCAATTGCTGCTGCACGGCTGAAATCTAATTCAATATTTGCGCGGTGTGCGGCGATTAACGCATCAACTGTGTTATCCACGTCCCCACCAGCTAAATAGTGGCTTTCAAGTTGGTTTACTTCTAAGTCTAATCCTGCTTTTACTGCTTTAATTAACGGTTTTACAACGCGAGAAGGTACAACGCGACGTAATCTCATCCCGATTAAAGTTCCTAGTCCCACTGGTACACGTGCGGATAATGCACTAATCCATAACCCCACTGGTACTAAAGTGAAAAATACGATTAAAAAGATGATAATCAATACTGCGATAATAATTGGTCCAATCATTGTCATTTTTCTCCCTCCTGTATATCTTCATTGACTAGTACGTACCCGAAATCGATACCTACTGCAATTATTGGTTTTCCCACTTCTAAATAACCTGTTTTCAAGCGAGCTTCATAGACTTCTCCGTCTATTCTGACACTACCGATTGGTTTAAGTGTCGTTTGTGCCACACCTTTTTTACCTACTACTTTGTCTCGTAGCGCTTTCATTCTTTCTACTTCTTTGTCCTCTAAAACCCCCCGATGCACGAGTCCCCATGATTCTCCATAAACAAAGTCATCTTCTGTAAAATTATGCTTCAAACTAGTCACCTTCTTTAGGAACTTTTTTAAATTTTTACTTTCTCCTATAATAACCATAACATGAAAGAAACCTTATGTAAAAAGCTTTTAGCAAGAATTATGTAAATTTTTTCACTTTTATAGAAAACTATATAATAGAAGAAACAAAATTTTGGAATAGGGTATTTTTTTACGCCTTATTTAAGTCCCAATTAATCGGTGTTCTTCCGTTTCCCTCCAGAAATTGATTCGTTTTTGAAAATGGTTTGCTTCCGAAAAAGCCTCGACTTGCGGCAAGTGGAGATGGGTGGACGCCTTTGATGAGTAAATGTTTTGGGTTGGTGATACCAGTTGCGGCTTTTATAGCGTGATTTCCCCACAAAATAAATACGAGTGGTTTGTCGTAATTATTCAATTCTTCTAACACATGGTCTGTGAATGTTGCCCAGCCTAGCTTTTTATGACTGCCAGCTTTGCCTTCTTCCACGCTCCAACTTGTGTTCATCAAAAGCACACCTTGCTCTGCCCATTTTGCAAGATAGCCGTGGTCAGCTGGTTCAATATCTAAGTCTGTTTTTAATTCTTTATAAATATTACGAAGACTTGGCGGAATTCGCACCCCTTTTTGCACGGAGAAGCTTAGGCCATGCGCTTGTCCAGGACCATGATACGGGTCTTGTCCTAAAATAACGACTTTCACTTGATCATACGGACATAAGCGGAAACACGAAAACATATCTTCCTCTGACGGATACACATTACCTTTTGCTCTCGCGTCCTCAACTGCTTCCATTAATTCTATAAAATAAGGCTGTTTTGCTTCTTGTTTTAAAAATTCTTCCCATGTTTTTACCATTTTTAATTCTCCCATCTCAGTAGTTCCATGATTTTGTCCTTCCATTATACTTTTCACGGCGAGCAACTGTCAAAAGGCAGGCGAATTCACGTGGTATACTTGAAAAAAGAAATAATAATGGGGTGAGATTGTGGCGGAAAGAAAAGTTTCTTGGCTAGAACTATTTTTTGATTTAATATTCGTAACTGCTGTGGCTTCAACGACCCATTTATTACTTAGCGTCGATAATCATCCAGATAAAACAGCTGTTTATTTTGGTGAGTATTTATTGATGGTGACGCCGATGTTTTGGGCGTGGGTTGGGCAAACAATGTTTTTCAATCGCTTTGGGGAAAAAATCAAACTACCTGAACTTTATATGTTACCTCAGATGTTTTTCTTGATTTTGATGACGGCGAGTTTTGATTTAACGTTTTCGAATACGTATTATACTTTTTTGATTGGTTATTTAGGAATTCGGCTGATTACGGTTATTCAGTATTTTGTGATTAGTAGGCAGTTGACGGGAAATGCGCAGAAAGTGGCGCTGCTTCTTGGTAGTGTTTTTCTACTTGGGGTTTTGACTACGGCGACTTCGGTGTTTTTTGAAGGGTTTGCGCGTTATTTAGTGATGTATCTTGGGATTGCTGTTGATATTATTTTACCGATATTCTTGGCTAACACGTTGCGGAAAGTTCCGGTAGATTTTCCGCATTTAGCTGAGCGTTTTGGCTTGTTTGTTATTATTACTTTTGGTGAAAGTATTGTTGCGATTACGACCATTTTAGTTGGGCATACGCTTGATTTATATACGATTGGGTATACGCTGCTTGGCTTTTTAATTATTTGTACGCTTTGGGCTTCGTATTTTTATAGCTTTGAGAAAATTGTTGATCATCATAAGGAGACGCACGGGCAGTTTTTGATTTACGGGCATTTCTTTATTATTGTTTCGGTAATGTTGCTTGCTGTGAATTTGCATTTGTTATTTGAGGGGCATTTGCAGCGAGACGTGTTGTTGTTGATGTTGTTTGGTTCCGTGGCTGTATTTTTCGTCTCGAAGCAATTTGTGTTCGCTACTCATAAAAAGGCCGAAGTGACATTTTCTTTTTGGAAAGATGCGTTGTTATTAGGGCTATTGGTCGGGTTGTTTTTTGTTAATTTGTGTAGTAGTTTGCCGCTGTTTGTGAGTTTTGTGAGCATTTTGGTTTGTGCGCTAGTGGATCTTGTTTTGCAGTTTGGGACTTCGCGGTCAGCGCGAATGTAAATAAAAAAAGATGAGCATTTCGCTCACCTTTCCTCACTCGTGTCTTGATGTCTTGTATAATCTGTGAAAATAAATAGGCCCATTAAAAAGCTTATTAAACATACAATTGGACGGAAATAGAAGCCCGAATAGCTCGGGGTGAATATTAGTCCAAAAATAAGTCCAAAGAGCCATAAAACTAGTGCCATAAATATTAGAAAATCATTTCGATAAGCACAAATAATTAGGATTCCTGCTAAAATCATCGCTAATGACATTAAATAGCCTGATGACGCCGCAAGATCTTCCGGTATCATAAACAAGTTATTCTTTTTACTGTCAGGGCTTAGTATTTCAGCAAGAGCACCAATAAAACCTGCTTGGATTGACATAATCCCACAAAAAATACGCATTTCACACCACTCTTTTATAAAAATACATTTTAGCTTATTAATTATGGCATAAAAAATCTGGATTTACTACGCGACAATGTAACTAAAAATCATTTAAACACGCCAAAAACTAGTATAATTTGCTTTATCTTGAATATTAAACTCGATAATTTTTGCCAATAGGTCAAAATCGACTGGTTTGGCCCAGGTAATTCGGAATATGCCTTTTGTATGGCTATAACCCGCTTCTTTTAAATCCGCTTCGAAACGCTCAATTCCAGCAGCTTCTGGGGAAACGCTCATATGCTGTTTTGCAATGGAGAAGCCAATAATGAACGTATCATTTTTTGTAAACATCGGTGTATTCCATTTAATTTCTGGCTTTAAGTCTGGGAAAGTTTCCGCCACCCATGTTAAAGCTTCTTGCGTTCGTGCGCGGTGGTCTGGGTTTTCAATCTCAGCTAAATATTCTGCAAAAGCTTCCATATTATTTCCTCCTTCATCTTACAGTTACTTTTATTATAAAGAAAAACTGGGGCGATGCAAGGCGTGGCTATTGGGAAGGACAAATAAAAAACAAGTCCTGCGTTGGACTTGTTTTTTTTAACTTAATATAGTCGAGCATTTTTCAGATTTGCTTGTTTTGATTCGTAAGCTTGCTTGATACTTGCTTTGTTTGAAACTTCGGAAACTCCCACATTCCACCAGTTAAGATAGCCTTCTGACATTGTTTTTGGTAATACTTTCATATCGATTAAAGTGGTTTTGGTTTGTGTTTTTGCGTCTTCCAGTGCTCTGATTAGATCTTCTTTGGTGTTGGCTCTATAGACTTTTGCGCCGTACCCTTCTGCAATTTTGGCGTAATCGACTTGCATAATTTGGTTGTCGCTATCGCGGAATTCGCAGAAGAAACTGTCACTGCCGTTTGCCATTTGGAGGTTGTTAATGCAGCCGAATCCGGAATTATCGAAGAGCATGATGTTGATTTTTTTGCCGTATTGTAAGGATGTTAGTAGTTCTGAGTGCGACATGCAGAAACTACCATCGCCAACGATGGAATAAACTTCTTGGTTGTTTGTTGCGGCCATTTTTGCACCGAGGGCTCCGTTTATTTCGTAGCCCATGCAGGAATAGCCATATTCTAGGTGATAGGTGTTTGGTACGGCTGGATTCCAAAGTCGTTGCAGGTCGCCTGGAAGTGAGCCGGCCGAACAAACGACGATGCTATCTGGGGCCACGGTGTCATTAATCGTGATGAGTGCTTCGGTTTGCGTGAATTCAGTTTGCAAGCTGTCGGCGTATTCGTTTAGGGTTGCTTGGTCGAATTGATCTTTGATTTCTGGTGTGAAAGCTTCTCGGTTGAATTTCGTGTTTTGTAGTCGCGTTCTTTCTGCGAGCCACTCTGCTTTGTATGCGGCAATCTTGTCGCCAAATTGGCTTTGATAGCCTTTTAAAAGTGGCGCGAGTTCGGCAAGGGTAGCTTTGGCGTCGCCGACAACTTGGAAAGCGTCTAGTTTGTATGTTTGCATGCGGCTGACGTTAATATTGATAAATTTGGTTGCTGGGTCAAATGCAGTTTTGGAACTGGTTGTGAAATCGGTGTAGCGCGTGCCAATTCCGATGACCAAATCAGCGTCACGGATAGCTTTATTAGCGGCTAGCGTGCCGAGGATTCCAGTACCACCTAGGTTGTTTTTGAAGTCAAACTCAACGGTTGATTTCCCGGCATGTGTTTCGACGAGCGGAATGTTGGTTTGCTCGGAAAGGGCGATTAATTCTTCGCGCGCATCTGAATAGCGGGCGCCACCTCCGACGATGATAACTGGAGTTTTGCTCGCTTGGATGAGTCGCGCTGCTTCGGTTAGTTCACGCTTTGTCGGAATTTGCCGATTGAGATAGTGAATTCGTTTGTGGAAAAATTCGATTGGATAATCGAATGCTTCTCCTTCCGTATCTTGCGCGATACAGATTGTGGCTGGGCCGGCGCTCGCCGGGTTGGTCATTACTTCGAAAGCGCGAATCAGGGCGCTCATGAGTTGTTCTGGTCGCTGCACGCGGTCGAAGTATCTGGAAACTGCTTGGAAGCCATCGTTGGTTGTAATCGCCGCGCTCGACTCATGCTCTAGTTGTTGCAAAACTGGGTCGGGCTGTCTGGTTGCGAATGTGTCGGCTGGCAAGAATAATACTGGTAAATTGTTCGCAAGTGCGGTTCCAGCTGCGGTTATGAGGTTGGCGGAACCTGGTCCTGCTGATGCGGAACACGCGTAGATGCGCTGGCGATTTTTTTGTTTTGCATAGGCAATTGCCGCATGCGCCATGCCTTGTTCATTTTTCCCTTGATACACTTTTAAATGACCTGAGTCTTCTTCTAACGCTTGGCCAATTCCTACCACATTTCCATGGCCAAACACCGTGAAAATCCCGTCCACGAACGGCGCCACTTCTCCGTCCACCTCAATATACTGCTGATTTAAAAATTTCACCAAAGCTTGCGCGGTAGTTAATCGAATCGTTTTTTCGGTCACCATAATCCCTCCTATTCGGCTTGCGCAATGAGCGCTTTAATTTCGTCCGCTGTTGGCATCGCATCCGAAGAACTATGCTTGCTAACAACGATCGAAGCTGCCGCGCTTCCGTATTTAAGCGCTGTTTCGATGCTTTCATCACTAAACAAACCGTATAAGAATGCCGATGCATAGGAATCCCCTGCGCCAAATGTTTTAAGTACTTTTGTTTTATATGCTTGTGCTTGGAATGTTTCGCCTGCTTTTGTATATGCGAACGAGCCTTCCACGCCATGCTTGATGACGACAATTTCTGCTTGATGTTGGAAAAGATATGCTTTTGTCGCTTCATTGTTGCCACCGACTTGGTTTTCCATCATATCGAATTCGTCACGCGTTCCAATAATCACGTCCGCCTGTTCCGCGACAAGTGAATAATAAACCGCTGTTTCTTCGGTGTTTTTCCAAGTATAAGGGCGATAATCCAGCTCGAAAGCAACAATCACATCATTTTCCCTAGCTAAACTAACTGCTTTTAAAACAGCTTCCCGCGACGGACTTTGCGCCAAGGCTGTACCAGAAACGAGCAGCACGCGGGCTTCTTTGATATAGTCTTCTGAAATTTCTTCCGGAGCTAAATATAAATCAGCCACATTTTCGCGGTACATCAAGATACTGCATTCATCCGGACTTTTAATCTCCGTAAATGCCAAACCAACTTTGCGGCCTTCTGTATCTTTCACCATTCCATCCGTATTTATCGCTAAATCACGCATATATTTTTCAATAAAACGACCATGTTGATCATCCGAAATTTTACCGATAAAACCGACTTTTAATCCCAGTTTCGCAGTTCCTATCGCAATATTCGCCGGCGATCCACCTACATATTTCGAAAATGTCATCGTTTCTTCCATTGGACGATTGTATTCGACCGCATTCAAATCAATGCACGCGCGCCCTACTGTGATTAAATCAAATTTTCGTTCGCTATGTTTTTTAAGATTCATGCTCCAAGTCCTCCTCTTAGTCTCGCTCTAAAATCCATTCGTGATCTGGATCGTTGTGGAACTTCCAAACCCGCTTCGGCCCTGCCATTACGTTCAAATAGTACGAATCATATCCGTCTGGAACTCCAACAGGATGATAGCCTTCCGGAACAATAACTGCATTTTGGTGCTCCACAGCCATCGTTTCATCAAGCGCACGATCATCCGTATAGACGCGCTGGAAAATAAAACCTTGCTCAGGATTAATTTCATGATAATAACTTTCTTCCAAAAGTGACTCTGCTGGCAAATTATCGCGGTCATGTTTATGCGGCGGATAGCTAGAAAAATTCCCGCCATCGGTATACACTTCCACCACCAACAAACTACTCGCAACCTCACTCACATCTGGCAAAATGTTATGTACCAGTCGTTTATTTTGATATTTACCACGCTGCTCAATCGAATTATCACTTGCTTTAATAAGCGTTGTCGGTAAATCTCGATCAGCCGGTGAATAGCAAAGCGCCACACGAGCTTTTTCAGAGTCTGCCTTCACTTGAAACATCCGTCCACCAGAAATAAACACGCTATCAGTCGGAATTTTTTCAAAAACGTTCGCTCTTGTGCCGATTTCCGAAAAAATATGGTCGCCCTCACTCACCGAAATTTTTCCAGTAAGCGCGACAATGCAACATTCAAGCTCATCTAAGTTTTCCTCATAAACGGCATCTTTTTCCAATTCAATCAACCGAAATCCAACATAACTTAGCGGCGAATTTCCTTGGTTAATATCTTGCACAAGCGTAATGCCAGGCGCTATTTTTTCATTTAACGGTTTTCGTAACAGTTTGCCCATTTTTGCGCCCTCCTATTCTTCGTAACCTTTTAATGAATATCTCGCAGTAACAACTTTCTTATGCGTGTAAAAATCTACGCTGTCTTTGCCGTTTGCATGAAGCGTTCCATAAAAGGATGATTTCCAACCAGAAAATGGGAAAAACGCCATCGGAGCAGGTACGCCCAAATTCACACCAAGCATTCCAGCATCAATTTTTTCTCTAAAGTAGCGAATTGCTTTGGCATTATTTGTGAAAATACAAGCACCGTTCGCAAATTCAGATTGATTCGCCACCCGAACTGCTTCTTGGAGGTTTTTCACACGAATGACAGATAAAACTGGTGCGAAAATCTCGTCTTTCCAAATTGTCATATCCGTCGTCACTTCTTCCAAAATTGTTGGTCCAACAAAATGCCCTTTAGAAAGTCCAGTCTCCCGGCCATCTACTGTTAATTTCGCGCCTTCTTCTATGCCTTTTTCAATATAAGCAATCGTGCGTTTTTGATTTTCTTCGCGAATGACAGGACCGAGGAAAACGCCATCGTCTAGCCCGTTGCCAATTTTCACATTTTGCGCCGCTGTTCGAAGTGCCGCTAGAAACTCGTCCGCAATTCCTTCTTCCACAGTGACAACCGCGCACGCCATGCAACGTTCGCCAGCTGATCCAAATGCCGCTGAAATAACATTCGTCACAGTATCTTCTATATCCGCATCATTAAGCACAATCGTATGGTTTTTCGCGCCCGTCAAAGCCTGCACACGTTTCAAATTCGCGCTACCAGTTTTGTAGACATATTCGCCAACTGGCTTAGAACCAACAAAAGAAACCGCTTTAATTATTTCGTTCTCTAAAATACCGTTAACCACATCATGCGCACCGTATACTACATTGAACACACCTTTCGGAAGACCTGCTTCAGAAAATAATTCCACCAATTTCTCCATTAAAAGTGGCGTTCTTTCGGATGGTTTTAAAATAAATGAGTTACCAAGCGCGATGGCCATTGGGAACATCCAACAAGGAACCATCATCGGAAAGTTAAATGGCGCAATTCCACCAACAACCCCAACCGGATAGCGATAATTTGCCGCTTCCACATCTGTTGCAATCGAAGCCAGCGAATCACCCATCATCAACGTTGGCGCTCCCGCCGCGAATTCAACATTTTCAATTCCGCGTTGCACTTCACCGCGTGCCTCGGATAAATTTTTACCATTTTCAAGTGTAATTAATCTTGCTAGTTCTTCTTTATGTTGAATGAGTAACTGTTGGAATCCGAATAATACGCGCGCACGTCTTGGCACAGCAACTTGGCCCCATTTTTCAAAAGCTTGTTCTGCAATGACAGCGGCCTGATCTAATTCTGCGCGTGTCGATATCGGCACTTGGCACAGCACTTCACCCGTCGCTGGGTTGATGACATCTTCATATTTATCCGTCTTACTCTCGACCCACTCACCGTTAATATAATTCTTTAATTTCCGTACATCTGCCATAAATAATCCCTCCACTTAAAATTACTCATAAGTTAACCATCAATCGATTTATACCCCCATATTAAGCCAATAAAATTGAAGAGTCAATTTAATTTTTGTCACTAACTTCACCATAAAAAATCACAGTTGATAACCTTTTGAGCATGTGTTATAAATAGTGTAATTGAAATAATTTTGCCAAAGGATGAATTTAAAATGAAAGTACAACGCATTCAAGCGATAGAAAATTTAATTCACGAAAAAGGCAGTGTTAGCCTCGATGATTTATGCGAACAATTCAATGTTTCCAAAAATACTGTTCGCCGCGATATTGCCAAACTGCTCCAAAAAAATACCATCCGGAAAGTCTATGGTGGCGTCGTTTCTGTTTATAATAATCCCGAAGAAATCCACCCATTTGAAAATCGTGATACGGAAAATCATCTGGAAAAACAGCTTATCGGAAAAGAGGCGGCTGATTTTATTGAAGAAAATGATTTGATTTTTATTGATTCCGGCACAACAACCAGCTGTCTCGCTGCGGCTCTGCCAATGGATAAGGAGATTACTATTATTACCAATAGCTTAGATGTGATTAATTTTGCGAGCGAAATGGATAATGTAAAATTGATTGTTATTGGCTCAACTTTTAAACCGAGTACTAAATCTTTTGTTGGCGTGGAGAATTGGGGATTTTTCGAGAAATACAATATTACGAAAGCTTTCATGGCCGCAACCGCGCTTTCGACTACGCACGGGGTGATGAACTCGGATATTTTGGAGTATGAGATTAAGCGCCATATGATGGAAAAAGCTACGGAGAAATTTTTGCTGGTGGATCATACGAAGGTGGATAAGTCGGCTTTGCTTACTTACGGGGAGCTGGCGGAATTTGATTGGTTGGTTACGTCGAAGGACATGGCTGGTGGGTGTTTGGGGTATTGTGAGGATGTTGGGGTTTTGGTGAGGTTGGTTTAGTTAAAAGCCCCTTTCCTATGAAAGGGACTTTTGTGATTTATAGCTATTTTTCTCCGTACCATTCTTTCTCCGTAAAATTAGTTGTCTCCCGAAATTCTTCTGCATATTTTTCTATCAATCTTGCTTTTACATATTGAGATGGCGAAAATAACAAAGTTGGCAATAAAGTAAAGCCAATAAGCAACGTTAACAAACCGACTCCCCACACAACATATTCTAGAAAACTCGAATTTCCTACTGCGGCATCCATGTTCATGAGCCACCATTTATTTCCACGATAAAATAGAGCAGCAATCACAACAAGAACTAGAAAAGCTCCTAAAATTTTAGTAATTGTATTTGAGAATACCCTTTTTCCAGATTTAGCTGTCGTTTCAAATATCTCTTTCACATATGTATTCACTCGAGCCCGAATTAATAAAATAGAACCTCCGTAGCCCAAAATAATATAAACTAATGGAATCAAGTGATATCTATCTGCCTCTACTCGTAAAAAAACAATCATAAAAAAGATTGCAGCAGTTTGCCACACTAAAAATAATACCAAGTTATAGTTTGTTACTTTGAAAATAGGTTTTAAAGCAACGTATTTAATTAACAAACCACTTAAAAGAATACAAGCTACTGCCGGGTATATTGGGTAGTAATTAATTGCTGGTAAACATAGTAATAAGGCAAATAAAATACTTCCTGCTATCTTACCTATGTAGCCAGATATATGTTTCTTTTTTGTATTAAGTTGTTCGATTTCTTTGGGACTGATTGCATGTCGCGCTTCTTCATAACTCACATTTTTCATCATCTCTACCACCTTGGGAGGCCATTGTTAAAAGCTATTTTTCTCCGTACCATTCTTTCTCTGTAAAATTAGTTGTCTCCCGAAATTCTTCTGCATATTTTTCTATCACTTTCCCCCGAACGAAAAGGTTTGCTTTAAACAGAAAAAACGTTGGGATTAAAGTAATTACCAGTAATAGCGGAATTCCAAAAACAATACCTATCATGTCATCTATTCCGTTACTAGTAACAACATCATTAACCCCAGTTAGATTCATAATCCAAGACTTATTCATTCTATAAAATTGCATACCAACTAACGCAACTACAACTAAAAATCCGGAAATTTTCATCATGATAGTTAATATTTTGGAAGTTTTATAATTCTGCTTGAATGTCTTATTAATTTCTTCTAAAATCATATTTTTCTCCACCTTGTTATAAAGATACAGAAAAACTAATATCGTAATCAAAAATACCGAAAAATTAATCATATAATTGCCTTTCGTCATTCCAAGCCCTACTGCAAAATAAGAAATATAGGCTAGTTTAGCTATTGAATAGCAATAGGTTTTATACCCATAATTCCTTAGAAAAGGAGGATATGCTTTGAAAAGCTGATAGCACATTAAAAGAATAATAAGTAATTCTGCTGATATCACGATACTATTCGCAATAATGAAACTGCCTCCTGCAAAATCTATAGCAAAACTACATACCATTAAGACTGGAAATGCTAATCCTAGCAGCAGGATAATTATCTTTTTCAGTTCAATAGAGAAACTTTGCTTTTTATCGCCTTTCATGACTTCGTAGATATCTTTTAATTTGAGGGTTTTTTTTACTTCCTCAAAAGAAACAGAAGATAAAAACTCATTTTTTTTTCCCATTCTGCACCCCTAATCTTTTTCATCTCAACTATCTCTATAACTTATCATTACCACTTGGGAAGTCCGTTGTTAAAATCCCCTACATCAACACGTCCTTTTTGCTGTCCAAACCAATCTTCCTTAATTTCACCAATATTTCCTTCATCTAAATGTTTTTTTCTTTCATCATAAATTTCATATTGTTTCTCTAGCCATTCTTTCTTTTCAGTCTCAGATATAAATGTATGTTTTTCATCTATCCAAATCAAACCATTTTTGATAAAAGGAATTTTGTTTAGTAAAGGTACATCTGATAGTCCTCCACCTTGTCCAAAATAATTAACAAAACCCCCGATAGCTCCAATTGGTCCTGCATATTGCGCCCCCTCAAGAGGACCTGCGTTTTGCAGGAACATATTTAATCCACCATACACAGATTTGCTTGCATCCCCATATGCCGGACTTTTAGGGTTAATGTATTCTTCGTATGCATAAGCTGTTATCGTTAAGCCGTCTCCAACATAAACAGCACCTTCCAATGCAACTTTATGAGTTTTAATAAAATCAGAAACTGGCCCTAATTTCTTAAATAAATCAAACCCTACTTTAGATCCAGCTATTACTTTTGCGCCCTCGCTGGTCTTAGATAAAATTTTCATTGTATAACCCATTGGAGCGAGTACATTCCACCCTTTTTCGTTTAGTTTGATTAAACCACTATAGACAATTGCTTGGGTGGCGATGGATGTTTTACTGATATATGTTGCGAATTTAGGACTATTTAATACTTTTGTAGAGACATCTTTTGGAAGCTTATTCCAACTTTCTTGTGCAATAAAGATTCCAAGCGCTGCATTTTGAAGTCCTTCCGGGAACTTATCTAAAGCTCCGATTACATAACCGAATAACCGATCATTATTTTTGATTTTTTCAATAGCCACTGCTGGATTTTTCTCAAATAACTCGTTTAACCCCTTAATTGCTGCATTCTTTTCCTTCTCTATCATTTCATTTTGTTGTTTTTCACTTTTCAATTCAGTAAACCAGCTTTTATCTACTCCAGCAGGAAGTTGATAACTCCCATCGCTATTTACAGCTGTATTATTTAAAATTAAAACACCTTGCATCGCTAATTTCATTTCATCAAGGCTGCTAGTAAATAATTTTTTTGTTTGTCCATCAAATTCATATAACTTCTCTAGTTTCTTCTGAAGTTCTTCAATATCCTGCTGAAAAACTTCAGATATCTGGTCTAACTCTCTTTTACGATTTTGTGCAGTATCAAATAATGCTGTAGCTACACTTGTCCTCATCATTATATTCATTATGGTAGCAGTTCTTTCTGCTGATGCCTTCATATCTTTCTTAGCCTCAATTTGTTGCTTTAAATTATCCTCATCAAGGTAGCCTTCACTTGAAACTATTGAATTGGATAACTGGTATCTGTGTAATTCTTGTTCAATTGTATCACAAGCTGATGTTACTTTTTCAATTGTAGGTAACACAAGATTAGCAAATAAATCCTTCCCAGCTGTATAAGCCGCTCCCGATAATGTCCGTCCATCCACAGCCTTAATAATTTTCTTACTTCCCGCTTTTAGTTGTGTGATTACATCTTTTCCACTGGCTAAATTTTTAGAGAGTGCTTCAATCAGCTGCTCCGAATCGCCACTTGAATAAATCAGTCCCAAGGAATCTCGCTCCTTTTTTTGTATAATTCTTCTCGTTCATCATCCATTTCGTGTATCTCTTTTTGAAAAACATAATTAAATTCTTCCTGAGCATCCTGCACTTGACGTCGAAGCCTACTCTCCAAATCATCATCCCATTGTTGAGCTCGAAAATACTTCACCTTGTCCAGACCATTATTATTCTCATTCAAGCACCTTAATTGCTGAAAACCTCTTTGAAAATCTTCATCTAATTGATAAAGCGACTTTTCAATTTCCTTTTGGTCTTCTAGCAACCGATCCATCTGATTTTCTTTTTGAATAATTAATTGATTATAAACTGCTCGCTCTTGATCATTTGTTTTCTCATTCAATTTTCTCATCCCTTAAAATTTGATTTGATTGTCCTTTAGCACCATCATTTCAGCAATTTTCGGAAATTTTTCACTTTGTGCCTGTACACACTCAACTAAATCAACTAAATTAGGCAACAATTGATTATTGACTTCTTCTCCAGACTTCATACTCGAAACGTTGCTTTTTTCTATAGAAACTTCTTCACCTTTGCCCACAGAAACTGATTTCACACCAGATACAGCTGCAAAAGTTGAACTTATATTGGAGGCTATTTTTCCCATTGTAATCCCTCCCCCTTCTCTCTTTATTTAATAAAAAAGGATTTCATTATTCAAATAACACCTTGAATTTAGAAACTTTGTATTAAATTTACTATTTACTATATTATAGCATTTGCAGCCCTTTAATTTTGTGAGCAATTTGTGAATCTCTGCGCAAAAAAATAGGCAACTATCGCTATTTTTAGTGAGTTTTTTCACTTTACTTTTAATTATAGGCACAAAAAAGACCCCTCTCCACCGAAAGGGATCTCCTCAACTTACTTACTAACAACCGGAATATAAAGCGTAAACTCAGCTTCTCTAAGATCCTCCAAATTAAACGATCCCGCAATACCGACCGTATCACTTTGGCCTACTTCGCCGTAAGATGCGCCGATGAAGCCATCAAGTGCTGGGCGGTCTGTTTCGCTTGTTACGAATTTTGCGTATTTGCCTTCTGGAATGTCGAAAGTAGTGTCGCCGTTTTCGCCGTTTGTACTTGCTACGATGTAATATTGTAAGCCATCAAGACTTGCGTTAATGCCAACGTAATTTTTTTCATTTTTCGCAAATTTTGTGTAGGCTGCTTCTTTAATTTCGCTCATTGGGCCAAAGCCTTTTTGTGGTTCAAATTCAGGGATTTCTACTTTGTTTCCTGTAAATGTTTCTTTTTTTAATTCAACGATTTCAAATGCCATAATATTTCCCTCCAAAAAGTTACTTAACTTTGATATGATGTAACTATAACACGCGAATGATGACAACTGTCTGTCATCATTCCAAAACAAAGGAGAAAAAAATGAAAATCGAGCGACTCATCGGAATTATTATGCTGCTCCTCCAACGCGAGCTGGTCAGTGCTTCTGAAATGGCTACAATGTTTGAGGTTTCCAAACGTACTATTTTCCGCGACATTGACACACTCGCGATGGCGAATATCCCGATTTACACGATTGCTGGAACGAAAGGCGGCATCGGAATCATGCCCACCTACAAAGTCGATAAAAAGCTTCTGACAGCAGATGATTTAACAGCGATTATCGCAAGTTTGGACGGGATGGAGCAGTTACTTTCTTCCGCCGAAACAAAAAAAACGCTGCAAAAAATGAAAAATATGCTCGACCATTCAAGCGAACCGCCTAAAAGCTCCATTTCGCTCGATTTCTCCAATTTATCCATGAAAAACGAATTAAATGCTAAAGTCGAAAGTTTGTATTTAGCGATTAAAAAACATCAACTCGTGGAACTCAGCTACATTGATCGAACGGGCAACCAAACCGTTCGTAAAACGGAGCCTTATCACCTCCTGTTTAGGAATCGTTCTTGGTATTTGCAGGGTTACAGCTTAGAGCGCAGTGATTTTCGGACGTTTAAAATGTCGCGGATTGTTGAACTAAAAACGCTAGAAGAAACTTTTGAAGTACGTCCTTTTAGTGTAAAACCCTTTGGCGCACCACCCGACAGACCGATGTTTTTGATGCATGAAGTTAGTTTGATTGTTGACAAAATTGCCCGCGAGCAAATCATCGAACGCTTTGATCTAGTCGAAATTTCGCAGCAAGATGACGCGCATTTTTTGGCAAAAGTGACGCTTCCTGATCATGAGGCTGGGTACCGCTTTTTGCTCCAACTTGGAACGCATGTAACCATTCAAAACCGTGATGACTTTTACGATAATTTTATTGACTACTTAAAGGAAATACAAGGAAAATATATCTAAAAATGGCTCTGCTAATTGTTTAGCAGAGCCATTTGATGTTAATCTTTATATTTATAATCCAAATCTTGATACGCTGTTTGGTATGCGCCACCGTCAGCTACTTCTGAATGATAAAGTGCTTTTAAAGCGAAAGTTTTTTCTAAGTCCATTTCTTTCATTAGCTTTTGAAGGCGTTCTTGCAAGTCTACGCTATCTTTTACAAGCTCTTTCATTTGTGATTTTACATATTTCATAATAATTCCGCTCCTTTTCACACATTATAACACTTTCTTGGCCGATAAAAAAGGAGTGCGACTATAAGCCACACTCCCTTACTTTTTTAACCGATTAATTCGATTGCTCTTTCCAGCACTGCTGCTCCGTTTACACGGCCGTAGTCTAGCATATTAATTACTTCGACAGGAATTTTTCCGCCTACTACTTTTTCTGTGTTGCCTTTTAAATAACCAACTTGTGGTCCAAGCAAAATGACATCTGCTTTTTCCCAGTTTTCGTGTAATTCAGCGTCTGATACAGCCCAGATATTTGCTTCAATGCCTTGGTCTGCGCCCGCTGATTTCATTTTTTCTACTAAGAAACTTGTGGACATACCCGCGTTACATACTAATAAAATATTTTTCATTGGTTAAACATCCTTCCTTATTTTGCGTCTGATTTTTGAGCTGTAGCAAAAGCAACTTTTTCATCCATGCGCAGGAATGGCAGGTAGATAAAGACTGTCACAACAATGATAATTACTTGGAGAACGGACGCGCGCCAGTCTCCACCAGTTGCTAAGAAACCTGAAATAATCGGCGGTGTTGTCCACGGGGTCTGCACGACTACATGATTAATCCAACCTGCTGCCGTCGCATAATACGCTGTTGTTAAAGAGAAAATTGGCGCTAATACGAACGGGATAATAAGTAACGGGTTGAACACAATTGGTAGACCAAAGATGATTGGCTCACTAATGTTAAATAGTGATGGTGCCGCGGATAGTTTCGAGATATCTTTGTAATCTTTTCGTTTCCCAAAGATGAAAATGGCAATTAATAAGCCAATCGTGTTTCCGGAGCCACCCATAACCGCAAATGTATCTTTGAAAGCCATATTAATAATATGCGGAATTTCTTGATGATTCGCGTAGGCAACCATGTTTTCTTGCATATTTTGCAGTAAAAATGGATCTAGTAACGGACCAGAAATAACTGCTTGGTGAATCCCTAAACCGAAGAATAAGTTAGCGATAGAAGTAATCAGCAAGAATCCTGGAAGACTTGTCGTTACGTAGCTAAGTGGTTTTGTGATAATCGTCGTCACAAGTGTGTTAAAGTCCATGCTGAAAATTTGATTAACGGCAAATGACATAACCGAGAAAATAATAACCGTAATCATAATCGGAATTAATACGTTAAATGATTTAATAACTGCCGGTGGAATATTTCCTGTTAAATTGATTTGCATGCGTTTGTTTTTCGATAATTTAATGAATAAATCAGTTGCAATTAAACCAACGATGATACCGACAAACATACCTGACGCACCAGTGTAACTAACTGGAATAACATTTGGTACTTCGATTGATTTGGACGCACCCTCTGGAAGGAACGTCATCGCGATCGGTGTTACGACAATAAATGAAGATAATGCGACAAGAATCGGCGCAATGACGTTTTTATAGCCGCGGTTCAAACATAAATGATACGAAATCGCCACAGTGACTAAAAGCGTAATAACACTTAACGTACCATTTCCGATTGAAATACCAATCTCTTGCCAAGTTCTAAGTGTATCTGGGTTAATAATTTTGCCCATAAATCCAGTCGGTTCTAAAATAACATAGTTAATCAGTGTGACAAAACCAGCTAAAATCATGAACGGCATAATACTCGCAAAAGCATCACGCAATGAACGCAAATGAATCTGACCACCAAGACGTTGCGCTACATTAATAAATCCATTAACAATCGACTTCTTTTTCGTTTCAGCCATTAGTTGTTTCCTCCCTTTTCGTCCCAACTAGTTTGCTTGTTTCATATTCAAAACCGTTCATGTCACTCATTTTTTTATAAAATTCGCCACTTTTCTTCATGGTGCGTTTGCCAGTTTCAACATCAAGTGAAACGAGTCCGTAACGGTTTTTATACGCATTAATCCATGACCAACAATCAATAAATGTCCACAGGTGATACCCTTTAATATCGCAACCTTCTGCAATCGCTTGATGTACATAAGCCAAATGATCTTTGACGAATTGGATACGGTAATCATCTTGAATTTGGCCTTCTTCATTTAAGAAACGCTCTTCATTCGCTACACCCATACCATTTTCAGAAATAAATGATTCGATGTTCCCGTAATTATCACGAATATCAATACATAAATCGTAAATCCCACGTTCATAAATTTCCCAACCGCGGTAAATATTCATTCGTTTGCCTGGCATATTATGCGGTTCAAAAAACCAATCTGGTAAAAACGGACTTTTTTCATTAATTGCCGTTAAACGGGCTTTGACGCGTCTTGGTTCATAGTAATTTAGGCCAAGAATTTGCGCCGTATTTTCTTTAATAATCGTCAAATCTTCTTCCGTATATTCCGGCATTTGATCATATTCGCGCATGATTTCAACTAATTTTTCTGGGAAAGTTCCTTTAACCATCGGATCCAAGAAGCTTCTCGTGTAAAAAGCATCACAAATTTCTGCTGCTTCTAAATCGTATTCGTTTTGGCTCCGTGGATAAGTCGGGCTAAGGTTTAAAATAACGCCGATTTTTGATGACAAGTTTAATTTTTTAAATGCTTTAATGGCTAACGCATGCGCCAAAATCGTGTTAAAACCAGCTTGTGCCCCTCGTTTGAAGTCAATTTGATTCGGATAATGGAAATCTTCTAAATACCCGCCAAGAATCGGACCAAGTGGTTCGTTAAATGTAAACCAGTGATAAACTAAATCGCCAAATTCTTTAAAACAAGTATCCGCAAAATGAACATAGGCATCAACAACTTCTCTCGACTCCCAGCCACCAGCGTCTTGAAGTGCAACGGGCATATCGAAATGGTATAAGTTCGCGAATGGTTTGACACCGTTTTCATTCATTTCAGTAAGTAAATCACGATAAAACGCAATCGCTTTCTGGTTCACTTCGCCAACACCATCATTTGGAAACATTCGCGCCCATGAAATCGAAATCCGGAACGAATTTTGTCCTGTTTTCTTCATCCACTGTACGTCTTCTTTATACCGATTAAAATGATCTGTTGTGATTTCTGAACCTACGCCTTCGTAAAAGCGATTCGGTTCTGTTTCAAACCAATGCTCCCAAACAGTTTTTGCCTTACCGGTGTCGCCGCGACCTTCTGCTTGTTCCGCAGACCACGCAGAGCCCCACCAAAAATCTTTTGGAAACGTTAATAATTCTTTCATTTTTTATGGCCTCCCTTTTGTCAAAATAAATATAGCATACATTTATTTAAAAAACAATACTTTTATAAAAAGATATATACTTTTAGTCATAGGGATACCTTTTTGTAAAAGTATATGTTATACTATGCTTATTACATCAGTAAAGGGGCCAATAAAATGTCGGGAATGGCTAAATACATGGAAATATACATAGATATCCGTGATAAAATCAACCAAAACAAATACGAAATTAACGAGAAATTGCCTGACGGGGATAGTCTGGCACGCGTTTACGATTGCAGCAAACTTACTGTCAAAAAAGCGCTGGATATGCTTGTACAAGAAGGTATGGTTATTAGACGACGTGGTGCTGGTACTTTCGTGAAATCTCATTCTACTAACGGCGGAGAATTCGCACTAGGCCCAATGTCCGGACTCGTAAATACATTTGGAAAAGACAACATTAAATCGAAAGTTATTTTATTTTCCATTGAAAAACCATCGAAAGAAGTCGCAGAAAAATTAGAGATGCAGGATGATTATATTTATCGAATTATTCGGATGAGAGAAGTTGGTCATAAAGCCTATTCCATCGAACATACTTATATGCCACTGGCGATTATTCCGGGTTTAGAACCGCGTCATTTAGAGGACTCGATTTATAATTATATTCGGGATGATTTGAAACTTAAGATGCAGAGTGCGCATGTTTGGGTACGCGGGGATAAATCGAATCAAGAGGATAGCAAGCTCCTCGATTTAGAAGAACCTACTTTTATGATGGAAATTGAAAAATTAGCGCATTTAGAGGATGGTCGTGTGTTCGAATATTCGATAACGCGCCATACGTATGAATCGTTTGTGTTTGAAACGGTTTTTGTGCAGAATTAATAAAAACAGCGACTCTCTTAGTAGAGAATCGCTGTTTTTTTATATTTTCTTAACAAATTCTGATTTCAATTTCATTGGGCCGAAGCCGTCGATTTTGCAATCAATGTCGTGGTCGCCGTCAACTAGGCGGATATTTTTTACTTTTGTTCCCATTTTGATTGGGTTGGATGCGCCTTTTACTTTTAGATCTTTGATGACTGTGACAGAATCGCCATCTGTTAGTACGTTGCCGTTTGCATCTTTGAACACTTTTTCTTCGGTAGCTTCTTCTGCTACAGCGCTCCACTCATGGCCGCATTCCGGGCAGATTAATAAGCCGCGATCTTCATAGGCATATTCTGAGTTACATTCTGGGCAATTTGGTAATTTTGACATTTTATCAATTCCTCCGATTGTTGTAATAGTTGGCTGTTAATCTTCTAATTCGACGTTATGATATACTTTTTGCACGTCTTCTAGGTCTTCTAAAGCATCAATTAGTTTCTCGAATTTTTCTAAATCCTCACCTGATAATTGAATATCGTTTTGAGGGATCATTTCGATTTCCGCTACTGTGAACTCTTCAATTCCAGCCGCTTTCAAACCTTCTTGTACTTTGTGGAAATCTTCTGGTTCTGCATAAATAATCGCTTGGCCATCTTCGTCTAAAATGTCACGAACGTCAATATCCGCTTCCATTAAAAGTTCTAATAACTCATCCGCGTCTTTTCCTTCAACACCAAAAATGGCTGTATTATCAAACATATAAGCTACTGAACCACTTACGCCCATGTTGCCGCCGTTTTTGCTATAAGCTGCGCGAACATCGGATGCCGTACGATTCACATTATTTGTCAGTGCGTCTACGATAATCATCGAACCATTTGGACCAAAGCCTTCATAGCGCAGTTCTGAATATGTTTCATCGCCAGTGCCTTTCGCTTTTTCGATTGCGCGGTCAATAATATGTTTTGGCACATTGTATGTTTTTGCACGTTCAATAACAAAACGTAATTTTTGGTTGGAATGTGGATCTGGGTCGCCTGATTTAGCCGCTACATATATTTCAATTCCAAATTTCGCATAGATACGACTATTTGTTTTATCTTTTGACGCTTTTTTCTCTTTAATATTTGCCCATTTACGGCCCATATTACCACTCGCTTTCTAATTGGAGTTTTTCTCATGTCTCTGTACTATTATAAGTGTAGGAAACGAATTTGTTAAGTGGAAATTTAGTTATATTCGTTAAAAGTGAATAGTTGTGGCATTTTTCAGGCTGAAAAGTTGATTTAAAAAGAAGTATGGAATGAATTCGCCCGAACTTCTTAACATTTCTAACTCTTCTTTAGTCACAAAACGGGCATCCGCTACTTCTTCTTTTTGTAAAGTTAAGTCGCTAAGTTCCACGTCTTTCGTAATAAACCAATAATCATCAAATCCTGCTTCGAAATGGTAACTAAATTTGGCACGGGTGTTACTTAAATCAATTGCAATACCTAGTTCTTCTTGCACTTCTCGTTCAGCAGCTTGGCGACTTGTTTCGCCTTTTAGCGCAGAACCCGCCGCAGAAAGATCCCAATAATTCGGCCAACTTTCTTTATCTTTTTGGCGTTTTTGGATTAAAAGTTGCCCTTTTTCGTTAAAAATACATACGTGAATGACCATATGAAGTTCTCCGGGCGCTAGTTTTTCACCGCGTATATGCGTTTTCCCGGTTAATTCACGATTTTCATTTAGCAAATCCCATTCTTCCACTAAAATCGGCTCCCTCTAATCATTGACTTGCTTTCATTATACAAAAAAAGTCTAAGGCTCGCGAACCTTAGACTAAAGTAGTTTTTCTCCAAAAATTTCTCCGGGAGCAAGTCCGCCTTGGCAAGCAAACATCGCGCTTCCAATTGGGACGGTGTATTCGTTTAATTTATCCATTTTCCCCATGATACTTAGCATTGGCAAAAATTGTTTGGCTGGATTTTGGGTGAAACAGATGAATAATAAGCCGGCATCAATCGTTCCTGTACTTTTATCAATGCCGTTTGTGTAAGAATAGGCGCGGCGATGCATTTGTTGCTTGGTGTCTTTGGCTAGACGCACATGAGAATCAGCTGGCAGTTTGCTCGGATCGACTTTATCGTGCTCATGTTTTTTGTGGTACGGGGCGCCGGATGCTTTTTTTCGACCAAATGTGTCTTCTTGGTCAAGTAAGGATGAGCGGTCCCAAATTTCGATGAGCATTTGGATTTTGCGATAGCCGAGGTAGCTGCCGTTTTGCATCCATTCTGGTTCGTCATTTTCCGCCCAAACGACGTCTTTGTAGCCTTTTTTTGAGTCGTGGTCAACGTTTGCCGTTCCGTCTTTAAAACCAAACAGATTGCGCGGTGTTTCGTTTTTTGGTGCGCTGAGAAAACCTTCTTCAATCCAGCGAACAACTGCGACGCCGCTCGCTAAACGGATGAAATTACGAATTCCGTGGAAAGCTACTTGCTGATCATCGGCGCACACTTGGATGCATAAATCGCCGTCAGAATAAGCCTCATCCAAGCTATCATGCGCCATATGGGGAATTTTTTCCAGATACTTCGGCTTTTTCGCCTTAACACCGAACCGGTCTTTGCCATCTTTTTCAAAAAAAGTCGGGCCATAACCAAGTGTTACAGTAAAATTAGAAATGCCCAGCCCATCTGCTTCCCCAGTGTCGTTCGGCGGTAACATATCATTATCCACATCTCGCAAAACCCCACCACTCGCCGTCAAATCAGCAAATTTTGTCCATTTCACAAATAGATCTTGCAAAATTTGCCGCGATTCCGTTTGAATATCAAAGCTGGCGATGTAACAATAGGTTTGCTGCGCAGTAATAATCCCCGCTTGATTCGTCGCATAAAACGGTACGCCTGTCTCCGCCTTTTCTTTCGGAGTGAGCGCCTTGTCCACATGATCCACCACATTTAAAATCGTGCCAAGACCGGTTGCCCCAACAGCAATCCCGGTCCCAGCTACAGCAGAAAGTTTCAGCATTTCGCGCCGAGTCATTCCTTTATTTTCCTTGGCTTCTGTCTTTTCCGTCTGATTTTCGCTCTTCTTATCTGTCATCGTTTTCCTTCCTATGCTTAGAAAATTTTCCCTGTTTGCGCCATTAATTCGGAAAGGTGGCTCAATTGGTCACTGATTTCGCGAATTTGGTCTTTCGTTAAGGTTGTATAGAGTACGAATGAGTCGCCATTTTTGTAGTTCGCTAACGTGTCTTCCATTTTGTTGAAAGCTGCATCAATTTGGTCAGCTAATTTTTTATCTTGTGCATTTAACGCCGGAATGATCGCTTGGTAAACTACTTTTGAACCTTCGACATTCGCATTTAAATCGTCTAAATCTGTGTGCGAGTATGCTTCTTCTTCCCCAGTAATTTTAGTCGTTGCGGCTTCATTTAGTAATTCCATCGCACCTGCGACCATTGGTTTTGGCTCTAATTTCAAGTTTTTCACTTCGGCTTGAAGTGCTTTCGCATCTGTTAAAAGTTTATCCGCGTAAACATCCATGCCTTCGAGCGATTTCTTTTCCCAAAGCGCGCGTTCAATGACGTGGAAACCAGTCCAGTCCGCTTCGTTTTCCACATCGTTAATCCGAGCATCGATTTTTGGATCTAAATCACCAAAACTTTCCGCAATTGGCTCAATGCGTTCGTAATTCAAGCGCGGCGAAACATAGCTTGCTTTTGCTTTTTCGATATCACCGGATTTTACGGCATTTGTGAAAATTTCGGTTTGGGCAACGAATTCATCTACTTGCTCCGTCACATATTTAGAATAGTTATCTACCGCTTTATCCAGCACTTCAGAAGTTTTCGCTTTGGTTTCTTTGGCTTTTTCAAGCGTATCTAACGCCCCGTCAAGTCCAGTCGCGTTGTCATTTAACGTATCAAAATTCGGGTTATCATTTTTTGATTCATAGAAAATCGGTGTTTCATATTTTTCGACGTCCGTATATTGTAATGGATACAAATCACGGACGTTGTTTTCAAACTCTAACCAATGTTTATGTAAATCTGCCGCACTAGATTGAAGTGCACTCTTATCTTTGTCCGCAATGGCTTTTTTCACTTCATCCAAGTTGGTTTTCATTTCTTTTACTTCTTTTTTGACCGCGTTTGCTTGCTTACTTTCTTTCGTTGTTTCCTTTTTCGTTTCCGCCTTGTCCGCTGTTCCCGTCCCACTACATCCAACAACCAACACCGCTGTAAAAATAGTCAACATAACAATAATCAATTTTTTCATGATTTGCCCCCTTGTGCCAATTCCTTTTTAGAATCAGCTCTTTTTTTAATTTGTTGTTTTATTAAAATAATTAATCCAAAAATAACGAGTAATACTTGTGGTAAAAAGCTATACCATGATGGGTAAATACTAAGCGCTGGAATGGATGGCAAGTAATCTTCTACCGATGTCGGAATGACTCCCGCCAGTTGCAAACTATGAATTCCCGACCCCATAAATTTAAAGCATAGATAAAACACAATCGCGCTCGAAATTATAAAGAATGGCTTCACAGGAATATGTACGCTGTATCGCAACATCACAAAAGCGATGATTAATAACACGCCAAGCCCAGCCAAAATCCCCATCAATAATTCAAAATTCGACATCCGCCCAACCATACCAATTAAGAAGACAACTGTTTCTAAACCTTCCCTCAAAATCGCTAAAAAGGCTAAAAAGGCAAAAGAAATCATTTTTCCATTCGAAAGAGCTTGGTTACTCTTACCTTCCATGTAATTATTCCAACGAGTAATATCCGAATTTCGGTGCAACCAGTAGCTAACATAAAGCATCATAATACTTGCAATCAGCCCAGCCCAACCGTTAATCAAATTGTTATTATCTCCAAAGGCAAGTGCCGATAGCCAAAACGCCACGACCATACCGAGCGCCAAACTTACCACCAAACCAGCTGCCGTTCCGCCTATAATCCATCTTTTCGCCGTGCGTGTCTTCGTTCTCTTTGTATAAGTAAGAAGCGTTGCGATAATCAAAAGTGCCTCCAGTCCTTCGCGAAACGGGATTAACGCAGCATCGAACCACGTGTAAGTCACATCCGCAAAAGGTTTTAGCTCCTCCGTCATCCCGTCCAGAACATCTGCAGTTTTGGCTTGTTTTGCAGGATCATTAATATAAGCATCAAGCAGCATTAAATCGCGCTCGGTATTGTCGTAAGCCGCTTGCGATTGGCTGACCACATCACCTTCCACCGCGAGCCACTCTGTTTTTAAATCTTGAATTTGTGTCGCCGCTTTTGCCCAATCTTTTTCATCTATCAGCTTTTTCGTCGTAGTCAGTTTAGCAATGTAGCTTGATAAAGTAATATTGGTATTTCCTTCATTATCCGTATATGTACCCTCTTGATAGGTCTTGAGCAAATTATTCAGCGCAGTAATCCCATCCATCGTTTGCTGTTTATCATTATTTAAAATTCCAAGTGATATTTCCGCAATTTGCCGGTCAATCTGTCCAGCCAAGTCGTACGATTTTTCTTTGACAGTCTGCTTATTTTGCGACCACCATAATTTATCTTCTTGAAACAAGTCCTTCGCTTTATCATAATCAGCAGCTTCCACCGCCGTTTCTGTTTGCTGCAGTGCTTTTACAGGTTTATCAATATTTGGCTTTTCGGCAGCAGTTACATCACTAAAACCAATAGTCAAAACTACCGCAAAAATGCCTAATAGTAATGCAAATCGCCCTAAAAGCTTCTGAGCCATATTCAAATCGTCCTCCTTTTTAATTGATAATGATTATCATTATCATATTCTTTGTGTTCGCAAAAGTCAATAAATTTTTTCAAAGTTGAAAGTAAACAAAAACCTTCAATATTATCATCGAAGCTTCTTTTAAAACTATAATTTCAGGAAATGGTTCTGTAATGAAACAAGCTCATTTAGTCGCATTTTGTTCAATAAAGTAACCGTTAAAATTACGACCAGAAAAACAGATTGACATCTGCTAACTTTCGATTTAGAATTGATTGATAATGATTATCATTTTCAATATAAGAATGGGGGAAATCGAAATGATCGGACCAGGAAGTATCGCTTTAATTGTCGGAGCTGCCCTTGTGATTTTTGGACCTAAAAAACTGCCAGAGCTTGGTAGAGCTGCCGGTGACACACTTCGCGAATTCAAAAATGCGACCAAAGGCATGATGGATGACTCCAAAGAAGAAACCAAAAAAGAAGATCCACGCCCGTGACCGAAGTTTCCATGAGCCTCACTGGACACCTGAAAGAACTACGCACCAGATTATTAATCATCCTGCTATCCTTTTTTCTCGCTTTCTTTGTGGGGCTTTTCGTTTCCAAGCCGCTAATTTTATTTCTCCAAAAAGATGACCTGCCAAAAGAAGTGATTTTGCACGTTTTCAAAGTCACAGATGCTTTTCAAATTTATATTGAAATGGCGTTTGTTATTGGACTCGTCTTAGTATTTCCAGTTATTTTATATCAATTATGGGCCTTCGTGAAACCGGGGCTACATGCAGCCGAACAACGAATTACTTTGCGCTATATTCCGATTACTTTTTTGCTTTTTTTGTTTGGTGTTGTTTTTTCTTATTTAATCACTTTCCCATTTATATTAAAATTTATGTTTCAATTTGCAGCCGAACTTGGCGTTGAAACGACGATTGGCCTCGCGACTTATTTTCAATTTTTGCTACAAATCGTGCTTTCATTTGGTGTTTTATTTGAGCTTCCGATGGTGATTATGCTGCTGACAAGATTGTCGCTGATAACCCCAAACGGCATGCGCCGCTCGCGAAAATATGCTTATTTTTGCCTATTGATTATCGCCGCATTCATCGCCCCGCCAGAAATTTTATCGCATTTGATGATTACCGTACCGCTGATTGGGCTGTATGAGATTAGTATTGTCGTGTCCGGGCTTACGGTTCGGCGAATGAATAAGGAAATGAACGCGAAAAAGATGCCTTGAGATTTCAGGGCATCTTTTGTTTAATATAATTATTTAATATTAGCAAACTTATTTCGATAATATTCCTCTCTATTTTCATCTCTATACTTTATCCATATGTTTTTCCTGAAAAGTAAATGTACGCCTATAGTATTACCTAAAAAAATTATCCAAAATACTCGCCAAAAATTAAGGTCCTCTGCAAAGATTGAAGTTAAAAGCATAATCAATATAGCTACTTTCGCCATACTAAACAATACACTGAATACATTTTTTGGCCGCAATTTCAAATACCATAGTTCATATGCAAATATTGAGTAAAAGCTTAGTTCAGTCGAAATATCTTGAATTCGTGCTTTATTTTTGGTTGTTTCTTTTTCTCTTTTTAAATCTAATTTTAAACAAAAAGCAATTCTATCTCTAACCGATTTCACGCTCGTATCAGCAGCTTTGATTAAATAACTATAAGCCATAGAATATTTTTTTAAATCGAAATAAATGAAACCTAATAACTTATTTTTATCTACATGGTAAATGATGTCATCAAAAAACTCATTCTCTTTAGGAACCGAGAAATACGTGTCCAACAGAGCATATTCTAAATCATCCAGATTAATTGGATTTTTCATTTTTTGATTAAGAAACAATCGATACATGCGAGCTGTTGGGTTTTCTGAATTTTTTTCAATAAATTGATTGATTCTCTTTAAAATTGTTGCTTGATTAAGTTTTCCTGTACTACTAATAATATCTATCAGTTCAAGATCTGGATCGCTAGCAAAAATGATTTTTGCTCGTTTAATGTGACTTTCTATACCACGTCGCTCTAAACAATTATAAGCGGCATAGCGCGTCATAATAAATGTATTCCGTGAGTGTTCATCCAAGTTTTCTAATGCCTCAAAAGAAAATGGCGGAAGGTTCTTCGCATTACGTAAGTTTATTGCGAGCCTCTCATTAAAGCTATTTAAAACTATTTCATCCAAATTATATAATTCAAAAGCTAATTTAATTATCTCTTTTGGAAGAAACATTGCATTTTCAGCTATAAAATTTGCTAAATACGTCTTATTACTATCATATCCATCCATACTAAACGAGCTATCTGTTTGGAGTAAATCACGCCAAACTTCAATATTTATCCTCTCACTAAAGTTCGCAAAAACAACATTCAATTGTTCCATAAAAGAAGGCTCTTTCTCTTCTAGCTCTAGTGGTTCAAGTTGCAATTGTGGTTTTTTCGCAGTTTGCTCATCCGTATTATATTCATCATCAGCCACCGAAAATACTATCGGTTCGAAATCGTCCATATCCCAATCAGATTCTTGATATTTTAAAGCTATATCAAAGGACTCTTTTAATTTTTGAAAAGCTGCTGGGTCGTCATCTGGATGTGTATATTTGAGTGCTTTGGCATAAGCACACTTGATTGCACGTTTGTCTGTTGTCTTTTCTATTTGTAGTATTTCCCAAACTGTCAATCCCAGTTCACTCCTTCAAATTCAGCTAGTTGTTGTTTAAGCTTCTCACATTGAGCCTCTATTTTCTTCTCATCTTGTGTTTCAACTACCTGTTCAAACTCAGCGATTAAGAATTCTATAAATCTTCGTCTTTCACCTAAAGACATTTGATATATTCTATCTGCTCTTGCAAGTAAAAGTCGGTTTTCAGAACGATCCCGCGGATGTATTTTAAGATGACTTAATTTTTCTAATTGTTCTTCCAACTCTTTTTTTGACATTGCCCCCGGATTATTTTGAATAATTAGCTGCTTTACTTCTCCTGTAGCTACTGTTTTTACTAATACTTCAAGAATTCCATTTTTATCATAGGTAAAGCGCACTTCCATTTTAGATCCTGCCTTAGTTTCTGGAGGTAGTGAGACTAGTAATTCTCCAAGTTTAAGATTATCTTTAACGTTTCTACTTTCTCCTTGATATACTCCAAATTCTATATGAGATTGATTATCCGAAATCGTATAATAATTCTCCACACGGCTTACTGGTATCGTTGTATTCCGCTCAATAATTGGTGAAAAAATACCTTCTTGGTATCTGTTAGGGCCAATCTCCTTTACTATTTCCGTGCCGAGCGTGTGCGCGCAAACATCCGTCAATACGAACTCTTCCAGTGACTCGTGGCGTTCTTTTAAGGCCGCTTGAACTGCAGCGCCAAGCCCCACTGTTTCATCAGGATTGATGTGCATAAAAGGTATCTTGCCTAAAAATTTACTTGTAAAACTTTTAATAATCGGCATTTTTGTAGCCCCACCGATAAGTACTACTTGTTCAATATCAACCGGTTTTAAATCAGCATCTTTTAAAGCTTGAATGATTGGTTCGCGTAATTTTAAAATTAATGGTTGGCTAATTATCTCAAATTGATTTTCTGTTATTGTATAATTTATCTCATTTAACGTTATTTCACCTGTTTTCGCGTGACAAATAGACTTCTTCGCATCTTCTGCTTGTTTATAAAGTGATGCAAAATCTTCCGCAGACAAATCATCTTTTTTCAAGTCGTTTTTACTCAAAAAATCTTCAATAATAACACTTGTAAAATCTTCGCCACCTAAATAGTTATTTCCACCAATCGCAATTACTTGCATGACACCATCAAACATTTCCAAAATCGAAACGTCAAAAGTGCCTCCGCCAATATCAATTACCATCAAAGTTGTATCATTTTGTTCGTGGATTCCGTAAGCAATTGCAGCCGCGGTTGGCTCACTAATTAATCTTTCTACTTTCAACCCAGCTAAAAAGGCCGCATCAATTGTTGCTTTTCGTTGTGAATTATTAAAATAGGCAGGCACACTAATAACTGCATCTGTGCAAGTCTCACCCAAAAATTTCTCTGCATCTGCTTTTAAAGATTTTAAAACAAAACTAGATAAATCTGTGGCAGAAAAAGCTTGCTTACCCAAGTAATAATTCTTTTCTGTACCCATAAATCTTTTAAAAACTGCCGCTGTTTTGTCCGGGTGCGAAGTTAGACGTTCTTTAGCAATTTTACCAATTAAAAATTCACCGTTATCATCTACACCGACCACAGATGGCGTTAACACCTCTCCAAATACATTTGGTATCAATACAGCTTTATCCTCATTCCAATATGCTACTAAACTATTTGATGTTCCTAAGTCTATCCCTAATGTTGTCATTCTGCTTCCTCCCGTTGTATGTATCTTTTTATTTCTATATAACTCTACTTATCTAATTAAGTATAGCAAGAATCAAGTTAAAAATGAGATGCGTTTCAAAAGTTCATTGAATTGTCACAAAATGAGTTTTTTTGCAGAAATAAATTGTTCTATTGCACAAAAAAAGCCCACGAGATTACTCCCGCGGACACTTCGTTATTACTTACAACTCTCGACACCTTTTTCCAAAATCTCCATTTGCAGCAACGTCTCTTCATCCGTCACTTGTTTCGGTTTCCCATTAATAATCGCTTCATACAAATCATCGTATACGCGGCCATAATCGCCAACCTCAGAGATCACTTTCTCCTCGTGCCAAACTCCTGCATCATCCACATACGTAAGCGTTCCGTAATGCTCTGGTAAATCGATTCCAAAGTCCGGGTTACTTGGCATGTAAAATAGTTTTAAATGTTCTTCTTGACGGTCTTTTGTTTCTTTTGTAAATGTTCCTTTTTTGCCGTAAAGAACAAAGCTTGGACGGGCTTTTATGCGGAAATAGCTGGATTTTACGGATACTTTTGTTACGCCGTAATATAAATCAAGGTCGAAATAATCGTTCATGCGTCCTTCGCCGAGCAGTTGGCGCACGTCGTAATGAATGTGGTCCGGTTTGCCGAAGTAAGATAGTACTTGGTCGATTGTGTGGCAGCCGTGACCATATAAGTAGCTGTCGTAAAATTTAAATTCATGCACAGATTCTGGAATTTCTGGACGGAAATAGTCATAATGCATTTCCACTTCCAAAAGTTCACCTAATTTCCCGCTTTCAATGACTTTTTGCGCCGTAAGGAAATCGGAATCGAAACGACGGTTTTGGTAGCATTGCACAAGTAAATCGCGTTCTTTAGCAAGCTCAAAAATTTCTTTTGCTTCGTCGTAAGTCATCATAAATGGTTTTTCAACAAGCACATTTTTGCCGTTTTCTAATACCATTTTGGCATATTCATAGTGAGAACTTTGTGTTGTAGATATAGTAATTAATTGAATTTCTGGGTCTTTTAATAGCTCGTCTAAGTCTGTTGTGTAGTGGACACCTTCAATTTTATCCCATGTGGCGGTTTTAGGATTGCGGTTATAAATCGTCTTCACTTCAATATTATCCCGCTCCAAAATAAACGGTAAATGATATCTATTCGTACTTTTTCCGTTACCGATAAAACCCATTTTCAACATATTATTTCCTCCTTATTTTAACAAACTAACCGCTTTCGCTAAGAAAAGTTTGTACAAGTACTTATACCGAGGGCAAATCCATCATATTCAATCATAATTTCATTCCTCACCTCTCCATAGTACTACATTCCTGCTCCTTTTAGCCAATAAAAAACTTGCTAAAACGTCTATTTAAAGCGTCTTAGCAAGTTTTAAAGTTCCATTAATCACAGTTACTATTGGTTAAGAAATTTTTATTGTGCTTTAACAAATTCAGCTGATTTGTCGCCAGCTTGACGTCCGAAAATAATGATTTCAGCGACAGAGTTTCCGCCAATACGGTTTTCCCCGTGTAAGCCACCTGTTACTTCTCCCGCAGCAAATAGGCCAGTGATTGGTTTACCGTCTTTGTCTAAAACTTCTGTATTTGTGTTGATTTTTACGCCACCCATTGTATAGTGGATTCCTGGGCCGATTTTGATTGCGTAATATGGTGCTTTAGATAAGTCATTATCCATCGCAGTTGTTCTGCCGAATGCTTCATCTTTTTTGTTTTTCACGCTTGTGTTCCAAGTAGCTACTGTTTTCGCTAGGTTTTCTTTGGAAACATTAATTTTACCAGCTAATTCATCAATTGTTTTACCTTCTTCAACAAAGCCCATTTCTTCGTATTGCGCAATCGCTTTTACGCGTTCTTTAACGCCTGCATCGAAAATTAGGTACGCTGTTTTTTCTGGTAATTTGTTGATAGAAGCTGTTACGTTATCACGTGTATCTAACTCATTGCCAAAACGGTTACCTTGCGCTGAAACTAAAATGGCACCTTCGCCACGAACTGCTTCACCGATAAGGTAAGATTTATCTTGTTGAACTGTTGGGTGAACTTGGATTTGGTCCATATCTACTGTAGTTCCACCAAGTTTTTCAATCATTTTAATACCGTCGCCAGTACTTCCTTCTTGGTTCGTTGTTACATAGCCCTTTAAGTCTGGGCGTTCTTTTTCAATCATATCTTTATTAGCTCCGTAACCACCAGTTGTTACAACTACTGCGTTTGAACTAATTGTTTTTTCGTCTTTATTGTTTAATTTCACTTTAACACCAGTTACTTTGCCGTCTTTTTGCGTAATTTCTTTTACGTCGGCATTAACGAAAACTGGGATTTTTTGTTCTTGAACATTTTTTAGTAAACCGTCTACTAAGTATTTACCAACAGCTGAACCATCTTCCGGACGGTGTGTACGTTTTTCGCTCATTCCGCCTGTAATAGTTAAGTTGTTTAATTTAATGTCCATGGAGTCCAACCAGTCAATCGCGCTGGCGGAATTGTCTACGAAAAAACGAAGCATAGCTTTATCGTTTGTTCCGTGACCACCTTTTAATGTTTCTTCGTAAAATTTGTCGTTGCTATCGTTAATTCCTTGTTCTTTTTGGAATTTAGTTTCAGATGCATTCATACCAGAAGAGGCTTTCATTGTGTTTCCGCCTGCTAATGGCATTTTTTCAAGGATTACTGGGTTCATACCTTTCGCTTTTGCTTCTAGTGCTGCTGACATCCCTGCGCCGCCCGCACCAACAATAACGATATCGTATTTATCTTTTAATTCAGATGGATCTGTGTAGCTAGTTTTTGATGCTCCCGATGTTACTTCTGTTTTCTCTTTTTCTTTAGTTGTGTCGCTTTTACTTGAGTTGTTACTGCCACAACCTGCAATGACTAGTGCAAGTGATAGTAGCATGATGAGTGTTGTAGCTAACCTTTTTTTCATTTTTGTACCTCCACTTTTTTGAAAAATTTTCCCTAACCCAATAGTTTGTGATTATATTAACATATTATAGCACTAATCGGGATATCTTTACAGGGTATCTCCAGGATTTTTCAAAATAAGAAAAAAAGCAATTTACAGACTTTTTTACAAAGATGTAAATGTTTTCTATAACTACTCCTCATTATTTCGACAAAGTGATATAATAACAACATCAAATATTAAAGGAGTCTCGCCATATGACGATAAAAAAGTACGAACCGCTTAATCTCTATACCAATTTCAAAAAAGCTGCCGAACGCTATCCAGAAATGCCAATCCATTTTGATGAAGAGCTTGTAACTTTTCCAGAATTAGGCCTGCACACAACTTACAAAAAATGCGAAGAAGCTATTATTCAAAAAGCTGCTCATCTACATAAATTCGGTGTTCGCAAAGAAGAAAAAGTAATCGTTTATAAATCTGCCAAATTCGATTCCTATATTTTAGCAGTTGCGATTTCTTATATTGGAGCTGTACCAATCATGGTTTCTCCACATCTTCCAGCGTCCACTATCGATATTTTTGTTAATCGATTAGACCAACCTTGGTTACTTTTTGATTCCGAAACTTCCGAGAAAAGTCACCAATTAAACAATTTGCCAGATGCTAGATTGATCAATGCTGAACAATTGTTTAAAGCACCACTAGACGGCTACACATGCGAACAAGAAGAATTGCCAAAAGACATGATTGCTTACATGACACATACTTCCGGAACAACCGGCGTACCAAAATTAATTGCTCACTCCGCGAATTCGATGGGCTGGAGAACGAAATACCAACGACGCATCCTTAATTTCATCAAACCAAGAGGACTTGTAGCTTTCCATATTTCACCAGTACATTCTCGCTTTAACATTGGCGTATCTTCCTTGATGTCACTTGGTTTCCCGCTACTACCAATTGCGAACCCATCCAAAGAGAATATCGAGAAAGTACTACGCGAATATAAACCCTATGTGCTTGAAACGCATCCAAACCATTTTGTTCAATGGGCATCCCTTGCTCGCGAAAAACCAGACGTATTCCAAAACATCAAATTTTATCATTCTACTTTTGACGCAATCAATAAAGAAACAATGGCGGTTTTCCTTCGTACTTCTGAATATAAAAAACCAATTTTCTTACAAATTTATGGTCAAAGTGAATGTGGCCCAATGATTTTACGTGGTCATACATTGCAATCTATTGAAACGCTAAATGCGCGTGATATGGGAATTGGGGTACCGGGCTTAACAGAAGTTCGTATCGTCGACCAAGACGGAAACCCTGTCCCAGCTGGCGTTAGCGGCAACATCCAAATGCTCTCCAAAGGACGCGCACTTACTTATTACAAAGAAGAAGCTCGTTTTGAAGAAAATGTATACGGTCCTTGGTGGGACAGCGGCGACTACGGTATGAAAGATGAGCAAGGTCGCTTATTCTTGCAAGATCGCCAAGTTGATTTAGTTGAAACGATTGATAGCACACTTGCGATTGAAGATAAACTGCTTGATACGCTTACTTTCCTAGATGAAGTTGTTATCATCCGCGGTGAAAATGGTAGCCCGCAACCAATTATCGCTGTTCATAATGACGGCGAAATGAACTGGGACGCATGGTGGAAAGCTGTTTCCGACTTACCACACATGAACGAGCCGATGGTAATGAAATACGACGAAATCCCTCGTACTGCGACAATGAAAGTACAACGTTTGCAGATGGAACGAGAATTGAAGAAATAACTTTTGAAAAAGGCAACTGCTTTGTTATGCAGTTGCCTTTTTGCTTTATTTTTTTCGTAGTGTTAGTAATGAGATTGCTGCAATAATTGCGCCAATCAGTGATGTTGGTAGCCATCCGCTATCACCAGTTCCGGGAAGTTTCTCGTTACTTAATTGCTGATTTCCAACACTTGGCTCGCCATTACTCACCTGTTCATTTCCACCCGTTCCAGAGCCAGCCCCGCCTTGACTCGCATCCTTACTAAACTGCGCATATAAAGTAACATCATGCGCTGGCATTTTAGTCGATGCAAAATTCCATTGATTGCCTCCAGTTTTAGCATCAAACCAACCTATAAACGTATAACCAGCCTTTTGCGGCGTTGCTGGCTCTTGTATCAAACCTTGATATTCAACCATTTGCGTAGAAATCGCATTGTCCACTTTTAAAGTTGCTTTGTAGCTATTAATCTTGAATTGCGCATATAAAGTTAGATCATTCGCCGGCATTTTGTCCGTTGCAAAGTCCCATTGATTGCCCCCATTTTCCGCGTCATACCAACCTGTAAACGTATATCCTTCCTTCGTTGGTGTTACCGGTTCTGCTATAAGCGTCCCCGCTTCCACACGCATACTCGTTTCCGTCCCATCAATATCAAAAATTGCCATAAAATGTTGCGTCAGCGGCTGTTCAACAGTTCCACTAAAAGTATTCGTCGCATTCCCAACCGTATCCAACTCATTAAAGTCATAACTCACCTTATCAATAAAACTCGGCAACGTCCACGTGATATTCGGATAATTAGTCACCCCATTATCGCTAATATTTTTCGGATCAATCGCTTGACCCGCAATGTTTTTAACCGTAATAGGCACCGTTAATGGCGTCTCAAAATCCAGCGCTTCATTCACAATTTGCTGCTTTTCCATTTGAACAGTAGACAATTTTGTCAAACTGTTTAGGGGCTGAATATCACTAATTTTATTTTGGCTAATATCTAGTAACACTAAGTCCCCTAAACCCGCGAGCGCACTGACATCTGTAATTTGATTACCCGCCAAAAAAAGACTTGTGAGACTTGTCAAATTAGCAAGTGGTGCCAGATTTCCAATTTGATTCCCCGTCAACTCGAGCCATGCTAATTTAGTCAAATTCGCAAGCGGACCTAGATCACTCACTTGATTATTCGCTACAGAAAAAGAGCTTAGATTCGTTACATAATTCATCCCAACTAATGAGTGAATTCCTTTTGCCGTAACGTCTAAGCTCGTTATCGTATCTAATTCCGTTTGCGTAATCGTATCTGCCGGGCTTGATTTCCCTAACACATTTTGAATCCCTTTCGCCAAAGCTTCATCTGGAAAAATCTGATCAATCGCAGCAGGTGGTATTGCAGCCGCCCGTGCATCTATTTTAAAAAGTGCACTCGTCCCAACAATCAACAGTGTTAAAATGACATACAAAAACAGCTTCCCCTTGTATTTCATCTTGCTCCTCCTGACAAAAAAATTTATTAATAGTTAATTCCCTTTTTTTGCTGGCGAAAAACTTGAGTGATTTCCCTTGCTTTACTCAGCGTCTTTAAGCTTAGATAAATCAGCAAGTAGCGGTTTCCCATCTGCATCCAAAAGCGGTGACATCCCGCCAGCATAACCAGTCATATGGTATACATACTGTACGCCTGTTTCTTTATCAACCCAAATTTCCATGATATTGAGTTTTCCTTGCGTATATATTTTTTCGAATCTTTCTTCCATTAGTTTTCGCCTCCTTATTTTGAGAATTACACGTTTTACCTAAATTTTGTTTTCAATCTAAATTAATTCAATTTCCGAATCAAAATATTGTTCGATAAAATGCACTTTCTCCCTAATTTCCTCTACGCTGAAATTCTCATTCGGAGTTGCGACTACCCATTTATCTTCCACATCATCATGCCGAGTAATCACCGTCTACAATCGAAAAGAAACTGCTATATAATTAATTATTTTCACATTCAATTTCTTCGTCGGATAAATTAATTATGTCCATACCTAAAACATTTAGAGAAAAAAGCTATTATTGAAAAAATTGTTCTGTTGTTAATTTTTTTAGTTATTTCATTTATTAACATATAATCATTATAATGTTTTCAAATACTCTATTTCTTCATCAGACCATCTTTCCTTAAGTTGACGCTTCAATTCATCAGACCTTCTAAATATATCTAGCCACTCTGAACTTTGTCTTACGCTATTAATATTCCACAAATCCGTATTATCAATTTTTAGTACTTTTTCTCTAAGAAGATAAGCATTTTTTTCCATATCTTCATCAATTATTTCATTTGCCTTCAGTTCACTCAAATTGTTTTTACTAAAAAAAGAGGTAACTCCAACTATGAAGTCTTCAAAAATGAACGTTTCTATTTCTTCATTAGATAATTCCAAAATGAACATACCACTTTTTTCTAAAGTATCTATGTACCAATCAAACTTTCCACCTACAGTTAACTTTTTCAAATTTTATTCACCACCAAATTTTATAATTGTTGCTTTATCTTTTGAAAAATCTATATAATCTTTTCCAACAATTTTTACTTTACCAGTGTCTCCTGATGAGAATCCATAATAGGAACCTTTGTGTATTCCTTCTCCAGGGTGGTAAAATACCATTACATCTCCTTCATTAGTAAATTTCCAACCATTACCTGCAGATTCATATGTTTCCTCTTTCCAGCCTTCTCCCAACATCTGCCTAACTTCTTTTTTTGTACTTCCATACAATCTTTCTGGATTTATTATAATATCCTCAAATGAACTAGGCTTCCATTGAACATTCCCCGCACCATATTTTTCTTTAAAATAATTATTCCATTTCTCACCATTTACCGTTTGCTTCGTTTCGGCAGGATTTAATTTTTCTTTAATCACAGGCTTATTTCTAGCTGCTGCAATCCCAAATCCTAAACCTAATGCCATATATGTCAATCCAGCATCATCTGTCCAATCTTTCATACTAGCCACATAAGCGGATGACCGCAGTGTGGCTCCAGAAAATCCAGATACTTTTTGACCATTTAAATAGTTGATACCCTCTTTCCAAGAATCATTCACTTTTCGTTCTAGTTCTTCCCCGGAAAGGTTTGTATAAAGAAGTGGGTCTAATTCCTGACCATGTTTTCTAAGAAATCTTGTAATTCCTTGTTTTCTACCCGTTTTCCATCCCGCTCCAACAGCCACATCGTAACCGTTTCACCTTGATCATTGATATAAGTATAAGCCAAAACGGTGTAATCTTCAAAACCATCAGGAAATGGGTCTTTATCGTTTTCCTTCCGAGCTGTATCTAGTGCTTTTTTCATGAGTTGCAAGCTAGCTGTCGCACTTTTCGGCACGGAATAGCTGCCTGTTTTCTCTTTTCAAAACTATTTAATTTAACCAAAAAAATCGCGCCAGTACTGATGAACTGGCACGACTTTTTATATTTAACTCCAAAATGAATAAAGATTTTATTATTTATTTTTTTCTCTTTTCTGATTCAGTAAATATTTCCCTACAACATCCAAAATGAAAAAAATGATAAGAAAGGCTCTACCATCTTCTATGATTTTACCAATCGGGAGAAAATAAGATGCTATTAGCAAGAAAACAAACACCATACCAAAAACTAAAAATGTATCATCTACTATTTTTTTCATTATTCACCTCTTTTATCCATTTCCCATCTATTTTATTGAACATTTTTAATGACTATCCTTAAAGACCACTAACCTATCTTCGCCTCTTTGATAAACTGTCACAAAATAAAAATAACCATTAGTATAATTGCTTTGGCTATCTTCCTCCAAAAAACTAATGTGATTATGATAATGAGATTCCCATTCATCTGGAAAAGAAATATCTAACGGATTAAGACGATCGCGTTCTCGATTCACATATAATTCAGTTTGATTATTATTAATCATTTCGACTAAATTCTGTTCATTTTCAGGATTTTGTATCCTTTTAAAACCTGTATCAAATCCGTTCAAAAGAATGATACTTTCCTCCTCATCTAGCCATTTCAGTGTAAATTCATCCATATTATGCCTCCAAAAGAAAACGTTCGTATTTTTAATATATATAAAAGAGAAGACAGAACCCCGCCTTCTCTTCCAATAATCACCTAATTTAAAATCTTATAACATCTCTTTAATCATTTTATAAAGCGCAAAGCCCATTTCCGTGTCATTTTTATGCACTTTTAAGGAAATTGGAGCGGAGAAAGAAGTGTTTTGCGTCACAACTGTGTTGCCGTCAACGCCGATTTTCAAGTCGAAATCGCGGTCTAAAGTTCCAGCAGTCTCAATAGAAACATATTTTAACGCCTTTTTCGGGAAGAATTTGTACTCTACTTTTTTTCCTGTAATACCTTGTGCGTCTACATTGAAAATCCCTTTAGTAGTGATAATTACTTCATCTCTTATAAACTTGAATATTTGAATAATTTGTTCATCTTCTTCTAAAAATCTTTCAATTCCGTATGAAGATTCCGAAACAATAGCAGCTTTTCCCATCAATTTATCGAACATTTAAATCCATCCTTTTTTTGTTGTATATTCTTATTCGGAAAAATCCCATTTCTATAGTTCAAAGCTGAACATGTTTTATTAACTAAATAAGTGTCTTCATAATATCATACAGGATTATTAGAGTATGTAGATATTATGTGAATTATCTCGGCAAAAACAACGAAAAAAACAGGCTACTAATTTCTTGTCTAAGAAAAAGTAGCCTATTTCAATTTTTAAAATGCCTTACTAATGACACTAAGACCGATAAATAAGAACAACACAGCCATAATTACGGAATTGTTTTGGATAAGCCATTTGCGCGTACTATCTAATACGTTATTAAGACGACTCCCCGCTAATAAGAATGCAATCGTCGGAATGTAAATCGAACAACATGCGATAACTCCAAAAATAATCGTCGCTGTTGTTTCTTGCCCTCCAGATAAATTCAGCGCCCCAACGCTCACACCTGCCGTAAGTGAAAGTAACATATTTTTCGGGTTCACTGCCGAAAGCACAAACGCAAAAATCATCGCTCCGCCCGGTTTAATATTGCTCATTTTTTCAAACCATTTAGGAGTTGCAGCCTTCTGCCCGTTTTTTGGTCGTTTTGTAAAATCATGTGCGCCGAGAAGTATAAGTAAAGCCCCCAGCACAATAAGTACCACTTTGACTAAGGTTGACTGATCGCCGGACGAACTGACCGCCGAACTCATTAAGAATAAACCGATAAAGAAAATAGCAATATTCCCGACAATCCAACCTACCGTATAAAAAATACTGTTAATTCGCGCCTTGTTACTAAGTAAAATCAAAATTAGACCTACAATTGGAAATGGGCTAATCAAAATCCCCACTGCCGGTGACAAAATAGCTGAAAACGCTGATCCCACGTTGACTCCTCCTCTATCTATTTACTTCGAACGAGGACTTAATCCTCATTACACCATTCCTTTTACCTATTTCCCCCTAATCCTCACTAACAAACAATTCTTTTTTCCCAGGAGGAGTTTTGGTTGGCTGTTTCCATTGACTATCCCGCTTATGTTTGCTATATTTTAACTATAAAGCGGAATGTTACCGACGCAAGCCGGGCATAACCAAATATTTTTCTAAGTACCATGTTTTTTTGCATGTATTTAGAAAAGTATTTGGTTTTTTTTATAGATACTTTAAAATGTAGAAAAGGAGTTTTTAACATGCATACAAATACAGGATTTCCAGCCGACTTTTTATGGGGTGGAGCTGCTGCCGCAAATCAATTCGAAGGCGCTTACAACGTTGATGGAAAAGGACTTTCCGTTCAAGATGTTACTCCAAAAGGCGGATTCGGTCACATTACTGACGGTCCAACACCAGATAACTTAAAATTAGAAGGAATCGACTTCTATCATCGCTACAAAGATGACGTGAAACTTTTTGCTGAAATGGGCTTCAAGGTTTTCCGTACTTCCATCGCTTGGTCCCGTATCTTCCCAAATGGTGACGAAACTGAGCCAAACGAAGCAGGACTACAATTTTACGATGATTTATTCGATGAACTTCTAGCACATAATATTGAACCACTAATCACTTTATCTCACTATGAAACACCACTTCACCTATCGAAAACTTACGACGGCTGGGTAAATAGAAAAATGATCGACTTCTATGAAAACTATGTCCGCACCGTATTTAATCGCTATAAAGGTAAAGTAAAATATTGGCTAACATTCAATGAAATCAACTCCATTTTACACGCACCATTCATGAGCGGCGGTATTTCTACAAGCCCAGATAAATTATCTCAAAAAGACCTATACCAAGCTGTCCACCACGAACTTGTGGCGAGCGCGCTGGCTACAAAAATTGGTCACGAAATCATGCCAGAAGCTCAAATCGGCTGTATGGTTCTAGCAATGCCAACTTATCCGCTAACTTCCAACCCAGATGATATTATTGCTGTTATGGAAGCAGAGCGCAAAAACTATTTCTTCTCTGATGTTCATGTTCGCGGCGCTTATCCTGGCTACATGAAACGCTATTTCAGAGAGAATAATATTGAATTAGACGTAACAGAAGAAGACTTAGAAATCCTTAAAAACACAGTAGATTTCATTTCCTTCAGCTATTATATGAGCACAACTGAAACAGCTGACGAGTCGAAACGTAAAGCTGGTGCAGGAAACATCCTTGGAGGCGTGCAAAACCCTTACCTAGAAGCATCCGAATGGGGTTGGCAAATCGATCCTAAAGGCTTACGCGTTGTCCTAAACGAATTCTGGGATAGATACCAAAAACCACTTTTCATCGTAGAAAACGGTCTTGGCGCTATCGATCAACTAGAACAAGACGAAAACGGCAACTACACAGTAAATGACGACTATCGTATTAACTATTTGAGCGCCCATTTATCGCAAGTGAAAGAAGCAATTAAAGACGGCGTTGAGCTGATGGGTTACACTTCATGGGGCTGTATTGACCTTGTTAGTGCCTCCACTGCTGAAATGAAGAAACGTTACGGCTTTATCTATGTTGATCGCAACAACGACGGCACAGGTACGCTAAATCGTTATAAGAAGAAAAGTTTTGATTGGTACAAGAACGTTATCGCTACCAATGGTGAAGATTTATAAAAATGAGAAACCCAGGTTTGCCTTTTTAGGAGGGAGAGCCTGGGTTTTTTAATTGTTTGATAACGGAGTGGCAATCATCCGACCGAGTAATCGCTGAAATGACCGATACTCCGTCCGCGCCTGCTGCAAGAACCTCAGCTGAATTTGTTTCATTAATCCCGCCGATTCCGACAATAGGTAGCTTGATTCCAGCCCGGCGAATCTCTTCCAAAATTGCCGTTCCACTCACTGGCTCTGCATCCGCTTTTGAAATCGTTGGGAAAATGGGACCAACTCCGATATAATCTACCGCACCAAGTCGTTCCGCTTCTGCCGCTTCACTAACTGAATGAATCGAAAGTCCGATTTTCATTTTCCCAGCACAACTCGCGATAACTTGGTGAATTTCCTCGTCGTTTTGCCCGACATGGATACCATCCGCGCCGATTTCGATGGCTAAAGCGACATCATCGTTAATAATGAATGGCACTTGATATTTTGCGCATAATTTTTGGCATTCTAGCGCCATTTCTTTTCTTGCTGATGTGGTTTGGAGCGAGCCGGCTCCTTTTTCGCGATATTGGAAACACGTAATTCCGCCTTTTAGTGCTTCTTCTAACACACTTGGCAACGTTCCGCGCACAATATCTTGCGTTCCTGCGATAAAATATACAGCTAATTCAGCTCTCATTTGCCGTCCTCCATTCGATATGCAAAATGGTTCGTCGGGCCATGACCGTGACCGATTCCAAGCGGATATTTAATCGCACTCGTGATAAATTCTTTCGCAACCACGACACTGTCTAAAAGCGAATTCCCTTTCGCAAGTTCAGCTGCAATACATGCCGAAAAAGTACAACCTGTTCCGTGGGTATGTGGAGTATCGAAGCGCTCGCTCGTAAGCCATTTTGTCGTTTCGCCGTCATAGTAAAAATCAGCCGCCTCACTCATTTCGCTATGCCCACCTTTAATGACGACTGCTTTTACACCTAAATCAAAAATTTTCTTAGCAGCTTGTTCGATTTCAGCCTTCGTTGTAATTTTTTCACCGAGAATTTCTTCGGCTTCTGGAATATTCGGCGTAATAATCTTACCAAGCGGCAAAAGTTCATCTTTCAAAACCTGTGTCGCCTCGTTTTCAAGCAAAGCCGTGCCGCCTTTCGCAATCATCACGGGATCAATGACGAGATTTGCGAAGTTATGCAAACGTATATTCCGCGCCACTTCCCGGATAATTTCTGCATCCGCCAGCATTCCAGTTTTCACGGCGCTCACTTGGAAATCCTCTGCAATCGCGTCGCACTGTTCGCGAATCATTTCTACAGGGATTTTATGCACCGCTTTTACCCCTAGCGTATTTTGCGCCGTAATTGCCGTGATGATGGACATGCCAAAGGTCTTGCGCTCTTGAAATGTCTTGATATCCGCTTGTATCCCCGCGCCGCCACCTGAATCCGAACCAGCTATCGTTAACACTTGTGGGAAAGTCATTTGTGCTCACCGCTTTCTTGGATTTTAGCTTTGGCCCGAGTTTTTTCTACCGACCAGCAAGCCAACGCATCCAAAAATAATGGTCGAAAAGAGCCGGGAAGTTTCCTTTCTAACTCCATTTCCGCATATTCAGAAGCCACCGCATAACTCGCGCACGCTTCGACACTAGCTAGAAAAGCATCTTCCTGAACGGCAATAAAACTACCACAAACTGCACTCAGCAAACAACCAGAACCAGTAATTTTTGGAAGTAACTCACTACCATTCGCCACTTTAGCAAAACGCGTTCCGTCCGAAATCACATCCACTTCGCCGCTAATAATAACAACCGTGCTCCATTCGTTCGCCACTTTTTCAGCAATGCTCAGCACATCCGTCGACCCAACGCCCGCATCCACGCCTTTCGCTTCCCAAGCTTCCCCAGCAATCGCCGCCAGTTCTCCCGCATTTCCACGAATCGCCGCAAACTGAATTTCTGCCAACAATTCTTGCACCACTTTACGACGATATGAAGTCGCGCCAACACCGACCGGATCAAGCACAACCGGCGTTCCTGCGATATTTGCCGCACGTCCAGCAATTTTCATCGCTTCCACCAGTTCACCGTCCAGCGTCCCAATATTAATCACGAGCACATCCGCCATTTTCGCAAGTTCATCCATTTCCTCTTTCGCAGAAGCCATAATCGGTGATGCTCCAATCGCAAGCAACCCATTTGCCGAGTCATTCGCAACCACGATGTTCGTAATATTATGCACCAACGGCCCTCTTTCCTGCACCTTTTCCAACGTCATAAAATCAAACATAATTCACACTCCCACGCCAATTTTGTTTTTTATAAGCCATATCAAAAAACGCCCATTCCATTTCCACACTAATTTGAAAAGCCTGTTTCATCAGGGCCAGTTCCCGAGCATCCGCCATACTCGCCGCCTGTTCCACCAACCGCTTCTGCTGCAACACCACTTGTTGATAATTTTCATCCACATAACTATCCAACAACTCTTGATAAAATGGCTCCGAACTCCGCGCCCCTTCGTACATTTTCCCCATATCCGCATAAAGCGCATAACACGGCAAAAGGGAAGCAATCGTCACCCCAAAACTACCAAAATCCGCCATCCGGTAAAGATGAGAAGTATAATGATAAGCTGTTGGCGCCGGTTTGCGCTCGGAAAAATCGCGCTCCGTTAGCCCAACCCGCGGATAAAACTGTTCGCGCATCAACAATTCCGACTGCCGAAGCCGCCTTTGTACTTCCCTCATTTCCGCAGCAAGTTCCGCCGTCCCCGCCTGCGCAACACTTTTCTCAATCACCTTCTCAAAATGCGACAAGTAATAATCATCCTGGAGCAAATAATAGTAAAACGCCTCCTTCTCAAGCGTCCCATCCGCCAAACTCCGCACAAATGGATGCTGCAACGTTTCTTGCCATAAATCCCCTACTTCTTCTTGAAAACCGTGAACAAACATTCAAATTCCTCCTTTTGAACAATAAAAAAAGCGCCCACTGTCTCTTAGCATAAGCAAAGAAACAGCAGCCGCGATAAATTTTCCGGTCACTTTCACATTCACTTCCCTACGCTTGCACTAACAAACAGGTTCAAAGGGTCAGAAAGCATTACCTTCCAATCTCAGCCAGAATCGGCCCCCCCAGTTTTTCTTATTAAGTTGCGTTTATCATAACATAGAGTTTTAACGCTGTAAATCCCCAAAAGAAATGAGCTCAAACCCATTTTCACGAAGCCAATCTCGCACCCGCACATCACAAATCGTCGCAAGTTCCCGGCACCGCATCAACGTGTAGGAGGAATTATCCAGCACAAATTGATCCAAAAAACCTACGTCAAAATGCATCTCTGCGATTTCGTTTGGTGCCAGTTTTAGTAAACCGAAATCATCATTAAGGAAGTTCTCAACCGAGACACCGCCGTTTGTGTATGGGAGTGCGCCTGATTCCAGTAGTTTAGTGATTGGCAAATAACCTTCCTGCTCCGGCCATTTTTTATCTCCACTGTATTTTAAAGTCGTGTGGATCCCGAACTCGCGCGCGATATCAAAGAAAGTTTGGTCAACCGTTTCATCACCGATTGAGTGGCAGTCGATGTGCTCTGGGTAGTGACCCGTTAGCGCTTTGAACCGTTCCATTTGAGCGATGGTTTCCGTACGCACATCTTCGTATTGGAATTTCAGCTCTGGGTTGGCGCGGTAATATTTGGAACGATGGAATTCCCCGTTTTCGTTGACGAGTGACGGGATCTCCTCTGGGTCCGCGCACGGTTTTCCGAGAAGAAAGTTTGTGTGTTGCCCGATGAATAGGTTTGGGTAGTCTTTTGCGAGCGTGATTGCGTGCTCAGCAGTTTCTAGGTTCGGCATGAGTAAAGTGGATGTGGTGATGCCGGTTTTGTAGCTTTCGATGATGCCGTGGTTGATAGCTTTGGATAGACCGAAATCGTCTGCGTCGATGATTAGTTTTGGCATGGGGAACCTCCTTTTACTGAAATATTCATTTTTATTATATCTATAATCCTAAAATACGCAAAGGCAAATCCCGTTTAACATAAAAAATATGATAAAATATTGAGTATAAGTCATCTTTGTTGGAGGCCTCTTATGTCAAAACAAACTAAAATTATTATACTAGTCATTGTCACCATGCTATCTATACTAGGCGGATTCCTTTTTATAAAAAATCAAGAGAACCAAGCTTTTTTTAATGACCAAAAAGAAAAAGTCACAATATATCTTAAATATAATATTCCAGATTTTAATACAGTTACTTTCACCAATGAAGAATTTAATCCTATTGGCATAAGTATTGATGGATACATAAATAATGATAAAAATCTGAGTTTTACTGCGGGGAAAGACGTCAAAATTTTTAGTTGCTCTGAAGAACTTGATAAAATGTTTAAAGAACCTAGAAAAGGTTACGATGAAATTATAGAAAAAGAGGAGACATCCTTATAGGTACCAAGAGACAATTGATAAAATCCTATCCGAATTAAAATCAAATAATCACTCAAAATAAAATATAATTCCTACTCAAAAAGACAAGCTAATATAGAAAATAGCTTGTCTTTTCATATCCAAATTTATAGTCTAAGTTCCTTCTTCAAACATTCAAAAACTGATTCTAAATCTTTCACCGGTATCTCCGCAAAAGCATCCCCAATCGAAACCTCAAACGCACAAACATCCGCCGATTTCTCCTGCAAATACCCCGAAATCCCTACTCCAGTTTCATCCTGAATCTTCGTCAAAATCGCCCCAACCTCATCAGCCGACTTATCAAAATAAACATGAAACATATTAGAAACCGGAACTTCCGGCACAGTCTTCACGCCTAGACACGAATTAAATCGCTCAGCCAACCCTTTCGCCGCCTTAAAATATTCCGCCATCTTCCCAATCCGTTTTTCAAAATAATAATCTGCGGACAAAATATACGGATACAGACTAATCAAATCCCCGCCATACCGACGTTTCCAGATTTTCGCCTCTTGCACAAAATCATCATTCCCAGCCAAAATCGCCCCAGCAATCCCGCCAATCCCTTTATAAAACGACACATACACACTATCAAACAGCGCACAAATTTCTTCCGCAGACTTCTGATAAAACGGCGTAATTTCCCATAACCGCGCCCCGTCCAGATGCAACGAAATACCTTTTCCATGGCAATACTCCGAAATCTCCTCAAGCTCTTCAAAAGAAGGCAGCTGTCCACCAATTTCTCGTTGTGGAAGTTCGATAAGCACACTAGAAACCGGCTCACGAAGGCTTTTAATATCGTCAATTGTCAAAAGTCGATTCGCCGTCCCAAGCAATATTGGCGTGATTTGCTGCAACTCTTTTAGCCCGTCCTGCTCATGAATCTCCAAATGCGAAAGCGGATGATATGCCACGCGTCGATTCTCTTTCCGGTCCGCCCAGATTCTCAACGCAATTTGCTGAGCCATCGTCCCACTTGGGAAAAATACCGCAGATTGTTTCCCGAGAATTTTCGCGATTTTTGTTTCAAAATCTTCAATAGCTGCACCGCTTCCGTAAATATCACTTTCTAGATTATCATCAATATTTTGAAGTGCTTCTGTCAAAACACCTACATTGCGTGGACCATTCCCGCCTAGGTTATAAGGTGTTTGTTGGTAGCTGGTTTTTAGTGTATTTGTCATTTTGGTTCACTCCTTTTTACGATATAATTGATTGGTTTTATTTCTAAGGTCGCATCGAATAAATTATCAATAATTTTCAGTTTTGGTGCTGTATTATAATCATATACCCGATAAACCCTATAAAGCTCACCTTTTATTCTTGCAACATTTAATTCATTATCTGATAAATAAAATGGAGCATCTCTATTTCCAGTTGTTGTTTTAACTTCAATATAAATCTCTATTACTTCATTTGGCGCGTCTGGATTTATATCATAGGAAATAATATCATATCCATGCCCATCACCACTTTCAGCAACATGAGTGATTTTATCTGCATAAGGTTTTGTAATAGGGTTCTTTATTAGCCGCTCTTTTTCATAATTAATTACCAAATACTCTCCTTGCAATCCTTTTTCCGTATTTCTAATAGCCTCTTTCGCATAATCTCTTTTGGTGATGTAAGGCACTTTTTCTTCTTTAACCACCGAATTTCTTGAATGCGTTTCTTCTTTACCTAAAACTAATTTACGCTTTTTTTCTATTTCAACGATTTTCTCTGATTTTGCTTTTTCGCTTAATTCGCTATAAATTCCGTTATTTAGAATGAAATCGATTGTAGCTTTAATTTGATCTTCTGAATTTGGAACCAGATGTGTTTTTAATTCCTTAAAAACCATAAGCATATGTACTAAGTCTTGTATCAAATTATCATTCTCAGACTCTTTCAACTGAGAAATATCATAATATTTACTATAAATGTTTCCATCCTCATATCCGTTCATCAATCTATTCTTTCTCTCTATTTTCCTCTCCAATATTATTTGCTCAGTAGTAAAATCATTTGTATTAATTAATAAGGATAGGTTCTCACGCCAAAAATCACCTACCTTTTTTAACGCTAAATTTGCATTACTATAATTTTTATCTACAAATGTATACCCTTGATTCAATGATAAATATACGCCTTGATAATCATTTGTAAATAAATAGACTAAATTAAATCCCCTCTGTACGCTTGTGCTAACATCTTTATCATGTACTGCAATCCATGGAATAGTAGCCCATTGTCCTTTTCCTACAGATGCTGAAATTTTATATTCATCACCTAAAACCAAAGCTGGTAATGCTACTTTTACTTCTTCTTTAAATTTTTTTGCCACTTTATTTTTTTTAAATGAATAATTAGATTTCTGCTCCCCGTAATTCTCCTGCATGTATTTTAATAATGCTACTAAGTTCATCATAAACATCCTTTTTATAATATGTATTTTCATCTTCTCATACATATTATACCTAAGAATATAAGTTTGTTGTGAATTTAACTATAAAAAGCATCTTTTTAACAAAAAAACTATTCTCCTGAGGAATCCTCAAAAGAATAGTTTCATAGATAAAATTTAAAATTAGGAGTTAAATTCTCTTCTTTTTAATAATTCAGCTATATTTAATTAACTAGTATTACTCAAGTGATTTAAAATAAGTCTAAGAGGTTTATTTCTAAAACTTCTTCTATCTCTTTCTCCATTTCCTTTATTATGTGCTTCTGATCAATAGATTCAAGAATAGTGAATCCTCTTTCTATATAATCCCTCGATCTACAATTATTATTATCTGCAATTCCAGCCCTTATATAAGAAATAGCCAGTAAATCATACAACTTAAGTTTTTTACATATTTCGATACTCCTCTTGCAATACATTTTCAATTCTTCATCAAGAGATTTATACAATAATTTCATTTGAACAAAATTCAGCATAAACGAAACCTTCAAGCGCGCTAAATCACAGTATTCTTCATAATTCTTTAACCTATCTAAAGCCATATTAACAATATAAGAAGCCGTATCTATAGGTAATAAATAGAAAATATTATTTAACATTCTCAATTCTAATAAGTACCATGTATCTTGTTTAGAAAGTCTATTCCAAATATTTAAAGCAATTGGTCTTGCATTCTCAACATCATTCTCCTGAAGAAATAAAATCGCATTACAAATATTCATAATATCTGTCACAACAATATCTTGAATATTTTCTTGATAATTGTACTCTTTACATAGACAAACTAAATTAATTAATTTTTCAGATTCTACAGAAAAGGACAAATGAGAAAACAGAAATAGTATTCTGCTTTTTGAGGTGTTTTGATATTCATTCGCTATATATTCAAATTCCCCCATATCCATTTCAAGTTGTTTCAAAATAATACTAAATTTTGAGAAAGTTGGATTTATAGAAGAGCTCTCAATTTTAGCAAGAAAAGAACGTGACATGAAATCTTGTACTACATATTTTTGCGTATACCCTTTTCCTTGTCTAATCAGCTTTAAAGTAGGTCCTAAAGAAGTATAAATCCTTTCCAAATAATCTCCTCCGATGTTATTATAGTAAACATTTTGATAATTCTAATTATAACTCTGATAAATTATAAGTGCAATATAAAACAAAAAAGAAAGGTTGATAACATGACAGCTTTAATTTTTTGGATTCTAGGTGGATAAGCTAGTTTATTATCAGTGATACTGATTAATAATAAATTTTAATAAAGGAGGTATACGATAATGAAAATTAAAAAAATTAAAAAAGTAGTTACAAAAAAAATGAATCGCGCATCTGATCATTAAAATTTTTAAGGTATGGCAATGCCATACCTTTTTTAAAGGAGAATTACTTATGAAAAAACCAAGTATAAAAGAAATGCTGATCCCCTTTATAAATGAACAACGAACTGGAATACGATTCGGTGGACATCAAATGAATATAGCCAGGGATATAGAAGTGGATAATGTGGAATTATTCTATGAATTTATTAAATTATTAAATGGTAAAAACTCTTTAAAACGAATATCTGAATTGATAAAACTACCCGAAGACGTAGTGACTGATATTTGCGCCGATCTAAAGGAAGCTGGCGTATTATATGAAAATAATGTTACAGAATTTAAATTTACTGAAGAGGAGATTAATTACTATAATAGAAATATTAACTTCTTCGCTTGGATAGATACATTAGGATTATACTATAATTATTGGGAAGTACAGTTCAAATTAAAACAAGCTAAGGTATTATTACTTGGTGCGGGTGGTACAGGTAGCCATTGCGCTGAAAGCCTGGCGAGAATGGGTATAGGCAACATTACTTTAGTTGATTTCGATAAAATTGAACTATCTAATCTAAATAGACAAAACTTCACAAAAAATGATATTAATAAGGAAAAAGCTAGTGTTTTAAACTCTTACTTGAACAATATTAATCCGTTCATCAATATAAAAAGTATTCATAAAGAAATAGTAATTCAAAATGATTTAGATGTGCTTGTAGGTGATAATGATATTATTATTTCTTGTATAGATAAACCTAAAAATATCCATGATTTACTAGATATTACTTCAAAAAAACATGACAAACCTTGGATTCTCGGAGGCTATGCTAGTACTATTATGAACCATGCTATTTTTAAAGCCCCTGACGAAGGACTATCGTCACTCATTAATAAAGATATCGCAGAGAGTTATGATGCTAAAATGATTTCTTTAAATGATGAGTGGTCCTGGGAAAATGCCATTATTTCTCCTATAGCAAACATATCAGGAAACATTTCTGCATTATATGCTCTTTATTATTTAACAGATCTAGTACAAATTCAATCTGGAAAAATTCAGCATATAGATTTTTTCAATATCCAAAAACTAGAAGATTTTTCTTACATGACGGGAGAATAATTATATGTTAAAAAGTATTCTAATATCTGCTCAAAGAAATTTAGAACTCAAAATTGAATGGTATCATTTATTAGAACATTGTTTAGTAGAACAAATACAACTTCTAATTGATAGTTCTGAATTATATGACATGGGTATAGTTCTTGAAGCTGAGACCTTTGTTGATGGTTTTTACATCGAAGTAATATTTAGTGATATTTGTGACTATGATTCTTTAATGAAAATAATTATAAAAGCAACTAAAAATATATCTGAAAATAAGTTAACCATACATAACTTTGATGTTCTTAATGATGAGGTAAAGCATTTTGATTTAACTGATGAAGAAAAGATCCTTTATAGTTCAATAACACCCATTACAGGACAAAGTATTGAAGAATTATATTGCAAGATAAATAAGTCTGACTTATTATGCATTGAGAAATTCTTTCATGGAATTGATTATAGGTTTATTTATACAGACTTTGATAACATTGAAGTTATTAAAGATTTGGAAATAAATACTATCACTGAAATTAATAAAAATTTTGAGGTATACAAAGAAGAGCCTTACTTAAACGGCTTTATTAAAAGTGAAATTACTACTACTAAAGACTTTATACTCTTATCATTACTCTCTTTTATAGTCGGAAAAAGTAATAATAGCATTCTGGACAAACAATATTTAAATAAATACAACTACTATTTAGGCTACACCCATGATATAAAAATCTATGGAATTTTTATAATACTATTTGTTGCAGAATATCAGAACCATTCAGTATTTATAGACAAAAAATCTATATTAGAATTTGTTGAAAAATGTAATTTCAAAATGTACAAAAATGCATTTTCAACTTATTTCCATCTCACTGAAACTCCTAGAAGTGTAGCAAAATCACTAAGTAAAAACATAAACAAACTACCTCCTATATCTTACAAACAATTAATTCAACAAATTCAAAATTTAAGAAAAAAAGACTTATTAAATTTAATTAGACATTTCTAAAAGGGACTGAACATATGTTAAAAAATAAAAGCTTTAGATATTTATGGCTAGGCCGTTTAATCAGCAACGCCGGAGATAGCATGTATTACATTCTATTATCTTGGTATATTTTAACACTCACTAACGATTCATTTTGGGTAGGGATAGTTAATTTTGCTATCTTCGTACCGAATATTTTTGCTTTTTTGTTTGGCCATTGGATTGATACGCATTCAAAAAAAAGCGCATTAATTTTGTGTGAATTTGGGCAGTTATTTGCGATTGCACTCATGGTTCTTAGCATATTTTCTGATTTTCAAAGTCCTATGTTACTGTGTATCTTAGCATTTTTAGCTTCCATTTTCGGCATGAACACTTATACCATACAAGATGCAATGACTCCATACCTTGTAAAAAAGGAACAACTAGCAAATGCTCAATCATATATGTCTGTCGCTTATAATGGTACCGAATATTTATTTAACGCCTTAACAGGATTCTTAATCAATATTTTTTCAACAATTACCCTTTTAATTGCTAATATAATTACATTCTTATTCGCAATCTTTTCTTTTTCAAAAATAAAAGAGCCTACAGATGTAAATAATAACGAACAAGAATCTTTCTTAAAAAACGTGTTTACAGGATTCGTTGAACTATTTCAAAATAAAACAATTTTATTTATCGCTATCGGTGGAGGTATGGCAAATTTTATGTTCGGTGGATTGAATGTGTACCAAGTATTAATTGCAAAAGAGCAAGGAAGCGCTATTGTGCTTGGTCTATTGACATCAACTATGGCCATCGGAACATTGATTGGCTCAACTCTACTAGCCACCTTATTACTAAAATTCATGAAACTCGGAAAAGTACTAACTTTATGCACACTCTTGTTCGGCTTAACAATGCTAATAAGCTCTTGTTTTGTAAACTCATCTCTTATTATTTTTATCTGGGGGGTTGCAAGTACCTTTTTAGGGGCCACTCATGTTGTGCAAAAACCTTTCTTTCAAGTATTAATTCAAAAAGAACGTTTAGGCAAGGTTTTTAGTGCACTCTATAGCCTAAGTGTAGCCACATTGCCTATTGGAGCATTGTTATTTGGCTATTTTAGTAGTCACAGTTTAAATAGTTCTACCTTTCTTCTTATGTTTGGAGGAACCTATTTACTTATTAGTTTTATTTATTTCTTAAACAAACATATTTTCAAATTTACTATATCAGAAAATATATAAAACTAAGCATCGCTGAAAAAGCCCCTTCATCAACTTCATACAAAATGAAATCAATGGAGGTGCTTTTTATTTATGAATTATAACCCTAGGAATACTTCGACATACTTCCACTTCTCACTCATTATAATTTAATTTTTCTTATACGTTTCCTGAATCAAAATATTCTCTTTATCATCCACTTTTTTCAAAACTAAATTCTTACTCTCCAGTTCCAAAGAAATCACATAATCTTTTTGTTCTTTGGTATCCACATGATATTCATCGTCTTTTTGCTCACTTTTCGTTATCTTGATATCATCCTGCGCCTCAAGCATTTTAAGGACTTCTTGTACGTAAGCTTTTTCACTTTCTGTTTCATAACCATACACTTTTTTACTAATTACCGGGCCATCACATTGATACTTATCGCCATCTTTTTGTTTTAATTTATAAGAGTTTATTATGGCAACCTCATCATCTATAAATAATTCTTTTACATTCCCATCTGCATCTATATCCAAATCAACGCTCATTTTACTTGCCAAACCCGTATCCTTCATATCCGCCCCATCACTAGCACCTACACTAACTGATTCCAACTTCCATTTCCCTGTAAATTTACTACTAACAACTTCTTTATCATCAACAATTTTTTTGTTCTCAACAGGCTCTTTCCCACAACCTACCAATAAAAATAATGCACTTACTAAAATAATACCTATCCATTTTTTGCTCATCTAGTTGCTCTCCTTTTTTTAAAATTTTTTTCTTATTAAGATTCTTCAATATGATTTATACAATTATTCTATAGCTCCTGAGTATTCTCAAAATAAACATCATAATAAAAAATCAGCGTCTAAGAACGATACTAATTTATAACAATGCCTATATATTTGGCATTACATAAATCTTTACTTCTAATTTAACTCTCTGTCATTCAAGAAACTTTACTCTAAAATATCTGATTAATATAAGTAAAAAACTAAAAAATATCCCTATCCCCCAAATTATTGCACTTAGTTCCACCCAACCTTTGAGATTTATATTAGCATCGATTAAATTGAACAAACCTACAATAAATATCATGATTATTGGGACTGTTAATAAAGACACTTGTATTGCTTCTAACCAATCCTTAATATTTTTATTTTTGTAGTCGTTGAGAATATAAATTATTAGCCCAAAAACAAATCTATATAAAATAATAATAATAAAGACAAAAGGGGCTATATCAATTAACAATGGAAAAATAATATCTTCCATTATTTTAAAAAAGGGCCCTCTCGACACTTCTTTCTCAATTATATAATAGAAGCTTATAGCCATAAAGCTAACTATTATTATATTCGAGATAAATTGTTTCAAAGTAAAATTATTCTTACGTAAAAACCAATTTACCTCATAAAAAATGAAGTCTATAGTCTCCGGAATTTTTGTAACTTGAACAAGTTCTGCTTTTAAAGCCTTCAAAAATTGCTTTTGCCTTTTTCTAGCAACCTTTTTCTTTTTAGCATACTCTTTTAAAATATAATAGGGTATTTCATAACTTATTATAGAATAAGTTAAAAAATCTGTTAACGTAAATAATAGCAGGGCTATTGCTATCATCCAAGAAATTACCGATAATGTTATTTCATTAACGGTCATTGTTTTTTGCACTGTGTAATACGTATTAAAAGACAGTACTACATTTGTTCCTATCATTACTAATAGGTTAATACATTTGTTCCTATCATTACTAATAGGTTAATACTTTTTTTCCTAAATTTCCTTGTTTTTTCTCGTTGTGGAAAATGAACATAAATAGCATATAAAGTTGTTATTAGTAAAACTAAAGTTGTCCCTTCTATTATTGCTGGATTAGTAATAGACAAACTAAAAAAAGCTTTTTTTGTTAACCAATGTACAAAAAATCCCCATATAAATGTTAGTACTACATTGATAAGCAAGTTTGCCAAATTTTCTTTCTCAAATTTTTGCCATCTATAGTTTAAATGTAGAAAGTAACAGCTCAATATTTTCAACAAATTATAAGTTTCCTTTCTCCTAATTACAAAGAAAATACTACAAAAGGAACACATAAAGAGTAATAAATAATAAATAAACTTAATGTTTATTCCAAATAGCATATAGAAGAAAATAAATACTATCATTAAAAAAATGCTACAAATTACTAATGCTGCTATATTTTTAATCAAACTTTTTCCTCGTTTACCTAGTTGAAGAAAATCTATGGCATTTTCAACATAAATTAAAGGTCCTACAAAAATATTAATAAAAGAAATTACCCTATTTGATATTTTCATGTTGTTCTCCTATATTATGATTTTAAAAATATAATGAATACTGCTTTACTGATGTTTAATAAGTTTATTTTTCTTAGAACAGAAACAAAATAATTAGCTGATACCAAAGATATCATTATCTATATGTACTCTCAAAATGTCCATTTCATCTTCCGCATCAGCCACCCCTTCACCCAAAATCACGTATTCCCTATTTCCTGTTTAGCAGCTCGCATTATTTCCAACCTATTTTGCACAACAAGCAATGAAGGATTCTTTCTCCAAATCTCTGCATCTCCAATAACATATAATCGATACTTAGCTCTTGTAACAGCAACATTCACAATATTTTCATTCACCCAGTTTACTGCTCCAGACGCACTAGCATCGCAACCTAATAAAAAGACTACCTCTCTTGATTCTTTACCTTGAAATTTATGGACGGTTCCACAATGAGTATCAAACCAAGCATCCAATAATGATTTGTCATAACGTTTTAGCGTAGAAGACTTTTTAGCTTCTTGTACAAATCCTCTTATTACTGATGTGAAAGGAGAAATAATGTAAATATCAGCTTTACCTTTCTGTTTTTCAAATGCTCGTTCAACAACTGTTACAGCTTTTCTTGCTTGGTCAGGAACATGATGATTTTTATTGCCAATTTCACTACCATCAACAGAAATCCAAACCGACTTTTGAAAGACTAAATTTTTTTCAACGGCTTCTTTAGGGGCAGCGGTTTGATAAAGCATCGTGTTGTCATAAGACAATTCATTCGAGATAGCAAACATTGGATTTAAACACCTCCGATGAATAACTAATGGGCAACCCACCCACTGTTTTTCACTTCGATCATTTGAAGAAAGAAAGCTCCCAATATAATTTAAACTGTCGGCAAAACTTTGAACGGAAATCATCTTTCCCTTATACCATGAAAACTCTTCTCTAGCGAATAGCTCCATTAAAAGACTCACATCATCTGTCACCACTGGTTCTACTTGCTTAGGATCACCAACAACAATAGCTTTCTTAAACCGCCAAAGCGCGCCAACTGCCATTTGAGGAGTAGCCTGTCCAGCCTCATCAATAATTAATTGACCTAAACTTTCCGGCTCTTCTATATCAACCAAGAATCTACTGACAGAAGCAAATGTAGTTGAAATAACCGGCGTTACAAGAAAAATTGTATTTAGTAGTGCTTTAAAACAATGCCTCCTGTCATTATCTGTAAAACGACAAAACTCATTGTCTCTATTCTTCTTAAATTTCCACAAATAACCCCAATTAACTAGATTCGACTTCACTTTTTTTGAAGTTAAAATGAAATACTTATTCACCTGTAAAGCTAAATAGAATAATTTCTCTCTTTCTCGGTCATATTCTTTTGTCACCCATGGATTTGCGAGTTGAGCTTCTAATTGAGTTTCCGTATTTTTATCATGTAGTTTAGCAAAAAACGCTTCTCCAAGAGCTATAGTTCCACTTTGCTCTAAAACTTTTATTTCTTTTTGACTCTCTAATTCTACATTCTTTGCGTCTTCTCTAAGTTCTCTCAATCTTACCCTATTTTTTTGAATTTCCTTTTCATATAGAAAGATTTCATGATGTGCTTTTTTGAATTTATTTTCCAACTTATCTTTATACATTTTTTGTTCGAAAAGTATGTTTTTTTGTTTAGAAATTACTTCTTGTTGTTTTTGCTCAAACAAAATCGCTAACTTTTCATCCTTTTGTAAAGATAGCAGTCCACTCTTTAGTTCTTCTAGACTTAGTAAACGTTGTGTTTTCAAAAAACGCTTAAATACTATCTCATGGATCTTTCTCTGGTCTTCTAACTCCATTATTTCTTTTGCTATTTCTGTAATTTGTTCTCTTAGAATACTAGTTTTCTTTTTTAAAAGAAGAAGCTTATTCTCTTCTACCTCAAGCTGAAAATAAGTTTGTTTTATTGTTGGAGAATATTGATTCAATTCATTCTCATATCTCATCTTCTCTTTATTAAAGTAATCAATTTGGTTCAAAAACTTTTTACTTTCAGTATAAATATGTTGAATTTTACGATCAATTGCTTCTAATTTAAACCTCTTTTTTTCATTGATTCTTGTACTTTCATGTAAAAATCGTTGAAAATTAACAACTTTTTGATATTGGTTTTTAAAGTCCTTCTTACATTTTTCAAACTCTTTATAATTCACTTCTTCAACCTTAGTTATACTCTGAATTATAGGCTCAATTACCTGATAATAATAATTTGATAAATTTGCTCGTTTTCCTAAAGGAGCAGATATCAATCCCCACTCATCCAGTAATTCTTTGTTTCCGATGTTGTCATAATTATGTTTTAATAGATGAGCAAGTACGGTAAAATAGACATCTTTTCTTTCTACAAGCCTTTTTTTCATTTTGTTCATATCATCACATGTTTTAACATAGAAAGAAAGTTTTGTTTGCTGTTTTCGTTGATCAAATAAATGTTTAATTTCTGCAGTTTCTTGAGAATTAATTCCACCCATTAGACCTTCATAATCTGGTAATTCCCTGGTAATATTTTCAACTGCAGCATTGTTAGATGATGCAACTAACATACTAAAATCATTAATACTGCTATCTTTAAAATCATAAAAACGTCTATTATAATTATCGTAGCCCCTGTCTTTCTTTCCACCATCTTTAAAGGCCTTTGTATCAAATGCATCGTCAGCGTATTTATATTCTGCTAAAAGGGCCGCTCTTTCTACTACATTATGTGCAATCAATTCCTTAAGTAAAGTTGTCTTACCTGTTCCTGGAGGGCCATTTACGGAAAAGACTTTTTCTTCATTTTGTAAATACGCATTAATTGCTACTTGTTGCATTAACACTGGCGAATACTTAGAAGGCCATTTTCCTTTTGGTCCATTCAAAGGGTCTAGAATTTCTTTTAATAAATCATCATTTTGTCTAATATCTTTACGCTGCTTTTCAAGCTTGGTTTGATTGCTTTCCTCATGAAGTGAGGTAACATAATTAACGAAGTCATGATTACCTTCTTCTGTGTTTAAATTATTTAATACTAACTCAAAATCATTTTGAAAAAAGCTCGTCATTAATTCACTATGATCTTCCAAAATATCATTATGTTTATCATATTCCGCTTGATCTTTAAAGCGAGTATAGATCATTTTATTATAGTAGTTTTCATAATTTTCGCTTGAAGTAGAAACATACTTCTTTATAAATACATTTACAATATAATAAAATATTTCTTTTAACTTGTCGGCAGTGACCTCATTATCATCTTCATCCTCAGGAAAAAACTTTGCTTCAATGATAGCCATCGTTCTATAGTATTCTTCTAACCTCAGCTTTGTTTTAAGTTTATCAGGATAGTGACAACAAATCGTCATTCCCCACAATAGTGGCGATAAACGCAGTGACTCTTTAATGTACAGTCCCTCTGAATTAACTTTTAATGCAAACATAGCAATATTTTCCGCATTATTTTCAACCGTTTCTTTACCTTTGAATTCTTGATAAAGTGTATCAATAATAATTTTCCTTTGCATCCGACCAACTACAATATGAAAATCACTACTAGTAATTGGTAATTGTTCATTAAGTTTTTCATTATCTTTAATCTTCTCTTTAATGGTTTGTCGCTCTGTTACTTCCTCAAAAATAGTTAGCTTGTTTTGATTTATCTCTTCCATTTTTGATAACTGTACTTTTCTATCTTCCGTGTTTTGTATTGGAAACGCTTTTTGATTCAAAAATTCTATTAATCGCCAAAATTCAATAATTTCCATGGCTTTTAGTTGTTTTGTTTTCATAACTGCCCCGCCTTATGCTATGTCTTCATCTCACAAAAGTTTCTTTTTATATATTATTCAACTCAAAATAATCATTATCAATCCGGAATATCGTATACTGATTTTCAGCTTCTACTCCAACTTTGTACTTCAGCATCAATTCCGTTAATTGAATCCCGTCAATTAACACAATACCTTGATTAACAGCAAATTCTTTTGCTCCGCTTGTATAACTAGAGGTCGTAATAAAAACGCCTCTGTCAGCTCGCACACTTGCTAATGCACCATAAAATGATTGTATATCCGATCGATTTATTTTATTATCTTCTTTGTATCTTTTAGCTTGGAGATATACTGTACTAGTGCCAAGTGGGTCCTGATTAATAATACCATCAATCCCCCCGTCATTGGATCGACTGGTTACTTTGGCACTTCCACCTTCCCCGCTATATCCCATTCTGCTAAGCAAATCAACAACAAGTTGCTCGAAAAAATATGGATCACTATTTCGAATTTTATCTAATAATTCAATAGAAACTTCATTATTCATATTATCAATAATGCTGCCAACTTCTTTTTTAGGATTTTCTTTTTCAATATCTTCACTAACACTTGTCGAAATTCCTTTGCGCTGGTTTCGGATAGCTAATTCTTTGATGTAATTAATATAATCTGGCTCTTCTTCTAACATTTTTTTAGTGAGTTTATCTCCGTTTATTTTTAATAATTGTTTACCAGATGTGGTTATTTGGTATATCCCTCTTTTGGGACGACATAATGCCCCCGCTTTATATAGTTCGCTTAACGCAAAACTAAAGCGATTAGCAAGGATAAAATCATTTGTTTCTGGATAAGTGACCAATTTAATATCTTCTGGAATATTTAAATGTTTATATACTCTATTTCTAATAGTATGAATTGTTGCCTCTTCATCATTTTTTAGTACTTCTAAAATATATGGAATGATGGAATCAAATGTAGGTAGCCCGTTCGCTGATTGTTTTAATTTTGTCCAGTCTTTATTCATATGAGGTCCCGCTTTCTCTATTATTGTTGTTAGTTATTGTAAACACATTTCAAATCAATTATACCTCTGCCTAGTCTCCGCAATCCATTCAGGCATTTTTTCCCGCAGCTTCATCTTATGCTCTAATTGGTTTCCTGCAGCCTTATTTTCTGCAATTTCATATTCAACGCTACCTATTACATCCTCAAAATAAGGGATAACACCGGGTTGCATTTCAGAATAAGCACTAACAGATTTAGCTAATATATCATCTTGATCTACAATTCCCCATTCTTTAGCAAAAGCTTGGATAACCACCTGCTCTTGTTCTTTTTTCCAAGCTTCGAAAGCATCATCAAAAGTGATATTACTAGTTATTTTACCTGGCACTAGCTCTTGCTCGACAAAATCTTTTAATAGCATTGCTTGAATGTGTTCCCCTCTATTACTAAGCTCCTGAATATCTTCATAAATAAGGCGTAACGTTTCTTTATCAGCAAACTGCATCGCTCCACTTGAATCAACTTTCGAATCGATTAAACTTAAAATATGCGCTGCGTCAATTCTTTGGTTACGAGATAATTTCGTTTTTCCAGGAAGCGGAGTACTAATAGATTCTTCATATACGATTTGCTCTTCATTCAGTAAGTTATTATAAGCACCAACATAGAGTAACCATGTATGTTCATCCATACCAAATGTCTCTTCATTCCAAGCATACTCATAATATTGCTCTACAGTTCTCCACTGAACTGCGGCATCCTTAAACGCTTTGATAAACTCTATTCGCTCCAAATCATCATTCTCAAGGCTTGCCCACGCAGTTGGATCTGGTAATGTGAGAACCATTTCATCAATTTTTATCCTCAACTTTTTAACAGCCGTATCATATAAATCCACAATGGCTAAACTACTTTTCCCGCCACTTCCGTATAATTTCAAAGCATTATTTACATCGTCCTCTGTCATTCTAGGGTATTGGAAATTGACAATACTTCCAAACTCTTTTCTTTTATCAAGAACTCTATTGGTACGTGAATAAGCTTGGATTAAACCTTGAAGTTTTAAATATCGATCCACATACAATGTATTAAGATATTTAGAGTCATAACCAGTTAACAACTGATCTGCGACTATGATTAAATCAATATTTTTCTCATTTCGACCACTACCGCCGCGAGTTGCTCGTTCTACAATATCTTCAAAATAAGCCGTTTCCCCATGTTTTTTATCACCTGCTACAAACTCAATACCTGTAAAAGCAGCATAATCGCTAAACATTCCCTTGATAATTTCTGGAGCAACATTCTCAGGATCATTTTCATTACCAAAACTGAAGGTCATCGCTATATTTAATTTTTGCCCACTTGATTGTAGTTGCTTTTTGAATTCATTATAATAGTCAATCACTCGTTTTTTATATGCAACTGTGAGTATTGCATTAAATGTCTTCTCTTGTGATTGCATATACCAATTAGCAAGTATTTCTTCGACAACTCTTGGGATATGCGTATCATCGTTATAAACTAGCAGACCTTTATTTGCTGCTATTCTTTCTACTTCTAATTCCGAGTATCTATACACTAATTTAGTAGTTTCTTTGACACCTAATTCTGGTTTTTCTAAGAGTAATCGCTTAATAAGTTTATCTCGTAACGCATCATAATTTTCAAACTCACCCGTATTAATATAATCGACGTTGAATCCTAATACATTTCCATCAGCAATCGCTTCATCAATCGTATATTTATGTAATTCTTTTCCAAATAATTTTTCCGTCGTGTTAATTACTTCACTTTTATGATTAACTTTCCCTCTAACTTCATTTTCATCAAAAAGTGGTGTCCCAGTAAAGCCATAGAATAATCCTTTTTTCTTAAAGTGTTTTTTTATATCCCCCATCATCTGCCCCATGGTTGTCCGGTGAGCTTCATCAATAATAAATACGATTTTCTTATCAGCTAAACTAGAATCATGTGTCTCTTCTAATTCCTTTATTAAGCTATTTAACTTAAACGTTGTAGTCACGATGATACCAGCTTTAGAGGACTTAAGTTCTTTTTTCAAATGATATGTGTGTTTCGTATCATCTACTGAAACAGACTCAAAAGCAGCATAAGCTTTAAAATTAGCACTTGTTCTACTATCTAGCTCGCGTCTATCAACTAAAAAGACTACTTTATCAAAACCAGCACGAGTGGACAGAAATAGCGCTGTTTTAAAACTAGTAATCGTTTTTCCAGAACCCGTTGTATGCCAAACAAACCCGCCATGTGGGATTTTATCTTCTTGATCCCAGCCAAATGCCGCGCCTTCAACTGCCTGAAGCGCATACACTTGGTACGGCCGCATAAGCATATGTCGTTTATTTTCTTCTTCTTTTGCTTCATCAATAATCAAATAATCCCCGACCATTTGGTGCGCCATAGGAATCATAAGAAAATTAGCAACAATTTGCTTCCAGTTATTCATCGGTTTATTATTTTTATCTGACCAATGAAAAACAAAACTCTGATTAAAATCTTTTATTGATTTTGGAGTAGCAAAATAGCGCGTTTCAATCTCCGTTGTCATTACCATCATCTGAGAAAACGCCATAAAATTATTTGTATATTCTCCGTTACGATAATAACGTTTAAATTGTTCAAATGCTTCATCTAAGGGCTTATCGGCACGTTTTTGTTCTACATTAATTAAAGGCAAGCCATTAATGAGTAAGACAATATCAAATCTACTTGTCTTACCTTTTTCATCTGTCATCGGCGCTTCCACTTCACGCGCAATTTTATAACTAGATTCTCCACCACGAACCTCTGCTTTTTTGAAGATAGTTAGGGTTATTTGTTTCCTTGTAACTTTCGGATTATCATCTCGATAAATTCCATCAATTTTTCCTTTACCATCTTCAATCGCTAAGAGTTTTGCCGCCTCGTAACTATTATTTATCTTCCTTACTTTTGTCATTACTTGGCTAAATTCACCGTCTGTTAGAGAAACTCCTTCTAGCTGATCTGCGTTAAGTCGGTTGAGTTCTTCTCGCCAGTGGTTAATTAAATCATTCACGGTTACTTTTTGTTTGTTTCCATCTAAAAAATCTGGTGCATCCCATTGATAATTTTGGAGTTCTGTCACAAAATTATCTTGAAAAGCTTTTTCGGACGCTTTTTTTATTGTGTTCCCCATGATTCATCCCCCGTTCTAAATGAACATTTCGTTTAAGTATGCTTTTTTGATGTTTTGTAGTTTTTGTAGTTTGCGTTGATGAAGAGCGATAGTGTCGTCGAGTTTATTGAAGAAGGTACCGATTTCTTTTTGTTCACTACAACTTGGCGTAAAAGCAGAGACAGCATTGATTGTTGTTTTTGAAAGACTCGGGACTCCTGTAGATTCATCTTTAGACTTCCAATTTATTTTTTGGAAAATAGAATGAATAAAATTTAAATCAGAATCTCTTTTAGGAACCGTATAAAATAACGTATCTACAGTCCAAAAAGGAGCTTTTAAAATATACGGTTTATCTATTGTTCCTTTTCGACCAATTCCGATTGCATCCTCTTCATAAGATAATGCTTCACCAACACTTAGCATATAGCCTCCCGTACCGTAAACCGGTATATCACCTGAATCCAGATGTTTATAGTCACGTCCAGAACGAACATCTAATATGTCCTCTAACTTACGCTGTTCCCAATCATCAGTAAATCCTGCAAATCGACGTTTTGGTTTGGTTTCTCCTTCTGCTGGAAACATTTCTGAGAGATAGGCAGTTTTTAATGCTTTTATTTTTTCTAGTTTACGTTGATGAAGAGTGATAGTATTGTCAAGTTGTTTGAAAAAGTCACCTATTTTTTGTTGTTCTTTTAATTTAGGAATATATAAAGCAAATCTAGCATACTCTTGAGCATTAATTCCTGGTTGGCCTGATCTCTGAGAAGTAACCTGAATAAAATTATTATACCTTTCTGTTAAAGTGCTTTGAAAGATAAAACTGACATTATATTCATGTTTGATTTTTGCTCTTATTAGAAACCCAGCAAAAAATACTTTGCCATCTATTTTATTGTAACAATAAGATTTTCCAGTACTTGCTCCTGTTCTCGCTAAGAGAATATCACCCTCTTCTAATAAGTAATGATTTAGGTTATCTAAACTTATATCTGGGGAGGTTAGATTATCTTGATTAAATACATGAGAACTTTCATCAATATCTGTAATTCGAATATATTTATTTTCTCCATCATATGTTTTAGAACTTGCATTAAGGCCATATTCGAAGGAATTCGCAATTTCACCTAACTTACGCTGTTCCCAATCATCAGTATTATTAAATTCCTCAAATCTTCTTTTAGGAACTCTCTTGTTAATATATGACACCTATCTCACCACCAGTTCACTCATCAATTTTTCTAATTCATTTTCTAACTTTTTACTCTCTTCATCTATATCATCAAGTGTTTCGGCATAGCGTTCATGCAACTGTTTTATAATATCTAGTTCCTTCTTAAGCGGTAATTCAATAAGCTTCACTAAATCATCCACCATTGTGCCAAACCATTTCTCGAATACTAACTCATCAATTTCTTCATCAGTTAAAACAAGAATCCGCTCATAAACAGCTTCTTTGAGTTCATTCTCTTTAGCTTTAATTTCTTTACCTAGCGAAGACTTTTCAGCTATTAATCCATCTGCTTTTTTCAACAACTCATAAGAAGAGCTTTCTTTTGTTACTCTCTTTAGTTCTGCTTTCACTGTCTTACTTTCAAATGAATCTTGCGGTTCACCTTCTGCATTTTTCTTTAATGATTCAAATAGTGCGATATTCTCTTCACTATCTTCCGTTTTAGCCGCTTCTACTAGTTCACTAAGTTCTGCTTCCACAGCAGTCAGACGAGCTTTTTTATCCTCAATTATTTGAAGTTCTTCACTATAGAAACGTTTTGCAATTAATTCATTAGGAATAATCGCGCCAACCCATCCATCTTGTTCTTCGCGCTTCTTATTTCCGCTACCTTTAGTCACCATATTTGGTTCACGTGTCCGACCAATTGTATAGAAACCACCACCTGCTATTAGCTCAGCATCATGTGTTAAACTATTTTTCCAGACTTCCGCAATAACTTGATAGCCATCATACACATCTATTCCGTCGAAAGAGGAAAGTAATTCTTTAATATTAACGAGCATTTCTTCCATCAATGGATTTACATCTACAATATTATTAATTTCATGTAATTTCTTCCAATATAGTTCAATAAAAGTTTCAGATTTTTCTCGGATAATATCTGATTTAGTAGTAATATTTTTATCAGTTAGTACTTCATTTGTTAGTTCATCCATAGGTTTTTCCAATTGAACGTATCCGTCACGAATTGGCTTCAGCGCATTATCCAACACGTTTTTCACCGTTGTCTGTAATATTTTTAGTTCGTCGATGTTTGCTTGCGGAATGCCGCCATATAGATGAGCATCTACATCATGAGGAAATTCTTCATCAATCGACTCCACATATCTTGGAATATTCATATTATAATCGTTTTCTATAATTTCTTCTCTAGTAGCTAAATGACTATACCCAGCCTTTTCAGCTCGTTCCACATAAGTATCTACAATTCTCGCAATATCTTTTTCTTGTAGTTCATTTTGTTTGCCTACTTTAATAAAATTCCGCGAAGCATCAATAACAAGAACTGGCTCACTAATTGCTCGATTCTTTTTCAAAATCAAAACACATACCGGAATTCCTGTATTTGTGAATAAATTCCCTGGTAGTCCAATAATTGTATCAATATAGTTTTTGGTCAATAGTCGTTTGCGAATTTCGCCTTCAGTTCCGCCGCGGAATAATACACCATGAGGCAACACAATTGCCATCGTTCCAGTTTGACCTAAATGATATAAACCATGCAAAAGAAAAGCAAAGTCTCCCTTTGAATCTGGTGGTAAAACACCTGCTATTTCAAAACGAGGATCACTTACTTTTAAATTAGATTTATTCCAGTTTGCTAATGAATAGGGCGGATTCATTACAACTGCATCAAATAACACTCCCTCAGCCGGACGACTTGGATCTTCAGGCCAGTCTTCTGATAAGGTATCACCATTTTTAACGCTCATTTTCTCAGGGTGTACACCATGAAGCAATAGATTCATTCGCGTTAAGTTGTATGTAGCAGTGTTTTTTTCTTGTCCATAATAGTTTAAATCTTTTTGGACATCTTCTTTTAAATGTTTTTTCACCGTTAGTAATAATGAGCCAGAACCAACTGTTGGATCATAAATAGAAGTAATATTAGAAGTTTTAGCCGCAATTTGTGCCATAACTTCACTTACCTGTCTAGGCGTATAGAATTCCCCAGCTTTTTTCCCAGATTCCATAGCAAATTGACCAATTAAATACTCATAAGCATCCCCCAGGACATCACTTTTTTGCAAAGCAACCATGTTTAAATCTTGGAACAACTCAATTAAAGCTTTGATATTTTTACTACGTTCATTTAAGTTGCTACCTAATGCGGTATCTGTTAAGTCAATGGTAGAACTTGAAAATAAACCTTGGAAATCATCAGAATCGCCTGATACAGCAATTGTTCGCTCAAAATTATTCAAACTATCAATTACTTTTTGGACCTCAAATTCACCGATAGCAATATCTTTTAACCATGTTTGATATAGATGTTCTGGTAGCACAAAATAGCGTAAAATACTTTGAATCATTTTATCTAAATTTTCGCCATGATACGCTCTATCTTTGACATATTCTTCTACTAGTTCCGCTTCAGATAACTGTCCTTTACCCGCTATTGATTTATATGTTTCTAATGTCTTATCACTTAGAAATTTGTAAAACATTAATCCTAGCATGTAATCTTTATAACGACTCGCATCCATGGAACCACGGAGTTCATTTGCTCCGTCCCACAGTCTACGTTTAATTTCATCGGATGTAATCATTATTTATCCCCCACTACATTAATATCTAGTTTATATAAAATATTTTTCTGTTTTTTATTTTCAATTTACATAATTATATTTTACCATCTTTATACCTATAAGAGCCACTTTATTTATATTATCCTAAAAAACCAATTTCCACTTCCAAAGTGGAAAATAATAATTTCACCTCCCCCATTTTTCCAGCTATAGTAAATACAAATCAAAAGGAGGTCTTTACGTGACAGATAGCAACGAACTAACAACAGAACTCGATTCCATGGCGATCATCTTACACGCCGGGAATGCGAAAAGTTGTGCTTTTGAGGCACTGAAAGAAGTTAAACAGCAAAACATCGAAGCTTTCACGCAGAAAATTACTGAAGCGAAAGATGAGATTAAACTGGCGCACCGAGCGCACGCGGAACTTTTACGAAAACTATCTTCAGAGAACCGAATGAGAGAGGTGGATTTACTGCTTGTTCATGCGGAGGGTCACTTGTCTTCTACGGATATTGCCGTGGAAATGATTCGGGAACTTGGAGAAATTTATCAATGGAAATGGAGTTTATCGAATGAATAATAACTTTTTATGGGGAGGTGCAACGGCCTCTTATCAATGTGAAGGTGCTTGGAATGTGGATGGCAAGGCGGAATCGATGTGGGACTACTACTTGCACGAAGCAGGTCTTGAGAATGGCGATGTGGCGAGCGATCACTACCACCGCTATGAGGAAGACATTCGGATGATGAAAGAAGGCGGGCAAAATTCCTATCGTTTTTCCTTATCTTGGCCGCGAATTATTAAAAATAGGCAAGGTGATATCAACTTAAAAGGGATTGAATTTTACCAAAATTTATTAGATGCGTGTAAAAAATATGATATTGAGCCGTTTGTGACACTTTATCATTGGGATTTGCCGCAATATTGGGAAGAAACTGGTGGCTGGTTGGATCATGATGTTTGTGCTGCATTCGAGCATTATGCCAAGGTTTGTTATGACCATTTTGGCGATAAAATCACGAATTGGACCACTTTTAACGAACCGAAATGGTTTGTTGCTAACGGATATAAAATCGGCAACTACCCGCCCGGTTATCAAGATACGCAAAAAACGATGATTGCCGCTTATAATGTGATGTATGCGAGTGCTTTAGGTGTGAAGGCTTTTAAAGAAGGTGGCTATCCAGGGCAAATTGGCATTGTTCACAGCTACACGCCGGTGAACGGTGTCGATGAAAGTATCGAAACGAAAATCGCAATGCGCTACGCTGATAACTATTGCAACAACTGGATTCTCGACACAGCCGCACTTGGCGAATTTCCAGTCGATCTCATTGCTGAACTAGCAAAATCGCACGACATCAGCTTTATGAAAACAGACGAACTACAAACAATTAAACAAAACACCGTCGATTTCATCGGCTTAAATTACTATTCGCGCACGCTCGTTAAACCTTACACTGGCGGCGAAACACAGCTACAATTTAACCACAGCGGTAAAAAAGGAGAAAGTAAAGTTCTCATCAAAAACTGGTTCGAACAAGTGAAAGATCCCGCCAACGAAACGACCGAATGGGACACAGAAATTTATCCAAAAGGCTTACAAGATGGCTTAATCGAGGCTTACGAACGCTATCAATTACCACTTTATGTGACGGAAAACGGCATTGGTGTTCGCGAAGATGTTTCAGTGCCACAAGTAGATGATGCCTACCGAATCGCCTTTATGAACGACCATATTAACGCCATTTTCAACGCAATCGATGCTGGTTGTGATGTTCGCGGCTACTACGCTTGGTCTCCGTTCGACCTTTATTCTTGGAAAAATGGTGTCGAAAAGCGTTACGGACTTGTGGCAGTTGATTTCGAAAACAACCAAATCAGAAAACCAAAAGCTTCCTACTACTGGTTCAAAGAAATGATTGAAAGTCAGGGAAAACTCATCAAACGAAGAGAATTTTAAAAAAAGGAGCAGGAAAATGAAAAATATCATGTTAGTTTGTAATGCTGGTATGTCTACAGGAATGCTTGCGAAAAAAATCGAAGCCGCTTCTGGCAACACATTAAACGTCACTGCTTATAGTGAATCCGAGTATACCGATTATTTGGATGGTGTCGATCTTGTTCTTATCGGCCCTCAAATCCGTTTCCTTATGCCACAAATTAAACAGGCCGTCAGCGTCCCAGTCCATGCCATTTCGCCAGTAAAATACGGCATCATGGACGGCAAAGGGGTTTACGAAGACATCCAGAAATTAATAGGAGGATAAAAACATGCGATTTAATACCATTAGCGAAAAAATGGATCAATATATTTCCCCGCTGGCTAACAAACTTAGCCAGCAACGCCATTTGAAAGCAACCAGAGATGCCTTTATGTCCATGCTGCCAATTACATTGTTTGGTTCGATTCCGATTATTTTGAAAGCGGCTCCAGTAACAGATGATACGAAAAACGGCTTCCTGCTTGCCTGGGCTAACTTCGCTGAAAAATATGATTTAATCCTAAATTGGATTAGCGGAATTACACTTGGCGCCATGTCGTTATATATTTGCGTCGGTATCACGTATTATTTATGCAAACACTATCACGAAGATTTCTTACGCCCACTCATGTTTTCTATCGCCGGTTTCTTTATGCTCGTACTTAATCCAATCAAAATGGGTTGGGACGGCAAAGAAGTCGACATCAGTTTCCTTGATGGACGCGGAATATTACTCTCGATTTTCGTTGCCATCGTTACCGTAGAAGGTTATCATTGGATGCGCAAGAAAAACGTTGGTCGAATAACCATGCCCGATAGCGTTCCAGCTTCACTATCTGAGACATTCGCAGCCTTAGTTCCTGGTATTATTTTAATGACCTTTTTCTCGATTATCTTTATCATTTTCAACCTACTAGACACAACAGCCATCCAATTCTTATATGAAAAAATGGCGCCGAGCTTCAAAGCAGCCGATAGCTTACCATTCACGATTCTAAGTATTTTCCTAGTTCACCTATTCTGGTTCTTCGGTGTGCACGATGCCGCACTTGCCGGAATTCTAGGCCCAATTCGTGACGGAAACCTTTCAATCAACGCCGCTGAAAAAATGGCTGGTCAAGATTTGACGAATATTTTCACGACACCATTCTGGACATATTTCGTTATCATTGGTGGTTCTGGTTCCGTTCTCGCACTTGCCTTTTTAATGATGCGATCCAAGTCCAAACAACTAAGCACCGTCGGGAAAGTCGGCTTCTTACCTTCGATATTCGGAATTTCTGAGCCGCTGATTTTCGGAACACCACTAATGCTGAATCCGATTTTCTTCTTCCCGTTCATTTTCACATCCGTCTTTAATGGCGTTATCACGTATCTTTGTATGTATTTCGGGATTGTCGGAAAAACGTTCGCCGTCTTCTCTTGGCAAATGCCCGCGCCAATTGGAGCCTTTCTATCTACCATGGACTGGCGAGCCATCGTTCTCGTATTCATCTTGATTTTCTTAAACGGCCTAATGTACTACCCATTCCTAAAAGTTTATGAGAAAAATCTCGTCGCTTTAGAAAAAGAAGCCGAAGACGAAAACATCGCTGCTAATTAATAGCCACTTAAATAGAGATTGGGACAAAAAAACTCGTCTCTTTCTCTATTTGGTGTTGTATAATAACAATAGGTTAAGGGAGAATTAGGGGGGATATAATGACTATTTCAGAAAGGCAACGTTCATTGTTAGAAAAGCTTAACGACAGCCAAAAGACAGTAACAGCAAAAGCACTTTCAGAAATGTTAGGCGTTTCTTCCAAAACTGTGCGAAATGACATTATGCAAATTAACCAGTCATTTAGTTCCACAATCATCGCATCAAAAGCTGGAAAAGGCTATTTTCTAACGCCAAACGAGCAGCTTTCACAAATGAATCTAACCAAAAATAACGAAAACCTACATTTTGAATTATTACGTCATATTATCGAACAAGATCATACCAATTTCTATGATTTAGCGGATCAATTTTTCATTAGCGAATCGACGTTATCTCGTATTATTAAAGAGCTCAACGCGGTTATCGCTGAAAAAGATGAGTCGTTATGTATTATTCGAAAAAACAACGAACTAATAACCGAGGGCGGCGAAGAAGAAAAGCGCCGTATCTTCAATCTATTCCTCAATCAGGAAATCGAAAACCATCAATTAAGCCTAGATAAATACGCCGATTACTTCGATTATTGCAATCTAAAACAACTTTCCGAGCTTATTATTGCCTACCACAAAAAGAATGAATTTTTCATGAATGATTTTTCGACGATTTCGTTCATTTTGCATATCGCCGTTTTAATTGAACGAATTAGTATGGGCAGCTATATAGAGCGAACCGCTTTACTAGAGCAAGATAAAACTAGCCTTGAAATGGCGGAGCACCTAACCGAAACGTTAGAAGAAGAACTGCAAATCGATATTCCAACCCAAGAACTAAGCTATATCTCCCGGCTGTATTCAGGCAAACTAGCGACAACTTCCACCATTGACGCAAAAGTTTTTGGCAGCGTTGTCACTCGGCTCCTTGAAGCAGTGGACCAAAATTTCCATATTGACTTTTCAGCTGACGAAAAAATAGCCACCTATCTAGTGGCCCACATTTCAGCACTTTACAAAAGAGCCAATCACAAACAATATTTAACCAACCCACTCACCGAAGAATTAAAAAACAAGTTCCCATTTATTTATAACGTCAGTGTTTATGCCTCTGCCTTTATTCAAAAAGAGCTCGCGATCACTTTCCCAGATGACGAAATCGCTTATATCGCGTTACACTTTCTGTCCGCTTCAGAAACAATTAATCACGGCAAAAAGAGAAAGATACTCTTAGTTACCCCATACGGCGCAGGTAGTCAACGCTTAATTCATAATCAACTAAAGAAAATACCTGATTTTTCGATTGATTTACTCGTTTCCCAGTCCATTTTCGACATCAAGCAATTCACCCTAGACAAAGAAATCCATCTAATCCTAACCACTGAGCCATTAAACCTAACAACCGACATCCCAGTCTATCACTATGATTTACTATTAGCAGACAGCGATTTGCAAAAAATCAAACACATTTTAGAAGCAAAACCAAAAACGGAATCGATTTCCAGAAAATTTTTCAAAAAAGAACTATTCTTTCCAAAACAAAACTTCAAATCCAAAGAAGAAACCATCGCTTTTCTTTGTGAGCAATTAACCGCATTCGACTACTGCGACCCGGATTACGTAGCAAAAGTGTTCGAGCGCGAGCATTTGTCCAGCACTTGCTACGGCAACTACTACGCGATCCCGCACGCCATCCAACGAAGCGCGAAAAAAAATGCCGTCGCCGTATGCTCACTCGATAAACCAATTGACTGGAGTGGCAACCGCGTCAAACTCGTCCTATTACTCACCATGAAAGAAGAGCGCGACAACTCTTTTGAAGAATTATTCGGCCAACTCGTAACCATCTTAAACGAACGCAGCTTCGTCAAAAAACTAGCCAAACAAGAAGATTTCCACCAATTTATCGAACTTTGCGAACAAAAAACCCTAGATTCTTAAAAAATCTAGGGTTTTCTAATCCGATCAACACCAAAAACAACAATCGGCAAATAATTAAAAAAGAAACTAATCCGCTGACAAAATCCAATTTTATCCAAAACCGGCAAATCATTCACCGCCGGAATCCGCGCAAGCCCGTAAACACCTGCAGACAGCAAACTAACAATTAACAACACAAGATAAACATTGCTAAGCGCCTTCTCACCAGTTTTCCGGTAAAGAATGACCAGAAACAACGGAAAAATCAAAAATCCCGCATAACCAAGCCCCGAGCCAATATTATGCACCCAAGTCGAAAACGTCCAGCTCGCCTGCTCCGTATCAATACTAAACAACCCGGTAAAAATACAATCGCCAATCCCATACAAACCAATCGCAGAAACGAGCAAAATCGCCAAAGTCCGCGAAGTTTTAACAACGCTCTGATAAATCGCCGGTAACGAAAGCACAAACAGCACCCCAGACACCACCGACCAAACCAAAAACGCCCCTCGAACCGGACTAGCTACATCCCCGAACACACTCATCACGCGCGTCATTTGGTTTAATTCTGGATAAAATATTCCGAGTATGTAGGGTGTTAGGAAATCACTCAGGACAGCGAGTAGTAAGAAGTAAAAGCCGTATTTTTTTAGAAAGGTCATTTTTCACACTCCTAAAACTTAATTTTGTATAGTCTTATGGTTTAAAAATCTACTTAATTAGTATAACTGATTTCCAAACAAATTGGTCAGAAGTCCCCTTTTCTCGTTTCCAATAACTCAATAAAATATGCTAAATTCGGCGACATCCATCTTTTTCCATGATAACTATAAATCGTTTCTACTTCCTGACTATCCAAAGGACTTGGCACCTTACGTATCAGCCCTTTTCCAAGCTCCTCCTCAAACACAAAATTCGGAAAAACAGCAATACCTAAATTATTAATCACGCATCGTTTAATTGATTCAATACTCCCAGCTTCCATTCGATGCTTGAGCGTGATATTACGCCCTTTAATCATCGCTTCAAAATGTTTTTGATAAATACTATCCACATCGTTCGATAAAAAAGATACATCAAATTCTTTATTTTCATTAAAAAAATTTATAGACTCTATCTCTTTTTGAGCACTTTCAATTACAGAAATAGCGTGCACGCCCAATTTACTTTTCGTAATCTGATCACTGTTTTCACCAACATCGTAATAAATACCTAAATCAACCAAACCATTTTCAACCTCGTACGGAATTTCAAAGCAATTTAACGTTTTTAAATACAATTTTACATTGGGAGCTTTTTCATGGAATTCCTTTAAAATGGGCTGCATTTGGTAAGTGAGTATACTTTCGGGGACGGCAATACGCAATTCGCCTTTTAACTCCGCATTATTCGAATAGTTTTTCATTGCGGCATACGTTTCGAGCATCTGATTAACAGAAGGCAACAAATCACTTCCCGCAGAGGTTAAAACCATTTTTCGGCCAATTTTATCAAACAGTTTCACATGAAGCTCTTGTTCTAGTTGTTGGATTTGCGTAGTTACTGTCGATTGGGCGTAATTTAATTTCCGAGCAGCGCCTTGAAAACTACCCGTTTCTATAATTGTTTTAAAGGTCAGTAAATTTTTCAAGTCCATTAGCATTTCCCTGCCTTTCCAATAGTTCAAAAAAACCGAATCATACCTTCGATTTTTCCCGTTATTCAGAACTGTATTTTTGATGTAGTATAAATTGTACTAAGAAATAAGTCAAATATTATTAGAAAGTTGGGTAACTAATGAAAATTAAACACTATGCAAACAATCCAAAACATTTAGCAGAACTAGTCGACTTAATCAACTACTGCCAAAACATCGAAGCAGATCTAGATATTAAAATGGCTGAGCAAGCAGATATTTTTGAAATTGAAGATTATTATCAAAAGCAAGGCGGTCAATTTTGGATTGCTCTGCACGATAATAAAGTAGTTGGCTCGATTGCACTATTACCATTTGATAAAGAAACAGTCATTCTAAAAAAATTCTTCACTTATCCCGAATTTAGAGGTAATCCAGTGCGTCTTGGTCAGCAATTATTTAATGTTTTTTATACACACTATACTGCGAATGATTATTCACGGATTATTTTAGGTACACCTGAAAATGAAAAGCGCTCGCATTATTTTTATGAGAAGCAAGGATTTCAGCAAATTGCCCGAGAAACTTTAGATATTGATTATCCTTTCCCTGATAGAAACTCGCGAATTTATGAACAAAAGAAAAATCGGATGAAATAGCGCATTCATCCGATTTACTTCACTTATGATAAGGCTCCCCCCGAACAATTCGAAACGCCCGGTAAACCTGTTCCACCAGCACCAACCTCATCAACTGGTGCGGCAACGTCAACCGTCCAAACGAAATCCGCTCATTACTCCGTTTCAACACTGCCTCACTAAGCCCCAACGATCCACCAATCACAAACGTCACCTTACTTTTACCATACGTCGCCAACTTATCCAAATCCGCCGCAAATTCCTCACTTGACTTCATTTTCCCATCAATCGCCAGCGCTATCACATGGGCATCGTCCGGAATCTTCGCTAAAATCCGCACGCCCTCTTTATCCTTCACTTGCTTCATTTCCGCGTCACTCAATACTTCCGGCGCTTTTTCATCCGGAACTTCAACAATCGTCACTTTCGCATAAGCGCTCAGTCGTTTTAAATATTCGGCTATTCCTTGTACTAAATATTTTTCTTTCAGTTTTCCCACCGTTACAATTTGGATATTCATTTGTGCCACCCTCATCTTTATTAATACTTTTATCATACCTCAAAAAACCTAAATTGCACTAGCCAAAATAAAAAAGAGACATTTAGCGCAAAAAGTTATTCCACAGGTTATCCCGTCCTTATACACAAGTTATCCCCAAAAACTATCCACATATCCACAGGCCGATTCTCTATTTTGTGTCCGAACATATATTCTCCACAATATATATGATGCGTTATTTTCACTATCCACAGCTTATCCACAAGTAAAACTACCATCTAAACCCCTTGCATCCAAATCCATCTAAACAACGAAACCCCTTCTCCTACAATCATCCCCGCCATCCACATTCACGCGTAAAGTTATTTTCCTTGTCACATATTCGACTTATAAAAATAGAAAATGTGGATAAATGGCTTTCTATCCACATTTTTCTTTTTCGACCTATATTTTCGCAAAAAATGCGTTTTTTTCAAAAATAAATCTGTGTTTATTGATTAAATTATCAAAATTGTTCTTTTCCACAAGATATTCATGGCTTACACACAGGTTATCCACAGAAGTTATCCACATATCCACAAACCTCTCCTATATTTAGTAGCAGAATCCTTGTTCTCTACCATATCTATATCCACAAAAAATCGCTATCCACAAGTTTTCCACAGAAAAAAAGCCACTCCCTTTTTCAAGAGAATGGCTTTTCACTATCATGTCGTTGTTTTTGCAGCTTCTAGTTTGATATCTGTGGATTGTTCTTTACCGTCGCGGTAATATTTCACTTTGACTTTGTCGCCGATTTTTACATCATTACCATAAAGGATTTTACGTAGAGTCATCGAGTTTGTTACTTTTTGGCCATCTAGTTCAACAATAACATCATATTGTTTCAATCCTGCTTTAGCTGCTGGAGAACCAGATACTACTTGTTGTACCATTGCGCCATAATCTACGCTATCTGGTAATTTCAAGATATTTTTTTGTTGTGTTTCTGGAATTGTATCTACATCACGTAAGGAAACACCTAGAGATGGGCGTTCTACTTCGCCTTTTGTTTCTAGTTGTTCGATGATTGGTTCTACTGTGTTACTTGGAATCGCAAAGCTAATACCTTCTACGTTTTCCATCGAAATTTTCATTGAGTTGATACCGATTACTTGGCCTTCAATGTTAATTAAAGCTCCACCACTGTTACCTGGGTTGATTGCTGCATCTGTTTGGATAACATCAGCTTCCCAGTCTTCTGTTCCGTCACCATTTGTATCAACTGGCACCGCACGGTTTAAACCGGAAATAATACCTTGCGTTACAGAACCGGAAAATTCAGTTCCAAGTGGGCTACCAATTGCAATTGCAGGCTCGCCAAGTTTTAATGAATCGGAATCGCCGAATGCAGCTACTGTGCTCACATTTTTATCGTCAATTTCAAGGACAGCTAAATCGTTCCATTCGTCTGTTCCTAGTAACTTCGCTTCTGATTTTTTACCATTTGTAAATGTTACTTCTAATTTATTTGCATCGGCTACAACGTGATTATTCGTTACGACGTATGCTTTACCGTTTGCTTTTTTATAAATGACACCGGATCCTGAGGAAGCTTCTTGTTCAGAAGAAGTTGTTCCATCAAGGGATGAAGATGATTGGTAATTCAGTACGCTGACTACCGCATCTTGTACTTTATCCACTGCCTTGGTTACATCTGAAGTAGTATCTACGGAAACTTTTTCTACTTTAGTTGCTTTATTGTTTGAATTGGAAGTTGTGTCTGCATTGTCACCATTATCCCATGCTACGAAGAAAATAATAAGTCCGCCAATGATCACACCAATAAGTGCTGTTAAAAAGTAGCCAATAAAGTGTTTGCCGCGTTTTGGTGGTTCCCCGTTCCCGTTACCACTTCCGCCGCCATTATTCACTCTATTAGGTGGGACTGCGCCGCCTCCAGTTGTACTTGTTCGTCTTGGTCCTGGAGCTGGTCTAGCAGGTTCTGGTTCTTTGTTGCTTGCTTCTTCAAAAAATGCATTTGTAGAACTTGCCTCGGCTGCATCTTCTGTTGCTCCGGCAAATTTCTCGCCCTCTGGGGTCACGCCTTCTACAATAGGGGTTTCTTGGACTGGTTGCGAGTTCTCCGGTGTATGTAAAGTCTCCTCGACCTCTCTTTTTGGCGTGCTTTCGTTCTCGCTGTTTTCATTTAAATTCTTTTCTTTCTCGTCCATGTCTTCCTTCCTCTCTGCAAATTTCGCATTTATATACTTCCATAGTAAACGCCAAATATGAAAAAACGATGAAAAAGCTTTAAAAAAATGGTGAAACTTAAATCGTAAAGATAGATGTGGCGTTATCAGGGTCGGTATCAAAGATTTCTACTTTGCCGCCAACATCAATTCCTTCTGAAATAAGTGTTTGTGTTACGCTCATTCTCGCTAGTTCTTTCATATTATTATCTTTACTAAGGTGGCCTAAATAAATTCGTTTCGTCTGGTCGGTAATTACTTCGCTCATTGCAATTGCAGCATCTTCATTGCTCACGTGTCCTTCGTCACCAAGAATTCTGCGTTTGACATTCCACGGATAGCGTCCCATTCGAAGCATTTCTACATCATGATTACTTTCAAAAAGATACGCATCAGCCCCCGCAATATGACCTTTCATCCGGTCGCTTACATATCCTGTGTCGGTTATCATTACAAATTTTTTATTCCCTTTATGAAATATGTAAAACATCGGCTCAATCGCGTCATGAGATACACCAAAGGATTCTACTTGCATACTGCCAAATGATTTTACCGTTTCCATATCAAATTGGAATTTTTGGTCAGAAGAGACTTCGCCAATCATATTGTCCATGGCTTTCCATGTTTTAGCATTCGCATAAATAGGGAGTTTGTATTTACGAGCAAGCACACCAAGCCCTTTAATGTGGTCTGAGTGTTCATGCGTAATTAAAATAGCATCCAAATCGTTCATATCACGACCAACTTGCGCGAATAGCCCTTCCATTTTCTTGCCGCTCAATCCACAATCGATCAGAATTTTTTGGTCTCCTGTTTCGACTAGTGTGGCATTACCTGAACTTCCGCTGGCTAATATACTAAATCGGATTTGATCCGTGTCTTTTTCGGTTAAAATTTTATTTGCGAACATTTTTTATCCCCCTAAAGGCTTATATATCTTTCATTGTAACGCTAATCCGGCAAAATTGCATGCCCCATCGTTTGAAAAAGCCAACCTAATTTTTCATGATAATTAGGTTGACTCTGTTTTTTATTTCGCTTTTTGGCGACTTGATAATTCCGTGCCTGGTTCGGTTGTTGATTTATTTTCTGATTGGTTGATGACTTGTTCGTCTTTGGCATTAACGAGGACATAATTCGTTTCCCCGGAATGTTTTACTTCAAAGCACCAAACTGGGAAATAAACATTTCCAGACGGCAGCTGTACGGTTGTGTAGTAGCCAAATGTTGCGGAAACCACGTCGCTATCTTGCTTCAACTCGCCGTGCTGATAAACCGCTTCTAGTGCATCTGTTGCGGACATTAAATTGGTCTTATCTTTTAAATCATCTTGCTTAGACATCCACGTTTGCTCATAGGAGATTACGCGGTCGTCGCGGTCTAAATAGAAAGTAATCTGGCCCGCTTCATCAAAAAGGACCATATTATTATTGATTAATTGGTTAAAAGTCAGCGTCCGGGCATCTTTATCGTAATTCCAAAATTGGTAAGACTCGCCGCGATAAACACCAGACTCCATAAATTTTTGGAATTCCGGATTGTTGCCTTTTTTGCCAGCTTTTACTGGATTTTGTAAGACAGAATAGATTTGTTTGTTGTTATCTTTAAGCGTAATCGCTTGTCCAGTAAGGTCGCTAACATCTTTTGGTGTAAAAGCTGCTCGCTCTGTCGTGAAAATAGAGCCACTCGTAGGTTTTGTCGATAAATCAGGATGGGAAATATTATCTGCTTTTAAGCGTTCTTCTAGCGTTTCATTTCCAAGTGTATCTGGATCATCCGATAGTTGTTTGTTAAAAAATATCACAGCCAGAAAGACATTTAAAATTAGGAGTGTCACAATAAAAATCATTTGAGTTTTACGCCAATCCATTTTTATTCACCCGCCTTTGCTGCATCTGCTTGGAAGATAAACCATTTGTCATGATACTTATAGAGCCATGTTGGTTCTAAAGTGACAAGCCGGTTCATACCAGAGGATTCGCTTCTCGTCATATGATAACCAGGAACGATATCTTCAACCTCTTCCGCATTTACGTTAGGATTTTGAGCAAGGGCATTATAGACAGAATAGGATGACTGCAGCGTCACTTCTTTTTTCTCACCAGGAACGTCTGTATCTAGTCGGAAGAATGGTCTCATATATTTATAAACTGCTTCCAGACCTTCTGTTACGGAAATATCCGCCATGCCATTTTCATTGTAAACTTGTAAATTATCAATGAATAAACTGAAATTAGTTGTCGCGCTTTCGCCAGCATAACCTGTGAAATAATATGCCCCGTCGCCAGTCCAGCCAGCATGGTCATTCACAAAGTTAAAGCTGTCTTGAATTAGTCCCGCACGTTTCACACTGCTAAGATCTTCTGGATTTGTGCGCTCTTGCGAAGGATTTACATATTCTAATACTTTATTATCTGTGTCCATTTCGATAACACTTGAACCATCCGTGTACGTATTTCCTTCGCTTTTCACTGTACCAGAATCTTGGAATAATGCGGACGTGAATAAATTAATTTCCAATGAGTCAATAATATATTTTTTTCGATCTAGTTTTGTTTTTTCCGTGCTTAAGAACAGATTGCGTTTGTTGGAAAGCAACTTGTCGTTTTGTGTCAGCTTACCTTCATTCTTTTTAACAATTTTTTCGATTTTATCAATGTCTTTATTTTGCAATGAGCTTTGATAAATGTTCTCTTGGTCGTCGTTGGTGAAGTAAACCGAATGCAGCCCTGTATCTGTATTATTAATATCGAACACAATCCGATTAAAGAAGGCAGATTCAAGTCCTTCCCCTTCAACTTGGAAAATTTGCGCGAAAATAGAGAACGGAATATCATTTGGGAAAATTATCTCGATAGTTCCATTTTTATGGATTAGTTTTTCGTAATCTTCACTGCTTTTTTTGTTAGCTAAAACTACTTCTGAGAAACTGAATGCTTTTCCTTGAGCCATTAGTTCATTTAATAAATCAGCATCCAAACTTTGGTAATTGTTGTCATTTGAATTGACGGCTAATTTGTATGGTTTGAAAACTTGTGAAGTGGTCATTGTTTTATCAATGGTTGTTTTTTCGATTTCTTTGACATTGATGGCTTCGTAGTCAGGTTGTCCCTTCCAAATAAAGTAGCTTAGGACGATGCTGAGTACGACTAAAATGGTTAGTACAAATGAGCGAAATCCTGTTTTTTTCATCATTCCCAATCATCCTCCGGTAAGTCACTATATGGCAGGGTGAATTTAATTATGGTTCCTTTGGTCTTATTGCGCTCGGCCCAAATTCGACCGCCATGTGCTTCGATAACTTCTCGAGCGATGGCAAGCCCTAACCCTGTTCCTCCCATTTCCCGCGAACGAGCTTTGTCTACGCGGAAGAATCGGTCAAATACATTTGCTAAATCTTCGTCTGGTACACCTAAACCTTCATCGGCTATGCTCACTTCAATTTCATCTTCAAATTTTTTCAGATAGAAGGAAATGCGACCACCATCTGGTGAATATTTGTTGGCGTTAGAAATAATATTATCGAGCACCTGCATTACTTTATCCTCATCGATTTCGATAATAACTGGCTCTCTTGGAATATGGCGTTTGAACATGATGGTTTCTTTTTTCATCATTTCAAAACGGTCAATAATATGGTTAAAGAAGTCTGTAAAGTTCACGAAACTTTTTTCAAGTTGCTCTCTACCGCCGTCCATTCTTGAAAGTTTGAGTAGGTCATTAACTAGGCGAATCATACGCTCTGTCTCGTTTTGCGTTACTTCAAGGAAACGTGGGGCGATTTCTTTATCTTCCCATGCGCCGTCGCTTAATGCTTCTAAATAACTGTGCATACTTGTCAGTGGTGTTCTTAGTTCGTGCGACACGTTGGATACGAAGTCGCGGCGTTCTTGGTCGACTTTTTCTTGATCGGTAATATCATGCAGTACTGCGATAACGCCATTGTTAAAGCCTGTTTCTCTTTGAATAACGGAGAAATTGGCACGAAGCACATAAGGTTTGTCTAGAGTACTACGGTCCATCGTTAGCGAGCCATCCACTTCCATTAAATCTTCAAATTGATATGTGTCTCCGATGTCTAAAACGTCAATAATAGAACGACCGTTAGCACTTTCATGTTTCACGCGAAGCATTTTTTCTGCTGGCGTATTTATAAGAATTACTTTACCGCGGCGGTCTGTTGCGATTACGCCATCGGTCATATATGCGAGTACGGAGGAAAGCTTGCGGCGTTCCCCTTCTGTCATCGCTTGGGCTTCTTGAACTCGTTTCGTTAACGTGTTGAAAGAATCCGCTAATTCACCAATTTCATCGACGCCGTATACTTTTACTTTGCGGCTATAATTCCCTCTTGCCATCGCATAAGCTTGGCGTTTCATTTCGACAATTGGCTTCGTGATGGTTCTTGATAGCAAGATTCCAAGCACTGCGGTAATAATCATCGCGATTAACGTACCGGTGATGAAAATATTCGTGATATCATCGACTTGTTTATAGACACTTTCGATATCGGCGACAAGATAAATAGCCCCTATCACTTTGCCTTTGTTTTTGATGGAGGATACGTTCACCCAGACACGGTTATTTTTATTCGATTCGTCTTTATAGATTTTGTCCTCAGAAGTTGTTCCAAGTGATAGCGTTCGTTTTACAAGGGGATCGTTGCTTTTTTGACCAACAATACCTTGATTATTTAAATTCGATGTGCCGAGAATTTTCCCTTTGTCATCCACTATTCTTACTTCGATTAAATTGCTACTTGCACGCGAAAAATCGACTAAAAGTTCTCTAATATCATTTTGTAATTTCACTGAGTTATCGCTGTTTTTAATGATTTCTTCTCTAGCGTTATAATCCAGCAAAGTAATACTATTTGTAATAGAATCTTGAAAGTTTTTCTCCAGTTGTCCTTCCAGCTCACGAACAAAATACGCGCCAATTACTTGCATTGCAACGATAATTAGTAGCAAATACATAATAACTAACTTAAATTGTACGGACTGAAAAAATCTCATTTTATGCATAAGTCGTTCTACTCCTATTCGGGGTAATATATTTAAATTAGTATACCATATGTTGCGGGGTAGACGTATTGTTTTTCCTGTTAATTGGGTCGATTTGTTTATAAAAATAACGAGGAACTAAGCGGATATACCCAAAAAAAGTGGTCAACCAAGTTTTTTCAGTTTGGCGACCACTTCTCATTATTTATTCTTGTTCTGGATTGCGTAAATAATAGCCGACTCCGCGTCTTGTTACTAACCACGCTGGATGACTTGGGTTATCTTCAATTTTTTCACGTAAACGACGAACGGTAACGTCAACTGTACGAACGTCGCCGAAATAGTCATAGCCCCAAACGGTTTGGAGTAAATGTTCTCGTGTCATTACTTGTCCCATATGTTTTGCTAAATAGTGCAGTAATTCGAATTCACGATGCGTAAGTTCGATTGTTTCGCCACGTTTAGAAGCAACATATGCGTCGGGATGAATAATCAAGGAACCAATTTCTAGTTCGCTGTTTTCTTCTTCCTCGGCTGCGCTTGAGCTTACTTGGCTGTGACGGCGCAAGTTGGCTTTCACACGAGCAATTAATTCGCGGTTACTAAATGGTTTCGTTACATAATCATCGGCACCAAGTTCTAGTCCGATAACTTTATCAATTTCGGAATCTTTTGCTGTTACCATAATTATTGGCATATCATATTTTTTACGAACTTCACGACATACTTCGATACCATCACGACCTGGAAGCATAATATCGAGTAAAATCAAATCTGGCTGAACTTCTTCTACAAGTTCTAACGCTTCATCGCCATCATAGGCGCAGTATACATCAAAGCCTTCTTTATTTAGATTAAACTTAACTATATCCGCAATCGGTTTTTCGTCATCTACTACAAGAATTTTCTTTTCTGCCATTTTTTTACAGTCCTCTCATTCCTGGATTTCGCCGGCTTTAACCGGGACAGATATTTTTTATTTAATGCGTAAAAATCTCACTAAACACTTTAAATTCTGGCCTGCCTTCATAAAACAACATGCTAAGAATAGACTTACTAATCAATTATAACACATACAAGTAATTATCTGAATTATTACAAGCGATTTCCTTTTAAAATTAGATAATTGCCTACTTTTGAGCCACTTTATCAAACAAATGTAGTTTGGCAATTCGCGTCACTGCTTCTTCCAAACGATCTTCATCCATTAAAAGACCAACCCGCACATATCCCTCGCCAAACTCGCCGAAGCCACTGCCATCTGCAACCGCGACACTCACCTCTTCTAAAAGATAATCCGCGAATTCACTACTTGTAAAATCTTCTGGCACCGGCATCCAAGCAAAAAACGAGCCCGCTGGAGCAACTGCTTTCCACCCTATCTCATTACAAGCAGAAATAAACGCATTTCTACGGCTTTCATAGCGTGCCGTCAATTCTCTTACACACGTCTGATCACCTGTTATCGCCTCAATTGCAGCATCTTGAATTCCTGGAAAAAGGCTAACATACATATGGTCTTGAATCAGGTTGATTGCTTCAATGACTTCACTATTTCCAACAGCAAAACCTACGCGCCAGCCCGCCATATTATACGTTTTCGAAAGTGTATAAAGTTCAATCCCGACCTCTTTCGCGCCGTTCGTTTCTAAAAAACTAATTGGCTTCTCGCCGTCAAAACCGATACCTCCGTAAGCAAAATCGTGTGCAACAACGATATTATGCTCCTTGGCAAAAGAAACTGTTTCTTCAAAAAAATCGGCTGTTGCAACTGCGCCCGTTGGATTATTAGGGTAATTTAAATACATTAATTCGGCTTTTTTAGCTATATCTTCTGGAATTTTATTGAAATCTGGTAAAAAATTATTTGCGGCAATTAGCGGCATTTTTTCAAATTGAACTTCGCCTAGAACTACGCCGGACAAATAATCGGGATAGCCTGGGTCTGGTAAAAGCATCAAATCGCCCGGATCCATTAAACACATCGGCAGCTCTACTAAGCCAGTTTTTGTGCCGAATAAAATCGCGACTTCTGTATTTGGATCGATTGTTACATTATATTCACGCGCATAAAGATCAGCGGCGGCTTGTTTTAGCTCATGCTTTCCGCGAAACAAAGAATATTTGTGGTTAAGTGGTTTTTCTGAAGCTGTTTTCATCGCTTCCACTATGTGTTTGGGTGTTGGCTGGTCTGGGTTTCCTTGACCTAAGTTAATAACATCATGACCTTCTGCCACCTTTTTTCCAACTTTTTCTACAAGGCTAGAAAAAAACTGATCTGGTAAATTTTGCAAGCGTTTGGAAATTTTCATATGACACCCGTCCTTTTTAAGTTTCATTGATTAAAATAGTAAAGTTTTCTGAAGTATTTGTCCAGTACGATTTTTTTTAAACTTAAAAAAGCATTGACAAATTAAGCTAATATGCGTATATTTTTAACTAACAGGTTTTTCTAAAATATTTTCTCTTATCGAGAGCGGCAGAGGGACTGGCCCGATGAAGCCCGGCAACCTAACTTTATTTAAGCGTAAAGTGAAGGTGCTAATTCCAGCAAAATGGTGTATTCCGTTTTGGTAGATAAGAGGAGCTGGATATGTTCGACTTTCCACTTCTCTATTCTAAAATAGAGAAGTTTTTTTATTGTTTTCATGAATAAATCTGGATAATCATATAACATACTAGGGAGGAAAAAAAGATGAGAAAATTAACAAAAGGGTTAGGAATTTTACTTGCATCAAGCCTTGTTTTAGGATTAGCAGCATGTGGAGGCGGTAGTGACGACAAAGCCTTGAGCACAGAAAAAATCACAATCGGAACAACAGCAGGACCTCACCAACAAATCGCTGAGGAAGTTCAAAAATTAGCGAAAAAAGACGGTCTTGAAATCAAAATCAAAACATTTGATGATTATAATACACCAAATACAGCTTTAAACGATGGTGATTTGGATGCGAATAACTACCAAACAATCCCATTTTTAGAGCAACAAAAGAAAGACAAAGGCTACAAATTAGACGTTGCATTCAAAACAGTAGCATTCCCAATGGGTATTTACTCCAACGACATTAAAGACTTAAAAAATCTTAAAAAAGGTGACAAAATCGCCGTTCCAAATGATCCAAGTAATGAATACCGCGGTTTAAAACTGTTTGAAGATGCTGGCATTATTAAACTAAAAGATGGCGTAGAAGAAAAAGCAACGAAAAAAGACATTGCTGAAAACCCACTTGACCTTGAAATCGTTGAACTAGAAGCTTCTCAAATCCCTGCACAATTAGATGAAGTTGCAGCGGCAGCTATCAATACTAACTTTGCAATGGGCGCTGGACTTTCTATTAATAAAGATGCCATTTACCACGAACCTACAAAAGACAATCCATATCCAAACGTTTTCGTTGTTCGTAGTGCCAACAAAGACGATGAAGTCGTAAAAACATTAGAAAAATATTACCATTCAGATGAAGTAAAAGCATTTATTGAAAAAGAATTTAATGGGTCTGTAGTACCTGCATTCTAGGGAGTTGTTTTATTTTGATCGAATTACATCAAGTTTCAAAATCATTTAACGTAAATGGAAAAACCGTAGAAGCCGTCAAAAATGTTTCTATTACAGTCGAAAAAGGAGAAATTTTCGGTGTCGTTGGTTACAGTGGCGCCGGGAAAAGTACCCTTGTTCGTTGCATCAACCTGCTTGAACGTCCAGATGCCGGCCAAGTTGTGATTGATGGGAAGAATTTATCTACCCTATCAAGCAAAGAACTTCGTGTCGCACGTCGGAAAATCGGCATGATTTTCCAAGGATATAACTTACTAAAAACCGCAACTGTCTATGATAACATTGCCAAACCATTAAAATTAGAAGGCGTTCCAAAAGACGAAATCGAAACGCGCGTGAATAAGTACTTGTCGATTGTTGGCTTAGAGGATAAACGTAACAACTATCCAAGCCAACTTTCTGGCGGTCAAAAACAACGTGTTGCGATTGCTCGTGCTTTAGCTCATGAACCAGAAATTCTCTTAAGCGATGAAGCAACAAGCGCCTTGGACCCTGAAACAACAGAAGCAATTTTGCAGCTGTTACTTAAAATTAATGCGGAACTCGGCATTACGATTTTCTTAATTACACATGAACTTGATGTCATTCAACGTATTTGTGACCGGGTCGCTGTAATGGAAAATGGTCATTTAGTAGAACAAGGTACGGTTCTCGATATTTTCACAAAAGCAAAACACGCGACAACCAAGCGTTTTGTTGGGTCAGAAGCTAGTTTCGATATCCCGCAAGATTTACTTGAAAAATATGTCGCGACTGGGAAATTGGTTTCCCTTCATTTTATTGGGGACGAAGCGGATGAACCTGCACTTGCTCTTGTATCACGCAAATTCGACGTTCTTCCAAGCATTTTAGCTGGGGGAATTGATCATTTGAAAAACGGAACACTTGGAAAACTGCTTGTTCATTTAAAAGGTGACGAAGCGGAATATAGTAAAGCAATTGCTTATTTGAAAGAATCTGGGGTCGTTGTTGAGGAGGTCGAGTTACTATGAGTTTGTTTTTCGAAGAATGGGGACCGATACTTTGGCAAGGATTTCTAGAAACGCTGACAATGACTGGAATTACACTCGTTATTTCACTCGCGATTGGTTTACCACTTGGCGTATTTTTAACATTAACGCGTAAAGGTGGTCAATCGGAGAATCTGATTGCATATAGTATTTTAAACTGGGTCATTAATATTTTACGTTCACTGCCGTTTATCATTTTGTTATTCTTAATGATTCCGGTAACACGTTTTGTTGTTGGGACTACTATTGGAATTCAAGGTGTTATCATGCCGCTTGTTGTATTTACGGCACCTTACATCGCCCGTTTAATGGAGTCCGCCCTCTTAGAAGTTGATCGTGGTGTCGTTGAAGCCTACCAAGCGATGGGAATTTCTACACCAAAAATCATTTGGAGCGTGGTTATTCGCGAAGCTCGGTCTGGTATCGTTCTTGGTTTAACTATCGCAACAATCGGACTTATCGGCGCAACTGCGATGGCTGGACTTGTTGGTGCTGGCGGACTCGGTACAATTGCTTACCAATATGGTTTCCAACGTTTTGAGCCGACTGTAATGTATACAACCATCATCATTTTAATTATCATGGTTCAAGCACTACAATCATTCGGTAATTTCTTATCTAGACGTCTAAAAAAAGATTAACTCACTACTTAGAGCTTGGTGCGCAGTGTTCCAGTATGGACTCGTCACCAAGCTTGTGTTATTTTTAAAAGAAAAAGGGAGCGAAGAACATGTGGAAGTTGGCATTATGTCAAACCGATGTAGCTTTTAAATATCCAGATGCAAACTATGCGCGGATTGAAAAAGCCATCATCGAAGCTGCAAAAAATGGGGCCGATATCGCAGTTTTACCAGAAATGTGGAATACAGGTTATGCTTTAAATGAATTAGCTGGGGTTGCTGATTTAAATGGGGAAAGAACAAAAGAATTTTTAGCTGATCTTTCTGAAAAACACCAAATCGCTATTATCGGCGGCTCGGTTTCTGTCTCAGAAGGAAACAAATTTTCAAATACAATGTATGCTTTTGATAAATACGGTGGACTACTTTCTTCATATAAGAAGGTTCACTTATTTCAGCTTATGAATGAGCATTTATATTTAGAAGCCGGAAATGATAAAAATCTATTTCGACTGGACGGCGTTTCTTGTGCCGGTTTCATCTGTTACGATATTAGATTTCCGGAATGGATTCGCAAACATACTTCAGAAGGCTCAGAAGTCATTTTTGTTTCGGCGCAGTGGCCAGCCGAGCGCGTTACTCAGTGGGAACAGCTTCTCATTGCACGTGCGATTGAAAACCAAGCTTTCGTCGTTGCTGTCAATCGAGTTGGCGATGATCCTAATAACCATTTTAACGGTCATTCACTTGTGATTGATCCACTTGGAAACATTGTCGCTCACGGCGGTGAAACAGAAGGAAATATTTATGCGGAGATCGACTTGAATCTTGTTGCGGAAACACGAGGAATTATCCCTGTTTTCACCGACAGACGCCCAGAACTTTACTAAATACGAAAAGAGACAAAATACTATTTTTGTCTCTTTTCTCATTAAATGTACATATTATCTACAAAAAATCGGCAATTTGGTCTAATTTAGGTGAATTTATTTTTGTTAATTTTGATATTATGTATTATAGTTAACGAAACAAGTAAAGGAGCTGCTAATTATGGATGCACTATTTAATTATAAAGAGTTTGTGCGACTTTCTCACGAAGGCAATATTAAATACGAAAAGTTAAAAATTCCAAAACATACAGAATTAGTGGATACCTCGACACAACGAAATAATCATGTCTATTTAATTGTTGAAGGCTTCGTTTCTATTTCGATGAATCCGCAATTAAATACTATTTATACAGTCTTAGGCAAAGGTTCTTTTGTCAATTACTACAGTCTATTCCAAGGAAACGTAGACGACTTTCTGTTTACAACCATCTCACCATGTACTATTTACAAATATTCTTTCAAAGATTTAGAGTATTTCCTTTCCATGTTCCCGGAGAATTTCGGTTTTCAGTTTTTCATTATGCGCGACTTGGCTCGACATGCGTTCTTCAAAAGCCTTTTCGCGGAGACCAGTTCTTCCGACAAATTGGAGCTTTCCTTTGCTAATGTCGCTAAGTTACACGGAACCCCCTATGAAAAAGATAGTGTTATCCTCCCAAGAGAAATGCGAACCAGCACTATCGCAGCCTACAGCAACCTATCAAAAAGCAGTTTTTACAAGCAATTGGCACTTTTGAAAGAGCAAGGAAAGATTTGGAAAAAGGATAAAGAATGGGTTGTTAAGAGTAAGGAATTGTATGATTATGTGAAAGATAGACAATTTGTTGATTAAAAAATGCCACCCTGTTTTGAATTGTAATCAGGAATTAGCTGTTTAGTTTTTATTTTATATTTATAGAGGAGTAAAAAAGATTGTATAAGCTAGGAAATATTGAAGTTAATGTAGAAAAATATAAAGCGGAATTTGCTAAAAAACACTATTTACCTTTTATGAAGGAACTAATGAATATGTCAGGTTGCACGCTATTAGAAGCCCGCGACTTCATTGACAAAGTAATAGCTGAGGAACAAATCGAAGTTAATTCTATGTCAAAAGAAATACAAGATTACTGCTTGGTTGAACTTCAAGAGGATGAATAGTATTCGTGACCGTGTTTATAATATAGTACGCCCCAAAAGTTAGATTTTGGGGCGCACTATATTTTTTTATTTCTTTTTCAAACCAAAATTCGGCGGATAGTTTTTATTCGGATCAATATTATCAGCATTTTTATATCGTTCATCAAGGTTGATATCTTTCCCCGTAATCCATGCGTATAAATTACAAATAACAACAGGTAGCGCACCTAAAAATATACTAGGTGACACAAGGCACGCGACAAACACACCAACTAGTGCTCCACCACGCAAGCCTTCATGCATTACGCCGCCCCACAAATCGCTTAGCATCACGCCCACAACAATTCCTGCATATATGTTCAGTATGATGCCCACCGCAGGAATGATGAAAAAACCTTTTGTATCCATTTTATCCTTCTTAAAAACAAAATAAAAAGTGCATGATAATACCACCATAATACTCGTAGCAATGGAAAAACATAAAAATAAATAATTACTATCAAGTAAAGTAATAGAGCCAATCCACACAAAAAATATCGCTGAAATTGCTATTAGACATGGTATCAAATGAAAATAAATACTATACTCTAATCCATATTTCCAAGGTTTTTTCGCGCGGAAGATGTACTCGATTCTTAGTAACATCCATACGCAAATTGTAAGGAAGACAGCGATTCTTATATTATTAATCAACTCGACTGATTCTGGAATGGTTATCTTATCTGGGTTGGGGATTGTATAAGTTAACAGCGTAAAAACCGCCGCTACAACAATCATTCCAAATACAAGCCACTTAAACCCTTTCATCGGGAATAAAAATGTCCGCTGATTTTTTTCATCTGTAGTAAAGTTTCCGTTGATAGTTAACACTTCCGTTCTGTGGTTTTCGTGGTGGTTTTGAGGCGTTTGTTGGGTTTAATTATAAACTTTTGAGGTGATAATGTAAAATTGGCTTTGTATATCAAGTTTGAAAAAAGAAAAAAAGCCCTCCATCACAGAGGGCTTCCTTCACAACTCATACAAAACCACTTCACCAGCAGCAAGTGATTTCTGCACGTCAATAATTCGTTGGTTGCTGGAACCGCGGAATGCTAGGTTTGGGTCGAAAAGTTTTTGTTCAAAGCGACCGTCTACTAGGACATCTATTAAGGATAGAAGTTCTAGTTTGTCGGCGGTTTCTTGCATCATTTCGTCCCAAGTGTAGCCTGTCCAGGACCAAATGTCTTTTGTTTCGCCATATGTCGCGCGGATTCGTTTTACGACGGATAGGCATGTGGCGGTGTTTAAAAATGGTTCTCCGCCAAGTAACGTTAGGCCTTGGACGCTTTCATGGCCGATGTCTTTTAGGATATCGTCTTCTAGTTCTTTTGTGTAAGGTTTGCCGTATTTAAATGATTGCGCGGCCTTGTTGTAGCAGCCTTCGCAGTGGAAAGGACATCCGGATACATATAAACTGCACCGGACGCCCTCCCCGTCGACAAAATTGAATGCTTTATAGTCGGCGATATACCCTCTAGATAATTCATTCGACTTCCATTCACACGGTTTTGGATTATTCACCTAGGTTCTCCATGTGTTTCACGCGATTGCTAATTTCTACGTGACGTCCATGAACCATTGGGCGTTTCATTGGGTTACCTAAGTAGCCACAAGTACGTTTTACAACATCTGCTTTTTCAGGATCTGTATTGCCGCAGCTTGGGCATTTGAAGCCTTCTTCTGTTGGGACAAATTCGCCTTCAAAATCACATTCGTAACATTTATCGATTGGTGTATTTGTACCAAGGTAAGCTACGCGGTCATAAGAGTAATCCCATACAGCCTCAAGAGCTTTCGTGTTGTGAACCATTTTTGGATACTCGCAGTAGTGAATGAATCCGCCAGAGCAAAATTCTGGATATTCTTTTTCAAAATCAATTTTTTCAAATGGCGTGATTTTTTTGCGAACATCGTAGTGGAAAGAGTTTTGATAGTAGTCTTTATCTGTGATGTCTTTAATTACACCATATTTTTCTTTGTCTAAACGGTTGAAACGATCTGTTAGGCTTTCACTTGGTGTCGAGTAAACACTGAACCAGTAGCCGTATTCATCTTTCCAGTTGTCGGCATAGCCTTTTAATTCTTTTAAAATATCAAGCGTGAAGTTTTTCGCTTCAGTATCGCCTTCCCATTCGCCACCGTAAAATACAGTTGCTGCTTCATAAAGACCGATATAGCCGATAGAAATAGTGGAGCGTTCTTTATTGAATAGTTGGTCAACATTTTCGCCGTCTTGTAGTCGTTTGCCAAATGCCCCGTATTTATATAAAATTGGCGCATTTTCTGGGCGTGCTTGGCGTACGCGATTTAAACGGAAAAGTAGTGCATCTTTGACTGTTTTCATGCGTTCGTGGAAAATTTCCCAGAAACGGTCTTTATCGCCGCCACTTTGGATAGCGATACGTGGAATGTTAAGCGTTACAACACCAAGGTTGTTTCTTCCCGCGTTTACATGTTCCCCATTTTCGTTTTCCCAAGCTGGTAAGAAAGAACGGCAGCCCATCGGTACTTTGAAATCGCCTGTTAAGCGAACGAGCGAGTCGTAGTTAAGTACGTCTGGATACATCCGTTTTGAGGAGCATTCTAGCGCTAATTGTTTGATATCGTAGTTTGGATCTGCTGCATTTAAATTAGTTCCACGGCGAATCGAAAATACTAATTTCGGAAAAATGGCTGTATGTTTATCTTTGCCAACGCCGCCAATTCTTACGTTTAGGATAGCTTTTTGGATTTCGCGGGCAAACCAATCTTCACCAAGACCAAAACCTAGTGTTACGAACGGTGTTTGGCCGTTACTTGTATACAATGTGTTGATTTCGTATTCTAAGCTTTGCATGGCATCGTAAATATCTTTACGTGTTTTCTCTGCCGCATAGCCTTCTTGTTTTTCGGGAACGACCCATTCCATCGCATCTTTTTTATGTTTTTCGAAGTTCAAACGCGCGTAAACGGATAAAACTTCATCAATGCGGTCAACAGAACAGCCACCGTACTGTGAGCTAGCTACGTTTGCGATTATTTGAGCAATTTGGGCTGTAGCTGTTTGGATTGATTTCGGACTTTCTACGTTGGCGTTACCAATCGTAAATCCTTTTTTGAGCATTCCTTCGATGTCGATTAAACAACAGTTGGTCATCGCGTGGTATGGGCTGTAGTCTAAATCGTGAAAATGGATTTCTCCTTTTAAATGGGCATTGGATACGTGTTTTGGCAGCATGTATTTTAATGCGTAACTTTTGGCTACGGCTCCTGCTGTCAAATCGCGTTGTGTGTTAAAGACAGTCGCGTCTTTGTTGGCATTTTCATTGACTACTGTTTTGTCTTTTTGTAGTAATTTTTCTACGCTTTTGTGCATATCTGTGATGTTTTCACGCTCATGGTCGCGGTCATGGCGGTACTCTATGTAAGCCCTCGCTACATCAGGATACGTCGATTTCATTAAAGTATTTTCGACGCAATGCTGGATTTCATCGATGGTCATATCTGTTTTGTTAGGTAATTCACTTACAACCTCAAGCAAAATCTCTTCTAAGAAAGTTTCGTCCTCTAAATTAATTGCTTTCATTGATGCCTCGACAGCATTACGAATTTTAATTAAATCAAAGTTAGCTTTACGGCCATCCCTTTTTATTACCTTCTGTTCATTAAGTTGTTCCACGTACATGATAATCCCCCACTAACTATATATTGTGTCTGCTTTAATAATATAACACAAGATAAAGCTTTTTTGTAATGATATCTGAGGATTTTTTGGAATTGGGACTAAAGAATTAAATCGCATGAAAAATCCTTCACATAAAAGGTCTTTTGTCCCTTTACTTCTTTTTATTTTTTTGGTAGTTATGCACTTTGCCCAACAGATGAATTTTTTCTTTGTGCAAATTGCCATAGTTTTTGTGAAGCGTTTTCATATACAATGAACACAAGTTAAAAAATAGAAAGAGGCGAAGTAAGTTGGCACAATTATCACTAGAACATATTTATAAAATATATGATAACAAAGTAACTGCAGTTTCTGACTTTAATTTAGAAATCGATGACAAAGAATTCATCGTTTTCGTAGGACCATCCGGTTGTGGTAAATCTACAACATTACGTATGATTGCTGGACTAGAAGAAATTTCTAAAGGCGAATTATCAATTGATGGCAAAGTAATGAATAATGTTGCACCGAAAGACCGCGACATCGCAATGGTTTTCCAAAACTACGCATTATACCCACATATGACTGTATATGATAATATGGCATTTGGTTTAAAACTTCGTAAAATGCCGAAAGATGAAATTAAAAAACGTGTGGAGCACGCAGCGGATATTCTTGGCTTAACAGAGTACTTAAAACGTAAACCAAGTGCACTTTCCGGTGGTCAACGTCAACGTGTTGCTTTAGGTCGTGCCATCGTTCGTGACGCTAAAGTCTTCCTAATGGATGAACCACTTTCCAACTTGGATGCAAAATTACGTGTGCAAATGCGTGCGGAAATTACAAAACTTCACCAACAATTAGATACGACAATGATTTACGTTACCCATGACCAAACAGAAGCAATGACAATGGCAACTCGTATCGTTATCATGAAAGACGGCGTTATCCAACAAGTTGGTTCGCCAAAACAAGTGTATGATCACCCAGTGAATATGTTCGTAGCCGGCTTTATTGGTAGCCCTGCAATGAACTTCTTCAAAGGTCGTTTAGACGGCGCTAACTTTATCGGTGATGACTTCACTATCGCTGTTCCAGAAGGTAAACTGAAACTTCTTAAAGACAGAGGATTCGACGGCAAAGATATCGTTTTCGGTATTCGTCCAGAAGATATCCATGATGAACCAATCGTTATCGAAGCAAACCCAGGCTATACGTTCAAAGCAACTACAATCGTTGCCGAACTTACTGGTGCTGAATTTATGCTTCACAGCCGCGTTGGTACACATGAATTCGTAGCTCGTGTTGACGCTCGCTCTGAACACCAACCAAACGAAGTACTGACTTTAGCATTCGAAATGTCTAAATCTCACTTCTTTGATCCAGAAACAGAAGATAACTTAACTGATTAATATACTTATGAAAAAGCCGCCGAATTTGGTGGCTTTTTTTATACGCAGATAAAAATCATTGCATCATTCCCGATTCACACATGGTATACTTAGCTTATTAACTAAAAAGGATGATTTTATTTGACTGAAAAATATTTAATTTGTTCCGATATTGATGGCACGTTACTACGCCAAGATCAAACTGTATCCGAAAAAACGCGCGATTTAATTCAAACTTTAGAAAAAGATGGCCATATTTTCTCTATTTCTACAGGGCGAATGTATCCTTCTGCTCGTGAAGTTGGTTTTAAGGTCAGCAACTCTGGCCATGTTATCGCATCGAACGGTTCTTATGCGGCTATTCGCGATGAACAATTGCTTAAAACGACTTTAGAAACCAAAGCAATCCGCTCTACTTACGAAATTATGAGCGACTTTGATTTGCCACTATTTTTCTTCTCCACTAACGCTCTTTTCTATACAAAAGAACCACCTGCTTTCTTCCGTGAACTTGCGGATAAAAGTCGCCTAGATACGGGCCATAAGAGTTTTTCGCTCGTTTCTATTGATGATAAAAGTGTTTTTGATGAGAATATGCACCAATTTTTAAACGCGATTGTTATTGCTGAAAATGAGGCGTCCAAATTAACCGAGGTTCGCACCGCTCTTAATGAAGCAAATGGCATCCGCGTACTCTCTTCTCACCATGATAATTTAGAAATACTTCCTGCTAATTCTGACAAAAAAACAGCTGTTGAAGCGCTCGGGAAACATTATGGTATCCCGCGTGAAAGAATTATTACGTTTGGTGATGGCGAAAATGACATTGGCATGCTACAATATGCTGGAACTGGTGTTGCGATGGCGAATGCAAGTGATAACGTCAAAGCAGTAGCTAGTCATCTTACTGACACGAATGAAGCAGATGGGGTTTACAAATTTCTAAAAGAATTCATTTCATAAGAGAAGGGGAAAAGGGATGAAAAAAGGGATTTTAAACATATTGTTGGTTTTTGCTTTAATTACGGGAATTTCGGTACCTGGTTCTATCCAAGTCGAAGCAGCTGCTCCAACAATAAAAGTACATTTCATTGATGTTGGCCAGGGGGACGCCATTTACATCAAAGCACCTAGTGGGGAAGATATCCTCATCGATGCCGGCAACAAAGGCAAAGGAAAAATTGTCGTTAACTATTTAAAGAAATTAAAAGTAAAAGATATTGATATTATGATTGCCTCCCATTCAGACGCTGACAACATTGGCGGCTTACCGGAAGTCATGAATAGTATCAAAGTAAAAAGCCTTTATGCACCAAATTCGACTAACACAACAGCCGCATACAAAGATTTTGTGAATACGGCGAAAAAGAAAAAACTAGCTATAAAAACCGCCAAAGCTGGTGTAAAACTCCCCGTCAAAGGAGTAAATGCCCAGTTTGTAGGTCCTGTTAAAACATATGGCAAAACAGATCGAAATAATTGGAGCGCTGTTCTCCATGTCGCATATAAGAAAAACACCTTCCTTTTCACAGGAGATGCACAAACAAAAGCAGAGAATGATATGATTAAAGCGAAAAAAACATTACGAGCTGACGTGCTTAAAGTAAGTACACAAGGTTCGAAAACTGCAACTAGCAAAGCTTTCGTTAATGTCGTAAAACCAAAATACGCCATTATAAGCGTCGGTAAAAATGGCTACGGTCACCCCACTTCCCAGACTGTCAGCACGCTAACCCAAGCAAAAGCAAAAGTTTATCGAACGGATCGTAATAAAACAATTGTTATCACAGGTAACGGTAGCACATATTCAATCGGAAAATAATTTCGATGTCCAAATTCAAAAGGCTCATAATAAAGAGAAAACTTTATTATGAGCCTTTTTTCAATAATGAGTAGTGCTTAACCTTTTTTGAGCAATAAATAGGCTAAATGTGGCAAAATTATTGCGGTTACATTGGCTTAAAACGGGTATTTTCATAAAAAAGAGATTCTTTAGTAGTCTGTTTTTAGTACTTCATCGCACTTTTACGGTGATACAATAAAGTCATGTGAGCACTACTGAATCTGAAGGAGACGAAGCGAAAAAATGGCCTATCCATTTAATCACAAAGAGTTTGTTGCAATGATGGATCAATACAATTTAAAATCCAACAGCATCACGATTCCTGAGCATACCATTTTAAATGATTTAGTAACAGACAATCAGGATTGTGTGTATTTACTAAAATCCGGTTTATTAGCTGGATACATTGATTTCGATAATGATAAAATTTATTCTATATTCTCAGCTAATTTTTTCATGGGGTACTATACTATTTTCGAAAACACACCACTTTTACTTACTTATCAAACGTTAACAGAATGTGAAGTCATCATATATAAAAAGAAAGATATTGAATATTCATTATCTCTTTTCCCTGAAAATTTTGGTTTTCAATATACTATTATGAGAGCCATTGCGAAACATGGTTATTACAAATCACTTATACAATATCGCGATAAAAAAGATCAATTAGCTTTTGTTTTTGAAATGCTTGTCAAAATTCTTGATATTGATGTAGAAAACGGTGTAGCTGCATTACCGAAAGCAATTAGCACGACTGTTATTAAAAATTACTGTACCCTTTCCAAAGCATTCTTCTATTCTCAACTGAAAGAATTAAAAGAAGCGGGTATTATTTCAAAAGTAAAATTACAATGGCGCGTTAATATGGACGCTCTATTAGAAAAAAATAATGCAGTAGATTAACAAAAAGGATGCAGCTTAATGAGCTACATCCTTTTTTTATTTAATAGCTAAAGCGAAAATGCTAACTTCTTGCTCTTTTCCACCATAACTAGCTTGTTTTGTTTCTTCTTTCTTGTAACCAAGGTGTTCAAAAAATCCACGACCTTTTTCATTCTCCGCTAAAACGCCTAACGCTAAAGAATCTGCCCCGCCGTCACTAGCCCACTCTTTGATGGTTTGGTGAAGCACTTTCCCAAGGCCATTATGACGAGCATCTGGAGTTAAAAGGAGCAAGCCGATAAACCAGCGACCTTTTCTCGGGTAATCGGAAACGATATCTACTAAGCCGATTGGTTTTTCATTTTCATCCAATACTGCTAGCACGAATTTATCGAATCGTGTTTTCCCGTTTGGAATTTCAGTGATAATTTTTAATGCATCATTTTTCGATGCGGGCTTATCTTGTTCAATTAAATAATAATCTTCGGATGCCGCGCAAACAGCCTCTGCAAGTTCTACATCTTTTTCATTTAAAAATTTCACATGATAATTACGTTTCATTATTTCACTCTTTTCTTTATCAAGTTTCCAAATCAATCATGCCATAAATTCCTTGTCGTTTCAATAGATAGCCGCAAATCCATCCGAATTTATGCTATACTAGAATGAGTTTATGATGGAAAAGGAGCTAGTATATTGTATAAATTAATTGCGATTGATATTGATGGAACACTACTAACAGATGATCATAAGGTTACAGATGAAGTAAAAGAAGCCATTCGTCAAGCTAAATTAAAAGGTGTAAAAGTGGTTCTTTGTACTGGACGCCCGCTTGTTGGCGTAGAAAATTATTTAACAGAACTTGATTTACGTGAAGAAGGCGATTACGTTATTAGTTTTAACGGCGCACTCGTTCAAGATACTTTTACAAAAGAAGTTATTTCTCACTTAACGCTTGGTATCGAAGACTTAAAAGATATTTATCAAGTGAGCTTAGATAGCAATTTGCACATGCATTTCTTTGATGACAAAGCACTTTACACGCCAAACCGCGAAATTGGCAAATATACAATTGTTGAGGCATATCTTACTGGTAGCCAATTGATTTATAAAGAAATCGAAAACGTGCCGGAAGATTTTATTATGTCGAAAGCAATGTTTATTGAAGAAGCGCCAGAACTAGAAGCTGGTATTGCGAAAATGCCGGAATCTTTCCGCGAAAAATATCATTTAGTTCGCAGCACCCCTTTCTACTTAGAAATTCTGAATCGTGATGCTAGTAAAGGTAATGCGGTCAAAGAACTTTCCGAAAAACTTGGCATTAAGCAAAGTGAAGTTATCTGTATTGGCGACCAAGAAAATGACGTTACGATGCTTGAATTCGCTGGACTTGGTATTGCGATGGGCAATGCTCCGGAAAGAATTAAGCAACTTTCTGATTATACGACTGCTTCGAACAATGACAGTGGTGTCGCAAAAGCGATTCAAAAATTCGTGCTGGATAAATAAAACAAAAACGCAGATTCCTTTTCGAATCTGCATTTTTTAACTATCTTTTTAAAAGAATATACTTTAAAATATATTAGTAGAGTTTTTTAATAAAAATCGCTTTAATGGAGGTTATATTAAATGGAACATCAAAAACGTTCACCATTCCCGAAAGACTTCTTATGGGGTTCTGCATCTGCAGCTTATCAAATCGAAGGAGCATGGGATGCAGACGGCAAAGGTAAATCAGTTTGGGACGAATATGTCCGCATTCCCGGAACTACTTTCAAAGGTACTAATGGCGATGTCGCTGTTGACCATTATCACCGTTATAAAGAAGACGTAAAACTAATGGCAGACGCTGGCCTAAAAGCTTACCGTTTCTCCATTGCTTGGACTCGTATTTTCCCAAATGGTAAAGGCGAAGTGAATGAAGCTGGATTGAAATTTTATGATAACTTAATTGATGAGTTGCTTAAATATGACATCGAACCGCTTGTAACGTTGTATCACTGGGATATCCCACAAGCATTATTTGATGAATACGGTGGTTGGGAATCTCGCCAAGTTATTGAAGATTTCACAAATTATTCCACAACACTATTCAAACGTTACGGTGACCGCGTGAAATATTGGGTTTCCTTGAACGAGCAAAATATCTTTGTTGGTATGGGTTATGGTCAAGCGCTTCACCCACCAAAAGTTAGCGATCCAAAAAGAATGTACGCAGTAAACCACATTGCGAACTTAGCTAATGCAAGTGTTATCAAAGCTTTCCACGAAATCGTTCCTGATGGAAAAATTGGACCAAGTTTTGCTTACACACCACATTATCCAATCGACACAGATCCTAAAAACGTTCAAGCTGCCGATGATGCAGAAGAATTAAATAGTTATTTCTGGATGGATATGTATGCTTTTGGTCGTTATCCGAAAGCTGTTTGGAAATATTTAGAAGAAAACGATATTGCGCCAGTTATTGAAGATGGCGATATGGAACTACTTGCGTCTGCAAAACCAGATTTCATGGGCGTAAACTACTACCAATCCGCAACTGTTGCTTACAACCCACTTGATGGTGTTGGTCAAAACAACGAAATGAACTTCACTGGTAAAAAAGGCAGCACAAAAGAAACTGGTATCCCTGGCGTTTACAAAAAAGTTGTTAATCCTTTCGTAAAAACAACGAACTGGGATTGGACAATCGACCCTAAAGGCTTACAAATTGCGCTTCGTCGTATTAACAGCCGTTATGCTTTACCAATTTTAATTACGGAAAATGGTTTAGGTGAATTTGATAAATTAGTAGATGGCGAAGTAAACGATGACTACCGTATTGACTATCTGAGCGCGCACGCAACTGCTATTCGCGATGCAATCAGTGACGGTGTTGATATGTTAGGCTATTGTACTTGGAGCTTCACAGACCTTCTAAGCTGGTTAAACGGCTACCAAAAACGTTACGGTTTCGTTTATGTTGATCGTGATGTGGAAGATGATGCGCCAATGACTCGTATTCCGAAGAAAAGTTATTACTGGTATAAACAAGTGATCGAAACTAATGGAGCAGACTTATAAAGTATGGCTGAATATCAAAATCAGCTAGCTAGAATCCAAGCCAAAATCACTACTTTAAAAGAAAAAGATGGCGATATGACTTTATTTGGTTCAGAAAGCCATGCCTATAAACTCAATCAACCTTTGTCTAATCAAACTATTGCTGCGTTTGAAAATGAGCATCAAATAACTTTACCACAAGGTTATCGCGCATTTTTGGAGCAAATCGGTAATGGTGGAATGGGTCCTTACTATGGTTTAGAAACACTAGTGGACGGGCTTTGTTCTTCTCTTGATTACAAGGATGAAAAGTATGGTGTGCAAACGCTGAGCAAGCCTTTTCCCCATACAGATGACTGGAATGCGCCTGGTTATAAAGAAGGCATGTCCGATGAAGATTATGATGCTTGGCAAGAACTGTGCTTTTCTGATAAAGAAGTATTTGGACTTCTGCGCATTGCTAATTTTGGTTGTGGTGTCTCGATTAACCTTGTTGTAAACGGCCCTTCTTACGGAGAAATTTGGGTCGATGACAGGAACAATGACAATGGCGTCTATCCTGATTTTTATTTTGGAAATGAAGAACGTTTAAACTTTTTGGAATGGTATGAGTTATGGTTAGATAAATCTATTGAAGCAAGTGAATAAAGAAAAAACCGCTAAAAAGTGCCTACTCTTTTTTAGCGGTTTTTTTATGTAATGTTCAAATATGATTGCTTTTTATTGTTTAACAATTTGCATGCTATACTCCATTTATATTATAGAAAAGGAGTAGATGACATGAAAAAATTTATTCTAGCAAGTATTGCATGCACGACCTTGATTTGTTTTAGCCCTTTAGCTGAGCAAGTCGAAGTAAATGCTGCTACATCAGACATTACAACTGCCCCAGAAAAAAGTTTACAAGAAGCACCTCCAGCCACGGTTGATCAAATTTTTCCAGATGATGCTCTAGCTTTTAAAGTCGCACAGGAACTAGGTGTTTCCGAGGATACGGTCGTCACCCAAGAACAACTAGATACTATTACAACAATGGTATATGTGGCGTTCGGTGTGGAAGATTTAACAGGGATGGAATATTTACACAACTTAAAATTGGTAGATTTAAGCCAAAACAACATTAGTAACTTAGAGAATCTCGCTAATTTAACAGAATTAGAAGTTGTATCACTTAACGAGAATCAAATTACAGATATTACTCCGCTAATGAACTTACCTAAGTTAAATAACTTAGAACTAGGTGTTAACCAAATCTCCACCTTACCATCCTTCGAAAATTTAACTAATTTAAAGATATTAAATCTAAGTAGTAATCAACTAAACGATATTTCGGCGCTAAAAGATACTCCCCAATTAACCAATTTATCTATTTCAGCAAATAATGTATCAGACATCAGCGTCCTTTCAGCACTTGATAATCTCAAAGTTTTTTATGCCGAAAGCAATCAACTGACTTCTATTGAGTCATTAAGAAATAAAACAAAACTTGAATACTTTGATGCTAATTTTAATCAAATTAAAGATGTTACACCTCTCAGCACCATTCCAACCATTAAGTCCATACAAATAGAAGAAAATCAGATTAGTGATTTCAGCTCATTGGCAAGTCACGACTTAGATTTGTTTGACGCTACTGGACAAAATATATACCTTCCAGATGTTGCACTTGGTGATTCAACTAACATTGTAATTAAAGATAACCTTGGAGTAACATTACATGATTGGGTTTGGTACACTCCAGGAACTTACCAAAACGATACACTTACTTGGGAAAATGCAGGCGATAATTCTGCTTACTTTTTAAATAATCAATATCCAACTTTCCCTTCTGTCACAGTCAATGTCTATCAAACAGTTACTCCTTAAATAATAACAGCCTAGTTCTTTTATAGAACTAGGCTGTTTTACTTTCTTCTTCCCGTTTCAACAGCGAATTTGCCATCATTTGGAAGCAGAGAATTAAAATCATAAATACGACTAATGGAGGTAAAATTATCCAGAATTGATGATTGGCGAAAACGAATTTAGCGTTGGCGATTAGGCCAGATAATTCAGGGATAACAGGGTTTAGCATACCGTCATCCGCGCCCATGATTGCCCCGCCGATGAAAATGCCAAAGATAGCCAAATGCACGAACATCTGCAAAGTTTGAATGAGTTGCTCAATCCAAATCAACATTAATTTAGACCATATTTGTGGATTGATATGCTTGGTTAAAATCCAGCGAGCATTTCCGCCAAAAACGAGCGCACTCAGGATGAACTCTTTTTTCAAAACTTGGGAAATTTCACTGCTGATTCGGTTGGTTGTAATTGGCAGCACGATGACTACCATGATTAAAATTTGGAAGCTAATTCGCGTCAATAGGCTTGTTTCGAAAACGCCGGAATAGCTGATGAATTCGTTGACCATGATAATAAATACGAGTAGCGACAGTGGCAGATAATGCATCCCGTCCGCTATGCTTTGAACGAAATTGCGGGTTCGTGGCTTGCTGAAAAACGCGAGCGGCACTGCCACAATGTAACCAATTACGACACGTAGCGTTGCGATGATGACAGCGACGAGTAGTGTGTATTTGATGCCGACTAGTAATTGGTCGAGAATGGAGTTGCCGGCTTGGTCGGTGCCTAGCCAGACTTGCGAATTGGGTTTGAATGGCGCCATATCGGTTACTCGTCCGGTCGCATCACTGATGAATTTAAGCGAGTTGATTTTGTCTCCCATGAGTCCATAAATAAGGCTTGCGATTAGTAAGCTACTAAGTGTGATCAGCGGAATGCTGAAAGACGGACGTTTTAGGAGCTGGCCGGTCGTTACTACAAAGTTTCGCCATTTGCTTTTAAGGTTTACTTTTCCCGCAAAGGTCTTCTGGAAGCTGTTCCAATGTAGCGGGATTCGGGTAACGTTTGCGCTCTCGGTGGTTTTCCCGCGGCTAATCCATAGGTCCAGTAGTGCATAAAAAAAGTAAAATGGGGTGAAAACGAGTGCTAATACTAGGAAAATGTTTAGTGGGCTAAATCCTGCTAGCAAATAGTAGAGCACGCCTTCGATGCCGAACAAAAATTCTACAACGAGGTAGGCGCTTAGAATAAACCAAACGATGGTTTTTGATTGGTAAAATAAACTTTGCATCATGTTTGGTGTGGCATGGCGCAGTAAAATTGCTCTGTCAGTTAAGCCTTTTCCGCGCGCTAATTGGATGTAGTCAGCTTGCCATTCATTTTTCATGAGGAGCATCATCATTTTGTAAAAGAGCACGGTTGGGATGATTGATAAGCAGACGACTGGTGCGGCATATATTTGCTCGCCGTTTAAGCTGTAAAAATTCAAGGTGAATACGCCGGTTTGTTGATATATGTAGACGACGGCCATTTGAATAAGGAAGATAAAAGAAAAATCCGGGAATGCTTGAAGTATCGATAAAAAGCCGTCTAAACCGTGGCGCAACCATTTGGGTCCACGGAATGTTGCTAGGACTAAAAGGTAGGCGACGATTAGCGCAATAAGCAAGCTCGCTACGATAATTTTCATCGAGTAGAAATACGGTCCTGCGATAAAATCTGCTAAAGACACGTGGAAAACTTCGGCGGCTCCTTGGTAGCTTATTTCCCATTTTGTTGGATGTAAAATGGCAGAGAAAATAGACTTGAGGGCCTCGAAATACGTGCTCGATGACCAGGATGTCACTTTGCTGAATATCGCGGGAACACAGCTGATTAAAATAATTCCTAAAATTCCTAATAAATAATGTAGAAAAATTTTGACAATTCTTTTCATATGTATTATTTCTCGCTCTCTCTTATTTATAAATCTAGGACACACCTCTAATGAGATATGCCCGAGATTCTAGTTATTTTAAGTCTAAATGACCAATTTCATTTAATTTTGTTAGCGAAAATTCGCCATTTTGGTATTCTACGATGCTAATACTTGTGTTCAAAATTCTTGGTGCTTCTTTGCGGTGGTCTTCGATGGTTCCGCCTTGTAGCAAATATAATAATAGCGTTAGCGACATTCCGTGAGAAACGACTAATATGTTTCCGCTTGGATTTTCAGCGATGATTTTGTCAACGCCTTGTAGTAGTCGTTCGGCAAGCTGATAATAAGTCTCGCCTCCGTTTATTTCTGCTGTGTAGGCTTTTGGATCATGGAGGATTTGCGCACGTTCTTTGGGGTGTTTTTCGTCAATTTCCATTACCGTAACGCCTTCCCACGTTCCAAAACTCATTTCTTTTAGTTCTTCAAGTGGTTGAATTTCGATTTCGCGGTCGCCGAGAATGTAAGCCGCAGTATCTTGCGTGCGTTTGCTTGTGCTCGTATAAACGGCATCAATTTGTGTATCTTTCAAGACTTCACCGACTGCTTTGGCACCGTCGATACCTTCTGCAACTAGCGGAGAATCGCCCCAGCCTTGCATTTGTCCAGTCATGTTCCATTCTGTTTTACCATGTCTTACAAAATAAATTCTACGTAAACCTTCTGCCAAAATTCTGCCTCCTAATTACACATTCTTCTAAAATTGTATCATGAATAGGCATATTTTCAAGGTTTTCTTATTTATTTGTCGGTATCAAGTGGTTTTAAATGCGCTAAAATATCTTCGCGACGCTCTTCCAAATGCGGCGGCAAATCAACATATGTGCCATGCTCTTTCGCGAAATCGGTTTGGAAACCTGGTTCGTCAGTTGCTAGTTCGATTAAAATACCATTGCTTTCGCGGAAGTACAAGGAATGGAAATAAAAACGATCGATGTAGCCGGAATTTTTATAGCCAAGGTCTTGAATTGTCTCAGTCCAGCCAATTAAGTCGCCATCTGTTGGTACGCGAAACGCAACATGGTGAATTCCGCCAGCACCTAGGTTGCCTTGCTCTAAATCAGGTCGCGACTCCACGTGAACTTCGCCGCCAAGTCCGACATCACCAGTTTTAAAAACAGTCAATAATTTATCATCTTCCTCGTATGCGCCAATGCGTTCGAAGCCTAAAACTTTTGTTAATAGGCGGTCTGTTTTCTCTTTTTTGAAAACGGAGAAGCGCACTGGGCCAAGTCCGCGAATCGCGTATTCTGCTGGTACTGGGCTATCCTCCCAAGGGGAAACCTCGGTTGTTTGCGTGCTTGTTTCATCGGAAATCAAGTTGACCGGCAAGCCATCCGTATCTTTTAGGCGAATAATTTTGCGCCCGAATTGGTCGATTGGTTTGCTGTGGAAAATACGATGCTCATCGAGTCTTTTATCCCAATAACGCAAAGCTTCATCGTTTGGCACGCGTAAACTAAGCTGCGAAATCGCATTGCGTGATGGATGATTTTTGGCCATGTTCGGCACTTCAAAGAAAGTTAGCGCTGTCCCCGGCGAGCCAATTTCATCACCATAGTATAGGTGGTACGTATATGGATCGTCTTGGTTGACCGATTTTTTCACTAATCGCAATCCCATTATTTTTGTATAAAAGTCAAAGTTTGCTCGTGCATTCGCTGTAAAAATAGATACGTGATGAATTCCCGTTAATTTCATAAATAATCACTCTCCTAATTTTTTTAATAGCTTGAGTAGTTCTTTTTGTTCGTCTCTCGTTAATTTATCAAATTGCGCCTGTTGAAAAGCTTCTTGTTTTGGCACGTTTTCGCGGTAACACGCTTGGCCTTTTTCTGTTAAAGTAATATGTTTTTCGCGTCCCGTCTTCGTCCGCGTAATATAACCTAATTGCTCTAATTTTGCGAGGAGTTGGGTAACATTTCCCTTCGTTACAACTAATTTTTCGGCAAGTTGCTGCTGCGTAATCTCGTTGTCCAAACCAATCTGAGCAATACAATCAAACTGCGCCGTTGAAATCCCTACAGCTCGTAAATTCTGGTTGGTTAGCTTCATATTTCGATTATAAAAACGACTAAACCGAAACCAAAGCAAAACCCCTAGCCGTTCTTCTTTTCTCACCATGCTCTTCCCCTCCTCTTGATATTATTAGTTTAGTCCTAAACTAAATGAAATGCAAGAAAAAAGTCTAGCACCTGTTTACAAACAAATACTAGACTTTTAGTTAATTGCGTATTTTATAAAGAGAAACAATCCCTGTACCGAGAAGCAGTATTCCCATGAAAACAGCTAGAGAATTTTGGCTATCACCTGTTTTTGGCAATGAAATATTGACATTATTCGTAGCCTGAGCCTGTCCACCAGCATTTTTGGTAGTATCACTTGGCGTCTCTTTGTCAGGATCATCAGTCGGATTTTCCGAGTGCTCATTCAAGCTAAACTGAGCATATAAAGTAAGATCGTTGGCCGGCATTTTGTCAGTGGAAAAATCCCATTCAGTTCCACCAGTTTTAGCGTCATACCATCCTGTAAATGTGTAGCCTTCTTTTTCCGGCGCTGTCGGTTCAGTTAATAACGTATATGCACCTACCGTCTCTTTAGTTACTACTCCATCAACGTCAAAACTCACCGTATACATCTCTAAAGGTTGTTTTACTACACCACTAAAAGTTTCTGTGGCACTACCAATCGTTACCACTTGCGAAAAAGTATAGCTCACTTCACTAACATAATTAGCTAGATTCCAAGTAACGTTAGTATTATCATAGGTTCCATTGTCGCTTATTGCCAGTGGTGCAACAATTTCTTGCTTATTATTTTTCACATTATTTGGAATAACGATATTGTTTTGATACGGCAGTGGCTTATTAGTTATTTGTTGACCGGATAAATACATACGTGTCAAATTCGTTAAATTCGCTATCGGTGTTAGATCACTTATTTGATTATTATGCAAACCAACATAGTCTAAATTAGTCAAATTAGCAAGTGGGCTTATATCACTTATTTGATTATTGTCTATACCGAGACCGTCTAAATTCGTTAAGTTTGTCAGTGCGCCTATATCACTTATTTGGTTATGATCCAAACTCAAGCTAGTTAGATTAGTTAAATTAGCAACTGGACTGATATCACTTATTTGATTCTCTGTAAACCATACCATGTTTAGCTTACTTAGAGCAGACACGGCGCTTATATCACTTATTTGATTATAAGCTAAGTTTAAGTGAACTAAATTTGTTAAATTCCTCACAGCACTTATATCCGTTATTTTGTTATCGTGCAAATCTAAATATGTTAAATTCGTTAAGTTTTCCAAAACACTTGTATCAACTATATTGTTTTGATACATTTCTAAGTCTGTTAATTTCGTTAAATCTTTTAAATCGCTGATATCACTTACACCAGCATTACTTATATTTAATTTTGTTAAATTTGTCAAATACTGAATTCCTTCGATGGATTCTATTGGTAAGTTCGTTTCCAATTGCGTCAAAGCATCTAATTCGCTCTGGGAAACAAGATCTGTAACACTCGCTTTCCCAAGTTTAGTCTCCATTGTTAAAGCCATTTGAGGGTCAGGAAACACTTCATTAATCGGCGTCGGTTGTGCAAGACTTGCTGCTTTGGCATCAATTTCCGGACTCATACCTAGCCACAAGCTAATTCCCAAAGCCATAGTTACTGTTATCCCGACTCGAACTAGTAAAGTTTTTATCTTCATTGTAGTCTCCTATCTGTTAATTAATTTACACCATTTGCGCATTTCAAATTAATATTAACACAGGGAAGATTAAATTTTTTGTTCCATAAAAGACTTTTTTACGTGTCATTTCCTTTAAAAGTGTCGATTTTTTGTCATTTTAGCTTTTTTATAAAAACTCTACGGCAATTCGTTTATACACATCCACCATCTCTAAATAATTCTCCACAGAAACATTTTCATTTACTTGATGAGGCGTCTCGTTTCCGGGCCCAAAAATAATTACTGGAAATGGTTTCTTCGCTTTGGTAAATTCTGCTGCATCCGTTGTTCCAGAAATACCAAGTAAAGGGATTTCTTCTTTGATAATGTCACTAGCTACACGTTTAGCAATATTTACTAGCTCTGAATTTTTATCGCTAAATACTGGTTGTTTGTCATAATCAAATAGCAACTCTAATTTCACATTTTCCTGTTTATTTAACTCATTAATAATCTTCACTAGCACTTGTTTCACTGTTTCATTACCCATTTCTGGAATCGAGCGAATATTCCCTTGAAGTTGGGCTTTTTCAGGGATACTATTTACTTGATTTCCACCATCAATTACGGTGACGTTATGAATAAAATTGCCTAATATTTCGTTTGTCGCATCGACTGATTTCGCAAATTTTTCTACTTCATTATAAAATAGCAGCAAATTATCAATCGCATTCACACCATATTCCGGCATCGAACTATGGGCATTTTTTCCAGTAGATTTAACGGTGTAATTAATCGATCCTTTATGGGCGTACACAATCTGATGCCCACTTGGTTCACCAATAATCAATCCATCTAAATCATCTGCATACCCTTTTTGCGTTAGTTGTTCTGCACCAAGTTCACCGACTTCTTCACCAACTGTTGCTAATAATCTAATTTTTCCATTTAACTTTTGCTTCTCTTCTTGAAGTTCAATCATCGCAATAACCATCGCTGCTAAACCTGATTTCATATCAGTGGCACCACGTCCGTAGATTTTCCCGTCATGCTCCGTTGCTTCAAAAGGTGGGAACTTCCACTTGGACTCATCTCCCGCATCAACCACATCCATATGCCCTGAAAAAGCCAAAACCGGCCCGTCGCTAGAACCAATTTCACTAACCAAACTGGCTCTGTCCACGTCATACTGCACCTTTTCAGATTCAATCCCGTATTCACTTAACAACTGCTGCAAATAGTTCGCAACCTGCTCTTCATGTCCATTAGTCGAATTAATATTTACCATGTCTTTTAAAATTTGAAGCTTTTTTTGTCGGTCCATATTTCACGCCCTCTTTCTATGAATTCCATCCTATGTTTTCCCTTTATATAAAAAGGCAAACTAATATCTTCTTCTGCTCACAATAAAAAAATGGCTCAGCTCGGGGCTAAACCATTTTTTAAAATTTATTTTGTTTGGCGTTTTTTGCGGAATACAACTAAGCCGATGCCGATAAGAACTGCTCCAGCAAAAATTGGAATCATCGTGTTTTCATCTCCAGTTGTTGGAAGTGAAGTATTGTCGCCTGAACTGTTTGGATTCGATGTACCATTATCATTTCCAGTTGGATTAGTATTCGGATCATCATTTTTCGTAAATTGGGCGTACAATATTATATTTTCGGCCGGCATTTTACCAGTAGCAAAATCCCATTTAGTTCCACCAGTTTTCGCATCGTACCAACCTTTGAACGTGTAGCCTGCTTTTGTTGGTGCAATTGGTTCATTTAATAATGCTTGATAAGCTACTTTTTGGGTGGTTGTTGTTCCATCAACATCAAACGTGGCATTATAGCTATTAATCGTGAACTGGGCATACAATGTAATATCCTCGGTTGGCATTTTATCTGTCGCAAAATCCCATTTGTTCCCGCCAGTTTTTGCATCATACCAGCCAGTGAACGTATAACCTGTTTTTGTCGGCGCGGTCGGTTCTTTTATTAATTCATTGGCACCAACTGTTATGCTCGTTTGCTTGCCGTCAACATCAAAAATAGCTGTGAACGCTTCTGTTAATGGTTGCGTGACTGTCCCGCTGAAAGGAACAGTTGCATTTTTGAAAGTGACTGGTTGATTAAATGTATAGCTGACATTATTAGTGAAACTAGCTAAGTTCCATGTTAAATTTGGGCTCGTATAAGTTCCATTATTACTTATAGTAGCTGGTGCAATAGGCGCGCCAGAAGGACCTTTTACAGCATTAGGCACGACTAGATTAGTTTGATAAAGTACTGGATCGCTTGTTATTGTTTGATTCGTTAAAGTGACGTTAACTAAGTTTGGTATATTTGCAAGTGGACTAACATCGCTTATCTGATTATCTTTCAAATGAGCTTCTACTAAATTAGGCAAACTAGCGAGTGGTGAAATATCACTTATTTTGCTATCACTCGCATTTAAAGTTGTTAATTTAGATAAGTTAGCAATCGGTGTTAAATCACTTACTTGGGTATATTCAATTGATAAATATTGTAAATTGGATAGGCCGGCAATTGGGCTTATATCTGTTATTTGGTTATGATCCAAATATAACACCTGTAAATTAGATAGGCCTGTAAGTGGTGTTATATCTGTAATTTGTGTGGAAACAAGGTCAAGTGTTTTTATACTTTTGATTCCTGCGATTAAGCTCACATCTTTTAATGGATTTCCAGATAATGAAAGCTCTGTTAGATTCTTCAAGTTTTCAATTGGACTTAAATCTGTTATTTGATTATCTTTTAATTCTAATTCTGACAAATTGTTTAAGTACTGCATGCCGTCTATTGTTGTTACTCCTGCACTGACTGCCGCTAGACGAGTTACTCCATCTAGATCACTTTGCGAAACAGTATCCGTCACATTAGATTTCCCAACAAGTGTTTTCACATCATTCGCAATAACAGGATCTGGGAAAATTTCATTGATTGGTGTTGGCTGAGTAATACTCTCTGCTCGTACCTCCGCACCTTGACTTGTAGTTATATAGAGGCTAATTCCTAGAACAGCTGTTACCATTAAAACAATTTTGAATATCGAATTCGATTGTTTTTCCATAATCCCTCTCCTTAAAATATAATTAAGCATTTCTTTGGAACCATTTAACAAGTAAATACCCTGTTTTAGTCTTACTTAACAAAAAAGATTTGGTTCCTATAGAAAATAGAAACCAAATCTACTTCATTTAAAGGTTACTTGTGTTTTTTCGTAAAAGTACCACTGCGCTTCCAAGGAATAATGTCCCTACTAAAACAGGAATCATGCTCGAATTACCGCTCGTTTTTGGAAGCTTAGTATTTTCACCCTGGTTAGCTGTAATTGTTGTGCCGTCTTTGTCGCCTTTATCATCTTTTCCGGGTGTAATTGTAATCGTATCTGAGCTCGGATCCTTAGTAAATCTAGCGTATAAAGTCATATTCTCGGCTGGCATTTTACCTGTTGCAAAATCCCATTTATTCCCACCAGTTTTTGCGTCATACCATCCTGTGAATGTGTAACCTTCTTTTGTTGGAGTAGTTGGTTCTTGTAGTAAAGCTTGATAATTCACTGTTTGACTCGTTGTTTTTCCATCAATATCGAAATTTGCTGTATAGCTGTTTCTCGTGAAATGCGCGTATAGTGTCATATTCTCAGCTGGCATTTTGTCTGCTGCGAAATCCCATTCATTCCCGCCAGTTTTCGCATCGTACCAACCGTCAAAAGTATAACCTTGTTCTGTCGGCGCGGCTGGCTCTGTTATTAAAGTATTCACTGCTGTATTTTCCGTTGTTGTCGCCCCATTAATATCAAAAGTAGTCACATACGCTTCTGTAATCGGCTGAACTACCGTCCCCGCAAAAGTAACCTTCCCTTTAGCGCCAAGTGTAACTGTTTGATTAAAATTATAACTTACTTCGCCAGTATAGCTATCTAGATTCCAAGTAATATTCGAGCTAGCGAATGTTCCGTTATTACTAATCGTCGTTGGCGGCACTACTTCCCCAAATACATTTTTCAACATATCAGGTGCAACTAAATTAGATTGGTATAGGACTGGAGCAACTGTTATTTGTTGTTTATCAATTTTCAATGTGGTTAGTTCCATCATATTACCTAATGGGCTTGCATCACTTATTTGATTTTCCCGTAAATCTAAATAATTTAAGTTCGTTAGCTTAGCAAGAGGCGTCACATCTTTTATTTGGTTAATAGATAATTGTAAGAATGTTAACTGTGTCAATCCTGAAAGTGACGCCACATCACTAATTTTATTATCTCCTAAATATAAAGACTCTAAATTTTCAAGATGTGCAAGCGGTACAAGATTAGTAATCTGATTGTCGGTCAAACCTAACATGTTCAAATTAGTTAAATATTGTATTCCTTCTATTGAACTTATTCCCTTGCCGTCTGCTTCAAGTTTAGTTATCTGATTCAACTCTGTTTGCGTAACTTCATCAGCGACACTAGTTTTTCCAAGTTCCGCCTTCACCTCGTCCGCTAATGCTGGATCCGTGAAGATTTTGTTAATTGGCGTCGGCTCAGCAATACTCTCTGCCTGAACTTCCAATCCCTGACTCATATTGACCCATAAGCTAATACCCAAGATAGCTGTTACTACATACATAATGCGTAGTAATGAAGATTTTCTTCTTTTCATTTTATCGTCTCCTTAAATTTGGCTAAGTGGACTATTCACTTTTAACCACACCTTAAATTTATGCTATCTGGGTTGAATTGGCGTGAAAAATATTACTAGTCTTTGTTGAATAATTAGAATTATAACAGAAGACGCTCTTCCTTTTTTCTCGCACCAGACCCATCTTAGCCGAATGTGTGACAATAAGTTGAACTTTCTTTTTTTAATTTTGAGGAATTTGTTTCTTATGGGAATTTGGAAAAAAACAGCCAAGCAACATTATTTGCTGCTTAGCTGTTTTTTCGCCCAATGGTTGAACCAATAAAGAACTTGCGATAAATAGATGAATAAAATTATTAATGAAATAAATAGTAATAACATACCATAACTACTTTTTACAATGAAGAGTTGTATTAATATGCAGATTGGTAGAACTGCCGCAAAATCTAAAGCCATGATTAGATAGTACCTTTTCCTTGGCTTTTCCTCTAAATCAGCCATTTTTGCAATATATGGTTTTCTGCCAAAAACAAAGATTACTAAAACTGCAAGAGTGATAAAAGTGATAGCACCCGGAATTACATTCATTACTATATCCAAATATAAATGCTTCTGGAGAATTTCATCTATGTAATTAGAAGCATATTGATAACTTGGCCCATATGCTTCTAGATATTCCAACAATTCTAGTGGCTTTTTTGTTGATGTGTTGATAAAAATGTTACTGATTCTAGGATTGTCCGCATTTGATACGATTTCATTTAACTTCTCTGAGCTATTATGGTCTACTTTTACTGCCCCATATTGTTGCGCTTCATCTGAAAATGACATTGCTGCTACAGTAGAGTCCACTATTCCAACAATTTTATATAAATTACCTTTGATATCTATTTGTTTGCCCAGTAGATTTTCTATATCTGTGTCAATATGATAAAACTTTTCTAATTGCTTTATCGATGGAGCAACTTCATTTTTATTATCTTTAGGCAAACGTCCTTTGATTAAGTTACTTTTAGCAACAACAAAAGCAGCTTCATAATTGGGAGAACTTGAAATTATTTCTGGAAGTGCTAATACTTCCATCTTTGAAAAGTCCTCTGCTAATTCATTTAAATAATTTTGATCTACCACATATAATTCTTCTACATAAGGTTTGTCGCTTAGTTCTATCAGTTCATTCGGTGTGAGATAATTCGGTTCTTGAAATTTTTCTTTAATTTCTTTTTCTGTCATTACTGTATCAAAGTAGGATGCATGATTTTCAAACATATCAAGGAGCTCCATGCTATAATCGCTCATTGGTTTTTCTGCCGCAGGATCAAGTCTATAAATATTTTTTGCAATCGAAAAAGTAAGGCATGTTGATAATAAAACAATAACAATCAACATCACTAAATGGAATTTTGATTTTAATTGTACTTTCATTCCTATGTCGCCTCTCTATGCTGTATTATAAGTTCTTTCGCCGAATTATAGCATAGCGTAGCACCTGATACAACAGCATTTTAGGAATAAAACAAATATTTTCTAATTGTTCTGGAAATTTGTAAACTAGTTAAACTTTTAGATTTAAAAACAGCCCCGCCAAAGCGAGACTGCACTCTACCTATTAATCTAAATCTTCACCATTTGTTTCAATTACTTTTTTATACCAGAAGAATGAATCTTTGCGGGAGCGTTCTAATGTTCCTTTGCCCCAGTCATCTTGGTCTACGTAGATGAAGCCGTAACGTTTGGACATTTCGCTTGTGGAGGCACTTACTAGGTCGATTGGACCCCAGCTTGTGTAACCCATTAAATCTACGCCGTCAGCAAGTGCTTCTTTCATTTGTTCGATATGTTTGCGCAAGTAGTCAATGCGGTAATCGTCATGGATTTTGCCATCTTCTTCTACTGTATCATAAGCACCTAAGCCATTTTCCACGATGAAAAGTGGTAATTCGTAGCGGCTATAAAGATCATTTAGTGTCCAGCGTAAGCCTTTAGGGTCAATTTGCCAACCCCAATCGGACGACTCCAAGTATTCATTTTTCACGCCACCCATTAAGTTTCCGGCAGAGCGGTCGCCTTCTGGGCTAGCTGTTGCGGATAGGGACATGTAGTAGCTGAATGAAATGAAATCAACAGTGTGTGCTTTTAAGATTTCGTCATCGCCAACTTCTTTTACGATGTGGATGTCGTTTTCTTGGAAGAAACGGTTCATGAAGCTTGGATATTCACCGCGAGCATGTACGTCTGTGAAAAATAGATTTTGTTGGTTTTCGTATTGTGCTTTTAGGATGTCATCTGGATTGTTAGTCGCAGGATAAGTCGCCATACGAGCTAACATACACCCAACTTGTGATCCAGGAATAATTTCATGCGCCAATTTTGTTGCAAGAGCACTGGCTACGAATTGGTGATGTCCTGCTTGATAAGAAAGTTCAAGTGGATTCTTCGCGTCTTCTAAAAGCACACCCCCACCAGTATATGCGCTAAGTGAAATAACATTGATTTCGTTAAAAGTTAGCCAATATTTCACTTTGTTTTTATAACGTTTGAAAACTGTTTCAGCGTAGTTCGTGAAAAATCCGATAACGCGACGATCAGCCCAGCCGTTGTATTTTAAAGTTAGATTTAATGGTGTTTCATAGTGAGAAAGCGTTACAAGTGGCTCAATGTCATATTTTAATAATTCATCAAATACTTTATCATAAAATTCAAGCCCTTTTTCATTTGGCTCTTTGTCATCACCGTTCGGGAAAATACGCGCCCAGTTTAGTGATAAACGGAACGTTTTAAAGCCCATTTCGGCAAATAATGCAATGTCTTCTTTATAATGGTGATAAAAATCTACGCCCTCACGTTTAGGGAATCTGCCTTCTACTTTCCCTGCAATAATTGCTTCGATTTCTGCCTTAGATACGTCTAGTGCGTGATCTCGTGTGCGTTCTTCTTTTGGAATGAATTTGACCATATCTGCTGTGGAAAGGCCTTTCCCATCTAAATCGTAAGCGCCTTCAACTTGGTTCGCAGCAGTTGCTCCACCCCATAAAAATCCTTTTGGAAATTGTTTTTTCACTTCAGTCATTTCGTTCGCCCCTTCCGGCTAATTTCTTCTACTTTTTTAGTCTACTCTGTGTAATGCATTACAGGTCAAGCAGAAATTTTCTTTAATAATAAAAGGGCTTCGGGAACATCGGCCAGGTCCCAAACTGGGATAACAAATGGTGGTGCAACAAGGGGCTGGCGTTCTTCTTGCAAACAGACTTCTGAATTTTGCAGCCAAATTGCGTGGATTCCCGCACGATTCGCGCCAATAATGTCACTTTCAAATGTATTTCCGACCATGACTGCTTCCGTTTTATCAATTTGCAGTTCATTTAAGGTGAAGTCGAAAATTGTTTTGTCAGGCTTTTCCATTTTCCCTGGTTGAAGTTCGGAATTAGAGGCGTAAATGAAGTCAAAATAATCGATGATGCCAAAATTGGTTAAGACGCGTTTAATTACTTCCGTGTCACTAGTTGCGGTATTGCTAAGAATGGCTTGTTTGAATCCGAGTTGTTTTACTTTTTCGAGCGTTTCTTTGGCGTCTTTCCGTAGCACTACTTCGGGGTACGTATCGAGAGGGTGATGGTCGTATCTTGTGTTTGGTATAGTGTTTAATGTTTCGCCCATATCCCAAATAACATGTGTAATCAAATCACTTCACTCCTTTTATATGAGTATAACAAAAAAAGCCAAGTGTACGCGAATCGCACACTTGGCTTTGTAAGATTAAATATTTGTGATTTCGTCAGTTACTTCAGCTGTTTCCTTGATAACTTCGGATTTCAGTTTGCGGTAACGACCAATACCTGTACCAGCTGGAACAAGTTTACCTAGGATAACATTTTCTTTAAGTCCTAGAAGTTCGTCACGTTTACCTTTGATTGCAGCATCTGTCAAGACACGAGTTGTTTCTTGGAATGATGCGGCAGACAAGAAGGAATCAGTTTCAAGGGAAGCTTTTGTAATCCCTAGAAGAACTGGACGACCTGTTGCTGGTTGGCTACCACTTAAGATAGCTTCACGGTTGGCTTCAGTAAACGTATGAATATCCATTAATGTACCTGGTAAGATGTTTGTATCACCAGTATCCATTACGCGGATTTTACGTAACATTTGACGAACCATTACTTCAACGTGTTTATCGCCAATTTCTACCCCTTGCATACGGTAAACTTTTTGTACTTCTGCAAGTAGATATTCTTGAACGGATAATACGTCGCGAACACGAATCAAGGCTTTAGGATCCACAGAACCTTCAGTTAGAGCTTCCCCACGTTCTACGATAGTTCCTTCTTCTACACGCAAGCGAGCAGTGTAAGGAATGTTGTAAGAACGGCGGTCATCTGTACCTTGGATAGTGATTTCTTGTTGACGATCACGACCTTCTTCGATAGAAACAACTTCACCGCCAACTTCAGTGATGATAGCTTGCCCTTTCGGATTACGTGCTTCAAAGATTTCTTGAATACGTGGAAGACCTTGCGTGATATCGTCTCCGGCAACCCCACCTGTATGGAAAGTACGCATAGTAAGCTGAGTTCCTGGTTCCCCGATAGATTGGGCAGCGATGATACCAACTGCTTCTCCAACTTCGACTTCTGTACCAGTTGCCAAGTTTTTACCATAACATTTTTTACATACGCCGTGTTTTGTATTACATGTGAATGCAGAACGAATAGTTACTTCTTCAATGCCAGCGTCAACGATTTGAGTGGCAATTGCTTCTGTAATTAAGTCATTTTCACGTGCAATAACTTCTTTTGTTTCTGGGTGACGAATTGTTTTACGAGAATAACGACCTTCCAGACGTTCTTCAAGTGGTTCGATGATTTCAGTACCTTCACGAATAGCCTTAATTGTAAGACCGCGGTCAGTGCCACAATCGTCTTCACGAATGATAACATCTTGAGCCACGTCAACAAGACGACGAGTAAGGTAACCGGAATCGGCTGTTTTAAGGGCTGTATCGGTAAGACCTTTACGCGCACCATGGGTAGAAATGAAGTACTCTAAGACCGTTAAACCTTCACGGAAGTTAGATGTAATCGGCAATTCTACGATACGTCCGGATGGGTCAGCCATCAGTCCACGCATACCAGCAAGCTGTGTAAAGTTGGAGATGTTACCACGAGCTCCGGAATCTTGCATCATGAAGATTGGGTTTAAGCGGTCCAAACTCAAGATCAGTTTTCCTTGAATTTCGTCTTTGGCAGCATTCCATACACCGATAACGCGTTCGTATCTTTCATCATCTGTAATCAAACCGCGACGGAATGATTTAGTGATTTTTTCAACAGTATCATGTGCTTTTTCAAGAATTTCATGTTTTTCTTCAAGTGTTAAGATATCCGCAATACCTACTGTCATGCCGGCCTTAGTCGAGATTTTGAAACCAAGATCTTTCATACGGTCAAGCATTTTTGAAGTTTCGGTAATATGGAATTTCTTGAAGACTTCCGCGATAATGTTACCGAGGATTTTCTTCTTGAATGGATCGATTAGTTCTTGTGCAGCAATATGCGCGCGAACGTCTGTTGTAGTATCAACGAAATATTTAGCTGGTGTTTCGATTTCTAAGTTGAATTTCGTTGGTTCATTAATATAAGGGAACGATTTTGGTAAGATTGTGTTGAAAATCAGTTTACCAACAGTCGTAATTAATAATTGGTTGCGTTGTTCATCAGTGAAACGTTCATTTGGAATCGAACCAGCAAATACAGCAATACGAGAATGCAAGTGTACATAGCCGTTTTGATACGCAAGTTGTGCTTCATTGATATCTTTGAAGATAGTACCTTCACCGACAGCATTTTCACGTTCTAAAGTAAGGTAGTAGTTACCTAGCACCATATCTTGGGAAGGTGTTACAACTGGTTTACCATCTTTAGGGTTCAAAATGTTTTGAGCTGCAAGCATTAAAATACGTGCTTCTGCTTGTGCTTCTGCGGATAAAGGAACGTGAACCGCCATTTGGTCACCATCAAAGTCAGCGTTGTAAGCTGTACATACAAGAGGGTGAAGACGGATTGCGCGACCTTCAACTAGAGTTGGTTCAAATGCTTGAATACCAAGTCTGTGAAGCGTAGGCGCCCGGTTAAGTAATACCGGATGTTCACGAATAACTTCTTCTAATACGTCCCAGATTTCTGGAGCCATACGTTCGATTTTACGTTTAGCACTCTTAATGTTATGCGCTAAGCCGCGTCCAACTAGTTCTTTCATAACAAATGGTTTGAATAATTCAAGCGCCATTTCTTTTGGAAGACCACATTGGTACATTTTTAAGTTAGGTCCAACTACGATAACGGAACGACCAGAATAATCGACACGTTTACCTAGTAAGTTTTGACGGAAACGACCTTGTTTCCCTTTAAGCATATGAGAAAGGGATTTAAGCGGACGGTTACCTGGACCTGTTACTGGACGACCACGACGACCGTTGTCAATTAAAGCATCGACAGCTTCTTGTAGCATCCGTTTTTCATTTTGCACGATAATGTTTGGTGCACCTAGATCAAGTAGGCGTTTCAAACGGTTGTTCCGGTTGATTACCCGACGATATAAGTCATTCAAATCACTTGTTGCAAAACGGCCACCTTCAAGTTGTACCATTGGACGAATTTCTGGTGGAATAACTGGTAGCACGTCAAGTACCATCCAGCTTGGGTTGTTGCCGGAATTACGGAAAGCTTCCATAACTTCCAAACGACGGATCGCACGAGTACGACGTTGACCTTGTGCGGATTTCAGTTCTTCTTTTAAATCATTTGTTTCTTTTTCTAAGTCGATATCAGCTAAGATTTTTTTGATAGCTTCTGCGCCCATACCAGCTGAGAAACCTTTACCATATTTTTCGCGGTAAACGCGGTATTCACGTTCAGATAAAAGTTGTTTCTTTTCAAGCGGAGTATCGCCTGGTTCTGTAACCACGTAGGATGCAAAGTAGATAATTTCTTCTAATGCACGTGGGGACATATCCATAACAAGACCCATACGGCTTGGAATTCCTTTGAAGTACCAGATGTGAGAAACAGGAGCTGCGAGTTCAATATGGCCCATACGTTCACGACGGACTTTTGATTTCGTTACTTCTACTCCACAACGGTCACAAACTACGCCTTTATAGCGAACACGTTTGTATTTACCACAAGAACATTCCCAGTCTTTCATTGGTCCAAAAATTCTTTCACAGAATAAGCCGTCACGTTCAGGTTTAAGCGTTCTGTAGTTGATGGTTTCAGGTTTTTTTACTTCACCATGAGACCATGAACGAATTTTATCTGGAGATGCCAGACCGATTTTCATATACTCAAAATTATTAACATCTAACAAGTGCCCAACCTCCTAAATTAGTTTGGAGCATTCGCTTTAGGAAGCGCTTGGGGATTCCCGCACACTTCCCAGACTTTTCAGGTAAAGTCTTAGCGATCGCTTAATTTTATATTTTGCAAAAAACAAATCATTGTTTCTTATTGTTTTGGAGTCTCAATTATCGAACCGAATTACTCAGTCTTTTCAGCGGCTGCATTTTCCGGTTGTACGATATTGAAGGCATCATTTTGATTAGTAAAGTCGTCATCATCCATGTCACGCATCTCGATTTCTTCTTCGTCTGCGGAAAGCATTTTAACGTCCATTCCAAGACTTTGAAGCTCTTTGATGAGTACTTTGAAGGATTCTGGCACACCAGGTTCTGGAACGCTTTCGCCTTTAACAATCGCTTCGTAAGTTTTCACACGACCAACCACGTCATCGGATTTAATCGTTAGGATTTCTTGAAGAGTATAAGCGGCACCATATGCTTCAAGTGCCCATACTTCCATTTCCCCAAAACGTTGTCCACCAAATTGTGCTTTACCACCAAGCGGTTGTTGCGTTACTAGAGAGTAAGGTCCAGTTGAACGCGCATGAAGTTTATCATCAACCATGTGGGCAAGTTTGATCATGTACATTACGCCGACAGAGATACGGTTATCGAATGCTTCACCAGAACGTCCGTCATAAAGAATTGTTTTCGCATCGCGGGCCATACCGGCTTCTTCCACTGTGCTCCAAACGTCTTCTTCATTCGCACCATCAAATACTGGTGTTGCAACGTGAATTCCTAAAGCACGAGCAGCCATACCTAAGTGTAGCTCAAGTACTTGTCCGATATTCATACGAGATGGTACCCCTAGTGGGTTAAGCATGATATCAACAGGTGTTCCGTCTGGCATAAATGGCATATCTTCTTCAGGTAAAATACGGGAGATAACCCCTTTGTTACCGTGACGTCCGGCCATTTTATCGCCTTCGTGGATTTTACGTTTTTGTACAATATAAACACGTACTAATTGGTTTACACCAGGTGGTAGTTCGTCGCCAGCTTCACGTGTAAAGATCTTCACGTCAAGCACGATTCCGCCGCCGCCATGAGGTACACGTAATGAAGTATCGCGAACTTCACGTGCTTTTTCACCAAAGATAGCGTGTAATAAACGTTCTTCTGCAGTTAATTCAGTAACTCCTTTTGGTGTTACTTTACCAACTAGAAGGTCGTTGTCTTTTACTTCCGCACCGACACGGATAATTCCACGTTCGTCAAGATCACGTAAAGCGTCTTCCCCAACATTCGGAATATCACGAGTCATTTCTTCAGGTCCGAGTTTTGTATCACGAGCTTCTGATTCGAATTCTTCAATATGAATCGAAGTATAAACGTCATCTTTTACAAGACGTTCACTCATGATGATCGCATCCTCGTAGTTATAACCATCCCAAGTCATGAACGCAACTAGTACGTTACGACCAAGAGCAAGTTCACCGGAATCCATCGATGGACCGTTACCAAGGATTTCTCCTTTAACAACGCGGTCTCCTTCTGCTACGTTTGGACGTTGGTTATAACAAGTACCTTGGTTAGAACGAACAAATTTACGTAAAGTATATTTATCGATTCCGCCAGTTACTTCTTTGCCATCCACTAGAGATACACGACGAACCCAGATTTCGCGAGCTTCAACGTGTTCTACAATACCGTCATGTTTGGCAGTTACAGCAGCACCAGAGTCTTTTGCAGATACGTGTTCCATACCTGTTCCAACAAATGGAGCTTCAGGGTGCATAAGAGGAACTGCTTGACGTTGCATGTTCGCTCCCATTAGCGCACGGTTACTATCATCGTTTTCAAGGAACGGAATACATGCTGTCGCAACAGATACAACCTGTTTAGGTGATACATCCATGTAGTCAATACGTTCTTTTTCTACCGCTAAGTTTTCTGAACGGAAACGAGCCATAACTTCTTCTTCTGTGAAAGTACCTTGTTCGTCTAATTTCGAGTTCGCTTGCGCTACTACGTAATTATCCTCTTCATCCGCAGTTAGATAATCAATCTTATCTGTAACACGGTTTGTTTCAGGATCTACGCGGCGGTAAGGTGTTTCGATAAAGCCGAATTTATTTACTTTCGCAAAGGAAGAAAGGGAGTTAATCAAACCAATGTTTGGTCCCTCTGGCGTTTCAATCGGACACATACGGCCATAGTGAGAGTAATGCACGTCACGTACTTCATAACCAGCACGTTCACGCGTCAAACCACCAGGTCCAAGCGCTGAAAGACGACGTTTATGCGTAAGTTCGCCAAGTGGATTTGTTTGATCCATGAACTGTGATAACTGCGAGCTACCAAAGAATTCTTTGATAGATGCAACTACTGGGCGAATATTAATCAATTGTTGTGGTGTAATTGTAGTCATATCTTGAATAGACATACGTTCACGAACCACACGTTCCATACGGGATAAACCGATACGGAATTGGTTTTGTAAAAGTTCACCAACAGAACGAAGACGACGATTACCTAGGTGATCGATGTCATCTGTATCGCCAACACCATGTAGCAAGTTGAAGAAGTAGCTAATGGATGAAATAATATCAGAAGGCGTGATGTGTTTTACATTTTCTTCGATATACGCGTTACCAATGATGTTGATTTCTTTTTCGTCATCATTTGGTGCGTAGATTTTAATAGATTGAACGAGTACGCTATCTTCCATAACTCCATCAGTTGGACGAAGTGTGCGGAAACCTACACCGTTTTCTAAATTAGGAATAATTTGATCTAAATTACGACGATCCAAAATATCACCTTTAGAAGCAATAATTTCACCAGTTTCTGGATCCACTAAAGTTTCTGCTAATGTTTGGTTGAATAGACGGTTTTTCAGATGTAATTTTTTGTTGATTTTATAACGTCCAACGCTTGCAAGATCATAGCGTTTTGGATCAAAGAAACGAGAAACTAGTAAGCTTCTAGCGTTATCAACTGTTGGGGGTTCACCCGGACGTAATCTTTCATAAATTTCTAAAAGTGCTTTTTCAGCATTGTCAGTATTGTCTTTCTCAAGCGTGTTGCGCAAGTAGTCATTGTCCCCGATTAAATCAATAATTTCTTGATCGGAACCAAAGCCAAGTGCACGAAGTAAAACAGTTACTGGTAATTTACGTGTACGGTCAATACGAACGTGTACAACGTCTTTAGCATCTGTTTCATACTCAAGCCAAGCCCCACGGTTAGGGATGACAGTAGAACCAAAGCCTTTTTTACCATTTTTGTCTAGTTTTCCATTGAAGTAAACCCCTGGAGAACGAACTAATTGGGAAACGATAACACGTTCTGCCCCATTAATAATGAACGTACCCATTTCAGTCATTAGTGGGAAATCACCCATAAATACTTCTTGGTCTTTTACTTCGCCGGTTTCTTTGTTGATTAGGCGCAACTTCACGCGCAGTGGAGCCGCATAGTTTGCATCACGGTTCTTAGATTCTTCTACCGAATATTTCGGCTCTCCAAGATCGTAATCAATGAATTCTAAAGATAAATTACCCGCAAAATCCTCAATTGGCGAAATATCGCGGAACATCTCACGTAGCCCTTCATCTAAGAACCATTGGTAAGAAGCTGTTTGAATCTCAATTAAGTTTGGTAATTCAAGTACTTCACTGATTCGCGCAAAACTTCTACGCGTACGATGCCGTCCATATTTTACATCATGTCCTGAATGTCCTGACAAACTATTCACCCCTCAAATTAATTAAAAAATTTATAAGCACACCGACTTCACTTTTAGGCACAAAAACAGTGGAACCCCCCGCACCCGATGTTTAAGTTAAATCGTTCAAAAGCAAGTACTTCCATACCCCTTCATCAGCCTTAAACATCGTTCATCAAAAGTTTCCTGCTACCTCGTGTACATCTGATTCGCATAGTCGCAATCAGATAAAACCTAGTTGGAAATCAAGTGGAACTTCAAAAAGAAAAAATTGCTGCTTTAGACAAAAAGAAAGCGGATTTCATCATATATTTCTGAAAACCACGTCCATGTTTATTTATAGCACCAAAAACCGCGCAAACGCTTCATTTTTCATCATATTTTGAAATAAAATGCAGCGCAAAAAAACGGTATAGATTCTTTTGGCATTATACTATAATACAACATCTCTATGCCTATGTCAAATATTTTTCTAGAAAAAGAAGAAGCGGCATGTTATAATATTTGCCGCTTCTTTTTGATTACGCTTTGAAGTTGTATAAAGGTTTAATTATCTCTTGAATTTCCATTGTATCTTCTACATCAGCAAGTAATTGTTTGGCTGATTTGTAAGCTTTTGGCGCTTCATCGATTGTTTTTTTCGAAACCGAAGTAGTCCAAACATCTTTCATTGCCGCCTGATAACTTTCCAAACTGATTTGCGCTTTTGCTTTGGAGCGACTTAGCATTCTTCCTGCTCCGTGTGGCGCCGAGTAATTCCAATCAGCATTCCCTTTACCAGTTGCAAGAATACTACCATCACGCATATTAAGTGGAACGATAATTTGTTCACCAAGTTGCGCAGATGTCGCACCTTTTCTAAGCATGTTGTTTTCGATATCAATGTAATTATGCACACAGTCAAATGCAGAAACGACCGCTTTATCCCATTTCATCGCTTTTAAAATTATTTGCGCCATGACATAGCGGTTACGTGCCGCAAATTTTTGGGCGATTTCCATATCATTTAAATAATTTTTTAAATCTACACCAGTAACATAAGATAAATCGTAATCCAACTTCACTTGTTCGCGCTCACCATTTAATTGGTTGGCCATTTCTAAATCGCCATGCTTTTTCGCATCCGTTGCACCTATTTTTAACTCTTTGCGCAACTTATCTAATTTTTTATACGCTACTTCTTGATGGTACTCCGCGATTTCTTTACCAAGCACCCGACTCCCGCTATGAATCACAAGATAAATCCCATCCGAACCTTGGTTTATCTCAATAAAATGATTTCCGCCACCAAGCGTCCCAACACTTCTCGCGGCCCAGCCGTAGTTAATCGGCGCAATCACACCATCTAAGTCAAAATCATCAACAGGCTTATCGTGCGTCTTACTCCCCGAAGGAACTCGTTCGCGAATGACTTTATCAAGTTTATCAAAATCCATTTTCAATTTACCAGGTTTCAATTTCACTACGTACAATCCGCAGCCAATGTCTACTCCAACTAGATTCGGTACAATTTTATCTTGAATCGTCATCGTCGTCCCAATTACACAACCTTTACCGCCGTGCGTGTCTGGCATTATCCGAATCTTACTGTCTTTCGTAAACGGCTGATTGCATAATGTAATAATTTGTCCAATCGTATTATCATCTACGTTGTCCGTAAAAACTGTCGCTTCGTTATATTGTCCTTTTAATGTTAGCATTTCTATTCCTCATTTTCTGTTTAATAGAGAAATGGAAACCCATTCCTCTTCCTAGCTAGTTAAATTACTCAGTTCTCCTTCAATCATTTGACTCACTTCTTTCCCGTTTATTTTTTGGTATAAAAAAAGCCCCTCAATCAAGAAAGATTGAAGGACGTGACTTTTAACGAACGATACCTCGAAAAGGCGCGGGTTTAATATGCGCGAACGTTAAAGAACTACCTATTATCTTTAATCTTGATTGGTTGTTTTTTTCTAATTCCCCGCTCAGTTTAAGCATATCCCTCAGTCCTTTCTCAATAAAATGTAGTTCTATATTAACACGTTTCCGCGCTTCGTACAACTTAGTTTTTAACGCTTTTGAAAATGAAATAGCCTTTATCTTTTGCGACTGTCTCCACATTGCCGAAAACTTCTTCCATTTTCTTTTCAGCGGACGGACCGCCTTGTTTCTTTTGAATAACAATCCAAAGTTCCCCGTTTTCTTGCAGGTGATCGTAAGCACCTTCTAAAATCGCGTGAACTATCTTTTTCCCTGCACGAATTGGCGGATTACTAATAATCGCTTGGTAATCGTTTGCAGTTACATTGTCATAAACCGAACTCTCATAGATATGCGTATTCGTAATTTTATTGATTTCCGCATTTTCTTTCGCGAGTTCCAGTGCGCGCAAATTAACGTCCACCATTTCAATTTGGCTATCAGGGAGCGCTTTCGCTACCGTTAACCCCATCGGACCATAGCCGCAACCCACATCCAAAATTTTCCCTATTTTCGTTTCTAACTCAAAAGATTCAATCAATAATTTCGAACCAAAATCGACCGTGTTTTTGGAAAACACGCCATTGTCACTTGTAAAACTCATATTAAAACGTTTTAACATCACTTGCCATGTTTTTCGGTTGTGTTTAATTGTTTCGTCGTTTGTGTAGTAATGATTGTTAGTCAAGAACCGCACCTTCCTTTCGTATCTCTAGCTATTTTAGCATAAAATCCCCTTCTAAAGTAGCGTTAACGAAAGAAAAACAGGCGCTTTGTATAGATCAACAGACATTACTTCTAATTCAGATTTTGATATAAATTTAATTGCCATATATAACCCCTCAGAAAACTAATCCATCTCTTTATACTAGCTTGTAATACCAATAAAAAAAGCCTTCTAAAGGATTAATCCCTCATTCGAAAGCACTCAATTACTAAAAATAAATAAAGACCTTAGATAACTAGAATCTAAGGTCTTCAAGTTAATTATTTAACTTCTACGTTAGCGCCAACTTCTTCAAGTTTAGCTTTGATTTCTTCAGCTTCGTCTTTAGCAACGCCTTCTTTAAGAGCTTTAGGAGCGTTGTCAACTAATTCTTTAGCTTCTTTTAAGCCAAGACCAGTGATTTCACGAACCACTTTGATTACTTTGATTTTAGAATCTCCAGCAGAAGCTAGTTCTACAGTGAATTCAGTTTGCTCAGCAGCACCGCCACCAGCAGCAGCTACAGCTACAGGAGCAGCAGCAGTTACGCCAAATTCTTCTTCGATTGCTTTTACTAAATCGTTAAGTTCTAATACAGATGCTTCTTTTACGGAAGCAATGATTTCTTCAATGTTTAAAGCCATTTTGAAATTCCTCCAATAATATAATTTTTTCGGATTTAACCGAGATTTGTTTGTAGGGTTTCCCCTGGGTAGAACAGATTATGCTTCTTGTCCTTCTTTTTGGTCAGCAACAGCTTTAGTAGCGATAGCAAGACCGCGAACTGGAGCTTGAAGTACGTTGCAAAGCATAGATAGCAATCCTTCGCGTGATGGAAGTGTTGCAAGTGCTTTAATTTCTTCAAGAGAAGCAACTTTACCTTCAATAACACCGGCTTTGATTTCTAGTGCTTCATGATCTTTAGCGAAATCGTTAAGGATTTTCGCAGGCGCAACTACGTCTTCATTACTGAATGCGATTGCGTTAGGACCAGTTAGAGCTCCTTCTAAACCTTCATAACCGTTAGCTTCAACAGCACGGCGAGTTAGTGAGTTTTTGTAAACTTTAAACTCAATACCAGCATCACGCAATTGTTTACGTAGATCAGTGATTTCGCCAACGTTTAAGCCGCGGTAATCAACAATTACTGTAGACGCACTAGCTGATAATTTTGTTTTAATTTCTTCTACTGCACTTTGTTTAGCTTCAAGAACTTTACTCATTTTTCCACCTCCGTCCAACAATTAAATCTAATTAAACAGACACAAGTTCCGTTTGATCAGCAACAAAAAACCTCTGACACCGTAGACGTCAGAGGTTTTTGTAAAATGCACGCGGACGCACACTTCAAAAGAAATCCCTCGGGTGGCAAAATTTAAGCGGTAAACGCACCAACTGTCTACGGTAAGGATATTTGATTGTTTCAACTAGCCTATCTTATCAAAATAGAAGAGACTGGTCAAGTTAAATTTTATAAGCTAGCTGGGTCAACTTGGATTCCAGGTCCGAAAGTAGTAGTTACAGAAAGATTTTTCACGTAAGTACCTTTCGCAGCAGCAGGTTTTGCTTTTTGTAGAACGTCATTCACAGTACGGAAGTTTTCTACTAGTTTAGCAGCATCAAAAGATACTTTACCGATTGCAGCGTGGACATTACCAGCTTTATCAACACGGTATTCTACTTTACCAGCTTTAATTTCGTTAACTGCTTTAGTTACGTCCATAGTTACTGTACCAGTTTTAGGGTTTGGCATTAAACCTTTTGGTCCAAGGACACGGCCTAATTTACCAACTTCACCCATCATGTCAGGTGTAGCAACGATAACGTCAAATTCAAACCAACCTTGGTTGATTTTTTCAACGAATTCAGATTCACCAACGTAATCAGCTCCAGCAGCCTCAGCTTCTTTAGCTTTTTCACCTTTTGCGAATACTAATACGCGTTGAGTTTTACCAGTACCGTTTGGTAATACAACAGCACCACGGATTTGTTGGTCCGCTTTTTTAGGGTCAACGCCAAGACGGAATGCTACTTCAACAGTTGCATCGAATTTAGCGAAGTCAATTTTTTTAGCAAGTTCAACTGCTTCTTCTGCAGTGTAAACTTTATTTGCATCAATTTGTTTTAAAGCATCTTGATACTTTTTGCCTTTTTTAGCCATTTCTTTTCCTCCTTAATTGTCAAATTGTGAAACACACGATTAATCTTGGATAGTGATACCCATAGAACGTGCAGTACCTTCAACCATTAGCATTGCAGATTCAACATTTGCAGCGTTAAGGTCTGGCATTTTTGTTTCAGCAATTTCCTGTACTTGAGCGCGAGTTACAGATGCAACTTTTGTTTTGTTTGGTTCACCGGATCCTTTTTCCACTTTAGCTGCTTTTTTAAGTAATACAGCTGCTGGTGGAGTTTTAGTGATGAACGTAAACGAACGGTCTTCAAATACAGTGATCACAACAGGAATAATAAGACCAGCTTGATCGGCTGTGCGAGCATTAAACTCTTTACAGAATCCCATGATGTTTACGCCAGCTTGACCTAATGCAGGTCCAACTGGAGGTGCAGGATTTGCTTTACCTGCTGGAATTTGAAGTTTAACTTCTTTAATCACTTTTTTTGCCACGAGACATACCTCCTTAAGTCCGTGATGTGGTTGACTGGGGCTGATATTTCCCCTCCCACGTTAAAACATACGTCAAAAACGTACTTATATATGATACCATTTTAAATGTTTAGTTGCAAGATTTTTTATGGATTTACTTTAAATTGCATGGCTTCTTTATCGAAATAAACGTTTTTATTTTCACGCCATAAGTTCAAATAGGCAGTGTAGCCAAGTGCAGCTTTATCAAGCCACGCTGGATTTACCATTTTTAGTAATTGCAATGTTTTTTCAAAAGCGATTTTCCGAGTGTCTGTTTCTAAAATATTATCGTCGTGCCGCATGTCTTCTTTGCGGTGCCGCAGCTCAAATTCCATTCCCATATACCAACAAATATGCAAGAAAACCTCGTATTTAAATTCTTCAAAATTTGTTGTTTTAAATTCACTGTTACGTTTGCCGCGTTCATACCCATAGAGCATATACCCATCTTGTTCGTTATAATCCATGCAAAGCTCGCCGAAACCTGGACCATCACCTAAGTATAACGGGAAATCGAGTTCTAAAAAATCTGCTTCTCGTTTAAAATCCAGATAAGCCTGTTTCGCTTTGTCCATTTTTTCGCCTCCTAACAAAACAACCTCCACAAATAAATGTAGAGGTTGCAAATTTTAAAGTTTTTCGATTTGATTGAAATCAACTTCGACTGGTGTTTCACGTCCGAACATGTTAACCATGACTTTCGCTTTACCTTTGTCGTTGTCCATTTCGTCCACTTTACCAGAGAAGTCAGCGAATGGCCCTTCTTTGACCATAACTGTTTCGCCGATTTCGAAGTCAGCTTCTGCACGTTTTTCAACCATGCCCATGCTTTTAAGAATACGATCTGCTTCTTCTGGAAGTAATGGTGTTGGTTTTGAGCCTGAACCTGCTGAACCAACGAACCCTGTAACACCTGGAGTATTACGAACAACGTACCAAGAATCATCTGTCATAACGATTTCTACTAGTACATAACCAGGGAAAACTTTACGTTTGATTGTTTTTGTTTTGCCGTTTTTTACTTCTGTTTCTTCTTCTTCCGGTACGATAACGCGGAAGATTTTATCTGACATGCCCATTGATTCTACACGTTTTTCTAAGTTTGCTTTGACTTTATTTTCATAACCGGAGTAAGTATGAACTACATACCAATTTTTTTCCATTGTTTAGTTGGCAGCATCCTATTTTGCCGCCATCCTCCTTTTAGTATAATCCAAAATAAAAAACCCGAAAGTTGTACGGGTTTTGTCTCAAGTAATAGTATATCATTATCTTTGTAAAATTCCTAGCACTACACGATAAGTTTAATAATTTGTTCGATACCGAAATCAATTAACATAAAGAATAGAGCAAATAAAACTACTGTAATAACTACTGTTACTGTGTATGTTAAAAGTTCTTTTCTAGTTGGCCACGTAACTTTGTGCATTTCGGACGAAACATTCCGAAAGAATCTTGCTATTGCAGACATACCAAAACCTCCATATCGTCTATTTTGTTTCTCGATGTAATGTATGTTTATTGCAGTGTCGGCAGAATTTCTTCACTTCTAAGCGAGTTTCTTTCTGCGTCCCGCTAACATTGACCGTATAGTTTCTTGAACCACACTCAGAACAAGCGAGGGATGTTTTCTTCTTCATAAATTATCTCAACTCCGCAATCATTAAATATGCCATGCCAAAAAATAGGCACATTTCATCCATATAAATATAACATTTGGCTACTAGCTAGTCAATTGTTTTTTCATTCTAGCTGTTTCATCATTTTCTTTTTGACGCGTTGTAGGGCATTATCGATTGCTTTCTCTTTTTTATTGAAGAAAAGTGCCATTTCTTGATAGCTCTTGCCTTCTAAATATTGTTTTAAAACTTCTTTTTCAAATTCGCTTGTGACTTGTTCTAGTTGACGTGCTACATGCGTTAAATCTTCATTTTTGATTAAAAAGTCTTCTGGGGTTTCGGCTGCTTTTTCGGAAATAACATCGAGCAAAGTCCAGTCCACATCATCCTCAGCCATTGGCGTATCAAGCGAAACCGAATTATTAAGCGGAATATTCTTCTGTCTCGACGCCCGTTTGACCGCCGAAAGAAGCTGTCTGTTAATACACATTTCTGCAAATGATCGAAAAGAAGCTTCTTTGGTTTTGTCATAATCACGAATCGCTTTGAAAAGACCAATCATCGCTTCTTGGATTAAATCATCCCGCTCAGCACCTTGCAGAAAATACTGGGTTGATTTCCAGTAAATAACTGACTGATACTTACTGAAAAAATATTCTAGCGCTTCTGTATCACCGCTTCTCGCTAGTTCGAGCATCGCAAGTTCTTCTTGATTCACTGAATTATCCACTAGGCTAATCGGCTCCTTTACGACAGGATTTCTTCTATGGTTGCTCCATTATACATAGTCAGAAACATACCGTCAATCCCTTACTCCTCGCCTCTTCTCCACTTTTCGAGCTGTGAAATAACATCAGAATCTAGATTAAGGTTAGATTTTGGCATTTCTTCCTGAATTCGCTTGATTTTCTGACCGATTTGTTTGCTCATTTCTTGAATTTCAAAAAGTAGTTCTCGAGAAGAAATCCGTAACGCGCCTTGTCCAAAAATAGCCCACTGTTCTGTATAATCAGAGGTCGCTACCATAATTTGCGTCCGCACATTCTTCCATTCAATTGCTTTTTGTTCAATGTATTCATCTGCCGTTTCGTCCTCATGTGTAAAAACTACTTCTACCTGATATTTCTTACTTTTCCGCTTCACACCTCGGACAAACTGTGCATCAAAAACGACCACAACCCGGTATCCCGTATAACTTTGATACTCCGCCATCCATTCAACCAGCTTATCTCTCGCCGCTTCCAAATCACGATCTTTCAAATAACTTAATTCCGGCCAAGCCCCAATCACATTATACCCGTCAACAAGCAGAATTTGTTCCATCTTTATTTCTCCAGAGGGAAACGTTTCCGATAAACTTCATAAAGTAACAAACTCGCTGCAACAGAAGCATTAAGTGATGTAACTTTTCCACGCATTGGTAAATGAACAAGAAAATCGCATTTTTCGCGAACTAAGCGGCTCATTCCGAAACCTTCACTACCAATAACAATAGCAAGCGGCATATCCACGTCCATCGTCCGGTAATCGCTGCTCCCCTTCGCATCAGTACCGAAAATCCAAAGTCCACGTTTTTGCAATTCTTCCATTGTCCGCACCATATTCGTCACACGAACCACTGGTACATACTCCATTGCGCCAGTACTAGCTTTTGCAACAGTTTGCGTTAATCCTACTGAGCGGCGTTTCGGAATAATAATCCCATGCGCACCAACAGAATCAGCCGTACGCATAATCGAACCTAAGTTATGCGGATCTTCTAATTCATCTAAAATAATGAAAAATGGCATCTCTTCTTTCGCTTCAGCTGCTGCGAATAAATCGTCAAGTTCTGCATATTGGTACGCCGCCACTTGAGCCGCAACACCCTGATGTGCACCACTTACCACTTTTTCGATTTTTTGTTTTGGCACAAATTGGACTTGGATTTTACGTTCCTTCGCCAAAGTTAGCACTTGTTTTAAAACACCTTTTTGAGAACCTTCTTGTACGTATATTTTATGGATATCTCGATCAGATCGTAACACTTCAAGGACAGGATTTCTCCCGCCAATCCACTCTTGCTCATTTTCTTGTTCCATTAGTTATTTTCCACTCCTTTTTCTACTATTTCAAGCGCCTTTTCCATCCATTCTTGCAGTCGGTCCATTTCACCCGCTAAATAAAGGTAACCGAGCACCGCTTCAAAAGAGGTTGACATGCTATATGTTCCCGGGTCTGTGTTTTTAGGCACTGTATACGACTTGGCATTTCGGCCACGTTTGGCAATTCGGTCTTCTTCCTCTGTCAAAAAACCTTCTGCAATCATAGCTTTCAGCGCCACGGCTTGCCCTTTTGCAGAAACGAATTTTGTTGCCGTTTTGTGCAATTGGTTTGGTTTGGTTTTCCCTGCCGCAAGTAAATATTCACGGATAAATTTTTCATACACCGCATCACCCATGTAAGCAAGTGCAAGGCCATTCAATTGTTTGTATTCTTTCACTTCTGCCATGATTTACCCCCGTCTAAACCGCGTGCCTTGCGCAGTGTCTTCCAAAATAATATTTTTTTCTTTCAAAATGTCTCGGATTTCATCAGCTCGTGCAAAATTACGTTCATTTCGCGCTTGCAGACGTTCTTCAATTAGCGCCTCTACTTCGCTATCATCCAGCGAATCCGTTTGCGTATTTTCTAATTTCAAGCCTAATACTTCTGCGAATAAACGCATCATGCTTAAAAATTCTCGCAGAACATTGATAGAAACTGTTTCTTTTGCCAGATAAATATTGGCACGTTTTGCAAGTTCGTGGAAAGTTGTAATGGCATTCGCTGTATTGAAATCATCATCCATATCATCTTCAAAAGCTTGTTTTAATTCGGTCAGTTGCTCCAACCACTCGTCCTCATGCGCTTCTTCGACATATTCACCATCATCCGTTTGAATGCGGTGGTCAATATTTTGGTAAGCAATCATTAAACGCTCCAACCCATTTTTCGCATCCTCCAAAATCGCATCGTTCAGCGTAATTGGCTTCCGGTAATGCACCGATAACATGAAGAACCGAATCACATTGGGATCATTGTCTTTCAACACATCATGAAGCGTAATAAAATTCCCAAGCGATTTGGACATTTTTTCCCCATCAATATTTAAAAAGGCGTTATGCATCCAGTAGTTCGCGAATGTTTTCCCAGTTGCCGCTTCGGATTGAGCAATCTCGTCCTCATGGTGAGGAAATACTAAGTCTTGCCCACCCGCATGAATATCAATCGTCTCACCAAGATATTTTTTCGCCAGCGCCGAGCATTCAATATGCCAACCTGGGCGACCATTTCCAAATGGACTTTCCCAGAAAATCTCACCAGGCTTTGCAGCTTTCCAAAGAGTGAAATCCAGTTCATCTTGCTTGCGCTCATTATATTCAACCCGAGCCCCGTGTTGCAGCTCCGATAATTCTTGCCCAGACAGTTTGCCGTAATCTTTGAATTTCTTCGTTCGGAAATATACATCCCCAGCCGACTCATACGCATACCCTTTTTCGATTAATGTATTAATCATTTGAATAATTTCGTCCATATTTTCCGTTACACGTGGATTCACAGTCGCTTTCGCCACATTCAGTTGATCCACATCATCAAAATAAGCGCCAATAAAGCGGTCCGCCACTTCCGGAACCGTCAATTTCAGTTCATTCGCCGCACGAATCAATTTATCATCCACATCTGTAAAATTAGACACGAACTTCACATCATAGCCACGATACGTAAAATAGCGACGAACTGTATCGAAAACGATGATTGGCCGCGCATTTCCGATATGAATGTAATTGTAAACAGTCGGCCCGCAAACATACATTTTCACTTCGCCATCTTTGAGCGGTTTAAAAGGCTCTTTCTCTCGTTTTAACGTATTAAAAATTTGTATCGACAATCAGATCTACTCCTTTTCCTTTAAAAGTTTTTCTACTATATTTTCTAATTCCGCAATTCGTAACGTTAATTCGTCCATTTTTGGGACCGCATGCCCTACCGTACGACCATTCAATCGCACAACCTTCGCTGGGATTCCAACAACAGTTGCGCCTGGTGGTACGTCTTTTAAAACGACCGCTCCCGCACCAATACGCGCGTCTGCTCCAATTTCTACAGGTCCAAGTACTTTTGCTCCTGCTGAAACGAGCGCCCCGTCACCGACAGTTGGATGGCGTTTCCCGCAGTCTTTCCCAGTTCCACCTAGCGTAACCCCGTGGAATATCGTTACATCATCGCCAATTTCTGCCGTTTCTCCAATAACAATTCCTGCACCATGATCAATAAAAAGCCTTCTACCAATAGTTGCGCCTGGATGAATCTCTATATTAGTCAAAAAACGAGCAGTCTGCGCTAATACTTTTCCCAACAAAACCATTTTATGACGATAAAAAAAGTTCGCCACTCGATGCCACCAAAGTGCGTGTAATCCCGGATTTGTTAAAAAAGCATCAAAAAAACTCTTCGTCGCAGGGTCATTCTTTATAATTGTTGTAATATCTTCTTTTAAGCGAGTTGGCATTTTGTTGCCTCCTTATTCAAGTTTGTACATTTTTATTGGAACCTAAACCAACAAAAAAAGCCCCTCCGATACAGAGACGCTTTGCGCGGTTCCACTCTGACTTGAGCATTGCTAATTGTAGCATCTACTCCAACTCTAGGGGTGGGGATAACGACCCACATTTCGTCTAGTGATACTTAAATTTCCCACTAGAATTCAGGGAGGCATTTCAGGAGTGTTCAGCTAAGTCGCTTCCAGCCATGGCGACTCTCTCTTCAAGCTTAGAATTCCGTACTTCTTCCCATCAGCACTTTTTCCGTATATTTAGTTCTATTATAACAGCAATAAAATTCCTTGCAACTGAAATATATCAAAATAAAAAAGCACCCCGCAAATAGCCGAGATGCTTTCACTTTAAATTAATTATTTTTCAACCATGTATCCAAACGATTAAGCACTTTTTCAAGGCCAAGAACCTCGATTGCAAGTGGTAATTCCGGACCATGCATTTCACCAGTTGTCACGATACGAATTGGCATAAATAAACCTTTACCTTTTACACCAGTTTCTTTTTGAACACGTTTGATAGCAGCTTTTACTTCCGCCGCTTCAAGAACTTCCAGTGCTTCTAATTCTTTTTTGAAGGCCGAAATAACAGTTGGCACAGTTTCTTCCGCAAGAACTGCTGTTTCTTCTTCATCAAAAGTAATCGACTCAGCATCCGCAAAGAACATTTCTGAAAGTGGCACAATTTCAGCACCATAACTCATTTGTTCATGATAAAGTGACACTAATTTGTGCACCCAGTCAAGTTCTGCTTGGTCTAACTCAGCAGATACAACGCCCGCTTTTTGTAAATGAGGTAAAGAAAGCTCTACGACATCATTTAGTGGTAATTTTTTCACGTATTGGTTGTTTACCCAAGTCAATTTAACATTATCAAATAATGCTGGTGATTTAGATAAACGCTTCGGATCAAACATCTTAATGAACTCTTCTTTAGAGAAAATTTCTTCTTCCCCTTCAGGAGACCAACCAAGCATAGCGATAAAGTTAAATAATGCTTCTGGTAAATATCCTAAATCACGATATTGTTCGATAAATTGAATAATCGAGCCATCACGTTTACTTAATTTGCGTCTACTTTCATTTACAATCAGCGTCATATGACCGAAAATTGGCGGCTCCCAACCAAAAGCATTGTAAATCATAATTTGTTTCGGCGTATTCGAAATATGGTCATCCCCACGAAGAACATGCGAGATTTCCATCAAATGATCATCCACAGCTACCGCAAAGTTATACGTCGGAATTCCATCTTTTTTCGCAATAACAAAATCACCAATACCATTTGACTCAAAAGAAACGTCATCTTTTACCATATCGTTAAAAGTAATTGTTTCATTTGCAGGCACTTTGAAACGAATGCTCGGTTTAAAGCCTTGCGCTTCTTTTTCCGCTTGTTGTTCTTTTGTTAAATGGCGACATTTCCCGCTATAACGAGGCATTTCACCATTTGCTTTTTGTTTTTCACGTTCTGCATCTAATTCTACTTCTGTACAATAGCATTTATATGCCAAATCTTTGTCCAAAAGTTCTTGAATTAGCGGCTCATAAATAGATTGACGTTCGGATTGACGGTAAGGTCCGTATTTCCCAGGAACATCCACACCTTCATCCCAGTCCATGCCAAGCCATTTCAAGTTTGTCATTTGACTTTCTTCACCATCAGCTATATTACGTTTAGCATCCGTGTCTTCAATTCTAATGATAAAATCTCCATCATTATGTCTTGCAAATAAATAGTTAAATAAGGCAGTACGTGCATTCCCAATATGCAAAAATCCAGTTGGACTTGGCGCATAACGCACACGTACTCGTTTTGTTTCACTCACAATTATTCACTCCTTCAATTATTTTTCAAGTAAGACAACCGCAAGACTCGCGATGCCTTCTTCTCTACCAGTAAATCCTAATTTTTCTGTAGTAGTTGCTTTTACATTCACTTGCGTCGGATCCGCATGTAGCAACTCCGCAATTCTCAGCTTCATTCGGGTTACATATGGTGCCATTTTAGGCTGTTCAGCAATGATAGTAGCGTCTAAATTCCCAAGACGAAAACCATCCGCCTCTACTTTCTGCCAAATCTCAGTAAGTAACTCCGCTGAGTCCGCATCTTTAAAACCCATATCTGTATCAGGGAAAAAATGACCAATATCTCCGACCCCAATCGCCCCGATAATAGCATCAGTTATAGCATGAAGCAGCACATCTGCATCACTATGGCCAAGCAAACCTTTTTCATAAGGAATTTTAATCCCGCCGATAATCAGCTCTCGGTCGTAGGCAAGTTTATGTACATCATAACCTTGACCAATTCTAATCATTTACTTTCCCTCCAAGTTCTCCTAAAATCGCCTTCGCAAGCGGCATATCTTCAGGAGTTGTCAGCTTAATATTATAATAGCTTCCTTGGACAATAGCAACCGGACAAGGGATTCGCTCCACCAAACTAGCTTCATCCGTCCCTAAAAATTGTTCTTTTCTAGCAAGCTGATGCGCCTTTTGCAAAATATGCAGTTCAAAAGCTTGCGGTGTTTGAATTTGCCAAAGATTTTCGCGATCAACTGTTTCTTGAACAACATCATTCACAACTCGCTTCACCGTATCTTTCACTTTCACCGCACAAATTGCAGCTTTGTTTTGCTTCACACCAACCAGTAATCGATCAATAATATCAATCGTAACGAACGGTCTAGCTCCATCATGTACCAGCACGACGCTCTCTGCCCCACAACGTTCAAGACCTGCCGCAACACTATATTGGCGCTCGCTCCCGCCTTTCACGATTACAATTCGCTGTTCAGTAACATTTAGCTGACTCATTAATTTCGTTACATGCTTTCTTTCCTCTTCTTGACACACAACAATCACTTTAGAACAACGATTATCCGCTAAAAAAGGACGCAGGGCATGAATAAAAATCGGTTCACCAACTAGATCTAGCCACATTTTATTCTTCTGGGCATTCATACGCTTCCCTTGACCTGCCGCTAAAAAAACCAGCTCATAATTCATGCTTATTTCCCCCTTCCAATCAGGATGGCTTAGCAAAAATCATTCTTCCTGCTGATGTTTGAAGTACACTCGTTACTTCAACTTGGATTGTTTCATTAATAAATTTACGACCATCTTCTACAACAATCATCGTTCCATCATCTAAATATGCAACGCCTTGATTATGCTCTTTACCATCTTTAACCATAAGAACAGTCATCTTCTCTCCTGGTAAAACAACAGGTTTCACAGCATTAGCCAAATCATTAATATTTAAAACTGGTACATTCTGGAATTCACATACTTTATTTAAATTATAATCATTAGTCACAACAATCCCGCCCATTACTTTAGCAAGTTTTACAAGTTTGCTATCAACTTCTGGCGTGTCTTCAAAATCACCTTCATACATTTCCACTTGAATAGCGTCCTCTTTTTGGATTCGATTTAAAATATCTAATCCACGACGACCTCTTGTCCGTTTAAGTGTATCGGATGAATCCGCAATATGTTGCAGTTCAGCTAATACAAACAATGGAATAACAACCGTTCCATCTAAAAATCCAGTAGTTAAAATATCTGCAATACGACCATCGATAATAACACTCGTATCCAAAATTTTATATGTTTTCTTAGATTTTTCTTCCGTTTGCTCTTCTTCCGGCGTTTTCTTCCTAGCATTTCTGTTATTGACAAAATTCCCAAATTCATTGCGACGACTAATTCCAATTCGGAACCCTAAATAACCCAGCACTAACGTTAAAATAACTGGTACTACAGAATTTAAAAGCGGAATATTGGTTTGACTTAGTGCATTGCTCGCGAAAAATGCAATGACTAATCCTACAAATAAACCAAGTCCCCCATAAACAAGAGTTGCAATAGCAATTTTAGCTAATTTTTCCTCTAACCAATTAAGTGCGGCTTCTACATATTTCACCGCCCAAAAAGTAATAAGATAAAATATAAGTGCACCAATCAGAGCATCAGTATAAGGATTATTAATTAGCAAAATGTGTCCTATTCCAAGCTTCACCCAAAGTGTTGGCAGCGAAAAGACTCCCGTTGTCCCACCTAGAATTAAAAAACACACTCGAATTACCCATGTAAGCATTTAGTTTCCTCCTTTCTCATTTTTCATTTATATATAATCGGGCTATTACCAATATACATATAGCACTATTTTACACTATTAAAAGACTATACCGCAAATAGTACTCACGGAATCCCGCAAGTATTTATTTTCAGTTCGGCAAAGCTTTCTTTAAAGCCTCTCCAATTGTTTCTACGCCAACTACTTGTACATCTTTTGGTATTTTCCAAGTTCCCTCATTATTTTTAGGAATAAAAATTCGTTTAAAGCCAAGTTTTGCGGCTTCTTGCACACGTTGCTCAATTCTTGCCACACGTCGAATCTCCCCAGTAAGTCCGAGTTCTCCAATAAAACAATCCGTACTTTTCGTTGGTTTGTCACGATAGCTAGATGCTACACTCACTGCAACAGCCAAATCCACTGCTGGCTCATCTAACTTCACTCCACCAGCCGCTTTCAAATAAGCATCTTGATTTTGCAGCATTAAGCCTACTCGTTTTTCTAAAACAGCCATAATTAGCGATACTTTATTATAGTCGATTCCAGTCGCCATTCGCTTAGCATTACCGAACATCGTCGGTGAAACTAGCGCTTGAATTTCCACAAGAACCGGACGCGTCCCTTCCATTGAGGCTACAACCGTTGAACCTGATGCACCTTCAAGACGTTCTTCCAAGAAAACTTCGGATGGGTTGGCAACTTCAACAAGCCCAACATCTCGCATTTCAAAAATACCCATTTCGTTCGTTGAGCCAAAACGGTTTTTCACTGCACGCAAAATCCGGTAAGCATGGTGACGCTCTCCTTCAAAATAAAGCACAGTATCTACCATATGTTCAAGTAGACGCGGCCCAGCAATCGCCCCTTCTTTTGTTACGTGCCCTACAATAAAGATAGCAATATTTTGCATTTTAGCAATTCGCATCAATGCTGCTGTACATTCCCTAACTTGCGAAACACTCCCCGCCGCACTCGTAACATCCGGATGATAAACTGTCTGGATTGAGTCAATTACAACAAAATCAGGCTTCACAAAATCAATTGTTTCCTGAACAGCTTCTAAATTTGTTTCTGCATAAACATATAAATTATCCCCAGAAACTTGCAATCGTTCTGCACGAAGTTTCGTTTGCTTAATAGATTCTTCCCCAGAAATATATAATACTTTTTTATTTGTAAGCGTAAGTTGCGCCGATACTTGTAGTAATAAAGTAGACTTCCCAATACCAGGGTCCCCACCAACGAGTACCATAGATCCCGGAACTACACCGCCACCTAAAACGCGATTCAATTCTGGCATATTTGTTTCAACACGTTTTTCTACTTCACTTGCTATCTGCGTAATCGGAGTCGCTTTCGAAGGCTCTCCTGTATGATTAAAAGCTGAGCGCGATTTCTTTGATGGTTCTAAAGCTTCCACCATCTGATTCCACTCATTACAATTCGGACATTTACCCATCCATTTTGCCGATTCATACCCACATGCCTGACATACAAATTTGGTCGTCCTTTTTGCCTTAGCCATTTTTTACATCCCTCCATACATATGCTTCATTTTACCACAGATCATCTGTTCGCGTTAACCCTTTTCGCCAAATTCGTATTTTCAGCCCTAATCCTCCATTTTGCACAAAAAACCTTCCTTAAAATTAGATTAAGGAAGGTTTCTCACTTATTTTGCTTTTACTTTTTTAGCAGTCGCTTTCTTTTTAGGCGCAGCTTTTTTTCTAACTTCTAATTTTCCGTCCTTCACACCAATTTCAACGTAATCGCCTACTTTAATGTTACCACGAAGCAATTCCTCAGAAAGCATATCTTCCACTTCTTTTTGAATAGCTCGTTTCAAAGGACGCGCTCCGTATTCTGGATCATAGCCGTCTTTAGCGATTTTAGCTTTCGCGCCTTCTGTTAATTTCACATGAATATCACGTTCAGCCAAGCGCTTCGTTAATTGCGCAGTTAGCAGCGTAACAATTTGTTTCAATTCTTTTTCTTGTAGCGAATGGAACACAATTGTTTCGTCAATCCGGTTAATAAATTCTGGGCGGAAAGCTTGTTTTAAGTCTTGTAAAACGCGGTGCTCCATTGCTTTATGATCTTTAATCGGATCCACCACGTTAAAGCCCATTGATTTATCTTGTTTCATTTCTTGAGCCCCAATATTGGAAGTCATGATAATTACCGTGTTTCTAAAATCAACAACACGACCTTTAGAATCAGTCAAACGCCCATCATCCAGCACTTGTAGCAACATATTAAATACATCCGGATGCGCTTTTTCAATTTCATCTAAAAGTACTACTGAATAAGGTTTTTGACGAACTTTTTCAGTCAGTTGTCCACCTTCTTCATATCCAACATAACCAGGAGGAGCCCCTACTAAACGAGCAGTCGAGAATTTCTCCATATACTCGGACATATCAATCCGAATCATTGAATCCTCATCACCAAACATCGACTCAGCAAGCGCACGTGCAAGTTCCGTTTTCCCAACCCCAGTAGGTCCAAGGAAAATAAAGGAACCAATCGGACGTTTCGGATCTTTAAGCCCTGCACGAGCCCGGCGAACTGCAAGTGACACGGCTTTAACAGCTGCATCTTGCCCAATCACACGCTCATGTAAAAGTTTTTCCATATTTAGAAGTTTATTCGTCTCAGTTTCCGCAAGTTTCGCAACTGGAATCCCAGTCCAACTCGCAACCACTTCCGCAACAATATCTTCCGTTACTTCACTGTGATCTAGTCCTTGTTTCTCTTGCCAATTCGCTTTCGTTTCCTCTAAAGATTTTTTAAGTTTTTGCTCTTTATCACGTAATGACGCTGCTTTTTCAAATTCTTGCCCTTGAACAGCCGCATCTTTTTCTTTTTTCAAATCAGATAAATTGTTTTCCATTTCTTTTACATTTTTCGGTGTTGTAAAAGATTTCAAACGTACTTTAGAACCTGCTTCGTCAATAACATCAATCGCTTTATCTGGTAAGAAACGATCTGAAATATAGCGATCGGATAACCGCACAGCTGCTTCAAGCGCCTCATCAGTAATAGCAACACGGTGATGCGCTTCATAACGATCACGCAAACCATGCAAAATTTGAACAGACTCTTCAACAGATGGTTCATCAACTTTAATCGGTTGGAAACGTCTTTCTAAAGCAGCATCTTTTTCAATGTATTTACGGTATTCATCCAGCGTCGTTGCACCAATACATTGCAACTCTCCACGAGCTAGTGGCGGCTTCAAGATATTCGATGCATCAATCGCACCTTCCGCTCCACCAGCGCCAATTAACGTATGCAACTCATCAATAAATAGAATAACATTACCAGCTTGGCGAATTTCATCCATTACTTTTTTCAAACGGTCTTCAAATTCACCACGATATTTTGTACCTGCTACAACAGTCCCCATATCAAGCGTCATCACGCGTTTTCCTCGTAAAGTCTCAGGTACTTCATTACGAACAATTTGTTGTGCCAAGCCTTCTGCAATCGCCGTTTTACCGACACCAGGCTCCCCAATAAGTACTGGATTATTTTTCGTCCGGCGACTAAGCACCTCAATCACACGTTGTATTTCTTTAGAACGACCAATAACCGGATCCAAATTATCTTCCCGAGCAATAACCGTTAAGTCACGTGCCAAGCTATCTAAAGTCGGTGTAGCTTGCGTATTTGTTTGTCTTCCTGCCCCAGTAGCATCACCGCCACCTAAGAGCTGTAGAACTTGCTGACGAGCTTTATTCAAACTAATACCAAGATTACTTAAAACTCGCGCCGCAACTCCTTCGCCTTCACGAATAAGCCCAAGTAAGATATGTTCTGTCCCAACGTAAGTATGCCCTAATTTACGAGCCTCATCCATGGAAAGTTCAATTACTTTTTTCGCACGAGGTGTATATTGGATCGTCGTCACAGCTTTTTCCCCATGACCAATTAATCCTTCCACTTCTTGCTGCACTTTTTCCGAACTAATCCCAAGTTCATAAAGAGCTTTCGCCGCAATCCCTTCGCCTTCTCTTACAAGACCTAATAAAATATGTTCTGTCCCTAAATTACTATGATTCAAACGCATCGCCTCTTCTTGTGACAACGCGAGTACTTTCTGAGCTCTTTGCGTAAAACGTCCAAACATCATTGTTGTTTCCTCCTTATCGTAAGCCTCATCATTTATCGCCCAAAATCTCGCGAATCACTTTGGCCCGTATTACTTTCTCTTCTAATTCATCCATATCGCGCCCCGCTTCTCTTCTCAAAAAAGCTGGTTGCGAAAATAGTACCAATTCATTCATTTTTTGGCGAGAAATATGCTCGAAAAACCCTAATTCTACACCAAGTCGTATATCCGATATAGCATCCGCCGCTTCTTTCATAGAAATAATTCGGCAATTCATCAATAATCCATATGACCTAAAAACTCTATCTTCCAGTGCAATATGAAATTTTTGCTTCAAAGTAGTTCTAGCCACACGTTCTTGCATAATAATTTGTTCCATGACTTGCGTTAAATCTTCCACAATTTCCGTTTCCGTTTTACCTAAAGTCACTTGATTCGAAACCTGAAAAATATTACTTGCAGGCATGCTACCTTCCCCGTATATACCTCTTACCACAAAACCTAGGCTCCTAATCGCTTCAATCACACTTTTAATCCTTTTCGTCGTCACGAGCCCCGGCAAATGTACCATCACAGAAGCCCTCATCCCAGTCCCAATATTCGTCACACAACTCGTCAAATATCCAAACTGCCTATCAAAGGCATAAGTCAACTTCTCTTCTACATAACCATCAATTTGCAGCGCAGCCTCTAAAGCATCAAACAACCGCAATCCCGGTGTCATACACTGGATCCGCAAATGATCTTCCTCATTCAACATAATACTAACGTTCTCTTCCTCATTTAAAAGAACAGCCCCATACTCACTCTTATTCATCATATAAGGACTAATCAAATGCTTCTCCACCAAAAGCGCCTTTTCCAATAAAGAAATCTGATTCATTTTAAATAAAGTAAAATTCTTATCAAAAACAGCTGCAATAGTATCAACAATTTCTTCCTTCTGCTCATAAATTGGAAAACGTTCATCCTTCAAATTCCTAGCTAGCCTAATCCGTGAACTCAAAACAACATCATCGTCATCACCAGCATTCTCTAACCAAGAACTAAGCCGAGGTTCAAATACATTCATTTATCCTCACCCCCAGCTTTCAAAGCCCTAATTTGATCACGAATAACTGCAGCCTCTTCAAACTCCTCATTTTTAACTAATTGTCCTAAGCGTTCTTGCAAGCGACTAATCTCATTTTGAACACCCTCAGCTCGCTCAACCTCAGCCGGCACTTTACCAACATGTTTTGTATAGCCATTCTGAACTCGCCCAATAATCGGCACCAACTGCTCCTCAAAAGCCGAATAACATTCCGAACAGCCAACTCGATTAGTTTGTAAAAATTCCTCAAAACTAAGTTGACAATTCCCACAAACAATCCTTTTCTGCGCATTTTTTTCTTTTTGCAACAACGTCAAAAAATCAAGTGCAACCTCACTAAAAGTATCCATCGCTTTAACTAAATCTTTTTCCGAAGAAAGTGCTTCTGTCGCTGCACAATCTTCACATAGATACAATGATTCCACTTTCCCAGACTCATTGAATTGTTGTAAAGCAATAACAGCCTTATTTTCCCCACATCTTTGACAAATCATCGTCATCACACCCTAATCATATTTCAAAGCAACCAACATCGCCTCTAAAATTCTACTCCTCAAAATATCCCTATCAGGTAAAGGCAAAATCAACACTTCACGGTCTAACGCCGCAACCATTAATCTCGCTTCTTTCTTCGTTATAACTTCCTCTTCAAGCAATCTCAAAATAACATCCTCAGAAAATGATTGAGATACCTTTTTATCATGAACCATCGATATAATCGCTTCTAACAATTGAAGTTTGTCATTCATCTTCACTTTAATAATTCGAATATATCCACCACCACCACGTTTACTTTCAACGATATAACCTCGTTCCATTGTAAACCTAGTATTTATTACATAGTTAATTTGCGAAGGCACGCATTCAAATTTGTCTGCAATTTCACTTCTTTTAATTTCAACTGCTTCACTAGACTCCAAGACTTGCTTCAAATAAGCTTCTATAATATCAGAAATATTTTTCACTATAAGGAATCTCCTTTCTATTTTTTACAAATCACTGACTTTGACTATTTTTGACTTTAATTATACTAGATATCCCTATCTATTAGCAATTTATTTATCTTTTTATAAACAAAAAAAGCCCTAAATAATTAGGACTTTTTCAAATTGCCCGGCAGCGACCTACTCTCGCAGGGGGAAGCCCCCAACTACCATTGGCGCGGAGAAGCTTAACTACCGTGTTCG